>NZ_FXAW01000025.1 GCF_900177665.1 Marivirga sericea
CTTAGGCCTTTTCAAGGCTAATCAATCCGCTTTTTATGCCCTCTTTCTGCCAACTGCCTAGCAGAATAATTTTAAGAAAGGAATTAAATACAACGACCGTATAAAACCCGTTTGTTATACTGGTCTATGAAATACTGAAAGTAGTAATTTATGCTATCTCTGCAAACTGATACACTTCATTAATTGCAAAACCTTAGAATAATTAAGCACTATACTTGACAAAAGCAATATCCTTGCTTGCCCGCTATGAAAAGCAAGCATAAATTACGGGCTGTTCAGCAGACAAGGGGCTACAAGGTGGTGAGCAAATGGGTTTTATGCCATGTTGTAAGTAGTCTATTTCCTACTCAAACCAAGTAGACGTTCAACCTTTGATCGTAATGATAATGTTTGCATAATCATAAGTCCAGCGAGGACAGGTACAAAGATAGATGAAACAATTAGTGTATTAGCGAAAGATAACTCTTCTAAAAGTTCTAAGTTGAACCATTTTCCAACTGGTAAGAATAACACAATATAAAATATTATTACAAGAGCATTATTTGGACGCGAATTCATCGAAATTACGGTCTGTCCATTATCTTCCGTCAAAGTTCCAAATACGTAGGTGAAATCCTGATGCATTCCTCCGACTTTAAGAGTTCCAAAACTCCATTTAGGAGTGAATTCAAATCTTCTCTTTCCAATTAATTCTGCACTTAAATTTTCAGAAAAGTCATGCCATTTTTTATTCGAAACTGTTTGAATAACACTTTTTAAGTCTTCTACAGACCGATTCACTGTATATTTATTTCTGAAACTAAATGTGAAATTCATCCGCTATTACTTACAACGCTAAGAATATGGCTTGGTGGCGGTTTTCAAAGTGCTTTCTTGTCTGCCCGCTCCAAAGCTACTTAAATGTAAAAAATTTTCGTTTACCGTTTCCCCCGCCATAAGCTATATTTGATGTTGGGCATAGTATTTATAGCTTATTTATCATACTTATTTTAGTGTCGATTCCGTTGAAATAGTCCACGTAATCAGTCAAGTCAGCATCTATCCATCCCAATAATTCATAAATCTCATTTTTTATATTTGTGGCTTCCGTAAAATCAATAACACTTCCATTAAAGCAAATAGGTTCGTTATGATAAACACGATTTCTAAATTCTCGAATATTGTTGAGTTTTTGATTTAAAATATTGCGGTTGACGTGATTTGGTTTATTTGGAAAACAGTGAATAACAACTCCTCCAATTAATCTGTAATGGTGAGTGTCAAATAAACTTGTCCAGAATCCAAAAGACTGTTCTGCGATTACTTTTCCTGATGTTACAACTCCTCCTTTTTTCCGAATAGTTCTTTCTGCTTTATTAATTGAGTTTCTTAAAAAGAATCTGGATGATGTTAGTGAAGGATGATTCATAAATCCATTTTTTTCCGCAATTATCCAGTTTGGATTTGCAAAATGTGACGACACTTGATAATTTACAATATTTCTAAAGAATATTTCAAATAAATTTAATACAGGATAAAAGGCTTGCGCTGTTCTTAAATTAATTCTGTATAACTTTTGAGCTTTAGATTTTGAATTGCTAGTAGCTATTAAAAACCGGTCTAATCTTGGTTGCGATAAATAGTATTCTAATTTTTGATATTCCAATATTTCCTTGCTTTTATTTGTCTAATACAAATATATTCACTTAATTTGTATTGTAATGCTT
Source organism: Marivirga sericea (assembly GCF_900177665.1). Lineage (GTDB taxonomy): Bacteria > Bacteroidota > Bacteroidia > Cytophagales > Cyclobacteriaceae > Marivirga > Marivirga sericea. The sequence goes on from NZ_FXAW01000025.1 coordinate 1,707, forward strand.
AATCAAGCCTCTTTCTTTATAGAAACGTAATTAAGTGAAAGATAAACAGAGCCTCTCGATTCATTTCGAGAGGCTTTTTTATTTTGACTTAGTTTTCTCAAATTATGCCCAACGTTAGGCTATCAATCGTTTTGATTGGAAATCTTAGTTATTTGATGACCTTTCATAATGATTTGATAGCTGATGTTGTGTTTAGTATATTT
>NZ_FXAW01000024.1 GCF_900177665.1 Marivirga sericea
GAAATTAATCAACTAGTAAAGCCAGTCCCGTAGCTCAGCTGGTTAGAGCGCTACACTGATAATGTAGAGGTCGGCAGTTCGAGTCTGCCCGGGACTACGAGACAATTGATAATTATTAATTAGTAATTGTTTAATTATCCACGGGGGATTAGCTCAGCTGGCTAGAGCGCCTGCCTTGCACGCAGGAGGTCATCGGTTCGACTCCGATATCCTCCACTTTTAACAGAGTGGTTTAGATATCATTTCTTTCGAAGAAAGTTCGAGAGAGTACATAAAATATTGGTAATCAGATACGAGAGTGCTGATTATCACACGGCTACCCTTTACATACTTTATCAATTACACGAGCCAATGTTAGTGGATAAAGAGTAGGAGAATCGAGCGGATTCAGGGGAAGCACAAGTTCATTGACATGTTGTGAAAGAGTAGAATTAAGGTAAACATAAGAGATACGAGAAAGTAAATAAGGGCGTATGGCGGATGCCTTGGCTCTCAGAGGCGAAGAAGGACGTGATAAGCTGCGATAAGCTACGGGGATTGGCACATACAAATTGATCCGTAGATTTCCGAATGGGACAACCCAGTACATTGAAGATGTATTATATCTAATTTATTAGGTAGGCTAACCCGGAGAACTGAAACATCTAAGTACCCGGAGGAAGAGAAAACAATAGTGATTCCGCAAGTAGTGGCGAGCGAACGCGGAAAAGCCCAAACCACATCAGTTAAGGCTAGTGTGGGGTTGTAGGACTGCAACGTGGACTTATACAATGAACATGAATCGGTTGGGAAACCGAGCCATAGAGGGTGAGAGCCCCGTAAAGGAAAGTTGTATATACCTAGCAGTATCCTGAGTAAGGCGGGACCGGAGAAATCCCGTTTGAATCTACCGGCACCATCCGGTAAGGCTAAATACTACTGAGAGACCGATAGCGAACAAGTACTGTGAAGGAAAGGTGAAAAGTACCGTGAATAACGGGGTGAAATAGAACCTGAAACCATACGCTTACAAGCGGTCGGAGCAACTTTGTGTTGTGACGGCGTGCCTTTTGCATAATGAGCCTACGAGTTACTTTTCTTGGCAAGGTTAACCCCGTTGACGGGGGGAGCCGAAGCGAAAGCGAGTCTGAATAGGGCGATATAGTCAGGGGAAGTAGACGCGAAACCTTGTGATCTACCCATGGTCAGGGTGAAGTTCCGGTAACACGGAATGGAGGCCCGAACCAGTTGACGTTGAAAAGTCTTTGGATGAACTGTGGGTAGGGGTGAAAGGCCAATCAAACTGGGAAATAGCTCGTACTCCCCGAAATGTTTTTAGGAACAGCCTCGGGAGATGTTTGATAGAGGTAGAGCTACCAATAGGACTAGGGGGAGTCAAATCCTACCAAATCCTGATGAACTCCGAATGCTATCAAATTATCCCGGGAGTGAGGGCAAGGGTGCTAAGGTCCTTGTCCGAGAGGGAAAGAACCCGGACCATCAGCTAAGGTCCCCAATTGTATATTAAGTTGAACTAAGGCGGTTCAGTTGCTTAGACAGCCAGGATGTTGGCTTGGAAGCAGCCATTCATTTAAAGAGTGCGTAACAGCTCACTGGTCGAGCGACAGAGCATCGATAATGATCGGGCATCAAATATACAACCGAAGCTATGGTCTTGTCAGCAATGACGAGAGGTAGGGGAGCATTCCATTTGCGGTGAATGTGTGGCGTCAGCCATGCTGGAGCGGATGGAAAAGCAAATGTAGGCATAAGTAACGATAATGCTAGTGAGAAACTAGCACACCAATAGACTAAGGTTTCCTCAGCAATGCTAATCAGCTGAGGGTTAGTCAGGGCCTAAGGCGAACCCGAGAGGGGTAGTCGATGGACAACAGATTAATATTTCTGTACTACCTTATAGAGTGATGGGGTGACGGAGTAGTGAAAGTCCCGCGTACTGACGGAATAGTACGTTGAAGGGTGTAGGTAATGGTTGTGTAGGTAAATCCGCACGACTAGCTGAACCTGATAGTACCACAACGCTTCGGCAGCGTGGATAGCGGACCTAATCAGACTTCCAAGAAAACCCTCTAAACATATGTATAAGGTACCTGTACCGCAAACCGACACAGGTAGTCAAGGAGAGAATCCTAAGGTGCTCGAGTGATCCGTGGCTAAGGAACTAGGCAAAATGGCCCTGTAACTTCGGGAGAAGGGGCGCCTCGTTAGTGATAACGAGGCCGCAGTGAAGAGGCCCAGGCGACTGTTTAACAAAAACACATGGCTTTGCGAAATCGAAAGATGAAGTATAAGGCCTGACACCTGCCCGGTGCTGGAAGGTTAAGGGGGGACGTTAGCAGCAATGCGAAGCGTTGAACTGAAGCCCCAGTAAACGGCGGCCGTAACTATAACGGTCCTAAGGTAGCGAAATTCCTTGTCGGGTAAGTTCCGACCTGCACGAATGGTGTAACGATCTGGGCACTGTCTCGGCCACGAGCTCGGTGAAATTGTAGTAGCGGTGAAGATGCCGCTTACCCGCAACGGGACGAAAAGACCCCATGAACCTTTACTATAGCTTCACATTGACATTGGGTAAAATATGTGTAGGATAGGTGGGAGACTTCGAAGCTGTGTCGCCAGGCATGGTGGAGTC
>NZ_FXAW01000023.1 GCF_900177665.1 Marivirga sericea
ATTCTTGATAAAATAAATCAATAGCATTGCCGTAAAGATTGGTAAAAGCGCTTGTAGGAAACTAAAGGCAAAATCTGATAATTCAACTTTTCTACTCTTTGGATATTTATACTTAAAACCTCCAAGTGGGGGATGACCGACAGAGCTTGACACTGATGTTACACACGGGTCATGACCAGTAATTTTCTTGAATAGTTTACTTAGAAGCTTAAAAGTTGTTAGATGAAGTAAAGCAATAGACATTACTACCAAGGTTACTCCACCTGTCAAATTGAATGTCTTTGTGTATTCGAAAGCTAATCCAATTATTGCCGAACTCACAGATGCAATCAGACACTTTCTGTAAAAGTCCGGATGTCTTAAGTCGTCAGGGAAAACAAATCCGATTATCGCTGTCCCAAGTCCGAATGCAAATACTATATACTTTGTAACTTCAGAATCCATGAGCTACTATTGCAATTTGTGCTAACGCCACTGTATAAATCCGTGGCTGATTAAAAGTATAAAAATTTCACTTAACTACCGAGGCAATCCGCAGGATTGGCTTATTAAATAAATTTCCATCAATAAGTCAATCCTGCGGATTTCCGGGCTTTCTATAAAGAGCTAAAGTAACAATAACCTACTAACAGCCATGATTTATGACAGATTGTTGGCAACAGTATCTTATTGAAGCTCTGGTGGTAGTTCTATTTTATCTCCAACATCTATTTTTGCAGGTATTATATGTTTTGTAGAGCTGAAAACTTCACAAGAGTCTAACTTATCTTCACTACTAGGTAGGTCACTTACAAATGTCCCTAAGCTGTCTATACCATTATTGAATTTATTAAGTCCAATTACGGATGACTTAATCGTTTTATCAGAATATTGTACAATTATCTCATACCCACCACAATCTTGACAACGACCATCATATAATGAATCCACTTTTGAGTTCCTCAATGCCCCAATTAACTGATTTATTTGTATTACCTGTTCTTTAGACAATTTTGAATGATAACAGGAGCAATTTTTAATTGATGATATTATTTCATAGTAACATTTCTTAAAGGAAATATCCTTGTTTATTGCAACAGTTGAGCCTCCTGTCCATCCATCATCATAAGTGACTTCAATGTATTCCCAATCTGCTTTTGGCTGTCTTTGATTGCTTGTACAGGAGTTTAGGAGTATAGATAAAATTGAAATGTATTTAAGAATCCTCATATTATTCTGACAAACGTTTTATAAAATGATGAAAATCAGTAATCTATATTTATCAATTTTCACTAGTTCTTTCAATTTCTCTGCTCTCCCGTTAGCTTGCGAAGTTAATCGCTTGGCTATATTGGGAATTGTTGCCAACGCCTACATAAAACCTGTTTGCCTATGTGGGCTATGAAATACTAAACTAAGCAATTTATGTGGTTTCCACCAAGGCAGAATGTTGATTAAAATGATGCTGTCCACCTACGGCAGGTCCAGTGGGTCAGTAAAATAAGGTCCGCCCGACGATAGCCAATAATTGAATTGATTGAATGACTTTAAAAAGCTAGTGAGCCCTACAATGCTCGGTCCGCCCGTTGATGAAGCTGCCACAAAGTGACAGCATAAATTGCTGGCTATTTACTGCTGATTTTGCTACAGGGAGCTGAGCAAATTGGTTTTATGTGATGTTGTAGCACGTTTTTAGATAAATTCTACCTTTTTAGAAACCCTTTTTAAGTAAATATTAACTCTGGTCAATGCCCAAGCAAATAAAGCCATAAATATACCATATCCCATTGTATAATATTTCATGCTAGTTTTTAACGGGTTTTCAAAGGTTTGGACTTTTGTAGTTAAGTAATAAAAACAAAAAGCTAAGCCACTCAATACAGCTATTATTAAGAAGATGGTTATTGCTTGAAATAGGATCAATCCCCATTTTTTAAGCTTGGCTAAACCGAAAGATGCAAAAGAAACAATACCAGTAAAGAGTAAAGAAAGTAACAAAATTGCCTTTACTTTATTTGTAGTGTTTTGCATTTCATCAATGATTTCATTTTCACCTTCCAATCCTCCATTCATAGAGGTGATCGCATTGTCAAATAAAAAAGTGGCACCAGTTTGGAAAAGTAGCCAGATGAATAGTGTACCAGCTATGACTAACGATGTCCAACCGATAGTTTTTATGTTTACGAGTTGATTTATTGATTGCTTATCCATGAAATGTGCTACAACGCCACTGTATAAATTCGTGGCTGATTAAAACTATAAAAATTTCAGTTAACTACCGAGGCAATCCGCAGGATTGGCTTATTAAATTAATTTTCACAAATAAGTCAATCCTGCGGATTGACGGGCTTTCTACGAAGAGCTGAATGAACAATAACCTACTAACAGCCATGATTTATTACAGGATGTTGGCACTCGTCATTTCATATTATGCATATAATTGTTAAAATCGATCTCAATCTTCGTCTGTATTAAGGAAATTGCAATCATGCTCTCACTTAGTGTTAGGTCGTAAAATATGTCAGAAACTGAATTTCGTTTATAACCACTTAACATGACAGGAATTGCATTGAGTTCTGATTTAAGGTTGGTTAACCTCTCATAATTGGCAATATAATTGGATAGCAAACTATCTACTTCTTTGTAAGCATAAGGTCTATAGAAATTTTCTTCATAGAAATATCTTTTTACATAAGTTTTAGCTTTTGGGTTAACATAATTTCCATTAAATAAATACCCTCCGGACATGGCTACTAATTCCTCCTGAATTATAGTAAGAGTGTCATTTGATGCAGTCTTAAGACTATCTACTTTATTCAATATTCCATTGGAAGCAGACATGTTTTCTAACTGTTTGTCGTTTATAACGTCAAGTCGTACATCATTTGTCAGATAATATAAGATTCTGGTCTTGTCCTGAAGCTTATCTTTTTCCCAGTCCCAATCGTATCTAAGAATATAAAAAAAGACAAAATTGAAGAATAAAGACAGTATTAACAGAACGGAGACAATTACAAATATTATTTTCTTCATTAATTGATTCGAATTACAATGAGTGCCAACGTCATGCTATCAATCGTTTTGATTGGGAATCTTAGT
>NZ_FXAW01000010.1 GCF_900177665.1 Marivirga sericea
CAGTTGGAGTCATGACTTAATGGTATATAGCTGGGGCTATGTATTCCGTTGTCATGCCGGTAGAAAGCCTAAATCCACCCCTGATAAAAGCGATTGCTTTTTCATTAGCCTCTGAATTCCTTGACTTTATGGCTGGAATCGGCTAACTTCACTCTAAGTTTTTTAACGGTCTCTACCGTTTAGAAGCACGCTGCTTCCACGGCTCGCCCGCAAAACTTAGGCCTTTTCAAGGCTAATCAATCCGCTTTTTATGCCCTCTTTCTGCCAACTGCCTAGCAGAATAATTTTAAGAAAGGAATTAAATACAACGCCTACATAAAACCTGTTTGCCTATGTAAGCTATGAAAAGCTAAACTAAGCAATTTATGTGGTTTCCACCAAGGCAGAATGTTGATTAAAGTGGTACTGTCCAAATACGGCAGGTCCAGTGGGTCGGTAAAATAAGGTCCGCCCGCTGATGGCAAATAGTTGAGTTGATTGAATTACTTTAACAGCTTTTGAGCCCTACAATGTCCAGTCCGCCCGTTGATGAAGATGCCACAAAGTGAAAGCATAAATTGCTGGCTAGTTACTGCTGAGTGTGCTACAAGGTGCTGAGCAAATTGGTTTTATGTGATGTTAGCTGTATGCTTTAATCTGCTATTTTCCGCATGTAGAAATCTCCGCTATCGTACTGGTCAACATACTCTTCTTGATAGCCTTTTTGCTGTTCGTCTAAATGGATTTCCCATGTTCCGACAAAAGCTTTCTCCTCCTCATCATAGGTTGCGATGTAGTTAATTTCTACTGATTCTGAATTATCGTCCGCAACTATATTTCCGTCCTCGTCTTGGAAAACTAAACGGTGATATTTCTTAATAAAACTAAGGATTCCATTTTCATAAAATCCATTAATAGTTCCAGGTTCATTTTCTAAGTCCAGATCGATTGACTTGCCTTTAACTTCTCCCTCAGTTTCAATAAGCTCAAATTCAAAAGAGTCAATATTTAGGTCTTCTTGATTGTCCATTCCAGTCTGCTGAACATATTGACCGATCCATTTGCCGTTTAAATTATCCATTGTTTCGTAGAGTGGTTACAGCTAACGCCACTGTATAAATTCGTGGCTGATTAAAAGTATAAAAATTTGCGTTAACTACCGAGGCAATCCGCAGGATTGGCTTATTAAATTAACTTTTACCAATAAGGCAATCCTGCGGATTGCTGGGCTATCTACAAAGAGCGGAAGTAAGAATAACCTACAGAACAGCCATGATTTATACAGAATGTTGTGGTTTTTTTATCTGTCCCAGCCGTCAATTAGATATGTCTTTTCGGTCAGTTTTTGCTCTGTTCCATTCTCAGAAGATTTGAACCAAAGCTCAAATCTTGCTGGATAATATTTTTCAAACGTCCCCTCATAAATAACTGATTGTCCTTTGTACATTTGATACTTTGATGAAAATTCAACGATGGAATGCATTGTCCTCTCGGTAAGTTCTTCTGAGGATAGCCTCTCATTAGTAGTCAGTTCAAAGGCTTTAATGTATAACTCTCCCTTTTCTGTTGGTTTATGCCACATGTAGAAGTCATATCCTGTGTAGCCAGAACCTACGATTTCAATTTTGCTTGCATTTGCTTGAATTGCCTCGAGCGAGTCAGTTTGGACCGCAGTAAGATGCTCAGGGGCTATCTTAAAACCGTGTCCTTCTGCTAACTCGATGTTTGTGAATTTTCGGTCATGCGCTGACGAACCAAAATAGTATCTCTCCCCTAATATGAATAGGAATCCAATAATTATCAGTGCTATTAGTCTGATTTTCATATGCTCTAATTAACCACAACGCCACTGTATAAATTCGTGGCTGATTAAAAGTATAAAAATTTCAGTTAACTACCGAGGCAATCCGCAGGATTGGCTTATTAAATTAATTTTCAACAATAAGTCAATCCTGCGGATTGACGGGCTTTCTAGGAAGAACTGAAGGAACAATAACCTACTAACAGCCATGATTTATGACAGAATGTTGGCAGTAGTATTTTACTTCATAATCCATTTCTTTCAGTCTTTATATTGAGTCGCTTTAATTCTATTTCAAAAAGGTCAATATTCTTTGTCTTGGTTTCAATTCGAAAATCATCATTTTTTAAACTTGAGATTACCGTCAAATGTGGACCACCAAAACGACCTTTAATATTATTAAAACGAATTTCTTTAATTGAAGAAATAGGAAATCTTGCTTCAGCTATGGGAAACGGTAATAGTGGTCGCTTTATAATCAAGTCACTGTCTGTTAAGTGGAATGTCTTAAGCTTCCTAATCAATTGAGTTAGTCCGAAAATCACAAGTCCAACTCCAAGATAATACATTGAATCTACAGTCGTAGACCTTACCAATAACACTATTCCAATTCCGATTTCAATGACTGCATCAAGTACAAAGGGAATGTTTTTAGCTAAATCTAATTCAATTTTGAAATGCTCTTTCATTTTATTACTGCCAACGCTAAGAATATGGCTTGGTGGCGGTTTTCGAAGTGGTTTCCTCTCTGCTCGCACCAAAGTTAATTAAATGTACAGAATTTTCTTTTACCGTTTCTCCCGCCATAAGCTATATTTGATGTTGGCGGCTGGCTCTTTTTATTACGCTTTTATCTATTTATCGATTCTCTCCAGTTCAACATTTCAGCATAAATTGCATTCTCTGATGACGTGTCTGAAATTATCATGTCATATGAAAAACTCTTGATATCAATCAAATACTCTGTCATAAGTCTTGATTTGTAATAGTAGTTGGGGGCTTTACATCCGCCTTCATCAATGGCTATCCAAATGTCTGCTGATTTGCTCTCAAGGTCAATGTACCTATCAATCTCTTTAGTCAAGCTGTAATCTCTATCTAAAAGCATTTCCCGCCTTGAAACATATTCAGGATAGCCTTCTAACTTCCAGAATTCGGGATGTCTAAATGGATTGAATTTCCACTTACCGTACTCGTAGTCCTGTAGGCAATGAACAATTTCATGAGCAATCAAATAGGTTAAATTCCCTTCACATTTTTGATAAAATGTTGGGAAGAACAAGTTCCTTTGTATATCAACTTCCACCTTAATTATAATATTATTATCGGTGGCTCTTGCAGAGGGGCCATGTCCCAAAAATTTGCCGTCTATATTATTAAAGAATGACTTGTTAGCTAGAAAGATGTCATATTTGTATCCTTCGTCATAAAGTTCAGATTCCTTTATAAGGTTTAATGCATCGTCCAATAGTGATTTGATTTTATCGTCAATTTTTTCGTTGGAATAAACATTAAATTGTTTGTGTTCGATCTTGTTGGCAAACAACGGCTCTGGAAAGAAAATAATGGTTGCCAGTCCTGAAATGCTAACCAATCCCATTAATAATGTACCTGCAAAAATTCTTTTGACTGCTTTTTTCATAATTTATCAATTTAATTGCTCAACTGCCCTACCTTGCCGCCAACATTTCGATAGTGACATAAAAGCTGTCACTATATCTCTTGTAGTTTCACCCGCAATCTAGTGGATTTTTAATTCTTTTAAAAGTATCGGTAGCTACGTGTGTATAAATTTCTGTGGTTTTTGTTGAATTATGGCCTAATAGAAGTTGAATGTGACGTAGGTCAGTTCCAGCCTCAAGTAAATGAGTTGCAAAAGAATGTCGTAGCATGTGGGGTCTGACAGCCTTATTAATATTGGCATTTTTGGCAGCTTTGGCAACTATTTGCCGAACACTACTCCCGCTATATGGCTGTCCTTTTTTCCCTTCAAACAAATAGTGAATTGGCTTATACTGTATATAGTATAAACGCAGTTTCAAAAGTAGTTTTTCACTTAGTATACTAAATCTATCCTTTTTACCTTTTCCTTGATTTACTCTGATTGTCATTCGCTTACTATCTAAGTCGCTTAACTTTAAATTTAATAATTCACCTCTTCTTAGTCCTGAAGAATACAATAAGCTGATGATGCATTGATGTTTGATATTATATGTTTTATTAATCATTGTTAATACTTCCTCTTTGCTCAAAATTTCAGGGAGGCGTTCAGTTTTCATGGGGCGTTCTATGTCATAAAAGCGATTTGGCATTCCTTCAACTACTTCATAATAAAACTTTATGCTGTTTATGGATAAGTTAACGAATGAATCAGAGTACTTTCTTTGAGCTAATCCTTTTAGGTAGTTTTTAATATCTGTTTCATCTATGCTCATTAGTTTCCTAGTAGGAAAGTGCCTTCTAAAACGGTCAAAGCAAGCTGTATAATTCTCTGCTGTTTTTAATGCATACCTTTTCAGTTCTAATTTTTGAAAGTATACTTCGGGTATTTTAGGGTATTTCTGTCTTAAGTCGTCAATTTTTAACCCTTCTCCATACGTGTTGACCGGTTTGTTCCGCGCGAAATACTTCATATTTACCCAGGCCACACCTTTAAATGTCTTTATTACAGTATAAAAATTCTGTTGTGTATTTGGTAGGTACACCATTTGGTATTTTTCACTCCATTTGACACCTGATAGTGTTTTAATTAAAGCCTGAATAACCTTGTCAGGATAGAATTGAATCCCTATCTTCTTTTCATTATTAATTAATAAGTGCTTGAGCGTTATTTGTTTTTCGAAGGCCATAGCTTGTTTTTTCACAAACACCGACAAAAATTTATATAAATGAAAATGTATCCGTAGATTTAAACGTTTAATAAACGTTAAAATCTACGGAAATGAAAACATGTTTAAACTGCGGGAAGGAGTTAGAAGGTCGAGCAGGGAAGAAATTCTGCACCCCTTATTGTAAATCGAGCTACCATTATGAGCGAAATAAGCAAAAGGAGAGTAGCCTATTTAAAAAGATAGATAAACAATTAAAACTCAATAGAAGAGTATTGAAAAATTATAATCGAGCAGGAAAAGCTACTGTACGTGCAGAGGAGTTATACAAACACGGCTTCGACCCAAAGTTTTTCACCCATTATTGGAAGAATAGTAAAAACCAAGTTTACCTCTTTTGCTTTGAATTTGGTTTTCTTTCCTTCAAAGATGATAAGGATGTCAGAAAATTTACCCTTATCAAATGGCAGGATTATATGGAGAATTAGAGTTTAAAGCCTAGTTGCTGGGTGCTAGGTTCTAATAATACACCCCTATAATCCCCTCAAGGGGATAGCTTTGTCCATGCTTTTTAATTAAGGTATCTATCCAATAGATGACAGGTTTAGAATTCTCGTAATCAAATAAATCAAAGCCAATAAAAAAACCCTGAAATTCTCATTCCAAGGTTGTAAATAATTTGTGAATCAGTCTAGAATCTAGATTCTAAAATCTAGCATCTTATTTTCTACTATAATTCGGTGCTTCTCTGGTTACATGCACATCATGTGGATGGCTTTCTGCCACACCTGCAGCCGTAATCTTAACAAATTTAGCTTCTTTCAGCTGCGTTAAGTTTGCAGCGCCACAGTAGCCCATTCCGGCTTTCAAACCGCCTATCATCTGGTGCAAGACCTCTGATACTAACCCTTTAAATGGCACTCTTCCGGTAATTCCCTCTGGAACCAATTTTTTGATGTCATCTTCCGCATCTTGAAAGTAGCGGTCTTTACTTCCCTCATTCATGGCTTCAATGGAACCCATTCCTCTGTAAGACTTGAATTTTCTTCCTTCAAATAGAATCATCTCTCCAGGTGCTTCTTCCGTTCCTGCTAAAAGAGAACCGATCATAACGCTATCAGCACCACCAGCTAAAGCTTTGACGATGTCACCGGAGAAACGAATACCCCCATCGGCTATAATCGGAACGCCTGTGTCTTTAATTGCTTTATAGGTTTCGTAAACTGCGGACAATTGCGGGGCACCAACTCCAGCAACAACCCTAGTAGTACAAATACTTCCAGGACCCACTCCTACTTTCACCGCATCGGCACCTGCCTTCACTAAAGCAATAGCCGCTTCGGGTGTTGCAATATTGCCGACAATCATTTCCAAATTAGGATAAGCTTTTTTGATGCGAGCAGCCGTGTCAATTACGCCTTTGCTATGTCCATGTGCCGTATCAATTGTTACAACATCAACTCCGGCTTTTACTAGCGCATCGATTCTTTCCTCAATGTCTCCTGTTACGCCCACCGCAGCGCCAACTCTCAGCCTTCCGTATTCATCTTTACAGGCATTCGGCTTATCTTTTTTCTTCAGGATATCTTTATAAGTAATCAAGCCCATCAAAATACCTGCCTTATTAATGATTGGCAATTTCTCGATTTTATGCTCTTGCAACACTCCTTCAGCACCTTCTAAATTGATGCCTTCTTCAGCGGTAATCAATTGCCCGCTCGTCATTACTTTCTCGACAGATACTTTGCCGTCTTTCTGAAATCTTAGATCACGATTGGTTACGATGCCCAATAACTTCTGACTGGAATCTACCACCGGAATACCACCGATTTTATTTTCCCTCATGATTTTTAGCGCATCACCAACGGTGCTCTCGATATGCAAAGTGATCGGGTCTAAAATCATCCCGCTTTGAGATCGCTTCACTTTTCTCACCTCCATTGCTTGCTGCTCAATGGTCATGTTTTTATGAATGAATCCAAGACCACCTTCCAAAGCTATAGCAATGGCTAAATGGTGCTCTGTTACCGTATCCATAGCAGAGGAAACCAAGGGAATGTTAAGCGTAATATTTCTAGTTAATTTTGAGGAAGTGTCAGTGTCTCTAGGTAAAACGTCTGAATATCCAGGAAGCAATAATACGTCATCGTATGTCAAAGCTTCGTAAACGAATTTGGATGTGTCTAAGCTCATAATGCAAATAATTAGCTGTGATTATTTGCAGGGCAAAAGTACGAACATACTTTCATTATTTAAAATTTGTTGCTAATATTATTTTGTTAAGCATTCATAAATATTATCTATATGAGTTTACCCCTTCTGCTACTGCTCTCTGCTGTTATTTTAACAGTTGCTTATTTCACCTATGGTCGATTCATCAGTAAAAAATTTGAAATTAAAAATGACAAACCCACGCCCGCTCACCTACAAGCAGATGGAGTCGATTACGTTCCCTCTAATAAATTAGTAGTATTGGGTCATCATTTTGCCTCTATTGCGGGTGCTGGCCCAATTGTAGGCCCCATTATAGCTGTCACTTTTGGCTGGATTCCCGCAGTTATTTGGATTTTAATAGGCGGCATTTTCTTTGGAGCTGTTCATGATGTAGGCAGCATGGTGGCTTCCTTGCGCCATAAAGGAAAATCTATAGGTGTAATCATCCACCAATATATTGGGAGAAGCGGAAAAAGGCTTTTTCTAATTTTCAGCTTTTCTACTTTAATTCTTATCATCGCTGTTTTTGCAGATATTATTGCTAAAACCTTTGTTAAAAATCCGGGAGTAGCCTCAACTTCTGCCTTATTCATCGCACTTGCAGTGGCTTTCGGCATTTTCAACAGGAAATTTGCGCATAATAAATCCAGTTTTACTTGGCTTTCAATCATTGGCGTTTGTTTAATGTATTACTTCGTGATATTGGGAAACAGCCTTCCCTTCGAATTATCTTATGTTTTTGGGTGGTCCTTTTACTTGCCTATGCTTTTGTAGCATCTGTCACGCCTATGGCTGTTTTGCTGCAGCCAAGAGATTATCTCAGCAGTTTTTTATTGTATGGGCTTATTTTACTGGCGATAGTGGGTGTAGTAGTAGCTAATCCTGAAGTAAAAATGGACCACAATATCATTTTTAAAAGTGAAGACATTGGCTATTTGTTTCCGGTACTGTTCATCACTGTTGCTTGCGGAGCCATCAGCGGTTTTCATTCTCTTGTGGCTTCAGGCACAACATCTAAGCAGCTCAACAAAGAAACAGATGCCAAAGTGGTCGGCTATGGCGGCATGCTAATTGAGTCATTCTTGGCCATTATTTCTGTTTGCGCAGTAATGGTGATTAGCCGTTCTGATTATGCAAGTAGTTTAGCAACTGATGGCCCTGTTAATATGTTTGCCGATGGAATGGGCTTTGTCATTTCTTCTTTAGGCATTGAAGAAAGCCTAGCTGTAAATTTTGTAGCGCTCACTATTTCAGCTTTTGCGCTCACTACTTTGGATACTTGCACTCGCTTAGCACGTTTTACTTTTCAGGAGTTTTTTGAAGAGACAGAAGATCGAAATGTCCAAAAGCTTACACAAAATAGGTTCTTGTCAACTACTGTAGTCGTTCTGCTATCTTCTCTATTTCTATTATCCGGGGAATTCACCACCCTTTGGCCCATTTTCGGTTCTGCTAATCAACTATTGGCTGCTTTAGCATTATTAGCGGTTTCCGTATGGATGATTAAGTCGGGTAAGAAAGCTGGTTTTCTACTCATCCCTATGTTTTTCATGTTTGTTGTCACACTCAGTTCTTTATTTGTTCTGGCATTTCAAAACTTTAACAAAGGGATTTATAGCATATCCATAATAGCAGGACTACTATTTATACTGGCTATCGTGCTGCTGATTTTGGCAAAGCGATGTTTGAAGAAAGAAGATGAGGCTTTGAAAGTGTAGCTATCATAACATTCCATTTTCATTGACTATTTCAGCTGGAATTTCCTGACCTATATCCCATAGTTCCACAATTTTCCGCTCACTGAATTTAAAAATGTGGACTAATACAAAGCCTGAATCCTGCTGGTTTTGTTTCACCTGAGAATGTACGGCTACCAGTTCCCCATCAGCTAAAGCTCTTAGAATTTTCAGTTCTTTTTCGGGATTATTTTGTGCATCTTCCAGCATGGCGGTCATTAGGGATTTAGCATCTCCTTTGAAATAAGGATTATGATGTTTGAAACTTCCTCCCACAAATTTTTCAAAGGCGGCTTTTATTTTTCCTTTACCCACCATCATTAAAAATTCCGTAGCGATCTGTTTTTCAGTTTGCATGATTAAAAACTTTAATTGAAGATAAGAGATTACTACTATTCCGTATAGTTTCAGCTTGAATTTAAACTTTTTTGATACTAACTCTTTCCATTTTTAGTAACTTCCGTTATGGAAAACCAAAAACATCTTTTCAGTATTCCTGAAGATATGCATTATCTAAATGGTGCGTATATGTCTCCCAACTTAAAAGCCGTGGAGCAAGCTGGCATTGCAGGAGTCATGAGAAAAACAGACCCTACTTCTATTCAAGAAAATGATTTTTTTCAGCCTGCTGAGGAAGTTAAAACGCTTTTCGGAAAGTTGATCAATGCTTCCCCTAAACAAATAGCACTTATCCCATCTGCTTCTTATGGATTAATGAATGCTATCCGGAACGTGCCGATTCAGAGCGGTCAGCATGCGATTACGGTAAGCGAAGAGTTTCCGAGCGATCACTTAACGCTAAGGAAATTTTGCGAAGATCACAAAGCAGAATTGAAAGTGATCAAACCTCCACACATCATTAAGGGCAGAACCCACGGCTGGACAAAGAAAATTGTTGACAGTATTAATAATGAGACAGCAGTGGTGGTGATGTCCTCTATTCATTGGATGGAAGGCTTGAAGTTTGATTTGAAAGCGATAGGTGAGAAATGCAGAGCTACCAATACCTATTTCATAGTAGATGGCACTCAGTCAGTGGGGGCTTTGCCGATGGATGTGAAAGCATTCCATATCGATGCCTTAATATGTGCTTCCTACAAATGGCTATTGGGTCCTTACTCATCCGGCTTAGCTTTTTACAGCGAGCAATTTAATCAAGGCCAACCGATTGAGCTTTCTTGGATGACAAGAAAAGATGGCAACGATTTTAGTAAACTCACAACTTACCCTGAAGAATTTGGAGATGGAGCAATGCGCTACAATGTGGGTGAGTTTAGCAATTTCATTGCATTGCCGATGCTTAAGGCAGCACTAGAACAAATCCTTGGGTGGGGCGCAGGAAACATTCAAGACTATTGTTTTGAATTGCTGACACCCTTGAGGAACTACCTTGAAGCAAAAAAGCTTGAAAAAGATGAGGACCAAATGGTAAGTGCCCATTTATATGGTTTATTCTTAGCTGAGAATACTGATTTGAACAAACTAATGGACGACATAAAAGCGCATCACATTCATTTGTCTGCAAGAGGAAACTGTATTCGAATATCCCCTAATGTTTATAATGATACAGATGATATTCAGGCATTGATTGAAGTTTTAGATAAGCATTTATAATTTTGTCTTGAATTTTAATAGTTAACCTGACTCATTCTAAAAATCGATATGGCCAAACAACTCATCTATACAGTTAAAGAAGGGAAATCAAGAGGTGCTAAGTATTGCGCTATGCAGGAAAGGAGCCAACAGCAGCTGAGGGACAAACTGTATGACTGGGGTTTACATGGCGATGAAGTAGAAGAAGTAATCTCCTGGTTGATATCAGAAGATTTTATCAATGAAGAGCGCTTTGCACAAAGCTATGTAAGAGGTCATTTTAGGCAAAAAAAGTGGGGAAGGCTTAAAATTAAACAGGGCCTCGAGCAAAAGAAAATATCTACTTACTGCATAAAGATTGGAATGAAGGAAATTGATAATGAAGCTTATCAAGACACCATCAACTCCTTATTAGAAAAAAAATGGAAAACGCTAAAAGAATCTAATCAATACATTAAAAAACAGAAAGCAGTGCGCTATTTATTGCAGAAAGGATACGAATCTGATCTGGTTTGGGAGGCTATTAAGAAATTGGCTGATTGAATGTTACAAACCTAAAATGTGATTTTGGAGGACAAAATTCCTTAAATAGACAGAAGCATAATGATTTTCAGCAGGAGCTTATAGTACTACTATCCATTTTTTTACTTTGATTTGCCATTATCATCACCCAATGAATCCAAGTTTTTGATGTTTATAGGTATTGGATTATTCTCCTGATATATTTTAAGCTCCAAAATATCAGCTGGCATAGAAAACCCTTCAGCTATAAGTGCTTCAACTACTGCTTTCATAACAGAGCTCTTTAATACCGTGATCGATCCCAGGAAATCATTGGTATTTATCCAGAAATAAATCTTTAGGTTAATGGTACTGGAAGCAAATTTCTCAATGATTACAAATGGCGTCAACTCCTTAGAAGAAGATATATCTTTTTGGGCATTAAGTGTGGTCAATATTAGTTCTGTAGCAGCACTTAAATCAACACCATAATCCAACCCTATAACAAATTCATGGCGCATGAGTCCATCGCGTGTATAATTAATTAGCGGATTTTTAATAATGAGGGCATTGGGAATAAAGATATCTCTTCCATCAAAGGTTCTAATATGGGTATTTCTAAACGTCATAGCTTGCACTTGACCCATGTGGTTATTGATTTCAATAATATTACCAATATTGAAGGGTCTACTAAAGGCTAAAAAGAACCCTGCAAGAAAATTTTCTCCTAAATCCTTAAAAGCAAAACCTAGTATAAGCGCTGTAACACCGGCACCTGCCAGTAATCCACTTGCAGCAGTCCCCAAACCTATTTGATTAAGAAAAAAAACGATTCCTACTATTATGAAGAGCAATAGCACTGATCTGCCAATAAAATTGAGAAGCAATTTATCCTTAATCCTATTGCTCAATCTGTTTTGGACGAGTTTTCTGCTCAGTATACCAATGAAAATAAAAAAGAGTAGTAAAGCAAAGCCCACCGAAAATTCCGGGATTCTTTCAATTACATTCCCGAAATAGTTTTCAAAAGCAGAGAGGAGTCTTTCTTTCATTATAAAAAGTTCTTTTAGAAAAGTTACTATTATTGCACTTAATAATTACTGAAAATACCAACTTCTTATCAAATTCAAGCTTCTAGCATTAAAATTATCTTTCCAATATGCTCACTGCTTTCCATCAGTGAATGTGCCTTGGAAGCTTCTGCTAAAGGAAAGGTTTTATAAACAACCGGCTTGATTTCTCCTGTCTCTAATTTTGGCCAGATTTGTTGCCTCAGTTGCTCGGCAATATCCCCTTTAAAAGCTGGTGAGCGAGCCCTTAAAGTGGAACCTGTAATCGTCAGTCTTTTCACCATCACTTTCTTCATATTGAAGCTAGATTCCGCGTCTTTCATAGTGTTAATAATGACTAGTCTCCCATCTGGCTTCAAAATATTGATATTTTTAGCCGTATAATCTCCGCCCACCATATCTAAAATCAGGTCGACTCCCTCCGTGCTGTCTTTAATAACTTCCTGAAAATCCTTCTTTGTATAGTTAATAGCCAGTTCAGCACCTAAATCCATCGCAAATTTACATTTTTCATCTGTACCTGCTGTAGTGAAAACTCTGCCTCCCATGCTTTTTACCATTTGTATGGCTGCGACACCGATACCTGAAGTGCCTCCATGCACTAAAAAGCTTTCTCCCTTTTGAAAATGCCCTCTATCAAAAACATTGGACCAAACCGTGAAAAAGGTTTCGGGCAAAGAGGCCGCTTCTATAAAACTTAAGCCTTTGGGTATGGGTAAGCACTGCACTGCTGGAGCAGCAACTTCAGTAGCATATCCTCCACCAGCCACTAAGGCACAGACTTTATCTCCAATTTGCCAATCTTGAACATCATCTCCAACTTCTTTAATAATTCCGGCCACTTCCAGTCCGGGAATGTCATCAGGTGCTCCCTCAGGTGCGGGATAGCCGCCCATTCGTTGGAAGACATCAGGCCGATTTACCCCTGCCGCCTTCACCTTTATTAAAATTTCATTTGCTTGAGGTTTCGGGCTTTCCCGTTCTTCTAGTTGGAGCACTTCTGGCCCACCTGGGTTTTCGATTATGATTGCTTGCATAGTTGAGTAGTCTGTATTGTGCTTTAATAAACGAGTATTACCTTATAAGTTTAGGTTTAAATTAAAATGATACGAGGATAGCGTATATAGATAATTCAGAAAATATTTCACCTTTAATTCTAGTCTCTTCGGTATATTTCTAGATCTGTGGCATCGTTCTTAACCTGATAACTTTAAAACCCGACAACCTAGAAAGGATACCCTATCCCGAAATTCCAGGTTATATTTTCCTCTCGCCAACTCTTATCCCCTAATTCAAAGCTGTCCTGCCATTGAAAGCTATTTGCACCAGGTTTACGAATAGGGGTGGCAACATCCAGTCGAATAACAAAAAATTCAATATCCAATCGTAAGCCAATGCCGGAGCCGATAGCGACCTCGTTAATCCAATTGGAAGTGAACTGCCCATTTCTATTGTCTTCATTTTTTAGCCAAACATTACCTGCATCTGTGAAAACGGCCCCTCTCAAATAGGAGATCAAAGGAAAGCGATATTCGATATTTGCTTCTATTTTAATATCTCCAGCTTGATCAAAAAAGCTAGTCCCATCCGTTTGATCCTCAGGCTGGTAATTACCAGGCCCAAGCCTTCTAATCCTAAATGCCCTTACAGAATTAGGCCCACCAGAAAAGTACTGTTTGGAATAAGGAAGGCTCACAGAATTCCCGTATGGCAAACCGATTCCTGCAAATATTCTACTGACAAGACGACTATCATCACCTAGCTCCTGATAGTTCCTTAGGTCAAAATCAAAGCGTGAAAATTGTGCATAACTTTGCCCCCAGAATTTTTTATCATCACCCGTAACCCCCCCTATATTTTGCGCCAAAGCCAAAGCATTACCTGCGAAATCAGCATTGAATGAGAAGTAAAAACGATTGCTTTTTATATTTCTTACTAACTGACTCCACTGGAAGCTATAATTCAGGCCCGGAATAAACTGTTGCTCAAAACTTCGAGCTAAGAAAGGATTGCTATTTTTTAAATTTATAAAGGCCTCACTTTCATTTCCAATATTTATATAGTTTATGGACACGGGATTTAAATTATGCGTTACAAAAATATTGGGGTTCCACTCGAAACCATAAACAGCTAAAAAGGAATTAAGATTGAACCACTGCGAACGATTCAGTAATTCATAAGAAAGTTTAAATTTAGTCTTAGGAATCGAGTAGCGAAATTTCTGACCAAGTGGCAAAGGAAAAATCATCCTAGGCACAATTAATTCCGCTGAAACCCCCGTTTCTATAGTGCTTAGGTTCGTTGAAACATCTCCACTGTTGAGCTGTGCTTCGTAGCCTATTTTGCTAGATAGCCTCAGAGCCTCCCCTCCTTTAAAAAGATTTCGGTTCAAATATTCAAAATTTAAAGAAGGACCTACGAAATTATTAGATTTACTCACAGCTTGTAATTCTGCTCGGAATGAACGCTTACTCAGAGGAGACAGGAAGACATTCGCTGTTAGCTGGCCCTTTCCATCTGTTAAAACACTATCTTCTCTATAGCGAATATTAACAAAACGGTAAGTCTTCAAAGAATTCAGTCTTTTATTCGTCCATTTTTCTTTTTGGGGATTGTAATAGTCTCCTTCTTTTATAAAAAGGTAAGGATAAAGTCGATCTGGTCGGAAGAATTCTTCAGATTGAATAAAATTAACTCCTTTTAAATTCGTAGTATCGGAGCTTTTAGGATCTCCTGAGGTATCTAAGGAGTATTTAGGAAAAACATTTATATTGTCTATTACATAGGGAACCAAAGCTAATTCTGAAGCATTATCTTTTATGCTTAGCTTCAGATTTGCGGTGTTTTCTCTTTCAGAATTAAGGGTGTCTGCTTCGAAAATCAAATTATTGGAAGTGAAATAGTAGTAGCCTTCCTTTTTTAAGAATTCTGAAATTTCTGTTCGGGTTGATTTTAGTTCTTCTAAGGAAAAAGGAGTACCTTTTTTGATTGGCTGCTCCAGCTCAAGGTAATTCTGAATCAGGCTATCTACTTTCTTGTTGCCCACTCTTTGAAAACTTATAGAATCTATCATTAAGCGATTTCCTGGAGCTATTTCATATTTAATAAAGCCCGTTTTCTTATTCTTCTTGATTTCATACTGCACTTTACTGTTGAAATAACCCAAATTTTCCATTCGGTTTTTCATCAATTTCTGCACATTATTGGTGTTCACTTTATCCAAGAGTACTGCATCCTCTCCAATGCGCTTATTGACCCATTTTGCGTAGAAACCGGCTTCTTCATCTTCCACTTTTTGATGAGCCCAAAGCCCCAGTCGCAGGCCGCCAATCTTTTCATTGGGTCGGGGTTTGTTTACTTCCTCTAAGCCTTCAAGTAATTCCTTTTTATATTTGATGTTTTCTGCATCTTTTATATTCAGTTTTCCACCCGTGTAGAGTCGCGTGCCTTCCTCCAGTTTTTGAGTAGTTTTACAAGAATAAAAACTCCCTCCTAAGAGACTGACCAATGCGATATGTAGGAACACTTTTCTCACTTTTCTTTCTCTTCTTTTGACTGCGACCAAAGCTCATTGAATTTTTCAAATTCTTTACTGAATTGAATGGAAATGCCCGTTACCACCACCTGACCGTCAATTAAGCCCTCGTACTCATTTTTTCTGTAGCCTCTTAGCTTATAGCGACCATCTTCAGTTAATAAATATTCCACCATAATATTTCCAATGATGTCGGTGGCTTCCTGTTGAGTCCTTTGCTGACCTTCCAAGTCAACCTGACTTCCTACCTCTACCCTAAAACGGTCATTGAATAAATTCTTGCTTAAACTGACATCCAATTGCGTTCTATCCTGAGGTGTCCCGCTTTGATAATCCTCATAAGAATTGAGGTCAAGGTTGAGATTTACGCCTTTTACATATTGACTACTTAACTTATTTAATTGGTTACTCAAAATCTGACTGGCACTGTTTCTTGCAATGGATTCAGAATTCGGTCCTCCGCTACTGCTGCCGCTTGGGAAGAACTGGTTTAACACTAACAAGGAGAAAACCTGCTTGTTAAGTCTAGTTTCATCTGCATTGATTGCTTGAATTTGTTGATAAATATTTCCGCCCAGTGCTCCACGGCTTGTTTCTGGCATATCCAGTCCGAAGGAAATTTCAGGCTTGCTTAAGTTGCCGTCCACAAATAGTTGAACCAGAAAAGGTAGTTTCTGACGATACTGTGTTTTGACCTGATCAGATGCGGAGGATATTTGATCCTGCATTAAGGTATTTACTGGCGTTTCCGTCTTATATAAGGCAGTTATATCCAAAATAGCTTCATAAGGATCACCAGACCAGCTTATTCTACTACCAGATTCTATGTCGAATCTGCGCTTTACTAAATCATAAAGGCTTAACTGATAATAGCCATTATTCACCTCTACATTCCCGTTCAAACTTATTGCTCCATTTTTTCTCAAAGTGAAATTTAAATCCGTATCACCAGAAACGGTTAGGTAATCACCTCTTTTCTCATCCACAACTACCTTGAATTTTGCGTTTTTATCCGTATTGATAATAGCATTCAAATCGACCCCATCAATATTTGCACTTCTCTGTAATTCTGATTCATTTGAAGGAATAGTGTCGGAAGCTTGAAAGGGCTTAGTAAACCTGACGATACCCTCTTGTTCCACAACATCTACTTCCGTTTCAGGAATGATGTATACTAAATCCGTTTTTTCATTTAAACCAACCTTAGCCTCAATCTTTGGCTGATCAAGACTTCCTTTCCATGTTATTGTGGCATTAAAGAAGGCTTGCCCGTAAAATAAGTCGCTATCTTCTTTTGTGGTGTTGAGCAGTTGAAAGTTATCAGCAGTCAGGCTTAGATCGAACTTCGGATTGAGAAGGTTCTGGGTGGTGATCTGACCATTCAACTGCATTTTTCTGCTCTGTTCGTCTAAGATTGTGAAATTATTCAGATTTATTTTTTCGTTCTTTAAAGAGATGACTTCATTGGGCAGTTGATAGGTCATATTAAGATAAGGAAAGAAAAGTGAAGCATCTTGGAAATTAAGGTTTCCATCATAAATGAAATCTTCTGGCGTCCCACTGAAATTGAAATGCCCCACTAAATTTCCGCTTGCTTCTTTTATTAAGCCTTCAGAAAAACTGGTTAAAAAGGGAAGAGAAACGCTGTCCATGTCAAGCTCCAAGTCAAATTCAGGAATCTCAGAGTTGTTGTCAAACCATCCTTTGCTTCTCAAGCTTACTTCGCCTTTAGAGTTCAAGCTAAATTGATATCGGTTTGCAGATTCTTGTCTGGCATCTAGGCTCAAGTTCCCTACTTCCTGATCATAAATATTTAAACTATCTAACTTCAATGAGGCAGAAAACTCTGTCAGATCTTCTAAGTTTTCCAACTCTATCCCACCCTTTATAATACCTTTAACTGGACTTTCTTCAGCATTAATAATAGCAAAGAAGTTTTGAATTCTGAAATTCTCGAAATTCAATTGCAAGGAGTTTATTTGATCTTTCAGTTCGGTTTTCAGTTCGAATGATTGCTTTTTTCGCTCAAAAATCAAATTGCGAATTTGCAAACTAGCCGTATCAAAATAAATTCTGTTTTCAGGATGCATATTCCAGTGTGCAGCGTTCAGAATCAGATTTTCAGGCTTTATTGACCAAAACAAAGAGTCTGATTTCCTTTCAGAAATAGCATCCACATGGAACAAGCTATCTGATGAAGCGTCCTCTATAAATAAATTAAAAAACGCTTTCTGAGGCGTAATGTCCGCTTTCAATATAGTAGGGTAAATATTTAGATCGCCAGAAGTAATTCGCTGAAAATTGGTATTTATATGGAACTCCTTAGCTGAATTGTTGACAGTTAAATTGAAGCTATCCAAATCGATATTTTGATAGTGAAAATCAGGAATCAGCAACTGGAAATCGATTAACTCCTTATTGCTATTGTAGTGTGCTTTAGCATCAATCGGTTTAAAGCTGATGTCCAGCGGAAGAAAATCCAGAAGGTTTTGACTTTCTTCAGCCCGCATATTGAGCGCAAAACGCATAGGTCTATCAGTGGTGTCAACTTGAAAGATCTTTGCTTGCTGAAGCTTCGAGGCATCCAAATCTGCTAAAGCGAGCTGACTAAAAGCATGATTCATATTGAAATTAAAGTCAATATTTTCCCATTTCAATTTCACTGCAGCACTGTCATTAGAATTAAACGCTTTCAAATCTAAAGGACTGAATCTGATAGTTTGCAAAGGGCTGGTCAAAATCGTTTCAGATAAATATGCTGTCATCGATTGGTGTAAACTATCCAATTCAACATTTATGTTGGCTTTAGTGCCTACCCAAACGGCTGTGTCAGTGATATTGAATGCCAGCAAGTCTAGTTGCTTAATGGTAGCTTTTAGACTCATTTTTTGCTGAACAGAATCTATAGTTCCCATCGCGGATAAATCAAAATCTGCAATAGAATCAGAATAATTACTTTTGAAATCTAACTGACCTCTAACAAGCGAAGCCGACATATTAATCGTATCAAAATCATTAGCCAAATAACTAAAATTACGAATAGTGACTTCAGCCTTGGTGTCCATTTCTGAAGGCTTTAATCCTTTTCCTTTTATAGCAATGTCAATATCTGCTGTACTGAAGTTTAAACTATCTTGTAACCATTTATCCAATTCCAAATCAGATAAGTTGATGTTAGCTTCATAACTTTCTGGTTCATCGGAATTGAAATTACCCTTTAATTTTAGTCTACTTTGGTCGTCTATTTCTGCTCCAAAGTCCGCATTTAATTGTCCTTTATTATAGGCCCCGTTTCCTGTTAATATGATCTTTTGAGGATAATATGAAGGGTAATCTGGAGGCATAAAATAGGAGAAATCGGAGACATTACTTTTCAATTCCACGTTTTCTACTGAGGCAGATATTTTCTCAAATTCTTGCCAATTTTCAAGTTTCGCCTTGAGGGCAACCGAGGTTTGCTTTCCGTATAGCAAGCGGAATTGTTGTAAATTCATGTTTTGTGGATCACCCTTTATCTTACCGTAAAGCTTAACGGGATATTGCGACAAGGCAAGCAAACTGCTATCGTCCTTTAAGCTTGGTGCAAAATAAAAAGCATCTTTTATATTTAAAGTGGTCGGCAATCTTAAATCAAGGTTGAAGAAAGTTTTATAAAAGCTCCCTGCGAATAAAGAATCAATAGAGGAAAAATCTATGTTGGCCTCTGTATTTAGGATGGAGTTGGAAGTCTCCAGTTTAAAGTCTTTTAATTTCGCAGATTTGGAATTAAAATTGATGCCCCCGCTTAACTCTTTCAATTTAAAATTACCTCCATCAATAGCAGAGAAATTGATGTTCTCAATGCCTAAATTCTTTGGTTTATATGTAGCATTTTGCAAGTTCAACTTGATGTCTTGAAACTGCATATTTTCAGGATTAAACCCTGCAATATTCTTTATTTTTCCCGGTGATTTGATAGCTAAATCTGAAAGTTCAAAACTGAAAGCATTTAGATTAATTTCAAAATCAGGAAATTCAAATGGAGTAGGCACGGTATCGCTTTTTTGAGTTGCAGAATCAGTAGAAATAGGAAGTCTCATATGAAAATGATTGATCTTATTTTCAAACTCTTCCGCTCCAATTTCATTCTTGCTCAGATCTAATTCTGCATTTCTGATTTTGAGGTAATCAACGAGTGTTGATAATTGCAAACTGTCAAATAGCGTTTCATATTTTACATCAACAGTGTTCAAATTCAGCTTTTGCACAGTTATTTTCGGCAAGCTGCTTTCTGTACTGTCTGCTTCAGTTTGTTCAAAAGCTTTTCCTTGAGAATAATGTCCTTTCACATTTTGAAGTACAAATTCTTCAACATCAAAATGCAAGCTATCCAAATCAAAAGCATCGAAAGAGATGTCCAGTTTATCTAACTTCAGATCAGTATCCATTTCTACACTTACATCACGATACTTTAGATCAATGTCTGCTAACAAAAGCTGGCGAACATTGATTTTCGTAGAGGAAGTTGTATCGGATTCTATATTCTGCTTTTGATTATTAGAGCTTTTAGTGCTATCAGTAGCAAAGGCATCGATCAAAAACTGATAGTTAAAGCTGCTATCAGCAGAGTTGTTATGAACTCTTCCTTTAACTCCTTTCAGCTGCAGATCCTTCACGTCCACATTTCCATCTAAAAGTGGTTTCCAAGCAACATCCACTAAAATGGAACTGGCATAAATTAAAGTGTCTTGAGATTTATCTTCGGCATATAGCCCCTCAATCTGAGCAGCTCCAAGGAAAGTGATGTAAAGCCGCTCGATTTCAAACTTGGTCTGGGTTTTATCGCTTACATATTTAGTGGCGTAATTGGTGATTTTCTGCTGCACTGCCGGCAACCTTAAGGAAAGGACGAAAGTCACCAATAGCAAAAAAATGCCACTCAGAATATATAATATGATTTTGCCGGTTTTCTTCAATCTAATAGTAAAAGTACGATTTTAGTTATTAATACAGCTTTAACCTAACGGCAGAATTCACTTTAAGATATGTATTGCACACAAGATTTCCTGTGGTACCTACTTATTAGACTTAGCAGTAGGTAAAGAATTTAAAAATATGTATTAGAAATACGGAATAATCTAATCTTGATGGAAGAATTAGAACCCCTCTTGTAAGCATCCACACTTAAAAACCATTCATCTTTGAAATTTTTATGCCGGGAGTGAAAAGTTCCTTGAGTCTTAAACATAGCAATACGATGATTGTAAACTTAAAAAATGCTGCACTATGTCAGCAAAAAAGTTTACTCTAGATTTTGCTAAAAAAACCAATTAGTCGACCCCTGATTTCATGAATTTTATTAATTCAATCTTTTTATGTTAACGCTGGTATCAAATCTCTAAATTCAATTCCATATTTTTTGTAGAAAGCCACTCAAGATGTATAGCCTTATTCGCTAAGACTAAGTTGCCATTCTATATCAAATTCTTCTTCCAAGTATGTATTCAAAGACCTCAACCCGATCTTTTTTCTTCTCCTATCCACTTTTTCAGGTTTTCTTATAGCGACTGGACTTGCTGCTCCATATCTATGTTCAATTTGAGTACCATAAAGCTGTTCTCTACCTTTAGAAATTAAGAATCTGTCTTTAGCATTGGCATAAACCGAAGCGCTTACTTTGTCATCTCTGAAGGCTTCGCTTAAATATGGAAAGCACTGTAACATTAATACATCTGGTGCTTTTATAACTATTTCAACTATAGCATCTGAAGCTAATGGGGTAACATCTGCAGCTGTAGGCCAACCATAATTAACTAATAAATATCTGAGTCTTTCAATATTTTCTTTTCTAAACTTTTCCTCTTCAATCGAAAGCATAGGATATAAAGAGGAGGAGCCAAGACTGCTGTTCTCTGATGAAAAACTTGCTAATTGGGTCCTTCTGACATAGGTAAATCCTTGATCTTTTATGATCATTCTGAAAAGCTCCTTAGCAAATCTTGGATTGTTAATTTTTGAATGATTCCTTTCATATCTCTCTATTTGGAGATCCTCTATTTTTTTCCATCTTGGATCTGAAAGCAAATTTAAAAAGCTTGGGTCCTGCAAAGCAGCTAAATTCTGGTCATATTCAACTGCAAAAGGTAAATAATAGAAAGCAGTATCTCGCATTTCTGGCTGCCACATTAGTGCTGCGGTAGTTGCAATTCGATATGCCGTCTCTCTTGAGGGTATTTCGCTCATGGATTTTTTGTATTTCTCAAGAGCTGGTTTTAAAAACCCCAATCTTTTAAGGCTATCTGCCTCTTTTAATAAGTCTTGACTGTGGCTGACTTTGGTTGCTAAGATTAGCAAGACGAAAATGAGTGTCTTTTTCATAATTGTATTTGTTTTAATGATACCACAAGCTTACCATCAATTCTTCTTCTATGAGGAAATAGTCGATGGATAACTTCTTTCGAAAGTCACAAGGCAAATATTGCTGTCTAAAATGCTTATTTGATAAGTCAGGAAAATAAATGCCTTAATCATCCTTTAAGCCTTTATATTATGAGATTCACCTAATCTAGATTTTAAAGAGATATCAACTCGAAATAATATTATATATGAAGAAATGGAATCTGGCTATCAATTTTTTTCCAATTTCATTAACTTGAGATTAAAATTTGAAATATGGATTTAGGCGTAAATATTACCGGAGCGTATCATTCTTCATTTGGCAAGCTGGAGGGTGAGACGCTCTATTCTTTATATGAAAAAGCAGCCATTGGCGCTTTGCAAGATGCAGGAATTGAAGCAAAAGCTATCGATGGGGTTTTTGTTGGAAATTATAGCGGAGGATCCTTCAATCATCAGGAAAACATTGCGCCTTATGGTGTGAATGCATTGCCCGAAATGCGTCATAAACCAATGTACAGAACAGAAACTGCCTGTTCTTCAGGCTCTTCTGCGATTCACATGGCGATTATGGCCATAAAATCAGGTATGATGAAGCGGGCTTTAGTAGTAGGTCTGGAAAAAATGACCCATTTAGAAATTGCCGGAGTAACTCAAGCTTTATCGCTGGCCACCTATTGGCCGGAAGAAGGCAGCCAATCTGTAACCGCTCCCTGTATGTTTGCAGACTTAGCGAAAGGTTGGATGAAAAAACACAATTATTCCGAAGCACAATTAAGACCATGGCTAGCTCAAATTTCAGCCAAAGCCTATACAAATGGTGCCCAAAACCCCTTGGCCCATTTGCAGAAACCCAAAAGCGCAAAAGACATTCTGGCACTTCCTGATGAGAAGAATCCTATCATTCATGCCCCACTTCGATTACATGATTGCTCTCTAGTTTCTGATGGATCCTCTGCTTTGGTCTTGGAACATGACAGTTTAAGCATAGGAAAGGGAGTATCTATGAAAAGTTTTTACAGTGCTAGCGATTATTTGGATAGTTTCGGCAAACATAAATCTGACCATTTTCTAGAAGGCGCTGCTTTTGCAGTGGATAAAGCCTTAAAAGATGCAAGCATGAGCATAAATGATATTAATATTGCCGAAGTACATGACTGCTTTACCATCACAGAGCTTTTATTGTATAGCGCCATGGGAATTGCTCCTGCAGGCAAAGAATTTGAAGCCTTGGAAAATGGGACTGTTTTTCCTGAGGGAAAATTACCCGTAAACCTATCGGGTGGATTGAAGGCAAAAGGTCATCCCATTGGTGCGACCGGTGTTTCTATGCATGCTTATATTTACAAACAATTGATGCAAGAAGCCTGGGGTCATCAAGCCAAAAATGCACAAACGGGTTTGGTTGTTAATATTGGCGGTTCGGGGACTAGTAATGCGGTTTCGGTATTGGGTCGGTAGATACACCATGCATCGAATATAAACACATCATTTATCATGAAACCCATCATCAGACCAATTCCGAATATTATTTTTAATGTATTCTGAAATCCGGTGAAATGATTTTTTATCACGAATAATATGATCATGAAAACGGTCTTGCCATCCAAAATCAGGGTTAATCAATCGTGCACCAACGGTTACACCCGATTTAAAACCGCGAATAAAGGATCCTAAATTTTTTGATTGTGGTCCGAATGTAGAGACGCGATGCCTCGCGTCTCTACCGCGCCCATTCGTACCATGATCCGTCCCCAACGTATTATACCGGTTTTCACCAATCCCAATAATACCATGAAAATGGTTAGGCATCACAATATAGTCGACACACATAAATTCATGTCCGGTCGCAATTCAAATGTTTTTACCCATTCCGATTCTACAATTTTCCCGACATCATTTAATAACATTTCCCCGTTTCTAATTTTACCAAAAAAACATTCTCTAGTTTTTGTGCAAATGGTTACAAAATATTTTGCTTTACTCCTGTAATCCCAATTTTGTAATCGTGCTGATTCAATACGGTATTTGTTTTTGAATTTGTCAGGCATGGTTGATTCGTTTGTTCTATCTAGATAATAAATTTTAATTTCGTAAAAAATTGGTGGAGACGCAATGCATTGCGTCTCCACTGCCCATGATCATCACCAAATTAAACCCAATGCACATCACAAACGCCCACCAAAACAACCAAATACACATTGAACTAACCCTGTAACGACTAAAAACTAGTTCTTAGCCAACAAACTGCTGGATTCTACCAGCTTGATGAATTCTATTCTATACCCATTTTCATCTTTTCCTTTGGCACTTTTTGCTAAGTCTGTCACCAGCTGATAATCGCCATTTTCGATATAATCAGAATCTTTCAACAACATCCCGTAAGTAGCCACAGCCGCTGACCAACGAAAGTTCTCAGACGTTTTATCAAGAGACTTAGCGGTATTTTCTACCGTTGTCACAATTAATTTGCTGACCTCTCCATCAGGAGCTTTGTATCTGAATTTTACCGTGAGTAGCTCATCACCATACGTCACCTTTTCTGTTTTTGGCTTGTTTTGCTGATATTTCAAATCATCAATAGGCTTGAAATAACTATCCACCCCTTTAGGGATAATTTCATATAAAGCAGTAACCGTATGACCAGAACCGAGCTCACCTGCATCTTTTTTATCGTTATTAAAATCTTCATTATTAAGCTTTCTATTTTCATAGCCAATCAATCGATAGGCCGTGACATTGGCTGGGTTAAACTCTACCTGGATTTTCACATCCTTAGCAATGGTAAAGAGAGTACCTCCAAACTCATTCACCAATACCTTTTTCGCTTCTAAAATATTGTCGATATAAGCATAGTTACCATTTCCTTTATCAGCCAATATTTCCATTTTTGAATCTTTGTAATTACCCATGCCAAAGCCTAAAACAGTAAGAAAAACACCTTCTTTTCTTTTTGCTTCGATCAAATCTTCCATGGCTTCATTTGAGCTCGCTCCCACATTAAAGTCTCCATCAGTGGCCAAAATGATTCGGTTATTGCCTTCTTGCATAAAATTTTCTTTAGCGATTTTATAAGCTAATTCAATCCCAGCTCCACCAGCAGTGGAACCTCCAGCCTGTAAGTTTTGCAAAGCTTCAATTATTTTGCCTTTTTCTTTGCCTGAAGTAGGTGGAAGCACACATCCAGCGGCACCAGCATATACCACAATAGAAACCTTATCCTCTTCCCTCAGCTGATCAACCAACATTTTGAGACCTGATTTTAGCAAGGGTAGCTTGTTTTGAGCGAACATAGAGCCTGACACATCTAAGAGAAAAACTAGATTTGAGGCAGGCAGGTTTTGTGTGGGAATTACCTTTCCTTGTAAGCCAATATGTACAAGTTGATGTTTTTCGTTCCAAGGCGCTTGCGACACTTCTGTATTGATCGAAAACGGATCTTGACCAGTTGGTTGTTTGTAGTCATAATTGAAATAATTAATCATTTCCTCAATTCTTACTGCATCTTTAGGAGGATTTTGACCATTGTTGATAAATCTTCTCATATTGGAGTAAGAAGCTGCATCTACATCGATAGAAAAAGTGGACAATGGATTTTGGGTAGCTTCCTGAAAAGTATTTTCGTCAAGACCTTCATAATCCTCTGTATTTGCTTGAGGATAGGGTGATTCAGCAGGTATAGGCCAATAACTTTGATCAGCTTGATAGCTAGCCACTTTTCTTTTTGAAAATATATTCCGCACTGATCGATCAGTGACCACTACTTCCGACAATTGGGCAACATCAGCTTCCAATTGCACATCGATAACACTTCGCCCTTTTATAGGCACTTCCTTTTTCGTCATCCCAATGTAGCTAAAAACTAATATGCCTTTTAGAGAGGGTAATTTGATGGTATAGTTGCCATCTAAATCAGTAGTTACCCCTGCAGCGCTACCCTTCAATAATACATTCACGCCTGGTAAATTCTCGCCACTTTGGGCATCTGTTACTTTCCCGCTTACAGTGATTGATTGTGCGGCTAACATAGCTGAGCTGATCAGAATTAGGCAGCTTATTCTTATTACATCCATTAACTTTTTCATGATTGATAATTTTATGTGAAACATTTTTGTAGACAGGATGCACCCACTCTATAAATTCCATAAAATTATTTTCAGTTTTTTATTTTTTATAAGGAAAATAGGGTCAAATGCATGCTGGAATCCATTAAAGGGCTTTAAATAAAATAGATTTGCCTAGGTAAAACTTCGTTATTTTGCTTTACCTTAAAGCTAGAATTCCACTTTTCTGTATTTTATTGAGCTATAAAAATTAACTTAGCAACTTCCATAGCAGCATTGAGTGACAGATAAAAACGACATACCAGAAGAAAAACGACTGCTTGAGCAATTCTGCGAATCTCAAGATCTTGATTTGTTGGGCAAGTTATATCAGCCTTATATGCACCTGGTCTATGGAGTATGCCTAAAATATTTGAAAGACAAGGATTCAGCTCAGGATGCTGTGATGGCTATTTTTGAAGAATTAGTGTTGAAGCTTCCCAAGCACGAGGTAGAAAACTTTAAAAGTTGGCTTTACGTGCTATCCAAAAACCATTGTTTAATGGAATTGAGAAAGCAAAAGCGTAAAAGGACGGATAATTTTGATTATTCCGACCTTGAGCTTATGGAAAATGGACAAGTGTTGCATCATGAAGAAAACTATACTTTTCAGGAGGACAATCTGGAAAGATTAACTGCCTGTATAGCGCAATTAAAAATGGAGCAAAAGCTTTGTGTGGAGTTATTTTTCTTGGACAAAAAAAGTTATCAGGAAATCACGGACAGCACCTCCTATGAATTAAAAAAAGTAAAAAGTTATATACAAAATGCAAAAAGAAATTTAAAACTGTGCATGGAACAAGGTGGAGAAAGATAACAACCATATTGAACCAATTCGGGAATTAAGCTTAGAAAAAATGCGAGCTTATGTTGAAGGTAGATTGAGCTCTCAAGAGCAGCATCAAGTGGAAAAATATTTACTGAATCATCCTTTTGAAGCAGAAGCTATGGAAGGATATTTGGAAAATCCAGACGCGCTTGCTGACTTACGGATTCTGAAGGCTAAGCTACAGGCTAGAACCACTCCCGAGCAAGAACAAAGAACAATACCTCTGTGGAGAAAAGCTTTGCCATATGCTGCAGTATTTTTATTGTTAATCCTTTCTAGCATACTCATTATTAACTTTTTTCAGCAAGATGAATCTTTTGCCCCCTTGGCTATTAAATCGGAAGAGGCCGTAAAATTTGATCAGAACGAAAGCACTACGAACCCACCCATTGCTTTACAAGCCGAAGCAAAAGAAAAGGAAGCGGATGATCTACCAATGGCTCAAAGCAACGATTCTGAAAGTGAGAAGGAAAAAGAAGTGCCGATTCAAACAGTCGAAGATGCTGAGCTCCTTGCTCAAAATGAAGCAATTAATATTGAGGAGGATTTAATTGTATCAGAGACCGTAGTTCCATATGAAGACACCATTCAAGAGTTTAATGCAGACTCCATGGTGGGAAAAGTAGCAGGAATTGAGGCCGATCAAAACAAACCTTCCGTAGCAAGAAGTAAGAAGGCCACTGCTTTGGCATCGTCAATTGCTCCAACTGATGAAGAAACAGTTATCACATCAAGGAAGAAAAATGCTACTCCTCCAACTATTTCAGGAGAAGTGCTAGATGCTGAAACGGGAGAGGCTATTCCAGAAGCTAATGTAATGGTCAAGGGTACTGCAATAGCCACAAGCACCGGTTTAGATGGTTCGTTTGAGATTGCAGCAAAGCCAAACAATGTACTTATCGTGAATTTTATCGGTATGGAACAGCAAGAATTTGTTGTGAGTGAAGAAGCGGGTAATATAATATATCTAAACGCTGATGTTGCTCAATTAAGCGAAGTAGTCGTAACAACTAGCAAAGACGAAACGGAAAAAGATAATACCTACAGTGATGCTAGGCCCAGCATCGGCTTTTCTGAATACCGTGATTATCTCAAAGATAATTTAAGATATCCTCCAATAGCACTGGAGGAAGGTACGGAAGGAAAGGTCAGATTAAAATTAAGTATCAGTGTAACTGGGAACATTACGGAAGTAGAGGTTCTAAAGAGCGTGGGAGATGGCTGTGATGAAGAGGCAATCCGTTTAGTGAAAGAAGGGCCAAAATGGGAACCTGCTAAAAAGGGAGATACTCCTATAGCATCAAGCAAGAAGATTTCGGTTCGGTTTAAAATTGAATAAAACACCTTTTTTTGTGGCAAGGCTCTTAAATCTTGCTAAAAATGGACTAGTTTAGCAATTTAACTTTAGCCTAAGGTCTGAGGTGTTTTGTAATAGCATATATTATAAAAACCATTTTCAACTGCCACAACCTTTCTATATTTGTCCGTTCAAAAGAGAAACAATATTCCTAATGCGCATAACAAACGCCCATCAGAATAATCTTAGAAACATTGATCTTAGTATTCCTGAAGATCGGCTGATTGTGGTAACCGGTTTATCAGGCTCTGGCAAATCATCTCTGGCTATGGGCGTCATTGCTAATGAAGGTTATCGATATTTTTTAGAGAGTCTTCCGGCTTACAACCAACAAAATGGCCATCTGATCCCCACCGCTGAGGTTGATGATATACAGGATTTACCGCCTGTGATTAAAGTGGAACAATCAAAACGATTTCAGTCAATTAATGCAACTTTTGGTACACTATCAGAGCTAACCGCCATTTTCAGGATTATATTTGCACGCTATGCAGGAGAAGAAAAGATGAGCAAATCGCTCTTTTCTTTCAATCACCCACGGGGAGCTTGTGAAGTATGCAGAGGAATTGGAGAGGCAGAGTATATTGACCTTGACAAACTCATTGGCGATGAAAATAAAACGCTAAGAGAAGGAGCCATCACGACTACCCTTCCAGGTGGCTACATTGTCTATTCACAGATCACAGTTGAGGAGCTCAACAAAGTATGTGAAGCACATGGTTTTAATGTGGATATCCCTTGGAAGGAGCTTACTAAAGAACAACAAGATGTAGTTCTAAACGGAAGTAATAGACTTAAAGTGTTTTATGGTAAACATGGCTTGGAGTCTCGATTGAGATGGGAAGGCATTAAGGCAAAACCAAGAGAAGAGGGCTATTATAAAGGTATGCTGCCGATCATGCATGATATTCTCAGAAGAGATAGAAACCCTAACATTCTGAAATTTGCCAGTTCTAAAGTTTGCCCGAGTTGCAAAGGCGCAAGGATCAAAGCGGAGCATCTTAAGCTCAAATGGCAAGGACTAAATTTTCAAGACTGGATGGCGCTGACTTTAGGCCAGTTATATGAAAACCTGAGTTCGCTTCAGCTTTCGGCTGGTGAAAAAGTGCTCGCAGATAAGATCACCATCCAATTATATGACCTCATTCGACTAGGTATGGAAGATTATCAGTTGAGTACAGCTAGCACCGAAATTTCTTCCGGTGATGCGCAACGAATCAAACTGATCAATCAGGTGAATAGTAATCTGCAGGGCATTTTATATGTTTTTGATGAGCCCTCAATTGGCTTATCGGCAGATTATCAGCAATATTTACTCCACATCCTAGACCGCTTGATTCGCAGAGGCAATACGGTGATGGTTGTGGAGCATGACCTAGAATTTATTAAGTCTGCTGATTGGATTGTGGAATTAGGCCCCGAAGCGGGCGTTCATGGTGGTGAAGTTATTTTTAACGGCTCTATCCAAGATTTTCTAAAGGCCAAGAGTATAAACAGTCCAACTTTAGAAGCCTTGAGACATGGAAGTATAGATGAAAATAAGCCTCCTAAAAATGTGTCGGAGACTAATTTTACTCCTGAAGCACAAGAACTGACAGTCATAAGTCGAAAGACTCCCGGACTACTTCAAAGCATTTCGAGCTTTTGTCAAAGGCAAGATTTAAGCTTGCTCACGGTAACGGATCAGCCAATAGGAAAGACACCAAGAAGTAATCCCGCCACCTATACGGGCTTAGCTGATAAAATACGTGATTTGCTGGCTAAAACCTCTGAAGCCAAAGCGCTAAAGTTAGCTAAAGGAGCTTTTTCTTTTAACAACAAAACCGGAAGATGCGAGGCCTGCGAAGGAGCGGGAGTGATTACGCTATCGATGAGTGCGCTTGGAAATATTAATCAGATTTGTCCGACATGTAACGGTAAGCGATTTAAGCCGGAAGTGCTTCGTGTTCATTGGCAGGATAAGAACATTGCAGACCTCTATAACCTCAGCATTGAGGCCGCTTTTGATTTCTTCAAGGGCGAAAAGCAACTGACCAAAATCTTGTCTTTGATGGTGCAACTTGGGTTAGGTTATATCAAACTAGGACAACCTTCTAATACCTTATCGGGAGGAGAAGCACAGCGAATAAAACTTACAAAACATTTTGCCAAAAATTCGAAAAGGACACTTTTAATACTGGAAGAACCTAGCATCGGATTGCATCACAAAAATGTGAGACAACTGCTTGCTGCTCTGCACCAACTAAAGGAACAAACGGCAGGTATTGTATGCTTTGAGAATCATGCGCTCTTTCAAACAGGATGTGACACTTTAGTGGACAATGCATTGAAAGTACAACCCATTGAAGTCAAAGAAGAAGCAAAACAGCAGAGGGAAAAGATTATCATTCAAGGTGCACGAACACACTCATTAAAGGACCTGAACTTGGAACTACCTAAGCATAAGTTATCTGTAGTCACAGGAATTTCGGGTTCGGGTAAATCCTCTTTAGTAATAGAAACACTGCATGGTTTCGGCCTGCAGGAAATGACTAAGCAATTCTCCAGCTATCAGCAGTCGAGAGTGGGTGTGAATTTTCAGTTTGAAGTGAACCACATTGAAGGCCTCACGCCTACGATTTGTATTACTCGAAAGCAAAAGAACTACTCTATTCGAACGGACATTGCCAAGCAAACGGGCATCGATAAGATCTTACGGTTCGCCTTTTCCCGAAAAGCGCAATATGAAGAGGAGGATTTATCCGCCAGTCATTTTTCAAATAATCACGAATTAGGTAAATGTGCCGTCTGTGAAGGTATTGGACAAGAATTGCTGCCCGACCTCCAAAAATTGGTGTTAGAAGAGAACAAAAGTATTTCCGATGGCCTCTTTGCTCATAATAAAGCCATTGGTTATTATGGCGATCCGGCAGGGCAATATATGGCAATCCTGAAGAAAGTAGCCTCTGAAAATGGCTTTAGTCTAGACACGCCTTTCAAGGAATTAAGTGAAGCACAAAAGGATATTCTATTTCGTGGAACGGGAGAGAAAGTATGGAAAGCGACTTGGGAATACAAAACGAAAACACGTTCAGGCACTCAAGACTTGAACATGAAATGGGAAGGCCTCTTTCAGTATCTCCAAGATGAATATTTCAAAACTCGAAAGAACAAGAACATCAGTCAACTGACTGCTCTCTTTTCTTATAGCAAATGTAGCCATTGTGAAGGCAGCGGATTAAAACCTGAAAGACTGTCTTTTACCATAGCCGGAAAATCTATTCATGCTATTAAATCCATGGACTTTAGAGAACTGGGCGAATGGTTAGAAGCCGAAGACACAAGTGAAGATATTGATGGAAAGTTACTTGCTAAAATCTATCCTCACTTAATCAACACCATTAAGAGGGCGAAGCAATTGCATATTGACCATCTGCAACTCAACAGAAAATCTCCTACGCTATCCGGTGGGGAAAACCAAAGAGTAGAACTCATTAAACAGCTCAATAGTCCGCTGAAAGGAGTCACTTATTTACTGGATGAACCTTCTGCAGGCTTATCGAATGATAACATTCCTGACCTCATTCAAATTCTGAAAGAGTTGATTGAGAAAGGAAATACCGTCATCGTGATTGAGCATAACAAAGCCATTATTCATGCGGCCGATCATTTGGTACAGATTGGACCAAAAGCCGGAAAGCTGGGGGGATATATCACTTATCAAGGCACTACCGAAGGTCTGCTACAGCGAGACGATTGCCATCCTTTCCTGAAAGCACCAAGTAAACCTGTGAAACTAGAAGACAGCAATAAACATATTAGTATTCGCAAACTGGCTAAACATACCTTGGTGCGAGATGCACTTGATCTTCCAATTGGCGGTATTACAGCACTGACAGGAAAATCAGGAATAGGAAAAACCACCTTAGTAAAAGACATAATTATTCCGAGTATTGAAAACGGAACTGCGGTGAATTGTGACAGCATTGAGTACCCTAAAGAATATAATGGCGCACAATATTTTGAGCCTAAAAAGCTAAACAGCCATAATGCCACTTTACTGGTTTCCTATTTGGATTTGTTGAAAGACATCACGAGAATTTTTGCTACAGAAACAGGTAGAAAAGCAACCGACTTTTCCTATAAAACCAAAAGTAGTCAGTGCCCGGCTTGCAAAGGAAAAGGATTTGTAGAAACTAGCCTGGATGTTGCCGCCAATGCAATTGAAAAGTGTGAGGATTGCGATGGCAAGCGCTATCAAGACCACATTCTAAAACTTGAAGTCCAGAAAAGGAATATAGCAGATGTATTGGCTCTCAATATTTCGGAATTACACACTTGGTTTACGGACTTTAAAGTGTCGAATTCTACACTTAATTTTACTAGAAGTCTAGAGGAAATCGGCTTGGCACATTTAAGTTTAGAGCAGACAGTGCAATCACTTTCTTCTGGTGAAAAGCAACGCTTACTTCTCTTGACCTGGCTACAAGATGCTCCGCAGAATCAATTATTTATTTTGGATGAGCCGAGCACAGGACTTCATTATGCGGATATTGATTTACTATATGCAATCTTAGAAAAACTGAGCATTCACAATGACATTTTGGTGATTGAGCACAATCCTTATCTACTGGAGAAGATTGGGGTTGGAAAGGTATTGAGGTGATTGATTTTTGAAAATTAACCCGAGTATTCGATTCTGCTAATAAATGCTACTGATTCATCTGTTTCTTGGCAGGTGAATCAGTAGACTTTTAAATTTTAATGTACAGTTATCCTATATTAAACATATACAATTATTCCTTCGAGTTTTCATTTTTGATTAAATGCTTCATATGGTCAATAGCATATGCTAAAACGTCAACTTTCTCATCGACATACACATCGGGTGCAATGCCGTAAGGATCTATAGGATTTTCTTCTAGATCGGGTGCTCTAAAGGAAGTTGGGAAAACAGCTGTAAAACAACCAAGGTCCAAAGGGAAACCATTAAAACCATCCACAACACCTGCTGTATTTTGCCCATAAACCACTACTTTATCACTCTGATTGGCACGGTAGACAAAGGTTTCTCCTGAGCTCCCCACTTCTTCATCGGTTAATATAATTACCTTATCAGGACCTTCTCGATAGATCGTATCTGGAGTAAAGGTCCAAGTACTGTCCCCTTTAAAGTAGGCAGTTCCCTTATTGTTGATAAACATTTCATACTCTTTCTTCTCTTGCTCTGCGTATTCTTCAACGGACAAACCGTTATAGGCAGCCATGCCATTGATTAGATACTCCGTATTATCCTCGCTTAACCAGAAGCCATTGGCAGGCAATATGACTGGGCCGCTCAAAACATAGGGAAGCACGGGAGAATAAGTACCATCGTTTCCTCCTCCATTTCCTCTCAAATCAACAATCATAAAATCAGCCGCTAAAATTCGATCATGATGAGCTTTCATGAGGCTATCCACATAGCTTGCTGGCACTGAGTAAAAGTCTGGAAGTCGCAAATACGGGATCTCATCTATGTAGGATATATGAAACTGGTCCATTTTCATTTCTAAGTCACTGCGCTTTTTTACGTTTTCTACTTGAGGCCAAAGTTTTACCCACTCACTCAACCCCTCTATTTCCAGCATTCCAAAATCTGTTTGTTCTCCATTGCGCTTTTCTACTGAATGGTCTCCCATTAAGTAGTTGACTTTATAAGAGGTGCCAAATACATTTCTCAGCTCAAATTTAACCTCTCCTTTTTTCCAATCAGGATTACTACTTTCTATAATTACCGCAACATAATCTCTTTCTCTATTACTGGGCTGTGGGCTGGGCATTATGGCCACAGTATAACCACCATTTTTCCAGATTCCTAAAATCGTATTGAGCTCGTAAGATTTCTCTTGATACTCTCTTTTAAACTGCTTTTCAGTGATCTGAATTTCTTCGCTATAGGATTCCTTGGATTGTTGGCCTGAGTTCACAATGTACGTATGACCATCCCTAAAAAAGTCAAGCCACTGCTCAAGTAATATTTTACACTCATCAAAATCTTCCGTCTTCTTGGCTTTTTCGAGCATCAAGTCTGTATGCGCATCATATAAATCTCTGTTTTCATCAGTCACTTTATACATAAACAATGAGTAATTCTTTTCATAGGCTTCTAATGCTATGTTAAAGGACTCTTCACAATTACAATCCTGCGCCTTCAAGGGCAACATGCTGAAACAAATCAAAGAAAAACTGCATACTAATTTTAACAAAGGGCTCATTTTTAGGGGTGTTATAAGTTGAATGATTTTTATTTAAATATTACTTTACTCCAGTAAAGTATGGTTCTGAAGTGTACAAATATGCAGTCAACTAATGCCGTAAAATTGTATAAGATTTACCCTGCTGTAAAAATCCAATTTATATTATCACCATTTGTTGTAGAAAGCCTTTGGAAAAATGACTTAGGCGCGAAGCCCGTCAAAGACTTAAAACTTGCCACCATATGCGACTGATCGAAAAAATTGGAGATATAGGCCAATTCAGTTAATCGATTGCCGTCAAATGATTTTTGCTTTTCACTGATCGCTATCCTGAATCTTAAGATCTTTTTGAATTCTGTTGGGGTTTTGCACAAATGCTTTTTGAACTGTTTAATGAAAGTCTTTTGACTAACTCCCAGGCCTTTTGCTAATTCATTGGTAGTGATGTTCGGGTCTTGATGAATGGCGTCAAGCGCTGCATGCAGAAAGGGATGCTTAAAACCGATTAGTTTGTCCAGCCAATACTGTTCAATGTTTATAGCTAAATCAGCATCATCGGCCATTTTTAAGATACTTTGCATCCTCATTTCGTAATCTGGAAATGGTATAAATTCATCTACGAAGCTATGGCTATAATTTTCAAGTGGCTTTTCTAGAAAGGCATTGAGTCCCAATGGCTTAAAATAAATACATATTTCTTTGATTTCTCCTTCATATTCAACAAAAATCGGCTTGTTAAATCGGCATACCAGACTAGTATCAATAGCATCCTCCTTGCTAAATGAAATGGTCACTTTTTGATCAGTAACGATGTTTTTTGCGTTCATTACTGCACCTACAACTGAGAACAAAGTAGGGAAAGTTAAATAACTTACCTTTTCTTCCTCTTTAGAGTTCGAAAGGATGTAAAAGCATTCAATATACTTTTGAAGTTCTTGACTAAGAGGTTGAAATGTCTTGATCTTCATTGAAAGGATTTGGGGTGATTCATGTATAGAATTTTTAATTAATATATAGCCATATAGTAACTGTACTAAAGTAGTGTTACAAATCAATACTTACAATTATATAGTGTAAAAATCTGCCAAATCAGAAATCCATAATATCCTTAATGATTGATTAAATACTATGGAAAATGGAACTTAGTTAAATATTTCAGTGAATGCATTTGGGTGGCTTAAGAATACAATTATCTGTTTTAATTGCATTAGACAGTTTTATATCAAATACAAAAACAGCAAGCAAAAGCTCAAACAAAGGAAGCAGGTGCCAATATATTGATAGGAAGGCGAAGGTTATTTTTTGTAGAAGGTGAAAAGTCCTGTACTAACAACCCTGGTTTCAAACGGCAACTAGCTGGGCATAAAGCATTTCTTTCTGCAAAACATTCGTTTTATGAATATTTTCCATGTATAATTGATAGCAAAAATAGTATTGAATTTATCCAAATATGATGCATTCTATTTCTATCTCCCGACATTTTCTCACTGCCGTAAGTTGTATTTTACTTTTAGGCTTCACTAGTGCATGTTCCAATTCAAAAGATGATCATCAGGCCTTAGACTCAAGTCCATACCGTTCAATATTTGGTGAAAATGTCTTGGTCTTTGACGATAGTATGGATCAGGATAAAATAAAGACTACGCTTCAGGCCTTACATAGGCAACAGAAGCATAATGAATTTGGCTCAGAACGATATGCACTGCTGTTTAAACCAGGAACCTATAATTTGGATGTCACAGTGGATTATTATGTGCAGGCTTTAGGATTGGGACGATATCCTGGAGAGGTGATCATTAAGGGAGCCGTGCAGTCCGTAGCCAGCACCAGCAGCAATGGTATTCCGAATAAAGTAACCACTATGTTTTGGCGTGGTGCAGAAAACTTCAAAGTCATCCCCCAAAATGACGAAACGATCTATTGGGCAGTATCTCAAGCAGCTCCTTA
Organism: Marivirga sericea; assembly: GCF_900177665.1. Classification (GTDB taxonomy): domain Bacteria; phylum Bacteroidota; class Bacteroidia; order Cytophagales; family Cyclobacteriaceae; genus Marivirga; species Marivirga sericea. Next base: position 36,087 of record NZ_FXAW01000010.1, read on the forward strand.
TAGGCGTATGCACGTAGCGGGCGACATAAATTTTGACAAAGGTAGTTGGGCAAGTGGTGGGGTACTCGCTAATTCTATTGTAGAAGGTAGAGCAGGATTAACATCAGGCCAGCAATGGATGAGTAGAAACTCTAAAATCGGATCTTGGGAAGGCGGAAACTGGAACAGGGTATTTATTGGAGTGGACGGAGCCCCTAAAGATGCCTGGCCTGAAAAGCCTACTACCATCATTGATAAAACACCAGTTATTCGGGAAAAACCCTTCTTAACTTATACCGAGTCGGGAGATTATGCCGTCTTTGTTCCGGCACTCATGCGCGAAAGTTCCGGGCCGTCTTGGATTAATACTAATGAAGAAGGGGAGCTGATCCCGATTGACTCATTCCATATTGCCTATCCTGAAAAAGATAATGCAACTACGATTAATCAGGCCTTAGTGAATGGGAAGCATATTCTTTTGACTCCCGGTATCTATGAACTTAACGAAACACTAACGGTCGGCAAAGCCAATACAGTAATGATTGGACTGGGATTACCTACCCTTATTCCTCAAAATGGAAATATAGGACTAAAGACAAAAGATATCCCAGGAGTGAAATTAGCAGGCTTTATGGTGGATGCGGGACCAAAGTTATCTCCCTCTCTCATTCAAATTGGATCTGAGGCCTCAAATGCTCAATACCCCGACAATCCTATCTCGCTGCATGATATTTATTGCCGAGTAGGGGGTGCTGTAAAAGGGCAGACAGAAACCAGCCTTACTATCAACAGTAATTATGTAATTGGCGATCATTTTTGGTTATGGCGAGCTGATCATGGTGTGGGTACTGAATGGATGGAAGGTCAAAACAAACATGGACTAGTGGTTAATGGGGCACACGTAACTATTTTCGGCTTGTTTAACGAGCACTTTCAGGGCTACCAAACGCTATGGAATGGTGAATACGGCAGCACCTATTTTTATCAATCTGAAATCCCCTATCACCCTCCAAGCAATGAGTTATGGAATGATGAAGGAAAGCCTGGTTATGCTTCTTATAAGGTAGCCGATACCGTTCAAAACCATAGAGCCTTTGGACTTGGCATCTACAGTTTCTTTCACGATGAGCCCACGGTCTCCAATAATGTGAGGCTGGAAAATTCTATGGAAGTCCCTGATCATTCTGGCATTGAAATCATGCATATTTCCACCTTTGCGGGGCTTAAAGGAGGCATCAATCATATTATTAATGGCCTAGGCCCCTCCACTGAAGTGGGTGAACTAAAGCATTTCGATGGATTTAAGGGAAATGAAAAGCTGTCTCAGGACAAGAAAAGCAGATGATGACGCAATATCGTTTACCGTAGCTGCCTAATCCCGAAAATAACGCAAAGACCTCCACCTACCATCCCTATCCATGCCTCAATTGGTGTGTCACCACTAAGCGCTCTACTGATTTGTGAGCCTGCAGAATCATATACATCATATCCCCAAACCACTAAAGCGACACCCGCCACAATAAGTATTACTCCGATTATCTTCTTATTCATAGTTCTGTTATTTGATTTCTAAATTTTAATATAGGAAATTATCCTGTACTATAAATAACGAAGTTGTAATCCTTATTAGAAAGCAATGCAGATTTAAATTTTGGTAACGCATAGCACTTAAATAAAAATGAGACTGAATTTACAATCTGACGAGCTTTGAATTTTCATGAAATTTAATCCATGAAAACCAATATTCATCTGAAATAGCAATTGGTTCCAAATCTACTCTAAGATCTCCGGAAATATATTTGCCTCTGATATTCCACTTTGTATTGCTGGTTGCATCGCATAATTCGATACCCTCTAATCTAATTGTTAGCTTTTGAGCTTTCAAAGTATCTTTAAACGCATTTACTGTTTTTCCAGCCCCAATAAGGACAAATCCATATTCGTTATTCTCCACTACCTTTTCTGACAATACTTCCTTCTTTAAATAAACCAATCGGTCTTTTATCGAGCTATCCGTTATTCCAATTACATGAGTACGTGCAGGGAATGTTTTATCACGGTTTTTTGAGGCCAGTCCTGGAGTAGCTTCAGAAGCCACTAGTTTTTTCCAAATACCCGGGATAGGTAATTCAAAATCTTTAAAATCTTTTTCGCTGACTTTAACAACATTGGGCGATTCGCTTGTTTGTTTGACTTCTCGCCAGGAAAGTATTTGAAATGGGATCATTTTCAACTCATAAGGATGCAGCTTACCTATTAATGATTGAAAGGTAGATTGCTGGAAGAAAGTATTAGTCCTCACATCTGCAACTATCATATTGGCATTTTTAAATGAGCCTACTTTTAACGGCCCTAAAGTGGCAACATCAAAAGGGATGATGCTTCTACACATCGCGCAATAGGTTAGAGCCACAATTTTGTCTGCAAAATGGTCATTGATGATATGATGATGAATGACATAGTCCAAGGGGTAGCACTTAGTAATACCTTCATACTCAATCACGGCCATTTCCATTTGATCATCAAGAGGTAGTTGATTAGGGTCTTTCGCCATTTCTGGAAAGAACACAGCAGGAAATGCTTTCTCCTGATGCATTTTATAGGTTAAAATCAAGGCAAACCCTGTGATCAATAAGGGGGCAATGGCCCACAATGGCATTTCATTGTTTTGGTAAAAAATTATGCCTGTACATACTAATAGCCCTATAAAAATGGACCAATTGAGGGGCTTTCGTAAAAAATAATGGTAGTACAGCCAACTTATGGGGAAAGCTTCTATTAAAGCCATGTAAATGGCAGCAGTTCCAATTAGTAATGATGCAATAGCCAATCCATAAAAAAATACTAATTCCATAAGCTTAATGTTTTTAGCTCAATCCAAGCTATTGGATTAGCGCGACATCTAAAAGTGGGAATTTCCTTTCAAGAAATTATCCGATGCTATACTAAATTTAATCAAAAATAGGGACTTCTGGAAATGCTATCTGAAGCTGCTTAAGACCCAAGACCTAAAAAATTATCATGGTAAAAGCAGCAGCAATTACAGTGAATTTATAGAAAGCACAAGTGGCAGCTATCCGCCAAAGGGGTAAGCTTTTTAGAAAAATACATTTGTGTTGTCCTGAAATAGCTTTACACAAATAAAGCTATTTCAGGACAACACAGCTGCACAATACGTGCTAGTGGATAAGCATCTTACTTTATTTATCCTCTTTTCTGTGAACTACCATTTCAATTAGGCAATATGAATTTTTGTAAAGATCTGACAGAATTTGGATTTCATAATCTTGCAACTCAATTATAAAATCACCCTTGATCTCAGAACTATAAAAACTGAAATTTTTCACAACATCCTTTACTTTCACTTTTAAAGTGTAGTGTACATCCGTAAAGTAATTTCTGTTCTCATCTTCAGGCGGCCCATCGTATCCCGATTCGTAAATATAATCGGTAATTGCTAATTCAATCGCATGATGGGGATTGCCTATTGTAGCACTTCTATTACTTGAAAGTGCAAATTTCTTTCCAAAGTCTGCTTTTTCTATGATAAGATATCTATTGCTGTTTTCAATCATAAAAGTTAGCAAGTAATTCTTATATATTTTGGTTAGGTATTCTTTTGCAGACGTGTCAATCTCAACATAAAAGCTAGCTACCTCTTCACCGTCATGTTCCAAACTAAGAAACAGATCTCCAATTAAGTGCGTTGCTGATTCTTCATTATAGACTTGAAGTAATGCGGTTAAATTAAGATGATCATATTCGATGTTATGAATACCTTCTTGCAATGCTATCTTTTTCATAGGTTCTTGGCCACAAATATTAAATGACACCAACAGCACGAGCATTAAGATGACTACTCTTCTCATTCAATATGTATTTGTTTGTTAAGGAAGATCATTGACAAAGTGAAAGGTAGTAATTGACATGACTATTGCGCAATCCTTAAAACTAAAATAGTGCTAAAGCTCATTTGTGGTTTTTGATCTAAAACCCAATATAGGTGTAAAGCTCTTATTTTCATAGCTGACAGCGGGCGTTTTGCTAGGCAATGCACGCTAACCGGCAATTAAAAATGAAGATGCTTAACACACTAAACTCATTTACCACAACTATTCATATTAGTAAAGTTATATTAGGACTATAATGTAAACTGTAAAGTAAAATGAGGACGAGACAAGAGATCACACGCGGCACGCGTGCGCCAAAAGGGAGTGTACCCTTTAATTGTATCCAAATATCTTTTAAGTTATTTATCATGTATCAATTCAATTTCAACCTCCAAATTATCTCTAAATACGATTACAGAACTCGGCTTACCATGACTGAAATTAAATTTTAACAAGTTAGGATAATCTATTATTTTAAAAAAACCGTTTTTTAAACCTATCAATTCATTTTCATTTTGTCCTTTATAAAATTCAAAAAATGGGGATTCTACAAATAGCCGATTATCTCTAACTACAATTTTAACGTCCATCCCTACTCCAAAGAGAAAATCATTGTAATTACCTGTCAATTTTTCTCGAGTCTCTAAGGGTATTTTTTGAATGTCTTCTGTCGGTAAAGTCTTTTTCCAGTCGGTAAGGGCTAAAAGTTTTATTTGAACTTGGTTAAATACAGGGAGTCGATTTGGCTTTTCGCCATTTGCCATGTAAATCCAGCCATTACCATCTGCCATGGTGGCAAAAATTTCACTCCCAACCCCTGTATTGGAGCCACCACATCTTATCCAATCGTAATTGTTATATCCGAAAGATCTCTGTGGCCCGTAGGCCCAACCGCCAACCGCATTTTTCAAGGCTGTTACTTCCGTGATCTTTTTAGCAATATTGTTAGAGATAACCTTATTATTCTTGTTTCGAAGCGCATTCTGAATTTCAATTGTAAGCTTGGCCAAATCAGAAGGTGTAGACCATAAGCCTGAGGGTGCAACTTGTGGAGTGATAGGCAGTCCAGTTTTTATAACTTTATTTTCCTTATCGTGAACTAAGGCTACATTAGTTAGAAAACCTTTTTCATTTGGCTGAATCATTGTTGTATTTTTCAAATCAAGTGGGACAAAAATATGTTCCTGGGCAAGCTGAGCAATTGATTTGTTCATTTTGTCTTCAAGTGCCATTTGAATAATTACATATCCACCTCCGCTATACTGCCAACTTGTGCCCGGTGTAAACAAGAATTCTATAGGTTTATCGTATCGTGGAATTTGACCTAATAGGCTCTGCTTGAGGGTAGGAATTTCACCTCCCTCATAAAAGTCGGCAAAACCATGTTGGCTGGTGCCGGCAGTATGATTTAGAAATTGCTTCCACGTTGGATTATTGTGTTCAGTAAATGGGCTCTTTGGCAAATGCCACCTTTTGAGATAATTGTCTATTGGATCATCCAAATTAATAAACCCTTTTTCCTCAAGTATATGGCAAAGAAGGGATGTGATTGGTTTTGCAATTGAAGCCGTTGAGAAGGCAGTCTGTTCGTCTATCATTTCATTAGAAATGACTGATTTAACTCCAAATTGCTTAGAATAAACTATCTCGTAATTTTCAAACACTACAAGGCTGAATCCAGCAAGATTATGGTCTATTAATTGTTGTTCTATGTTTAAGCTATCTGTAAGAAAAGAATATTCAGTTCCTTCTTCTGATATTTTTGATTTGTTTATCTGACAACTTAAAAGGGCTACTACAAAAATTACAAAAAGACATTTCTTCATTTTATAATACTTTAGGTGTATAAATATTTTGATGCAAATATGAAGAAGGGGCTACTTTTATGCGACCGACTAAAAAAAGTCGAACGCATTTTCATAACTAAATGCGTTCGACTCTAAATAATACTTTCTTTTAGAATTGATTTCGATATGAAGTAGGCGTGATACCAGTATGTTTTTTAAATGCAGTATTGAAGGAAGACTTTGAATTAAAACCAACCTCATACAATATTTCTAAAATATTCATTTTACTTTTTTCAGGGTCTTTTAAAATACGCATTGCATTTTCTATTCGGTAGGCATTTATAAAGTCAAAGAAATGCTGGCCTAGTTTATGATTTATTAAAAGCGATAAATCACGGACAGGTATTTGAATTTCATCTGATATATATTGGATTGTAATGGATGGATTTAGATATGGTTTTTCAGTTTTCATGTATTCATTAAGTAGTAATAAAGTTTCTTCGTAGTTATTTTCAACCTTATCAAAATGATTGCTTTTTTGTCTTTCTGAAACAATATCAGCTACAGGCTTCAATCTCGAATTTACATTTCTAAAGACGTTAGGATTGTTTAAAGCCTTAAACAAATACCAGCAAATAATAAGTATTTCAAATAGAAAGAGGCCGATTTTTATCCATTCAGAAATGTTTGTATAATCAGAAAGCTTAAAAATATTTTTGAACAGTGCTATGCAATAGAAAATAGTTAGTGCAATCGTAAACTGAAGTAGCCAATTATAAGAATTGATGCTTGAACCCGCATTATTTTCCAGATAAAGCTTCTTTGTTTTCTTTAAAATCATAAAAATAGCAATCATATATGCAACTATTTGAATGTGCAGAAGTGTATAATTAAACTTAAGCTCCACACCATTTAGATTGTTCTCAAAAAAGCTGATTTTAGAAACGGTATCTACAAGATAATAATTGGGCAGTAAGATTAGATTTACAACTAAAAATGGAATTATATGAAATAAGTGTTTAAGTTTTAAGCTAAAATCCGAATAACAAACGGATAAAACATATAGATAAAAAACAGGGAGTTGCAAAAATGTAATCGAGTTATTAAGCATTCCTAAGTTGGAAGGATTCTCACCAATAAAATCGATAAAAACTCCACCGATATCAATTCCAATTAATGTTAAAAACAGAGCAAAAAGTCGGTTGCTTATTTTATGTTTAGTTTTAGCTATTATCAAAAATAACGCTAATAATAATGTGATGAATAGCGCTATTCCAGGGATAAAAATTAACAAGTTAGTTTCCTTCATTCTATTTCAGATTGCAAAAAAGGTATTATCAACTATAGCTCCTTTCATTTATCTAAATTTAGAAATTTAACTTGCCGAATTGATGTTAACCTTATTCTCTTTTAAAATCTTAGGCTTCAAATTACTTCACCAGTTTGATAGTAGTTCACTGGGTCATTTTATTGATTAATTTTAATCCCTTGTTAAAAATTTCCCCGAGATGGAGTTGTTTAGCAAAACGCGCAATTGCAATAATTTTTAACTATTGTTATTGATTTCAATTTCAATATTGTTTCTCACACTATCCATCACTTTAATGATTGATTTATATTTATCTAATTTATAATTTCTGTTCTTCTCTAGTCTCCACAAATAACTTAGGATTTCTTTTTGTTCTCTAGTACTTAAATCATCCGGACTATTGATTCTCACCAAATCGCCACTATCATCGAATTCCATGTAGGGATGTAAAAGTGAATTGACAGGTTCAAAATAGTTTTCAAAGGACTGCATTTCATTGATCTCATCTAAAAGTTGAATTATACCGTAGTAATAATCATATAGAGATATAATTTGAAACCTGAGCGTATCATTACTAATTGTTTTTAATCCAGCTTCTTTTAATGATTCGTAACCTGAGCCATTTATTACTGCAGTATAGTCCCGAAATAAAGACGTGTAGAGTACCTCAACTGAATCCTCTCGAATACTTTTGCCCTTCAATAACTCTCTAAATTTATGATTAGCTTTTAAGCTTAAGTTATGTCCCGTTATATTTACTTTAAAATCTTGTTTGTCCATTCCAATTCCGTTTTTGATTTCAGTAAGAATCTTTAATTCGGAATTTTTATTATTTCTATTATTGCTCCAGTTCGTAAGGCCAAAGGCGGATATTACCGCTATGAAAATTGACAAGAATTCAAATATAAATTTTCTCCATTTTATCTTTTTCATTCTTGATTTATATTTCTTTTTCAAAATATAAATAAATGTACATTGCCGCTCCAAAATTACTGGCATCTGTAGAGGTCAAACGGTAGCCTTCTTTAGCGTACTCATCTAATTTTTCTTGAATTTCCTTCTTTGAAGACTTTATAATATGTTTGGAATCAGTAGTAATTTTAGAGTAGTAGATAAGTGCTTCCACTTTGTAATCTTTCATTTCTTCTTTTTTATAATGTTTAGGTACTAGCTAAGTATCGATCAACATACACTATTCTCAGACTGTATCTAGCTTATTAAGAGCAACAAAATAGTACGAGTTACTAAGTAAAATGCAGGATCTGATTTTTTATACCTATATCATAAATATAGTAGAATTATTCTTAAATCCCCCTTAAATCGCACAAGTCCTCTTTTCTTTGAAACTTACCTGAGCCCTCGAGTTGTTTAGTATGCTCGGACTTGTTTTAAATGTCTTGTCCTGGAATAGCTTCACTCAAAAAAAACTTCAAATGAAAATAAAAAGTAGATTCAATTTGCATTAGAGGCATGCGACAACTTGGATTCCATCAGTATGCAAAGCATGTCTGAAACGGAGTTTTCTTAATCCTGCAATAATTGAATTGGAGTAGATTCCTTTGTGAATAGAAGAGCATCATAACACTCTCCACCAGGACAATAATTAAATTGAGAGGTTTGCTGAGGATTATCCTTAGCTGGATTGAAAACGGCACCAATTGTGTGCAGCTTGTATTCGCCCACCACTTGCTTATTTTCACTAAAGTCAATAAAAACAAGTTCTTCTTGAAGATTTCTTAATTTTTCACCATAGGAGCCAGCAATACTCTTATCTATCATTACCTCACCTAAATCGTAATTTTCAAAGTTTTCATTTTTTGAATCATTGATCTTGTGATAGGCAATGAAAGACCCATTATCAAAATCTTGCATAATGGACACATATTGCTCTTTAATGGCATGTTTTAATACACCACCTGTGATTCCATGCTGCTCCGCTCTTTTTTTATCATAGTGAGATAACACCTTATATACGTGTTCGTTATGAGCCCAAAAAATGGCTTTTGTGTTTGGTCGCTCTCTTAACTTACTTAGCATATTTTGCGCCATAAAGCTGTCTCTCAAAGTGCTACATTTCGAAATCCTAGTTTCTAGCGACTGTTCTAAATTCCTGATCAAAAGCTGATACTTTTGTTGGTCTTCTTTCGAGAAATCAGATACATCTTTCTCTTTATAGGTTCTCAGGTAGGCGAGCATATCTTTATACTCCCTCTTTCTTAATTTTTGAAATTCCTGATTGGACACAATAGGAAATCGATTGCTATCTAAAGGCTCCAGTTCATAAGACAAAAGTAAATCATTTATTTTCATGCTTGCATTATCTGGCCATTGACCGTCAACACCTACAAATTGTAGTTGATCCTCTAGTGCTCGCTCTTGATTATAGGTGCGCATCCACTCTATTAAAGTTAAAAGTTCTTCTGTTTGCCACGGCCAATATAGTGCCTTCATGGCCTCTCTAATGTCAACAGATTCTCCAGCCACATAATCGCTAATTGGCACGCAATCGGCATAATCGGCTTCCAGAAATAAGGTGTTAAAATCTTTATTTTCAATCAGGTATTTGAATAGCTCAGCTCTGTAAGTATGAAATTCGGAAGTGCCATGGGTAGACTCTCCCAGCCCAGCTATTGTAACGTCATCAAAGTAGCTATCTATTGCTTTAAAGGCATCAGCGTCAATTTCTTTTTGTCCTGCCTCAGCCAAAGGAACATATTGTATATCTTGGGAAAAAGCGAAAAAAGAATTGAAAGTTGAACATAAAAATAGGGCAAGTAGGAAGTGAGGTTTTATCATTTTTTCTTTTACTGGTTAAGGTTAATAGTTTGATTACAGAAGTACGAACGGGCTGTTTAAATAAATATTGCTCTATCTCGGTCGCGATGGTGGGATAACCGGGTGCGCCAACTGCATAGTCTAAATCTACTCGTCTTCTTTTACAAGGAGGCTTAATAAAATATAAATTCTCCACTTAAGAAGCTAATCATTACTTAATCAGTTCTTCTAATATAATCTCTTGCTGAACTAATTAAATATTCCTCTGAATTGACTACAATTTAGGCTTTTGGTGGATTCTCATGAATATAGCATTTCAAATGCTCAGATTAGGTATCTTTCTTACGAACGAGGACGAGACACAGGCAAAGAAATTATGCGCATGGCGATTTTATAAAATAAAATATGCGCGAACAAAAATTCCTTTTCTGCATATCAAATTTTTAAGGTATGCATATATGCGCACTGTAAAAGCAGTACACATAAAAACGCATGCCTGCGAAATACTACCAATACTGGCCTAAAAGCAATTGAATCACCATCCAAAGCAGGGCGGCAACGAGATTGAAATTACAAGGCTATAGCTATTATAGTTACCACATCAGAAACAAGCATTAATTACCATCACATCCCGGCTTGGCGTCAAGGTCAGATGCTAATCGAATATTGCTCAGGCCTATATCAACACCTTCTCCGGCTGTAATCATGAAAGCAGAACTTATAGTAGTCATATCAACACCGAGATTATCAAAGCAGCTTAAGCTTATTCGATATTCTTGCCAATCTCCGGCAGCAATGCTGATTTCAAGGGTTTCATTGCAAGAGGCGTCTGAATCGCACATTCCGATTTGGACAACAGCCTGCTCTTCGGTAAATGATTTTGCTGAGAAAGCAAGTTCCATAGCACCATTTGCCTGTCGTGACATATCACTTGGTGAAGCTGCACTTATTCGCATTTGATCTCGATCTGATTTAGTCCATTTAATTCTCAGGGCATCTTCTTGCGCCTCATGATCTGTTTTGCTAACAATCAAGCCTCCTACGGAAGTAGGGAAACTAGCAATTTGTTTATCTAAGTCACCTGTACTCAACCATAATCCCCATGGTGCAACAGCAGTACCTTTATTGAAAAATTCCCCCGTTGATTTTAGGTTATTATTTTCTAAGCCAGAGTACTCTGAAAGTTGATCAACCACTGCTGTAGTATTATAACTTAGACCATAGCCCAATTCAAACAAGGGTTCGGCATCTTCTGATACCAGTGCAGTTGAAGGCCAGGCGAAAGACAGACGGCCAGTAAAATCAAAGGCTGGATTTCTTTGAAATAACAAATCGGAAACACCACCGCCTTCACTTCCAGGCAACCATGCCGCAATAAAAGCATCAGAATTGTTTATTTCAGGATTGCTCCACAATGGGCGACCCGATAGAAAAACAGATACAACAGGAATGTCTTTGCTTTGAAATTCCGCCAATTTACTGACGTCAAATGCATTTGGCACAAAGTCTAAGTTTTCTATATCGCCTTGAAACTCTGCGTATGGATCTTCTCCATATATAGCAATTACAAGATCAGCCTCAATATTTGTATCTCCATCAGCCGAAAAAATCACTTTGCCTCCAGCGGTATTAACTGTTTCTTCAATGCCTTCTAATATAGATTCACCATTTGGAAACTCATCATTGGTATGACCTGTGCCTTGCCATGATAAGGTCCAACCGCCTGATGCCTTGGAAATGCTTGCTGCGCCATCACCAATGACCAGAATAGTTTTGCTGGGGTCAATCGGTAAGGTGCCTTCATTATTTTTAAGTAAAACCATTGACTCCCTCACTGCTTGGCGTGCAATCGCTCTGTTTTCGGGTAGTCCTAAGAGACTTTCATCTCCTGCGTTTTTACGTGTGCTAGGTGCGCCTTTGGTAAATATGCCTGAGGCAATTTTCACTCTCAAAATCCTGCGGACTGCATCATCTAAACGAGACATCGGAATTGTTCCGTCCTGAACATGTTGTAATGTGCTTTCATAAACGCCTTTCCAGCTATCAGGGGCCATATACATATCTAGCCCTGCATTCAGAGATTGTGCACAATCCGTATTGGTACATCCGGGCACCTGACCATGACCATTCCAGTCACCCACTACAAACCCATTAAAGCCAAGCTGCCCCTTTAATACATCCGTTAATAATTCTTTGTCGCCATGCAGTTTTCTGCCCTGCCAGCTAGAGAAAGAAGCCATCACCGTTTGCACGCCAGCAGGTATTGCGCTATAATAACCGGCAGCATGTACGTCAATTAATTCCTTTTCACTGATTTGGGCATTCCCCTGATCAACACCATTTTCAGTAGCACCGTCCGCTAAAAAATGTTTAGCACTGGATATGACGCGGCCTGCTCCCATAAAATCATCTGTACCCACTTGGCCTTGTAGTCCGTAGACAATCCGATCTGCGTAGGACTTCACAATTTCAGGGTCTTCAGAGAATCCTTCATAACTTCTGCCCCAACGCAGGTCTTGAGGCACCGCTAGAGTGGGGGCAAAAGTCCAATCATGACCGGATACAGTCAACTCATGAGCGGTTACTGCTGCAATTTTCTCGATTAAATCGGGATTATTCATAGCGCCAAGCCCGACATTATGCGGAAAGACTATTGCTCCACTGAGGTTAGCATGCCCATGTACCGCATCTATGCCCCATATAGTGGGTATGGCAATTTCAACCCCTTCGGTGTCGATAGAGGCATAATAATATTCATCCGCCAGTTCTAACCACTTTTTTGTATCTGCATAGGGTAATACACCCGGTGCCGAATTCCCACCACTTAACACGGAACCCAATCGGTATTGCTTTACCTCCTCAGGGGTGACAGATGCATTGTCCGCCTGAATTACCTGACCCACTTTTTGTTCCAGGGTCAGTTTGGGTAGTATGGAATCAATTTGTGCCTCTATTGCCGGATCTAAAGGTATCGGCTTGATGCTTGGCCAATCTTGAGGGTTTACCAAATTTTCAGATGTATCCTCAGCGGTACTGCTCTGCTGTTGAGAGCAGCTTGAAATCAAAAGGGCGAGGAGAGGTAATAAAAATACAGCTAAAAATGATGACTTGATTACAGAAATTTTACTATTCATTTTAAATAAGGTTTACATGCAGTAGGCATCCTTTCGGATTGTAAATTTTGAGGAAAGTTAAGGTATTTTATATTATTTCAATATGGTTATCAGTCATTTTGTAATGGTGTAATTGCCTGACGGATAATTGATGTTAGGAAAGGGGACTTGTAGGGTGGTGTAGCTGAAGAGAACGGACAGAGGGGAGTCTACAAATAGGTTATTTGTACTTACGAATTCAGGTAGGGTTAACAGCACAAGCGGATGCTTGCGCTATTGCAGTCTGCTTCAATTTAGCACCGGTTCAAGCGTCCGCTTGGACCAAAAAGTTTCAAGCTCGCCTGACATGGTTTTGGTTGATTAATTGCCTTTTTGCTTTTCTTACAAAGGAAAGGCTTTTTGAAAAACATCTACTTGCTTCAGATAAATTATGCCTTTTAAGCATTGCAAATGCTTGGTTTAGGCATCCTCGTTCCCGCTACGCTCAAACGAGGACGAGCGGGGGAAATCAGAAACATCTTTCTCTTTGTAGGTTCTCAGGTAGGCGAGCATATCTTTATACTCCCTCTTTCTTAATTTTTGAAATTCCTGATCGGAAACAATAGTAAATCGATTGCTATCTAAAGGCTTCAGGCTGTAAGACAAAAGTAAATCATTTATTTTCATACTTGCATTATCTGGCCATTGACCGTCAACACCTACAAATTGTAGTTGATCCTCTAGTGCTCGCTCTTGGTTATAGGCACGCATCCACTCTATTAAAGCTAAGAGTTCTTCTGTTTGCCAAGGCCAATATAGTGCCTTCATGGCTTCTCTAATATCAACAGATTCGCCAGCCACATAGTCGCTAATTGGCACGCAATCGGCATAATCTGCTTCCAGAAATAAGGTATTAAAATCTTTATTTTCAATCAGGTATTTGAATAGCTCCGCTCTATAGGGATGAAATTCGGAAGTGCCATGGGTGGACTCTCCCAGTCCAGCTATTGTAACGTCATCAAAATAGCTATCAATTGCTTTAAAGGCCTCAGAGTCGATTTCTTTTTGCCCTGCCTCGGCCAAAGGAACATATTTTATCTCTTGAGAAACAGCGAACAAAGAATTGAAAGTTGAACATAAAAATAGGGCAAGTAGGAAGTGTGGTTTTATCATTTCTGCTTTTAATGGTTAAGGTTAATAGTTTAATTACAGAAGTACGAACGGGCTGTTTAGAAAATTATTGCAGATGGTATTTTTTAATGAAATTCTATCTTGAAATGAGGCGCGATAATGCTAAGATCTTGTCTTACCCTAAAATAGCCTTACACCAATAAAGCTAATAATGGGAATTTGCTGAACTGTATTTGTACTCCTCAAGATTATAAACTATTTCAGATTCCCCAGGAGCCAATGGGCTAGCATAGTAATTTTTTGGTTCCTCTTAGTGCATTTTCATATTTTTTGATTTATTTGTACTTTTCATTTTTACGTTTCGTATATGGTAGCAGTTATTACTTATGTTTTTTGGATCTTTTTCTTTCTAGCTTCTTTTGTTGGTATGAAATACTCTAGAAGTAGGAACAAAAAGCTATTCTTTCAAAATGGAGCTTACAAGGCATTTGTTGTTTCTACCCTCATAATGATTGTGGGAGTTCTATTATATTTCATTTTACCAGCAACTGCAGTAGATCTGAGTTCTTTCAAACTGCATTCAGATGAAATTTCAATAGCGTTATCTAAAGCTTCAGGCTTTAGTAGATATTGGTTAAAGAGTTTGTCCATATTTACCGAACTCAACATCTTGGGCTTAATTTCTGCCATTTTAGTTACCGGCATCTGGTGGTTTTATCTTCGGAATTTAGATTTCTATAATAGGGAAAAATTAGAGTTTAGTATTTTAGGTTTTGTCTTAGGCGCATTTATAACGTTTTTTACTTTTCCCCTGTCTGATTTTGTGACTAGTACTTTTTCTATTGAATATTCAACTAATACTTTTTATAATCTTTTCGTCTACAGTTTTCTTGGTATTGGGCTAGTTGAAGAATTAATAAAATTGATCCCTGTCTTAATTATTTTAAAGTTTACTAAAGAAATTGATGAACCGATCGACTTGATTTATTATGCCTCAATTTCTGCATTGGGCTTCGCATTTATAGAAAATCTATTATACTTCCGAGATATTTCAGGTTCATTAGTGATTGGTAGAGCCCTTACTTCTTCCGTGGGTCATATGATTGATTCTTCAATTGTAGTTTATGGAATAATCCTATACAAATTCCGAAAAGAGGGATTTAGTATTATACCTTATTATTTTTTATTAGGTGCTTTTGCTCATGCTCTTTATGACTATTTTCTATTTGAAGACCTGATCTTTTTCTTCTTCGCTAGCTTTGCATTTTTTATTCAAGCATGGGCCATCATGATTAATAATGCAATCAATAATTCAAAGTATTTTGATTATTCCGTTCATTATAGACATGACTTAGTTAGGTTTCGCTTAGCATTGCTACTTAGCTTATTAATGATTACTTCCTTTGTTCTCAATGCTTTTTTAGTGGGTAGAGAAGAAGCGCTATTTGCTTTTATGGGTTCTTTGCTTTGGTGTAGCTTACTCATTGTTTTTTATGTCAGCTATGCTAGCAGTTTTGATCTATTCAAAGGATTTTGGAGGCCCATAAAAATCAGCTTTAGGTCACCTAGTAATCAAAGTTTACCTGGAACGAGAGGTCTTAGTACACTGACTGCAATTTTTACTGAAAACACCATTATTCCGCAAAATCATGTGGGTAAAAAGATAAAGCTTCACTGCCCTCGATTTAATAAATACCTGCAAGATATTTTTCACATTGGAGAAGGAAAAATTAAGGAGAGAATAAAGCTGGTTTCAGACAGAGGAGTTGATCCTGATTGGTTTGTAGTTAAGCTTGATACCCCTTTGAGTGTTACTGACGATTATAATAACTCTGCCATTTTGATAAAAGTCCAAAGCAAGTACTTGTCTTTAGTGCATGATAAACATATAAGATGTTTTTTAAAATTAATTCCTACCGAAGTCAATCCGTTGCAGGAGGAACGTAGTTCCGAATATATCAGCTATGGAGCTATAATGATTAATGGGCATGACTATCAGTATAAAGGACAGAATTAAGCTTTAGGGTAGGAGCAGGAAATCATTGTAGGCCTTTTGACTTGCTCAGATTGTCAGCCTTATTTCCCTATTATCAATGGTATTCCGTTTATGACCCCTGATGAATAGGACAAAAAAAACTAGAAGCTGCAGTAATCAAGAAGTGGGGATTGGAAATTGCCTGCAGGGGATCAAATCTTTTGCTTAGATGGACCTTCAAATGCACCAGCATTATGCTACACAACGCGAGCCAGAAGAGGGCTGAGGCTTACTGTTGTTTTAGGCAACTTATTTTAATGCTTCTTTATTGGTATTTTCTCCAATTTCAGACGAAAAGTGAAGAACATTGTATTCTATCAAAACTCCATTTTCCATAATTGTGGGAAAACTCTCTGGACTTGCAGAAGTTTGGGAAGTTCCATAATTATTTGAATTAGAACCATGTCGTTCATAATTCGTCAAATTAAAAAATCTTTTTTCGATCGATTCCATTACTTTACAAATTTAGTCATTTTCTTCATATTTCCACCCTTCAAACTGCAATTGATTTTCAATGGCTGTTCTTTGAATCGGTGGTAAACCTTGTCCTTGATTAATGTTTTGTCTCGTTTTAACTAAGGTGCCTTCTGTCACATAAACGTCTGTACCACCCGCTAAACTCTCAAGAAGCACTCTCCTACATGAGTATGTTGCAGTTGGATTCGATCCAAGTTCTAAGTTATGGTTAAATGGTTCTAAAAGCTTTAGTTCATCTCTTATGCTATCAAAGACTAATTTGATTTTTGAATATTGCTCATCATCCGGTTTTTCAATACTTAAGCCTAGCTCATCCCTTGCTTCATTTCGATAGATCGCATAATCATGACTACCGGAATCACTACATAAAAATGAAACTATCTTATCAATTTTATCAGATTGATCTGCCCCTAATTGTTTTCGAAGTAATTTTCTTGCGACCATTTGTATTTGCGTCCTTGTCCTATAAACGTTACCAAGAACCAAAGGATGTACTTTTCCTGCCAGATTGAGTAGTATATCTTTTAAGTTTTCCTCATTATTTACGTTCAGTTCGTTTTTTGCTAAATCAAAAAACCCTTGGATAGACTCAACGCTAACTGGGATTCTAGCTTGTGGATTATTTGGAATCTGTGGGTTCTGAGGGTTCAAAGGACTGTTTAAGGAAGGGTCAATTGGGCCAAGAGTAGCCTGCTTTGTCATCATAATATTGTCTGCTCCTAGGCTTATGATTGTTCCAGAACTTCTAGCTTTTGACGGTATTATAACCTCAAATGTATTACAGAACTGCCTAATTAAATTCACCAAGCTCCAAGCAGCCATAGTATCTCCACCACGTGTGTATAAAAAAAGGCTGATTTTATCTACTTTCCCAATTTTATCAAGCTGTTCCGAAAAATATTCTAGAACATCAGTTGCTATTTGAGATTCCATCCCTCTTCTATCTCCTGTAAAATAAACAAGTAGCTTAGACTTGCGTTTTTCTTCTAGCCAGCGATATAAGTCTTTACGGTTCTCCATCATATTTCTTAATTTTTAAACAGAACTCTATTTTCATTAACTGCTAGAAAATAGTAGCTTTTCCAACTCTCAAAAAGCAATTTGAATGGATTCAACACAAAGGTTTCGGTTATTGATGATTTGTAAATATAGAAATACGGTTATAATATTCACCATAAAAATAGCACTTTTCATCGAAAAAGCATTATAAAAATCATTTGTCTCTACTAATAATTTAAATTTACTGACTATTCTTGACAAATAAGCAATGTTTTTTGAATCGCTTAGGTCGTAGAGACGTGATACTATAAAGTGGTTATTCCTCTTTTGATTAAATGCATAAGTTTCGGGTCTAGGACATTATATATTTTTTCATTATTAGGCCCTAATTTTGAATCCTCCTCAACTAATCTATATCTGACCATATTGTCTAACTTCCCTTGACTCCATCTAGTCTTTTGATTGAATGTTGCGTTTAAATCTAGAATAGTAATATTCATTTTACGTGTTCTAAGTATCAAATTAATCATGCTTAAAACATCTTTATTTTTACCTGTTCTTGAAGGGTACATTGAAAGATAGTCATATCTCTGAGCAAATTTAACTAAACCTTTCGAAACTGAATCGCCCTCAAATACAGATGAATTAAAATTGGACGTCTGATAGTCATAAATATCAGATAAGCATGAAATCAAATCCCTTGGTGATTTGTTAGAAATATCTATTACCTCTTGTTTATCACCACTAATATTAAAGATACTAGAGAAATTTCTTTTACCCTCTGAAAAATAAGATATGCGTTTATCTATTAGTGGTTCCATATCACTTTTTTTCCAACTAATGTCAATTTCTTTAAACTTATCAAATCGTACTTTCTTTGAAAGAATGGGTTTAACTTCAGACCATAGGCTAAATGCGATAGCAATATCATTTTGCAAAAGAAGCTCGGTATCAGTCAGAATATCTTCAGTAAAATTCGCTATTTTACTTATTTCCTGATTCAGATCCTGAAATTCATCTACTTTATCGAATAAAACTACTGAAGATTTATAGTAAGTTTTTTTTGAAATAGAATTTAGTCTATTAAGAAGTTCCTTCAAATGCCTTTTACTTTTTTTCAAGAGTTGCTCATGGTCTGTTGCAGAAGTGTCAATCTTCTTAATCTCAGAGAAAAACTCTGTATAATAATTACCTGAATGGTATTGATTTAGGTTCAGCGAATCTGCAATAAACTTAGATGTGATAAGAATTCCCGTTCCTATCAACGAATTAGTTGGTTTGACAATCTTATTGTAGATTTTAATAAACCAATTTCTGGCCTTTATTTTTTTTATGTTATTATATCTGGATTCATATTCTGTTGTAGTAAGAGGTTGAAAAAACAACTTAAGTAGTAGACTCAACACTTCTTTATCTTCTTTACTAAGCTTTTTTAAGTAACTTTTATTCTTATCTAGAAACAGAACATATTTAGTTACGAATTCTTGTAAAATTAAATTTAGTAGTTCAATCTTATTTTCAGTTAACGAAATTTCATCAAACCGATCAATTATAATTGTGAGTACTTGTGATTTTTCTAAGTCAGTTTTGAGCTTATGAATAATTGAAGATTTTCCATGTCCTCTTTGACCTAATATAAATCTGCTGGTACCAGTTTTTAAGTCATCCAAAAGGGTTTGATAAAAAGTCGGTTCATAGAATATCTCATTATGAAATTCCATTTCCTCCTCAGCAGAAAATTTGGAAAAAGGATTCTTTGAAAATCCTAAACTGATATTAAGTTTATTTGTCATTTATAGCTTTTTAATTTTGAATACATAAAATTATGTTTCATGTACAATCCAAGAAAGCTTTATGAATTGATTGGGGATCCTCCTCTACTTAAGTTCCGGAGGAATTATAAAGATTTCGGTTATTGATGAATTGTAAATATAGAAATACCGTTCTAGTTTTCACCATACAAATAGTACTATTCATCGAAAAAATTCAATTGATTCTTGTTTTTAGGCAAGTTGGAAAATGGATGGGGTAAATAGGTGAGGGGTTTTGAGGGTTTGAATGCGGTTTTGAGAGACCTGTTTTTACATTCAGTAGTTAAATTATGAATCCATTTTGTCTTATTGCTCTCATGATGCTTCATACTTTTTCCATTGATGAAAAAGTATGCAAAAAATCTAGGTAAAATGATGCTACTACCCGCTAAGGCCAACGCCTGCCCACCATTTTACACTCCAGCCCGCTTTTTCGCTTTAAGCAAAAGTCGGGGAGTTAGCTTTAAATTATTTTAATACTAATATTAAATGCATCCTTAACTGTATGAAACTTAAGCCAACTCAAAATTACCCTCACTTAGCTTTGGATTATTGAGCTTTTCAAGAGAGTTTTTTATTTTCATCTTATCTGCTGGAGCTAAAAAAGTAGGGATCAAGTAAGTCAGGTCGATTTTCAACAGTCGGTTGATGACAATCAAATCCTTTAAGGAAAAAGGGCTGATCCCATTCATTAATTCTGACATATAGGATTTACTTCTATGTCCTAAAATTTCACCAAGGTCTTGCTGCGTTAAATTTAAACTTTTAAGCTTCTTCCGGATTAACTCTTTCCTCTTTAGTATGAATTGCCTTTCCTTTTCCGCAATAACTTCTGCCAGATCACTTTCTTTTATCTTTTTATCCGTTATTCTTGAACCAGAAGACCAATTTTTATTTTCATAAGCAGCTATTAAGTCTCTTAATTTCTTGCGAACAGCTTTATATTTTGAGTCTTCTTTAGCAAGAACTCTTAATTTTCGATCGGCAATTAAAGCTCTTTCAAACTCCAATTCACTTGCAATTTTTCCTGCTTCTAATATTTTCGATATGTCGAGTTGTGTTTGCATAAGTCTAAATCCAATCGTTAGCGGTTAACCACTTTTTTATTGTATTCTTATTGTTTTTGAATGTCGTTTCATATTCTTGATGCGTACCGACCCAAACTACTGACGCCTCATCATCTTCAAACTCAATAAGTATCATCGTCCTGTGAATATTAATATCAAAAAAGAAGAATCCATCGCTGTGGACACAGTCTGCATCTGATCTAGTCTGATTCAGCTCATTTTGGTTTTTCCAGGTGTGATCTTCAATATCTTTTATCAGTTTATCAATGGCAGTTGTTAATGGAACATTTCCTTTATTCTTCCTTTTTAATTTTTCTAATGCCTTTTTATTGACTAGCCTCATTAGTAATGCAAATAAACAAAAAATAGTTCGGAAAATTTCCGAACTTTCGAAATATTAATAATCTTAATCGAAGAAACTATTGAATAGTGCCTTGATCCCTTAATCTTCTGAAAATTACCAAAAAGCTGAAAATACATTGGTGATAGGGACTTTTCAGGTTTTGGCGAATGTTGAATTAGAAAGATAATTAATTCATTACAAAATTAGAAATTGCAAATATAGAGTTGATAGGAAAAACTCAATTACTCCTTGTTTTTAGGCTAGTTGGTAAATGGAAGTGGCTGTAGAATATTAGAGAATAGTCAAAAGCACAAGCGGATGCTTGCGCTATTTGTTGCTATCTTCTCTGTGTGAGCTATTATTGGAGGAAATAAAAAAAGCACTAGCGGTTTTTATAGTAATTTATCCACTCCAACTTAAACTAAAAGAAGGAAGTTCTTGATCACCTTAACCGCTAGTGCTCTTATTCAATCTAGAAAGTTTTCTTATTTACTTTCTTTCATAGGACAGCTTGAAATCCCGAAAGGTGCGTAAAGAGGGCAAAAGCTTATCAAGCTGGTTAGTACAAAAACTCCTGCTAGTACTAAAAGCACTATACCTACTGTTCCTGAAATGATTCCCGTGAAATAAAGTACTCCTACAATTGCAGCGATTATTACTCTAATAATTCTATCTGCTGATCCCATATTTTTTTTCATCTTCTTAAAATTTAAAGTGTTTTGCTTTATTATAGTATAAAGATAAGTGGTGCTTAGTTCCTAGTCAGTGACTGCGGTCACCACTCGCCAACAATTTCTATTTCCCCAGCGTTTTGTACAACTTTTTCTTCATTTTCAAGCTTTTTCAGCACTCGGGTGATCACTTCACGAGCTGTTCCTAATTCGTTCGCGATCTGGCTATGGCTCATTTTAATGGAGTTAGTACTGGTCAGGGCGGATTTCCTTTTCAGATAATCATATAGGCGCTTATCCATTTTATCTAGTAGGAGATGGCTAATGGTTTCCAACAATTCTGTGTATCTAAGATTATATTGAGTATAAAAGAGTTCATTAAAGTCCGGGTATTCTTGCAGCCATAGGGGTAATAGCTGTACGGGAATTAAGATGATTTTCGAATCGGTTTCTGTAGTGGCAAAGACTTTACTTGGGCTATTTTTTAATGCCGCATTGAACGTCATCACACAACTTTGGGCAGGTTCTATATAGTAGAGTAGTAACTCCTTCTCTTCAAATTTTGAATATACTTTGACTAAGCCATCCAAAACAATGGGTAAGACCTTTACATATTGCTGCGCTCTTAAAATTTCGGTTCCTTTGGGAAATTCTTGGACAGTTGATTCTTGCAGTATCTTTTCAACCAAATCAGGTTTTAAGAAAGACAATATCTTCTTTTCAGATTCCATTAGTTGTGGTGTTTAAGAGGTTTTGCACGCTACTGTAAAGATATAGCTTTTCTGAATAATGACTATTCATGAGATATCGCGCGCTAGTCGAACTGGCTCAAATGTCCTTTTGGACTAATAGTAGATACTACTTGCAGGCCTTATGGAACAGGTATTTTTATAGTTTTAACCAAAGAGCTAATAGGGATTACCTCCACATGTTTGCCATCCATTAGAAAAATTACTTCTTTCGTTTTCCCAATCATTTTACCTTTTTTTACTTCTCCATCTGAAAATTGAATAGTAATAGGATCAAGCCTTTTAAGTTGCTTTTTTGAAATTGCTCCATACCAATCCGCAGATAGGTATAAGTAGCAAATGAGCAGTGCAGCAATTGACAAATAGCGAAAGTTGGCGTATCCGGTTTTTCGGTCGTATCCAAAATTTATTCGCGAATACCACTTGGGGTACCTCGTTTTCCACGCCTCATCTAGCTTGAAAACCAAATAAGTAAGTAGCAAAGAAATTATGGTAAAAAGCAATACATGAAGATCAGAGAAAGGAGTGATCAGAAAGTCAAACACATCGGCATAATCAAAAATATTAATTCCGAACTCATCATACCTCTGATAATTAAAAAGCATTCCTACTCCTACCGCAAAAATATAGGCCAGCGTAATGATGGTTTGAAGCTCTTTGATCATTGCTTCATAAGCGTTTTTGATGATTCCATCGTTCATAACATTAAAAGCAGAATTAATTAGAAGATTGAGCTGGATTTTATTTTTCTATTTGAGACTTGATGACAATTTCTGCGGTCAGTTCTCCTTAAGGCTGAAGCTTTTTCAATTAAGCCTGCTAAAGGACTTTCCGAAACTGTTCCGTTATTGGTCTTTCTATTGGATAAGCACAAGCGGACTCTTGTGCTATGCTATTTCGGTTAGTTCCAGGAGGGTATTTTTTAAATTAATACTCATGTAGAAAAAATCCATTCTGAGCCAATTCTACAATCTTATGTACAATTAAATAGGTGGCATACATCGCCACTAGCCCAATAAAAAACTGGAGCCTTAAGAATGATTTATGGTTTATCTTATGCTCACTTACTAGCTCCCCTTCGGAATTGATTTGGATAGTGGGTTCTCCAGTCAATTTTTTCCAAGCATTTTTCACGATGTATTTCAGTTCATAGATTTGTCCAGCAATCTCGATTTTGTGGCTTGTGCCAATTATATTCCGCTTCTGACTTACGATATGTTCATCTAAAAGCACTGTTTCTTTGCCCCAAAAGGTCCTGTTAATTTCTAGTTGTTTTCCTCCAATATTTAATTCAAGTAGTCTCATCTTGTTTTTTAGTTTTTAAGTTAAAATTGATTGCCATAGCGAAAGCATTGGCTAAACTTCAAATTCTTGAAGGGTTTCTTCTAATTTATCGATGTGTATGCCGTATAACCCGTTAGCCCATTTTACTGTAATATAATAAATGCCGGCTGCCATGAGAAGGTAAATAAGGGTGCAGATCATAATGTTAATAGGACTCATATTTAGTGAAAATAACTTGAAGAATAATTCTTCACCGCCCAATTGAATCTCACCGAGACTAAAATGCAATTTTCCACTGCCAGAGAATAAAGCGGCAACAGAGAGTGGTAGGATAAGACTACCAGCAATAATAGCTGTTTTATATACTTCTAGTGTAAGCTTTAGATCGTGGATAAAGCCCATAACCGTATCTCTACTGCTTCCACTTATAGTACTTGTTTTATTTAGAAACCAAGTCATTTTAGCGATGTACAATAAAGTGATTAAAGCAGTGATAAATTGTAGTATAAAATATAAGCCCTTAGCCATTTGATTCATTTCTAGCATCAAGGGCACCGTAAAGAATGCAATGATGATGAGCAGTTGCGAAATGATCTCACTTCTCATACTCTTCCGAACCTTCTGGATAGGTAGTTTACTTTCTTCTAGTTGCTTTATATTTTTCGGTACTGAAAGGTCTCTCATTCCTTCCGCCTCCATTTTCTTTTTTATTTCGTCAAGATTCATATCCTTGTGTTTTTATAATGTTTTGTAATTTTTCTTTCGTTCTTTTAGTCTTCACTCTGATGTTACCCTCTGACATGCCCAAGTTCTGGGCGATCTCTTTACCGGAGAAACCATCAACAAGCTGTAAAATGATAGCTTTCTCAATTTTATTGAGTTTTTTGACAGCCTCATAGAAATGTACTAGTTGCTGGTCTTTATGGTCATCATATTGTTCTTCGGGAATCCCCTCACCACCCAAAAGGCTTTCCTGTCCGGGCTTTCTTTTCTCCTTTTTAAAGAAGACAATGGCGGTGTTGAGCGATACTCTATACATCCAAGAAGACAATTCGCTTGTTCCTTTAAAGCTGCCTATGGATTTCCATAATTGAAGGATAATCTCCTGAAATAGGTCTTGCTGATCTTCAAGATTGTCAAAGTACATCCTCGATACTTTATAGAGGATGCCTTTGTGTTTATTGATAGCCTCTAAGAATGCTTCTTCTGTGATTTGCATTAATTGCTACTAGTTTAATACTGGGCTGACAGTATATCCTTTTTCTCTCAATAAATGGATGAGGCCGAATTCATCCGTTAAATGAGCGGCACCTACAGCAAATAAATTACTGCCTTTTTCCATCATTTTGGGCATCTGTTCCACCCAATTTTGGTTTCGTTTTACTTGCATAAGTAAGGTGGCATTTTCATCCATATATTCCGGTTTGCTAAGATAGCTAACAGCCTCAGTAAGCTTTTCATTGTTATAGGCAGTAATTGCCTTGTTGAAATCTCTTTCGTAAGAATCGTGTAGCATTAATTGTTCATAAGATGATTCAAGAGGATAGGCTTCTTTTACGATGGCCATTTGTTCTTCTATGGTTTCAAAGGCGTGAATAGGAATAGTATTTGTTTTGGCTATTTGCATTAATTCAGCTTCAAAAAGTTTTATGTCTGTACAAGGTAACATTTTTGAAATCATTATCGAACTGAGCACCTGTAGGCCGTAAGCATCAAGATTTGCTAAGGGCGTTCCTACAATGCGTTGTACCAAAGTGTCTAGCTGTTCAAATTGACTTGGGCTTAGCTCCTCTGATATCTTTTTAGTAGCTGCCATAGAGGCTTGCATTTTTTGAATTTCAGCACTGTCAGATAAATTAATTTCAACAACCAAGGCATCAACTGCAGTCATCGCAATGTTTACTTTTTCTGGTATTTGAAAGTCGCTGGCACACATCATATGGAGAGTGCCCAGCAGGTAAGAGGGCTTTTCCAAGGTAGAATGTTCTACCTTCCATAGGGTGGAGTTTTCCAGCGCCATGTCTTGTTGCGCTTTTGGCGCTTGCAGTGTTGCAATAAAAAGTACAAGGGTAAAGATGTTTTTTATAGTTTTCATTTCTCTCTTTTTTTAGGATTCAAAGAGTAAGTATTCGATAGAGAGAAAATGTTACAGAAGTGTAAATAATATTTAAAATTTATCACATAACCAGTAAAGTAATTTTAGCACGAGACAAATGATCATTTCATCTGCATTCCTAATGATTGAGTAAATAAATCGTACTTGCAGAAGAAGCCGAGAAAGGTTTATCTGGACACTAATAATTTCTCATTCTTCGATTCACCTCATTTCTAAGTTCATCGTTTTCAATATCAATATCATAGCCATATTTATTTAACCACTCTTTTTTTGCTCGTTGATATTCCATCATAACCTCAGGTAAAGTTGATAAATATATACGTATTAAATTTCTTAATCTCGGTAAGGATGTTAAGCTTTCGGAATCAGTTATTACATATTCAATGAATGAATTATCAAGACGTTCTGTAATGGACTGTGCATAATAAACTCTTGTTAATGACTTCGCCCACTCGAATTCTACATTGTCAATTAAATTGGAGTTGAGATATGTCTGATAAGCTGCTGAACGTAACAGTGGTGTTTGTAAACCTTTCCAATTAGTTAAGTCACTACCCTCTAGTTCCATCCAATTGGAATCGCTTTGTTGTCTTAAGCTATCAATTTCCCTGAGCAAATCACTGTGATATTTAAAAATGGATTCAATTCTATGATGATTATAAGTCATCTCAGAGGCTATATATTGTATGGAAATATCTAATGTCTCTGAATCCTTTTTTGATTCTCGATATTCACTTAACCAAAATGCAAAAAAAACACTTAGAAAAATCAAGCAGCCTTGAATTAAATGATCGCTAATCCTTTGACTTATGTTTAATTTAATCTTTTTATTTTTTGTCATAAATCAAATTATTTTTTTCTAACATTGAATATTTAGAAAGTGGGTAACACCTAAGTATCAGTCTAAATACTTTGGTTTATAGTCGCTTGTTTATTGAATTCTAAATATAGTGGATTTATTCAATAGCTCTACTTTCGAGGGCTTGATTTGCAGAGCAAAAGAAGACGTTTTGCCACAAATCTAGTTTTGGAAAGAGGGTTCTGCAAACATCGGGTCTTGCAAATTGGGTTTGCTTTAAATGATCATTTCATCCGCATTCCTAATGCTTGAATAAATAAATCCCGCATATAAAAGAAGACCCGATATGGCTGTTGACCAGACTAGCTCCTCCATTATTCATTTTCTATCAATCCCGAAGACGGTGCCTTACAAGAGCTAAATGATCTTGCTTATAAAGACTGCCATTTTAAAAAGTTACCAATGTTAAAATCGGAATTCGGTTTTGAAAAGTATAAAGCGAGGCAATAATCGGTATTCGGAAGTGGTGCTTCCGATATCAGATACCGATAACCCTCTGAAACCAGCGGTATTTAACATGTTTCTACCGTCTAATTCAAAAGATAATTTATTCTCCAGCAATCGATACCTCACTTTTACATCAATGAAATAATAAGTTGATTGCGCTCCTACATTTCCAAAGTAATATCTTTCCGATTGCAATTGTATATCAAGCTTGTCAGTTAGCATTAAAAAAATATCTAAAAAACTCATATTATTACGGAAGGTATTCGCCTCATTAAGTTTGATTTCTGTCTGGGTCCAATCTGAACCTGCATTAAAATTGAATTTGCTGCTAAAGACTGAGCGATATTCAAAACCATAACTGTAATTGATAGAAGTTATCTCTCTCAGTTCGGAAAAATTGACTCTGTTTTGAAAATTTGATTCCGCATAACTTAATTTTGCTTTAACATTTGAGGCTAACTTTTCTACATAATAATCTGCTGTTAAGGAAGAGCTCAAAGTAGCTTGATCTTTTACTAAGATTTTTTCGCTTAATGAGAAAGTCGGAGATAGTAAAGTATTAGTAGAGAAGAAATCATGATTATTGGTATAAACTACCATAGCATTGGTGAAAAACTGATTGCTCCAGTTTCCAAACTGGTAATTTAAAAAATAGCCGCTTGCTGTCAGTTGGTTAAAGGCTCCAGTGCCGGCATTAAAATTCCGAAAACCTGTATAAACAAAGCCATCGTAAACATCTACTATGCTGGAATTGGTGGTGTTATTCGTAACTGAAGCTTTAAGCTTGTTTTTCTTATCAATTTTCCAATCTAAGGCCAAACTTGGGTTAAAATACATTGGCCTTTGCTCTTCTAATTCGCTTTCATCTGCAATACTATTCACTAGCCTATGAACACCCACTTCGCCAATTAATGAAAGCTTATTTAATTCGTATCGGTACTTACTATTAAAATAAGTGTCATGTACTTGATAAGTTAAAGAGTTCTGAAAGCCTGCGGGTCGTGTAGCAATTGAGTCTCCCCTTTTTATTGTAAAATCACTTGCCATTTTATCTGTCCTCATTTTAGTTCCAACCCTTAACTCTAAGAGATGATCTTTCTTGGATCTGTTGAGGAAATGAGTTTCAAGAGCAGCGAATTCCGAAAATTCGTCAATTCTTTGAGACACGCTATTGGCCGTATCAACAGTTGGAAATAGCGACCTGAATAGAAATCGATCAACATTATAAACTTGAGGTCCTCGCGTATTGATGTATCTACCCGTCACCAATAAGCTCGTTTTTTCACCTAGTTTATTTGAATAGGTTAATTTCTGATCAACGAAATGTTTCGAACTATTAAAATCTTCATTTGTAGGCAAACCATTAAAAATAAGATCGCCTGAATCATTCACTTCAGTGTAATCATATTTCAGGGCTAGGGCTATAGTCTGATTGTTATTAATGTCATAGATCACATCCATATTTCCGAAGGCGACTTGATTTTCTTTGTTTAATTGATAAATCTCTGTGTTAGAAAAAGAAGTATCGCTTAATTGTACTCTTTGGGTCCTTGTTCTGGAAAATTCTTCATTGTCCACATTAAAAAAGCCTATTGTTTTAATTTTTAGCTTGTCAATGGGGTTAAAAATGGCATTTAAGGAGGCAATTCTTGAGTCATTAAAATTAATTCTACTTCTTTTGAAGTTAGGAGCTTCGGCTGACAATTGAATTAAGGACGAAAAATCTTGCGCATCGCCTACACTTGCCTGCCCATTCTGAATTTTGGGTTTTAGCAAATTATTAATATTTCCAGTGGCATCATAACCGATTGAATTGAGATTGGTAAAGAAGAAATATTTATTCTTTTTTCCAAAATTCATTACATTGGCTTTTCCTTCATAACGTTTGTTCAACGTTACATCATAGCCAAGCTTAGCAGTACCAAACCAAACGGATTTTGCTTCCTCATTTAATATTAAATTGAGCGCTACCTTATCAGACTTCTCAATTCCTTTTAGCAGCTTATTATTGGAATAATTTTGTAATAACTCAACTTTTTCAATGGGGTGAGAAGGCATATTCTTAGTTAACATTTGATATCCTTTTTCAAAGAAATCATCTCCCTCCACCATCACTTTTTCAACCTCTTGATTCCCAACCGTTATCGTACCATTGCCATCGATTGTTAAACCAGGGATCTTTTTTAATAGGTCTTCCACCACCTCTTCGTTCCCTTCGGAAAAAGAAGCGGCATCAAAAACTATAGTATCCTTTTTCTCCAACACAGGTCGAGAGGCCTTCACCACCACTTCATTTAATTCCTGATAGTCGGGCAGTAAAAAGAATAAAAAATTAAAGGTCCTATCATTCTCTTCAGCCAGAATTGCTTCACTTTTCCTTAAATAACCCAGTGAAGACACCTGCAAATTCAATTTACCTATGGTTTCTACTGTCAGTTTAAAACTACCATCGTTGGCTGTATTGGTATAGGCTAGAATATGATCGGCCGAATCTTTAACAGCCACTGTCGCAAAGACTGATGAAGAATCAACCTTTGCTTTTACTTTCCCCTCAATTATAACTTGACCATTCGAATGAAAAGCAAGCAGTAAGATAGGGACTAGTAAGAGTATAAGTTTCAATTTGCAGTCTCCGTATCTTTTTCCCATTCAAATACCTTCTCATCCCTATATTTTCTACCATCATTTGGCTGTGGTTTTTTTTGAAAGTTGTTAGCCGCATTCCGAGGTAATCGCGCCTTAATTCTATTGTACATATGATCATAAAAATTATCTCGGAATTCCACGTACTCCGTTAATGTTTTTGATTCTGGTGCCGTAGGCTTTTCAATCGTTTCATCACAGTCAGCGCAGGGATATTCAATACCCAAAAATTCTACAGCAAACATATTTTCATCGTCTTGGGCTTCTAATATCATTCCCGGTAAACCGAACAATTTCCAAGGACCATACGGCAAAGGAATTTCCTCTGAAAACCATGCTTCATATGTTCTTCCCCTATAGGTTCCTACCGCTTTTTGGCACTCATAACTTCCAATTTCTTTTCTTTCATTCAGTATTTCCCACTTTATTGGGATCCAAGTATCTTCATAAGTAAAAGCTTGAAATAAATCACCAATGGCTGAAGTTCTCACTGAAATATCTTTCTTCATATAGTCTCTGTAGACTATTGATCCCTGCTCATCCTTCAGGTTTGCCTTTACCGAAACTCCTGTTGCAGACGAACTAGCTGCATTTTCTGGTGCCCCATTTTTTGCTGATTCTTTATTGAAAACAAAGGCGGAAGTAGTAGCATTGAATATTAACACTGCTTCTTTTATAACCACTTTATCAGCGGGAATCTTATAATTAAATGATATTCTGCCAACCTTCTGATTTTCTTCCCCCTGTGAAAAGGCCGGATTTACTGCCAGCATAAATAATCCAAATATCAGGACTACTACTAAAAATCTATTTTTCATTTTATCTGAATTAAAATCATTTTATAATTATACTATATAAAAAGGGGGCACTAGATGCCCCCCTTTCTTAATTACTACCAGAACATAGCAAGAAGAATATCAAGGATATCTCCTGTTGTGGTACTGTCATCACAGCTCATCCAAAAACTACCAGAGCCAAATTCAGCAGTATCAAAAGAAACATCGAATCCGCAAACTTCTTCCGCACCTATTGGCTGAGAAAGTTCAACATTTTCAATTTTGACATCTGTTGCATTTTTAGTTGCATCATTTGATTCGCTCTCTGCGAATCCGAAGGTACCGGCTAGCATAAGTGCTAGCATCACAATTAACTTTTTCATTTGTACTTGTTTTAAAGTTTAATAAAAATTATCTCCAACCGGATAATTATTAATGATGAAAAAGGAATTCAGAATCACTTTGAGGCCTCTGGAAAGGAATTCAAGTCATTTTTCACTTTGTACGGTTTTGTCGAAAACATCTTTAGCATGCGGGTGGACGTCTTCAAAAAGCATTACTTTTTATTAGTAATACCCAGTTGTTGAAACAAGATAATTAGTTGAATTTTAATAAACTAATTTTTTTTGATTTTTTATAAAGACCTTACATCAATATTTTGCAAAAAACGTCTTGTAAATACATAAAATCAAGACGGATTACGCTATATACTAATCTTTTATCCATGCTAAGATTGTAAAAAATTAAGAGGGTTTAACACTATTAGTTTCTCCATTAGAAATTCTAGCTGTATTTGATGAGCAACGGTTTGGCATGTTATGAGGCAAAACGCTCTAAATACTAGCGTTATTCTCTTTCTGCTATCAACACATCAATAGTATTCTTCAGTGCTTTGGATTCCCTCACTATCCCTTCATATGATTGCACCTTTTGATCAATTAGCGTTTCATAGATAATAAGTTTGTTTCTTAAAACGACTAATTCTGATCCATTAAGGACTTGCATACTTACAAAATCCAGATTATTCATATACCATGGGAGTAATTCATCTGAAAAAAAATCTACTTGTGATTTCCCTTTATCAATACTCTCCAATACAAATCCTTCATAAAAATTGGCCAACTCATTCTGTAGGGGTAAGTCATTCAGTAAACTTAATTTACCGGATGATTTCATGGAGCTGTAGGTTGCACTTGAGGGTTCATAATTCTGTACAGCAAAGATGGTAGATAATTGATCTTCATTTCCACTTAAGCTATCTTTCAGTAGGATGTTCAGAAGGTCTGAAACATTTATTTGATGTCTTTTATTTTCAGGGATTTGATAGGATTCATAGGATTCAATATCGCTTTGAAGATCGGTTCGCAAAGAATTCATTAGAACTAAACTCTCCTGTCTATTTTGATTTGCTTTGGTTCTTTCGTTCATATAAAAACCTAGGTACACACCTATTATGATTGCTACGAAGTTAACAGAGTGGTTGAGCCAGTCGAATTTTACTTTCCTTGTTTTTTTAATTTTTTTAGTCATGTTTTAAATTTAATAAATAGTTCTAATTATCGCTTTTGAATACAAAACATTTCATCCTTGCATTTAATCCTTAAAATCCGGACTGCGTTTTTCCATACTCGCTTTAAAAGCTTCACTCAAATCATCAGAAAGTAACATGGCAGCATTCCAAGTAGCCATATAATTAAGAGAATCCTCCACTGAATGATCTCGACTGTATTTCAGTACTTCTTTAGTGCCTCGAATTGATAAAGGAGATTTTGAAGCGATTGTGGTAGCCAGTTTTGTAACGCTCTCCATGAGTTCATCCCTAGAAGGATAAGATTGATTGACTAACCCAATTTCCTTTGCTTCTTTGCCGTGCACTTTTCTACCCGTATAGGCCATTTCGGAAACCATACCTGGAGAGATTAATTTTGGTAATCTTTGCAAGGTCCCCAAATCTGCTACCATCCCTAAATCAATTTCCTTTATCGTGAAATAGGCATCATCACTGCAATAGCGCATATCACAAGCCGCAATGATATCGACTCCTCCTCCTATGCATCCGCCATGCACCGCAGCCAAAACGGGTTTTTTACATTTTTCAATGGCATTCACGGCTTCTTGAAGAGTTAAGACAAGCCCTCTAATTTCCTCACTTCTTCTTCCGCCACATTCAATTTTTTGATATTGACTCACCGACATCAGCAGTTCTAAGTCTATCCCTGCACAAAAGTTTTTGCCTTCTCCAGCCAACATAATGGCTCTTACTTCTGCCGTTTCAGATAAAGAATTAAAGATTTCCTTCAACTCTGACCATGCTGGCTTATGAAGGGCGTTTGATTTTTCTGGACGGTTAAAGCTTACAGTTGCTATTTGATTATTAATTTCAACTTTAAAAAAATCGTATTTCATTTCCTATTGTTTTTATTCAACTATAATGTCATCTAACTCTAGCTCCTTTACAGTGCCTAAGGTTCTCAATCTATCAAGATCGAACTTTGACGCATCTCCATAAATTGTAACCGTTACAGGCTTATTTTTAATATTTTTCTCATAAAAAGAGACAATGTCGTCAAAATTCAGATTTGAGTATTGTTCGAAATTAATTTCATTAGGATCTTGCACATAACCCGTTTTTATAAATGATTCTGCGGTTCGTGATAGCTGCCGGAAGTCTGGTCTGCTGGAACCCGATGTCAATATTAAACCATCTTTTATAGAGGCAAGCCTGCTTTCATAAGTTGGCATATCATTAATAAGCCCCAAAACGACACTAACTGCATCAGTTGTTTTGTCGGATTGAGAACCAGTAAATAAAACTAATCTACCCTTTTTCTCGGGCTCGTAGATAGGATCTATATAATTCCCTCCTGTCGAATATGCCAATGATCTGAATTCACGTACTTCTTGAAATAACAGGCCTGACAGGCTATTGGTGTAGTAGGAATTGAACGCCTCCTTCTTAAAATCATCATCATAATTCAACGGTTCACCATTTACAATATAATAAACATAGCTTTGGATTGACTTTTTGTCGTTTACCACATAAAAGGTGGTTTCCTCTACCTCCTCCGCTTCCAAAAATGTGTATTGATCAATAGCGTTTTTTCTGAATAATGTAGATGCTGAGATCTTTTCTATTAACTCATTTTCTTCCTTTTGTCCTACGTAATGGATGGAACTCATTCCATTACTTATTAGTGTCTGCATTTTATTCCTGAGCACAGCAGGTTCTAGTTTTTTTAATTTTCCTGCTGGCATTCGGCATTTATAACTGGACTGTTCACCAAAAAGTCCATAGCTGTAAAGGATGTTACCGCCAGTTGCAGGATTATTGCTGTTGAGATTATTCTCCGTTTTTCGCTGATTATAAAGAAGTTTGATGGTTTTGTTGGTCGGATTGAAATCTGCTATTAAAGTTTCAATCAAGTCTACCGTCTCATCGAACTTATTGTCTAAACCCGTTATTGAAATATCGAATGAATTATAGTCTGCATTAAAAAAATAGGTGGCCCCTACATCCGCGAATTTTCTTTTCAAATCAGCGGCCGAAAAATTACTGGTGCCAGTGCTGTTAAGCGCTTCCGCCAAGAGGGCATAATCAGGATCTTTCGTAATTCCTCCAGCAATACTTAAGCGAAGGGTGAAAATATCATTAAATGTATTTTTAGTGTAATAAATATAATCATCGGTAATCCCAAAATCACGTTTTAGATCTATAAAATTTGGTTCTGCTTGGTTCTCTGGAAGTGCTTGGAATCTTTTAGCATAAGCTGAGGATTCCTCCGTGCGTTCAGAAATAGGCTTGTAAGCGGGCTTCTCTAGTTTCGCTTTTTTAGGAAATCCTGTTCTTGATTGTAAAGTGAAATAGTCATTCCCATAGTATTTTTCAGCTGCTTTTTGTACGTCTTCTCTCGAAATGTTTCTAATTTTTTCAGGAAATGATAAGTAGTCTTTATAATCAATATCGTAGATGAAACTTAGACCCAATGTGCGACCTCTTGTACTTAAGTTTTCCATTGAAAGCTCATAATTCCTGTAAATGCCGAACTTTACTGATTCAAAATACTCATCAGTAAAATTGCCATTTGCAATTTCCTGAAAACCGTCTCTGATCTTGCCCTCAAATTTCTTAAGGCTCCCCCCAAAAACTTTTGGCACAAAGAAAATGAAGGCTGATCCATCTTCTTCCAGAAAATCCTGCTCCCCTCCTGCAAATAGAAGCTCGTTGTTGAGATTCATTTTATCAATAAAGCCTGTTTGATTACTGTTAGACATCATTCCACCCACTATTTCCAAAGCAGGACGATCAGGGTGTCCTGCGGGCACCAATTTATATCCCAAAAAGCCCACTTTTATAGGTGTTATTCTGACCTTTTCAACTTCTCTTCCATCAAAGCTGCTTCTTGTATACTGAGGAAATTCAGGTTCTTTTCCTCTTTTTAATTTTCCGAATGATTCGGCAATCAAAGGCTTAACCTCTGCGGCATCGAAATTTCCCGTGAGCACTAATGCCATATTATTAGCTACATAATAATCTTGGAAATACTGATACATTTTGGTTAAAGATGGATTCTTTAAGTGCTCAATGCTTCCCAGCACTGTTTGCGTGCTATAGGGATGGTCCCCATAAATATATTCATTGAATTTGGTAAATACTCTTCGTTGCAAATCATCTCCCGCCCTATTTTTTTCTTCGTAAACTGCTTCGAGCTCACTTTGAAAAAGTCGAAAAACCGGATTCTGAAACCTATGGGAATAAATATCAAGCCATTTGGTCATCTGATTGGCTGGAAAAAAATTATAGTAATACGTATAGTCGTAATTCGTTCCGGCATTTACTCCACTGCCTCCAATTGATTTAACTAGGCGGTCAAATTCATTCGGTATTGCAAATTGCGAGGCTTTCAATTCTTGTGCATTAATCATCTTTTGAATCTGAAGCTTCGCCTCAGGACTTTTGGAGATTGCTAGTTCATCATACAAAATCTTTATGGAGTCAAGGTGTTTCTTTTCAGTTTCGTAGTTTTGAGTTCCTAGTTCGTCCGTTCCCTTGAACAGCATATGTTCAAGATAGTGGGCAATTCCTGTTGCCTCTGCCGGATCATCTTTACCTCCTGCATTTACCCAAACAGCGCCATATACATTACTAGCATTTTTGTCTTCATTTAAATAAACTTTCAGTCCATTGGGAAGCTCGTACTGTTCGACATTTATTATTGGGTCTTGAGCGCATAAAATACTTGAGGTCAAAAGTAGCAGTGGAAATAATAGATTTCTCATTTTAATTAGTTCGTTGATAGATAATGCTGTAATATAATAATAAATACTATGCATTTATCAAGAACAATTAAAGAAAATCAGGCCTGTAGAATGTGTAGCATCCAAAGTAAAAAAGATCTTCTGCGGGGGTTTTGTTAGAACCCCTTTGTAGGTCTTCAAACCGCTAGGTGTTTTCGTTCAAGAAAAAGATTATTCTGATCTGTTGGACTTAAGTTTTTTCAAAATGGCAGTTGCTAAATTCACTATCGGCAACATAAGTAGACCCACGATAAGCCCAATAATGAATTCGGTAATAAAGGATGGAACACTTGGCAGTAAATCATGCAAAAAGTGAATATTATGAGCAAAAATTCCACCGGAAACTAGAAGCAGCGCGATAGTGCCGATTACGGTTAAGCTTTTAATCACTTTAGGCAAAGCCTGTACTAAAAATTTCCCTACTTTATCTGAAAAACTATCCTCCTCCTCATTAATGTTGATCAATTTTACCCCAAACTCATCCATTCTTACAATTAGAGCAACTATTCCATAAACACCGACTGTAGCTAATAAGGCAATTATAGAAACGACCATAATTTGATTGAGCAAGCTTTCCTTTTCTACCGTGCCTAAAGCAATTATGATAATTTCCACTGATAAAATAAAATCGGTGACAATAGCGGATTTCACTTTTTCCTTTTCTTTGCTAAGTGCCTCTTCCTTGGTCAGTTTTTCAACTTTTTCTATTTTCTTTTTGGGCGTTCGATGGAAGAAATATGCATAGATTTTTTCCGCTCCTTCATAGGCTAGATATAATCCTCCTAGCAACAGAATGATGTGAATGGCCTCAGGGACAAATGCACTTAGTAAAAATGCCAGCGGTAAAATGATCAATTTATTTAAAAATGAACCTTTTGTGATGGCCCAAAGCACTGGAATTTCTCGTGAAGCCATAAAACCAGAAGCCTTTTCTGCATTTACTGCCAAATCATCACCGAGTATCCCAGCTGTTTTCTTACCTGCCACTTTACTCAGCGTGGCCACGTCATCCATCAACATTGAAATATCATCCAGTAAAGCAAAAAATCCGGAAGCCATAGTCTATAAAATTAAAGTTAAGCGCAAGATAATAGGTAGTCTAATTTGACTCCCTCTTGCAAAAGAAAAATTTAAGCTACTTAAAGATGGCAAGGTGGAGTTGATTATGCAAATAAGGTGAAAAGCTTCGGCCTAAAATTTATGGCAGATCGGCTCAGTACTGTAGGGCTTTTTGAGTGGAATCAATGAAAATCTCTTATTAAAAAAGCCTGCTCCCTACATTTATCTGTAAAGAGCAGACTTCCAATTTATTGTTGTAATTTCTTTAATAAAAGCTCAGCTGCCTTTTTCGAAGAAGCTGGATTTTGTCCTGTGATTAAATTACCATCTTCCACTACATGCACACTCCAGTTTTCCCCCTTCGTGAACGTACCTCCTTTTTCGGCTAACATATCTTCCAATAAGAATGGAACTACTTCCGTTAATTGAACTGCTTCTTCTTCTGAATTGGTGAAGCCGGTGACTTTCCTACCTTTTACTAAAGGCTCTCCATCTTTTCCTTTCACTTCTTTTAAAGCGGCTGGAGCATGGCAAACAAATGCCATTGGCTTGTTTTGCGCATTGAAAGTTTCAATCAACTCAATGGAAGTCTTATCTTCTGCTAAATCCCAAAGTGGGCCATGGCCACCCGGATAAAAAACCGCATCATAATCTGCTGCATTTACCTCTGATAATTTCATGGTGTTGGCAATTCGATTCTGAGCTGTTTTATCATTATTGAAACGCTTTGTTGCTTCCGTTTGGCTTGCTTCCGTCTGACTCCTTGGGTCAATCGGTGCTTTACCCCCTTCCGGAGTCGCTATGGTTATTTCTACATTCTCATCTTTCAAGCTATAGTAAGGAGCAGCAAATTCTTCTACCCAAAAGCCTGTTTTTTCTCCTGTGTCGCCTAATTCATCATGAGAAGTTAAGACAAAAAGGACTTTTAGCTTTGCTGCTTTCTCTGTCTTTTCTTCGGTATTTTCGGTTTGCTTGCTATTGTTAGAATTGCATGCTGCTAATCCCATAACCGTCACTGCTAGTATTAATAATTTGATATTCTTCATGTCTAATTTTACTTAAGTCTGTAATTATAATTTAACAATCATTTTTCCCTTATTCTTTCCTTCGAAAAGATCTAAAAAGGCTTGTGGTATTTGGTCAAATCCTTCTTTGATCGTTTCAGTATAGTGTAGTTTTTCTTGTTTCAGCCATGCTGATAGTTGCTGAATGGCTTCTTTGTTTTTATTAGCATAATCTGTGACGATAAACCCTTGCATCAGAGAACTTTTCTTCACTAAAAAAGGCTGCACGCTGATACTCTTGGGCGCTTCGGTATTATTATAAACCGAGATAGCTCCACAGTTAATCGTTCTTGAAAATTTATTGATGTTAAAGAGTACTGCATCTGA
Organism: Marivirga sericea; assembly: GCF_900177665.1. Classification (GTDB taxonomy): domain Bacteria; phylum Bacteroidota; class Bacteroidia; order Cytophagales; family Cyclobacteriaceae; genus Marivirga; species Marivirga sericea. The sequence goes on from NZ_FXAW01000010.1 coordinate 74,072, forward strand.
AATCTCTCCTCCCACATTGTCAAAATAGATATCAACGCCATTAGGACATGCCTTTGCAATGGCTTCAGTCATATTTTTGGTAGTTTTATAATTGATGCCCTCATCAAAACCGAATTCAGATTTTAGCATCTCTAGCTTTTCATCCGTTCCGGCAATACCCACAACATGTAATCCTAGAATTTTACCGATTTGGCCTACTACGCTTCCTACTGCCCCAGCTGCTCCTGAAACCACTAAAGTTTCCTCTGCTTTTGGTTTCCCTATCTCCATCATTCCATGATAGGCAGTGAGTCCCGTCATACCTAGAATGCCCAAGTAAGCTGATAATGCCGCTTGATTAGGATCTACCTTCATCAGACCGGCTCCTTTTACTACTTGCTTTTCTTTCCAGTCCAATTCCCCTACTACAAAATCTCCTGTTGAAAATGCATCATTCTTAGATTCTAGAACTTCTGCCACTATACCCGATTTATTCGGTTTATTAAGCTCGAATGGTGGCACATAAGAAGGAGCATCGCTCATTCTTCCTCTTAAATAAGGATCGACCGACACATATTTTGTCCCTAGCAAAAGCTCTCCTTGTCCTAATTCCGGGACTTCCGAGGTACTAAAGTCAAAGTCTGCTAACTTCGGCTGACCTGATGGTCTACTCTGTAAATTGATTGTTTTCGTGCTATTCATGAATTATTTCTACTATTTACTACTGTTATATATCTTTTCGTGTGCATGAATGATAGGTGCAAGAGCTTTCAAAGCGGTTACATCTGCACCTTTGTTAAATTATCTAGCTTGCTATCGGGCAACTCGCATTTAAGCCTGGCGCACTGCCTTTGCCACAGCTTCCTCACCGGCTACTATTTCAAAAACTTGATTCTCCATGATACCGTCTTCCAAGACTTCCACCAACGTTTTGGCAACATCTGCTCTTGTAATTTCTCCAAAGCTTTCTAACTTTTGCTTAAGCTTAATTTTGCCTGTTCCTTCTTCATCCGTTAATGCACCTGGCCGCACTATGCTATAAGTCAATCCACTGTCTTTCAGATATTCATCGGCATTCTGTTTTGCCTTCAGGTACTCTTCCATCTCTTCACTTATAGAAGGGTTATCTGCACCCATAGTACTTAGCATCACAAATTTCTTTACTCCAGCATCATTTGCTACCTTGGTCAATTTTTTGGCTCCTTCCTGATCAACTCCTATGACATTCTTGCCTTTTGATCCAGCCGCAAAAATCACCTTATGTACATTTTTTACAACATGGCTTATCTCCTCTTCCAAATCACCAAGCACTGCTGTGACCTGCTCCTGTTCAAATTGCTCCTTTTGAGCCTGCTTTCTCACCATAGCTATAGGTGTGTAGCTTTCAGACGCTTTTAGTAAATCCACAACAATTCGTCCAGTAGTGCCATTGGCACCTGCTATCAATACATTTTGTTTTTCTTTAGTCATATTATTATTAGTTATGAAAATTAAGATTTAATCCAACTGCTGATTTAAGCAGCTGCTTTGATAGTACCGTTTTGAAATATGAAGCGTAGGTGCTATTGAGCTTTTTGTAAAATTTTATTAACTACGCTTTTTAGTTCCTGCAAATCCTCAATTCGAGCATCTAAAGCTTTTACCAACTGTTCGGGTGTAGAGCGCGCTTTCTCCTCCAAAGATTTCCCTAAATCCGTCAAAGAAATTAAAACCACTCGCTCATCTTCAGTACTGCGAACTCTATTAATCAGCTTTTTTTGTTCCATCCTTTTTAAGAGCGGTGTTAGTGTTCCATTATCCAAATGAAGTTTTTGTCCTAATTGATTTACGGACTGTTGCTCCCATTCCCATAAGACTAACAATACCAAGTATTGCGGGTAAGTTATACCTAACTTATTGAGAAGTGGTCGGTACAAACTGGTAATCTCTCTTGAAAGCGCATATACGGGAAAACAGATTTGTGTTTCTAACTTTAATGGGTCGTCCATTCTTAACTTCTTGCTTAATTCTAATTTATATTTTGCACAATATACTTTTACACGATGTATTTGAGTATAAGGTTGTAAAAGATTCACGTTTTCCGGAAGATCAAGGTCAGCAAAGCCTAAGATGTTATCTTTCACTAAAAACTATATTGCTTTTTAATTTCTTCTGCTTTAACTTGGGAAGTTAATTACGGCAAGACATGGCAGACTTAGAACTGCCACTCATTACCTACAAATTCTTATCACTATGTTCCAATCTATCCGAAATACACACTTAGCATTTACAAGTGGCCTGCTATTCTTCACCATTGTGCTATTTAGCTGTAGTTCTGACGAAAATAATCTTGACCCAGATATTGATAGTTCAATTGAAGTGAATCTAGACATTAACGCTATCATGAAAATGATTAATGACGAGAGAGCAAATGGAACTGATTGCGGATCTAAAGAAAACAGTCCTGTAGAAAAACTTCTTTGGAGTGATGATTTAGCCGAGGCCGCCTTAGCTCATAGTAATGATATGCAAATCAACGATTATTTTAGCCATACATCTGAAGATGGCCGTAAATTCCAGGACAGAGTGCGCGAGACAAACTTTAGTGGTACCGCAATTGGTGAAAATATTGCTATCGGATATTCTACGGAATCAGCAGTAATTCAAGGATGGATGGAAAGTGATGGCCACTGTAACAATATTATGAAAAGTAATGCTAACGTAATTGGAGTAGCTCGTTCTGATGAGGGAGCCTACTGGACCATGATACTTGGTAGTGAATAGATGAATTGATAAAGCATCAGGAGTTAGACCTAACAGACCATTCGATTATTTTATAGCCCCCATCATAAGCTCTTGGGTGAATTCATTTGACTTTGGTAAGGAAGATGTCAATATTAACAATTGAACTTAAAAAATGAGCGCAAGCTTTTGCTGCGCTCAATTCCAGCAACTGATAATAAATATTAGCCTACCAAACCGCTACTCTATCTTGTTCTGTCAAGTACATGCTGTCACTTGGGGTTATATCAAAAGCAGCATAAAAAGCAGGGATATTCATTAATGGTCCATTTACTCGCCACATCGGAGGTGAATGCGAATTAGTTTTAATCCATAAACGAAGATATTCCTCTTTCATTTTTACTCTCCAAATTCTAGCTAATGACATGAAAAAGCGCTGATCTGGAGTAAAACCATCAATTTTGGTCGTGTCTTGTCCCTGCTTGGTCATTTTAAAGGCATCATATGCTACTGCCAACCCGCTTAAATCTGCAGTATTTTCACCTACTGTCATGGCGCCATTAATATGCAAAGTGTCCAAAACTGTAAAGCTACTGTAAAGGTCTACTACTGCTTGAGTCCTTGCATTAAACTCCTCATAATCGGCTTTGGTCCACCAATTATTTACATTACCGTCTTTATCAAATTGTGCTCCTTGATCATCAAAGGAGTGTGTCAATTCATGGCCGATCACCATACCGATTCCACCATAATTTAAAGCATCATCGGCTTCATAATCGAAATACGGGGGCTGTAAAATTCCTGCAGGAAACACAATTTCATTGGCAGAAGGATTATAATAGGCTGTTACTGTTGAAGGTGTGGTATACCATTCCTTTCTATTGACTGGCTGCCCCAATTTTGCAACATTATATTCATATTCAGCTTTTGTGGCAGAAAGTATATTGGCAAAATAATCAGTAGGCACTATGTTTAGATTGCTATAATCTCTCCATTCATCAGGATAACCAATTTTCTTGGTGATGGCGAATAATTTTTCCTTCGCTTTCACTTTTGTACTATCGGTCATCCATTCCAGCTCATCTATGCGATTGGCGTAAGCCTTTTGTGCATTTTCTACTAGTTCAAACATGCGTTTTTTAGCCGACTCAGGAAAATACTTCTTCACATACAGTTGCCCTAAAGCTTCACCCAACATATTGTCTACCTCACTCGCCATTTTTTCACCTCTTGTTCTTTGAATTGCTTGTCCAGAGATCACTTTGGTGTAGGCAAACTGTGCATCTACAAAATCATCGCTCAGATGTTCTGCATAATTTCGCAGACTTGTCGCTTTCAAATATAGTTTCCACTCTTCAACAGGAATACTGACCAACAGCTCATTTAACTTTTCGTAATAGGCGGGTTGCCCTACATCAACTGAATCCGTTTTAGCTCCCATCTTTTTCAGCAATTCATTCCACCCAATATTGGGTTGCATTTCATCTAAATCTAATACAGAGAATTTATTGTAATTAGCTTTCACATCCCGTAACTCTACTCTTGTTTTATGTGATGCTGCAATTTCTTTCTCAATTTCGTAAACTGTATTTGCTTTTTTTGTTGCCTGATCCGATGGAGTACCGCTTAATTCAAAAAGAGTAGCCAGATACTTTTTATAAGCCTTTTGAATCCCGGCAGTTGAGCTATTGTCTTCGAAGTAATAATCTCGGTTGGGCAAGCCTAGTCCAGTTTGGTAGGCATGAGCAATATTGATTTTACTATTTTTGTCATCAGGTCCAACATAAAAACCAATAATAGAATTGTTTTGCTGCTTTGCTTGCCCTGCTACATAATTCATTAAAGAGGGAACATCGGTCACAGCTTCAACTTCTGTAAGAATAGGTTGAAGGGGTTGATAGCCTTTTTTATTGATAGCAGCTGTATTCATTCCAGCTGCATAAAAGGCCCCAACTTTTTGTTCGATACTCCCTTTAGCATTGTCAAACTTTGATACGCTATCCAATAGATGTTGAAGGCGCAGTCGTTGAGGATAATTCATAAAACGGTAAGCACCCACTCCGGCTTGTGTTTCGGGAATGGAAACAGAATCGTACCAAATCCCATTAACATATTGGAAAAAATTATCACCAGGATTTCTAGTGGAATCTATTCCTTCTATAGTAATAATTTTTGTGGCGGTTTCCTGTTTTTGATCCGCACAGCCCAGTAGTACTAGGGCAGCAGTGATTAATGTTAAAAATGATTTCATAGTGAAGAGTATCGTTTCAATTGAGCTTTAAAAGCTATCAAGATACGGATTTTTCATGACATGATTAACTATTATTGATGGAAACGGCAATCACAAATGCTTAGTAATAATCAAAGTTTTATTACCACCTTGCCTGTATGCTTAGCTTCTCCAAAATATTGAATCAATCGGGGGATTTCTTCCAAACCATAGGGCCCGTCAATGGAAGGTTTGATTATCCCATCAGCATATAATTTATTAATGACATCCAACCCTTGATTGGGTTTTAGGGCCAAGAGCTGAAACTTCTTTTGAGTTAACAAAGAAACTAAACCACTGCTTAAACCAAAGAGTATTAAATTACCAGCTGTACCGCCAACCGTAATGTATTTCCCTTTTGGCTTCAAGGCTTTTGCATAGGACCAAGTTGCCTGAGAAGTTTTGGCGTCTAGAATCAAATCATAGCGTTCGTCTCTTTTCGTGAAATTCTCTTTTTTATAATCAATGACCTCGTCATAACCTATGGTCTTCATATTTTGCAACTTTTCGCCAGTATCAACACCCATTACTTCTGCATCATACATTTTCGCTATTTGCAAGGCAAATGTACCTACTCCTCCACCAGCACCATTTATTAGAATTTTCTGGCCTTTCTGAATTTTTCCCTTCTCTACTAATCCTTGATAAGCTAGCAATGCGGCATGAGGTATGGCCGTTGCTTCTTCAAAAGGCATCACATCTGGTTTTAGCACCAATGCTTTTTCATTGATTGCAACGTACTCAGCAAAGCTGCCGAAACCATATTCAGAAATATCTCCATAAACTTTATCACCTTTTTTAAATTGTGTAACAGCCTCTCCAATATCATCAATTACACCCGATAATTCCATTCCAGCAATAGCGTGCTTAGGTTTCCATATGCCGTATAGTAATCGATATAAAAAAGGTTTACCTCTCACCATACTCCAGTCATAATCATTGATAGCTGTTGCATGAATTTTCACTAAGACTTCATCCTTGGTTGGAATTGGGGTGGGTACCTCTTTGATTTCCAAATTTTCTGGTGAAGTATAATGTGGAGAATAAATAGCTTTCATAGAATATGGAAATTATTGGTTTTGAAACGAAACAAAAAACACTAATGAAGATAGCCATTTAATTTCATGATTGTAAAAGTCATGCATTTTCAAAGCAAATTAGGCGCCCATTCATGATAAAAATATCATTGGCTGTCGTATTTAAATTATGTTCCAATGAGTTCAAAAAATTTTTCAATTGCCTCAAAATATTGCCGCGGCTGATCTAACCACCCATAATGGCCACAATTTGGTAAAAGAACTATTTTTGCATGAGGAAGTACTTCCTTTGCTGCCTCGGCAGTGGATAGATTGATGATGTCATCTTTTCCTTGTATAATTAATACTGGTACTTTTATATTTTTTAATCCTTCCGAGCAGTCAAAATTAATTCTGTATAGATCTTGAAAAACAAGTCTATTTAAGGATAAATTTCCTTGTGTTAGGCGTTCCGCTACTACTGGAACATGAGCTTGGTTATAAAGATAGGCTGGCGCTAAATATTTCCCTCTTTGGTACAGCGCATGGTAGCTTGTATCTCCGGCCGCAATTTGATTACTCCAATAATTTAAAGAGTCCCGCTGTTTTGAACTGAGCTTTCCTGTAATATTGATGGAAGAAAATGCATCCATATTGATCCCTCCTGAAGAAGATAAGATCATTCCTTTAACCCTCTGCGAATGATTGGCCGCATAGTAAGAGGCCAACATACCACCAAAAGAGTGACCCATGACAATCCAGCGATCAAATTTAAAATGTTCCCGGATGAACTCAATGTCTTCTATCATAGCATCCATTGTAATGGTGTTAGTGTTTACATCGGGAATGGTAGATTCTCCTGTTGCTCGTTGGTCATAAATAATGGCTAGATGGTTGTTGCTTAGTTTGTCGGCTAAAGTTCGGAAGCCTTCACTACTCATTCCTGGTCCACCATTGATGATCAGAAGTGGATCTCCTGCTCCAAAAGTAGTGAGATGAATGGTGTTTTCTCCTTGCGATAGGTAGTATTCCTTTTGAGCAGAAAGTGTTGAGCTAAGAAAACAAGCTATAATAGAAATTACTATTGATTTCATAAAGTAACCTTTTACCCTATGAAGATAAGCAAAATTTTCTTCGGTCGACAGATTAGAATATATGAACGGTAATAGCCTTTCAGACTCTTTGACTTCTATATGCTCTCTTTTGATACAGAAATCCGTTAACTTGCGCGAATTATCAATGCTAATAATCAGTTTATGCCTGACGGAAGAAATAGAAATGAAATAAAGATCGGCTCAGAGGTAGAAGTAGTCCAAAAACAAGACCAAAGAACTGGAGATTTAACCAACGGATTTGTTAAGAAGATTTTAACCAAATCATCCTTTCATCCACATGGAATAAAAGTGATGCTAGAAACTGGAGAAGTCGGCAGAGTAAAAGAGATTTTGCAGGAGGATTAGGCAGAAAAAATGCTCGTTTATTTCTATTTAATTAATAGAATGGGCACACGAAAAATGTTTGCGCCCTCCAAATTAAAAATATAGGTGCTCTTACCTTCTTAGATTAAGGTAACCTGTCATTCCTGCCCTTCCACTTTTAAACTGGATTTCGTAATAGTAAATACCCGAAGGCAACGGATTTCCATTATTATTTAATCCTTTAAAGACATTGACCTGATTATCATAGTTTGAAACACTAAAAACTTTACTCCCCCAACGATTATAAATGATCACTTGATTTTCTTGAGTGTCCTCTATTAAATTGATAAACTCCAAAAAGAAAATGTCATTCTTACCATCGCCATTGGGCGAGACGGCATTATATACTTTCACCTCGCCTAGTACCTCAATTTCTATTTGTTGCTCAGCGCAACTGCCCGCAAAGTCGCAAACTGATATTGTGATGATATCTGTACCTGAAAAAGTATTTCCAGTATAGTCTACATTCAGAATAGATGCATTTTGAATAGTAGCTACAGCACCACTAATCGGTTGTTCAACAATAAGAAGAGTACTTAAATCGAGATTGCCGTCAACATCTGAAATTAAGTCTGCTAAATTAAAAGAAATTTGACTTCCTATTGAGGTGACCTGCACCGATTCTGAAATTACTGGAGGGCTATTATCACCACAAATATCTACTTCGACACTCACTGTATCAGCTGAATTGCTGACACATCCTTCAGCATTTTCAATGGAAACAGTATAGGACCCCGGCTCGCTAACTGTGATAGATTGGGATGTTTCCCCAGTTGACCAGTAATAGGAAGCAGCCTGAGTTGCTGTAAGGATTACAGACTCCCCTTGGCAAATTCTAAAATCTCCCTCTGCCAAATTAGAACTAATAACAGGTTTAACAGGAGTTTCTATCACACTCACTTCCACAGCATCCGAAATTTCACTATTGCAATTCGATGCGTTTGCACTTCTAACTGTGAAAGTTCCTGCCTCAGAAACTGTAATTGATTGTGTTGTCTCCCCTGTTGACCATAGATAGGAATCATTCTCAGAAGCCGTAAGCGTTAATGACTCTCCTTCACAAAGGATAAAATCTTCACTGTTGGATGTGATGGTAGGCTTAGTTGGGCTTGAACTCACAATCACTGTTACGGATTCAGATGAATCGCTTACACAAGTTGAACTATTGGTTACCACCACAGAAAATGTCCCTTGCTCGCTGACTGTTATCGACTGTGTGGTGGCTGCATTAGACCAATTGTAAGAATCTGCCTCAGTGGCTGTAAGGGTTATGGATTCTCCTTGGCATATGGTAAAGTTTCCATTGATTTGATCAGATGTTATCACAGGAATGGGCGGTGAGGGAATGACCGTCACCTCTATTGCCGATGATACTTCGCTAGTACACCCAGCATCCGTAGTGACTTCTAAAGTATAAGTACCAGATGCTGTAACGCTAATACTTGGAGTAGTCGACCCATCAGACCATAAGTAAGAATTAAAACCATTTGGACCTTGAATTAATACACTTTCTCCTTCGCAAAATTCCAGTGCACTATTAACCGCAATAACTGGTGATGGCTCTTTAATCACTTCAGCTATTACTTCTATGCGCTCACTTTCACAGCCATCTGGCGAAACTGCACTCACGAAATAGCTCGTAGTTTCAGTAAGCTCAGGCAATGTAAAAACTGCCGTTGTTTGAGCTGGGTCTGGAATTCCACTTGTTGGAACAGTATACCAATTATATGTATAATCTCCTGATGCATCCGTAACTTGTAACTCATCGCCCTCTAAATCACAGCTGACTACACCTTGAACTGTAGGGTTATTAGGTCCTTCTTGAACCCTAACTATTACATTTTCTTCAAAAATACAGCCTAGTCCATTGTCGATAGTATAAGTAAGAATGTGCTGACCGACTCCTGCTATAGAAGCATCAAAAAGATTACTACTTATACCAGGGCCACTAAAAGCACCTCCTATTGGTTCAGTATCTATAGTTAAGTCTAACTCCTCATTTTCACATAAAAACTTATCAAAAGTGAAAGCAAATTCGGGCCTCTGGGTAATTTCAAGTGTTGTAACATCAGAAAAAAGCTGACACCCACCAGATGCTCCAGAGATTCTAACTTCATAATCACCGGTTTCCGTTGCTGTATAAGTATCTCCTGTTGCTAATGGAATCGGACTGCCATCCTTAAACCATTGAAGAAGGTAACCCGGCTGTGAAGTTTGAAGTTCGATAGGTGTTTCACAAGTTGATAACTGTCCACCTGTAACAGTGACTATGGGCTGCACTGAAGTAGCAATTTGTATGTCTCCCCCATTATCGTTACTAATGTTGGCTGGTGATGTTGAGCGGACTCGCAAACGATAACCCGTTCCTTCTGGAAGACTTGCAGGAAGGGTTGAGGTAATAAAGCCTGAATTGTTTGTAGTACTTTGCGTCCCTAAAATAGTCGGGCTAGCAAAACTTCCAGTTATATCTGACAATTCTATAGATAGTTCATTACCTGTATTGAGCACTCCAGTGAAAAAGTATGGTACATTGACCACCTGACTTGGACAAAAAGTGAGAACATCAAAGCCTCCAATGGCTAGCCCAGTACTTGGCAAGGTTGTAAAAAAACCGCCAAGAGCCGTTTCATTATAAACTGGTTGAGCGCTGCCATTATATTCAAATACGGCAACGTAGTAGGTCGTGCCCGCGTCCAAATTTGTAATATCAACATCGGTTTGATTCCCTCTTCTGATGTGCTTATGTCCCTCTCCTAAATCAGTAGAAGTAGCTGAAAAATTAGTTGAATTAGAGCCATGGCTGTTAAGATTCTCAGGCACAAAAGATACTGGCAGATTAGGTCTTACAACTAGCATCCTACCTTCTCCATTGCCACTGGTCCAGCTAAGATTGACAGTACTGCTTCCAAGAGAATTCACAAGCAAAGATTGCGGAGATATAACAGGGGCTGATGCAGTACTAAATATGCGATTTGGATAATTATTGATTAAAAAACGCTCATTACCGTCCTCACCATCAAATTCAAAAACAGCCACGCCATATTCAGTATCCGGCTCAAGTCCGGTGATAAAGAATGACTGATTGCTACTAATACCGGTAACAAAGTTACCTTCCCCCAAATTAGCCCCCATTTCAAAGCTACCTGTTACGTATGTATTAAGGTCTTCAGGAGTAGTCGTTACTAACCCGCCTTTTTTTACCACTATTAGTCTTCTGCTTCCATTGCCGCGGGTTAATAGTAGTCTGAAGCGATCTCCGTTCACAAGATCAATTGATAAATTTGAGCTGGGCTCCGAAGGTCGGGGCTCCGTTGTAAAAGAGGCTCTGCCTACAAGTTCAGTCAAATAAACTTTACCACTGTTTCCATTATATTCATAAGAAGCAAAATGATAGGTAGTATTAGGCTTTAAATTATTCAAATTAAAATTATCACTAGACCCTGCATAAACAGCATAATTATCAATATTTAAACTAGTCCCTGATCCGAAATTAGAGGAAGTACTATAATTTGTAAGGTCTGTCGGCACCGCATTTACTGGTGCCGCTTCTTTTGCGAGGATTAATCTCGCACTACCGTCTCCACGTGTCCAAGTCAGCTCTAGGCTGTTTCCAGTCACATTATTTGCAAAAAATTCTGAGGTAGGCACCTCTGGTGCGCTAAGGGTGGAATTACTAGATGTTGCCACGATCGAAGCCTCCTGATAAAAAGAATTAGTTCCACTTCCATTCACTTCTACAATAGCAAAATGGTACTCTGTTTCAGGTTCTAGATTAGAAATAACAGCATTAGTGCCTGTAGTCGAAGCCACAACAAAATTTCCGGTTCCTAATTCAGAACCATCTCCAAAATTCGGGTCGTCAGTATATCCTATAAAGTCTACTGGGAATGCATCTACAGGAGCTCCTTTTTTAGCAATTATAAGACGTGATATTCCGTCTCCTCTGTCATATCTAATTCGCATTCGATTGCCGTCTACAAAGTCAAAAAGAACATTAGAAGCAGGCACTAGCGGTTTACTACCTACATTCACAATTCCTGTTAGTGGATCTACGTTTCTATAAACGGGCCTACTACTGCCATTATATTCAATTATCGCAATGTGATATTCCCCTGGTGGAATATTGGTGATATTAACAGAATTACCTGTATTGGTATATACTCTTTTTCCACTCCCTAAAGAAGGACTGGAAGGATAATTAGGACTACTAAAGTAACTAGTGAGGTCTACCGGCAGATCTGCCACGGGATTACCTTCTCTTAATAAAACGATTCGTCTTTCACCATTGCCATTATCCCAATTTATAGTTACAGAATTAGCTGTTATATCGGTAAAGTTAATGTTTGCTGCTTGAATAGTTGGTGATGAAAGGGTAGCATTGCTAGCAGTAAGTGCATCAGATGGAGACATATAAACTCGGTTTACTCCTGTTCCATTGTATTCTATTACAGCAAAATGATAAGTAGTTCCAATCTGCAATCCCAACACATTTTCAGAACTATTATTTCCTACTGAAGGATTATTATCTATAACAAAATTACCATTGCCTAAATCAGCTGATGCAGTCCCAAAGGTTGTGCTGGATTCGTAGCTAGTACCATCCACAGGAAACTCATCTACTGGAGCGCCCTCTTTTGCAATGATAATCCGTCCAAAACCGTTTCCTGCAGAAAAATTAAATCTAAACCGATCGCCTTCTAGGAAGCTGAACGAAAACGTATCAGGTGCAAGTGTGGGTTTACCTGCTGTTGTAAATGAGCCTGTTAAAGGATCGGCTTGCTTATAGACAGGCCCATTGCTCCCATTAAACTCAAAAACTGCAAAATGGTAGGTAGTTGAAGGCTCTAATCTATTAAGTGTAAAACTTGATCCGGTTCCTCTATACACGCTCTTTGAATCCCCTAAACTTGGTGCAGAACTAAACGAATTACTGGAAGAATAACTAACCAAATTCACTGGTACATCAGTTACAGGTGCCCCATCTCTGACTAAAACCAACCTTTGATCACCACTTCCAGCAGTAAATGAAACCTCAGCCTGATGCCCTAGAATATTTGAAAATGTTAAATTTGAAGTGGAAATCGTTGGCGGCTCAATGGTACTAAATTGACCAGTGAGTACCTCTGTTGAATTAGTCAGGTAAAAGGTATTAGTTGCAGATCCATTAAATTCAAAGACGGCAATATGGTAGGTAGTGGCTGGAGTCAAACCAGTTAATGTAACGGAACTACTAGTCGACTTGCCAACTACGAAAGTATTATCGCCTAAAGCATCCCCATCACCAAAGGTTGCATCTGCATTATACTCTACACCATCCGCTGGTATCCAACTAACCGGTTCATCCTGCCGGGCCACAATCAGTCTTCTTGAACCATCCCCTACAGCAAAATTTACTCGACCCCGATTTCCCTCTATGAAATTAAAAGAGAGATTAGTACTTCCAACTGAAGGCGCTCCAGAAGTTGTAAAAGAACCCACGACAACATCAACGTAATTGTAAACCGGTCCAGCATTTCCGTTTGCCTCTAATATCCTATAAAAATACTCTGTGTTAGGTTCGAGGTTTGTGACATTTGTGGCAACTCCAGTTCCAAAATACACTGCCTCGCCAGAACCAATAGAAGTTCCGCTTCCAAAATTGGAGCTAGCGAAATAATTAGAATACAATATAGGCTCTGGTGCCTCTGATCCAGCTTGTAGAATTACTAACGTTCTACTTCCATTACCTCTCGCCCACCCTAAGGATGCTGTATTACCAGTAGTGGTACTTGTGAAATTGCTTGGGCCGAGTGAAGGTTCCGACAGAGTAGACGCTGAACCATTTAGAACATCGGAAACGTTATATTCGGTGCCAAAATCAACTCCATTAAATTCATAAAATCTAAAATAATAAGTAGTGCTTTTCTCTAAATCCGTCAAATTAAATGAGGACGAGGATCCTCTATAGACTACAAAGTTACCAGACCCTATTTGATCACCTGTTCCTAAAGCAAAACCTGCGTTATAATCAGTGCCGTCTGATGGTACACCTGAACCATTAAAAGTAGCACTTTCACTGGCTATCACTAAAATGGAAGATCCATCACCTCGGCTCCAATTAAGCCTAATCCGATTACCTTCTATATTGCTAACCGAAAAATTCGAAGCTCCAGTAGTAGGTGCTTGTGCAATAATGCTCTCCGGGACAATTAATAAGACTACTATAACAAGAAGACAAATATTATATAATGCTTTCATTATCTCAATTTTAAAAACTACCCAGACTATTTACATGGTAGCTAAATACTGACAGCCTAATCCCTAGACTAATTTCATGTGTTAGAAAATTTGTTCCTACCGATTCATTAGTAGGTAGTTCAAAAACATATCCTAAATTAACCTTGTTGGCTAAGACCGTACTAAGCAGAATTCCGTATGTGTTGAAATTTCGCGTAAAAATTCCAACTGAATGTTTTCGATCTATTCGACCGCTAAGTGAGAAGTCTAAAGAAGCAGGGGCTCCTAATACTCCTCTAAATAGAATCGATGGTTTGAATTGTATTTTTTCAGTACTAAAAAACACATATGCTGCAGATAAATAGAAATGCTGGTTGTATAAATCAAATTGCTGATTTGCATTTTCAAAAGTAGAAGGGACTAGTCTTGGAACGGAAAATCCGATAAAGTATGAATCATTCATCAGAATAGCTCCAACGCCCACGTTGACTCGAGTTCCCCGTTCACCTGCTAAAAAGGCATTATCATCTGAATCATAAATGCTAAGTTCTGAAAAGTCTGTCCTATAACTTTGAGTGCCAAATTGCATTCCGTAACTAAAAGTGCTCCTGCCAAAATCTATTTTATAGGCTGCTGTTACATTTATTTCGGTTGTACTTAGATTTCCTATTACATCATTCGAAATTAACACACCACCCCCAATTTTATTTTTAAATAAAGAACTATGAGCACTAACATTTACGGTGTTAGGCTGTCCTTCTATTCCATTCCATTGAGAGCGATAATTAATATTGGCATTCAAGGCGTTATTTATTCCAGTATAAGCAGGATTGATAACTAAGGGGTTTACTAAATACTGTGCATAGAGTGGGTCTTGCTGTGCAAAACCAATACTATTGAATACTAGTAAAATTAGACTTAATACTATTGCTTGACTTGTCCGCATATCAATTGCTTTCAGCTTCAATTTCTTGTTAATTCTTATGCTTATAAAAAAAAACTACACGCTAAACTAATAAAATATTATTAAAATATTTCAACTTTTCCTTTAAATTATATAGTAATAGGCGGCATTATCCTCTATTACAGGTAGAAGTATCTATAAACATTACATTTACTGAGTAGAGAGCTTTTAGATTATTGGAGTAGTCAAATGCAGTTTTTCTAAATGATCAATATTTTTTATGATGAAATTTGCGAGTTTGATCTTCAAAGCCTTGCGTTTTAGGAAGAAGAGTGCGTTCCGTATCTTATGGCAACCTATTATAATAGGTATATGCAAACTTTCTTTTTTGGCTGAATTGGCAATTTTTTTCTCTTATCAGATTTTCCTCTATTAAAATTAGACTCTCAACTCATTTAACTTATTGTTTTCGAGCCATTAAGAATTGATACCTGATTGTTTAGTAGGTTCTTTTGATAGAAAATTGTAACTCTTTAAAAACATATCTTCTTTTATCGCACGAACAATTTAAAGAATTTACTGTTCTTTGTAGTGGAATTCAATTCGTAGTAATCATACCTAAAGAGTCCCCTTTTTATTCAATTATTAATTAAATCACACCCATTCAAAAATGGCTATTATTATTTTTATTCTAGTATTGTGGTATGGAGGACTTTTCTTTCAGACTTTCTTTCTTCATCGTTACGCAGCGCATCAAACTTTCAGTATGTCTAAGTATATGGAGAAGCTCACCTACATCTTAACATGGATCTTTCAAGGCAGTAGTTATTTGAGCGCTTATGGCTACGGCATTATGCATAGAATTCATCATGCCTATACTGATACTGAAAAAGACCCGCATTCACCTAAGTATGATAAAACCCTTTTTGCCATGATGTGGAAAACCAAAAAGATCTATCAAGATATAAATAAAGGAAAGATTAAAGTGGAGGAAAAATTTACTACTAATGTTCCTCAATGGAAAAGCTTTGATCTTTTTGCAAGCTCCATCTTTTCCAGAGTCTTATGGGGTGCAGTTTATGTAGCTTTCTTCTACTTCTTTGCCACAGCATTATGGCAATGGCTATTGCTGCCCTTAGTATTTTTAATGGCTCCAATTCATGGTGCTATTATTAATTGGTTCGCTCATATTTATGGCTATATAAATTTCAAAATGAAGGATACTTCCAAGAACTTTCTCCCTTTTGATTTTTTGATGATGGGAGAAGCCTACCATAACAACCATCACAAAAGAAGTGGTAACCCCAATTTCGGTGGCGTAAGATGGCATGAGATTGACCCAACCTATCTCATTATGAAAGTCCTGAATAAATTTGGAATCATTCAATTGAAGAAAATAAATAGTTAATCTCTTTAGATAATGTACGCTTTCACCCTGCTCTGTTTCATTTAGATTTACCCCTATCCAAATTGTTAAAATAAAAATTAGAAAACTGGCGATTGCATTTAGGGATTTGTTAAGACGATTATGAATAGGCCCTCATTTCGCCTGCATAGCAGAAAAATTATGCTGGAGACAGTTGCAAGGAACAGATTTAGGATGGTTTTGGAGACGTTTCAGAACATCTTAAAGTTTAAATAACGCTATTTTAATGCAAAACTGATCCCAAATCCTAGGATCAGTCCTCCTGGCGATATCAACTGCAATACTTGCTCAGAGATTGGTGACAATTGAGAGCCATCCTTGATAGCCCAAGGCTGTTCTCTAAAAGCGAATGAGTAGCCAAGATTAATAGTGAAGGTATTGTATTCTCCAAACCACCAGTTGTAGCCCATTTTCAAATTTACAGTACTTAAGCTTTCAAATCGCATAGTTACTTCTTGAGCTGACCCTGAGCTTGTTTGAAATTCTACTTCGATATCCTCGATCCCTGACGAACGTACTAGGTTAATTCCCCAAGTAAAACCATGTCGATAAGATTGATCGTACCGAAGACCGAATGAAGTTCTAATCCCCCAAGCACTTATTCCAACTCCTGCTTGGGCAAAGAGTGTTTTATCAATAATATAATTTCCAGAAATACCTGCTATTCCTGTATAAGTATTAATCCCTGTCCCAAGCCCAAGATAAAACCTTGGCCGATCTTCGGGGTCATAATAATTTCCATCCTGAGCGCTTAAGTCCAAAGACATGCTAATCAGTATAAGAAAAAGTAAGGCTCTTTTCATCGAAATTTTGTGCTGAGTTTGTTAATAATCTGACCACTATAGCACCGAATTACAAAAATATAGATTTTATATTAATAACCTATTAGGCTACATATTCCTGTTTCATCTATAAAAGAAAGCACTATTCTTTCCTTTTGATTTAAACTGTGGAAAGGATGAACCCAAAAAGGAGTGTTCATAACATTGAAAGACCTTCTCCAAAAAATTAAAATGTGCACATAAAAAATAATACCTTGCGGCCTCGTTCCAAGATGGAAACCTAAATACAATCACATTTACATGAATATTTATCAACAAATAACCGCTGAAATTAAGGCAGCTGATCACATTGTCATTACCTCTCACAAGTCTCCTGATGGAGATTCAATCGGGAGCTCATTGGGTCTTTTGCGCTTTATCGAAAAACTAGGCTGCACTGCTAGGGTTTGTCAACCAGATCCGGCTCCAGCCTTTTTAGATTGGTTGGATACTTCTTCTTTTTTGGTGATGACGGAAAAACCAGAAGCTGTGACAGAAGCTTTCAAAACTGCAGATTTAATTTTTTGCCTGGACTACAATGCCACTAACCGTGTTGGATCTGCCATGCAAGAATTGCTGGAAGTGAGCGATTGTAAAAAGATCATGATTGATCACCATTTAGATCCTGAAGACTTTGCCACTTTGAGTGTGTCTAAAACTAGTGCTTCCTCTACCTCAGAGTTGATCGTAGAACTTATCGAGCAGTCAGAAAATGCAGCGCTACTTGACTCAGAAATTGGAACACCACTATATCTTGGAATATTGACCGATACGGGTAGTTTCCGATTTCCTTCCACTAGTCCACGCACTCATCAAGTTTTAGCCAGAATATTGACTGCAGGAGTAGAGCATCACTTGATTCATGAAGCATTAAGTGATAATAACACAGCAAGCAAGTTACGTTTGCAGGGCTACGCTATGTCTGAAAAGCTGGAGATTATGGATGATTACCAAGTGGCCATTATTTCCTTATCGAAAGAAGAATTGGCGAAGTATGATTACCAAAAAGGAGATACTGATAACCTGGCCAATCAAGCTTTATCGATTACAGGAATGAAAGCTGCTGTTGTCTTCACAGAACGAGACGGCATCATCAAAATGTCATTCCGTTCGAAAGGAGAAAACCCTGTAAATATATTAGCTTCCGAAAACTTTAATGGAGGTGGTCATGCTAATGCTGCAGGCGGCATGAGCGAATTATCAGTCAACGAAACTTTAGATAAGATTAAAAGCTTGGTACCGAAATATTTTTCGTGAAAAGGCAAGGCTTGATCAACAGCAAAACCTCGGCCATTGCAGATTGATCAAGCTTTCTCTCCATGGAAAATATGCGAAGTAATTTAAAGAAATTTTGCGCATTATTCTTCTGCCAATTCTTTTAACTTTTCGTTCATAGATTGAAACCCTTTTTTGGTATTCTCTAGATTTAAAAAGCCAACTAATATCCCTTTGAATTTTTCACTATGCTTAAAGGTTGTTGTATCATTTCTATTATCAATGAGCTCAAATTTGTGCTCTCCGTCAAACAGTCCTTGAAAAAGCAAATGCCCAATCCACTTTAATTCCTTATTTGCTTGAAAAGTTAGAATTGTCGGTTCAAAGGTCATCAGTTTTGATTCTGGCGGTTCAATTTTAACCGTGATTTTATTTCCTGCTTTCACTTCTCCGCTGACTGATTTAATGAAGGGGTTCCAGTTCGGATACTCAGAAAAATTTGTTAGAATCGACCAAATTTTTTCTGGTGTAGCCTTTATCAGTATTTCTGTTTTGATTTCTTTTGCCATTGTCTTTGTATTAAAAAAGTATTGTAAAATAATTTCCGTTTGGATTACCTTACAAAGGTCATACATAACAATTGCTTTACTCTTGACAAATATCAAGGAATCATAAAAGTTGTTTTTTCCTTACCCTACTAAATGTCTCTGGTGTCATTCCGAGCATTGATGCAATGTATTGCAAGGGCACTTGATTAAATAACTCTTTATTGTTCTCAAAAAAGTGTTCGTACCTCTCTTCTGCAGTCATAGATAAATGACTAAAAATTCTGTCTTCTAAAATGGCAAAACATTTCCCAATAAACAACTTTTCAAGTTCATGCCATTGCGGAACGAGGCTTCCGATTTTTTCATAATCCGTTCTGTTAATAGTATAAAGAACGGTATCAGTTAAAGCTTGAATTGTCCAGCGGGCAGGTTCATTGAATAACAAACTGGAAAGATCTGTTACAAAATATGATGGTGTTGAAATCCATTGGGTTACTTCCTTATCTTCTGTTGTTTTATAGATTCTCAAATAACCCGATTTAATAAAACTGAGCTTATTGCATTGGTTTCCAGTTTTCAAAAAATAGTCTCCCTTTTTAATGGTTTCTAATTGGAATAAAGAACTTACCGTTTTTAGATCTTCTTTTTGAAAGACTCCGAAATAAGATTTTATATTTTGTTCAAGCTCTGTCATTTTTTTTCTAATTAAGTATGATGAAGATCCATTTTTAAACAATGAAAAAAAAGCTCTGTAAAAGATAATGTTGAAAAACCCTCGATCTTGAGGCTAGGTGAAAAAGCAAGACTGATCACCTTGTCCCCAAGTAAAAAGTAAAGCACGGGAGCTTTTCCTCCCGTGGTTTTAAAGTGAATTGCTATTCCTTAATAATTCTTTTTATCGTTTTTTTACCATTGAGATTGATATTGCAAATGTAAATACCCTTTTTCCAATCGGTAATATCGATCCTCAATTTTTGTTCTTTTAAGCTAGCTTTATATACTTCTTTCCCTGAAAAATTGCTGATGCTTACGGAGGCTTCGTTCAGCATCTCTTCTTTTGAAAAGTCAATGGTCACGTAGTCTTTCGCAGGGTTAGGGAATATATCCACTACAAGATCCTCTGGCTCTGTTGGGTCACCTTCTCCATTACCATCAATAATACCATGAGCAAGTTCAACCTCATCATTTGGCAATCCTATAATTTCCCGCTTACAGCAAGCAACTTTGAAAAATATATCCACAGCATCCCATTGTGGACCTACTGCTAGTCTAAATTTATACACTTTATCAGGTCTCAACTGATAGCCTTGTGGCAGAAAATCAGTAATATCAATATCGTTTGGAGCTTGTCCGGAATTGACCCAATCTGAGTGTAATACATTAATATCTGTCCAGCTCATAAGATCAAATTCTGAGAGACCAACAAAATATCGATCTTCATTGCAACTGGCAGAGCCGTCTACCAACAAAGCATCAACCAGACAAATTTCTGCTACTTCTATTGGTCCATACATTGAATTTAACTCCAACATTTGGTTTGGGTATCTGAATTCTGCCGCAGCTGTAGAGCTACTTCCTATTTCACATTCAGAACAGTTGAAGACCTGATAATAAGGTTTTCGGATAGTGCTCATGTCGGTGCCTTGATTGCTTTTGTCCCCCGCAATAATAAATTGACAATTGTTAAAAGCAGGAGCCCAAGAACCATTAATGTTTCCATCCTCCTGATAATTACGAACCAAACTATTGTTGGCAGCATACAATCTTGCAAAGGCTCTTGAACTACTCGTCCAAGAAAGAAGTAATTTATCATTAGCATCAACATTCACTTTTGCTATTTTCTTTGGACTTAGTGTAGTAGTGCTATTTCCGGAGATCTTTTTGACCCCTGAAAGTCCATTTACATAGAAAACATCACCGTTTTTCCTCAAAGCTACCTGATGTGAATTGTTAATCGCTAAACTTATCCTTTTGAATCCGCCATAAAAGGAGTAGCTATTAGTGACAGTTGAATTAGCAGGTGAAGCAGCATTGTAAGCATACTTTTTTATATCTGCCAGATTGCTAGAAGATACACCTCTTGAATAGCCAATTAAAATATGACCGTCATTGTAATCCATAGAATGTGCTCTAAGCTTATAGCTGGGAAGATCAAGGTGTGTCACATGATCCACCGCAATTTCACCTTTGTAAGAAAGCCCAGCACTGTAGCTTTCGATCTTTAGTTTATCATTATTAAAGCGAGACACCAACACATCCATCTCGTCCGTTAAAGCTAAATCTATAGCCGGATCACTATCGAAGTGATCTACAATCTTCTGACCTGTCTGAATTCCAGAAGTATTATATCTATTTAGGACAAGTTTTGTATGAGCATCATAATCATTGAAACCCAGAACATAAATATTGTTATCTGAAGAAATCTTAACTATACTTGCACTGGATCCAAGATTAAAAACAGGGATATCCTGAACTAATGGTGAACCAAGGTTATCGAAAATAGTCATAAAAGTACCTGGAGAGCCAGAGCTCACAGACATAGGGGCATTCTCATTTCCGTAGGTTACCACTATATAGTGATCATTTAAATCACTATCCACATTCCAGTGTGATTGTGTATAGTTTGATGCAGGTGATGAAGGGGTAACCACCAATTGCGCTGTGCCCGTTGTGGCAAATAATAAAGCAATGAAAAGTAAAATGTAAGTTTTCATAATTGTTGAATTTATTGGGTGAAAAAATTATTTAGAGGAGGGAATCCCCTCCGGTTTTGATTGCAATCACCCTTATATCAACAGTTTTGAAATTTGTTACCCTTGTCGCTAATATTGCATTCTATATCCCTATGTTCTGAACATTAAACTGATTCCTTTTGATTCATAATTTAATTAAAGCATCTCTTCTTTCTGCTGAATCAAAAAAAAGCACGCATTTACATGCATGCTTATGTTTCGAATAAAAAGCCAGAGATAGATTCATGAGACCAAACTATCACCTGACCATTATGGAAACGGCTACTTTTTAATGATTTGAAAGATGAAGTTTTTTCATAAGCTTGATGTGGATCAATCGTGCCTGCCTCATTGACCATTGGAATTCTTATCATTAGAAGGATATCCATGAAGTCTGAATGCTCAAGAAATTGGCAGCCCTAGCCTCGCGACTAGGCCATTGCCTGACTACTATAGAAATGACTTTATTTCTTTATAAAATTGAAAGCGATTTTTACGGCTTTAGCCAAAAGAAAAATTATGAATCCGTAAATAGTGACGTAGGAAGATACCTTTAAACCTCCGGCCAATATGGCCTGCGAAACTTCGCCCATCATTTCTATTCCTTTAAAGGCCTCAAAAAGACCGATAACCTGACCAAATATGCCAAACACAAAAGCAAACAATGCCAGCTCCTGATTAATTTTTAGCCATCTCTCGGACTTATTTTTTAAAGCTAAAATGGAGGTTATTATAACTCCTATAAAAAGGACCGTTAAGCTTCCCATAAATTCGATTCCACCCTCAATAAGTATTTCAATAATATTCATAGTATTCATAGTATTCTATTTTTTGATGATGCACAATTATAAATGATGTACTTGAATTCATTTTTTATTATCGATGGTTTTCCACTGAATGAAGGTAAACAACATCTTTTATACTGTAACAGGTCATTCTTGCTTTCCACCTACTCAAAGTGGTATTTTATCGATTAAAGGTGTTTCTTGTCAAATCTTGTATAATTTTACAGCTCGTGATTCGCATAATCTATCATATCGCCTTTTGGCTGCTTTCTTTTTTGCTCTGTGCTTTTTTATTGAGCTATGATAATAATTGGACTGAAGCTTTGCTGCTATCTTTTGTTTATTTACCAGTTACCGTTTCAGTTGCTTATGTCATTTCTTACTTTCTCATTCCAAAATTTCTTTTAAGAGGAAAACAACTAAAATTTGTACTCTATACTTTATACCTGCTCGTAGGGGCAATATACACTACGCTTATCCTTAATACTTTCGTTTTTATTTCAGTGGCTGATTACCAATATAATTTGATGCCGCCTGCAACTCGGGATTTTGCTATTTTGAATGCCGTTTTGTTTTTAATTGTGCTGCTTTTTGTGGCGATAAGCAGTATTGAAAAGCTAGTAACCACAGAGAAGGAAAAGAACGAGGCCATTGAAAGTATGGCACAGGCGGAGCTCCGTTTCTTAAAAAGCCAATTGAACCCACATTTTTTATTCAACACCATGAATAATCTCTATGCCTTAAGCCTAAAAAAATCTGATAAAGCTCCAGAATTAATTCTGCGCTTAAGCGCCTTGCTGGAATATATTTTGGAACACAGCAAAAATGATCTAATCTCTCTTAAAGATGAAATTGACATATTGGAAGACTATATTTATGTAGAAAGCTTTCGCTTCGGAGATCGATTAACTATAAAAAAAGAAAATTCAATTGTTGAAAAGAGTGCTATCCAAATACCTCCATTGTTACTGATTACGCTGATGGAGAATTGCTTTAAGCATGGAGGGAAAAATAATACAGGGAAGATAAATATAGAATATTCATTTCACAAAATTGACGATATACTGCGCATCACATTTTGCAATAACTTTATTGAGCAAGGAGAAAATTCAAAAGCCATCGGGCTTCAAAATATCGAGAGTCAATTGTCATATATTTATAGAAATGACTATGAAATGAAAAAGACTATGGTAGATAATTGGTTTAAAATCGAAATAGAAATTCCTACAAAATGAAAGTTTGGAAATGTATTATAGCAGATGACGAACCTTTAGCTCGCGAACTGATCAGTGATTATGTTGCTAAGGTCCCATTTCTGGATTTGAAAGGTGCCTTCACTAATGCATGGGAAGTAAGAGATTATCTGCGAACGAACACTGTTGACTTGCTTTTCATCGATATCGAAATGCCGGGTCTTGATGGGCTCACTTTTATAAAAAGCTATCCTATTCAACCGAAAGTGATTTTCATCACAGCCCATAGAAAATATGCGGTAGAGGCTTTCGAAGTCAGAGCTTTAGATTATTTGCTGAAACCTATTTCATTCGAACGATTTTTGAAAGCAGTGAATGAACTAGATACTAAAAGCTCGGAAGCTAGTATTCCGTCCAAACATATTTTTATTTCTATTGACCGCCAACAGTTTAAAGTTGCCCTTGACAGCATTTTGTATATCGAATCTAAAGGAGATTATCTCAAATTCATTATGCAAGAAGGCAAGCCCCTTATCACTAAGATGACTTTAAAGTCTCTTGATTTACCTGATAACTTTACCCAAATACACCGATCCTTTATTGTAAACGAAGATAAAATTGAAGCTTTTCAAAAAGACAAAGTGAAGGTTGGGGAGGATTGGTTGACTATTTCAAGGTCATTTAGGAGGAATATTTCTTTTGGGGGTTAAATAATTGTAGAGAGGCGATACATCGCCTCTCCACCATCCATCATTTCCCCCTTTGGGGGTTAGGGGGCTAAAACAATCCCGTAATCTTACCCTCCTCATTCACGTCAATTTGCTCAGCTGCTGGATGAGCCGGTAAGCCTGGCATCCGCATGATATTACCTGTAATCGGAATAATGAAGCCTGCTCCAGCTGCAATCTCTATTTCACGAACGGCCAGAGAGAAATCTGCCGGTCTTCCCATAAGCTTCGGATTATCAGAAAGCGACTTTTCTGTCTTTGCCATACAAATTGGCATGGCATCTAATCCTAGATTGTAAATCCGCTTCAAGTCTGATTGTGCTTTAGCTGAATATTCTACTCTAGTGGCACCATATATTTCTTTTGCAATTTTGTTTATTTTCTCCTCTACTGGGCTTTTCCAATCGTATAGCGCTTTAAAAGCTGCCGTCTCAGCCTCTACAGAATCAACTACCGCTTGTGCTAATTCCAATGCTCCTTTACCGCCATTTGCCCAAACATCTGCTACGGCTGCCTTAATATTTTTAGATCGCGCAAAAGCTAATAATGCCTCTATTTCTTCTTCTGAATCAGTGCTGAATTTATTAATGGCAATAATGGGAGTGATTCCGAATTTCTCAACATTTTCAATATGCTTTTCCAGATTTGGAATTCCATTTTCAAGTGCCTTCACGTTGGGTTCCTTTAAGGTTGATAAATCTGCTCCACCATGATATTTTAAGGCTCGGATAGTTGTAGTCAACACTACAGCCTTAGGTTTTAGACCAGCACTTTGACATTTTATATCTAAGAATTTTTCGCCTCCTAAATCAAACCCAAAGCCCGCTTCAGTTACAGTGTAGTCCGATAAAGACATCGCCATTTTGGTGGCAATTACCGTATTGGTTCCTTGTGCTATATTCGCAAATGGTCCCCCATGAATAATCGCTGGGTTTCCTTCAATAGTTTGAACCAGATTGGGTTTGATGGCATCTTTAAGTAAGGCCGTCATCGCCCCTTCGGCTTTTAGGTCTCTTGCATAAATTGGCGTCTTATCAAAAGTGTAGCCAATAAAAATATTTCCAAGTCGCTTTTTCAAATCAATCAGATCAGAAGATAAGCAGAGAATCGCCATTATTTCTGAAGCAGCAGTAATGTCAAAACCTGTTTCCCTTGGAATGCCAGAAGTTGTTCCACCTAAACCTACTACAATATTCCTCAGAGCGCGATCATTCAAATCCATTACGCGTTTCCATGCGATAGTTCGAGGATCAATTCCTAATGAGTTGCTTTTACTTTGAAGATTGTTGTCTATGATTGCGGACAATAAATTATTGGCTTTTTCAATGGCTGAAAAATCTCCCGTAAAATGAAGATTAATATCCTCCATGGGCAAGACTTGTGCCCTTCCTCCACCAGTAGCGCCCCCTTTCATTCCAAATACTGGTCCAAGAGAAGGTTCACGTAGAACTACGGTTGTCTTTTTACCTATTTGATTTAATGCTTCTGAAAGCCCGATTGACATGGTGGTTTTGCCTTCTCCACCGGGAGTCGGAGAAATAGCCGAAACAAGGATCAAATTGCTTCTCTCCACTAACTTTTCATCAAGCGCTTCAAGTGGCAATTTGGCTTTATACTTACCATACATTTCAATCGATTCAGGATCAACCCCTAAGTTTTCAGCAATTTGCTGAATGGGTTGTAATTGGCATTTATTTGCTATTTCTAAGTCTGTCATCACCTTAATTTATGGACATGAATTTACGAATCAGTATCTATAGTTTTCATGACTGTTATCAATTATTTTGCTGATTTGAATCTTTTTCAAAGGTTTTGAGGATTTGTGTGAAGGCATTTTCACCAGCAGCCACCGCACCATCCATATAACCGGGGAAATTTGCAGCACTTTCGGAACCTGAGATAATTAATCGATTATCGTAGAGGGACTCTCTAAAAATTTGGTTCCCATTGTTTTGGTGAGGCTGCATAAAAATATTTTTAGGCCACTTTACAAATTCATCGTCTGACCAAATATATTCATGATAACCAATTGCTTGTTGCACTTCCTCTCCTAAGATGGTGGATAATTGTTTAAAAACTTCTTGTTCTCTTTTCTTTATATTTAGGTGCTTGAATTCTGGATTCAAAAATCCGCATAGGGCAAATTTATTTTCTTGCTGGTTAGTATGATCATAGCATTCAACGAAAGGGCCAAAATTGCTCATGATCGTTGCCGGTTGCTCATGATCTCTCCAGAAAGCTTTTTTGAATTCTAGTGCTGCTTTAATGGAATCCTCCATCCAAGTCTGTGTATTTTTTGCACTCTCTTCCATTTGTTTCGGCAAAGATGGAGAAAACCGTATTTGATGCGCCCAGATTTTCGGAGGTACTGATAATACCACCTGATCAGCTTTAAATACATTGTCGTTTTCCGTGCTGACAACTAATTTATTTTCAGATTCTTTTATATCCGTAACTTTGGTATTGAGCATAATATCCTGCGTCCCCAAGCTATTGCCTAATGCCTCGATAATGCTTTTACTCCCACCTGCAATTCTATAATTTGCTTCCTGCTGCGGCAGTTTATGTTTGCCGTGATGAGGTGATTTGGGATCATCAAAAAAGAAGAAGTTTCCAGTGTATTGAGGAAAAGCATTTAATTCTAATTCCGCTAACAATTTAATAAGGCTTTGGTGTTGTTTACCAAACCAGGTGGCCCCCATTTCTAGTGGTGTTTCCTTAGTGGTCATTTTTGTGAAAATGCGGCCTCCAATTCTGTCTTTGGCTTCCAGTATTTTGAAAGGTATTTTGGCTTCTTTTAATCTGTATCCAGTAAGTAAACCCGACAACCCTGCACCTATTATTACGATCATTTTGAGTACTGCTTATATTGAGCGTATATCAACTTTTCCTTATTTAAAATGTTTGCATTAGAAGCTCAACAGCAATTTGAAAAAGGGAATTTAAAACAGTTTATGTGCTTATTAAGAATCATTGGTGCGTTCTACTTTTTTATCCAATCGATGATTTTCAAACACTTCAAAGCCCGTTTTCAAAAAACCAATAAACCCAATTCCTAAAACGATAGACCCTATAGATAACTCTTGAAAGGCCTCATTAGGCATAAAAAAGTAAGCAGAGCACCCGAATGTTATTAGTAAAAGAACCATGAACAGCATTACATACAATACTATCTTACCCTTTTTTGGATCTTCCCATATTTTTTGTGAAAATTTGTTTTGTGTTTTTGTGGTGTCTTGCAAAGTAGAAAAGCTGATGCCCAAGCCCATGAAAATTAACATCTTGTTAAAATCTTCTAGCATTAGCATATAATGTTCTACCATATAATCAAAACCATGAAAATAAGGTTTTAGAGCAAAAAATAAGGCTGTCAGCATTAAGGGGTACTGTAAATAGCTCAAAATTTGGAAAGTTTTCCGTAGGTTCATCGAGGCGTAATTTTAAAACTTTAACTAGAAACCAAATATTGCTAAAATAATTTTTCAATTATCTCTTTACGAGCATTTTTTCTTTGCTCGGCCAAAATTGAAACGTAAGGCAGTTTGCATTGTAGTAGGCAGTTTGTTTTAGTCAGTGTATTAATGTTCCAGTATAGTTAGAAATCATTTTTATCTAAGATGCTTTGATACCAGCTGTATGAAATTTCTCCACTCTCGTAATATTCTTTTACCTCTACTATACTTCCCTTTTCACCATAATCTTTGGTTTCCATGAGCTTGCCTTCCGAATCGTAAAAATTCCAAATTCCAATCCTGATTCTCCAATCTTTGTAGGTGCCTTCAGCGGCCAATTTCCCATTATCATGGAATTTTTTTATTGGGCCCGTTACCTTATTTTGCTCATAGCTTCCAATTTCTTTGTAATTACCATTTTCGTAGTAATTTATCCATTGACCTTGACCAACGCCATCCACAAACTGCTGATAGGAATCATATTGGCCATTAGGGAATCTTGAGAATAGAATTCCTGTAAATGGTTCAGTTGCTCCTTTAGCATAGTAGCGATAGGTTCCATCAGAGCTGTTCGCTGTCACTTCACTCATAGAAAGCGATTCTCTGCTCTCTACATCCTTCATAGAAAGTAGCTTTTGTGCTCTTAAATTGAGAGAGAAAAATAGCAGGATTAACACAGATAAGGTCTTCATACTTTTTATTTTGAATAACTACTTTTATCTTGTAGTTGTTTGACTATCTGCATATTGCATCTACTTTTTTTTTCTATCGAATACAACTATTGACAAGGAATTTGGGTCTATTAAATATGAAACGCTACCTATACTTTATATTCATCCCCTTCTTGATTTGCTCATGTAATAAAGAAGAATTTGAGCCACCATTCAATAATCAAGAATTTTACCAGAATCATGAAGCGGCAAACTGGACAAGAGACACCGCAAAAGAACACTTACAAGGTAAATGGGAATTAGTTTATATTTACTGCTGCGGCTTTGGAGAAAGTAATAATTGGTCAGCCATAGATGATGGCTACTTTGAGCTCCAATTTGAAGGTGATAGTGTTAAAGTTTTTAGGAATAATGCTCTTGATCAAACCCAATATTGGAAGTTTGATGAAAGTTTTGAAACTAGCTTTGATTTAGAAACTGAAGACCCAATTTCGAATACATTTGGTACTATGTATTTTTCTGAAGATTATATGCTTTTTAACGGTTCCCCTTCAGACGGCTCAGATAACTACTTTCAAAAAGTAGAATAAGAAAACACAAAAAATTCCCTAACCATTTCTTTATAAATAAGTTGAGTATTGCTATGAGTAATACAAAAACCATCGCCATAACAGGAGCAACATCAGGAATTGGATTGTCCACTTCAGAAGAATTATTAAAAAAAGGACATCAGTTAATTTTCTTAGTCCGCAATACTAAAAAGGCCGAAGAAGTAATTGCCAATTGGGCCAACAAAGGAAATGTCATTATCATTAAATGCGATCTTGCTGACCTAAAATCTGTAAGAAAAGCGGGGGAAGAACTGTTGCAAAAAACAGATAAACTGGATGTTTTAATTAATAATGCGGGAGGAACATTCACTGAAAGATTAGAAAGTAAAGACGGCTTTGAATTGCATTTGGCGGTCAATCATTTAGGACATTTTTTACTTACCAAAATATTGATGTCCTTATTGGAAAAAAACAATACCAAAGTAATTAATGTAAGTTCAGAAGCGCACAGAGCAGGAAAACCAGATTGGTCTGATTTAAATTTAAGAAAAAAATATTCGACCATATCGGGATATGGCAATGCCAAACTTTATAATGTGCTCTTTACCAAATCATTAGCTGACAAAGGACTAACTTCTTATGCGCTGCACCCTGGAGTGATTGATTCTGGTTTTGGCGACCAATTGCCCGGCTTTTTCAAATTAATGTGGAAATTAGGAAAGCCTTTTATGAAAACTACTCGAGAAGGCGCCTCTACTTCCATTTATTTGGCCACTAATGAGCTGTCAACAGATAAAAACGGGGGCTATTTTAAAGATAAGAAAGTGAGTAAAGCATCCTCCCTTGCCAACAGTCAAGCTGCAAGAGATAGGCTGTGGGAAGAAAGCGAGGAAATGATTAAGAGTCTTTAATGATAAACTCTATATTTATCAATGTATTCCTTTAATTTGTATCTTTAAGTATAAAAATTGCAAACCTATGGAAGCTTACAGGTATTTAAAAAAGATTTCAGATAAGGGAACAATAACAATTTTTGACAAGCCATCATTATTTGGACAAGAAGTAGAATTAATTATTATCCCAAAAGAAAAGCAAGCTAAATCTAAAAAGAAAAATGCCGAACAATTTTTAGAAAAATGGTCTGGTTTTCTTTCAGTAGAAGATTCAGAGAAAGAAAAAGCTGCTTTTTTAGAGCAAAAATACAAATAATGAAAATAGTATTAGATACAAACATTATTTTAGATATTGCATTAAAAAGAACTCCTTTTTACGAAGATTCAGCTAAGTTAATTTCAAAAATCGGTGTAGGGAAACTGAATGGTTTTATAACAGCTACTACCATTACAGATATTTACTACATCGCAAAAAAATCTCAAGGACATGATACCACTATAAGTTTTATTACTAGTCTGCTTACCGTTATAAACGTTTTAGGTGTCGATTCAAAAATTATTTTAAAATCGTTAAAGTCGGAAATTAGAGATTTTGAATATGCTATTCAAGCTAATACTGCCTACATTAATCAAATAGATTATTTAATCACAAGAAATAAAAAAGACTTCATTAAATCTGATACCAAGGTTTTAAGTCCAACAGAATTTCTAGTTGAGCACGGATAAATCTGTCTACAATGTCAAATTACAATACTCCCACCCGAATACTTCCTATTATCGTTTTTTCTCAGTTTTGCTGTACTTCCTTATGGTTTGCAGGAAATGCTGTAATGCCAGATTTGCTTGAAAGTTTCGATTTGGCACCTACAGCTTTGGGCAGCTTGACCTCTGCGGTGCAATTTGGATTTATCCTCGGCACGCTAATTTTTGCTATTCTATCTATAGCCGATAGGTTTTCTCCTTCCAAAGTGTTTTTCTTTTGTGCACTCATTGGAGCTGTAGCGAATTTAGGTGCTGTTTGGGAAGGAAATACGTTATGGAGCTTATTAAGTTCTCGCTTTGCAACCGGCTTTTTCCTTGCAGGAATCTACCCAGTAGGCATGAAAATAGCGGCTGATTACTATGAGAAAGGATTAGGCAAATCTTTAGGGTTTTTGGTGGGAGCATTAGTGTTAGGAACCGCTTTTCCACATCTTTTGAAACAATTTACTCAAAACATACAATGGCAATTAGTTATTTATATCACTTCTGTCTTAGCTAGTTTGGGTGGAGTGCTGCTTTTGGTATTGGTGCCAGACGGCCCCTTTGGTAGCAGAAGCCAAAAGCCGGATTTTTCAGCTTTCTTTCAAGTTTTTAATAAAAAGGAATTTAGAGCCTCGGCTCTTGGCTACTTTGGCCATATGTGGGAGTTATATGCTTTTTGGGCATTCATCCCTGTAATCTTAATTGCTTATAAAGAGCTTCATTTCAATATTGATTTCAATATTCCACTTTTATCATTCAGCATAATCGGAATCGGTAGTTTGTCATGCATAGCAGGAGGCTACATTTCAGAAAAGTATGGAGCGAAAAAGACTGCCGGCACTTTTCTCTTGCTATCGGGTTTATGTTGTTTAATCTCCCCTATGATCATCCTCTACGCTCCAGCAGAGGTTTTTATTTTCTTCCTGCTTTTTTGGGGAATGGTAGTTATCGCTGATTCGCCTCTATTTTCTACTTTGGTGGCCAAAAATGCACCATCAGCAATAAAGGGAACCGCTTTAACAATCGTCAATTCCGTAGGCTTTGCCATTACCATTATCAGCATTCAGCTCTTGAATATCCTCTGGTTAGAGCTTAACCCAGTCTTTATCTACATCATTCTGGCGATTGGGCCATTTTTTGGACTATTAGGCTTATTTACAGTCAATCGCCTCTCTGTTTCGGGAAGGAATGAGATTGAGGCACGAAATTCAAAATTTTGAAGATTGTTTTCAATGAAAATTTTATAAGCACAAACAAAGTTTATTTGGAATCCTAAGAAATCAGGTGTATCCTTATACTCAGAAAAAAAAGACCAACCTTAAAAGATGGAAGAAAAGTCAAATAAAAATAGCACTCCAAATAGTACTGATAAAAAGCCTTCCAAAAAGCCCTATTACAAAAAAAGATACAATCCGAAACCAGCCAAAAAGAAGTTTTGGAACGCTGATAAGATAGTGAGTTTGTCTGCAATGGCAATTGCACTTTTTACCTTAATAGTTCTGCTATATCAAAGTCACTTATTAGACAAGCAATATGAGCTTACAGTTAAACAGCAGAAAGCTTCTGTACTTCCTTATATTCAATTATTTAATGGCGCTGGCGAGAGTTGGTATTCCATAAAAATCCAAAATAAAGGCCTTGGCCCTGCCTTTATTAAGAACTTATATATTAAAGAAGGAGATTCAACTTTTTTCCATTATAATCTGTACGATTTTTATCAACAACAAAATACTGACACAGTGTATAACTATAATTCTGCTTCTGTATTTGACGGGCTTGTATTAAGTCCAGGAGAAGAATGGGAGCTTTTTTCAGCAAGAGATGGCAGCTCTGGATTAGCTAAGATTTCTAACTTTTTTGATATGTACTTTGGGAGAGGCTCAAAGATACTTTTCATTGAATACGAATCTGTATTTGGAGATACATGGATCTCAACATCTGGGCTTGAAAACAAGACCAAGGAAGAATATGGAGACTTTGAAGTCTTCTATGATCTAGTTGAATGAATATATTGCAGCATAGCAATAGTGTTAGATAAATTGCTCTTTCACCAACTAATTTTCATTTAAGCAGTACAAGGATAGTAGCACTTAAATTTAAAAGATGGATATCAATTTAGCAGTATTAATAGATGGTGATAATATTCCTTCCGCCAACGTAAAAGAGATGATGGAGGAAATTGCTAAATATGGTAACCCTACCATCAAAAGAATTTACGGGGATTGGACTAAGCCCAATTTAAGTAAATGGAAAAATCTTCTCTTAGAAAATGCCATCACTCCAATTCAGCAGTACGGCTATACAACGGGTAAAAATGCTACCGATTCTGCCATGATCATTGATGCCATGGATATCTTATATTCTGAAAAGGTTGATGGCTTTTGTCTCGTATCAAGCGACAGTGATTTCACTAGACTTGCGACTAGACTTCGAGAGGCTGGTATGAAAGTATACGGGATAGGAGAAAAGAAAACGCCTAACCCATTCATCGTGGCTTGCGATAAATTTATTTATATCGAAATTCTAAATACACAGCCAGAGGAAAAGGAAAGTACTGCATCTAAAACAAAGCCGGATGTGGATAAGGTTACTCCAAAAGAAATTAAGCTTATATCGAGCACTATAGCTGATTTAGCAGATGATGATGGCTGGGCTTTCCTTGGTGATGTTGGAAACTTACTTCAGAAAAAACAACCCAATTTCGACTCGAGAAATTATGGTTTCCCAAAACTAACTCCACTCATTAAATCCATTAATAATTTTGAAATTGAAGAACGATTTGGCAACCGTAATAATTTGAAATTGGTCTATGTGAGAATGAAGAAGAAAAAATAATCCTATTTTATTTCTTCCATTCTAGTTCTATAAGTCTCTACAATAGATTTTACTTTTTCAAGCTCCATGTATAGAGAGTCTATTGATACTTTTAGGCCTTGAAGGTTTTGTGAATATGCTGTTGAATCACTTCTCAATTCTCTTAGTTTTTCCTCATAAGAGCTAATTCTTTCATTTGTTTTCTCCAAATTATTCTGATTTTTGCGCTCATCTTTTTTCAGGCTTTCAAATTCCTTACTTAGGTAAGTAGCGGCTTGCTCTGATTCATCAATTTTCTTCTGAGCCAGATCCGTTCTCATTTTGATATTAAAATTATAGATGAATTCTTCTAGTGCTTTTTGCAATTCAGGATATACATCCTTCGGAATACCTTGAGGGTCAATTCCTGCCCAAATAGCACTTTGCTCTTTATTACCCTTTATCTGACTAAATATTAAAATCTGATCGGAATGAATATCCGTTCTGAAATTGGTTTGATAGGATTTATGAGATTGTGTTTCCTCACTTTTGCCAAAACTTTTAGCATAGCTCTTCCAACTTTCATCTGCTTTTTCTTTTGAAAAAGGCAAATCAATTTCATATCCTGCCACATCTACACCCAAAAGGTAATGTTTTGTGGCTATCGTTTGAAATTGAGCTAGCGACAAATTGATATTAAAAATCAAAAAAGCGAATATTAAAATATATCGTAACATATAGAGTCAGTTCTTTAAGTCTGCAAATGCAAATATAAGTAATCTGGTGCTGTTAATTAATTCACATAATACTTCAATCAATGAAATTACAAAAATCAAGCCCATTTTTTGGGCTTATTTAAAAAAGCCAACATATTTGACTCGCTTGAGTTAAAACAGGTATAACAAATGACTATGCAAAAAGTATTAATAACAGGTGGTTCGGGTTTGGTAGGAACAGAGCTCTCGGCTCTTTTAAAAGAAAAAGGATATGAAGTAGCACATCTAACAAGAAGTAAAAAAGACAACTATCCGTATCAACAATTTGAATGGGATATCAAAAAGCAAGAAATGGATGAGGGCGCCATTCGCTTTGCCGATGTTATTATTCACCTCGCAGGTGCAGGTGTTGCGGATAAAAAATGGACGGACGACAGAAAAAAATTAATATTGGAAAGCAGAACACATTCTGCTGCTCTTTTATTTAACACCATCAACAAAATGCCCAAAGAGGCACCTCATCACTTTATAAGTGCAAGTGCAATCGGCTATTATGGCATGGATACAGGAGATAAATTAGTCGATGAAATGTCTGACGCAGGAAATGATTTTTTAGCCGAAGCCACTAAGAAATGGGAAGCATCAGCCGACCAGCTTGAATCATTAAAAATCCCTACCGCCAAAATTAGAATTGGAATTGTTTTAACCGATAAAGGTGGCGCGCTTCCGCAACTAGCTCAACCCATTAAATTATTCGCAGGAGCACCGCTAGGCTCCGGAAAACAGTGGATGAGCTGGATTCACATAAATGATTTAACTCGCTTATTTTTGCATGTGTTAGAAAATAATTTGACTGGAGTTTACAATGGAGTAGGAACTAATCCTGCAACGAATAAAGAAGTGACAAAAGCTGTGGCAAAAGCATTAAGTAAGCCCTTGATTTTGCCGAATGTGCCTGCTTTCGCCATGAAATTACTTTTGGGAGAAATGGCTCAAATGGTATTAGGCGGAAATAAAGTCAGCGCTAAAAAAACCTTAAATTCAGGATTTACATTTAAGTTTGAACAGTTAGATAATGCATTAGATGATATTTACAGCCAAAGACCTTAACTTCTAAAGGGTGTACCAAGCACTAAAATGCCATGATTTTTTAATTTGATTCAAAAGCAGGTATTATTGCTTTTTGCCTTTGATCATTAATGGAAATAAAGGGCTTTACTTACTGCTGAATTAAGGCTTTAATAAAGTTTTCTCTTAAGGGGTCAGAGGAGTGTCTACAGAAATACCCAAAAGCTAACTATCAAAACAGCCCACAAAATACCTAAAAAGTGCCACCCTTTAGTAATCAATTCATACTTCAAATGCCAAAATGGATTGGTTTCTGCAATCAAATATTTGACAGGGTCTTTAGATATATTTTGTGTTTGTAAGATTAAAAATCCTAAGTACGTATGTGCAGCCAGAAAGTGAAGAGCATGTAGCCCTGTCAATACATATAGAAACGAAGAGGAAACATCCGAAGAAAACAACACTTGTGAATCACTAAGGGCTTTCCAGCCTAAGATTTGACAAAGGGCAAATCCAAGACCCAAGAAAAAAGTAAATCGCAAAGCAGTCAGTAAGGATGGGATTTCTTCTGACTTAAATAGATTGTGAATGGGATGAATCATGAAACTAGAAGCACCTATAAGGATAGTACTTAAGACGAAAACAGCAGGCATTTCAATGTCTTTGTTGCCCTCATTTCCCAAACTCATAAAAAAGGAGAACAACAGAAAGAGAAAAATGAGGGTGCTTCCTAGTAAGCTTAAAATAAAAATCATTTTATACGGGTGCATTTTTTCCACCCTTTCAAAAAATGATAAATTCTCTTCTTTCGTTTTCTTATTCATATTCCAAAGCTCAAAAGCTCATTTTACGCTATTCTTAAACCATTTTTTACTGTTTCATCTACGCCAAGCAAACTAATTTGTGCTTCATCTACTGCTCCTAAAACCAAACATTCACTCATGAAGTTCGCAATCTGCTTAGGTGGAAAATTTATAACCGCTACTATTTTTCTACCTACTAAATCCTCCAAATTATAAAGCTCTGTTATCTGAGCTGAGCTCTTTTTAATTCCAAATTCGCCAAAATCAATCTCTAATTTGTATGCTGGTCTCTTTGCCTCAGGAAAATCTTTCGCCTTAACAATAGTGCCGACCCGCATTTCAATTTTGGAAAAATCCTCCAAACTAATTTGACTGCTTACTTTATTCATAACTGTTTATCATGCGTTTAGTTATAAGGATCTTTATTTTTGCTACAAGCTGTCACGTATCATGAAAATAAAGCTTGATGTAGTCGCTTTTTCATCATCCCTACAAAAGCCGATCTTGAAGGGTTTAACTTGACAAAGCATTCAAAATACTTAATTTTTTGACAGATTACTGAACCTTGCGCCATTCCCGCTAGTTTGTTTTACCTTTGCAGAGTGTTTACGGATCTAAACTGAAAAAGTAAGCACAAAATTTAAATAGCATTTACATTGAAAATAAAAGACTTTCTAAAATTATATAAAGATGATGCCATCCTACAAACGATGGTAGCTTCCCTCAAGCCCAATGAAGACCAGACAATTCATTTCAAAGGATTAGTCGGCAGTTTGGATGCTATAGTTGTTGCGATTACACATCTTTTAAATCACCAAAATCAGCTCATCATTTTGCATGATAAGGAGGAAGCCGCCTACTTCCAAAATGATCTGCAAAACCTTTTAGATTTTAAGGAGCCTTTGCTCTTCCCAACTTCGTACAAAAGGCCTTATCAATTTGATGATATTGAGAACGCCAATGTATTGATGAGAGCGGAAATCCTCAACCGAATCAATAATAAAACCTCCGCAGGGGAAATTATTATAACATATCCTGAAGCGCTTTCTGAAAAGGTAATCAATAAAAAGTCTTTAAAATCTAACACATTTACCGCTAAAGTGGGTGAAAGTCTGGATGTGGAATTCATAGCTGAATTACTGCAAACTTATGATTTTGAGCCTACTGATTTTGTTTATGAGCCAGGGCAGTACGCCATCCGTGGTGGAATAATCGATATTTTCTCTTACGCCAGCGACCAACCTTATAGAATAGAATTATTCGGTAATGAAATAGACAGCATCAGAACTTTTGATGTGGCATCCCAGCTGTCCATTGATACGGTTAAGCAAATCAACATCATTCCGAATGTGCAAACCAAATTGCTGGAGGAAAGCAGAGAGTCTCTACTGGATTATATCCCCAACAACACCAAAATCTGGTTTAAAGATTACAAACAAACCTTGGATGTGCTTCAGCAGTATTTTGATAAGGCTTCGCATTCATTTCAAGAAATTTTAGAAAGTACTCAGCAAACAAAAGTGGTTTTAGAGCCTGAAATGCTGTTCGAAACACCAGAAAGTTTTGAAAAAAGGTTAGAGAAATATTTGAAAATAGAATTTGGCAATCGCTTCTACCTCAAAGCCCATCAAGAATTCGAATATCAAGCAAAGCCACAACCTTCCTTCAATAAGAATTTTGATTTAATAGCTGAAAATCTATCCAGCAATCAGGAAGCAGGCCTGGTCAATATCATTTCTTCAGAATCCCTGACGCAAACTGAACGATTGAAAAACATATTTGAGGAGATAGACCCTTTCATCAAATTTCAGTCGCTGCCTCATACTCTAAGGGCAGGCTTTATGGATGAGCAATTAAAATTAGCCTGCTATACCGATCATCAGATTTTCGAGCGTTTCCACCGCTACAAAACCAAAGACAAACAAAGCAAATCAAAAGCCATTACGATCCGGGAGCTAAAAAACCTTCAGCCCGGAGATTTTGTCACTCATATTGATTATGGAGTGGGTCGTTTTGCGGGTATGGATAAGGTAGATAATAACGGTAAAAAACAAGAGGTAATCCGCTTGATCTATCGGGATAATGATTTGCTTTATGTCAGCATTCATGCCCTCCATAAAATTTCCAAATATAGCGGAAAGGAAGGGAGCACCCCTAACATCAGTAAATTAGGTTCTCCTGAATGGGAAAATAAAAAGAAGAAAGCCAAAAAGCAGGTAAAAGATATAGCTAAGGATTTAATTGAGCTTTACGCCAAAAGAAAATCAGCTCCTGGTTTCGCCTGTGATAGGGATAGCTTCCTACAAGCAGAATTAGAATCCTCTTTTATATATGAAGATACACCCGATCAAGCCAAATCCACAGCGGACGTAAAAGCAGATATGGAATTAGCACATCCTATGGATCGATTGGTTTGTGGTGATGTAGGATTCGGGAAAACAGAAGTTGCAATAAGAGCGGCCTTCAAAGCTGTGGATAATAATAAACAAGTAGCTATTTTGGTACCCACCACTATTTTAGCCATGCAACATTTCAGGACTTTTTCTGAGAGATTGGATAAAATGCCGGTTACAGTGGAATACATTAATCGATTCAAATCCACGAAACAGATTAAGGAAATCCTAAAGCGCACCGAAGAAGGAAAGGTGGACATTCTTATCGGAACGCACCGAATTGTAAACAAAGATGTCAAATTTAAGGATTTGGGCTTATTGGTGATTGATGAAGAGCAAAAATTCGGAGTATCCGTCAAGGACAAATTGAAGCAATTCCGGGTGAATGTAGATGTTTTGACCCTCACCGCCACACCAATCCCAAGAACGTTGCATTTTAGTTTGATGGGCGCAAGGGATTTAAGCGTGATTCAGACTCCTCCACCCAATAGACAGCCTGTAACCACTCAACTGCATACATTCGATGAGGAAGTTTTGCGTGATGCAATTGCATTTGAATTACAAAGAGGCGGTCAAGTGTTTTTTGTACATAACCGAATTGGAGATATTGAGCAAGTGGGCAATATCATTCTCAAATTAGTTCCTGATGCCAGAATTGGCGTTGCTCACGGACAAATGGATGGAGCCAAATTGGAGAAAGTGATGATGCGATTTATTGAGGGCGAGTTTGATGTGTTGGTTTCGACCAATATCATCGAATCCGGTTTGGATATTCCGAATGCGAATACCATCATCATCAATCATGCGCATATGTTTGGCATGTCAGATTTGCACCAAATGCGCGGTCGGGTTGGTCGTTCTAATAAAAAAGCTTTTTGTTATTTATTAACTCCACCTACCATCGGCTTAAGTTCCGACTCCCGTAAAAGGCTGACCACCTTGGAAGAATTTTCCGATTTGGGAGATGGCTTTAAAGTAGCTATGCGAGATTTGGATATTCGTGGAGCTGGTAATATGCTGGGTGCAGAGCAAAGTGGTTTTATCACTGATTTGGGTTTCGATATGTATCACAAAATTTTGGATGATGCAGTGGCAGAATTGAAAGAAAGCCATTTTGCCGATTTATTTAAAGATGAATTAGCCAAGAAAGCCAAAATCATTGCACAGGATTGCACTATCGAAACTGACTTGGAAATCCTGATTCCAGAGGATTATGTAGGTAATATCACAGAAAGATTAAGCCTGTATTCTCAATTGGATAACATCAAAAATGAAGAAGAATTAGGCATTTTTGAAAAATCCTTGCAAGACCGTTTTGGACCAGTTCCTGAGCCTGTTTACGATTTAATAGAAACTGTGAGGATACGCTGGAAAGCTGAAAGCCTTGGATTTGAGAAATTGTTGATTAAAAATGGTAACCTGAAAGCCTATTTTGTCTCCGCAGATAATGAAAAATACTTTAAATCGGACATTTTTGGCAGGATTTTAACTTTCGTACAAATGCATTCTAAAAAATGTAAGATGAAAGACTATAAAGGCAGACCAATACTTAAGATTGAAAATATAGAAAATATAGAACAAGCAAAAGCTATCATATTTGATATGGCTGGGCAAGAAGTGGAAACGGCTTAGTGAGTTTTTCAACAATTGCTATCTTTACATCGTAATTAAAGAGCAAAGACATTTTTCTTAAGAAAAAACCTACATCATGAACAAAAAAGTAATTTTAATGATATTGGACGGCTGGGGTTTAGCCACCAACAAAGACGTTTCAGCAATTGACAAAGCCAGCACCCCTTTTGTGGATAGCTTATATAGAGATTTCAAACATAGCAAACTGGATGCTTCCGGTTTGGCAGTGGGTCTGCCCGAAGGTCAAATGGGAAATTCTGAAGTAGGTCACATGAACATCGGTGCTGGCAGAATTGTCTATCAGGATTTAGTGAAAATCAATAAGGCCATTGAAGAAAAATCCATCAAAGAAAATCAGGTTTGGGCAGATGCTATGGCTTATGCCAAAAAGAATAATAAGAAAGTCCATTTCATTGGTTTAGTTTCTGATGGTGGGGTTCATTCTCACATAGGTCACTTGAAAGGCTTAATGACTTTAGCTCATGAAGAAGGCGTGAAAGATTTATTTGTACATGCTTTTTCTGATGGGCGAGATACTGACCCAAATGGTGGTAAAGCCTATCTGGAAGATGTAGAGAAGCATGCAAAAGAAACTGGGGCTAAAATAGCTTCTGTTACAGGTCGTTATTACGCAATGGATCGTGATAATAGATGGGAAAGAGTAAAATTAGCTTATGATGCGATGGTTCATGGCG
Source organism: Marivirga sericea (assembly GCF_900177665.1). Lineage (GTDB taxonomy): Bacteria > Bacteroidota > Bacteroidia > Cytophagales > Cyclobacteriaceae > Marivirga > Marivirga sericea. Next base: position 114,514 of record NZ_FXAW01000010.1, read on the forward strand.
AAGGAAAGCAAACAGAGTCCATTTCAGATGCTATTCAAGCTTCCTATGATGAAGACGTAACTGATGAATTCATCAAACCTATTATCCATACTGAAAACGGAAAGCCAATTGCAAAAATTGAAGAGGGTGATGTAGTCATCTCTTTTAATTTCAGAACTGATAGAGGTAGAGAGATAACCCAAGCTTTAACTCAAAAAGCATTCCATGAGCAAAACATGCATCCTTTAGATCTGCACTATATTACCATGACCAAATATGATGATACATTTAAAGGGGTGAAAGTGCTTTTTGAAAAAGATAATTTGACCAACACTTTAGGTGAGGTGCTGGAAAAAAATGGTAAAAAGCAGATTAGAATTGCCGAAACGGAAAAGTATCCTCACGTAACATTTTTCTTTTCGGGTGGTCGAGAAACTGAATTTGATGGTGAAAAACGCCTAATGTGCCCATCTCCTAAAGTTGCTACTTATGATCTACAACCAGAAATGAGTGCTGGAGATATTCGAGATAAAATCATTCCTGAATTGAAAAAAGGAGAAACGGATTTTGTCTGTTTAAATTTTGCCAACCCTGATATGGTTGGGCATACAGGCGTATTCGAAGCGGCCGTAAAAGCCTGCGAAACTGTGGACAGTTGTGCCAAATCAGTTATTGATGTAGCCCAAAAGAACGGCTATGCCACTATCGTTATTGCCGACCATGGAAACTCTGACTTCATGATCAATGAGGACGGAACTCCTAACACTGCGCATACTACTAATTTAGTGCCTTGTATTTTAGTAGATGCAGGATTTAATGGCGCTATTAAAGATGGTAAATTAGGTGACTTGGCTCCTACTATTTTGAAAATTATGGGTGTTAAGATTCCAGAAGAAATGACGGGTAATATCCTTATAAGTTAATAAGTTTAAAAAGGATTTGCTACAAACAAATTCCTTTCAATTGTCTTTTATAAAATATGAGAAAGCTCAACAGTATTCTTTTTGCAACTATAGTAATTTCTTTTTTGGCTTGCGAAACAGCCGTACGTGAAAAACCCATCAATGAGTATTATGATGTGGAAACTTTAATTGACAGACAATCCAAATTATTGACAGAGCTTCAGCCAAAAGTTGAGAAATCCATAGAAGTAGATGGTAAAAAGGAAAAGGACACCTTAGAATTTGATTCTCTAGGCTGGAAAAATGAATTGGAAGTTTTCAAACTGGCCGATATCAATAAGCCGACTTTATTTGATGCGTATAAGGCAACAGAAGAAAAAACCAGCAATGGAAAAATCTGGAGGTATACAACCGAAAAGCCATCACTGGGGGTTGAATTTTTGTATGTTTATTTTGATAATGACAGTACGGTAACCAAGCTAGAAGCTCGCTATCATGAAAACAATGCACTTTATGTTTCCGAAAGAAATTTCGAAATCAACTTCAAAAAATCGCAGGACTATAGTGTTTTAGACTCTTACAAAATTTATGGCCGCCAAAAAATGGCGATGAAAGATGAGGTCACTTTTTCTATTGAGAGTGAGGTGGTGGATTGAAAGACATCTGTGAAATGGCTTAATTGCGCTAGTAATAACTCTCATTATGAGAAGCAGTTAGCTTCTTTCCATCATAAGATTGCTTCCTTGCACTCGCAATGACGGTAATTACTAACATAACCAGCTAACAACCTACATACTATCGGGACACACCTTTATTGTTAGTTATCATGCTACCCTTTCAGCTCGTAGCGTCATTGCGAGGGAGGCACGACTGAAGCAATCTACTGTTAGCTAGCAAGAATGACAGACTGCAACGTTGCACCTGCATAGCCGGCTAATAATATCCATACTAATTAGCCTCATTGTCCACATTTTTGTCGATAAGCAGTACAGATATTAAACAACGTTCTGTTGCCTTCTTGCCATCATAAGATTGCTTCACTGCGCTCGTAATGACTGTAATTACCAAATGTACCACTTAACAAGCAAACCAACCGGCTCAATGCGTCATTGTGAGGAAGGTGGAACCGAAGCAATCTTCATCGCCTAAAGACCTGTGCTTCCAATGACGCTAACTGTGATGATCAAAACCCCACAGCCACCCGCTCCTTAATCACCCTCTTATTCCCTTCTGCTGTAAAAAGTTCAAAATAAATAATATAGTAACCAGTTCTAACTTTTCTGCCGCTAAAATCAACTCCATCCCAGCGGAAAAAGCCACTATTGCTTAGCGTTTCATTATTAGCCAAAGTAGTAATTACAGTGCCCTTCATATCAAATATTTTCACTGTGGCTATTGTGCCGACATCATCTAACCTGTAGTTTATCAGCGTAAAATTTCTACCCGGCTGATTATGTGCAAAGGTTTTCGGATTAGCTTCTATGTTTCCAAAGCTAATATTTTCATTGGTGAATTGAGAGTTTGCTTTTCCTGGGGTCGCATAACCCACTGCTGAAGCAGCGGAACTCCAGGAATCTGCTTCATTTATAGGCGCTTCAGGATGGATTCTTTCCAAAGATACGCCATCGACAGTGCGAAGAAATGGCAAGTGCATATCATCCGAGTACTCGAGATGCTCCTTCAATTCTTTATTAGCTGAAGTTATTCTCACTATTCCTTCTCCATTAGTCAATGTAGGCAAGTTGGCTTCTACTATGTTTTCCGCATTATGGGACGTGGGATAGTCTTTTATAGTACTTTCTTTATCAGTCGTTAAGGTTAGGTGTTGACCTGGTGCTATAATAACATTTTCATTCTCCAAGATCACACTTGAATCGCTGCTCCCTTCTACCGTCCATTCACGGAGATTAATAAATTTATCAGAAATATTAAGCAACTCTATAAAATCTGCTCCTCCTGATTTTTGGTCATAAAGCAACTCGTTCAATACCACATCGCCTTGCTCAGGAAGTTCTGCCAAAGCAAAGCTGACTTTATTACCTTCTGTAATAATGATATTTCCAACACAATCGGTGAGATTATTGGCAGTTAATCCATAACGAACTTTTGGCTTTAATTCATCTGCTAAAGAAAGTTTGACTGAACTCAAGTCCAACATTTCCACACTTTCAATTCTTATTTCTGGACTTATATTGAATTGATTCCTTCGGATTTGGGTAATGTCAATTACCTCATTAAAATAGGCAATTACTTCTGTTGCATTGAGAGCGAATGCTTTTTCCAATTCAGGACCAGTTTGGTCTATGTTTTTTTCCCTCACAGAATTTTCTGCTCCAGGTGTTCCTTGTGCATCAGCTCTTGAAGCACTCCAATTCGAAAACCCTAGGCACGGGTTTTGAACATCAATCATTTCCAATGACCAACCTCCTTCATCAAATTTGAAATCTTCTTTGTACCAATTATCTCTATAAAAAGCTTGATTGACAATGGTCTCATCAGTGATTAACTGTAAATCATCTCCTCTATTGTTGAGATTAGGCCATGGACTTAAACCAATCACTCGGGCATAAGTACCTAAATCTTCTACTCCTGCACTAGGGGCTAAAAGTAAATATTCCCCGGCTTCGATATAATTCAAGCCTAAACTGACAGTATCTCGCTCATCCATATATTTCATATCTGTTAGCGAAAACAATTTGTCTGAGGGATTATAAATTTCCACATATTGTCGGTAAGGCAGTTCTTGGTCTTCGTTGGGGTTTGCCATTACCTCCATAATAATAACATCATTGAAACCTGGCTTCGCAGGACTTCTCAGTATGATTTCTTGCTTGAAATTTAAAATTGGATTTCCTGATAAATCTGAAATACTATCCAGAGTTAAAGTATAGGGGAAACCTGCTATCCAGTCATTTTCCCAAATCAATATCACTTGATTTTCACTCCAAAGTCGTGCTTCTTGAAGAAGGATTTCAGGTGACAAATCATAGTTTTCAAGATTCTCAGCACTTAGTGTATCCAAATGTTTATCAAAAGTCAGAAGCAGAATAGAATCTGACATGAATAATAAAGAATCCAATTCCGGCGGAATGGTATCATATAATAAACTTGATTTTAGATTTTCTGCAATATTGCCATTGCAATCCTTTACAGTGTCAATGCTTATTTCATAGTTAATCCCGTTTAAAAGCTCATTAGCAAGATTTAAATTGACCGTTTTATCTAATCCTTCCTCAACTAAAACTTCTACGATTCCAATTTCAGGTGTGATAATATATTCCGCATTTAACAAAGAATTTAGATTCATCCTTTTGTCAAACTCGATTTCCAATTGCGTTTTGGAAGTTGCTTTAAAGAAGATGATTTCAGGTGGGTTTCCTGTAAGATCAAAATCCGCTATACTGTTTTCACTTCCCGGAGTTCCACCTGCGGTGGCTTCTGATGCTCGCCAATTATTTAGGTCAAAACATGCTAGCTTGGGATTAATGATTTCAATGGAAAAGCCTCCTTCTGCTTTTTCCTCATCCTGATACCAATTTAAGTCATAACCCAATCCATCAATTTGAATACCTTTGGCATTCTTGATTGTCACACTATCACTACCATTATTAAGTGCTCGCCAGGAAGAAGGAACAAGAACATTTCCAAATTCTGCATAACCCTGCTCTGCCGAGGAAGATGCCAAAATCAAATATTCTCCTGGTCGTAAAATGTAAGACGGTAATGTACCCGCAGAAGAAGTATTGTCGGAAAAAGCCCAATCTTCTAGATCTAGAAATTTATCAGACCTATTATAGATTTCAACGAATTCTTCATCTGGCAAACCCAAAACAGGAGTTGGGTCAGGAAAAAACTCACTGATAATCACATCTCCTATTTCAGCTTGCTCCACTTCAAAGTAGAAAAACTCAATGCTATCGCTTTCGGATAAGTTGCCTTCACTATCGCTAATGTTTTCAACCGCTAACATATAATCCAAGCCACTTTCAAAGCTATTGTCAAAGCTCAACCATACGCTATCTTCATTATGCTGAATTGTGTTTGGTTGAATATCTCCCGGTGTCAATAAATAATTATTAACATTACTAGCAGAAGCAGAGGACACCTCTTCAGTGAATACAATTTGCATTTCATTTGAATTCAAAATTTCGTATTCCAAAATCTCGGGTGGAATAGTATCAAATGCATAATCGCCCAAATAGACATTGTCAAAATAAAAGCTATTGCTTCGGCTTGATGTGAAATAACAAATGAAACCTATATATCCTGTTTCATTAAAACGAGGCTCATTAGCTGTTGCTATAGTAGTGAAATCTTCTCCTTTTTTAGGGTCAACCGCAATTTCCCAATTGGCAGTAGCGTCCCTTCTTACTCTAATCCGAACATCAAAAGCAGAGGCAAAATCGCCATCTCCTCCTCGCACAATTAATTCCGTATCATTCCCATTTCTATAGAAAAGACTGATGCCATCCTCACTTCCGTTTTCCCCAATCTCCAAATAATAGCCCTCTTGTACGCTTCCCGTATTTTCATAATCTCTCAAGTCCGATGAAGTACTCACCAAGTAAATCACTACCTTATTCGAATTAGAGGGACTAAAATCTAAGCTGACATCAAATCGCCATTCCTTTTCATCGAGACTTGTTGTTTCAGCTAAAGTAGAAATATAGGAAGGCACCAAAGTTTCATCTTCAAAATTCAGCTGTAATTGAAAAATTTCATTTATAATAAAATCATCATTATCTCCTGTCCATTCAGCATCAATGGTTAAATCCCCATCCGAAAAATCATCTTCAATTAATTGAGCCTTTAGGTTGAAAAAAGAAATGCATAATAAAATACTGAGGGGCAGTATGTTTTTTATCATCAGGTTTTGGCTTGGTTCTATCCCAAATATAGTATTTTTGCGTCTAAATCATAAAACGAAACAATTTTCTGAGCTAATTAGTAAATAGGTTTAAAAAGAAAGACGAAATCAACATTAGAAATTTAAATGTTAACAGAACCAAATTTAGATTTTTAATCAAAGGTTCCATCCCGATTCATACGGGACAAGTTCTGACCATTAAAATTAAAAAATATACACATGAAAATAGCTGTTGTAGGTGCCACTGGCTTAGTGGGTGGTGAAATGTTAAAGGTTTTGGATGAAAGAAACGTCCAATTTGATGAATTACTTTTAGTGGCTTCTGCCCGTTCTGCAGGTAAGAAGATGAGCTTTAAGGGTAATGAATATACCGTTATCACTTTAGAAGAAGCCGTGGAAGCCAAACCTGATTTAGCGTTATTTTCAGCAGGCGGAAGCACATCTTTGGAGTGGGCTCCAAAATTTGAAGAAATAGGAACTGTAGTCATTGATAACAGCTCGGCCTGGAGAATGAATGACAGGATAAAATTGATAGTGCCAGAAATCAATGGTCATGAATTGAAAATTGACCATAGAATTATCGCCAATCCAAATTGCTCTACCATACAAATGGTGATGGCCTTGGCACCATTGCATAAAAAATATAAAATGCAACGCATTGTGGTTTCTACCTATCAATCGGTTACTGGCACTGGCAAAGCCGCAGTAGATCAATTGATGGATGAAAGAGCTGGAAAAGAAGGAGATAAAGTTTATCCTCACCCTATTGATATGAATGCATTGCCACATATAGATGTATTTATGGAAAATGATTATACTAAAGAGGAAATGAAAATGGTGAACGAAACCAAGAAAATCTTTAGTGATAATTCCATTGGACTTTCAGCAACTTGTGTCCGTTTACCGGTAATGGGTGGACATTCCGAATCAGTGAATGTTACTTTTGAGAAAGATTTTGAAGTGGCAGAAGTAAAAGAAATCCTAGCAAATACCCCGGGAGTAGTATTACAAGATGATCCAAAAAACAATGTTTATCCATTACCATTAAATGCGCATGGAAAGGACGAGGTTTTTGTTGGCAGAATTAGAAGAGACGAATCTGCAGAAAACACATTGAATATGTGGATAGTAGCCGATAACCTGAGAAAAGGTGCAGCTACTAATGCCGTACAAATTGCAGAATATATGATAGAACATAGTTTAGTTCATCCTTATGGAATTGAACGTTAATAAAGAAGAAAATTGGAAATTCATTAAAGACCATGAGCAGGATGACCCTGCTCATTTGGTTTTAAAGCAAAAGCAATTTCCTGATTTACCATTAAAAGAGCTTGTCGCCCAGATTGCCTCTCGACAAAAAGCTAAGACCAAATTACCAGAATGGTTTTCTGAAAAAGTCTGGTTCCCACCCAAACTGTCATTAGAGCAATCCAGTTCTGAAGCAACTGCAAAATTCAAGGCCAGTCTAATTTCAGGAAATTGTTTTGCGGACTTAACAGGCGGATTCGGAATTGATTCCTATTATCTCTCTCAAAATTTCAAACAATCCCATTATATAGAACAACAAGCTGAGCTGTGTCAATTGGCAAGGCATAATTTTGGTGAATTAAAAGCAGCTATTGTAGTTCACCACACTGAATCAGAAGCATATTTAAATACTATTCGACAGCCTTTAGATTGGATTTATCTTGACCCTGCAAGAAGAGGAGACCGAAATCAAAAAGTTTTTTTATGGGAAGACTGTAATCCTAATTTAGTAGCACTTTTGCCGGAACTTTTCGAAAAAGCAAATAATGTTATGGTGAAAGCGGCTCCTATGCAGGATATAAGCAGAGCCATTGCAGAATTGGAATACAAAGTAAAAGAGGTTTTTATCATTGAATGGCAAAATGAGGTAAAGGAGCTACTTTATCTTTTAAGTAAGGAAGCAGTTGCAAACTCCGAGATTCATGCAGTTCAGCTATCTGAAAATGGAATGCCCATTTTTTCCTTCACTGGAAATAAATTGACAGAAGCCGAAAGCTTAATCAGTTTTGAAATGCCGCAACAATACTTATACGAGCCTTGTCCAGCTATGATGAAAGCCGGACTTTTCAAACAGCTTGCAGCCAAGTATGGAATATCGAAATTACACCCGAATACACAGCTTTTTACATCTGATATTCTGATTGCAGATTTTCCCGGCAGAGCCTTTAAAATTCTACATTCAATTCCGGTACAAAAAAAGGAATTGAAAAAAGTGCAAGCTGATTTGAAAGCCAATTTAAGCACACGGAATTTTCCAATGCCCATTGCTCAGCTCAAGAAAAAGCTTGGTTTAAAAGATGGAGGGGATAGGTATTTATTTGCTACCACTTTGAAGGATGGGGGGAAGGGGTTATTGGTTTGTGATAAGTTATGAATTATGAATAATAAAAAAGAGAATATCCTTCTTGTCAAATCCTTCTCCTTTGCCGTCAGGATTGTAAAGCTTTTTCAATATTTGGCTAAAAAAAAATAAGAGTATGTATTAAGTAAGCAAATATTAAGAAGTGGAACCGCTGTAGGAGAATTAATTCGTGAAGCTCAAAATGCTGAAAGTAAAAAAGACTTCATTCATAAATTATCAATAGTACAACAAGAATGTGATGAAACGGTTTATTGGCTTGAATTACTAAAAGAGACCGAATATATTAATGAAGAAGAATTTCAAAGCATTTTTGAAAATGCCAATGAACTTTTGAAAATAATTAAAAGCTCAATTTTAACCATAAAACAGAAAACTCTCCATCCATAATTCATCTCTCATCATTCATAACTGGCATGTTTAACTAAAAATAAACTTCAAAATTAAGAAAATTAGTATGGGGGCACCGTAGTACTTAAGCACCTTCAATCGGTTTGGTGCGTCATTCCACCACAATACCCACCAAGGCTTGATATAGCCGAATAAAAAGAGTGTCCCAAAGCAAATCAAAAAGAAGTCAATATAATGCAATTACTTATCTGGTTAAAAGTACGGATTATCGAAAAAGTCTAAAGTGACAAAACAAAATAAAGCATTTCCCGCATATTTACTTGAAACAAAACTTTTTATATGATCACAATTGCAGAAAACGAGCAATATTCTTTAAAAGTAGATATCACTAAAAACAGAGCTTTCTTAAAAATCTATGGTTTTTGGAGGAATAAAGAAGATATTCCAGGCTATTTAGAAGATTGGGACGAGGCATTAAAAAAATTAGATGGAGGGTTTACGCTGTTAACTGATGCTTCGGAAATGGTAATACACCCTGGAGATGTGCGAGACGTACATTCTAAGGCACAGGATAAAATTATTAAAGCCGGTGTAAAAAAAGTAGCGGAATTACACAAGGAAAGTATTTCAGAAATGCAATTAGATGGCGTGTCCAATGAAAGTGGCATGCCAAAGATGAACTTTAAAGACAAGGAAGAGGCACTGAAGTGGTTGGATGCTTAATCAGAATTTAACAAATGGTGCTCGGGGACATGCTCGAGCATTCTATTTCTCTGCCAAATCAAATCCAAATCGCTGATTAAAGCCTGCAACTCCCTGCAATCCTCCTGAATGAATTGCTAATATCTTTTGGTCAGATTTAATGTTACCCTTTTCCAATTCCATCATTAGACCGTACATCATTTTGCCTGTATAAATAGGGTCTAATGCTATTGATGTTTTCTTATAAAAATCTTGAATGAAGTCAATCAGTTCTGGTTGCCATTTTGCATAGCCACCAAAATGATATTGCGTTTTTATCTCCCAGTTTTCCTCTTTGCTACCCTCAAGCAATTTTTCAATTTCTTGCTCTGGCCATTCTCCTTTTAAAACTGAAAAGCCTAGAAGCTTTTGCTTAGCTGACTTACCTTTTATCAATCCGGCTATTGTACCACCTGTTCCAAAACATGTGGATATTAGTCCATAATCATCTGGTATATATTGATGGATTTCTTTCGTTCCGCTAATCGCCAATTCGTTTGTTCCTCCCTCTGGTATGATATAAGGATGATCAAATTTAGCTCCTAATTCCTTTAATCCTCTTTCCTCCTCTTTAGCCCGATATTCTTCTCTACTGATGAAGTGCAATAGCATGCCATTTTCTTTAGCTAATTCTAAAGTGGGGTTACTGACCTCCTCTCCCCTTATTATTCCGATAGATTCAAATCCGCAAGCTTTTGCTGAAATGGCTGTAGCTGCTATATGGTTTGAAAAGGCTCCACCAAAAGTCAGGATTTTTTTTAACCCCTTCTTTTCTGCTTCCATAAAATTGTACTTGAGTTTAAAAAACTTATTTCCTGATGCTCCAAGATGTATCTTGTCTAATCTTAGAATATCAAAAGCTAGTTCATGATAGAGAACGCTTTGAATGGGTACAAACTCGGGGGAAAAGAATTTCTTCACAGACATGAAGCTAATTTATGGGGATTTGGCTAAATTGTATGAAATTCAACAAGGTTTTGTTAAAAATTAATCACTACTATATGAAGAGGTATTATAGTTTCTTTATCCTTATAGCTATTCTTTTTTCATCTTGCATGAAGTCTGTCTCTATTAATACTTTACGCCCTGCTGACATCAGCATTCCAAACGATATACAATCAATCGTTTTAGTGGATAGAACTGCCTACGATAGAGATGCGATTGGTGTAATTGAAGGGATTATTACTGGAGAAGGAATAAATGAAGACCGCGATGGTGTAATGACCATGTTTTCAAGTTTACAGAATAGCCTGAGAATTTCGCCTCGTTTTGATGTGGTGTTGGCATCTGAAAAACTACGTGGTCAAAATATACTCGGCTCTTTTCCGGATGCTTTGGATTGGAGGCAAGTAGACCAACTTACAAGAAAATACGACACTGATGCTTTGTTGGCCATCGAAATATTTGACAGCAACTTCATTGTAACGAATGGGAAAAGAAAAAACACAAGAACGATAGAGGATAAAGATGGAAACAAAATTGAACAAGAATACACTGAGTTTTTTGCAGAAGGTGTCGGAAATACGCGAATTGGTATCCGGTTGTACGATGCTAAAAACAGGACGGTCATCGACCAGGATATTTACACTGAAAACAAAACCTGGGAAGCGGCTGCTACCAGCTTAAAGGAAGCTTTAGCTCAATTGGTCAACAAATCACAGGCTACTAAGTATTTGGCACAAGCTGTTGGAACTACTTATGCAAGCAAAATAGCTCCTATGCCTGTACGAATATCCAGAAGCTATTATGCCAAGCCTAAAAAGAATGCGTACTTGAGCAAGGGAGCTAGAGAAGCAAGCGTAAATCAATGGGAGTCTGCTATTTCCACTTGGAAAATGGGATTGCGAAATACTTCCGATACTAAAGCCAGCGGAAGACTGGCCTATAATATTGCGGTCGGTTATGAGATAATCGGAGACTTATTTTTAGCTCATGAATGGGCAGGAAAGTCATATGTAAATTATGGAAATAAAAAAGGAAGGGGCTATGCCAGTCAATTGAATAGTCGAATGATCACTGAGGAAATTTTAGATGAACAGTTGGGACTTCCTGATGCAGATTCTAAAGATGCTCAAACTGAAGAAAACAGAGAAAAGCCTACCATTAAAATCAAAATGAAAGATAACTAAACTATAATTAATAATTATTAATTGGTGAGGGCATCTGAATTTCACTAAGATCAATTAATAGTTTATTTAGGGAACCTAATACAATTATTCGGCTACCTGTTCATTATCAATTTTTAATTATACTTCGTTGGCGGACTGCTTCGAATATAGCTATGGCCCCTGAAACTGAAACATTTAATGAGGCAATTTTCCCGGTTGTAGGAATCTTAGCTAAAAAATCTGCAATTCTAATTAAGTCGTTGCTGATGCCATCTTCTTCGGAGCCTAAAATAATAGCCAATGGCTGTGACATAGGCACATCATAAATTAGATCTGTCCCTTTTTCTGTACAAGCAACTGCTTGTAACCCGCTTTTTTGCAAATATTCTACTGTGTTTTTTAAACTATTCTCTCTACAAACCGGAATGTAATGCAAAGCTCCTGCTGATGTTTTTACTGCATCGGAATTAATTTGTGCACTTCCCTTAAAAGGAATCACAATGGCGTCAACTCCAGCACATTCTGCAGAACGTGCAATCGCTCCAAAATTCCGTACGTCAGTCACTCTATCCAAAATCAAAATCAACGGATCTTTACCTTTTGCAAAAGCTTCATTTATCACATTATCCAGAGACGCATAACTTACAGCTGAGACCATTGCTATAACGCCTTGATGGTTTTTCATAGTTATCCGATTTAATTTCTCAATCGGAACTTTAGTGTAAGGCACTTTTTGTTCCTTGCACAACTCCATCAATTCACTTACCAATTCGTTGCGGACGTCTTTATCAATATAAATGTTATCCATTTCCTTACCCGCATGAATAGCTTCAATTACGGCTCGGGTGCCAAATATATAGTCTTTATCGTTTATTTTTGGTCTTTTATTAAATGCTGCCATAGTCTTCAGTAGTAAAACACAAAATTCTAAATCTAAAGTGGGAAAAACTAATATTATGCATCATATAAAAACATTTGGGTAAAAAAATAGCCCACATTGCGTTGTGAGCTATTTCTTTATATGCTTTACTAACCGTTACATTCTTTCGTACAGCACCCTTAATTGATCTTGATACTCTACCGCTTGTTCATTCATGCCGTACTGTCTCATGACCTGAACAATCTGGCTAAGAATTGCAAAACTAATTTGTCTTTCCCTACCCATATAAATTAATTCATTGTTTACTAAGTATTGAAATTGCTCTAAGTTTTGTTCCCATAACGTATTGATTACTTCATTCGCTTTTTCTTCGTTTCCTGTTGCCAAATAAACTTGAATATAGTCCAGCGCAGTCATGTCATAAGGAACAACTTCATTCGGCACTTTTTCTCTAATAAATTCAATTACTTCCAAGGCTCTCTTCTCATCACCTTCACTTACTAATGATTTTGCTAAAGCTGTGTAAACAGAACGATGATTCAAGAAGAAGTTTCTATAGTTTTCATTATAATAAACATCCGGATCAGCTGTATTTGTGAAATGGAAACTGTTTATCAAATTATCGTACATCACTTCTGTATTGACAAATTCTTCTTGGACATTATCCCTTTCAATTGGTAGTAATCGGTAGGTCAAGCCTTCTTGAATAACATACTTTCGCAAATCCATCTTTATTCCATTCAGTGATGTAGTATTGAAATAGATCGGGCGCTTCCAATTATTCTCATTCATGATATCTAGTATCATTAAATCCTTTTTTTCCAATCCATTCCCTTTCACTGTCCAAATCATTCTGTCAACCAGCATATTCTCTTTATCCTTAGGAATAATTCCCAAACTTTTAACATGACTGGTGTCTACCTTCAAGCTCAATTGCTTCGAAGGCAACATATTATAACTACCAACTGAAGTCGGAACTTCAAGGCTTTTATTATTACTTCTAATCAAACTCAAATAACGGTCAATTGGAATAGCTCCTGATATGCCGGTATTTGCCATATAAGGTAAATAGTCATTTTTACCGCCTTGCGCTACCTGCTCTTCACTTAAGGTTAAAGGCAATGGCTCAGAATCATAAGCGTTTTGACGCATTTGATTAATATACCAATCTGTATTGAAGTAACTCAAAACTATGACTCTAACATCCGTTCTAAATCCTTCAACCTCCTGCACAAACCATAGTGGGAACGTATCATTATCGCCTCCAGTAAATAAAATGGCATTTGGTTCGCAAGACGCTAAATAATTTCTAGCTGCGTCAACCGAGAAATAGCGGTCTGATCGGTCATGATCATCCCATCCTTCAGAAGCCATTATGCCCGGCACTATCAAACAAATTACTCCTGCAACAACACCCGCAACTTTTGGATTCTTTATTGCTTTTTCTAGCAAAGAAGCTACAGCCAACACACCAAACCCTATCCAAAATGCAAAGGCGTAGTAAGAACCTGCATAGATATAATCTCTTTCGCGCGGCTCAGTTGCAGGTGAATTCAGGTATAGAATTAAAGCAATACCCGTTAAGAAAAAGAATAAACCCACTACGCTGAAGCCTTTCAAATCCTTTTTATAATGGAAGAAAATTCCAATTAGGCCGAGAATAAAAGGCAACATATAAAAATTATTTCTGGCCTTATTATCTTTCATGATTTCAGGCATTTCACTAGTGTCCTGGAACATAGTTTTCCATCCCGCCCCTTCAATATCACTTTCTCTACCCGCAAAGTTCCACATGAGGTATCGGAAATACATATGCCCTAATTGGTATCGGAACATAAACTTGATATTGTCAGCGAAATTTGGTTTTTCATTATTACGAAGACCTGTCCACCTTCTGTATTCCTCTGGATGACCTGGAGCACCGCTATACATTCTTGGAAGAATAGTAGTCCTATTCGGATCATGCTGGGTAGTAATTTTATAATCCGTAACTTCATATTCCTTCTTACCCTTGCTATAAACTGCATCTCCCCTGTCTTGAGAAATCACCTCTGCATCGAAGTATTGCCCATGTAAAAGTGGTCTTGATCCGTACTGATCTCTATTCAAATAGGATAGTAAAGTCATCACATTCTCTGGGTTGTTTTGGTCAATTGGAGGATTATAATTTGACCTGATCATTACTATAAAGTAAGACGAATAGCCTATCAGTATGAAAGTAAGTGCTAGAAGAAAGGTATGTAAAGTAACTTTCTCCTTTTTAATGGCATAGTATATTCCATAAGAAAGACCACCAACTAATAATAGGCCAAAAATTAATGCTCCAAAGCCAAATGGCAATCCAATGGAGTTTATAAAGAAGATTTCAAATTTACCGATCAAATTAGGCACCCCTAAAATGATAAATTGCCAGATAAAAATAAGTATTGCACTACTGATTAAAAGTGCAAAAAAGATTCCTTTAAATGTTACATTTTTGTACTTCTTGAAATAATAAATCAATCCTAGAGCTGGTAATGCTACTATGTTCAATAAGTGAACTCCAATTGATATCCCTATGATATAGGCAATCAAAATCAACCATCGGTTTTCTGTTGACTCGTCTTCTATCACTTCCCATTTCAACATGGCCCAAAAAACTAATGCAATTAAGAAAGAAGACATGGCGTAAACCTCTGCCTCCACTGCCGACCACCAGAAGGAATCTGAAAAAGTAAAGGCCAAACTACCAATAGCACCAGCTGCGATAATTTTTATGGTCTGTGCCGTATTTGCTTCACCCACTTTAATTTTCATGATCTTGTGAGAAAGCAAATTGATAGACCAAAACATAAACAAGATGGTAAACCCACTACTCAATGCAGAAACCAAGTTGACCGCAAAACCAACAGATTCTACATCGCTGCTGGCGAACATGGAAAACATTCTACCAATTAATAAGAACATTGGAGCCCCAGCAGGGTGAGGAACTTGTAGTTTATAGGCACTAGCAATAAACTCTGCACAGTCCCAAAAACTAGCCACTGGCTCAAGAGTGAAGATATAAACGGCAGAAGCGATTATGAATATGATCCAGCCACTAAGGTTGTTAATCTTTTGATAAGACGTCATAGATAGTTGTATTTTTTATAACAGAGGCGAAAATAAGAAATTTCATCCTTTCGGGCATTAGAACGAAGCGATTAATTCAGGATTATAGTATTTGATGCATTTTTACTTGAAATAATTGTAGCAAAATTACTTCTTGCTTTTCAATTATGTATGTTTATAAAGCAGGCCAGCTTTAAGTAAGAGAGTAAGAGAAATAGTTTTATTCAGTATGACAGGAGGTATAGGTTTTAGTAGACAAGGGAGTGATTCATTCAAACAAAATCGTTCGTTAAGAAATAAGCGAAAGTCAATGGGTGCTAACCCTTATTCCGCAAAAAAAATGAAGAATAGGACGGCTCGTGGAAATTACAATTATAAAGAATTACAAAACTTCCGATCCAAAAGAAAACGGAAATCAAGACTCATAAGCATTATAGTTATGATAGTTTTCTCAACAATTGCCTGCGTCTTATTGGCTCTATTAATGCGCTAAAGCAAGCACCATATTTCTGTTGAGACTAGTTCGTGCCCTAAAGCAAAGACTCTAAATGAGTCCAAACCGTTTCGGCCACAATTTTATGGCCCTTCGGAGTAGGGTGAATTCCATCCGGTTGATTTAATTCTGCTTCTCCGCCCACATCTTTCAATAAAAAAGGAATAAGGTTAACATTCTTATCCTTTGCAATTTCAGGAAATACTTTGCGAAACTCTTCCGCATATGCCTGTCCCATATTTGGTGGAACCATCATTCCAGCTAATAAAATTTTAACCACTGGATGAATCTCCTTTACTTTATCAATAATAGCTCTTAAGTTTTTATTGGTTTCTTCAGGCTTAATTCCTCGCAGTCCATCATTACCTCCTAACTCCAAAATAAATATTTCAACCGGCTGCCGTTTTACTACCCATTCCACACGGGATAATCCGCTGGCCGTGGTTTCTCCGCTCACACCAGCATTAATTACATTATAATCATATCCCAAAGAATCCAAGTTTTTCTGAATTAAACCCGGAAAGGCTTCATCAGCCTCTACACCATATCCTGCTGTAAGGCTGTTACCAAAGAATATGATGTTGTTTTTCTCTTCTTCTTTTTCGGTAACTTCTTGATCTATTTTCTTTCCAGACGTTTCTTCTTCTTGCTTAGTGTTTGAGTTACAAGCAGAGATTAAAATAAAAAATATAGCAAATAGCTGATTCCAATTAATTTTCATAGCCTTAGTCTTTTAAGCAGTTTATGCTTTGCGTTAAAAAGCTTAAATTACGGAAAATGTTATAAAATGATTCCTATTAGAACAATTCATCTCCTTTTCCTTACCGCTTTTTTAGTTTACGGATGTAATCAGCAACACAAATTGCCTATTTCAGAAAATGAAGAAATTGTTAAAGTGGCGAAAGGCTTTGCTTTTACAGAAGGCCCAACGGCAGACCACTTGGGAAATATCTACTTCACCGACCAGCCCAACAACCTCATTTACAAATATGGTGTTGATGGCGAGCTCCTCATTTTCACCGATAGTGCTGGTAGAGCTAATGGACTATATATCGACCAGAATCAAAAGCTGTGGGCATGTGCTGATGGTGAAAATCAGTTATGGAAATTTTCTCTGGATGGTCAAAGAGAAGTTGTTTTAAATCCATCCGGTGAAGTAAAGTTCAATGGTCCTAATGATGTTTGGGTCCACCAAAATGGCAACCTCTATTTCACAGACCCCATTTATCAACGGCCATATTGGGAAAATAAACATGATACCGTTGGCCACCAATCCATCTATTTATTAAAAGATGGTAAGCCTATTTTATTGGATTCCACTCTGGTTCAAGCAAATGGAGTAGTCGGACATTCTGAAAAAAAATTGTTGTTTGTGGCAGATATAGGCGCTGATAAAACCTATCGTTACGCAATTGATGAGGAAGGAATGCTGCAAGACAAAACCCTTTTCGTTGCACAAGGTTCAGATGGAATGACGATAGATTCGAATGGAAATTTATATTTAACCGGAAAAGGTGTTGATGTCTTTGATGAGAATGGAAATTTTCTCCAACACCTGGATATTCCTGAAAACTGGACAGCTAATGTTTCTTTTGGCGGTAGCAACTTTGACCAATTGTATATTACGGCATCAAAATCTTTATACCGGGTGAAAACCAAAGTGAAAGCGGTAAGATAGCCGTCC
This sequence comes from Marivirga sericea, assembly GCF_900177665.1. Taxonomy (GTDB): domain Bacteria; phylum Bacteroidota; class Bacteroidia; order Cytophagales; family Cyclobacteriaceae; genus Marivirga; species Marivirga sericea. The sequence goes on from NZ_FXAW01000010.1 coordinate 131,995, forward strand.
TTTTAAAAAAAGCTGCTATCCGTAAATCTGCGTAAGTGCTTTTTGCACGGCTAAGTCAATAATAGTTACGTATTCGTAGGATATAGTATCTGCGTAAGCTTTTCACTTATAGCGAATCAAAACTTACCGTCTATCTACTTTAATTTGTTTTGATGTAATTCTGGCATCCTATTCATTAAAAATATGTTAAAATTGGAAGCTAGGTCAATAATTCTTTAAAGAGTCTGTTCAGAATGTTCAAAAATCTATCTTTTACGCTAATTCTAATTGTTTTTTCCATTGTAACTATTTCGGCCAAAGAGGATGAAAAAAACGCCTTGAGGGAAATGGACGCCCAATTAGTTGAAGAAGTTACACCTACTATTGATGGTGCTTTAGATGATGCCTTTTGGCATGACGTGAAAGAAGTAGAAGCTAATTTCATCACATTTTTGCCGGAAAACGGAACTGTGTCCAACCACAAAACATATATCAAAACGGCTTATACAGATTTCGGGCTTTATATTTCTGCCAGAATGGTAGATGCAAGTGGTAGAGCAATCCCCCAAGAACTAGGGATAAGAGATGATGACAGCAGAAATGCTGATCAGTTTGGACTGATATTAGATACTTACCAAAATGGCCAAAATGCTTTTTACCTAAAAGTGAGTTCTGCAGGTGTTCAAACCGATATATTTATAAATAGAGGTAGAAATGATTACAATTGGGATGCGGTGTGGAAAAGTGAGGCAAAAATAACCGAAGAAGGTTGGCAAGTTGAAATGGAAATTCCCTATTCTGCTATTCGCTTTCCTAAAAATGCAAATCAAGATTGGAATATTAATTTCATGCGGAAAATCCAAAGCAAAAATGAAACTTCCTATTGGAACTATGTGGACAATTCCATTGATGGATTAGTGAATCAGTCTGGAGTTTTAAAAGGCTTGAAAGGAATTAAACCTCCATTGCGATTATCGGTTTCACCATACATCACCACCTATTATAATAAAAATGGAAGTCAAAGTGGTGTGGACATAACCGGTGGGATGGATTTAAAATACGGCTTAACTGAAAGCTTTACTTTGGACATGACTTTGATTCCAGATTTCGGACAGACCGTTTCTGATAACTTGGTTTATAACTTAGGGCCTTTTGAGGTTCAATATGCCGAAAACAGAGGTTTTTTTACAGAAGGCACAGAACTTTTCAACAAAGGCGGATTGTTTTATTCTCGTAGAGTTGGCCAATCATTTGGTTCTTTAAATTTACAAGATTCTGATTCACTTGTAAATAGACCTAACGAAGCACCATTATTAAACGCATCTAAAATTACAGGGAGAACAAAGAGCGGACTAGGAGTTGGTTTTTTTAATGCCGTAACCAACAGAACTTTTGCTGAAGTTTACGATAAGGAAAGCAAAGAGAAAAGATTGGAACAAGTTGACGATCTAACCAATTTTAATGTGATGGTGATTGATCAAAGCCTGAAAAACAATAGCAATATCAGTTTGATCAACACAAACGTTCAGCGTTTTGATGGAGGAAACAATGCCAATGTAGTTGGTTCAGATTTTCGTTTAAGAGATAAAAGCAACACTTATCAAATTGAAGGTTTTGGAGCTTATAATAATATCCAAAACCCATCTGGGTTTGTGGATGATGGCTACAAGTACAACGCGAGCTTTGCAAAAATTAGTGGTAAATATCAATTCGATATTGGAAGAAATGTCGAAAGTGACACTTACAACCCAAATGATATGGGTTTTTTAAGAAACCCAAATGAAATTTCTCACTTTGCATCTATAGGCTACAATCAATTCCAGCCTACCGCTATTTTTAATCAATATAACATTTGGGCAGGTGCTAATTACAGTACATTATACGAACCCAATTTATATCAGAATTTTTCTATCTGGAACCAATGGTGGGCACAGACAAAAGATTTTCAGTCATTTTCTGTGAATCTCAATTACAGACCTTCTAAAACCTTCGATTACTTTGAGCCAAGAGTAGAAGGAGCCAAATATTTTAGAACATGGAATTACAGCAGCAATCTTCGTTATTCTTCAGATAGCAGAAAAGCATTTATGAGCAATGTATCCGTTGGTATTTGGAATGCTCCAGATAGAGAACAATTTGACTATTGGATTAATATCTCTCCTCGATATAGGTTGAATGATCAGTTTTCAATAAATTATGAAATCAACTACAATAAGCAATTTAGCTCTATAGGTTTTGCTGAACATGCTACAAATGAAAGCGGAGATATTGAAGCAGTGATATTTGGTGAACGGGATATTGATGTGATGTCGAATGTGCTCGGAGTAAACTATACCATTAATAACAAAATGGGCTTTAATTTTCGATTAAGACATTATTGGAATAAAGTAGATTATTTCAATTATTTTAATTTAACGAATGTAGGTGACATTGAACCCATAGCCTATAGTGGAAAAGATTTAGTAAGTGATGCTTATGAAAAGCATGATACCAATTTTAATGTATTTAATATTGACGCAGTTTATTCATGGCAGATTGCTCCAGGAAGTTTTGTCAATGTTGTATGGAAAGATGCTGTGCAGGAAGTAAATCAAATGGTTGACATGAATTTTTCAGATAATTTACGTAATGTATTATCCACTGAGCATCAGCAAAATTTGAGTATTCGATTAATCTATTTTTTAGATTATACTCAAATCAAAAGAGATATTGCTATAAATAGAAGTTAGTGAGGGTTGATTTTCAGAACTATTTATGAAGGTAAATGCTAAATTTTGTTCCTTTTCCAATTTGGCTTTCAACTTTTATTTTGCCACCTAGCGCCTCAACTTGTGATTTTACAAGGTAAAGCCCTAGACCTTTACCTTCTACGTGGAGATGAAATCTTTTGTATAAACCAAACAATTTTTCTCCATATTTTTCTAAATCAATGCCCATCCCATTATCCTTGACTTCAATTATTATTTTATCTTCAACTGAATAGGAATTGATACGAATAGTAGGCCTTTTATTGTTGCGGTGATATTTAATTGCATTTGAAATCAGATTATATAAGATGCTTTCAACATATAATGGAAGAGAATGTATTACGCTCTCTTTCCCCCATTCTTCTGTTATTTCAGCTTCGGTCATATCAATTTCATGTTTTAAGATTCTTTGCACTTTTTGAGATGATTCTCTTAAATCAACTCTCTCCAAAGTCTTGCTTCCTGGTCTTTGAACCAGTAAAATACTGCCCACATCGTCAATCACCTCATGAAGCTCTTTTGAAGACTGAATCATTAATCCCACAATTTTTTCTCTTTCATCGCCACTGGTCTGAACAATCAGATTCCCTAAGCCCAGCAGTCTGGCGGTAGGCGCTCTCAAATTATGTGAGACTATATATCCAAACTGCTCCAGCTTATTGATTTGGTCAACTAGTTCAATATTTGTTTGCTGTAGGTCTTCATTCTGTCGGGCCACCTCTTCTGATAATTCTTCATTTCTTAGCTCTAACAGCTTTTGCTGCTTTTCGATTGTCGCTTTAGCGTTGTTTAGTATTTCGTTTTGAGTGGTCAGTTCTTTGTTCTTCTCTTCGATTAAGAGCTGTTGATTTCCCATTTCCTCATTATGTTGCATAATGATATCGTTTTGGGAGGATATCTCTTCGTTTTGAGCTCTGATCTCTTCGTTTTGAGCTAAAATTTCGTCCGTCCTTTTTCTCACTAAGCGATCTAGTGTTTCATTCTGATTTTCTAAAATTTTAGCTTTGTCGTACTCTGATTTCCTGAGTTTGTTGGAGAGAGATATACTTTTAACACTATACACGGCAGCATAGATAAGAGTAGGTAAGGTCAAAATGAATAGTATTATTTGCAACCAGTAGGAAGTATCAATGGCTTTCTCAAATTCTTCATAAGCCTTCTGCTCAATTTGCTGTTCAAATACGGTTACTGAGTTGGAAAAATCCTTAGCCATTAACCAGACGGGATAGCCCCTGTCTTCCGCAATCATAGATTCCGCTTTTCGTAAATTATTTTCATGTAGCTGCAGTGCAATTTTGCTTACGAAATTGAAATATGAGTCAACAGTATCTCGTAAACTAGAAAAAGTCGCCAATGGATAGTTTTGTCTGCTAAGCGTAGTTTTTAAATATTCTAAAGCTTGGTTCTTTCGAAAAGTTGCGCTATCAAAAGGACTCTGATACATGACAATTTTATCAGAAATAACATACCCTCTTATACCAACATCTAACAAATGAAGCGTCTGAACTAACTCTTCAGCATTGATTACTACTCTTTGAGTGGTATTAATAATTCTCTGATTTTCTTCAATTTTTCTTCCATATTGTTTAATCAAGAAAATATTGAGCAGCATCAAAATGCCAATTATTCCTACAATTAAATAGATTCTTTTACCTTTTCTTGACTTCATGGTAGCTTTAACAACTACTAAAAATAACTATCTTAAAACAATTAACAAATAAGTTGTACAGTTAATATGTGCGGCTTTATCAAGGAATATCTTTTGATTTCTATAGCCGTATTATTTATAGGAACAGTTATAATCATGAAAGACAAAATCTATACGTATTTCGATGTTCTCAATCAGCATAGCATTATATCTGCTACCAACCTTAAAGGTGAGATTAAATATGTGAATGATCAGTTTTGCGATATCTCAAAATACAAAGAACGTGAATTAATTGGCGCTCCACACAGCATAGTCAATTCGGGCTTTCACGATAGAAAGTACTTCAAAGATTTATGGAAGACAATAGGAAAGGGTGATGTTTGGCAGGGCAATATATTAAATGAAGCTAAAGACGGTTCTACCTACTGGGTTGCAACTACTATTGTACCTATCATAGAACAAAGAAAAGTAAAGGAGTATTTTTCTATACGCATTGAGAAAACAGAGCAAATGGCGCTCCAACAAGAAAATGAATTTCAAGAAAGACGATTCACCCAGCTATTTAATCATATAAGCGAAGGGGTGATCGTCATGAAAAAAATCCAAAATACTTTTATCATCACTGACTTCAATCAGGGTGCCGAAAAACTAGATCACAAAAAGAAGGAGGAAGTTTTAGGAAAGGAATTGTTAGAAATATTTCCAGGAACAGAAGCTGGTGGCTTTTCCGATTATATTGAAAAAGCATATGAATGCGGATATGCAAATTATCCTCTTTTGCGCTATCAAGATAAAAATAAGGCTCGCTGGAGAAGAGGGTCCCTTTATAAACTGCCGAATGATGAAGTGGTCTGCGTCTATCATGACGTTTCGGAGGAAATAAAACAATTAGAACAGCTCAAAAAGTATAACCAAAAGTTAGAGGAAATAGCTTTTAAGGCTTCCCATGAAGTTCGGGCACCTGTTGCGAGCATATTAGGTTTACTTCAATTAATAGATTTTAATGATCTATCGGACAATAATAGAACTGTATTAGAATACATGAAAGAATCTGTAGAAAGGCTTGATCACACCATTCGAGAAATTGTTGAAGTTAGTTATGATACAGATGAAGGAAAAGAGCTTTTTGCTAAGTTATCTGATTTAAAAAAGCATTATAATACGACCTAGTTTTTTTCCGAAATTCAAAACTGTAAAGGATTTAAAAAATTAAAACAAGTTGAACCGCAAATATCACTGCAGCTATCAAAAACATAGTTAACCTATAGTCATTGTTTTTGACGAAATAAAAATATCCTACTATCAATATAATTGCAACTGGAATTAAGAACCCGAAAATGTTGAATATGCCATATTCACTATAAAAAATCACTTTATCCTCTTTGCTGCTTAAGCTTTGAGCTTGTTGAAAAATAATGCTTCGTTCTAAAAGGAATTCGTCACTACGGTGGATTTTCGCTATTCCCTGCTTTTCAAACCTGAAACTCATTCCATTGCTCAGTATCGCTTTGTAGCTGTAAGCTAAATTTGCTTTTCCGGAGCTATGACTAGAATATCTATTTACGGTTTCTATTCCGGAAACTTTCACTTCCTCTGTTTCAGACGGTAAAAGGTAATCTATCAAAAGAAGAAAATTGAAAATTACAATTACAAGAGCAAATAGACGTAATCTGGCGAATAACCATTTATACATTTCTGCCTTCCGTGTCGCTTCTTCAGCTTCTTTCTTCTGTTTCCTTTGGTGATATGCCTGCCGTCTTCTTTCATACTCATTCTCTCTAGTACGTTGACGAGCTTGGTTTTGAACTGGTGGATCAGGATTCTTTCTTAAAAAACTAAATGCAGCACTAATTTCCTTAAATCGTTCACCATCATCCAATTTATAAACATCTGGATGATACTGCTTTGCTAATTTTCTGTAGGCTTCTTTGATTTCTTCTGAAGAAGCTCCTAGCCTTAGGCCCAAGACAGAAATATATTCTGCATACGTTTTTTTTATCCTAGCCATTTGAGCGTGCGATATAGAAGTAGCCTAAACCTAAGGCAAATCCAACTCCCGTAAATAGCGAAATATTGCCAAAAAAGTAGCCAACCAACATTCCAGCTAAAGTGCTTAAAGATATTTTAAAAAAGGGATTTTGCCAGACTTTTTTCATTCTGCCATTAGCCTGTAAACAGGGTATCTGTTATGAGATTTTTCATAATGCCCCGACCGTTTAAAAATCCAATCTAGTTGAGCATAATTGTTTGAAGCAAAAACAGAGTCGGATTTCTGCTTTTCATAAAATTCCAATTGCTCTTCCTCTGCCATATTCGCTAAAATTTCTTTGGCTTTTGGTTCAAAAACATAGGCTGAAAAACTTTCTTTCTGCTGCAATATGCTATCGAAAAAATTCCAATTAAAGAATGAATCTTGCCCTTCGGGCTCCAAGGTTTCTACCAAATATCTTCTCCCTTTCTGATGGGTATCGATTAAATAGTCACCTTTTCTGAACGTGATGTTGTGATTTGAGTTCTTCACTTGGGTGTTGTAGTGCAAATAATGCCCTTCATATGGATTGGAAGCTGTCTTGAAATCTTCGATATGATAAACTTCAACATTGATGACAGTATCTTTTTTAAATGCTTCCATTTTGACTCCGTTTGCCTTAAGTCTGTTGATTACCTCATACCAAGCTTGCGAGATAACATAAAAATCAGGCACTGAAACTGATTTTTCGACTTTATACTCATTATAAAAAGGAACCTCCTTTTCAAAAGTATCAACTCTATGATATTTTAATAAGGGGTTTCCGGTGAGCTCGCTTTTTGGATCACTAGTTTCATAACCTTCCAGAGTAATCATATCAAATTCGTTTTTATCATTGCTCCAAAGGATAGGTAATGAGTCGGCTTCTATAATTTTCTTTCGATCAGCTGTTTTTAATTTTTGAATTTTGCTTCCCTCCTGTGCTGTAACCTCGGATGCAATATTCAAGAAATCGTAAATATTTTCCACTCGCGTTTTGTAGTCCTTCCACATATGATCTTCTGTCATGAAACCAAATGTTTGAAATAGTGTGGTATAACCTGTAGAATATCGCGGTGCATCCCAAAATTGAGTCCAGCCATTTTCGGGAGTAATCCCATGTACATTTACATAGACAATCGGATTTCGGCCTTTTGCTTCCATCTTATCAAAAATCATGGGCTCGAACTCCTCATCAAGATATTTTCCCAATTCGCCACCCAGTTTGTTTTTTTGCGTAGTCAAAACTGTTACTACATGCTGATGGTCCGAACCATTGGTCACGTGAGTATCTATAAAAACATCCGGATCCAATCGATGGAAAATCTCTGCGAAAGCAAAAGCATTTTTTGAATCCATTTTGATAAAATCTCTGTTTAAATCATAATTCTGAGCATTCCCCCTGAAACCATAAGATTTCGGTCCATTTTGATTGGTTCTAGTAGTGCTATTTCGGTTTAGTGCACCTCCAATATTATAAAACGGAATTACAGCTACAATCACACTATCTAAATGCGGGTATTGAGTAATATTTTGCGCCCAGTTCCTAAGCATCATCATCGAGGCATCTATCCCGTCCGATTCGCCAGGATGAATGCCATTATTGATAAATAAGATAGGTTTCTCTGAATTGTCTATCTCATTAAAACTAAAATTCTCGTCTTTATTAAAAACTACTAAGTGCAATGGCTCCCCACTATCTGTTTTACCCATTTCCCTTATATCAACTTGTGGGAATTTCTGTGCAAGTTTTTTATAAAATTCTATGCCTTCGTGGTAGGTAGCCGTTTCCGTACCATTCGATTGTTCAAAGGCTGTAATTAAACCTTGAGCATTTGAAAAAAATGAACTAAAAATAAATAGGATGAAAAATATAAAACGCATCATTTTAAATATTTTGAGTTGAATTTTAAAATTGCAAAATCAGAATTGATTATCGATAATGAATCGTAAAACGGAACCTATCTTCTACCACCTTTAATACCCTTCTTCTTTCTGTTGGCAAAAAATTCTTGTTTTCTTCTCTGCTTTTCTTTTTCAAACTCCTTCTTCTCTGCCGTAGTCATAGGCTTATCTGTTTGTGGAAATGGATTATCTTTTACCGTAGGAATCTTCAAATTAATCAACTTTTCAATATCCCTTATGTAATCATTTTCTTGCGGTTCGCATAGCGAAATTGAAACACCTGCTTCACCAGCTCTGCCTGATCGTCCAATTCTGTGAACGTAGGTCTCTGCTACATTCGGAATATCATAATTGATAACATACTGCAGCTTATCAATATCTATACCCCTTGCCGCAATATCAGTTGCTACCAAAACTCGCACTTCCTTTTCTTTGAATTGAGTTAAGGCCTTTTGCCGTTGGTTTTGTGCTTTATCTCCGTGAATGGCTGCAGCTTTAATATTTTGTTTTTTAAGATCTCTCACGATTCGATCTGCACCATGCTTGGTTCTATCAAAAAGCAAAACCTGGTCCATCTTGGAATCTTTTAAAATATGTAATAATAAATCTTTTTTGCTGGATTTATTCGTGTAGTAGAGATATTGCTGAATCGTTTGCGCAGTAGAAGAAACAGGGGTTACTGCTATTTTCTTAGGGTTTCTTAAGATTTTTCTGGAAAGCTCAACAATGGTATCTGGCATAGTTGCTGAGAAAAATAATGAATGCCTTTTTTCAGGCAGCACTGCTATCACTTTTCTGATATCGTGAATAAAACCCATATCTAGCATTCTATCCGCTTCGTCCAAAACAAAAAATTGAATATCTTTTAAATTTATGAATCCCTGATTCATCAAATCTAATAAACGGCCTGGAGTAGCTATTAAAACATCAACTCCATTTCTAATGGCAGCAGTCTGCTTGTTTTGATTTACTCCACCAAAAATTACTGTGTTTTTGATGGAAGTATACTTCCCGTAAGTAGAAAAACTTTCACCAATTTGGATGGCAAGTTCACGAGTTGGTGTTAAAACAAGAGCCTTTATTTTTTTCGTAGTTGAATTACTGTTTTCAAGATGCTGCAAAATAGGAATTGCGAAAGCCGCTGTCTTCCCTGTTCCAGTTTGAGCACTTGCCATTATATCATTCTTTTCCAAAAGCAAAGGAATAGCTTGCTCTTGTATAGATGTTGGCTCTGAATAATTTTCTTCTTTTAATGCTCTTAAAATAGGAGCAATTATATTTAGTTGTTCAAATCGCATAGTTAGGATTTATTTGTTCCTATCAACGACTGAACGAAAAGGAACTCTAGATGTGAAATAATGAAAATCAAAGGTAGTCAAATAGCATTGATTACTAGTGCACGTGCCTGTATAAATTTCAAATTTCAAAATACGTGATGCGAAAGTGTTTCCTTTTATTTCGTTTAGGCCATCATAGCTAACTATTCTATGTGCAAATTTATGATGGTTGTGATCGGTTTTCTAATTTACAAAATCGCCTCTAAGAGTACGAAATCTTTTTCTCGCCTCTGCAACGAAAATACTGCCTGGATACTCTGAAAGCAATTGCTGATAATATTCTTTAGCTTTTCCAGTATCTTTAATGAGCTCTTCGTAGATGTTGGCCATCTCAAAGAGAGCATCATCCGTTAAAATGTCATAAGGCATGTCAAATACTATTCTGTGCAATAATTCAATTGCATCAAAATAAGCTCCGGTTTCTTTTTCTCTTCTTGCTTTTAACCAGATGAGCTCATCTAGAATTGGATGTTCACTATATTCAATTATTAAACTATCCAGCGTTTTTTGAGCTTTACTGTATTTATTTTGGTATAACATCAAGTCTACTTCAGCATAGGCGCGAAGCGCCTTTTGCGTACTATCCAGAATGGTGTTATTTTTAATTAATAAACTTAAATCCATGGCATCATTTGCAATTTCTCGTCTAGTGGCATTTTTTAGTATATCGAGATGCTCTTGTGCTAGTTCAAACTCTCCTTTGTAAAATGAAAGCTTTGCATTCTTCAGTTTTGCAATTTCTCCTATGTTTTCGTTTTTATGACTTTTTTCTACCTGATAATACAATAGAACTGATTCCCAAGGTTGCTCGGTTATAACATATATATCTCCCAAATTTAATTTTGCCTCGGCCACTATCATTTCATCTGCATTGGGAAAGTCAATTACCTCTTTGAGCATATCAATTGCTTTCTGTTGCTCGTCCAAGTATAATGCATGAAGTAGTGCTTGCTGGCGATAAGCGGCTAAAGTATAATGGGAGAGTCCTATCTCCTCGATCAAATTTTCATATGAGGATACTAAATTCCTTATAGCTACCGTATCGATAGGAAAATCATTCTTAACACGTATTTCTTGTGTTTTTATCATTAGTTGTTTTGCTTTTATGTAGTTTCTTGAATTTGAAAAGTTATCTACTACATAGGCAAAGATCATTTCTGCTGTCTCATAATTCTCATTTTCAAAAGCTAACTCTCCTATTTCTAAACTATTTTGTCCTTCGAGCTTATTTCTCTTGTCAATTGCTCGCGCCTGAATAAAAGCACCATAAAAATTTTCCAATTGTATATTAGCCCATATCAAAAGATCAGCATACATATCTTGATCGCTATTTTTCTGCAGATTTTCCATAAGCATTTCTACAAAAGCTTGCAGTTCTTGGTCCTCAGTTAAAGACATCTGTAGCATATTTTTGACATATCGCAAATTTCCAGGTCTTTCTATGGCATATTTTAAGTACTCATCAACCATTTTATCCTTCTGATTGGTGTATCTGTACAAAGTAGCAAGTTGAATAGCAAATGCATTCGGATCCCTCATAATATCTCTAGCAGATAAATATAGCCTTTCAGCATATGCTCGATGCTGTTTATTTATAAAATATTGAGCCGCTGAGCGCAGATTACCGAGATTTTGTAAGACTTGATTTTCGATTTGATTGTACGCCCTCTCAGCCTTTGTACTATCATTAATGGTAATATAGAAATCTACAAAATCTACTTGATAACTAATATTGCTAGGGAATATCCGATTAATACTTTTTAGATATTTCTCTGCTTCTTTATTGTATTGTTTTGTATAAAGAATTTCAAGGTAGTTATTGTGAATAAATGAAATATTTTGTGGTGCTTCTGCTAATTCACGATAAATAGATATTGCCTTTTCATATTCACCTTCCTGGTAATAAGCACCAGCCAGCCCTATTTTCTGATTAGCCTGGCTATAAGAAAAAAAAGAGGTTAATATTAAAAAGGTAAATAAGAAATATCTCATTTGTAAATTCTTTAAGTCAGTGTGTTTTTCCACACACATAATATTATATTATTTAAGTATATATAAATTATTATCTATTGTTAAGGCTGTTGATATGTTGATAAATGTACAATTTATGGAAATAGTTTCCTATCTGATGATATATTGTCTATAACTATTATACTTATTAACTTCTATTGTGTTGATTGATAATTAATTAACATTTTGCATATTGTTTGTGCATAAGCCTTAGGCTTTACTAGTGGATTAAATTGGTGTGGATTAAATTGTAGACAGTTTCAACTTTTGTCAAGTTATGCTCACATTCTGTGTTCTTCATATTGTTTTCTGTCTGACACTGTTAATGGATGTTTATAAATCCTCTGTTTCTTCACCACTATCCACTTCGTTATCCACACTAAAATCAAAGTTTTTGTCTATAACCTCCCAATTCGATTTTACTGTTATCACTTCTTGGAAGTATATATATTCTTCGGCTTTTTTCAATGCTATTGGATTGCCAGCATCCCAAACTGTATTGCTATTGGTATCTTTTAGAAGCCGTAGGCGGTAATCGCCAGGGTCTACATAGTTGAAGGTGAATTCTGCTTGATTAATTAATGTGTCAATTACTTTATAGTTTTTATCAAGTAATTCAACCACAAATGGGAAATCTGCTGCGATAACTTCGCCTTTAATGATTCCATAATCTTCAGCGTTTTTGAAGTTAAACTCAACAGTTGTTGCATGGGTGGAATCTTGTTCCACTCCTACAAAAGCCCCTTCGCCAATAAATAGTTTTAATTTGGTACTGCCTGTTGATCCGGTATTGGTCGATCTTGCTGCTCGCCCATCCGAGGGAATATCAGTTGGGTTATCTGTCTTGTTCAATGTTTCGGTTGAATCTGTGGGTGATTGCTCTTTTGAGTCCGCTGAGGGCGGAATAGAGTCGATATTCAAGGTTTTGCGAAGTTCTTTCAAACTATCGATTTCCTGTTCGATCTGTTGTTGTTCTAATCTTGTCTTGAGTGTTATGGTTTTTCGGTTGGCTGTAATTGCGATTTGTTCTTTTGTGAATTGAAATATAGGGATTGTATCTATTCGAAGTTGGATTGAATCGTAGTTGATATGGGCTACTGGTTTAGAAAATGTCAGCTTGAAAAGCTGAGGTCCTGATATAATCTTGTTTGATGGTTTGCTTACGATTTTGATGCTGTCATTAGTAATTCTACTTTCTCTCAGTTTCACAAATACTGAATCTGTTCTAGTCGTGCCTATGGAATCGGAGACGGTTACCATTAGTAGGAGCGAATCTGTTTGATAACCGAGGTTAGGAAAATTGTCTTTGTATACCTTTATGTTTTTGGATTGTTCGATGTCGTTTGCGTATATATATTGATTGGAGTCATTAGGGTTAAGTATATTGTAGGATTTTAATCCCTTATTGTATTGTATAGTAAAGTCCTTTCCAACAGGACTAAATTTCTTTAACTTTAATGTGTCTTCATTTCTGTTGTAAGTGTTAAGATCTATTGTGCCTATGCTGTCATATAACTGAACTGTTTCTGAATGAAAGCCAAATGCTTCTGAAGAGGGATCGTTTATTAAATTGTTATTGGCATCTTGGAATGTGTAAATTTTATATGTTCCGGCCTTTATATTTTGCATTTTGTAATGCCCATTTTCATCTGTAGTAGTGAAGTAGGTGGGCTTACCTTGTCTTAGATTGGCGGTATCATAGTTATTTGAATAAAGACCCACGAGAAAGCCTTTTTGTGGGGCGGTATTTTTTAGGTCGGTTACATTACCTTCTACATAAAGTGAGTCGAGGAATGGGCCAGTGCTAAAAGCAATGGTAGGATTTTCCCAGAGGTTTCCTTCCGTAATATCTTTGAGCGCACTGCGAAAATTGAAAGTATAAGTAGTAGAGTCTTTCAGTGGTTCCTCCAGCGTAATAATTAATTCTTGTTTTTTTAATTCGGATTCGAACTTAATGTCTTCTCTTGGAGTGATGATTAGTTCGTTTTGTAGCTGATCAAGTTTCATCCATTCATTGAAAAACAAGGTGATTTCTTTTCCATTGAAATTTATGGATTGATCTTTCGGATTAGATTCGTAGAGTACAGGCGCCTTCTGATCTTTTTCACCTCCTGTTGGGCTCTGGACAGTGGCACAGGCATAAATAATTATGATAATTGATAAGGACGTTAGCTTTTTAATCATTTTTTGATAATGTAGATTAGGCTCGAGTAATTATTTTCGTTAGAATCTGCGTAACTATTTGATTTATAACCAGTTATAAGTGATTTGAGGTACTGATTTTTACCAGTTTGGTATTTGTTGCTAAGCAGGCTGATATAGTATGCATCTAGTTTCATGGGGTATACGCGCTTGATCTTCAGGCCATGTTTGAGCATTAATGTGTTCATAGTATCTTTGCTGAAATGATAGAGGTGTCGAGGTACATCGTAAGCAGCCCAGTTCTCCTGGAACACGTCTTGTTCATAACTCTCTATATTGGGCACTGCTATAATGATCTTTCCCTTTTCTTTAAGAAGTGTTTTCAGGATTTTGATGGTATCATTTATATGGTGAACATGTTCTAGTACATGCCATAAGGTGATGATGTCAAACTTTTTATTTTTTAAATTTAGTTGATCGAGATGTGCTTCGACCGTTGTTTTGGTTTGTGCTATTGATCGTGCTTTGTCATTTGGTTCGAGGCCATAGGTTTTCCACCCATTTTCCTTCATGGTATTTAGAAAGTATCCGGTTCCGCAGCCATAGTCTAGTAATCGTCCTTTTTTATCTTTAGCTATTGTATTGATCAGTTTCCTTTTTGAAGCTAAAGCGTAAGTTCGTGCTAATTTATATAGATAGCCTATGGGTGAATTTGCTTGATCCGAATGTGATATATAATCATCAGATTGGTAGTATTTTGCAATTTCTGTCTCACTTGGTCTGGGATTCGTAAATTGAAAATTGCAATTGTCACAGATCATGATATTAAAGCTTTCGTGACTGACGGAATGATCTTTGACAACTTTGTGGTTTGTAAGATTCGAAGCACTACAAACGGGGCACTCGCTAAGTTTTTCGTACATATTTATCTACCTAAATAAACCATTAAAATTGAAATGTCCGCTGGCGTTACGCCACTAATTCTTGATGCCTGTCCTAAAGTTTGAGGTCTAACCTTTCTAAACTTTTCTTTAGCTTCGGAGGATAGAGCTGGGATTTGATTAAAATCCAAGGTGTCTTTGATTTTCAGATCTTCAAGATTTTTCATTTTTTGTATTAACTGATTTTCTTTTTCTATATAGCTTTCGTATTTAATGTGAATCTGTGATGCTTCTATTACTTCCTTGCTGTAGCCATTAATCATTGTATTGAGTTCATCTTCTATTTGGCTGAGTTCAGTGAAACTTATCTCCGGTCTTTTTAAGATGTTATATGCATTAGTTTTTTCTTTAATGGGAGAGGAATTTACCTTAGAAAGATTAGTATTAACATGTTTGGGCGTAACTTTGTGAGATTTTAAGTTGGCCATAAAAGCATTCATATGTGATTGCTTTTCTTCAACGTATTCCATTCTCTCATCTGACGCTAACCCTAGCTTGTGACCTAAGGGTGTTAATCTAACATCCGCATTATCTTGCCTTAGGAGAATTCTATGTTCTGCTCTAGAGGTAAACATACGATATGGTTCGTCAGTGCCTTTATTGATTAGATCATCTATGAGAACACCTATGTAAGCTTCAGATCTAGTTAGAACAAATGGGTCTTGGTTATTGATTTTCAGGTGGGCATTAATTCCGGCCATTAGTCCTTGGCAAGCAGCTTCTTCATATCCTGTAGTTCCATTAATTTGTCCAGCAAAGTATAGATTCTGTACCAATTTGGTCTCAAGTGTTGTTTTCAACTGAGTCGGAGGAAAGAAATCATATTCAATTGCATATCCTGGACGGAACATTTTAACATTTTTGAAACCCTCTATTTCTCGAATCGCTTTGTATTGAATGTCCTCTGGTAAGGAAGTGGAGAATCCATTAACGTAAACTTCTACAGTATCCCATCCTTCAGGTTCTACAAATATCTGGTGCCTGTTTCTTTCAGCAAATCGATTGATTTTGTCTTCTATTGAAGGGCAGTATCTTGGACCAAGGCCTTGTATGCGGCCGTTGAACATAGGTGATCTTTCAAATCCTTCCTCAAGAATTTCGTGTACAAGAGGATTTGTGTAGGTGATATGGCAGCTTCTTTGCTGTTCTAGGACTTTTGTTTCTTTAGAAAAGGAGAATTTCTCGGGCTGTGCGTCTCCTTTCTGCTCTTCTATTTTGCTATAATCTATAGATCTGCCATCGACTCTGGGAGGAGTACCGGTTTTCATCCTACCTGATTCAAAGCCTAATTCTTCAAGTTGTTCAGTAATCCCTTTGGAAGCTCTTTCTGCCGATCGGCCGCCACCAAATTGTTTTTCACCAATGTGTATTAAGCCATTGAGGAAGGTCCCATTGGTTAGAACAACAGCCTTAGCTTTTATCTTGAGCCCCATACTAGTTTCAATGCCGACAACTCTTTGGTCTTCTACAATGATTCCAGCAACCATTTCTTGCCAAAAATCAAGGTTAGGGATTCTTTCGAGTTGTAGCCTCCATTCTTCCGCAAAGCGCATTCTATCGTTTTGGGTTCTAGGGCTCCACATTGCAGGGCCTTTAGATTTGTTCAGCATTCTGAATTGAATCATGGATTTGTCTGCTATTATCCCGGAGTAGCCCCCTAAGGCATCGATCTCTCGCACGATCTGCCCTTTTGCTACACCGCCAACAGCAGGATTGCATGACATTTGAGCAATGGTATTCATATTCATAGTGGCTAAGAGAACTTTGGATCCCATGTTCGCTGCAGCTGCAGCTGCTTCGCATCCTGCATGACCCCCTCCTACTACTATTAAATCGTAATCTTGAAACATATTAATATCATATTGATAGTGTTCCACGTGGAACACTGGATTTCTACTTTTGGTTTTATAGTAACTGTTCCACGTGGAACAGTTTAATATTTATAATAATGTTAAGGCTTTATTTTCCGCCAATCTCATTTCCTTCTTTTCACTCTCTGTTTTATCTTTGAATCCGAGGAGATGTAGCAATCCGTGTGCCATAACTCTATTAAGTTCTTCTACCATTTCGATTTTTAAGTTCTTTGCATTTTCTCTTACTCGATCCACACTAATAAATATATCAGATGCTAAGGCATTATCGTTTTCTTCTTTCATATCGAATGTGATGATATCTGTATAGGTATCATGATTTAGGTATTCTAGATTGATTTTATGCAAGTAATCATCAGAACAGAAGACATAGTTAAGCTCTTTAATCTGGTGATTATATTGAAAGGCTAGCTCTTCCAGCCAAGCTTTTTGTTTTTTTAGCTTTCTTAAATCAATTTGACAGTCCTCTTTAAAAAAGTAAATTTCACTCATTAGCTGATGTAAAAACTGAGTTTGACCTGTTTGCCGTCTTGTTCAAAGCTTAATTCATCGCTCAGCGCTTTCATGAGAAAAATTCCTCTCCCGCCTGGTTTGTCGATATTTTCTGGTGCTGTAGGGTCAGGGAGTGAATTGTAATCAAATCCTGCTCCTTCGTCCGAAACTCTGAAGACAATAGTGTTGTCTTCCATATTTAAACTAAGAAAAACATTTTTGTCTTTTTGGCTTTCGTTACCGTGTAGGATAGCATTGTTGACAGACTCGGTTACTGCTATCATGATATTGCCGTAAATGTCATCATTCAAATCAAACTTTTCTTTTGCATTGTCAATAAAGCTCTCAACTATTCTGATATTCTCGCTGAGAGATGGAATGCTTATACTGATTTCACTCATCGTATTAGGTTTTCTTTAGATTTTAATCGATTGTAATATTTGTTAATTTCATTTTTATAGTAAGGTGTAAAATTGGGCGGGACATTTCGAAGTTGCTCAATTTCCTTTTCCTTTTCTTTTATATACTCTTCAAATGCATTTGGGATTCGCTTTCGTTCATATTCTGTAGCGGTTTCTGCTTTTCTTTCATCTTTTTCTTCTTGTTCCTCTCTTGCTTTTTCTGATTCGAGTAGATGAGTAACAATTTTTTGTTGGCGCTCTATTAATTGCTGATTTATTCTTTTGTTGACAAGCTCTTCTTCTATTTTCTCCATTTCTTTGGTGATGTCTCCTGCGGATCCTCCGTTTTCTTGACCTTGTTCTTGACCGTCCTTACCCATTTGCTTTTGAAGTTCTTCCATCATTTTACGGATTTTGGCTTGTTCCGCAGCTAATTCTCCAAGCTTTTCAGAAAACTGCCTTCCTTGCTTTTGTCCTTCGCTAAGTTGTTGTGTTTTTTGATTGAGCGACTTTTGCATTTCTGACATGCTCGGGGTTTGCTGGTTCCCTTGTGATTGCTGTCCCATGCCCATGGATGATTGCATTTGCATTTGCATTTGTTCTAGAACATCATCCAACATGAGTGCTAGATTGTTCATGGCAGTCATTGCAAACTGTTGCTCTCCTATTGCTTTGCCAGTTTCTCTTTCTGTCAATGCTTTAATACTAGCCTTCATGGATCCGTTCATTTGATCAAGTTCCTTATTGATGAAGTTTTTCAATTGGAAGACACGTTCAGCTAATGCAGATAGGCTATCTTCTATGATTTTTGCGTCATCTTGCATAGCTAATTGCTTTTCTGATAAAGAGATGAAGCGAGGATCACTAGGATTTACTTCCCTAAAGTTTGTCATAAGCTGTTCTTGTCTGAAGGATAGCTTCAATAGATTGTCAACAATATTTCGTAAGTCGTCAATGTTTTCCTGAAGAGCCTCCATTTCCATACTCATTTCCATAGAAGATAGCATCTCTGACATTTTCTTCATTTCTTCTGCAGACTTTTGTTGCTTCTGGCTTGCACCACTTTTATTGTTTTCTTGAATTTCTTGTAGGCTGTTTTGCTGACTTAAATCAATTTCACTTTCCTGTTCTTTGGTGTCTTGAAGTTGATTTGGTTGCTTTAGTGATTGATTGCGTTCTTCAATTTCTCTTAGATCTTCTTGCAAATCTTTGAAATCTTCCGTCACCTCTTTTTGCTTTTGTAAGGCTTCCTGCTGTTCCTTTTCCGAATCGAACTTGTTGTTGATCGATTCTTTTTCAGGGTCCTCGTTGTTTTGTTCGGGAGGAGAAGAGTTTTGCTCAGCTTTGTTTTCTTCAGCTAAGGCTTTTTGTTCCTTTTCGAGTTCCTTGAACTTCTCTCCCACCTGCTTCATGTCGTACTGGATTTCCATTCTTTTGAAAAGCTCCATTAAACGTTCCATTTCTTTTAGCTTATTTTTTTCTTGCTTCTTTAGATCTTCAACAGATTCTCGAAATTGATCTGATTCGTTTTGTTCTTCTAATAGAGATTTGATCTTGTCCATTAACTCTTCATTTTCATCCTGAAGCATTTCTTCCATTAAGCTTTCGAGTTGTTTTGATTTTTCTTCCAATTGAGAATCTTGCTTATTGAATCGATCTCTCTTTGCTCTATTTTTTGCTAGTTCGTTTTTAATTCGTTCTAGGTCTTGCCTTCGGTTTTCTCTCTTCTGAAAGATTTCTTCTATCAACTTTTTGTCCTCCCAATCTAAATTCCTTTTCGTCTTCAGAATTTCTTCTAATTCTTCAAGTTGTCTATTTGCTTTTAACGTAGATTCAATGCTCTTATCTAACTGATTTTCAGCGGATTGACTTGTATTTTTAATTTCTTCTTCTATTGCTTTTTCGTCTGGTAATTTAAAGCTGTAAACATTACTGTTTGAATATTTAGCTCCATTTACACCATCATTGTCGGCAACCTGAACATAATATTCTAGCGTTGCATCGCTGTCCTGCAAAAGAGAATCAACTTGCCATAGTTTAAAATATTTCTGATTGGGTACTTTTTTATCAAGCGGGAGAGGGATGGATCCCTTCTCTATTGATTGCCCATTCTTAATTGTATTGTAAACTATCCTTAACTGTGAAAATCCGTAGTCATCACTAATTTCACCAGCAAGGGCTACCTGTCTATAATAAGTACTATCGTTGATAGGATTAAGTGTTATTTCAGGGTACTTGTCTTTGATAACTTCAATTGAGTAGTTTATATTTTGATTGTAATTTGCTTCAATATTGTTTAAGCGTAGTTGGTAGTTGGAGCTTTTGCTAATTGTTTTAGATAGGTTAAATGTGTTTGAGTTAATTTTTTCAAATAAAGATGAATTTTCTAAGATAGTAAAAGAAATTTGGTCGCTTGAGTTGCTTTTTATTAGCCAGGTCGCTTGTGTGCCTTCCGGAACGATAAGGTTCCCGGAATTACTAATTCTTTCGGTTTTGGTGCCTATGTAATCAGGATAATCTAGTGTGATATTCATATCCTGAACTTTTGGCTTTTCATAGACCATGATCTGGTAATTTTCGGAATAGAATCCTGCTGCCTCTAAGCGGAAATTTAATTTGTTCTGGATATTCTTTATTACAAATTGATATTCGTTGGCAGAGATTTTCTCTAATTTCTGTTTTATACCCTCTTTATTAATAAAGAGCTCATTCGGTAATTCATTGCCTTCGAGTTTTGCTTTGAGACTGAAATTTTCACCTTTAAATCCTTTCAAATCTTCATTTTCAATGGAAAATGTAAAAGGCGCTGTTGGGATGAATTCTTCATTAAACTTAATGATTCTATAGCTACCCTCTGTAATCATATTAGGGGCAAACATGAGAATTAGGGCAATAATTAGGGAGGGAACTACAACATAAGGCACATAGCCTGCATTGGCATTTTTAATGCTGATACTGTCTCTAAAGTCTAATACAGAAATCTTTTCATATTTTTGATTAATACTTGCTGAAATCAAACTGTTTTCACGTGTAGTTAATTCATTTAACTGTATGATATTGAGGAGCTTATCACTTATTTCAGGAAAAAAATTACCGATCTGCTTGGCAGCCTCTTTATCGCTCAAGTGTTGCCCATTTTGCAAAAGATGGAATACAGGAAAAGCAATGTATTTAATTAGGAAATAGAAAATACTAATCGAGGCTACAGTAAAAATGACAGTTCTGGCTGAACTATTCATTTGGAACTGATACTCTAGCCAGCTGGAGATCAGCAAAACAAATAAGAAAAAAGCGACATTATATATTAAGCCCTTTACTATTTTATTTAAATAGTATTTGCGCTTATAAGCTTGAAGCTTTTTAAGAATTTCCGCTATGTTGCTGTTTTGCTTCACTTCAGTAGTAACGGGAATTTTAAAACAATGATTTCCAATCTTTTATCATCTCTATGAAACATTCAATTCAATTTTTACCGGGCAATGATCAGAATGTTTGACTTCTTGTAAAATATCAGCAGATTTAAGTTTATTAACCAGATTTTCTGAAAGCATATGATAATCAATTCTCCAACCCTTATTTCGTTCTCTGGCTGCAGAGCGATAACTCCACCAGCTATATTGGTCGGGCTTTTTGTTTAAATATCTGAAAGAATCAATAAAGCCATCACTTAAGAAGTCTGTCATCCATTCGCGTTCTTCTGGTAAAAATCCGGAGCTATTTTTATTTCTTACAGGATCATGAATGTCTATGGCTTGGTGGCATATATTGTAATCTCCACATATCAACAGATTAGGGATAGTTTTCTTTAGTTCTTGAATGTAGCTCCGAAAATCTGTTAACCATTGCATTTTGAAGTTTTGACGAGGATCACCACTGGAACCACTAGGCATATAAGTGCAGAGTACAGAAAAATCATTAAAATCAGCTCTTATCACTCTTCCTTCTCTATCATACTGTTCCATACCACAACCAATTTCCACATTATTAGGTTTTAATTTAGTGAAAATGCCTACACCACTATAGCCTTTCTTTTCCGCAGAATGCCAATAGATTTGATATCCTAGATCTTCAAAAATAGATGTATCAATTTGGTCTATATTGGCTTTAAGTTCTTGAACACAAAAGATATCCGGCTGTTCTGTTTTAAGCCAATCGCTTAATCCTTTGCGTTCAGCTGCGCGGATTCCATTTACATTATAAGAAATGATCTTCATATTATAATAATGCCTAATTAAAATTCTAAACCAATTTCTTGCTCAAAATACTCAATAACATGCATCTTAAGCAATTTTTCTTGTTCTAATAAATCAAAATGCGGAAGATTTTTAATGGCCTTCCAATGTGGCCATCCATTTTCATCCATTCCTTCCAGCTCGTAAAAGCCTGAAAGACTTAATACTTTGCAAATGGCAATATGCATTAAATCTTGCTTTTCTTCTTTACTAAAAGTATGCGGACCTTTCCCAAGCTCTTGAACTCCTATTAAAAAAAGAATGGCATTTAAATCCTTTGGTTTTCGGCCGACAGAATCTTTTAAGGTTAACCTTAATGCTTGCCATCTTCTTTCAAGATCAAGATCTTTTTTAATCATTCCCGTTTTCTTTCAAATATTCCCAATATTCAACTGCTCTTCTTAAATGAGGAATTACAATTGTTCCGCCAATTAGGTTTGCTATAGAAAACACTTCAAAAACCTGCTCCTCTGTTACACCTAATTCGAAGCATTTACCTAGGTGATAGCGAACACAGTCATCACAACGTAACACCATGGATGACGAGAGACCAATCATTTCCTTAGTCTTTTTGTCTACACTGCCTTCTGCGAAAGCATTCGTGTCCAAATTAAATATGCGCTTGAGGATCTTATTGTTGCTCCCCACGATCTTATCGTTCATTTTTGCGCGATATTCATTGAATTCTTCTACTTTATTCATAAATTAAACCACTATCAATTGTGAAATCTAAATCAACCCGCAAAGTTAGCCGTTGTGAACTTACGAAACCAAAACTTTCCCCTAATTGTATCAGATTTTCTATCATTATTTTTTCCTAATTACTGCACTGTCTGCAATTTAACACTGTCTAAGTCCGAAACCTTAGTATGCAGTCATTGTTTTTCGCATCTCACTATTAGTAATCTGCACTTGGATCAACCTAATCAACTCCACAGACGCTTTTTTGATATCCCTAATTTGCAATATGCTATGACTTACACTTGGTTTCAAAAAGGCTCAGTAATCCAGCATTTTTTACATCAACTGAAGTATGAGGGAAACGAAGCCATTGGTGTTTTGTTGGGCGAAAAATATGGAGAAGAATTATCTTCTTATTTTCATAATGAGTGGGACCTCATAACGGCTGTACCTATTCATTTCAAAAAGGAAAGAAAGAGAGGTTACAACCAAAGTCATTGTATCGCTAGAGGAATGAGCAAAAGCATGCATATCCCATTTGTTCCTCTATTAGTGAAGTCAGTAAACCGAAAAAGTCAAACTAAAAAACATAGAATTGAAAGATTTGATAATGTAGAATCCACTTTTCATCTAAAACGACCCCTTCATAAGCTAGAAGGAAAAAAAATATTGCTAGTAGACGATGTAGTAACAACAGGAGCTACTTTGCAGGCGAGCAGTATTCCACTACAAAAAGCAGGTGCTATAGTATCTATTGCCACTATTTCTGCCACGCGTAATTAAAGTGAAATGACTACTTTTTATGATTTAATCTTGCTTAATAGCAAATCTTGGTGCTCTAGATATATAATTAGGTTTTCCAAAAGTATATCTGATCCTTCTTTATCATCTACTTGAGCTAGCACTTTTTCACACACTCGGTACAGGACCTGTCTTGAAGAGAGGTCTTGGCTCTTCGCAACTTTAATAATGAAGTCTGCTATTTCATTTTCATTTAAAGCACCTTCAGGCAGTTGGTCTAAGCGTTTAATTTCTGATTTTATAGCTTCAACCTCAGCTAATCTAGTAGGTTTTTTAGATAAATAATCTTTGTCAGCTTCTCCACTTTCGGCTGGTTGATTCTTCATAAATTCATTTAAATCTTTTAAAGTATCTTTTTTCTTGGCCATAGTTCCTCAAAGGGTTAAAGATGTGATAGAATAGCTTTAGTGATAGGTAAAAATTCCTTTTCTGCTAAGATGGTACTGAAATTAGCAAAAATATTCTTAGCAGGAACTTTTACTTCTAAAATATTAGCATCCAATTCGGAAAGGGCATCCTTTACAGTTTCAATTTTAGTGGCTGAGTGCACCCTGTTTGGTAAAACCAATATTTTCAGATTTTCATTTTCCGTTAAGGCGTGTTTTATATCTTCTACTGTTTGGTAGGTGACCAACAAATCATTGGGAGTGAGGCTTGTAGGTACAATCACTAAATGACTGTTCAAGCTAAGTTTTTTGATGTGTTCGTCTGTCGTTTTACCAGCGCTGTCTACTACTATAAAATCTAGATTCCTACTTTTTAATTCTTCAATGTCTTCTAATGCTTTATGATCCTCTGAGCCAATAATTGGAAAAACGGCCGATTCTTTTGCGCCTGTTTTATATAGCTCCATTTTTCTTAAAGTATTAAGAGTATAATTAGTGTCGGTTTCCAACATCGCAAGCGAGTACCCTAAACTGTGCAGCATGGTAGCAAAATGAATGGCACTTGTAGTTTTTCCCGTCCCGCCTTTTCGTGAAATAAATGAAATGATTTTTGTCATATTAGAAAATGAATATCAATAAAAATACATAGCTGTAACCCTTTTTCCAAATCTAGGTTAAAAATGAAATAAAGATGCTGAAATTAGCAGAAATATTCCTGCTTAAATAAGCAGCAAAAATATGGAGAACATTCATCTCGATTTCCGTATAAGCATTGCGAAGTAAAAACTACATACATGAACAAAAAATTTGATATTGAAGAAATTAACGAACTGATAAGAACAAGGAGGTCTATTTATCCGGCTCAATATTCTGGCGAAAAAGTTGATGATAGAATAATCGAACAAATGCTCGAAAATGCCAATTGGGCACCTAACCATAAGCACACTGAGCCCTGGAGGTTTATCGTTTTTACAGAGAAAGGACTAGATCAGTTAGGAATGTTTCAATCTGATATCTACAAAGAAGTTTCTACAGCAAAAGGAAATTTTGATGAAGAAAAGATGGAAAAGCTCCGAAATAAACCATTAATGGCTTCTCATGTGATAGCAATAGGGATGAAAAGAGACGAAAAGCAAAGTGTTCCTGTGGAAGAAGAAATTGCCGCAGTTGCTTCCGCAGTTCAGAATATGCAATTAACAGCAAGTGCTTATGGAGTTGGATGCTATTGGGGTTCAGGAGGTATAACTTATATGTCAGAAGCTAAAAAAGCATTAGGCCTTGAAAAAGAAGATAAATTATTGGGTTTTTTGTATGTGGGAATGCCAAAGGAGGGTTTCTGGCCACAAGCTAAAAGAAAACCAATTAATGATAAAGTAAATTGGGTTAAGGGATGAATCAATATCTCCAATATCTACCAATAGTAGTAGCCTGGCTAATTTTTGGGGTTGTTCATTCTGTTTTAGCGTCAAGCTTAATAAAGGAAAAAAGCAATTTGAAGCCTTTAAGTTTCCGTAGGGTCTATAATATTATTTCAATATTTGCGATGCTGTTCATTTTCTTATTAGGAAGTACAATACCGCCAGAATACGTATTTCCAAAAGATCAAACTAGCAAAGCAATTGGACTGATAGTAGCAACATTTGGTTTTTTATTAGCTAAATTAGCTTTTAGGCCCATAAGCTTTTCTGAATTTATGGGTATTAAACCCGAGCAAGAAAGAAAATTGATTAGGAGTGGAATTTATGCTCGCATGCGACATCCACTATACACGGCATTAATTTTGGGACTGATCGGTTTTTTGATATTTAGCCCTACTTATACTAATTTAGTACACGCCATTTGTATCATCATTTATCTTTTCATAGGGATTCATTATGAGGAAAGAAGATTAATAGACCATTTCGGTAAAGAATATGAAGAATATAAAAAGTTGACGCCTATGCTTTTCCCTACCTTCAGGAGATAAGTATTTGAAACTATTGTGAGAACTTTTAGCACTTTTTACATCAAAAAAGGGTTTATCAGAATATTTGCACCTGTTATTTAGCACGTTTGTCGAAAGACGAATAGAAAAATCGAAAAATAGCAGGGAAATATTTTAGTTTTTATGTTAGCAAACTACATTTGAAGTGTATATTTGCGCCACGAAATTTTAAATTCCTTTATGGAACTTATTCAAAGTAAGCACTTTAGTCAAGAACAAATCGATCAATACAAGGAAGAGTTTGAATCTTCCAAACCTTTTCACCACCTTATCCTGGATGACTTTTTGTCAACAGAGGTTGCAGAGAAACTTCATCATTTTTTTCCTGAAGATGAGCTTTTCAATAAACCAAAAAAGGATAAACACGAAAATAAGCTGGAGGGCGATAAATTTGAGGAATATCCTCGCTTATTCAATTTGCTCAAAGAGGAAATTGCCCAACCGAAATTTCTGGAATTCATTGAAAGAGTGACGGGTATAAAAAATGCCTTCATCACCAACGATGGATTTGGTGTAGGCATTCAGAAAGGCAAAAAAGGATCTTTCGAAGATGTGCATGTGGATTTTAATATTCACCCAGAGAAAGATGTGCAAAGAAGGCTCAATTTGCAACTTTACTTGACCCCTAGGTGGAAACCTGAATGGAATGGGGCATTGGAAATGTGGAATGATTGTGTTTCAAAATGTAAAAAGGCCGTTTCTTGTAGATTTAATAGAGCGGTTATTTTTGAAGTGAAGGATACTTCATATTATGGATATACTAAGCCTTTGGAGTGTCCTGATAAAGAAGATAGAAAAATGTTTTCTGCTACTTTCTATACTAAAAAAGAAAAAGAAGACATTACATTTCATGATACCATTTTCCCTGAGCATCAAGAAGAAAAACCGCAGGTTTCCTTCTTTGATAGTATTAAAAAAGCATTAAAAGTCAGCTAAGCTAAAGATCATGGCCAACGTTTCTACTACGGAAATCACTTCCGATTCTATTGCATCTGATAATCCAATACATCAGCGACTTTTGTCAGCCTATGTTTATGCTCAGCCTCAAATTGAAGGTAATTTACTTGAAATTGGATGTGGAACAGGAAGAGGCTTGGCAATTCTGATTAACGCAGCAGATCATTATACAGGAATTGATAAATATAAAAGCTTGACTGATGAACTACAGCTTGAATATCCTCAAGCGGATTTTAAAGCCATGCATATTCCTCCTTTAAAGGAAATAGCAGATAATAGCTTTGATACGGTCGTTTCTTTTCAAGTGATTGAGCATATAAAGGATGATAAGACTTTTCTTAAGGAAATTCATCGAGTTTTAAAGCCAGGAGGAAAGGCAATAATTTCCACACCAAATAAGAAAATGACCCTTACTAGAAATCCGTGGCATGTGAGGGAATATTACGTAAAGGAACTGGAAGCGCTTTGCAAAAGTATTTTTTCTAAGGTGGAAGCGAATGGCATAGCAGGAAATGACAAAGTGATGGACTATCATGAAAGAAATAGGCAGTCCGTTAAAAAAATCACAAGATTTGATATCTTAAACTTACAGTATCGATTACCTGCACCCCTATTAAGAATACCTTACGAATTTCTGAACCGACTTAATAGAAATAAACTTGATCAGGCGGATAATGCCTTGGTGAAATCTATTACCGTTGCAGATTATTTTGTAAATGATAATGCAGAAGATTGCTTAGATCTATTTTATACTCTGGAGAAGTAAGAATAAATCTCACTTCATCCCTGGCAAACTAATACCCTTTAGTTTTCTATAAAGGTTAATTGCGTATCGATCAGTCATTCCACTAATGTAATCTATGCAAATCAAACTGATTTCATAAAGACTTGCCGTATCGGTAATTAATTCCTGATAGGTTTCCGGGAGCAGGCGAAAAACGGTTAGATCCTTTTTGCTCGATTCTTCTACCCCTTTTTGTGCTATAGAAGCTCCTAGAAATTCATCTAGTAGTCCCTCTAAAACACGGTGACCTACTACTTCAGTTTCCAAAACTAAATGTGATCGGTAGATTTTTTGAACAGAAACATCGATAATATCTCTAAGTACTCGTTTGGAAGGAATTTGGCTTAATAATGACGAATCGAATTTTCCTGTTAGAATATCTTCTTCATTGTTATTGAAGACATCAGCACATTCGTTGATAAGCTTATTAATACAAAGGGCTCGCAAATAAGCAATTTTTTCGTTTTTGCCTTTTGTTTTTTCAAGCTTTTCAGGTAAGTATGATTCTCCCAACACATTGGCTAGCAAATCTCTAGCTTGTTCAAACGTAACCCAACCTAATCTACACCCATCTTCCAAATCGATTACATGATAACAGATATCATCTGCAGCTTCCACCAAAAAGGTAAGAGGGTGACGAACCCAGCTCATTTCATTTGAAAGTCGAATTAAACCTAATTCGTTGGCTAATTCCTCGAAATAGTGCTTTTCTGTTTGGAAAAAACCATATTTCTTTTGACTTTTTCGACTGCTGTCTTTTTCGAAAAGATGGGCGGTTCTAGGATATTTACTAAAAGCCGCTAAAGTGCTATAGGTTAGTTTTATACCACGGTTATCAGGTCTATGGAATAAACGAAACCCTTGCGCATTCCCTTCAAAATGGGTCAAATCTTCCCATTCTTCAACAGAAACTTGCGATTGAATCCATTTGCCTAATTGGCTACTTTTGAAAAAGGCGGAAATTGCATCTTCTCCTGAGTGGCCAAAAGGGGGGTTTCCTATATCATGGGCTAGAGAAGCCGCGGCTACTATAGCACCAAAATCAAAAGAGGAAAAGCCTGAGTTTTCTAGCTCAGGATATTTTGCCACTATGGATTCGCCCACCTTTTTCCCCAATGATCTTCCTACAACACTCACTTCTAAGCTATGGGTCAATCTCGTATGGACAAAGTCTTCTTCCGGCAAAGGAACTACCTGGGTTTTGTCTTGTAATCTTCGGAATGGGTGAGAGAAAATGATTCTATCATAATCTTGCTCGAAGAAGGATCGAGCAGTAGATTGATTGGTATTTGTGCTTTGCCCTAAACGATTGGGGTTTAATAGTTTTAGCCAGTTCATTTTTTCCATAGCTTAAAATTAATGGAAAGAATTGAAAGAAGTATTGTTTTGGATAAAAGACTAAAAATATGCTTGCGATTAATTGAAATGCCTTGAGTTGCAAATAGTCAATGGCCTTAGCAAATCAGGTCATTGCCACTTCCCATATCCACAACCATATTCAAAAATAATAAGTTTACTTTACGCCTAGACTATCTGTGCTTGTACTGCCAGAAACTGCCAGTCTTGGAGCCAATACACTTAGTGTAATAAAGAATATCAGTAAAGTTTTTTTCATTTTTTTGTTTTAAAGCCCAAAATATATTTCCAACCTTCAACAGAATCTTCCAACCTGTTTGGATAAGAAAAGTCCTTTATTCCTCCATTTTTTTTATAATGAATAATTAAAATTGTAATTATTCGTGCCATAAGGTAAAACATAAACATAGCACCCAGAAAAAAGAAAAATGCCAAAAAGTCAATAAACGTTATACTTGGTTTTTTCTCAGGAACACCTGTAATGTATTTATTATCTATTCTTAACCTATCAATGCGATTACCGCTATTCTTAATAAAGACTTCGCCCTTAAAGGCTTTCAATTGCCTTTCAGTTAAAACGAGTGGTAAATTTTCTTTCCAATCAAAATCACCTGAGACCATCCCTTGCTCCTGAAACATGCTTAGCAGGCGGTTAATCGGATTTCCATCTTCCATAGTGAAACTTCTGGTATACTCTTTTTCCTCTCGTGTTTTAATTTGTAAAGAAACGCTTTCCATATTCATTCCTTGACTTAACTCTATTCTGGTAATTATAACAGGTTGGTCTTGCTCAGAACCGATATTATAAAAGACATAGCCCAACGTAAAGCATACGCCCTGAATTAAAATCAGACGAAATATAACATAGCCATAACTCATCATTCAAGTGGTTTTACTCGTTTGCCATCAATAATATTGCTATACTCCATATTCTCTTCTGGATCGAAAATGCAAGTAAAATCCCCATTGGGATGATTAGGTAGTGTGCTCAATACGAGTTTACCGTTTCCCAATAGGAGCCAATCAGTCAATTTTCGCTTAGCTCCCTGCTCATCTAATAAATCAAATTCCCATAATACATTGCCGCTTGTTTTACTAATTTTACCAAAAGAGCCTCTATGATGGATATAATAAAACCCCTCTTCATCGCTGAAACGGAGACGATATCCATATAGGTCTTCGGGAATTATAGTCACATCCCTTGTTAATTTACCAGTCGCCATATCAACACTTTTAGCCGTATGACCTCCTGAAAGCACTAAGCCATTTTCGTAATCAATAGTATTATATCTAAAATTATGTCGCCATGCTTCATCACCAGTTTCAGCATTGATGGCAATGGTATATTTAATCGGGTTTTCCCAATTCATTTGATCTTCATAGCCCTTATCTGTACGCAACTCATAGTGGTTGTAATCAAGAATAAGAAGATGTTGGTAAGCTTCGCACCTCACGATCTGCCATTCAAAATCCAGCCGCCATTTTTCATTGCCCGTGGAGGGTTCGATGCATTTTAGCCAGTTGTTTTGTTTTTTATGAAACATCTCAGCCTCAATGATGAAATTTTTATAAAAAAATAATTCATTTAATTTTGGTTTTTGATATCGAAAAATTTCTGAACCGGAAATTTCACTAACATATACCTTTTCACTAGGAGAATACCTGAGAACATTTTCTTTCATTTTGCTTATAAGATAAAACTCTCCTTCCTCTCTATAGATTTTTTTTTCATCAAATAGAACATATATATGTTTTTGTTTTAAGTCGGTTAAGACCAGCTTAAATGGAAAATAGTGATATGCGAATTTACCGTTGAGTAGATAATCATTTAACACGGAGCAATCATTGAGAGATCTAAATTGAAATATCCTTTCACTGTCATATGTCCCTTTAGTTGTCAAGACACTGGGGTATTTAGCAATTATGGACGTTATATCTAATTTCTTAAACTTCATTTATCTTCAAGGATTAATAATTTTAGAATAATGAGATTCAGTAATTATTTTGATTAAACCATCAATATCACCTTCAACTATTTCATCGACTTGTGACCCAAATAGTAGTCTATATTTCGACCATTCAGACACCTCAAAACAAATCTTTATTTGCCTTTAGAGCATTGTTCAGTTGCGTTTTATTTGGTGTCCATTTATCCGGATCAAAATAGAAGCCAAAATCATCCAAATTTTCAATTTCATCATTATGCAAATAATTGGTCAACTGTTTGGTGAAATTACTTCTTTCGAGTAAATCTTTCTTAAAAACGAACTCAAAATATCATTAACTTAATAAACACTTTTTGGTGGTTGTAAGCCTTGTATAGATTATAAAACTACCTATTCTCACTATTCACGATAGTATTGTCCAGATATAGATTTCTTCCTGATAGACTGGTGAAATATTCCCTTAACTTTCTGGGAGATGGACTATTGGTTGGATATCCGCTTAAATTATAAAAAGAATTACCGCATTCGCATTCTAAGTACTGTTGACCTGCATTCATGGATACAATGGAGCATTCCTTCTCAGGTTCGAAGGGGCAAGTACGTTCAAAAGCAGCGTAATCGTTTTCTGCTCTTTTGACTACAATTACCCCATTCACACCAACATCTGGCAAAATCACATTCTTTTCAAACTGTAAGTTTTGATAGCTGACTAAATCTAAATTAAGGGATAATTGAAAAGGATCAGGTAAAGGCAATTCATCTACAAACACCTCAGGGTTTTCTTCCCCGCAGCTTAAAAGTAGAAAAAAAGCTAAGAATAGAAAAAGTGAAAATTTCTTAATTGTAGTCATAAAATCCTTTGCCGCTTTTTCTTCCATGGTGGCCGGCATCCACTTTTTGTTGTTGAATTCTGCTTGGTCTAAATTTGCTATCGTGATAAAAAGATTCAAACATTGATTTAGTTACTGAAAAATTCGTGTCAACACCTATCAGATCCATTAACCGAAAAGGACCCATTTTAAATCCGGAACTTTCCACTAATCTGTCAATTTGTTCAAAATTGGCTACGTTTTCTTCTGCAATCTTCAGCGACTCTACATAAAAATGACGCGCTACTCTATTAACGATGAAGCCTGGAGAATCTTTCGCCATCACCGCTTTTTTACCCATTTTCTCAGCTAATGATTTGGTTGTAGCTGCAATTTCTGGATTTGTAGCTGCCCCAGATATCACTTCTACCAATTTCATGATGTGAGCAGGATTGAAAAAATGCATGCCCACTAATCTTTCAGGCTTTTGAAGCCCGGCTCCGATTTGTGTAATAGGAATAGAAGAAGTGTTCGTAGCTAAGATAGTTTTATCGCTATTAATTTTTTCTAATTGACTAAAGATGTCAATTTTTACTTGCAACTTTTCAACTACCGCCTCTATGATAACGTCAGCTTTTAATTCTTCTAAATCTGATATGAAACTGATATTGGCTAAACACGCTTCTTTTTGTACTGAATTTACTTTGCCTTTGTCAATCCCTTTGTCAAGGTTTTTAGTAACAGCAGTTTTGGCCTTATCTAGAGCAGCTTCTTGAATATCAAATATTGTGGTTTTATAGCCAGCCATTGCACTCATTTGTGCAATACCAGAACCCATGGTTCCTGCTCCTACTATTCCAATTGATTTGATTTCATTTAATTTCATAATGTCTTGATATTTAAATACTAGAAACGACCATTGCAGCAGATGTTGTTCATAATCTAACTCAAGTGCTTAAATTGATTCAAGAATCGAACGTCATTTTCGGAGTATAGCCGTAAATCATTTACCTGAAATTTAAGCATAGCTATTCTTTCAATTCCCATTCCGAAAGCAAAACCTGTGTATTCTTCAGAATCAATGCCGCAGTTTTCCAAAACATTGGGATCTATCATTCCAGAACCTAAAATTTCTACCCAACCGGAATATTTACAAATATTACAGCCCTTTCCTTTACAGATATTGCAGGAAATGTCCATTTCTGCACTTGGCTCCGTAAATGGAAAATAAGAAGGACGGAATCTCACTTTAGTGTCTTGCCCGAACAGCTCTTTAGCGAAATAATAAAGAGTTTGTTTTAGATCAACTAAGCCCACATTTTTATCCACAAAGAAGCCTTCTACCTGATGGAAAAAGCAATGTGCCCGAGCTGAAATTGCTTCATTTCGGAATACACGTCCAGGAGCTAATGTCCTAAACGGAGGTTTTTGATTTTCCATTACCCTAATCTGAACAGAAGAAGTATGTGTTCTCAAGGCAATGTCAGGATTGCTTTCAATAAAGAAGGTATCCTGCATTTCACGAGCGGGATGGTTTTCTGGGAAATTCAAGGCTGTAAAATTGTGGAAGTCATCTTCGATTTCAGGCCCATCTGCCACATTAAAGCCAATTTTCTGGAAAATTTCTACGATCCTATTATGAATGTAGGTTAAAGGATGAACGGTACCTAAGTTGACATTGGGGGGCAATGTTAAGTCAATTGGAGCAGACGATTTGCTTCCTGCATCACTGCTTTCTAAACCGGCAATCAGCTCTTTGAATTTTTCTTCCGCTTGCTGCTTTACCTCATTAACTGCTTGCCCATAGGCTTTTCGATCTTCAGGGGCAACATTTTTCATGTCAGCAAAAAGCTCTCCCAACACGCTTTTTCGACTAATAAATTTTAATCTATACCCCTCTAACTCTTCTTGAGTTTTGGCCGTGGCGGCTGAAATTTCAGCTTTTAATGCATTTATCTTTTCAGACATTGAATTTCTAATCAGTTTTACTAAAAAACAAAGTTAAACGAAAATGGGAGAATATTAAAGAAGTAAGATTGCTAGTTCTATAGTTGTTCAAAAAATGACGGAGGTAAAAGTAATCATCACTAGCAGGAAGCTAGCGCTAGGTCAAGCTTGTTCCATGTAACCTTCCCACCACTCCTGAAAAACGATTAAGCCCCAAATATGTGCATGACTATCTTCTGGGTTGCTCGAAAACAGCTTTTTCTTTAAAGATTTAATACCTTCCCAATCAAAGACATCTTGTGAATCAATTAATTCTTTGCTCAGCCATTTGTCATTGATTTCAGTTTTTAAATCTGTTCTGAGCCAATCCAAAAGAGGAACTTCAAATCCGTGTTTAGGTCGGTTATAGATTTTTTCGGGTAAGATATCCCTAAAGGTATCTTGCAAAATCATCTTTTTTCTTTTGTTATTCACTTTGAAATTCTCCGGCAAACTATTAGCAAAAGCGACTACGTCATGATCTAAGAAGGGAACCCGCACTTCTAATGCATTTTGCATACTCATGAGATCTACTTTTGCCAACATATCGCCTTGCAATACCATTTCTTGATCCAGCTGTAAAGATTGGTTGATGGACTTTGAATTTAGAGTTGAAAGTAAATTATCCTTCCATAAATCAAAAGCTTCGAAATCGACATCTTCTAGAACCGTATTAGATAATAAGTCGGTAGTTTGTCTTGCGGATTGTAAACTCGCCAATACCCAATATTGAGACTGTATATCTAATTTAGAAGCATCTGCAAACTTCTTTAATTGGCGAGTTAAATTTCCTAGTGGGTTATTTCTTGACTTCGGTAATAAATTCCATAATGGGCCAAGCGCACTCACCAAATTTTCTTTTGCTCCTGGATGCCAAAGTCTGTAGAGCGCAGCATGTTTGTTATATCCAGCAAAGAGTTCGTCTGCCCCATCTCCGGAAAGGGCAACCGTAACATTTTCTTTAGTCAGTTGACTTAAGGCATAAACAGGAAGAGCAGAGCTGTCGGCAAAAGGTTCGGAAAAGCTTTTGAGCATTTTAGGCAAATAGCTATATAGATCCTCAAGGCTCAGGGAGAAAACTTGATGTTTGGAACCTATATGTTGAGCCACTGCATTGGCATATTCAGTTTCATCAAAAAAAGAATGATCTTTATAGCCAATTGAAAAAGTATGCAACCCGTCTACTTTTTTTGAAGCAAGGGTTGAAATGATAGAAGAATCTACTCCCCCACTTAAAAAAGTGCCCAAAGGAACATCCGCCACCAATCTTCTTTCCACAGCCTTTTCCATCAATCCTTGAAGTTGGAATTTTGCATCTTTGTAAGTGCCTTGAAATGGATTATCAAAAGTGGCTTTTAATTCATAATATGAATTGATTTCCACGGACTTCTTTTTGATCACTGCATATTGACCAGGCATTAATTTTTTTACCGCTTTCACCATAGTCATCGGGGCCGGTAAATAATTTAATTGGAGATAAGTATAAAGTGAGTTTGTATCTAAATTTCTGTTGATTCCGAATTTGAGAATAGCTTTCAGTTCGCTAGCAAAGATAAAGCGGTCTTCATCTTCGAAATAGTAGAGTGGTTTAATTCCGTAACGGTCTCTGGCGACCAACATTTCTTCTTTTTGTTGATGATAAAATGCAAAAGCAAAAAAACCATTCAGTTTATTTAGAGCATCTTTTCCTTCATGTATTAACAATTGTAATAATACCTCCGTGTCTGATTCAGTTTCAAATTGAACTCCTTTTGAAGTTAAATCCTGTTTAAGACTTTTGTAATTATAGATCTCACCATTAAAAACCAATTGGTAGCGGCCATTTTCTGCAGACATTGGCTGATTGGCCTGGGGATTAAGATCAATAATTGACAATCGCCTGTGACCTAATGCTACAAAATCACCCACAAAGACTTTCTGAAAATCAGGACCTCGGTGCTCTAAAGTTTCCGTAGCCAAAGAAATATTAGGAAGGTTGAACCTGCCGATTTCATTAAATGCAAATACTCCGGTTATGCCACACATGTTGCGAAGATAAACAATAATTTGATGTGCTTATGGATTAACCCACAATTCAGGTTTTGCCCCCAAACTGTGCAACCACTGTCGGTAGTACAATCGATATTTGGCTTGCAAATCGATATACTTCATTCTTGCATTTACTAAGCTCATTTGTCGGTAGTTGATCAAGAAAATACTGCTTTCACCTATCTCAAATTTCCTAAGCTCTGCTTGTAGTAGACTTTCATATTGCAATACAATATTGCGGTAGGTCTCCAGCTGTGCAGAAATATTTTCAAAAGTATTTTCATATTGCCTGGCTTTATTTCGTATAGTCAGCCTTTTTTGCTGTAGCTCGAAATTGGTGTTCTCCAGTTTTATTTCATTCATTCTTAACTCTCCCCTTGGCTGGCGCAATAAAAGAGGCATACTAAAACTCAATCCCCAATTATAATTGTCTAGCCCACGAATTTCATTGATATTTCCTGCTGGGTCTTGCAATAGGTTATATTCTAAATCGAGTTTGGGTTTTAGTTTTTCCCGTTTTAAGCGGTTGTCAATCTGCAGGCTCTGGATTTTAAGCTCTTTATCCCTGATCGCTGGGTGTTCTTGAATAAAAATTGGCAAACTTGCCCTGAGGCTGTCGATTTTGTTCTGAGATATATTGTTTATGGCAGTTGCTTGTAATTCAGACTCCTGCAGCGGTTGCTCTTGACCCCATAAAAAAGTGAACAGATTTAGCTTTGCGTTAGCTAAATCAACTTCTAGTTGTTGGTTTTGGATGGATAAATTTTGCAATTGAATAGATGCTTCTAAGGTATCTACTGCAGGTTTATCACCCTGTTCGTAAGAAGTTTTGTAGTTTTGAAAATTATCTTCCGCAAGCTCTATTGCCTCTTCAATCACTACTTTCTGATATTGGAACTTTGCAAACTGCCAATAGTAATGGCTTCCTTCCAAAAGAATGTCAATCAACATTAATTGAGCTTCATTTTCAAACGCTCTTCTGTCTACGAATGCTTTTTGTAATGCTGCCCGTCTATCATCTATAAACAAACCTTGCAAAACGGGAACACTCACACCGGCATACCATAAACCAGCATTGGGTAAAGTAGATTCTCGACTAAGAAATTGCCCTTCCGTCCAGTCATATCCACCCTGAATGGTGATTCCTGTTCGGGTCGGCAAGCTAATACCAGATTCGCTGTATTGGTAGTAATTTTTCTGGTCGTAATATTTCTGTTTGTTTTTTGAGAATAACTGTGGGTCAAAATTTCCTTTGGCTGCCATCACAGCAAAGTCCCCCATTTCTCGTAGGTTTTGCGCTTGCTGAATTAAAGGATGGTTTTCCATAACCAGCGATAGGAAATTCTGCTCACTTAGTTTATCAGTGTTCAAGATTTCTTGAGCGTGCACCTGAACCGGCAAACAAAAAATCACGAAATAGGCAATATGTTTCAATCTACGGATCATTTCTTTGCCTTTCCTTCTAGTTTTACACCGTCATTTGCCTGTCCTGTATTTTCAGGGGTGTAGAAGTTAGGTGGAAAACCGTTGATTTGTCGCCATATTTCATACCAAACGGGTACAATGTCTAACAAAGCCAATCCATTTGTTCCACCACCTACTCTTAACGCATTAGGCCACTCTGGTTCATCAGGATCTTGTGCAATCAAGATTCTGTATTTTCCATTTGGACTAATGAAGCGATCAATGGCTACTACTTCTCCCCCAAATGTACCATAGGTAATAATTGGCCACCCTGAGAAAACAATTGAAGGCCATCCGTCAAATATGAGTCTTACTTCGTTGCCTACATTAAACAATGGTAAGTCTCTAGGCATAATATACATTTCAACAGCAAAATCAATATCTGCAGGCATGATCGACACCAAGGACTCCCCCGCCTTGATATTTTCACCTATTCCAGTACTTACTGCTCTAGTGATATATCCTTTTTGGGGTGCTGTTACATAATAAAGACCGAATCGAACCTGATAATTAGTAAGTTGATTTTCCATTTTAACTACTTCCGCCTGAGCATTTTGTAACATGGAGCGTGTAGTAAACTGTTCGGAACGAGCTTTTTGCAGCTTGTCAGTGTATTCGTTATAGATGGAATTCAATTCAATTTTTGCATTAAGATATTGATTTCTACTGCTCAATAATTTACTTTCGATGCTTATTTTTTTGGCGAGAGATTCTTGATATTTATTGGTTTTCATCTCTAGGTCTGTTAATGATTTTAGACCTTCTTCGTAAAGCTCTTTTTGCCGGTTGACCTGCTTTTCGGCAATGATTAAGTTCACCTGTGCCGCTTCATAATCAATGCTGTCTGCTTGAATTTTTAATTCTGCTTGTCTAAGATAATTTTGGGCCTGTTCTAATTTTAGTTCTCTATTTTCTCTTATGGCACCAATTTGATTGCTAAGGGCATTTATTTTGTCTTGGTAAAATTCCAAAGATTGTCTCTTAGCATTGATTTGCTCTTGAGTTCTCTCCAGTAATTGTGGATCAAAATATTCGTCTTTTATCTCTCGTATAAATAAAATAGTATCTCCCTTCTCTACCATGTCACCTTCTTGCACATGCCATTCTTCAATTCGACCATCAATGATAGAGTTTAACTCTTGAGGACGATGCGAAGGAGAAAGAGCGGTCACTTGGCCGTTGCCACGGATATTTTGGGTCCAAGGAAGAAAAGCTACACCTATCACTAGCAAAAGAAATGTCAAAAGCAGTCTTTTCAGAACTTTGTCTGCTCGGATTTCTTCAAAGATCTCAAAAGATTTATATTTTGAGGTATCTATTTTATCCTTTATTGATTGAGGGCTAATATTAAGCATTTCTATCTAAACAAATTTTTTCAAACCATTCATTATCTCGAGCTTCGGAAGCAGGTAGGTCGTGTACAATTACCCCGTTTTCCATACCGATCACTCTGTCGCATTTTTCTAAAATTCTCATGTCATTGCTCACCATCAAAATGGTTTTGTCATTGCTTCTATCTAGCAGGTGATCTACAAACTTCATTTTTTCATCTCTGGAAGTAGTGCCGAACACATCTTCCCAAAGAACGAGTGCTTTGTTCCCAAGTATCCCTCTTGTCCATAAAATCTGTTGTTGCACCTTTTTAGGAAAGGCTTTATCTCCTGGATACAATATCATCTGATATCCTTCTTTTGTAGCTTCTAGATATTCGGCAAGGCCTGTGATTTCAGCTGCCTTTTTTAGCTCCTCAAAGCTGCTCATGGGTGAGCCAATAGAAATATTCTCCTCAATAGTTCCTTGAAAAATGCTTCCAGTGGTCATACAATCTCCAATTTGTCGCCTTATGTCGGACAATTTCATTTCTTGCAGCGATGTGTTATTATATAAAATATTGCCTTCGTAATCGCTATACCAACCACAGATGAATTGTAGCAGAATTGCTTTACCCGCATTTGCACTGCCGGCAATGGCAATTTTTTCGCCACTCTTGATGTCCAAATTTATATCATTGAGAAATATGTGTCCGGAATCTTTATCAGAGTATTGCACATTTTTCAGCTTTATACCCATCCCGTCTTGCTGTGTAAAAGGTTTGTTGCCTGATAGGTATTCCTCCAAAGGCAAATCTGTTACGGCCGCTATTTTTTCAACCGAAGTCAAGACATCGTATACAGCCTCAATTGTGAAAATAATTTTTTCAACCGAATTTATTATTAGAATAACGATGATTTCGGCAGCTACAAATTGCCCAATGTTCATTTGCTGCTCGATTACCAGTATTCCTCCTATGAGTAAGAGACCAGCGGCCACTACTGCCTTAAAGCCGATCATTAAAGAGAATTGGTTGATTATGACCTTGAAGTGGTTTTTCCTAGCATTAATATAATCGTTGGTATGCTCGTCATTTTTTTCCAATGGCAATGTAGAGTCGCCAGCCATTTTAAAACTTTCAACGTTTCGGGCGAGCTCCTCTAGCCAATGTGCTGTTTTGTATTTATGCTTTGATTCTACCAAACTTGTTTTTAGTCCACGAGGACCAGTTAGCCTCACAATTAAGAAGATCAGCACGATCAGGAAAAAAGAAAAGATAATGAAGAAAGGATGGTAGAACGAAATAAGAATTAAACCGAAAACAATCTGGAAAAAGGCGGTGGAGAAGTCTATCAAAATTTTAGAAAGCCCTTTTTGCACAGACATAGTATCGAAAAAACGATTGATTAATTCAGGCAAATATTGTTGCTTAATTTGATCGATTTTCAGACGTGGGATTCTATAGGCAAATTCAAAGGATGCGCGGCTGAAGATTTTTTGTTGCAGCACTTCATTTACTGTTAACTGCCGTACCTGCAGATAGCCATTTGCAACGATTCCGAAAATTACCAATACCACAAGGATGATCCAAGAGGTACTTACTTGCCCTCCCATGATAAGGTTAATGATTGCTTGAATACCCAAAGGCAATGAAAGACTTATTAGTCCTGCGAAGACAGCATAAATATATATGGTAAACACCAGACTTTTTTCAGGCTTTAAGAGCTGGATAAATCTTTGGAAGGGGTGAGTTTTAAAAGTATCTGCCATTTTAGTGCTTCAGGTTTTTTAATATAATCTGATAAAAAACATTTGATAATTCATCTTTATCAGACTTAATATCAGATAATGAAGGCATATGCATTGCAAAATATTGCTGGTGCAATATACCAACTATACTTGTTGATGCTAGAGTATTAGCATAACTAAATGTCGGGTTTATTTCTTTCATTATATCAGCTAAGCGCTGGGATACTTTCTTAAAAGTTAAGAAAAGCCCGAATTGATTTTCAGTATCGACCTCTTTAGTCAAATATGCCTTAGAAGATTCTGAAATCACTATACTGATTAATTGTTCGAAATTTAGGGCGCTGATGCTTTTGTCTTCTGCATCAGGCTTACAAAGTACCTCCACAGCTCGCTTTAGTTTTGCATCTGGATTTGACAAGTTGTGGGTGTGAAAGGCTAATTGAATTTCAATCCAGCTCCAGTACCAATTATAAAAATAAAGTAATAATTTATGTTTACTTTCAAAATAACGATAAATAGAACTTTCGGTGGTGCAGAGCGCTTTTGCCAGCTTTCCAAAAGTGAAACTCTCTAACCCCATTTCATCAATCATTAACAAAGATTGTGACAGAATTTTTCTCCCTAGGTCTGAAGATTCTGGATCCTTTTGAAAGAGACGAGGGTTTAGCTCAATTTTTATAGAAGAAAGTAAATTGTCCACCGATAGTTTTTTACACGCACTATTAAAAGTATTACTACCGGGAAACGGATAATCTCTATTGTGGTTTAAAAATTCTTAAAATATTTTTTCAGGATTTAAAATATTGTTGGGGTCGAATACATTTTTGATACCTCTCATCAGGTCTAATTTTACCTTTCCCATCGCCATTTGCATGTAAGGTCTTTTGGCAATGCCGATTCCATGCTCGCCTGAAAGCGTGCCGCCTAGGCGAACTACTTCTTCGAAAATTTCACCTATGCCTTCATTCACTTCTTTATTCCAGTAGTCATCACTTAGGGTTTCTTTCATAATGTTGATATGGAGATTACCATCACCTGCATGACCATAACAAACGGAATTAAACCCGTATTTTTTGCCAACTTCTTTAATATAGACGATCAAAGCAGGGAGGTTTCCTCTTGGCACCACAACATCTTCTGCCTTAGTCAGTGAATATGCATTAACGGCTGGACTAACATTTCGTCTTAATTTCCACAATTCATCTTTTTGAGCTTGTGTATCGGCAAAAAGA
Organism: Marivirga sericea; assembly: GCF_900177665.1. Lineage (GTDB taxonomy): Bacteria > Bacteroidota > Bacteroidia > Cytophagales > Cyclobacteriaceae > Marivirga > Marivirga sericea. The sequence goes on from NZ_FXAW01000010.1 coordinate 173,182, forward strand.
ACTTCGCCCCCGGTATCAAAATCATCTAATACATTCAAAATGACTTCCGCCTCATTCATCATGACTTCTTCATCATTTCCATCCAGCTCTATTAACAAATGTGCTTTAACGTGATCAGGTAAATCAACATTTACTGTTTCGCCCATTTCTTTTTTAATGTAGTCTTGGGTTTTCTCGATTGCATCTCGTTCCATAAATTCCATTCCAGAAGGAGCAATTCCTGCTTTGAAAATAGCAGCAATGGCTCTACAAGCTTCTTCATTGCTAGTAAAAGGAGCTAATAAAGTCACATCTTTTCTTGGGTATGGGCGTAATTTGAATACTATTTTTGTAATAACACCTAAAGTTCCTTCACTGCCGCACATCAGCTGAGTTAGATTGTAACCGGTACTGTTTTTCAATACATTGGCGGCAGTCCAAATTATTTCCCCGTTTGGCAGCACCACCTGCATATTCAAAACGTAATCTCTCGTAACACCATATTTTACGGCTTTTGGTCCACCTGCATTTTCTGCTAAATTACCGCCTAAAAAACAGGTGCCTTTACTAGATGGGTCGGGGGGATAAAATAATCCTTTTTCTTTTACAGCATTCTGAAAAACTTCAGTAATAACGCCAGGTTCAACAGTTGCCTGCAGATTTAATTCATCTATAGCTAAAATAGAATTGAATTTCTCCATGCTAATCACAACGCCTTTTTTGGTTGGTAATGCTCCTCCACTTAAACCGGTTCCTCCACCTCGAGGTGTAACCGGAATTAAGTGCTGATTGCACATTTTCATGATAGCACTGATTTCTTCTGGGGTAGATGGTTTTAACACCACATCTGGCATAAAGGAATAGTCCTCTGTGTGATCATGAGAATATTTATACTTGTCTTCATCTAGCAAAAAGGCATTTTTTGTACCTACTATGCTGACCAATTCCTCAAAAATGCTTTGATTTGTAACTGTATCCATGAACTAATTGATTTCTGACTAAGAATTATGCTTCAACACAAATTTAGGAAAATATATTCCATCCAATTGATTTTATTCCTACTGATTGTGATTTTACTATCGGGATGCGCTATAGGTAAAAAAAGAAAGCTGCGCGATAGAAGACTGGATACCATAATTCAAACGGCTCGCTCTTACACCGGTACACCTTATAAATGGGGAGGAGTTAATCGCTCAGGAATGGATTGTTCAGGTCTATTATTTGTCAGTTTTAAGGCAGGGGATGTTAATATCCCTAGAGTTTCGAGAGATCAGGCTAAAGTTGGTAAAAAAGTGAAGTTCCGAAAATTGCAGGAAGGAGATGTAGTGTTTTTTGCCATGGGAAAAAGAAGGAGGAGAATTACCCACGCAGGCCTAATAACGGAAGTCAGAGGAAATAAAGATGTGCGTTTTATTCATGCTTCCTCCAGCGTAGGCGTAGTTGAAGCTAATATTTACACAGATTATTATAAAAAGAAATTCAGGAAAGCCAGAAGGTATTTTTAGAAATGGATTTTTTCTATAGCTTTGCAAGCCTTTGACAACTATCTATTGTCAACGGTTTACTTTAAAATGGGGCATTAGCTCAGCTGGCTAGAGTGTCCCGACT
>NZ_FXAW01000009.1 GCF_900177665.1 Marivirga sericea
TAGCGTACTTTACGCAAGTGTTCTTCTAACTCTTCTTCAGGCACCTTTAATTCAAGACTATCCATGCTGGCATTGGCCTTAACTGGAGCAGAGTCGATGGCCTGGGTATGACCAGAAACCATTCCTTTTGCTACACACATGCTGAAAATATGCTCAAATACTGATTCGAACACTTCCTCTGGAAATAACTGCCTGGTCCGGCTTAGCGTACTATGCCAGGGCAGTTCCTCATCTATGTCATAGTCCAGGAAAAACAGAATATCTAAACGCATACTGCAATGATCAATCAACTTACGATCGCTGATAATATTTTCTAAGTAACCTACCAGACATAGCTTAAAAAACACGACAGGATCAAGTGATTTTTGACCGCAAAGACCGTAGTATTTGCGTGTTTCTTTATAGAGATAACGCAAGTCCAAAATGTCCTTAAGTCTTCTGTAAAAGCTGTTCAAAGGCACTCTATCAGAGAGCTGGAAGGTGGTAAACAGCTTAGGTTGATGGGCTTTTTTCCTTGCAAGAGTTTATTTAAAAATACTGAAAATCACCTACATATGCCAGCAAATTTTAGCTATTTTTGAGTTGTGCAACAGACACATCAGCTATCGAATCATTATGAAAGGTCATCAAATTACTAAGATTCCCAATCAAAACGATTGATAGCATGACGTTGTGTGCAATTCTCTATATTACTATGCCATTAACTTCACAAGCTAACGGTAGAGCTTAGAAATTAGAATAAGAAAATGAGGATTACAGGATGCTCATTTATAAAAATATTATAGGGCGTTATTTAAAATTATGGCAGACACCTAAAATGATTAGACCATGTTGAATATAAAAATTTTGATTCTGGCTATTACATTATTAACTTCTTATAAAGTGGAGTATGAAAGCAACAATTCAATGTCAGAAAATTGGAAAACGTATAAGAAATATTTAGAAGATAAGTTGCCTGTTTATTTCAAAAGATTGAATCCTCCAGCAACCAACGAAGAAATTGAAGAACTTGAAAATCAAATTGGTTCGGAATTGCCAGAGGAGTTTAAAGCTCTTTATAAATTGAATAATGGGGAGCAAGAATCTTGGTTTAATGGAGGTGTCATGTGTGGAATGCGAATGTTTACACTTTCACAGATCAAGGCTGAAATAAAGAAACTTAAAGAGATTGAGGATCAATTTAATTTTAACTCAAAATGGAATGGTGACATTACTCCTGAAGGTACAATAAAATCAGGAGCGTATTATGAAAAGTGGATACCAATTTTTAGTGACAATAATGGAAACTTTATTGGGTTAGACTTAGACCCCGATTCCGAGGGAGTATATGGTCAGGTAATAAATTTCGGAACAGATGAATATGACCATTTTATCATCTCTAAATCATTGGTAGAATTTGTAGATTTTATAAATAAGCAGTTTGAAAATGGGAGAGCTGATAAAGCTATTTTTGAGAACGATAATGGTGAAAATGTAATGTTTGGATTAGCTGTAGAAAGTCATTTAACAGATGATTTAAGAGAGATAAAAAAGTAAAAGCACACAACACTAAATATAGGTCATTGGGCAAATAGTGCTAAAGCCGAAAATGATTACATTTAAGAAAATATATAGGGAATTGGTAGTTTGGAGCCTTGAAATGCCCAACGCACTATATTCTTAACGTTATGCAGCACTGGAATCCTCGCCTCATCAACATTTCCTAATACGAAACTAATTAGTTATCTTTGGCGTTAGTAACGCAAAGAGTAATCATGATAAAATCTTTTGGAAGTAAAGAAACAGAGAAGATCTGGAACGGTCAAAGATCAAAAAAGCTTCCCAACGAAATTCAAAACATTGCCAGAAGAAAATTAAGAATGATTAATAACTCTCAAGATTTACAAGACCTGAGAACTCCACCTTCGAATCGGCTGGAAAAATTAGGTGGAAACTTAAAAGAATTCTACAGTATCAGAATAAATAAGCAATGGAGAATAATCTTCAAATGGGAAAATGGAAATTGCTTTGAAATTGAAATTACGGATTATCATTAATTTGAGATTATGGAAAAATTAGACAACATACATCCAGGAGAAGTTCTCAATGAAGAGTTCTTAATACCCATGGAAATTTCAGCATATAGACTGGCCAAGGATACTTTTATACCTCAAACCCGAATTAGTGAAATTATAAGGGGACGCAGAAAAATTACAGCTGACACCGCTTTAAGATTAGCAAAGTACTTTGGAACATCAGCGAAATTTTGGCTTGGTTTGCAAGATGATTTTGACATTGAAGAGGAAAGTAATGACAAACAAGATGAACTTAATAGCATTCAACCAGCTAATATAAACGCAGCATAACGTTGTGTAAAACCCATTTGCTCCGCACCTTGTAGCAAACATTATGCATAGCTTGCCCGCAATTTATGCTTGCACTTCGTGGCAAGCAGCTTTACATTTAGTTTACCAGCGTGTATGCGGACGTTTTCATTATTATCTAACATTGAAGGTTTGCTAAAAGCGCATAAATTGCTGCTTTCAGTATTTCATAGCCTAATATAACAAATGGTTTTTATATGGGCGTTGTAAAACATTTTGAGTACTCCAATTCACACATCGAAAAAGCTAGAGAAGCTGGTTAAGCGTTTAATTGTTGCTGACCATAATTACGAGCATGGAATGCTTGGAAAATGGAATGCCACTATATTTTATGTCGACAGAAAAAAGTGCTGGCTTATTTCAAATGCTCGTACACAATATAATGTAATACTTCCTGACATAACATCGAAGGATTTAAAGAATATCGACAATATATTCTGCGAGACACTTTACGGACAACTATTGTATGACGGAATAATCACTGATTTTGATAAACTTTGTAATATCATCGGTAACCTTATTTTCTTACCAACTGATAATGACCGTAAAACTACAGGCTTCCAAAATCACAGAATTGCAGACTTAGAATGGTGGAAACACGAGTTCGGAAGTCTAGAAAATATGCCCTTTAAAGATCTGACAAATCGATTAAATTATTCTCCTATACACATTGGAGAAAGTCATAAAATGTCAGACTATACAGATGCAATTAAAGAAATGAAGAAGCTACTTAATTAATAAACAACGTTTTACAACATCACATAAAACCAATTTGCTCAGCACTTTGTAGCAAACCCAGCAGTAACCAGCCAGCAATTTATGCTTTCACTTTGTGGCAACTTTATCAACGGGCGGACCGAGAATTGTAGGGCTAACTAGCTTTCAAGGTTATTCATTCAACTCAACTATTTGCCATCATCGGGCGGACAAGTTTTTACCGACCCGCTGGACTCGCTGTATTGGGACAGCATCACTTTAATCAACAGTGAGCCTTGGTGGAAACCGCATAAATTGCTTAGTTTAGCTTTTCATAGCCAACATAGGCAAACAAGTTTTATGTAGGCGTTTGTAGGCGTTGGTAACAACCTACAGAATAGCCTCTGATCAAAAGGAGGTTACCTGAAAACTACATTTAACTAAAAGAAATCATCTAATATTATCAAGCAGTTTCCTACAATGAATACTTTTGTGGTTATAAAATTTCTAAATAATGATCAGTGGAAATGAATAAACTGAATCCATCCATCAGATATCACTTACTTGTAGGCCTGCTCTTTGCCCTTTGGGGCTTTCTGTTCATGTTTTTTGTCAGGCCCTTTACTGATAACACTACAGGGTTCTTTTTTTGGATCAGGTCCAGCATCGGATTCAACTTGATCGCTTTCTTAGGATATGCGCTCATAGCTGTGATCCAAAAGGTAATTTATGATAAACTGCAGAAGTGGTCATTTGGCCTGGAAATTAGCACCCTCTTATTTTTTTACATCCTTCACACGGCAGGTACTTTTGCACTTTACAAAAGCCCATTCATTACTGGAGGCTATACTTTTCTTCAATGGAACACTGAAATCATGATGAAAGCGGCAATTGTAAACTTAACTTTCCTAGCGATCGCAAGAAACTACCTCATCAAACTAATACCTCTTAAGGATGATATCCTGACCATAAAGGGAGATAACAAACTAGATATCTTAAAAATAAAAAAGTCTGAATTGATCTGTGTTTCTAATGCACAGAACTATGTGGAGATTTTTTACACCCAAAATAATACGCTTCATTCCAAACTCATTCGTAACTCTTTAAAGAACCTGAAAGAAGAATTTGATTTCCTTATCCAAGTGCACCGCTCACACCTTATCAACCCCTCTCATTTCAAGTCTTGGAAAAATTCAAACACCATTTACTTGACCGAAATGGACCTTCCCGTTTCCAAAACTTTCAATAAGGAACTTCTGTCTGCATAGTTTTTTGTACCTAAAACCAGAGCTTTCCTACCAATCGATTTCACATTAAAATCTTTATACCTAAAAAAAGCGTTTTCGTACCAAAACACTATAAAAATTCAGAAAACAGGGGTTTTCGACTCAAATTTGTATAGAATCGAAAATCTATAAACAATGAACAAAATCACTACACGACAGAACTTAATTCCATTAATTACCTTTAGCATCATTTGTTTCATGTACTTTGGGCCAATTACTCGAACCGTTTTTGAAAATATAATTATCTCTTTAATAATCATTGCAGCTAATTATTTTGAATACAAGGGAAAGCTATTTTCAGCAATTGGATTATATCGTGAAAAATTCAATGCGAAAAACTTGTTGGTTATCGCCCCTTTATTAGCATTTGGACTGTTTTCCTTATATGTAATTGTCCTAGTTCCTGGAATCGAGATGCTCACAGGAGTTCCTATTGATTATTCAAGTATGGACCACTTGAAAGGAAATCTTCCAACCACTATTACCTGGATATTAATAGTGTGGGCTACAGCAGCCTTTGGTGAAGAGATTATTTTCCGTGGATACCTTATGCGACAGTTCATCAAATTCTTTGGGGACAGTACGATAAGTCTTGTCATTATTATCCTAATAATTTCTAGCTTTTTCGGATATATGCACATGCAGCAAGGAATTACAGGACAACTTGTTGCCGGATCTACAGGAGCTCTCTTTGCCATAATATTTGTCATACGCAAATATGATTTGTGGTTTATGATTATGGTACATGGCTTTTTTAACACCATTGCCTTTGTTAGTATTTACTTAGGATTGGCGTAATTTATTCAACTACAAGTAATAAAACATATACCTTAAATTTGCCTAAACGGCCTAATTGATGTAGCAGATTTTCCATAATTGATTAAATGCCCAATGCATTTTGTCAGATCCTATTTACTGTAAAAAGTATAGTGCTTATATTGCTGAATAAAGTTCGTTTGAATAACCAATCACTTTCTTTGGCACTAAGTTGAATTGTAAAAGGCAGTTGCCCCACTACATATAGCTTATGGCGGTTACGGTGGTTAAGGAAAATTTAGTACATTTAATTAAGTATGGTGCCGGCAAGCAAGAAGGCACTTCGAAAACCGCCACAAAGCCATATGCTTAACGTTGTGGGTAATTTGCAGTAGTTACCAATTTTTGGTACTTTTGTTTAAACATTTATAGTTATGAGCAAAAATACATCTATCTCTCTCGGTAATTATTTCGACCAATTTGTACATGGACAAGTTTCAGAAGGACGCTATAAGAATGTAAGTGAAGTTATTAGGGCTGGGCTTAGACTCCTAGAAAATGAAGAAAATAAAACTATAGCCCTAAAAAAAGCTATCCAAGAAGGACTTGATAGTGGAACCGCCCACGACTTTGACCCAATAAAAAATTTGCAGGAATTAAAGGCTAGTAAGAAAGCGAATGGTTAAATACCAATTAACTCGAAAAGCTGTAGAAGATCTAAATCGAATTTAGATTTACACTTTTGAAACCAGGTCAGAAGGTCAAGCAGACGATTATTATCAAATGCTTCTTTCAAGGTGTAATGATATTGCAAATAAACCAAACCTAGGGAAACAATATCCTCAAGTTAAGGATGGCCTTTTAGGAATTAAAACCAATAGACACATAATATTTTATAGAGTGTTAGATTTTCAAAGGATCGAAATCATAAGAATTCTTCATGGGCGAATGGACATAGCAAGCAGATTAGAGGAATAAGAATAATACCCACAACATAAGCTAAAAATGCATTTACTTACTGCCTCTAGCAAATTGAACAGGTAAATCCCCACAAAACCAAACGTTTAGTTTCACTCAAAGAGAAAACAAAGTAGGTCTATCCATTTAGGACTGAGTTATTGTAGATATGGTTCTGCTTTGCTAATTTAGTACATCGTCCGTTAAATGTAGCAAACGCATTTTAGCAGGTCGTTAGGTTTAATTTGACCTCATCAAGAAAAGTCATCACAGAATTAAATTATACGTATTTATTTTTTATATTTGAACGTATAAATAGATGACTATGGACACAAAATTAACTTTAAAGCTTAATCAAAAGATTATTGAGAAAGCCAAAGAATATGCCTCCAATAAAAAAATGAGTTTATCACGACTTATTGAAGCCTATTTACAATCCTTAACTACGGAAAATAACACCTCAGAATTTGAGATTTCGCCATTTGTGAAAAGCATCTCATCTGGAACTGAAATACCCTCTGATTTGGATCACAAAAAAGTCTATTCGGATTATCTAATGGAGAAGTATAAATGAGCAAAAGGATTTTTATTGACACTAATATTCTCTTAGACTTTTTAGGAGAACGGAAACCTTTTTACGAGCCGATTGCAAAAATTGCAACTCTAGCAGAAAAAGGAAAATTAACAATTATTGTTTCTCCTATTTCTTTTAAAACGGTAAACAATTTTCTTGCAAAATTCGAGAGCACAAAGATTGCGAGAGAAAAACTAAGGAAATTTAAAATAATCAGCGAAATATGTTCTTTAGACGAACGTACAATTGAAAAGGGGCTTAATTCGTCTTTTAACGATTTTGAAGATGCTTTACAATATTTCAGTGCAACAGAATCAGACTGCGAAATAATAATAACAAGAAATGGAAAGGATTTTAAAAAGTCTTTACTACCTGTAATGACAGCGGATGAATTTTTAAAATCTTTGAATACAACATAAATACACCCAACACTAAATATAGGCCATTCGGCAGATAGTGCAAAAGTTGAAAATGATTGCATTTAAGAGACAAACAAAAATCAATTAGGCTGAGCCAAAATATAGTGTAAACCCTAACCTTTAACTTTTGTAAAGCATGTGCCTTTACAAACACGAAATGGAAGACCGATATATAGAAACACACAAAACTTGGAATAATATTGCTCAGCTATACGAAGATAGATTTATGTCGCTTGAGCTCTATAACGACACATACAAGAGCTTTTGTAACATACTATTAAGAGCAGATGCTTCCGTACTGGAAATTGGTTGCGGACCAGGTAATATCACCTGCTATTTTCTAGACTTAAATCCCAAACTAAAGATCTTGGCAACTGATCTTTCGGAGAATATGATTGATTTGGCTAAAAGTAATAAGCCAGAGGTTGAGGTTCAGATTTTGGACTGCAAGAAGCTCAAAACAATCAATAATAAGTTTGAAGTATCATTTGTGGATTTACCATTCCATATCTGTCAAAATTCGATTGCTCAGAACTGATTTTTGATTGCAGTAATTTATTGACAGCAGAAGGAATTTTCTATTTAAGTTTTGTTGCTGGAGATTACGAAAAATCAGGATTTATATCTGGTAGTTCAGGAGATAGAGTTTATTTTTATTATCATGAACTCAAAAGAATAAAACAGGAACTAGAATTAAATCACATGACGGTTATCGACTTTATTGAAAAGGAATATAAAAAGCCAAACACCATTTCTGAAATACACACTATTATAAACGCAAAAAAACGAACTTACAACAATTTGTAAAAGCCGTCTTTAAAAAACGCCTTTTACGATTAAGGTTCGCAACAATTTGCACAGATTAAGAAAACCAGTAACTTTATTTAAAGTGAAAGGAATATTTAAAACCTACATCCTATGAAATCAAAAACAATAATCTTAATCGCAATAAGTTCGATTTTCATTTCTTTCACTAGTACTGCCCAAGACTCGAGAGCTCAAAAATCCAGACCCTTTGATATAGATAAAGATTTATTATTAGCCCACTTTGACTGTAAAACTGATGTAGATGACCTTCAATCAGTAGCTGCTTTAATAACACTATTGACTGATAGCAAATATTCGGGAATAAATTATCATGCAGTTGCTGGTACTTATGGCACTCAGGACGGTTTATATGTCCCCCCAAATGAATTATTTAAGCTTGCATTTGGAGACAACTGGACAGACGCACATGCAAATTTTGATCAAGCTGTTACACAAGTTAAAAAAATTGCAAAAGCAACCCTTGAAAATCAAGGTGATATTTGGGTTGCAGACGCTGGTCAATCTGATTTTTCCGCCAAATTAATACAGGCTATTCAAGCTGATTTACCAAGCATGAATATATCAAACAGGATTCACATAGTACAACATAGTGATTGGAATGAAGAAGTTACCTCAGCCGTTAGCTTGGATTTCGTGAAGAAAAATATTGATTATCAAAAAATACCTGATGGTAATGGGGTTGGCAATGGAACGCCCGGATTTAGATCTCCTGAATATACTATGTGGAGAGAGAAGATTAAAAATCCCCACTTGATTGATGTATGGCAATTAGCTATTGATTTATCAAACAGATATAATGGAAAAGAGGACCGTTATTATAATAAGGCTATAGCTGCAGGCGGATTGGACTTTTCGGACCTTTCAGAGGTTTGTTGGATCTTAGGGTTAGAAGACATAAAGGACACAGAACACTTCTTTAATCTTTACTCTAATTAAAAATCCATTAGGCTGCTAAAAATAATAATCTAGCTAAATAAACCTTTGGGTTTATTTAGCTAATTGCTGTAAGCAATTAAAACAAAACATTGTGCCACACAACAAAATGAAAGAAATAATTCAATCAAACATTGACTTGTCGGATGACATTTATGAACTATTTCTAAATTCATCAAAAAGAAAAGAGGTAAAAAAAAATCAACTATTATTCAATCAAAATAGAGCCACTAACAAGATTTTATTCCTTGAAAAAGGAATTTTACGTGGCTACAAAATTATTGATGGTAAAGACTTCACACACCATTTTTATTTTCCCAATTGGTTTGCTACGGATTTTGAAAGTTTTCTAAAGGAAAATCCTAGTCAAATCTATATTGAAACACTTACGGATACAATTTTTTATGAATTCAATAAGAAAGACCTTCTTAATCTTTACAAAAAGCATCATCAATTAGAAAAATTGGGTAGAATAATTGCAGAAAAAGCATACCTCGCAACCGTTGAAAAATTATCAGATATGCAAATACTTGATTTAAAACAGCGATTCAATAGTTTAATTAATAAAAATCCCGACCTATTTCAAAAAGTGCCACAAAAGTATATTGCTTCCTATTTAGGAGTTTCAGAACAAAGTTTGAGTAGAATAAAAAAAACTTGATTTCTTAACAAATGCGAATGCATTACAATTTAAAACACAGTTTCTTTGTGAATATTAATAATTTAAAAATTTACAAATGAAAACTATCTTATTTATCACCTCCTCCTTCTTACTTGTTTTTTCAAGCAACTTAAATGCTAATTTAAAAATACCATCCGAGAATATTTCAGAATCAGCAACAATGGACATCACATTACTTAAAGGTAGCTGGAAAATAGATTTAAGTCCAGAAAACGATTCTGATTATAACTTTGCCAAAATGATTATTACAAATGTTGGTGATAATTCACTTGAAGGCTATTTTTACAGAGACGAAGTAAAGATTCGTGAAGGTAGAATAAACACACAATCAGGAATTATTTATGGAGCTTTGGTTTCGGGCGACAATTCAGGTATTTATAATACATCTTTCTACTATAAAGATGGTTTTTTGTATGGCTCAACGCATTCAGTTGACAAAGACTTTTTAGCTGTTTGGAAAGCAACAAAAGAAACTAAATAAGATTATGAAGTTAGTCACTATACTATACTTATTTTTCAGCATTACTTCTTGTGCACAAAACAGCATAAATAAGTCTGATTTTCTACCAACTTTCAAAGAATCCAAAGAGACAACACACGAAATTTCTGCAAAACAAAACTATACATTTGGATATTTGGAAGTTTTGGAGAATAGGCGAAATCCGAAAAGTAGCACTATACACATACCAGTTTATATATTCAGAAGCAGAAGTGAGAATCCAAAAAAAGATCCAATTATCTATACAGTTGGTGGTCCTGGTTATACTTCTATGCGTGCATCACAATATATGGAATACTACAAGTATCTAGATGATAGAGATTTCATTTTATTTGAGCAAAGGGGCACTCAATACGCAAAACCAAGTTTAGATTGCCCCGAATGGTCAAAAGCGGTTTATCAATCTGATCTTTCAAATTTTGATACTACCAAAACTGATAGTCTTTTTCAAAAAGCAGCCAAAGCGTGCAATGAACAATTGCGCAGAAAAGGAATTGACCTAAACTATTACACAACAAATCAAATTGCAGCCGATATTAATGACTTGATAAATGTGTTGAAAATTGAAAAATATAACTTGCTTACAATGTCTTACAGCACTAAAATAGGGCAGGTTTTAATAAGAGATTATCCCGATAAAATCAGAAGTGTTGTAATGGATTCACCACTACCATTAGAAGTAAACTATGATGAAGAGAGCGTGAAAAATCTTTTAGAAACTATTACAAAGTTGCTTTCGGATTGTGAAAATGATGAAAAGTGCAATTCATCCTTTCCAAATATTAAAAACCGTTTTTTTAAGTATTTGGAAGAAAAAACTATACATCCACTACAAGTAGAAATAGAGAATCCAAAAAATGGAAAAATCGAAACGTTCTATTTAAAAGGTGAAGATTTGATTTCAGTTTTTAGTTCTGCGAACACTGGTGAGGTACCTAATATTCCTTTTGAGATTGACAGACTATTAAATAACGACTTGACATCAGTTGAAGAACAACTGTCCTATCTTTTCCAAGAACCTGGAAAGGGTATAGGCATAGGAATGCGTTTATCTGTATGGTGCGCTGAAGAATATCCTTTCAACTCTCAAGAAATCATCAAATCTGAATCAATCAAATATCCACAAACAAAAGGATTATCGCCAGCAGTATTTGAAAAGGAAATTTGTGAGATTTGGGGCGTACAAAAAGTTGCAGACATTGAAAATGAACCCATTAAAAGTAATATTCCTGTTTTATTGATAAGTGGAGAATATGACAATGAAACGCCTGTGAAATGGGCTGAATCAATGGCTAACAAGCTGACGAATAGCTTCCATTTGGTTTTTAAAGGTTGGAAACATGGCCCTACTACTAATTGGAGCAATCAATGTGCAATGCAAGCAGCGAATGATTTTTTTAACAGTCCGACTATCAAACCAAATCCAGAATGTTTTGCGGAAATAAAAAGACCAGAATTTAAAACGGTGGAAAAATAACTGTTGACAAGACCGTATATAAAAAATAGTGATTTAAGTGCTTAAACGACAATGAATTTTATAAATTTAAAGCCAATAATAAACCGAAAAGTAAGTGCATAAAAGTCCGCTACTTTTCATATACAAGGCCGTTGTAAATCATTCGGTCCTAAATCATCAATTGGTACTATTAAAATCAATCCATTAAAACTGTTCATTTACGACTGCGTTTATTTTATTATCTTTGTACAAATAGAAAGAGCATGAACATTCAAGCCGAAAAACTCAGGATAATGAAAATGATTCTTGAAACAGATAATCCAACTATTCTTGAATCAATTAAGAATCTGTTTGTAAAACAACCCGATTCGGACTTTTGGACAACTCTCCCGGAGAATGAGAAAGAGGATATTCTAAAGGGAATAGAAGAGCTTGAAAAGGGAGAAGTGGTTAACTACGATGACTTTATAGCAAGACATCGGTAATGAGAGAAATATTACTCTCGAAACGAGCATCTGACAAGTTAGAAAAACTGCTTCACTATCTTGAATTGGAATGGTCTCTGAAGGTGAAAAAGGCTTTTATTGGCAAGCTCGACACCGTATTTGCTCAAATTTCAAAATACCCAGATAGTGCACCTAAATCTGATTCGGTAAAAGGCCTTCACAGATTTGTAATATCGAAGCAGACTACCATGTACTATAAATATGATAGCAAATCAGTAAAAATTGTTACCTTTTTCGATACCAGAATGAATCCTAAAAGGCTAAAGAAGGACACCAAATAGAAACGATTTACAACATTGTATAAAAACCCATTTGCTCACCACCTTGTAGCAAATTGACTGCTAAATATCCCGTAATTTATGCTTGCTTTTCATAGCTAGCCAGCAAGGATATTGCTCATAGCATTTAAGGCACATAGTTATTTTAATTTTTTGCAATTAATAAACGGGGTTGGTTTGCGGAGAAAGCATAAATTACTACTTTCAATATTTCATAGCCTAGTATAGCAAACGGGTTTTATATAGGCGTTAGAGAGAATTTGCTACTCAATTAATGTTTAAGATCATTAATAAACTTCTAAAGTGTCTTCCCGTCCTCCTTGTCTTATCAGCTTGTATCGATGATGATCTCTCTCGAGATGATAGCTGTTCATCAAACCTTCCAGCTACAGACCAGTGGATTAAATTAGAACCAATGAATGTAAGGAGATTTGACGCTGCTTTCGAAATGTCTTGTAATAAAATATTCGTACTTGGAGGCGCTTCTAATGCTCCTAGGAGTGGAGAATATTATGACCTAAAGACTAATAAATGGCACAAAACCACGGATTTAATTGAGGAACAGGCGGGTGTAACTAGTGAGTTAATTAATGATAAAATCTATCTTTTTGGCAATCAAATGTCTAGCAAAGTTCAGTATTATGATATAGCGTCAGATATTTGGTCATACACAACTGATTTCCCAGTTGAAGGTCTTTATTGGGCGACATCTGAATCTTATGCTGGGCAAATCTATATCATGGGTGGTTACATCCCATCAGAACCTGATAACCCTACAAAGATGTACATCTTCGACCCTGTTTCAGAAACTTATTCGGAAGATACAATCCCGTCTGATTTGCAACGACCGAGATCTGTTCGAGTTGATGACATGTTTTACCTGTGGAGTGCAGGCATAATGTACTCCTATAAACCAATTAATGATACATGGAAAAAAATTGAATCTGCAAGCGCCTACATGATTTATAATCAAGAAGCTGTGTATTACAAAGAAAGGATGATGTTTATTGGTGGTTCTGAAACCGCTGGTAAGGATTCACCAGCAACCACAGATATAACAGTTTACGATCCAGTAACGGATGATTGGTCGATAATCCCTTCATCTATAAATTATGGCCGCCATTATAAGTTAAGTGTGTTTTCAAAAGATACTTCACTCTTTATAGTTGGAGGAAGAGAAGCTATTACCTGGGAATCAATCAAATATTTAGAATACATCTCTAATCTTGAACTATAAAAAATCTCGCTAACACTAAATATAGGTCATTGGGCAGATAGTGCTAAAGTTAAAAATGGCTACATTTAAGAAAATATATGGGAAATTGGAAGTTTGGAGCCTTGAATTGCCCAACGCCCTATATTCTTGGCGTAAAACCAAAAAGAGCATATACTCGAGTAGAATTGCTTTATTTTGAAGTTGCCGACTCTTTAGCTAAAATCTCCTCAATCACAGCTTTCATTTCATCCTCTGCTCTGTAACCTCGTGCAATTAAATACCCTTGGTTTCCAATACTTAGCACTACAGAAGGAAAACCTCCGATCCCCATTTGTTGACCTATTTGAAACTCCCTATAGGTTTTTTCTTTGTATGCAGGCTCTTCCATCTTACTTTTGAAAACTTCCCAAGGCAAATCGAAACGGTTGGCCAACTCCTCGTAATTTTCAATTTCATTAAGGTTAATGCCTTTCTCGTATAAAGTCGATTGCAAAGCGGACGCAAACTCAATACTAGAGTTATTGGTCATCGATTTGTAAACCGTCATAGCTACACACGGTAATTCCGAATTCAACATTAAACTACCTTCCTCCAAGATATCCAAATAAGGCTTACCAAACTTTACCCCAGTCATTTCCTCCAAACGGGGCATAGCTTCCTTTAGATAGTCTTTCATCTCGCTTAAAGGCTTCACTCTTTCTCCCAGCACCATTCCACCGCTAATGGCTTCAAAATTTATTTGTTTTTGAAATTCTTTCTCTAGCTTTTTAATTACGGGACTGAATCCAAAACACCATCCGCACAAGGGATCATAAAAATATAATAATTTTGCTTTTTCCATGTTGCTACATACGTTAATTAGTTAGTGGAGTTGAGCTTTACATCATAAAAATCTACTTGAATTCTCCTGAAAGTTGGTAGCCAAAAGATGCGCCATTATCATCTGGGCTTAATGCCAATAAATACATCCTAGTTTTAGCAGGCACGCTAAACTTATAGGGTAATTTTTTGGTACTGATAAGATTCTTTAATTGCAGTTTCAACACTCCGCTCATTTCAGTTTTCATTCCATTATCAACATAAATCAATATATAATCACCGTATTCTTTTGAATCAAATTCAATCTTATTATTAAGGCTAGAGGGTTCTATTTTACCTTCAAATTCTGATTCTTGAAATTTATCTTCCACTTTAAAATCAGGTTTTCCAGGATGATAAGCATAATAGCCCTTGGATTCAAGCGGAATAAAAAGCTTGTTTTCATAATTTAAAAATTTGATGGGCAAAGTGAAATTTTGAAAATCTCTATTCTGCGCTACCATAAAATGCAAATGTGGACCTGAACTATAGCCTGTATTTCCACTTATTCCTATCAATTCACCTTTTCTAATTCGGTCTCCTTTCTTCACCAAACTTCCCTTTTTCACCAAATGGACATAACTTCCTAAAGTCCCATCTTCATGATAAACCTTAATAAAATTACCATATGGCTCATATTTTGGAGCATTCCCACTAGTATCTGAATCTTCTTTAACTTCTATCACTACACCGTCTCTTGCTGCATATATACTATCCCCAATTTCAAGATTAAAATCTATGGCATTAATTCCTCTATGAGTACCGGATCCGTTATTACCTTGTCCAACCCTAACTCGTTTGCCATGTTTATAAGGCAACAAATAAGGGAAATCGCTATCAACTTTTAGTGATGGATCCCCAATTGTATACAGAAAGTTAAAATCAAATGAAGTTCCTTTTTCTTCACTTTGCTTCTTTATCTCCAATAATTTTTGTTTAGACGCATTGGGCTGCACAGTCCTTATAAAGGTTTTATCACCGGAGTCACTGCTAAGATTCTGCAGATTCTTAAAATTAATCTGCACCATGTAGGGAACTTGTTCAATATTTCTCCCAAAGAAAACAAAACCCTCCTCCGATTTCTCATAAAAGATTTCCACTGGCTTTTGCTGAGCCAAAAGTGAATGGGAAAAAACTATACTGAAGAATATAAACAAAAGTCTTTTCATATTATGATCATTTAATGCCATTACTTCTTACACTGAAATAGTACTGATTTTGTTTTGAAAAGATGAAATCAGGGAAATTATAAATTTCAGATTTCTATAATTTCTAATCCTTTGAAATAGGAAATAATACGCTAAGTTGTACGGATGGGACTTGATTGGTTGAAATTGGAGGATTCTCCTTTATGAAAGGATTTACTGGAAGGATATTGGCAAATCCAGACTTAAAATTGCCGTCTAGTTGAAGAATGAAAATCGAAAAGTCATAGGAAACTCCGGCACCGGCATAAATACCAAAATCACCACGATTATCCTTCTCTACAGAATAAATAATTTGATTTTCAACTAGATCAACATCATTTGCAATCTCTTGTTCAGCACTTAATGCCCATGCTACATATACCCCAGCATCGACAAAGAATTTTAATTTCTTTTTCCCGATTAATTGCCAATGTAAATAAAAGGGCAATTCTAAGTAATTAATTCTAGTGATAAAAGTATTTGTTTCCAGTAGAGTTAGTTGGCCCCAACCCTTAGTGGAATAATTCAGATCTATCTGAACCCCAATCTTCTCACTTTGCATATTTCGGTAAGAAACACCAAAACTGGGAGCTATGAAAAACTCATTCCTAAAACCCGTGACTATAGGGCCACGAACAAAATTAGTGTAATTTACAGAGGGGATATTAATTCCTCCTCTAAGACCAACAAAGGACTGACTCTTAGCTTCAAAGCTTATTGATATGCATAAAAAAAGTATGAAAATTATGGATATCTTTTTCATACTATTATAACTTTTCAACTTCAGAAATATTACGATTCCGACTCTTCTTTATCGGTATTTCTCTTATCAATGAATGCTATTGCATTAACTAGCCCAACTAAAGTGACTAATATCCAAAAAAACGTATTGGCTCCTTCTGTTACCGGTATATCGTAAAACATATCTTTCTCTTTAAAATTTATTGGCAAAAATAGAGGATAAGCATTTATCCTACAAGCATTATCGATTTACTTTTTGATAGTATCTTTTTCAAGATTAAATAAATCATTTAAAACACCTATCAAGGTTTCTTCTTCGCCCCTTTTACAAGCGGCTTTTAACTGCAGAACAGGCAATTTCAATATCTTTTGCATCATACTTTTCGTCACTTTATCAACTAACTGGCGGTCGTCACTTTCTATTTCTTTCAAGTAGCGAGCCAGTTCCTCTTGTCTTATTTGCTCCAATGCATTTTTTAAATTATTGATCGTAGGAGAAACAGCCATTTCTTTTGACCAGTCATTGAACTCTTCTATTGATTCTTCTATGATTTGCTCTACTTGAGAGATTGCAGAAATTCTTTTTTCTAAGGCTTCATCGGCTTTGCTTCTCACGCTATCAACGTTAAAAACCAATGCTGCTGGATTTTCTTCTACCTCATTGCTAACTGAACGAGGCACTGATAAATCAATAAAATATTTAAAGCTTAAAATATCTAGAGCGTCAACTTTATCTTTTGTGAAAATTGGCTCAGAAGCGCCCACAGAGGAGATGATTACATCTGCCTCATTAACTCCGTCCCACAATTCAGTGTACGGGTGTACCCCAAAATCACATTCAGCAGCTAATTGTTTCGCCTTATCTTCGGTTCTATTGGTGATTTTAACTGATAATCTATTTTCTCCAACAAGATTTCTACACACATCTTCACCTATTTCCCCTACTCCAACAACTAATACTTTGGGGTTTCTGATATCTGCGGTCAAAGTTTTTACTAATTCCGTTGCAGCATAAGACACAGAAGCCGCTCCATCTCTAAACGGAGTTTCTTGCACCACTCTTTTGTTAGTGAAGAAAATCGTATGCATCAATCGATGCAAAAAAGGCCCAGCCAAATGTACGTCAGCTGAAAGTTGATAGGCTCTTTTTACTTGATTTGAAATTTGAATATCTCCCACTACTTGCGCTTCAAGCCCCATCGAAACTCTGAATAACCTTTCGACAGCGTGGTTGTGCTCATTGATGACTTCAAAATAGGGTTTAAAAGAATCAAAATCATGGATCCCCTTTTCGATCCCTATTAATTTTATGATATCTTCAGAAAGCTCTTCTTCATTAGAATAATACACCTCTGTTCTGTTACAAGTGGAGAGCACCATAACATCAGAAACGGAAGTAAACTCTTTGAAATAATTCAATAACTTACCAATAGCCTCATCATTAAGAGAGACCTGCTCCCTAATTTCTATCGGAGCATTTTTAAATGATAAACTTATTGCCTTGAAATTTTCTTTCATAATTCTAAATGAATACGCAAAAATAACTTTTAAGTAACAGGAAATAAAATAGATGTAAGTAGTTCTGCTTATTTATTATTTTTCTAAATAACAACCATCCTGCCACTGCCATCCAACACATAATACTGCCAATTCATTCCAATTATTTTTTTAGCAAAATAAAATAACGAAATTCGTGCAAAATTTTATTGATGGAAACGAATACAATATTAGTAATAGGAGCAAATGGTCAGCTTGGCACCGAGTTAACAGCTGAGTTAAGAGCTATTTACGGAAGCACTAATGTTATTGCATCCGATATTCAAGCACCCAGAAAGGATCCTCTTCCCAATGAGCCATTCGAGCAATTGGATGTTATGAATGCTGAAAGACTAGCTAAAATAGTTGATCAGTACCAAATTAGCGAAATTTACATGCTAGCAGCTATTTTATCTGCTAAGGGAGAGCAAAACCCGATATTCGCCTGGGACCTCAATATGCAAAGTCTTCTGAATGTGCTGGAAGTAGCTCGAGAGAAAAAATTATCTAAAGTATATTGGCCAAGTTCTATTGCAGTTTTTGGACCTAAATCTCCGGTTGATAACACTCCTCAAGATTGTATAATGGACCCCAACACTGTTTATGGTATTAGCAAATTAGCAGGAGAAAGATGGTGTGCTTATTATCATGAAAAATATGGTGTGGATGTAAGAAGTCTAAGGTATCCAGGTCTGATTGGTTACAAATCACTACCGGGAGGTGGCACGACAGACTATGCAGTTGATATTTTTCATAAGGCACTTAATGGTGAAGACTTTGAGTGTTATTTGAGAGAAGATTCGTATTTACCTATGATGTACATGCCAGATGCGATAAAAGCTACCATTGACCTAATGCAAGCACCAGCAGAGAAAATCAGCGTTCGATCAAGTTATAACTTAGGGGCACTTAGCTTTACTCCAAAGGATATTTATGAAGTTATCAAAAAACAGCGCCCTGATTTTAAGATTACTTACAAAGTAGACTATAGACAAAAGATTGCCGACACATGGCCTAACAGCATTGATGACAGTCAAGCAAAAGCTGATTGGAATTGGAAACCTAGCTATACTTTAGAAGACATGAGCAATGACATACTAGAGAAATTGCCTGAATTTGAATTCTAACATTGCAATTTAAAACTTCTAAAAAAAGGGACTGTTTCAGCTAAATAGCTTAAAAAAACAGTCCCTTTTTCGTTTAGTCATTACCCACCATAAAGAGCGCATTAGCAAACAGCATCTTACCTTGATACCAGAATGCCCTAAAAAGAGGATCGTCTTGCAAATAAATAATTTCACCTCGACCTTTAGCTTCAACTCCAAAAACCATACTGTTTACTTGTAATTCTTTTGCCTTGAAGCCTGCAAATCCTGCAATATGTGCCGCCTCAGATCTAATAATTCCCACATTCCAGCCCTTAGGTAAATAATCGTAAGCAACACCTGAAGTTTTCAAGCTGAAATACTGATTATCAAGTCCAAATGCAAGCGGATGACTATGATCAAGTTGCACCTCATAAATAGCTCCAAATATACTGCTAGAAAGTCTCTTACGTTCAGCATTTTCGTATACCGCCAAGGCATCCTCCGATGAATCTGCTTTTTTCGATTTTAAACCATCTTCTTCCTTTTCTTGATCTGCAAATAATGAAATTGCCGAGCCCATTGCGATCAACTTACCACCTGATTTAGCAAATTCAACTAGCTTAGCGCTCCCTTCCTCTGATAAATTAGAGTAACTACCTGACGGTAGAATAAGCTGGTCATAATCTGAAATCTCTACACGGCTAAAGTTGTTTACTCGTATACTATGGATTGGGTAATCCAGTGACTGCTCGAAGAAATGCCATATTTCCCCATAAGCCAAAGAAGAAACTCCCTCATCCATTAAAACGGCTATTTTAGGCGCATTTAAAAATTGGATTTCTGAAGACCCGATGTCGTAAATTTGATCTGCAAATCCTGAAGAAACTGGATAAACCTTGACTTTAAATTCATTAGATAGCTTTAACAACTCTTCTTTCAAATCTTCAAATTGCTCATTATTGGTTTGAGTAATAATTAAACTACCCTTTTTAAATTCTTCCGAATTGAACTTTAAGTTTTTATAAGCAATTCTGATTTTTATATCATTTTTAAGTGCTTTTGCTAAAAATTGAGCCGAATTGAAGGAGTTCCATTTGACAGCATAGGCATAAGATTGCTCTAAATCCCCTCTATCGAATTCGCTTTCTTCAATAGGCTCAGGATTGATTCTACTTTTCAAACCATAAGTTTCTAAACCATAAGCGTACGGAATAGCCCAAGCTGTGATATCATAAGTCAAAGAATCGCTGTAATTTGGCTTTGGATCAAATAAAGCTTGAATCAAAGTAGATTTGGGTTGATAAGCACTAATGATCAGATCTTTTTCATTGGATTTAAAACTGTTTTGTTCTCTTCTAAAATAACTATAGCCCGATAGGCTTTGCTGCCTCCCTATAGACCCCACCTCAATTTTTTGGTCTTCTAAGAAATCTAATAAAGACTTTATATCGTCCTTTTTATCTTCCTCCCATTTTATTAAGTAAGTCTTAAATGGGTCTTCTGGGCTATTAATATTTTTTGAAAAGTAGTTACGGAATTCAGTATTCAGCTTCTCTGCATTTTTAGAAGCAATTTCAATAGTACTCATCCCCGTTGTGTAATGATGTTCAAGCCTGTCTTTTAAGGTTAAGGTGTCGCCTAAGTTCGTCAAAGCACCCAAACCTGCTCTGCCATTACCTGCTTGTTCATAAGTCATTCCTATTGCACCATTAAAAGTCGGGTAAGTATCACCATAGCTAGGATAGAATAAATCAAAACGTTCGCGTGTAAAATAAAGCCAATTATTTTCATCAAAATACTTCGCATGATTTTGTCCGATTTGTATTTGAAAGTCCTTTTGCCAATCTGTGATAACTTCATGTAGCGGTTCAGCAGCTGGGGCAAAATAGTAGGGACTATTGATGGATTGTTCATGAAAATCCACGTGAATATGAGGCATCCATTCGTGGTACGCTTTCATTCTGGATTCTGATTCAACTTGTGTTTGCCAAGCCCAGTCTCTATTCAAATCAAATAAATAATGATTCGGTCGACCTCCTGGCCATGGTTCACCATGCTCAACTACATCCAAATTAGGATTGAAGTTTTTAGCTCCATATCTTCTATAAAAATTAGCATATCGATCTCTTCCATCAGGATTAACACATGGATCCATAATGACCACTGTATTTCTCAACCACTCTTTACTTTCCATTCCTCCACTCAAAAGTTGATAGGCAGTTTTCATAGAAGCTTCAGTTGACGATGCTTCGTTTCCGTGAATATTGTAACTAAGCCAAACCACAGCCTTATCCGCCTGCGCTCCTAAGCTCCCGTTCAAACCCGTTTGCGCTATGTTGTTACTTTTGATCCCCTCTAGCTGTTTTATATTTTCTGGAGACGAAATCACCGCATAGTAGAGCGGCCGTCCTTCATAGGTCTCTCCATATTGTTTTAAAATAAGCTGATTAGAATTATCAGCTAGGTATTTAAAATAATCGACTACCTGATGATGGAAAGTAAATTTCTCTCCTAGTTGGTAGCCGAGCACTTTATCTGGGCTTTTCACATCCTGCGCGGCTAAAGAATGTACTATTAAACTTATAATTATAAATGTAAATATTCTCTTCATATCGTTGTGAATTGTAAGCTTGTGTCAATAATTTAAAATTCTAATTTACATTGATTTTTTGAAAAAAAGTCTTGTTGTAAATCCAAAAATAATTATCAATCGTTTGAATAAGCACTTTAATCCGATACCTTAAATAAATTACAACCGATTTTCACTGCATTAGCAAGTCCGTTTCATCGATTTCCATTATTTTAGCCAAAATTTGAAAATAGATTAGTCATGGACGGAAAAATAATAAGTGGAATTCAGCAAATTGGAATAGGTGTATCCGATGTCCATGCTGCTTTCAGATGGTACAGACAAAATTTCGGCATGAGTGTACCCGTTTTTGAGGAAGCTGCGGAAGCTGCTTTAATGTTGCCTTACACTGGAGGCGAAGCGCGAAGCCGACATGCAATATTAGCTATTAATATGCAAGGTGGCGGTGGCTTTGAAATATGGCAATATACTTCGCGCACACCCGAAGGCCCAAGTTTTCAGCCTCAGTTAGGCGATTTAGGGATCAATATAGCCAAAATGAAAAGTAAAAACGTTGATGCCACTTATGATCTTTTCAATAGAAGAGGATTAAATGTGTTAGGCGAACTACAAAAAGACCCATATGGGAAACCAACATTTTTTATCAAAGACCCATGGGATAATATCTTCCAAATTGTAACTTCTAACTCTTGGTTTCAACAGAGAAAAACCGATTTACCAGGAGGACCAAACGGAGCCATTATTGGTGTAACAGACATAGAAAAGGCAAGAACACTTTATTCCGACATCCTCGGCTACGATACTGTGACTTATGATGAAGAAGGTGTTTTTGACGATCTCAAAGCAATACCTGGTGGAGATAAGAAAGTAAAAAGAGTATTGCTCAGACATAGCAAAGCAAGAGAAGGTGCTTTTAGTCCACTACTGGGTGCTTCAGAAATTGAATTAGTGGTGGCTGTTAATCGAAAACCACAAAAGATATTCGAAAATAGATTCTGGGGAGATTTGGGATATATCCATCTCTGCTATGATATTAATGGAATGGAAGCCCTAAAAACCGAATGTGAATCTAAAGGCTTTCCTTTTACAGTAGATTCCGCCAATAGCTTTGATATGGGCGAAGCAGCAGGACATTTTACCTATGTAGAGGATCCTGATGGCGCTTTAATTGAATTTGTAGAAACCCATAAGGTTCCAATTATGAAAAAAATAGGCTGGTACCTAAACTTAAAGAAAAGAGATCCAAAGAAGTCATTGCCACGATTTATGTTAAAGGCTATGGGCTTAAGTGAAGTTAAAGATTAATTTCTAGGCTCCACGAAGGAGCCTTTTTTTATTTCATTTTCTCCGCTGCATCTTTGAATGCTAATACTATCTCATCCACTGTTTGAAAAAGAATACTTTCATTAATTGAAAATCGAATTTCACCTTTTGGATTAGGGGGTCTAATAGAAATCGCATAATTATTTTCTAAATATTTATCAAATTCAAAACCATTCATTTCTGGACTGACATACATTTTATAAAGATTAGTACCCTCCGATGTGCTTTCTACTTCAATCCCATCAATTTTATTTAACTGCTTTATCAGATTCTTGCCTTTGATTGCCATTTCTTTAAATCGACTTCCTATTCCATTTAAGGAATATAGTGCCATAGCAGTATTATTCCAGTTTTGATAAATAGTGCCTCCATGAATTTTTATTTGATGAGCTACCTGATCGATCAACTCAGCATCACCACACAAAATGGCTCCGCCTGCTGCATTAAGGTACTTGTACAGAGAAAAATATACAGTATCAAATGGTGCTGAATACTCCCTTATCGAGGTATTATGATAAGCTTCTGCCAAATGAATTCTTGCAGCATCCAAATGCATTTTATAACCTTTCTCTTTGCAATATTGAGAAATCTCTTTAATGTTATCTAAAGGAATAGCTGTTCCAAAGGCTCTCCGGACTGGATTCTCAATTACAACAGTTCCAATACCGCTTTTAAAGACTTCGTTTGACTGTAATTCACTAATTGTTGAATCTAATTCTTTGCGGTTGTAATAGGGCTTATTATTAACGACTGGAATAAGCCTTTTAGCATGCACGCTTTGCGCAGCATCTGCTTCATCTCTGTAAATATGAGAATTTTCAGGAACGATCACTTTGGTATTTTGACCATTTAGTAATTTAATAGCTAATTGATTTGCCATAGTTCCAGTAGGTAAATAAATAGCCTTCTGTTTCCCTGAAATCTCTGCAAACTTTTCCTCCAGAGCAGTAGTGGCACCTCCGTATCCATAAATATCAGGTTCTATTTTATGTTGCTTATTTATTTGCAACAGCTTATTTAAATATTCTTCAGGAGAATAACTTATGCCATCAAATTGAAAATTCACCCTATTTGCTGCATTGCTATTGCCTTTCAGTGCTGAATTTGCAAAACTGGTGGCAGGAATAAAGAAGGGTAAGCTACCTAACCCTAATTTTTTTAAAAATTCTCTTCTATCAGATTTTGAAATTGATGCTTTCATACGTAACAGCTAATTTAACTATTTAAAGATAAGCTGAAATTTTAAAACAGCACTATCAAAACTAAAAAAGCCCAGTCCACTTAAGACTGAGCTTTAAAATTCAGATTATATAATAATTACCTAGTAAGTTTTTTGTACTTTATTCGTTTTGGAATAGCATCATCACCTAATCTTTTCTTACGGTTTTCCTCATAATCCGAAAAGTTACCTTCAAACCAGTAAACCTGAGAATCACCCTCAAAAGCTAGAATATGGGTGCAAATTCTATCAAGGAACCATCTATCGTGACTAATAATTACGGCACAACCAGCGAAATTTTCTAAACCTTCTTCTAAAGCTCGAAGGGTGTTTACATCCAAGTCATTGGTAGGCTCATCGAGTAAAAGCAAGTTGGCTTCTTGCTTAATAGACATGGCTAAATGCACTCTATTTCGCTCACCACCAGACAGTACGCCTACTTTCTTTTCCTGATCGCCTCCCGCAAAATTGAACTTACTTACATAAGCTCGTGAATTGATTTTGTTATTTCCTAGCTGAATCCATTCATTACCTCCTGAGATATTTTCCCAAACAGATTTATTGGGATCTAGATTATCATGCGCTTGATCAACATAGGAGATCTTAACCGTTTCACCTACCTCAAAATTACCAGCATCAGGCTCTTCTTGACCTGTAATTAACTTAAACAAAGTGGTTTTACCTGCACCATTAGGACCAATAATCCCTACGATTCCACCTTGTGGCAAAGAAAAGTTAAGATCTTCATATAAAAGTTTATCGCCATAGGCTTTTGACACTCCATTTGCTTCAATGACTTTGCTTCCTAAACGCGGTCCTGGTGGAATGAAGAGTTCCAAGTTTTGTTCTTTCTCTTTACCCTCTTCATCTAGCATTTTTTCATAGGAACTCAAACGGGCTTTAGATTTAGCTTGTCTTGCTTTTGGAGCCATCCTAGACCACTCCAACTCTCTTTGCAAGGTCTTTTGACGCTTGGACTCCGTTTTCTCTTCCTGAGCCAATCGTTTTTGCTTCTGGTCTAACCAACTGGAATAGTTTCCTTTCCATGGGATTCCTTCTCCTCTATCCAATTCTAATATCCATCCCGCTACGTTATCCAAAAAATAACGATCGTGTGTCACGGCTATTACTGTTCCTTTATACTGCTGTAGATGATGCTCTAACCAATGAACAGACTCAGCATCCAAATGGTTAGTAGGCTCATCCAATAGTAGCACGTCTGGCTCCTGCAATAACAATCTACATAAGGCCACTCTACGCCTCTCTCCTCCTGAAAGATTCTTTACTGGAGAATCTGCCGGAGGCGTTCTTAAAGCATCCATGGCTTGTTCTAATCTGCTATCCAGCTCCCAAGCATTCGCATGATCTAATTTTTCTTGAACTTTGGCCTGTTGTTCAATCAGGTCGTTCATTTTATCAGGATTATCCAACACTTCGGGATCGGCAAATTTCTCATTGATCTCCTCAAATTCTTTCAATAAGTTCACCGTTTCCGCTACCCCTTCTTCAACTACCTGCTTCACCGTCTTATCAGGATCTAATTGAGGCTCTTGCTCTAGCATTCCTACTGAATACTCTTTAGATGCTACCACCTCTCCTTGATAATCCTTGTCGATTCCAGCAATTATTCTTAACAAAGAAGACTTTCCGGAACCATTCAGACCTAAAACGCCAATTTTAGCCCCATAATAGAAAGATAAATAAATATCTTTCAACACTGTTTTCTTAGGAGGGTAAATCTTAGACACCCCTGCCATTGAAAAAATTACTTTTTCTTCACTCATATCTATTTTTTTGCTATATTTTTCCTCTTATCATCAATTGAATATCAAATTAAGGAATATCATCATTAATAACACAACTACCTTATGGCTATATTGCAAATTAAATTTAATTTTGCACCAAATTTTACAAAAACCAAATTATAATATTTTGACTGATTTACAGCAAGAATTAGCTTTCATTGAAGGCGGAAAAGTAATTTTAAGGGAACAAGAGGGTTTTCCGCAGAGAGAGATAGGCGAAGTAAAAGATGATGAGGCAACTGCTCTGCAGTTTTTTCAGGATCGGTTTACATCTTTGAAAGAAAAAGTTGACAAGGTGCAGCATCAGATTGACACGGAAGACAATAAAGGCTCCTTTTTGATGAAAGTTGTGAATTTGAAAGAATCCTTGTCTACCTATGATGGGATTGGCGATTTCGTTGCAATTAAAGATCGCTTAGAAATGCTGGAAAAGATGCTCGAGGATTACATTAGTCAAAATAGAAAACGTAATCTGGAGGTCAAATCTACTCTAATAGAAGAAGCTAAAAGTTACGCATCTAACCCTGATTGGAGAGAAGCTACCGAAAAACTGAAAGAGCTTCGTCAAAGGTGGATCAGAGTAGGCGCAGTCGATGATGACAAAAAAGAAGAGGTGGAAACCACTTTTCAAGGCATTTATGATGAATTTTATGAAAAGAAAAAGGCATTTCATGAAGCGAAGAAAGAAATGCTGGCTGCACGAGAAAAACAATATGAAACGCTAATAGAGAACGCTAAACAGCTTCAAAATGCCAAGCTAGAATCTGTAGAATTGACAGAGAAAAGCAATGAATTAGTGGAAGAATGGAAGGAACTTGAAAATATTCCGAAAGAGAAATATGCTCTACTTTTGAAGGAATTTAAAAAGTATACTCAAGCTGGAAGAAAAGCAGGAAGTTCTAAAAATTCCAAATTGCAGAATAAGCAAGGGAATGATAATGAAAAGCGAAGCTTGATTGAAGAATTGAAAGCAGCTAAGAATTTGAGCCCTACTGAATCCATTGAAAGAGCAAAAGCGATTCAACAAAAGTGGAAGAATTCAGGCAAAACATTTAATAAATCATTAAATGAGGAATATTTCACTTTAAATGATTATATTTTTGAAAAGAGTTTCGTAGAAAATTTGTTCGAACGGAAAGCGAAGAAAGATATAGAAGAAAAAGATGCTCTTAAGTTAAAAATGAATATTTTAAGGGATTTGATTTCAAGAGATCAAAGAGAACTTAATGTGTTTGAAGAGAATTTAGAAAAATTTAACTTAGGAACAGAAAAATTAGATAAAATGGTTGGCTTTAAACATGAAAAACAAAAAAGAAAGCTTGCCGTAAAGCAACAAATCATGGAGGAACTTCGTGATTTGAACAAAAATCTTAAATAATTTGAACTTTGCGCATATTATTTTAGTATGCATGTAAAGTCATATGCAATTAAAGCTTTGATTTATAATTTTTTATCATACTTTTGCGCATCAAAAAAATACGGTAGAATATGTATTGGACATTAGAATTAGCTTCATACTTAGAAGATGCTCCGTGGCCAGCCACGAAAGACGAATTAATTGATTTTGCTATTCGTTCAGGGGCTCCATTGGAGGTAGTAGAAAATTTACAAGAATTAGAGGATGATGGACAACCCTATGAAAATATTGAGGAAATTTGGCCGGATTACCCTTCAAAAGAAGACTTCTTTTTTAACGAAGATGAATATTAGCAAAGTAAGCCCTTAAGCTTACTTTGCCTCTAATAAAGCCTCTGCAATAAGCAAATCTTCAGGAGTCGTAATCTTGATATTTTGATATTGACCCTCGATCAGCGTCACACTATGCCCATAGGATTCCACAACGGAGGCGTCATCTGTAAAAAAAGATTTAAATTCAGTGTTGTAAGCTGCCTTCAGTAATTTTGCATCAAATGTTTGAGGGGTTTGAATCATTCTTAATGAACTCCTGTCAATATTCTTGCTCCCCCCTTTCTCATCTATTTGCCTAACAGAATCTTTCATCAAAACGGCTGTCACAACTGCTTTCTTCTCTTTCGCTTGCTCATAGGACTGCTTTATGGTTGCCGCAGAAACAAAGGGCCTCACTCCATCATGAACGGCTACAAGACCACTCTCAACAAACTGCAGTGCATTTTTAACAGAATGAAAACGTGTTTCTCCGCCCGCCACAACTTGATGTTCTATATAATTTTGATGCCAGATGTTCAACTCATCCCAAAATTGAATTTCTTCTTGAGGAAGCGTTAAAATTATTTCTATTTCAGGATCAGCTGTATAAAAAGCCTGCAAAGTATGTATTAAAATTGGCGTACCACCGAGCTTGAGAAATTGCTTTGGAAGACTTTCTCCCATCCGTTTCCCTGTTCCCCCTGCTACTATAATTGCATACTTTTTCATTCATTCTTTCATTTAAATAAAATAAAAAAGGGATGCTAAACACCCCCTTCATATTTAAAATATTTTCTGAGCATTTACTCTTTTACAATAAACTCCACTCTTCTATTGATTTCTCTTCCCATTACTTCATCATCATTACTAACAATAGGTCTTTCTTCACCATAACCCACAGCATTTAGTCTTCTGCGATCTATACCCTTTTCCGTCAAATAATTCACCACTTTGTTAGCCCTAAGTTGAGACAGCTTCTTATTAACAGATGCTGAACCAATATTATCAGTATGGCCCGCAATTTCTACATTTACTTGCGGATTAGCTTCCATAAAGCTCACCATCTTATTTAATTCTTCATAAGATGCAGATGTGAAAGTGGCCTTACCAAATTCAAAGAATATATTTCTTAAAGTTTTGGAAGTACCTACTTCCGGTCTATCCAGACTGAGCGTTTGTCTGATCGTTTGCTCTTCTCCTGTGGAAGCAGGGAGAGTGATTCTTTTGTTGGCAAAAATATAACCTGACTTTTCAGCTGCAAGCATGAAATTGGTTGCTTCATCTCTCACAATCACAAATGTATAAATTCCATTTTCATTACTTTCTGCAGGTACATTAATATTGTCTTTCTGACCTTTTAATTTAACACTTGCATCTATATTTTGGTTAGTTTTTGCATCAACCACTCTGACCATCAATTTAACCGGTGCACCTGTCGTCATCTCATCTTCCTTCGACTCCGGCACTTCTACCTTTGCGACTTCTTCTTTCTCTGTTTTATCTTCTCCTTCGTCTACAGTGGCTTTCTTATTAGCCACCTTTTTATCCGTATCATCTTCACTTCCGCCAATTTTTACTTTATAAATATCTGTATAGCCCATCCCTTCTTCTCGAACTGTAGAATAGTAACCCGTTTTACCATCTTTACTCATTACTAAATAAATATCATCATCAGGTGAGTTTAATGGGTAACCTAAATTTTCAGGATTGCTCCACTCTTGGCTAGTGCTATCATATTCAGATTTA
This sequence comes from Marivirga sericea, assembly GCF_900177665.1. Lineage (GTDB taxonomy): Bacteria > Bacteroidota > Bacteroidia > Cytophagales > Cyclobacteriaceae > Marivirga > Marivirga sericea. Next base: position 29,211 of record NZ_FXAW01000009.1, read on the forward strand.
AAAATATCATAGCCTCCCATTCCGCTATGACCAGTTGAACTAAAGTACAGTGTTTTTCCATCATACTGAATAAAAGATCCATCCTCATCTCCTTCTGTATTAATCACTCTCCCTAAATTCTGAGAAGGACCCCATTCGTCTTTTCGATTCTTTTTTGAAAAATAAATATCAAAACCACCATTACCGCCCGGTCGGTTACTTGAAAAGAACAGCGTATTTCCATCGGCAGACTGCGAAACTGACTTCTCGTTATATCCACTGGAATTAATATTATCGCTCAATGCGATAGGTTCTGACCAAGTATCTTCAGAGAGATTGTTAGTAAAATAGATATCACCATTCCCTTCATCGCTGTAGATGTATAGCGTCTTGCCATCAGGAGCAAATCCAAAATTAGAATCATGGAATCTTGTGTTCACTACTGGCCCAATATTTTCAGCAGTTTGCCACTCTCCACCTGATTTTTTTGAAATGAAAATGTCTTCATAGTAGAAATTATCATCAAATACGTTTTCATTTAAGTTCCCTTGATCTGGTCCTCTTCGTGAAGTAAAGATCATAACGGTTTCATCAGCATTGACTACAGGAGCAAAATCCCAAGACTCAGAATTAATAGCTGTACCAACACTAGTGATTGAATAGTTGACTGGGTCAGCCACTAATCTTTTTCCTGTATTAGACTCCTCAATTCTTCTATCTACCTCATACATAGGTGTCCTATCTGCGCCTTTATAACCCGTATTACTCTCTAACTTTTGTTTGTACTGCTTATAATAATCAATTGCCTTATCGAATTCATATCCATATTGATAAGCACTTCCTATCTTGTACAGCATATCGAACTTGTAATCAGAATCTAACTGGTAGGCGCGTAATAAATATTGAGTTGCCTTAGCCTTATCAGTTATCTGCAAGTAAGTATCACCCGTTTTGTAATTAGCCTCTACACTATTAGGATCTGTTTCTGCAGCTAATTTGTACATTTCAACGGCCTGATTCAAAGCCTTGGTTTCTTTCAAAATCTCCTCGGCCGTGAAAAGAAATTCCTTAGCTAATTCAGGATTAGGTTCCTGCGCTTTTAAATTAAAGGCAAAAGCTACACTTAGTAAGAAGACTAGAAAGAATCTAAATTTATATATCATCGTATTCTTTAATTCGGTAAATTATAGCGAGTTAGGTCGCTTCACTAAAATAATCACTTAAATTAAACTACTTTTTATGTTATATCAAAAAAAGTAAGCTAAACTTCCCGTTTTTATTCAATTTTTTACGAAATGAAGTGATAAATATATAAATACTAGTCCATTTTTATCAGAAATCACTTCTTTTTATCTTTGAATTAAGCCTCCATAAAATTAATTATTTATTTGCATCAAAACTTACATTCACACAAAAATCAGTGAAATCTAATAATTCTTTAGCATTCATAAGTTTCTAAGAACATTAAAGCCTCTATCTTTGCAAAATGAAGCGAATCAAAAATGCAGAATTTATTATAAGCAATACGGATTACAGAAAAAGTCCTGAAACTGATTTACCTGAATATGCATTTATTGGCCGTTCTAATGTTGGCAAATCGTCTTTGATCAATATGCTGACAGACAGAAAAAGCCTAGCCAAAACATCTTCAAAACCAGGAAAAACCCAGCTGATCAACCATTTTTTAATGGATGAGAAATGGTATTTAGTAGATTTACCTGGCTACGGTTACGCTAAAGTGAGCAAAAAGACCAATGAGAACTGGGGCAAAATGATTAGTGATTACTTAAAAAATCGAGAAAATCTTGTCTGTATTTTCGTTTTAATTGATTCTCGCCTTCCACCTCAAAAAGCCGATGTAGACTTTTTGGATTTTATTGGCAAAAACGGATTGCCTCTATCCTTAATATTTACAAAAGCTGATAAACAGTCTTTTAATAAAACCCAGCAGAATATCTCCGTTTTCAAAAAGAAAATGCTGAGCACATGGGAAGAATTTCCTCCATATTTTGTTAGTTCCGCTGAAAAACAGACCGGGAAAGAGGATATTTTAGGTATTATCGAAGAAATGAATAATGCTTGGGAAGAGCAGAAATAAATTACTTCAAAGCATCTTCCACCATCTTTTTAGATCCCGTATAAAAAGGCACTCTCTGGTGTAAAGATTCCGGTTGAATGTCTAAAATCCTTGTTTTACCGTCAGTTGCCAAACCACCAGCCTGTTCGCAAATCATAGCTAAGGCGTTACATTCATAATTTAATCTTAACTTACCATTAGGAGCTTTTTCCGTAGAAGGGTAAATGTAAATACCCCCTTTCAAGAGGTTCCTGTGAAAATCTGCCACTAATGAGCCAATGTAACGGGCAGTAAATTTTTTATCTTTACATCTTTCAATGTACTGCTGCACCTTTGGATCAAAGCTTCTATAACCTCCTTCATTAATAGAATAGATTTGACCATCTTCTGGAATTTTCATCTCAGCATGTGATAAGAAAAACTCTCCTAAAGAAGGATCATATGTAAAACCATTTACTCCTCTACCTGTGGTATAAACCAACATGGTAGAAGATCCATACAATAAATATCCAGCCGCCACTTGTTCTGACCCTTTTTGCAAAACATCTTCTTCAGTGACCTTGCTTCCCACAGGAGACACCCTTCTAAAAATCGAAAAGATCGTACCTATAGAAACATTGACATCTATATTAGAAGAACCATCTAAAGGATCCATGGCTACAATATATCTTCCATCAGGATTCTTTATATCCAAAATCTCATCATCTTCCTCGGACACAATAGCACAAACCTCTCCTCCATTTTTTAAAGCCCTTATAAAACGAATATTTGCAATTACATCAAGCTTTTGTTGTTCTTCACCTTGCACATTTTCAGCCCCATAAGCACCACTAATATTCAACAAGCCGGCCCTATTTACTTCCCTTTGAATGATTTTTCCTGCCAAAGCAATGTCTCTCAACAATTGAGACAGTTCGCCCGAAGCAAAGGCAAAATCATTTTGTTTCTTTTTGATAAATCGGTCTAAGGTGATGCCAACAGAAGTGGCTAATTTAGTTTGCATGGAATATTTATTTGTATTGACGCTAAATTATGAAAAAATTGCAGCTTATTTTGTCAATTATTATAGAAAAAGGAACACATGCAAGTATTTAAATTCGGTGGGGCTTCCATAAAGGACTCAGAGGCGGTTTGTAATATGTCAGAAATTCTCAAAAGATTTCCTGGTGAAAAAATACTTATAGTGGTTTCCGCAATGGGCAAAACTACTAATGCTTTGGAAGAAATTTTGCACTTGAGGCTTAATTCACTTTCAACTACTACAGCCATTCGTACTCTCTTCCAATATCACCAATCCATAGTTACTAAGTTGTTTAAAGAAAATGAAGCAGCAGTTTCCCATTTACTAGAAGAAATTTTTCACGAATTAAATGCTCAACTTTCAGATATAAAAAAAACTCGCTATGACGAATCCTATGACAGCATCATATCCTTTGGAGAAATAATCTCTTCTTCAATTTTGCTCCATTACCTACAAAAAGAAGGATTTACTATTTCTAAGATTGATGCAAAAGATTGTATCAAAACAGATGAAAGCTTTCGAGATGCCTTAGTTAATTGGGAGACAACCAAAGACCTTATAAATAAGACTACACAAGCAGAATTTCATAAAAACCAATTAGTCATTACCCAAGGATTTTTAGGCGGCACTGCAGACGGTAAAATTACCACCTTGGGCAGAGAAGGATCTGATTTTTCCGCTGCAATTTTCGCTTCATGCCTTCATGCAAAGGCCGTTACTATCTGGAAAGATGTTCCTGGTATACTGAATGGCGATCCAAAAAAAATCAAAGACGCTGTTCTATATCAAGAGCTTTCTTACCAAGAGGCTGCAGAAATGACTTATTACGGAGCCTCCGTCATTCATCCTAAAACGATAAAGCCTTTGGCTAATGCTGGGATCCCTATGCATGTCCGTTCATTCAGTTCACCGGAAAAAGGCGGTACTATCATTCATGAATGTGAAACGGTTCACCAAATACCATGTATAATTATAAAAGAAAGACAAAGTTTGATTACCTTCAAATTGAATGACTTCACTTTCATCACAGAAGCGCTAATTGGAAAAATATTTGAAGCGCTCAATAAGCATCACATCAAGATTAATATGATGCAGAACACAGCTATTTCATTTTCTATCTGCGTGAATGATGATTTGCACCGATTGGATCAACTCATGAAAGAATTAGAAGATGATTTTTCTATTCGCTATAATACAGGTTTGGAGCTTGCCACTATTAAAAATTTCAATGAAAATTTGATTGATAGTATTACTGCTGGACAAGAAATTTACATGGATCAAAGGAGCCGGAAAAATTATCAGGTGGTAATAAAGAGCCTAGAATTTAGATACTAGAGTCTAGACGATTCTCAAAACCAAGCCTTTTAAATATTCACCTTCTGGATGAAAAATATTAATTGGGTGATCGGCAGGTTGATGAAGCTGATGCAGTATTTGTACTTGTCGGCCTGCTCTGGCTGCCGCAGAAAATATTACAGTTCTGAATTGCTCTTGATTTACCACTTGCGAACAACTGAAGGTAAAAAGCACACCTCCGGATTTCATATTTTTCATAGCCTTTTCATTGATGGTTCGATACCCTTGCAATCCATTTTTTAGTACTTTTCTGTGCTTGGCAAATGCGGGTGGATCCAGTACAATAACATCGTACTCATCAGGCATATCATTTAAGAAATTAAATACGTCCGCTGTATAAGATTGATGGTTTTTAGCATCTGGAAAATTCAATTTGACATTTTGATCGGTTAAAATCATAGCTCCCTGAGAACTGTCAACACTATGAACTAAGTCGGCACCCGCTTCCAAAGCAAAAATGGAGAAACCACCTGAATAGCAGAATGTATTGCATACTTTTTTACCTTTACTGTATTGCTCTAACAGTTTTCTATTCTCCCTTTGATCTATAAAAAAGCCTGTTTTTTGCCCTGTAACCACATTAATATTAAAGGTATTCCCATATTCTTTTACCAGCCACTCTTCCTTTTCTTCACCGTAAACAAAGCCATCTGTAGTTTCCAGCTCTGCTTTAAAAGGAAGTGTATGATTACTTTTATCATACACTGATTTTAACTGCTCTTCTAATAGATCTTTTAGGGCTTCTAAGAAGACTTCCTTAATCTTATACATGCCTACTGTATGCGCTTGAAAAACCACACATCCATCATAATAATCCACTATGAGTCCCGGAAAACCATCACCCTCTCCGTGAACTAATCTAAAAACATTAGTCTCCGTACTATTCCACAGATTTGCAGTCATTCTTAATTCAATAGCGGATTGCAGTTTCCTCTTCCAAAAATCTTGATTGATTTCCTCTTTTTGAAATGTCAGCATTCGAACTGCAATTGAGCCTACTTGAAAATAACCAATACCAATAAATCTTTTATCCTGAGTATGAATTTCAACAAAATCGCCCTCTTTCACATCTTGGGGTACGGGATGTATGGCACCAGAAAATATCCAAGGATGAAATCGCTCTAATGACTTTTCTTTTCCTTTTTTAAGGTTGATGATAGGTAATGGGCTTTGCATAATAATCGGATTCTAAAGTATTATGCAAATATGGGGAAAATTGGGGAAGAAGGATTCAATTTCAATCTACTTATTCAAACTCCACCACCACTGGAAAATGATCTGATAAAAATGTATCCTGAATTCTTAAACTATAATTTTTGTAGCTTTTGATTTCAAAACCTTGATAAAAGACATAATCAATCCTTCTGTCATAGTTTATTCCAATTTTGAACGCATTAAAAGTACCAATAGGTCCCAGATTCAATTCAGCTTCAAAAGCATCATTTAATTCTGAATCAATAATTTTTTGAATAGGAGCAGATTCAGGCCCCAAGTTGAAATCTCCCATCAATATCACTTTACCATTATGTTCTAGTTCATTGATCTTTGACAAAATTAAATCCACACTTTTTGAAAGTGCTTCACTTCCTACATGATCAAAATGTGTATTCAGAACTAAAATCAGCTCTTTTGTTTCCTGATCTATCAATTTCGCCCAAGTGCAAACTCTTGGAAGTGCTGCATCCCAAGCTCTGGCAGGAATTTCAGGATTTGGAGATAACCAAAAAGTTGCACTGTCAATAATGGAATAGCGATTCCTTTTGTAAAATATCGGGGAATATTCACCTTTACTTTTGCCATCATCTCTTGCAACGCCAATTCGAGCATATTCAGCTAATCTATTTTCCAAAAATCTAATTTGAGAATGCAACACCTCTTGCATTCCAACAATATCTAAATCCTCTATTTTTATGAATTTCAGGATTTGCTCTTTTCTGTTATCCCACTTATGAACCCCCTCTTTCGGGTTTTCATATTTGATGTTAAAAGTGCATACCTTGGTGGTTTGGGAATACACTTGGTAATTCAATAATATAAAGAGTAAGAAAATTAAATATCTCATTTTAACAATGTTCATCAGAAAAATAATACTTTTCTAGAAAATAAGTCTTCATTCATTATAATTACAAACTAATACAAAGAGGTAAATTCCCCCTTTACTCTCTTTTTATAAAATTTCTAAAGGCAACGATTTTTGCTTTCTTTTTCTTCCTTTCTTTTTGCTTGAACAAAAAGAAACAAAAATTCAAGAAAGTTTAATGCTTCTTCCCGCAAGTCCCACGCCTGCCCGCTAAACTTTCCTCCTTCCCGCTTTTCCGAGTTCCTCGGAAGTGGTCGAGTTAGCTCTTTTCCCAATGTATTACAAAACTGCCCTATCACCTTTAAAATATAGCTAATAAAGCTCTATGGCGAAAGAGTAGAATTTCGCAGTAATAGTATTTTTAATTAAACTTATTTAGTCCAATTTATAGTTTCAGATTTAAGATCTGAAGAATTAGTTCCGACCATAATTTCAAATTCACCTGCTTCCCAAGTATGGATGATATTTTGATCTGTCAGATTATCATAAGTGTAGAATTTCAAATCTTCGGTTGTGATTTCAAATTCAACATTCTTTGTTTCTCCTGCATTAATCAATACTTTTTCAAATGATTTTAATTCTTTCATGGGACGAGTAGTTGTACCAACTTTATCTCTAATGTATAATTGCACTACTTCTTTGCCATCCTTTTCACTGGAATTCTTCACAGGAATAGTAATTTTCAATTTATCATCTGCTTTTAAATCTGAACTGCTCAACTTCATTTCTCCATATTCAAATTGGCTGTAGCTCAAACCATAGCCAAAAGGAAATTCCGGTTCATTGGATACATCCAAATAATTGGTTTTGAATTTCTGAAACCACTCCCCTTCCAACGGCCGACCTGTGTTTTTGTGACTGTAGTAAATAGGAATTTGCCCCACATTTTGCGGATAGGTCATGGTCAATTTTCCGGATGGGTTTACATCACCGAATAAAACATCTGCCAAAGCCAGACCCGCTTCAGAACCCGGAAACCAAGCATTCAAAATAGCATCTGAATCATCTAATATTTCATTTAAAACCAATGGTCTTCCACTTAATAAAACCACTACTACTTTTTTACCGGTGGCTTTCAATGCCTTTAATAAATTCACCTGAATATCAGGAATACTGATATCCGTTAAGCTTGAACTTTCCCCAGAACTTTCAGAAGCTTCTCCCAGGACAGCCACTACCACATCAGCATTTTTAGCTAATTCCACAGCTTCCGCAATCAATACAGATTCAGGTCTGTCATCTCGGTAAGTATTTTTGCCAAACATGCCAATACGTTTTTCCAATTCCGGATCTGCCACCAAATTAGAACCTTTGGCATATTTCACATTCTCAGGATTAGTAGAGAATTGCTTAATCCCATCATAAATCGAAATCGATTTACTGATATCCGAACTTACACTCCAGGTCCCTACCATATTTTCCTTATTATCGGCTAATGGGCCTATCAAAGCTATTTTAGCATCTTTTTGAATAGGTAAAGCATCATCATTTTTCAATAGAACCATAGATTCGGAAGCAACTTTTCTGGCAACTGCTCTGTTTTCTGCTGAGAAAATTTCCTTAGAAGCTCTTTCTTCATCCATATATCTATACGGATCATCAAATAAGCCTAATCGAAACTTGGCTTTCAAAATCAGTCTAGCTGCATTAGTTATGGTTGCTTCAGAAACCTCACCTTCTTCAACCGATTTTTCCAGTGTGCTTAAAAAACCCTCACTCACCATATCCATTTCCACTCCGGCATTAATTGCCAAAGCAGAAACTTGCTGCAAATCACCCATTCCGTGGGCGATCATTTCACTTACACCTGTATAATCGCTCACCACAAATCCGTCAAAGCCCCAAGCTTCACGCAAAACATCAGTCATCAACCACTTATTTCCGGTAGCTGGAACTCCATCAACCTCATTAAAAGAGGCCATTGCAGTTCCCACTCCAGCACCTACTGCCGCTTTGTAAGGCAGGAAATAATCATTATACATCCTCAAGCGTCCCATATCCACTGTATTGTAATCTCTTCCAGCTTCAGAGGCACCGTAAAGGGCAAAATGTTTTACACAGGCCAACAAAGTATTGGCTGCAGATAAATCATTTCCTTGATAGCCTTTCACCATAGCTGCAGCAATTTGACCTCCTAAATAAGGGTCTTCACCACTTCCTTCCGAAACTCTTCCCCAACGCGGGTCTCTAGAAATATCCGTCATAGGCGAAAATGTCCAGGCAATGCCATCAGCAGAGGCTTCTTCAGCGGCTATTCTTGCAGATTTTTCAATCAACTCCATATCCCAACTTGCCGAAAGTCCGATTGGAATTGGGAAAGTCGTTTTATATCCATGAATTACATCTTTCGCTATAATTAAAGGAATACCTAATCTACTTTCCTCCACTGCAACTTTTTGAACAGCGCGGATTTTGTCCAAGCCATTAATATTGAATAATCCCCCTACTTTCCCCTCTTTTATTTGTTTGGCTATGCCTTTGTTGGTACTGATCCCTGTACTTACATCACCAGCAGATGGCAAATTCAATTGCCCAATTTTTTCTTCTAGGGTCATGATAGCAAGCAATGAATCTACCTTTTGGTTAATATTAGAAGTATTTTCATCTTGTTGAACATTTGTACAACTGCCCAAAATCAATGAAAGGCTAAGAAAGGATGCTAATAAGTATTTCATCTGTATATTATTTATGTTTTGGTCGTCACATGGAATAGTCAAAGTTCAAAAGCCTAATTATCCAACATTCCATGACTTGATATATTCACTTCGATTGGTAAGTAGGGTTTATAACTATTCCATTTGTAATCTATTTTGAGTTCGAAAATAACCAAGTGAGTAATTCAGGTTCAGCAAAAGCAGGATCCCAGCTATTATGATTAGCTTCTGGATAAAGCGTAAATTTCACATTAGCCCCTGCGTCTTTTAAATTTTTAACCATTCTTTTGGAATATTCTGGATCTACAACATTGTCTTTCGCTCCATGGAAAATCCACAAATCTGTTTTCCCAGCATAACTACCAACGCTGTAAGGGTCTCCAGCACCGCAAATTGCAAGGGCCGCAGCAAATGTGTTGGGCATCCTGTTCAAAATTTCAAATGTACCCATTCCGCCCATTGAAAGCCCTCCTACAAACAATTGCTCTTCGTTGATAAAATGATTTCTACTATATTTCTCGACCATTTTCATGACTAAGCCCATGCTTCTATTGGGCTCACCTGAATAATCAAATTCAAATGTATTGCCTTCAGAGGACCGAACTATCTCAGCTTTTGCCCAATACTCTGCCGTTGCACATTGCGGAAATATCACAATTGCAGGAAAATTTTCACGATTTTCTTGATTGAGAAACAAAGAACTTCCGTGAACAAGCTGCTTCTCGTTATCATCTCCTCTTTCACCCGCTCCATGCAAAAAAAGTATGAGTGGATATTTTTCAGCGGGATTAAAATTTTCAGGATATAGAATTCTATAATTTAACGTATCCTCTCGCTCTATTAATTTAGCTTTTAAGAAATCAGCCTTTTCCTGTGCGTATAAATTCAACGCAAAAAATATGAAGCCTACTAAGCCATAATATTTCAATTTATTCTTCATAATAAAATCCAAGTTTAGATAGCCCATTTTCGATTTCTTTATTTCGCATAAAAAGTTCCCATATCATGCCTGAACGATGGTTTTCAATCATGACAGGTATTGGCCCTTGATCAATGGCCAAATAGCGAGGTAAATACCAATCATGTTCAAATGAAAAAGCATCATAAGGTCCATAATTTCCTATTAAGCTATCCCTTTTGGGTCCATACAAGAATTTTAGGAATTGCATGCTTTCTTTAGGGGTATAAGGAAAAGAGGAAAGAGCGGCCGTTGGAGAAATCACACCTAAATCATCGCTGGGACTATGCCCTGCATATCCTCCCATAGAATAACTGGAAGTTAAACCCCACATATTTTCACCATATCCCTCCCAATTCTTAGGATTATCAACTGCATGTCGATATTGAATAAGTGCGTGATTTTTATTTAGATCCCAGTAGTCTCCATATTTATCATTAAGATTTTTAGGGTTTAAACCTAGATAAGAATAATGTGCCCAAAATAAGGGACCTACTGCTTTGTTGGCATGCTCATAATGATCCAATATGGTTGGTAATTCATAAGCTGTTGTATCATTAGCGATGGCTCCCTCTCTCGCCCAACCTTTGTGGTATACATCAGCGTTTATCGGATGAGTAGGGGAGGAAGCTGCTAAAACATACATGATAAGACACTCATTGTATCCTCCAACTGGGAAATTCATTTCCCACTCATAATTTGGTGACCAGTGCCAATATAAAACATCTTCTCCTTTAGTATACCAGTCCCATTCTACCTCTTCCCAAATTGATGTTATTCTTTGAGCTAATTTTTTCTCGGCTTCAATTGACGAGTCCAAGAACTGCCTCACGGTTAGTAATCCCTGAATCAAAAAAGCAGTTTCTACCAAATCTCCCCCATCATCTTTCTTACTAAATGCTTTTACTTCTCCAGTTTCTCCGTTTAACCAGTGCGGAAAAGCTCCATGAAAGCGGTCTGCGTTTTCCAAGAAATTCAATATCTGTTCAAATCTATCAATAGCTTCTGTTCGCTGAATAAAGCCTCTCTTAACTCCCACTATAATCGCCATTAAGCCAAATCCTGAGCCTCCCGTGGTCACGATATGTTTGTCATTTGAAGGGTATACATCATCCTCATGAAATCTTTCCCTTGCTAATCCAGAATTAGGCTCAGCACCCTCCCAGAAATACTGAAAGGTTTGATATTGCACTAGATTCAATAGAGAATCCTCATCAATATTAACACTATGATTATTTTGTTCTTTTTCTTCTTTTGGAGCAGAACAAAAGGTAAAAAGTATTGCAGTAGTCAGTAGTAAAAAAAAGTACTTCATTTCAAATATCAATTAATAAGTAAATCCTAAATCCATTAACCCATTTTGTACCTCAGGGTCTTGCATAAAAATGTCCCAGATTAATGCCGTTCTGTGGTTTTCAATCATGGTAATAATTGGGCCTTGATCAATTGCTAAGTAAGAATCTGCATACCAATCTAGCGTTACATTAAATGCATCATAAAACCCATAATCACCCCATAACCTATCCCCAAGCAAATAATAAAAATGCTTGATTGCTTTCATTGATTCCTCAGGAGTATAAGGAATGGAAGAAATAGCTGCTGTTGGCGTAATCACCCCTAAATCATTTCCTGGCGAATGCGCACTGTAACCCTCCTGATTATCACTGGCCGTTAAGCCCCAAGATGCTTCACCATAGCCCACAAAATTGTTCGGATTATCAATACAATAAGCCTGATTGATTAAAGAATGAGCCTGATTTTGCTCCCAATAATTAGCATATTGATCTTGAAGATTACGCGGGTCTAATCCTAAAAAAGAATAATGAGCGAAGAATAAAGGCCCACCTCTATTTTCTCCTAAAGGCATTACGATATCATAGCTTGAGCTGCCATTGATAATTCCGCCATTTCTAGCCCAGCCAGCATCATAGACGGATTTCTCAATAGGGTGAGTAGGTGAAGAAGCAGCAAGCACATAAATAATCAAGCTTTCATTCCAGCCTCTAATTGGGAGATTCATAGCCCATTCATTTTCTGGAGACCAGTGCCAGTAGAGCACATCTTCTCCCCCTTTTGTAAACCAATCCCATTCTACTTCTTCCCATAGTGTGGTAATTTGGTTAATAATAGCCAATTCCTGAGAATTTGATTCATTCAAATATTGCCTTGCCGCTAACAACCCTTGAATCATAAAAGCAGTTTCCACTAAATCCGCCCCATCATCAAGTTCACTGAAAGCAATCGTACTTCCCGTATTTCCATTCATCCAATGCGGCCAAACGCCATGAAATCGGTCTGCTTCAGTAAGGAAATTAACAATTTTTTCGAAACGGTCAATTCCTTCTTGCCTTGTAATAAAACCTCTTTCAATGCCTACTATTATAGCCATCACACCAAAACCTGAACCGCCGATGGTGACTAAATCTCCGGAGGTGTTTCTTTCCCTCGCCAAGCCACTGTTGGGATGGGCAAAATTCCAGAAATATTTGAAGGTTTGTTCTTGAATTTTAGTTAAAAGTGCCTCATCTGATATTTCATCAAATTTGTAAGTGGAATCTAATTGAGTATAGAAAGCTTTTTCGAATCCTGAAAATTGAAATTCATTTTCACTTGGTAAATTATTTGATATGCTAAAGTTGTAGCGAACCAAATCTCGTGCCTCTTCTTGGCTTTGGATTTGCAATGTTTTTTTATCCTCTGAAAGATTGAAGTTTAAAGGCAAGCGAGCTCCTTTATTGATTAGTAAAATATAATCATCAAAATCGGTATTAGGATTTAGGGTTTGATCAAATGCTAGGATGATTTCAGGATTTAAAGATATATTATCAGTCCGGTTAGTGTTTTGTAACGATATGCCATCTACTTCTGCACTTATCAATTTGAATTCCCCCTGTTGAGTTTTAAACTGATAAGTTCCGCCTGGGAATTCTTTATTGTTAACAGAAAGTAAAGGATCTATGCTAACAGTATAAACAGTATTAGTTTGGAAATTATCTTCAGGCAATGCTGAAATGGAATTATCATCATTGAGGTAGGAAAAATTTAATACAACATTACCTTCGTCTGCAGAAATGGAAATGCTTTCTTCTGCTGATTTTCTATCTAATGGATCATTAAATTCAATAACAAGCCCTTTGTCAAATGGAGCATCTTCGGTTATCTCCGCTTCGGTTAAATCAAGAGCACCTATTCTAATGCTTCTAAGTTGCAATAATCCCTGTTCATCAGGTTCTTGTTCAGTGTTTTCTTGACAGGAGTATAAGCTTGCTGCTGTTAGAAATGTCAATAAGGCATAAAGAAAATATTTAGGTGATTTTATCATCTAAAAAAGAATTTATGATTAAAAGTGAAAAGAAAAAGCAGAGACTTGGTACAGTCTCTGCCTAAAAAAAAACAATTAAACTATTATGGTCTTTCGGCCTCATATAATTCAGTAACATCTCCTTCTGAATATGAAGCATGTATTATTCTGAAATCATCCAACCATCCTTTAAAATGTTGAGATGTAGGACTATCATAATTTCCAAATGCTGCGTCATCGAACAAACTGCCTGCTCTAGAGTGAATAAAACCGAAGGCAATATCATCAAAGACTTCAGGCTCGGCACCTCTATAAGTTACGCCAGAAATAGTTCTTTTAGCATCGCCATCTGGCCATAAATTAAAGTCAAAACTTTTCATTAATTGACCGTTAAAATACAAATATCCTTTTTTCTCTTCAGCATTATAAGTAAATACATTATGATACCAACTATCCACTAAGATATCTTGCATTTGAGTAGGAGAAAGGCTTCTTGCAAAATCCCAACCTTGCCATCCACCATTAGTATTGTCGGTTGCTTCACTAGGGAAAAACATATCTTCTGCAGTTTCAACGCCTTCTTCATTTATATAGCTAACCGCATATTTTGAACCTTCATAACTGCCAAAAATCTCATATTGGATACCAAAAAAGGCTCCTAATCCAAAAACAAACATTCCTGTTTGATCTCCATTCTCGTTCACATGGCCTTCTGGTTGAGTTTTCATCCAAAAACTAATTGTAAAACTTTCGGCATCATCAAGTAAGGATGCTGCTGATGGAACTTCAATAATACTTGCATCTCCATCAAAATAAGCAGTACTATTCACTGTTCCAAAGCGATCTTCTTGATATTCAATTGCAATTTCTTCTCCATCAGCATAATTACCCATTTCATCTGCTGCATCTCCGTCAAATTTCCAATAAGCCACTTGACTATCGGACTGTGGAGCAACAACTGGCAATCTTCCTGCAGTTTTAAAAGTTCTCGAACCATTCGTTACAGTTCCACCATCAGCAGCTGCTAAAGCAGCTGCAACGGTCACTGTATAATCAGTTCCTTGAACCAATTCTTCTTCTGGAGTAACTGTTACCACACTTCCGCTTGCCGCCACTGTTACCGCTACATCATTATCACCATCACTTACTGAAATATTTGAAGCGGTTGCTGTAGCTGCATCAATTTCTCTATCAAATGTAATTTCAAAAACTGCATCTGGTGGTACATCTGATGCAGAGGTTGCTGAATTCAGATCGACAGTAATTTCATCTCCGGTAGTGATATCAGTTCCTACCGCGGTCAAAGCTTCAATTGTTAAAGCTGGTGCTTCCTCGTCATCGTCATTACAAGCCGTGAAAATCAGTGCACTTAACATTAAGGCGCCGATCCAGTACTTCATTTTACTTAGCATTCTCATAGTCGTTTTTGTTTAAAGTGTAAAAATTTTAATTCCAGTTGGGGTTTTGGGAAATCTTTCCTTCCGAGATGTTAATTTCAGATTGCGGAATTGGGAATAATTCATGCTTGCCAGCTTCAAATCCTAATGGACTTAAAACTTCTTCCGCACGATCAGTTCTGATCAAGTCCCAATAACGCAGGCCTTCAAAAGCAAGCTCTCGGCTGCGTTCTTCGTAGATAATTTCTCTCAATTGGTTGGGATCGGTTGTAGCGATATCTGGTAATAGTTGATCATCATCTCCTCTAGCTCTTTGTCTTACCTCATTGAGGTAATTTAAAGCTTGGGAAGCATTTCCTGTTTCATTGAGCGCTTCTGCCGCCATCAATAAAACATCTGAATAGCGAATCACCCTGCGGTTATGTCCCCAGCGGTCAGCATTTCGTTCTCCTGTGGCATAGACCTTTCTGTTATAAGTTTCAATTTCAAGAATGGTTGTTCCATCTTCAGCATAAGTGGTATCTGGCGTTGTTCCATCTCCCTGGATGCTAACCCCATCGATAACATCACCCAAGAAAATTACGGAGCCATCTAATCTTGGGTCATTATCATTATCCAACTTTTCCATCCAAGGGTAAGATGGTCTACCAAAGCCCCAACCCCAATTGGGAGTACCTCTGACGCCCTGAGTATTGGCATATTGATTGCCTCCCAAAGCAAAGCTATTTTCAGCAACTGCCCCAATTTCGAAAACGGATTCCTGCCCATGTTCAGTAGCTACTCGAAAAGCCATTTGGAATTCATCTTCTAAACCGTATTGCTGAGAATTGATTACTTCCAATGCATAAGTAGCTGCTTCAGAAAATTCGCCTCGATACAAATGAATTCTAGCCAACATAGCTCTTGCTGCACCTCTGGTAATTCTTCCAGCATCTTCGTTTGCGTATTCTGACTTTTCCGGCAAATTATCAATAGCGAACAATAAATCGGGGAAAATAATATCCTGATAAATGACTTCCTTATTAGTTCTTTCTAATCCATCTGGAGCCTCGGATGACTCTACCAATGGGACATCTCCAAAGGCTTGCACTAAACTGAAGTAGAAAAAAGAACGTAAAAACCTAGCTTCTCCCAACAACCTATTCTGAAGCTGCGAATCCATTTCAATCTCTGGTACCTTCTCCAATACTAAATAAGATCTCCTAATTCCTAAATATAAAGTTCTATACCATGTTTCGATATTGCCATCATCAGAAGTAAACGTATAATCCTGAAAGTTGAGCACCTGAACACCATCTCCAGGGTTACTTCCTTTGACCATTTCATCTGTCATGATATCGATTAAAGGAAACCCACCTGAATAAATACCCCAAATTCTTAAGGTATTGTAAATACCATTGGTAGCAATTACTGCTTCTTCACCTGTAGCGGGAAAATTACCCGCT
Organism: Marivirga sericea; assembly: GCF_900177665.1. Lineage (GTDB taxonomy): Bacteria > Bacteroidota > Bacteroidia > Cytophagales > Cyclobacteriaceae > Marivirga > Marivirga sericea. The sequence goes on from NZ_FXAW01000009.1 coordinate 45,479, forward strand.
ACTAAAGTCGCCTGTGGTGACCTTTCTAAGAACTCATCTTTACATCCAAGAATAGATAAGATGGTTAAAAAGCCGATTAATGAATATATCTTGTACGTCTTCATCAATTATAATTTTTAAAATGTCACATTTAAACCAGCACTTAATACTCTGGTAGTGGGATAAACCCCATTGTCAATTACTCCTCCAAGAGCAGAATTACCACTACCTAATTCTGGTGTATAGCCAGAGTAATCAGTCCAAATAAAAAGATTTGTTCCCCTGAAAAAGACAGAGGCTGACTTGAGATAAATATTATCGAGAAATGCTTGCGGTATCTGATAATTTATAGTGAGTGTTCTGAGCTTCAAAAAAGATGCGTCTTCAACGAAATAATCAGAAGGTTGGTAATTAATCCCAGAAAGTGATGCTCTAGGGTCAGTATTTGAAGTTCCTTCGCCAGTCCATCTATCTATAAATCGATCTTCAAAGTTAAGTGTTGAAAATCTAATGGCTTGCTTTCCATTGTAAATGCTATTCCCTGATTGACCAGCAAAATCAGCAGAAATATTAAGCCCTTTATACCCTATGTTAAAGTTGAAACCATAAACGAAATCAGGAATCCAAGAACCAATAAATGTTTTGTCTTGGTCGTTTAATTCGCCATCTCCATTTACATCTTCATAAATAAAATCACCGATACCTTGCTGACTTAGCTTTGGAAATTCATTCAATTGTTCAGAATTTTGGAATATCCCTGCCACTTTATAACCATAAAAATAACCGATTGGCATGCCAATTTCTGTGTAAGTGACCCGCTGCCCATTCCCTAAGTCTCCACCTATGATTTGCTCAGAAGCTCCTATATCTTCGCCTAGATTTTGTACTTCATTTTTATTGGTATATCCATTAATGCCAAAACCATAAGTGAATTCACCAATGTCATCCACCCAATTCAAGGCAAATTCAATTCCGCTATTGTTAACGGTGGCTGCATTGAATCTTTTCTGGACAAAGGCTCCAGCACCTGCATAGCCAGGCAAGTCTAGATTTACTAGGATGTCGCGCGTAGTACGGTTGTAATAGTCCAATTCACCAGTTAAACGACTCTCAAAAACATCAAATTCTATTCCTAGGTCATATTCTGCAGTAGTTTCCCATCGTAGATCGGAATTTCCTGGGCTCCCCACAAAAGATGCCCCGTTGATAAGCGCATCATCGAAACCAAATACCGAATTCACTCCTGAACCAATTCTTGAAAATTGATCATTGGCAGGAATATTTTGATTCCCATTTAATCCATAGCTACCTCTAAACTTCAACTGATTGACTACAAAATTTGACGGATAGAAGTCCTCATTCGAAATATTCCATCCCAAGGCAACAGCTGGAAAATTTGCATAACGGTTGTTTCTTCCAAAGCGAGAAGACCCGTCTCTTCTGAATGTAACAGTAGCCAGATAACGACCATCATAAGCGTAGTTCGTTCTGAAAAGTATAGAAGTGAGCGCACTGGTAGCAGCACCATTTGAATTTGTTTGCAAATCTTCTGAACCTGCATTTAAATACCATAGACTTGGGTCTATTCCAATTAAATTTCTACGGCCTCCATTTACAAACTCTGAATTAATTTCTTGAGCAGTATACCCTATCACACTATTTAAAGTACTTCTATCAAATTCTTTGTTGTAAGAAAGCGTATTCTCAAATATCCAATTTCTACTTTCTCCAAACCCAACATTTATATTGCTTTCTTCATTTTGTTGAAGAGGAGCAACAAAATATTCCGGTGTGAATGACCGGTTTTTATCATTATTCAAGTCAAACTGGTAACTGGTTCTAAATTCAAATCCAGCTAAAAAATTAACCTCAGCATAAAAGTTTCCTAAAGCTCGAATTTGATTCCGACTTGAATTATTATATTCAATGGCTGCCAAAGGATTGCTCCCCTGAACTTCAGCAAATGAACCATCACTGTTATAAGGCGCATTGATTGGCCACGCCCTGATTAAAGTATTCACCACACCCGGCGGATTAGTTGCTTTGAGGTTTATGCCTGTTAGATTAGTTCCTAATTTTAAATAAGGTTTTACTTGATAACTGGTATTGAGTTTAAAAGTAAACCTTTCAAAATCCGATTTTGGCACGATGCCTTCTTGTCCGAAATAACCACCTGAAATATAATATGATAATTTTTCGGTAGCCCCTTTTGCTGAAATAGTATAGGTTTGAACTGGTTGCCAATCTTGGAATACTAAATCTTGCCAATCAGTATCAGGAAGAACTCCTATATTATTATAGGTGCCAGGATTCACATCATTAATGTAATTAGCGAATTCAGGGCCCGACATTACCCCAATTTTATTGGCAATATTCTCAAGTCCGTATTCTGACGAAATTGAAATACTACCCTCACCTTCTTTAGCGGTTTTGGTTGTAATTAGAATCACTCCATTAGCCCCTCGCGTTCCATAAATTGCCTTTGATGAAGCATCCTTCAACACTTCAACTGATTCTATGTCATTACTATTTAAGAAACCTATTCCACCTTCTATAATAACGCCATCTACTACATATAAAACCCTATTATCATTCAAGGTATTGATTCCCCTTAAACGGACATTAGATTCCGAGCCTGGCTGACCTGAACTATTTAAGACTTGCAAGCCAGCGACTTTTCCTTGTAAAGATTGCATAGGATCCGCTGCTGGAGCTTTAATCATTTCATCGGACTTAATAGATGAAATTGAACCGGTTAAATCGCTCTTTTTTATGGAGCCATAACCAACCACGACCACCTCTTCTAACGCCTCAATATCTTCTTCTAATTGGATATTAATGGAAGTTCTACCATTTACAGACACTTCCTGAGTCTTGTACCCAATAAATGAAAATCGTAAAATTGCATTTTCAGCAATATTCAAATTATAATTACCATCCAAATCAGTAACCGTCCCCCTGTCTGTTCCCACTATCTTTATAGAGACTCCAGGAATTGGCTCTTGATTTGCAACATCAGTCACGGTGCCTTTTAATTCTACTTGTGCCATTGCAGAGCTGACCAAGAAAAATAACAGCAGAAATAATTGTATTTTTTTATTCATAAGAAAACATTTTAGGCAATTCAAATAGCCATAATTCTAACTTACATAGCTTGAAGTTATGCTAATGTTTCAATGAAAACAAAATTAAAAAATAGATATTTTTATATTATACAATTAGAAAAATAAGAGTTTTTACTAATTTTATAACGCTTTAAAAACAATGTTTTTTATTTGATTGGAATTAATGAGTTGATATTTTATTTTTGTTGTCCTGATTAAAAAACAATACAATTATTTTTCGTTAAAATTAGAATAATACAATTATTACTTAAGTTCAACGAAATTTGCAAGTCTTTCGTAGCCAAAATGTAGCAGATTGTTCAAGTAGGATTTGCCGTTATTCTCAATTTCCTCTTCCACTTTCTTCTTGAATTCCCATATAGTATTCCTCCGCATTTCCATTAAATCGGAAAGGTCATCCAATGTATATTGATCCTCATTAAGATGAGCATATACGATAAAAAAAGCTTTCGGTAAATCGAATTTAATCCCTTTAAAAATTGTGAAGGCCGTGGGACTTTCGTTATACCCACATTTAGTACATCTTCGAGCGAGATTTGCTTTGTTTAAATGGTATTTACGGTTATTGCATTTTTGACAGGCATAACCCTCTTTCCATTTAAAGGCAGCTAAAATTTCATAGCATAGCTCTTTGGTCCGGAAAATGTCAGTAAACTCGCTAAAATTTAGGTTTTTATTAAGCAATCTTTCTCTCTGTATTTTTTTGATGTTATTTTTCAGTCGCCAATTGTCCAGGTCCAACATAGAATTAATTTCCGCAATTTCTCTAGATTGTTTATTAATCTGCTCGTTGGTTTCTTCTAGCTCTATATTCTTTTCATTGAGGTCACTCGTTCTTTCTTCTACCTTCTTCTCAAGTCCTTTATTTATTCTATTAATGACTTGTACATTTTGTTCATGTTGAGTTACGATTCTTTTTAATGCTCTATCTCTATTAGACTTTAAGATTCTCACCCTATCCGAAAGGGCAAAGGTTAGAAACAACATCTCTAGAATAAACCCTATGTGAAGGCTATAATAATTGAAGGTATTAAAAGGAATGACAGACCAATTGATGAGTGCTCGCATAAGAAAGCCCGTAAAAAGTATTCCATAAGCCACAACGAAAAATCTTGCCGGTTTATACCCTCTTCTAAATACAAAAATACTGCTTACAAAAATTAATGATAAAAGTATTATTTCAACATTTCGGAAACGGAATAAGGTCGGATCAAAGAATAGAGCATAAACAAAAAGCAGCGATCGAGATATTAATATTGTAAGGATCAACTTATGAAGTTTAGGCGCCCTAATTTTAGTATTCAAAAATCGTATTGAAAATATAGTAGACCAAAGAATGATAGAATAGAGTGCCACACCGTATGCCAATTGATTCCATTTGGGCTGCTCAGGCCATAAATATTGATAGGCTATCCCATCGATACATAAAGCATAGAAGCCCACACTCAATATATAAAAAGTATAGTAAATATATTTAATCTCCCTTATTGCCAGATAGATCAATAAATTATATAAGGAAATGATGATAATCATCCCATAAAAAATACCGTAAAGGAAGTATTCATTTAAGCTATATTGAATAAAACGATCAATTCGCTTGATCGCAATTCTGATATCTGCATATTGAGAATTTCTTACCTGGATATAAGCTACATATTCGCTATCGGCATCTAAGGTTAAATCAAAGTTCTTGTGTTTAATAGATTTGCTGCTGAATGGGTAAGAATCACCAAGATTATATTTTCGATAAACACCCTTGTCCTGTCTTATAAATACATTAATGCTATCTATAGTTTGATCATAAAACTCCATAATATAACTCCCATCATATTTTGGCAACACAAAATTTAATTTCACCCAGTAAGTAGAATTTCTATTATAGTCCTCCGGTTCAAAATCAGGTCTTTGCTCAAAATTCGACTCAAAGGAGGGAGATTTGACATCTGAAAAAGTCAATTGATTGCTTTTATCTTCAAATGAATACAACTCTTCCAAGCTAAGAATAACTTCATCTTTTTCTTTCTCAATCTCAAGAGGATTCGATAAGATTTGCCACGATAAGATCAATATATAGATAAACATGCTCAGAAAGATAAAATTTTACTGTAAATTTTATTAGCTACAAATTCAGATAATTTTCAGTTTTTTTAGAATGATTTCCAAAAATTAATTCGAGCAAAGCTATTTGGACTCAATTTTATCTATCTTTTCTATGAAAAATTCCAGAAATATATAATTAAACTTATATTACAACTTTATATTGAAAACTTAAACTATTACCATGTTTCGATCAAAACCTTTAAACCTGTCCGCATTTACTGCCATTGCTCTCATTTCAATTTTCTGGTCCGCTTGTTCTCAGAAAAAAGAGGAATACAAAGCCGAAGATTCAAAACCCCTCAATGAAGAGATTATACTAAAACCATTTGCAGACAATAATGGCGTTTATCCTCCTGACTCTATTTATTCAGGACCATTTTTCAAAGCTAATTATAACTACCCAAAAAGTGTAGCAGCTAAGAATTATCCATGGGAAAAGATCACGCAAGGCCAAGCAATCACAAGGGAAAACGCAAGCGATTATGTAATGAGCATTAGAGAATATATTTACGATGCCATGCAGGTAATGATCAATGAACCTAAAAAATGGCCTAATAGTGAATATAGAAAGGACTGGTATAATATGGCTTGGAGTGCACAAGCATACCAGGGGCCGGGTTGGGAAGGCCTAGAAACTGTTTATGGGACCATGACAGGACAAGTTTTGAAAAATGATATTTTTAAGGATTACGGTTTTGAAGGCCCGATGCAAAACCATGCGTTGGTCTACTACAACGATGTAGCTTCTTTGACTCTCGATAAACTTTGGAAATCGAACGATACAAGTGGGTTTTATCCTGAATACACCACTGAAGCTGCTCAATTTGAGCAGAATGCAATCATCATTAAAGCTGCTGGAACCACTGCAACTGGCGAAGATTGGGATATAATGAAAGGAGCAGGAACCTTCCCTATCTACAGAGAAATGGCATACGGTCCAGAAAAAGACAAAGGACCCGTTTTACAAGAATTGGCTTGGATACAATTTGATATTATCATAAAAGATACTATTGCAGCACCTGAAACAGGATGGGTATTTTCAACATTTATTTACGATAAAGAAAGCCAAGGTAAATCAACTTTTGATCGACTAGAACTTTTAGGGGTTGCTTGGGGTAATGACCCTAAACAGATGGATACTACCAAATCCTTGAATCAAACCTATTTGAATCCTAGTGCACCAGACTATTATCAAGCTAACATAGGCTATGGAGATAGACTTTCTGGTCCAATAGATGTGGCGATGGTAGGCGGAATCACAGCAGATGGATCAGCAGATAGTGTTTTTGTTTTGGATAAAGCGGGGAAGGCTTCAGGTGGTAAGTCTTATCTCCACTTTAGAGCTTCGGCTTGCTTGAGCTGCCACGGAACAGCAACTTTCCCTCCACAAAATGATTTTTATCCATCTCCTAAGCAAAATTTAGTGTATACAGACACGCTTTATAATCCTGCAAGCAAGGGCTGGAGTAATTATTATCAAAATAGAGCAGGTACTGAAACTATGCCTGCATTAGACGGGGAACAAAAAGCAGTAATGGCATTAGATTATGACTTATTTATGCAATTCGCTTTAAATAACTCACGACTAGCCGGTAATTATGAAGATAAGCCAGAACAGCCAAAGGGTTACAAGCCTTTGGATCATCAAAAATATCCTGTTCTCTATATGCCGAGGTCCAAATAATAAAAACATGGGAGGCTGCTGATCGATGATTTAAAGCCTTCCATCTTAAAAGGACACTAGAATTTTATTTTCAGGTAGTTAGAATCGATATTTACAATCAATAGGGGGAAAAATAAAAGGGGCATTTTGAGTGAAATAAAATGATGGAAGGAGAATTAATCTACAATTCGACAACAACGAGCATATATAAGACGAAATTATCTGAGTATGATTCGGACGTGCTAGTGAAGTTATTGAAAAAGGAGCATGAGTCAGATAAGAAAATCAACCAGTTTGAAAATGAGTTGCAAATTAGCAAAAAGTTAGAAAACAGTGGATTTAGAAAAGCTCTGAGTAAAAAAATCATTGATGGACAACATGCTCTTGTACTGGAATATGTTGCAGGAACACCACTATCTCAAGTTTTTACACAAACCGTAAGTATTTCAGAATTTCTAGATATTGCAATTCAGTCCTCCACTCTTTTAGGAAAACTCCATCAAAAACACATTATTCATAAAGACATCAATAGCAACAATATACTTTATGATCAAACGAATAAAAAAATATCCATTATAGATTTTAACATCTCCTCTGAAATAAATTTAAAATCTAACCATCTAGAAAATCCCGATCGTCTAGAAGGGACCTTACAGTACATTTCTCCTGAGCAAACAGGACGAGTAAACCGTATTATTGATTATAGGTCTGACTTGTATTCATTAGGCATCACACTATATGAAGTACTGTGCCGTGCGCTACCGTTTCGGGCGAGTGATTCACTAGAATTAATTCATTTCCACATTGCAAAAAAGCCTGTCGCACCGCATAAACAAAACGACAAGATTCCAAAAGTAATCTCAGAAATTATCTTGAAATTACTTTCAAAAAATGCAGAGGACCGATATCAATCAGCAGAAGGATTGCTCCATGACCTGCATAAATGCCAACAGGAATGGGAAAAAACATCAAAAATAACTGACTTTACTATTGGTCAAGAAGACTTTTCCAATCAATTCACAATTCCTGAAAAACTGTATGGAAGATCAACTGAAATACAGCAGTTGCTGGACGCTTTTTCGCGAGCTAGTAATCTTAGTAAAGAATTAGTTTTAGTTTCAGGAGCTTCCGGAACAGGTAAATCAGCTTTAATAAGCGAGGTTAATAAACCCATAACTGAAAAAAAAGGAGAGTTTCTAAGTGGCAAATTTGACCAATTTCAAAGAAACAATCCTTATTTTGCTATCAGTCAAGCATTCAAAAGCTTTACTCAATCGATTCTTTCCAAGGAGGAAAACCAATTAAAAATTTGGCGAGATAAAATACAAAATACCTTAGGAGAAAATGGAGAAGTTTTACTGGAAATAATTCCTGAAATGGAACTTGTTATTGGAAAGCAGCCTCCGCTACCTAACCTAGGTGCCGCAGAGTCTCAAAATAGATTGAACTTCGTCTTTCAAAAATTCATTAAATCTATTGCTCAAGCGGAGCACCCATTAGTGATTTTCATTGATGATATGCAGTGGGCCGACACTGCCTCTTTAAACTTATTAAATGCCATCCTTGCAGATAAAGAAATTGAGAATCTGTTGATTATACTATCCTATAGAGATAATGAGGTAGCTGAAGCACACCCCTTTCAGTTAATGCTGGATAAATTAAAACTGGATGAACTCGCGATAACAAAAATTGCACTTGAAAATTTGTCCCTCGATTCTATAGTAGAATTATTAAAAGATGCTTTGTTAGATACTGGTGCACAAATCATGGCCTTAGCAGAATTAATTCAACAGAAGACAGGTGGGAATGCTTTTTTTGTAACGCAATTCCTTAGAAATCTTTATGAAGAGGCTTACATAACAGCCAAACCAGGTGATAGAAAATGGAGCTTTGATTTAGACAAAGTGAGCAAAATGGGATTCAGCGATAACGTGCTGGATTTGATGATGCAAAAAGCAGAAAAATTACCGAAAGATTTACAAGAGACTCTTAAAACAGCCTCAGTAGTAGGAAATACTTTCAGCCTTCAAGAATTGACTCAGCTTAGTAATCAGAAAAATGAAGTCATTATTCCGATCCTAAAGAAGGCCTTACAGGAAAATCTTATTATCCCGCTACGGGATAATATAGCGTTATTATCTTCTACAACTATTAAAGAGGAAATCCAATTCAAATTTGTACATGACAGAATCCAGCAAGCCTTTTATGAATTATTGGGTCATGAAAGAGCACAATTGCTACATTTATCCATCGGGAGAATGATTAAGTCTAATTCCGAAAAAGATAAAGAAAGCAATATACTTTTTGAAATGATCAACCATTTTAACCAAGCATTAAATTTAATAAATGATGTAGAGGAGAAAATTGAAATCAGTAAATTAAATTCTTGGGCGTGTGAAAAAGCAATATTGAGCGCAGCTTATGAATCGGCATTGAATTATGCTGAAAATGGAATGAAATTGATTGAAGGTGAAAAGCTCGAAGATGAACTTGACCTTCTATTTCAAATCAATCTCAGAAGAGCCGAGGCTGAGCATTTGTGCGACCGAGATGGCGCTGCTAATGAATTCTATGATAAAGCCATTGCTCTGGCCAACGGTAAAAAACAAAAAGCGGATGCCTATGAAAAGAAAATTCATTTTTATACTAATATAGGAGACTTTAAGAAAGCCTACGCAACGGGAAGCGAAGTGCTGAATAAAATATTTAATATTAAGCTGCCGCAAAACCCGCCTAAGCCTGCTTTGATTATCAATATGCTAAAGACCAAAAGCAAGTTTAAAGGTCAACCTATTCGCGACTTTGTCAACCATAAAAGAGCTGAAGATGAAAATGTAATTCTAGCCGTGAAACTGATGGCCGCCATTTTAAAATCCGCTTATCAAATTAAACCGGAACTAGCCGTTGCCAATGCCATGGTAATGGTTAATTTATGCATGAAGAAAGGTAATACTCCGGAAAGTGCCATTGGTTACTTGGTTTTTGGGGGTATTTTTATGGGTGGTATTTTGGGTATGAGAAAAACTGGCCAGCAGTTTGGCCAATTAGCGCGTGATTTAAATGAAAAATACGGCAATATGACCCAGCGTAGTGAAGTGCTTTTTGTGAATGGCTATTTTGCTACCTCCTGGCTAAACCCTGCAATTGAAGCCGAAAGCTATTTCAATAAAGCTTATGAAACAGGCCTGGAGACTGGCGATCTATTTCACACAGGTTGTAGCTGTTGCGCTACTTTGCAGCATCAATTAATGCGAGGAATACCCTTAAAGGAAATTGAAAAGAAAGCCGGTATTTATCAAGAATTACTTAAAAATCTTTCAAATAATCAAGAGCTGATTGGAACCGTCAAAGCAGTCAAGCAGGCTGTTTTATGTTTTCAAGGAAAAACTGCCAGAGCCACTTCTTTTGACGATGAACAATTCTCTGAAAAGGAATATTCAAAACAAACAGAGGGCTATGTATCTCAGCATTTTGCGCATTACTTCTTCATCAATAAGCTCTATAAGCAATATTTAAATAGAGATTTTGAGGAGACTAAAAAGACTATAAAAAAATCCAAAAGTCTAATGGATGCCTCTGCAGGTATGCTGCACAGCTCCGAACATTATTTTTGGGCGGGAATGAACAATGCTATAATGCATCAAAAATCAGGAGACAAAAAATCTGATTTGAATACTGCCATTAAAAGATTTAAGAAATGGAAAATCCAGAATCCAGCAAATTTTGAAGCCAAGTATTTATTCTTAAAAGCTGAAGGCGAATTCATCAATAAAAAGTACTGGCACGCAGCTAAGACCTATACCCAAGCTATAGAAAGTGCTAGGAAATATCATTATCTGCACCTGCCTGCTATGATTCATGAACGTATGGCGGAACTGATGGATATTGAAAATCGACATGAAGAGGCCAAATATCATCTGAATAGATCGATTATAATGTATAGCAAACAAGGTTTTCAAAATAAAGCAGAAGTGCTACAGAAAAAACAAAGCACTGTATATGGAGGCAATGATATTACATCATCTACGCTAGCCACTACTTCTGCCAAGATTACTGAATTTAACTTTGAGGGAGCTAACACTATTGACATTAATACTATTATCAAATCTTCTCAAACGCTATCTGGGGAAGTAGTATTATCTAAATTATTAGATAAAGTCATGCATCTGGTAATTGAAAATGCTGGAGCTGAGAAAGGTTTCTTGATGTTAAAGAATGAAGATACTAAAGAGTGGTTTGTAGAAGCTAGTTGCGATGTAGAAAATACGGAAGTAGAATTAATGCAACATCTTCCGATCAAAGATATGATGCCGAGAGGTAAAAATCCTCAAATATCTGCCGGCATTGTTAACTACGTGATGCGAACGGAAGAGACAATAGTGCTAAATGATGCCACTAAAGAGGGGAATTTCACTCAAGATGAACATGTACTTTTGCAAAACCCTAAATCCGTTCTATGCATTCCGTTGGTTTACAAGGGCAAAATGTTGGGAATTTTATATTTAGAAAATAATCTTTCATATGGAGCCTTTAATGCAGACAGGACTCGGATTTTAAACATGCTGACAACACAAATGGCTATTTCAATTGAAAATGCCATGCTCTATGAAAACTTGGAAGAAAAGGTGCAGAAACGTACCGTAGAGGTTGTGGAACAAAAAGAAATCATAGAAAAGAAAAATGAAAATATTACCGCTAGTATTAAATATGCAGAAAGAATACAGAGCGCTGCACTTCCCACCAATGAAAGCATTAGTGCTTCCCTAAAGGAAAATTTCATCTACTTTAAACCTAGAGATATCGTATCTGGTGACTTCTACTGGTTTGCCAAGACCAAAGACAAAATCTTCATTGCTGCAGTAGATTGTACAGGTCATGGTGTTCCTGGTGCCTTTATGTCATTAGTAGGAGAATCTCATTTAACCAGCATTGTAAAACAGAACAATATTTTAGAACCTGGTAAGATTTTAGATCATTTACATGATGCCATCCAAAGGTCATTAAAACAGAAAGAAAGTAATAATCAAGATGGAATGGATGCCGCATTATGTGCAATTGATATTACCAATAACACGTTAGAATATGCAGGTGCTAATAATCCATTGGTAATGGTGGACCAAAAAGGTGAAATGACGATCATAAAAGCTAATAAAATGGCGATAGGTGGCAAAAGAAAAACTCGCAACAATGATCGCTTTACCAATCATAAAGTAGATTTAGTAAAGGGCACTACTTTTTACATCTATTCCGATGGCTATGCCGACCAATTTGGTGGGCCTAATGATCGGAAATTTATGGTGAAGAATATGAAAAAGCTGCTTCAAGATATTGCTCCTGAACCAGTAGAAAAGCAAAAATCAATATTAGGTGATCGATTTGAAAGCTGGAAAGGTCAGCAATCGCAGGTAGACGATGTGTTAGTAATTGGTTTCAGAGTTATATAAAAAAAATAGGCTGTCTTTGCATAATTCATCGAAGACAGCCTATTTACCTTACTTGATTCAAAAAATTACTTTTTCCCTTTAGAATACAATAAACCTCCTACCACTAATACTACTACACTTACAATCAATGGGGTCCAATCTGCTGAACTAACCGCAATATCCATCCCCAAAACACTAAAGCTTTCAGAGTCTTGCATTGCTTGGACTCCAAAGAGAACCGTGCCTATCAGTCCGATAATCAGAATAATTATGCCAATAATTTTCATATGTACGATTGATTTTGGTTTAGAAAGAACATTCAATACATTCTTTTGTATTTAATACATACGGTAATATTAAAGAATGGTTATGATGTTATTCTCTTGCCTTGTTCAATTTCAGCTCAATGCGGCTAATAAACTCTCCAAATTAAGTGGCCTAGTATACATTTCTATTTCTCCATCATCGCCTATCGGCCATTCAGACTTTGGTCGATCCCAATAGAGTTCTACACCATTTCCATCCGGATCATCTAAATACAATGCTTCGGAAACTCCATGATCTGCTGCTCCTGTAAATGGATAGTTAGCTTGTCTTAAACGAAGAAAAATTTCTGCCAAGGCTGTTCTGGTAGGATAAACAATAGCTGTATGAAACAAGCCAGGATATCTACTAGGTGCTGGTTCAGAGCCCTTACTCTGCCATGTATTTAAGCCAATATGATGATGATAACCACCTGCTGAAATAAAAGCGGCTTGATCACCCATTTTCTGCGTAATCTCAAAACCTAGCAATCCATGATAGAATTCTAAGGCTTCATCCAAATCAGCAACTTTCAAATGTACATGACCAATCCGAGTTTCCGTTGGTATTTTGTAATTTTCCACAGAACTGAATTTAAAATGAACTACTACCCCAATCCTGATCGAAAATTATTTCATTTAGGGACTTTCTGTTTCGCTGCTTCTGCTCTCTTTCCTTCAAATCTTCAGGGACATCCTCCACATCTAACTTATAACCTAAAGCTATAGCGGTCACCGCCTCATAGTCTTCAGGGATATCGAAGTCATTGAATATATTATCTCTCACTATACCAGCCATCTGATGTAAATACAAACCCATAGCGGTTGCTTGTGCAGACATATTTCCAACCGCCAATCCTACATCGTGCCAGCTATGCATATTAGGCGACTCATTCAAAGAAAAACTTTTCTTAGCAAAAGTCAGCATTAAAACTGGAGCATTTTGAGCCCATTTTTGATTATGAGGATTAATACCATTTAAAACTTTCTCATGTAACGCTTCATTGTCTTTTGTGGCCACGATGAATCGCCATGGTTGCTCATTAAAACATGAAGCGGCCCAACGAGTAGCTTCAAAAATTTGCTCAATTTGTGCTTTGCTAACTTCCTGCTCTGAAAAAGCTACGGTGCTCTTTCTTTTCTTAATTAAATCTAATTGTAGCTGAGATAGATTTTGTAGTGTATCTTTCTGGTATTCCATATTTCTTATTTTGTATCTATTACGAATTAAGAGGATCTATGTTGCTACATGTAATATGCCTTAACCAAAAAAACCACCCAGTTTCCCAGGTGGCTTTCGGTTATGAATAAACAATTTGTGTTTATTGTCTTTAGTCTAAAATCTTGTATCTAGACTCTAGATTCTTATTATGATCCACACATCTCACAATCATCCGGATTATCCAATGAGCAAGCAACTTGCGCTGCTTTAAGCGCTGCTAAATCATCATCAGCATTGGCTTGTGGTCCTTGACCCTGAGTTCCGCCAGTGTTGCTAGGTCTATTGATTTTAGTATCCGTATTTTGTGTGATATCTTGCGGCTTTTGCTCTGGTTGAGGTTCGCCCAATTGGCTTTTATCAACTGTAAACTGAATTGCACTGGTTGCTGCTTTTGATCTCAAGTAGTACATACCCGTTTTCAAGCCTTTCTTCCATGCATAAAAATGCATAGAAGTCATTTTACCGAAGTTAGGATCTTGCATGAAAAGGTTCATGCTCTGTGATTGACAAATGAAGGCACCGCGATCAGCTGCCATATCAATAATTGATTTCTGAGAAATTTCCCAAACTGTTTTATACAGTTCTTTAATATCTGCTGGAATATCTGCAATATCCTGAACCGAACCGTTAGCGGCAATCAGTTTATTCTTCATGTTGTCGTTCCACATGCCTCTTTCGATTAGGTCGCGCATTAAGTGCTTGTTCACTACCACAAACTCACCTGACAATGTTCTTCTTGTGTAGATGTTGGATGTATAAGGCTCAAAGCACTCATTGTTACCCAAAATCTGAGAAGTAGAAGCCGTTGGCATTGGAGCTACTAATAAAGAGTTTCGCACTCCATTTTTCTTCACTTCTTGTTTCAATGTAGTCCAATCCCATCTATCGGAAGGCGTAACATTCCACATGTCGAATTGGAATATTCCTTTTGATACCGGAGATCCCTTATAAGTCTCATAAGCTCCTTCTTTTACAGCCAAATCTTTTGAAGCCGTCATAGCTGCAAAGTAAATCGTTTCAAAGATTTCTTTATTCAGTTTTCTGGACTCCTCTGAATCAAACGGGTAACGCAATAGCATAAATGCATCGGCTAATCCCTGAACCCCCAAACCAATCGGTCTGTGTTTCATATTCGAAGTTTTCGCTTCTTTCACCGGATAATAATTTACATCAATTACTCGATTAAGGTTAACAGTTGCCGTATACGTAATATCATATAATTTATCGTGATCGAAGAAATTCTGACCGTTTTCGTCAGGCTGCACGAACATAGGCAATGCAATAGAAGCCAAGTTACATACAGCTACTTCATCCTTCGAAGTATACTCCATAATCTCAGTACATAAGTTGGACGACTTAATAGTACCTAAGTTTTTCTGATTCGACTTCTTGTTGGCCGCATCTTTATATAACATATAAGGAGTGCCTGTCTCAATCTGAGATTCTAAAATCTCAAACCAAAGCTCTTGTGCTTTTACAGTCTTTCTTCCTCTTCCTTCTCGCTCATATTTCTCATAAAGTTTTTCAAAATCGTCACCATAAGCCTCATCCAATCCTGGTGCTTCATTAGGATCAAATAAAGTCCATTCAGTATTGGCCTCCACTCTCTTCATGAATAAATCAGACATCCACATAGCATAGAATAAATCACGCGCACGCATCTCTTCTTTTCCATGGTTCTTTTTCAAATCCAGGAAGTCGAAGATATCAGCATGCCATGGTTCAAGATAGATAGCAAAACTACCCTTTCTTTTTCCACCACCTTGATCTACATATCTTGCGGTCATGTCAAAGTTTCTCAACATAGGAACGATACCATTGGAAACCCCACCGGTTCCTTTGATATATGAACCTGTTGCTCTTACGTTGTGAATGCTTAACCCAATACCACCGGCCGACTGAGAGATTTTAGCCGTTTGCTTCAAAGTGTCATAGATACCATCAATACTATCTTCTTGTATGGTTAACAAGAAGCAAGATGACAATTGTGGCTTTGGAGTACCCGCATTGAAAAGAGTTGGTGTAGCATGTGTAAACCATTTTTCAGACATCAAATTATAGGTTTTGATAGCTGATTCTATATCCTCCCCATGGATACCAATTGCTACTCTCATCAACATATGTTGCGGACGCTCTACAATTTTTCCATCCACTTTCATCAAATAAGAACGCTCTAAGGTTTTAAATCCGAAGAAATCATACCCAAAATCGCGATCATAGATAATAGCAGAATCTAATTGAGCCGCATGTTTTTTTATGATCCCATAGGTTTCTGTAGAAAGCAAAGGCGCATTTTGTCCGGTTTTTGCATCCACATAAGTGTAAAGTCTTTTCATTGTATTGCTGAAAGACTTACTGGTGGTTTTGTGCAAATTGGAAATGGCAATTCTAGCAGAAAGCTTCGAATAATCAGGATGCTTAACCGTCATCGAAGCCGCAGTTTCAGCTGCTAAATTATCCAATTCCTGAGTAGTTACGCCATCGTAAATGCCATTGATTACTTTTCTAGCCACATCAATTGGCTGAATGTAATTAAGATCTAGACCGTAGCATAGTTTTTCTATGCGGGCAGTGATTTTATCGAATTTAACGGTTTCTCTCCTACCGTCTCTTTTTACAACTAACATGCTATTATATTATTATGGGGTTCATGTCCCCCGTACTGACGGGGAACTCTCATTTTATAAATTCTATTTGCTCTAACTAGATTTCTGCCTTCACAGAAATGAGGCTATGAAAAGGCGGACACTTATATAGCCCGCTTCTCAATTCTTAGAAGTCTTCGTCCAAAGAGAATTTAGCTTTATCGCTATCTTCTTCTTTTTTCATTACACCTGCTTTTTGGTAATCTCCAACTCTTTTCTCGAAGAAATTGGTTTTACCTTGTAATGAAATCATTTCCATAAAATCAAATGGATTGCTTGATCCATAGACTTTATCGCATCTTAATTCTTGTAATAATCTATCCGCCACAAATTCAATATACTGACACATCAAATCTGCATTCATGCCGATCAATTTCACAGGCAAGGAATCCGTTACAAATTCTTTTTCAATTTCTACAGCATCAGTAATAATTGAAGTCACTTTCTCTTTTGATAACTTATTTACTAAATGATCATTGTAAAGCAAACAAGCAAAATCACAATGCAAGCCTTCATCTCTTGAGATTAACTCATTAGAAAAAGTCAGGCCTGGCATTAAGCCTCTTTTCTTTAACCAGAAGATGGAACAGAAACTTCCTGAAAAGAAAATACCTTCCACAGCAGCAAAGGCAATTAATCTTTCCGCATAATTTCCTTCATCAATCCAGCGTAATGCCCAATCTGCTTTTTTCTTCACACAGTCCATGGTGTCAATAGCATTGAAGAGGCTGCTTTTCTCTTTATTATCTTTCACATAAGTGTCAATTAAAAGAGAGTAAGTTTCAGAGTGTACATTTTCCATGGCAATTTGGAAACCGTAGAAGAATTTCGCTTCAGTGTACTGAACTTCCGCCACAAAATTCTCTGCCAAATTTTCATTTACAATACCATCACTTGCTGCAAAGAAAGCTAGTACGTGTTTTATAAAGTGAGTTTCGCCTTCGGTCAGGTTTTCCCAATCCTTCATATCCTGACTTAAATCAATTTCTTCAGCCGTCCAGAAACTAGCTTCCGCCATCTTATAAAATTCCCATATATCTTTATGCTGTATAGGAAATAATACAAAGCGGTCTTTGTTCTCCTTCAAAATTGGTTCGTCTTGAAATGTGGTTACTTCACTCATCTTTGAAATGTTTTTTAGTTATGTAATAAATTCTTCAAAGAAAACAGGGTGGTTCAGGCTAATGAATTCTTACTAAAGCAGATAGAAAAAATTACGCAGTCAAAAATCTTTTTTTTCTTCCCTATTTTCTTGGCTGTGCTTACAAATATTAGGAAGAAAGCTGATAAATCAAAGGCTCAGTAGTTATGGACAGAGCAGTGTGGATAAGTATATAACTACCTATATTACAATATTTTAAATGACTTTATCTTAGGATTACTTAGGGGTTTTTCGGCTGTATTTGAACATAAAAAAAAGTTGCAAAAGTTTTCCACAAACACAAGCATTTAAGCTCATAAAAAAATGACTCTAACAACCGTTTATTACATCATTAATTATTATACAACAACCTCTCTTTCAGGTCCTCAGGCATAAACTCTATCTGAGGCTCGTGTTGATTTAAGAAAAATGCTAGTGGTCCGTAGTAGGTGTTTGCGGTAACCGGGTCTTCAAATTTTCTGTACACCCCCTTCTTCATTTTGTTTGATAATGCCGCTGATACTGAGCTCCTTACTTTTGATTTATTAAGGCCTGGTTCCTTTTCCATAATAAAATCAACCACTTCATTCGTTTTGACTAACTTACGCTTAAAATCAATAAAATAGGTGATTTTCTTAGTCCAAGCCCATTGATCATGATAAGCATTCGTCTTTTGATGCAGCAAATTCTGGGCTTCATTTTCTTGAAAGAGAGGTAAGTTAACCAGATTAGAAAGATGACTATCTATCTCTTCAATCTCAGCTTTAAACTGATTAATCTTCATTTGTAAAGCCTTCTTTTTATCGCCTAAAGCTTTTATATAGAGGTCGGTATATTTCTCAGGAATGTTTACCTTCATTTTTTAATATATTTTGAACGCTTGGATGTTTCAAAATAAAGCAATTCAAGCATCAAAAGCAAGCAATTCAAGCGTGTTTCGCTACTAAATTTACGTTAAACGTATTAAAATGCTCTACTCGCTCGTATTTTATACGATTTCAAGCAATATTACGATCGCTTATCAAATGTGCAGAACAGGAAATCTCCAAATTACTTGATGTATTGCATTAGCTTTTGTAACTATTAAATAAAATCCCTATATTTGCATTCCTTTTGGGAAATAGTATACTTATTAAAAACAATTATTTCAATGTACGCAATTGTAAACATAGCCGGAAAGCAGTTCAAAGTAACGCAAGACCAGTTCGTTTACGCTCCAAAGATGGAGGGTGAAGATGGCGCTTCCGTAGAGTTCGACAAAGTATTGTTAGTAGACAATGATGGAAAAGTCGAAGTAGGTGCTCCTTTAGTTAAGGGCGCTAAGGTATCAGGGAAAATCCTTGGTCATGTTAAAGGCGATAAAGTAGTCGTATTCAAAAAGAAAAGAAGAAAAGGCTACAAGAAAAGAAATGGACATCGCCAAGATTTCACAAAAGTATTAATCGAAAAAATTTCTAAATAATATAAACCATGGCACACAAAAAAGGAGCTGGTAGTTCTAAAAACGGTAGAGAATCGGAAAGTAAACGATTAGGTGTGAAAATTTATGGTGGCCAAGCTGCAATAGCAGGAAATATCTTGGTTCGTCAGCGTGGTACTGCGCATCACCCAGGTGAAAACGTAGGGATGGGAAAAGACCATACTTTATTTGCACTTACTAACGGAGTGGTTCAATTTAAAAGAGGTAAGAAAGACAGATCTTATGTTTCTGTTGAACCTGTAAATTAATAAAAGATAATTTAATCTTTTCTTAGAAGCCTTTCATAAAAATGAAAGGCTTTTTTTATACCCGACAAATCCATCAGCAGCAGCAAATTTTGGTATGCTAGCAATAAAAGATGTGAAACATAATGCTTTGGGAACGGCATCTGTTCTTCAACAACATTTACTTCCCTTTGATATCTGCCCTCACTAATTTTCCTCCATCATATTACATTAAAAACTGATCTCTCTAGCTACAGCTGTAATTAATAACTATTATCTATCCAATTTATTTACTATCTTAATTATGCTTGATCAACAGAATTATCAAATTGAAATTCAGAATTTTATATATAGCCACCTATTTACTTTTCAGTTTTCAGTCTTTTTCAGGCATCCAAACTGATAGTATCAAAAATCTATTGCAAAATTCGAATAAAGATGATCAAATTGACATACTCCATGAGTTAGTTTTCGATAATTGGCTAAATCGACCAGATTCTGCGATGAAATATGCAGAACAAGCCTTAATGATCGCTCAAAGACTAAATGACCCTGTTCATATATCTAAATCCCTACGGCTTTTGGGAGGTACCTATACCTACAAAGGCGAATATGAATTTGCCTTAGAATATAATATTCAAGCTCTGGAAATTGCTAATCAGATCAATGACTCTATTCTGATGCACAATGCCTTGAATAATATTGGCTACGTATACATAAGCTTAGGAAATTACCAAAATGCTTTAGAATATTTGATGCGCTCTTATGAAATGAAGAAAAATTTAGGGGTGAAATATGGACTGGAACATACATTAAATAATATAGGGTTAGTCTATCTTCAAGCTCAGATGTTTGATAGCGCTCATCACTATCTTGATGCGGGCTTAAAAGCAGCCAAAGACAATAAAGCCTATGAACTGATTATCTATTCGCAAAATAATATAGGGAACACTCATTTAGCTCAACAAGAATACAGCAAAGCACGCCAATCTTTTAACTCCTCACTACAAATTGCCCAAAACCATGAAAATAAGAATTGGGAATCAGTTGCTTTGCAAGGCATGGGACAAGTAATGCTGCATGAAAAAAATTATGACTCTGCACAGTATTACTTCGAGCAGTCCTTCAAGATACGCGAAGCCATCAAAGACCAAAAAGGAAAGAGCGAAATCTATTTATGGCTTGGTAGATTATCTCTCCTCAGAGATCAAGCCAATGAATCATTGGAATACTTAGCAAAAAGTGACTCACTAGCTCATAAAATCAAGGCAAACAATATCATTATTGAGGTATACGAATTGAAGGCAAAAGTATACAAAAGTTTAGGTAATCTTGAAGCAGCTGATGAACTATCGAAAATGAATGTGATTCTCAAAGACTCTTTGTATGTGAATGTACTAGGTCGAAATTTGAGTTTGATACATTTAAAAATGGAAGAAAACAAGAATAGAATGCTCTTGGAAAAGAACGAAATTGAGCTGAAAGAAAAAAGCTTTCAAAATTTAGTTTACATCTCCATTTTAATATTAATCATCCCGTTCTCAATACTCATAGTACTAATTTTTCAAAGAAATAAGAAAATCAATAGCACACTAAAAAAGCAAAATGATAAAGTAGAGGCTCAAAAAGAAGAGATTGAATCGCAAAAAGAATACTTGGAGCTGAATTTAAAAGAACTTGAACGCGCCAAAAATGTCATCAGCCGCCAAAAGGATGAACTTGAAGTATTAAACGGACAGTTAGCCGGCACTGTTGATAAGCGAAATATTGAGTTAAAATCAGTAAATGATAGGCTTAGAACTACAAGTTTGGAGTTAGATAACTTTATCTATAAATCATCACACGATATTAAAGGCCCTATTGTAAGATTGATGGGAATTTGCAATATCGCCTTACAGGATGTGGAAGATGCCAAAGCCCTAAATTATTTCAGCATGCTAGACAAAGCTGCAATGCGGCTAAATATTATAATTGAAGAATTAAAATTGATCAGTGAATTACAAGACAAAACATTAGAAAATAGTCAGATTGATTTTCGAACAATCATTCAAGAGTCCTTTAATGAAGTGATCTACATTGAAAATATCAAAGATTTTGATCTTAACATCAGTATTGAAAGCAACTTTATTTTTTATTCCGATGAGTCATTGATCAAGCTAATTACTTTCAACATTCTTCAGAACGCTGTGCAGTTCATGAAGAGTGAAAGCCTTACTGATTATAAAATCCAGTTTTCACTCACACACCAAGCCAAAAGCATTAGCTTACTATTTAAATTGTTTAATCTGCAGCTTATTGATGAAGAAAGCAATAAACTAATGAACGGCTTCTCAAAAGCGGAAAAGGAATTTGAAAATATTAGTATCGGATTATATACAGTTAAGCAATGCATTCAAAAACTAGATGGGAGTTTCAGTATTCACTCTTCAAAACAACAGCATACTATTTTTGAGATTAAATTACCGAAAAGTGTATAACCAGCTCCTTACTACTCATCATCTTGCACATTAACTGAAATATTTCCTCCAAGAGTAGTGGCAATACCTACTCTAACTCCCCAACCCTTGTACTGCATATTTTCATATTGGGTAGCAACCTCTATTCTGAAAAATTTGAGTATGCCGTCAAGAGAATATCCAATTTCAGCATAATTATTACTATCAGGTGTATAAAGGTAATTTAAGAAAGCACCTTCTTTAAGTCCCATAAATCTGGTAGCAGGAATTTGAGTGATGAGTAATTTCCTAAATCTATGAAAGATAAAATTCTGCGCATAAAATTGGTCAGTACTGAACCTGTAATAGTCTAATAACCGGAAAGACTCCACCGGATCATTTTGTGTGATAAATGCTCTATTACCAGGGAAATGAGCATAATCCATAAAGCCAAGCTCATTACTATTTAAAAATGCTCCTATTTTTGTATTAAAATAAGTCCGTCCTTTAGCACCAAAATCAAATTCATCTTTGTACCCTACAACCAACCTGTCGAAGTCAACATTACTTCCTGCGAGGTTTTTAAACCCTTTATAGTATTCTAAAGTAAATCGTGTTGATCGTTGGGTTACAGGTCTTTTAATTCCATTTCTTATGACATATTTAATAAATGGTCGATAATAGAATTTCACATTAGCAGTTAAAGCCGTCTGCCCATCAAAATCATCTATAGGATTAATATTTACTGGATAGTTCGGTGTGAATTCTCGCTCCCAATCGATTATCCTAAAATCAGCATTGTTATTTAACCTCTTCCGCTCTTCATATTCTAAATCCGCAGACATGCCTATTCTGGCCGAAAACTTTCTCTCAAAGGTCAACTTCATGAAATCTTTTTCATAAATCTTCATGAAGTTTTGTTCCCAAATTGTTGTAAAGCTGGTGTTAAGAAGTGGTCCAACAGCTGGGGCATCATTGAATTGTTGTATATATCTTCCCACTCTAAACTCGACATTACCTGTCTTAAATTGATACTTGGCTAAAACTTTCCCTGAAATTCTATTTCTCGCAACAGAATAACGAACCGTTGGCTTAATGAGCGCATATGACCTCCAATTATGATAACTTCTGTCTTCAGTGGCACGATCTATCGTAGTATCATATTTAATAGGAATATATCGTTTTAAACCAATACTGTAATCCAAATTTAATCCTTCAACAGTATTATACTGAATATTTAAAAACGGATTATAGATCTTAAAATATAGCTTTTTTGCACTGTCTAGTTTATAATCACCTCCTACTATAATATCTGTAAGTTGAAAGGTTCTTTTCTTTACATTTTTGGTGGAGTCTTTAGAGGCTTTAATCTCTTGAACTACATTGATGCTGTCAAGCTTCGCATAACCTCTAGTTTCATCTGTAGAAAGTGGAATAGGTCTAATTTGAGCCCAAAAAACAGAATCCTGATTAAAAGCAGAAGAATCCACTTCATAATCATAAATCCCAATTATATCTTGCTTTGCCAAGGAATCTTGTTGAGCCTTCTTGTAATCTTTCATGATATCCGATAAGTCCTCAGACTTAACAGCTACTTTTTCTTGCTTTTGAGTATTTACCAAATCATTAGCCTCTTGTATAATCTCTTCGGTCATTTTACCTTGTTCTGCATCATCCTTATCCAAAATCTTGATGTTTCTAGGCAGAGCTGGGTTCAATTCAATTTTATATTTACTCATTGAAGCTAAGTACTTCCCTTCAAAACCTACTCCCATAAGTTTACCTTCTACATCAAATTGGTGGGTGATAGGCATCCAGGCTAGATTATTTATACTTTGATATACCTGTCTAATTCGTACATCAATTCCAAGTTCAATCTGAGCATTCAAATCTACTCTAAACAAAGCCCAGTCCTCTTCCACCAACTGAATTTCACCTTCAAAAACATTCGGAGCTGGTACTTTAGGGATAACTTTTATTTTATTGATGAGATTTTTACCATCCATAAAGGCGCCTAAATGTTTAAATTTGTAATACCTAAAAGCTTTGGAGGATAAGGGCGAAATAACAGAAGCAATTTCATCTTGATAAAAACTTCCGGCTATAAAACGCATGGGGTTAGCATTAAAATCAGTTTCCTTGGATGCATAGATCGAAATCACCTTTTCGGAAAACTGATTAGGTCTGCGATAGCTCACTTCGCTGACCGATTCCGTGATAATCATCGTTTCGGTATCAATACCTTCTTTTTTCAATACACTCCTTAAGTAAAACGGAATATCGGTAACTCTTCCTTTACCCTTTACATAAACAGTGGCAGAATAAGCATCAATTTGTTGGCGATGATAGCTGCTTTTGGCAATGGCTTTCCGCATCATCCAATTTGCGGGATCAGTAGCCTTTGCTGTGGTTGTGACTTCATTTAATAACAAACTTTGCCTAGGCAATTGCACGTCCAGTTGAATATTTCCATTCTCAACAGTGACTTCTTTTGTAACCGTTTCATAGCCCACAAATTTATACTGGAGGGTATAAGTCCCTTTTTTCAGTTGTAATTCATAATAAGCTTCCTGATTGGTAGCGGTACCCGAACCGGTTTGCTCCACATAAATGGTGGCAAAAGGCAAAATTTCTCCCTCGTCACCATAGACTACACCTCTTACGCCCTGTGCATTAATGTGAAAAAAAGAATAAAATATTAAATAGACAGTAAATAATTTCTTCATGCTGTGGTTCGAAAGGGTTAAAGATATTAAAGTTAAGGTTGATAAATGAAGCCTAAGTGACAAAAAATCAGAAGTAAAGCTTTTTACCTTTTATCCTATCTAAAACCGCATCTGGAACTAAATATTTTACTGAGCGATTATTTTTTATTGACTTTCTAATAAAGGTGGCCGATATATCCATCATCGGAGCTTCTACGAAACGAACGTTTTCATGACCTTCCAATTCAGATTTTTTTGCGTTTGGCCGGGGATAAACCAATAAACCATAATCTCGCAAAATAACATCACTATTTTTCCATTTAGGGAAACTCTTCAAATTATCCTGTCCGATTATTAATTTAAAATGATGATTGGGATGCTGATCGGTTAAATAGGCTAAGGTATCTGATGTATAACTTGGCTTAGGCATATCGAACTCTATGTCCGTAACTTTCATATGAAAATGGTCGCCAATCGCTGTCTGTACCAAGTCATACCTATCAAACTCGTGGGCGAGTGATTCTTTTTTTTTGAAGGGGCTTTGAGGAGATACAACAAACCAAACCTCATCTACATCAGACTCCTCCAACATCGTATTAGCAATTATCAGATGGCCTACGTGAATAGGATTAAAAGAACCAAAGAATAGACCTACGTTTTTACGCATAAGATTATTTTCCAATAAAATCTGTAACCATAGTTAATGCCTTTTCCTGAGAAGTAGGTAAGTCCTCATTCACTAAAGTAACATCAAATTCTTTCTCAAAAGTCATTTCAAACTTCGCTTTGTAAAGCCTCTGCGATAAACTAGATGAAGATTCTGAGTTACGATTTTTAAGTCTCTCCTCTAAAACTTCTAAGGAAGGAACTTTCACAAAAACAGCTAGAGCTTGGTCCCCGAAATATTTCTTGAGCTTTAAGCCTCCTTTGACATCTACATCAAATATTACTGCTTTCCCATCATCCCAAATTCTTTGGACCTCTTCTTTTAACGTACCATAAAAATTTCCTTCGTACACTTCCTCCCATTCGACAAACTCATCTTTATCAATGCGTTTTTTAAATTCCTCAACGGTCAAAAAATGATAATCAACTCCATCTATCTCTGTCCTCCCTCTTTTATCTCGGGTGCAGGCTGAAATCGAAAATCCTAGTTCAGGATGTTTATCTAATAAATGTTGAACGATAGTGGTTTTGCCCGCTCCTGATGGAGCAGAGAAGATAATAGCTTTACCTTTTTCTTTCATTTTAAGAAGGCCGTTTCAGAGATTTTGTTTTGGATGGAGTTGGCTAATCCCGTGGGACTGGTGCTTGGTTTAATGTGGTTTTTAAGACTATCCTTAATCGACTTACTCAATAAGTATTCTTCTCTACATTCTTCACATTTTTCCAAATGCCCCATTAACTCATCATGTTGCTTTTGGGTAGCTTGTCCGTCAATTACTAATTCTAATAATTCAGTACATGCTTGCTTTTGCTCAACTTCCATGGTTTGCTTCTTCTTTAAAAAATTTTGGCTGTTGCCATTAATATGCAAATATGCCCAATGTTTTCCTCACCTAAAAATCTCCTCCAATTATTTTCGCTTATCCTTATAGCCTAAGGAACTAGCATATTGCTTCAATTTCTCTTTTAATAAATTTCTTGCCCTATGCAATCTACTTCTAACAGTACCGATTGGGATGTCTAAAATTTTAGCCATCTCCTCGTAAGTAAAGCCTTCCAAATCGCACAGTATTATAACAGTTCTGAAATCCACATCAAGCGAATTAAGCGCATTTGTGATTTCATCACCAATTAAATGTTGAACAGTTTCTACCCTCAGATCAGTCGTAATATTCTCATTAACAGAATCTGAATTATAAAATGATTCAACCTCTTGGTAATCTACCTTATTAGGTTGCTTACTTTTTTTACGGTAATTATTAATAAAACTATTCTTCAAGATTCGAAACAGCCAAGCTTTTGCATTGGTTCCCGTTTCAAAAGAATTGATGAATCTATACGCTTTCATGAAGGTCTCTTGCACCAGATCCTTGGCATCATCTTCATCCAAAGTCAGCCTATAAGCGAAATTATACATCGCATCTATATGCGGCATAAATTCTTCATTGAATACTCTTTGTTTATCTTTGCTTTCGTATGACATACGCTCTCCCACGGACTAGTTTAATTATTCTATATAACCGAAAAATGGAGAGAAGGTTATACCAATGAATTCTTAATTTTATATCAGTTATATTATGAATATTCTAATTCTTTGTGCGCAGGGAGGTGTTGCAGGTTCAACATACAGTATATCTTACTTAGCTAAGGGCTTGGCTGAAAAAAAACACAATGTATATTTAGGCCTATTGAAAGGTTCATTTCTAGACAGCTTAGTTAAAGATAGCACAGTTAAAAGAGTCTATATGCCATTTAATGGCAAGACAGATAAAAAAACTCGCTCTATCATAAAAGAATTAATTGAACAAGAGAATATCCATATTATAAATGCTCAATCATCAAATGACCGCTATGTTGGACCTCTCATTAATTTTTTGAATGGAAAAAATGTAAAAATTATACAAACCAGACGGCAGAACCCAAAAAAAATGATTGGGTTAAATAAATTCTTTCAGAATATCTTCAATAACTACTTTTGCGACCATCTTGTGGTGGTAAGTGAGGCGCTGAAGCAAATATTCATAGAAAGAGGGATTCATGCGAATAAATTAAAGGTAATCCATAACGGAACGCCAACGGATCAATACCAGCCAAATTTAGAACTGAGAAAAAAATTACAAAATGAATTAGGCTATTCGGATCAAGATATTGTGATAGGGTGTGTTGCTCGCTATAAAAATCAACCTCAATTAGTGAAAGCACTCCAACTACTACCCAAAGAATGGAAAGTACTTTATGTTGGTTTAGATGAAGAAAACTACAGAAATAGGTTTCCAAATGAACCCGACATTCACGATGTTCCGCAAGAAGTAAAATGCCTAGGGATTGTGAATGATAAATCAGCTGTCATTCAATACTATACTCTCATGACCGTGAATGTCCTACCCTCTACCATGGATGGATTTGGGCTAACTTTGGTGGAAAGTATGGCAATGAACACTCCTGTAGTAGCAACCAATTTTGCTGGAATCCCTGATGTAGTGCAACATGAAGAAAACGGACTTCTCTATGAAAATGAAAATTATGAAGACTTTGCAAACCAAATTAAAAGAGCTGTAGAAGATCAAGAACTTAGAAAAAAGCTATTAGAAAATGGCAGAAAGACCGCTTTTAATACCTTCTCTATTGAAAATACCATTAATAAATATGAAACTTTTTTTGAGGAGATTCTGCATAGCTAGCAACAGGCCTTATGATAGGTTCTGCAATATCACTGCGGAGATTATAAATAATTAAAGCTACTGTTTGAAAAAATTATAATTTCGAAGCTTTTTTTCATAATTTCACATATCATCAGCTATCGTTCTATTTTGCACCAAAAAATAAAATATAGTGTCTAAACTATTTCGAAAACTAGTCCCCAAGTTTATTAGGCGACCGATTGAAAAAAATAAACTAAAATCTACCGTTCTGAATTACTACAATTCAAATGAGGAAGAATTTATTGACCAGGAGAAAAGTAATGCACTTGAATATTTGAAAGAAACCGGATTTAGTGTTTTTCCTTATCCCTTTCAGGAAAAATATAAACGTTCGGATATAGAAGTGTATGCCGATCCATCCAACCAACTAAAATATATTGTTACCGAAGGAAAGCGACTTTATTTTAAAAGGAAATCATCTAAAAGAGGCGTTCGTAGAAATTACAATTTTTTAAAGATAGAGCAAGATCAAAATTCCCCACACCGGTACTTAACATCCGAATTTGATATTAAAGAAAATGTTATTTTAGTAGATGTAGGTGCAGCAGAAGGGAATTTAGCTTTAGAAGCTATTGAAAAAGTAAAGAAAGTCTATTTGTTTGAAACAGATGAACGATGGATCGAAGCACTTGAAGCGACTTTTGCTCCTTGGAAGGAAAAAGTGGTTATTGTCAATAAATTTGTATCGGATGTAAACGATGCAAAAAATGTATCCCTAGACGAATATTTCAAAGACAAAGAAAGCTTCAATTTTCTAAAAGTGGATGCTGAAGGAGCAGAAGGTGATATTTTGAAGGGGGCGGAAAAAATTATTGCAGAAAATAAAAATTTGAAAATAGCTCTTTGCTGCTATCACAAGCCTTATGATGAAGATAAATTTAAAGCCTATCTTGAAGACAGAAACTTCGAAGTTTCCTTTACGGATGGATACATGATATTCCCTGAACCTAAAACTTTTAATCCTCCTTATTTAAGACGTGGTGTACTAAGAGCTGTAAAGTAAAAATTGCTTCTCTATTCAAAGGTTTTTATCATATTTATGCCAAAGCTATAATCTTTTCTGACTGCGACACTATCGCCTTTCACTCTCTTAATTAGAAATTCATTTTCTGTGAAATATTGCTCCGCTTCACCATATTCATCATCACCCAAATGACCACTTTCAAACACAATTACCTTTGGCTTATTATTACTTAAATCATAAAGTTTTATGACTTCAAAGTCGAAACCCTCCACATCAATTTGCAAAACATCCACTTCTTTAATTTGATATTTAGCCCTAAGAAACTCAAATGTTTTGGATTCCACTTTAACTTCATCTATATACTTTTCTATTGAGGAAGGAACCGTGATACCTTTTCTCTTCGCAATAATATCGACATCGCCCCGGTCTACCTTATCTTGCAAAGTTGGACGATGAAAAGTGGTAAGCCCTGTTGCCCATCTTTCTCTAGTGAAGCTAATTTTATACATATCCATTAGGCTGATTTTATCGCTAATAGCAATATTTTCCATGAAAATGCCTTCATCTCGCATATAGAGAGGGAAAAGTTGATATCTAAATACGTCAGGTTGCGGTTCGATCAAAAGACCTTGCCATTTGTCGCGCTTCACAAATTTATGGATCGGATCGTGGTTGATACCGTCATTAGCTCCCACCTGTATTACAAAGGTAGTATCCAGGTTTTTTGAAATCTGGTTATAAAAGTAGCCTAAAGTTCCCTTTTTAGGATTAAATAGGTATTTATAAAAAAAAGTAAACAAGAAAGAATTACGTGCTGATAATCTGAATACAAAGTTTTTGTAAGCATGGGTAAAGTACTTTTTCATCAGAATAGGCGGTTATTAGATTAATTAAAACACAATAATACGAAGATTCAAGTTTGAGAAAGAAAAATCAGCTAATAAATAAATCCTTCCCTTTCTGTGTTGCATCACAATAATTAATAGGAAATCAGCTTTTTATAGAATTTCTCATATTCTTCCACTGTTTTACTGGTATGGAAAACGGTTTGAATTCTGTTTTGAGCTGCTTTACCATACTTACTGATTAACTCAGAATTGTAGATATATTGCTTCATCCCTTCTGCTAATTCCTTTGCATTTGCTTTTGGTACTACAATGCCGGATTCCCCTGAAACTACCAGTTTCCTATTGCCGGGTATATCCGTTATCAATGGGGCTTTACCTAATGCCATGGCTTCAATTGCTGCTTTAGTGATAGACTCACCGTAAAGAGAAGCCAATACAAACACATCGCAATTGTTCTCTACTTCTAGAATATCCTTTCTAAATCCCAGAATATGAATTTTGTCTTTAACTGGACTGTCATTAATCAACTTTAAGAATTCAGGCCTATCCATATTATTACCTGCTAAGAACAGTTCAAAAGGTGCGTCTTTATCTAAGTAATGTGTGGCTTTCAGTAGATATTTCACGCCCTTCATTTTTCTGTCGTTAGCAGTGCAGACAAATTTCACATTATCCGGATCTTGCGTATATTCCGATAAATCTGCCTTTTCATCTACTTGGTACCATGAAATATCATGCCCTTTATTGATAGTTTTGAAAATAATTCTTTTAGAAAATGAGTGCTTTTCAAACAGCTCTTGGATAGCCTGAACATTACAAATTACTGCATCGACTCGTCTGTTGAAATACTTTAAGTAAATAAATGGATCATACCAAGCAATATTCCCCGTATAACCTCTATATAAAATTACTTTTACAGGTAATCCCTTGGCTGCTGGAATTCCATTGAAATAAGCAAGGCTGTTATACATCTGTAGAACATCAAATCCTCCTCTTACTAACTCTTTCCTTATGAAAGCGATACTTTCTTTATCACGTTTTTTTTCAGGGTGAAATGGAATGACCTTAATCCCATGCTCCTCAAATCGCGGGATGTATTCAGATTCCTTATAAGTCATAACAGTAATATCATGCCCTTTTTGTGCTAAACCGATAAAAATTTCAGCTTCCGGCCGTACAGTAACAATTGATCTAAAATTACTAATAACTAATATCTTCACCTCACTCTATTTAAAACTGTAATAAATCTTTTTGAGTCGATTGACTATTTTCTTTGACTGTGGTAGGTTAGTTTCCTTTATGATCGAGCTATAGTCCGCCCCAATTTTCAGGAAGTTTTGCGTGAAAGTTTTCGAACTAAGCCCCCATTTCATAATAAATTGAATTCTACCGGTATTCTTTCCTAAACGCTTAGTCGATTTTGAACCAAAATGATACACTAAACTTTCTCCTTTTCCCTTGAATATTTTGACTCCTGCTTCATAGATCTTTTTCGAAAAGTCGGGGTCAGAGTACATTCCAGGGCTGTATTCAATACTTAAGCCCCCCACTAAATCCCAAAGGTCGACAGCCATAATATTAGGTGGCCAGGTGCTTCCGCTCCAGTCGTTTTTAACAAGACTTTTATACTCGCTTAAGAGTTTCTCTTCCTGAAAATTATCTAGCCCATTGCCATAATCTTTTACCACTACACATGAATTACCAGTGTCTGTAGGCTCTATAAGGGTAGCTGATAGCATAAACATTTTCGTATCCAACGATCTGATCTCGTCATGCAACACTTTGTCCCAATTGGGTAAAACATACATATCATCATTTAAATACAACATATAGTCTGCTTGGAAAAGCTTCCTACAGCTATTTAAGGCGTAACAAATTCCTACATTTTCTGGAGAAAACACATAATCAAGATCTTCTTGCTGTTTTACCCATTCCAACGTATCATCTTTTCCTTCATTAATAAACACTATGATCTGATGATTCAATTCAGAATGGTTACGAATTGCCTTAATACAATTTTTCAGAATGTTAAGATTATTCCAAGTTGGAATAACTATAGAAAACACGGGCGAATTCTCTTTTTGGCTGCAATGTGATTTGAAATTATCTAGCATTCAATCGCAAAAGTTAATGTTGTGAATTAGTTTTCTTAGCTCTTTCTATTTCCCAGAGCTTTATTATCTTTAAATAGGTTTCTACAGCAGTGAGCAGGCAAATTGTTAAACCCCTGTAGCCCCCCAGAAACCCATGTTTAAGAAAGTAGTCTCTAAAAAACCTCCAGAACGGCTTAAATATTAATTTAAATAGAGTGAATCTTTTGCCTTGATCATAAGCCGCTTTAGCCGCTACTGTAGAAAAGTAATTTACTTGCTTTAAATGTTCTTCAATTGTATGATAAGTATAGTGAAGCAGATCTCCTTTCAAATGCTTTTTACTACTGCTTGAAAGTATAATTTTATCATGTGGATTTGTGCCTCCCCATTCAGCAAGCCTTCTATCAAAAAGTCGTACTTTTTGATCTGGATACCAACTTCCGTGACGGAAAAATTTTCCGCAATAAGAGGATAACCGATTAAAGAAATAGGCATCATACTCCCAGTTTGTTTTTACACTCAAAATGGAATCTATCAGCTCTTCAGACAGCTCCTCATCAGCATCTAAGGAAAGTACATATTCATTCGAGGCTTGCTGCACGGCAAAGTTTTTCTGCTGAATATGTCCTTCAAATGGATTTTTCTTAAACTCACAATGAAATTCGGAGCAAATTTCTTCTGTTCTATCACTGGAGAAAGAATCCACCACGATTATTTCATCCGCAACTTTCGTTAAAGAACTTAGACATCGTCTGATGTTTTTTTCCTCATTGAAAGTGATCACAACTGCAGATAATTTAATCTTCAAGTAATTGGTGTTTAAAAAATTAAAAAAGCCAACAATCACGTTCTGACTAAACTTAAAACGAGATTGTTGGCTAAAAAATATTAATTAATATCTGTAATACTCTGGCTTGAATGGTCCTTCAACCTCCACTCCGATGTAATCCGCTTGATCTTTGCTTAATGAATCTAATTCTACGCCAATCTTAGCTAAGTGCAATGCTGCTACTTTCTCATCTAAATGCTTAGGCAACATATAAACTGCATTCTCATAATTATCTTTACGAGTCCATAATTCAATTTGAGCCAATGTTTGGTTGGTAAAGGAATTAGACATTACGAATGACGGGTGGCCAGTAGCACAACCTAAGTTTACCAATCTACCTTCAGCTAATAGAATGATTTGCTTTCCATTCTTCATGGTAATCAAATCTACTTGTGGCTTAATGTTATCCCACTCAGCATTTTTATGTAACCAGTCTACATCGATTTCATTATCAAAGTGACCGATGTTGCAAACTATTGCTTTATCTTTCATTGCTTCAAACAAATCTGAAGTAATAATATCTTTATTACCAGTAGCTGTTACAATGATATCTGCTTCTGGAACAGCTTTCTTCATTGGCTTCACTTCAAACCCATCCATGGCAGCCTGAAGCGCACAAATTGGATCAACTTCTGTCACAATAACTCTCACACCAGCACCTCGTAAAGAAGCGGCAGATCCTTTTCCAACATCACCATAACCACCTACAACAGCAACTTTTCCAGCCATCATAACATCAGTGGCTCTTCTGATAGCATCTACCAATGATTCTTTACAACCATATTTGTTATCAAATTTAGATTTAGTAACTGAATCGTTAACATTGATTGCAGGCATTGGTAAAGTACCCTTCTTCATTCTTTCATACAATCTATGAACACCCGTAGTGGTTTCTTCTGAAAGACCATTGATACCTTCTGCGAGCTCAGGATAGTTATCTAAAACCATGTTAGTTAAGTCACCACCATCGTCTAAAATCATATTCAATGGTTTCTTATCTTCTCCAAAGAACAAGGTTTGTTCAATACACCAGTTAAATTCTTCCTCTGTCATACCTTTCCAAGCATAAACAGAAATACCAGCAGCAGCTATAGCAGCAGCAGCTTGATCTTGAGTTGAAAAGATATTACATGAACTCCAAGTTACTTCAGCACCTAAGGCCACCAGTGTTTCAATCAAAACCGCAGTCTGGATAGTCATATGCAAACAACCAGCAATTCTAGCTCCCTTCAAAGGCTGCTCTTTACCGTATTCTTCTCTTAACGCCATCAAACCGGGCATTTCTGCTTCAGCTAGCGTAATTTCTTTTCTTCCCCAAGCGGCTAGGGAAATGTCTTTTACTTTGTAATTTTCTGTATCTGTCATTTTAACTTATTTTCTTCTCTTCAAATGCAATTAGCAACACAAAATTACCACATTAGTTTTAATAATTAAAGAGAGTATGTGTTTATTGAAGGAAAAGCGTATTATTATGATAGTAAACGGACTTCCTTGAATTGGTACTTTTTATAAATCCCCCCTTCATCTTCAATTTCTAGTACTCCATCCGGATAAACTTTTCGAATTATTCCATTGAATTTCCCAATTCCGTCTTCATAATAAGCAACTTTATCCTTCAAGTATAATTTTGATTCATACAATTCGTGAATAAACCGAAAATCCTGACTCCTCATAATCAAATAGTAGTGCTCCAGCCGTTGAACAATATCTAGGAGAATCTTTTCCAATTCAAATTCTTTATTAAATTGTTGTTGTAAAGAAGTGGCTGTAGGCAGTAAATTTTCAGTTTGATTTACATTCAATCCAATCCCTACAATGCTTTCAGAAATAGCATTTTGACTAATTGAATTCTCAATTAAAATACCCGCCACTTTCTTTTTATTGAGGATAAGATCATTGGGCCATTTTACGAAAACTCTAGACTCATCCTTGAAATTTTTTACCACATCTAATAGTGATAACGATACCATTCTATTAAGCTCAAATTGCTGAGTTGCCTTAAGAAAACGCGGTCTTAAGAAAATGGAAAAGGTTAAGTTCTGACCTGCTGGGGAATTCCACTCATTTCCTCTCTGACCTTTCCCCTTAGTTTGGTGTTTTGTGATGATGATTGCACCTTCGTGCAATTGGTTTTTGGCAGACATTTGTGCCATCACATCATTTGTAGAATGACAGCTTGGCAGAGAAACGAGCTGTTTCCCCATAAATAAGGTATTGGCAAAGATTTTATGCAATATTATTTCGTAGATTTACAGCAAAGAAACACCTAAGATTTGAAACCAAAAAATATTTAATGAATTCAGAAGCTTTAAGTAATATAGTAGTGCAGGGAATGCAGGAGAGAAAAGCTCAAGACATCACTATTCTAGATTTAACAGAAGTTAAAAACGCAGTGGCTGACTATTTTGTAATATGTTCAGCAACTTCCGACACCCAAGCAGATTCTATTTCTGAGTCCATTGAAAAATTCGTGTACAAAGAAGCGAATGAAAAGCCATGGATGACTGAAGGCAAAAACAATAGAGAATGGATTCTTATAGATTTTGCAAATGTTGTGGCTCATGTTTTCAAAAATGACAAAAGAGGACACTATAACCTTGAAAGTCTATGGGGCGATGCCAAAATCATAGAGGTAGAAAGTGTTTAAAAATTTATCATAAACATAATGCTGAATGCTAACGTTATGCTAGCAGCATTGTAATAGGAAAAAAGTAATGGCAGAAAAACCAAAAGATAACAAAAGAAAAAAAATAATACCGAAGCCGCCACAAAAGCCGAACTACCAGATATGGGTAATTATCATATTGATATCCGTTGTATTTGGTATATCTTTATTTAGTGGCAGTAGTGACGCTATAAAAATATCTGAAAAGAGATTTGAAAGAATGTATTTGAGCAATGACGTTAAAAAGGTCCTCTTGCTCAAAAATCAAGGTCTGGTCGAAGTGTATTTAAAAGAGGATGCACTCCAAAATTCCAAATATATACAGGAATTAGAAAACAGTAATCCGTGGAACTATCAACAAGGTCCGCATTACTCTTTTGAGATTCCGAGCCTCGACATATTTGATAAGAACTACACTGCACTCGAAAGTCAGGTTCCTGAAGCAGATAGAATTGGCTATGAAGTCGAAGAGAGAACACAATGGTCTGAAATGTTTTGGAGCTATGGTTTCCTTATATTCTTATTATTTGGTGTTTGGTTCTTAATGAGAAGAATGTCAGGACAAGGCGGCCCTGGAGGACAAATTTTCAATATCGGGAAATCAAAAGCAGCCTTATTTGATGCAGAAAATAAAGTTAAAATCACTTTCAAAGATGTGGCGGGGCTTGACGAGGCTAAAGAAGAAGTAGCCGAAATAGTTGAATTCTTAAAGAATCCATCAAAATTTACCACTTTGGGAGGTAAAATTCCTAAAGGTGCACTATTAGTGGGCCCTCCGGGAACAGGTAAAACTTTACTTGCTAAAGCAGTTGCAGGTGAAGCAGAAGTCCCATTTTTCTCACTATCAGGATCGGATTTCGTTGAGATGTTCGTAGGTGTTGGTGCAGCAAGAGTAAGAGACTTATTCAAGCAAGCTAAAGAGAAAGCTCCTTGTATAGTATTTATTGATGAGATCGATGCAATCGGTAGATCCAGAGGTGGTGGTAGAATGCCAGGCTCAAATGACGAAAGGGAAAATACATTAAACTCTTTATTAGTAGAGATGGATGGATTCTCAACTGATTCGGGTGTTATCATACTTGCAGCTACTAACAGACCGGATGTACTAGATTCTGCGCTAATGAGACCAGGAAGATTTGATAGACAGGTCAGCATAGATAAACCAGACATTATTGGAAGAGAAGCAATATTCAAAGTACACTTAGGTCCATTGAAAGTTCATGCTGACGTAGATGCTAAAAAGTTGGCTGCACAAACCCCAGGTTTTGCTGGTGCGGAAATAGCTAACGTATGTAATGAAGCAGCGCTAATTGCCGCAAGGAGAAATAAAAAGGCAGTAGAAATGGATGACTTCCAAGATGCTGTAGATAGAGTAATTGGAGGTCTTGAGAAGAAGAATAAAATAATATCTCCAGACGAGAAAAAAATTGTAGCTTATCACGAAGCTGGACACGCAGTTGCTGGTTGGTACCTAGAACATGCTGATCCTTTGGTTAAAGTAAGTATCGTTCCTAGAGGAATCGCTGCATTAGGTTATGCACAATATCTACCAAAAGAGCAGTTCTTACATCAGACAGAACAATTATTTGATGAAATGTGTATGGCGCTTGGTGGTCGTGCAGCCGAAGAGATCGTATTTGGTAAGATTTCTACTGGAGCTCTAAGCGATTTGGAAAGAATTACTAAAATGGCGTACAGCATGGTGAGTGTGTATGGTATGAACGAAAAGATTGGTAATGTGTCTTTCTATGATTCTAAAGATGGTGGCGATTACAAATTCACCAAACCTTATTCAGAAGACACTGCCAAAGTAATTGATGAAGAGGTAGGTAAATTAATAGCGAAAGCTTATGAAACCACTAAAAAACTCTTAACTGACAAACGCGATAAATTAGAAATTCTCGCGCAGCAGTTGTTGGAGAAAGAAATCATATTCCAATCTGATTTAGAGAAATTAATAGGTAAAAGACCTTTTGCACAGCAAACTACCTATGAAGCCTACACTAATGGTAAAAAACAGGAACAGTTAGACAAGGAAAAGAAGGAAGCAGAACAAAAATCTGTGACAGAAGAGACTGCAACCTCTGATGCTTCATCTTCTAATTCTTCCAGTAAAGATGACGATAAAGAGGAGTAACAATCTTCGGAAAAGCAAAATTAAAATAGCTCTGTAGTATACAGGGCTATTTTTTTGTTTCATAATATCTCAACTTATTTTTAAGTCTTAAACTAGTAGATAAAGAAATTGATTCTGATTCGATGATTTCTCCACTATCATTTGTGATCAGATAGAAAGGCATACTTCTAATCTTTTGATCTTTCCTAAAATTACTGCTTCTAAATGCCGTTGCTTGTTCAGGTATTAAATGAAATCCTTCCACTCTATTTTGAAAAATGAATGATTTAGCTTTTTCAGGGGATTCATATCCGTCAATACAGATATGTACAAAATTAAAAGAACCCTCAAACTCATCCTTTATTTTAGCTAGCAAGTTCAACTCTAAGCTCATTTGAGCATCCCAAAATGACCAAAAAATCAACACATTTTTCATCTCAGATGTATTGCGCGCAAAATATCCTTCCATTGCTGCATCAATATCTAGCCCAAATAAGAATTCAATCTTTGGTATATCGCCTAACTCTTTTACTACTTGCCTCTGTATAATAGCCTCAGCCAAACTTTCTTCTCTTTCATTTAAGTCATCTTCAAACAATTCATAGTGTGCTTTTAAGTCAGTTGAATTTAAACCTTCCTTAAAAAAATGATGAAACACCAACAGTTTCGATTCAGGGTAATTGAAGTCCTTCTCAATTTGTGACTTAACTTCACCTTTTTTTAGAGCCTTAAAAGAATTGGTATGAAAATACTGATAATATAATTTATACACCAATTCCCAATACTGAGAATATGCCGGCACCCAATGAATCCATTTTTGATCTAATTGATAGGTCATGCTCTCTACCGCATGATTAAACAAACGCTTAGCTGATCTACTGTCCCATACAATAGTATTGAAATTCTTCTCTGCTCTATAATTTTTGTCATTCTCTGCTAAATTAATTAAATCATCCAAGGCATCTTTGAATAACCTATCCAATTCATTTAGCTTAATCAAAGATGAATTATTTGACTCCAACTCACCTTTATACCAATCAGTCTTCGAAATCAATGCGAAATCTGAAGAGGTGTCACCAAGATTAGTTAAATCAATTTCAAGAATACTAGATGACTTTTCAAACCATAAATAATACTCTTCTGAATTGATATTAAAAGCATAAAAGTTGATATCTCTATCTTTCAATTCAAAGATCGTTTTCCTTGGATATTCGAATTTGGGGGCAAAAATTAAGCTATTGCGATATACAGGATCTTGTATACTAACATTGATGTCTTCCCCATGTACAATATGCACTGTGGTCGCAGAACAATTGAAGGCAAAAAGGATAGATAATAATAAACCAGAAAGAAGCTTGAAAATCATCATATTTATATTATTTACAGCAAAAATATAAATATTAGCCGATATTCGTTAAATAAGTTTCATTTTCTAATCTACCAATACGTTAAGATTTAAAAATCCTTTTATAAATAGGCTTTCGGTAGGCAAACTGAAGCCATAAAACTGGAAACAGAAAAAAATCCATTAAAATAAAGGGGGATTTGAATGTAATATCATCTATTATTAAAGACTGATCCTTATTATCCTTTTTAACTACATGGTGGTGCTTCCAATATTTTAAAAAGAAAGGGAGCTTTGTTCCTTCATCTACAAACTCAAAAACTGAATCAGACGTATTATCATAAGTGATTTCACTTATCCAGTCTTGCTTAAAAAAAATAAAATTCAGTTCTAAATGAACTATGTCTCCTTTGTTGCATCCTCCGAATTCTTTTAATTTAACTGGAGGAAAGGGAGGATTTAATGACAAAAACAATTTCTCATTAAACCCTTCTTTTACTGATATATAATCTTGTGTGACTTTAGTCGTAAGCTTTAATTGCATAAAAATGAAATAGAATTATTGAGTAAATGTTTGAAATTACTCCTTAAATTTTGTGCCATAGGTGTGGGTAATTACTTTCTTAGCATCCACCCTAATTTCAAAAATCTTATCGTATTCATTTTCTTTAATCTCTTCCTGCGGACGCTCAAGACCAAAAGCTTCTATCTGCTCTAATATTGTGTTGCTATGTCCAACTATTAATATTGTATCAGCTTTCATTTCCTTCAAATTCTCTGCAAACCCCTCAAAGTCCTTAGCTTTATAAACTGAAAGCTCTAGACCCTTTGCCTCTGCTACAGGTTTCACCGTTTCCCGTGTTCGCAAGAAGTCAGTTGAAAAGATCGTATCTATTTCAATGTCCTTAAACCAGCTTGTCAAGTCTACCGAGCGAATGACACCATCTGTAGATAAAGGCGGATTATTATTCGGTACCACATCTTTTTCTGCGTGCCTAACCATATAAATTACTTTATTCTCATTCTTATTTGAACAAGAAACTGCCAAACCGGCCATTAAAATAACTGCGATTAATATTCTCATGAGATTTACTATTTACTTATTTTTTAAATTTTAGGAAATGCGACAATAAATTTTGCGCCTTTTCCGAACTCGCTTTCGCACCACACGCTACCATTCATCTCTTCCACGTATTTCTTGACTATCGATAAACCTAATCCAGTGGAACTTTCATCTCCTGTAGGTTTTGCTGAAAGGGTCATGTATTTGGTAAATAATTTCATCTTATCCTTTTCTGAAATCCCTGGTCCCTGATCTTCTATGTAAACATGATGGTATTCATGATGACTTTCAGTACCTACGAAGACCTGACTTTTAAAGGGAGAAAATTTCAAAGCATTACTTAATAAGTTCTCAAACACCTGCTTCAGAAAAAATGAATCAACCATGACCGACTTTCCATTAGTGACTCTAGAAAAATCGATCGATATATTCTTAGACTGCGCTTTCTCCTCAAATTCACTAATCGTCTCCTTCAATGTATCAGCCATATCCACTGTGCTGAATTTATAATTTAAACTTTTTTTCTGAATGGATTCAAGGTCTAAGATTCGCTCAACTAGTTCCTTTAAATGAAGATTGGAACTCTCCAGCTTTTCAAAAATATCAATTTCTTCTTTATCCCATTTCTCACTTTTGAAGCCCAAAATCGTGATCAATCCATTCATTTGATTTATTGGACTTTTCAAATCATGAGCTACAATCCCTATCAGATCATCTTTCTGTTTATTGAGATGCGTCAACTCCTTATTCTTCTTTTGAAGGAGCAATCGTTGATGCGATAATTCATCCTTGCTCCTGTTCAGTTCTGCCAACAACTCCTGCAACTGATCTCCTTTTTCTGTCAATAGCAAATTGTCTCGTTCACGAATCTTATTCGACCTTACAAGAAGAATGACCAGTACAACAACAAACACCAAACTAATACTTACAGAAATAATAATGGTCCACTGAAGCTCTTTCTGTCGTTCTGAAGCCATTAAACTTTGACTCTGGATTTCCTTTTCCTTATTCAAGAATGCAATTTCATCTGCCCTATCACTAACATTATCACCAGCTAGTCCCCAAATTAGTTCTGAATAATCATTCCCTAGGTACCTCCTGATAATTTTATCTGCTTCAGCTCTATATAAATAACTTTCAAAGTAATTTTTGACTGATTCTTCCCAGCCTCTCTCCCTTTGATAAATAAACCTATACCCATCTCTTTTCACTTGGAATTTACTATGTCTTTTAACTGGATTTCCTTTTCCAATTTCAATTACATAAAAGGGTAAGCCTACATAACCTACCATCTCTCTGTTCCTACTCACTAGACGTATAATATCCTCATCATTAGGGACATCTACATAGTTCAAATGGAGATCATGGGATCTGCTTAACTCGTCTAAATCCGTTTTGTAGGTAGTGCTGGAAATAGTAGCAGCTTCATATCCGTCAATATGATTTTTGAGGGAGGTGCCATTATCCAAAAAAGGCACTGAAAGATGCGTGATGAACACACTTACATCCGGCATGTAAGAATAGGAGAAACCTACTAGCTTAGATCGCTCATCGGTTTTAGAAATTACAGAGACTCCAAAAGCTGGGATTTTAGATTTTTTAACATATTCGAATACAGAATCGAAAGTGGGTACTTGTTCCCATTCAACGAACAATTTTATTGAATATTTTTTTTCAACAAAACGAAGATAGGAATCCATCATTTCCTTTTCAATACCCAACAAATTCCCAATTTCATCTTGATAAATGAAAGGCTCTATAGGATAATAATAGACCTTTAATTTTCCTGATCCCTCTTCTAATACCTCTTGAAAAGATTGAGCATGAAGAGACCAAGCTCCCATACAGTAAAAGAGTGATATAATGATGAGTTTTTTCAAGCTATTAAAGCATTTCAGAACTTAAAATAAGCAGAAAGCTACCATTTAAAAAAATAAATGACCTACTATGGACGATATTTCAATTGATTACTTTAGCAAGAAACAAAATATTAGTTGAAATTACTTGATGAATTCAGCGGAAAAGGTACAGGAATGAAAATCTAATTGTTATTCGTAAAATCTCCTCTTTTTATGGCTCTAAAAATTTCAACCCATGACATTGGACTCAACAACGGATTGATACGAACTGAATTTTTGGTTTGGTCATAAAAGGCCTGTTGCTGAACAAACCATCTGTGATTCATAGAACCATCCGCAGGAAGGGTTCGATACATCTCTTGAAGCGTAGCAGGATCTAAATTTCGATTAACATTATCAAAATCTGATGGAAGCCTAACCGCAAGAACCGCCTGCTTAAAAGCTTCAACAGTTGGTGGCATATTATAAACTTGCACCTCATTAAGCATCTCCTGATCTGACTCAAGCTTAAAAATCACTTTCAAGGTATTTGTTTTAATCTTTGGTACTACGTAAGTCGCTTTTTTGAAACCGACCGCACTTATTACCAAACTGTCCCCTTCTAATGCTGGCATAGAGAAAAAACCATACTGGTTAGTTGATGTTCCTCTCCCAAAAACGGGAGTATAAATATGCACGCCTGGAATGCTTGCACTATCTTCATCTAACACAACTCCTGTGAATTGAATAACTTTATCATTCTCAGCTTCATCCTGCGACATGCCCATGAATGGCATCAATAATAAAATTAAGGGGATTATCGTGTGTCTGATTTTCATTAAATACAAATATAATATATAAAAGCCAATTCTAGAAAATTAATAGTAAGTCCCGTATGCTTATCGCATAAAACTTGTTACTTTAAACAAACCATAATTACAACGTAGCAGTTAAACTTTAGTTATTTCTTATTTAAAGTTAATAACTTTAAGCATAGATCTATTTAAACCGACATAAATTATTGACTTTTTAAGAGCTTCTAGAAAAGATGCTTCTTAAAAGACATCTATTTTGATTCTGAGAAGAGATATCTCTGCTCAAATATTAAATTTACAAAGATTATTAGCATAGTAATATGAGGCTGAAGAACTTTACCTTAAATTTTAGTGTACAATTCTACAAGTGTCTTTCAGATGATTCTCGTTTACGGATCCTGTTTTTAGTTCATCAGAATCAGGAAATGTGTATTTCTGATCTCGAGCTTATTCTAGATTTCACGCAGGCGAAAACATCAAGACATTTATCTTATTTAAAAAATAACGGGGTATTAAACTCAAAAAAAGTAGATCAGTGGGTGTTCTATTATGTTAAAGAAGAGGTAAAAGATTTACTAGGACAGACGTACAAGTTCGTTGAAAAAGATCAACAATTACAAAAAGATTTAGAAACATTTAAGGTGATGTATTCAAATAGAACCCTCGCCTTGAACATATTACACAGCAAAAAATGGGTAAAATAAATACTTACAAACACATATTCTTTGATTTAGATCATACGCTATGGGATTATGAGAAAAATTCTAATGAAGCGCTGGGAGAATTATTTCTAAAGTATCAACTGACAAAGTTGGGAGTCGATAATTTAATAGAATTCAATCATTGTTTTGATCGTGTGAATAGATCGCTATGGAATGATTATAATAAAAATAAAATATCCAGAGATGGAATCAGAGAACAACGTTTTCTAAGAATTTTAAGTGAATTTGCGATAGACGATAATGACTTGAGTAATAAATTGTCCACAGAATATTTAATGCTTTGTCCGACTAAACCTCATCTCATGCCCTATACAATTGAAGTCCTAGACTACTTAAAGGAGGGATATAAACTGCACATTTTAACAAACGGCTTTAAAGATGTGCAGAAAATAAAACTAGAAAATTCTAGCTTGCACCCGTATTTTTCGACAGTAGTTACTTCCGACACTGCAGGTTACAAAAAACCTATGAGCTCCATTTTTAAATATGCTATTGACAAGGCAGATGCAAGAAAAAGTGAATGTATCATGATAGGAGACAATCTGCAAACTGATATTATGGGTGCTCGAAATTTCGGCATGGATACTATTTATTTTAATCCGAAAAAGGAGAAGCACAAGGCAAACACTACGCATGAAATTGATTGCCTAAGCCAATTAAAAAATATTTTCTAGCGCTATATTAGTATCGCCAACAGAATCTAAGCTTTATCGTAACATAGGATTAGATAATTACATTTGGAATAATAATTGCTAGATTGATTTCAATTAAGCTATTTAGAATCTATCAACAAACTTAAATCAAAATGCAGAAGATATTTTTAAGTACTTTATTATCAATTATATTTTCAGTTCAAATCTCAGCACAAGAAAGCACTACATCTCAAAAATCTGCATTTGGAGAGGGTGCTGAAGCTATTATCCTTCTAGATAGTGGTCATAGTGTTTACAATGAGAATTTTGAATTAATATTCACACATACTACAAAAATCGAAATTCTTACTGAAGAGGGCTTAAGCTGGGCTAAAGCAATGATTCCTTACAGTGAAAATGATTCTCTGCTCTTTATCACAGGCCATACTTATAACCTCATTAATAATAAACTTCAAATTGATAGTTTGAATAAGACCACCATAAAAAAGGAGAACACCAATGGCATAATTGAAAATTATTTTAGCTTGCCTAATGCCAAGGTAGGAAGCATTGTTGAGTATACTTATCAAATTAAAATATCCGATTGGAAACAATTAAATAGTTGG
The DNA here is from genome assembly GCF_900177665.1 of Marivirga sericea. Taxonomy (GTDB): domain Bacteria; phylum Bacteroidota; class Bacteroidia; order Cytophagales; family Cyclobacteriaceae; genus Marivirga; species Marivirga sericea. The sequence continues at coordinate 89,847 of NZ_FXAW01000009.1, forward strand.
TATTTTCAGAATGATATACCGGTGGCAAAATCAACTTATACTACTGAGGTTCCTAACTATATGTTGTTTTACAAATACTTGGAAGGTTCTTTGAACTTGGACGATTTTAACAGAAAAACTGTCAAAAAAATGATTGACGGAAAACAAACTGATGTCCTCATTGAAGATTTTAAGATGGATAGCATTCCTGCTTACGTTCAAGAAGCTGATATTCCTGGGTCCGACTATTTCATTTCCAAGTTGAAATTTAAGCTTGCTGAATATACCTTACCCAAAAAATCAACTGTATTTTTATTACCACAAAATTATGAGGAATTAGCTTATAATTGGGCTGGGGCTCCATTTTTCAGAGAAGTATATACTAGAGATAGCTATTTGCAAACTGAAATCGATAAAATATACCATCCCGAGCTGTTCAAAACGGATGTAATGAAGGGTTTTTATTTCTTTATCAGAAATAATTTCTCAGTTGACTTATCCTACAATGACAAAAGCCTTGAACAAGCGTATAAAGCAAGAAAAGGGACACCACAGCAAATCAATATGTTATTGACCAAAATGTTAAACCAATCTGGTTTTGATGCCTATTTAATTGCCTTAAGCTCTCTAGAAAATAGGCCTACCTATCCGGAAAACCCGTATTTTGAACTCTTCGATGTTTATATTTCCATGGTGAGGTACAATGGTAAAAATTATTTCCTAGATGCCTCTAACAAAAACTTATTATTCAATATGCTTCCGCCTAACTTCATAAACAATGGCGGTTTAGTCATTTCGCAAGAGGCCCCTGGATTTGTGCCATTAGAATTTAATTTTCAAGATAAAGAAATGGTTGCCGCTGAATTCAAAATATCAGATACCGCTACAATCAAAGGTTCCTACGAAGTAAAAAGAGAAGGATACGCTGTCTATAGTTTTGACTCGCGCTTTTTAAGTAATAATCGTACTTACAACGACTATTTGATTGAAACTATATTTGAAAATATGGACTGGCAAATCAATAAGCATGATGTTAATGAAGAATTTGATGAAAATAAAATTCTTAAAGAGTATCTTTCCTTTGTTAGACCTGCTGATTCTGTAGCTAAAAACTATATGAAGATTAACCCTATTGTATTTAACGAATTTTCTCAGAATCAATTACAGGCAGAAGAAAGACAAAACCCACTTACGCTGTACACTCCCTTAGTCCGAAAAGCAAGTTATACATATGAAATACCAGACGGATGGACTGTCTTGGAACACCCATCCAACAAAAGTATTGCATTACAAGATGGGAAAGGAAAGTTTATGTATCAATACAAGAAAACAGGTGACGTCATGAAAATTGAATATTCCATCGATTATGACCAAGTCATTTATATGCCTGATGAGTATCTCATGATTAAGACTTTCTTACAGGAAATGACTGATGCTCTCAATCAGAAAATCATTTTGATTCGTTAATTATGCTCTATCAAATATAACAAGCTCTCGGCTACTACATCGCCCATCGTTTTACAATTATTAAAAGCATTGTGCTTGTAGTGCTCTGCGAGTTCTAATTTCAAATTAGAGATGTTTTCTGGAGTTGAAATCACATCTTTTCGCATGGCCTTCATCAACTCTTTAAGATTATGATCAGAGGCTTTCATTCTGTTTACAATTAATGAACGCTCCTCTTTTTGGTATTGCTTAACAGTAGCGGGAGTCATTAATTCCAAACCTAATTCAATAATCGGATTATTTTGCTTGAAATATTGAGGCATATAAACGGCTTTTCTACCCTCGTAGGACTGCTGATCAAAATCAATGGATTTAATTCTATAATGAATTTCTTCAAAATCAGGGGTTATATCAATTACAAAATTACTGGAGTGCATATCACCTAAAAGTCGCACAAAACATCTTTCTGTAAACTTAACGAATTCTTTTGCCAGTCTGATTTTATTCAGTTTATCATCATTCATATAATTTCGGATGAACTGATCGCCTGGTATTCCAGGAATATGCTCCTCTATAAGCGTATCACCATTTACGATATAACTCATCCTGTTGGGAGACAGCAAATGCTCCAATTCCAAGCCGTAAATTCGAGATGCATCTGCTTTTTTAATATAAAAATAGTCAAAATTATCATTAATCTGGTTCACGATACGTACTCGGAAAGGATAAGTGTTCCCATAAGTGCAAGCGTCTACTCTGTCTACATAAAGATGCTCCATTACAGACAGATCTCCATCGGCTTTAAGAATAGCATAGATATTTTTAAGCCCATAGTAGATATGCTTCATATCGTCTTGAGGGAAGAATAGAGTTTCCCAGAGTGTATCATTATCTTCGCTGTCATAAAGCGGAATTGCATTATTTGCCCGCGTTAAATCATTGTAAGTGATAGGTATATCAAGCTGCCTCCCATGATTTTTTAGGTACTTGATTAGATTATTACTGACAGGAAATATCTTCTTCTTCTTACTGATTAAAGCCATATTCGAATATAAAGCCTTTTCAGCAAAATATTATTATGCAGTCTTTTTTCGCATGTTTATTTCTTCAGTTTCTACGGGGGATACGTATTCTAACTTAAGTTCTTCCAGTTTTTTATGATTAGACTTATATCCGGAAGTATCAGCATAATACACTAATGACCAATTACCATTCTCATCTTCTCCTAAAGCACTCATACTTTCAACCCAATCGCCTGAATTCATGTAGATAAGCCCTTCGATTTCTTTTAAAGCAGGTTGGTGGATATGCCCGCAAATAATCCCATCGCAATTCTTAATTTTAGCAATTTCAACTAATTGCTTCTCAAAATCATCTATGTAAGAAACCGCAGACTTCACTTTCGACTTCACTACCTGGCTAAGCGAATAATATGGCAGCCCTTTACTTCTTCTGTACTTATTATATTTAGAATTAACCCACAAAAGGAAAGTATAGCCCACATCTCCTAATTTTGCGACCCATTTCAAATTGGTTGTAATAGAATCAAAAATATCACCATGAACGACATAGAATTTCCTTCCATTGCTTTCAATCATCAAGTCTCGTGTTATTGTAAGATTACCTACTTTGAATGGCAGCACTTGGTCTAGAAAATCATCATGATTACCTCTTAGGTAGATGACTTCTGTTTTATGCTCCTCAATCATTTTCAAAATTCTGTTAAAAAAACGAGTATGCTTTCTTTTCCAAATACCGTATTTTTTGAGTTGCCATCCGTCAATTATGTCTCCATTCAATATTAATCTGTCGCAACTACACTGTTTAAGAAATTTTACCAATTCTTTCGCTTTGGAGCCCTTAGTGCCAAGGTGGACATCGGATATTACTAAAGTTTTATAATGTGTTATCATGACCTTTATTGGTTTCTTAAAGGTCATCAATACATATTAATTGGTGTTTAAGCAGTTGTTAAACAATTGAAAAGGATTTCAGGAAATTTCCAACTTTAGTAACATTGGTATAAAAAGCCGTCAACTTTTGAGTAATATTCAAACTAAAGATACTGGGTTATATTGAGCTTTACGGAATATTAAAAACGAAGGCTTAGTATTACGGTCAAGACTAACCTATTCCCGCTTTTTGATCACAATGCTTTTATTCTGAACAGAACTAAACTGAATAAACCCTAATGGCTCATTCTGAGGGTCTGTTAAATTCTTGATATTAGTGGTTGGATTCACAGGAGGTGGGCTGAAAACACCACCATCATTAAATAATAGGTTTATAAATTCAACATAATATTGATAAACATCCTCATTTAAGGTGTATAGGTTCAAGCTAATAGAGTCTTCCTCTTCAAATGAGCCTGGCACAGGTAAGGCTAGAAATTCTTTCCCAAAAAACTCAGAAGTTAAAACAGAATTTGAAAATGCGCCTCGTGAATTTTGAAGGGTATCATTAACTGTTACATCCAACTTAAAATATTCGACCCCTTCATTATTTAAACTACCATTTACGAACAAGAAATAGCCCTCTCCAAAAGATGGTTGGCCAATACTTTCCAGTTCTTTATCCGATAAATAATACAAAGAGTCTAGGGTAGCATTTTTCAGTATTGTGCCTTTCGCTTCTAGCCGCTCTCCTTTTGCAACGATCTGAAGGGTATATTCCTGACCTACTGATAAGGCTATGGGACTATTGGTAGTGTACGCACTGTCTTCACTATTATAATTAAATTGTGTAATCTGATTACTGTTGTCGTCAAGTAAAATGACTTCTGCCTCCTCAAAAGGAGAAAGGCCACTGGTGTCATAATAATTTAATGATTCTGAAATCTTTATACTTTGAAATGAACTTTCACTCACTAAACGTCCTTCAATGACCAGCTTTTTCTCAGATTGAGTTAAATCAATATCAATTATTTCTTGGCACCCCCAGCTGACAAGTACTGCCATTATTAAACTCAATATTTTATACTTATTTGCTCTCATCATTTAAAAGAAAAGTTGTAGGTAACAGAAGGAATGATACCGAACAAAGCTGTTTTGACAGCTGCAGGTCTAGTGCTAGTTATAGGGCCGTCCTCAGCTTCATTAAAAGTTGGGTCATTATTATTGACTTGTCTAAACTCTATTGAGAAAGGATTTTTTCGATTATAAACATTATAAAATGATACCGTAATCTCATGATTATAACGCTTCCATCTACTATTTAATTCATAGGTTAAGCCTAAATCCATTCTATGAAAATCTGGCATTCTGCTATCGTTTCGTTTACTATCATCATAATAAGGAATATTTTGACCACTAATCACGTATCTACCTTCCGGAAAAGTAACTGCTGCTCCACTGGCATATACCCAGTTACCAGAAAGTGATAATCGCTCAGAAAACTTATGCGATAGTACCAAAGCAATGTCATGCGGTTTATCATAGCGTGCCAAATAGGGCTCACCACTAGCAACACCTTCAATTTGCCTTTGTGTTCTTGATAGCGTATAACTCAGCCAGCCACTGGTTTTTCCAATGTTCTTTCTTAGCATAAATTCTGCACCATAAGACCAAGCGATTCCATCCGCTACTGCTGTTTCAATCCTATCATTTAAAAGAACATCCTCTCCAGGTAGAAAATCCACTACATTCTGAAGCCATTTATAATACCCTTCTACTGAAATCTCCCAAGCATTATCTTTCAGGTTTCTAAAATACCCTAAAGCCACTTGATCTCCAATAACAGGTTTTATATGATAATCAGCGGGAATCCAGCGGTCGGTGGGGAAACCAGCCGTAGCATTTGTGGCGACCTGTAAGTATTGACGCATTCTGTTATAAGATGCTTTTAAACTAGTTTTAGAATTAACCATATATCGTATACCTAATCTAGGTTCGAAGCCACCATAATGCTTTACTAGTTCACCACTTCCGTAAGCATCAGTTCTAATTTCATTTTCAGGACTCTTTCTTTCTCCTTCAGCATAGATAGAGACCGAATCAGCCCCGATTTTCGCAAAGGATGAATAACGAATCCCATATTCCATACTTAATTTATCCGTGATAGTATGTTGGTTGCTTAAGTATACTGCCGTTTCCACCGCAAAGTCATTTTGCAACTCGAAGCTTTGAATATTGGAATCTTGACCAGTAATTTCAGCAGGTGCAAAAACATGGTAAATAGCATTGGCTCCGAAAAAAAGCGTATTGTTGTTATTTAAGAAATAATCAAAATCAAGCTTCAAATTATACTCTTGCAGCCCTGAATTCCAATTAAAGCCTGTTCCAGCTGAGTTGACATCAAAGCCGTAATCAAAATTACTGTACAATAATGTAGTATTTAAAAATAATTTTTCGTTAAAAAGGTGGTTCCAGCGAGTGGCAAATGTGGAGTTCCCCCAATCGAATCCGAACAAATCTTGAAAACCTAGATTGTCGCGACCAAAATAGCCTGAAACAAAAATTTTATCTTTATCACTAAATCTATAATTGAATTTAGTATTGAAATCGTAGAAGTAAAGCGTATTATTTCTAATATTTTCATCCTGAGCAAAGCCCAAAAACACATCTGCGTAGGTCCTTCTTCCTGATAATAACAAAGAAGATTTATCCTTCACAATGGGGATTTCCGCAGTTAAGCGACTACTGATACTTCCTATTCCTCCTGATGCTTCAAACTTTTGATTATTACCTTCTCTCATTTGAATATCCAAAATCGAAGAAATACGTCCACCGTATTTAGCAGGGATTCCACCTTTATAAATTTCTACATTCTTAACTGCATCAGGATTAAACACAGAAAAGAAACCGAGCAAATGACTAGCATTGTAAACAGTGGCTTCATCCAAAAGAATTAAATTCTGATCAGAACTACCTCCTCTCACGAACATGCCAGAAGTACCTTCGCCTGCTGTAGAAACACCTGGCAGTAATTGTAAACTTTTTACAACGTCCACTTCCCCAAAAAGTGCCGGCATGGATTTAATTCTTTCAATTTGAAGCTTTTCTGTGCTCATCTTAACAGAGCTCACATTTTCATCACTCCTTCTTGCTGAAACAACTACCTCCTCTAAGCTGGATGTTTCTTCTTTTAAACTGAAGTTTATAGCAACATCTTTTGTAAGATTAACTTCTATCACTTTGGTGGCGTATCCAACATAACTGGCCATAAGTGTATATTCTCCTTTTGGTAATTCAAAAGAGTAGTAGCCATAAATATTGGTAGCCATTCCGTTGGCACGATCGTTTTTATCGACAACGGTTGCCCCAATCAAAACTTCACCTGAGCTTTCGTCTTTTACGTAACCACTAATGGTATATTGTTGTGCAAATAAGGGAGCAGCTGTAAAAAATAGAAAAATTAATAGTTTAAATTTCATAAGGTTTGACAGTGGGATAACATAGCATCGAAAGGAAAACGAAGCTTGCCTACTTTTGTTAAAAAATTCAGGAAAACATTAAAATTGTTTTTGATGAATGGAGTATCTAGAGGACAAATAAAAACCGATGGAAATAAGAAACTTGCCATCGGTATCAATTCAAAAAGTAATCATTCAAAAAATTTATTCAGCTCCCTGAATTTTTTCGTCAATATACTTAACAGCTTGATTGATAGTTGATAATTTTTCAGCATCCATATCTGGAATTCTAATATTGAAGTTCTGTTCGAATTCCATTACTAATTCTGCGTAGTCAAGGGAATCTATGCCTAAGTCCTTAATGAAGCTTGCATCCGCCGTTACCTCTGAACTGGCAATTCCTAATTTCTCGACTAATATAGTAGTAATAGTTTTTTGAATTTCTTCTTTTGGCATTTTGACTATTTTTTCCACAAATATAACTTTTTAAAGGGTAATCACTAAAATTTTAATACAAACTCCGTACCAACTCCTAACGTTGATTGAACTGAAATATTTCCTTGATGTTTTCTCACTATCTCTTTAGATAAACTTAGGCCTATTCCTGAACCATTTTTCTTGGTTGTAAAAAAGGGAATAAAAATTTTAGTTAAAGCTTCTGGTTCAATTCCTGTACCATCATCTTTCACACTGATAACGACTCTCTTTTTAGCATCAAGGTTGGAACTAATCCATATATTTTTTTCTCCTTGCTCGGGATCAAAAGACTCTGATGCATTTTTAATTAAATTTATAATAACCTGTTCAATTAACTCTCTGTCAATCAAAATCTCCTTCACTCTTTCATCTAATGATTTATGAACTTTAATAGACTTCGCCTTCAGATCTTTTCTCATTAGCAAGCATATGCCTTCTAAAAGCACATTAACATTTTCACTCTGGAGTTTAGGAGTCGGTGTATGCGTTAAATTTCTGAACTCATTTAAAAATCTGATAAGACCTTCACTTCTACTTTCTATGGTTTTTAATGAATACATCAAATCTTCCATATCATCTTTTTGAATAGGAACTTCCTCCGCTCCATTCACTTTATAATCGCTTAGCATTTCACGAGTTGTACCGGTCAACGATGAGATGGGAGTAACGGAATTCATGATTTCATGCGTTAAGACTCTTATAAGATTTCTCCATGCCTCCATCTCCTTTTCATCTAACTCTGTTTGAATATTCTGCAGAGACACCAGCTTAAACTGTTTGTCATGCAATTGCAATTCAATGGCATATACAGACAGCTGTCTACTTTCTTCGCCTATTGTGACTTGTATTAATTTGCTTCCTCCGGTTTTAAGTTCTTTAAAAGTGTCTACTAATTCCTCGCTCACTTTAGCCAGTTGTTGAATATTATTGACTTGATATGAGGTGTTTAATAATTTTTTTGCAGCAAAATTATACAGTTGAATATCACCTGACTTATTAAATGTTATGATACCGATTCCAACATGCTGAACTATATTTCTGAAGTATTGATACTCTGCTTCCTTTTCTTTTTGCCTTCCTTTAATAGCATCTATTATCGCTAAATACTGTTTTTTTAAATCCTCATTTTTCTCTACAGGTTCGAAGTCCATTTCATCATTTTTCAGCTGTTCTAAAAAACGATTTATTGATATTTCATTCGCTGCCTGCTCCTTGAAAAAAGCCCTCGCTTGAAATACTATCAAGACCAAAAAAACTATGCCTAAAAATGTAGACTCATTGTAGACTGTTACGATTGCCCACACAAAAATTGTTAAGGACAATAGAATCAGTCGAATTAAAAACTTTTTTAAGAGTGGGTTATTGAAGGTCATATTTACTTAATCTTCTATATAAAGAGGCTCTAGTCAGACCCAATTCCTCGGCTGCTTTCGAAATATTACCTCCATGTATTTGTATTGCCTTTTGAATCGTTTGTCGTTCTACATCTTCAAGATTAAAACTATCATCCATTGCTGTTATTTGCGGTGAATTCGAACCACCGCCCCTTGATAAGAAGAAAAAATCATCTACTTCTAAAACAGATTGATCAGCCATTATCAATGAACGTTCTATAGCATGTTGCAATTCTCTAATATTTCCAGGCCAATGATACTTTTGAAGAAGCCTCAATGCATTTTGGCTTATTTTCATATCACCTTTCTTGTACTTTTTAGCATAGGTATCTAGAAAATGATCGGCTAAAAGCGGAATATCTTCAATCCGCTCTCTTAAAGCAGGTAGATGAATTTCAACTGTATTAATTCTATATAATAAATCTTGCCTGAAATCGCCTTCATTCACTCTAGCGTTGATGTCCTCATTAGTTGCACAGATTAATCGTGTATCGAATGGAATAGCCTCATTACTTCCTAAACGTGTAACCGTTCTACTCTGTAGCACATTCAATAATTTTGCCTGAAGAGGTGCACTTAAATTTCCAATTTCATCCAAAAATATGGTTCCTTTGTCAGCAATTTCAAATCTCCCTGCCCTATCAATTTTGGCATCGGTAAAGGCTCCTTTTTTGTGACCAAATAGTTCACTTTCAAACAAAGAATCAGTTAAAGCCCCCATGTCAACACTAACGAATGAATGGTCCTTCCTCATAGATTTTTTATGCAAAGCCCTTGCTATTAATTCCTTTCCAGTACCATTTTCTCCTAAAATCAACACATTAGCATCCGTTGCGGCTACTTTGTCGATTATGGTGAAGACATTTTGTAAAGCTCGACTTTCGCCTATAATAGACTTGAATGGGGCATCAATCGATTCTTCCAACTGCTGTTTTTCCTGTTCCAAACGGCTAACCTGATTATAGGAATTTTTGAGCTGTGCTGCTGCATGAATAGTGGCTACTAATTTCTCATTCTGCCACGGTTTCAATACAAAGTCTGTAGCCCCTTGCTTGAGTGCATTGACAGCGGTTTCAACATCACCAAAAGCAGTGATTAAAATCACTACTGCTTTGGGATCCCGCTCCTTAATTTGTTGCAACCAATACATTCCCTCCTTTCCGCTGGTGGTATCCTGACTGAAATTCATATCCAATAGAATTACATCATAGGTAGCCTGATTTAACAGAAACGGAATTTTTCTAGGGTCTTTCTCAATAATGACCTCTTTTACATGTTTTTTAAGTAGCATTTTCGCTGCAAACAAAACATCTTCATCATCATCTATAATTAATACTTTATTTATTTCTTTTTCCATTTTAATTAAATTCTATGGTGAATAAGATAAAAACAGTGCCAAAGCCTAAAAGGTAGTTTTGAGCATTCAATTTAAGAATTTGCCTTGAAAATGTGTTCGATTACGTACAATATTGTTGCATAAACGAACAATTTTAGGATTTAAGTCAGAATATTTTTTCTTTAGGGAATGATAGTGGTAACTTTGTAGTTTATAAAGAGAAATTACAAAAGCAAAAATTATGTCAACAGCAAAAAAAGGCGACAAAGTAAAAGTTCACTACACAGGTAAATTATCAGACGGTACTGTATTTGATAGTTCTTTGGAAAGAGAACCGATTGAGTTCGAATTAGGTGCAGGACAGATGATTGCCGGTTTTGACAAAGCGGTAGATGGAATGACAATTGGAGACAAGAAAAGTGCAGATATTCCTAGCGCAGAAGCTTATGGTGACAAAAGAGACGATATGATGGTTCCTGTTCCTCATGATAAAGTTCCAGAAGAGATCAAACCAGAGGTAGGTATGCAACTTTCAATGCAACAGCCTGACGGTCAAGCATTGCCTGTATTAGTTGCAGAAGTAAATGATGACCATATTGTTTTGGACGCTAATCATCCATTAGCAGGAAAAGACTTAAGTTTCGAAATAGAATTAGTTGAAATCAGCTAATCAGTTTTAAAAATTAAAATGTTGAAAGCCTGGCAAACGTCAGGCTTTCTTTTTGTCAAATCTTTTATCTTACATTTCTTTTTAGGATCATCTTAGCAAATAACCTAGGAAACAATCTTTTAAGCAGCACACCAAAACGCTCATTGCCGCCTATAACGGTTTCAAGTGTGTCTTTTTCTACAGCACTAATTATCCTCTTAGCACATTCATGAGCAGTCATTCCGTTAGCTTGAGCATTATCCATTTCTCCTGTCGGTTGTCCATCCGAACCTAAAGCATTAACAGAAACATCAGTTTTTATGAATCCAGGGCAAATCATCGTGACCTTAATATTATGATCGTGAAGCTCCGTTCGCAGGGAATCGAAAAAACCATGCAATGCATGCTTAGCAGCAGCATATGATGAGCGCCAAGGTGAACCAAATTTTCCCACTAAACTACTGGTCACAACAAAGTGGCCTGCGTTCTGATTGACCATATGAGGAGCTACCGCCTTCGTTAACGCAATTGTACCAAAATAATCAATTTCCATTATTTTTCGGTCCACTGATAAATCAGTTTCTAAGGCCATACCTCTTTGGCTTATGCCACCATTATTAAATAAGAGATCGATCCTGCCAAAATGAGCCAACACCTCTGCTACTTTGGAATCAAAAGTTTTAATTTCAGCCAGATCAAGAGGAAGAATCATGATATTTTCTGGTTTAGCAGACTTTGCTCTAACCTCCTCTAACACTTCTCTTCTTCTCGCAGAAATCACCACTTTCGCTCCTTTCTTGATTAGCTCATAAACAACAGCTTCTCCTATTCCAGAACTAGCGCCTGTTACCCACGCAATACTATCTTTAATTTTAGTCATAATCCGCTAATCTAATTATCTGAAAGGCGAATTTACATTATATCCAATTCTTTCAACCTAAATAATGTGAAGAAATTTAACTATCTTTTTAGTTTTATAGATAAATAATTTATATTCGCTTTTTAAAGATCAAGATTTAAAACTCCATATGAAATACTTCTTCTTATTCAGCAGCATAGTTTTTACACTTGCCATTAGTTCCTGTAATCAAGATACTAAACAAGAAAATGCTCAGTTGGAAATCAACATTACAATTGATTCGGTTATGGTCGATTCCAAGGGCGAGATTATCGACACCAAATATGGATTGAATTTTTATGGGCTCGACACGAAGAAAAATTTTATGTATAAATTCAATACTAATAATCGGCATGGATTGGAAGTCATTGATATGAATAAAATGCAATTAGTGAAATTTATTCCTTTTGAGGTTGAAGGCCCTAACGGGACAACAGCCAGAGTCGATGAGGTTAATTATATCTCAGAAGATAAAATAGCCATTACTAATTCTCAATCTGTCTTGATTTTCAATATGAAAGCAGAATTGGTAGACAAATACCCCATTGATAGACATGAATTTGAGGGAGACGCTATACCAGAAGATTTTCGGATGGAGTCAAGCGGCTTATTTGTGCCAGAAAAAAAAATCTCATTCAATTTAATCAATAAAGGATTTGGTGACTTAAGAGGCTTTGCAAAGCTTAACTTTACACAGAATACCCGCAAGGTATTTTTTATCGATGAACTTAAAAAGCTTTCAGATTATCATATTTCGCTTACTATAGACGGAAGAATGATGATGATCAGATCGTACATATACACCAATTTCCAAGAAGATCTATTCATCTTAAGCCATGATATGGAAAACGAACTCTATTATTATGATTTTGAATATGATAGCGTTATTCATAAAAAATATAGAAGTCAATTGAGTAAAAACAAAAACGAGGTCTTTGGAAAAGATGTTGAATCAAGAGAGGCTATCGGTAAAATTATGTCTTTACGTAATAAAGGTATTCGGTTCCAGAAATTAGTTTATGATGAAACTCGAAATCAATATTACCGATTTTCATCTTATTCAACCACTCCTGAGCAGGGACAGAAAAACCGGAATATCATCTTGACCATTTTTGATGAAAACCTCAATCAAATTAAAGAAACCGATAAGATTGCCCTTAACAAAGTTCCCGAAACCTATTTTGTAAAGGATGGAAAAATCTACATTTATAAAAATATGGATGATGAAATGGGCTTTATCGTTCTCAGTCTTGGGTAATCTTTAGTATCTAGTCACAAAAGCATCGGGAAATCGGTCAGCCATTTTAGCTTTAAGTTCATCTGCTTTTTTTCTATTTCTAAAGTCACCTACTATCAAGGCATAGACTTTTGCATCATTTACTTCTTTTACTTCGACATATAGAGTAGCTCGATATGACTTATACACATTCTCTGAAAGCTTTAGCATATTATCAAAGCCTTTGAAACTTCCTATTTGAACACCAAAACCTGCTGGGTCTTGTCTCTTTACTTTCAATTCAAAGTAGCTTTCATTATCAATTTTTTGATCAATTTGAACAGGCCTATTACTATTGGTCCTTCCATCACCTGCATCAATTATCTCAATTTGTACTTCAGCAAGACCTTGACTGGTAAACTTCAATTTCTCAGCAGCTGATCGCGATAGATCAATTACTCGGCCAGCTACAAAAGGTCCCCTATCATTTATCCTTACCTCAACCGACTCCTTATTCTCCAAATTGGTCACTTTTACAACAGTTCCAAATGGTAAACTTTTATGGGCCGCTGTTAAATTCTTATGCTTGTACTTTTCCCCATTAGCAGTCTGCTTGCCTTCAAATTTATCGGCATAATAAGAGGCTGTTCCCTTTTGAATTTGGCCAACAGTGACGTTAAGACTTAAAATAAATAAAATGGAAGTAAATATTAGTTTTTTGAGCATTTCAGTTCTTTTTTTGTAAACATGAATTTAATGTTTGTAAAACTATTTTCACAATAATTTTTAAAGGCTTATTTTGCCGAAATATAGAAAAGTAAAAAATTGATTTCAGAAAAAGGACTATTACGACTCTCAATATTATTTGCAATCCTATGCTGGCTATCGCTAGTGCTAGCTGATTTGTTCTTGCTATTTGCTGAAATCAATGATGCTAACGCAGGCATCACTAAAGAAATCCCTCAGCTCTTGCTTTCTCTCTATATAATTTTTGTCTATTTCTTTTTCAAAATTAGAATACAAAAGGCAGAAAGCATTAATTTTATTGACTTACTGTGGCATGTTTTTTCCACCGGCCTTATTGTCTCCTTGGTACAACTAGCCGTTAGCTTATTTTTCTACCTATTAAGTGATAGCAAATTAATGCAGAATCCTTTAATGGTAAATTTTTTCTATCATCTTAACTTAGGAGCTGTAATTATATTTTTGGTTTCCACTTTTATAGTTTGGAAAAGACTGATTCTCTATCAAAAGAACAAACGTTTATTAGTGATATGGCAGATTTTTGAATATTCTATTCTTGCTTCATTGCTCTACGGTTTTTTCCAAACTAGCTCTCAACAATGGCTCTTCAATGGATTATTAGGAATTTTCTTGCTTTATGGATTAGTATTGTCATTTAATCTAAAATGGATTGCTTATCTTAATTTTAAGCAAAAATGGAGAAGTATTTTGCTATTAGCTTTAGTAATACTTTACCTCTATTATTTCATAAATAATCTGTTCGGTTTCTCTACAGAGTTCAATTTGGTAATGGACCTATTGGATAATGTATTTATCCTTACTATTGCCGGTTTTATATTTATATATGCATTGATATCAATACTAGTAATACTTTTCAACCTGCCGACCTCCTCTGTTTTTGAGCAAAAAATAAGCGAAGTTTTAAATTTTCAGCGCTTAAGTCAATCTATTCAAAAAGGAGATAATGAAAATCAAGTTTATGAAGTATTACTGGAAAGCAGCAATAATGCGGTCTTTTCAACTAGTGCTTGGCTAGAAATTTATGAAGAGGATGAAACCCATCAAGTTTTGAAATCCAACATTAATGATTTAAAAATCACGCAGGTTCGAAAAAGTATTCAGGATAGTGGGCTATATGCTTACCTGAACAAGCACAAACTCAATAACTTCCAAAAAGAATTGAACCTTAACAAGCTGACCACGAATTTAAATGATCCTGATTATGGTTCAGCCCTGGTAATGCCATTGATCATTCAAGACCGACAGATTGGTTTACTAGTTGTTTTAAAAGACGTGTCGGACGGTTTCAATAAGGAAATGATAAGTATCATTAGCTCTTTTGTAAATCAAGCATGTATCTCTATTGAAAACTTCGAACTCTTAACAGAAGCACTAAGAAATGAGCGATATAAAGAAGAATTAAAGATTGCATCTCGTGTACAAAAAAGCTTACTGCCCCATTCTTTAATTTCCGACAAGGAATTTGAAATGCATGCTTTCTATGAATCAGCAGATGAAGTAGGAGGCGATTACTATGATTTCTTTAAAACTGCAGATCATAAAACTGCAGTTATAATCGGAGATGTTTCTGGAAAAGGGACTTCGGCCTCTTTCAATATGTCTCAGATGAAGGGTGTATTCCACAGCTTAGTGCAATTTGATTTAGACTCTAAAACATTTTTCACTAGAGCAAATCATGCCTTAAGCCATTGCTTAGAAAAAACATCCTTTATAACTGCTGCCTATTACACAATCGATTCAAATGAAAAAAGCATCAGTTTTTCACGAGCTGGACATTGCCCCGGTCTTTTTTACAATAAAACAGAGAACAGAACTGAATATTTTCACAATAAAGGAATGGGGCTTGGTATAGTGCGAAATGATAGTTTTGAAAAATATATTGATACCAGTAAAATATATTACAACGCGGGAGATATCCTTTTTCTTTACACCGATGGGATAATAGAAGCAAAGAATGAAAAGGGAGAAGAGTTCGGTTATGATAGGTTAAGTAGCTACTTAGCGCAAAATAACGAGAAAAGTCCCAAAGAAATTCAGAATGGACTGATCAAATATTTATATGATTTTATCGGCACAGAGAATCTAGAAGATGATTATACTGCTTTAATAATTAGATTTTTATAACATGGCAGTCAACTTACTGAAAATAAGCACGTAATAAACCTTGTATGATTAACATAACAACAAATATTGAGGGAGAAGATCACATCATTATGGTAGAAGGCGATGTAGATGCCAGTTCTAGTATCCATTTAGATGAAGCTCTGACTGAATTAGCAAATGATGATTCAGTGAAATATATTTTAGTAGACGGGAGCCAATTGAATTACATTTCCTCAGCAGGATTAGGCGTTTTTATGTCTTACATCGATGATTTCAAAAATAAAAGTATCAAAATGGTAATATATGGTTTAAGCGAAAAAGTCTCCAATGTATTTCAGATTCTAGGCTTAGATCAGTTGATGACAATAGTAAGTGACAAGAAGGAAGCGAAGGAGAAATTACATGAAGTTCAATCTTAAAGTATATTGCGATAAAACACGCCTTAAAGACATTCGGGAATTTATTACCGAAAAGTTAAAGGCCTATGTTCATGACGACTTGGAAATTAATCAGATGGTCTTGGCTGTTGATGAGATTTGTGCAAACCTCATTATACATTCCAATTACTGCAATGCTAATGAAGCAATAAATCTTGAAGTTTTTGTGGAAAGAGATGGCGTTACATTTGAAATATCGGATGAAGGCGAAAAATTTGATTTAAAAAAATATAAAGAACCTTCCATTCAAGAAGTAGTACAGACAAAGAAAAAAGGAGGTATAGGCTTAATGCTCGTTAGAAGGATTATGGATAAGGTTGAATTTGTAAATAAGGAACAAAAGAACACCTGTATCATGCATAAAAGATTTAAGCACCAATAAAAACCACAAATTAATCACCTCTCAACTGCCTTATATTTTCCTGTGTGAATCCAATTACATAAATTGCCAACCAAAATTCACTATAGTCAAATGCGGAACATCAAAGCTTTATTATTACCTCTTCTATTTATAATCATAAGCTCATGTAAAACAAGCCAGAAAGCCCCAAAAACTAAGGAAGTAAATCCTTTATTTACGATTGATTCTTTAGCTGTCTATTCTGATGAATTTGTTTATGCATATGAAAAAAGTAATAAGAATAAAGGAGAAATAGAGCCGATAGAGGACTACCTAGATTTATATATTGACTTCAAGCTTAAAGTTTTGGAAGCAAAAGCAAAAGGGATTGATACTACAGAAGCTTATAACAAGGAGCTAAACGGCTATTTGGAAGAAATCAAAAAGCCCTACCTAACCGCCGAAAAAGTCAATAAAGAACTTGTGGATGAAACCTACGAACGTTTACAGAAAGAAATTAATGCAAGTCATATTCTCATCAGAGTTGATCAAGATGGCAAGGCTGACGACACTTTAAAAGCATATCAAAAAATCAGCGAGGTGAAAAGAAAATTTGAAGCGGGAGAAAGTTTCGAAGCCTTGGCAAGAACCTATTCTGAAGACCCATCTGCCACAAGTAATAATGGCTTATTAGGTTGGTTTACAGCATTTCAGATGGTATATCCTTTTGAATCTGCTGCTTATGAAACCCAAGTCGGCAATATATCTCCCATCATCCGCACGCAGTTCGGTTATCACCTCATAAAAATAAATGATGAGCGAGAAACTTTGGGTAGAATCAAAGTAGCGCATATTATGAAAAGATTTCCTCCACAGGCTTCGAATGAAGATTCTGTCAATACTGAAAAAGCTGTTAGAGAAATCTATGCGAAACTGAAAAAAGGAGAAAATTGGTTTATTCTCGCTACCACGGAATCGGAAGATTTAAACACAAAAGATAATGGTGGAAGCCTACCTTGGTTTGGCGCTGGAAACCTACCTTCTAACCTAGAAACAGCCGCTTTCGAATTAGAAAACAAAGGAGATATCTCCCGCCCTGTGCAAAGCCCGTATGGTTGGCATATTTTGAAATTAGAAGATAAAAGAGGTGTTGGAAGCTTAGAAAGCATGCGCGAGAGCCTTAGCAGAAGAGTGCAACGTGATACAAGATCAGAATTAAAAGAGGTTGAAGTAATTAAAAAATTAAAAGCAGAGAACAATTTCACAAAAAGACCTGATGCTTATAGTCTATTAAATTCAAAAGAACGTTTAAGAACGGACGAATTTAAAAAGAAGGAACTGGAAATGACCTTATTTACCATTTCTGACAGCAAATACTCTATAAATAACTTTTTGCAAACCTACGATGCTTCAAAAGAGCTTAGCAAAGAGTTAGAAGAATATGAGAAGGCTGAACTTATTAAATTCGAAGAGGAAAATTTAGAAGTCAAATATCCTGAATACAGATTTTTGAGGCAAGAATACAAAGATGGCCTACTTTTATTCGAAATAATGAATCAACAAGTATGGAGCAAGGTAGGACAAGATACCGTTGAATTGAAAAAATTCTACGATAAGAATAAAAGTCAATATCGGAGTGGTAAGAAATTAAAAATTGCTCGCATCGTATTTTCAGACACCTCCTCTATAAAACCATTTAAAAAGCCAATAAATGGTAGCTACTTTCCGTTAACAGAAAAAAAGGAGTATGTAATCGCAAAACAGCTCAGTGATCAGCTGCAAATAAAGGATAATGAAGAATATGCAACTTTTATAAGCTTACAGCTACCCGAAGCTATCAGTCAAAAAGATTCTCTAAAGCTATATGAGGAGTTAAATCAGACTTTTACAAATATGGAAGTCGTGAATCTTATCTATTCCGATGAAAATAAAATATATTTGCAATTGCTTTCGGAAGCAAATGAGCGATTAGCCCAATATAATAATAGCATCGAAACTGCTTCTACGGAAGTAATTGAAGTATCGGAGCATTCAAAATGGGAAAACAAAATAGAAGGAGAATATATCAAAAGTGTATCAAAAAGCGGAATGATAGAACTAGACTTCGGACTTAAAAGCTATCCACCGAGACAAAAAACTTTTGACGAAGCTAGACCAGCATTGATGGAGGATTATCAAAAGCATCTGGAAAAAGAATGGATTGAAACGCTGAAAGGAAAGTATAGCGTAAATATTAATGAGAAAGTATTGAATAAATTAAAATCTAAAATTGAGGAATAAACATATAACCATAGCGCTATTTATTTTCTCTAGTTGTTTTCTAAGTTGTGATTATATCAATCTAAAAAATTTTAGTAGCGAAGAAGAAGCAATTGAAGAAGTACAAATCCCTGTTGCCAAAGTTGGGAGTTCTATGCTATACCAAAAAGATTTGACTGGAATCGTAGCAAAGGACATAAACCCTAAGGACAGTGCTAATCTTGTTAATCGATACGTCAACTCATGGATAAAAAAGCAATTGCTCATCTCAGAAGCCTCTGAAAAAATAAATTTTGATCAGGCCTCTATAGAACGAAAGGTTTTAGATTACCGCTACGCATTGATGGTGCATGAGTATAAAAAATACTATGTAGGCAATAATTTGGATACGGTAGTTACTAATCAAGAAATCCTAGAATACTATCAAAATAATAAAGATAATTTCGAACTGAAGCAGAATATTATTAGAGGCTATTTTATTACTGTCACCAAAGATGCTCCGAAAATCAACCAACTTAAAAAACTTATTAACTCAAATAAACCAGAAGATTTTAAAGAATTGAAGTCATATTGTTTCCGATTTGCTGAAACATACTTTTTAGAAGATTCAGTTTGGATCAATTTTGATGAAGCGATCAGAAATACACCTTTTGTAGGAGTGACTAATAAAGTCGATTTTTTAAAATCTAATAAATTTGTTGAAGATTCAAATGAAGAAAATCTATACTTCTTAAGAATTAAGGAATATAAAATATCAGACCAAATATCTCCCTTAGAATTTGTACGGAATGATATCAAACAAATAATTTTGAATAAAAGAAAAGTGGCGATAGCCAATCACCTAGAAGAGGAAGTTTTTGAAAAAGCGAAGAGTGCAAACAAATATGAAATTTACAATCAGTAGTCATAAATCAATAATAAGTGTTTTGGCATTTTTAACGATGCCATTTTTGTCTTTCAGCCAATCTGAAGGAGAAGTGGTCGATAAGATCATAGCTAAAGTTGATAATTATATTGTTCTTGAATCGGATTTGGCACTTGCCTACAAAGATTTTCTTTCCCGAGGCGGAAACAGCAGAAGTCCTCAGGCACGATGCGAAGTTTTAGAAAATCTTATCGTTAATAAATTAATGCTGGCAAAAGCAGAAATTGATTCTGTAACTGTATCTGAAGCACAAGTAGATGCTCAATTAGAAAACCGAATGAAAATGATGGTGCAACAGATTGGGTCGGAAGAAAAGATAGAAGAATACTACGGTAAATCTCTTGAAGAATTCAAAGTTGAAATCAAGAGTGACGTAAGAGAACAAATGGTGATTGGAGAAATGCAACGGACCATAACTTCCGATATTGAAGTGACTCCAAGACAAGTTCAAAGCTTCTTTGATGATATCCCACGGGATAGCCTTCCATTTTATTCTACTCAAGTTCAGGTTGGGCAAATAGTGAAAAAGCCAACCATGAGTAAAGAAGCTAAAGATAATATCAAGGCTCGTTTAAATGGATTAAGAGAACGAATTCTAGAAGGTGAAAATTTTGAAGATATTGCTAGGTTATATTCTCAAGAACCAGGCGCTAAGCAGTCTGGAGGAAACATCGGTTTTTTTAGTAGAGGTCAGCTTGCTCCTGAATATGAGGCAACAGCACTTAGACTAAAACCCGGAGAAATTTCCAAACCAGTAGAAACCGATTTTGGATTCCATATCATTGAGCTTTTGGACAGAAGAGGGAATGAATTTAATACACGTCACATTCTCATCCTTCCTAAGTTTACTCAAAATGATATTGATAGATCAGTAAATTATTTAGACAGTATTCGAACATTAATCATTAACGACAGTATTACTTTTGAAGCAGCTGCTGCTGAATACTCAGATGATATGAATACCTCCTCAAGTGGTGGTTATTTTATTGCAGGTGAAGAAGGAGGTACAAAAATATCTGTAGATGAATTGGATCCAAATGTTTTCTTTACCATTGACACGATGAAAGTAGGAAGTATTACAAAACCCATCATTTTTCGTCAGCAAGACCGCTCTCAAGCCGTTAGAATTCTATTCTACAAAGATAGGATTAAACCGCACAGAGCTGACATCAGAGTTGATTATCAAAAAATTAAGCAGGCAGCTTTAAATAAAAAAAGAAGTGAAAAATTGGCAAAATGGTTTGAAGAATCTAAATCTGACGTTTTCATAGTTTTAGATGAGCATTATCAAGATTGCCAAATTCTTAACTGATCAATATGGAGAAATTTGAAAATGAGGTTGAAGCTGCAAATGCTTTACACGATAAATTCGAAAGCTTAAAAAAAGAAATTTCAAAAGTAATTGTTGGCCAGGAAGATGTTATTAGACTTGTAATAAGTTCATTTTTCTGTCATTCCCATAGCTTGCTTGTGGGCGTTCCAGGTTTAGCCAAAACCTTATTAATTAATACGGTTGCTTCGGCTATGAATTTGAAATTTAATCGTATTCAGTTTACACCGGATTTAATGCCTTCAGATATTATCGGAGCTGAAACCTTGGATAAGGATCGTAATTTCAAATTTATTAAAGGCCCCATTTTCAATAATATCATTCTTGCAGATGAAATTAATAGAACTCCTCCTAAGACCCAAGCAGCTTTGCTAGAGTCGATGCAAGAGAAAAACGTTACCGTGGCAGGTGAAACTTATGCCTTGCCTGATCCATTTTTTGTGTTAGCCACTCAAAACCCTATCGAACAAGAAGGAACATATCCCTTACCGGAGGCACAGTTGGATCGTTTCATGTTTAATATTACTTTAGACTATCCCTCTTATGAAGATGAATTAGATATTGTGAAGACCTCAGGGCAAGAGCTTGAAGGCGTAAATGCAGTAATGACATCAGAAGAAATATTATACTTTCAGAAATTGGTTAATAAGGTCCCAGTCCCTGATAATGTCATCGAATTTGCTGTAAAACTCGTACACAGCACGAGACCTAACACTGAAAAGGCTTTCAATATCACGAATGAATATTTAGAATGGGGAGCTGGACCAAGAGCCTCTCAGTTCTTAATTAAAGGAGCTAAATGTAATGCTTTATTAAGCGGTAAATATTCACCCGATATTGAAGATGTGAAAGCAGTAGCTATTCCAGTGCTTCGTCACCGTTTGGTGAAAAATTTTAAAGCAGATGCAGAGGGAATGAGCATCGAAAAAATCATAGAAGAATTGATCGTGAAAGTGGAAAGTAATTAAAGTATATTTTCGGTTATCTTATACAGTGCAATCGATAAAGCATTTACCACATTGATTGAAGAGTTTTCTCCATACATTGGGATATGATAATGGTATTGGCACAGCTTTAGTAGTTCTTCAGATACTCCTTGCCTTTCAGAGCCAACTACCAACGCTATTTTTTTTATCCCCATTCGGCTATATTTTTGCAAAGGTTTACTACTATCTGTAATTTCTAAAGCAATAGAGTGGTAACCACTTTCAATCAAATGTTTTAAGGTTTCCAATCTTGGAGATCCAAATTGATAATTTACAGTCTTGTATGTGTTGCGTGAAGCTCTTTTCACTTTAGTAGTCAAATCAATAGCTTGGTCACCAACAAAATAAATTTCCTCTACTCCAAAAGCTTCCGATAATCGCATCATCATTCCCACATTTTCTGGAGTTCTAATATTTTCAGCTATCAATGCTATTTTAAAATCATGTTTTTCATTTTCAATATGATCATGTTCTTTTTGAATCATTTATAGCTTATTAGAATGAGAATGACAAAATAAAGGTTTTTGAAAATCATTTGCCTACAAAAGCTGCCGATTCCACAAAAATTCTTTCTACAAATGTCATAATGTCATGCAAAATGACCGCATTTCCTATTGGCACATCCATTGTTACATGATGGGAAAAGGAATTTAGAATTAGAAAAATAAAATAGATCATGGGAAAAATTATTGGAATTGACTTAGGTACTACCAACTCCTGTGTGGCGGTAATGGAGGGTAATGAGCCCGTTGTCATCCCCAACAGTGAGGGTAGAAGAACTACTCCTTCAATTGTAGCATTTTTGGACGAGGGGAAAGGCGAACGAAAAGTAGGTGATCCTGCAAAACGTCAAGCTATTACCAACCCTGCCAACACAATAGCATCAGTTAAAAGATTCATGGGTAAGAAGTTTTCTGAAATTTCAGAAGAGAAAAAAATAGCTTCTTATAAAGTAGAGTCTGGAAATAACGATACAGTTAGAGTAAAAGTAGGTGATAGAAATTATACTCCTCAAGAATTATCTGCAATGATCCTTCAGAAAATGAAGTCTACTGCAGAAGATTACTTAGGACAAGAAGTGACAGAAGCTGTGATTACAGTTCCTGCTTACTTTAATGATGCAGAGCGTCAGGCAACAAAAGAAGCCGGACAAATTGCAGGATTAGAAGTAAAAAGAATTATCAATGAGCCTACTGCAGCAGCTTTGGCTTACGGATTAGACAAAAGAGATAAAGATCAAAACATTGCCGTATACGATTTAGGTGGTGGTACATTTGATATCTCTATCTTAGAACTAGGTGATGGTGTTTTCGAAGTAAAATCTACTAATGGTGATGTGCACTTAGGTGGTGATGACTTTGACCAAGTAATCATTAACTGGTTAGCAAACGAATTCAAAGAAGAGCAAGGTATTGACTTAAAGCAAGACCCAATGGCTTTGCAGAGATTGAAAGAGGCTGCTGAGAAAGCTAAAATTGAATTATCAAGCTCTACGGAAACAGAGGTGAACTTACCTTATATCATGCCAGTAGATGGTGTGCCAAAACACTTGGTAAGAAAATTAAGCCGTTCAAAATTTGAGCAATTAGCTGACGATTTGGTAAAAAGATCAATGGCACCAGTTAAGAAAGCATTAGAAGACGCTGGTTTATCAAATTCTGAGATTGATGAAGTAATCTTAGTGGGTGGTTCTACGCGTATGCCAAGAATTCAAGAAGAAGTAGAGAAATTCTTCGGTAAAAAACCTTCTAAAGGTGTAAACCCTGATGAGGTTGTTGCAATTGGTGCAGCCATTCAAGGTGGTGTTTTAACTGGTGAGGTTAAAGATGTATTGTTACTAGATGTAACTCCTTTATCATTAGGTATTGAAACCATGGGTGGAGTAATGACTAAATTGATCGAATCGAACACTACGATTCCTTCTAAGAAGTCAGAAACATTTAGTACTGCTTCGGATAATCAGCCTTCAGTGGAAATCCACGTATTGCAAGGTGAGAGATCAATGGCAAAAGATAACCGTTCAATCGGTAGGTTCCACTTAGACGGAATTCCACCAGCGCCAAGAGGTGTGCCTCAGGTTGAAGTTACTTTCGACATTGATGCAAACGGTATCTTGAACGTATCTGCTAAGGACAAAGGAACAGGAAAAGAGCAGAAAATCAGAATCGAGGCTTCTTCAGGATTGTCTGATGAGGAAATCGAGAAAATGAGAAAAGAGGCGGAAGCTAATGCTGAGTCCGACAAGCAAGAGAAAGAAAAGATTGATAAAATCAATCAAGCTGACTCTTTGATTTTCCAAACGGAGAAGCAGATGAAAGAATTTGGCGATAAGCTATCTGAAGGCAACAAAACTGCCATCGAAGAAGCCTTAACCAAATTGAAAGAAGCACATAGCAGCCAAGATGTGGCAGCAATTGATTCTTCTATGGAAGGATTGAACAAAGCATGGGAAGCTGCTTCTCAAGAAATCTACCAAGCACAGCAAGGAGCTGAAGGTCAGCCAGGTGGAGACGCAGGGCAGCAAGCTGAAGGCGAAAGCGGTGATAGCGTAGATGACGTAGAATATGAAGAAGTAAATGATGAGGATAAAAAAGATTCTAAGTAAGGATCAATAAATCATAGATTATAGCGAAAGCCTCTCGGAGAAATCTGAGAGGCTTTTTTTCTTTTGAAGGATTTAGGAACAGGGAAGGTCAGTCTGTAGAAAAAATATTACGGTTCATCTAAAAAAGTTCATAGTTACCATTATTACATTCATAAATATTAATTTATTAATATATTTTTAGATAGATTGAAGGTTAACAAAAAACCTTTCAATCATGAAATTAGAAAAAGTATTAGACCAATTAAATTCTTTTGAAAAAAATTCATTCCTAAAAATCATAGATGCTATAATATCCGAAAACCCTGTCAACCGAAAAGATATTGATAAGATACTTAGTGAAAGTGATAGAGAATTAAAAAATATTGACAACATCAATATAGCTAAGGTTTTCAAATTGATTGAAGTTGAATTTCAAAAATATGTTGAATTTGAATTCAAAGATACCACTTCCCAATTAGATGTATTGATAGATATTATTATCCGTGACGGAAATTGCATTATGAAAAGCGATTGGTTAGCACGACTTTATGAAAACGAAATAAAATCTCTAAAATCGAAAATTAAGAACCTAAGGAGTACAATCGACAAAGAAAATAATATTTTAGATAACTATCGAGAAAGAGATTATCACATTTATAAGGCTTGTTTAGAAACTGCCTATAACAATGACAAAGGAAATAATCTAGATCAAAAAGTCACCCAAGACGAATTATCTATTCTACTAACTTTAGCAAGCAAATTAGAACTATCTCAAGAAGAGGTAAGGCTTATAAACTACATGGTTTTGCCGGTTGAAAAACAGAATATTGATGATATAATAAATGAACTAAAAAACATAGGGGTGATCTTCTTCTCAAAGAAAACGAACACGGTTTATGTGGCTGACGAAATAATTAGAAACTTAAGAAAAGTCCGTAAAAAGGATGTAGCTGATAAATACTTTCGCAGAGTTCTTAGATCTTTAAAAGATCCTCAAATTAACCTCGCATGTAGAAAGCATAATATAGATTGGCAAAATGTAAGTTTTGATCAAAAGATTAAAAAGATCATAAAAGAAGGAATTCCTTTTACTGCATTATTGACAACAGATATTTACAAAAACGGCACTAAATTATCTGATAAGAAAGCATTCTTAAATGATTTGTTTGAAAATGGATTAAACACTAATAAAAGTCTCAAAGGAAGTACTATAGAAGAAAAAGTGGACAATATAATTCAATATTTTGATGAAATAGAAAGAGATGAAAGAGTTGGGATTTCACTGGAGGGTTATGATCAACTCTTAAATGACTTGAATTCTACACTTCCAAAATCCAATGACCTATTAAAAAACGAATTTGAATTGCAGGATAATAATGTTCTGAGCAGCGAATATTTGTTAGATTTTAATATCAAACCGCGCGATGTGCTGGAAGTAATTGACAGTAAGGAATTAAAAAGATTCTGCGACAAACTAGATATTAAGACAAGAGGGAATACCATTCTTAATATATTAGAATCATACAAAGATGCTGAAAATCTATCTTTAGAGAATTATGAGCATTTCGCTTATAGAGATGTAAATAAGATTAAAGAAAATGGTTTAAATGTTAAGGAAGCGGATTTAGGTATTCAATTTGAAGATCTAACTAAGAAGATTTTTGAGGAGCTAAAGTTCAATGTAGATGAACAGCTCCGAAAAGATATGAATACTAATAAGGACAAGATCGATATATTATTAAACCTTGGAAATAATCAATTAATTTTGGTTGAGTGTAAAACTTCTAAAGAAAAGGGTTTTAATAAGTTTAGCACTGTATCAAGGCAACTGAAATCATACGTAAAATTAGCAGAGAAGAATGGTTATAACATAATTAAATCTCTTCTTATTGCTCCAGAATTTAGCGATGATTTTGTTTCTGAATGTAATCTTGAATATGAATTGAATTTGTCTCTTATTAAAGCTAGGAGTCTATATAATATTTTGGATGCCTTTAAAGATTCTAAAAAGCACAAAGAATTTCCTCATAATCTGCTAATGAAAGATGTTGTTATTCAGGAGGATCGAATTGTAAAAGCATTGGCAAAATGATCTTAACATTCCACATTAATAAACAACTAAATCCACACAAACATTACATATGTGTTGGCAAACGCTATGTTTTAATCGATTAATGAAATAATATTGGCAGTTTTGTGTTATGACTTTGAATCATAAAAATGATAATATTATGAAGAATTTGTGGAAAATTTTTGGATTAGCAGCACTAGTACTTTTTTATAGCTGCGATGGAATTGAAAGTGGTAACGGAAAAGCTTCCTTCTATTTAACTGATGGCCCTTTAGAAGCTGATAACGTATCAGAGGTTGTTATAAGTATTTCAAAAGTTGAGGTATCGGGACCTGAGGGATGGAATATGGTAAAAGAATTCGAAACGCCTGAAGCTATTAATCTATTAGAACTTCAAGGTGGGGAGACTTTCTTTTTGGATGAAACAGAATTAGCTAGTGGTCAATATAACCAAGTTAGGCTTGGGCTTTCAACATCACAAGAAAGTCAAGACCCTGCTCATTACTTAAAATTCAATGACGGTTCTATAGAAGAAATTACAGTTCCTAGCGGAACTCAATCCGGTTATAAAGTAGTGGGAGGTTTCACAATTCCTGATGGTGGAGTTACCTCTGTAATCATCGATTTTGATGTTCGAAAGTCTGTCGTGAAAGCTGGAAACTCTGGTAAATACATCCTGAAGCCTACATTAAGATTGATAGAAGATGCTGAAGTTGGTTCTGTCTCAGGTACTATAAGCGGAGGTATTGATGCTAACCTAGTGGTTTATGCTTATGAGAGCAATCAATACAATGAAAACGAAACAGAACCAAATGAAGATGGAGTTGTCTTCGCAAATGCCGTTACTAGTGCTATTGTAGATGTTGAGGATAATTACAATTTATCATTTTTGCCATCTGGCACTTATGATTTAGTAGTTGTGTCTTTCGATGCTGAGGGCAGTTTCGTAGAAGTAAAAACCCAAAAAAATGACGTGGAATTGGACGCTGGAGTTAAGTTAGATTTCGATATTGACCTTACGCTCTAAATCAAGTCCATTTCGTCTATTTAATAGACAAACTAAAAAAAGCCATTCATTTTAAATAATGAATGGCTTTTTGAATATAGGTAAAATCTACTTTTATCCATTTGATCTAGCCTGAACTACTGTATCAACTTTTTTTCTGAACTCTTCATCTTGTTGATAGGCCATCATGATTTTTTGATATTTTTCTTGACTCATTTCATGCTTTTCTAAAGCTGCAATCATATCTGATTGTGTTTTTTGATTACTTGCCATAATCTCTTGCGCTGCAGCGTTGAAAGCCTTCATTTCCTCTTCACTTGCTTCCTCTTCGGATTGCCCTTGCTGGATAGCAACAATTTCATTAAACCTCTCTAAATCCAAGTCATTTTTTTCAATAATGGCCATGGACTTCTTCTGTGCCTCTTGCTGAACTTTAGTAACATCTAAATTTGCCTCCACAAAAGTCTCGATTTCATCTTGGCTAAAATCTGTCGAAACCTCCTGCTTTTGCTGCCGAGGCATTGGCATTTGTTGCTGAGCAAATACTGCGGTTGCGAAAATTAACAAAATAGCGGTTGCAAAAACTCTCATTTTCATCATTTTATAATTTTTGTTTAAATAATAAAACTACAGATAGCACTACGAATGAGAAAGGTATTGTTACTCTAAATCAAAGATTCGCTGAAAGTTCTTTAAATACTGAAATAGAATGATAAAATACTGAAATCAGCAGATGACCGATTTTGAATCTCTCAAGTCTCAGTTTCCCGAATCCATTTGGGCGTTTCAGGCGCTTGATATTGCTCCATCTTTCTGAGCAGAGCATCAATATCATGATCGCTCAGTAACATATCTCTATTAATCTCTTTTAAAAAATCCTGAGCAGTCATTTGAGAAAGCATTTCCAAGAGAGGTTGATAGAAATCCTCTATATTCAATAAGCCTACCGGCTTGCTATGCAATCCCAATTGTCCCCAAGTCAGGATTTCAAAAAGTTCTTCCATAGTGCCGAAACCTCCTGGCAAAGCAATAAAACCATCTGCCAAATCATGCATTTTGAGTTTTCGCTCATGCATGGATTCTACCACTATCATTTCAGATAATTCGGTATGCGCTACTTCTTTGGTTTGCAGAAAATCGGGAATAACACCAATTACTTCTCCATTTTCTGATAAAGTGCCATCCGCCACTGCGCCCATCAAGCCGATTTTGGCTCCACCATAAACAACTCCAATATTTTTTTGAGCTAATAGCTTTCCCAATTGAAAAGCTTGCGCACTGTATTTTCCATTTTTACCTGCGCTTGATCCGCAGAATACTGTTATTCTTTTCATAAAAAGCTGTTTAGTTCAATTAAGGTTATAATCACAGTTTTCTATCAACTGGATTTTTATAATTATTGAAGAAGGATAAAATAATTACAGATTTTTCGCCTTCATCTATCTCGTAATAAAGACTATTATATTTTAAGATAACAGCTTTGTGAATATTCTCTTTTTCAGATTTGGGATATAATCTTGGATTTTCTTCAATGAGACTAATTGTGAAGTCAATGGCTTCTTTCAAGTTAACAGTAACTACATCAGGCCATCTATTTTTTAAATAATTTGAAATCTCTTCTAATTCACTTAATGCTTTTTCAGTCCATAAGACCTTATAGCCATTTTCCATAGCGCCTTTTTGCTTCCGATTGAGAAATTAAGTTTCCTTTTTTAGCATCTTCTCGTCCCAACCTAATAGACTCTTTTTCGGCTTCAGATAAATCCGCCCAAAAATCCTTATCTGAGTATCTTTTTATATCCTCAATTTGACGCAATATGGCATCATTTTCTTGGGCATTAATCCAGCTTATCAGATCTCGTTTTAAATCCTCTTTTGTGGTATTCTTCATACTTTCAAGTTATCATTTATAAAACTCAAATCAAATAAATTAAATTCCATTGGTTTTAAACAACATCCTCTCTCCCACTCCTGCTTCAATTACTTCTCCGTTTTCGTAAACTTTATTCCCATTTACAAAAGTGCTATGAACAGATGAAGGAAAAGTATGCCCTTCAAAAGGAGACCAACCACATTTGGCTAAAATATTACTTTTGGATACTGTATATTCCTTCCCTAAATCTACTAATACACAATCTGCATGGTAGCCTTCTCGGATATAGCCTCTCTCTTCTATTCTAAATAGAGTAGCTACATTATGTGAAGCTTTTTCTACAATCTTCTCTAAGGATATCTTTCCTTGCTTATGAAAATCTAAAAGTGCCATTAGATTATGCTGAACTAATGGTCCACCGGAAGGCGCTGAAAAATATTTGTTTTGCTTCTCTTCCAATGTATGTGGAGCATGATCGGTAGCTAGCACATCAATTTTATCATCTAAAAGTGCTTGAAATATGGTTTCTCGATCCTCAGCAGTTTTTACAGCTGGATTCCATTTTATCAAGGTTCCTTTTTCCTTATAATCCTCATCACTAAACCAAAGATGATGAACACAAGCTTCTGCTGTGATCTTTTTCTTTTCTAATGGAATTGAATTGTCAAATAGCTCCGTTTCCTTTCCAGTAGAAATATGGAGCACATGAAGTCTTGAACCGTGCTCTTTTGCCAGTTTAACCGCTAAAGATGAAGACAAATAGCATGCTTCTTCAGAACGGATTATGGGATGCATTTCAATCGGTACATTCTCTCCGTATTCTTTCTTAAATTTTTCTGTATTGGCTCTGATTGTGGCTTCATCTTCACAATGTGTAGCAATTAACATCGGAACTTTAGAAAAGATATTATTGAGTGTATCTTCATTATCCACCAACATATTTCCGGTTGAGCTGCCCATGAAAACCTTTACGCCACACACTTTTCTAGGATCTGTTTTTAAGACTTCCTCTATATTGTCATTGCTTGCCCCCATGAAGAAAGAATAATTGGCAATAGAGTTTTTAGCGGCAATCTGATATTTATCTTCGAGTAATTCTTGATTTAATGCGTTGGGCACAGTATTAGGCATTTCCATAAATGAAGTAATTCCTCCTGCAACAGCTGCTCTTGACTCTGTGAATATATTTGCTTTATGCGTCAAGCCTGGTTCACGAAAATGCACCTGATCATCAATTAAGCCTGGTAAAAGGTACTTTCCATCAGCATCGATTACTTCATCAGCCTCTTCAGCATTAATGCTGGATGCAATTTTTTCAAAGCGTCCATTTTTCATCAGCACATCTAACTGCTGAATTCGCCCTTCATTTACTATATTTGCATTGACAATCAGAATGGTTTTCATATTTCAGTTAATTTTTTCTTAAAGAACAGACTTCATGTCGCAAGATACCGCATCCTTTCAAGATTTTAAACTCAACAAACAATTATTCAATGCCATTGATGATTTGGGTTACCAAAAACCTTCTGAAATTCAAGTAAAAGCAATTCCTAGGATTTTGAATGGACATGATGTAATTGGAATTGCCCAAACAGGGACCGGTAAAACCGCTGCTTTTGTCCTGCCCCTTTTAATGAAATTGAAATATGCTCAAGGTCACGACCCTAGGGCTCTGATCATAGCTCCTACCCGCGAATTGGTGATGCAGGTATATGAAAATATTCTGGAGTTAGGAAAATATACAGATTTACGAACTGTTTGTCTTTATGGTGGAATTGGCCCGAAAAAACAAGCAGAAGAAGTAGCTGCAGGTTGCGATATTATTGTAGCAACTCCAGGCAGGCTTTTAGATATTTATAGTGCTGGCGTATTACAACCCAAGCAAATTAAAACTTTTGTGTTGGATGAAGCGGATCGCATGATGGATATGGGATTTATGCCTCAGATCCGTAGGGTGCTGGAGCTTCTACCCATGAAAAAGCAGAATTTATTCTTCTCCGCTACTTTTCCTGAGAAGGTTGAAAAATATGCTTACGAATTTACAGACTTCCCGGAAAAAGTAGAAGTAACACCTGAAACCATGACTGCAGAATTAATTGAGCAGTCGCTTTATCATGTTCCTAATTTCTTAACCAAAATAAATTTATTGAAATACCTTTTTGAGAATGAAGATTTCAGTAGGGTTTTAATTTTTGTAAGGACTCGAAAGAATGCCAATAATGTATACAGTTTTATTGAGCGAAGAATTAGCGAGGAAGTGCGAGTGATCCATGCCAACAAAGCACAATCAACTCGGATTAATGCGATCAATGAATTTAAATCTGGAAATGTCAGAGTACTCGTAAGCACGGATGTGACGGCCAGGGGAATAGATGTAGAAGAAGTTAGCCATGTGATCAACTTCGAAGTCCCTAATAAATATGAAGACTATGTTCACCGAATCGGGCGAACCGGACGTGCAGCACATCATGGGATTGCTATTAGCTTTGTTGACCCTTCGGACGTTTACCATATCGATAAAATTGAGGAACTAATCCAGAAGAAAATCAAGGTCCTAGAACTGCCGAAAGAGATTGAACTGATGGAAACACTCCCGTCAGAGAAAAAAGATATGGAACAAGAAATCGATCGTCAAAAGCACTTAGAAAACCCTGACTTCAAGGGAGCATTCCACGAAAAGAAAAAGAAGAACTTGAGTGGTAAGGCTAGGGATAAAGCTTTTGGGAATAAGCCGAAGGATAAAAGGAGGAAGTAGCCCGCCAGCTGGCGGGGAACTAGGCAGTAAAAAAATAGAGAACTTTTGTCAATTGTCTATTTAAATAGAATTGTCAGGAAAAGCGAGAATTAGATTTAAAGCAGTCTAGACTCTAGGTTTCCTGATTCCTACGTCTCGGGATCTTCGCTTCGCTACTACTAAAAATCTATCAAATGAGTAAGTGGAAAACATTATTTAAAGAATATAAATACATTTTAAGCTTAGGGTTTGTATTTGCCTATTTTTCCAGTTTTGGGCAGACTTTCCTGATTTCGCTTTATGTACCTGATATTGAAAGTTGGTTGGGGCTCAATAACACTTCAATGGGAAGCTTATACGCTGCGGCAACGGTTGCATCAGCTTTTACTTTGCCCACCTTAGGAAGCCTATTCGATCGTATGAAACTAGGCAGTTACATGGCCATGATTTTGATTGGCTTGATGACTGCTCTCCTCGTTTTATCTTTCTCTATGCACATCATCATGGTATTTGTCGGGCTCTATATGCTGCGCCTTTTTGGTCAAGGATTAATGAGTCATACAGCCGTTTCCACCATGTCAAGATATTTTGACACCAATAGAGGTAAAGCCATAGGAATTGCTACTACTGGTCACCCATTTGGAGAAGCTACTATGCCTGTTGTTATTACTTT
The DNA here is from genome assembly GCF_900177665.1 of Marivirga sericea. GTDB lineage: Bacteria > Bacteroidota > Bacteroidia > Cytophagales > Cyclobacteriaceae > Marivirga > Marivirga sericea. Next base: position 122,678 of record NZ_FXAW01000009.1, read on the forward strand.
AGTAATAGGGTGGTTAGGTTGGAGAGGATCGCTACAGTTAAATGCGGCTATTGTATTTGTGTTTATCATGCCACTAGTTTATTGGCTATACAGCAAAAAACAGAAAGAACAAGTCCAGGTTGAGCCGGAATTTGGTTTGGGTACAACTAAAGTGAGTGCCTGGAAGATCTTAAGCCATAAAGCATTTTTAATTATTGCTCCCGCTGTTTTTGCTTTAGGATTTACCAATACAGCCATCTTCTTTTTCCAGTTAAAGTTAGGTGCGGCTAAAGGGTGGAGCGCTGCTTGGGTTTCTACCTCACTTGCTGCTTTTGCTGGCGCCAGTGCATTAGGTATGTTTATGGCAGGCCCCTATATTGATAAACTGACAGCTAAAAAGTTATTTCCATTTGTCCTCATTCCTTATGTCATTGGAGTTCTCACTTTATTGGTTAGTGACGCACCCATCATTTACCCTTTATCATTAGCACTTATGGGCTTTGCCAATGGATTTGGCGGAACAGTGAAAAACGCACTTTTTGTGGAGATTTTTGGAGCCGACATTATCGGGAAAGTCAGGAGTTTATTTGTGACTGTTATGGTGTTAAGTACTGCTTTAGGTCCTTTGTTTTTCGGAGTTTTAGTAGATGAAGGCTACAGTTTTAATGAAGTATTTCTGAGAAATGCGCTTGGGATTGTGGTGATTATTTTATGGAGTTTTAGGATTAGGAAGTTGTAGGTATTCTTCGGTTTTAGCTCATCTCATTATGAAATAATCCGCCTACTGAGACTATGCTTGCGAAGAATGAGAAAAAAATCAAATAATTCCGGGGTCGTTTGCAATAGTAAAGTCTAAAAAATCAAGAAGATTACACACAGCAACGCTCAAAGATTTAATAGATTCTTGGGATTAGGAAGAATTTATTCAGGAACCTATTGGAATTAAAGAACCAGTAGAAATAACAAAAAGAAGTCGAAGAAATTAAAAATTCAACCTTCATTCCAAGACTAAAATTTGCACCAAAAATAGCAAGTATAGTCAAAACAAGAAATCTTGACTCTCATAAGGCAAGCCTACATCATTCTTTACTTTCCCAAATGTTATAATTTAGTAATATGCCTATATACTAAAATATAACACAAGCTCAATCAAGGTATCGTCAAAATTTCTCCTAATCTCATATTCAAACAACTTATCCAAATTATAAGAACTAGGTACATTATCGTTGATTCTTATAAAAATTCCATCTATTTCGAAATCAGTAGATGAATCTACTGTAAACCAGCTGTTATTAGAATTCAGTCGTGCTATAAGTACGTGAGTAACATTCTCTTGATCAATGACAGATTGAATTTTTTGAGCCACAAGCTCGCTATCTGTATAGACCTCATCCTCTGTGCATGATAGCAAAAGTGCAAATGCTATAAACAAGAAAAATTTATTTTTCATTATGAATTATTGAATTAAAATTTTATTAACCATTCGAGTCTCTAACAAAGATATTTAGGGTTTTAATAAAAATCAACTAAAACCTTAATACTTTCTACTCTTTCAAGGTTTCTTCAAACAACTCAAAAATCCTTCTGTATTCATCTGTCCAACTGCTAGGCTCGACAAATCCGTGACCTTCAAGAGGGAAAACAGCCATCTCCCAATTCTCTTTCTCCAATTCAATTAATCGTTGAGAGAGTCTAACTACATCCTGAAAATGTACATTGGTGTCGATCATGCCATGGCAAATCAATAGGTTTCCTTCCAAGCCTTCTGCAAAGTAAATTGGGGAACTTCTTTCGTAAGCAATTGGATCTTCCACTGGCGTATTTAAGATGTTGCTGGTGTAACCATGATTATAATGTGCCCAATCAGTAACTGATCGGAGAGCCGCCCCTGATTTAAAAGTTTCTGCTTCATTGAACAAGGCCATCAAGGTGATAAAACCACCATAAGAACCTCCGTAGATTCCTACATTATCCTTATCCACACCGAATTCATTCACTAAAAATTTGGCTCCATCAACCTGATCACTTAAATCTTTTCCACCCATATGGCGATAAATTCCGGTTCTCCAATCTCTCCCATAGCCGGCACTTCCTCTATAATCAATATCCAAAACACTGTAACCATTATCCGCCAACAAATTATGAAACATATATTCCCTAAAATACGAGCTCCACCATTGATGCGCATTTTGTAAATATCCGGCTCCGTGCACGAAAATTACAGCTGGCTTTCCATTGCTTCCGCCTTCTGGCTGATATAATCGCGCATGAACTTCTGCCCCATCTTCTGCTTCAAAAGTGATGTATTCGGGAGTTCTCCATTCGTAAGATTGAAATTCATCTGAAATTGAATTGGTAATTCTTTTGGCTTCATCATCAGCTTGATTATCCATTACATATAATTCCCAAGGCTGATTAGCCGTACTCTTTCTCAAAGCAATTTTACTTTCATCGGGTGACAGCGCATATTCCATTCCGCCTTTATCAGAAGTCAATTGCTCCATTTTTCCTCCATCTACTGGCATTTTATATAAATTCCTGATGCCTGGACTTTCTGGATTGGCCAAGAAATAGAAATGACTTTTATCATTGGATAAATTCACATCGTAAATTTCAAAATCACCTTTGGTCAGTTGTTTCTCTTTCTTCTTAGTTTTACTTAAATCCACAAAATAGAGATGACTGTATCCAGTTTCTTCCGATTGATAGTAAAGCGTTCTATTATCTGCTAAAAACCCTTTGGTGGAACCGCCCCAAGCATAACCAACACCGGGTCCAGCAATCCACGCTTCTTCCCTTTGTCTGTCGATAAGCTCTAATTCCCCACTTTCAGGATTAAGCAAAAACAGCCATCGATCTTTATTGTCGGTAGCTCTTGCATCAATCACAGTATATTTTCCATCCTCTGAAAATAAAGGTGATTGAAAAATCATTTTCCTAGTTTCATAATCTTCTTCTTTTCTTTCAGGATAATCACTCCAGAATTCAGGGATTTGCTTGAGTCCATCTACCTCATCAATGCTAACTATTTTATTCTCTCTAGTTTTGAGATTAAAAACACCCAACTCCATATAAGCCTGTTCTCCACCTACTTTTGATCGGGCCCTAAGATCCTCAGTATTTCCAGATTCTGTTACATAATCAGGTACTATGGTATTATCATTATCTTTGGGTGAAATGTACAGTCTGTAAATGATATGTTCCCCATCCGGGCTGAAGCTAGATTCAATTAGCCTTTTTCCATCTAGATAAACCGTCGGGATTCCTGCTCGCTTAATACTTTCATTGTATGCTTCAGACTTTTCTTTTTTCTCTTTTCTTTCCTTTAATACACTGATTAACTCAATTTGCTGATTATTGAGCCACTTTTCTTTTTCAGATTTTTTAGCTGATTTCTCTTTGGGTTCAGATTCTGAACTAAACTCCACCAATTGTCTGGTTTTTCCACTTCTCGGATCCCAGCTGAAGATATTGTTAGCAATTGTATAATGCACTTTTTCTTCATTCGAGAAAAATCCTGCATTTGAAATTCTTTCTGAACTTTCAATCAGAGTTTCTATTTTCCCTGAATTGATATCAGCTAAATATAAATTTCCATCTCTAATGAACAGCTTTTCTGTTCTCGCTTTGTTGTAAACTCCATTCCTTTCAGGATAGCTCATTTCCAGCTTATAATTGATGGATTTGGTCTCTCCAGATTCAAGATCGTAGGAATAAAGCGAATCAGATGGATTAGAATCAGGGTTCCAAGTGAAAAAAAGTTTGTTACTTTTCTCGCCCCAATAAAAATTGTCAGGTGAATGACCAATCCACGCAGGATCACGCATGATTTTCTTCACACTCAATTCATCTAGCTCTTGAGAAAGCGTGACTGAAACACTGAAAATAATACAACAAAAACTTAAATATATTTTCCTCATAAGGATGTGAGTTATAGAAACTGAAGTTTTAAACTACAGTTTTATGAGAAGAGGTAAAAACAAATTTTGATGAAAGGAAGAATTCTATTTACAACAAAAACAAAAAACCGCCTCCAAAGGAGACGGCTTTCCGGCTTAAAATGAAAAAACAACACCTAAACAAACACCTGTTTTGTCTAGGTCTCGTTTTCATGTTCAATTACATTTTTAGGGTAATACCCAAAGTCAAATAACTTAAAGCTCCTCTTCCTCCTTCCCCAAACATTGCGAAATTTTTGTTGAAGTAGTACCTTACACCAAGTGCTGGTCTAAGAAATATAAAATCTACATCTCCTTCAAAATTAGTATCGCCTGAGAAAGTTGTAATCTCAAACCCAAAATTTGCTAAAATATATAAATCCCACTTGGAGTCATCAATATCAATATCTAATTCTTCTCTGAGTAAAGTACTATAGTGAAAAGAGCCTCGTGCTCCAAAAGCGATTAGATTGAAACCGTAATCATCATTCAAATAGGAGTACCTATAACTCTTATAACCTACGTAGGGTCCTACTCCAAAATAGTCATGAACCCCTATTTCATAATTGGCAGTAAGAGCAGGTAAACTATAAGTTTGATTACCCAGTAATCCGTATCCATAATAACCTAATCCAATTCCTGCATTGAATAAATTATTTCCTTTTTGGTGGACAACTCCATCGCTATCGTCATCTTGTGCCTTTGCAACAATTGAAACGATACTAATGAACGCTAATAGTAATGTTAGTTTTTTCATAGCTATATTTTATGAGAGGAGAAAAGCAGAGTATATCTACTATCTCCTCTTCTTTTTTTAAATTAATTTATTTCAATATCAGTTACATTATTGCTAAAAGTATTATCAGATTGAGTCACAGTTGATCCTGCCTCTCCAAATAATCCAATACCATCACAATCTGTAATTGTACAGTTTGTAACCGTTAATCGATCTCCGTTTTCAACTCCAATGTTGACTTTTGGAATACCAAAACCCTGTTCTGTGCTGCCTCCATGCGAAACAGTTACATAATTCAAAAGATTTCGAACATCATTGGTGTAAATTGCTATACCCTTCCATGCACCTGGGCTTTTTGTTTTTCCAGTAATTGAGATTCCTTTACTTGCTGTACCATCAGCTATTAGGTATCCATCATTTGAAACTTCAATCAGTTTATCAATTGCAACCTCAATTTTAACACCATCTTGCAACACTAGTCCTGAATTAATGTCTAAATTATCAGTAAGGTAATAGCTTGTCCCGTTTGACAATTCAACCAAGCTCAGTTCAGTTGCACCCTCATTTAATGTGTTTCCTAAGATATTGACAACATTATCTCCATTACCAACATTAAAAACAGATGCAGCGTCAATTTTCGCAGCATTAAAAGTTGATAAAGCTATAGGATATGAACCATTATCGTGCAGGTCATTATTTGCAAAGTCTAACAATTCACCACCCAATTCCACATATACACCATATTCCGCTGAGCCGAAAATCTCTGAATTAGTAATAGCTAACCTATCCCCATTTTCGATACCAACATTTACTTTTGGAATACCAAAGCCAAAGGCTGTGCTACCTCCATAAGATACAATGGTGTGATCAAGTTCATTATTAATGTTATTGTTATAAATTACAATTCCTTTCCAAAAGCCGGCCTCTTCTATGACTCCCGTGAATGTAATCTTTTCAGTTTCTGTTCCTTTTGCAATTAAATAACCATCACCACTCACTTCGAGACCAACATCTGAAGCGAAACTGATAGTAGTCCCTTCGGAAATCAATAAACCTGAATTAACAGTTAAGTTTCCAAGGGCCCGGAAGGACGTATTATCTTCGAAGTTTTTCCACTCAATTTCATTCGTTTGGTTTAAAGTAGAACCGAATACAGCTACTTCGTTATCACCATTATCGCTAAATGTGGAAGCTATGTCAAGTTCACCTACGTTGTTGATAGGAAGTCCAAGAGGAAAGCCATCATTATCAGAAAAAGTATTTCCTGAAAAATCCTCTATATCCGAACCGTTCTCAAAGAACAATCCGTATCCTGCACCATTGCTGAATGTGGAATTGGTCACTTTAAGTTTATCACCATTTTCTACTCCTACATTTACTTTAGGGACTCCAAAACCGAATTCGGAACTACCGGCATACTCTACTATAGTATGGTTCAGTAGATTGTTTATGTTAGGCGAATAAATGGCTATACCCTTCCAAAATCCTTTTTCTTTTGTTGTACCTGTAAAAACTATTTTACTAGACTCTGAACCATCTGAAATCAGGGCTCCATTAACCTGCAAACCTCTATCACTTTCAAACTCTATTACTACGCCAGGCTCAATAGTTAGTGTAACTTCTGAATTAACTGAAATGGCATTTGTAACACGATAATCTGGTAAACTAGGATCTTCATAAATGTCTTCCCAGGTTGTATCTTCCGTAATATTCGAATTAATAATAACAGGTGAAACCTCAGCTTCAATTGTTACATCTGTTGTATTTTGATTGCCATTTCCATCATCTACAGTTAGCGCAATCGTAAATTCGCCCGGAACATCAGCAGTAAAATCTAAAGTAGAAGTCTCTGCATTCTCTAAAATAGGTGCACTACCGCTTGGAGCTGCTGTCACTTCCCATAAGTAGCTTAATGCATCGTTCTCCGGATCAGTTGAATTAGCGCCAGATAACTGGAATACATTTCCAACATTCACTACATTGTTATTATTATCTGGAGATATTGCATCATTTTCAGCATCCCTTATGATAGCTTCAGGAGCCTCATTCTGATTTTCAGTTACACTTATTATTACATCATCTGTATCTGTATTCTCATCAGGGTCTTCTACCGTTAATGTCGCGGTATAATCACCTGCTACATCTGGAATGAATGTCGCTCTTTCACTTGAAGCACTATTTATACTCGCGTCACTTCCAGTTGGAGCGGAAGTCAATTCCCAGCTAAAAGTTAATGTTCCGCCTTCAGGATCTGAAGAATTGCTACCATTTAATGAAACGGTGCTTCCCACAAAAGCATCAGCGTCTGTCCCCGCATCTGCACTTGGTGGTTCACCAACACTAGGTTCATCATCCTTTTTACACGCAAGCGTGAATACTAGTGCTAATAAAAGCACTGTCCATTTGTTGAATAATTTTAAATTTTTCATAATTGTTTAGATATAGTTTTTCCTTTCATTTAGCTACACACCAATAATTCTTTAATCGGGTCAAGGATAATCAAAAATTATCTAATTGAGTCCTCATAAAATATATTATTAATGCAAATTAATCTAAATATATAACAATTATAGAGGTTAAAAATGTATCTTACAACTTATAAATAGTGCATGATTGGTCTCACTGAGTCAGCGGTGCACTTGAGTGAGTATGCTGTTTAAAGCTCCAAAAATTTATGAACTCTTTCCTTATAGCTTTTTGAAATAGGATAAATTTCTTTATTTATCATTTCTATTGAACCACCATCACTTTTGAGGTATCTATTAATATATTCTGTATTAATAAGATAGGATTGGTGGATTCTTAAAAAAGTAGTGGAGTTTATCGTCTGTTCTATGTGTTTCAACGTTTTACTTACTGTTTGACTTGCTCCACCTTTCAGGTGAATGATGCAATAATTATTATTCGACTCGCAGGCCATTATCTGCTGGTAGGGAATATAGGTAGTGCCATGCATATCATTTATAGCCAATCTGTCATGAATAAAATGCTTTTCTTCATTACTAGTTTCATGAAAAAGTTTTGACACTACTTCTTTCAATTCTGATGCTTCAATGGGTTTTAATAAGAAAGCTTCTGCCTTAAATTTATAAGCTGGAATCGCATATTTACTATGTGCAGTTGTAAAAATAACACGCACCTTAATATCTCCGATAGTTTCTAAAAATTCCAAGCCATTCATTCCGGGAAAATCAATATCCAAAAAGAGAACATCTGGCTTTTCAGCAATCAACATCGCTGTAGCTTTTACTAAATTTTGCGCTTCTCCAACAATACTAACTTGATCACTGCAAAATCTTTCGAGATCAAATCTTAAGGTCTCCAGACAATGAAGTTCATCATCAACTAATATTGCTTTCAATTTTCTTTCCATATTTAATTAATGGTAAATATAAAACTACTTTTGTTCCTCCGGCTGATCCATCTTCTAAATAAATATCTTCTATTTCTAATTTTGCCTGATCACTATCGAGCAAATCTAAACGCTTTTTTGTGAGCTCCACGGCCATCGATTTTTTCTTCCCTAGTTCAGTAAATTTATTTTCATTACTCTCTTTTTCCCGTCCCCTACCATTGTCTTGAACCTCGAACTTAATAATAGAACTAGATAATAAGCTTATTTTTAGGCTAATTATTTGATTTTCTTTTGCAGTATCTACCCCATGTACTATAGCATTCTCCAAAAAAGGTTGCAGAATAAGGGGTGGAATGCTAATCGCTCGCTTATCAATGGAACTATCTACATTAACAGAATACTCAAAACCATTATCAGCGCGCATTCGCTCGATTCTAACATATATTTTAAGCATTTTCAATTCCTCTTCTAGACTTACATAATCATTTTCACTACTTTCTAGAATATACCTCACAAGTCTAGAAAAATCCGTCAAGTAATCATAAGCCTGATGTGCATCATTTTTAATTATTAAAGCTCTGATGGCATTTAGAGCATTAAATAGAAAATGGGGCTTCATTTGACTTCTTAGAGCAGTCATTTTCACCCTATCGATTTCCTTTTCAAGCGAAAGTTTCAAAACCTTTTGCTTTTCCCTTTCAAAAAGCTGCTGCTCATTAATGAGAGCTTCACTTCTTTCTAGCACCTGTCTTTTCAAATCCTCATTATATCTATTCAACAATTCCTCTTTTTCCTGGGTTTCAGAAATCATCCGCTCCTTAAATATATTTCGCTCTTTTTGAATCAAATTAGATCTATAAGCTAAACCTAGTGAAAACAACAGTATTTCTAACAGTGTACCGATTCGCATGAAAATTACATCCAAAGCAAAAACAGATACAACAGCTCCAACTAAAAATAAAATGGACCCAACCATATAAAAAATAACAAGTCTATTCTTGCGCTGCGCCAAAATTACTATTTGCATATATATGGTTGCAATAGTAGCGATGGTCCGCTCTATATTTGATAGCCAATCATTAAATACCAAATTATTGGAAGTTCCTATATTAAGAATAGATAATACTATGGCGGTAAAAAAGAAAATTCTGACGTAGTAAGCAGCTCTGTAGAAAATAGGATAATCCTTTTTTGCATGCAAAAACAATATTCCAAATTGAAGTGCTGCAAAATGAGCTATATATTGAAAAGTATCCGTTATTAAAAAATTTACTCTAGGCAAATAAGCTTCTATTCCACTGATTATATTGTTGTACACAAATTCAGATCTTGAAAACAGATAAATACCAAGCACAAAAATATAGAGAGAATAATAGAAATAAATTACCTTTTTCTCGTATGCATATACGCCTAGCGCATACAAGAGGACAAAAAACATAATGCCTACAAAACCAATGTTGATAAGGTCATCCCAATTAAGTTGATTATAATCCATTCCTATCTTTGAAAATATGGGGTGTTGTCAAGTGCTATATTAACGAAAAAATGATAAATCTTCATTATAAAATTGGCAAGCTGCTAGTCCAAGATATGTAACACGAAAACACCAGACTTATATTTGAATTTAAATCTTACTTCTCATAGTTTGGAGTCCTTTAACTAATCCTCCCAACAAATTCACTTTTCTCGGGTTAGCTTTTTATCTTTGTAAACTTATGGAAGTAGTCGAAAAAATTAATGGTCAAGTTGATTTCGAAAATCTTGACCCTAAAAAATATATTATCATTAAAGGCGCTAGAGTTAATAATCTAAAAAACTTGAGCGTTGCCATTCCTAGAAATAAATTAGTAGTCGTTACTGGACTTTCGGGCTCCGGAAAGTCTTCTTTAGCTTTTGATACTTTATTTGCTGAAGGCCAAAGAATGTATGTGGAAAGTTTAAGTTCTTATGCTCGCCAGTTTTTAGGAAGAATGGAGAAACCTGAAGTAGATTTTATCCGAGGTGTTTCTCCGGCCATTGCCATCGAACAGAAGGTAAATACCCGAAACCCTCGATCTACGGTAGGAACAACTACTGAGATTTACGACTACATGAAACTTCTGTTCGCTAGAATAGGGACTACATATTCTCCTAAAAGCGGAAAAAAAGTAACGAGAGATACGGTTTCAAGTATCTCAGATGAAATCCATCATCATCAAGAAGGAGAAAAATTCATGATATTGGCTCCTTTGATTGTTCCCAAAGGCAGAACCTTGCAGCAAGAATTGGAATTGCTATTGAGCAAGGGATATACCAGAGTTGTTCATAAAGAAGAGGTTTTACAGATAGAAGATATTTTAGAGGAAAACCAATCTCTGAAAAGAAAAGACTTATATATTCTGATTGACCGAACTTCCGTGCAAAAAGAAGATGAAGATAATCAATTCAGAATATCAGATTCGATCCAAACAGCATTTTTCGAAGGGCATGGCGAGTGTATTATTGATTATGTAGCATCAGACGGGAAAAAGGAATTTAACGATCGCTTTGAATTAGACGGAATTCAATTTGAAGAGCCGACCATAAATTTATTCAGTTTCAACAACCCTTACGGAGCCTGCAGAACTTGCGAAGGCTTTGGGAAAATATTGGGAATTGATGAAGATTTAGTAATTCCAGACAAAACACTTTCGGTTTATGAAGGAGCTGTAGCTCCCTGGAAGGGCGAAACCATGAAAAAATGGGCAGAACCACTATTAAAACACGGAATTGAATTCGATTTTCCTATCCACAGACCTATTGAAGAATTAACGAAAGCTGAATACGACCTACTTTGGGAAGGCAATAAATACTTCAAAGGACTTAATGCTTTTTTCGAGCATTTGCAGTCCAAAATGCATAAAATTCAGTACAGGGTTATGCTTTCCCGCTACAGAGGAAGAACTACTTGTCCGGATTGCAAAGGAACACGATTAAGGAAAGATGCAGGCTATGTAAAAATTAATGATGCTTCCATTATTGAATTGGTATTGAAACCTATTGACCAATTGCTGGAATTTTTCGAGAAAATCAAATTATCTGAAAATGAACAGAAAATAGCAGGTAGAATTCTAAAAGAGATTAACAGCCGATTAGAATATTTGCTAGAAGTGGGGCTAGGTTATCTCACCTTAAACCGCTTGACTTCCACTTTGTCAGGAGGCGAATTTCAGCGCATTAAATTAGCCACTTCTTTAGGAAGTGCTTTGGTAGGCTCTATGTATATTTTAGATGAACCTTCCATTGGTTTGCACCCGAGGGATACTGCTCGATTGGTGAAAGTGCTCAAGACTTTACGGGATTTGGGCAATACCGTTATCGTGGTAGAACATGAGGAAGAAGTGATGATTGAAGCGGATGAAATCATTGATATTGGTCCGGATGCCGGTGCTCATGGTGGAGAGTTGGTGTTTCAAGGCAATCTGGAAGAATTAAAGAAAGCCGATAATACACACACTGCCCGATTCTTAAATGGCAGTAATGAAGTAGCCGTTCCCAAAAGTAGAAGAAAATGGAAAAACAGCATTTCCATTAAAGGAGCAAAGGAAAATAATTTGAATATCAAGGAAGTCAAAATTCCATTGGAAGTTTTGACTGTAGTAACAGGAGTTAGTGGCTCTGGTAAATCTACTTTAATTAAAAAGATTTTAAATCCGGCATTGGCCAAAATGATTGGGCAAGGAAGCAGTGAAGCCACAGGAAAATTTGAAAAGCTTGATGGAGATTACAAAAAGGTAAAATCCATAGAATTCGTTGACCAAAATCCGATCGGAAAATCTTCTCGATCTAATCCAGTGACTTATGTGAAAGCCTATGATGCTATCCGGCAGTTGTTTTCTGATCAGACATTAGCGAAGCAGAGAGGCTACAAACCTGCCTTTTTCAGTTTCAATGTGGATGGCGGTAGATGCGAAATGTGTCAAGGAGAGGGTATCCAAAAAATTGAGATGCAATTTATGGCCGATATAGAGCTCACCTGCGAAAGTTGTAAAGGCCAGCGATTCAAAAACGAAATCCTGGAGATAAAATATCAGGATAAGAATATAGCGGATGTTTTAGATATGACCGTAGAGGAAAGTTTAGAATTCTTCGCAGGAAATAATCCCGTTATCAATAAATTACAACCATTATTTGATGTTGGCTTGGGCTATATTCGTTTGGGTCAATCTTCTAATTCATTGAGTGGTGGAGAAGCACAGCGAGTGAAATTAGCCTCGTATTTGGGTAAAGGTGGAAGTACAAAAAATGATCACAATCTCTTTATTTTTGATGAGCCAACCACAGGTTTACATTTCCACGACATAAAAAAACTGCTGGAATCCATAAACGCATTGATAGAACAAGGCAATTCAGTCATCATCATCGAGCACAATATGGAAGTGATAAAAACAGCCGATTGGATCATCGACTTAGGGCCAGAAGGTGGTCAAAAAGGTGGCGAAGTGGTTTTTGAAGGACTTCCGGAGGATATGGCTAAGCTAAAGGATAATCATACCGCCAAATTCTTGAAAGAGAAATTATAAATTACAAAGTAGCAATCAGCATAGCTCTTCCAGAAATTCAAGCATGAACACTTATTTTTTGTACCTGCTATTTGGTCATTTCATGATCTTTTATAAAGCCTTGATCGAAAACTAAGTGAATTAAAGCATTTTCTAATCAAAAAATTAGCAATTAACAAAACCGAATGAACATTCATTCGTATATTTGCATCAATGAATAAAAGAGAACTCATATTAGAAGCTACACTAGATTTAATAACTGAACATGGTTTTCATGCCACTCCTATGTCAATGATTAGCAAAAAAGCTAAAGTAGCGGCTGGTACAATCTATCATCACTTTGAAAACAAAGAAATTCTGTTAGAAGCATTGTATACAGAATCGAAGGGAAAAATGGGAAGAGCCATGCAATTGGCTACAGTTAATGGAGAGAATTATGAAGCTGATTATAAATCCATATGGATTTCACTATTTATCTTCTATGCGGACAATAGCAAAACATTTCAGTTTTTGGAGCAATATGCTCAATCTCCTTTTATCAGAAAAGAAACTAAAGAAGAGCAACGAAAGCACTATCAGCCGATCATTGATTTTCTTGGACAAGGAATAAGAAAAGGATATTTAAAATCAATAGATGTAGAAATCTTAACTGAAATGGTGCATGGAACAGTAGTTTCGGCCGCAAAAATATTTCATCAACAAAAAGAGCTCTCCAAAATCGCTATTAACGAATTAGCACAATTTGCCTGGCAAGCAGCCAAAGCATAAAAATTTTGTCTTTAAACCGAATGAACATTCAATCACAAAATAATAATATCATGAAAACTGCATTAATTACAGGAGCTTCCTCTGGCATAGGCTTGGAGCTAGCAAAAATTCACGCACAAAAAGGGCACAATCTGGTTTTAGTCGCTAGGTCAGAACAAAAGCTAAATGACCTCAAAAAGGAATTAGAAAGTCAGTACAAAATCACAGCAACTGTTATATCATCGGATCTTTCTAATCCTGAAGCTGCCCACCAACTTTTTGAATTAACTGAAAAGGACAATATTCAAGTTGACTACTTGATCAATAATGCTGGTTTTGGTGATTTTGAGGAATTCCATAAATCAGACTTAAACAAAGCTTTAGAAATGATAGGTCTCAATATTAAAAGCTTAACTATTTTGACTAGGCTCTATTTAGATGGTATGGTTAAAAGAAAATCAGGAAAAATTATGCAACTAGCCTCCACAGCTTCTTTTCAGCCTGGTCCACTTATGGCTGTTTATTACGCTACGAAGCATTATGTTTTAGCTTTTTCGGAAGCGATAGCGGAGGAGTTGAATGGAAAAGGTGTCACGGTTACAGCACTTTGCCCTGGTCCAACCGCTTCGGGTTTTCAGAATGCCGCAGATTTAGGAGACTCTAAATTAGTTAAGGGTAAGAAATTACCAACCTCAGCCCAAGTAGCAAAGTACGGTTTTGAATCCATGATGAAAGGAAAAAGAGTTGCCATCCATGGATTTCAAAATAAATTGATGGCCTTTAGTGTGCGTTTTACTCCTAGGAGTTGGGTGACGGCATTAGTCAAAAAATTATCAGAGAAAGAGTGATTATTTCACTTACTTATTTTTCCTTACAACTGCATTCACCTAACCTTGACAAAGTGGGTACTGATACTTGATGGGCTTGGCTGATAATACAACAAGGTTTATTAGTCTAATTTATTGAGCCTAAATGTATAAAAGCCAAAATCATCATAAACTTCTAGATTAAGGTTATTAAAACCAATTCTAGTGGCATTGCTATAAAAACTAAACCTTTCACGATGGATATGATCTAAGAACTCCATATCAAGAGTATAAAGTCTTTCATTTCCATCGTGATATTGGGTTTTATGTAGTGTTAAAAACCAATCTCCACTAAAATAGGCATCTAGTGAGGCATCATAATATTCGGCATAACCCTCCTCATAGAAAGTAATTTGGTCTCCCCTGAAATCTCTAATAATATTATCCCTGAACAAGGCCAAATCTTCTTTGTAAAAAGCTCGATCGAAGTACCAGCTGCCTTCAATCCTGTCTTCTCTTCTTTCTAGTCTCCCGCGATCGGTACAAGAGGTGATCACTATAACAATCAGTAGTAAAAATGATAGCTTTTTCATAGGGCTGATTTTTGATTACTTATTTGACAAAATCAAAAATCGGACCAAAGTGGAACAATAATGTGTTCAGAGAGTACTTAGATGTGATTGTGTTTTAGCAAATAGATACATTTAAATACTAATTCAAGAACAAGATTAATAGATTTAATAATTTTTCTCATCTTTAAATATTAATTGATATTCAATCACATATTATGTCGGAAAACGAACTACTCGAAACAATCAAGCAAAGAAACCCGAATGAACCCGAATTCATTCAAGCAGTGGAAGAAGTGATTTCCTCTATAGGAACTGTTTTAAAAAAAAATCCTGAATATCACCGCTTGAAATTGCTAGAACGGATGGCGGAACCTGAAAGACTGATTTCCTTCAGAGTGAACTGGTTGGATGATAATGGTGAAGTGCAAGTCAACAGAGGCTTCCGGGTGCAAATGAACAGTGCATTAGGCCCTTACAAAGGTGGCTTACGATTCCATCCTTCCGTAAATCAATCCATCTTAAAGTTTTTGGCCTTTGAACAGATTTTTAAAAATGCACTGACCGGCTTGCCACTAGGGGGTGGAAAAGGAGGAGCTGATTTCAATCCAAAGGGAAAATCAGATGCTGAAATCATGAGATTCTGTCAAGCCTTTATGGGAGAATTATCACGCCATATTGGGCATTTCACAGATGTACCGGCAGGTGATATTGGCGTTGGTGGACGAGAAATAGGCTATCTTTTCGGTGCTTATAAAAAAATAAAAAATGAGTTCACGGGGGTGCTTACAGGAAAAGGAAGAGAATGGGGCGGTAGTTTGATTCGGCCTGAAGCAACTGGCTATGGCTTGGTATATTTTTCTCAATATATGCTAGAGAAAGCTGAGGACACACTAAAGGATAAAAAATGCCTGGTTTCTGGCTCAGGAAATGTGGCACAATATACATTGGAAAAATTAATTGAGCTAGGTGCCAAACCCATCACCGCATCAGATTCTTCTGGCTACATACTTGATGAGGATGGAATTGACAACGAAAAATTGGAATTCATCAAAGAGATAAAAAATATCAATAGAGGCAGGATTTCAGAATACCTAGAAAAATATCCTGATGCTAAATATGAAGAGGTGGATTCAGAGAAAGATCATAATCCACTTTGGAAGGTCAAGGCAGATTGTGTTTTCCCTTGTGCCACTCAAAATGAAATCAACAAAAAGGATGCTGAAAATTTAAAAAAGTCCGGTATTAAACTGCTGACTGAAGGTGCAAACATGCCTTTAACCACTGAAGCTATTGATATTATTTGTGAATCAGGAATATTATATGCTCCTGGCAAGGCTACTAATGCTGGAGGTGTGGCAGTTTCCGGCTTGGAAATGAGTCAAAACCGAATTGGCGTATACTGGTCAAGAGAGGAAGTGGACGAAAAATTAAAGAGTATCATGAAAGGTATTCACGATAACTGTGTCAAAACTGCTGAAGAATATGATTTGAATGATCACGACTATTTAGCTTCAGCTAATATCTTTGGCTTTTTGAAAGTAGCTGAGGCCATGAAGGCGCAGGGCGTGATTTAATTTAACCAAAAGCTGTCATTGTAGATTCATTAAGAAGCTACAATGACAGTATCTACTTACTCAGTCGGCATCTCCGCTACATTTACATTTCCTTGTGGTAGTGGTCCCTGCAGAACTACTTGTGGTGATGACTCCCCTTTTATATCCATTATCTCTGCAGCAGTCGTCACAATCAATGTCATAAGTCACAGGATCACTAGCAGCACCTACACATGCATCAATTTCATCCCCACCACATGAGCTAAAGGCGAACCCTAAGATTAGAAATAATATTATTCGAGCTAATTGTTTCATGGCTTTTGTATTTATTGGTTCTGATTACTAAACACATTTCTGAATTAAAATGGGTCATATTTCAAATCCGTAGCTTTCGATTATCAAAAAAATTCTTTGATCATAAGGCTGTTTCAATTAATTTTCACATTGCTATCAACCCCTATTAACATGAAATGGATTTTAAGACACCAATGGCTCAGTTTCAGAAGATCTCCTTCCTTTGAAAAGGATCTAGGGATTAAGATTTTCCTTGCGTTGCTTGGCTTTCTTGTGATAATGAACTTGATAGTAGTAAGTGCTAATCTAAATGAAATGATAGCGGCATTAGGTATTGAAACGGAACCCACTCAATTGGTGAATCAATTCTTACTTTATTATTTCGTAAGTGAATTAGCGATAAGGTATATCATGCAAACTGTACCCGTTTTGGATATAGAGCCTTATTTGCATTTGCCTGTAAGAAGGAAGTTAATTACCCGATTTTTAGTTTTCAAATCAATTATCAACCCGTACAACCTCATTGCCCCTGCAATTTTCATCCCGCTCAGCATCAGCACTTTCATTCCTGCTGTCGGGATACAAAAAGGCTTAATATGGTTAACTTTTACACTTTTAATTTCTCTTTGTCTTCATTTTTTCAATATCCTTTTAAAGAAAAAGTTGGAGAGCAAGAATATAGTTTGGGTTATTTTTATCTCATTAATCATTGCTAATTACGCTGGAAACCAGTATTTCAACTTCACATTAATCCCTTTAGGAGATTGGGCAATAGCTATTTATCAAGCTCCCTGGCTTTTAGTAATACCTTTAGCTTTATTGGGGTATTTAATATATACCAGCTTCCAGTTTTTCATCCAAAACTTATATGTAGAAGATTTATTTGATGCAAAAATGATGTCAGGTGAGCAATTTACTAGCAGATTAAGTGGCTGGGAAAATAAAGGATTAATGAATACGCTTATTGTTCAAGAATTAAAATTGATTCTAAGACACAAAAGGAGTAAGCAGAGTATTATTTTTGCGGGTATATTTCTGTTTTATCCTTTACTGATACTCAGCATGGGAGAGGAAACTCAATCCAACGTGATGCCTATTTTTGTCAGCATTTTCTTTACAGGGATTTTCATTATCCAATACGGACAATTTCTTTGGAGCTGGAATACCAACCAAATGGATTTCTTTCTGACCAAAATAAATCCGTATACCCAATGGGTAGAATCAAGATACCGCTTGTTAGTGTATTCCGTTTTGATTACATCAGTTCTTTCTCTTCCTTATTTTTATTTCGGTTATGAATTAATGATGATTATGGGTGCCACGGCAATTTATAATGTAGGAATAAACAGTATGTTGATCATGCGCATGAGTTTGTGGGGACCAAAACCAATTGAATTAGATAAAAGCTCTATGATGAATTACCAGGGAGTAGGAGCTGCTCAATTTGTAGTCGGTATCCCTTTGATTTTAGGACCAATAGCCGTTTATTCCTTATTTGCAAACATCTGGTATCCACAGATTGGCGTTTTGGCAATAGCTGTGACAGGATTGATTGGCATAATTTTCAGAAAAACATTTTTCAACGCTATCGCCAAAAAGCTCAAAAAAGATAAATACAAACTCATTCACGATTTAACCATTTAGCACTGTGATTAAACTAAACAACCTTCAAAAAAGCTATAAAAAACTAAGCGTTTTAAATATATCTGAACTAACTATACCTGCCGGACAATCATTCGGCCTGGTAGGAAACAATGGAGCAGGTAAAACTACTCTTTTACGACTTCTATTGGATTTAATCCGAGCAAGCGAGGGATATGTGGAAATAGATGGACAGGCCGTTACTGACAGCGAAGAATGGAAGAATTTTACCGGTTCTTTTATAGATGAAAAGTTCTTGATCAGCTATTTAACTCCGGAGGAGTACTTTCAGTTTATAGGGAGAATCAGAGGCGTAAGTGATGGAGATGTTGAATCGCATCTAAAATTATTTGAACCGCTATTCAATGACGAGATTTTTGGAAAGAAAAAATACATCCGAGATCTTTCGAAAGGAAACAAGAAAAAGCTGGGAGTTGCTGCTGCACTTTTAGGTGACCCAAAGCTAGTGATATTAGACGAACCTTTTGAAAACTTGGATCCTACTAGCCAAATACGCTTAAAAAAAATAATCCAACAATTTCAAGCTGAGAAATCAGTAACCTTTCTGATTTCCAGCCATGATCTTAACCATGTTACCGAAATTTGCGAACGAATCGTGATTTTGGATCAAGGCGAGATTGTAAAGGATATTCCTGTGACAAACCAAACATTGCAAGAATTGACAGATTACTTTGGGGAGAATGCTGAAGTTTGATCTTAACAACAAAAAAAGGATGGGGTTGCTCCCATCCTTTTAAAATTTCCTCTAATAAAACATCTTACTCCCCTGCTCTGCCACTAATCGTCTGACCGTAAAAAATGGCATTCATCAACAAACGATTGGTACCATACCAAAAAGCCCTGAAATTAGTATTGTCAGTGAACGAAATGACTTTACCTCCTCCTACTCTACTTACCGTAACAGCAGAAGTTCCTTTCAATTTTTCAGCATTTTCTTCTGAAACATAGCCGTTCAATAAGGGAGATGCTGTATATCTTAGCGGATTAGCATATTGGTTTTTAGATTTCTCTATGAATAAGGTACTATTCCTGAAAATAGGCATTTTCTCATTTTTCAATCCATATGTAAGCGGATGGCTTAAATCCAATTCTACTTCAAAAATAGCACCACCGATTACTTGAGCGCCTCTATTATTGCCCAAATCCTCGTAGGCCTCATATCCAGTGGTGTCTGCTTTGCTTTCGACAAATTTAACTTTAGTCAGCTTCTGATCTGAAAGCCATTTAGCTGCTGATTTGTAGGCAATAATGGTTCCTCCATTTTGCGCCCAGCTTTGAATTTTATTTTTTTGACTTCCGATACTTCCATAACCCCAGCCATTTGGCATGATCAAAACATTATATCTACTTAAATCGGCCCTTCCAAAGTCATTAACATCAATTTTAGTAATTGGCATTTCATAATGCTGATCTAGCAAGAACCAAATCTCACCCGCATCATACGGACTGATTCCATCTCCAATAATCATGGCTATTTTGGGTTGGTTCAATGATTCAAAGGAAGGACTTCCTAAATTTATCCCATTTGTATTCCCTGTCTTTACAGAATAAATAGAGACCGCAGACTCTTCAATTGCCTCCTCCAAGATCTGATAAACCTGAATCGCTGATTTCTCTTGCTGTTTAACAGGAATTAAAACAGATCCAATTGCCAAAGTAGTACCGTTTTCTAGCATGATCTCTTGGGTGTTTACTTTTGTTCTCAAGCCTGCTTTCTGAATTTTATATAATGCCTTAGGGGCATAGAAGTCATGCCACTCCATGATATAGGCATATTCGCTTTTCCCACCCTGAATATTTCCGGTAGGTCTCATCGAAACATCAAATCTATCACCTAAAAGTGATGTATTGTAAGTTCTCTTATCAAGGCTTTCATAATCCAAGTTAAAGGACATCCCCATGTTAAAGGCAGATACATCGTAAAAAAGACTATCTGTAAAGCTGGTTCGCACATCAAAAATCGCTTTTACCAACCTACTCTGGTACTGATTCATAGGGATGATATAACTATTGTCGGTTTGATAGCCATTCGTACTTTTAGCTAATTTATGAACCTCAATTTCATGTCTATCCAGCATTTCAGCAAAACGAAATAATTTCGATTCATCTTGATCTGAAACTACCCAAGCCTGTTCATCAGCTTCGGAAGCCATATTGATCGAGTTTTTATAAAAATCCCGTTGGAATCCCAATAACTCCTCTCTCATTTCATAGCCTGCCTGCAAAGTACTCAATGAGGCTGTGAACTGATTTTTAATGGTGAAAGGAAATTCCAGAATTCCATTCACGCTTTCTTGGGCATGTCCTCTTGAGCTGGCCTGCTCAAATAATATTCCGATGGCACCCTGTACATCTGGGAAAGTAGAGCCTTTACCATAATAAAAATCATCAAAACTTTCCTTACTATAATAAAGCGAGCCGATTCTATCTAAAAACTTAGCATGATATTCACCAATTTGCCCTGTTAAATCCTGATTTTTCTGAGGTGTAATCGGATGTGTTCTTTCCGGAATTCCGGGTTGGAAAAAGAAGGTACTATTAGTCCCCATTTCGTGATGATCCGTCAAAATATTGGGTTTCCAAGCATGAAATTGTGCAATTCTATTTTGGGATTCAGCTAATTGAACGGGTAACCAATCTCTGTTCATATCGAACCAGTAATGATTCGTTCTTCCTCCGGGCCAAACTTCATTAAATTCTCTGTCATTCGGATCAGTAACCAAATTTTCACTTTTATGCATATTTGCCCATGTAGCAAATCGATTAAGCCCATCTGGATTAAATGATGGATCGAGTAAAACCACCACATTTTTTAATTTGTCTTCAATATCTTTTCCTTGAGCTGCAGCTAAATAATAAGCGGTCAACATCGAAGCATTGCTTCCACTTGGTTCATTTCCGTGAATGGAAAAACCCATCATTATTACAGAAGGCATTTCAGCAATATTCAAATCAGATGAAGAGTTAGGGTCTGTCAATTGCTTATGTTCCTGTTGAATTTTTTTAATATTTGAATGATTATCAGGATGAGTGATGGTCAATAGTAATTGTGGCCTATCCTCGTAAGTTTTTCCTGCTTCGATTATAGTGATTCTATCGGAAACATTGGCTAATGCTTTCATGTAGTACACCAACTTATCGTGCGTCACATGCCATTCTCCCACCTGATGCCCTATAATGCTTTCGGGGGTAGGTATGGAGGAGTCGTACTCTACACTATCGGGCATAAAATAAGACAGGTATTTTTGGGCGAAAGAAGAATTCGCTAAAACCAAATAGAAAATAATAGTTGCTATATTTTTCATCATAAATAAAGTTTGATTTCAAATTACTTATAATTTCTGAGACAGCCATTTTTAATTGTTTGAGCGGCTATTTTCTAGTTTTTATAAATATAAATCTACTGAACCCATGTTTAATGTTAACTT
Organism: Marivirga sericea; assembly: GCF_900177665.1. Classification (GTDB taxonomy): domain Bacteria; phylum Bacteroidota; class Bacteroidia; order Cytophagales; family Cyclobacteriaceae; genus Marivirga; species Marivirga sericea. The sequence continues at coordinate 144,268 of NZ_FXAW01000009.1, forward strand.
AATGTTAATTTTGAGTAAGTGAATTATAATCAATAATTAACCTTGTAATTCGGGTACAGAATTATTAGAGGTTTATTTTTGCACACATTTTAAAAAAATAAAATTCAGACAAAATGAAAAAAATTTTACAAAGTTTATGTGGAATAGCGATTCTGTTGGCATTTGCAACAGTATCGGCTTTTGCGCAAGGTGTGACTTCATCAGGCCTTTCTGGTGTGGTAAATGACAATAACGGAGAGGGATTACCTGGCGCTACTGTCCAGGCTGTGCACACTCCCACAGGAACAACTTACGGTGCCGTAACCAACGTAAGTGGTAGATTTAGAATGCCAAATGTAAGAGTAGGTGGCCCCTATACGGTAACGGTTACTTTCGTTGGCTTTCAAGAATCTGTAATCGAGAATATCAATCTTTCTTTAGGTCAGACTTTAAACCTCAATATTGAGTTAAATGAAGAGTCTACTGTATTACAGGAAGTTGTTGTGCGCTCTACAAGAGGCCAAGTGATTGATGGTGATAGAACAGGTGCTTCTACAAATTTGTCTCGAGAGAAATTAGAGGCAATTCCTACCATTAGCCGTAGTATAAATGATTTCACTACCCTTACTCCGCAATCGAGTGGGACTAGTTTTGGTGGTGCAGACAATAGATATAATAACTATACTATTGATGGTAACCTTTACAATAATAACTTTGGTTTAGGAAGTGCGCAATTTGCAGGAGGAAATCCTATTTCACTTGATGCTATTGAAGAGGTTCAAGTAAATATTGCCCCTTATGATGTCACTCAAAGTGGTTTTACAGGAGCTAGTGTAAATGCTATTACAAAATCAGGGACAAATGAAGTTGAAGCATCTGCCTATACTCTTTTTCAAAATCAGAATACGCAGGGTACCACTTTAAATGGTGGACAAGATGTGCCTTTCTCAGAATCTACAAGACAGATTCATGGTGTAACTTTAGGCTTGCCAATCATAAAAAATAAATTGTTCTTTTTTGGAGCTTTTGAGTTTGAAGATAGGGCCATACCAGGCGATACTCGTAGAGCCGCAAGACCTGAGGAAGGATTACTACCTGATTTAGAGTTAGGAATTGCCCGAATGACTGCAGACCAGGCTGAATTTGTGCAGCAGCAGATGCAAGAAATTTACGGCTATGAAACAGGCGCTTTTGAGAATTACCCTTTCGAAGATGTCGCTACACGATTGAATTTCCGATTAGACTATAATTTGGATCAAAATAATAAAATCATGCTCCGGTACAACAGCTTTCAACAAAGAAGAGATGTTGGAATAAACGGCAATAGTATTCGTGGACTTCCTGCAAGTCAAAGATTCAGAAATACTGCCCGCTTTGGTAATGAGGCGCTTACTTTTAGAAATGGAAATTATGGAAGTGAAGAAAATGTTCAATCAATTGTTGGTGAGTGGTCTTCTTCTATAGGTAGTAACATGGCTAATAAATTGAACATTGGTTATACTAGCAATGTTAGCCAAAGATTCATCCCTGGTGATCAAAATTTCCCAATGTCAGAGATATTAGAATTTGATGGTTCTACTCCATTGTATTTTGCCTCTTTGGGTACTGAACTTTTCACTAGAGGAAACTTATTGGACAATAAAACCTTCAACATCACCAACAACTTTAATTACTTCATGGGTGATCACACCTTCACAGCAGGTGTTAATTTCGAATACATGACTTTCGACAATGCCTTTAACCCAACTTGGGATTCTTGGTACAGATGGAATTCATATGATGATTTCGTATCTGCAGTAATTGATCGTGATCTTAGCGTTCGTCCAGCTGGTTTTGCTATTGGTTTTACTTATGATGAAGATAATCCATTCACACTTCCTACTGATAGAACTCAATTCGGCCAGGTAGGTCTTTATGTACAAGATGAATACCAAGCTACTGATGATTTGAAATTAACATTAGGAATGCGTGTTGAAATGCCATTCTACCCTATCGATGCTCCAAGAAATACAAGAGTAGAAGACTTAGGAATTAGTGTTGAAAATCCAAGAAATGCTGGTGAATTTGTTGAACCTAGAGTAGATCAATTTCCATCAGTTAATCCGATATTTTCTCCTAGATTCGGCTTTAACTGGGATGCATTGGGTGATAAAACTTTGCAAGTACGTGGTGGAACAGGTCTTTTCGCAGGACGTCCAATCTTTGTTCACTTATCAAACCAAATTAATGGTAATGGTGTAACAAGAGGTTTCATAGGCCTTTTAGAGGATGATTGGGGTCAAGATGGAAATCCTGAGTGGGAAGGCTTCCAAGATGATATCAATTATTACCGTCCCAATCCAGCAGAGCAAGAACCTACAGTTTCTAGTTCATTATCAGTTACTGATCAAGACTTTAGATTACCACAAACTTGGAGAAGTAATTTAGCGGCTGATTACAATTATAACGGATTCATTTTCACTGTAGAAGGTATTTTCTCTAAGGATTACAATACTCCATTCAGTGCTAATTTGTCAAGTGTACCTACTGGAGAGTCAATTAATATCGCAGGTAATGCATATCCAACTTATGATCAAGTAGCACTAGGTGGTGCCATTAATGAGTTGTACTATTTAACTAATATTAATGACCGTACGTATGCTGCTTTAACTTTAGGTGTTGAAAAGAACTGGGGCAAAGGTATCTTTACAAGCTTAGCTTATACTAGAAGTCAGAGTAGAGACTTTGGTTTAAGCGGTGGTTCACAAGCTGCCTCTTTATGGCCAGGTGAAGTGCAAGAAGGAAGAAACAATCCTGAAGAAGGTTTCTCTCGTAACGATCAACCAAATAGAGTAGTAGGTTTGATTACATTTAACACAAAAGGATTAAATGAAACGAATAATACCTCTTTCAACTTAATTTACTCTGGCGGAGAGCAAAACAGATTCTCGTATACTTACAGTAGCAACTTAAATGGCGAAGGTTCGGGAAGTTCTCTAATGTATGTGCCTTCAAACTTTGAAGAAGCGCAGTTAATTGACAGAGTAAGTGGAGGTTCAATTACTCAAACTGCTGAGCAACAGTGGGATATATTAAACAATTACATAGAGAATGATCCTTACTTAAGCGAAAATAGAGGTTCAGTAACAGAAAGAAATGGTGCTATCTTACCTTGGTTACATAGACTTGATTTGTCTATCACTCAAGATATTCACTTAACAAAAGATCCTAGCAAGCATAAATTACAATTTGAGGCTAACGTAGAAAATGTTTTAAATTTAGTTAATGACTCATGGGGAGTGAGCAGAGTAGTTGTTCAAAGAAACTTAATGAATTTTGAAGGAACAGATGCAAACGGAAATGCAGAATTCACTATCAATTCAATTCAAGGGGAGTCTACTTATCCAACCGATGTAACTATCCCTGATTTCGATTTGAGTCAAACATGGAGAGCTCAATTTGGTGTTAGATACATCTTTTAATAGACATAAAAAATTAAATAAATAGTCAAATGAAAAATTTATTAAAATATACATCTCTATTATTTGCAGGGTTACTTTTGGTAACTACCTCTTGTATAGATGAAGATTATGACGATAGCTCCGATGTAGGTATCTCAGACAAAGACTTGTTGATCAATGTCTTAAATGATGAAAACCAATCAGGTGAATTGAGTAATTTGTTAACACTTGTTGAAGCAAATGGCTTAACAGGAGCATTGACAAGTAGAAGAACACAAGATCAGATTACCGTTTTTGCACCGACTAATAATGCATTTGAAATATTAGCAGCCCAGCTCGGATACGACAGTGTTGAGGATTTACTTGCAGATGATGATGTGGATCTAGTTGAGATTCTTGAAACACATATAGCTGTGGCTAATCTATCTCTTGACCAAATTGAAAATGGTAATTTCAGATCTATTACAACATTATCTGGAATAAACATTCCTATTGCCAGAAACACTGGTGAAGTTGTTATCAATGCCAATGAAGATTTAGAAATTTTAAGATCTAATTCAGAAGGTAACGGTACTGTTCATGTAATCTCAAGAGTTATTTTACCAATCAGATTTAATATTGAGTTTTCTGCAGATTTCGGTGCTGATTTTGATGCTTGCAATGCTGTAGTGGATAACTGGAACGTAGTAAACGTTGAACTTGAAGGTGGTTCTGGATGGGGATGTACTGGTTTTGGATTTGAAGGACAAGGAATTCAAGCTAATGGTTTCTCTGACGGTGCTCAAATTGTAGATTCTTGGATTATTTCACCATCTCTTCAGTCGAATGATGTAATTCTTAATACGCTAAAATTCAAATATGCTAGTAGATTTGACGGCCCTAGTCCAGAAGTTTGGGTTATTGCTGAAGAGGATTACGATGCTGAGGCTGCATTTGATATGGAAGCTTGGACTAATTTAGAAGTAAATTTCCCACCTCCAGCTAGCGAAAATAATGTATTTTCGGACCTATCGGTAAGTATACCTTCTGATTTTAATTCCGGTTCTTACAGATTTGCTTTCAGATATTTATCTGGAGCTGGTGCGACTAGAGTTACTATTGATAATATTCAAGTAGGAGAAGAATAAGAAACTCTCACTTAGTAGAATTTTGAAAAAATGAAAACCCGAAGTATTTTTACTTCGGGTTTTCATTTTTATGAATCCCTAACCAGATTTACATAACGCCAATTATTTATAGAAATACTTTGTTGGTAAGTCGTTTTTTATCGATTAATATAGCTCAATGATCAAGTTCTTTACAATGTCCCTTACACTATTACCTTCTCTTAAGAAAAGCCTGATATTTTTAATATGTATCTGGATTAATGCAAACCAGTTCATCTATTCACATGATAATTCAAGTCTTGTGTTTTGGGATTTTAATCACCCTGATCGCCTAGAAGCCAATTCATCGTGGTCCAATCCCATCCTTGCAAATCAGGGCAGCTCTGAAGTGAGCTTTACATTCAGTGCTGATGTCGATCGTCCCCTAACCACTTTTAGTGGATCTGATTTAGATCAGGAAAGTTTCAAGACCAACGAAACAACTGGTAGTCTGGTTCCCCAAGGTGATGAAGAAGGATCTGTATCATTCAATCCTGATCCATCGCAAAGCATTTCCTCAACAGCTGCATTGGAAGGCGAGTTTTACACCATTCCTTTTCAGGAAAATTTTGATAATCCTGATTTATTTACTTTACCTGATTGGCAAAGATTTAGAGAAATTGGAGAGCAAAACTGGATGATAACGGAGGAAAACTTCAGTTCAGATAACCCATATTCAGCAAGAATGAATGGTTTTACTTCTGCACCTCAGGAGAATCGAACATGGCTAATAAGCCCTGCAATAGAAACTAATACAGTATCTGCAGAAGAATTTTTAGTTATGGAATTTGAATCCAGATCCTTTTTTGCTGATGGAACGCCCGTGCTACGCATTTTTGTCTCTACCAACTATGATCAATCTGGAGACCCTACAGATGAAGCCTTTACATGGACGGAACTTTCAGCCTCATTCCCAAATGAAACAGGTGTATGGCAAAGCACAGGAGAAGTTGATTTAACCTCATTTGCAGAAGAAGAAAATATATCAATTGCAATTATTTATGAATCTACAAGCGAATCAAATGGTGCAGCTGAATGGATGATAGATAATTTTGCGGTTTTTACAATAAATGATGCACCAGAACCTACTATTAGCACAAATGAATGGTATTTAGAAGACTATTACTTCGGAGTTTTAGAACCAGGGGTCTCTTCGGATTCAAGATCTTTCTCGCTTTCCGCATCTAATCTAACATCGCCATTAATCTTAAATGCCGATCCTGGAATAGAAATATCGCTTGGTGAAGAGTATAGTTCTCAGCTAACGCTGAATAGGGAGGACTTCCCCGAATCGGGAACATTAAATGTTCAAACCCGAATGATTGCGAGTGAGGACGAATCCGTCTTGGCCCAAGCGGGCAGCATTTCTATTTCTACCGATGGACTAGAGCTAAGCTCTTTCGGATATTTTAACCACACTACTATTGATAAAGAAGAAACCTTTGATGTAGTAACTTGGAACATTGAATGGTTTGGCGATCCTACAAATGCTACTACACCTAGTACTGATTTGCAAAGAGAAAAAGTACGGCAAATGATACAAGAGCTGGATGCTGATGTTTATGCTTTCCAAGAAATAACGTCTATCCCAGCCTGGAATCTGTTAGTAGCTGAGCTACAAGATTATGATGGTATCCTATCTCCTGCTACCAGTGGGTCATCTAGTAATTTCGGATCAGCACAGAAACTAGCTTTTCTGTACAAGAAAGCCACAGTGGATACACTCCAGACCAAAGTTTTATTCAACAATATCAATACTAATGATCTACAAGATTTTCCAACATCGAATAGTAGTCTATTTTGGGCAAGTGGCAGGTATCCCTTCTCTATGGATATAAGCGCTACTATTGGTGGGATAAAACGTGACTTAACTCTTGTGAATATTCATGCCAGATCAAATGGAGGAGGCGAATCCGCATCTACTCCGCGATATCAACTGAGAAGATATGATGTAGAAGTACTTTACGACTCACTGCAGGAATATTATGCTGATAAAAGTGTCATTTTGCTAGGAGACTATAACGATGATATTTTGCAAACTGTTGCTCCAATCAACGAGCCTACTGTACCAGACAATGGTGAATCCAGCTATGTCAAATTCACTTCAGACCCTGATAACTATTTAGGTGTAACTATGCCCTTAAGTAAAGCTGGACTAAGGTCTTTTATAACTCGAGAAAATGTAATTGATCATGTGATGATTAATCGTAACTTATTTGATGATCATATACTAGGAGCTGAAAGAGTAGTAATTCCCTATTCTTCAATTCCGGATTTTAACACTACAACTTCAGATCATTTTCCAGTTGAAGCGCGATTCTTACTGTCCGGAGAAAGCATTCTTACTGCGCAGGAAGACCTTAAAGCTTTGGCAACGATTTATCCCAATCCTACTAATGGAATTCTATATTTCCAAAATCTAAGTAATGTTCAAAAAATTGAATTATGGTCTGTAAGTGGTATAAAATTAATAGAGTTTCAAAGTGATCTAGAGCGAATTGACCTAAGTAATTTAAGTCCTGGAATGTATCTAATAAAAATTATTTCAAAATCAAGACAAGAAGTCCAGCGAATTATTTTAGAATAGTCAGGATATTTCTGCACTGAAAATACCCTGTTTAATTAAAAGCCGACTCTTCCCTATAGTCGGTTTTTAATTCCCAATCATCCCCATTTCCCACCGCTAGAGACAAAGCATCCTTATTCAGTAACCTTATCACTTTAAGTAAGTTCTATCTATTCGTATGTTTGTACATTAATTTAGCTAAGCATTTTTTTTAAAATTACATCATGAACAAAATTATCATTCGAATTATAGCTTCGATAGCCGTTTTAGCTATTATAATCTATTTGGTTTTCCCTTCTCTTTTTTCTTCTGATTCGGAAAATAAAAAAGAAACTCAAACTGAGCCTAAAAGCTCTAAAATTGCCATTGATGCTCAAATAGTAAAATACGAGACTTTCGAAAATGATATAGTTTTAACAGGTTCTTTACTTGCCAATGAATCTGTAGAATTAGCAAGTGAAATATCAGGTAAAATAGAGAACATCTATTTTGATGAAGGCGAATTTGTCAGTAAAGGTAAATTACTAGTCCAAACAAACGTGGCTGATTTACAGGCCAATTTACAGCGGCTAAAATATACTGCCAAGCTAAATTCGCAAACAGAGCAAAGACAAAAACAACTGCTCGAAAAAGAAGCGATCAGCAGAGAAGAATATGATATTGCATTCACTAACTTAAAAACCACTCAGGCTGAAATTGATGCCCTAGAAGCTGAAATTGATAAATCAAGAATCAGAGCACCATTCTCAGGTTTTATCGGTTTAAGATATGTCAGCGAGGGTAGTTATATCACGCCAACTAGCCAAATCGCCTCTTTATACAATGTTGATCCCATTAAAATTGAATTTTCAGTTCCAAGTAGATACAGTGGACTGGTAAAAAAAGGAAGTAAAATCACGTTTTCCTCTGAAGCTGAAAATACGGAAAGAGAAGCTACAGTTTATGCCATTGAACCTCAAATTGACCCTGTAACGAGGACATTGTCTGCGAGAGCACAGACTGCAAACCCTAATAATTCATTGATTCCGGGCCAATTTATAAGAATTAATTTAAGCTTAGAAAACCGAGAAAATGCGATATTAATTCCAACTACAGCGATAATGCCTAAAGCTAATGGACATACAGTTTTCATTATTAAAGAAGGAAGAGCACAACTGAAAGACGTGGAACTAGGGGCTAGAACATCTACCAGAGTTGAAATCTTGAAAGGGATAAGTAAAGGCGATACTGTTGCAATTGCAGGGGTTCCTCAATTGAAAAATAGAGCAGAAATAGAAATTAAAAAGCTGGAAAAATAAGAAAATGGCATCATTATCGAAGATAAGTATTCAAAGACCGGTTTTAGCCATCGTGCTATCACTGGTTATATTAATTTTTGGCTTCATTGGATTTAATTTTCTCGGAGTGAGGGAATATCCCTCTGTAGATCCACCCATTATTACTGTAACTACTGACTACGCGGGCGCAAATGCTGATGTTGTAGAGTCCCAAATAACAGAACCGCTAGAGGAAGCTGTCAATGGAATTGCAGGAATTAGAACTATTACTTCTACGAGTGCTGAAGGCCGAAGTAGAATTACGATAGAATTCAATTTGAGCGAGGACTTAGAAGCTGCTGCCAATGATGTAAGAGATAAGGTTTCTGGTGCTAGAAGAAGGCTTCCCGAAGATGCGGAACCACCTACAGTTAATAAGGCAGATGCTGACTCTGATCCCATCGTATTTCTAAACATTAATAGTGAGGAAAGAAACTTGCTAGAATTATCAGCTATCGCAGAAAATACTTTTAAAGAACGACTGCAAACCATCTCAGGGGTAAGTGAGGTGAGAATCTGGGGAGAAAAGCGTTATGCAATGCGTTTGTGGATGGATCCTATTAAGTTAGCGGCCTATCAGTTAACCCCTTTAGATGTTTTAAATGCAGTAGAAAGCCAAAACGTAGAATTGCCCTCAGGAAGTATTGAAGGTGAAATGATTGAGTTGGTGGTTAAGACTCAAGGTCAACTCGCTTCTGAAAAGGATTTTAACGATTTAATCGTGTCGGAAAGTGACAACAGCTTTGTGCGTTTTTCTGATGTAGGATATGCTGAATTAGGTCCATTGAATATGCGTACGGTTTTGAAGAGAGATGGTATTCCAATGGTTGGTGTAGTGCTAATCCCGCAGCCAGGTTCAAACAGTATTGACATTGTGGATGAATTTTATAAAAGAGTTGAAAATATTAAAAAAGACCTCCCGGCCGACATAAATTTAGGTATTGGATTTGATCAAACCGAATATATCAGAGAATCTATAAATGAGGTTCAACAAACCATCATCATAGCATTTCTTTTGGTGATTTTTATAATTTTTGCCTTTTTAAGGGACTGGAGAACTACTGTTATACCAATTGCGACCATCCCAGTTGCACTGATTGGTACTTTCTTCGTCATGTACTTGGCAGGCTTTTCAATCAATGTGTTGACTTTGTTGGGTATTGTCTTAGCCATCGGATTGGTAGTAGATGATGCCATTGTGGTATTAGAGAATATCTATGCTAAAGTAGAAGATGGTATGGAACCGATGGAGGCTGCCAAAAAAGGAGCTATTGAGATATTCTTTGCTGTAATTGCCACTACTGTCGCTTTAGTAGCCGTATTCATGCCAGTAATATTCTTGGAGGGCATTACCGGAAGATTGTTTCGCGAATTCGGTGTAGTAGTAGCCACTGCAGTTATGATTTCTTCTTTTGTTGCTCTTTCACTTACCCCTATGATGAGTAGTCGGATACTGAAAAAAAGAGAAAGGCAAAATTGGTTTTACAGAAAAACAGAACCATTTTTTGTGTGGCTAAACAACGGCTATGCTCGAAGTTTGGATGCATTCATGAAAGTAAGATGGATGGGAATCTTATTATTTTTAGGTGCAATTGGTTTAATATATGGATTATTTAAAGTTCTTCCTTCTGAATTAGCCCCCTTAGAAGATAGAGGCATGATTTCAGTCAGTACTACCGGCCCAGAAGGTGCTACGTTCGAATATATGGGGGAGTATATTGATAATTTGGTAGAGGTCACCATGGATACCCTACCTACCGATGGCCTAATATCTGTGACCTCTCCAGGGTTTGGTACTCAAGGAACAAATTCTGGATTTATGAGAATAATGCTAGTGGATGCTTCAGAAAGAGAAAAAACCCAGCAACAACTCTATGATGAGTACACTCCAATTCTCAATGAATTTCCTGCTGCAAAAGCATTTGCATTTCAACAACAAACTATTGGTGGAAGAAGAGGTGGCCTACCAATTCAATATGTTATTCAGGCTACTTCTCTAGATAAACTTCAAGCGGTATTACCTGAATTTGTTGAAAAAGCTAGCAACAACTCTACATTTACCGTAGTAGACCAGGATTTGAAATTCACGAAACCTCAAATCGATATTCAAATTGATAGAGAAAAAGCTAGATCCTTAGGGATTTCAGTGATCGATATCGCCCGAACACTTCAATTGGGTTTAAGTGGTCAGCGATTCGATTATTTCATCATGGATGGAAAGCAATATCAGGTAATAGGGCAAGTTCAAAGAAATGACAGAAACGCACCAGTGGATTTAAGATCATTATATGTTCGTGCCGAAAATGGACAAATGCTTCAGCTGGATAATTTAGTAACTTTAGGGGAAAGCTCAACACCTCCATCACTCTACAGGTATAATCGATATATTTCTGCTACCTTATCAGCAGGTTTAGCACCAGGCAAAACAATTGGTGATGGAGTAGAAGCAATGGATGCCATTGCAGCTGAAATTTTAGATGAAACTTATAGCACTTCACTATCGGGAGCCTCATTGGATTATTTTGAAAGTTCATCAAGCTTATTGTTTGCTTTTGGCTTTGCAATTGTGCTGATTTACTTGGTTCTGGCGGCTCAATTTGAGAGTTTCAGAGACCCTATCATTATTTTGTTTACTGTGCCGTTAGCAGTGGGGGGATCTTTTCTTTCACTTTACCTATTTGGAGAGACATTAAATATATTCAGCCAGATCGGAATAATTATGCTGATCGGACTGGTTTCCAAAAATGCCATACTTATAGTAGAATTTGCTAACCAGAAAAAAGCACAAGGCTTAGGTCTAAATGAATCTATATCAGAGGCAGCAAAATCTAGATTCCGCCCAATCCTAATGACGGCATTATCTACTATTTTAGGAATCTTACCAATTGCTCTGGCATTAGGTGCAGGTTCGGAAAGTAGAGTATCCATGGGTATTGCTATCATTGGTGGACTGATATTCGCAACTGGTTTAACATTATATGTAATTCCTGCTATCTATTCCTATTTCGCAAGTAAACAAGCACGTGCAGCACGTGTTGAATCTTAATTTTTATGACAAAGTATATTAGTATATTTTTTTTAATGGTTTGGGGCTTCTCTCTTAATGCCCAGAAAATCAGTTTAAACGAAGCTATTGCAGTCGGAATGGAAAAAAACTTTTCTATAAGAACTGCCAAAAATATTGAGAAAGAGGCTGTGACAAATTCTAACTATGCATTTGCAGGTTTTTTGCCGATAATCGATATAACAGGTGCTCGAAATTTTGATGTTGAAAATGTAGAACAACAGTTTAGATCTGGAGATGTAAATGCTTTAGATGGAGCAAGATCAAACAATTTCAATATCAGAGGTGATCTAACCTGGACCTTATTCGATGGGACCAAAATGTTTTTGGATTACAAATCACTTCAAGTAGAACGAAATCAAAGTCGATTTGAAACTCAAGCAGTTGTTGAGAATACACTGGGAAGCATTATTCAATCTTACTTTGCACTAGTTTTTGAACAGTATCAATATTCTGTTTTGGAATCTGCTGTAGAGCTTTCTGAAAAAAGATTGGAAATTGCCAAAGCAAACTACGAAGTAGGGAAATTTTCAAAGACCGAGTTACTCTCTGCTAAAGTAGATCTCAACACTGATAAAAGTAATCTCTTGAATCAAGACGAAGTAATGCAACAAGCGAGAGTCTCACTCAATCTCCTGCTGGGAGAAGATCCAAATCAAGAATTTATGGCTTCAGACAGTATTCAAATTGATGAAACGCTTCAATTAAATAAATTAATAGAGGACTTATCGGTTAGAAACAAACAATTATTAGGGCTGATGCAACAAGAAAACATATTGCAGCTACAAAATAAATCAGTAATGACCGAATTACTGCCTCAACTTGACTTCAATTTGGGTTACGGTTATACAAATTTCGAATCTCAGGCTGGCTTCTTACTTCAGAATCAATCAGTTGGCTTGAGCTACGGTTTAAGTCTATCTTGGCGTATTTTTGATAGATTGGACCGCTCTAGAAGAAATCAAACAACTCAGATTGCTGTAGAAAATAATACTATTGCCATGGCAGAGCTTGAGAACCAACTAACTGGTGATCTCTCATCTGCCTACGTCCGCTATCGCAATAAGCTAGATCTCATTAAATTAGAAAAAGTTAATTTAGAAGTTGCAAAAGAAAATGCTGATATAGCAATTGAAAGATATAGGGTCGGACGGTCAAATGCTATTGAATTGCGCGAATTTCAGCTTAATGCAATTGAAGCGGAGAGTAGATTGCTAAACGCAATTTTCTTAGCAAAGCAAGCTGAAGTTAATCTATTAGCTATTAGTGGCAACCTATTGAGTAAAGAAGAACTAGACTAAAGCGGCTAGGAAACTCAAATTCTAAAGAATCAATGTGCCAACATAATATTTCCTGATCTAATTATATATTTGCATATAAACGGGCATGAATGCTAAATAAATTAAAAAACAGGTGGAATCTAAAATCAGGTTGGCAGGTAGTTATTGTATTATTAGTCTTTACCTGTACTGGCTTCACTGTAATGTTCTTGAAGGAACCCATCTTGTCCTTAATTGCTGCTAAAGAAGAAAGAAATTGGATTTTCACGACCATTTATTATATCCTGATTTTTCCCGTATATTTTATAATACTACTCTTCTACGGTTTCATTTTTGGTCAAAGTAAATTCTTTCTTGGCTTTGTAAAAAAAACATTCAGTAGGTTCAAAAGGAAAAAATAATAAAATAAAAAAAGCCGTTTTTGAACGGCTTTTTTTATTTCAAAAGTTAAGGAAATCTTTTAATCTCGATCTACCTTAAAGTTAACTCTTCTATTTTTAGCTCTATTTTCTTTAGTATCATTAGAGTAAGCAGGTTCGCTCTCTCCTTTTCCTAAATATTCTAATCGATCCCTATCTATACCATTTCCCGTTAGGTAATTAACAACCGATTGAGCCCTTTTCTCAGAAAGCTGCTGATTGTATTCTTCTGGACCTGTGCTGTCAGTATGCCCAATAATCACTACTTCGATCTGACCATTATCATTCATTACGTCCACCATTCTATCTAATTCTGATTTACTACTGGCTAATAGCTCGTAGCTATCAAAAGCAAAAAATACATTATTCAATACAATTTCAGCTTTTTCCTTAACAGGGACTAAAATCATATCATTGTTAAAGCTTCTTGATTCTTTTTGATTTGTCAAATCTACGTTTTCACTAATCGGCAAGTACCCCTTCACTTTAGCAATATACTGATACTCCTTCCCTGCAGGTAATGCTATCTTATATTCCCCGGTTGTAGGATCTGTCTGCACTTTACCTACCTCGGTACCGTCCAAAGTCTCGTAAGAAACTATTGCATCAAGAGGCTCTTGAGTCTCCGCATCTACCACTCTTCCTGAAATAGTGATAACAGGATTTAGCTCGTTAAATAATGGCATCGCTAAGCGGAAGATATCCATATCACCAACCGAGTCTTCCTTAGTGTAATAAGCGTAATTTCCTTCCGCTGGCATACTAAAAAACAAATCATCTCCCGCAGAATTTACTTGAGGACCCATGTTATATGGTTCACTCCAATTCTGCCAAGTATCGTCTAGTCTCTGAGTCATGTAAATATCACTTTTTCCAAAACCTATATAACCGGAGGAAGAAAAGAACAAGGTTTTATCATCAGCGGCTAAAAATGGAGAAGTTTCATCAGTAGCGGTATTGACTATTTCTCCCAAGTTCATTGGAGCTGTCCAAGTCCCATCTCGCTTCTCAAAGCTTACATATAAATCCCTATCGCCAAATGAGTCATCTCTCTTAACGGACATGATCATAGTCTTTCTGCTATTGGCTAAATAGAAATTTGCCTTTTCAGACATATTATAAAAATCATCTATTTCTAAGTTTTCAGGCTTTGACCAACTTTTTCCTTCCTTAGAGGAAACTGATACTCCCGAAAACATCTTATTTCTTTTCTCATCATACTCATTTCCTATGAGTAAAACCAATGTATTCCCATCAGGAGTGATTGAGCTTACCCAGTTTGGTCCATCACTATTTAATGGAGCACCTATGTTTATAGCTTCTTGCCATTCATTGTTTATAGTATCCAAATCACTTACCCAAATATCTTCGTAATCTTCAATTCCGCCTACATTGTCAGGGTGAAATTTTCGCCCAAAAAACAATTGCTTACCATCAGGGCTTAAGATTGGTTTCAGTTCTTCATATGGGCTATTAACTCTTTCATCTAAACGTTCAGAAACCAATTCTTTCTTAACGTTGGGTACTAGCTCCAACTGTAAATCAATGGGTGTTTCAGAATCTGTAATTCCAACAGCATCAATACTATAATATCCAGGCACTGCTCCCCCATCAAATTCCAATTTCACGGCAGCTACATTAAACTCCGTGAGTTCCGTAAATAATCTTAAGAACCGTCCTGGTTGATTGACAATTACCGGCTCCCGTTCGATCATTAAATATTCATTCCCAGCTTCATCATAAAAATAAATCTTTGTTAGTGCACTTGGATTATATGATTCTGCAATAGCGATTTGCCTAATAGGTTTTGGATTATCGAAACCCACTTTCACAAATTCTTCCCTTCCAGGACGATTTGGAGTCCAAGCGCTTGGGCTGCCATCACCCCAAGGGTAAACATTAGGTTTACCCAATAATTGTTTTACGGAGTACTGAGTTTCCTCTAATTCGGATGAAAATTCAATCACTCTATCAGCCCACATTGTCTCTTGAGCTTGTGAAAAATGAACAAATAATAATGTCAGTAGTGCTAAATATAGTTTTTTCATTTTCTCTTATTCGGTCTTTAATATCCGAGCTTCAACTCGTCTATTATTAAGTTTTGCCTCTTCGGTGTTGTTTTTACTTAATGGTTGGGTACCTCCAAATGCTTTAGTTTTAATTCTATCAGAATCTACGGATTTGGATGTCAAATAGGATTTTACAGCTTTCACTCTTTTTTCGCTTAACCTCATATTTGCTGAAGCACTACCTCTAAAATCTGTATGCCCTTCTAATTGAATCTCCATTTTTGGATAGTTCTCAAGCATATTTAACAATCTATCCAATTCCTTATACGATTCCTTTAAAATTTCTGCCTTACTTTGTTTGAAATTTATATCTAATCTTAAAATCGAGCCTGAACCAGATGGCATGAGGCTAAATAGCTTAGTTTTACTTTCCGATTCGATGGATATTACTTCCTCTATGGATATGTAACCTTTGGCTTCGACTTTTACTTTATACTCCTTATTTTCTTTAACTTTAAAAGAAAACTCACCCGACTCTTGGTCAGAATGAAAGACTCTAATGTCTGCCCCGTAAGGAAGACTTTCTAAGCTTATTGTAGCTTTAATGGGTCCCTCTAAAGCTTCATTAATGACTTTTCCCTCTAGGTCAATCCATTTAGACCCTGGCTGCCCAATAACATTTTGAATGCAAAGGATAAATATAATATTTAATATAAAGAACAAACCTTTCATGTGGTAATTTCTTTTGATTTTTTATGAAAATAATTGTGCAAAACTAAGTGTAATTATCGAAATCCATAAAATTATTCGATGAAAATATATGATTTCTATTCGAGTGGCTTTCTATTAAACATCAAATAGCCAATGTTAAATAAAAGTAAGAAAGGTGAATTATCATCATAATAATGAGCTGATAAGCTAATTGGGCCGATCGGAGACTTGTAAAAGAGAGCACCCATCCCAGACAAATGGTAGTCGGGTATCAAACCTGAAAAACTAGTAATGTTTTCGTTTTCTTCCCATCTAAACAATGGTTTGAACGCATGTCCTTCTACTCTAAAATTAAAATTTTTAAACAACTCGATCTGATATTTTAATCCTCCTGCTATAAAGACAGGAGCTCTAAAATTCTCCAAATATAGTCCTTGACTTTCAAAAGTTGGCTGGTAAGCAGGTGTATTTAGCATCGTAGCTCGATAGTTACTGAATGCCTGAATACTACTGGCTTTACCCGTTAATGAAAATCCAAAATCTCCATATTTCAGCGGAAAATATTTCTCGACCCCGACTTCAATTTGAATCCAATTATGAAGCTCTTCTTTTCGATCTATTTCTGAAGTTGAGCCAGGAATGTACAATTCATCTCCATAATTATGAGTAAAATACAACCCCATTTCAAAGCCCTTAGTAGGAAATAGTTTCTCATTCAAATCTGAGTAATTAAATGAAAGTTGATGATGCAAACCATAAAACCTACTGAAATCAGTAGTATCGGAAGATACATACTCTTCTCGATTTGTAAATTCATTAACTTTTCGAAGAAAACTAGTCCTCAAGGCAATCTTCATTTTATTAAAAATCGGAGCACCTATATTCACTCCGTAATTTCTATCGAACTGATTGATGGGTGAAACCCTCCTGTTATCAAGAAAATTTCCTGTATTTAAATAATCCCATCCGTTGTAATAGAAAAAAGGTTCTGCATAAAATTGATATCCAAATGGAAAGTGGATTTTAGCATTGTATCTAAAAGACTTATAGAATTGGCCAATATTTAAAGATGTATTATGATTGAATAAAAAATAATTCAGGTGATCATAACCTGCTCCCATATAAAAATTGCTCAAACCCGTTGTGGCTACATTCCCACCAAATTGAAGCCTAATATTCTGTTCACCTTGTGATTTAAGCCTAAACGCATAAGATTCCTTTTCATTCTCGTATACAATTTTTGGGAAGACACCACTAAAGTATGGATCCGCTATTAGTTTGTAATAATTAGCTTTTAGTTCCTTTATGTCAACTTGCGATTTATTTCCAGGATTGAGAATCTTATTAATATACCGCACCTCTCCTGGCCGAAATCCCTCATAATTGAATTCTGAAAACCTCAGAGGCTTATATTGGCTTTTGAATTCTTGCCGAGCACGACTGAATTCTTCCTCACTTTTTCGTCTCTCTATTTTATTCAAGATGTCCGGCATTAACCTCATCGCCTCAGCATAGCCGCTATCTATAATTGCACCGGCTTTATCGAAATCAAAGCCAGTAATATCATCCGTATTGGGCTCAATAAAAATGCTTGAATCTCCCAAGTCATTAGGATTAACCTTATCCATTATCATAAATAAAAGAGAATTTGAAATCAACTTTTTGTCATCCTCTGGATATTCTTCAAAAATCTTGGTAGCGACATTAACGCCAATCATAACATCGGGATCAAATTTTTCCTTCAAACGAGAAGCAGGAAAATTATCGTAAATCCCTCCATCAAATATAAATTCTCCCTTAATTTTAACAGGTTTGTAAACATAAGGAACAGACATGGTAGCTCTTAATACTTGCCCTAGATTTCCATTATCCATATAAACAGATTTTTGCGTGAATATTTCTGATCCTACAGCTGTAAAGGGCACAAATAAATTACTGAAATCTTCATCGGCTACCTGATTTGCATTTGCGGTATATTCACCCAATGCAAAATTCAATATTAAATCATTAGCGAGTTTGGGTCTTAGATTGGCATCAAATGTGGAGTCTACACCTAAATTAATCTCAAACCATTGCGGATTTGGATCATTTTTGTAGTAGAACGTATTAAAATTATCAGGGAATTTACCATCAATCCAGTTTTGGAAATCTTTGGAGCGAGCAATAGAATCTATCTCTGTTGGGCTATAAGCTGAAACATAAAAACCTCCAACTACACCTCCCATGGAGGTACCCATTATGTAATCAATAGGGATATTATTTTCTTCCAGGGCTTTCAATACTCCTACGTGAGCTAATCCCTTGGCACCACCACCGCTTAAAACTAAACCAACCTTTTGAGAAAAAACAACTTGGTGCAGGCTTAAAAAAATTATAAAAAATAGAAGCTTTTTAATGACATTCATTAGACTCAGTTTTTATCTTCTAACACATTAAATCAAAAGATAAAGAACTGAATGCACATTTATTGCATACCAGCCATTAAAACTTCCTCATCACTTTCTGGATAAGCTATTTTATCCAATTTTTCCTTAACAAAGCTTTTGTAGCGATTAAAATTGGATAAGTAATCTTCTTTGATAGGTTCCGAAGGAGGTAAGTCAACTTTCATAGCATCCACTTGTCTGCCATTTTTCCAAAATCTATAACATAAATGTGGCCCAGTGGCTAAGCCAGTCTTACCAACGTAACCAATCAATTGCCCTTGTTTAACTTTCATTCCAGGCTTTATTCCTTTTGCAATACCATTCATGTGTAAATACTGAGTAGAATAAGTTGAATTATGACGAATCTTAACATTTCGGCCATTGAACTTTTCATAAACTGCTTTAGTAATTACACCATCACCTGCTGCATAAATGGGAGTCCCTGTAGGTGCTGCATAATCTGTTCCTAAATGTGCTTTATATCTTTTCTGCACAGGGTGGAACCGTTTTGCAGTATATCGGGAACTGATTCTCGTGAATTTCACAGGATACCTTAAAAAAGCTTTTCGTAAACTCTTTCCCTCTTCATCAAAATAATCAACGCCATCGCCTTGATCAAATGCAACGGATAAAAATGGATTATTATAATGAATCAATTCTGCTCCAATAATTTCTTCAACGCCCACAGCTTTTCCCTCAATAGTTCTCTCAGTAAATAATACTTTAAATTGGTCACCAGGATAAATTTTTGTGAAATCAATTTGCCACCCATACATATCTGCTACTAAATCGACAAGTTCTGGAGTACCTCCATTTTTCAATATTTCTTCATAAAGAGAAGACTGAATAGTACCACTAATGGCTTTTTCTTTAATCTCCACTGGTCTTTTCTCTACATAAACATTAATAGAGTCTTTCAAATTGAATACTACATATTCCTCAGGATTAGGTTCATAAACCAAAGCCGTGGCAGACGGCAAAGAATCCTCATCTTGATAGATGACAGTATACTTTTTATTTGGAGCTATCTTTCGAACATCAAATACGTTTTTAGCCACATTTGCTAAATGATAGATGGTTTGATGTGAAACATTATAGGCCAACAGGATATCAGAGATACTTTGATTACGCTGCACAGAACGCTCCTCTACCTGAAAGGAATCTACTACAATGCCGTATAAAATAGTGGGAGCAACTTGGAGTACTTCTTTGGAAATCGAGTCAGATTTAACTTCCTTTTTTAATTCAACTACACTCAGTGCACTGTATTCAAAAGTATAAAAATAAGCAAGAGACATAACTGCCAAAACTACGACCGCACTAAAAATTTTTCTCATCATTTTATTCTAATTTCTTAAAGCTCCTTGCAATATTACTATATTTTATTAAAACTCAATGGATTAGACACTATATTTTAAAGTTATTATTTAAAATTTAAAGCCTTTTATTGATATATTTCCAAATGTAAAAACAATTTACGGTTTAGCTATGCGTATTTCACTTAATATTCATCCTTGAAAGCTATTTATTCAGATAGACCTACCAAGTAAAACACCTTTTAATAAGAACCGAAGTAACGTCTAATAAACCATTCGCTAAATAATAATAGAAAAATCAACACATAGGGAAGTATACTTTGAGTAATTGGAGTTACTTCATTTTCCCCGCTCAATACTTTTGGATAGCTTTTTGATAAGAAATAAGCATTGAGTTGGTCCAAGTCTTCTGATCTAAAAAATTTCCCATCGTTTTTCTGGGCTAACCTTCTCAATAAATTATAGTCAGCTTGCAGGTTTTGGCTTTCAATATCGAATTCGTCTACCACAAACTGCCCCTTAACGTCAAATTTTTTGCCTTGTATACTGGCAGTCGCCATGTACTCATAAACTCCTCCTGGCAAATTACCTATTTCAAAATTCGGCTTGAGACGATCAGGAGTAAACTCGAAATTAAAACTGCTGTCTTGCTCATTTTGCAGTGTCAAACGTACTGGATTCCCATAAATTCTGTCAAAAACCTGATTGTACATTTCGACTTGAAATTTCACTACCTCATTATCAGCAAAAGCATCTTTAATAGGAAACGCTTTAAACCTATCTTTCTGGTTTTTAACCGTCAGATAACGAATAGTTTTCATGACCCAATCATCGAAAAACTCAAAGCTTTGTGTATTCAAATATTCCGCCATGCGCCAAATTCTAAAATTTTGAATAAGTGTAGTAGCTTGTCGGATATCACCATCATCAAAAAAAACAAAAACAGGCTGTTGAGTTAGTACTTTGCCAACTTGTTTCATCATAAATGCTTTGGACAATGGATGAAACTGATGATTCGCAAATGGTAAATAAACTGGCGGAAACTTATCCATCACCTCTGATTGTTCCTTATCCAATTCAAAAAGCTCAAATTTTGGATTAATGTATGTAAATGCTTCATCAATTTCATCAGAAGGACGCAAATCAACTGATTTATTCATTTGATTATGCAAACTGAAATTCATTTTTGGCCCAGTTATAAACCACAAGGGAGTAGCTAAATTTTTGAGTTTAGTGATTTCTGAATTAAAAGCGCTTTTGGAAGATGGTAAATGGAATAAAATCGCTAGGTCATACTCTTCAATATTTTGAACAGATTTTGAATCAATTCCATCAATAACCATCTTAAATTCATAATTATCATTTTGATTAATTGAAGCAGCCAAGGCTTTGATATCTGGATGAGGGTACGGTGCTAGCAATAAGATTCGCTTTTTACCTTCCACTATATTCACATATGCAGTTTTACTGTTATTATTAAGATTAAATTCATCAATCAGTGGCTCTACCTCAAGCTCATAATCTTGGAAACCTGTGCTATTTGCCTCCACTAGAAATTGAACAGATACCATTTCATCATTTTCCTTAAACCTAATTGATTTCGAATTAACCAATGCCCCCCTCCTTTTTAATTTTACAGTAATGTTTGAGCCTGCGAAGCCATTCTGTAAAACATCTACTTCTATTGGAAATTTATTGCCCTCATATGCTACCTTATTGTAACGAACTTGCTGTAAAATTATATCTTTCTTCTGGGTTGTATCGCCTAGACCTACCGTTGATAGACGAAAAGGAAAGGCATAGTAATCAGGGGCAATTCCTTGATTATAAATTCCATCCGAAAAAAGTACCACCTCTGAAATAAGCTTTTTATCAACCTTATCGGTAATATTTTTCAAGGCACTGTTTAGAGGACTAAACCTTAAATCATTATCTATACTGTCAACATCTGTTAATTCATCTCCATTTAGCCCATAAATGGGAATAGATACTTCCTTTTCCTTTTCTATTGCTTGCTTGATTGTCTTCAATGAGCGGAAGTATTCTGGCAGTTCCGATTTACCTCTAACAACTGATTCTGAATTATCCCAAATAAATATAATATTGGCAGGCTCACTTTTTGTCTTTTGTATAGTTATAAATGGTTCGAGTAGTAAATATGAAATGAAAGCGACAGCTAAAAAACGAAGTACAAATAATGCCTTATTCCAAATAGGAGTCCATGGCGTTTTCGTTTTACTGTAAAGTAAATACGCATATCCTAGTCCCAGAATTATAAATAAAATTAGCCAATAAGGAGAATTGGTGGTGTTTAACATATCAAAAAGCCAATTTTATCATTTATAGTCATATATAAAAGGAAATATCGAAAGCATTAGCAGTTGCAATTAAATTTATTTCTTGCCCAAAAGTGATTTACCTGATAGGTAAGGAATAATATCGTAAATGCTTTCTTGAATGCAGAATTCAATATCTTTTACCACATTCAACTTCGCTAACCTTTTAGCATGAGAAGAATCCTGCATATACTTCATCATATCATTCTTAGCAATAAGATACATTGCTTCCGCAGCTAAAGGGGCATCACAAGCAAATTCAAACACACCTCTTAAGTGATGGCACAGAGCTCCTGCAAAAAGTGTGTCTTCCAAATTAAACTTCCCTTTCCATCCGGCACACAAAACTATAACATCTTCTTCTTTGTTTTTTAAATACTCTGATACTGCCTTTAAGTTCAAAAATGCTCCGATTAAAATCTCCTTTGCAGCTAAACTCTTATGGATTGCCAAGGTTCCATTTGTAGTAGTAACCGCCACTTTTTTCCCTTTTACTTTTTCTTCCATATATTCAAAAGGAGAATTCCCCATATCAAAACCATCCGCCTTGCTCCCATTACGTTCTGCTGCAGCCAAATAACCTAAATCCTGTAGATCCTTACATTCTTCTAGAGTGGCTACGGGTACAATTTCCTTTACTCCATTTGCCATGCCACTCACCATGCAGGAAGTAGCTCTTAAAATATCTACGACTACTACGATCTTATTTTTTAATTCGTACTGGTGCAGTAAATCCGGGGTAAGGCAAACATCTATCTGTTTCATTTGATCTTTTTAACTTTCTTGAACTGCAAAAATTGTAAAATATTTTGAAATTAAGGCTTAATCAGGGAATTGTGTTGCATTCAATAGACAATCAAATCATTTTGATTAATTTTACCTCACATGAGACCAAGCTTTAACCTATTTATTATTCCGATTCTCTTTTTGGCCTGCAGTCAACCCAAGCGTGTAGATGAAACTGAAATTGGAAAACCTTTAATACAATACAGTAAAAAATTAAGTATTGATGAATTTGAAAACTACTATAAAGTAAGGGTTCTAAACTCTAGCTCAACTGATAGCAGCTTTTTCACCTACATACTGCATCCAAATGAAAAACCGAAAGTAGAAGGAGATGCATACATTCAAATCCCTATCAAAAAGGCTGTTTGCTTATCAACCTCCCATCTCCCCCCCTTCACGATCCTAAACAAAAGTGCTCTAGCAGGTTTTCCAAACACTAATCTTATTTTTAATAAAGAGCTATTGCAATTGGTAGATGTAGGTAAAATTCAAGATGTGGGTCGTAAAAACGGAGTGAATGTAGAAAAAACAATGACAATTCAACCAGATGTAGTTATGGCATTTTCTATGGGTAGCAGCATGGAGCAATTAAAGCCTTTACAAAAAGCAGGAATTCCCATTATTTTAAATGTCGACTACTTAGAAAATTCCCCTCTTGGTAGAACCGAATGGTTAAAACTAACAGCTGTTTTATTGAATCAATATCATGCGGGTGACAGCTTATTCCGAACTATTGAAGCAGCCTATAATAAAATTAAATCTTCAGTGGCAAAAATTGCGGATCAACCTTCTGTTTTAGCGGGTATGATGTATGGAGATATCTGGTATGTGCCGGGAGGAGAAAGTTTTGCCGCTCATTTTATTAAAGATGCTGGGGGTGACTATCTGTGGTCAGAAAATTCCGAATCCGGTAGTTTAGAACTCAGCTTCGAAAGTGTACTATCCACTGCCCAGAACGCAAAGTACTGGATAGGTGCGGCTTCGTTTACCAGCTTAAAAGATTTAGAAAACTCAAACAATAAATATACCCTGTTTGATGCCTTCCAGCATCAAAAAGTCTACTCCTATACAAAAAGAGTAAATCAAAATGGTGCAAATGATTACTTAGAATCTGGTTTTTTACGTGCAGACTTAGTCCTAAAAGATTATGTAAACCTATTGCATCCTCGCTTATTGGATGATTCGACAACCACCTACTTTGAAGTACTAAACCCTTGAGAAAAACGTCTTCATATAAAGTCATTGGATTACTAATTCCATTTGTGTTGGTACTAATAATACTTTCCATCAGTTTGGGATCTGTCAACATTTCTATAGCTGAGATTGCAAAGATATTGCTAGGCAGTCCAACTGAGAATACTGCCAATTATAATATTCTATTCTCTTATCGTTTGCCAAAAACCTTGACTTCTGTATTTGCCGGTGCGGCATTAGGATTTGCTGGTTTACAAATGCAAACACTTTTTAGAAATCCTTTAGCAGGTCCTTTTGTACTTGGTATAAGCTCTGGTGCTAGCCTAGGGGTTGCACTACTGGTTCTTTTAGGTGTCGGTATAAATGGTGCGTTAGCTTATTGGGGTATGGCTATTGCATCAATAGTAGGTTCCTTAACCGTACTTTTGATGGTTGTTTTGGTTTCTGTTAGATTAAAAGACAGCATGTCGTTACTATTAGTTGGTTTAATGTTTGGCGCCTTTACTTCAGCTATCGTGGGCGTGATGCAGTATTTCAGCACTGCAGAAGATATTCAAAATTTCCTTTTTTGGACCTTTGGTGCCACTGGAAATCTAAGCTGGACCGAATTACAAATATTTATCCCCATCATTATTATCGGGATTTCTCTCGGTTATTGGCAAGCAAAACCTCTTAATGCACTTTTAATGGGTGATTATTATGCCCAAAGCATGGGGCTGAGAATCAAGAATGTCCGCTTATTTTTAGTGATTTCTACAAGCATCTTAGCGGGAATAGTGACCGCGTTTTGTGGACCTATTGCATTCTTGGGTATAGCTGTTCCGCATATTAGTAGAATACTGTTTAAGACCTCCAATCATTTTGTTCTAATTCCGGCCACTTTGCTTTTAGGGGCCTGTCTACTTTTGGTTTGCGACATCATTGCTCAAGTTCCTTATTCAGATTTGATATTACCAATCAATGCGGTAACTTCACTTTTTGGTGCTCCTGTGGTCATTTGGCTAATTTTAAGGAGAAAAAACATAAGTAAAACCTTTGGATAATTTCTCTCATATAATGACTACTACTGATTTATCTGTTGGCTATAAGAATGGGAAATCGGTCAATACCCTTATGGAAAGTTTAACCCTCCGTATACCAAAAGGGAAATTCATAGCGCTTTTAGGGGCTAATGGAGTAGGTAAAAGCACTTTAATTAGAACATTAGCTAATTTACATCCGATCTTGAAAGGTGAAATTTGTTTAAAAGGCAAGAATATTAAAGAATATGCATCAAAAGAATTTGCGCAACAATTAAGCTTAGTATTGACTGACCCAGTTCAAAGCGGAAACTTGACTGTTTATGAACTTGTAGAGATGGGTCGCTTTCCTTTCACCAACTGGACAGGCAAGCTTATGCCATTGGACCAAGAAAAAATCGAGAATGCAATCCAATTATGTGAGATCAGCTATTTAAAAGAACAAAAAATTACAGAAATCAGTGATGGTCAATTACAAAAAGCCATGATTGCAAGAGCATTAGCTCAAGATGGAGAATTGATGTTATTAGATGAACCAACAGTTCATTTAGATGCCAATAATCGCTATACTATACTAAAGTTACTAAGAAACCTAGTTGACGAAACGCAGAAATCCATTCTCATAAGTACACACCAAGTAGAGATAGCACTTAAAATGGCCGATGAAATTTGGTTGGCTAATTGTGGTGAAAATATGAAATGTGGAACCCCTAATGAGTTAATTAAGAATGGAGATATAGAAAGAGCCTTTCCTTATTTGAAAAAGCTGGATTTATAGTATCATTACCTTCAAATAATATTAAAAGAAAGAAGTAATGATAAAATTTCAAAAAAATTACATCTGTCATTTTAAAGCCAATCAATCTTCATAAAATCCAAAATTTATCTCTAATTTTGATTTTCCATTACTATCAACTTATCCGTGAACAGTTTTTTTACAAGAAGCATAAAAATCAGTGAAGAAAAGGATTTCCTCAAAGTCATTAGTCAGGGAGAGCGAACTGAGTTTGGCGTGGTATTACAAAATGCCGAGAAAATCCATAATGCTATTCAAGCTTCTGATAAAAGATTAATACTTTTAGACTATCGGCTTACAATTTTCAAAATGCCTCACAATGAAGCTTTTAATCTACTGAAGGTATTTGAACTGAAATTAACTGAGTTTAAGGAAGTAAAAATGGCTGCAATTATTAATCCAAGAACTGCAGAAATCGGAGGCTTTTGGGAATCTATATGCCGTAAAAGAGGTTTCGATTATCAAATTTTCCAGAATGAGGAAGAAGCTAAGGAGTGGCTTTTAGATAACAGCTAAGCTGGCTGGCATTCTTTACAAATGCCATTCATGGTATAACTTATACTATTCAGTTGATAGCCATTCTCTAATTCAACATTTGGTATTTTAACATCCTCCAAGCAATAGGTTTGATTACACTCTTCACAAATAAAATGTGCGTGCTTGTCTTGGTGCACATGTTCAGGGCAACTTTCTGAGCAAATGGCATATCGCATATTCCCATTGGGATCAGGTGTCTGATGGAGGATTCCATTCTCTTCAAAGGAATTTAAAGCCCTATAAATCGTAACCCTGTCATGACTTGACTTTAAATCCTTTTCAAGATCATTTACAGACAGAGCGTGTTTGGAGCCCATGAAAATCTGGAGCATTTCCAAGCGGATTTGCGTCTTGCGCAAACCATTTGATTTTAATATATTCTCTGCTTTAATTGCGATTTCCATGGCTTTTTTCTCTTTGACAAATATCGGTATTTTTCAAGAGAATTCAAACAAACGCAATATATTTGCCTTAACTGTTTATTTCAAAACTTGAGTCAATCCTTTTCCACCGTATCTCCTTGAAGTTGCTTCTGGTACAATGCTTTATAGGGTCCCTCTCTGTCCAATAGTTCCTGCTCAGTTCCTTGCTCCACTATTTCGCCATCATCTAAAACAATTATATGATTCGCCAATTTTGCCGAACTAACCCGGTGAGAAATGATAACACTTGTCCTATTTTCCATTATTTTCTTTAGCGCATTAAGAATAGCATTTTCCGTTTTGGTGTCTACAGCAGATAATGCATCATCCAATATCATGATTTTGGGATCCCGTGCAATCGCTCTAGCAATGGAAACTCTTTGCTTCTGCCCACCCGACAATGTAATACCCCTCTCGCCTAATTCGGTATCATATCCTCTCGGAAAATCTAATATATTACCATGCAAATCGGCATCTTTGGAAGCTTTCAACATCTGTTCTTCGCTCAATCCAGTACTTCCAAAGGTTATATTGTTTCGAATCGAATCAGAGAATAGAAAAACATCTTGCGGTACATAGCCAACCTGACTCCTTAGATTTTCAACTCGGTAATCTGCAATTGGAATACCATCAATCGTAATTGTTCCCTCATTGGGATCATACATTCGAGTAATTAAATTGGCGATCGTACTTTTTCCAGAACCCGTAGTCCCAATCACGGCTAAAGTTTCGCCTTTCTTAACTGAAAAACTCACTTTTTTTAAGGCTCTTATGCCACTATCGGGGTAGGTAAAACTCACTTTATCAAAAACGATCTCTCCTACGAGCTCTTTATCTAGATTTTTGTTTGATACAATTTCAGTTTTGGTACTCAAGAATTCATTTATACGTTTCTGAGAAGCAGCTGCTCGCTGAATAATACTGGTGACCCAACCCACAGAAGTTACAGGCCACGTCAATAAGTTTACATATATTATAAACTCTGCGATATTACCAGCGCTTACGGCTCCATTCATAACTTCAACACCTCCAACATAAACTACCAAAATAATGCTCAATCCTACCATTCCCATGATTAAAGGAAAGAACAAAGCTTGTATGAAGGTTAATTTCAATGCTCTGAATTTGTAGTTATTAGTTTCCTTGCTGAAATTCTGAAGAGAATCATCTTCTCTGACAAAGGATTTCAAAACTCTTATACCTGAAAAAGCTTCTTGCACTAGAGTTGAAAGTTGCGATTGGCTTCTTTGAATCTCTTCTGAACGCTTATTGATCAGATTATTTACAAAATAGATACTAATCGATAAAAAAGGTAATGGAATTAAAGAGTACCAAGTTAAGGTGGCATTTACCGAAAACATGATCGGAATTACAATACAAAAAAGTGTAACCAAATTCACTGAATACATGATAGCAGGCCCTAAATACATCCGGACTTTACTTACATCTTCAGATATTCTGTTCATAATATCTCCTGTATTATTCCTTCTGTAAAAGCTTAGAGGAAGCTTCTGATAATGATTATAAATTTCGTTTTTTAAATCATACTCAATATGCCTTGACATTACAATAATGGTCTGCCGTACTAGGAAAAGAAACAAACCTCTACCTAATGCCAAAAGGATAATTAAGCCCCCATAAATAAGAATGGCAGAAGCAAAAATCTCATAGTAATCAGATTGTAGATCAAAGTTTTCAAACATCCGATACATTTCGATATTCTCTTTTACCAAATTGAAAGCATATCTAACAACTTGGGCTGGGAACACTGCAAAGAAATTTGACACTATCATAAAGAGAATGCCTAGCAATAAC
Organism: Marivirga sericea; assembly: GCF_900177665.1. GTDB lineage: Bacteria > Bacteroidota > Bacteroidia > Cytophagales > Cyclobacteriaceae > Marivirga > Marivirga sericea. The sequence goes on from NZ_FXAW01000009.1 coordinate 172,844, forward strand.
AGATATTTATACTTTAAAAGATATTTATTTAAGTGCTTTAATTCTTTCATGTGTTTCTTAATGACCATGTATTGCAACGATCTACCAACCATTGAACGTTGCGGCATCTTTAATTGTACATCCCTTTTCGATTATGATAATTCTCGAAAGATAAGAACGTTTGACCAAGGAGATGGTTCAAAGCAAATTCTAAAACCATATCAGATGAAAAATATGGAATACAAATATACAATTCCACTTATGGATTGAATCGAATTTTATGCTTATTTAACGAAAATAAAGAAAATATTTTCACTTCGTAGACCCTTTAACAAATATTGCATTAAAGCTGTAAACAAAATTTAATTTCAAAAACGCTATTTTTTGAAATTTTTCATTTTGCATTTCTTGACATCAACTCCTCTTATATTAGATTTGTACAATTAAAGTAACAATTGATTTGCAGAAAAATTAAAGTTATTTTTGCATTGCATTTCCCGAAAGCTAGGGAAAAGGAAACGACTTAAAGACATCAAAATTAATTCCAAAATGGTTGAATTAAATGAAAAAGAAGCCCAAACAAAATTTTCAGCATTTGATACTATTGCTGAAATGGGGCATGAGCAAGTAGTTTATTGCTATGACAAACCCACTGGCCTTAAAGCCATAATCGCCATTCACAACACCATTTTAGGCCCAGCATTAGGTGGAACAAGAATGTGGACTTACAAGAATGATCAAGAGGCTTTAATAGACGTCCTTCGATTATCACGAGGCATGACGTACAAAGCTGCTATCTCAGGATTAAATCTAGGAGGAGGAAAAGCAGTTATTATAGGTGATCCTAAAGAATTGAAAAACGAGGCATTTCTAAGACGATTCGGAAGATTTGTGGATAGTTTAAGTGGAAGATATATCACTGCCGAGGATATGAACATGAGTACTTCTGACATGGTACACATTTCATATGAAACGAAAAATGTAATGGGATTGCCCGAATCAATGAACGGTAGTGGAGACCCTTCGCCTGTTACAGCATATGGCGTTTATATGGGATTGAAAGCGACAGTCAAAAAAGCTTATGGAAATGACAGCCTTCAAGGAAAGAAAATATCAGTTCAGGGTGTTGGCCAAGTAGGTCACTATTTAGTGGATCACTTGATGGAAGAGGGTGCTCAAGTCACCATAACTGATATTAATGAAAGTAATATCAAGAGAGTAACTGATAAGCATAGCGTGTCAGTAGTGGAACCAGATATGATTTATGATGTAGACGCTGAAATTTATGCTCCTTGTGCTATGGGTGCAACCATAAATGATGATACGATTTCAAGGCTTAAAGCTAAGGTTATTGTTGGGGCTGCAAACAACCAATTAGCAGAGGAAAAAAGACATGGCAAAATGCTTCAAGAAAAAGGCATTTTCTATGCCCCTGACTTCTTGGTGAATGCTGGTGGTATTATTAACATCTTCCCTGAGCTCATGAAGAATTATAACAAACCATTAGCTTTGGAACAAACAGAGAAGATTTATGGTAAATGCCTAGAAATATTAAATAAAGCTGAAGCTGAAAATAAAACTTCTCATCAAGCTGCCATAGAAATCGCAGATAAGCGCATGGCTGACATGGGTAAGGTGAAATTAGCTTACTAAGTTTTGAATTATTAATTTTGCAAGGAAGGTAGAGAGCTACCTTCCTTATTTATTTTATTATCGTTCTTTTTATTACTGATTATGCTGAACAGAAGGTCCTTACGAATAAAAGTTATGCAAGCGCTCTATGCGGTTCAAAAATGTGAAGAAGCAAATTTTGAGCTAGCACAAGATCACATTGAAGATATCTTCACTCCTGATCTCAATTCAATGGAAGTACAAGACAAAGCGCTTCTAAAACAAAATGCAAAAGCCGCAAAAAAGATATTTAAATCGAATTATCAATCCAATCAAATAAAAGAAGAGCAGGATAGTAATCCTGAAATTCGCACAGCAGTCAGTGATGCAATCAATCTCTTTCAAAATCATGTGAAAAAAGATATCTCTTTTATCAGGAAAGATATGCTAGAAGCTGTCAATAAGCTTTTAGAAAACTATTATCTATCTTTAAAGCTGCTAATTGAGTTTTCTGAACTGGCAAAAGAAGATGTTGAAAAGAGACGAAAAAGACTAGCCGAAAGCGGAAAGCAAGTATTTGAGAGTGAACTCAATCTCTATCGAAATAAGGGCATCAAAATCCTTAGAGAAAATGATGCTTTACAAAGCGAATTTATTCGATTTAATACAAGCTGGGAAGATGATCAATTGGATGTTCAAGAATGGTACAGGGACTCACTGAAAAAAGCTGATTTCTACAAAGAATATATGCTCAAAAATGATCCTAACTTTGAAGATGACGTTGAAGTTCTTATTCAAATCACTCGACAGTTAATCTTGAAAAATGAAGCCATTACCAATTTCATGGCCGAAAGAGACTTATACTGGGAAGAAAATAAATCTGCACTAAAGTCGATGTTGAAAAAGAGCATCAAATCACTAGATGAGATGACTCAACATGTTGAATTGATTGAGCTCTCGGCTAATTGGGAAGATGATAGTGAATTTTTCAAAGATCTATTTCAATACACCATCCATAATGATGAGGAATATGAAAAGATTATTTCCGACTTTGCTCAAAACTGGGCAACTGAACGAATTGCAGCTGTCGACATGATAATCCTGAAAATGGCAGTGGCAGAAATGCTCAATTTCCCTAGTATCCCTGTAAAAGTGACTATTAATGAGTATATTGAACTTTCTAAAAACTATAGTACCCAAAAAAGTAAGCAATTTGTTAACGGCTTATTAGATAAAATTTCAATAAGCTTAGAAAAGGAAGACAGAATTAAGAAAAGTGGAAGAGGTTTAATTGACAACAAATAACTTCGCAGACCCATTTGCGTAAAACCCAAAAAACTTTAACTGTACATTTGAATCATTTTTTTTGTGCAGTATATTTACAGCTAAAGTAAAAAACTATGAGTAAAGGAAGTAACTTATTTGCATTTTTAGCAGGCGCTACTGCAGGAGCAATTGTAGGAATTTTATACGCACCTGATACAGGAGTCAATACAAGGGATAAACTCAGCTATCGGCTTGGGAAATATAAGGAGATGTTAGAAGATCTTTTAAATGATATTGCTGAGGGTGAAGACTTAGGTTTAAGTACAGCAAGAAGTGATGGCGAAAAAGTTGTAAATTCTGCAAAGGAGAAAGCAGAACAATTATTGACTGACGTTGATGCCTTATTGGGTCAAATCCAGAAGAAAGAAGAAAAGCCAAAAAAGTAAATTTCAATTAAACAATAATATATATTAATCATGAAAAATATAGTATATGCAATTTTAGCAGTAGGATTGTTGTCGCTTGCATCATGCTCAGGTGATGTAGAAAAAAGGGTGACTGACCTCGAAAGAAGAGTTGCTGCTCTTGAAAGTAACGGTGGTGGTACTGCAAATAAAGTATCTTTGCAAAATTCCAATCAAACCCAACCTAATGTTCAAAACAACACTACCCCAAAACAGAAACCAGATGGCCCATTGCCAACCATGGAATTCTCTGAAAAAGTACATGATTTTGGTAATATAAAAGAAGGTGATGTTGTAACTAAAGTTTTTACTTTTAAAAACACGGGAGAAGCTCCTTTAATTATATCAAATGCTACTTCTTCATGTGGTTGCACAATCCCTTCTTACCCAAAGGATAAGCCAATTGCTCCTGGTGAAGAAGGCGAAATAGAAGTTAAATACAACTCTAGAGGTAAAAAGAATCAGGATAACAAAGTAGTAAGGATAACGGCTAATACTTGGCCTGCAACTAATAATTTAACAATCAAAGCATTTGTTGAGCCGAAAGCAGACGCAAGTGCCGGACCAGTAAAACAATAATTAATGATACAATTTATTTTAGCACAAGCTACTACAGGAGATGATAGCGCTTGGATGAGCCAACTACTTTTATTTGGCGGTATAATTTTAGTTTTCTATTTCTTTATGATCCGTCCACAACAAAAAAAGCAGAAAGATCAGAAGAAATTTATCGCTGAAATAAAGAAAGGTGATGCTGTCGTAACCATTGGTGGCTTACATGGCAAAGTATATCAAGTGGAAGAGGATAAAATTATTTTAGAAATTGATAAAGGAACTAAAATGATTTTTGAAAAATCAGCGGTATCATTAGAACAGAGTAAAAAACTTCAAGAAAAATAAATTATTGAGGCAATTTGAAAAAATATGGGATTGGTTGAGTAATATATTCCTACCTCAATCGAATGATACTATTAAAGTGGTAGTCTTGTGCGTAGTCACAGCTACCACTTTTTGGTTTTTCAATGCGCTTAACGATAATTATTCCACTAGAATTAGTTACCCCATCAAATTTACTTTCCCGGACTCCTCATTGGTTGTTGTAAATGAACTACCCAAAAAGGTCAGCATAAATGTAAGTGGAGGAGGCTGGAATCTTCTCAGGAAAACATTCTGGTTTACCATTACCCCTGTTGAAGTCCCTCTAGAAGACCCAGTTAAGCAAAAATATATCCTTGGTAATTCACTGTATACCCTCATTGCAGACCAAATGACCGAAATTCAACTTAACTATGTCGAAAACGATACTTTAAGAATTGCGATAGATTCAATCAGAACCGCAACTGCTAAAATATCCGTTGATAGTTCTAGCATTAGTTTGGAAGAGAATTATCGATTGGTTTCCAGCATAAAAAAATCTCACGATTCCGCCACTTTCACAGGTCCAGAACGCTTTATTAAGGAAGTCCCTAGGGAAGTCTTTATTGAACTTGATGACGACAAAATCTCTAGTAACTATTCTGGAGAAGTTTATCTACCAACTTTTGGCTCAAGTTTGGTCAATCGCAGTCCTGTAGAAGTCCAAATAAGCTTTGAAGTGGCTAAATTCATTCAACAGGAGCTGATGCTACCATTCCAAAAAGTAAATGTTCCAGCAGATTCTAACGCCTATATATTTCGGGATAGTTTAGCGAGAATTTCATTTGAAATCGAAGAAAAACTTGCTGGCAATTATAACTTAGATAGCATTCAATTGATCGTGGATTATGAGAAAATTGGCGCTTCAGACTCAACCGTTAAGCCTATTATAGCATCTCTACCGAAACAGCTAAAGAAAAGGAAAATAAAAATAGACTCCGTTAATTTTCAATACATAAAGCCATGAAGAAAATAGGGATTACTGGCGGAATTGGAGCAGGAAAAAGTCTGATTTGCGAAGTATTTCAACTGCTGGGAACCCCGAATTATCCAGCTGATTCTAGGGCTAAATGGTTGCAATCAAATGACCCTGAGCTGAAAGCTAAAATAGCTTTTCACTTTGGTAAAGAAGCCTATTTCGACAATGGGGAGCTGAACAGGGAGTATCTAAGTAAAGAAGTCTTTGGGAATGATGATAAATTGGAGCTGCTAAATAGATTAGTTCATCCGGCCGTTGCTGATGATTTTAAAAATTGGTGCTCTTCGCACGCTAACAAACCCTATATTTTAAAAGAAGCTGCACTTCTATTCGAAACCGGCTCCTATAAGCAATTGGATGCCACCATCAATGTGCACGCCAGTCACGAAATCAGACTTAAACGCACATTGGAAAGAGACCCTCAAAGAACTCCAGAAAGCGTTGAAGCCATCATGAAAAAACAGCTTTCTGATGATGAACGGCTTGAATTAGCCGATTATGTGATTTTTAATGATGAAAGTAGATCTGTAATTAAGCAAGTGATTGATTTGCATCATCTATTGACGAAATGATTTATAAACAACTACAAAGGATATTAGGCTGAAGCTGTTGCAGACCAATCAACAGACTGTCCAACAGAGTAAATAAATCCTGAGAATCTGTTATTATAGTCATTCTTAAATGTTTAGTGGACTTTTATTAGCAGATGCAACATCCATAATGTTAGCCATCCCGATTTATCAGGTTGCTACCGGGTTTCGAGCCAGTGTAGATAAATCTAAAATAGATCAATTTCAACCAATGGGGCCAGCGGTTTGTACATTGCGGACATCTGGTACAATAAGTAAAAAATACAGATTTAAAATCATGGAAATATTTTAGCAATATGTCCAACCAGATTTTAACTTTTTCTTTCCTACTTATTTTATACAAATAAAAATAATTATTATTATATTGAGCTTTCTATGAAAATCTTCTTTTCTGTAATAATATCCATCTTTTTAATTCATTCTCTATCAGCACAAACTACCGATAGTCTTGAAAATTTACTCACTTCAAAAATAAGTGATTCCCAGAAAAAAAATATCCTAATTGAACTCTGTGAGGAGTATCGGAACACCAATCCAAATTCAATGCGATTGTACGCAGAGGAACTCCTCACTCTGTCCAAAGATGACACCACAAGTAGTAGTTACGCGTGGTCTCAATACTATTTAGGCGACTACTATTATCTGGTGGATGATTTTGACCGGACTGAAAAATATTTTCTTACCGCTTACGAAATATTTCAACAACGTGAAAACTCATTAGGTGCTTTACAAGCAGCGTCTTCTGTAGCTAATATTTACTTTTTTCGAGACCGCTACAAAACTGCTCTTACTTTTGCAGAATCAGGCTTAGATATCGCCTATGAAGTAAATGATAAAGTAACACAATCAAACTTACTTGCGCTTATTTGTGACATTTATACGTATATGGAGCGCTATAATTTAGCTATTCAGCACTGCGTCCAGTCTTTGAAAATAAAAGAAGAGTTGGAAATTGAAACAGGTAAAGAAATAACACTCAACACTATCGGTTTGATCTACCAAGAATTGGGCACTTATGAAAAAGCACAGGAATACCTCTTCGATGCATTAGTGCTTGCTAAACAAAATGGAAAATCTTATAATATAGCAACAACCCATAGTAATATTGGCAATTTTTATATAGCAACTGGAAATGTTGAAAATGCACTTAAAAGTTTCCGTAATGCAATGAAAATTGATTCCGCCAGTCAGGATAAAACTGGTCTAGCCTATTCATTCTTTGATATAGGGAAAGTGTACAAACTTCAAGGGGCTATTAACAATGCACTTGAGAATTTAAAAAAATCTAAAGTACTTGCTGCAGAGCAAAATATGCCAGAATTACAAGCGAGAATTGGACTCGAAATTGGTGAAATTCACATCACCAAAGCCAATTTCCAATATGCAATTCAAGAATTAAAAAACAGCGTAACTATAGCTCAGAAAATAAATTCATCTAGCATTCTGAAAGACTCCTATCAGAAATTATCCAAAGTTTATGACAAAATGGGCGATAAAAATAATGCATTGATTTATATGAAACTCTTTATGTTAGAATCAGAGAGAAAGTTTAAAGAAGAAAATATTAAATCGATAGCTGAAATTGAAGCCCTTTACAATATTGAGAAAAAAGAAAAAGAAATTGACCTACTAAAGAAAGACAATGCCATAAAGGAATTGCAAGCTGATCAACGCAGTTTTTTTATCGCTACTTTAAGTTTAGGACTACTATTATTGATTATACTAATCCTTATTCTTTACAATAGAAATAAACTAAAGAACAAAGCTAACAAAGCCTTAAGTCAGCAAAATATTGCAATTCAAGAGCAAAAAGAAGAAATAGAAACTCAAAAGGAGGATTTAGCGGAAACAAGCAACAGATTGACGGATAAGAATCAACAAATAATGGATAGCATAACATATGCGAAACAAATACAAGATTCCCTACTTCCTCAGCTCCCAACAATCAAAGAAGTTTTACCAAAATCCTTCATTTACTTTAGACCGCGCGATATAGTAAGTGGTGATTTCTACTGGTTTACCCAGATTGAAGATAAAATAGCATTTGCCTTGGTGGATTGCACTGGTCATGGCGTACCTGGAGCTTTTATGACCGTCTTAGCCAATTCATTACTAAATCAAATCGTAATTGAAACTGGGATTACTTCTCCTGACCTGATAGTTTCCCTCTTAGACCAGAAAATTCAACAAAATCTCCATCAACAACAACTTGAAAATTCCAATACTGACGGCTTAGATATTGGACTCGTTTTAATAGATCGTAAGAGCAATAAGTTAGAATACACAGGAGCCAAAATCCCTTTATATGTTCATCAAAATAATGAATTAGAAGTCATTGAAGCCGACAGAAATAGTGTCGGAAGTACACAGCAATCCGAAAAATCTTTCACAAAACAAGAGATCTCCCTTAAAGAAGATGCTATGATTTACATGAGTTCAGATGGTTTTCAAGACCAATTTGGAGGTCCAGAAAATAAAAAATATATGAAAGGTAATTTTCGTAAATTGCTTTCACGAATTGCACAGAAACCAATTCAAGACCAACAAGACTATATTGAAGATGAATTCATACACTGGAGAAAAAACAATCCTCAAACGGATGATATACTAGTGATAGGTTTTAAATTGAAATAATGAATTTTAGAAGTTACAAAAAGTTAATTTACTACCTATTAGCCTTTCTTGGCATCTTCTTATTCTTAGTCTTTAATTTATTAGAATTCGAATTAAGGTCTTCAGATGGCAAAATTGATAATCTATCAGATGCTTTTTGGTACTCTATAGTCACACTAACAACTGTGGGCTACGGAGATCTGGTACCTACTTCAACGGGTGGTCGTGCTATTGGCTACGTTTTAATTTTTCTAAGTTTAGGTGTATACGGTCTATTAATTGGACAAATTTCAACTATTATGGCAAACATTAAAGAACACAAAAAATTAGGCATGTACGGAACAGATTTTGAGGACCATATAGTGGTTATTGGCTGGACTCAATTTGGTAAAACAGTAATAGATCAACTGATCAAAGCAGGCAGAAAAGTGGCTATTGTCACTCGGAATAGGGAATATATTGACTTACTAAAAGAACTTTATCAAGAACGTACCCTCTTTGTTCTCTATTCAGATTATGAGAACTTTGAACTACTGGAAAAAGTGAATATCCGAAAATCGAATACTGTTTTCATCAATCTATCAGATGATACTGAAAAACTAGTATATATATTGAATCTCAAGAAAGAATATGAAGGGCTAAATTATACAGTGACTTTAGAAAACTCAAATTTAAAGCAGACCTTTCTGAGCGCTGGTGTAACTCATGCTATTTCGCAAAATGAAATCGCTAGTAGATTATTGGCAAGCTACATGTTTGAACCAGACGTAGCACTTTTTTCTGAAGAAATATTAGCCTATCCTACCACTGACGAGGACTATGATATAAAGCAATTTAAAGTAATGGATAATAATCAGTACATAGGCCAAGAATATGACAAAGTATTTTTTGAATTAAAAAAGAGTGAGAACGTCATTTTAATGGGTTTGGTGCGAATTGAAGAAGTGAATCGCGTTTTGTACAAAAACCCTTCTGATAATTTCAAAATAAAAGCTGACGACTATTTAATCATGATGATGAACCAAAGAACTCAAAAAACAATAAAGAAAATATTTGGACTAGAAGAAGGCGTTTGAAACTTTGCTCAATCCTCGACTTCATAAAACTCGTAGTCTTTCCCTTTTCCGTAGGCCGTTAATTCACTTAAATTGAATTCTTCGAGAGTAGTCATATCCTTGCATTCAAAATCTTTATAACCGATTGCTTTAGTCACTCTAAATTCATGTATATCACCATAATTTACCATGTAATATACTTTACCTACTCGAACCGTATCAATTGAAATCGACATGATATAAAAACCTTATAATTATCCAACGACTTAAAATGCAAGAAACCTAAATTTCTTCTCTAAAAACCATTGAACTGGCTAACATCTTTTAAGTTTCAACAATTGAAAAAAAGCTTAGTAACTATCGGATCTAAGACACGGCATTTTTCCTTTTTGACTTCTCCCACACTGCCGATTGTTTTCCTTTCAACAATCTAATAAACCCCTGAAAAACCGATAGGTTCATGAAAGCAAAATAGAACGGAAGCAATACTATTTTCGGTACCCTAATTTTCCCTTCTGCGTAAGCGCCAATTGCTGCAATTAAGTAAAAAAGAAGCTGAAGTCCCATCAATATAGTATAGATCCCTCCTAAAACTATTACCAAATAGATATTCAAGCTAAAAACTACTAGCAAACTTAAAGGGGCTAGTGACCATCTTAGCATCCTATGGGATACGTACTGAAAACAAAGCCAACCATATCTAAATATATTAAGTAGCGGCAGAAAAATTATGATAGATTGAATTCCGCCTGCAGCTATTCTAATTTTTCTTTTCCTTTCTTCAGCTATTGAATCAGAACCAGTTTCCATTGCGTAAGCATCTGGCTCATAAACTACTTTGTAACCGTTTTGAGCAATTTTCATTGAAACGTAAAAATCTTCAATTAGAATCCCTTCAGGTACTACAGGCATTAACTCTCTTCTTACTGAAAACAGCTCGCCAGCTGCTCCAACAACGGTGTGTAATTCGGAGTCCCATTTTTTTAAAGCCGACTCATATTTCCAATACGCTCCTTCCCCGCTTCCCGCCATATCTTCAATATCACTAGTCATAACACGCTTTTCACCGGCAACAGCTCCTATTCCATCGCTTTTATAATGCCTTGCTATATTCAGAATTGCTTCTGCATTTAAGAAGGTGTTTGCGTCACAGAACACCAGAATAGGTGAGTTCAAAAATGGAAGTACTCTATTAATTGCTGCATTTTTTCCTTTGCGCTCTTTTGAATGAAATAAAGTGACCTCTTTATAATCATTTACAATTTTCTCACTCCCATCTGAAGTTCCATCCGTAACGAAGTAAATCTTCAACTTTTCTTTGGGGTAATGTAGTTGCAAGGTATTTTCGATCTTTTCTTTGATAATTTCTCCCTCATTGTAACACGCGATAATTAAGCTGACTTCAGGCATTTCTGCTGTAGCAAAATAATTATTGCTTTGAGTATTAAAAACTCTCTTAAGTTTGATCAAAATATAGAGTACAACAGGATAGCCGAAATATGTGTAAGTTATTAATCCTATTCCTATCCAAAAAATAATTTCCATATTTTAACCCTACCTTATTTTGTTAATCTAAACAAGTTTTGAACTTTAATTGAAGGAATTAAAATTTAAAACATACATAAAACTGATTCATAGATTAATGTAATATATTAATCGATAATCGATCGCAATATAAAATAATACAATTAATATTTTGTATTTTTCCACCTCGAAATTGTAATGAAGTATCATGTCATCTTTTAGAACCCCCAAGCAATTTTTTTTACACTTTATATTAGTTGCTTTTGTTTTATGTAATTTGAATACCGCATCAGGACAAAGTAATCCTAACTTTTTAAGTAGTCCAGTAGTACAGGCTACGTATGGTAATTCATACCTTTATGATATTGATGTTTCTGATGACGATGGCGATGAACTGACAGTAGTTTTACAATCCGGAAACCTACCAGATGGAGTAACCTTACTTGAAGCGGCCGGGGAATTTTCTTTAGAGGGGATTCCAATTGAAGCAGGGGATTTTCCAATTACACTAGAAGTTAGAGAAACGACCACTCCGGCAAATAACGAACTTCAAAATTTCACATTGCAAGTGACTAAAGCCAATCTTACCGTTTCGGCTGATGACCAAAACATCGTTTACGGGGATGCGATCCCCGCACTCTCCATCAGCTATTCAGGTTTTGTCAATAGTGAAGACCAAACGGATTTAACCACTGTACCAACTGCCAGCACTATGGCAGATATGAACAGCGATGCAGGTGATTATATCATCTCAGTCTCCGGTGGAGTTTCTGATAATTATGCTTTTAACTATTCAGCTGGAAACCTCAACATCGCCAAAGCAGATCAAACCATCACCTTTGATGCCATTGAGGATAAAACCTATGGAGATGCAGATTTTACCCTTTCAGCCAGTAGCGATAGTGGATTGCCTATTAGCTTTTCCGTTCTGTCTGGAAATGCCTCTGTGATTGGGAACACGGTCAGCATTAACGG
>NZ_FXAW01000013.1 GCF_900177665.1 Marivirga sericea
TCAACTTATCTTTGGTCTGATGGCTCCACTAATTCTACCAAAAATGTAAATGAAAGTGGGATTTACGAAGTGGAAGTTACAAACGATTGTGGAAGTCAAGTAGTCGAGACAACAGTTACATTTGCTACCCTACCCGCGAATGTGCAAATTGAAGCTAAAGCCACGTCCTGTTCTTCATACCTCCTTTCATTCAACACTAATCGAAAGGATATAAAATATCTATGGCAAGAACACAAAGAAGATTCACTTTTGAAGGTAAACAAAACAGGTTGGTATAAATGGGAAATTAGTACTACTTGTGGATCAAAAACTGATTCTGTCTTTATTGAAATTAAAGATTTCTCAAATATCATTTTGCCTAATATTATTACCCCAAACGGTGATCAAAAAAATGATAAATTTGTAATCGATGAGCGACTACAAAATGCAGCACTTTCAATTTTTAATCGTTATGGTAAGTTGGTTTATAAAAATCCGCAATATTTAAATGACTGGAATTCTGGTAATTTAAATTCTGGTAACTACTTTTACCTTATTACTTTAGAATGTGGTGATGTTTTCAAAGGATGGGTCGAAGTAAGGAAATAAATATATCGCTATTATTTAAATAATTAAACCTTCAAAGCATGAATTTCAAGAAGCTAATTCCTCACATTATAGCCGTTGTAATTTTTATTATACTAAATATGGTAATCTATTGGCCATTATTTATGGAAAATAAGACTCTCAATCAAAATGATGTCATTCAAGGAAGAAGTGCCAATCAAGAAATAAATGAATTCAGGGAAAAAACAGGGGAGGAAGCATTATGGACTAATAGTATGTTTAGCGGCATGCCTGCCTATTTAATAAATGTTCAGTGGTCCGGAGAATTATTAAAATATATCCCGAGGTCCATCGAAAAAATTATCCCCACTCCTGCTAGTCACACTTTTACAGCTATGATTGCCTTTTATATTTTACTTTTAGTTTTTAAAGTAAACCCCTATTTGGCGATTGGTGGCGGTTTAGCCTATGGGCTTAACAGTTTTTTTCTGATTTCAGTAGAAGCTGGGCATATTTGGAAAGTAGCCGCCATAAGTTGGATGCCAGCCGTTTTAGCGGGGATCATTTTAGCGTTCAAAAAGAACTATTTATGGGCATTTATTCTGACAGCACTTACAATGGCGTTGGAAATCCGTTCCAATCATCTTCAAATTACTTATTATTTATTATTGGTTGTTTTAGTTTTTGGTCTGTTTCAACTAATAAGTGCCATTAAAAACAAAACATTACCCGACTTCGCCAAAGCAATGGCTGTGCTATCTGTGGCTGTGATTTTAGGTCTCGGGGCCAATCTTGGAAAGGTTTGGACCGCCTATGAATATGGTCAATATTCTATTAGAGGGGAAGCAGTCCTAAGTTCTAATACTGAATCCTCTGGTGGATTGGACAGAAGTTATGCCTTTGCCTGGAGCAATGGAATATGGGAACCATTTACCTTCCTGATTCCTAATTTTTACGGAGGAGCAAGCCAGGAAGAAATATCGATGGATTCAGAACTTGCAAAAGGATTACAATCAAGAGGTGCAGGCAGTGGACAAGTCCGGTCATTTGTTAAAAATGTCCCAACTTACTGGGGGGATCAGCCCTTTACAAGCGGGCCTTATTACATGGGTGCTGTTGTAGTGTTTCTATTCATTTTGGGAATTATTTTTGTTAAGGGGCCAGTAAAATGGTGGCTCGTTTCTGCTTCTGTCCTGGGTATCGTTCTATCTTGGGGTAAAAACTTTGAAGTATTCAATTATTTCATGTTTGACTACTTTCCTGGGTATAATAAATTCAGAGCGGTCTCAATGACGGTGGCTATTCCTTTTTTATGTATGCCCCTCTTAGGTTTTTTAGCAATAAAAGAACTGGCTTCCGCTAATTGGTCAGCTGTTAAAAAACAGTTTCTAACAGTATTGGGAGTAGCCGCTGGTTTATGCCTTTTATTTGTGGTTGGCTCTTTTATGATGGGTTTTCGCGGAACAGTTGATGCTCAATTAGGAGATCAAGCTTGGCTGGTAGAACTGATTCGAGAACAAAGAGCGTCTATGTTTAGAACAGATGCTTTTCGCTCCTTTTTCTTCATTATTGCTGCTGGAGGTATACTTTATTTTTGGAAAGAAAATAAGATCAAAGAAAGTCTAGCTGTTGGACTTATAGTTACAATTATAGTAATTGATTTAGTACCCGTTTCTAAAAGATATTTGAATGATGAAAACTTTGTAAGACAAAATAGAGGTGAGTTAATTGCAAAAACTGAAGCGGATAAAAGTATTTTGCAAGATGATGGCCATTACAGAGTTTTAAATCTAAATAATCCATTCAACGAAGCTCGCACCTCTTATTATCATTCCTCTATCGGTGGGTATCATGGTGCGAAAATGAGGAGATATCAAGATTTAATTGAGAATCACCTGCAAAATGAAATGGCTCAACTGGTGGAGAAATTAAGAAGTGGGAATACTGACTTATCCGATTTCGGAGTAATTAATATGTTGAATACTAAATACATAAAATTCGGAGATCAGGCAGGACAGGTAATTACTAATCGAAATGCCAATGGTAATGCATGGTTTGTAGGAGATGTCAAGGAAGTCTCAAGCCCAGATGCGGCAATTGCTGCATTAGGAAATCTAGATACCGGAAAAGAGGCTGTAATAAATACCAACAAATTTGATTTAACTCAAAATCAAATTTCAACTGGCAGTATTAAACTTACCTCTTACAAGCCAAATGAACTGGTTTACAACAGCAACAATAATTCAGAAGGTTTGGCTGTATTCTCGGAAATCTACTATCCAAAAGGATGGAATGCATATATTGATGGGAAAGAAGCTAAAATTCTTCAAGTAAATTATGTCTTAAGAGCCTTAGAAATCCCTTCGGGCAATCATGAAATCAGCTTTGAATTTCAACCAGATGCCTACTTTGTAGGAAACAAAGTCATGATGTTATGTTCAATAATTATATTTTTAATATTAATTGGAGGATTAGCTTATCAGATTAGAAAATCCTTATGAAAAAAGTATTAATTATTACTTATTACTGGCCTCCATCTGGAGGAATCAGTGTATTGAGAGCCTTAAAAATTGCGAAATACTTGAGGGAGTTTGGCTGGGAGCCAGTAATTTTTACTGCTGAGAATGCTCATTATCCATATTATGATGAAAGCGGATTTGTCGATATCCCTGAGGGAATCACTGTTATAAAACATCCCATAATTGAGCCCTTTAAAGTATTTAAATGGTTAACAGGTCGAAAAAAAGAAGACGCCTTAAACTCTATTGTACAGGTACGAGATAAAAAGCAAAACTTCTTAGATAAATTAGGAATATGGGTGAGAGGAAATTTCTTTATCCCTGATGCCCGAAGCTTGTGGATTAAACCTTCCGTGAAATATTTAAAAAAGCATCTTAAGGAGAATCCCGTAGATGCCATTTTTTCTGACGGTCCTCCACATACCAATAATAGGATTGCCTATTTTCTTTCAAAAGAATTAGGCATTCCCTGGCTGGCTGATTTTCAAGATCCATGGACGCAAGCAGATTATTATCAGATGATGTATATAACCAAAACTGCCCATAAAATACATTCCAAAATGGAACAAGGTGTTTTTCAACAAGCAAAAAAAATAACCATTGCTAGCCCTACTTGGAAAAAAGATTTAGAATCAATAGGTGCAAAGAACGTGGACGTCATTTACTATGGATATGATGAAGATGATTTTAAAGACTTAGTAAAAAACCAAGAAGGAGAATACTTTGATATTGTTCATATCGGTTTATTAGGCATTGACAGAAATCCTGTTGGGCTTGTAGAAATTTTATCCAAAATTAAATCCGATAGAAAGATTAGAGTTATACTGGCTGGCCAAGTTGACCAACAAGTCAAAAAAGAGCTAGGAGGAAATAAAAATGTGGAAGTTGTTTATAAAGGAATAATATCACGTAAAGAATCTCTTCAATTGGCAATGGAGGCCCATTTATTACTTTTGCCATTAAATAAAGCTAACAATGCAGAAGGAAGATTACCCGGGAAATTATATGAATATCTTAGGACTTATAATCCGATTTTATGCTTAGGGAAATCAAATGGTGATGCCGCCAAAATTATTAATAAGTGTAAAATTGGAAGCAGTTTTGAATATGAAGATATAAAAGGAATAAGGAATTTTATTGAAGATCTGATTCAAAAACCTAACTCAATAAATGTAGATAAAAAAGAAATAGAGACATACTCCAATAAAAAACAAACGCAAAAAATATCTAATTATCTGAATGAAATCCACGAACAATAAGTCCAAAAAGCTAAAGGTATTTTGTTTTCTTGATAAAGCTGTGGGCAGAGATACAGAAATAGTACTGCCTCTCTTATACGGGTTAGAAACGGCTATTGATTGTGAACTTACAGTATTGTTTATATGGAACATCCATAAAATTAAAATAGAAAAACCAGATTTAATTATTTTGCCGAACGCTAAAGGGCATCATATGTATTTTGAAATAGCAAAATATGCCTACCAATGCGGAATCAAAGTTTTTGCTTTAGAATCAGAAGGTAATTTTAGAACAGATGGCAGCTTTCCATATTGGGGGTACAATAAAGATCAATTCTTTTATCAAGAATGGGTTACATGTTGGTCTGAAAGAACGCAGGAATTCATAAAAAAAATAGCACCTCCATCGCAATCTTCAAAAATTGTACTAACTGGTGCAACAGGATTTGATCGATATATTTATGGAAAATTCATGCGGAAAGATGTTTTTCTAAAAAAATATAACAAAGAAAAATACACCAAGATTATTGGCTACGCAGGTTGGGGATTTGGAAAGATATACAGCGCTCATAAACATGTTGCTTTAAACCATATTTTTCCAAATGATAAAGAAAAACGTTTCGAATGGGTGGAAAAATACAGAGTATATGTTCGAGATATACTGAAGCAGGCCATTGAAAATAATCCTGACATTCTATTCGTTTTTAAGAGACATCCCAAAGAAGCATTTGAATCAGATTTATCCGAAGGGCCAAACGAAATGAATGAGTTACTGGACTATGATAATGTATTGTATTTTTTGCAAGAGGAGCAAATACATGACCTTATCAATGTATCGGATTTTTGGATGGGTTTCGAGACCACCACATCTTTAGAAGGCTGGTTGCTGAATAAACAAACCATTTTAATAAATGATGGGAAAGATTTTACGAGAAACAATCTTCATATTGGATCTCCAAAGGTTTCTAATTACACAGAGCTTCAAGATGTTATCGATGAATATTACATTAATCAAGACATTAAAATTTTTAATCGGCCCGAACTCCAAAAAAACAGAGCATTTCTAATTCATGATACCATAGGTTATGCAGACGGTAAAAATCATTTGCGAACGCTCTATTTTTTAATTAAAACTTTGGATAATATTGAATCCAGAAAATCAAAACCCAAACTAAACCTTCGTCATCTAAGGTTATACTTTTTAATGCATTTTGGGAAATATTTTTTCAATAAAAACGTATTTACCAATCTACCCTATTTTAGAAAGACGGTTTATGTTTTTGACAGCATGAATTTAGATGGATTTGAAAATAGAAGAAAAGAATATTGGGTTAATATGTATGATTTCTATAAAATACATGATATTGAGAAAAAATTAAAAAATCGAGACTGGAAATCAATCTTTCCACTAGATTTTTTAAAAAAACATTAAAATGGCTAATCAATTAAGAAATCATCTTAAATTTTCGTGGAAAAACTACTTGAGAGCACTAAAACAAAAAAGAAGAATTGGCTTCTTAGGAGAGAGAGTTTTTATTGATAAAAATGTGGAACTACTGCGTTTCCCCAAAAACATTTCAATTGAGAGTCAAGTAGTGTTAAAAGAAGGTAGCAGAATATGCTCTTGCAATGAAAATGCTAAAATTTCAATTGGTAGAAACACAACCGTTGGTTTTCATACCTTTATTTATGCATCTGAAAAAATTGAAATAGGGAATGATTGCTTAATAGCACCTTTCGTTTATATAGTGGATAGCGATCACGTTGCAGCAAAAGGAAAACTCATTAACCTTCAAGCTAACGTGACTGAAGCTATTACTATTGGCAATGATGTTTGGATTGGAAGTGGGGCTAAGATTTTGAAAGGAACAATTATTGAAGATGGTGCGATTGTGGCCGCAGGCGCGGTTGTCTCAGGTCATATAAAAACCAACGAAATCTTTGGAGGAATTCCAGCTAAGAAAATTAGTGAAAGGAAATGAAAGTAGGAATTATAGTCATTTGCCGGTTCAATTCTACCAGACTGCCGGGCAAGATATTAAAGGAAATCAAAGGAGAGCCATTGTTAACATACATCCTAGAAAAACTGCAGCAGTCGAAGTTTCATGCTAATATCGTAATCGCAACTTCAGAAGAATCAACTGATCAACCAATAGTAGATTATTGCAATCAAAAGCATATTCCATACTTCAGAGGAGACCTAAAAAACGTCAGCCAAAGATTCAATGACTGTATGCAGTACTTTGGATTCGATTTTGGAGTAAGGATAAACGGTGATAATATTTTTACTGATGCAAAACTGATTGATAGAGCCATAAAATTAGCTATAAATAATAACTATGATTTTGTATCGAACGTGAAAGGAAGGACCTTTCCAACTGGAATGAGCGTTGAAGTAGTATCTGCCAAATTCTATCAAAAGCAAATCAAGTACTTTACCAAATCATCTGATCAAGAGCATGTTACACTACATTTTTATGAAAATGAAAACATAGGGAATTTTCATTTTTTCACTAATCATGAAATGGAAGAAGCAAAAGGTTTAAAAATGGCTGTAGATACCCAAAATGATTTTAACTTTGTCAGTTCAATCATCAAAAATATGGATAAACCACATTATGCATATGATTGGAAAGAGATTACAAAACTATATTTGAATGAACACTAATTGGAAGGGAAAGCACGGGCCGCTACTGGTGGCAGAAATTGGAGGAAATCACGAAGGTGATTTTGAATATGCTAAAAAATTAACCCAATTAGCTATTGATTCGGGGGCAGATTATGTGAAGTTTCAAATTTACACAGGTGATGGTTTAGTGAGTAAACTGGAGAGTCCCGATCGTAACCAACACTTTAAAAAGTTCGAACTAAGCTCTAAACAACACATGGAATTAGCTGGAATATGTCGTAATCAGAACGTTGGTTATACCGCCTCTGTATGGAATTTTGATGCATTGGAATGGATAAATCCCCATATGGATTTCTTCAAAGTAGGTTCAGGTGATTTAACCGCCTACCCTATGCTCAGGGAATTGGCAAAATATCAAAAGCCTATTTTGATTTCTACTGGCTTAGCTAGCGAAAAAGAAGTAGTAGACGCAGTTAGGTTTTTAAGAGAACAAAATCAATTCTACAATAAAGAAGAAAACATAGCAGTATTGCAATGTACTTCTATGTATCCTATCAATAATGCTGATGCCAATTTAAATGTGATGCATCGATTAAAAAAAATATTGAATTGTGCTGTAGGATATTCTGATCATACAGAAGGCAGTTATGCTATGGAAATTGCCGTGGCAATGGGCGCAGAAGTATTAGAATTCCATTTCACAGACGACAGATCAGGTAAAACCTTTAGAGATCATAAAGTTTCTCTTACCAAAGAAGAGGTTCAAAATTTAATATTGAAGATTAACTTGATCAATACTTTGAAAGGGACTTCAGAAAAGAAAGCCCTACCAATTGAAATTGATAATGGCCATGACAAATCTTTTAGAAGGGCTGTATATCCTTTAAAAGTAATCAAAAAAGGAGAGGTAATTACAGAGGAGAAATTAACAATTCTTAGACCTCTTCATGGGATTGATGCAAGAGAATATGATCAATTAATTGGCAGAAAAGCGTTGAAAGATTTAGAAAAACATCAAAAATTGAGTTGGGATTATTTTGAATAGCCCACAAAAAATAAAATTTATGGATTGGATGAGAATGACCCCTATGTCCAAAAAAGGGGAAAGAAATCAGGAGCAATGGATCAGAACTGAAAATGGGACTGCAGAGCAATTTGAAGTTGATACCTATTTAGGTAAAAAAACAGATTTATTAGCTCTTAAGAAAAATATCGTAGAGAAACTGAAAAAAAATCAAGCTTATTACAAGGAAAGTAGAACCGAGATATATAAACCAGAGAATACTGAGCCTGTTTTAGCTTGTCCAGTTTGCAACGAATCTTCCAAAAATAGCGAATTGAAAGTCAATATTTATGGAGCAAAATATGCAATGTGCAATAGCTGTACACATGTTTATGTCCTGGAAAGACCTTCGAAAGGAGCAATAGAAGGCTTTTATCTTAATGATATCACATATGCTGCGACTTACACCGATAAAACAGCTGCTGAATCAAGATTAAATGCCATCGCAGTTCCATGGTTAAAATGGACTATGGAAGTATTTGAAAAAGCACATGGCAGAAAACCAAGAAAGATTTTAGATGTGGGCTCCGGAGCCGGACATTTTGTAGAAGCATGCCGAAGAGAAGGATTGGATGCGCACGGAATCGAATTGAGTCAATCAAGTAGAGATTTCTCTAAAGAGATTTGGGAAATAGACTTAGATGGAAGAGATTTCCTTAAAGTAGGCTCCGATTATGATGGTTATGACATTGTAACATTTTGGGGATTGTTAGAACACACCCCAAACCCATCTGCAATTTTAGAGAAAGCGTATGAAATCGTTTCCAAAAGTGATGCTGGTATGGTGATTTCAAAGCTACCAAGATGGCATTCACTAAGTAGCGCAATACAACAATTATCTACTGATACCATAATCAGACATTTAGACCCTATGGGACATATAATGGCTTTTACTGATGCATCAGCTTCAGAACTGTATTATAAAAACAAGTTCAAACCTGCAGCAGCTTGGTATTATGGTATGGATGTTTATGAAACATTAATGCAAATTGCTACGAAAACGGAGGCTTATGATGCTTTTACCAAAACGGGGCCTGTTCAGATGGAATTGCAACAATTTGTGGATGAAAATATTTTCTCTGATGGTATAACGCTTGCTGGAGTACCTTACAAATTAAAATAAAAAAAGTGAAAAGCCCTTTAGTTACAGTTTACATTACTAATTATAATTATGAGAAATACATTGAAAAAGCGATTGAAAGTGTATTATCTCAAACTATGGAGAGCTATGAGCTTTTTATTATTGATGATGGATCGACTGATAACAGTAAAACTATTATTGACCGATACCGAAACAATGACAACATCTCAATCATATATCAGCAAAACAAGGGTTTAAATATCACCAATAATGTAGCCATGCGCGCAGCAAATGGCAAATACTTGATGCGCTTAGATGCCGATGACTTTTTGGAAAAAGAAGCGCTTAAAAAAATGAGTCAGGCATTGGAAAATGATGAAAAACTTGGCCTGGTTTTTCCAGATTATTATTATGTCGATGCTGATGGTAACCGAACAGGCATTGAGCAACGACATAATTTCGAAAAGGAAGTTTCGCTCTACGACCAACCCGCTCATGGAGCCTGCACAATGATTCGCCTCGAATTCCTGAAAGATTTAGGGGGGTACAATGAAAGTTTCACTTGTCAGGATGGATATGATTTGTGGATAAAATTTATTACCAACCATAAGGTAAGCAACATCAATACTCCATTATTTTCTTATCGCAGGCATGGACAAAACCTTACGACTAATGAAGACAAAATCCTTAAAACCCGAAAACAGATTAAATCGGTATTTGTAAATGAACATTTTCATTCGCCAAAAACCTTAGGTATAATTCCTGTAAGGAATACTTTCATTGGAGATATTAACCTTCCCTTATTCGAAATTGAAGGCAAAAGCCTGCTGGAGCGTAAAATAGAATCTTGTTTAAAAAGCAGAAAGCTTAATCACCTAGTGATTTCAAGTGCGAATGAAGATATTTTAAATTATGCTCGCAGTAAATTCCAACAAAACGATAGAATCAGCATAATAGAACGACCAAAGGCATTTGCTGAAAAAAATCAAAGTTTGAACGATACTATCACCCAATCTTTAGCATTTGAAAAAGAAAAGGAGAGGATTTATCAGACAATTATGACCATTTCACTAGAATATCCCTTTCTAGAAGCTGAAACAATTGATGAGGCAATTGATACCTTAACCTTATTTAAATCGGATGCTGTATTAAGTGTTAGACCCGATAACAGATTATATTACCAACACACAGGTGAAACATTAAAACCTATCTTAGATCAAGAAAAGTTCACAAAATTGGAAAGAGAAGCACTTTACAAAGGTGTTGGCGGCATAGTTCTATCAACAGTCAAGAATTTTCAAAAACATGGAATGTTGACAAAAGGCCGAATTAGTCATATTGTAGTGGATCAAAAGACATCATTTGGCATATTTAGCAAGTTTGATTTCGAATTATTTCGATCAATTATTCATCAAACTGAGCTTCAATAATATAATTTATCCATCCAAATCACTCTTCGCAAAATAAACCTTGGCAGCTTTCATCACTTTCGGTGCTAATATAAAAGCTGAAATCATAGTAGGGAATGCCATTAAAGCATACATACCATCAATTAAACCAATCACTGCACCTAGCGAAGCTACGGAACCCCAAATAACCATACCGATGTAAAAATACTGGTACCATTTAATATGTTGAGCTCCAAACAAATAAGCAAAGCACTTTCCTCCGTAATAAGAGTAGCTAAACAAAGATGTAATAGCGAAAATAAATAACGCCAATACCAATAAATATCGACCGCCCCATAAGGAATCATCAAAGGCTTTGATCGTTAAAGTCACGCCACTGATGCCTTCTGTATGATCTTGCCAAATCCCCGTGATCAAAATCGCTAAAGCCGTCATGGTACATACTATAATAGTATCGATAGCAGGCCCCATCATAGCTACTAACCCTTCTCTAATAGGTTCATTTGTTTTAGCAGCACCATGCGCCATTGGAGCGGTGCCGATGCCTGCTTCATTAGAAAATGCTGCTCTTCTAGCACCGGCTACAACAATGGCACCAACAGCACCGCCTAAAACTGAATTAGCTGTAAATGCATCTACAAAAATAAGCTTCAAATATTGCGGTACTAAATCATAATTGAGCACTAAAATAGCGATTACAGCTATCACATAAATTCCAACCATCATTGGAACCATTCGACCTGCTACATTTCCAATCCTTTTAATGCCACCCAAAATTACCAATGCCACAATAATAGCCAAAATAATACCTATAGTTAATTTAATTCCAAAAGTGAGTTCAATACCTAAGGGCAACAGAAGACCCTCTCCTATTGCGGCTGTTAATTGATTCGATTGAAAACTAGGAATCGTTCCAAACATACCTGCCACACAAAATAAGATGGCCAAAGGTTGCCATTTTTTGCCCAAGCCCTCTCGAATCACATACATTGGGCCTCCTTGCAATTGGCCAAGAGAATCTTTGCCTCTAAACATAACTGCTAGCGTACAAGTGAAAAACTTAGTAGCCATCCCAACAAAAGCGCTTACCCACATCCAAAAAATTGCGCCTGGTCCACCCATGGTAATAGCCACTGCCACACCACTAATGTTGCCCATACCAACAGTAGCTGCCAGAGCGGTTGATAAAGCCTGATAATGATTAATATCACCTTCGCTTTTTTCTCCATCATACTTTCCTCTGAGGATTTGAACAGCATGTTTAAAATAGCGAAATGGAAGAAACCTTGAATAAATAAGGAAGAATAATCCCCCACCCATTAATAATAATAAAAGGGGTGTTCCCCACATTGCATTTCCAAAACCAACTAGTATTTCTTTTAATGTCATGTATACTAAAATCTATGAATTGCTAAAGTAGTAAAGAAATGAAGAATACAGATAGTCATCAAATAAAAATATCTTCCTTCTGTTACAGTAAAATTATCTTTCAAGAATTACGTATGTTTATAGGATGAAGAGCCTATACATTTCGATAATATTCCTCTTAAACTTGACTTGTCCAATTTGCGCCCAAACCATTAAGTTGGAAGGAATCCAAAAAGATGAATTTATCGGAGATGTAAATTTGATGCCTGATTCTTCTTTACTGGTTCTGTCTGTCATTGATGACATTAATACAGTGAAAAGATACGTTAACCTAAATGGGCTCTGGGTTGAGAAGGACAACTCGCTCAATAAATTAATAAATAGCCTATCTAACCAGCACAAACATTTACTTTTCTCTATCGATTATACAAAATTAGTCGTTCTCACAACAGAAGACAAAGAAAACAGGGCCTACCTCTTTAAAAAATCTGTCCAGGGTGATTGGGAATTGCCTGTAGAAATTCTAAAGCGCTTAAGAAATGAATTTCAGCATTCCCCGCCCAGTATATCAGTAGATGGAGAAAAATTTTACACTACAGCGTACGGTCTTTCAGCTAACAACATAATCATACACAATGCCATCACTGAAGTAGAAGAAAAATCTATCAAAATCGATGAATTTGAGAGTATTGATCAAGTATACCCCCTAAATAGATCATCTTTCATTGTGGCCGCTTTAAAAAGAAAGGATAAACACAATTCCTATTTCTACATTCAAATAGAACAAAACGGTAACTATACAGCTCCGCTCTATATACCTGAACTGGTACCAGAAAACCCTTCTGATCGTATCAAAATTTCTCTAAGCCCTTTCCCTGGTTGGGTAATAGCTCAAAATCAAGAAAATAAAGAAATATCCGCGATTAAGTTGAGCGCAAGAATTACTGATGAATGGATGCAAAAATCACCAAATCAACGACAAACCGTTCAGTCGAAAGCTGAAGAGACTAAAACAAATAGTTATGTTTCCCCTAAAGGTCAGTATCATGCCCTACTAATTGGAAACAGCGTTTATCAAGATCGATCACTTAATTTGGAAAAGCCTGTTGAAGACGTATTGAAATTAAAAGAAGTGCTGCTCAGCAAATATAGCTTTGAGGAAGAAAATATATTCACTTTACTCAATGGCTCCCGGTCTCAAATTCTAACAAAGCTTTATCAACTTCGCCTAAAATTAGATCAGGATGATAATCTACTAATTTTCTATGCCGGTCATGGATATTGGGACAAAGCAGTTGAGCAAGGATACTGGTGGCCAACTGATGTAGATACAAATAACCCCTCCAATTGGCTTTCCAATAGTGATCTTAAAGAACAGATTCGTGCAATTCCTACAGCACATACCTTACTGATTTCTGACGCATGTTTTAGTGGTGGTATATTTAAAACAAGAGGTATTGAAGACTTGCGAGATGCTAATACAAGTATCCAACTTCTTTACCGCATGCCAAGCAGAAGAGCAATAAGTTCCGGAACTCTTTCAACAGTACCCGATAATTCTGTTTTCTTTAAATACCTTTCTAAATATCTGGAAGATAATGAGAATAAGTACCTTCCCTCTACAGAACTATTCACGAGCATTAGAAAAAGCGTTCTCAATAATAGCCTTACAGTACCTCAAGATGGAGTAATTATGGGAACTGGTGATGAAGGAGGTGATTTTATTTTCATCTCAAAAAAGCAATAATACGTATTACCGCTATATTAAATTTATATCCTTTCTGCATAGCATTAAAAAAGAATGCTGTGCAAAATCTAGCTAAACCTTTAATTAGAAGACCTTTCACAACCTAATCATCAATATCAATCAATTTTATAAAATCCATAAATTATTTTTATTTGGATTGATTACAAATAGTGTATATGTTTGCATTATTATTTTTAATCAATCTAAATAGACTTAAATGAAGGTCACTATTAGCACTCTAATTGCTTTCATGTTTGCAGCAAAGCTTTTTGCTCAAGTTAGCATTGAAATTACAGATCAAAAAGGAAAGCAATTGGAGGAAGTACTAGTTAAAATTGTAAGTACAAACTCTTCACAGGAAGACTTAAAATGGACTGATAAAAACGGGCAAACACTATCACAACTAAATCCCCCACTCGCTATTCAAGTGTCGCATTTAGATTATGAAACCATAATCGATACCCTTAAGACATCGGGAAATCACCACTATAAACTTACCGCAAAGAATTTAAATCTTAGAGAGGTGGTCGTAACAGGGCAATATGAACCAGAATCAGCAAAAAATGCAGTATATAAGGTGAGAAGTATTGGAAAGGAACGATTTGAAAGACAAGCTGCCAATGATATTCAAACCGTACTTTCTCAAGAATTGAATATCCGCTTTAGCCGGGATAATGCCACCGGTAATGCCAATTTCCAAATGCAGGGTTTAAGTGGGCAGTATGTTAAGGTTTTGGTAGATGGAATCCCGATTAGCGGTAAAAGTGGGACAAATAATGCCATTGACCTTAATCAAATTGACGTAAATAACATTGAAAGAATAGAACTAGTAGAAGGGCCAATGGCTGTAAACTACGGTGCAGATGCTTTAGCGGGTGTTATTAATATCATTACCAAAAAAATCAATCAGGATAGAATAGCATTAGGAATCACCCTTCATGAAGAAAGTGTTGGAAATGACTATTCCTGGTTTGCTGAAGGTATTCATTCTCCCTCTGTTCAGCTAAGCGGTAAATTATCGGACCAAATTAGCGCAATGGCCAGCTCTCGAAGATATGTTTTTGGTGGCTGGGTTGGCCAAGGAAACGAGAGAAACAGAGAATGGCATCCTAAAAATCAATGGCTACATAATGCTAAGCTTAATTATACAAATGAAAACTTCGACCTTACCTATTCCACGCAATTGATGCAAGAGGAAATCCTCAATAGGGGAAATATTAATAACAATAATCCTTTGCTCGACCCTTTCGCTATAGATGAAAGTTACAATGCTAATCGATTGATGCATCAACTACAAGCAAATTTCGATATTGGAAACTGGAATATTCATTCTGCTAATTCATTTACAGATTATAGCAGAGTGAGTACGGAATTCCAAACCAATCTAGTTACCCGAACCGAAAGATTGACCGCTGACAGCCAGCAAGATACTATTTTCTACAGAGATTGGTTTAGTAGAAATACCTTTCAAGGAACTATTGCTAGCCTAGGCCAATGGAAAATAAATGGACAATTAGGCTTAGAAGTGCAATATGAACAAGCAGGTGGGACTACTCTTAGCAGTGGTGATAAAGATCTGTGGAATAGTGCAGCTTTCATCTCCACTGAAATAAAGTACGGCAATGCACTAAAAATCAGACCGGGAATTCGCTATACGGTCAATAGCATTTTTGAAACAATCCCTACTCCAGCCCTCAATATCAAATATAGTTTATCGGAAAAAATAAAATTGAGACTTGGATATGGCAGAGGGTTTAGAGCTCCTTCTATAAGAGAACTCTATCATGAATTCATAGATGCCAATCACAACATTTCAGGTAACGAAAATCTGATTCCGGAAACATCACACAATTTCAATGCGGATCTAAACTTTGAAATAAGCCAGGGTCAAGAATTAAATATCAGTGCCTTCTATAATGATATCAGCAATATGATTACCTACTTTATTCCACAGCAAGCTACAGCAGCTACTACTTATCGGAATTTAGAAAGTTTTAGAACGAACGGAATCAATGCCAGATGGAATTACAGCTACAAAAATTTCAATTCTAATTTAGGTTTAGCCTATATCGGCCGCTTTCAAAGACTATCAGCTGAATATGAAGTAAACGAAATGCTTTACTCCCCTGAAGCGAATGCCAACATTAACTATGACTGGGAAAAACCCAGAATTAATTTTGGACTTTTCTACAAGTTCACCGGAGCAAATCAAGCTTACCGAGAAATCCTAAATGAAGAAAATAACACCATTGTTGAGCTGCAACAAATGAATGCTTTTCACTGGTTAGATTTCACCCTTTCGAAGGCGTTTGATCATGGATTTCAATTATCTACTGGGATAAAAAATCTGACTAATATCACCAGCATACAAAATAACTTCACAGGAGGCGGTGCCCACAGCGGCAATAATAACGGTCAAACAGCTATGGCCTACGGAAGAAGCTATTTCCTAAGAATTAATTATCAGTTTAATCAATAAAAATAAATAAAGATGAATAAAATAAGTACCATTTCTTTAATGCTCTTAAGCTTTATATTTGCGCTTACTGGATGTCAGGAAGAAGAGCCAGATGCCCCTATTAACATAAATTTTAATAGTAGCAGTATCAATATAAATGAAGAGAATCAAGAAGCTCAAATTGGGTTAGTATTTTCAAGGGCTTCCAATCAAGCTGGCAATATTTCTGTAAATATCGATAACTCAAATTTAGTTTACGGAGAGGAAAATGATTTCTATACTGAGCCACCAGCAGAGGGCGGTGAATTGATTCTTAACTATGAGTCAGGTCAGAGTGAAATTAATTTTACTATAAAAGCAGGCAGTGGACTTAATATAGACAGTGATGAAATTATTGACTTTTCGATCAATCCGACAGAAGTATTGCAAAGAGGCCAAAATTCCAGTCTCACAGTAGCCTTTTCTGAGAATTTCATCGCAGAATCAGGAACAATTGAAATGACTGCCGGTGGTGCGGAATTCACCGAGCAAGCTTTTGTTGATTTAAGCAAAGTTCGTACAAATTCACTAGACAAAAACACTTGGGATTTAGGGTTTTCTACCGACAATGGATTCCATGTTATTCTAAATTCTACAGCCCAAGTAATGGCCAGACCACTTGATAAAACAGATTTAGCTAGTGTAACAGCTGAGGACACCGTAGGATTTGCTGCCGTCATGCAAATTGGCTTCACAGCTACACCTCCCGCAGCCGCTTGGATAGATGTACCAAATGGAGATTTAACGAAAACTGCTATCGCTCCTATTGCAACTACAGATGCTGATAACAAGGTGTATATCATTAAAAGATTAGGCGAAGGACGCAGTTGGAAAAAAGTAAAAATCACTCAAAATGGGGATGGATATACCATCGCTTATGCAAATATTGGTTCTAACGATATCGAAACTAGTGAAATCACTAAATCAGAAAGCCATAATTTTATACATTTTGATTTAGATAATGGAACTACTGATTTTGAGCCCAATAAAGAAAGCTGGGATTTTATGTATGGAACATTTACTGAAAAGTTCCCTTTCGGTCCGAATGAAATCCCTTACAGCTTTAATGATTTTATCATAATTAATCGGCATAACACTTCAGCTGCCATGGTAATGGTTGAAAGAAATACAACTTATGCCGATTTCAATCTGCAACAAATTGGAGAAGTGAGTTTTAATAATGAAATCAATGCTATTGGCTCCTCTTGGAGACAAGGCGGAGGACCAAGCAGTGCACCAGCTGTTTTTGATGATAGATTCTTTATAGTAAAGGACAGCCAAGAAAACTACTACAAAATAAGATTCATCAGCATGTATGATGAAAACAATGAAAGAGGTACTACCACTTTTGAATTTGAAATCCTGAAATAATCATGGGAAAGTTCATTAGCATATTCTTCATAATAGCTCAGTTAAGTTTAGGAAGTTTATTTGTGTATGCAGGTGTTCGGAAATTTATTCCGAACCCTGCACGCAAATCCTCCTCAACAGAATTGGTGCCTGGCAGCACCAAAAAGCAGATGGTTAAATTCATAGGCGGATTGAAAGCCAATAGCTATTTCTGGCCTTTTTTAGGAATAGTGGAAATAGTAGCAGGACTTCTTTTAATTAGTCAATTTTTTGCAGTGGGTGGCGCCATAATACTACTGCCTGTTACGCTTAACATATTCCTATTCCATATTTTCTTAAAACCTGAAGACGTTAGCGGAGGTATTTTGTCCGCTTTATACCTAGTGGTCAACATTCTGATCACAACAAAAAAATACAAGCTTTTAAAATCAATTATATACACAAACAAACCCTTTCAATTATGAAAAAAGTAAGTTTAATACTCATGCTTGCAGTATTCGTGATGAGTGCACAAGCGCAAAAGAAGAAAAAAGCGGATGACGTAAAAGCCATCATGGATATGTGTGGTTGCTATGAAGTGGAATTCAATTTTGCAGAGACCTTCTCGCCTGTAGAGGATTATGAATTCCATGACAATTACCGTTCAGGTGCATTGGAATATGTATTTCCAGTGGAAGAAAGTAAGGATAAAATTGTGCTTCAGCACTTATTGGTTATTGGAGATACCATGATTATTAAACACTGGCGACAAGATTGGCTTTATGAAAACACTGATCTTTATACATTCCAAAAAGACAACACCTGGAAATATCAGGAATTGGCTAAAAATGATGTTAAAGGACAATGGACGCAGAAAGTTTACCAAGTCGATGATGGTCCTCGTTATGAAGGTAGTGCCACTTGGGTACACGTTGACGGAAAAAGCTATTGGGAGGCAAAGTCAGATGCGCCATTACCAAGAAGAGAATTTTCTAAAAGAGATGATTATAATGTAATGGCCCGTGAGAACAGACATGAGATTACTGAATATGGTTGGTTGCATGAGCAAGATAATCAAAAGGTTCTACGACAAGATGGAGATGATAAAGTTTTAGC
The DNA here is from genome assembly GCF_900177665.1 of Marivirga sericea. Lineage (GTDB taxonomy): Bacteria > Bacteroidota > Bacteroidia > Cytophagales > Cyclobacteriaceae > Marivirga > Marivirga sericea. The sequence continues at coordinate 18,543 of NZ_FXAW01000013.1, forward strand.
ATCGGAAAAAGGATGGAATACCTATACAAAAATGGATGATGACAAATGCAAAGTAGCTGTAGAATGGTGGGCTAAGAACCAAGCTTATTGGGCAGATGTAAGAGCTGTTTGGGATGAATTATTTGCTTCAAAAAGCACTGTTAAAATCAAGAAGAAGGTAGACAATAAAGTGTTATTCATGCCTCTTTTTGAATTACAAGATAAATTGTTGGGAGCAGATTACGATAGTGAAAAAGCGCAGGATGAAATCAAAGCTGTGATTCAAAAATATTTAAATAGTGAGCAGAGACTCAGTTTAAATTAAGAAAACAAGAATTAAGTAGGTCTGCAAACACAATTGCAGACCTACTAATTTTAAATACTTTTAAAAACTATGATGCAAACTAATTTGAGCCTGACCTTTAGACCAAGCATCAGTCGTTTGCAACATCCAACCGAGTTGCATCCTTAAATTATTTAACAAACCATACCCCATACCGAGATATGTTCGATTACGATCAAAAAGCTCTACCGTCCTATCTTCTCCGATTGATCTCTCTCCATTAATGAAAACTTCATTATAAAGTGCCAAATAAACCGTTTTTTGCTTCAGTTCAACATCATTTAATGGAACATTTAAAAAGAGCATATATCGGTATCTTGTTCTAAAATCCTGACCTTCATTCCAGCGTTGTTCATATCTCATTCGGTGGGTTAGTAAAAATCTATCGCCAACTTTATGTGGAATTAGTGCCTCTTGGTAAATACGACTCTCATTCACATTCTCTTTAGACTCCCCAAAGGGTCCTGTGGTTATATTAGCATAGCCTAAGGTAAACATAATATTAGCATTCTTTGGCTTATAGGTAGCACCCGTGCGAAGTAGAATCTGTTCTAAATCTGATCCAGCATTCCAATAGCGGAACTGATAATCTCCCTGAATTCCAAATTGCGAATTTTCAAAAGATTTATTGAAAAAATACATATACCAAGCACCTAGTTGCGATTCATCAGGACCATCTTGAGACATGACACCAAAGGGCATAGCTATTACAGCAAGTAAAATAATTACGTGTTTCATTTTAAATGATATGATAAGTGATTGAATAGAAATGAACAATCTTTCAATTCACATTAAAAGATTGTTCATGTGTATGAGTATGCTTATTTTTTAACTACGGCATATTTAGGCAGACTGGTAATTGTTTCTTCGATTAATTCAACCGCCCCAGTATGAAGATTATAAACTGCTCCTACTATCAGAACTTCTCCTTTTTCTGACCTCCTACTTAAAACTGGCTCTAATCCTCGGAGCAAACTTACTTGTTCAATAACATTTTGACGAATCGCTAAATCAGAGGTTTCTTTTTCACTTAAATTTGCATTCTTCGCGATTAATGCAGCCGGCTTGATCGCGTTTATTAAAGTAACTACGTGTCCAGGAGGATTTTCAGGAAGCTTCATGGCAGCTTGTACTGCACCACAAGATTCGTGACCTAATACAACGATCAATCGGGTTTGTAAAACCTCCGTACCATATTCGATAGTGCCGTACGAGGCTTGTGCCATTACTTGTCCAGCTGTACGAGTGATGAACAAATCTCCCACCCCCTGATCAAAAATTATCTCGTTCGGTACTCTACTATCTGCACAACCAATAATAGTAGCGAAGGGCTTTTGACCTAACTCATTATTTTTTAAGTCCGCATCCGTTTGACGTGGTTTTATACTTTTATTCTCGGCAAACCGTAGATTGCCATAGTATAATTTCTTTAATCCATAATAGGGATCAAGATAAGCACTATCTCTGTCAGCGAAATACTGATTTTCCTCTACTTTTATGAGTTTCTTTACTAAATCAGAAGTTTGTGCAATTGAACTTTTTGAATATATAAATATGAAAATTATTACGATTGAATAATATACTGAATTTCTCATTTTCTAGTTTTAAAGATAAATTTTTGTTTGTAATTGGCTTAAAAACATATAAGCCATATAAGATCAAGAAAATGAAGATACCTCTGGCGGGATATCAGGTGTTTTAAGATGTGTATGGTAAGATAATATGTTTACATCGCGGTACGCAAAAGCAAAATTATCAAAGCCAAAGAAGTGAGTTGTTATTGAAGATAACATTTCCTCTGTTGCATTGGAACCCTCTTCTGCTTTCTCTTCAGTCTCCATTTCTAGATCCAAAGATATAAAATCAACCTGAAATACATCACCCAATTGAGCTGGTACAAGTGAGAATGAACTAAGGATACTAAAAATAAAAAAATATGCTGCGATCTGTTTTGCTTCCATCATCTTATTAATGGTGTTCCAAACCGCTTGTATTAATTATTGTTTTAACAATTATAAAAATTTATTTATGTATAATTTAAGAACTGAGTGAACTAACTTTTTTTTAATTTTGCCAGATGGCTAATCAATTAATCATTCAAAATAAACTGATAACCCCTCTTCAGCAATACTTGGAAAAAATAGATTTAAGATCTGCTTTCTTAAGATTTGATATTGACTTCAAGAAACTTTACCAGCAATATCCTCAACATTTTACTGAATTAGCAGAAGAAATGGAGATAGAATGGACACATTTCTTGGAAGGAAATTTAAAATTTTCCTTTGATTTGCTTCATCTTCAACCTAGCGACTATCATTTGTTCTTTGAGCCTGAATATCATTTTAACCGCTACAGGCTCAAAACTTTGCGAAATAGTTTTTATAAAGATATTACACTCTTTGATTTGCAAAAATGGAGAACTTTTTGCCGTTCTAAAGAAAAAGAAGCCTTTAAAGGAGGTCTAACAAATGAAACCTGGACTTATCCATTAGCTGAAAATCTACTAGGTAAAGCAGATGATCCAGGTTACTTCGGAGGTAACGGAAGTTCCGGTTGGAAACTTCATGCAATAGCTAATTTTTGTTTGGATTTTTATTGTGGGCATTATAAGCTTAAATTATCCAGACTTACACCCTATGACAGCTTTATGTATCAGTCTAAAATTGAATTATTGGCCAATTCTTTAAAATTAAGGAAGCATGAAAAACCCATCCAACAAATGATAAGTCGAAAAATCGGCTACGAGATTCCAGAGGATGAAAATAAGGATGAAATAATGTGAAATTAAATCTAACAATATACTTTTAAATCGTTTATTGCTAATATGAATAAATACCTGATCCTATTCTTCTTAATCGTATCCCTAAAAACTGCTCACCAAGCTTTTGGACAATGCCTTGACCAATCCACTGCTTATCAAGCAGGTGAAGAATTATGGTATGACGTAAAATACAACTGGGGAATGATTTGGGTGGATGCAGGTGAGGTAATGTTTGCCGTAGAAGATGCCAAATGGGAAGGCTATGATGCACATTGGTTCAAGGGCTATGGACGTTCCATGCCAAAATGGGATTGGGTATATAAAGTAAGGGACACCTTTGATGCGATCGGGACTCAAAAACAATTAAAACCACTGTTTTTCCATAGGAATACCAAAGAAGGGAGTTATAAAGTCAATAACAAATATTGGTTCGATACTGATAAAAAAAATATTAAAGCTGAGGTCTATAATTCAGGTGAAGAAGAAACCATTCAGAAAAATGTTCCTTTTGATGATTGTATTTGGGATGTTTTATCGGCTATATATTACGCTCGAAATCTCGATTTTAGCGATTTTAAAAAAGACCAAAAAATACCCTTCAATCTCATTGTTAATGGAAAAGTATATAACCTCTTTGTAAGGTATTTGGGCAAAGAAAAACTGGAAATGCCTGATGAAACTGTTTACAAAACTATAAAATTCAGCGCTTTATTGGTTGAAGGTACCATATTCGATGGTGGAGAAGATATGACAGTTTGGGTTTCGGACGATAAAAATAAAATTCCAATAAAAGTGCAGGCTAAAATTCAAGTAGGCTGGGTAAAGGCTTTTTTGAAAAGCACAAAAGGATTAAAATATGGAGACATTACTCCGCTCAATCCTTAAATTGCATCAAAATTATGCGACAAGAGATTATAAATAATATAGCGGAAATTTGTCAAAAACAAGGTATTGATAAGGCTATTATCTCCCCAGGGAGCAGAAATGCACCCTTAACTTTAGCTTTCGCCAGACATCTCAAAATTCAGGCTTACTCCATTAGCGATGAACGTACGGCTGCATTCATTGCAATGGGGATGGCGCAAGCTCAGCGAAATCCTGTGGCTTTGATTTGCACCTCTGGATCTGCCTCTTTGAATTACGCACCTGCCGTTGCAGAGGCATATTTTCAAGAAATCCCATTAGTTGTGATCACCGCTGACCGTCCACCCGAATGGATAGATCAATGGGATGGACAAACCATACGCCAGGAAAATATTTACGGGAAGCATGTAAAGAAAAGTTATAACGTAGCTGTTGATCTCTCACATGCTGATGCACAATGGCAAACTTATAGAATGATTAATGAAGCCGTTGTAGAAAGTATGAATGGAATCAAAGGACCCGTTCATATTAATATTCCTTTTCGTGAACCATTCTATCCTGAAAAAAGCGAAAAATGGGAATATGACCAGAATGTCAAAATCATAAAAAGCACCGTAGGAGAAAAGAAACTGGCAGAAAAGCAGATCTGTGAGCTCCAAGCTGATATAAAAGAAAAACAAAAGCTAGCTTTTGTATTAGGGCAAGAAGACTATAACCAATTGTTTTTAGAGGATCTCGACAAAGTCTCCCAAAAGCATAATATTCCTATTTTTGCAGACATTATTTCCAATGGACATGAGTTGAAAAATGCCATACATTTGCCAGATAACATTTGCATGAAAATGCTAAAGGAATCAAAATCCGAAGAAATTCCAGATTTGATTATCAGCTTCGGGAAAAGTATTATTTCTAAGAACTTGAAATTATTTCTCCGAAAGAATCACATAGAACAATGGCATGTTAGGGAATATCATGCTTTTATAGCTGATCCATTTCAAGCTTTAATAAAGCAAATTGAAGAGGGACCGACTCCATTCTTGAAGCATATAAATAAAAGCTCCTCATCTGAATTTTTAAAACTATGGAAGGATAAAAATGCAACAGCAGAAACTAAAACAAATGAATTTTTGCGTGCTCAATCTTTCAGTGAATTCTCTGCTTTGCAGGAGCTCATAAAAAATTTGCCAAAAGACAGTCATCTACATTTAGCTAATAGCTTAAGTGTTCGCTATGCTAATTTTATTGGTTTGAAATCACAAAAAGGCATTAAGGTTTGGGCCAATAGAGGAACAAGTGGAATCGATGGATCAACCAGTACGGCCCTAGGTCATGCAATGGCACATCCAGACCAAAATCATTTCCTGATCACAGGAGATGTGGCTTTCTTCTATGATCGCAACGCTTTTTGGCATAAGTACCCGTATTCTAATTTAAAAATTATCCTGTTAAATAATCAGGGAGGATCTATTTTCAGAATGATTAAAGGACCCAACCAACAAGCAGAGTTGGAGGAGTTTTTCGAGACGGAGCAAAAGTTAGATGCAAAATTATTATGCAGTGAATTTGGCATCGCCCATTTTTCAGCTCATAATTCGGAGAGCTTTGCATTTATAAAGGATAAGTTTATCCAATATCCTCACGCAGCGGTAATTGAAATAAAAACAGATAGTAAAATCAATCAGAAAATATTTGAAAACTTTAAAAATCAATTGATATCATGAAATGAGCATAAATATTCGAGGGCGAATTTATACCAACCGCCTGGTGAATATTTATAGCAAATTCCATGTGGCAACTTAAAAATAATTAAATACACATGAATGAAATTAACTGGAAAACAGTCAAAGAATACAGCGACATCACCTATAAAAAAGCTAATCACGTAGCTAGAATTGCGTTTAACCGTCCAGAAGTACGGAACGCATTTCGTCCTAAAACTACACAAGAGCTTTTCGATGCACTTCTTCACGCTAGAGAAGACGATGATATAGGGGTAGTTTTGTTGTCAGCGGAAGGTCCATCTCCTAAAGACGGGAAATACGCGTTTTGTAGCGGTGGTGATCAGAAAGCAAGAGGAGAGCAAGGATATGTTGGAGATGATGGTGTTGCTCGTCTAAATATATTAGAAGTTCAAAGGTTGATCCGTTTCATGCCTAAGGTAGTCATTGCTGTAGTGCCAGGCTGGGCTGTAGGTGGTGGACATAGTTTGCATGTAGTGTGCGATATGACTTTAGCCAGTAAGGAACATGCCATTTTCAAGCAAACTGATGCAGATGTCACCAGCTTTGACGGTGGTTATGGATCTGCCTATTTAGCCAAAATGGTGGGACAAAAAAGAGCTCGTGAGATCTTCTTCTTAGGTAGAAATTATTCAGCACAGGAAGCTTTTGATATGGGAATGGTCAATGCCGTAGTACCTCATGCAGAATTAGAAGATACAGCTTTCGAATGGGCACAAGAAGTATTAGGTAAATCTCCTCTGTCTATTAGAATGTTGAAATTCGCTTTTAATGCTACAGATGATGGTATGGTGGGTCAGCAAGTATTTGCTGGAGAAGCTACTCGTTTAGCTTACATGACAGAAGAAGCTAAAGAAGGAAGAAATGCATTTCTAGAGAAGAGAAAGCCTGATTTTGAAAAATTTAAGAGGGTGAGTAATTGAGAAGAGATACTAGATTTTAGAATCTAGATGCAAGACATGAAGTTTTAATAAAAGGTCTAAGCATATTATGTTAAGACCTTTTTTTACGATCCTATTTACGGATTACAATTCAAGCGTCTCAGGCTTCGTTTCAGAAAATAAACACTAAGTAAGCGAATTGATAAATTATATCCCTTGTAAAAGACTAGCTACCATATTGTCAGGTGACATTCAGCTTTCCTGCTAAAGCATTTATTATAAACAAAATCCTACTTCAGCTAATTTAACGTAATAGTAATACCATTTAACTCAGCTATGCAAGCAAACTTCAAAAGGGCATGTGAATTCATTCATCAATACTACGATGAAAGCAAACAACATGAATCTAGTCAAAGAATTGAAGGGATCAAGAATGAAATCTCTACTTCAGGAACATACAAATTAACTGTAGACGAATTAGTGTATGGATGTAAATTAGCATGGAGAAATAGTAATAGATGTATTGGTAGGCTGTTCTGGAATAGCTTAAAAGTAAAGGATAAAAGAGAATTAGACTCAGAAACAGAAATATTTGAAGCTATAAAAAGTCATATTAAATATGCCTTCAACGAAGGGAAAATACGCTCAGTAATTTCGGTATTTAATCATCAGGATGTCAAAATTTATAACCAACAATTAATTCGCTACGCGGGCTACAAATTGAAAGATGGCTCTACAAAAGGAGATCCAGAAATGCTTGATTTTACAAAATACTGTATAGACTTAGGATGGGAGCCCTCTTTCGGAGAATTTGATGTTTTACCTTTAGTTCTGCAACTGAAAAATAAAACTCCCAAAGTTTTTGAAATTCCCAAGGAAATAATACCTGAAGTAAACTTAGAACACCCTCATTTCTCCTGGTTTAAAGAATTACAATTGAAATGGTATTCCGTTCCCATCATATCAAATATGATTCTGGAAATTGGAGGAATTCAATATCAGGCTGCGCCATTTAATGGCTGGTATATGTCAACAGAAATAGCATCCAGAAACCTGGCAGATAGATTTAGATATAATAAATTACCACTAATTGCCGAGCATTTAGGGCTAAATACTACTAAAAATAGAAACCTATGGAAGGATCATGCGCTATTGGTGCTAAATGAAGCAGTTTTATATTCATTTGAAGAAGCAGGTGTGCAAATAGTTGATCACCATTCAGCATCAGAGCAATTTATGAAATTTGTAAAGTTAGAGCAGAAAAGCAAAAGGGAAGTAACAGCTGATTGGAGTTGGATTGTGCCGCCAATGTCAGCTGCAGCTTTGGAGGTTTTTCATCATCAATGGAATAATGAGGTTAAAAGTCCAAATTTCTTTTACCGGACACCGGTATGGAATTCTAAAGATCCCGATACAAGACCCCATAGTAAGTGTCCTTTTCACATTAATTCTCTAAACTTTGGCGATGATTTGTAATAATATATATCTCGCTTGCATGAAAATGGCTATCGACCACTAACAATCTTTTCAATTGCATCGTTATGTCTTTTGAATGAACTTATTCCCATTTCAATGGCCTAATAACTAGAGCCGAGCTTTCTATTGACAAAAGCCTTATTAAATCAATATAATTCTTTTTTTCCAAATTCTTTAAATGGCTACCTAAACTCCAATCTGTAAAACCTTGCAAAACTTTTAGTGAAATATAATCTAATTGATTATTTACTAAGAAAGCAAACATAATTCTCAGCCGCAAATTATTTTCAAATGCCTGATTCAGTTTTTTCAATTTTCCTTCACGACACATACTTCAAACGCATTACAAGACCATATACTATATGTACGAGACCGAAGCCCACAGCCCAAAAAATCAATCCATAGCTGATGAAATACAAACCACTCAATCCTAAAATAATTTCTATTATTCCTAAACTTCGAATATCATCCAATGTGTAATTGCTTGCATTAACTAATGCTAATCCATAAAAAATCAAGGTCAGTGGTGCTACTACACCTATAAACCCATTGAAAATCAAAATAATACACAGCAACCCTCCAGTAAATAATGGAATCGATAAATTTATCAATACTCTTTTAGCATGTTTATTTAAAAGGTGCTGTCCTTTCTTTTTACGTGTTTGATGAGTCAATATAATTACTGAACCAACCGATAAAACAAGCGTAATCAAAGCTAGTAAGAATATATCTCGAATCGACTCAGGAGACAAATAGACCATATTAAAACTGTAATAATCATCATAAAGATAGATGTAATGATATGCTAAAAATGCAGAAACTAAGGCTATGATGCCCGCCACTACCCCTGAAATACCACTGAGAGAAATAAACCGACCAGAGCGATTCATCATTTCTCTTATTTCTTTAATGTCTTGAATATATTTTTGCTGGTTCATAAAAGCACTTTGTAGAGCAAAGCTACAAGCTAATAAAGTCCTCAGCAAAACCTGTCATAAAAAACTTTACTTAAAGGACTTAATTATCTTTAAAATCTTGCCACCATTCTCTTCGGGCCTCTCTCCTCTCTTCCCTTCTCTCCCTCTTTGCTTTTCGCTTTTTCCGTCTCTCTTTATCTTTTACCCTTTTCTCCTTCGTTTCCCTAGTTATAACATAATGGACCGATACAGATGCCGGAAATTCAAACCAGTCTTCATGACTAAGATGATAAGCAGGTTTCACATCAGCTCCTATAACCAATGGCAGCGCTGGTATCTTCCACTCCACCCCTGCTATCAAATCATATCCATAGGTCCTTCCATATTCCTTAAGACCTCCTACATGCATTCCGGCACCAAAGAAAATATTAAAGCCCTCTCCGGTGATCGGCAGGTGGTATTTTGGAATCACAGAAAATTGAAATGAGTTCGATTCTAAATCAGTCATCGCTTCAGCACTAAAACGCGGCAAAATTCTTTGTTTTACACTCAGGCCAAATCTAGCATCTCCGATTCTAGGACCAGCGGCTGTACCATATTTCTGCGCTGATGCTGAGAAGCTAACAATTATAAAAAAAAATAATAATCTCACGTTCATGGATGCAAAACGAAGAGATATAAGACTTAGTATTAAAAAAAATGCCAACTCTATTCGAGTTGGCTTTAATTAAATCAATTCAATTAAGATTAGCGTCTGCCTCTAATAATTTCTACCCATCCGTTCTGAACATTACCATCTACCGTCAATTGATAGAAATAAACTCCATCGGGGCTATCTCCACCGTCCCAAAGATTACTGGAACGGTAATTACTATCTCTGAAGACTATGGTACCCGTTCTATTAGTTACAATCAATTCGGCACCATCATCAGGTAGATTTAATATTCTAAAAACGTCATTTTTACCATCATTATTAGGGGTGAACACATTTGGAATAAATGGACTCCTATCAAAGTCTACTGTGATATCTGAGGACCCTTCACCATCAAATACTAATCTGTTACCATCTGTACCACATCCGAAAGAATCGTAATATTCAATCTCATATATCCCAGGTAAAAGATTCTCAAAAGTGATCACTTGATCTGAGCCGAAATCAATTGCCTCTGTCGGCAGCACATAGTCAGAACTATTGTTTCCTCCTAACGGAGTCAATAAGAATATTTGAGCTGAGTATCCATTAGCACCTGAGGTAGGCTCCACTAACCTAATACTAATTGAACCATTTGATCTATCGGGTCTCGTTGTAGGCATTGGATTCATGTCGCCCCTTTCTCTGTCCACTCCCGGAGGTAAATTTGGTTCCGGTACTAATTCAACATTTAACTGCGCCACTGGGGCATCAATAAAGATACTTGCATTCTCGGATTCAATTAAACTACTGCAATTATCGGGTTGCTGGCTAAGCTTAATTATATAATCCCCTCTAGCAATTAATCCATAAATACTTTGATCAATCAAGAATCGACCACTTTCCGGAAGAGCATTTAAAGTAAAGGTTTCTGTAGGATCAATATCATTCCCCTCATATACCTCAATATTTAATGGAATTGTTTCATCTGCCACAATATTGAACAATTCAATGGAACCAGACTCTTGGAAACAAGCCACATCGCTAGATTCAATTTCAAAAGTCGGAATAATAGCACCACCATTTATCGTAACGAAATTATCAGCAGAGCATGCTTGATCATCATCTATAGCTCTTACAGTCCATCTATATCGAGCCCCTTTTTCAAAAGGAATATTATTGTCAAGATCAAATTGAGATATTATAAATTCTCTAGTTCCATTTGTATTGATATCTAGTACATATTCTGAAGTAATGGTGTCGTTCACTTTATTCAGAATCAAATTATAGGGACCAGGAACGTTGTCAATTGTAGCCTGATCAATCAATACTGAAATACCTTCTGGGTCATCAACACAATTGTTATTTGGGCTTAGTTCAATAACCTCTGCTCTAATTTCGTTTGGAGAAACGATCGATCTTATATTAAAGGATTCTGAACACCCATTATCATCTGTAATAGTTAATTGATTAACATTTCTAGCTAAACCAGTGATGTTTCTATTTGCATCAAGTTCTACTAGATCACCATCAATAGTATAGATATATGGCGCTACACCACCAATCACTTCTGGAACATTAATTTCTCCAATTTCCTCAGCTACCGTGCAGCTTGCTTGAGTGATTAGTGTAATTCTACCATTTCCAGCAAATTCAATTGGTTGACTTAAAAATTCAATACCCACCTGAACAGACAACTCACATTGAGACGAACCTGGCTGGTCACTCACTAAAATAGTTTGTCTAGCTGGTAATTCAGTGATTGGTTCCCCGGAAATGAATTCAGTCCAAAGTGATCCATCTAAAGAATAGAATCCACTACCTATTCCATCTAATTGAATTGTGACTGAACCTGTATTTTCTCCAAAGCATACAATATCTGTTTTATCTGTCACTGTGGCCGAGAAACCTCCAGACCTCTCAATATTGAAGTTTCTACTATTAGGCTCACAAAGCCCAGGATTATCCACGTTTGTAACAACTAATTCAAACAGCCCTAAAGTATCTAGTTCCGTTGTCCAAGCTCCTGAATCGGTAGTAATCGAATCCACTAGTATCCCTGCAGTATCAAGAATCTGATAGAAATAGTCGCCTTCTAATTCAAAGTTTACTAAAATCTGAGCTCTAGTTGTATTGCAGCTCGGTTCTACAACAGTTACATCTAAAGCACTGTTGGACACCTGCGTTGGTTCATTAATAATTATGTTTTTGACAGTGTCCACTTGACATCCTCCGGAATTATTAAATGCAATACCATACGATGCAGGTGCTAAATCTATAAATAAACCTGTTGTGTTAGTCTCAATGGCATTATTAAGTGAATCTAATAATACAAAGTCGAAGGTACCATCAATGGTAACTTGAATTTGTCCCACAGGATTATCGCATGTTGCATCTGAAGTATTTACTAAAGGTAAAATCGATTGCTTTTGACCTATAAGTACCGGAGTTCTATCCTCACAATCATTGACTAAATCTCTCAATATCACTTCATAGCTACCTGGTAAAAAGTCTGCATCAACTTCTAACAAGTTTCCACTTCCAGGATTAGTAGCGGTTACGAAGATACTATCAGTAGCTGATGATTTCACTGTCACTTCCAAGGTGCTTGCATTGCTTACATTCTGAAGGAATAGGAAAATCTTACCGTCTTGAATTCCTTGACATGTTGCATCCTCGGTTATAGTAGAAAACTTGGTGTCAGCACATTCGAAATTTAAAAATTCAACTATTACATCCTCTGAATCAGTACAAGAAGGAATACTTGGGTCTGTTACTGTATAAGTAAAAGTATAACTGCCAGAGGCTACTGATGTAAAATCAGCATCATTACCAGTAATCACAGCACCACTAACATCAGTATCTGTCCAAGTTCCTCCGCCATCTTGACTACCATCTAATAATGTTGATAAATCAAATGGATTATTTACAAGGTTTACTTGTCCAGGTGTTCCAATATAGTTTCCAGCCGTAGGAGGAGTAGGTTCGGTAATTGTAAATGTATTACTCACTACTGTACAACCAGCATCTTCAATAGTTAACTGATAATCACCAGCTAAGCCCAAGCTAGTCAGGTCTTCAGTCCCTGGATCCGTAAAACCTGTTGGGCCAGTCCAGCTAAATGTTGTTGGGCCTGTATATGCTCCAGTAATCACTACATCGATAGCACCTTCTGAACCACCACAAGTCTGTATGTTTGTAATATTCGTTTCAGTAGTAGCATTATCAATATCAAATGAAGCATCTTCATTTAAAACCTGAGTTAAAACAACTTCACAATTAGTGGTAATATCAGTGACAGTAATTGTGTAGCTACTTTGAGATAATCCTGTAATTGTATATGTAGCAGTTCCTGATGCTACTAAGTCAGGTGTACCTCCATCAACACTTACTTCATAATCATTCCCGACATCAGCAACATTGATTTCAATTTCACCATCAGATGATCCACAATTAGGTTCTGTAATTGTGTTAATAGTAGCAGCAATTTCATCTACTGGATCAATTGTAAAAGCACTATCTAAAACACAAGGACCCTCTTCGATAAAAGCTATATAATCGCCAGGAGCCAGTGAATTGAAGTTATATATTGTGGGAGATGCTGCAGCTATTGTTAATCTTGAGCCAGCAATTTCATTTCCTCCTAAATCTTCAATGTAGAAAACTCCTTCAATAGCAAGACCTGAGACTTCGATTTGCAGACTTCCATCAGAACCCCCGCATGTTAATTGCGGACTGCCAGATAAATCATCTATACTGAATGGTACTGGATCATCTACTGTATAGGTATCAGTAAATGTACAACCCGTATTGTCGGAAGTTACAGTCAAAATATAATCACCTGCTTCTAAACCTACAATATCACCATCCGTGGCTGAAGTAATAATATTAGTATATCCGTTTGGACCAGACCAATCAAATGTAAATGTATCACCTGCAAAAGTGCTTACAGCAGTAACCTCTAAAGAACCATCAGTATTTCCACAACCTGAAGTAGGATTATTAGCGTCTAATGAAACAGAAAGTGTGTTTATATTTACAGTTACTACTTCGCTTGCAGGAGATGTACAAACCGCTGTACTTGGCACCTCATAAGTAAAATCATAGCTACCAGCTGGAACTCCTGTAAAATTAGCTGAATTTCCTGTAATAACAGCTCCGCTTAAATCAGTATCTGTCCATGTTCCATTGATATCTTGAGTACCATTTAATAAAGTTGTCAAATCAAACACATCAGTTTGACAAATCTCTGCTGGTGTACCTAAATAATTCCCTGCATCTGGAGCTTCTTCCACTGTGATGGTTAACGCTGACTGATCTAATGGACAGTTCGCTGTTGCCGGTACTTCATACTGATAAACGTA
>NZ_FXAW01000014.1 GCF_900177665.1 Marivirga sericea
AGAGGAAAATATTGGAGTAGGCTTTTGGTATATGAGCAAAGACTACTATGTTGGCCTTTCAGTGCCTAGAATGTTAGACACTAAAGTAAATGATGGAGGCATGGAAAGTACTCGATATAGGAGACACTACTATTTAAGTGCTGGTTATATTTTCGATCAGCTCTTTTCTTTAAAATTTAAGCCTTCCATTCTATTAATGTATATGGATAAAGATAATTATGCACTGGATCTAAATGCTTCCTTTCTATTAAATGAGACGATTTGGCTTGGGGCATCTTTCAGAAATTTCGGCACCATTGGCTTGAATACGCAAATGAAAGTAGGAGAAACACTGAAATTAGGCTACGCATTTGAATTACCTATAAACAATACTGCTTTAACAGGATTCGGAACGCATTCCTTAATGGTTTCACTCGATATTGAGCTTTTCGGAAAACATGGACTAGGCAGAAGATTCTTTTAACAAAAAAAGGGCCGTAAATTATAAATTTACAGCCCTTCATAATTATAATATGATTTAATTATTTCCCTGCTGCGTATCTTTTAGAAACCTCTTCCCAATTAATTACATTAAAAAATGCAGAGATGTAATCAGGTCTTCTATTTTGGTAATTTAAGTAATAAGCATGTTCCCAAACATCAAGTCCTAAGATCGGAGTTCCTCCACAACCAACATTAGGCATGATAGGATTGTCTTGATTTGGGGATGAACAAACCTCTACTTTTCCGCCAGAGTGCACACATAACCATGCCCATCCTGAACCAAATCGAGTAGCTGCTGCATTAGCAAACTCTTCTTTGAACTTATCAAAAGAACCATAAGCAGCATTAATGGCATCAGCTAAAGCACCTGAAGGCTCACCACCTCCATTTGGGCTCATTACAGTCCAAAAAAGAGAATGATTATAGTGACCACCACCGTTATTTCTTACTGCATTGTTATCACTGCTATTTTTAAGCAATTCTTCTAAGGACTTGCCTTCCATGTCTGTTCCTTCAACAGCTCCATTTAATTTAGTAACATATCCGTTGTGATGCTTGCCATGGTGTATTTCCATTGTTTTAGCATCTATATGTGGTTCTAAAGCATCTTTTGCATATGGTAATGCTGGTAATTCGAAAGCCATAATATTTATTAATTATAGGTTAAACATTTATTAAAAATCAATTCCTTCTATCTCTAAGTCTTGCAAAAAAATTATCTAGTATTTTTTTGCTTTCACTTGCCATCAAACCGCTTCTTACTTTAGTTTTTGAATGAACCATATGTGGATTAATTTTAGTAAATCCTCTTTTTTCATCTTCTAAAGCATATACAATTTCGCTTATTTGCGACCAATTTAGCGCACCTGCACACATCCCGCAAGGTTCCAAACTGACATAAAGCGTACAATCAGTTAAGTATTTACCCCCTAGATGATTAGCGGCAGCCGTAATTGCCAGCATTTCAGCATGAGCGGTTACATCATTCAACTTTTCAGTCTGATTATAGGCCTTAGCAATTATTTTTTTTTGACAAACAACAATAGCACCAACAGGAATTTCTCCTTCATCATAAGCAATTTCTGCTTGACGAAGCGCTTCCCTCATAAAGTACTCGTCAGAATTAACGGTGAGTTCCATTTTATGTTTAGCGAAATTTGGTGCTTTCAAACATTTTCTGGGCAATGGGTTGCCATTTGGACTTTAAATAAGGCGGACAAGAAAAACTGATAACCACCAATCCATTTTTATGAAGAGTGTAGAGCAAGTATGTAAAACGCTGCTCAGCAGATCGATTACCTTCTGCCAAAGGCTTACCTTCAAATTGGTAGGCAACAAATTCTTTGCCATTTATTTCTACCAACTCCTTTTGAGAAAACTCAATTTCCTGAAACAAAGGAGGAATACTAGAATCATAGAATTCTTTTAAGAGCGATACATCGTCATCTTGCCAAAAAGTGGAAGAAGCTGTGATAGTAAATTCAACTGCTGATTGCTCATCCGTCATGGCTGCGTCAGGAATTCTCGCTCCTAAAAACTTGGCAGAAAGTTCTTGCTGAGTCATTTTTCTTAATTCAGTAGAAACTTCCATGCTGAGATAATCAGTTAGCTTTTGTTTTTTTAAAACAGGCTCTTGCACAAAAAAGAGCGCCAAAAATATTAAACCGATGGATTTAATCATTTACTTTTTTATTTACATCTATTAAAAAATTACGCTCTGATGGCAATAACAGGATCTAATTTTGCTGCCATTCCTGCTGGCACTATTCCGGACAAAGTTCCCACAATAGCTGAAACCGCTATTCCAATAATAACATTACCAATTGAAAGCGTTAGATCTAGACTGCCTAGAGAAACAAAACTTAGTAGATACACCAAGAAAATACCAAATAAGCCGCCCATTACAGAAAGAAAAACGGCTTCAAATAGAAATTGAAAAAGTATAAAGAAATTCTTAGCACCTAAGGATTTCTGAATGCCAATTATATTCGTTCTTTCTTTTACTGATACAAACATGATATTGGCAATACCGAAGCCTCCTACTAAAATCGAAAAACTTCCGATTACCCATCCAGCTATTGAAATCACACTGAATATTGAATCGAGAAAATCTGCAAATGCTTCCGGTCTATTTATAGCAAAATTTGTATCTTCCCGAGGTCGCAAACCTCTTTTCTGTCTTAAAAGACCTGTTATTTCCCCTTCCAAATTCTTCAAACCCTCATCTTCAGGATAACCTTTAAGCGCTATAATGGATTCAACTCCGAAATTCCCCTGACCTGAATACATTTTAAAAAACGTATTGTAGGGTACATAACAAAAATCGTCCGCACTAGGAGCATTCGTAATACTTGCCCCTTGCTTTTCCATGACTCCAATTACTCGAAATTTCAAGCCTCTCAATGTTATTTCCTTTCCGATCGGATCCGTCATTGGGAATAAAGTTTTGGATACTTCCGCTCCGATGATCGTCACATTGGTTCCCTTTTCTACCTCTTGTAATCCAAAATAACGCCCTGTTTCAACTGGAATTTCAAAAACATCTTTATGCTGATAAGCTACCCCCGAAACGATAGCACCACTTAAACTATTGCTCTCATGCTTCACAGTTACTCCAAACCTTTCCGCAAAAATGGTCACTGCACTGGCTTCTTTAGAATTACTTTTCAAAAACTGATATTCACTATATTCGGCTTTAGGACGATTTACAAACTTCCACCACGGATAGTCATCCTCAAAAATCCAAGGAAACTTCTCTATTCTGATGACATCGTCCCCTAAGAAATTTAAACTGTCTTTGATATTCTTTTCCAATGAATCTACCAAGGTAAATACAGTGATGATAGAAAAAATTCCTACCGTTACACCAAGTAATGAAAGAATAGTTCTTAATAAATTGGCTCGCAAGGCACTTAAAGCGAAGCGAAAACTCTCCAGAAGCAGATGAAAGTAAATCATATGTAAATATAAAAATATAAAGCTACAAGATTACAAAAACTATTCTTAACTTTGCCCTCTTAAAATTTTAAGTCTAACCACTTAATACCGTAATATTAAGTATGAAATTATCAGAATTCAAATTCGAATTACCACTTAAATTGGTGGCACAACATCCGGCAGAAGACAGAGATTTAGCAAAGCTAATGGTTTTGCACAAAGATACCGGAGAAATTGAACACAAAACTTTTAAAGACATTGTCGATTACTTTGATGAAGGTGACATTTTAGTAACCAATAACACTAAAGTATTCCCTGCTCGTCTTTATGGAAATAAAGAAAAAACAGGTGCCCAAATTGAAGTCTTTCTTCTGAGAGAGCTCAATAAAGAAATGCACTTGTGGGATGTGTTGGTAGATCCGGCTAGAAAAATTCGTGTTGGAAATAAACTATATTTTGGAGATGGCGAATTAGTAGCGGAAGTTATTGACAATACCACTTCAAGGGGGAGAACTATTAAATTCCTATACGATGGGGATGATCAAGATTTCTACAAATTAGTAGATTCTTTAGGGGAAACTCCGCTTCCAAAATATATCAAAAGACCAGTAGAAGAAGCTGACAGAGAAAGATTCCAGACAATTTATGCTGAAGAGGTAGGAGCTGTTGCTGCACCAACTGCAGGTATGCACTTCACTCGTCAGGTCTTGAAAAGAATGGAGCTAAAAGGCATCAAAACCAGCCCCATCACATTGCATATCGGATTAGGCACTTTCCGTCCGGTAGATGTGGAGGATTTGACCAAGCATAAAATGGATTCGGAGAACTTTAAGGTTCCTAAGAAAACTGCTGAATTGGTAAACGAATCATTGGACAGCAAGAAAAGAGTTTGTGCTGTAGGTACAACAGCTATGCGTTCCATGGAATCTTCAGTAACAGCTAATAATCATTTGAAAGAAAATGAAGGCTGGACCGATCGCTTCATTTTCCCTCCTTACGAATTTAAAATTTGCAATGCATTATTGACAAATTTCCACATGCCCGAATCCACTCTATTGATGATGGCTGCAGCATTTGGAGGCTATGATAATGTAATGAAAGCTTATCAAGAAGCAATCAAGCATAAATATAGATTCCTTTCTTATGGGGATGCTATGTTGATCATCTAATACTAAAATATCAAAATAAAACTGTTATGTAGAATTATTGAAACATAACAGTTTTATTTTTATCCAAAAGAAACATTTCCCCAAAACGCTCTGTTAGCTTCTTATAAATAGCAAATCCATTTTCAGATGACAGTATTACCCTACAAAGACAAAGAAACAGGCAAAAAGCAACAAGTTGCTGATATGTTCGATAACATCAGCCACAAATATGATTTCCTTAATCATTTCTTAAGCTTAGGCATCGATATCAGATGGAGAAAAAAAGCCATAAAACTATTGAAAGATATTGAGCCTAAACAAATCTTGGATATTGCGACTGGGACTGGCGATTTTGCTATAGAAGCATTGAGGTTAAACCCCGATCACGTGACAGGAGTTGATATTTCTGAAGGTATGCTTTCTTTCGGTAGGAAAAAGTTGAAGAAGAGAAAATTAGATGATAAAATCACTTTAGCTTCAGGCGATTCAGAAAACCTTCCTTTTGAAGATAATAAGTTTGATGCCATCATCGTTGCTTTTGGGGTAAGAAACTTCGAAAACCTTGAAAAAGGATTAGCAGAAATGTATAGAGTGCTGCGACCGGGCGGAAAAGTAGTAGTATTGGAATTTTCCAAGCCTAAAAGCTTCCCTTTTAAACAGCTCTACAATTTCTATTTTAAAAATATCTTACCTACTTTAGGCAAAACAATTTCAAAAGATAATGCAGCCTATACTTATTTACCAGAATCGGTAAAGTCCTTTCCTGATGGAAAAGAATTCACCTCTAAACTGGATATCTTAGGCTTCAAAGATACTGTATGCAAACCTCTAACATTTGGCATAAGCTCAATTTACACAGGAATAAAATAATTTTATTCCTGCTTGGGACAGTTTTCAGTTTTCAAGCTTCGGCTCAGATTTACGAGAAAGAGAACTTACCAAATTATGATGAGCAATTAATCCATTATGGCTTCTATTTAGGAGGTCATACCGCAAATTTGAAAGTAAGATATAATGAAGCTTACTTAAGCAATCAATTTGACTCATTGCATTCTGTTGTTCCAGAGAGTGCGCCTGGTTTCACAGTTGGATTCATTTTTAATTTAAGAATTGCTCAATACTTAGATTTCCGTACAACTCCCGGTGTAGGACTCTATCAGTACACCTTAAATTACAACACCTACGACCAGGCAGAAGAAATTACTTTTCAAGGAAAGAAGGAAGCATTCTATGCAGAACTACCTATTTTGCTTAAATACAAATCTCAAAGAAGAAATAATTTTAGAGCGTACATGATCGGAGGAGTTAAGCCATCTTTTGAAGTAAGTGGCAAAAGACCATCCGAAATAAATGAAGATGTACTACTGATTAACACTTTTAATCTGGCTTTGGAAATTGGTTTTGGAATAGATATCTACTACGAATTGTTCAAATTCTCTCCCGAAATTAGATTTTCAAGAGGCTTAACAAATGCCTTATTTGATCGGCAAAATAGCTATAGCAGTCCAATCAATGAATTAGTCACCAATAGCGTCTCCATTTATTTCCAATTTCAATAAATTTAATCTTTAGGTAATCTATAATATAAATTTTGAATTAAATTTGTATTCCACAAAACCAGATTGTTATGAAAAAACTTGTACTTCTTCTTTGCTTTATTTCTTTGTTTACTTTATCCGAGTCAAAAGCTCAATGGCGATTAGCTGCAGGGATCGATGTTTTAAGTACTCCTTTCTTTGAAAATATCCCCAAATATAGATTTGGTGCTGAGGCACAATATTTTGTAGCAAACCGTTTTGCTTTAACAGGTGGACTAGAATTTATTGAAAAAGATTTAGGCGGTTCGGCTGGCTTCAGGTTCTATCCTATCAATCCTGTTTTCCTTAGAATGAGAGGCATATTAAAAAACAACTCTGATCTAGCTTTAGGAATGGGGTATGCAATTGGTCTGAATAGTAATTGGAGATTGGAAACCATGGCAGACTATTTTGCGGTTAGCAGTGGTTTTGCCATGAGAGTTGGGGTAGCTGTAAAATTATAATTTCAATTACTCCATTTTTGAATCTTTTTCTTCCTTCAAAGTGCTCCTGAAGCGACTAGAAATAACTGCTTTGGATTGTTTTTCTTCTTCCACTAAGCACCGGCAAAGTGAATTAATTCACTTGTGGGTTATTAACAAGCAGAAGATTAAGTTCTGCTGCATCTATATTATGTTTGTCAGCTATTTTAAGTAAAATTCTGTCAATCACCTTCTTAATTTCTTCATCCTGGACGATTTCTTCGGAATGTTCAATGGCATTTTTAATCTGGTTTCCCAATTTCCCTTTGGGAGAAACAGTCACTTCTTTCACCTGTAAAATTTGCACTCAATTAATATGCGATAAGGCAAACCAGAGCGTGACAAAAGAAATGAAAAGCAAAAAAAACCTTACAGCTTTTTTCATAAAAATCAGAGTTGAACCATTGAGCAGGAGAGGTCTCTGTAAAACCACCATTTAACATGAATACCCTTTCGGGTTTGAAAAGCTGTATAATTAGTGGCTACAAATTCAAGTAGGTTGAATGTGAAAAGTACAATCAGGTAAACTATATAATCAATATTAAACACCCTTTCTTCAAAAAGTATGAAAAACGCCCACCAAAAACCGATGCTATTAATAATAACCAAGGAAAGCTGAGAGAAGAACGTATGGGTGCAGTACCTTCTCAAAAAAGGAGTAGAACGCTGGTTACCTAAATAAAAGATAAAAGTAGCGATCAAATTAAATATAGGTAAAGGAAGACCTGCGGTTATGAACACCCGTGACATTAAATAACTATTAGAGGCTTTTTCAGCCTCACTATCATCTACCTTATATGAAAAATTCCTTGTTTCAATCTTAAATTTTTCATTATGTTCCACGCCCAGTTCATTAGCCCCAGAATAATAAAAGGACCAGCTATGTACTTTTTCCTAATCCGATTTTCTGTACTAATAAAAAAATAATGCAGCGAATACTTTCCCGAAAATAAATCTACCAAGACCCATAATGGCAGTACGATTATTAAAACCAGAGCCAATAAACAGTGTGGATTTGCCGAAAGTGCTGCTTACACGTTCCACCACTATCAAAGACAAAACACTTTGCGTAGTACCACAAGCCGGACAAAGCAGAGAAGCAAGATATTCAAAAAACAGACGTTCAATGCCATAATACTCAGTTTGAATCCTACCCAAGTCAAACTCAAAAGAGTAATTCCAGCAACAAGCATATTTAGTCTCTTCTTCTGCATTTATCTATAGTATCTGATGAAGCTTCTATATGTTTTTCTCCCTTGTAGCTCCCATGATTAAGAACCAATCTACGATCACCCAAATTCCAAACCCACCTCAAGTAATTAATTTAAGGATAACTAATCCGACATCAACAATATAAAAACGGTAAATTCCCAAACAACCCACTAGCAATGATAAAATCAGGCTAATTATTGGGTCTTTGAGCTGAGTCAATTGAATGGCAGGCCATCTTGAGTCATCGATATCAAGCAATCTTTTCCTTATTTTTAGTTATCGATAGTCTTCAAAAAATTTGCAATTTCTCATGACATACATATCCACCTTATCTACTGCCAGAGAATTATTGTGAGATGATCAATAAAATTATCTTCAATATTAAGTATTGAAACATAATTCTAGTATAATAGAAATAAATTCACTGAAACGGGAACTTCTTAAAATTTGATTATAAGCACCATCTTGAACTTCCTTGCAGAAGGAAACATACTCATCACAAGAAGCAAATTATCCGATGTAATAAAATATTGATTTACCATATTTTTTTCACCTAAAGAACCGAAACTTACACAAGTATTTAGGTAATATCTACCTGTTTTACACCTACTTAATCATCCATTTTCACTAAGCAACTAATTAACAAAAGCTAATCACTGCATTCTTATTATGTACTTTTTTATTTTTTTTTAATTATTTAAATAATACATTTACCTATCAACTAGATTCAACGTATTTGAAATATGTTAATCATTAAAGAAATAACTGGTACCTAATGTTCTTTAATTAACCCTACAAAGTGTAAATAATTTGATTTGCCCACTCTAATGGTGTATAGACTTATTATTTCCATAAAATTTTAGATTCTTAGCTAGTTGTGCAAAATTATTTATAACTAAACTATCAACTAATCATGGAAAAGATTATTTCAAAAATCACAGTACTAGTTTTAGGCATTTTTATAATGTATGCCTGCAATCCCAATTTGGAAGATGAAAAAGTTTTGACCCCAGAAGAAGAGATTCAAACTGAAGAATTAATCAAATTGGGGAATGCAAATTTAGAAGCTCAGGATATTCTTCTTGAAATGTTGCAAAAAGAACCTGATTTAAGAAAGGAATTACTTAAAATCGGTGTAGAGGAAGAAGGCATCATGTTAAAAACCTTATTCGATCCGACTACGGAAAGCTTTCAAAGGCTCAGTTCTAGTTTGCTAACTTTTAAAGATACATTTGCTAAATACTATCATGGAAGTGAGGGCAGTGCTAGTGCTAAAAGATCAGGGAAGAAAAACAACGAAGAACTAGAAAAGCTGATTCAAACGCTTGTTGACAGCAATATTGAACTCTATATGCCTTATATTGAAGAGGCAATGTTGGAAACTGACAACATAACGATAGTAGCCGCAACTTTGGAAAATCAGGGAGATGTTGTAGAAGGATATAGAGTGAAAGTATCTCAAGAAGGTGGGAGAAGTAACCTCCCTCTAGATCCTCCACAACTTATTGACCATGTCGATGATGACTATGCAGATGGTAACACAACATTAATTCTAATGCCTATTGACGATGGTGGTTCAGGTGGAGGATATGGCGGTGGTGGCTCATCTGGTGGTGGTTCCACAGGTGGTGGTTCTTCACACCCCCACGAGTATGAAGATTTATATAGAATGCTAGTCAATGTAGGTGCAATAAAGTGTAATACTCAATATGATGCTTTTGTTAATGTCATAAATGGTGGTGCTTCTGAATTTAAATTTATCCGAGCATATCCTTATTATTCAGGAGGTACAAAATCACAAATTGCTGAGCTTGGGACAATGTCACTGACCCGAAGACAAATAAATAGACATACGGTAGTTAATGTAAACACTAGTTGGGATAACGCCTGGGCTCCTGAAGAATTGACACAAGGATTAGGGATTTATGAATACGACAACACCAATAAAACAGTTAGACTAGATGGAACTGTGAGGTTATTACACAACGGAAACGTCACCACTACTACTTATGATGAAGATTTTTCTTCTAAAAATGGGGTATTATTGAATGAAGATTTAGGAAGAGAAAATTTTTATTACGATTCTGAAGATGACCGCAATTTTGGAAATGGATTCCATAATGGACATGCTTGGAGAACTGCAGGTGGTCTTTCATTTACTCTTGCTCCTACCATGGAATATGAATAGTTACTCACTCTAAACAAAAAAGCGGGTGCAAATTTCTTACACCCGCTTTTTAAAAATTAATTTATGAAAACTTTTATTGTATCAGCCCTCTTGACATTAATTTCAATGGTACCACTATATTCTCAAAAGTTAATGGAGGGTACTAAGGTTTCTATTGGCTTTGAATCAGGTCTTCATTTGGATGTTGTAGAACTTTTAAGGCCATCATATAAAGATAATAGGCCTAGTATAATTCCAGATAATTTTGAGCTTCAAAAAGTATATATTGGTTGGAATAATAGAATTAGATTTAATTACCAACTATCAAAGAAGTGGGAATTATTGGGAAGAATAGGTTTCACCAGCTTTAAGTTAGAATACCAAAAATCGAACATGGATATTTTAGGTGGCTTTGGAGATAAGAAATATGTAGTGAAATACATGCCCATCGACATTTTAATAACCAGAAATATCTATCTCAAAAAGGGTGTTTTAAATATCGGATTTGGACCTATTGTAAGAATTTTTTCAGACTCAGGTGTATCATATATACCAAGTGAAGGACCTGATGGTAAATTATACGTAACACAGTTACAAACAAATTCTAGAACTTTTGGCGATATCGGTTTTTCATTTAACACCTCCTACTCTCAGCAAATAAAAGAGGCGTTACATTTGGGTTTAAATTTAAATGCTTACACCTTATTTGGTGGTTATGGGCTAGAGAGTATTATTCTATCACCTTTCGTCACGATCAACTTTTAATTATGAGACAGTTTTTATTAATTTTCATACTATTGACATGTTTATCAGTACTGAATGTAAAAGCACAAAAGTTCATTTCCGAAAGCAAAATATCTCTTGGAATGGGGATGGGTTTTGACTATAATAATGCCTTGTTTCCAAAATATGATGAAAACAGTAGTCGTCCTGAATATTTAGCGACCAATTGGAAAGAGGATCCACTAGTACTGGGCAGGGTTATATCATTTTCATGGTCATTTTTAATGAATGAAAAGCTCCCTGTTCAATTAAAGTTTTACAAAGGTGATTACCGACAGGATTATAGTGACGATTTAATGTTTTTTGCTGGTCAGGAATTTGATAAACTATATGCTGGTTTAGTACTAGGTTCATATTTAGATTTATTGAAAAACAGTGGCCGTCACCGTTTGCGATTTGATTATGGCTTGCATTTATATCGCCTATTTACTTCCATAGTAGATTATGAAATAGATATTGACGAAGATGGTAACTATATACCTGGCTTTCCTCTGGTGAATAATAATGTGAATCGTGAGTTAGGTCTTAATATAGGATTTGAATATGGTTTCTACTCAAAAAATGAAAAGTCCATGATAGGACTAAAAATTGATGGTTTTGGCAGCTTTAATAGCGATTTCTTCGGATGGATAATTCAACCTACTTTTTCATATTCTTTCTAATCTTTTTCAGTTCTTGTGACTCTATCAGGAACGATACAGAAATCCCATATGACTACAACGTCATCGAATCTTCTACTAATTGGAAAGAACAGCTGTTTATATACAAAAATTCGTTAAAAAATGGACTGGAATTTGTTAGAAATAAAGACAGTGTAATAATTGAAATAAGAAAATATCAAAAAGGAAAACTGAACGGAACTTATCTAAAATACAATGACAAAGGAGATATTGCTGTAATAGGAAAATTTATTGGAGATAAAAAAATTGGTAAGTGGCATGAATTTCATGCTAATGGTGAGGTTAAATCATCAGGAAAATATATCGAGGGTTTGAAATCAGGTTTATGGGTTACTTATTTTGAAAACGGAGACATCTACACATCTGGTCATTATCAAGAGGGGTATAAAACTAATGAGTGGCTTGTTTATTTTGAGTCCGGCTCAATAAATCATAAAGCATATTATAAGGACGGGAAGAAATCAGGACAGTGGAAAAAGTATTTTGAAAATGGTAAACTTTCTGCATCAATGAACTTTAAGGGCGATCAAAAACATGGCGCATGGATGAAGTTCAATGAAATTGGGGATACGATATCATCTGGAAGTTATTCTTATGGAGATCCAGCCGGGAGATGGATGAAAATTGCGGAAAATGGTAAAAAAATTTATGCTAATAACAATTAGAACTATAAATTAATTATAGGCGCCATACTAAAGGTGTCTTCCTTATCCGAAGGATTTATTCTTAAGATATTGGATACCACCAAATTCACTAAAACCATAGAGGCTTTATATCGGTTTAATTTTGAAATCTCTTGGAATTTAGTCAAAGTTATAGACTCATGTTCGCCTAAATATTCTAGTAAAACCTTTTCTTTTTCCTGAATTTGGAGGATTCTAGCATTTTTCCTCTGGGAGAACTTGATAACATTTCTAACTTCTTTACTCGCTTGGATGCTTTTATCGGCTAGGCGAACATAGGCCTTTCCCCAATCAGTATTTTCGTCAGGCAAAGCATAATGGGGCTTTTTCTTACTCTCGGCCACTTCATAACGCACAACCGCTCTATCTTCATTTTCATCTAGCGGGATGATAGTATATTCGTATCGCAAGCGGGGTTTACATAATTTAGTAAGTGCCTTATTTAAGACATAAATTTCTTCCTCAGCGTACTTTACTCCGGGAATATTACCATTATCATCTACCCCTATCAAAACATCACCCCCTTTAGTATTGGCAAAAGCTACAAACTCCTTCACAATCTTTTCTGGGTGAGCAGCTTTTCGTTTAAACTCCAACCTGTCACCTTCGCCACGTTTTACTAGTCGATATAGATCTTTTAGCTCCATTACTCGGAAGTGATATTGATCATAACTAAAAGCATAAGCAATCGGTTTGATCCTTTTATTTAAATAAGAGAAAAGTTATGATGCGAAAATATCCTCGTCCCTTTTAAAAGACTTGAATTCTAATGCATTGCCACTTGGATCTAGAAAAAACATAGTAGCTTGTTCCCCTGGCTCTCCTTTAAAACGAATGTAAGGCTCAATTATAAAATCTGTATTAGCTCCTTTTAGTCGATCAGCTAAATCATGCCATTGCTCCCACTCCAATATAACTCCAAAGTGTTTAATGGGAACTGATTTTCCATCTACCGGATTAGCTGCTGGTTCTTGAATAGGCTCATCAGTGAGATGCGCTGTAATTTGATGTCCATATAAATCGAAGTCAATCCATCTTTCGGAAGTACGACCGATCTTACAAGCTAAAACTTCTTCAAAAAACTGACGAGTCGCTTTTAAATCTGCAACGGGAAAAGCAACATGAAAAGGTCTGATATTTTTCATCTGGATTTTATTAAATAGACTTGTATGCTATAAAAAAAGCAGTCATTGAATGTGATTCAAGACTGCTTGTAAAAATGTGTAATTAATTTAAACGCCTTCTGCTTCTACTTCCTGCACATCGTTTGGCAACATTCTTTTTAAAAGATTTTCAATGCCGGCTTTCAAAGTAATAGTAGAAGAAGGACATCCGCTACAGGACCCTTGCAGTAACACTTTTACTTTTTGAGCATCTTTGTCGTAGGAGTGAAAAGAAATAGCGCCTCCATCTTGCTCGACTGCTGGCTTGATATACTCTTCTAGGATATTCTTGATTTGCTCTTCCAACTCAGCATTTTCGCTAGTATTCGTTTCTTCGAATAAATCTTTGGCTTGCAATTCAATTACTCGCTTACCAGATTCTAAAAATTCTTTGATGGTATCCTTTACATCATTTTGTATTTCTACCCACTCGTATTCTGGCTTTTTGGTCACCGTTACGAAATTACTCATATAAAACACCCGATCCACATATTCTTTGTGAAAAAGGATTTCTGCTAATGGCGCCCGGGCGGTCTCTTTTATAGATGGAAAGTCAAAGGAATCTCCTTCCGGTACTAACATTTGGTTAGTTGCGAATTTCAACGAATTCGGATTCGGATTGGCTTCCATATAAATGGTAACAGGTTGTTGTGTCTGCGTACTCATCTTTTTTATTTAAGTCTTTTAAATTTATTTATTTGCTGGAACGTCATCCGGAACATTAAGTTCTCCTTCTGACTTTGCGATCAATGTAGAAACAGTCGCATCGCCTGTAACGTTCACTACAGTTCTAAACATATCCAGAATTCTATCCACAGGGAAGATGATAGCTACCCATGCAGGATTTAAACCTACTGAGTTCAAAACAATAATCATCATTACCAAACCGGCACTTGGCACTGCTGCCGAACCAATAGAAGCTAAAGTAGCAGTTAGCACTATCGTTAGTTGCTGACCTAAAGTCAGGTCAACCATATGTAGTTGAGCTAAAAACACCACAGCAATCGCCTGGTACATGCTAGTACCATCCATATTTACTGTAGCACCAATCGGCAATACAAAGCTACTAATCTTCTTCGAGGCCCCCATGTTTTCTTCGACACACTCCATAGTTACTGGTAAAGTAGCTGCACTGCTAGAAGTAGAAAAAGCCAAGAATTGAGCAGGGCTAATCCGCTTCAAAAATTCTCTATAGGTTAGTTTCTTAATGAAGATTGATACAATCAAGGGATACAAGACAAATATCATGAAAAGTAGACCTACCAATAAGGTAATAGAATAGCTTCCTAAGCCTTTGAATATTTGCCATACTTGGGCGGGCGTATCGGCCATTTTAGCTATTACCCCTGCTAATAATGCAAAAACAAAAAACGGAGCGGCTTTCATAATGATGTCTACCATTTTAAGAATCACCTCATTAGCCCCGTTTACAAAACTGATAACTCCTCCTACTTTATCATTGGGCAGCATTGCTAAGCAAATTCCAAAGAAGATGGCAAAGAAAATAACTTGAAGCATATTGGCATTGCTACTAAAAGCACCAAAAACATTCTCAGGAACCATATCCACAAAAAACTTTAAAGGCCCTTGGTTAGTGGTTTCATCAGCAGATTCAGCTAATTGATCTACTCGGTCGTTGGAGGCTTCTGCTACAGTTTTTAAAGAATCCATAGCGGACTCATTCATTGTAGAACTCACTAATTCTTGATACTGCTGCTCCTGTAAAAATGAACGTCCGTCTTTTGGTTGTGGAACATCCGGATTTTCACTCACCCAAAGTTCATATTTTATCCTGTTCTTAACTCGTTGGTCTTCATTCACAAACTTGCCAGGCTGCACCAAATTAACAAGCGTCAAACCTATACCTACAGCAACAATTGTTGACAACAAATAAAAAGCTATAGTTTTAAGTCCGAGCTTCCCTAACTTATTGATATCTGTTAAACTGGAAACCCCGCTGATGATGGAAAGAAGTACTAAAGGAACTGCGATAGCTTTCAATACTCGGATGAATATGGTACCGAAAGGATCAATCCAGTCAATGGTGAATTGGTTCCAGCCGAGGTAACTTGAGATAAAGGCCCAAGCAATTCCTAATACTAGACCAATAATAATTTTAATGTGTAATGGTAATTTCTTCATCAAATTTTATTCGTTTTAGCCCTTAATAAAAAGTCCGCAATTGTAATAGCGGCCATCGCTTCCACAATAGGCACTGCTCTTGGCACCACGCATGGGTCATGCCTTCCTTTGCCTTTCACAGTTACTTTATTTCCATCTTTATCAATACTTTCTTGATCATTCATGATCGTTGCAATCGGTTTGAAAGCTACGTTAAAGTAGATATCTTGACCATTGGAAATGCCCCCTTGAATGCCACCAGAATGATTGGTAGCTGTTTTTACTTTTCCATCTTCTGTTTCAAAGCGATCATTATGTTCTGAACCGTACATTTTCACCCCTTCAAACCCACTCCCATACTCGAAGCCTTTTACTGCATTAATACTTAGCATAGCTTGACCTAGAACTGCATGTAATTTATCGAAAACAGGCTCTCCTAAACCCACTGGAGTTCCTTGAATGACGCAACTCACAATTCCGCCAATTGTATCTCTATTTTTTCTTGTTTCATCTATATGCTGAATCATCTTTTCAGCCATTTCAGGATCAGGGCAACGTACAATATTTTCTTCCGCTTTTTTTAAATCCATTTCCAAGTAAGATTTATCAAGCTTGAGACTGCCCACTTGCGTGACATATGCCGCAATATTAATATCCAATTTTTGCAAAAACATTTTAGCAATAGCACCTGCAGCCACTCTGGCAGCAGTTTCCCTTGCTGAACTTCGTCCACCTCCTCGATAATCACGTAGCCCGTATTTTTCTTGGTAAGTAAAATCAGCATGTGAAGGTCTGTAACTATCTTTAATATGAGAGTAATCTTTACTTTTTTGATTGGTATTACGAATACTTAAAGCAATTGGAGTTCCCGTGGTTTTTCCTTCAAAAATACCAGACAAAACCTCAACTTCATCCTCTTCTTTTCTTTGAGTAGTAATTTTTGACTGCCCTGGTTTTCTCCGTTGCATTTCAGCCTGTAATAATACTTCGTCAACTTCCACCCCAGCAGGACATCCGTCAATGATAACACCTATGCCCACGCCATGAGATTCACCATAAGTGGTGATTTTGAAGATTTTTCCGAAACTATTGCTCATTTATACAAAAATTGATGCGCAATTTAGGATTTTTTCAGTAAGATGAACAATGAAAGTGAAAAAGCCACTACGAGAAATATGTTAAACACCCATTTCCAGATTTCAGTGGTCTGGTGAGATTGTAACTGATTAGACACCTCATCAATTCTATCATAAAATAGTCCATCGGAAGAAGCTTGTTCAATGTTTACATTTGCCATGCTTTCCCCGCTCACTTTAATTTTATAATCTGATTTTAGCGTATCATATTTATTAGTAGAGGTATTGAAAAATACAAATTGAAAATACTCTGATAAATCGTATTCCCCGGGTTCCTTCGGAATCATATAATACCGAAATGCTTTTGATCCTCGAACAGAAACCCCACTTCTAGTGATGTTTTCACTTACATCAGGAGAATAAATCTCTAAATTCTTTTTATTAGTCACCTGCGGTTCTGCTATTCCCGAAACATTACCAGTTCCTCTTACTTCAAATTCATATTGAAAGCTTTCCCCTGTATTCAGTTCAGTAGAATTGATGTTTTCTGATAGTTTATAATTACCTACTGAAACTTGATCTTTTAAAGGATGATCAGGCAAGGCTTTCACTTTTACAGTTTTGGGTTTAGAATAGAAGGTTTTAAAAGTCTCTTTTCTGTTCTGACCAAAAAAACTTCTGCTTTTAGCTACCTGATATTTAATCATTTCCAAGCCCACCTTAGGGAATTTTAGGTCCTGCTCTCCAAGTGGAAAGAATGTAGCTTGAAATATTTTGTATACACTATATCTCTTCCCTCCTATATTTACAGGCTCTGCAGTAATATTTTCAATATTAAAATTCTCTTCCCAAACGTTATTTGGCCTCACATCCCGTAAAATATCAGTGAGTTGATTAGTTAAATCATGAAATTGTAGAGGTGCTCTATTTTCATTGGATACATAGAAAGCCAAGGTAGTATTCACCCCTTCTCCCACATAAACCTCATCCTTATTAGTCGTCAACGCAAAAAATGCATCCTCTTTTAAATTAACAAACTCTTCGGGTTCATCTCTTCTCCCAAAAAAGTCCTCGAAAGGATCGCTACCGAAAGGATCATATCTTCTATTTGTATTTTGCTGCTTAGCGGGTCCCACTTCTACCGTCTTCCCAGGTGAGCTTATTGATTTGCCATTCACATTTATCGTAAATGCCGGGATTTTGATAGTTCCTTCCCTTTCAGGAACATACGTTTGTGTAATACTTTGGCTTCTGGTCACCTGACCATTGAAAATATTGGTGGATGAGCTACTTGATGTTCCTCTTTTCACCATACCAGACACTTCAGGAAACTTGTCATACGACTTCAAAGTTTCACCCTCCACCTTCACAGTGATGGTGAATGCTTGATTTAAAGCAATTCTATCTGGTCCTAATTCTATAGAAATATCCTGTGCAGATAGCCAGGAGCTACCCAACAAAACTATTGAAAATATAATTAAAAATTTTACTAACCTTATCGTCATCTTCCTCGTATTTTTAGTCAAATACTTTAAGCAATCGAACGTTAAAATTAGTGTTTAATTTTCGATTTTAATAAAATTTTACTATTTTCAACATACTTTAAAACGTAAGTTCTTTAAAAGTAATTACTACAACCCAAACCATAATAGCTATGTTAGATTATGTGAAATCAATTCTTTCAAAAGTAAGTTTCGATAGACGTTTATTTGAAAAAGAATTGACAAAAGCTATTGCTCTGTTAGTTGAACAAGAGCTGAATTTGTTGAAGGAATGGTGCTATAGAAACTTTAGTTCGAAGTACCGTGATGTGTTAAACAAACATTTCCAAACTATTTAATATTGAAAGCCACCCAAAAGGTGGTTTTTTTTTGCTCTATTGTTAAAAATCCCCTTCTGTATTCGCAATTCATTTGCATTTAATGTAGTTTTGCTTCAAATTTTTAAGCATGAACAATCGGAAGAAAAACTCCATCTATTCATTGATTTTAATCGCTGCTGTAGCCATTATTTGGTTCTACCGAGATAGCCAAAAACCTAAAACCAAAGAAGTGCCCTATATTTATATTTCTGGAGAAGCACAGGGAACTACTTACAATATCACCTATTCGGACGATGAAAATAGAAATTTCAAACAGGAGATCGATTCTATCTTAAATCAATTTGACTTGAGTTTGTCCACTTATATTAAGAACTCAGAGATTGCAAAATTTAATAAAGCAGATAGCTTTCAATTTAAGTCTCCATACTTCTACCCTGTACTAGAAAAATCAAAAGAAATTCATGAAGCTTCTAATGGCGCTTTCGATCCCACTGTCTACCCTTTGATCGAAGCATGGGGATTTGGCCCAGAAAAAGTAGACTTCCCTGACAGTAGTCGAATTGAGGAAATAAAAGCATATGTTGGATTTGAATACATTAACTTCACAAGGCAGAAGGTACTGAAAGAAAAAGATAAAGTATCGCTTGATTTCAACGCTATAGCTCAAGGCTATTCAATAGATGTGATTTTTGATTTCTTAAAATCGAAAAACGTTCAAGATATGATGGTAGAATTAGGAGGAGAACTTAGAGTAAGCGGAAAAAATGAAAATGGGGATTTATGGTCTATTGGTATTGATGACCCAAAGACAGAAGCGGATCAGCAAGCCAAGAGAGTAGCAATCATTAAACTAGACAATGAAGCTATTTCAACCTCTGGTAATTATCGCAAATTTTTTGTTTATGAAGGCAAGAAATATGGTCACAGCATCAATCCTAAAACTGGCTATCCTATTCAAAGGGACATTATAAGTTCCACTGTAGTGGCTCCTAGCTGCATGGAAGCAGATGCTTGGTCTACTGCTTTTATGGTGACTGGATTAGAGCAAGCAAAAGAAATTCTGTCTCAGCAAGATCACCTCAAAGCATTTTTCATCTATGAAGATGCAGACGGAGAATTGCAGCAGTACACTACTGAAAATTTAGGAGGAAATATCATTCTTTGATTATGACTGAGAAAAAAAAGGAATGGTTCAGTGAATGGTTTAGCTCTCCTTTTTACCATATACTGTACAAAAATCGAGACGATAGAGAAGCTAAATTCTTTCTCTCCAATCTGTTGGGACATTTAAAAATACCCCAAGACGCAAAATTACTTGACGTTGCTTGTGGTAGTGGAAGGCATTCCATTTTCCTGAATAAGAAAGGCTACGAGGTTGAGGGTATTGATATTTCGGAAAGAAACATAGAAATGGCGAAAGAATATGAAAATGAGCACCTGCGTTTTCATATCCGAGATATGCGTGAAAACTTTAAGCATGATTATTTTGATTACGCTTTTAACCTTTTCACCAGTTTCGGCTTCTTTAAAACAGAAGAAGAAAACCAAAAATGCATCACTTCTGTAGCTGATTCTCTCAAAAGTGGCGGTATTTTTGTTTTAGACTTTCTTAATCCTTACAGAGTGATTCACAACCTGGTGAACGAAGAAGTTAAAACAATAGACGATATTGAATTTCACCTAACAAGACACTTTGATGGAGAAAGCATTATCAAAACGATCAAATTTGAAGCTGAAGGAGAGATTCACGAATTTCAGGAAAGGGTAAAAGCCATCAGAAGGCTATCTTTTTTAGAATACTTTCGTAACGCTCACTTTATGCTTCAACAAACCTTTGGCGATTACGAACTCAATGAATATGAACCCGAAACCTCTGAACGTATGATATTTATTGTTAAGAAATTATGATTAGTAATTCCGTAATCTTGTTTTTATTAACATTTGGCGCTGGTTATTTAGTATTCTTTATACCTAAAGTCAATAATTCTTTTTTCAAGTTGGCACTCGTTTTTGCAGGGGCGTATTTGTTTTCTGTAACCGTAATCCATATTCTTCCCGAGATTTTCTCTCAGGGCGAAAATGTCGCACATATCAGTTTATATGTATTAGCTGGCTTTTTCATCCAAGTCGTTTTAGAGTATTTCTCTGAAGGCGTAGAGCATGGCCATTTACATAACATAGAAGATCATCATCACCACGGACAAAACAAATGGCTAGGTTTATTAATAGCACTATCGATCCATGCATTTTTGGAAGGCACGCTCCTGGCCCATCCCGACACCATACATTCTCACGACAATACTAATTCAGTATTTTTTGGCATTTTAATGCATAAAATGCCGGCCGCATTTGCTTTGATGTCAGTCATGATTTGCCACCTTCACACAAAATGGAAAACAGTTTTGATTTTAGTGATCTTTAGCCTTGCAAGTCCGGCAGGTTTGGGGCTAAGTCATCTTTTGCATGATGCTGAAATATTTTCAGACAATGTATTTTTGATATTATTTGCAGTAGTATCGGGTAATTTTTTACATATTTCTACTACCATCTTTTTTGAAAGTAGCCCTGATCATAGTTTTAACTTCAAGAAATTATTTATTTCTCTTCTAGGGGCAGCGGTCGCGGTATTGGCTGAGTTTTCTTTCTAAGAATGGCTACTTGTTTTAAGGCGGAATAAAGTAAATAGTAGCAAGGCAAAAGAAGTAGATGGCTAATTACATTTTGGTCAATCCATTTATTATAAAAAATCCCGAAACTGTGAATCATAGCCGGCATTGCAAATAATGCAATGGCTAGGGGGATTCTTAAATAAGCAGTATCTCTTTCTTGAAAAAATTTGTACAGGTGAATCAAAGAAACAAATCCAATTAAGCCTACAATTGAATTGACTTTTACAACGTCAAAGTGCTGAACTGTCAAAACCTGCGCAATAAATATTCCAAAGAAAGCAAAAATCACTCCTTGTAAGAACATTTTCGTTTTAGAAGGTAACAATAATTTCAAACTCGCGATTTGTATAAAAAGGATTGAAATTCCCTGCATGGTCCATGCAAGCAAATGTGGATTCTTACCAAAATAAAGATCCAGCAGATGAGAAGTCCCACCTAAAAAGGCCGACAGTGCAAGAAATAGAAAAAAATAGGAGGCTAATTTTGCGTATTTTGATTTATAATCATGGAAAAGTCTATGCCCGAAATAAGCACAAAAAGCAGCCATCAAAATATCAGTGATGAAAGTTAAGGGATCTGCTAGTTCAAATCCCAAAAATTCTATGTAGGTGTGTTCAATCAATTTAAAACCATTCAAAAACCGAAAATCAATAGCTAGTGGACCTAGAATGGTCCCACTAGCTATTCAGTCAAAAATTAAACTGATGAACAATATATTAATTTTATTTTATACTTAAATGCAATTCCTTTAATTGTTCGGGTGAAATGGTAGCCGGTGAATCAATCATTACATCACGCCCGGCATTGTTTTTAGGGAAAGCGATATAATCTCTGATAGAATCTGAACCTCCAAACATGGCACACAATCTATCGAAACCAAAGGCGATCCCACCATGCGGTGGTGCACCATATTCAAAAGCTTCCATCAAGAATCCAAATTGTTTCTGCGCTTCTTCCTCAGTGAAACCGAGCGCTTTAAACATTTTCTGCTGCAATGCTTTATCGTGAATTCTTATACTACCACCGCCAATTTCAACTCCATTGATGACCATATCGTAAGCATTGGCTCTAATTCTACCTGGATCGGACTCAATGAATTCCATATCCTCTAACTTAGGACTCGTGAAGGGATGGTGCATGGCATGAAACCTCTTTGTTTCTTCATCCCATTCTAATAATGGAAAATCTAAAACCCAAAGCGGTTTAAAAACATTTCGATCTCTCAAGCCTAACTCTGACCCCATTTTTAGACGCAATTCATTCATGGCTTTGCGCGTGTGGTCGATAGCTCCACTCAATACCAAGAGTAAATCACCTGCTTTTGCCTCAGCTGCTTCCGCCCAAGCTTTGAGGTCCTCTTGACTGTAAAATTTATCTACTGAAGATTTATAACTACCATCTTCATTGCATTTCACATAAACCAAGCCTTTTGCACCAATCTGCGGGCGCTTGACATATTCGGTTAATGCATCTAACTGCTTCCGCGTGTATTCTGCTGCTCCCGGAACGCTTATTCCAACCACCAATTCCGACTGGTCAAATACATTGAACCCTTTGCCTTGAGCATATTGATTTAATTCCACGAAAGGCATCCCGAATCTAATATCCGGTTTATCCGAGCCATATAATTTCATGGCTTGGTCATAAGTCATTCTTTCGAAATCTTCAATTTCTATTCCTTTTACTTCTTTGAAAAGATACTTCACCATCTCTTCAAATGTGGTCAAAATATCTTCTTGCTCCACGAATGACATTTCACAATCAATTTGGGTGAATTCAGGTTGACGGTCTGCACGTAAATCTTCATCGCGAAAACATTTTACTATCTGGAAATATTTATCAAAGCCAGAAACCATCAGTAATTGCTTGAAAGTTTGTGGGGATTGTGGCAAGGCGTAAAACTCTCCTTCATGCACTCTTGATGGAACTACGAAATCACGCGCTCCTTCTGGAGTAGATTTGATCAAAACTGGCGTTTCTACTTCCAAGAATCCTGCACCATCCATAAATCTACGAGTTGCTTGCATAAGCTGATGACGCAGTTTTAGTTTTTCTCTAACTGCGGGTCTTCTTAAATCTAAGTAGCGATATTGCATTCTTAACTCTTCGCCACCGTCTGTATCATCTTCGATTGTAAAAGGGGGTGTTTTGGCAGCATTCAGTATATTTAATTCTTCCAAAGATATTTCGATATCTCCAGTAGCCATTTTATCATTTTTGGAGAATCTTTCCAGTACCTCGCCCTTCGCTTGCAAAACAAACTCTCGGCCTACTTTTC
Organism: Marivirga sericea; assembly: GCF_900177665.1. Classification (GTDB taxonomy): domain Bacteria; phylum Bacteroidota; class Bacteroidia; order Cytophagales; family Cyclobacteriaceae; genus Marivirga; species Marivirga sericea. Next base: position 23,282 of record NZ_FXAW01000014.1, read on the forward strand.
TAGCGGTCTTCAGAATATCTTCGTTTGTTTTTCCTTCTTCACATAAAAGTTGAGTAATTCCGTAGCGATCGCGTAAATCGATCCATAGCAATCCGCCTTTATTTCTAACGCGCTGTACCCAGCCGCTTAAAATTACTTGCTGACCTTTATTTTCTATTCTGAGCTCTCCGCAATGATGTGTCCTATGCATGATAAAATCTTAGTTCAAATTTTGGGCAAAGGTAAGCAATTAGCCGAATTGATGAAGTAGTTTTGCGGATTGAATTTGAAGACTAAAGAAATTTTTGGCATAAGTTGGAAAACGAGGGCGAGAGTTTACTGCAAATATTGCAGGAGAATTATAATGATCATGCCGATTTACCTACACATGAGAACTTCGATCATTTGACTTTGCCCATTTATATCTAGGGTAGCTGAATCTTTAGTTAGCAAACCCTATTTAATTGTCCATATAGTCTTGCCATTTTACTAAGGTAAATTTTCGATTGCCCGTTTCATCTGTGAAAGAAATAAAACCAAATTCGTAATAAAAGAAATGAACTTGCTTTTTACTGTTTCTCCAATAATGCGTAAAGTACTTTGGTTCAAAACCATATTTGAAAAGTTCTTCCGCTCTTACCGTTGCTTTCCCAGACCGATTATAATTCTTTAAAACTCTACGATTTAACTTCAGCTGTTTATCAATCGTCTTAAATAATGTGCTTTCTTTTCCTTTGCTGCGCTCATAATGATAGTTAGATTTACAATAGGTGTTGCAAAACTTCTTTCCTGCTCTACCTTCTAGTTCCTTTCCGCAATTAAGACAATTATCCATAGCTGTAGAGTTAAACGTTTAATATACGTATAAATCTACGGTTAAATTTTAAGTTGATGAAATTTTTAGCGGTGTTTGTATAAAACTAGATTTAATGGAACATTTATCTAAAGTCATTACATTAAAGCATCTTATTATTAATAATCGAAGGATGATTGGACTGAGATTCTATCCAGATAAAGTCATTCAGGAACTAGTTAAAACCTTAACTGCCGTAAGGTGGAGTACTACTTATTCAATGGTTTGTATTCCCAATACAAATGAGAATTACACTGAACTTTTAGCAAAATTTAGAGGTGTAGCCTATTTGGATATGCGCTATTTTAGTAGAAGGGGCTGGATGGGCAGTTCAAATCCTTCATTAATAATAAAAGCATATCGGAAAAGGGAGTTGGATAAAGAATACCGAAGCTGTCCTGAAGAATATTTTAATGAGCTTGAAAGAAAGCGTTACTCACCAAACACCGTTAAATCTTATATTTCATTTTTTGAACAGTTCATAAATTATTATAAATCCGAGCCTTTAATTAAAATAACAGAAGAGCAAGTAAAGGAGTATCTTCAAAAACTAATTCAAGAGGGCAAATCTGATTCTTATGTAAACCAATGCTTAAATGCGATAAAATTTTACTACGAGATAGTATTAAGAATGCCTAATAGGTTTTACAGTATTGAACGACCTGCGAAAGTAGAAAAACTTCCAAATATTATAAGTAAAGAGGAAGCCAAACTAATGATCGAAAGAACATATAACCTTAAGCATGAGTGCATTATTAGTTTACTGTATTCTTCTGGACTTAGAAGAAGCGAATTGATTAATTTAAAATTAGAGGATATTGATGCGAAGAGAATGTTAATAAAGGTGCATCAAGGAAAAGGGAACAAAGACAGGATAACTCTTTTAAGTAAAAAAATACTAGAAAAATTAAGGATATACTATAAAGCATATAAACCTAAAAAGTATTTGTTTGAGGGCCGTGAAGGAATTCCCTACAGCGGAACAAGTGTTGGAAACATAGTGGCGAAGTCAGGCAGAAAAGCAGGAATTAGGATGAAGGTAAAACCACATACCTTAAGACATTCATTTGCTACCCACTTATTGGAAGCAGGAACAGATTTACGCTATATACAGGTATTATTAGGACATAATTCCTCAAAGACGACAGAGATCTATACACATGTGGCTAGTAATATTTTTAATTCAATTGAAAATCCTTTAGATTGCTAAAAATGTAATGCGTATAAAGTAAGAATGCTTACTTTATACAATTGTTGTATTTAATTCCTTTCTTAAAATTATTCTGCTAGGCAGTTGGCAGAAAGAGGGCATAAAAGCGGATTGATTAGCCTTGAAAAGGCCTAAGTTTTGCGGGCGAGCCGTGGAAGCATTGTGCTTCTAAACGGTAAAGACCGTTCAAAAACTTAGATTGAAGTTAGCCGATTCTTGCCAAAAAGTCAAGGAATTCAGAGGCTAATGAAAAAGCAATCATTTTTATGGAGGAATGGATTAGGCTTTCTACCGCCATGACAACGGATACATAGTTTCTCCTATATACCATTAAGTCATGCCTCCAACTGACATGGCAGATGATGTAGTAGGATTTAAGAAAGGAACA
>NZ_FXAW01000006.1 GCF_900177665.1 Marivirga sericea
ATGACCAAAACATCGTTTACGGGGATGCGATCCCCGCACTATCCATCAGCTACTCAGGTTTTGTCAATAGTGAAGACCAAACGGATTTAACCACTACACCAACTGCCATCACTATGGCAGGTTTGAACAGCGATGCAGGTGATTATGTCATCTCAGTCTCCGGTGGAGTATCAGCTAATTATGCTTTTAACTATTCAGCTGGAAACCTCAACATCGCTAAAGCAGATCAAACCATCACCTTTGATGCCATTGAGGATAAAACATTTGGGGACAGCGATTTTGTATTATCTGCAAGCAGTGAAAGCGGATTGCCCGTTAGCTTTTCAATCAGTTCAGGACAAGGATCTATCACTGGAAACACGTTCAGCATTTCTGGGGCAGGGGAAATAACCGTTGAGGCAACCCAGGCTGGTGATACCAACTTTGAACCTGCCTTACCTGTAAGCAGGACCTTTGAAGTTTTAAAAGCGCAAGCAGACATTCAAGTTTCAAATATTTTACAAAATTTTGATGGTAATCCTAAAGAAGTGACAGTAAGCACACAACCCGAAGGACTTAGCTTTACTATTACCTACGATGGAAGTACAAGCCCTCCTTCAAGCGCTGGCTCATATACGGTCGAAGTGAATATAGTAGAGGATAACTATTTCGGCCAATTAGTTTCAGAATTAGTAATCAATTCAGCCCCGACCAGCACCGGCATTCCTGATCAACAAGAAGCAGAAGATGGTGGTCCTGTGCAACTCAACTTATTGAATTATTTTAATGACGTTGATGATGATAATGCTGACTTAACCTTTGAAATTCAAGGCAATTCCAATCCGGTACTATTTTCTCAGGTTGCAATAACAGATAACCTATTAGCTCTAAGCTTTGAACCCAATGCCAATGGAACTAGCATTTTAACTATTAGGTGTATTGATCCCAACGGCTTATTTGTTGAAGATGCCTTTGAACTAGAGTTAACACAAGTGCAAGACGTACCTTTCTTTACCAGTTCACCCATTACTGAAGTATTGCAAGACCAAGAGTACCAATATTTGGTTACTGCTGATGATTATGACATAGAAGATGCACTTAGCATTTCAAGTATTATATCATTGCCTTCTTGGTTAAATTTAAATGATAATGGTGATGGCACAGCCTTGCTATTTGGATCAGTAACGAACACTAATATCGGGACATATGGAATTGCCTTAAGAGTAGCGGATGACAATGGAAACAATACCAATCAATTTTTTGATATCGAAGTACTTAATGTAAATGATCCTCCTTTGTTTACGAGTTCACCAGTAGTAGAAGCAGTGGTAAATGAAAGCTATAGCTATTCCATTAGCACAGAAGATATCGATGAAGGAGATGAAGTGTCAGTTTATGCAATTGAAAAACCTTCGTGGTTAACCTTTTCCACAGAGGCCCTTCCATTAGGTGCTGCTATTTTGCAAGGAACTCCAACAAATGATGACAGGAATAGCTCTCAAAATGTAAGACTTGCAGCAGTTGACATTGATGAAGACAGTAGCTTCCAAACTTTTGAAATTGAAATAGACTTCCCCAACACAGCACCTTTCTTCACTTCAACACCTATAACAGCAGTTTTACAAAATGAAAATTATGAATATCAATTGACTGCTGATGATTTGGAAGGTGATGTCTTAGAGATTAGCGCTTTAACTTTGCCAAACTGGTTAACTCTTGACGAAGAAAATTGGGTTTTAACCGGGATTCCTGAAAATGAAAATGTAGGAACAAACCAAATCGCGATAGAGGTCGAGGATTTCCTAGGATTAAAAAACACTCAGGAATTTATCATTGAAGTTGAAAATGTAAACGATGCTCCAACAATCATTTCGACCCCTATCCTGACCGCTGTACAGAATCAGTTGTATGTGTATACTATAGAAACTGAAGATATTGACAAAAATGATATAGTAGAAATTGTAATCCTTAATAAACCAGATTGGCTGAACTTCGACAATCAATCATTACTAAGTGGAACTCCTACAATTGAAGAGGTAGAGAATAGTCCTTTTGAGATTGAAATTCAAGCTAAGGATAATTCAGGTGCAATAGATATTCAGCAATTTCAAATTATTGTCCAAATAGAAAATATAGCCCCTACTATTGATCCAATATCAAATCCTGCTGCCATAAATGAAGATTCAAGGGAAACTTTCAAGATAAATTTAACCGGAATTTCCGATGGAAATGACAATAGTCAAGCTATTGAGTTAGGTGTAACCACAGATTTACCTGACTTATTTGAAGAACTTTCCATCGAGTATCAATCGCCAAATGATAAAGGAGAATTGATATATAAAATTCGTCAAGACTCATTTGGGATTGCTACCATAACCATTAAAGTGGAAGATGATGGTCCTAGCTCCATAAATTTTATTGAAACATCTTTTCAAATAGTGGTAATTCCCATAAATGATACGCCAACATTTACTTCTAATCCTATAGAAAGGGCTCAACCCAATGAGTTTTATCAATACATTATTGCAGTTTCTGATGCTGACCCCGATGATGAATTAGCTATTGAAATAACTCAAGGGCCAGATTGGTTAATATTAACTGATAACAAAAATGGGACAGCAATTCTTGAGGGACAAGTTCCAGAGGACGCCATGAGTAATGAAATCTTCATTGCTGTTTCTGATTTGCAAAATGCGAGTAGCATTCAATCATTTCTATTGAAAATAAATGAGCCTCCAGTTGTAAACGATTTTACTGTTCAAACAGATGAAGATATCACTTATCAATTTGAAAAATCAGAATTCACAAATCATTTTAATGACCCAGAAGGTGATGATATTAAGGAAATAAAGCTATTCTTTTCTAGAGGAAGCTTACAATCAAATGGTACAGAAATTAATTCAGGAGAAGCAATTAAATTCAATGAAGGCCTAGCAGTACAGTACATTCCACCTCAAAACTTCTTCGGTAACCTCAACTTAGAATGGTCAGCAAGTGACGGTTTCATATTTTCTGATTTAGCAAGTATACTTATGGAGATCGATACAGTAAATGATAAGCCTTTATTATCAAATATAGAAAATTCAATTTTAGAATTCGTGCAAGGCTCAGAACCCGTTTCCTTAACAGAAACCATTACAGTCTCAGATATTGATAATTTGACAATGGACACCGCTTGGGTTCAAATCTCTGAAAATTATATTTCTGCAGAGGATAGATTATTTCTAAGCGATCTTAACATCAATGATATTGCCTTCGAGTTTAATAAAAGTTCTGGATTACTATTGATTACAGGCAAAGCATCAAAATCCGATTATGATTTAATTTTACGTTCAGTTAGTTATCAAAACATTAATCCAAGCTCAAATAATACAGATTTAAAAAGTGTGAATTTCAGTGTAAGTGATGGCGAAAGTCAGAGCGAAGCAATTTCTAAACAAGTTCAATTAGCAAATGTGTTACCTGAATTAGATTTTGTAAATGCCTTCACTCCAAATAGTGATGGAGTAAACGATACCTGGGATTTCAAAAATTTAGAAGCTTTTGAGCAAGTGAATATCTCGGTGTATAACACTCAAGGTGTAAGAGTATACCAGTGTGCTGCAAATGATTGTGAATGGGATGGTAATTTTAATCAACAAGAATTGCCGTCAGGTACTTATTTTTATTTAATTAAATTAAATAATGGCCGGAGAAAATATGAAGGGAATGTTACAATCCTTAGATAAAAAAACTGCAATAAAAGCCATTGCACTATCTATTATAGTGATTTTTGGGATGCTGGACTCTGTTTACGCTCAGGACGTGTTATCACGCACTCAAATATTTCATGCAATAGAATGGCAAAGTCCTGCTATGGCAGGTATACAGAATAATATGTCTGCTGATATCATGTATCGCCAAGCTTTGAATGGCTATGGAAATCAGTCTGGTTATGTACAGGCAGGATTCTTTTACCCCATCAAAGCAGCTGAAGGAAATAGCTTAAAAAACTCCTCATTTACCCTCAGCAATCCAGAGAGAGCTGAAGAATTTTACAACTCAAAAACGGCCAGAAGGAAACAGGGGGTTGGACTTCAACTTAATTCTATTAAGCTAGGCCCTCTAGATAGAACAGAAGTTAAAGGATTCTATGCGTATCATTTACCCATAAACAAAACATTTAATTTGAGTCTAGGAAGCGCACTGAAATTCCAACAGAACAGTATAGGATTAAAAAGTCTTACCGTCCGGGATGAAGCTAATGACGAGTTATATCAGAAATTAATTAATAATAATTCTGGAAGACAATCAAATGTACAAATGGATTTATCTTTAGCCTATTATAGTGACAAACTATATTTAAGTTTTGTATCCAATTCTATTTTTACTCAGTCATTTCAAGCGACTGAAATGTCAGCATATATGAATGACGGTATAAATTTTAGTCTTTTGGCAGGATACAAATGGAACTTAAATTCTGAATTGACTCTTTTGCCAAATGTAGAATTAAATTACTTTGCAACCACTGGTGGTCAATACAAATCATCAGTAAGGCTGAAATATAAAGAATTAGTCTATATAGGAATGGGAATGCATCATAATTTAAAATGGGCAGGATTGTTTGGATTTAATATACCTGGCAATTTTTTTATAAATTACTCTTATGATTATTATACAGGCTTTATACGAGAGTTCTCTAATGGAGTTCATGAAGTAAGCTTAAGTTTTCTGTTTAAGAATAAAAATTCATCTACACCTTATACATGGTAAGATTATTGTTCACTCACATCTTAGTCGTTGTATTTCTTTTAATAAATGTCCCTGTTTTTGCTCAAAAACAAGTTGAATCGGTAAAGAGGCTTTCCGAAAATATCAATACGGAAGCAGAGGAAATACTGCCCCTATTGAGTCCTACTGGAGACAGTTTGTTTTTTGCTCGGATTTTTCATGAATCTAATGTGGGTGGTAAGTTTAGTGGTTCGGATATTTGGCTCAGTACCTTTGACAAAAGTGATTTGAGGTGGACAATAGCACAGAACAAACTGAAGGATTGGAATGATAAACGGAATAATTTCATAATTGGAATAAATCCCAAAGAACGAATTATCTATCATAACAATCCTAAAAATCCAGAGAAAGGCATTCGATTTGTTAAAGAATTAAATGGCAATTGGACAAAGTTAGAGAATATTTCTCTTGAAGGAATTCCTAATACTGGGTATCAAGGATTATATGTAAGCCCTGATTACGAAGTAATAATAGTTTCTATGAAATTAGAGAAAGGATCAGGGAAAGAAGATTTATATATTATCACTAAAAATAATGCAGGCAAATGGTCTAAACCCATTAGCTTAGGCTCAACTATCAATACCCCTGAATCCGAAATATCTCCTTTTCTATCTGCAGATAAGAATACCTTATATTTTGCAAGTAAAGGCCACAGTGGGTATGGAGATATGGATATTTACAAAGCAGAAAGACTCTACAAAAGCTGGACAGTATGGAGCAAACCTCAAAACTTAGGAGAGAAAATTAACTCTGAAGCATTTGATGGCTATTACAGTGAATATGGTGATAGTTTAGCGTACTTTAGCAGTAATAGGGAGGACGAATTGAGCGATATATATGAAGTAAAATTCAAGCCAATAGAACTGCAGAAATCGACTACTATGCCAGTAGTAATTGGTAGCAGTGTCAGCGAAAGAATTTATCTAAGCCAAAAAGAAATCAAAGAACTATTGGGCTTCAAAGTACTTCAACCTATAGAAGTAAAAGTCAATAGTAATATTTCAGAAAACGAAGTGGCTCGAGAACTGATCTACTTTTTATCTAATAAATTAAAAATTAATAAAGAGGTGAAACTAGGAATTACAGTGAGTGCGCATCCAAGTATCAATACAGAGCAAATGGTGAAAACAGGATCAGATATTGCATTTTTTATAGCTAAAGAAATGAATAAAAATGGCATCCCTCAACAAAGAATTCAATATGAAGGCGTTACCATTGAAAATGAGTTGTATTCAAATGAAATCATTTTTCTAGTACGTTTTGTTTTTTTTAAATAAGCATAAAAATCAACAACAAATCTTCTAGGTTTAAAAGAGTGTGATACTTGCCAGGCACTGATGACTTTGTCGAAAAAAAGAAATCCAATTAGATTAAAAATATATTAATTTGTAGATTTACCATAAATTGTATAAGCTATTATAATGAAGAAAAGGGTTTATTTTGTTGATTTTGCAAGAAGTTATGCAATTTTTTTGGCGCTTTTTGATCATTCACTAAACGACTTTAATATATGGACAAACTACCCTTTTGAGCAATATGCTTCAATCAAGCTTTTTACAAGTTCTGCAACTCCTACATTTCTTTTCCTATTCGGGATGATGTTAGAATTGGTGTATTTGAAAAGATTGAAATCAAAAGGCTTGTCTTCTATACGTCCACAGCTCATAAAAAGAAGTCTTCAATGCTACTTAGGTTTCATGCTTACCTCATTAGCTGGATTGATTGGAGGCTATTTGACAATAACTGGTCTGTTTGGCTCGTCCTTTTTTGCAGTAAACAATCATTACGGTAATATTCTTAAAATATATTGCGTCCTTATCATCTTAGCTATGCCTTTATTACTCTTTAGAGAGAAATATGGGATTTGGCCAATTGTTATCATTTGTTGCTCTTATTGGTTATTCTACCCTATCACAAGCCAGATAGAAGTTACAAATGGTAATATTAATAATTTCACTTCTTCCATGTTGGGAATCGGAAATAGTGGTGGACCTAGTGTATTGCATTCGCTTTCCATCGTCTCTGTAGGAATGTTATCGGCTAATTTTATTGACTTTAAAGACAAGTGGAAGTTTCCTAGAATGAATCTTACGCTATTATCTCTATTGGTACTTGGTATTGCTATATACCTGATTTTCACTCCATGGAATGAATTTATCGAAAATTACTTCTCAAATACCTTTAGAAACAATAATCACCCGCTTTATTTTCTTGTATCCTTGAGCCTTGCCATCATTTTAGTACTGATTTTCTCTGTTTTGATTCCTGTGGGGATACAGCTAAAACCATGGACTAAGTATCTACTAGTATTTGGCAGAAATTCTCTAAGTGCCTTTACATTAGGGAATATAATTTTGAATCTAATATACACGAAAGCAAAAAATTATTCATTTAGCTTACTTGCTTCATTTGGTTTTATACTATTCGTTTATGTAATATTGTTTTTATACGAAAATTATCAAGTCAGAAGGAATGAAAAGAAATTAAAATATGTAAATAAATAATTTCAGAGTGTTATTCAAGCTTCTCTTCATAGAATCAGTTCATAAAATTGATGTGATTTATAAGATTTCACTGTAGTTTTGTATACGAAATGAAACCAAGAAACGATTGAATATGAGTCATTGCCTTTTCCGGCTCTCCAATTGTTAAATGGCACATTTTTTTACCATATTTGATTAAAAAATATTATAATATATAATAATGGATATCTTATACCTATTAAGAGTATTGTGGAGAAAAAAGTGGATTATCATAATGATTCCCGTTGTTTCCGTTATTGCAGCAATTGTATTTACAAGCAGTTTAAAACCCACTTATAAGGCCAGTACGCAAATAGCCACGGGGTTTACTACCAATGAGGGTGTAAGTATCACAGATGAAAAATTTAGTTTAAGAGAGGCCGATGTCAAATTCAGCAATCTATTGGCGACTATGAAATCAGGTACTGTTTTTAATATGGTATCATACAGTATAGCCGTAGACAAACTACAAAAAATTCAGACCGATGAAATTACTGCATTAACTTCCTTTACAGATCAGCAATTAGAAATCGTTCTAAACCTATTAAATGACAAACTCTTAGAACAAAAAACCTTAAATATCAATGAGGAAAATGCTCAATTAGTTATAAAGGCATTGAAAGAACTTAATTTAACATTTGGCAGATTCAACGAAGGTTTTGAAATAAGAAGAATTCCAAATACAGATTACATCAATGTGTCATTTGTATCACCAGACCCTGAGTTTTCAGCCAATACAGTAAACACTTATTGTGAAGAGCTTTTACGCTATTACGTTACATCTAAAAAGGAGTCGACCAGCGAATCAGTAGCTTTCATCAAAGAACTGGTAAAAAGAAAAAAAGAGGAACTTGATAACAAAACTGAAGCATTGCAGACTTTCAGATCGCAACATAATATGGTTTCAAGTCAACCGCAAGGTGAAACCCAATTAAGCCAAGTATATACCCTCGAAAGTCAAAGAGATGAGATAAATAATGAGATTTATGGACTTAGATTAAAATTAGAAAGTTTGAAGTCAAGTTTGTCTAATAAAACCGGTGGTAATGACAAAGGATCTACTTCAAATCAACGAATCATTGATCTAAAAAAGAAAATTGACATAATGAATGAGCGTTTTATAGGTAATGTTACTAATAACGCTAATCTTCTTGATTCACTTAACCTATTAAGACAACAGTATAGGATGGAGTTAAGCATGATGGAAAGGGGAGGTACCTCTGCTCAAGCTAGTAGCATGACCGCAGCCGAAATTCAAGAAGAAATTAGCAATACCGAAATTAATATTCAGGTACAACAATCACGGCTTAGCAGCGTCAATGAAAAGATATATAAATTGAGAGGAAGCATGACAGGCTATGCTAGTAATGAGGCTATTTTAAACACCTTGGAAAGAGATGTAAAAGTAGCGTCCGATGAGTACTTAGCAGTCGTAAATAAATATAATGAAGCGCAAAATAAGCTAATGGCATCCTCAGGTACAATTAGACAGGTTTATAAAGCCTCACCCCCAGCTAGTCCTGAACGCTCAAAAAGATTACTAATAGTCGCTTTGGCTGGTATTGCAAGTTTGGGACTTTCCGTATTTGTGATAGTTGCAATTGAAGTATTAGATAGTAGCATAAAAACGGTAGATCAGTATCAAAGAAAGGTAGGTTTACCACTTGCTGGAACCCTAATTAAAATTGACACTAAAAAATTGAACTTCCCTGCTTTATTTAGTAAAAAGCAGGAAGATAAAGACCTTGAATTATTTAAACATTTTTTAAGAAAGATTAGATTTGAAATAGAAAATTCAGGTGGTAAGACATTTTTAGTTACTAGTCCAAATGAAAAAGAAGGGAAAACTTTTATTACCTTCTCCTTAGCTTTTGTTTTGAGCCTTGTGAAAAAACGGGTGCTGATTGTTGATACTAATTTCAAAAATAATTCATTAACAAAATGGCTTGTGGTACCTAAGAAAAACCAAAAATACATTGATCAAAAATCACGAGGTTCGGATGAATTAAAAATATTTGAGAAAGGAGATAACCCCGAAATCGATAATCCACAAATCGATGAAACTGAATTTGTAACACCAACAAAGTATAAAAATATTTTTATAATCGGAAATACAGGTGGAAACGATTCACCTGAGGAGATTTTTCACAATAAAGACTTTCACAGTTTAGTAGATGCACTAGAAAATAATTTCGATTATATATTGCTCGAAGGTCCTTCTTTAAATGAATACTCCGATTCCAAAGAACTAATGAGATATGTAGATAAGATAATCCCGATTTTCTCAGCAGAATCATCTATTAGGCAAATGGATAAAGAATCGATTGAATTTTTTGAGTCTCTAAGTGACAAACTAACCGGTGCTATACTTAATAACATTGACCCAAAAAATATCAATGTTTAAGATCAGTTACAATTTTGATTACTAGATACTTAGTACGCTTTTATCAATTTGGAAAGCCAGACAGTTGCAAAAGCCTTGCAATATTACCAACATATCTTGACAAGATATAATTAGTAAATAGTAAAATGGCAAATTAGAAAATTAAGAAATGCTGTACCTTCGAATTTACAAAAGCCTAGAACTTTACTACCTGAAAGTACATAGTAGATCTAAGCAACTCTGATAACAATAATGTCATAGGAAATATCAAAAAGTACTCTCTAAACAGCTATTAAAAGAAAAGGTGTGAGATGTGGATTAACCCCTACAAAATTGCTATTCTTTCACTTTTGATTTTTTCATTATTTTTTCCTGTTTCTGGATAATTATCTGCTTCGCAATTCTTTTACCGCTTTGCACATCTAATTGATTTTCTAAATCATGCTTCTTGATGTATTTCAGTCCTCGTTCTACATGATGCATTTTCACGTGCTTGAGAAAGGAATCTTTCAAAAGATCTGGATCAAAAGCCTGAAATTTTATATGCTTTCTGCCTATACTATAAACTTGCTCAATTGACTGTAAATCGGTTTTGTACAGCTCTTCCAGAGCATCTCGAACATCCTCTTCTTTAATTTCATCAATAGCCTTCAACAAATCATCAATTGTAATTCCCTTATCCTCAGAAATTTTCATCACATCTGATACTTTGTTGTTTATTGAATCAGTAATTAAATTGAACCCATTTTTATACCGTTCAGGAATTATTGAAGCATATTTCTTATTCACAATAGCATCAGCAACAATTTTTGGATAGACATATAGGTACCCCATATAGCCAATTGTAATAAGTAATGTAGTTAAGGAAAATACAACGATTATGATCTTGTTCTTTTTCATGAAATAGGCAGTTGATAGATTTTATATGGAATTTAAATAATAAATACTTGACCAAAAAATTTTTTTTATCATAACTAATTTCAAAACAAAATCAGTAATTTCGATAAATACCTATTGTAGCGTGTTGAATTAAGTTAGATTTGAATTGTAATAGACAAAGCAAAATTATCACCTAATTTCCTTACTCTTTTTATATTTTAAGTAAAATTAAGAGCTCCACTCTTCACGATTTGTTATGAAAAAGAAAGCCCCGTCCAGAAAAGAAAAAAAACAAGAGAAAAGTACTGCTGCTACTAAGAAGATCAATATTTTTCTATGCATCAGCTACGTAATCCTAATCTATCTGATTATTTTTCTAAAAATAACTCTGATTGAATAAGTAACATGAAGTCAATAAATAAAAGTACTCTTCTTCTAATTTCTACTTTAGTATTGATTGCAATAATATTACCATATCTGATGGTACATATTTCTTATTTAATCGCACCCATGCTAATTTTAGTATTGCTAACCTTGTTTTTTGTTAGCATCACTATGGTCAATTATCAAACTGGAATGTATCTAGTTTTTATCTACGGATGCCTTTTCTCTCTTCTGAGTAGACTTTTAGGTGACATGATTCCCTATGGGATTTTATATGATCTTATCATTCTGCTCACTTTTATAGCAATGGTCATAAAAGTAAAAAGCCAAAAAGGATTTCTTTGGAAAACCTCGGAGCCAATTGTCATCATACAATTTATATTCTACTCATACTTTCTCTTACAAATTGCCAACCCGAACAGTGTAAGCATAATGGCTTGGTTCGATGCCGCTAGATTTATCATATTATTCCTACTCTTTTATGTTTTCATTCATCTCTTTAAAAACAAAGAGAGTATAAAAAACTTCACCAACTTATGGATCTTAAGCGGATTGATTGTCGCTATGTATGGTGTTTTTCAGGAATACGTTGGCTTCCGAAACTTTGAATATCAGTGGTTAACCGCTGATCCCCTAAGATTCCAACTATATCACATTTGGGGGCATATTAGAATTTTTTCTACTTTGTCGGATCCATCGGCATATGGGCTTTTTCTAGCTTTTACAGGTACAGGCTCACTAATTCTTGCTATTGGCCCAGGTAGTTTCTCAAAAAAATCAAGTTACTTAGGAGCTGCCTTGATTATGTATTTTGGAATGTCTTTTTCAGGAACAAGAACTGCTTACGCAATGATTTTGATAGGAACTGTCTTGTTTATAATAGCCAACCTTAGAAACCCGAAAATCCTTATAGCAAGTTTCGTCTTAGTCATGATTTTTGTCATTCTAATGGTTGGCCCTTTTTATAGTGGTCCCATTAATAGAATGAGATCTACCTTTGAATTATCTGAAGATGCCTCCATGTACGTTAGAGATGCAAAGAGAATTAGACTGCAAAGTTATGTCAAATCTCATCCAATAGGTGGAGGTTTAAACACTGCAGGAAATGAGGGTTTACGTTACTCTAGAGGGCATCCATTAGCAGGTTTCTATTCGCCTGATAGCGGTTATCTTCGAACAGCTTTGGAAATGGGTTGGATAGGCTTACTAATTGTAATATCCTTAAATACAGCAGTTGTCATCAAAGGTATTCGTAATTATTTCTACCTTAAAGACCCTCAATTAAAAGTATACTCCATGGTTTACATGGTGCCTTTCTTAGGGTTATCAGTAGCTCATTACACACAAGATGCACTGTATCAAAAACCAATAAATATTCTAGTAATGGCAACTTTCGCTTTAATGATCAAACTTAAAGATGTAGACACTACTCTGGAAGGCGATGCATAAGCACCATTTCTTAATAGCGATATTATTTTACTTTTATAACAATCATTATAACATTTTTAATAATTTTGCATAATTGTAAGATTGACTAAATAAAAACTCATGAGAATCCTCTTCGCAATATGCTTGCTAGCTTTTAGACTTAGTTTGTTTGCTCAAAATGTAGATTATAACAGAATTATATTACCTCCAAATAGCGAGAATATAGAATTTTCAGAAAAATTAGTTCAGCTGGCTTGGAAGAATCACCCTGACAACATTACTCAACAGGAACAAGTGGAAATCTCGCAAATAGATTTAAAAATATCAAGAAGAAGAGGATTAACTAACTTAAGGTTTGGTGCTAACTTAAATGAATTTAATATCGATCCTTCCAGTGATTTAGGGAATAGGTCCTTATTTTTCCCAAAATACAATTTCAGCATGTCGTTCCCTTTGGGAGACTTATTCCTGAACCCATTGGAGAATAAGCAAAATCAAATCTTAATAGAGATCTCCGAAAATGATTTAAAAGCTGCCAAATTATTAGTTAGGCGAAATGTTTTACAAGCGTATAATGATTATTTATTAGTAGAAGAAATTTACAAAATACAACGGTTAGCGATGGACAATGCAGAAACCAATCATGCTATTGTTGAAGAAAGTTTTGAACAAGGAGAAGAAACTTATGATAAGTACACTGCTAGTTTCAACAACCTAAATCAAAGGAAGATAACTCTTCTTCAGGCAGAAAGAGACTACAAAAACGCTAAACTAACTTTAGAAGAAATGATAGGTGTTCCATTAGAGAACATTAATTAAAACATCTTCTTTTAATATCATCATCTTAAATCGTCATCACCGCCATTCTTAAAATCATTGGAACTCGATAAAAGTAAAATAGTAATTCTTGCACTATCAAAATGGGATGGGGAATATTCATCCACTACCTTCTCTTTGGCCAAGGCATTTAGTGAAAAGAAAGAAGTTATTTACATCGATAAACCGGTTACTTGGAAGGACTACTTGCTAAGCGTTTCTAAGAAAAAGAAACCAGGTGCTATAAAAAACAAATTCTTCTCCTATACCCTCGAGTATCTGAACGATAATCTAATTATTTTCTATCCTCCAGCAACAATCCCTATCAACTTTCTACCTAAAAACTTTTTATATAAAAAATTAAAGAGGATAAATGAAAAGATACTTTTCAATTCTTTAAACAAATGCTTAGAAAAGTTGAACTGGGAAAAATTCATCTATCTCAATATATTTAATCCATTTTTTGATCATACCAACCATATCCAACCAATTCTCAGCATCTATTATACTGTCGACAATATTTCAGAATCAGCTTATGTTAAAAAACATGGGGTCTGGTTAGAACCAGATTTAATGAAAAAAGCTGATGTAAATCTAGCCACATCACTTATGTTAAAAAAAGCTGGTGAAAAATATTCTAAAAAGATTTATCACCTCCCAAATGCAGCTGATTTACAGATTTTCAACTTCGACAATAACTATGACAATCCAAAAGAACTAGAAAACATTAGTACGGAAATAATTACGTTTGTTGGCCACCTTGACATGCGAACTGATATTGAGATTCTAAAAACTGTTTTATCCAATCATAAAGACAAAACACTACTTATTATCGGCCCAATTTCCCTACCTAAAGAAATAATTCAAGACCTTAGGCACTACAAAAATATTTTATTTGTAGGTGCACAACCTATTGAAAGAATACCTTCTTTTTTAAAATACAGTAGTTGTACGATCATACCATTTAAATGTAATGAGTTAACAAAAGGAATATATCCACTAAAAATTAACGAATACCTAGCGATGGGACTACCAGTTGTATCAACATATTTCTCAGAAGACATTACAAATTTTGAACATTCCATTTCTTTAGCTGAGAATCCTGAGCAATTCTCAAATTTAATCGATTGGGAAATCAGTAATAATACCTCCACAAAAATTTCACAAAGAATTAAAATTGCAAAAGAGAATACCTGGCCTAAAAGAGTAAGTCAATTTTGGGAAATTTTAAAAGAGCAATAGTATAGCTCTTTTAATTGGTATGCTACAAAGTGCAAGACTTACTACTCTACAAATTGCCTTCAAAAGCTGACAGGCTTGCACCATTTCATGAGTGAGTGAGTGTTAAGTCCTTTAAGCCCAAAATATCAATGAATAATTCCATTAAATTTACAGCTTAAATGTTCAAACGCTTTCTGAGCAATTCTTTTAATAACATCTAAAGTCACATACCTGATCACGTATTGATTAGTCAGCCTAATCGCCAAATAATACTTGCAGCAACATTTTCATTGAAATTCACTAAATTGAACTGACTATTGAAACCTAAAACACTTTTAAAACTAAACTTTCTGAAAATGAGCCTGACAATCAAACCAATCTTAAGAGAAATAAAAATACTTCTAAAAAATGACAAAATCCTTGCTGATAATTATAAAACCGTAAGTCAACTACTTTATTCAGACGAAAACAGTTCTAAAGCAGACCACATTATCGTTAATATGCTTCCAACCCAGCTAAAAGGAAAAGTAAATGATGACCTAGAGCGTGCTGCAGCATCTGTTTTAGAAAGAGTTGTTTTAGGAGCACTTATTAAAAAACAAAAGCCAAAGAAAGTATTTGAAATAGGTACATTTAGAGGTTTTACTTGTTTAGCTATGGCAGAGAATGCACCTGAAAACGCGGAGATATATACACTAGATTTACCGCCGGAATTGAGTGCTAAGAACATTGCAGAAAAGTATTACAAAAAAAGCACCAGCTCAGGTTTTCATCAAATGGACAAAGCTGATATTGATAGGTCTGTCGGAATACTCATTTCACTATACAAAGGTAAAAATAAGATAAGTCAACTTTATGATGACTCTTCTAAAATGAATTTCTCAGCTTTTAAAGGGGAGATAGATTTTTTCTTTGTAGACGGCTGCCATGCATATGATATGGCCAAGAAAGACACCCTAACGGCTTGGTCCTGCTTATCCAAAGGTGGAATGATTGTGTGGCATGATTATACTTGGAAATCAGTAAGAAAAGCCATTAAAGATGCAAAACTTAATACCTCTATAACTTACGTTAAAGAAACTTCATTAGCTTTTGCTATCAAATCATAATTGGGGGAGCGTTTTATTAGATAGGTTGAATAATTTTTATTTAATCACTAAAATTAAATATTCGCCATTGAATTAGCTACGGATATTTCTCAACTTCCCTAAAATGCTCCTTCTATTTTTTTCATCAGGAAATGTCCTTTGTCCAATTCTAAGTTGTTCTAAACACTTTTTGACAAATTGTAGCTCATAGTTTATTTCTACAAAATAATTATGAGCTTACAGAGTAAAACTATTTTTCAGTAAAAGATTTCTGTAACCAAGAATAAATAATCTGACTAACATTTTTATACTAACTTCTTTAATTAATTTTATGAACACTCAAAACAGATTAATGAAAAAGAAATTCACTCAGATACCTGACTTTTTAATCATAGGAGCAGGGAAATCAGGCACCACTTCTCTTGATAATTACTTAAAGCAGCACCCTGAAATATTTATAAGTGAACGAAAAGAACCTAACTTTTACGGCTATGAATTGAATCAGCTATCTGATTTCTCAGTGAAGTCAGAAATTAACCATTACACAGACTCCGTGACAAACTTAGAGGATTATTTAAATTTGTTTTCTTCCGCAGGTCAACAACAATTAAAAGGTGAAACTTCCAATACGTATATGTATCATAACACTGCGGCCGAACGGATTCAACATTATAATCCTGAGATGAAATTAATTGCTATACTAAGACAGCCAGCTGAAAGACTGTACAGTAGATTTTTGCACTTAGCAAGAGAAAATGAACTCCCTACTGACAATTTTTTAGATTGTTTGGATAAGGAAAGTATTTGGTGGTGGAGAAACGATCTTGTCAAAGAAGGTTTTTATGGTCAATATCTAAAAAAGTATTACGAATTATTTGATCACAGTCAGATAAAAGTATTTCTTTTTGAAGATTTGAAAAATCACCCTGAAAAATTATTTAAAGAAGTGTTCCAATTCCTCAATATTGATTCAGGTTTTGAACCAAATCTATCAGTAGAATATAATCAATCGGGATTCATAAAAAACAAAAAAGTCGATGCCATCTTTGGCGGAAAAGGAATTATCAACAGAACAATGAAGTTTATTCTTCCGAAGAAAATTATATCTTCTTTAAAAGGAAATATCCAAGTCCAAAAGAAAATTCAATCTCTAAGAAGCAAGAATTTACATAAACCAAAATTAAAGACCGAACTAAAACAGCAAATAACAAATGAAATATATCTTGAAGATATTAAAGAATTGCAAAAATTAATTGATAGGGACTTAAGCCACTGGCATTCCAGTTAATAGGTTTCATGCAAGTAGTGCTAATCACAAAACTCTATTGTTTCAGGTAGTTCTAGGCTGTATATTTTTCCTCCTAAAATTCCGCTCGTCAGCTCATCAGTAATCAAAAGACGCATTTCAATTTCATCGAAATCAATCGCCTCTTTTTGACTAAAGTGACTTAATGGATACGCCTGAAATTTACCGCTGAAAAAATCATCGTCTTCAAAGCAGCTAAAGAAAAAAATATTGTTATGCGAAAGAAGAGCCAAAACATTACGCTTCTCTATCAAAGCCGCCCCGGTAATCCAGTTTTCGAACATACTTCCGTCTCCGGTATAAAATGTATCCATTAATTGTGCAATATGTTCACCCGGTTGGTCACTTAATTTATATAATTTAATTTCTCCTTTGAAAGGCTTACCTCTGCTCTTGGAAAACAAGTAAATACTATTATTAAAATGAATCATTGCTTCAATATCAAATTCTAACATGCCACTCCCAGGAGGAAAAGCCTTTTGGTCAGATAATTTAAATCTTATAATTTTAGCTGTAAATATCTTTTTAGTAATACTGTCCGGATTAGGTACTATATAAATTTTCAAATCTCTTCTATCGTTTTTATTATTCCCAAAATCACCTATATAGAAGTTGCCTAAAGTATCAGAAGCTAGATCTTCCCAGTCCTTCATGTTATTGTTCAAATAGACCGTATTAATGATATCAAAGGAATCTCTACTAAGCTGGTACAAGACCGGTTTTCCATGATCATTAATAGTCCAAATACTCCCTGCATCTGTAAGTTCGAGACCTGAGGATCCCTTTAGTATCTCAGGTAAATCAGATAGCTGCTTAAGCTTCTGAGAAAAAAGTAACGAAGATGATAGTAAACTTAGAAATATAATAAATGCTCTTATTTGTACCATACTAATCTAATGTTTTAGTCAAATCAAGATCTCAATAAACGCTTAAGTTAATTTTTTACTGAGTATTTCTTTTTTACATCATCAAGCTTATCTAATAATTGCTCCCCTTTTGATCTAAGAATAGACTCTTGACTTAAATAAGGATCCAAAGATTTAATCATTTGAAACTCATCTACTACTTTCGGAATAATACTTCTATCCTGATATTTTTTAAAGATTCCAATTATCGGACTCAGAGATGACAATGGTAATGGATAGCCAGTCTTTTCTCTTATCACATTTCGTGTAAAACTAGTATCATCATAAAGTGACCTTATTTTAAAAGGGTCATATCCTAAATTAAAAGTAGACGTCCAGTCCTTCCATTTGAAATCATTAATCCCGCCATAGGCTTTTGCAGGTATCCAAGGAACTCTTAAAGCATCAGCAACAACAGCTCCATGCATTGCCTCTGCAATCAATACTTCTGTCTGTTTTAATTGTGTGATAATACTTTGGCTATCAGAAGTAGGATCAATCAGATGGACATCAGACATTTCACAAATAACTTTCCAATCGTACTTTTGCATACTTTCCCAATGAGGCATATATGCGTATTTATATTTCTTATCAAGCACTTTTTGGTCCATGTACTGAATCAGAATTGCACCATCACTTATCGCCAACTTCTTGTCGATTTTTAATGCTTCACAAGTCAAAGGGCCCCTGACGCAAAAAATATCAAATGAATCATCTATTTTTGGTATAGCGCCATAGGCGAATCCACTACTAAATACAATTTTCTTCTTCGCTTCTCTTACATTTTTTAACCCTAAAATAGAGCCGATTCCCACGAATGATGTTTCTGGATCAGAATCAAAAAAATCAGGTAAAAAATGGTTGAAAATGTAAGGGTTTAGCGCATCGCCAAAATTATTTGACTGAAAGTAATTTAATATCATTAATAATTAACATTATGCGACTCAATAAACATAATTCAAAAATAATTAAATACTTAATAACATTTCTATTTATAAGATTAATTTTGTCCATTTAATTATTAGTATTTTATATTTATTTACATGTAGTTCATACTGCTGAAAAAGCGTCCTACATAGTAATGAGATTTTAAAGAAATCACATACCACAGCTCAATAATATGAACACTAAAAAATTTATCATTTCAAGGCTAGTTCCTCAAAGATTTGAGAAAATGCTCCGTAGTTTCAGAGATCAGTTCATCAGAAGCTACAAGATAGAAAAGTTGCCTAAAGAGATATACAGTAAAGAACTCAAGTTTTACAAGGTGTCTTTTTGCATAACTTGCATGAATAGACTTTTTCATTTAAAAAATACTCTAGAAAAAAATATTCTAGATAATAGAACCTACAAAAATCTTGAATTTATAGTCATTAACTATAATTCCAAAGATCATCTAGATAAATGGATGAAACAGCATATGCTGAAATATATAGAATCAGGAATAGTAAAATATTATAAAACAGATGATCCCAGCTCATTTCACGCGTCAAAAGCTAAAAATCTGTCCCATTTATTAGCTGAGGGAGATATTGTATGCAACCTAGATGGCGATAATTTTACTGGAAAAGACTTTGCATTTTATATTAACTATATGTTTAATAAATACGAAGAAGATCTATTTCTCCATTTTACTAAAAAGCCATTTTGGGGAACAGAAGGCAGAATGGCTCTTTCAAAAGAGAATTTTCTTAAATTAGGTGGCTATGATGAAGATTTATTACCCATAGGGCATGAAGACCATGATTTGATGAATAGGGCAAAAGCATCTGGGTTTAAATATTTGAAGATAGAGATTGAAAATTTTCTTAGATATCTAAGTAATACCGAAAAAGAAAAAGCAGAAAACTGTGTGGATGACTCCACAAGCTTTTATGTGTTAGAAAAAGGTAATCAAGAGAAATCTAACGAGAACATCAACAATGGCAAACTAATAGCAAATCCAAGTGGGACAGAAAAATTTACACTATTCAAGAATTTCTCTACTGATCCTATCCCATACCCTTGAACGATTTTATGATCTAATGCAGAATACTCATTTTCTGATGTATACTTCTACAGAATCAGTTTTATAACCCGTAGGAGATAAAAACTTTGCGCTCATCTCATAATTATCTAAGGCACAATCTCTCACTTCATAAGGAAAAAAATTATTTACATCGGGCATATCTTCAAATAGGATAATATCAAACTCTGAATTCTTTATTGCATTACAGAGCATCTCTATTTCCCTATCAAAAACAGCCACCCCCTTGTGAAACCACAAAGGAAATTTTTGTCCATGTGGTGGCTCATAATTCAGCTCGTAAGCTAAAAAAGTCAAATTAGACATATTCAATACTTTCAGGTTCTCTTTCTTGACTACGGGTAAATTCTTGATGTGGATTAACCCCTCCATAGTATTTTTAGGGATTTTAATCCTATTGAGCGACTTAAAGTCTGATTCAATCCAAATTACAGGTTCATTTTTCACTACTGTATCGGCTTTGGCTGCCCAATTACCCTTTGCCACCACATCCGAAGGAGGAGGTGTTAATAAAGAGGGTGCTACTTTTGATATTATCGGTTGGGAGTACTTCCAATAATTATCTGATTTCCAGAAAAATATGAATATGAGGACAACCAGAAACACAATGGAATTCTTGAATTTCACTGCATTTTGCAGGGCATATAAAATAAAAGCAATTGCAAAACTATGAAAATACAAGTTAACCGTTGGAGGACTAAAACTTGTAACCTGAATAATTGTAGCTTGAAGAATAATGCCAATAGTAAAGAGCGCAAACAATACAAAGTTTTTATCTCTCAAGCTTGCTTTAAACCCTTCCTTATTGATTCTTAAACTAATGATGATGACAACTGCCAATAAATGACCTTTGAGCCATTCCGATCGAGCAAAAATATCATTAATAAAGTGATAACTGCTTACTCTTGAATAATGAGGGGATTGACCATAATTAAACCAATAGCCAAAATCGTATTGTAGAAATGGCAGTACCAATGTTAAGTAGAAAAAAATAAAAGAAGAAATTGCAATCAAAAGAGATTTCCAATTTCTAGAATAGACAAAATCAATGATTAAAATACTAAAAACGAATAAAACTGTCAGGGCTCCACCATCTTGTTTCGTCAACAAAGCTAACCAGACAAAAAAGAAACATATAATTAGGTAGTAAAATTTAGGCTTACTTTTTACATAAAGTAGAACAAAATACAGCGCAATTAACTCAAAGAAAAATACGGTATGATTATACCAAGGCCAAAAATTAATAAGGGTAAATGAAAGGCACATAACAAGAATTGAAAAAAATACTGTAGCCTCATCTAACTTGAAAAGTTTTAATATACCTCTGAAAGTAAATAAACTAATCAAATTGATGAAAGCCTGTGCCTTTACCAATGTAATCATGTACGGACCAAATATTTTAAAAAAGATAAATGGGATGATCCAAAACCCGTAGCCTAACGGCATTCCAAAATCTTTATACGGTATTTGACCCAAAAACATTCTATAAGCACCTTCCCAAGTCACATAAATATTTACTCTAAAAGGAAATTTAAGTAACAAAGGCAGTAAAGAGAAAAGGAGTATTAACCCAAAACCAAACCACTTAAGACTATCATTTTTTAACTCATACGAGAAACGCATACATTTACTAGTTGAAGAGCTGCAAAAATATTAAAAATATTTAATATCTTCTTAGGTTATTAATATTAATTATTCTTTTAACTGGTTGGGAGTTTAACCTACATTGTGTGAAATAAATTGTAGCGACTTATCGTATTTTTCTTACAAAATATCTATTTACAGGAATTTAATATAACTTTACATATATAGCCTATAATCTTAATGTAATCAGCTAGCGTCATTCTATTTACTATGAAATATTTTAAAAATCCAGAATGGATTAATAAGACATTACTTCAGATAAAAAATTATGACTCCCTGCAAGAGGACATTTTCAATGACATTAACTATAGATTAGATGGTATCATTTCTAAAAAACCAGAGGTCTCAGTTATCATCTCAGCTTGGAATGAAGAGGTTAATATAATTCGCTGTATTGATTCTCTCTCAAAATTAGAAACAAGCATACCTTTTGAAATAATTGTTGTAAATAATAATTCTACTGATAGGACCGACAAAAGTATCAAAAAGCTCCACGTAAACAACTTCTTTCAGCCTATTCAAGGTTGTGGACCAGCGCGACAATTAGGACAAGAACAGGCACAGGGAAAGTATATATTATTAGCGGATGCCGACTGTTTATATCCGCCCAAATGGCTGGATTTAATGTTAGAACAGTTAAAGAAAGACCAAGTAGTCTGTGTTTATGGGCGTTACTCTTTTTTAGCAGATTCTAAATGGTTACGCTTGAAACTGTCTATTTATGAAAGAATGAAAGATTTGATGGCAGAAATCCGTGCTTGGAAAAGACCCTACTTAAATGCCTATGGGATAAGCATGGGATACCTGAGAGAAGCTGGATTAAAGGCTGGATATATACAGCATAATACCTGGGGGGATGATGGAAGGATTGCATTTGACATGATGGAATATGGTAAAATCAGGCAGGTAAAATCGGCGGAGGCCAGGGTTTGGACAGGGTATAGATCACTTTTAAGAGATGGCAGCATCACTAATGCTTTTATAACCAGAGTGTTTAAAGAGCTGCTTAGACTTGGTGATTATTTTAAAAAGAAAAAAGATCATGACACTCATAAATCTGCAAACCTTCCTCATTCAATTGATGAAAATTTTCAACTTTTAAAAAATAAATTTAAGAGGCGCAAAAAATAAAATCTAATCTACTTATTCTGTTTATGGGAGGAATCATTATCTTAAATTTAATTCGAAGCAATGTTCAGTCAAGCTAAAAATATACATGTACCGTATTGGATTAAATTGATACGTCCCCACCAATGGATCAAAAATTTATTCCTTTTCCTTCCTGCTTTCTTTGCAGGCATCCTTTACAATTATTCACTATTTGCGAATCTATTCCTGGGTTTTTTGGCGTTTAGTTTTGCCGCTAGTTCCATTTATATTTTTAATGATATTCAGGATGCAGAAAGTGACAGAAATCATCCTATTAAAAAATATAGACCTATCGCATTTGGCAAAATCTCAAGTACTCTCGCATACGTTATGATGGGTATATTACTCTCTATATCTATATCAATATGCTATTTTCTAAGTAGCGCATTTTCATCAATAGTAATTCTATATCTTTTTTTGAATTTGTTTTATTCACTAGGATTAAAGAAAATAGCGATTCTTGATATCATTATTGTATCAAGTGGCTTCGTCTTTAGAACTTTAAGCGGTGGGATAATTGCAGATGTTCCCGTTTCAAAATGGCTTGTTTTGATGATATTTCTACTGGCGTTATTTTTAGCAATGGCTAAAAGATTAGATGATTTGTTACTAGAAAAAGAAACTGGAATAGTAGGTAAGAAAAATGAAGGGAAATACAACATTCCTTATACCACCTCTGGAATTACAATGTTAGCCGGAATTCTGATTGTATGCTATATCATGTATTCCATTTCAGAAGATGTGATGGGTCGTCAACACAGCGACCAAGTATATTTAACAAGTATTTTTGTTATAGCAGGAATCTTAAGATATCTTCAAATCATTTTGGTGGAAAACAAAAGGTGGTCGCCTACCAGAGTTCTTTATAAAGACCCTTTTATTATTGGCACTGTTTTTCTTTGGGCTGCTAGCTTCATATTTATTATTTATTTTTGATACAATAATAACATACTTTTAATTTCAAAATCATCCTTTAAAACAACCACTTAACATGTGAATCTACTATAAAGATTAGACCAACTTTTATTAAAAATAAATGATAGAGCTATGAATATTATCCACTTATAGTAGTAAATTTATCTAAGGATATTTGTAGTCAAAAATCGTTTTTATTGAATGCCCAGAAATAAAAAAAGCATATCAAACTGGAATAATTTTCCAAAAATAGAAGCAGAAGAATATTCAGTAAACTACCAAGCTGATGCAATTAAAATCATTCAAAACACAGATCACTCCATTATTGGTCGCGGGAATGGTAGGTGCTATGGGGATGCATCATTAGCGAAACAAGTTATTTCAACTCTCAAACATAATTGCATCCTATTTTTTGATACTCAAAATGGTATTATAGAGTGCGAAGCTGGTATTCTATTTAAAAACCTCGTTGATTTTTTAGTTCCAAAGGGATGGTTTCTACCAGTAACTCCAGGTACAAAATACATTACCCTAGGTGGAGCAGTTGCTTCAGATGTTCATGGTAAGAACCATCATAAAGAAGGTAGCTTTTCAAAACACGTTTTAAGCTTTTCCATAATGATAGAAAGTGGAGAAATACTTGAAGTCAGTTCAGAAACCTACAGTGATTTATTTAGCGCAACAATGGGCGGAATGGGGCTAACTGGCCTAATACTGTCCGTAAGATTTCGACTAAAAAAAATTGAGTCCGCCTATATCACTCAACAACAAGTTCAAGCCAAAAATCTCGATCATGTCATTGATCTATTCACGGAGTATAAAAACTCTACCTATACAATGGCCTGGATAGATTGCCTAGCAAAGGGAAAAAATCAAGGTAGAAGCATTATGTATGCTGGCGAACACAGTCAAATAGCGGAACTGCCTAAGAAAAAGCATGATCAACCTTTATCAATTCCAAGTAAAAGAAAAATAAGTGTGCCTGTCAATCTTCCCTCTTTCGCACTTAATCGGTTCTCGGTAAGCGTCTTTAATCAGTTTTATTACACTACTCACCCCTCTAAAAGAAACCAAATTATAGATTATGATAGCTTCTTCTATCCGTTAGATTCGCTCTTGGAGTGGAATAAAATGTATGGAAAGAAAGGTTTTATTCAATATCAGTTTGTAATTCCTTTAGCCGACAACGCGGCAGGACTAAAAAAAATATTAGATAAAATAAGTCAAAAAGGATGGGGCTCATTTTTAGCAGTCTTGAAACTGTTTGGTCCGCAAGACAGCATAATCTCATTTCCTATGGAAGGACTGACCCTTGCATTGGATTTCCCTATCAAAAAAGGACTTTTCGACTTTTTAGATGAATTAGATAAAATTGTGGAGGCACATGGTGGTAGAATCTACCTATCTAAAGACGCTAGAATGCAAAAAGAAACTTTTGAAGCGACTTACCCAAATTATAACAGATTCATTCAAACAATTGAGAAATTCAATCCCAATAAAAAATTCAACTCTCATTTATCGAAAAGAATCGTCTATTAATCGATATAACTTACACAAGTTGTTAATAGAGGGTTTTTCTCCTCTAACCTAAAATCCAATCATTTAAGTTTGCGTCATTAAATCTATTGCAAACTTTAAAAACTGAAATGACACAATTCAATATAAAAAATAAAGGAGTCCTGTATTATAATCAAAGATTGTACATTCCAATACAGATTTGTTATTAGAATACATTGTCTACTCTAAAATCTTTACCCTGTAAATATTCTTCAAGTGATAATTACTAAATGTATTCCGCTTTAGTCTAATAACCAATACGAGACTGCAAAAAAGTTCGAATAATATGGGATTCTTAAATTTTCTCAACTCATAACCCATTTCATTCACTTCTCTTCAATTATATCAAATCACACTTAAAAGTGTATTAAAAATTCAATCAACATGCGTACTCATAAAACACAGTTCAACAACCTACTTGCTATAAAAAAGATAGTACTAGCAAGCTTTTTACTATTATTCATTTCTACTTTTGAACTTCAAGCGCAACAATTAGCGAAAGTCTCTTCCAATGGAATAGGCTTTTTAGAATATTTGCCAAGCAATTATGACTCGAATGCAGATCTCTATCCAGCCATAATATTTTTGCATGGGAGCGGAGAGAGAGGAGATGGTTCTGCAGCTTCGCTTGAAGCGGTAAAAAAGCATGGCCCGCCAAAACATATCAAAAATGGTGAGACAATGTGCTTTGATAATAACGGTGTTGAAGAATGCTTTATCGTTTTATCCCCTCAAACATCCAGATGGACTTGGGTAGGGTATGAAATGATCCCGTTTGTAGATTATGCATTAGAGACTTACCGCATTGATCCTGAAAGGGTGTATCTGACTGGATTAAGCATGGGTGGCGAGGGCACTTGGAAAGTAGCCTATTCAGAAGAAAATACTACGAATCGCTTTGCAGCACTTGCACCTATCGCAGGCAGAGGAAATTACCAAGACGCTTGTATAGTAGCAGGCCATGAATTAGCTGTCTGGGCATTTCATGGAGAAAATGACGGAGCAATTAGCTTATTTGCAGGAAAGAGTCCTATAAATGGCATGAACCTCTGCAATGCAGACCCTGCACCTATATTTACGGTTTATGAAGGAGTTGGGCATTCGGGTGCATGGCAAAGAGCTTATAAAACTGATAACTCCCTACACTCACCAAATTTATATGAATGGTTTCTTTCGCAAAAAAGACCTGCTACAACTCATGATGATATACCAACTGCACCTGATAATTTAGCTAGTGGTTTTAAGAACGACAATCAAATAAGCCTAAACTGGGATGATAATTCAAATAATGAAACTAATTTCCTAATCGAAAGATCAATCAGTTCAACTACTAATTTCAGTGTAATTCAAAGTACTGAAAGCAATGTGATACAATATAAAGATACTAATTTAACACCAAACACTCAGTACTACTATAGAACAAGAGCTAAGAATAATAATGTCTACTCCCCTTACTCAAATGTTATATCCGTTAAAACTAATGAATTTGTATCTAACGAACCTCAAAGTGTACATATCATCGATAATGAACATCCATCAGTAAGTAAAACCGGAGATTGGATCGTAAGTACCGCAGGCGGTAGCAATAAATATGAAACGAATTATCTCCATGATGGAAATAATCAGAAAGCAGAGAAGGAAATTACCTTTGACGTGGAGTTGGAATCGGGAAGATATGAGGTTTTTGCTTGGTGGTATGCTTACCAAAACAGAGCCTCAAATACACCTTTTGAAATAAATAGTGACGGTGGAACTACTACTGTTTATAAAAACCAAAAACGGAACAATGCTCAGTGGATCTCACTTGGAACCTACGATTTCTCATCCAATGCCATCGTTAAAATCAGTAATGAGAATACAGATGGATATGTGGTTGCAGATGCACTGAAATTTGAATCAGTTGAAACCTTCAGTCCCCAGCCACAATCGGAGCTAATTCTGGATAATCAAGACCAAGGAGTAAATACAAATGGTAATTGGGCATCTAGTTCTTTCGGTGGTAGCAATAAATACCATGAGGATTATTTTCACGATGGTAATGCCCAAAAGGGCAGCAAGAGTGTTAGCTTTAGTACTGCTGTTAGCCCGGGAAATTATGAGGTCTTTGCGAGGTGGTATGCTTATAGCAACAGAGCTACAAACACACCTTTTGAAATAGTCTCATCAACTGGATCTAATACCATTATTAAAAATCAACAACTAAATAATGCGGAATGGGTTTCATTAGGGATATATCAGTTTGAAGAGGTTGCAGAAGTAATTATAAGAAATAATAATACTGACGGCTATGTTGTTGCTGATGCTATCAAGCTAGTACCAACTTCCACGGCTGCAATGGAAGCGAAATCCACACAACCAACAAATACAGAAGAACTACAGATATCTTCTCTTGATGAATTGACGGTTTTTCCAAATCCTGTCCATAACACTTTTACTATAAATTCTCCCTTTGAAGAGCCAATTAGATTTCATTTAAAGATTAGAAATCAAAGCGGACATTTAGAATGGGAACAAATTGTAGAAGAATTGGGAGATATTAAAATACATTTAGACAGAACGCTTATCAATAGTGGTACTAAGTACTTAAGTATCGAAGTGGCAGGCCATCCAATCAAGATACTACAACTACTAATGCTGTAATCCTGTCATATAATAATACTAAAAGAATGACCCATTAAATGATGGGCCATTCTTCCATTTACGCAAGTTCCCCTCCTTCTTACAAAAATCTGAACTATGCACTACCCTTACAAAGAGGGTAACCAAAACACATCAATGCTTCCTTTTTATTCTTCATGTTTGATACCCTTCCTAAGCCTATAATAAAAGCAAATAAATGGGCTTCTATAACCTCAAATCAAATAATTTGAAAAGCTAAATCGCTATTCCCCCTTGAATGGAATTACTGCAGTGACTTTGCGATGAAAACCTTAATAACTAATCAGTTCGTTTCTATTTTAAGTCTTCTAATTCACCTTTTTATTTGAGAATTATTTAGGTAGTTTTAAATATCTTTATGTAAGATTATTTCAAAACTAATTGTCTTCAGTTAACACAGATATGGTAACTCCCTTAAATGTAATCAAACACAGCTTAAAATGAATATCTTAATATTAGGAGCCACTTCTGACATGGCAAAAGCACTGGTTTCAGAACTAGCCAACGACAAACATCACTTTTTTTTAGCAGGGAGAAATATTAATAGGCTAGAGCCTTTTTCAAAGGATTTGCTGATCCGCTTTGATGCACAATCAACTCTAATTGATTTTGATGCACAAGACTGTGAGTCTCACGAAGAATTTTACAAGCAACTAACTCTAAAACCTGAATGGGTCATTAGTTTTATTGGTTATTTAGGTGATCAATCCATAGGACAGACTGTTTGGGAAGAATCCAAAAAAATCATTGAAATCAATTACACAGGAGTCGCCTCTATCCTCAATATTGTTAGCCAAGATATGGAATCCAGAGGTTCAGGCTCAATAGTTTGTGTTTCATCAGTTGCTGGAGACCGTGGCAGAGGTAGCAATTATTTATATGGCAGTACAAAAGCTGGTTTAACCGCCTATCTTTCTGGATTGCGAAATAGATTATGCAAAAAAGGAGTGCATGTAATGACAGTAAAACCTGGGTTTGTTGATACTCAGATGACAGCCGATCTCGATTTACCAAAACCAATAACAGCTAGTCCCGAGCAAGTTGCTAAAGCAATAATAAAAGGACTAAAGAAGCAAAAAAATACCGTTTACATACTACCTATCTGGCGATTGATTATGTTTGTCATCAGAAATATCCCTGAATTTATTTTTAAAAAATTAAAGCTTTGAAGCGTAATCTGGCACTATTTGATTTTGATGGGACTATCTCCAAGAAAGACTCAATGTGGGAGTTTCTTAAATTCTATTCTGGAAAAAATAAAGTTTATGCACTTTTTCTAACACACGCATACTGGTTCCTTTTAATGTACTTCAACATTACTGAAAAAGGGAAAATAAAAGAAAAAATATGGGTCAGCTCATTCAAAAACGCTTCAGTAAAGCAATTTCAGATTAAAGCAACTTCCTTCTCCTTGAACATTTTGCCAACCTTCCTATATAAGGAAGCATTGGAAAAACTACGTGAGCATCAAAATAATGGCGATAGGGTCATAGTGGTATCAGCTTCTGCGGAGGACTGGTTACAGCCCTGGTGTGAAATAAATAATATAGAACTAATAGCTACAAAACTGGAAAAAAAAGACGGTAAATTAACAGGGAAAATGGCAACTTTAAATTGCAAAGGACCCGAAAAAACCCGTAGGATTAAGGAATTACTGAATCTTGATGATTATCAATCTATTTACGCTTATGGTGATTCTGAAGGAGATAAGGAGATGCTACAGATTGCTACCTTTCCAAATTACAGGATATTTAAAAAATAACTTCTTTTACAATTGTCTCTTATTAAGCACGATTTATCTAAAACTTCTTCCCTTAAGTAAGCGATAAACACTGTGTTAAATACTTGTGCTTTAATTGATACCTAGCTTGATTCTAGCACCGATAAAATCTTGGGAATTAAGAAACTATCATTTCACCATTAACCTCTTCGCAAACGTTCTTTTGTGATGAATAATTTGAATCGTATAGGTACCGGAAGCTAAATCGTCAATATTCAAGGAATATTCACTTTTGCCTTCCTGCAAAGTACTGCTATGCACTTCCCTACCAGTCAAATCAACTATTTTGATATTTACAGATTCATCCAATAATTGACTAAGCGCAATATTTATTTCTGTTGAAGCCGGATTAGGGTAAATCATTAAGCTAAAGGACTCTTGTTCAGCATTGCTACTGATTTGATATTCATATACATCTGAGAAGACTTCGCAAAAACCATTCGTAACACTAACCGAGTATGCACCCATCGCTGAAGCTAAAAGTGTGCTGCCAGTCTCCCCTTCAATAGGGTCTTCATTAAAATACCATTGATTTCCCGATTGACTACTTGATTCTAACAATCCGTCCTTTGATGTGATGAATGGCTTATCTATCCCATCGACATTTACAATAACTGCTTTCCGTTCTACACTTTCACAACCGCTTGAATTCACTGCACTATAAAAATAAGTGGTCGTATCATATAAGATTTCTGTCTCATAGGCAGAAGTATCTGACTCATAGATTGGATTTTGAGCCGTTTCACTTAAGTACCATCTATAAATCAAGTCTTCCTGCTTATTATCGACAACAATCCATGCTGGTTCACCAGCACAAATATTCATAGGCTCTACAGTTTCAAGAACCGGAGGAGAATTTAAATTAATTACAAGGGAATCATCAAATTCCATACTACTACAAATAGTTGATTGAGCCTTTACCCTTATCACATTCTCTCCGTTGGATAATTCACTATTAGCTACTTGAAAGCTTATGTTGGTTCCAGTCCCTAACTCTTCTGCCAATATCTCCCCCTTAACCAAAACACTGTAGGTAACACCTAGCTGAGATCCTGACAATCCCACAATGCTGTATTCATCATTCACACAAACATCAGAGGCAGAACTGAACAATTCAATTGACATATCTAGAGAATCCACCAAAACTTTAACCGCTTCCCTGACCTTACTTTCACAACCATTTGAATTTACTGCCGCATAAAAATAGGTGGTCGAGCTGTCTAGAAGAGGCGTTTCAAAAGTGCTTGAAGCTGACTCTAAAATAGGATGATTATCAGATTCGTTTGCATACCATCTAAAACTTAGGTCGTCTTCAGTAGGTTCAACGGTGATTACAGTTGAGCTTCCTTTGCATATTGTTACTGGTAAAACTGCATTTACATTAGGCAACTTCAACCTATCTATTACTATTGAATTATCAAGTTTCACCACTTTGCAATTCGTAAATCCTGCTTCAAAACCAATAATATTTTCTCCAAAATCAAGATCTTCAGCATTAATAGTTAAGCTTATGTCATTTCCAGTACCAACTACCTGATTATTCTGATAACTTCCATTCAGCATCAGGTTATAAATCACATTTTTTTGTGAACCTTCTAAAGTAACAGCTACTTGATTTTCACCTTCACAAACAGTAGAGCTCGATTGAGTCAAGTATAAATCCTGTGCTATTTCCGGCTTCTTAACGACTACTGTAAAACGATCTATCGCTGATGGACCCGTACTATTGACCACTTCAAAATCATAATTAGTTTCAGGGGTAATTCTTATTTCAGTATTGCTATAATGATCAACTAAACTAAACAATTCTCCATCTTGAAAAGACTCCAACTGCTCAAAACTTAAGGAGTAGTTTCCGGTGGACATATTGCTTGTTACTAGTGAAACACTATCTTGACAAAATACTTCAGGCAACTGATTAATAGCTAAATCCACACCATCTTTCGTTGCAGAAGCAATATTAAATATACCATTTGCTCTTTTCCTTCCATGAACATAAGGATTATACATTTCTGAGCCTTCAGCGCTAAATTTTATGAAGGCTTTATCTTCCAAATTATCTTTAGTTAGGCTTACTACTACAACAGGGGATTGAGATGCACTATTTCTGTAAAAACTAGTGTTATTCTGCTTCACCTTTGCAGATTCTGTGATACGTAATTGTGGATTTGCTTCTATAGCTTGTACCCAAAATCCTTGACCAATAGCTATCTCACCATCAAACAAAGACTCATTTACTCCTACCCCTGCATAATAGAATTTTCCTCCACCAGGATAATCTGCATCCCACACAGATACTATTGGTCCAAGGCCTTGACTGGTCCAACCTGTTGCTCCCCATTGAATAGGAGATTGATATGGATTGGCTACTAAATTCCATCCGTCTCCCAGGCCCCCATTAGCAAGTGGATCACCCGTACCAGGTGTTAATGAAAAATCAAAATCACCCTGAACTGCCTCTCCCGAAAGCTCTAATGTAAGAGGATTATTAAGATCCCTCATGTAAACCGCAAAGCCTTTTCCTGGCTCCATAACCTCTTGATTGCTCACAGTGGGATAAGCCATCCATTTTGCTGTTTGAGTTTCATCATAATAGAATACAGAGGGGCTACTTCCCAAGCCCGAACCTGTAGAACTACCAGTAAAAGCACCTGTAATCGCAATATGTTCTTGCCAATCAGCAACGGTGGCATTTTTCACCATACTTCCATAATACCTATATAATTTGCTAGCTGGAGGAGCTACATATCTCTGCGCCTTTATAGCACCCTGAATCTCCCCTCTATTTTGTATTTCACTAATATAGGCCGTTCCTGCAGCAGTAGAGACCATTGTTAAATTACCTCTTACATCCACAATACCATCTATAACCTCCAGTTCTTCTGAGATATGAAGTGGAGAATTGATTTCAACTTTACCGAGATTGACCATGTCTGCAACCAATGAATTTAGTGTATCGCCTCCTGGCTCAAAGTATAAGTGCGAAGTTAAGGTAGAAGTAGAATGAATTTCCAAATTACCGTTGTTAGATTTGATTTTTCCAGTTTGATTTTCGGGGTTAATAACTCCTCTACCGTTAACCACCAAATTGTGCGCGCCAATATCCAAACTCGCCCCATCTTCTATTATAATTCCTCCTCCTGCTGCGTTTCCTACACTTACTTGCAAATTAGGACTTTCCGTATTGAAGACCACATCGGCACCATCTCTCACTTGCAGTGCATACAAATTAATATTTTCACTAAACGTTTCAATCTGTTGTGAACCTGTTCCTGCCATCACAAGACTTAACATTTGTCCTGTTTGAGCACTAGCTCCAATTCCATGAAAAGAAACGGATCCCTTAGCCACTATTGTGGTTCCGTTTGGATCTACGCCATTCATCGCTACTCCATCAGATACATTTAAGGTACCTTCAATGGTGACATTACCGGCTTCAAATTGCTTTGTGGAACCAGTACTACCTAAATTGAGATTACCATACTTAGCAGCTGGTATAGCACTATTTGCCGAATTAAAACTTACCGTTGAGGATGGGTGCATCTCTATAAATTCAGGTGAGGTATCTACATTTATGTCTACGCTGGCATTTGACAGTGCAGATATAGTACCTGTGAAATTGGCATCAAGGGTTAAAATCACATCATTTGAAACTTGTAACCTTGAACCAGCTCCTGAGATTGTCCAATCACTACCTAAAGTAGCATTGCTATTTAATATAAATAAATGATTTTCTGAGGTGAAGTCGGTTGGTGCTGTACCGCTACCATTTTCCTCTGAATTCCAGCTGTTCACATCATTTAAACCTCCTGATGGTTCGTAATAGTAAGTGATTAAACCGCCTGCAGCTGGGGCTGTATTGATAATTAAATCATTTGAGAATGCGGATTTATTACCATTCCTATCTACAGACCTTACGGTATAGAGATATTCGTAATCGGGAACAAGACCAGTTACACTTAGAGTAGCTTCTTTGGTAGTCGCGATCAATGCGCCATTTTGATACACTTCGTATCCACTTAAACTGACATTATCTGTGGCCGTATTCCATAACAAATCTAAGCTGTTCTCTGTAATATTATTGGCTACTAGGTTTTGAGGAACAGAAGGTGCTATCCTATCTAAAGCTACATCAGCCGAAAGATGCTCTTCTATTACAAGGGAATTAAAAAGACCATATTGTGCCGCATTTTCATTGGAAGCATCTACCTCAAACAAAATTGTGCTATTATCGTCAGGAAAAACATCATGAATAGTAGATGTCCGGTATCTATTGCTTTTACCAAATCCGGTAACTGTTTTTTCTCCTACGGTATAATCTGTAATGGCAAACAAGGCACCTCCATGTGATCCCATAAAAGTAAGATCATAGGCCATATCATCAGATAAATTACTTAAACGAAATAAACCAGGAGCCGCATTCGGCTCAAAATAATAGTAGGCCTGCATGACTGCTGCTGGATAAACCAGACCTTCACTAGTGAATCCATTTTTATTGTTACTACCATCACCAATATCCTCTATGGATAATTCCACTCCAACAGCGTTACTCTCCATATCGATTAGATTATCGAAAACAAGACCTGTTGTTGGTACTCTGTTGGTATTATTCCATGGGGCAGCTGCCTGCAAATAGTCGGAAATATCCGTATTAATATTAATCAATATCTTATTATTAATAGTAACTGCGGCTTTCTCAGCTGTGAATTCAGAAGTGCTATTGGCTGAAATAGCTCTCACCTTATAAATCATTGCGGTATTTGGAACCAGGCCATTATGTAAATAATACTCCGAATCGGATGAAACAGTATTTAATAAAGTAAACGTTTTCCC
Organism: Marivirga sericea; assembly: GCF_900177665.1. GTDB lineage: Bacteria > Bacteroidota > Bacteroidia > Cytophagales > Cyclobacteriaceae > Marivirga > Marivirga sericea. The sequence goes on from NZ_FXAW01000006.1 coordinate 34,244, forward strand.
AATTTCATCCGTCACATAAATTTCATAACCAGTTTCATTCACTGAATTATCCTGCCATCTCAACTCTATTTCTGTCTTCGATATACCCTTTACCATAAAATCGGATGGTTCAAGCGGAGCCTCTCCTGGAATATTTTCTCTTACTACCAAAGCATTGATAAACATCGCCTCTGTTAGCGCATCAAACCGATCTAAAACGATATCAATTTCTCCACTTGGATTCGGTTGAATTCCGCTAAAAGACAATATGTTATCTTCATTTTTTGTAACGTTTATATTGTCGCGATTTTTGTTTTGAACAGTGAAATTTGTTTCCGTATTTAGCCATTCGTTACTTGATGATAACAACTCAATTGTATAGAGTTTTGCATTATCCAATCCCGTCAGCTTTAAAGAGGCTGAAGTATTGTTACTGCGCCAATAATTTTGAAACACTTCATCTTCAAAAATAAAGCTATTACTACCACTTGACATACCATCTGCTGCAGCAATAGACCATCCACTTCCTATTTCCAGACTTATGTTGCTGGCTACCCCATCAAAATCCTCTATAGAATTGTAAGTGGTTCCTTGAGCAAAACTTCCATCTATATTATTCCATGGGGAACTAGCGTTTGCATTATCCCCAAAGTTCAAATAAACAGTATTAGCGAAATCATTATCGACCACCTGAATATTAAAAGACACTTCACTACTTAATCCAAAAATATCGGTTGCTTCCACAATATTATTACCGTAAAAACCAGCATCATTTGCAGCTGGATTTAAATTTAAGACCCCAGTACCATCTGCATTATCAACTAATTCTACGAAGCCAGGTAAGGACGCCCCATTTAAGATGATGTCATCTCCTTCAGCATCTGTAGCAGTTAATGGGATTGATAGGGTTTCACCCACAGACATGGTCACATTTTGGATAGTAGCTAAAGCAGGAGCACTATTTTGTGTAGTTATAAAAGCTACTGAAGACTCTGCAGTGCCGGTTGAATTTACCGCTCTCACTTTGTAGTAATAGGTAGTGTTTCCGCTTAAATTTTCATCTGTATAACTTCCTTGATTAGCAGCTACTGAGGCAACATTTTCAAATGGTCCAGTTTCTGAAACTTCAGACCGATCGATTTCAAATCTTTGTTCATTGTTAGAGTTATCATTCCAAGTCAATTCAATTTCAGAATTGGACACTGCTGTTAACGCTAAGTTGGAAGGAGCTGCAGGAGGCAAACCATCTTCGTAATAAACATCAACGACCATTCCATTTAATATAAATGTAGTACCCCCGCTTACCGCCACCTGTAACACACCTTGAGAATTAGGCTTTATTTTTTTAAAAGTGACCGTATCTGAAGTGTTATTATAAAAATTAATATTCCTACTCGTACCATTAATATTAATTGCAGTAAAATTAGAAGCTTGCAAAATGTTAGATCCTGCGTAAAACGATAAATCGTAAGATAAACCAGGATTTAAATTTCTAAGCTCAAAATTTGCACCTCCACCATTAAACTTCCTTAAATAAGACTGGACTACTTCTACTGGAAAAAGTTGAGAACTCAAGGTGGATGTTTCATTGTTTTGGTACCAACCGCCACCAACGAAATGTATTATTTCATTCGTAACACCATCATTCGAGAGCAAAGGAATTTCTTGTTTGGCACCGAAACCTGCGGGTATATTAGTCCATGGTGAAGGTGCGTTGCTACCATAATTCACGAAAACTGAATAATTTCTATTTACAGATTCGACAACCAAATTAAAGGATACCTCAGAAAACCCTCCATTACCATCGCCTGCTAATAATTTGATATTATTGAAGATACCTGATTGATTTATTTCAGGAGAAATAGTAAACGTGCCACTTCCATTTCCATTATCAACAAATGAAACAAAAGCAGGTTCATTTGAAGCAGACAGCACTAAGGAACTAGGTGTTTCATCACCTACAATTACCACGAAAGAATTAGTAAACCCTTCCTTCATTACAATATTACTAATAGGCGTTACAACTGGATTTTCATTATTGCTTATAGTAACTAAAAAACTTTCCGAATCCGTACCTCCAGAGCCATCGTCTGCAATCACTTCAACTGTATATACGTCAGCATTTATTAAATCCGACACTATAGTTAATTGACCTGAACCATAGCCGTTATCCGTGAAACTCATAAAAGTAGGCAAGCCATTGGTAAAACTAAAAGTTATTGGGTCACCATCAGGATCATTGGCTATAATAGGCAATTCCAGCGTGTTGCCATATTTTACTGACCTGTCAATGATTGACTCAATTACAGGCGGATTATTATCAGTAGTTATATTTAGTGTAGGTGTGAAACCCGAAAAGTTACCATCTCCTTTGGCTCTAATTCTATAATAGTACGTACTGTTCCCTTCTGTTTGTTCATCTAAATAGGTCATTATATCAGATGCTGTGGTATGTATCAATGTAAAGGTTGATTCGACTGATGAGGTAGATCGGTAGATTTCAAATCCTACTTCAGTTGTGGCATTATCTGACCAATTTAACCTCACTGAACTGCTGTTTTCTACTTCTAAACTTAAATTACCAGGCGCTGCCGGTGCCGCAGGGTTGGCCGCTGTAGTAGCAGGAACTGGCGTTGTAAAAGCAGAGCTCCCGTTTAAATTAATGGCTTTAATTTTATAATAGTAAGTTGTACCACCCGATAAATTAGTATCGCTCCAACTTACTGCATTTGCAGCAGCTAAATGCACCAATTGATACCCTAAATTTTGGTTGAGAGAACGATAGATTTCAAAATTATCCTCATTATTACTGTTATCCACCCAACTTAAATCAATTTGCTTATTGGAGATAACTGTTGCTTGAAGACCTGAAGGCTGAGCTGGAAAACCTGATAATTCAAAGCTGTTATTGAATAGTCTGTTATCTGGTATATACTGCTTACTTATTCCAGGCCCTTGCCATCTTACTTCCAAACACTGGCCCCCTCCATTTTCAAACATAGGCACCCTGATCGCTGCTAAACCTGCAGGTAAATTCACAGTACCACTGCGTTGCTGGCAACCATGAGTACCATCGTTATCAACAATTAACTGATTATTGATGTATAACTTTGAACCATCATCTGAGTTAGTAAAGAATGTGTACTCTCCTGCAGTTGGAATTTCGACAAGACCTTCAAAAATAAATGCAAACCGATCTGAACGCTCTCTTACACTTATATCAAAATTATTCACTATGCCTGTTTTTATAACAGTCGCATTTGATTCTATCTGATCAACACTACTAAAATTACCATGGTGATAATAGGTATAATTTAACCCTTGGCTCACAGAGGTTTTGGCCGTTACCTGATTGCTGGGCAATGAAATATTACCTGTCGCATCTTTGGCTTTCACTACATAGCTATAGGTTTGATTGATTGCCAGGCCCGTATTGGTATATTGAAATTGCTCACTGGACAGAGAAGCTACCAAAGCATTATTTCGAAATATATCATAGCTTACTACTCCAATATTATCTGTAGAAGCAGTCCATTCAATACTAACGCTATTCGTGGTTGATCCAATCAGATTTAAGACGGGTGCAGAAGGAGCATCGCTATCCACCAAAGTAGAAGCACTCACTTCCCCTGTATAATCAGAACCACCTGAATTATTGACTGCACGCATTCGATAATAGTAAGTAGTGTTAGCATCTAAAGGAGTATCAATAAAAGATTGCGGATTGCTTCCGTTTGTAGAGGGGAGTCTCTGAATTAACGCATACCCTGTTCCACTTTGTACACTTCGGTACAACTCAAATGCTAACTCATCAGATGAATTATCATCCCAGTTAATAACAATACTATTGTCATTTAATATGTTTGCTGAGAAGTTAGTTGGTTTTGCAGGCACATTTAATCCATTTTCCGTTGTAACTATTAATGGATCTGAAGGCTCACTAAAGCAAGGCTGCGGTGGTGCCTGAAATTCGGACGGAATGGTTTCAGCTTCATCTTGGAAGCCTAATTCTTGAGCTGTCCTAACACTTACAGCATACTCCCCCTCTGCAGAAGTGGTGTAACTAGAACTATTGGCCCCAGAAATAATAACATCATTTCTAAACCATCTATAAAAATCTAGTCCTTGCGGACCTAAAATCTCTACGGTCTGCTGACCAGCAAGAGTAGGTAGATTAAGACTTTGATTCTCTACACTAACACTAGGTTGAACAGCACCTTCCAAATCTCTATTAACATCAACTGGTTTCGACCATTTTGTCCAAACACCATTTGCACGTTGGAAGCGAACATAATAATTTCCCGTGCTTGTCACATTAATAGTGTTCGACCCTGAACCTGTGGCTATGAAATTGGTACTTGTTGTATCATTTTTTACCCATTGGTAATTAGCAAAACCAGCTGTGACCCCTAAAGTAATATTTATGGGGTCCCCTTCACAAAAGGAACTCTGACCATAAAGCACCGTAATGTCTGTTTTATGCTTTTCTAAAAACCAAGGAAAAAACTCTGATTTAGAATATTGTGCATTCCATGTACCATGCCCAGTTGTAGGCATATAACTATACCGAATATTTGCGCCTTGATTTCTCCAACTTGTGACCCTACTATTACCTGTAACAGGTGTAGGATTTCTATCTCTACCTCCTTGCGAAAGCCAAGTAGGGATAAATCTTGTGACTCCAGCAGTATTACCACCGACCACTCCTGACATAGGGAAAATAGCAGCTGCGTACTGCGGATATTGAAAGGCAAATCTCCAGACGCCCTCGGCTCCTAAAGAAAGTCCGTGTACATAAATTCGGTCTGGGTCAGCATGATTTTTAGCGATTAATTCATCAAGTAAATTAACAACAGATGTTAAGTTACCGCCATCCCAACTAACACCAGTTGTTTGAGGATATACTGCCATACCAGGGAATTCTCCACTATTGATAGCATTTAGTGTTCTTTGTCCACCATGTTTTAACTGATTTTCATTGTCGGTGCCTCTCTCACCAAAACCGTGAAAAAATAAAATGACAGGATATTTCTTCGTTCCGTTGAGTGAGTCGTAATTGTTAGGGTATTTAATTCTGAAATGTTGGCCTTGAAACGTATAAGATTTGTAAGGGTGAGCCCAATTAAAAAGCACTTCATTAGGATATTCTTCGAATTGAGAATACCCTTGGCTCGCTATTAAAACAGCAAAGAGCAAGAAGATGTAATATTTTTTCATTTTTAATTGGTATTAAAAAATACACTTTCTACAAAATTAAAGCTAATTGTTTGTAAAATTCAATTAAATTCATAAATAATTCTTTTTTTAGACGAAGATAACAATTACAAAGATGAAATAATTTAAAAAACAGCAAGATTTTTAATACTCATGATGTAAGTTCTATTTGGAATACTATGCCAGGAAAATGATAGTGGCTAACTATCCCTAAGGTCTTTAACTGAGTACTTTTTTGAGGTAGACAAACTCAACATAATTCTTGCAATTCACAAATAGCCATCGCACTTTTCACACAGCTCAATTTTTTATGATAACTAAAGAAAGTAAAAAGTTGTGATGCTAAAATATAACTTTGCTCATTTAAACAAATCACGACTACTCCCTTGACAAAATATCAAAAACTAAAACAGGGAGAAATGTGAGGGCACTCCTTTGTTGCAGTGAACTAACAGCCGATTAAATAGCGACTCCTTTTAGGGAAAATCAGCTTTATCAATCGGACAACTACTAAGGAAATGATTAATGTGAGCCCAAAGACCATAATCCAATTAACTAAGCTGCCCTTTAAAAACCAAGGATACACTCGTTCCGAAACCATTCTAAGTACCAAGAATACTAAATAATGAATAAAAAAGATTCCAAAACTATAGTCCGCAAAAAGGGCTAGAATCTTATTTATTTTTACTGGGACGACATCATCTTTCCTGTATAGTAGATAAAATAGCCCCCAACATAAAAATATTTTCTGCAAATACTGTAGTTGATCATACCAAATCCCCTCATAGAATACTATGGTTGAAAGGAAGAAAACAATAAATGGAATAATAACTAACCATTTGAATTTTACTGACCAAGATAATATTTTGTCATTATAGTGAGAAAACCACATACCAAAAACATATATGGACAGGAAATGAAAGAAATTCATATGTATGTTATGAAGATCCCCCCTATTACCTCTTTCAATAAAGAATGATAAAACTATTAGGCATGGTAAAATATATTTATAAAAACTTGGTCTGTTATCTAAGAAAACAAAGATGGGTGAAATCAGATAATAGATGAAAATCATGGGAATAAACCAGAAAGGTAAAAGGTGAGTGCCAGTAACAATAAAAACTAGTACCTTTTTAATTAATGACCACTCAAAATAGTTTGGAAATGCATTGTAAACATCTTCTGGAGGACTAACAAACAGCCTAAAAAGTATGACGGGAATGGAAACAATTAAATACGGTAAAATTACAAACTTGATCTTTTTCCCTAAATAAGTTCTGTATCGGTACTTAGATTTTAAATATTGAAATAAATATCCAGCAATAAATACGAATAATACAGTACCATTTCTCCAAACTGCGTCAAGAACAATTTTTACAAAGGGCGCTTCCTTTTGAATGTCCCAGAATAAAAACATATGAGCGGCAACAATAAAAATAATGGCTATACCTCTAAAATTATGGATATAATGAAGAAATGCTTTTTTAGTCATACTGTAAAACAATAAAAATTGGACCTAGGAAAAAAGTGGTTTTAGATCATTTGACTTCCAAAGTCTTCAAGATAAGGATAAATCATTCAAACTTGTAAATCCAAACATCCGAAAATTGCTTGATATTAGAATATATTGCTTGAGTTGATTTTGCATCAACTAAACTATCTGTTTCGAGCTTATAAACGTAATAAAATTGATTTTTCCGATTATACGCCATCTTAAAATTAAAGCCTTGATTAGTATTTGCCCTCACGTAATTTTCTGCATTTTCTTTAGAACTAAACACCCCTGTTACTACATAGAACCCTTTTTCCATAAGCGGCACTCCATCAGGTTTCTCAACTGTTCTAATTACTTCCTCGTTTTCGCTACTCATAAGATCCGTATCTTCCCACTCTTCTAGCAGCTGATTGTAATTAGCACTGTCTAACTCTGAATTGCTACTGACGTTACTCACAGCTACCGAATCCACTTTTTTAGAAACAACCTTAGCTTTTTCAAATGCAACCTCTTTTTTAGATTGCTGAGCTATATCATTAGCAGTATTTGGCTGCTCACTTTTTAAAGTCCTCTCAATTTGAGGTTGTGACACTTCTTCACTTATCACTGGAGATCTACTAGATCCTCTATTAAAATTAAATCTCAACATTAATTCATGAGACCCACTACGTACATTATTTATCTCCCTTGGCGGAAATTCAAAGGCATAACTAAATCGTAGATTTCGCATCAAATTAAAACCTACAAAAACTGCTGGATTACTCTCATACCTATAAGCACCTCCAACCCAAATTTTGTCAAGATAGTAGAAGACACCAGCTGCTTCAGCTTGTTGGAAATTCGTACCTAATCTACTATACAGTAAGTAGGGCTCAAAAGCGATTGGGTTATTCTTGAAATGAAACCGATAACTGAAAGAACCTACTACGCTTTCCAGATTTGAAAATTTCAGATCACTTAGATTGTCTTGAGAATAGGGGTTCCCTTCAAAAATATTTACAACTGCAACACCAATTTTCAGTTCTTTTAATTGGTACATAAAGCCGAAATTACCATCGGCATATAAGGTTGAATTTAAGGAATTACTCAATGCCGGATCTGAAAGATCAACTTGATTTAGATCAAGTCCATATCTTCCTATTCCAGCAGAGAGACCAAAAGTAACAGATTGTTGAACACCTATCGGCAAACGATAACCAACTGTCATAAGCGCAACATTCTTTTCTAGGATCACAACACTTTCGTGGGTAAAAGTCAAGCCTAATCTAACATTGGATTTCGCTGCATGTTCTAAAGTAAATGTCCCTGAAACGGGAGCATCATCGATTCCTAACCATTGCTGTCTATAAACGGTATTGAGCACTGTACCTCCTTCAACACCAACATAAGCTGGATTGTATAAGAATGGATTAAAATAAAATTGGTTATATACAGATAAATCTTGAGCATACCCCTTATTAAAACAAAAGAGAATAGTAAGAATCGCTGATCCCCAAACAAAATGCAATACTCTTTTCATTACTTCTTAATTCTTATACCACCTCTCTTAACAAAATTGCCTTCGCAGCTTATCAAGTAAAAATAAGCACCCTCATCTAATATTCTTCCGTTTTGATCAGCGCCATTCCAATTATTTTGATAGTTGGTGTCCTCAAAGATTTTTACACCTAACTTATTGTAGACAATGAGAGAACAATCATTTAAATTATTTAAGGTTTCAGAAACCCATACATCATTAATACCATCACCATTCGGAGTAAAGAGTTTTGTGAAATTTGCTGAAGTCACTGGTTCATCCTCAGCAGCAACCACAAATACCTTTAACCTATCTGACGAACTTAAACTGTCGTCATCCGTCACTGACAATTGAAAAGTATAACTTCCCAATTCTAAATTTTCTACAACAGTAAATGACGAATCTGGGGTGCTAAACGATATTTCACCTCCTTCAATCAGCTCCCATAGATATTGAATAATTGTTCCATCATCGTCCTTCGCTTCTCCCATAAGTTCCACAGAATTTTTAGGTAGCTGAACAGTTATGTCCTCTCCCACCTCAACAACAGGTGCTATATCGTCATCATCATCATCACCATCTGAAGTCACTATTACCTGTAAAAGATCGAAAGCTGATGCGCCTTTATTATCAGTTACAATGAACTGAAATACATAGGTCCCTTCAACGAAACCACTAATTTCTGTGATGCTTTGATCAGGATTACCGAAAACTACATTGTTTGGTCCGTCTAATTGAGTCCATAAAACCCCCTCTATGGTTCCATCCAAATCCATACCTTCTCCTTTCAAAGTCATACTAGTTACTGGAAGTAAAAGCGTTGTATCAGCTCCTGAAAAAGCAAATGGCTTTTGATTGGCTTTTGCAGTAATTGTAACTAAATCAAAATTTTGCAAATCTTCACTGCTTTGCGCCACAAGACGAAAAATATAAACTCCTGGTTCTAAGTCCTCTACAGTTGCTTCCAAATTATCTGAATTAAGGATACTTGAGGTGGAAGGACCTGACAATTGTTCCCAGCTTATCCACTCAATTATGCCTACAGTTGTACTAGCTTGTCCGCTCAACCGTACTTCCTCCACAGGTAAAATAATGCTCTGGTCTTCACCTGCATCAACAAGAGGAGGTTCAATAGGTAATGCATTATTTACGGTTACAGAAACATCATCAAATCCAATTTCACCTTTATTATCTGTTACAGTAAGTCTAAACACGTAAAAACCAGCTATTAAATCGTCTATCTGCAAGATTAGATTGTCTATCCCTGACAGAGACGCTTGATTTGGTCCAAATTGCTGCGCCCACTGGATATTTTGAATAGTTCCATCAATGTCAATAGCTTCCCCTTGGAGTTGAGTTTGATTTTCAGGTAAAACCAACGTCACATTGTCACCTGCAATTGCTTCAGGAGGCATGTTAGGTAATGATGCGTTTACTCTAACATTTAATTGATCAAAACCCTTTAATCCTTGATTATCCGTTGCCTCTAATCTAAAGACATAAGTCCCCACTTGTAAATTATTCACTTCTGTAGTAAAATCAGAAGAACTTGTAATACTGGCGGTTGAAGGACCGCTTACATTAGTCCAACTACTGGATGAGATTGTACCATCATTATCAATTGCTTCTCCGCTAAGTATAGCACTATTTTCTGGCGCAAAAATCAGTTGGTTAGTACCAGAATTTACAATTGGAGGTTGATTGGCTAAAGCTTCTAATATTCTAATATTAACCTCATCAAAACTGCTAACTCCTGAATTATCGGTTACTGTAATTCTATAAACATAGGTACCTAGACCTAAATCCTCTACTTGCAAATCCAATGCAGTAGGACTAAGTAGGGTAGAAGGAGAAGGGCCGCTAATTTGCTCCCAATTTATACTTGTAATAGTACCATCAGTGTCATTAGCAGTTGCACTCAGAGATCCGCTAGTCTGCGGTAAATTAATTATTTGATTATTGGAAGCTATTACATTCGGTGGTTGATTAGCAGGTTGAGGATTAACTCTAACGTTTACCTGATCAAATGCTTCCCCGCCGTTATTATCGAAAGCAGTTAGCCTAAAAGTATAAATTCCTTCGACAAGCCCATTTACCGAAGTTGTTAGCTGGTCTTCGCTGGCTAAACTCGCTATATTAGGCCCCTGTGTTTGTGTCCAGTTGTAGCTTGAAATCATACCATCAACATCAAATGCATTTCCATTTAACTCTACAGAATTGCTAGGTAGTGTAATAGATATGTTAGAGCCCGCATTAGCAGAAGGTAATTGATTACCTGGAACCGTTAAGACTGTAATCCTGATATCGTCAGATCCTTCTGCACCATCATCATCTATTGCCGTGAATCGAAGGGTATAATTTCCTTCGATAAAACCTGTGAAAGTAGGTGTGGCAGTGGTTATATTAGTACCCTCTAACACGATAGGTCCATTTAACTGCGACCATTGAATGCTATTTACAGTTCCATCTCCATCTGTATAACTACCATTCAAGATCACCTCATTTACTGGTAATGAGACTTGTAGATCACTTCCGGCATTGACATTGGGAGGCATATTAGGCGGCACAGGATTAACAGTTATCCGAACTTGATCATTATCCACTAATCCGTCATTGTCTTCTATATTTAGATTCATAGTATAGACTCCGACAATCAAATCACTTATACTAGTATTTAAACTTAACGGATCAGCAATATTGACAATATTCGGACCACCAACTTGCTCCCAAATAGTATAGGTTACTTCTCCATCAGAATCGGTTGCAGATCCGTTAAGACTAGCATTACTTTGCGTAAGAGTAATAGTAATATCCTCTCCTGCATCAGCTTCTGGGGTTGAATTAGGAACATTCACAAATATTCTAATTTGATCGCTAGCAGAGATAGCACCATCATTATCAACTACACTGAGACTAAATGTATAAATACCTTCTTCAAGCCCTGAAATAGCTAAGTCCTTAACCTCAAAATCAACTATATCATCAATATTACCCTCACCAGCATCGAACACATTCCAAATATAAGATTCGATGGTACCATCTGAATCGGTACCTCCCCCAAATAATGTAGTACTATTGTTTGGCAAAACAAGAAATAAATCTTCGCCAGCATTTGCCGTAGGAGGAACATTAATTGGCTGAGGCAACACTGTTAAGTTCATCTGATCAGTATCAGTTGCACCATCATTATCTGTTACTGAAAATCTAAAACTATAAACTCCCTCTATAAGGTTCTGAACAGCTGTGGTAGCTGAGTTGGCCTCAACTATTGTAGCAGTGTTAGGTCCGGTTATTTGCGTCCAACTATAAACATCTATACTACCATCACTATCCGTAGCGCTTCCTTGTAAATCCGCCTCATCAGTAGGCAATGTAATACTGATATCAATCCCAGCACTTGCTTCTGGAACTTCATTCTGATCAGCAAAAACAGTTAACACCACCTGATCAGAAGCTGAAGCACCTTCATTATCGGTCACAGTAATAGTAAATTGATAAACCCCTTCAATCAGATTGCTTAAATTAGCTTCTTGATTATTCAATGTATTTGAGGTAGCAGTATTGGGACCTGATATTTGTTCCCACTGATAAGACTCAATAGTTCCATCTACATCAGAAGCAGTAGCATTTAAAGTAGCACTATTTATTGGTAAAGTTAAATCTAGGTCTGCTCCTCCGTTTACTGTAGGTGGCTCATTTGGTGGTTCAGGTAATACGGTAACTTGTACATTATCAGTATTGAAGCTTCCATCATTATCTGTTACAGTGAGAGAAAAAGTATAAATCCCATCAATTAGGCCTGTAACATCAGTATCTTGAGTAAGCGGAGTCATTAAGGAAGCAACATTAGGTCCATTCTGTTGTTCCCAAAGGTAAGAATCAATTGTCCCGTCACTGTCAGTTGCTGACCCTTGCAAATTGAAGGTGTTTTGAGGTAATGTAATTATTTCATTATCGCCGGCATTTGCTACAGGAGGGTCATTGGGCGGAATAGGTAAAACATTGATTGTTACCTGATCACTATCACTATCCCCATCATCGTCTGTCACAGTTAAGGTATATACATAGGAGCCCTGAATCAAATTATTAATAGTGATTTCATTCACATTTAAATCGCTTGAGGCAGCAGTGTTTGGACCACTACTCTGAACCCAGCTATACGATTCAACAATTCCATCAGAATCAGTTGCAGACCCCGAAACGATAATTGAATTAGCAGGTAGCGTGATTTCTAAATCATTTCCAGCATCTGCGATTGGAGGGTTATTGGGTGGTTCGGGCTGAACAGTGACCAGCACATTATCTGTTGATGTAGCAGATTCGTTATCAATAACAGTTAAATTGAAAATGTAGATACCTTCAATTAGATTATTTATTTCAGTGCTTAAATCATTTGATGAAACGATCCCCGCGGTATTTGGACCAGAAACTTGTTCCCAAAATATGCTTTCAATAGTACCATCTGAATCTATAGCAGATCCGTTTAAAGTTAAAAAATTAGCTGGCAATACAATTACCTCATTATTTCCCGCATCAACAGTTGGTGGAATATTAACCGGTTCAGGGAGTACTGTAATGGTTACCTGATCTGCATCAACTAATCCGTCATTATCTGTTACCGTTATACTGTAGCTGTAAGATCCTTCTATTAGACCACTTAATGTCAAATTCAATTGATCTAAATCACTTTGCGCAGGTGTGTTAGGTCCAGAAACTCTTGCCCATAGAATACTCGTTATCTCACCATCTCCATCGACAGCAGTAGCTGATAAATCTACGGAGTTTTCAGGCAAAATAATACTTACATCATCCCCAGCATCAACAGTGGGTGATTGCAGAGCCGGTTCCCCCATGCTTTGAGCCAAAAACCATTGGTACAAATTAGGAGTGTGGAGAGAATTATCAGTTCTATAGGCTCTATTCCAAGTGCCTGAATGCCCCACATTCTCATACAAAGTAAATATTGGGACTGGATCGGGGTTACAATCTAGCATCCCGAGGTACGGTTTTCTCCCTTGCCAGTATGAAATTGCTCCGTCACTATCTCCATGAAAAAGCCAAACTGGTGTATTATCTTCTGCTACCTTGCAAGCTTTAGCCTGATCACCCCTCCCCGCAATCGGAGAAAGTGCAGCAAATCTATTGGGAACATTTTCATCACTGTAGGCAATCTTCCAAGTACCCTCTCCTCCCATACTTAAACCAGTCAAATAAACACGTGAAGGATCTATTCGATAATTATCTATTGCATAATCTACAAAAGGAATGATTTCATAACCCACAAAAGTCCATCTACTAGTTTGTGGAGACAGAACGATAAAACATTCTTCGACTCCATTATACTCAAAACACATATTATGGCCATCTCGAATAAGTTTTGGAGGTCCATTACTTTTTAATTTTTCAAGGTCTCCAGCTGAGCCATTCCCTCTTTCTCCGCTACCGTGAAGAAAAATAATAACTGGATACAGATCAGTATTTTCACTGTAACCCGGGGGCAAGTATTCTAAGTAACCAAGGTCGTTGGCATCTTTTTTAGGTGTTTGTTGCGCATCAGCTCTATTAATAGATATAAAAAATAGTAGCAAATAAGCAATAAGTCCTAAATGGAACCATTTTTTTAATATTACCGAAGTTGTTCCAATTTTACCTGCCATGATGCACACACTTGTAGATTACAAATATTTATTAATAAAATTATACAATAAAAAGTAATAAAAAAACAATTTACTAAGAAAACACTTCTATTTCTGTAGCTAACGAAGCGCTTCATTATCAGGATGAACCTACCATTTTTATCGATGAATATAAAAATTTACTGAGTCTCTCAGCTTTTTATATAATGTCTAATGGATCAAATTCCAGTACAGGCCTTTGCAAAAACTTTTTAAACTCTTTAGATCTCCTTTAGCTATATAAAGAATTAAATTTTTTGGGATCGTGAAAAACATTATAAAAAGCATCCAAGAAACTTTCTGAATACCTCTCGTATTGCGTCTAAGAAACAATACTCGGTTTCTTGTCATATAGTAAAGTTTGAAGGGAGAATTCTTTCCTACACTCATAGACTCTTTATGATAGACCACTGAATTACCATTTACCCAAATTTCATACCCAGCATCTTTTGCTTGTGTACACCAATCAATTTCTTCATAGTATAAAAAGAAAACTTCTGGCATTAGCCCTATAGCATCAATAACTTCCTTTTTAACTAAGACGGCAGCACCATCTATCATTTCAGTTCGAAATGCACCATTATACTGACCTAAATCTTCTTCTTTAAACCCTATTCGAGAACTCCTACCAGTAAAATTACTAATAGCACTGTTTCCGGCATATTGAATTATGTTAGTATTAAAATACTTAATGAGTGGGCAAACCATCCCTACATTAGGATTCTCCGCAAAATGTTTCACGAGTGGGTTCATGAAATCAGTCTCAACCTCTGTATCGTTATTTATGAACAGCAAAAGTTCACCCTTTGCCTCTTTTATAGCCAAGTTGTTACCTCCAGCAAATCCGAGATTACTTTCACTTATAATGAATTTTATTTCCGGGTACTGTTCGATTAGCGGTGCAATAGGTTCACTTAAAGACCCATTATCTACAATAAAAATCTCAACATGAGTATAATCAATTTGCAGAATACTTTTTATAAACTCTTCTGTAACCTTTAAATTATTAAAGTGAACACTTATGATAGAGACCAAGGGTGGATTAATGTCTTCATAAGTACCTGCAGTAGTTTCCATGAATTTAAATCAATTTTAATTTCTTTTAAAATTTGGGATTACTTACTGTTTATGCGGGGTATGAATAAATCCTTTCTTAGATTCTTTCATTTTAAATAAAATCAGCAGCATTGTAAAAAACACGATGGGTATTCTTAAAATGGCATAAAATAAATGTTTATTGAAATACTTTTTGGGCACAGACAAGAACAAACTCAAAATGAATGTCACTAACAATCCACCCCAAATTAAAGGTGATATGAGCATATATTTGGGTAATAACAAACTAAGCAAAAAGAATAGCCCGAAAATACCTACATTAAATAAGCGCGGGAGGTGGAGCTGAATAAGTACACTCATATTAAAGAAATGTTTATTTCCTCTAAACCCTTCAGCAAATCCTTTGAAAAAGTATTTTCTTAAGAAATAGAAATGAACCGAAAGCCATCTTTTCCTTTGACTCTGAAACACCTCTCTTGAACCAACCTTTTCGTCAAATACTATTGCCTCATCTATATAATTAATAATATACCGCTGTTGGGTAAGTTTTAATTGGAGTTCTTTATCTTCACCAACATGACTTACAGTTTTCATTACTTCCTCAAGTACTTTGTAGTCAAACCCCATCCCAGAACCTGTTAGGGGTCCCGATAAACCAATGGACTCAGCACCCCTGCGATAGATGAAATTGCTTATTTCTTCATTAATTCCATCAAGTATAGAATAAGAGGAATTACTATTTTTAGCACATCTCCTGCCCTGAACAATCTTCATTCCATTATCAAAGCCAAAACTTAAATGATTTAAGAAATCAGGATCCATTACATTGTCAGCATCTAAAATTACGCAGTGAGAGTAACCTTCAAAATGTGCAATAGCATTATTAATTGCCTGTGCTTTAGTACTTTTTTCAAAAGAAACCTCATGCACTATGGCATCAGTTTGCCTCAGTTCTCGTAGAGTTTCCGCTTTGAATGAATCTGCTATCACTATCAGATCATATAAATGAGACGGATAATGAACTTCAAGATTTTTCCTAACCACATTAACTATTATACCATCTTCTTTGTAGGCAGGTATAAATACAGCAATTTTTTGTTGAGGATCGAACCTTTCAGGCAAATATTTCTTCTTGTAAGCATAACCGAGGAGCATAAAGAAAAACGTATAGCATACGATTATGATCGAATAAGTCAGAATTACAAATTCAATCGAATGTAGAAAAATCATATTTATACTCTTTCTTCCTGCACTAATGCTGGAAATGTTTTCAGTAACAACTTCATATCCTTGATAAAGGAATTATTTTTGGCATAATCTACATCAAGAGCAATTCTTTCCTCTTCGGACATTTCGCCTTTGCCTCTCTTAGTGACTTGCCATAGACCTGTGATCCCAGCTGCTGCCATAAATCTTAGGGCACATTGATCTTTAGTAAGTTGTTGCGCTTCATATAATGGAAGTGGCCTATTACCGACAATGGACATATCGCCCTTTAATACGTTAATAAGCTGAGGCAATTCATCCAAACTACTATCTCTTAAGAATTTCCCAAACTTAGTAATTCTAGGATCACCTTTTATTTTGAAAAACACTGGGTTGGCACCATTATCGTCTTTGTTCTCGTATTGATTTAAATGCATTAATTTACTTAATTCCTGATCTGCTCCAACGGACATCGATCTGAATTTCATGAAATTAAAAACTTTATAACCAACGCCTGCCCGTTTCGAGATATAAAATACAGGTCCCTTCGATTCTAGTTTTATAATAATTGAAATTAGCAGCATGATGGGACTGGCTAATAACAGCAATGAACCAGACACTAAAACATCAAATACCCTTTTTATCCTTGAGATCTTGAATCCTAATTCTTCGTCTCTCTTCTGTTCATCTTCTTTAGATAACTTCTTAAATAATTTTAAGAAATCTATCCAGTAGTTTAATTTCTCTGGATTAAAAACTATTGGAAAGCAATCGTCAGCACCGTGCTGTAGAACCTTCTTTTTATTTTCTGGAGCAATTTTATCAGAAACAATAATCACCGGTATTATGGCACCAGACTTGCTAACTAAATGACCAATAGAGCTTAGATTTTCAAAAAATATACCATCGATATATGATGAATAAAAAATAATAACGTCTGGAGCATCAGAATACTGAATATTCTCCAATTTACGAATCAACGCAGGCACTGTGAATTTTTCCACCTGGCTGAAATTTTTTAACAAATCAGTTTCAAAAACCTCATTTGTTACACAGTACAGTTTTTTATTAAAAGTTTGATGCTTATTAATCCATACTTCATCAAAATTATCTTCCAGTACGTAGTTGATTGATTGCATATCCTTAATTTTCTACTGTTAATCTTAAAACCCTATTTAATAATTCGTACAATTGGGATGGATCAAAAGGTTTATCCAAAAATCCTTTTGCGCCCGCATCAAAACACCTGTCTTTAAACTTCTTATCAGTCCGACTACTCAACATTATAAATGGAATATCAGAAAAAATTCCACTTTGAGACAAACTGTTCAGAAGGTCAAACCCATTCATTTTGGGTAACATGAAATCTGACATTATTACTGATGGTATATTACCCTCCGACAACCATTTCATTCCAGCCAAACCGTCTTTCTTAAATACTAAGTCGTACTTATTTTTCAATAAAACATCCAATAATAACCTCATTGGTTCATCATCCTCAGTGATCAATATTGTATGCTTCCTTACATGTGTCATTTTTTCTGAATTCGGTTGATAAATACTAATACTATTTTACCCATTTATCAATCTATCAATATAATATTGTTTTATTTTAAGATTATAAAAGTAAGAAATATTCATAGTTATACATAAATATTGCAGAGTTATTTTTTTTAATTTTCGTCTTTATCGTTAAACCAGTATAAATAGAAGGTGGATTAAGTTTTTCTGTAGATAAAATACACCAAAATGAGTACATTTATGTGTCCGATATTACATCATTAGCTCAATCTTAAGCTTTCCGAAACCCAATCTTACCAAACCTAAGGCCAAAACACTTCCATTAAAGCCCAAATATCACCTTCCTGAATAGATAATTACACATTATTCATCAAAAAGACGCCAACAGAACATGATTAAAACACTCAATTTTACACCCTGAATCTTCAACTAAGCGCACTATTTATTTACGAAAGTATTCACATTAAGATGCATCATACGGTAATATATTACCTTTTATTTATGCAAATCTATTTTTATATATGTAGTAGAAATCACTTTCTTTCCTTACACATAGAATAAATAAACATAAAGGGTAGACACATACTAATTTAGGATGTACTGTTTTTTAAGAATAGACACATAAATAACACTTAAAGTCGATATATTCAAGCTTTACTAGTGTGAGCAAACATTAAAAACTGTGCTGACTTAAAAAACAAAAACAATCGCCTGATTAGAATATAGCCAAGATAACTCTTGGTCTGCCAAGCAAGACAAGGTATTTCCTATAGGGATTAAACCTAACCAAAAATTAGAATTATAAAAGATAAGAATTGCGGCCTAGTACTAAATAATTAGCATTGCAAATTGAGTCAGCGTCTTCTCTTGGCCAAATATTTCTTAGTATTTTCAACTATGAATAGAAGCCCTTCAATTCGGATGAGGTACCCATATAATAAATGTGTAACCCCAAAACCTACTGCCAGAAACACTCGATCGTAAATACTAGCTAACTCAACTAAGTTAAATAATAGAACAAAAATAATTAATGGTACCATTCCTTCAAATATCTTGCGGAGATGGACTCTATAAGGAATTTTAATAATCCTATTAGAAAAATATACATTAACAAATGTTAAAAAATAATCTGCAATTACTAAGGCAATGGTGAACTCATATATACCATAAAAGTATGCAATAAACAATGGCAGAATAGTTATAAACTTCCTAAACAAACCTAAATAAAAGTTTTGCTTTGACTTTCCTTTACTCATAAAAGCATTCACCATCATACCGTTCAAAGGAAAAACACAGACTGCTAAAACTAGTATCTGAAAAACCTCAATTGAGGGAATCCATTTTTCCCCAAATAGAATCACAATCACATCAGCCCCCATAACATAAAGCAGTCCAGTAAGTCCATAACTTACGAAACCCACAACTGAAACAACTTTAAAATACACTCTTGTATATTCTTTATGCTGATCTTGCAAACTTGATAAAACAGGATAGAAAACTTTTACTAAACTTTGAGATGTATACAGAATAACCTGATCCTTCAATGAAGAAGCTCGACTATAAAACCCTAAAACTGAAGCTGAGAATACTTTACCGATAAATAGAATATCTATTTGTTTAAAAATCGTATAAATAAACTGATCAAAAAAAACAAATGCACTAAACCCGGTTAATCGCTTCACTTCATAAAATGAAAATTTTAATTCCGGCTTCCAATTTGAAGAAGTCCAAAGCAGCAACGTTGTCAATAGGGCCATAGAGATTTGCTGAACAACTAAACTATATACTCCGAATCCTTGAAATGCGCAGATCACCCCTAGTATACCGCCAACACTACTTGCGATTACATTTCGCAGCGTTAAAACCTTAAAGTCAAGCTCCCTTGTGAAAATTGCTGTCTGAACTAGATTTAATGAGTTAAAGACAAATATTAGGGAAAGCCATCGAATAAGTGAAGTGATTTCTTGATTATCGTAAAAATTGCCAATTATCGGTGCCCCAAAATAAAAAATAGCAGTAAGTACTATGCCAGCAGCAAAATTCAAATAAAAAATGGAGCTATAAGTAAGACTAGTATTATCTTTATTTTGAATCAGAGCGGAACTAAAACCTACATCAATAAACACTTGGCTAATCGTTATAAAAACCATCGCCATTCCTACTAAACCAAATTCGGCAGGTTCTAATAGTCTGGCTAAAAAAATGGAGATAATAAACCCGCTGCCTTGTTTAAGGACGGTTCCTGCTATATTCCAAGCAAATGCCTTCGCAGAGCGGTTCTTAAGAGAGGTCAAATTATTGCTATTTTACTAAAATTAGGAATTCGAAGTTAATGACAAATTTGATTTAGAAATATTTATGAAAGCCTTTTTTTGAACCTTGCCTTTTTCACTGTAGCTTAAATTCTTCAAAAGGCGTAATCATATATTGCATCGGTATATCATACTGATCAACAAATACACTACCATCTAATAAAGGCGCAAGGTTTATACCAACTAGGAGTGTATCCTGAGAGCATTTCTGCAAGAACCTATCATAATATCCCTTCCCATAACCAATGCGGTGACCATTCTTGCTTCCAGTTACCATGGGGACCAACACCATTTGAATCTTTTCGACCGGGAAAGGAACGCCATCTTGTGGCTCTGGGATTCCCCAGCTGTTCTCTAGAAAGCTAGTATCCTGTTTTATCTCAACATGATACATCGCGGGTTTTTTCAAATCGGAAATTCCAGTTATTACATTTACATATGGTTTTTCAGTCCATAAATACTGAATAAAAGGAAAGGTATCTGGCTCTTTGTTTTTTTTAATTGGTACAAAAGTGTGAACACATTGGAATTCTCTTGTCTTAAAAAAGGCTATGAGGCGAGCACTCAGCAACTGATTTCTTCTTTCGTACTCAGCTTGACTTAAAAATTTCCTTTTTTCTAAATATACTTTCCTTAATGTATTCTTATCCATCCCATCTGATTATGTGGAATTCTAAGTTAAATGGATCAAAAGCTTTCATCAACTTTTCAAGGAACTTTACATCTGCTCGATAATAGGGGATAAAATTTTCTTTTCGTTCTTGCAAACCATTTCCAGGGAAAAGGAAATCTTTAACTTCATCGATTTGCCTCATTTTATCAGAATGTTTCCTTTTCTCAGCAGCCACCATCTTTTTTTCAATTTTATCGACAGCATTACTAATTTTCTCATTTTCGGCATCTGTCATTTGAGCAAGAGTTGGATCTACATCACCTGCATATTGTTTAATCTCCAATAATAAAGACTTTAATTTCTGCCTCTCATCATTCAAATTCAACTTTTGCGCACTTACTTTCTTGGTGATCTCTTTTTTAAGCAACTCTCTTTCCGTGAAGAGCTCCAAATCTTTCAATTTCAACTTTTTGATTTTATGGCGTATTCTATTTGGAATTATCATACCGAAGTTACGCGGAAGCAGTATTGGAAATGGAATTTTAAAAGACTCGAATACAGGCTTCAATTGCATCCAATACGCCACCTCGGCAGGACCACCAGTGTATGCCAAATTAGGTAAAACAGCTTCTTGATACACTGGTCTTAGAATCACATTCGGACTAAAACGCTCTGGATGTGTGTCAATCTCATTTTTAATTTCCTCTTCTGAAAAGCTGATATCAGAATTTAGAACCACAAACTTCTCTCTTTCTTTTACGATTCTTTCCCTCAGACCATCTTGTAAATAAAAGAAGTTAATTTCCCTTGGATAAGTCTGAGTCTTATAGCCCATATCATCCAAATTTGTCGAACACTTTTCTACTAATTCGTTGGCAGAATTATTAAAAATATCATCTGCTATGATGTGATTGAGCTCTGACTTCAGTTGGGCATTGTCAGCATCTAGTACTACTAGTCCATACTTGCCATAGAAGGCATTAACATATTCGCGCACAGCTTGAGCAAGATTTTCTGACTCAGCATATGCTTTATAAAAAACACTTTGCTCACCTACCACATCTTTAGCTAGTGCAGCTAAGCCTTCTGTCTTCATCCTACCAACTGCACCAGCCTGTTCTGTATTCCACTTGTACTTTTTACCCTCGACTTGCATGCTCTTAATTTCATCCAAATCGTGGTCTTCTGAAGCCATCCAGTAAATTGGGACGAAATTGTAGTCTGGATATTTAGCTTTCAACTGATTACAAGCATTGATTACTGTAATGATTTTAAAATGAAAGTACAGTGGCCCAGTAAAAATATTAAGTTGGTGACCAGTTGTTAGCGTAAAAGTCCTATCATTACCTAAGCTTTCTATATTTTTTGTAACCGCTTCCTCTACAGCAGCAACTTGATCATATTGGGCTTCTAAAACCTCAACAAGCAACTTTCGGTTAATATGATGTTGTGATTTTTCTTGAATTTGAGCTCCAAAAGATTCAGGACTTGGAAACCGATGGTAGAAGGTCTTAAGTTCTTCTTTTTGTTGAATAAAATCATTAAATATAGGAGCAAATAGCCCTGTTTTAGAAAAATCAATACACCCTACCTTCATATTTTAATGTTATTTCAAATTACCATATAAGTCAAACTCTGTGGCATCAGTGATTTCTACATCAACAAAATCTCCAATTCTTGCATAGCTTTCAGTAGCATCAATCAAAACTTCATTATCTACTTCAGGAGAATCGTGCTCTGTCCTTCCGATAAAAAATCCACCTTCTTTTCTATCAACAAGAACTTTGAAAGTTTTGCCAATTTTCTCTTGATTCAATTCTTGAGAAATTTGAGTTTGTAATTCCATTACGGCATCAGCTCTTTCTTGTTTGATTTCTTCAGAAACATCATCCTCAAAACTATAGGCATGTGTGTTTTCTTCATGGGAATACGGAAAAATACCAAGGCGATCAAATCTAGTCTTTCGAACAAATTCCATCATTTCTTGAAAATCTTCCTCTGTTTCGCCAGGGTGCCCTGCTATCAAAGTCGTTCTTAAAGCTATACCGGGCACTTTTGCTCTTATTCTCTCAATTAATTCTTCTTGCTTTTCTCTAGTGGTCCCTCTACGCATCATTTTCAGCATTTTGGTTGAGCCATGCTGAAGCGGCATATCTAAGTAGTTGCAAATATTATCGCGCTCCGCCATCACATCCAGAATATCTTCCGGGAATCCTGTTGGAAATGCATAATGCAGGCGAATCCACTCTATTCCTTCAACATCTGAAAGTTGTTTTAATAATTCAGCTAGATTTCTTTTCTTATAAATGTCTAAGCCGTAGTATGTAGAATCTTGTGCTATAAGCAAAATTTCTTTAGTGCCATTTCTAGCCATATTTTTCGCTTCTTTCACTAATTCTTCAATCGGTCGAGAAACGTGTTTTCCACGCATGATAGGAATCGCACAAAATGAGCATGGTCGATCACAACCCTCTGCTATTTTCATATACGCAAAATGATTAGCCGTAGTGGTAATTCTTTCCCCCACCAATTCATGCTTATAATCCGCATTGAACTTCTTCAACAACATCGGTAATTCCATAGTACCGAAGAAGGCATCTACTTGAGGAATTTCCTTTTCTAAATCATCCTTATATCGTTGAGAAAGACATCCCGTTACATACAATTTTTCTATCATCCCCTCTTCCTTCGCATCAGCATAACGCAATATGGTATCAATAGACTCTTGTTTTGCATTATCTATGAAACCACAAGTATTCACTACAATAATGTTGGAATCATCTTTATCTGATTCGTGCGTGACATCAATAGCATTCCCTCTCAATTGCGTGATCATCACTTCTGAATCCACCAAATTTTTGGAGCATCCCAATGTCACCACATTAACTTTGTCTTTCTTTAATCCTTTCGTCTTCAAAATATTCTCCTCTTTAATTTACATCTACAATAAACTGTGTCAAACCATAAATTCAAATGTCCAAGATTAACTAAAATCAGGCGGTCAAAAGAACTTAAAACAGTTATTGTTTCAAGTTGCAAAGTTAATCAAATAATATAGGAATTGTTTCAGATGTGATGAATTACAATCAATTCCTTCATAAGACGTTTAGCTTGTCAGAATATATAATATCTTTGCACCGCCATGGAATCTATTATCAAAAAAAGCATAGTTTTAATTCTTATAGTGAGCATTTTCGCATGCCAAGTGGACAGCAATTGTAATACTTTAAATGTAGATTATGTAACTTTCAATACTGTATCTCTTAATGCGAATGCAGAGGAAATCAACGTTCAAGTAATTTTCGATAGTATTGTGAGCCCGCAAACCGATAGTGTTTTTTTCTTGGAAGATACTTTACAAAACTTTCAACTCCCGCTGAGCCCTGTAGAAAATCAAACTGATTTCTTTTTCTACTATGGCCCCTTTATTGATACTATCAGATTTACCTATGAGAAGAGAAATACTGTTGATTCTCCTGAATGCGGAATCGATATGCAGTATTTTGGCATGGATACTGCTTTCCAAACTTTTGATTCTCTTATTATTGTGAATGACACATTAAAAAGCACTTTAAATGCGCCTAATATTAAGTTGTTTATTTTTTAGTCTTATTAGCTTTTCACTTTTAGGGCAAGTCCCTAACAGTAGTGCTGATATAGATTCTACTGAACAAAGAGTGGTTGAACCAGAAAGACCGAAAGTACCCAAATCATTCTTTATTCCGACAGGAATTAGAATTGGTACAGACCTGGTTGCGCTAGGAGTCAATGCATTTGGCGATAATAGGCAGCGCTATGAAGTGCAAGCTGATATAGATTTTCACAGAATATATTTGATTGGTTCGTATGGGATCAATAAATACCAAACTAAAGGAGAAGGATTTGAATATAGCAATGATGGAAATTACTATAGAGTTGGCATAGAAGCTGATTTTCTAAAATTTGATCCAGATCACAACACGCTAACTTTTGGGCTTAGATACGCTAGAGCTAATTATTCAGAACTATTAACCACCAATCTTGTGAGTCCCATTTACGGGCCTTACCAAGAATCACTAACAAATGAGGCTGTGAGTGCAAGATGGTTTGAAATGACAGCAGGTTTAAGAGTCATGATTCTAAAAAACCTTTATATGGGTTATAGTTTCCGTATTCAACTTAATAGAAGAATATTCAATGCTAATGAATTTCGATCATATGACATTCCAGGGTTCGGAAGGGCTGAATTCGATAACAGATGGACTTTCAACTATTATTTAACCTACAGGCTTGCTTGGAAAGAAAAGAAAGTAATGGAGAGAAGCCGTTAAACCCGCTTAAAAAATGAGTCAACAAATTCCATTTTATTAAATACTTGCAAATCTTCCACTTTTTCACCGACCCCAATATATTTAACTGGGATTTTAAATTCTTCGGAAATTCCAATTACCACACCACCTTTCGCAGTTCCATCCAATTTCGTAATAGCTAAAGAAGTAACTTCCGTGGCTTTGGTAAATTCTCTAGCTTGAATCATCGCATTTTGACCAGTAGATCCATCTAAAACCAATAATACCTCATGCGGAGCTTCAGCAACAAATTTTTGAATGACTCTTTTGATCTTAGATAGCTCATTCATCAAATTCACTTTGGTGTGCAATCTACCTGCAGTATCAATAATTACGATATCCGCTTCATCTGCCACACCTTGTTTTACAGCATCATAAGCTACAGAAGCTGGATCAGTATTCATTCCATGAGAAACGACCGGCACTCCTATTCTATCACCCCACATTTTCAGTTGATCAACAGCAGCAGCTCTAAATGTATCTGCAGCACCTAAAATCACTTTTTTACCTTGCTTTTTGTATTGTGCTGCTAATTTGCCAATGGTAGTCGTTTTACCTACCCCGTTAACACCTACCACCAATAAAACATAAGGCTTCTTTACATTTGCAGGAAGAGAAAAGTCCTTCAAATCTTCTGTATTATTTTCAGACAAGAGCGAGGCAATCTCCTCTCTCAGGATTTTGTCCAATTCACTTGTTCCTAAGTACTTATCGCGAGCTACCCTTTCCTCTATCCTGTCTATAATTTTGACGGTGGTATTTACTCCTAAATCGGAGCTGATTAGAATTTCCTCCAGTTCATCCAAGACATCCTCATCTACTTCAGATTTACCAACTACAGTTCGCCCAAGTTTAGAAAAAAAACTTTCCTTGGTTTTTTCCAGACCTTTATCTAGGGACTCCTTTTTTTCTTTGGAGAAAATCTTAAAAATACTCATTTTTCTATGGTTTTAGAGGTATTGGTAATTGAGGCTTACAATAATACGAAATAAATGGACTAAAGTAATTACAAAATGGAAAGAGGCAGAAGTGTATAAACAAAAAAAGTCCCTGAAGAGGGACTTAAATCAATTTAACCTTAAAAACTACAATTATTTTTTAAGTGCCTCTTTGGCCATATCCAAAGGTACCATTTCCTCACGGAAAGTATATCCTCCGTTTTTTGACTTCACCGCCTTGATTACTTTAGCGTAACCTTTAGCATCTTTATCCTTTAAACTTGCTACTACTTTCTTAGCCATGATTACTTAATTTCTTTGTGAACAGTATTTTTCTTCAAAATCGGGTTGTATTTTTTCAACTCCAATCTTTCTGTAGTGTTTTTTCTGTTTTTAGTCGTGATGTAACGAGATGTACCCGGAGCACCACTTTCTTTGTGTTCAGTGCATTCTAAAATTACCTGAACTCTATTTCCTTTCTTAGCCATTGTGCTTTATATTTTTGAGCAATAGAAACTTATACTAATACATTACCGTTTTGACGTGCTTTCTTCAATACGGAAGTAATACCATTTTTGTTAATGGTTCTTATTGCATTAGCAGATACTTTTAAAGTGATCCACTTGTCTTCCTCAGGAAGATAAAACCTCTTTTTTTGCAAATTTGGTAAAAACCTTCTTCTGGTTTTATTATTTGAGTGAGAAACGTTATTCCCCACTTGAGGTCTTTTTCCGGTAATTTGACAAACTCGTGCCATATCTATCTAATTATTTTTGTTGTCGATTTCAAATTGGTCTGCAAATATCGGCAATATTTTGATAATCACAAACCTTAGCCTAAAAATACATCCTAATTTTTTTGGAATTGCAAGGGATTGCCATCCTCTTTTGTTAGATTTACATTTTAAGAGAGTGCAATTTACTAATTTTTAAACATTAAAGCTATGATTGAAGAAATCAAGAACAGTCAACAAGCCATTGACATGGAAAATAAGCACGGAGCTCATAATTATCATCCGCTACCGGCCGTTTTAGCCAAAGGTGATGGAGTTTTCCTTTGGGATGTAGAAGGAAAAAAATATTATGACTTTTTATCTTCATACAGTGCGGTTAACCAAGGACACAGCCATCCAAGAATCTTAGAAACCCTTAAAAAGCAAGCGGAAACTTTGACTTTGACCTCAAGGGCTTTTTACAATAATATTTTAGGGCCATTTGAAAAGCATATAACCGAGTATTTCGGATTTGATAAAGTATTGGCCATGAATTCTGGTGCTGAGGCTGTTGAGTCTGCTTTAAAAATTGCTAGAAAATGGGCAACTGAGAAAAATGGAGTAGCACCAAATGCTGGGAAAGTGATTGTTGCTGAGCAAAACTTCCATGGTAGAACTACTACAGTTATTTCTTTCTCAAGTGATGAAAATGCAAAGAAAAACTTTGGTCCTTATACTCCTGGTTTCATAAAGATACCTTATAACGATACTGAAGCTTTAGATAAAATTTTACAGGGTGAAGATAATATTGTTGGATTCTTGGTTGAGCCTATTCAAGGAGAAGCAGGAGTTTATAGACCAGACAATGATTACTTGAAGAAATGTAAAGAAATCTGTCAAAAGCATAATGTATTATTTATTGCAGATGAAATCCAGACTGGAATTGCCAGAACGGGAAGTTTACTAGCTGTTTGCGGTGATTGCACTTGCCAAGGACATTGTGAAAAGCAATCGACCTATGTTGAACCTGATATTTTGATATTGGGAAAAGCTCTTTCCGGTGGCTTTTACCCAGTTTCTGCAGTATTAGCCAATGACCACATTATGGAGGTTTTAACACCAGGAACTCATGGTTCTACTTTCGGTGGAAACCCATTAGGGGCTGCCGTTGCACTTACTGCGCTAGAAGTAGTAAAAGATGAGAAGTTAGCACAAAACGCACGAAAGCTAGGACAGCTTTTCAGGGACAGAATGCAGAAATTTGTAGATTCTTCTGATATGGTCAACCTTGTGAGAGGTAAAGGACTTTTAAATGCTATCGTAATTAATGATTCTGAAGATAGCTCAACAGCTTGGGATATATGCATGGCTTTAAAAGAGAATGGTTTATTGGCTAAGCCTACTCACGGAAACATTATCCGATTTGCACCACCATTGGTAATCACAGAAGAGCAAATCAATGAATGCTGTGATATTATAGAGAAAACGATTAGCGGATTTAAGAAAAAGTAAACTCAATTATGGGTGGACTATAAAGAGGCTGTTAGAAAATTTTGCTTTTCTGACAGCCTCTTTTTTTTGGCATCAGTAATTCAATTTCACTTTATCAATGCTAAGCTCTTTCTCTTTTTCATCATACTCTAAAACCACAATATATCCTGCTTCAGAAGGTAAGACTTTAAACCTCTTTTCTTCCTCTGCTTCCATTAGATCAATAGTATCTGTTGAGAGTTTACCATCAGCGATAAAAACATTGCCGAAAACATATTTATCTGATTCCTTCTTTATTTCCAAGTAGTCTTGGTACCCGATACTTATGACATCTTTATCTGTACTACTAGTTGTGAATTCATAGTCATAACCGTTTAAAGCCTTCACTATCATGGCCAACATTTGTGGACTAAACAGGGCAGCATTAGGTACTGATATATTGTTCTCAGCTTTTTCTATGGTTTCTATATTGGTCAAATTAAAATCCTTATCAAATTTAAAAATCATCATGTCTTTCACCACAATATCAAACCCAAGTCCTTTAAATTCTTTGTCATATTGTTCTCCTATGGCGTAGAAGTTGCCCATGTTGTCTTCCACAAAGTCGTGAAAAAACACATATCCAAAATCTTCAAATTCACCTTTTTCATCGACTTTAAAAAACTTTCCAGCATCTTCAGTCCAGGAGATATAATTTTTACTTACTATTTCCCCAGAGTTATTGAGCGTATACTGAAATAGCCCCAAGCTCTTACTGGATATGATATTACTTTCTTTATTATAGTAATATCCTAATAAATGGAAGTTGCCGCTTTCATCAACTCTAAATCCATTAATAGGAGATAATTTATACTTACTATCATCTAGAGATTTTCTAAATAGTGGTTTTCCAGTCTTAGAGTCAAGAACCATTAAATTTAAATTAAAATCTTTGCTTAAAAGTCCATCTTTTTCCATGATAATGTTCATCATGATATCTTCATCTCCATAAAGCATGGTAGGAAAGAGATGAGTTTTCAATTTAGGATCACTACTATAATTCCAATTTTTACCTCCTTGAGATGAATAATAATCTATACTATATCCATAGTTTTTATTTTTCACAGTTCTGAAATCGGCAAAACCAAAATCTTTCAAGGGGAATAAAAAGATTGCCTGAGCACCTTTACTGCTCTGCATCTGGCGGAACTGGGCCTTTTCAATCTTACCTACTTCTCGATCTTCCGCACTTAGTAGCTTAGCTGAATTATCTAACTGTTGCAACATCACTTTATCATTTTTATAATCATAAAGCTTTAGCATAAGCGAATTACCATTATATACAGCATCCATTAGAAAGAGATGTTTTGAACTTTCAACGGTATGTTTACCCACCTCATTCAGATTTTGATCTAGTATCTGTAGTTCATAGTTGTAAGTCTTTCTATTTATTCTGTCAGTTTTATAAAATAGATAATGACCAACTACAATTTCATTATTAATAATTGATCCTGCATTTCTTAACTGAACTTCTACTATATCTTGAATCTTCTTCTCTTGCGCTTTGGCGCTTATCGCAATGATGAAGAAGCATAATGTTGCATAAAGTCTAATTTTCATTTTTTCTGATTTTATTAAAATTAATTACCGGGTTTTTAGTTTGTATTTGTTTAATGTGCTCAAAAAAGCTTCATCTTGGCTCAGGAACCTGCAATTTTCCAAGTGAAAATAATAGATGAGCATTTCCAATTCTGAAAGTCTAATTCTATTCAAAAAAGTTAAAAATTCCTTGTAAGAAGCTTCTTGATGTGGACCAGGAGACGCTACATATTTGTTTAGCTCATGGGATTTCTGAGCTTCGTAAATCTGATCAAACAAATTACTAATTCTCGTCAACAAATGTTTGTTCTCAGGTTGTTCTTGTAATTGCTTCAATGAAAAAAACAGTGCTTTTCCAAAATCATTTTGAGCTTCCCAACTATCAATAAAAGCTAAATCTAGGTCTATCCCGGATTTAAAAGCCAGAAGCTTACTTTGATTGAATAATTCATTGGTAGTATCTGCTTTTTCATCATTGATAAGCTTTAGACGAGCAATTCGTTCAGCTATATCGGGATGAGATTTTAAAGCATCAGTATCTTCCTCAGTGGGACCAGCAGACATTGAAAATATGTCGCTTTTGTCTAAAATCCATTTTTCTTTAAATGGATAATCTTCAAATCCCAGCGTGTTGGGGTAACTGATCGCTGGAAACTTGTATAAATCAATGGAATCTAAAAGATTTAAAGTGCTAAAAGAATACCGATGGTCATAATCGGCATTGATGATCAATTTCAAGGCCAGAGAATCAGCGCTAATCTCTTGTTTTCGACTAAACTTCATTTCTGTTAAATACAGCGTTTTAAGAAAAGTTTCTAACTGTTCCCTTCTATTATATTTCTCTTTATCAATAAGATCAATTACATTTTTAAACTCTTTTGAATCCAACCTTTCTAACGTGCGATAGGAGGATATATCAACGTCCTGTCTGTAGTCATGTCCAATCTCGTGAGCAATAATAAAAGCCAACGCTCCTTGATTCCTGATTTTTCTAAGCATTCCGAGAGTTAGAATTATAGTTCCACCGCCCATAGAATAGGCATTAGCAATAGGAGAATTACTAACGAGAATGGTGTAGTTCTTATCGTCAATTACTTCATTGGATGTGCCGAATTTTTGAAGACAATTGTCTATGCAGTCATAAATTAAGCTGTCATAGACAAATGAACTGTCACGGAAGGCTTTTTCAATATTCTTTTCTCGAATCTTGTAGATTTTTTCATAAATAGAAAAGTCACTATCCTCTAATTTATAATTATTTAATCGCTCTTGGTGTTGGCTTTTTATCTGGCTTATTATACTGTCAGAAAAATGTAAAGACTGTAAATCTTGCCCCTGTGCTATACAAATGAATGCACTGAATGAGAGTATAAAAATATATCTTATATATTTAGCAGGAGAGTTGATTTTGGTAAACTTCAAAAAACTAAAATATTTTGGGTTTATTTAATAACTCTTGTAAACATAGTAATAATATTTTTGAACGGCACGAATAGCAACAATAAGTTTTAAGAGCGATATAAGGGTGGTTTGGGATGTCTTATTTCCCTATTTCTATTAAATGTTTATAGGTTGCCTTCTCAAACATCCCTACAAAATTTAGTATGACAGTAGTAGTCGAGCTTTTCAGTCACTGTTTTATTGAGAGATTATATTTTTCAATACTTTCTGAACCCCTACGAGAAAATTTGATATATAAAGATCAATTTCATTCATTTGGTTATTAAGCTAATATCATCATTTCTTTCTAATGATTCAAGACTAATTTCCAGGTTTCATATGAGGGCCTTTCTCTTCCTTCTTCATCTAACAAACCCGTATCCCTCCAAATTCGTCCCAGATCTTTAACTTCCTCGGGAAATGTTTCCCAAAGTTCATCAAAATCTCTGTGGGCCCACCAAATCACATATTCATAATCGTGGATTTGCGCCTGCGTTAATAATGCCTTCAGATAATCATTTTGTTCGGATTCATTGCCCGCAATAAAAAGATTCACGGCTTCAACTGATAAATCTTCAGCCAAATGGTTTGTTTCTGCTATTGCAATCGGTCTTTCGATCTTTTCATGCACGAAGTCGAATGCTCTCTTAAATTCTTGCTCCGTTTTTAAGCCTTTAAAAAAAGGATAAAAACTAATACTTACTAATTCCATAGTGTTAGCATAATTAGCTATTTCTTCAATAAAACTATCTGAATCGGTAACATCAGGCTGGTAAAAATTATGCAAAGTAATCGACTCTGAAATTTGAAGCGCTGGAAATTCCTCTTGAATTCTTGCCCTAATATTAGCCATTAGCAATTTGTAAGCATCCCATTTTTCAGGGGCATTTTTCAATAGTTCGTTGACCTCTATGGCCAACAATAAATAATCGGGATTTAGTTGCTCAGCGATATATTGTAAATGCTTAAAGTAAGCATCCTCAATTTCTTTATCATTTAAGGCCGCATAGTCCGGAATGCTTCCATCATAATCAAAAGCCAAGTCACTACGTGAACTGTTCAACAAACTTACCGAAACGGTGAGTTTGGCATTGGGTAATTTCTTGGAAGCTCTAGAGGCAATATCATTTGTAAATTCAGACGGTAAAGACAAATCATTGATCCATGCATTCCACGGAATATTAGAATCAATATGTTCCGAATAGATATCAGCATTTTCTCCAATGAAGTCATAAGTATTTTCAATAGATGCTACAGTTGGGGCGTAGGGCCAGGTACTAAAACCCATCTCAAAATTCCTGGAGCCGAATTCACAGAAAAATTCTTCATTCTCACAATCCGCTAATGGATTTTCATCATTATTGCAGGAGAAGCCCAGCATCATGATGATGAGTATCAAAAATAGGGTTCCTTTATAATTCTTCATCCTTCATCGTTTTAAGGCACGTTTAGCTCTAATTCAGTTTCTGAGGCGTATATTTTACCTTTAAGTTATCTATCATCCGCCAGCTAGAGGTATCCAAATCTTGAATCTGCCAAGTAGCGTCTATTGACCCATTTAATTACATTTATATGCTACTCTGTTGCTATAATTCTCTGCTTCTTGTTCAAAAAAGTTACAGTTATGTGTTGGTCCCGCGCCTCTATAGGCCAGAAAAAAAATTGGGCCATTTAAATCGAAGTAAATGTATTTTGAAAGCTTTTTATATATGGTGTTTTTGGATTTTAAATTTTGATCAAAAGAGTATAATAGTGCATTAGCTCCGACCATTCTATCAAATTGAAGGATGTGGGCGACTTCGTGAGCGTAAATACTGTAAAATGTATCATCAGAAAAGTCGCTGCTCATGCCGATTGAGCTTACTTGGCCAGTTGCACCTCCGGTGCCGATTGAAGAAGTAAAGTTTTGATTGGACTCAAAATAGAAAATGCCAGTCTGTAATGATCTTTTTAAGTCTAACTTTGCATTCTTGCCAACAACCAAAATACCATAGATAGAAGAAGTGAAGAGTCTTCCCCTGAATTTATTTTCGTAAGGGTAATATTCTAAGCGAGTAATATAAAGGTTTAGATGCATTCGTTCAAACATTCTTTGGCCTTCAGCAGCGTTTTGTATGATTGAGCTCCCGACAGCGTTAACTAGTCTTGCGGGCCATGCATATGAAATATTGCGTTGTTTTTGTACTTGATGTGTTAATGATAGCCCAACATGACTAACAGCACCTCCAATAGCCCCCTGGTAAAATCCTTTGGTAAATGCTTGAAAGCCAGATTTCTTCCCATTGTTATTAATTAATCCACCGACCCCGCCAATTAGTCCATTAAACCCAATATTGAATGCAGCCAGCTGGGCTCTTTGATTTCTGAATTCCTTGGATTGACTTTGAACAGTGGTTGATGATACCAATAAAAACAATACTAGAGCTGTCCTTTTCATATTTCACTAAGTTACTGTGCATTCGAATGTAATAGGTTTTTGTCCACCTATATCGATTTGGTCAAAAACGGTTCAACGAATAAATTCTGTAGGCCATGGTGTAAAGTAAAGATATGGATTTTTATGATAATCCGAATTCGGCTTATTTTATGGTAATTACTACTGCTTTATCCTATCAAAATAATGTATAAGTGCCTAAAGGTATGCGGTATGTTTATAGATCCTTATCAGCACAAAAGCCCTTATATCATCGCCAAAAGGAATACACTTAAAACGGCTAAGCAATACAATCCAATCAAACTATATAGCCATACTGCTGTCGCTTTTTTCAGTTGTGAAACACCATTTATAGAAATCCCAATAAGTGCAAATAGTTGAAGGCCGTGCATCCCCAAAAAATGGCTAATCCTTAAATCTCCCTGACCAATCTTCCAATCCAATATTGGGATATGGAAAGTTGCTATCGCATCGGGAGAAGCTAAATGACGGTTCAGTCCAATCATGGCACCTCCGATAAGGGAGGAAAATAACAGTAACAACAAGCCAAGGCGTATGAAATTTCGCATATGTAGTGATATGTCCATAGGTTTGCTTTTCTTCTTAAAGTATAATGTTATGATCCAAATAAGAAAAACGGTATTAACGACAATCAATACGCCCATTAATTGAAAAATCACAGCACCTGAAATACTGCTGATATTAAAATGAGATTTAACTCCTCTAGCTCCTTGCATTACGATTAATGCCAATTCTAGTAAGATGACAATCGAAATATTCCGAATTAGCTTGCGCTTCCGTTGATCCTCGATGTTTAATAAATCCACCACCCAAATAATACTCATAAGATAAATCCCCACCGAGAGGCAAAATTTTGCTGGCTTGTACCATGTATTGAGGGCATTTACTTCACGCAGATCAACCAACGGAAATAAGAAGAAAATACCTGCCAGAAGTAAACATAACCAAGATGCCTTCCACCAAATGGGGTATTGAGTTTTCATTGTGGAATGAATCGTGTACAGTTGCTCTCTCATCTTAAAAAAGGCTGAGTTCCTTTTGTTTTTTCTTTGCCGCCAGGTAGATCAACCAATATAATAACACCCCAGCCGGCCCTGCCATAAAAGTTAAGATCAAAGCAGGAATTATCAGTAGGTGATGGATCGAATGCTTTTGTGCGTGATGCACTATCCAGGTTCCTAAGAAAAGATCAAATGCCAAATAATGCACCCATCCTGCCAACAATGATTTGTCATTTTCAAATAGTCTTCTCACTTCCTCCAGTGAGCCAAAACCACCATCTGTTACTCCCCATGAGCTGATCATAAGATAGACATAGAGCACCGCAATCATCAGCATAATAGCAAAGCCGGAAATGTATTTTGTTAATTTCCATTTAGGGACAAAAATGAGTAGGATCCATCCCAGCATGGCCAAATAATTAGCGAAGGGAAATAATAGTTTGGCGGTCATATTGTTTAGGTTTGATAGTTTGATTTAGTAACTAAAGTAGCAATTTATGCTTTCTCGGCAAACTGATACCCTTCATTAATTGCAAAATCTTAGGATAATTCAGCACAATACTTTCCCAGTGCACTATCTTTGGTTGCTAGCTATGAAAAGCAAGCATAAATTACGGGCTATTTTGCAGACACTTTGCTACAGGGTGGTGAGCAAATGGGTTTTTATATTATGTTATGTGTATTTATCGCTTCTTCTTAGGTGGCTTGCAGTCAAAGCAAAAGTTACTGAGTTCTCCAATTTCGTTTTTGACTTTTTGATGTTCAAGGTCTAATAGTTCGGCTTCTCGTCCAAGGTCAGTTGCTTTCAAGACTCTCGCACTTTCAGCATTCATTTCTTCTTGAAGGTTGTCAAATATTGGCTTGAAAAAGTTTGCATTAGAGAAAGTACCCTTTTCTTCATACATTCTTTGTCTGAATTTCCTTGAATAGAGTTCAGTCAAATCAAAACTGTATTGTCCAAATTTTACAAGCTGAAGTGCAGTTGTCGAATCTGGAGCAGTGATTACAGCAGCGCTTCTATTAAAAGTAGTTTTAACTTTTGAATTAAAGTTTTTGGTGAACAGGAATTCAAATGAACTCATTTGAAATGTGAAATCCATGTTCGAGCCAGAGTAGATAGAGTAAGATGTCAAATCCGGACTAATTTCAGTTTGTGGAGATTGAAAATCACTGAGTTGTAGTTGAAATTCAGGTGTCCAATCTTCAATTGTCTGACTAAATCCAGTTGAAAGTGTTATGGCGAAAAATAAAAAAATTGCTAGTTTCATTGAGATGACTTTTGTTACACATAACGCCCCTGTATAAATTCGTGGCTGATTAAAAGTATAAAAATTTCAGTTAACTACCGAGGCAATCCTACGGATTGCCGGGCTGTCTACAAAGAGCTGAAAGAACAATAACCTACTAACAGCCCTGATTTATTACAGAATGTTAACTGCAGATGTTTTTACTGACTCCAATCAAAATTTATTCAAAAGACTGAAAGAAGGTTAAATTAAATAATATAGTTAAAATACTGGCGACAACTAAGGTTACGACTGCCATCCGATTGTCAATTCCGAATAGCTTTCTAAGGTCTACCTTCAGTAGATACCACAAAGTTGCAGAATAAAAAAGTGTGAAGGTTATTAGTAATGGTGCTGAGGTTTGAGGATAATTTTTATCAATATAGGATGTCCCAAATGATCCTAGGTTCAAGTATAAAATGAGAGTCCAAAGCTCAGTAATAGCCAAATACATTAGAAATGAGGAGAACAAAATCCAGCCTATTTTCCACTTTCTCCATAACATTAAAACAGTAACCGGAAGTATGATAAGATTTATATTTACTAATGAACTGAGCTCCCAGTCAACCATATTATACCAACTGTAAATTGTTATCAGTGCATAAAGCACTGTGATTTTTTGTACAGTATTTTCTGGATCGCTCTTTTTGTTATATTGGTCACTTCCTAAATCTTCATTCATATTGTTGAATTGAATTTAAATTTCTTTTTTCTTGATTTACTACTTCCTTATAACCTTTGGATGTCCCCACATTAACAAAATCAGTGTTTGTGTAGTATTTTGCAGGCAACGCCACTGTATAAATTCGTGGCTGATTAAAAGTATAAAAATTTCAGTTAACTACCGAGGCAATCCGCAGGATTGGCTTATTAAATTAACTTTTATAAATAAGTCAATCCTGCGGATTGCCGGGCTATCTACAAAGAGCTAAAGGAACAATAACCTACTAACAGCCATGATTTATTACAGGATGTTACATGGCGTTTCTCACCATTTTCTCAAGTGAGACTGTCGTTAGTTGGCTGTTTACATCAAGCTTTTCGTTAATTCTAAGAAATTCTTTGTTATCAAGATCGTCATACAGGCTAACCCAGAATTTTTTATATGTGTCAGTCCGACCAATCATGTCATTTTCTCCTTCTGTGCTAGAGATTGTCAAGAAGCTGAAACTTGCGTTAGAGGCAAATCCCACTATTTGATTCTCTTTCAGGCTATTTGTTAACCACTGGATTAGAAAATTGTATCCATAAAATCCAGTTTGTGGAACATCAATTACAGTATAAGTGTCAGTTCTTGAGATTCGTAGTTCTACCAAGTTTAATTCTAAACAGCACTCATCAGCTTCCCTTACTTCCTCTTCAATCTGTTCAGATGTTGAATTTATGATTACATATTTTTTGAAATTTTTGAAATTGATATGTTTACGTTCCGTTGTTTGCTTTTTTGTTGATGACGATTCACTATCAATAAATTTGGTAAGATAGTTAACATCAAATTTATGTTCTAAAAAGAGAATGAGGAGCTCAAAAGGGAGTAGTAAAAATCTTATCAGTGTCCATAGGCGTCTAAAAGGAAGTGAGAGCGTTCCAAGAAGACCTTTGCCAATGTCCTTCGGATATTTGATAATTGTTACAATCAGAGCAACAATCCCAATTATGATTAAGCCTTCAAATACGTATTTCATTTGCGATGTGCAGGTATGACATGTAACAAGTGAATATAGTCACCCCCTGGTGACTATATATCTATTATACTATTGTTAAAAACCTAGCGGGAATTTTCAAATGGGAAAATACTCCCTAGGTTTTGATTTAGATTAAAGGTATATAGATTTTATGAGATACTGAAAAGGAAGGATTCGCTTAGTTTTTTTAAAAAAAAACAAAAAACCTGAAAAATCTTGGCGAAGGCTATTGCTAAAACAGCTTTCGCAAGAGTTTTTCAGGTTTAAAATTATATTGTTAATATTATTTATCTACTTCTTCTAATAATACTTCCACCGCTTTCTGAAGCTGGCTGTCTTTACCTTCCACTAATTCACCTGGCATATTTTTTACTTTAACATCAGGCTCAAATTGGAAGTTTTCCATATAATTCCCTTCCATATCAACCACACCAACTTGCGGGATACCAAATACAATATTGGGATTGATTTGTCTTTCCCACCATACCGCAGTTGCCGTCCCCGGTATGGGCATCCCGATTGTTTTGCCTATACCTAGCGCTCTGTAAGTCACTGGAAAGAAATGAGCATCTGAATAATTTCCTTCGCCAATGATTACTGCAGACGGTTTTTGCCATTTATTCTGCGGTTCAGAGCCGATATACTGTCCGCGTGGCATCAGTTTTACATATTGCTCGCCACTTAAAAGTGTAGCAAGGTCGTCATGCAGCCAGCCACCTCCATTAAAGCGCGTATCTACGATTACTGCTTCCTTCTCATTATAGCGACCCAATAGGTCTTCAAAAACTTCTCGATAGCTAGATGAATTCATACCTCTAACGTGCACATAGCCTAATCTTCCATTAGATAGTTGCTCTGTAGCTTCTCTTCTGGATTTCACCCAACGATCGTATAGCAAATTGTATTCTTGTCCTGAGCTGAGCCCCTTTATTTTCACCGTCTTAGTATTGGAGCCGCCAGCATCTGTAACTTCCAGCACGATATCTTTGCCAGCTTTGTGGTTTAGTAGAGGATAATAATTTTGCCCCGCAGCTAGTCGTTCACCATCTATTTTAGTGATAATCATTCCCCCTTTGATGCCTTGTTCAGCCATTGAAAGTGGAGATTTATCCATTACATCCGCAATTTTAATTCCTGCAGCAGTATAGTTCCAGTCTTGATAAATACCCAATGAAGCTGTTTCTGTTCCTTCACTATCGTTAAAATAGTAGCGGCAACCTGTATGCGAGCCATTTAATTCTCCTAGAAGCTCGGACATCATTTCAGCGAAATCACGGTCATTATTAATGTGCGCTAATTTTGGTTGGTATGCAGCTTTCATAGCATCCCATTCCACACCGTGTAAATCCTTTTTGTAGAACTTGCGCAATACTTGTCTCCACATGTGTTCGAATAGATAAGCGCGCTCCGCTTGTGGATCTAAGTACATCTCTGCGGCATAGCTTACCGGCTTGGAAGTGCCACTCTTTGTCTCCACTTTATAGATTGATCCACCCGCCATTACAAACAGATTTTCCCCTTTCTCATCTATGGTAAGAGAAGCTCCCCCACCCTTGAAATTTCCGATCGTTTTCGTTTTTTTCTCACGGATTTCTAATTCCCATAAATCAAAGCTATTGTCTCTACTAGACAGATAATACAACTTTTCGCCATCAGGAGATAGTTTCATGTCCGAAATAAATGAAGAAGAGATAGTTAAGCGATCAACACGATCATCTAAATTATCCCATTCTATTTTGACATCTGCAGATTCTTTCTCCTTCTCTTTACTTTTCTTTTTCTTGTCATCTTTATCCTCATCACTCTCCTCTTCCTTTTGCAGTTCTTTCCAAATCTCATATTCATCCTTGCTCATTTGCGCTTGATCATATGCTTCTTTGGTTAAATAAACTGCATATACATCGCCTGTCGATCCCCAACTTCCATGAGAACGGAAGCCTTGCTTATCAGAATAGTAGGCAATCACTTTTCCTTCATTAATCCACTGACCACCAGCTTCGGTATATCCACTTTCAGTAATATTTTGCACAGATTGTGAACCATCTGCTTTTACCAGTCCAACTTCCGATACCCAGCGTTTTTTGTCAATGAAATCCACGGTAAACCATTTGCCATCCGGAGACCACGCATAGTATTGATCACCGTCAGAATAGGAATAGTTTTTATCGCCAGATAAAACAGTTCGGGTTTGACCCGAAGCCAGATTAATTACCTTTAAAGTTGTTCTGTTACTGAGGTAAGCTACTTCCTTGCCATCTGGAGAGT
Source organism: Marivirga sericea (assembly GCF_900177665.1). Taxonomy (GTDB): domain Bacteria; phylum Bacteroidota; class Bacteroidia; order Cytophagales; family Cyclobacteriaceae; genus Marivirga; species Marivirga sericea. Next base: position 74,010 of record NZ_FXAW01000006.1, read on the forward strand.
ATTGAGGCTGAAAAGTTTCTTCTTCATTCGCTAGCAACGCTTTTTCGTCTAAAAGTGAAGCAGCATAAAAATAAGGTTCCTTATCATTTTTAATGCTAGTTTCGTACAAATTCCAGCTACCGTTTCGCTCGCCAGCATATACTAATTTCTTCCCGTCAGGATGGAATTGAACAGATCGTTCTTGCTCAGGCGTATTAGTAATTCTTTTGGTTAGCCCGGTTTCTGTACCGGTTACAAAAACTTCACCTCTAACTATAAAAGCAATTTCCTTTCCGTTAGGGGATAGTGCCATTTCACTAGCTCCCGAATTTAAAGTTTTTAGTTTTTCAACGCTTGCTTGTTCATAAGGAATTCTAACTTCTTTTTTTATGGCTTCAGCGCCTTCTTTCTGCGTGTAGATTTCTCCCTGATACGTGTAGCATAAGGTTCCGTCATTAGCTAAGCTTAGGAAGCGAACAGGATGCGTATCAAAATTAGAAATCTTCTCAGGAGCAGCTTCACTTCCCGGCTTTAATTTCCAGACATTAAAGGTACCTGATCTTTCGCTAAGATAGAAAATGCTTTCTTGATCGTTGGCCCAGATGGGATTTCGATCTTCGCCTTCAAAGTCTGTTAATTGCTTATGGCTTTTATCGGCAGCCGTATAGACCCAAACATCACGTGCAATAGAGGAGGTGTGATGTTTCCTCCAGTAGTCTTCATAGCCCTTCAAGTCCATATATAGTAACTGACTACCATCTTTTTTAACATTTACAGCATCTAGCGGAAGTGGGATTTCCATTTTAGGCATTTTTCCTTCAAGGCTCACACTATAGAGCTGTGAAAAGCGTCCATAAGGAAATTGTGCATTTTGCGCATTCATCTTTCGGCCGGAAGTGAATAAAATTGACTTTCCATCAGCTGTAAAACTTTGTGGGATGTCATTGGCCGAATGAAAAGTTAACTGCTTAGTGCTACCATCTTCAGTATTGTATAGGTACACGTCATAATTGCCTTGCCGATCGGAAGCAAAAGCAATATGTTTACTGTCAGGTGACCAAACCGCTTCATATTCGTAGCTGTCATCAATACTTAGTGGTATAGCTAAAGCTTGATCTTTTGCTACATAGTACAAATTGCTCTTATAGCTAAATGCGATTTTTTCACCATTGGGTGCTATTTTGGCATATCGCATCCATTTCGGGGTCGATTGACCCAGAACTGCAAAGCTAGTTCCGAAAAGTAATAGAATTAGTAGTTTTTTCATCTTGTGCTAGTTTTTAGATAATGATAATTGAATATAGTTATTTTTTCAGGTGACTCAGCTGTTTTTTATTGGAAAGGAGAAATGAATACATCAACCTAAGTTATTTGATTTGAAAAAGATGGGAATGCATTGGTTTCCTTTCGGTATTGCACTAATTTTGTTGAAATTTTAGAATCATGTCCGATAGATATAACCAACGCGGAGTTTCTGCCTCCAAAGAAGATGTTCACAATGCCATCAAAAACCTTGATAAAGGACTTTTCCCGCAGGCTTTTTGCAAAATCGTGCCCGATCACCTGACAGGTGATGAGAATTATTGCACCATTATGCATGCTGATGGTGCTGGAACCAAATCCTCTTTGGCTTATATGTATTGGAAAGAAACAGGAGATATTTCTATTTGGAAAGGCATTGCTCAAGATGCCATCATCATGAATATTGATGATTTGCTCTGTGTAGGATGCACTGATAAAATTTTACTTTCTTCTACTATCGGAAGGAACAAAAACCTGATTCCGGGCGAAGTGATTTCTGCTATTATCAACGGCACGGAGGAAGTTTTGCAGATGCTTCGAGATAATGGTATGAACATTATCAGCACCGGAGGCGAAACTGCTGACGTGGGAGATTTAGTGCGTACCATCATAGTAGATTCTACGGTTACTGCTCGAATGAAGAGATCAGAAGTAATTTCCAATGACAATATTAAAGCTGGACATGTGGTAGTAGGCTTGGCTTCTTATGGACAAGCCACTTATGAAAGCGAATATAATGGCGGAATGGGAAGCAATGGTTTAACCTCGGCTCGTCACGATGTCTTCAGCAAGGATTTGATGGCGAAATACCCTGAAAGCTTTGATCCTTCGGTTCCTGATACTTTGATTTATACGGGTTCTAAAAAGTTGACAGATGCTGTGCAAGGTGTTGATTTGGACGCGGGAAAATTAGTATTATCTCCGACCAGAACTTATGCACCAGTAATTAAGAATATATTGGGTGAGATGCCAGGTAAAGTGGCCGGGATGGTGCATTGTAGTGGTGGAGCGCAAACCAAAGTGCTTCATTTTGTAGAAGGATTACATATCATAAAAGATAATTTGTTTCCAACTCCTCCTCTTTTCAGAATGATCCAGGAAGAGTCAGGCACAGATTGGAAAGAAATGTACAAAGTATTCAACATGGGTCACCGTATGGAATTGTATGTGGAGGAGGCCGATGCTCAAAAGATTATTGATATCTCAAAGTCATTCAATATTGATGCTCAAATCATTGGTAGAGTGGAAGCTTCAGAGCAAAAACAGGTGACGGTGAAAAGTGAGCATGGGGAGTTTGTGTATCATTGATTTGCTTCTACTAAAGCAAAAAGAGTTTTCAATAATTAACTTAAAGGCATACCTTTCTCTGGGAACGGTTTTGGCTGACTTGTGAAATTACCTATTGAGGAAAACGATAAAGCCCATGCCAACTTCAAGCAAAAATTGCAGGCTTTTATCTGGGCGATCAATATAGGTTTGATTATCAAAAATATTATGACCGGTTTTTTTGCTCTCCAGCATACGGAGGTATAAATTGAACCTTATGAACTTAAAAAAGCAAGATCATTTGCAGAACTAAATAGAGGAAAGCTTCTCAATGATTACATAATTTAAGTAATAGTACTTGTTGAGTTATTTAACAAAAGAGGTCAAAATCGCTTTTATATTTATGTATTTTTATATATTTTCGAATTATTTCTATTTATTAACAGTAAGTCTTCTTTTCAAATGGGTAAGTTTATCTTAATATCACTTATAGTATTTTTTCATTCTTTTTTTATTATGTGCCACATTGGTTACTCTGAACATAGAATAGATGGGCTGGTAAAAAACACTACTGACCTTTACAGATTATCTTGCGAAGCAGCTACTGAAGCGGTGGCGAATGGCCTCGGTGCTGGAGGAAACATTATCGAGGATGTTCAAATGCAACAAAGCTATTTTTTTAAATATACTTTGCCTTCTGACGGGAGAATAGAAGCCTACTATGTTCAGGCAACAGAGGGCACTCTTAATTTATATACTGATTGTAGTGCTGAGCCAGTTATTAGTAATCCATATGAGTCTATGGAAAGCGATGTTTACCCTGCTGGAACTACTTTGTACCTTGAGTGGATTTTTGGCACTAATGAAGGTGCTTTAGATCCCACTATTGTTGAATGGGATTTGCGTTTTACATCTTTTGAATCTGAAGATCCTATTAACTCTAATTGTGAAGATGCGACAGAAGCGGTGGCGAATGGGCTTGGTGCTGGAGGAAATATTATCGAGGATGTGCAAATGCAGCAAAGCTATTTTTTTAAATATACTTTGCCTTCTGATGGGAAAATAGAAGCCTACTATGTTCAGGCAACAGAGGGCACTCTTAATTTATATTCTGATTGTAATGCTGAGCCAGTTATTAGTAATCCATATGAGTCTATGGAAAGCGATGTTTACCCTGCTGGAACTACTTTGTACCTTGAGTGGATTTTTGGCACTAATGAAGGTGCTTTAGATCCCACTATTGTTGAATGGGATTTGAGTTTTACATCTTCTGAGTATTTTCCTCCTACCGGCTTGTCCTGCGAAGAGAAGATAGAGGCACAAGTAGGAACAAATACAATCACTGATGCGAAGGGAGATTCACCATACTATTACAGGTACGTAATGCAAAATGATGCAAGTGTTACTGTTTCGATGGATAGTAAAACTACCTTGCAAAGTAGCGTGATTTTAGAATCCTGCGAATCTAGCCCTTCTTTTTATTTAGATTCTAGTAATGATTATACTTCCGATCCAATTAAAGCTGGTACAGAAATTTTTATAGTTGTTTATTTTCTGGGAGATGAACCAAGTTTAGACTGGGAATTATCCTTAAATGAACCGGACCAAGTGATTTCCTTTGAAAGCCTAGATGCAAAAATATATGGTGATTCAGATTTCCTGTTAAATGCAGTATCTAGTGAAAACCTTGACGTATCGTATACAAGCTCCAACTCAGAGGTTGCTGAAATTGAAGGCAATATACTAAAGATTGTGGGAGTGGGAACAAGCATTATCACAGCCTATCAACAAGGGAATGAAACGATTTCTGCAGCCGTTCCAGTAAGCAGAGAACTAGAAATTTCTAAAAAATCGCAAATTGTTAATTTTACTTCCTTTGGCGAGGTGATTTACGGTGATTCAAATTTTATGTTAAATGCAGAATCTAGCGAGAATTTAGAAATATCTTATACTAGCTCGAATTCGGAGGTTGCTGAGATAGAGGGTAACATGCTTAAAATTGTTGGGGTGGGGTCTAGTACAATTACAGCCTATCAATATGGAAATGATACGGTTTTTACAGCCGATCCGATAAGCAGAGAGTTGGAAATTTCTAAAAGATCTCAATCAATCTCCCTCATTGAGTTTTCTACAATAGCGTATTCAGATACTGTTATAGTATTACAAAGAAAAACTTCTGCCGGCCTGCCAATAACTTATGAAAGTTCAAATAGTAATGTTGCCGCAATTCACGAGAATAGCATTAAAATTAAAGGAGCTGGTGTTTCTACAATATTGGCTTTTCAAGAAGGTGACTCTAATACGCTTGCCGCCCCGAGCTTGGAGCAAGATTTAAGAGTAGATAAAGCTGACCAAAAGATTAGCATCCAAGAGATTCCTGATAAAAGTATTGGCTCAGATCCTTTTAATGTTAAAGCTTACTCTTCCAGCGAACTAGAATTAGATTATTCTGTTGATGGCCCTGCTAGTATTGATGATAGTACTATTGTACTCTCAGGAGCTGTGGGCGTTGTTACAGTGACGACTATCCAAGCGGGGAATAATAATTACAATTCTGCGGAAGCAAAAGTTAGTTTTGAGGTATTTGATCAATGTCAAGATTTAAAATTTGTAATTTCAGGTATAGAGTCAGTAAAATGCCAGGGTGATTCGACCGGTTCAGTACTGCTAAATATTGAAGGGGGAAGCAGTCCATTTACGTTCTTACTGAACGAACAAAGCATAGTTGAAGAAGACCTATTAAGGCTCCCTGCAGGAGATTATTCCCTTACAATAAGTGACTCTAATTCTTGTGAAAAAAACAAACTTTTTACCATCGAGCAACCAGAATCCCTGGTTATAACAGGTATTATTACAGAATCAAGCTCTCCAGAAGGTAATGGAAGTATAATTGCAAATGTTGAAGGTGGTACTTCTCCCTATCAGTTCAAGTGGAGCACTGGAGCAGAGGGTAGTGAAATTTATGATTTAACTGCTGATACATATACTCTAGTTGTGACTGATGCACAAGGATGTACAAAAACCGAAACTCTTGAAGTGGGCAGTATAACTGGTATGAGCAATCCGGTAAAAAAATCAATTAATATTTATCCAAATCCAACTTCAAACATTGTATACCTTGAAACTCACGAAAATGTTTTAAAGGTAAAATTATTTAATAGTTTCGGACAGCGAATAGACCTACAGGCATCAATGAATAAGCTCTCGAATAATCTATTGGTGCTGGACACAAATTTTCTACAACCAGGAATATATTTTATCAATGTCTCAGGGGAAATGCATAGGTTAATAATTGAAAAATAACTAACTTTTAAACAACATTTCAGATGATATTTGTTGCTTCACTAAAATAAATGTTAGATCGTTACCGTTTTATTATAATTTACCTAACTTGAAAATAAAGAATAAGATCAGGAAATGTTCAATGGACTCAATTATTTAAATAAATACAAAATCTTTGCCAGTTAGGATATCATGGCAATATAGTACTCGCCCCATTGAAATAATGTTAAATTTATTATTGGTTTTGAAAAATTATCCTTCCCATCCCAACATCAAGGAGGAACTCCATACTTTCATCGGGATTATCTACATAGGCTTGGTTGCCAAAAATATTATGCCCAATTTTCTGGAAATTTTCAGCCATTTTAATATTACACAAAGGAGAGTTATTGATTCTAATAATAACAGGAATTTCTTTTGGCGGGAGCAAAATGTTTAAATTACCAGCCCCAACAGACGCTGTCACCCTACTATTCATCTTCCAGTCTTGACCACAATCAATGGAGATAGCACCAAAGCCTACTTCAGCAATAATTTCTTTGGCTAAGGCGTAGTTTAAATCTTTCACCTCTATACTACCAAAATTGACTTTTACAAAAAAAGTATCCATCGCAACGCTATTCATCGATGCATCATTGTAAGATAGTTTGACGTCTGCACTGGCAGATTTAATTTTCAACCGCTGAACCGCTAGTTTACTTAAATCTACATTTGCTTCACCCATCAAATAGTTCAAATTCAGATCAAAAGTCTGATGCTGTGATAAATTAATTTGCCATATATCATGTGGCTGATCAGGAGATGAAAAGAAACTACTAGCAACAGATTCAGTGAAGTTTAATCCCATATGGCTCTTGCAGGTTAATTCTGCATCAACTTTCTGACTGTTGTGTGTTTTCTCGATCTTGAAAGAACTAGCCGCTACGTCATTTTCACTAGCCCCAAAGATTCGAACGGGTATTGCGTCATCTACCGCAGTCAAAAATGATTTTCCTGCTTTAGTAGACACTTTCAATTCAATTCTGTCAATGTCCTTGGATTCAGCAAGTTCGAAATGCTTGTGTAATTGTTGCCCAACAACAGTTGAAGTAATACAAGAAACTGATGCAAAAAATAATAAAATTTGAAAAGCCTTAGCCATAATGGGAGTATTACGATGGCTTTAAGCAATAAGTTGTCTATTAAAATAAAAAAACCACTACTTTTTAGAATAGTGGTTTAGTCAAAAATAGATGTGCAATAATTACAGATTACACTTCAATGTATCTCTTTCAAGTGAACTCAATTAAAAAATTCTTTCACTCTATCAAAAAAGCCCTTATCCGCTTTAGTAGGATTTGGCTTAAAGTTATCAGATGTCCTCATACTTTCTAACATCTCCTTTTCATCGTCAGTGACTTTCTTAGGCGTCCAAACATTCACATGAATTAATTGGTCTCCTCTTCCGTAACCATTTACATCACCAACTCCTTTTCCTCTTAATCTTAAGATCTTGCCGGACTGAGTCCCAGTTTCAATCTTAATCTTCACTTTACCATCAATCGTAGGTACTTCTACAGTAGTTCCTAATACAGCGTCTACGAAGTTTACATATAGATCATAAATGATATTGTTGCCATCACGTTTAAGCACTTCGTGCTCAATTTCTTCAATCAAGATAATCAGGTCTCCTGCAGCTCCACCCATAGGAGCCTCGTTACCTTTACTTGACATCGATAGCTGCATACCATCGGTCACTCCCGCTGGAATTTTCACGCTAATTACCTCTTCTTTTGACTGAAGACCTGTATTGTCTACATGAGGTGGCTTCTTATCAATGAATTTACCAGATCCTTGGCAAGTAGGGCAAGTACTTGCTGAGACCATTTGACCCAACATGGTATTGGTTACTCTTCTAACTTGACCAGAACCTCCACAGGTATCACAAGATTTATAGGTCACACCATCTGCAGAAACCAATCGATTAACCTTGATTTTTTTCTCAGCACCGTGTGCAATTTCTTTTAGATCAAGCTTCAATTTTATTCGAAGGTTGGAACCTCTTCTCCCTCGACTTCTACGGCCTCCACCGCCTCCGCCAAAGAAGCTTTCGAAGCCGCCACCTCCGCCACCTCCGAAGATATCACCAAATTGAGAGAAGATATCATCCATGTTCATACCTCCTCCACCGAAGCCGCCAGCTCCGCCTTTCATGCCTTCATGACCAAATTGATCATAGCGCTGACGTTTTTGCGGGTCTCGCAAGACTTCATATGCTTCCGCTGCTTCCTTAAATTTATCCTCCGCTTCAGGATTATCAGGATTCTTATCGGGATGGAATTTGATGGCTACTTTTCGATAAGCCTTCTTTATCTCCGCTTCTGAAGCTCCTTTGCTAACACCTAATATATCGTAATAATCTCTTTTGGCCATCTTATCTATAATCTAATAACTAAAAACACAAATGTTTCTCATTTGATATTGAATATCGAACAGTTATAAAAATCTGTTATCTAGCTGCCTACTGTATTTACTCTCCAATAACTACTTTTGCGAAACGAATTACCTTATCATTCAATAAGTATCCCTTTTCTACAACATCCACTACCTTACCTTTCAATTTTTCATCGGGAGCAGGTATTTTAGTAATCGCTTCATGAATTTCAGGATCAAATTCAATTCCTGCCTCACTATCCATTGCTTTTAATCCTTTACTGATTAAGGTTTTTTCGAACTTATTTTTAATTAACGTAAATCCTTCCATCAAACCTTCGTTCTCAGCTTGGTCTTCGAATGACTTTTCAGCCCTTTCGAAATCGTCCATTACAGGTAGAAGGTCAGCAATTACTTCCTCAGAAGCTGTTTTTACTAATTCTAATCGTTCTTTAGCATTTCTTCTTCTGAAATTTTCAAACTCAGAATATAACCTTAAGAATTTATCTTTAGACTCTGCCAGTTCTATCTCTAGCTTCTCGAAATCTGACAATTCTTCATCTTTGGCTTCAGCGTCAGCTTCAGCAGCTTTTTCTTCTTCAGATCTTTCGTCCTTGATCTCTTCCTCAGGATTTTGATCTTCTTGTATATCTTCAGAGGTCTCTGCCTCTTTATTCAAATCTTTTTCGTCTAATTCTTCTTTAGCCATAACTGTATTATGTTATCCTATCTAATTTTCAGCATAGTGGAACAAGGAGTTTGCCAAATGCGATGCCACTGACAAGATGACATTACGCATTTAATGTCTTCCAAATCATGTCTTTAAGTTCGTTGATATTGTATTGTGTCAAAGACGAGATGAAAATATTTGGCAAGTCACTAGGCAATTCTTTTCTTAATTCTTGCATTAACTCCTCATCCATCAAGTCTGACTTTGTTATCGCCAATAATCGGTTTTTATCTAGCAATTCAGGATTGTATTCCTTTAGTTCATTAATCAAAATCTCATACTCTTTCTTTACATCTTTACTATCAGCAGGAATCATGAAAAGCAAAATGGAGTTCCTTTCGATATGTCTCAAGAAACGAGTTCCTAAACCTTTCCCTGCCGCTGCCCCCTCTATAATCCCTGGAATATCAGCCATTACAAAAGATCTGTGATCACGATAAGGAATTACTCCCAAATTCGGAGTAAGTGTTGTGAAAGCATAGTCAGCAATTTCAGGTTTGGCCGCTGAAACTACAGACAGTAAAGTGCTTTTTCCAGCATTGGGAAAACCCACTAACCCTACATCTGCTAGCAGTTTAAGCTCTAAAATGATCCATTCTTCTCGGCCATCTTCTCCTGGTTGAGCATAGCGAGGAGTTTGATTGGTAGCAGTTTTAAAATTAGCATTACCTAATCCTCCTCTTCCTCCTTCAGTTAAAATTTGCTCTTCTCCTTCTTCAGTTATTTCAAATCTGATTTTTCCGGTTTCAGCATCTTTAGCAACAGTGCCCAAAGGCACTTCTAGAATAATATCTTTACCATCTGCCCCAGAACTTCTCGCCCCTCCACCATTGTCTCCACCATCAGCAATTACATGCTTTTTGTATTTCAAGTGCAACAGTGTCCACAACTGAGCACTTCCTTTTAAAATGATATTTCCACCACGACCCCCGTTTCCGCCATCTGGGCCACCTTTTGGCACATGCTTTTCTCTACGCATAGAAACAGCACCTGCTCCTCCTTTTCCAGAACGAGAGCAGAATTTGACATAATCAATAAAATTGGGATTGGCCATGGGACTAAACTTTAGGGCGCAAATTTAGTCTAAATAAAGCAGGAAATAAAAAAACCTACCTATTTAGGACCAGACAATATGAAAAACTTAATTTGCCAAATACAAATGGCAATGTTTAGCCTTGCAATTTAGCTTTTCAGTCTACTATCATTTGTATGGTGATTTCTCGTCTTAATTCTTACTAGTATTCCTAGAAGAATTAGATGTGTTTTTAGAGCAAGAGTGGTGCTTTTAACTACAATGTGTTCCTGCGTAAAGTAATAAGTAGTTTAGTGTATCTGATAAGTTGGTATAAGTTATTATTAAAGAGGATTGGATTAAATAAAACTCTTTAGCAAAACTGCGTGATAAAAATCAATTTTTTCCAAAGGAAATCTCATCAGGCAACTCATTCTCATCATCCCTTTTATAAGGAAAGTGCGTTGCTAATTGATCTCCCGCCATCTTGATACCTTCGCTTAGACCTGCTGTTATATTATCCTTTTTGAAATGAGCTAACATGTGTTCCTTAATGTCATCCCAAAAATTTTCCGGAACCTTACTGTTGATACCAGCATCTCCTAGAATAGCAAATTTATGATCTTTAATAGCCATATAAAACAAAACGCCATTACGCAGTTTGGTTTTGTGCATTTTTAAGGTCTTGAAAATATGAGCAGCATGATCTAGCACGTCTTCTTTGCAATGATTCTCTAAATGCACCTGGATTTCACCAGATGTATTGAGCTCTGCTGCTTTAATAGCATTCGTTATTGTCTTTTTCTCTTCCTCGGTAAATGCTTCTTTTGCCATAATGTAAAAATAGTAAATCTTGAGAGGAATACGATTAAGAAAGGCAATAGTTCTTTATCTTGGAAGTTATTGAAACCTAATGCCGTCTGGTTCTATGTGATGTTGCCTTTCTATTTCCTCAAAAGAGGCTTTCCTTACAGAAATTATATTCCCTTTAAAAAATAAATCCTGTCCCGCTAGTGGATGATTGAAATCGACCTTGATGTCTTTTCGACTTTTATCAATGATTTGCCCACTTTGCGACTCCTCGCTATTTTCATAGCGTATAAATGATCCGATTTCTAGGGTCTCTTTAGTGTATCCTTCTTTTTCTGTAAACTCCTGAATCGGTATAGTTTTTATAAGGCTTTCATCTTTCTTACCATAAGCAAAATCTGCAGGAAGTCTGAAGGCAAAAGTTTCATTGTGATTTCGCCCCTTTAATTGTTCTTCAAAGTAAGGAAGCATTTTACCTGTGCCCACAAGAAACCTTAAGGGGTAGGATTGACCGGAAAAGTCTACCAATTCTCCTTCTTCATCCTTCTTTCTTACATGATAGGATAAAGTCACGACTGTGTTATCTTGAATTTCCATATCTTATTAACTTTTGAAGCAGGCGGGATGTTTAGCAAGTTTAAATTCTGATTTTATTCAAAGTAGATAAAGACAGGTTGAAATACTGCGATTACTTTTGATCAGCATACAAATAAAAAGGCTTCTGAAGATGATCCAGAAGCCTTAGTTAAATCAACAATTTCGTTTTTTAATCGAAACTCACTTCCGGAGCATCTTCAGCACCTTGATCAGCTTCAAAATAGCCTTTCTTTTCAAAGCCGTACATTCCTGCTAACATAGTCTGCGGGAACTTTCTGATATAAGTATTATACTCTTGAGTAACCTCATTAAATCTTCTTCTTTCTACTGCGATGCGATTTTCTGTACCTTCTAGTTGGTCTTGTAATTTAATGAAATTCTGATTGGCTTTCAGGTCAGGATATCTTTCTACAACCACCATTAATCTAGATAGCGCAGAACTCAACCCTTGTTGCGCTTGCTGAAACTGCTGGATTTTCTCAGGGCTTAAATCGTCAGTATTTACATTTATACCCGTTGCCTTCGAACGCGCTTCTATCACACCTTGTAAGGTTTCTTGTTCGAAATCAGCATACCCCTTGACAGTATTCACCAAGTTTGGAATCAAATCTGCTCTTCTTTGATAAACATTTTCTACTTGCGACCAAGCACCTGTCACCTGCTCTTCTTTTGTGACCATTTTATTGTAGGAACCTGCAAAAACTCGATACAGTATAAAAACTATAACGACTATTACACCTAGGGTAATTAAAAGTCCTTTTTTCATATTAGTTAAGTTAGATATTATTTTAGTTAGTTCATTAAAATATTGATTACGAAGGTAGCAGAGAAATGTTGATTTCGAAATTGATTTGATATTAATGCTGGTAAATGATTTTTGAAGCCCTATTTTTGCATCCATTACATAAATTCATAGAATACCATGTTGAAAAAAATTGGAGGCTATACGATTCTAGTAGTGATATTTTTAGGAATAATCTACTTTTTCTTACCTAATTATGCCCAAAAGGCATTTCTTCATTTAACGGCCGACATTGATGACTATAAGATCTTTGAGAACAGAACTATTGCAGCTAGCAATCCTAAAGAATGGAAATTGTCCCCTCAATATAATCAATATGAGATGGGCCAGACTTATCAAGATGAGCTAGATTCTTATGAAACCACTGCTTTTTTGATCGTAAAGGATACCGCACTTTATTACCAACAGTATTTTTTAGGATATGATCAAAATGAAATATCTAATTCCTTTTCGGCTGCTAAAAGTATTGTAAGCTTGCTGGTAGGAATAGCTATTGAAGAGGGTAAAATAGAAAGCGTATTTCAGCCAGTGTCAGATTTCCTTGACTCTTTTCAAGAGGGTGAAAAATCTAAAATAGTAATTAAAGACCTATTGACTATGAGTTCAGGAATTGAATGGGATGAAGCTTACATTAGTCCTTTTTCCAAAACTACAGACGCGTATTACGGAGATGATCTAAAGAAAATAGTAAATGATTTAGAAGTTTCAGATGCACCAGCAAAGGAATTTGCCTACAAAAGCATCAATACCCAAATTTTAGCAGAAATACTGGAATCAGCTACGGGTCAATCCATTAGCGACTACGCAGCCAACCGCTTTTGGCGTAAGATTGGAGCGGAATATGATGCTTTGTGGAGTTTAGACAAAGTTGGAGGCATGGAAAAAGCATTTTGCTGCTTCAATAGTACTGCTAGAGATTTCGCAAGGATTGGACAGCTGGTTTTGAATAACGGTAGCTGGAATGATGAGCAAGTGGTGCCTGCTGACTACATTGAAATGGCAACAAAACCCGCTCAACTTACAGGTTCAGAAAAAAGCATTCCACATTATGGATATCAATGGTGGATATTGAATTATAAAGGCAAGCAAATTCCATATGCTAGAGGAATATTGGGCCAGTATATATTTGTGCTTAGAGATGAAAATGCGGTGGTGGTGAGATTAGGAAAAAGCAGAAGTAAGCTTTACACCGATGAACATCCAAACGATGTTTATGTATATGTAGAGGCCGCTTATGAACTTTTAAAATAGACGATAAGATGGAATTAACAAAAATATTAAGAATCCTATACTGGATTTTAGTGGTGATTATGATCATGGTATTCTATTACAGCCTTCGGTACGCTGAAGATCAAGCGATGGAATATACCTTGGTGGCCTTGGCTTTTTGGACCGGTGCTTTTGTTTTAAACCGATATATAAGAAAGTTGAAGTCGAAGGAGTAGTGGCTTGCCTTCAACTCAGCGTCATTCCGAACCTGCCTGTCTGCAGACACTAGAGTCGCGACTGGAGTAATCTAAAGCTTTCTTTTTGCAGTCTGTAGAGGGCTTCACTGCGTTCGCAATGACGCAGGGGAAACACCTAACTTTCCATATTAACCCGAGAACTTGTCAACTTGTACACCTGCTAACTCAATTCATCGAAATCAATCAAAATCCTTTTTATAAATAGCGAGAAGCACTAATTTTGGATATTATATAACAATTTATGGAACATTGGTTTGCCATTTACACAAAATCCAGAATGGAAAAAAAAGTTGCGGATAGGCTTGCCGAGCAGCATATAGAAGTCTATTGCCCAACGCAAACGGTACTAAGGCAGTGGTCTGACCGAAAAAAGAAAGTGACAGTAGCCGTTTTCCCTTCTTACGTTTTTGTTAGGTTTAAAGGTGAAGAAGAGCGACTCAGCATTTTGCAAACTCCTGGAACAGTAAACTTCGTACGTCATTTAGGAGCAGATGCTAAAATACGCCCCAGCGAAATTGAAGCCATACAAGCTTTATTAGGGGAATATGAGGAAGTAAGTGTAGAAGCTATAGAAAAAGGAGATAAAGTGCAAATACAGCACGGGGGTATGAAAGGTCAAGAAGGTAAAGTAATTAAAACGCAAAAAGACAAAGTAATTCTATATATTGAAAGCCTTGGATTAAGCTTAAAAGCAGAAATAAGCCAGGCTAAGGTGAAAAAGCTGGGTTAATATGAATTTCCTGTGAAAGATGGAATTGAAGTGTAGATGAATAGGGTACAATGAAATTATTAGCTTAAATCTTATAGTCTAAGTTTCTTGATGGGACTGAAAGGGCGGAGCTTTACTTCGAAATAAAAGTTAAATACAATGATCGAACAACATATTGAAATTGATAATTGAAAGATATATACGATAACCTTAAAAGAGGATTATTTTCAAAAGGGTCCTTTATTAGGAACTCTACTATTTTTGCTGGCGGATCTTTTTTGGCCTATATCGTGGGTTTTATATTTACTCCGATTATCACAAGAATCTATTTACCTGAGGATTACGGAGCTTTTGCTTTTTTTAATACTATTTTAGCCTTAACTACCTCAATTTCGACATTAAACTATTCGGAGGCACTTTTAATACCTAAGCGAACCAGAGATTTTTATAAATTGGGGGCTTTGGTATTAGTTGTATCAATAATGTTTTCACTGTTGTTTACTTTAGTACTTCTTTTCTTTAGCGAAGGCATACTAATGCATTTTGAAATGTCGAAAATAAGTGGTTTAATTTACTTTATCCCTTTTTTAATTATAATTAGCGCATTTCAAAAACTAGCTGATTTTTATTTAATTAGAAGAAAGAGATTTGCAATTAATTCTAGATCTAGAATTATCTCCGTGACTACTGGTAAAAGTGCTGTTGCAATTTTAGGATTAACTTTAGGGTCTAGTCCTAACGGTTTAGTAGTTGGTGAATTTATTATTAGACTAGTAAATCTAGCTAGCCTGCTTGGTAAAAACATCATACGCTTTCCTTATAAGATCATCCGGTCTATTAGGCAACATGAGCTAATGTCTATTGCCAGAGCATACAAAAATTATCCTAAGTATGTGTTCCCTGCCTCAGTCTTATTGCAAATATCAATTCATATACCTGTGTTTATAATTAGTACTTTTCATTCTAATGAATCTCTCGGGTTTTATTCACTTGCTATAACCCTTTTAGGATTACCAATACAAGTCATAGGTTTTTCAGTTGGAAAAGTCTACTTTCAAAAGGCAAACGAAACGTTCAACCAAAAAGGAATAGATAGCTTAACTAACCAGATTATTTTAGTTTTTTATGGAATACTAATTATTGCTTCGTTAGGCTACGGGGTCTTTTTTGTGTTTTCAGAAGAAATATTCTTGTTTATTGCTGGAGATACTTGGAAAACATCAGGCACTCTCGCTAGGGTATTGTCATTTGCGATGGTTTTTCAATTAATAGAGATAGTTATAAAACCTACTTATTTGATTTTAAACAGACAGAAGAGACAATTAGCGGCAGATCTTCTAGCTTCATTAATTTACATGTTTATCCTGCTAATTGGAGCACAATATATAACAAGCCTTTATGAGCTGATTTTACTTTTAAGCGTTTCAATATTCGTTCGTTATCTTATTAGTATTGTTTCAATTTTGGCTCTTATAAATAGTAATTCGATAAAGCATGCTGTTTTAGGAACTTTTTTAATTATTAGTTTTTTTCTCCTACTTTCTTTAATATTTTAAAATCATGAATATTAAACTGTTACCTGATTTTCTGAAAAATCATTTTCAATACTGGATGAATATAATCTTAAAACAAAAAAGAACTTTTTATAAGGACCAGCATCAACTTACATCTACAACTAAGTATAATCGGTATCCCAAAATTTTTTCTGCTATGCAGGAATATGTGACTCGGCATTGGCCGGAACAAGAAATTAAGATATTGTCTTATGGTTGTTCCGAAGGAGAAGAATGCTTTAGTGTAAATGAATATTTAAAAGAGTCTTCAATACTGGGCGTGGATATTAATAAATCAAACTTATTGAAAGCTAAAAAGAAAAACGATACTAAAAATATAAAATTTGCAGAAAGCACACATTCAAACATTGAGACAGGCGGCAAGTATCACGCTATATTATGCATGTCTGTTCTTTGTAGATGGGAAGATACAAAGGATATGAACAATTGTGAGAAAATCTATCCTTTTAGGAAATTTGAAGAAACAGTATCTTTCCTTTCTGATCAGCTTTTAGAAAATGGTATTCTTATAATTTACAATAGTAATTTTATGTTTGAGCAAACGGAGGTAGGTAAGGAGTTCAAGATCCTTGATGTTAAGGGAGAAGATAATAGTGGTAATGTACATAAGTTTGATAAAAAGAATGAAAGATACACTAGCAGCCACAAAGCTATTATTTATCAAAAACTATAGATGAAAGTTCTATTCATTAGCATAGCAGCGCCACCTAAGACTGGACCAGAGAGTATTCAAGTTTCAAAAGTTTTGGAAGAGCTACTTGCACAAAATGTCGAAGTTAAGTTTTTGACGGAAAAAATCGGTTATAATTCATGGTCCACCAATGTCAGTAGTAAGATGGTAGAGGACTCAAGTCTAGAGGTGCATGAGATTCCAACTCATAATTCTTTGGTCAATAAGCTTTCAAATAAGCCGCTTTTCAAAGAAATTTTTTATCCAGATAATAAATTTCTGTTTCACAGACGAATTCTTAGTCAGAATCTATTTAAAGATATAGACGGTCGCTTCCATTATCAAGTGCAATTGCTGCTTACAAAATAAAAAAGCTGACCAATCGACCTTGGATAATGCACTTAAGTGATCCTTGGACTATCAATAAGGTCAATACTGTGCGTAAAAAGGATCACCTTTGGGAGAAGAGATGCTTGGAATTAGCAGATATAGTAACTTTTACAAACCAAGAAATAATTACAGCATATTCAAAAATTTATCCGCAATTCACAGACAAGTTCAAGTTATTTACAAATGCTTATAAAAATGGAGAAGAAGCAATTAAATATAGAATTGCAGACTCTTTTACTATAGTTCATACAGGCAACTTGTACAAACCTAAAGATCCTAAAATATTTTTGACTGCTTATAAAGCATTCTTAGAGTCTCTTGATAAAACAGCTAGAAAGCACGTAAATTGCATTTTTGTGGGACATGTGGATGAAGAGATAAAAAAAAATACCCTAGGATTTGGCGAAAATCTCGAATTAAGATCTCAAATTTCCTTTGAAGAGGCTTTGGAATTACAAAAAAATGCTGACTTACTATTAAATGTCGGTGTGAATTTGCCGAATCGAACCGATGATCTATTCTTTCAGTCGAAGTTAGTAGATTATATGACTGCTCGAAGACCCATCCTGGCTATAACGGGTATTGATAGTCCCACTTACAAATTTGTTAATAGTGGCTATGGGAAAGCCTTTTCATTTTCTGATTTCGATGGAATACTAAAATTCTTGAAGGCGATCTACAATAAAAAAGATTTTGAATTAGCTCCAGTGGATCCTACCTATTCGGTTGCCAATAATGTGGAAAACCTGATATCTTGGTTTAATGTGCTGAAAAATGAGTGAAATAGAAAAAACTATTCTAGAGTTAAACCTTCTCGGGTCTTCAATCAATATTGATGATCCGTTCAGAAAACAATTTCTTGATACTTATGAAGCTAACCTATTGGAAAAATTTGATGCTTTTGAGACTGAAAAAGAAATTGATTTTGTAAAACTTGAAAAGGTACTTACAGAAGCTATACTTCCTAAAATTAAGAATAAAGTCCCTGTTGTTTTCCTCAGTGGAGGGATAGATAGTACAGTTATTGCTCATGTTTTATATAAAAACAATATTCCCTTTCAAGCATGCTCATTTTTTGACTCTGAAGAAGACCCTTCCATCGCATACGTTGAGTATTTAGAGAAAAAATATAACATTGTCAGCGAGAAATATTTCTTGGACTATGATAAACTGAGAGCAAATTATCAGCAATACTTTACTCATTATCAATCTCCAAATCTTGACTATGCTTTTCTTAGTATGTGTAGTTTAGTGAATGATTTCTGTGGGAAATCCAATAGTAATGGGGATCTCATCTTTTTAGATGGAATTGAGGGAGATAACCTGTTTGGCTATAAAAACAATTCTAAATTGTTTTTTCAATCTTTCATAAGAGGTGTAACATCTTACCAGCTGTCAAATAGCAAAATATATGACAACAGACGTTTAAATATTTACTCATCCTCGCTTATAGATGATTACTCTCTTAATTCCCTGTATCAAAATTTTATTTTCCCTAAACTACTTACTAAAAAACAAGCTGCGGTTGCAAAGACTGATCTAAATAATCGACTGATCGAGATTGCTCCAAACCTAAGTTTTCATTCTAAAAATATGTTAGGGATGCTTTATTATATGGGCAGAAGAGTAGCATATAAAAACTTCTTACCGATTAAGAACTTTGGAAACGAGGTGCTGTATCCTTTCATTGATAAGGAAGTTCTAAAATTTGGTTTTAGATTAGATAATAAGATTAAAATTAAGCCGGTTATAAAGTACCCTTTAAAAGCATTTTTGGAAAAGGAAGGATATAGCAAATGGTTTGTTTTTTCTGAGAAAAGAGGCATGGGGTTTGATATTTTTAATGTGATTAGTTTTGATGATATCGAGCAAGGCTTAAAAAATATTTCGCAACATTTTGATTTAAAAGAGTACACTACATGCCACAATTACTTATATAATCTGTATTCAAAACGAGATAAGGCGGTGGATCATTTTTTATTTGGCATTGCTATGAGTTCAAAATATTTAGAACATCATTATGGCTAAAATTATTTTGCGGGGCTATTATGGATTTGGAAATTTAGGAGATGACATTTTGATGATAACGTCCTATCAGATTATTAAAGGTGTCTTTCCATCACCAAAGGTGCATATTTCTTCTGAAAGTGCGACCAGTGAATACATTTCGAAACTGGTAGACGTAGAGTCAGTAATTTCTTCATCAACAAAATTTAAAGCGGATTGGATAGTACATGGAGGTGGAGGTATATACTTCGATTTCAAGGAAGGGAGTTCTTTTTACAAGTTGCTCAACTTATTAATAAGAAAGACTGGATTTAAGTGGTATTCCTTTTTCTATAATGTTCTATTGAAAATCTTTGGAAAGAATCATTTAGAATACAGACATAGATTAGGTTTAGGTATTGGAGTTGGAAGGTTTACTTACAGTTCCAAAAAGTTTCATAAGTCAATACTGAGCTTGTCTTCATACGACTTTTTGTTGGTAAGAGATCAGCAAAGTTTTGATAATTTAGAAAAATACAATTTTGATTATCCAGTCTTTAAGTCCACTGATCTCGTTTTTAATAGGAAAGCATGGTTACAAAATTTCACTATATCGAATGCAAAATCCACGGATATAGCCATAATTCTTAGAGACTGGAGCTTTGATAATCACTTTCATGTTGAAAGATTTCTCTCTTCTATTAAAGAATTGAAAGATAAAGGCTACAGTCTAAAATTTTTTTCTTTTGATGCAAAGGCTGATGAACACTATATACAATCTATCAAGCAACTTTCTATATCAATAATGATCTGGTCTCCAGATAAAATGAGTCTCAACGATTTTATAGGACAGTTAAATGAGTGTAGATTTACAATTACAAGCAGAGCCCATGGCGCGATAATATCTGCTTGTTTAGGCATTCCAGGGCTATGCATAGAAATTGAGCCCAAGCTAAGAACAGTACAAGCAATGCTGGGGACATCTTATTCTTTGGTTCCCAATGATTTTACTACATCTTTACTAGCGAAGAAGGTTGAGGAATCATTTGATAAACTAGACGAACTGAAAAATAATACTATAAAAGATGTAGAATTTAACGAGAAAAGAATAAAGTCTGATTTAGTAATGGTTAAAGAGCATTTAAGTAAATATGAACAGAAAGATTAAAATTGCCATTGTAGCAGGAACAAGGCCAGAAGTTATCAAACTTTTTCCTTTACTAAATGAATTCGATAATCATGATGTATTTGAAACTTTCTGGATCTCAACAGGTCAGCATAAAGAAATGCTAGAGGGCCTATATTCTTATTTTAACTTCAAGCCAGATTATAGTATGGATTTGATGATACCAAATCAAACATTATCCTCTCTGGCTTCAAAAATTATTGACGAATGTGCTTCATTATTTAGTAAAATTGCCCCAGATTATATCATTGTTCAAGGAGATACTACAACAGCAATGTCAGCAGCTTTAGCAGGCTATTACAATAGGATTAAAGTGATTCATATAGAAGCTGGCTTAAGATCTTTTGATAATAACTCACCTTATCCTGAAGAAGGCAATAGAAAAATTATCAGTGCCATTAGTGATTTGAATTTTGCACCTACGAATTTATCAGCCTCTAATCTTAAAAAGGAGAATGCACAAGGAAAGATTTCTGTCAGCGGAAACACTGTAATAGATGCTCTTTTTTTTACAATAAATAAAATTAAGAGCGCTCCTAAAAGCCAAGCATGTTTAGAAATTGATTCAATTATAGACGGATACGAGAGGCTGATCTTAATTACAGGGCATAGAAGAGAAAATTTTGGAGAAGGGATTGAGAACATCTGTACGGCCTTGCAGTCCTTAGCAATGAAATTCCCAAACACTATATTTTTATATCCTGTGCACTTGAATCCAAATGTTTCAGAGCCAGTTCACAGAATGCTCAAGAACTACTCCAATATACGATTGATTAATCCTTTATCTTATGAGGTGATGATCTATACCTTGTCAAAAACCTTTTTGGTCATTACTGATTCTGGCGGCATTCAAGAAGAGGCGCCAAGTTTAAAAATACCTGTTCTTGTTACAAGAGATACAACGGAACGGCAAGAAGGAATAGCAACAGGCTGTGCTAAATTAATTGGAACAGAATCCAAAGACATTCAGAATGAAACTGAAAAGCTACTAACGGACAAAAATTATTATCAATCTTTTGCACAAAGTGAAAATCCCTACGGTGATGGTTTGGCTTCAAAAAGAATAGTGGATTATCTGATTGAATTGGAAAACCTAAATTAGTAGCATTGAAAACAATTCTGATGATTATTCCTGAATTTGGCTTTGGAGGAGCAGAAAAGTCATTCTGCTCCTTAAGTGTAGAGCTCAGTAAAAGGTATGATCTAACAGTAGTAGTGTTCAACTTACAAAGAAAGCCTGCATATCCAGTGGGTGGTAAAATAGTTTCCCTTGATGTTGACTATGGGTTAGGTACTATTAAAAAGCTTTTAAATTTTAAAAGTAGGATAAAGAAATTAAAAAGGATCAAAAATCTAATTAGGCCACAAGTAAGTATCAGTTTTTTAGAAGGAGCAGACTATATAAATACCTTGTCAAGAATCTCAGGAGAAAAGATTGTCTTAAGCATACGTGGATCAAAAATACATGATCAGAATATAAGTGGCTTACTCGGTTATATTCGACATAAATTACTAATCCCTTTTATTTATAGAAGAGCAGATGAAATAATAGCCCTGAATCATGGCATTAAAAATGAGTTACTGAATTTTTATAAAATTAATAAACCTGTCCAAGTGATCCATAATTGGATAGAGACCGAGAAAATTAAAATATCTACCGAAGAGAAACTAGAGCCAAGATTAGAGGCAATCTTTGAGGGAGGTGATATTTTAATTAGCCATGGCCGACTAGCTAAGGAAAAAGGCTATGAATATGTGCTTGATATACTTTTCATACTCCTCAAAGAACATCCTAATGCAACCTATGTTATTATTGGAGAAGGAGAAGAAATATCTTCCTTGATTAATAAGTGCAAAAATATGGGATTAAGCTATTGGGTTAATGATGGCAAGAGTCAACCTCTGAAAAAAAACGTCTACTTTCTAGGCTATCAGTCAAATCCAATGGCCTTCCTCGTGAAATCAGATCTTTATATTCTATCTTCACTTCATGAGGGGTTTGGTAATTCATTAGTAGAGGCGATGGCTTGTTCTCTTCCTGTAGTCGCATCAGATTGTCCTTACGGACCAGCTGAAATATTAGTTAAAAATCAGGGCGGAGCTGAGTACGGAGTATTACTTGATATCCCAAATAATAGGAAAGCTATTGAATTATGGAGTAATAGAATATCGGAGCTATTGCAAAGTGATTTATTGAGAAAGAATTTAAGCGTTAAGAGCTTGGAAAGAGCTAAGCAATTCAACAAAAAAGAGATTGTAGACAACTGGCAGAAAATAGTTGAAGATTGATAAAGCTATAACTATTAATCCATTTAAAGGTGTTTTTACTATGGACCTTTTATTAGGTATTGGGCAATCTATTATGATTTGTGAAGGCCTTCATATTAAAAAAGACGAATACTTTTCTAAAAATTCAGTGCAACAAAAAAGAATACTAATAGTCGATAATTCTACGGAGATTACTGGAGCCTATAATTCTATCTTAACCTTTAGTAATGCGTTAAAAGAGGAGGTTAGTTTTCATTTTGCGATTTCCTCCAAAAAACATTTTGATGAATTGAATTCAAAAGGATTCACTCCCCACCTTGTTGATTTTCTTGAAATACAGAAGAGTTGGAAGGTAATGTTTTATTTGCCTGTTTTACTGTGGAACTCATATAAGATTCTAAAAATAGTTAGAAAGCACCATATCGACTTAATTCATGTAAATGATCTCTACAATTTGACAGGGGTCATATTAAAGATATTTAAATTTCAAATACCTGTAGTCTATCACGTCAGATTACTACCAAATTCGTACATCCGGAAGATTTTTAAGTTACTATCCAAATTAGTGATGAGGTATAGTGATAAAGTAATATGTGTATCAAAAACAGTTTTCAAGGCATTGCCAGAATCTTCTAAAAAAATAATTATCCATGATGCAGTTTTAGTAACCAGAAACCAACTGCAAAGCAATAAAGACAATACTTTTTCATTTCTTTTCCCCGCCAATTTCATTCGTGGCAAAGGACAGAATTACGCACTTAAAGCATTTTATGAAGAATTTAAGAAATCAGAGAAGGTAAAACTACTATTTGCTGGTGGAAATATGGGGTTAGAAGCAAATAGATTGTACAAAGCAGAATTGCAGAAGTTTGTTAAAGAAAATAATCGATCACATCAGATAGAATTTTTGGATTTTGTAAGCAACATGCCTGAAATGTATTGTAAATCGGATGTTTCACTAGTATTTTCCGATTCAGAATCATTTTCAATGGTTACCTTAGAAAGTATGGTTCATGGAACTCCTGTGATAGCCACCAAATGCGGTGGCCCAGAGGAGATTATAACGCATAACTATAATAGTATATTAGTTAATAAAGCGGATATTGAACAAATGAGGTTTCAGATGAGAAACTTATATGAAAACAAGGATGTTTTAAATGAACTTGGAGGAAGATCAAAACTAATAACTGAGCAATTTAAAATTGAGAATACAATCGGAAAATTATCACAGCTATACTCAAGTATATGTTAAGTAGAAAAGCGATTTTTATCTTTTTGCTGATAAACTTTATCTCAGCGAATTTTATTTATTCTCAATGTCCGGTTCCGTCCTTTGATATTGCTTCTAATGCATGCATAGGGGAGAATATATACGTGCTCAATAATTCCTCGAATGCGGATTCATATAGTTGGGATTTTTGTACTGATGACTTGACGCAATTGCCTGAAGGCAATACGATGCTTAATAATAGTGACTTTTTTAGAGCAAGAACAGTTAAGTTAATTAAGGAAAATGCCAATTGGTATGGTTTTGCAGTTAGCCAAACTTCTAATAACCTGATAAAGTTAAATTTCGGTGGTGCTTTAGATAATATTCCTACCTTTGAAGATTTAGGAAATCCTGGCAACCGATTGCAAGGAGCATTTGACTTAGATGCAATATACATCAATGGAGTCTGGAATTTGGTAGTTGCAAATACGAATGGAGGAAATTTGATAAATATTGAATTTGTAAATGGGCTTGAGAGTGATCCAATTATCTCGGATTTGGGCGATTTTGGAGCTTTAAGTAATCCGTCACATGTGTTAGCTCTCGCAGACCAAGATCAATACTTCCTATTTGTATCAAATACAGACAAACTAGTAAAGTTGAAATTTGATAATTCATTGTTAGAGCCAAATCCTGTAGTGGAGGTTGTAACTGTAACTGGCAGTTCAACCTTAAGAGGACTATCACTAATAAAAAATTGTAATATATGGTCTGGTATCTTATTATCATACAACAATAGACTTTTTTCCCTGGATTTCGGTAACTCTTTAGGAAATACTCCTTCATACTCGCAAATCAACACTAGCGGAATGGGTATTAGCTTTCCTGCAAATGTCGCATTGGTTAAGGAGGGCGGATTATTTCGTGGTTTTGTTCAAGGAGCTCTAGGAGCATTTCATAGACTGGATTTTACAGGAGATATTTCTGACTTTAATTTTACAGCTACTCAATTGACTATCCCTGAATTTACTTCAAACAGTAATTTTGCTTTGGACTTAGTGCAGGAAAAGAGTAAGACTCATGTTTTTAATTTCAACCTTGATCAAAGAAACCTGATACGAGTTAGTTTCCTAAATGATTGTGGATCGGATCAACCAATATCTAATGATAAAAATCCAGTTTTTTCATATAGTGCCCCTGGGTTTTATGATATAACTCTAACAGCTATTGATCAGAACGGTAATAATGAATCAATTACAAAGCAAATAGAAATCACCAACAACCAAGCACCTGACATCACCTTTTCAACAGGAGCAAATTTATGCATAGCTAACCCAATTGAATTTGATAGTGAAAGCTCTTCTACCATTAGCAGCTATAATTGGGATTTCGGAGATAGCAATTCAAGCACAGACGCAAATCCAAGCCACACTTATGCAACTGCCGGGAAGTATGCAGTAAAGCTTACAGTTGGCGCTGCAAATGGCTGCAATAATTCATTCATAGATTCTGTTTCAGTATTTGAAGAACCAGTCCCAGATTTTCAAGCTACCGCTCAAGGAAGTATTTGCACGAGAAAGCCCATCGTCTTTGAAAACCTCACCGACTTACCCACCGAAGCCACCTTCTCTTGGGATTTGGGAGATGGCACCACCAGCACCGATGAAGAGCCTGAGCATGTCTATGCAGAGGCAGGAGAATATACAGTGATTCAAAGTATCAATATGGCTGGTTGTACGGTAGAAAAAACCAAAACCATTACTGTTAATCCAGGGCCTTTGGTGGATTTTCAAACGGTCAACAATTGCTTGGGGGAAATACTGCAATTTGAAAATATGAGTGAAGGAGACTTCCTTGATACTTATCAATGGGATTTTGGAGACGGCACGCTGTCTACTCAAGCCAACCCTAGCCATCTTTATGATACAGCAGGCGTTTATACCGTCCAACTTTCGGCTTTCACCACCAATGGATGTGATTTCACTATTTCGCAAGAAGTAGAAATTCAGGCACTGGCTGAAATTGACTTTCAATCGGAAGTAGCTTGTGTTGGACAGCCAACTCAGTTCAGCGAGCAAGTAAGCATTACTCAAGCCAATATCACAGACTACTTTTGGGATTTTGGAGTTTTGGGAACTCAATCGGACGTTTCTACTGAAGCGAGTCCGCAGTTTGCATATCCTGTTTCAGGAACCTATAATGTCACCTTGCAGGTCACCACTTCTGATGGTTGTACCAGCAGCGGATCCCAGGCTATTACCGTAAAAAGTTCTCCGCAAGCTATTTTTGAATCTGAAGAAACATGCTTAGATCAAATGCGGCTTTTCATTCCATTGGATACCACCGAAATCATCACCCATTTCTGGGAATTGCAAAACAGCGAAGGAGAGATCATGGAGACTAGTTTGGATTCTACTTTTTCGTATCTGTTTCCTCAAGCAGGTGCTTATCAATTGACCTATAGACAAGAAAATGAAAATCTCTGTAGTCAATCCACAACACAAACATTTTCTATCAACGAACAGCCCAGTCCGGATTTTACATGGGGCACAGCATGCGCAGGCCAGACAATACAATTAGAAAACTTGACAGATTTAAAAGGGAATACTTTAAAAAGCTATAGCTGGAGTATTAATGAAGGGGAAGAGGTAATCTCTTCTGAGTTCAATCCTCAATATACCTTTGAGGAAGGTGGAGAGTATCTTCTTACTCTTGAGGTGGAAACAATTGGTGGTTGTGTACAAAGCCTCAGCAAGCAAATCAGTATTTCGTCAGCACCAACAGCCTTCTTTGAACTTAGTCAGACAATCGGTGCTTATCCCTTCACCCTCAACCTAAGTGCTCAATCACAAGATCAATCGACTGCCAATCCGGCCAATCAACCTACTGATAATAGCACAACTATTACCTCCCTTGTGGAGAATAAAGGACTTTTGGAAAAGGAGGTGCTGTGGACACTCAACTCTGATACGATCTCCCGTTCTTCAGAATTAAATTATACCATAGAAGATCCAGGCACCTACTTACTAGGCCTTTTCATCACCAATGAAGCAGGATGTACAGCTGAGTACTTTGAGCAAATTCGAGTTCGGGAGCCTAGTTTAGATATTTCTTTGAGCAACTTGCGAATTAACCAAGATGGTGAATTCACTTCCTTTTTACTCAATATCAGTAATAAGGGATCACTAGTGCCTGAAAGAATTGATTTAGCTATTGATTTAGGCTCTTATGCAGTCACAGAAAGTGTGATGACTCCCCTTTACCCTGAAGAAAATAGTAATTTCTCATTGAGTTTAAAGCTGACGGAAGATCAGATTCGGGGCTTATCCAAAATATGCATAAGTGCAACTCCACGAGTAGGAGATCAAGCAGACAGCAATATCCAAAACAATAGGGTTTGTACCAATTTGGAGAGTGGTTTCAAAGTAATGGACATCTACCCAAATCCTGCTATCAATCAATTTATAATACCCTTAATTACCCCAGAAAATGGGCAGCTCACCATAAGTATGGAAGACAGCAATGGCCGACAAGTAAAAGTATTCAACTACGACATTGAAGCAGGCTATAATGAACTTAGAATAGAAAGGGAGAGCCTTAGTCCTGGTATCTACTTCCTTCGCTTCCGCTATCAAGGCCAAGAAAAAGTCAAAAAGATTATTCTTCAGTAGTAATGGTTTAGACAAGCCAAAGGCTTGAGGTGATTCTCGCAAAGGCGCAGAGACGCAACGACCTAGCAAAAGAATTAAGGGTTTGAACCAATTTTCTTGAGAATATTGAACAGAATAGTATTTTCAGCAAGATAATATTACAATTAATGTTGCGTAAAGTCTGCGTCTCCCCGTCTTGGCATGAAATTTAAAAGTGTAGGAGAGAATAGAATACATTTAACACAACCAAAACAATGAACCTAAGCGAAAACGAAATCAGCTCAATAATACTTGATTGTTGCTTTAAAATTCATAGTCAATTGGGGCCAGGAATATTCGAATCCGTTTATGAAGAAGTGTTAAGCTACGAAATCCGAAAAGAAGGGCTTGATGTCAAAAGACAATTTCCAATTGCAGTACAATGGGATAATCAAACTATGGGAATGGGCTTTAGGGCTGATTTAATAGTTGAAGACAAAGTCATTATAGAACTTAAATCAGTGGAATCATTGCAAGCCGTTCATAAAAAGCAATTATTGACTTATCTGAAATTAAGTAATATTAAATTGGGATTATTGATAAACTTCAATGAAAACTTGCTGAAAAACGGCATTAAAAGAATAGTCAACGGCTTATAATTTCTCACAAAGTATCCTTTCGCCTAAAGCCAAAAAACTACAACAAGCCAAAGACTTGAAGTTACTCTCGCAAAGGTATTGAGTATTTAAACAGTATTCTTGTGAATGATAGATTGAGCAGCGTAATTTTTTTCAGTATAATAATATTATCATTAACGTTGCGTAAAACTTTGCGCCTCTGCGTCTTAGCGAGGTGATAAAAAAAGCCTCAGGCTTTCTATACATTTCCCGCCTTATTTCCCTATTTTTGAATTCCTTTCCAAGATCTCCGCACGAGGAATCTGACAAATTTCAAAATCATTTAAATTTCTTATTCATGCAAAAGTGGAAAAAGCTATCTCAGCAAGAGATTAGAAAAAGGATATTTTCTGCACTTTCAGAAAATGTAGATTATTATACTGAAAACATTATTGGGTTACCAGCTTCTCATTTGGACGATAAGGTGTTCTACCAGAATGCTCCTTTTCTGGAAGATGCACCCTATCTGTCAACATTAATCCACAATCCGAATCATATCGGTTGTCATACTTTGGGGGAATCCGAAAGCTTTTTTAAAGGGACTCAGGAACTCGAAAAAGAAGTGATTAAGATTTGAGCAGAGGATATTTTGTATTGTGATACTGACTATGATGGCTATGTAGCATCAGGTGGGACAGAAGCCAATATGCAAGCAGTTTGGATCTACAGAAACTACTATAAGCAAGAACATCAAGCAAAACTGGATGAGATCGCGTTAATCAGCTCAGCAGATGCCCATTATTCTTCAGCAAAAGCATCCAATGTGCTCCAAATTGATTTCTACAAAGTAGCGGTGGATGAAAATGATCGATCGATCAGCAAGCAAGCTTTAGAAAATACGTTGGCCCAAGCGCAGCAAGATGGGAAGAAATACTTCATCATTATGGCGAATATGATGACTACTATGTTTGGATCAGTAGATGACGTCAACATCTACACTGATGTTCTTACCGATAAAGGCTTGGATTTCAAGTTACATGTTGACGGTGCTTATGGAGGATTTTTCTATCCATTTGCCAAGCCTAAGAATGCGTTGAATTTCAGCAATTCGCACGTTAATTCAGTCACTTTAGATGCCCATAAAATGTTGCAAGCACCTTATGGCACCGGGATATTTCTAATTCGAAAGAATTGGATGCACTATGCCAATACCCAAGAAGCAAGCTATGTCGAAGGTCAAGATTTCACACTGATTGGTTCTCGTTCTGGGGCGAATGCAATTGCCATCTGGATGATATTGATGACCTATGGGCCTAATGGATGGTTTGAGAAAACCTTGGTACTAAACCACCGAACAGAATGGTTATGCAAGGCACTGAAAGCTAAAAGTATTGCGTACTATCGATATCCTGAAGCAAATATCGTCACCATAAAAGCCGAATTCTTAAATAAAGAAGTTTGTAAAAAATATGGACTTATACCCGATAGTCATCAGAATCCAATGTGGTATAAAATAGTGGTGATGGATCATGTCACGATCGAAAAATTAGAGCAATTCCTAGAAGAGGTTTGAAGTCTGAATTGCGGAAATAAAGGGAGGGGCTTCGGTGATATTTGCCGTACTACTAGCTATAGGGTATAATCTCAATTGGCAATCTGCAAAGATTGGCGAAGTCTTCTCCAATTTCCATCATGTCATCATCTGCTTCTCTGTAAAACCACTTTATTTTTACTTCTCTGCCATTTTCATCTGTTAATGATTCCATTTTATGGATCATATCTAGCATAAGCTTTGAAGTACTTGTATTAAAGTAATCTAGGCGAAAATGAAGTTCAGTAAGCGGCAATGGGTTCTCCATATATCGGTTTAAATGATCGAAAATAGGAGTAAAAACATCCATCGGATTCTCCGGAATAGAAGAACCTGAAATTTCAAAAAAACCCTTTTCAATATCTATTACAACAGTGGGTCGCTGATGAGTGCCTGACATTCTAAACATATACTGCCAAATATGAGAACAAATTACGTTAACTTCAAAATCTTGTTCTAAATTTCGATAACTATACCCATTTTTACTTTAAATCATAAAATTTAAAGTCTAGTTTAAAGATAATGATTTAGTTGAACGGGAACCTACTTTGGTTTCTTTAATTTAGTCTTTATTTTAATTTTGGTAAAATTAAGAGTTCTAAAGGGATTTTAAAATACGATCTAATCTGTAAAAATGAAAAAAATAACTTTAATACTTTTACTACTAGCTGGCATGTTTTCGTGCAATGACAAAAAGGATATGAAAAGCAAGAGAATTACTACTGACAATTTCACAACAAACGATCCGCATTCTTTTGCACGGCCTCATGAGGCAGTAATAAAACATTTACGCTGGGATGCAACTATCGATTTTGATACCAAAAGCATTTACGCTACCGCACTATATACCATCCGAAATTATCCGGATGCTAAAGAGATTATCTTTGATACTAAAGATTTAACAATTGAAAAGGTTTGGGAAAACGAAAGCGATACGCTCAACTTTGAACTAAAAGATGAACACGAAGTATTGGGTCAAGCTTTACATATACCAATCTCAAAGAATACGAAATCTATTACTATTCAATATAAAACCCCTCCTAATGCTGAAGCCTTGCAATGGTTAAGTGCTCAGCAAACCAAAGGCGATGCTCCATTTTTGTTTACCCAATCTCAGGCTATTCTCTGCCGCTCTTGGATTCCCATTCAAGATTCTCCTGGAATCAGGTTTACCTATGAGGCGAACGTTAAGGTGCCGGCGGGTAATCTAGCACTGATGAGTGCTGAAAACCCACAAGAAATTGACTCAACAGGGAACTATAGCTTTAAAATGGAGCAAGCAATTCCTGCATATCTAATGGCCTTAGCTGTCGGTAATCTGGAATATCATAAAACGGGTCCTGAAACGGGCATTTACGCTGAACCTGAAACCATGACCAAAGCCATTTCTGATTTAGAGGATCTACAATCTTTTTTAGAAATAGCGGAGAAACTATATGGAAAGTATCGATGGGAGCAATTTGATGTATTGGTTTTGCCACCAAGCTTCCCTTTTGGCGGAATGGAAAATCCCCGCTTAACGTTTGCCACTCCTACTATTTTATCAGGCGATAAATCATTGATTTCTTTAATCGCACATGAATTAGCCCATAGCTGGTCAGGAAATTTGGTGACCAATGCGACATGGGATGATTTTTGGCTAAATGAAGGGTTTACAGTCTATTTCGAATATCGTATTATGGAGGAACTTTACGGAAAAGATTATTCAGAAATGCTCGCCTCTATTTCTTACAAAGAATTAAAGCAAGAATCTAAAGAGTTAATAGATAATGGAAACAGCAAAGACACGCATCTAAAATTAGACCTACAAGGAAGAAATCCTGATGTGGGGATGACAGCAATCGCATATGATAAAGGCTACTATTTTTTAAGATTTTTAGAAGGTTTAGTGGGTAGAGAAAATTTTGATGCATTTTTACAGCAATATTTTGCCGAATATGCTTTTAGAAGTATCAACACAGAACTTTTTTTGTTGTACATGGAGCAATATTTATTCGCTAAAAATGAAATCGAGCTACCGAAAGATTTGTTTTCCAATTGGGTTTATGGTGCAGGGCTGCCAGAGAATTTACCAAAAGCCAATTCTGATCGTTTTAAGAAAGTAGAGGAGTCTATTGATAAATGGCTGAATACAGGAAACATTGATACCTTAAAAACTGCCAATTGGAGTACACACGAATATTTACATTTCTTTCATGAATTGCCCGATTCTACCGATTTTAATCAAGTCCAGGAATTGGATAATAAGTTCAATTTCTCCGAAAATGGGAACGCAGAGATTTTGACTGAGTGGTTTTTACTAGCCGTTAAAAATGAGTACAAGCCTGCATACTATAGAATGGAAGATTTTTTAATTAATACAGGACGTAAAAAATTCTTGATGCCAATTTATAGCGAATTAATTAAAACAGAAACCGGGAATACTATAGCCCTCAATATTTATAAAAAAGCAAGACAAAATTACCACTATGTAAGCTATAATTCGTTAGATAAATTATTAAATTACCAAACTGACTGAATTTTTTAAAAAACTAGATTGAAAAATGTATAAAATAGAACGACTTTTAATTGCCCTAGACTTAACTGAAATGGATGAAATACTGATTCGGTATACATCTCATTTAGCTAAATTTTTGAAAAGTGAAAAAGTGTATTTTGTCCATGTAGCAAAAGATTTAGAATTGCCTGAGGATTTAAGAAAAAACTATCCCGACTTACTGGCCCCAAGTGATGAGTCAATGGCTGATTCCATAAATAAAGTAATTGAAAAAGCATGGGACAGTGGTTTTGATTGTGAAAAAGTAATAGAAATAAAAGAAGGAGATCCATCTGACCAAATACTGAAGTGGGTGAATATCAAAGACATTGATATGATGGTGATGGGAAGAAAGCGACAGTTGAAAGGCGGAGGAATTGTGCCTCAGAAAATTGCTAAGGTGGCGCAGACTTCTCTTATGTTGGTACCTGAAGATTTCAAATTTAAACTTGATAAGATGGTAGTTTCAGTCGACTTCTCAAAACATGCGAAGCTTGCTGTAGAAGAAGCTTTGGCAATATCAAAAGGTAAAAATATCAGTTTGACTTTAGTCAATGTTTTTAAGGTACCCTCAGGTTATCACAAAACCGGCAAAAATTATGATGAATTTGCCACTATAATGAAAGGTCATGCTAAGATCGATTTCAATGATTTCGTGAAGAAAAATGATTTCCCTAAAGAGCTTGATTGCCAATTCGTCTTGGATAATGATGATTCTCCAGCAGATAAAATCTTTGGTTTCGCCTCTGATCAGAAAGCTGACATGATTGTGATGGGATCAAAAGGAAGAACAGGCTTAGCTTCTATTTTATTGGGAAGTGTAGCTGAAAAGGTAATAAAATTTGACAGTGATATCCCATTAATGATCGTGAAAGAAAAAGGCGAAAACATGGGCTTTTTGAAGGCTTTACTAAAAATGTAATCAGACAAGAACGAGATGAAAAACTTTTAAAACTGTCAGATTTATTAAACAATAATAGACAGTTTTAAAAATTAACATAGTCTTAGTCCACCGTCTGCTTGTTATAAATTTCAGCTACAGCATCAACTGCACTGTCAATGTCTTTCGAAGTATTGTATTTACAAAACGAAAATCTCACATTAGGCCGTTCAGCAGCTTTTCCTAATTCAGCTATAACATGTGAACCCACATCACTTCCACTGCTACAGGCAGAACCTCCGCTTGCTGAAATGCCTTTTATGTCCAGATTAAACAATAACATATCGCTCATATCAGAAGGCGGTAAACATACATTCAATACTGTATAAAGACTTTGATCTTGATCTGCGCTTAATCCATTAAATGCAACGCCTTCCACTTTAGCTTTCAATTTTTGAATCATTCGATCCTTTAAACCCTGAATATGGTTCTGGTGCTCTTCCATATCGCGGTAGGCTATTTCCATAGCTTTAGCTAAACCTACTATGCCGTAAACATTTTCAGTTCCTCCTCGCATATTTCGTTCTTGCGCTCCACCATGAATAAAGGGCTGAATTTTATGCTCATTATTGATATACAAAAAGCCTACTCCCTTAGGGCCATGAAACTTATGGGCTGCCCCAACTATATGTTGGGCTTTAATTTCTTGTAAATCATGATTGTAGTGCGCCATTGTTTGCACGGTATCAGAATGAAATATCGCTCCATACTGCTTACATAGCCAGCTGACTTCTTCGATATCAAGGATATTTCCAATTTCATTATTCCCATGCATTAAAGAAACTAAACTATCGGGATTAGTACTTAGCCAATCTTTTAAAGCATCCATTTCAACCATACCCTTCTCATCCAAAGGGACATAATCTAAAGTGATTTGACCCGTTTTTTCCAAATGTTGTAAAGTATGTAAAACTGCATGATGCTCAATTTTGGAGGTCAAAACCTTCTTGATTCCCTTCTGCTCAATGCTACATCTTAGAGCCATATTGTCGGCTTCAGTTCCTCCAGAAGTAAAAAATATCTCAGAAGGTGAGGTGTTCAGCAATTCAGCCACGGCTCTTCTTGATTTCTCAATAGCAGCACGAACTTCCCTTCCATGCGAATGAATAGAGGAAGGGTTCCCGTAATGGTTCAACATGAACGGCTTCATGGCTTCAAAAACTTCAGGGTCTAAAGCTGTGGTTGCTGCATTATCTAAATAAATCCCTGCCATAATATTAATCCTCTTTATATGAAATAATTTCCTTGATATCCGAAATCATTTTTTGAGCTAAATGCTCTGCTTTAGACTCCGAATCGGATTCAGAATAGATTCTGATAATAGGTTCAGTATTTGACTTGCGTAAATGAACCCATTCTTTATCAAATTCAACTTTTACACCATCAATAGTATTAATAGGTTGATTTTTATAACGCTCTTGAATAGCCTCCAAAATACCATCCACATCGATTTCAGGAGTTAATTCGATTTTATTCTTCGAAATATGATAACTCGGAAAAGAAGCCCTAAGCTGCGAGCAAGATTTTTCAAATTTTGCTAAGTAGGTTAAAAACAAAGCAATACCTACTAAAGCATCTCTTCCATAATGCAATTCAGGATAAATGATTCCTCCATTTCCTTCTCCACCAATAATAGCATTCGTTTCTTTCATTTTGGTCACGACATTAACCTCCCCAACAGCTGAAGCTTCGTATTTTCCACCTCTCTTCTCTGTTACATCTCTTAATGCGCGAGTACTAGAGAGATTCGAAACCGTATTGCCTTTTTGTTGACTCAATATGTAATCTGCCACCGCCACTAATGTATACTCCTCGCCAAAAGGAGTTCCATCTTCATTAACAATAGCTAATCTATCTACATCGGGATCCACAACGAAACCTACGTCATATTGACCATTCGCCAATTCATTGCTTATATGCGTAATATTTTCTGGTAATGGCTCAGGATTATGTGGAAAATTACCATCAGGATAGCAGTAAAGTTCTCTTACTTCAGCTACCCCCAAAGATTTTAAAAGCTTTGGAATAGCGATGCCTCCGGTGCTATTCACTGCGTCCACTACCACTTTAAACTTTCTTTCTCGAATTGCCGCAACATCAACAAGTGGCAAATCAATCACCATATCAATGTGCTTTTGAATGTAATGATCTTGAGTAGTATATTTTCCTATTTTTTTAACTTCACTAAAACTATAATCAGCGCTTTCAGCTAAATCCAAAATAGTTTGCCCGTCTTCTCCCGAGATAAATTCACCCTTATGATTTAGAAGTTTCAAAGCATTCCATTGAACTGGATTGTGGCTTGCGGTAAGTATTATTCCTCCCGCAGCTTTTTCCAATACGACCGCTATTTCTACAGTTGGAGTAGTAGATAATCCAAGATCAACCACATTCATGCCCATTCCCTGCAGTGTCGCTGCTACTATTTTCGAAACCATTTCACCCGTAGGTCTGGCATCTCTTCCAATTATTACTTTGTTGTTGTTACCCTTAGTTTTTAACCATGCTGCATAAGCACTGCTAAATTTTACGATATCAACAGGCGTCAATCCTTCTCCTGTCTTTCCTCCTATGGTTCCTCTAATGCCGGAAATTGATTTAATTAAGGTCACTTAAATAGTTGTTTGTTTCAATCGGCAAAGGTACTAAAAAATGGAAGGCCATTAAACAAAAATCCTATTTCAAAGAAAGAAATGTCTTCTTGATCGTAATTTTCTGAAAAAACCAACTTTATTTTTTAATTTGAGTTAAACTTGGGCTTAAGCAAAAAGATTTGAGGCGATATCTAGAAAATTGGACTAATGCAGGGATTCATTCAAATATGGATGATGATGAAAGACGTAAAGTTTTTCTTACTAATGCGATGTCCTTATTTTTGGCAGCAGTAATGATCATAGTGCTGTTGAATGATATTTTCAACACAGGAAATTATTTGGCTGCCTATCGGCGAGCAGCAGTTCTTGTTCTGATGCCCTTAATCCCATTTTTAAATGCAAAGCGCCTGTCGATATTATCCAAAAGCATTTTCCTTTTTATTCCCGGATGTATTCTTCTAGGGGTTCCTATTATTATCGGAGACTTCTACCCGGGTCAGTTTATTTGGTTTCAGTATGCAGGGGCAATATTTTGCTCGATTCCTGTTATATTATTTAACCAGGATAAGGAGAGGCTCTACATTGTTATTTTCTTTGTTTTTTACCTTGCAGTTACTCTATTTATTGATAAGGTGTTACTTTACTACGCTGAACCACCAGAGGCTATGAAAGAGTTGGTGACCAATTTTACTGATTTTAAACTACCCCCATTATTTGTGGCATTTTTCTCTACCACTACCCTTCTATGGTATAATAGAACTAATTTTAGATATGAGAGACGCTTGAAAAGCACAAATAAAGAGTTGCAGGAAACCCAAGAAGAGCTGATTGCTAAAAATGAAGAGTATGAAGCTATTAATCGGAATCTAGAAGTGCTTGTAAAGGAGAGAACCAAAGTGATTGATTCAAAAAACAAGCAAATCATAGATTACGCGAATTTAAACGCCCATAAAGTAAGAGGACCATTAGCCAGAATAATGGGACTTATTAATATTTCTGATTATTCTAAAAATCCGGAAGAACTGAAGCATATTTTTGAGAAACTAAGATCTCCTTCACAAGAACTCAATATTATTATAGAAGAAATTAATAAAACCTTGGAAGAAGGTAGTTCAGACGTTAATGAAAACCAATAAAACAATATTACTTATTAATATATTCAGCAACTCACTCGCTATTCTCTTTGGGTTTGGTCAATAACAAAGTAGCAATACCACCGAGAGCAGCAATTAAAGATGCCAATAAGATACTGATCTTCGAAATTTTTTCTAATCCAGGATCGCCAAAAGCGAGATTTGTAATAAATAAAGACATTGTAAAACCTATCCCTGCAATTAAGCCAATTCCGATAATATGTTGCCACCTTAATGAAGTATGTAGTTCTGCAATGCCCATCTTTTCACCAATAAAAGCAAAAATACTGATTCCCAACACCTTGCCGATAGCCAAACCTAGTAATATACCAAGTCCTAAGCTAGTAGATGCAACTTCCAAAAGACTTACATCTAATCTTACGCCAGCATTAGCGATAGCAAAAATGGGAAGGATAAAAAATGCATTAAAGTTAATAAGCGAATTCTCTAATTTGAGCAAAGGGGGTCTAGAGTTCTGAGCATCTTTCTTCATGGATTTGAGTATATTTCTCTGGCGAATATCTTGCATAGGATCTCGAGTTTCAATATCAGTTTTTTCCAATTCAGCCAAATTTTTGTCTGTGCGATCTTTCAATAATTTGCTATCCAGTTTTGGTTTGACTGGAATCGTAATGGCAAAAAGTACTCCCGCAATCGTAGGATGAACGCCAGAGTTAAGAAAATAATACCATAATACGATGCCACCTAAAACATACCAGTGAAGACCTTTTACACCTTTTCTGTTGATTAACAATAAGATAATAAATACTGCCGCTCCTGATCCCAGATATAGCCAGCTTATTTCATTACTGTAAAAAATCGCAATAACTAAAATAGCTCCTAAATCATCGGCTATGGCCAAGGCGACCAAGAAAACTTTGAGCTGTGCGGGTATCCTTTTCCCCAATAGACCAATGATCCCTAAGGAATATGCTATATCTGTTGCCATCGGTATTCCCCAGCCGCTTGCAGTTTCCGTACCCGCATTGAAGCTCGCAAAAATAACTGCAGGAACAATCATCCCTCCCAGTGCTGCCATTATTGGCATTGAGGCTTTCCGAAAAGATGACAGCTCCCCTACCATAATTTCCCGTTTCAGTTCCATCCCAGCTACTAAAAAAAATACGGCCATTAGACCGTCATTAATCCACTCTTCAATAGTGAGCCCAAAAGAAAAATACTCAGAAAATTTAATGAGAATTTCATCCATCAGAAAATGATGATAGTTGTTTGCCCATTGTGAATTACCAATGATAAGAGCTACAATAGTTGCCACAATTAGAAGCAGCCCTCCAGCCGTCTCTCTATCGAGAAACTTCTTTGCAGTTTGTTGAATGTAATTTAAAGTAGATTGATTATTTGCTGAACTATGCATACTTAAGTTTATTCTTTTTATGATATTAATAGACCTATGGCATCTCGTTACCCTCGAAAGGGAAATCTACAAATAGCTAGTAATTTAACAGACCGATAAAAATGATGGGGCAGCTCAAGAAGGCATAACATAGAATTTTCCCTCTAAAAACTCCTGAAACAATATCGCCAAAATCGCTTAAAAATACAGATAGAAGGCACATTTTCATGCTTTATCAATTAATGTGCGATTTGAAATTAAAAGTTTAAATAAGTACTCTTAATTCGAAACAAAAAAAATTCAGCCGGTTAAGGCATAATATGTACACGCTTTAACTTTCACTATTGTTGCACCCTTGCAATTTCTAAGCTCTCCAGCAACTCTTGGCTATTAAAAAAATAAACATAGTTTTAAAATTTGCGTAAAATTAAATATATCGTAATATTGCAATATAATAGTAGAAGAAAATGGGAGTTACTAAATCAGACTTATTTACAAAAGAGCAAAACGACTTGGCAAATGTCGCAAAAGCCTTTGCACATCCAGCTCGTATTGCCATCATTCAATACCTATTGAAATCCAATGCATGCATTAATGGACATTTAGTTGTGGAATTGGGTTTGGCTCAGGCTACGATAAGTCAGCATTTAAGAGCATTGAAAGATATTGGGATTATTCAAGGTGCCATTGAGGGCGTATCAGTAAGTTACTGCATAAATCCCAAGCGATGGGAGGAAGTGAAAAATCACTTTAGTAATATTTTTGAGTTATATAAAAATCCTAATCAGCAGAACTGCTGCTAATATTTTTTTGGCCATAATCATCGTAATATTACAATAAAAAGCTAGCTATTAAGACAGAAAATACTAAAAAGAAAAATTATGAAACTTTCAGAAATCAAATCAAGGTTAGAAAACTTAAGCGAAGTTAAATTTCAATTACCAAATGGTGAATTTGTTCCTCAACATTTTCACATAACAGAAGTAGGTATCATATCCCGTCATTTTATCGATTGTGGTGGAACTATGAGAGACGAAAAAACTGTGAATTTTCAATTATGGGAAGATCGAGATTATGACCATAGACTAGGAGCGAAAAAGCTTCATGATATCATCACTTTATCAGAAACCAAATTAGGGATTGATGATAATCTGGAAATAGAAGTTGAATATCAGGGGTCTACTATTGGCAAATATCATTTGGACTTCATGGATGATCACTTTGTACTACTAAATACTCAAACAGATTGTCTGGCAAAGGATAAATGCGGAATTCCTGCTTCAAAGCCAAAAGTACAGTTAGCGGATGTTTCTGGCACTAGCTCTAATTCATGTGAGCCTGGCGGTGGATGTTGCTAATAATTCTAAATAGACCTGTTGGTTAATACTTATTTAAAATGCTTCTGAAACTCACTGATTACATCGGAAAATTAGACCCCAATTCCATTCCAGCAAATAGAAAGGAAGTATTGGGGCCTTTTATTGATTATCTACAGGGAAAGATCAATTCGGGGAGCTATATAACACTGAATTTTATTTGCACCCACAACTCTCGGAGAAGCCATCTTTCTCAAATATGGACTCAAGCGATTGCGCACCATTTTAAAATGAACCAAGTTGCCTGCTATTCTGGAGGTACTGCCGAAACAGCTGTATATCCAATGATTCTACAAGTTTTGGAGGAAGCAGGATTTGAATCTGTTCAGCTCTCAAAAGGCGATAATCCCATATCCGCCATTAAATATAGCTCAGATAGTCATCCAGTCATTGCTTTTTCAAAGACATACGATCATCCATTTAATCCGTCCATTGGTTTTGCTGCCTTGATGACTTGTTCGGAGGCAGATGAAAATTGCCCGTTTATTCCCGGAACTGAAAAAAGAATAGCTCTTAATTATGAAGACCCAAAAGCTTTTGATGACAGTCCGCTTCAAAAAAGTAAATATGAAGAAAGAAGTCGTCAAATTGCCACAGAATTATTTTTCGTATTCTCAAAAATAAAACAATCATGAGCGAATCAACAGGAAAGAAGCAAATTGCATTTTTTGAACGCTATTTAAGCGTTTGGGTAGCTTTATGTATAGGAGTAGGAATTTTAATTGGCTATTTAGCAGGAGATGATATCTCTTTTTTAAGTGATTTGGAGGTTTATAAAGTCAATCTGCCTATTGCCATTTTAATTTGGATGATGATATATCCTATGATGTTGCAAATCGATTTCTCAAGTATCAAAGGAGTTGGCAAAGCTCCGAAAGGTCTGATTATGACGGTTATCATCAATTGGCTCATTAAACCCTTCACTATGGCATTTTTTGCCTGGATCTTCTTTGAACATTTATATTCAGCGTTTATTGATCCTGAAATGGCTGGAGAATATATCGCAGGAGCTATTTTATTAGGCGCAGCACCTTGTACGGCCATGGTTTTCGTTTGGTCTTATTTAACGGATGGCGATCCAAATTATACATTAGTGCAGGTTTCCGTTAATGATTTGATTATTTTAGTAGCTTTTATTCCTTTGGTTGGCTTTCTTTTGGGTATAACTGATATTACAATTCCATATGGGACACTAGCAGCGAGCATCATTATTTTTGTTGTCATCCCTCTAGCGGCTGGTGTGATTACCAATAAAATCTTAGTAGCCCAAAAAGGTAAGAAATGGTTTCAGAAAGTGTTTTTACCAAAATTTAAACCTCTTAGTATTATTGCTCTGCTATTGACACTAATCCTGTTATTTGCTTTCCAAGGTCCTAATATCTTAGATAATCCAATAATCATTTTACTGATAGCTGTTCCACTTATCATTCAAACATATTTTATATTTTTCATAGCTTGGTTTGCAGGCAGAAAGTTAAAGCTTTCTCATGCTGTTTGCTCCCCAGCAGCTATGATAGGTGCCAGCAATTTCTTTGAATTAGCCGTGGCCGTAGCAATCGCACTATTTGGTTTACAAAGCCCAGCAGCATTAGTCACTGTGGTAGGAGTTTTGGTTGAAGTCCCTGTGATGTTATCATTGGTGACATTGGCTAACAAATGGAAATACTAGAAACTTCATCTACTTCTGGAAAAGTTAAGATCAAGTGAGTATAGTCTTATGTCCCTAAAAGTTGAGGAAATTACTAAGAAAAACATAAATCTTATTTCATGTCTAAAAAACACATTTACGATGTTTTAGTAATCGGAGCAGGACAGAGCGGCCTCGCATGTGGCTATTATCTCCGAAGAACAGATCTTGATTACCTCATTGTAGACAATCAAGAAAAATGCGGGGGTGCTTGGAACAAAGCATGGAAATCCTTGACTCTTTTTTCTCCAGCAGAGCATAGCTCTCTGCCTGGCTGGTTAATGCCAAAATCCCAGCAAGAATTCCCAGCCAAAGAAGAAGTGATTGATTATATCTGCCAATATGAACAACGATATAAGCTGCGAGTCAAAAGACCAGTTCAAGTAAAAGACGTTCGGAAGGAATCTGACTATTTCAAAATTATCACTGACTCTGTAACTTTCTATAGTAAATCTGTGATTTCAGCTACCGGCAC
The DNA here is from genome assembly GCF_900177665.1 of Marivirga sericea. Taxonomy (GTDB): domain Bacteria; phylum Bacteroidota; class Bacteroidia; order Cytophagales; family Cyclobacteriaceae; genus Marivirga; species Marivirga sericea. Next base: position 115,593 of record NZ_FXAW01000006.1, read on the forward strand.
TTGGAGAAAACCCTTTATTCCTGATGTTCCTGGGAAAGATCAATTCGAAGGAAGACAAATACATTCCGCCTATTATCAAGGGCCGGATGAATTAATCAGCAAGAAAGTCTTAATTGTTGGAGAAGGAAATTCTGGGGCTCAAATTCTGGCTGAAGTTTCCAAAGTTGGAGAAACGAGCTGGGCTACCCAGAAACCCCCAGAATTCTTACCAGATGATGTGGATGGAAGGGTTTTATTTGACCAGGCTTCTGCCAAATATTACGCTGAGCAGAAAGGAGAAAAATTCGACATGTCGAAATATAATTTAGGGAATATAGTCATGGTTCCTTCAGTAAAGGAAGCCCGTGATCGAAAAGTTCTACACTCTAAAGGCCAAGTCAAGTCTTTTTATAAGAGAGGAGTCATATGGGAATCAGGTGAAGAAGAAGCTTTTGATGTTGTGATTTGGTGTACTGGATTTAGTTACGTTACTGACCATCTCCAGAACATAGTGTCTACAGATGAAAGAGGTAAGATTAACACTACGGGAACCCAATCGATTGAGGAAGCTAATCTGTGGTTGGTGGGATATGGTGGGTGGACAGGTTTCGCGTCAGCAACCTTGATTGGAGTTGGAAGATCTGCAAGATCTACTGTGCAAGACATTACAAATAAAATTGGGAAAAAAGCGTGATTTCATGAAATAAGAGAACTATTATAAGCTAACGAGCATTCGTTTGTAAAACATACAAACGTTCTCTTAAACAAAGGAAATATGTAACTCTTCTAACAATTAAATAATTTATTTGGTTAACAATTGGATTAATACAATTTAATTGCTCATATTAACATAAAACCAAATATCAAATTTATGAAAAAACAGTATCTATTAATGATTATTCTATTCCTGATGGGGACGTATTCGTACGCCCAAGACCGGGTGATAGAAGGAACAGTAGTAAGTGCCAGTGATGGGTTACCGTTAATTGGAGCTACAGTTGTAAAAAAAGGATCAACTTCTGGTGCCACCACAGATTTAGACGGTCGATTCAAATTGGAAATATCTGAACCGGAAATTTTGGTAGTTTCTTTTATTGGTTTTGCCCAAAAAGAAGTGGCTGTTAATCCTGATCAAACAGGAGATTTAAATATTAGCCTCGAAGAAGACATTACTAAATTGAATGAAGTCGTAGTTTCTGGTCTTGCTTCAAGCGTTAAAAGATCAAACTTGGGTAATGCAGTTGCTACCGTTTCTGCTGAGGAACTGACAGGAATGACCAACCAACCTACAATGGATAACGCTTTGTATGGAAAGGTGACTGGAGTGAACATAACCTCAAGTTCAGGTGCACCAGGCGGTGGTATTGCGATGAGGTTGAGAGGGGTTACCTCCATTACAGGGAATAATCAACCATTATTTATAATAGATGGTGTTTATGTAAGTAATGCAGAGATTCCAAGTGGTTTAAGAAATGCTTCGGGTGCAAATTCAGGAAATGAAGAAAATGCATCCAATAGGATAGCTGATTTAGCTCCTAGCGATATAGAAAATATTGAAGTATTAAAAGGACCTTCTGCTGCTGCAATTTATGGTGCTCGTGCTAATGCGGGTGTGGTTATCATCACTACAAAAAGAGGTAAAAGAGGTGAAACTAGAGTCAACCTTACCCAAGATGTTGGATTCAGTACTATCCAAAGAAAAGTAGGAATAGGACAAAGAAACTGGACTCCTGCCTTAGTAGGTGAAACTTTTGGTCCTGACGAAGTAGCACGTTATAATGCCGCCTTAAATGGTAGAGGGTTGGTTGATTATGAGGAAGAGATTTATGGTGAAACAGGCTTAATAACGGATACTAAAATTAGTGCCACAGGTGGAAGCGAAAAAACTAAATTTTATGTGGGTGCTTCTCTAAGAGATGAAGAAGGAATTATAAAAAACACAGGCTATACTAGAGCAAGTGTTCGAGCAAACATTGATCATCAATTGACTGACCGAATTAAATTTACTACTTCAAGTAATTTTGTGAACTCCACTACACAAAGGGGTTTTACTGGAAATGAAAATGAAGGAGGTTTGAGTGTTGGTTACAACATGGCATTCACAAGACCATGGGCAAATTTGTATCCTGATGAGTTTGGCAACTACCCAGACAACCCAAATGCCGCTGGTAATATGCTATTGGTACGGGACCAAGCTCTAAATGACGAAGTAATTAATCGATACATTCAAGGTGCAAGTATTGATATTAGTTTATATGAAACTGATCAATCATTCTTGAAATTTAAATGGAATGGTGGTTTTGATACTTATAACCTTGAGACTTATGTCTATGTGCCAGAGTATCATCAAGCACAAAGAGGATTACAGAATGGATTTATAGGAGTTGGTAAAAACAGTATTTTCAACACGAATAATCAAGGTTTTTTAGTTTGGGATAATTATCTCAGCGGTGGTTCGGTTCAATTGACCTCACAAGTGGGATATACTTACATCACTTTTGACAGAGATTTGGTGTATAATCAAGCAACACAGTTGATTCCTGGTCAAACGACTTTAGGCCAATCTGGGACACAAGAATTCGATCAAACATTACAGAATGTGAGAGAGTTCGGTTTCTTTGCACAGCAAGAAGTGAATTATGAAGACAAAATTATTGGTACATTAGGCATAAGAGCAGATAAATCAACATTGAATGCTGAGCAGAACCAATTTTACTATTTTCCTAAGGCATCGATAGCGTTAAACCTAGCTAATTTTGATTTCTGGAATCTAGATTTATTTAATCAGTTTAAATTAAGAGCTGCTTATGGTGAAACAGGTTCTAGTGCTACTTTTGGTTCATTATATACAAGTTTCCAAGCTGTTAATATAGGAGGTTCGCCAGGAGTTTCTGTTGGTGGTCTGAGGGGAAGTGAAAATTTAATTCCAGAGACGGCCTCTGAGTTTGAAACGGGTATAGATGTTACATTATTAGAAAACAAACTATCTTTTACGGCTACTTACTATAATCGAAATATAAGTGACTTGATCCTGCAAAGGGCCTTACAGCCTTCTTCAGGATTTGGATTAGAGGTTACTAACTTAGCTGATTTGCAAAATCAAGGATTGGAGTTAGCATTGAATGCAAGCCCAGTACAGAATGAAAATTTTGTTTGGACTTCCACTACTAATTTCTGGTTTAATAGGTCAAATGTGACGAGACTTGATGTTCCTCCATTTGCACCTGCGGGATCGGGATTCGGTTTAGGTCTTGGAACTGCCTTTATTGAAGAAGGCCAGCCTGTTACACAATTGAAAGGAACGATTGACGGAGAAGTGGTAACTGTGGGAGATGCAGAACCTGATTTTCAGACTTCATTCCTCAATAACTTTACCATATTCAAGAATTTTGATTTTAGCTTCTTAATTCATGTAAAGCAGGGTGGAAGTAACTTGAACCTTACTACATATTTAACAGATTTAGCAGGTCTTACAGGTGATTTGGATGATCCTTCAGGTATAGAAAGAACTTCTAATCCTAATACTGACCGATTTATTGAAGATGCATCTTATATGAGATTAAGAGAAATTGCATTATACTATAGACTACCTGAATCAGCGGTAAGTGTATTCAACGGAGCAGTTAATAAAATTAAAATTGGTGCATCTGGGAGAAATTTATGGACTATAACTCCTTATACAGGATATGACCCTGAAGTTTCTGCTAAGGGTGGTGCTGGGTTGTCTACGGGATTGGATGTTAACCCATTTCCATCTACTAAGCAAGTTTATGTTCACCTAGCCCTAGAATTTTAAACCAAAAAATCATGAAAAATATTAATATAAAATCGATTGCATCAGGACTTTTGGCGTTTTCTATGCTGTTCTTCTATTCATGTGAATTTGAAGATCAAATAGATCCTAATAATCCTAATTTGCAACAGTACAATCAAGACGCCACTGTCAACGAGCTGAATAATATAGTGGTTGGAATGGAGTCTGGAATGCGTAATGGTTACACACTTTATGTAACCTCAACAGGTACAATTGCACGGGAGTTGTATTTATTTAATGCAGATCCTAGAAATACTGAAGAGCTTTTAGGTAAAAATGGCGGTCAATTAGATAATAACGTATTTTACTTGAATGGTCCTTATAATGGAAGCTACACAAACGTAAAAAATGCAAATATTTTGTTAAATGCGTTAGACAATACTGAATTTGTGTCAGATCAAGAGGCAAATGGGTACAGAGGTTTTGCTAACACAGTGATTGCCTTGCAAGAGTTACGTGTCTTAAACATGCTGGATGAAAATGGTATCAGAATTGATGTTGCGGATCCAGACAACTTAGGGCCTTTTGTAAGTAAAGATGCCGCTTTAACTCATATTGCAGATTTATTAAATACAGCTAACACTCAGTTAGGAAATGCGGGTGCTGAATTTCCATTTAGTCTTTCATCTGGATTTGATGGGTTTAATACTCCTGAGACTTTCGCCCAGTTCAACAGAGCTTTAGCTGCACGAGTAGCCATCTACAGAGAAGAATGGGCAGCTGTTCCTGGTTTTTTAGAAGATTCATTTTTTGATCTAAATGGCGATTTGACTGTAGGTCCGAAGCATAGTTTTTCTACGGCTTCTGGTGATCTCTTGAATGGATTGTTTAAAATCCCTGGTAATAATGGAGACATGATCGTTGTTCATGACAGACTTACCCAGGGAGAGGATACTTTAGATTTAAGGGTAATCAGAAAAATGGCTAAAAGAGAAAATGCAGCATCTCAAGATGATTTAAATGGAGATTACGAAACGGCATTATATCCTAGCCCTACTTCTCCTGTAGATATTATCCGAAATGAAGAGCTAGTCTTGATTTCTGCTGAAGCCAAATTGCAAAGTGGGGATATTGCTGGAGCAATTGCCGACTTGGACATTATCAGAAATTCTGCTGGTCTTGACCCTTATAGCGGTGTAGAAACTACAGCAGCGGTAACAGATGAGTTACTAGAGCAGAGACAGTATTCTCTATGGTGTGAAGGCCATACGATGGTCGACTTAAGAAGATATGGCAGATTAAATGCAGACAACCTTCCAATTGATAGAGAAGGAGATCAAGTTTTTTCTCAATTTCCTGTTCCACTAACCGAACTCGATTAGTGGATTAAAATCTCAAAATTAAAAATCTCCATTTTTCTAATCATGAAAAATGGAGATTTTTTTATTTTAAAAAACTAATTGTTATATAAATAGCTTGTAATCACAAATGCTTTCGTGCCAATCGATAAATTGGGGAATGATGTTCAGTTTTGTTAAAAGTCTGCCTGATATAAGGGGAAGCAAAACTATAACGAGAAAGAGTTTAATGACAGAACGACTTGGGCCTTATTATTCTCTCTTCCTTAATTTTACTTGATAATTTACAGCCCCAATATTAAAATTGCGCTGGATACAAGTTCCATTTTCATCGTATTCCCAAATCGTTTTTTCATTTTCGGAATTAACCATCATATAACGGTTTTCTTCCGGCAACTTTGCAATCTTAAAATATTGATGAACACTTTCTGAAAAGACGGAATCTCGCTTGTGGGGCTGATCAAAATAAAGTTTAACAGTACTTTTTACTATAGGTTTTTCATACCAATTTTTACTAGTATCTATAATCGTCCGGTAATATTTTTTACCTAGTAATTGTTCGATTTTCGCTTCTTCAATCGTTTCTCCATTTCTTTTATCTACAAAATAGGCCTGTCGTAAAGTATCATTCTGATAAACGGCTTCTTGCAATTGGATCAATTGAGTGGGTCTAAATAGTTTGTATTCTAAGTCCATCACAGCTGAATAATAGACTTTACCACTATCTAATACTTTTTTGGTCGCTAGCATATTGCCTACAGCTTTACCTTCAATCGAAACATCATACACCAATTCTTGAGAGACGCCTGAAAAGCTTAAGTTCACTAAAATGATTGTAATCAATGTTTTTAACCTGCCCATTCTTCCCTATCTAAACTTCTATATTGGATGGCTTCTGCCAAATGCTCAATTTTAATATCTTCGCTACCTGCTAGATCTGCGATAGTACGAGATACTTTCATGATTCGGTCATAAGCTCTTGCTGAAAGTCCCAGTTTTTCCATAGCATTCTTTAACAACGCCTTTCCTGCAGAGTTTATTACACATACCTCTTTAACCATTTGAGAGGGCATCAGAGCGTTAGAATGCACATCTTCTAATCCTTCAAAGCGCTTTTCTTGTATTTGTTTTGCTGCAATGACCCTTTTACGGATGGTATCACTACTTTCTGCCTTCCGGTCTGCTGTCATCTGATCAAAAGAAACCGGTGTGACTTCAACGTGCAGATCAATTCTATCCAAAAGAGGTCCACTTACTTTATTCAAATATCGTTTTACTGAACCTGGCGGACAAACACATTCTTTTTCAGGATGGTTGTAATATCCACACGGACAAGGATTCATGCTAGCCAATAGCATGAAGTTGGCTGGAAATTCTACAGAGACTTTTGCTCTTGAAATAGTTACTCTTCTTTCTTCCAAAGGTTGACGCATTACTTCCAAAACAGTTCTTTTAAACTCAGGAAGCTCGTCCAAAAATAATACTCCATTATTCGCTAGTGAAATTTCGCCTGGCTGCGGAATGCCGCCTCCTGTAATTTACAAAAGAAAATGCGAACTTGCAGAAGGTAAGTTCGCATTTTTACTTTACAAGCTGCAAAACTTCATAAAAGTATGTGCGAACAAATCTTATTTTAACCAAAGAAGATGCAAGTAAAAAAAGCACGTGAAGTAAAAAAAAGCCATGTTTCATTAACTGGACTTTTCTATAGTCAAAAAAATCTACGACAAATTAGCTTTGAGTCGTCCTTAGAAGCAGACTATGCTGAGCTACTAGAGTTTGATTCTGATGTAGAATCTTTTCTTGAACAGCCCACAAAACTACTGTTAAGTTCTTCAAAATATTTCCCAGATTTCTTAGTTAAATATTCCAAGAAAGCTAAAATAGAGAATGGTTTTGTTGATAAGTATGTAGAGATAAAATATACATATGAGCTCGAAAAGAAAAAAGATTATTATGAAAACAGGTTTCAAGAAGTAAGGGAAGTTGTAAGTAGTTTGAATATGAACTTTGAGATTGTAACCGAAAAAACTATCAGGAATAATTATCTTAATAATGTAAAGATATTAAATGGTTATAAATATCAACCAGTTGATGAGGTACTCAAAGGTATGGTTGTCGATCAAATTGAAAGATTAGGATATACAACGGCTGAGGAAGTGGTTAGAGGCATTGGTGGTGGTCTTTATGAAAGGGCCCACTCTATTTTCATAATTTGGCACCTGCTAGCAAATGATTTTCTTTATGCAGACTTAAATGAGCCAATCTCGATTGTAACTGAAATTAGTATTAATAAACCTTAAACTGCTTATGGCAAGTATTAGTATTGAAGTAAATTCTTTGATATGCTTCAACAATGAAAACTATTTAGTTAAAAGAATTTCAGACTTAGATTCAATTATTGGAGAAAGAACCTCTGATTTAAAAAAAATAAGAATTCCTATAAATGAAATTAAGAGTCCGATTATCGAGGGAGATATTGATACGAGTCCTACAGCAGCATACTCTGAGGAAGAATGGGAAATGGCTAGAAGGAGGTTTGAAATAATTGAACCATTCTTGCAACTAACAAACAGGGCGTCACAAATCAATGAATCTTCAGAAGAACACGGCATTCACCCTTCGACAATTTATAGATGGTTAGAAAGATATGAGTCATCAGGATTAATTTCTTCCTTAGTTCCTTATCAGAAGGATGGAGGAAGGGGAAAAGGGAGAATATCAGAAAAGCTTGAACCCCTTATTCAAGATATTATTGAGAACCAGTATTTAAGAAGTCAAAGGATTAACATTAGTCAAGCTTATATTGAATTACAGCTGGCATGTAGAAATGAGAATTTAGAAGCTCCTCATATCAATACTTTCAGAAAGCGAGTAAAAGCAATTTCTCTAGAGATTAGAACTAAGAATCGCGATGGTAAGAAAAATGCTCAAGAAAAATTTGAACCAATTAGAGGTTTATATAATAAAGCTACCTATCCATTATCAATTGTTCAAATTGACCATACACTGTTAGATATTATATTAGTTGATAATGAGACAAGACGGCCAATAGGACGACCATGGATAACTGTAGCTATAGATGTATATAGTAGAATGATAACCGGGTTTTATGTTTCTTATGATCCTCCCAGTTCAATGAGTGTTGGTTTATGTCTCTCACATTCTATTCTACCAAAAGAAAAGTATCTGCTTAATTTAGGGATTGAAGGCGAATGGCCTTGTTGGGGCATAATGAATACTGTCCATGCAGATAATGCCAAGGAATTTAAGGGAAGAGTTTTAAAAAGAGCTTGTGAGGAGTATAAAATTAATATTCAATGGAGACCAATAGGCACTCCACATTGGGGAGGCCATATAGAGAGGCTTATTGGGTCTCTGAATGGTGTTCTTCATACGCTACCTGGTACAACCTTTTCGAAGAAAGAATATAGAGAAAACTATAATTCTGAAGACAAAGCAACTTTATCGCTTATTGAATTAGAAAAATATCTGAGTATGTATATAGTGGATATTTACCATAAAAAAGTTCACAGTGGGTTGAAAGTTTCTCCTATGTTTAAATATACAGAAGGGCTACTTGGAAGTGGCTCATTTGGAGGATATGGATTACCAGCAAAGGTCTCTGATGAGGATAAATTAAAGAAAGATTTTATGCCATTCTTTGAAAGAACTGTTCAAAGGTATGGAGTTAAAATTGATCAGATATATTATTATCATGATATTTTGAGACGTTGGGTGAATTCTAACGATCCTAAAATACCTTCACAAAAAAGAAAGTTTATATTTTGTAGAGACCCGAGAGATATTTCAATTATTTATTTTCTAGATCCTGAAACCAGGAATTATTATTCGATTCCTTGTAGAGATATCACTAGGCCATCAGTAAATATTTGGGAGTTTAGGGATGCAATTAAACATTTGAAAGACCAAGGAGCAAAATCAATTGATGAGGATAAAATTTTTGATGCATATGAAAGACTTAACAATCTAAAAGAAGAGTCAAAGATTAAAACTAAACATAAGAAAAGAAGAACAAAAGAAGGTAGAACAAATGTCCATGAATCAATAAAGAAGATTCAAAGTGAGAATCTTGATACAATTGATGAGCTTGATATTAAACCTTTTGACGACATAGATTATGGATCATATTAAAAGGGACCTAATACCACTACTTAATAAAAGTAAGCAAGAAAGAATAAGCTTTATTCTAAATGATCTATGGATAGGCTATCCTAGAGCTCATGAAATACTCAATAAGCTTAATTTCTTGCTACGACATCCAAGAATAAATAGAATGCCTAGTATGTTATTGGTTGGAGAAACTAATAATGGTAAAACGGTTTTACTCAAAAAATTTATAAATGAAAATAAACCATTTCTTGATGAGGATGAAGAAAGATTAACAGCGCCAGTACTCTATATACAAGCTCCACCAGCTCCTGATGAAAAGCGATTTTATAATTCTATATTGGATGCTACTTTTACTCCTTATAGGCTTAATGATAAACTTGATAAACGTCATCAACAAGTAATCAAAGTATTGAAGCAATTGGATGTTAAGGTTCTAATAATAGACGAAATACAACACATTTTAGGAGGAACTATAAGTAAGAGAGTCTCATTTTTGAATGTGATAAAGTATATGTCAAACGAATTGAGGATATCGATTATTGGAGCTGGGATTCATGAAGCATTTAATGCTATTAGTACAGATCCTCAACTTATTAATAGATTTGACCAACAAGTGTTGCCAAGATGGTCATATGATTCAGATTTTTTGAGATTACTTGCAAGCTATGAAACTTTACTACCTCTTAGAAAATCATCACACTTAGTTAAAGATAGTACCTTAAATAAAAAGATTTTTAATTTGAGTGAGGGTATTATTGGAGAGGTGTCTTCTATTATAAAAAAGGCTGCAACATACGCAATAGAAAATGACATAGAATGTATAAATAATGAAGTTATTAAATTAATTAAATTTGCGCCTCCCTCGTCCAGAAGACATAATTCAGCCTATATTAACTCATAGTGATTTCTTTGATTTATTGCCTTGCTTTACCAAACCAAAGGAAAATGAGTTGTTCACATGTTGGGTGTATCGTATGGCCCACAGTCATGATTTAAAGGTTCAAACCTTTTTCAAAGTTCTTTTTGGCAATTACAATATATGGAATAGGGATATTGATCGACTTGTACCGGATGAGATCATTCACTTTTTATCAAAAAGAAATAATATTGATTATCAAAAGGGCTTAGCGACCACCTTAAAATATTATGAAGGAAAATTATTCCCAAAGCTTAATTTTTACGGTAATTCCAAGTGGATTATGCCTTACGGTATTTACCATCGAAAACGTTTTAAATATGGGATGCAGTTTTGTCCTACTTGTCTAAATAAGGATGATACACCATATGTAAGAGTATATTGGAGGCTTTCATTATTAACCTTCTGTGGTAATTGCCTTAAATACTTACTAAACAAATGTCCTAAATGTAATTCTCCGTTTGTTTTCTTCAGACAAGATGTTGGGTACAAGAATATTTTAGAGAAAAGTAGTATTTATAATTGCTTTAATTGCGGAATAGATTTAAGGAACTTTAGTGGAGAGGATGTCAATCCAAGAACTTTAGAGTTACAATCTTCATTATTTTTAGAGGTCACCAAAATTACTAGTAATTCTGCCTATAGTAAAATAGGGTTTTTTGAGGTCTTACATCAATTCCTTGCAGTGCTTTCTAGCCGATACTTTAGATGTGTTCCTGTGCAGAAATTTATGGACAAGAAATTTAATGTGGCATATGAACCAAGAGAGGGAGGGATTAAGAATTCCTTTGACTTTCAAACAACTGAAATAAGAGAATTAAGACTAAATCAGGCGATCTGGTTATTATCTAATTGGCCACTAAATTTTCTCTTTGTTAACAAGCAGATTGGAAATTATAGGAGTCATTGGATAAAGGATATGCATAATCCACCTAGTTGGTTTATGAAGGTTTTTGATTAAGTGGTTTTGCTCAACAATTCTAATCCGGCTTTTTTTATCCTTTTATATCTATTTTTAGAATGTTTACATATAATATAGTTGAATTGAAGGTTGTCCAAGGTTGCTTTATTCTTTCGCCACTTACCCTCTATAGTAGGCACTATTTTAATTAAACTCAATAATTGGTTATCGTCAATAAATTCAGAGTTTTTTGAAAAGACTAATGTGGTAAAATGTTCTGCTGACTTTTCTCTAATTCTAGGTTCTATTTCTAATATATAAAATATCTTCCCATTACTTTCAGCTTCAATTATGATAACTCCCCTTCTTCCAGACCAATTATTTCTGTTTACTTTAGTAAAGCACGCAAAGTGTTTAGCCTTTTTATCTAAACCATATAATGGAATAGTATTTAATATTTTATAATATTCTCTGTTAAGTACTTCGTCAGCTTCTTGATGAACAACTCTATTTGAAATTTTGAAATCATTTTCGAGTAGCTGCATTGATTCAAAGAATAGCTTTAAGTTATTAATAATTTCTCTTTCTATATTGTCATCTTTATTCTCATTATCTACGTTTGCTGCTGCAGGTCCGTCTGGATTTGATCCTTCTTTGCTTGTTGTTGTAATATCCTTCTTTTTTTCTTCTTTTATCAAAGTCTCAACCTTATACTTTTGTTTCTCTTTTGACATTCTCTCGCCTGAAGGGATGCCTAAGATTGAATCATTGAATGAAAGCTCTTCAAAGGGGAAACTATCATCATGATCTGAAGTTGGATTCTTATTGTTACCAGGCTCATCTGGATTCCTTTTATAATTCTTACGTTTTTCTAGATTCTCATCATCCTTATTAGCTCCTTGTTCACCACTTATTAGTGAAGCAAAATTTAAGAAATCATAGGAAAACTTAATAGAGAGTTGACTTAAATCGTAAGCTAATAATCCCCAAGTATCATTTATCTGTACTTTTTTCCCGTATAAGGCAAATGACTTCACGTTTGCAGGTATATATGCAGATATTGGATAAAATTCTTTATTAGTCTTAAAGTATTCATCTCTTAGCCTATTTTGACAATGCTTGAACATTGTTTCTACATTAGGATTTGAGAGTATATTTGCAATTACGTGAAAATCATATGGCTTATAATTCTCTATTGTAATTAATGAAACTTCCTTTTGGCCATTATCAAAGATTTCTTCTTGATAATCAAATACTATATCGGGATTAAATGAAAAGGAAGGGTTAAATTGGTATTCTACCATCCTTGGTGTTGAAAAAAACAGGGCTTTCAATAATGATAAAGGTGGAATCAATAAAAAACTAGGTTTAAACTTATCAGTTTCATCCTTTTTAATATAATCGAAGTTATCTTCCTTTACATAAATGAATTTAGTATCGTATAATTGACTTCTAAAAAGTTTTGTGTTTTCAGAATCACCATTTTTGCTTTCCAGAAAATCTATAAATGGCCATGAATTAGCCTCAATGATATCTCGTAGTCTGATTGATCTATTATAATTTCCATGAAATTTAAATTTATAAGTGTGATCTTTATATTGCATTGTCCTTTCAACAGCAACACCATTATTAAATATCATTCCAATATGAAGTCTCAATAATTCTTGGATTGGAAATTGAATTACAGCATCATATCCCACTATATTTTGAGAATTAAAAAGGTTTGACTTATAAAATGGAGCATTATTAAAATCATACTCGTCTTTTAATTTTCTTAAGTAAATAAGTACCTTTTGATTATTTGGTTTGGTGATTCCTGCTAATGAGGATATATACCATAAGCCTTTAAGATTGCGGATTTCTTGATAGATCATTAAAATTGGGGATGTGAATGATCAGGGCCATTCAATCTTAATTTGTTTACTAATTTATATAATAAAACATTAAAGTATATAAAATTTGATTTCGCAACAACTTATATCATATTTGAGAATAAAAGAATTTGAAAAAAATGGATATTTTAAAGTTTAGAGGCCTCTCAATCTCGAAAGAGCAATTCGAAGAAAAGTATAGCTTAGTTTTAAGTGATATTGAATGGAAGGTCGTTGTCTCCAATGCTATGGCTAGCTGGGAAAATGATATAGATCAAATAAGGCATTTGGCAACTAAATATGTAAGGGATTCTATGAAGGAGGCCGGCTATTCTCTTTCACTGGAGGATGGAGAGCTTAAGTTTAAAAAATAAAAAAACCATTGATGCCCCTTAACTTAGCTTAAATAAATATAATATTCACTCTTTTCTAAGACTTTCACTTATCGCCTTTATATAACCTTCTGGTTTTAAGTCTAAAGCTGCTGCTAACTTAAAAATTGTAACTAAAGTTGGTTGTTTATGTCCATTTTCCAATCTAGAAATATGAGTGGGGTGAGAATCTATCAAGTCTGCTAGTGCCTCTTGGGATAAGTTAAGTCTCTCCCTATATTCTTTTAGTAATTTACCATAAGCTGTAATTATTTCCTTATCCTCCATTAGCTCTAGCAAGCTAATTCCTTGAAGAAAAACCAACCATAGCCTAAAGGGCAAGATGTAAAATAAATTATTTATATTCCGATGAATTTAAATTTGAGCGATGAGTAAGAAACCACTAAGCCATTATTTGGAAAGCCAATTAGGGCCAGAAAACAAAGAAAGAAATAGGACTTTAAATGTACCAGAGTCCTTACATTCATTTTTTAAGAAAGCATCTTCTAATTATGATATCGGAATTTCAACATTAATATATAATGTTCTAACAGACTGGAAAAATGAATATGAAAATGATATAATAGATGATATGCTAATAAAATTTCGCAAGAACGGCCTATAAATAAAGTCTTATGCAATTACTATTTGAAAGCTCTTAAGTTAAATTAATCGAAGATTGGTTAGTCTATAAGTCATAGCAATATTACTAACTTTATATTCTTTAGCTAATTCTTCAATTTGTTCCTCACCAATCTCTTTTGATTCAAAGCTAAGTATGTTCTTTTCCAAAAGAAATTTTGGCATCAATAAAGAAGCTGCAAAAGCATTCGCTTCTACCTCGTGAATACCTTTTGCATTACCTCTTGTGAATGTTATCTTTTCATCAATGAAGGTTGATTTTAATTTTCTATGTAAAATGTAATGTCCCAACTCATGAGCAATCGTAAATCTTTCCCTTTGAGGACCTTGGGCAATGTCAATACCAATTACACTGTGATTATCACCTTTTAATACTAAAACTCCAGATAAGTCATTGCCAAGGGATTTTCTTATTATATTAATTCCGAGTCTGTTTGCAATTTCAGTCACATCGATAGATGGTTTTTCCTGTTTAGTAAGCTTTAAGAGCTTAGCAGACTCTATATCAATCTTATCAAAATTAATCATGGTCAATAAAATTATGAATTCAATTCTTCCAAGAATTTAGCTACATGAGGTTTGTTAGCTTTAATTCTTTTTTCCGCTTTTATTTGTTCTAACAAGTCAAATGGGAAAATGTCTTCCATTTTGGCGTTAAAAGTTAATAAAATATTAAATATTAAATGGATGGTAGGCTTTTGTCTACCCTTTTCAATATTTGTTATTGAGACTCTACTGAGATCTAGCTTAGAACCAAAGTCTTCCTGACTTAGTTTCTTAGAATTTCTAAATCTTCTAAGATTGTTGCCGAACTCAATGTATACCTGATCGAATGATGTTGTCATTAGATTACAAATATAATAAAAAAAAGTATGTTGGCAATACTTATCATATAAATAAATTATAAAATATTTTTAGTAACATTTGCAAACATATAGATAAATTTTCTATCTTTACATGTATGTAAATAAAAAAGCCAGATTTCTCTGGCCTTGATTTGATGTCAAAGGGCCTAAGACAGCCATTTTTGACTCATTTATTTGTTATTTTGCGATTCAAATATAATGAAAAATCTCATCTTGGCAAGCATTCTGCCTTTAAACTTTAAAATATAGAGCCGTCTTTTTATTGAAAAAATCAAATTCATAATTGGTTGAGTACATCCAAATCAAATGTACTATTTAATAAATATTGATTTTAAAAATAAAAATTATGGCTTTAGAAAAAAAGCAAATAAGATTACGCTTAGTAGTCGAAGGAGAGTGGTTTGATTGGGACCAACAATTTATTACTGGTCAAGAAATTAAGGATTTAGCTGGTATAAATACAAATAAACCGATTTATCTATCTTTAAAGGATCCTTGGGATGATGAACTTATTGAGAATGATTTAAAAGTTGATTTAGCACGTGAAGGAATAGAGTTCTTTTATGTTAAGAATCCTTTAAAATTTAAAATAGGAAATGATCAGTACGATTGGAATAGTCAGTATATAACTGGATTGCAATTAAGGCAAGTTGGTAGATTAACTGATGATCAGGACATATTCTTAAAGATAAAAGGTGGTTTTGAGGATGAATTGGTTGAAAATAATACCAAGATAGATTTAGCTAGGCCTGGGATAGAAAATTTTGTTCTAAGTAATAGGAATTATATTTTAATTATCTCTGGCAAGGAGAGAGAGTGGACAAAAGCTGAGATTTCCTTTAAGGAGGTTATTGAGCTTCGTTTTGGGGAATGTATTGATGATGGCAAAAGGTCATATTCAGTTACTTACTCAAGAGGACCAAAAGAAAATATTTCTGGTTCTATGATTTCAGGGGATAAAGTTTTTGTTAAAAATAAAATGATATTTAATGTCACTCCTACAGATAAATCATAATCCAGATTTAAAACAATTACGGAATGATGGTTATGAAATAACCATAAAAGGTGGACACTTATGTGTTCACCATATTCCTTATGTAAGTCCTAGCGGTATGATCTTATATGGAATGATGATTTCAAAGTTAGACCTTATTTCTAACTTAAAGATTGGAAAACCTAATACACACGTAGCATACTTTTCAGGAGAAGCGCCATGTGATGGGAAGGGTTCTATCCTAAATAAGATAGTTATTGGTTCACAAAAACAAGTTTTTGATGGGATTGAAGTCAATCATACGTTGTCAAGTAAACCTGGTCCGCAAGGGTATCTTAATCAATATGAGAAGGTAGTTGCTTACGTTCGTTTAATAGAAGCTCAAGCGCAATCAATCGATCCTAAAGTTACTGCTAGAACATTTAAGGTTATGATAGACGATGGTTCCGAGGATCAACATTTTATGTATCCTGATACTAATTCTAGTAGAGCAAACATAGAGGAGTTAAATGATAAGTTCACCAATCAAAACATTGCAATAATAGGTTTAGGTGGTACCGGTTCATATGTTCTGGATGCTGTTTCTAAAACTAGAGTAAATAGTATTGGAATTTTTGATGGAGATCAAATGAAGGTGCACAATGCTTTTAGAAGCCCAGGTGCTTATTCGATTGATGACTTGAACATGTTCGAGAAGAAAGTAAACATCCTGTATAAAACTTATTCTAATATTTCTAAAGTTATTCAACCTTACCCAGAATTTATTAGTGAGGATAACATTAATAAGCTTGATAGATACTCTTTTGTATTTGTCTGTGTTGATGATGCTGACAGTAGAAAATTAATTTCAACCTACCTTATTGACAAAGGCATTCCTTTTATTGATGTTGGTATGGGTGTTTTAAAGGTAAATAATCAATTGATAGGTATGGTTCGGACAACATTAGTAACCAGAGAGTATCATGACCATACAAAAGATAGATTGCCTCTAACCCAAGTTGATAATAATGATTATAATGATAATATCCAGATTTGTGAATTAAATATGCTTAATGCTGCGAAAGCAGTAATTAAGTGGAAAAAGTTTTCTTTATTTTTTCAAGATTTATTATTAGAACATCATAGTGTTTATTCAATTAACGATTCTATGCTACATAATGATGAGGTATCAACATAAATTCGTTTCACTTATTCCAGAGGACTTAGAAGAATCAGTACTATATGTTTCTACAGAATATGCAACAGTTAGTCATCTTTGTGCCTGTGGATGTAAGGAAGAGGTTGTGACACCTTTAAGTAAAGAAGATTGGTATCTGATTTTTGATGGTGTATCTATTACCTTAAAGCCTTCGATTGGAAATTGGGATTTTGATTGTCGGTCACATTATTGGATTATCAATAATAAGGTGGTTTGGTGTCCGCCAGAGGAACCTTTATTTAAGAATTCGAAAAAGAGCAACACTAGGAAATGGTGGGATTTTTTCTCGTTTTTTACCTCATTAAAGGTATAATAACTTTCTCTTAGTTGGCTTTGCTTTTCTAAGGTTTTTGAATAGCCGTTGGTATAAATTGCCAACGGTTATTTTTTAAAGAAGAATTTATGCAATAAAGTCATCAATTTATCTAACTGTTGTTTTGTCTGTATGCGGATTGTATGAAATTGTCCCTATTCGAGGCTGTACAATTCTTGTTAATTCTTTGTTTGATTCTAATCCTTGATTTCTCATAAAACAGAATACTCGTATATTTAATTCTTCAGTTGTGAAGAAATCCAACAAAAGTTTTGCAGTAGAGTAACTAGTTCTACCTAGAGTTAATATATCATCAACAATTGTAATGTTAGTAACTCCTCTTGGAATAATACCTGATACGGTCATACTTTTAATATGAGCTTTTGGAAAAACTCTATCCTTAGAATTAGCAAAATGAGAGCTTCTAGAAACTGAAGTCTGCCTTTTTACTAGGGGAGCTACTGAATGACCTAGATTAGCTTTTACTAAACTATCACACAAAATCTGAGTATTCCATAAGGAATTTGCTCTATATTTTCTGCTACTTGGAACAGGAATTAATAATGTATCTTCATTTAAGAAATCTTTAAAGTAAGTAAGGTATTTATCTTCCGTTAATACGTCTATTATTTTTTTAATATTATTTCTCTCTCCATTTTTTATGGAATCTTTAATTGTAACACTAGTTTTTGCTTTCTTGGTTGACCCTTTAGCAGAATAATTTAAAAGGGAGCCAAATCTAAAAGGCAAATTCCTTCCTTCTGGTGAGAGCTTGTACATTTTCTAAGTGTGTATTAAAATTATACCTATTTAAAATTTCAGCACCATAACTTATCATCTCAGTGGTCCAAGTTACCTTTGGATCATTAGTAATGTTCTCTAAAATAAATAATGATCTACCTAGCCTTAATGCTTCCCATCCTTGATGTTTAGTCCCGCTTTTCTCTGATGCCTCAACAATAATTGTTGCATCGCTTATAAGTGCCATAGTCTTATTCCTCTGAGGAAAATTTTTACCTTGAATAGGTATTCCTGGTCTAAATTGGCTAATTGCTAAATGATTCCTTTTTATCTCATCAAGAAGTTCCTTATTCTCAGCAGGGTAAACTTTGTCTAGAGGAGAACCTACAACAGCAATTGTTTTCCCTTTGTATTCAATTGCTGTTTTATGTGCCATTGTATCAACACCTTTTGCTAATCCACTAACAATAATAAAGTCTAGTTCCACTAGCATTTTAACTAATGATTTAGTTCGGGCAAGACCTTCTGGAGAAACATTTCTAGAACCAACAACAGAGACTCTTCTTCCTTCAATTAATAGACTTTCATCCCCATCTATAAATAGCTCTTTAGGTGCATTTTTTGCCTCAATTTCAGTTAATTCACCCTTTAATTCTTCTAAGTTTATTTTTCTCATACAGTAATAAATCATATTTGTCGAAAGACAATGATTGACAAAAATACCAGTAATTAAAATACATATAAATAAGCGAAAGGAAAAACTTTTTTAAAAATGAATTAAGCTGAATTCATTATGTAACAAAAAAATAAGAAAAATTAGTGTTGCCAATTAAAAAATTCCTAGATTAAGAATATTCAACTGATACTTCCTCGTCTTCGCTGATATCCTCATTACTACCACTTACATTCATAGGACTCACTGTAAAATTCCAATTGTACTCCATATCACATTTATCGCAAACAATTACATCCTCAAAATTGATGGCATCACTTTCTTTACTACTTGACATATTTGGAGAAGGGATTTCAATTTCATTAGAAGTTATATTATTTCCGCAATTAATACATGTATAACTTAATGTCATTGAATTTTGATGTCCAAATCCGTTTTGAAAAAAATAGCCCATAATTAATATAATTTTATATTTAGTATATAATTAACGCTAACAAGTGTTATTAGTTCTTAAGATTAGAAAATTGTAAGTTTGTATGTTTATAATAAAGAGAATTAAATTATTCTTTATTAATCAGAAATATTGCAAATTGCGGGATTTCTAGGTTTTTGGAGTTTAATATTTATTAGACCGTTCGGAGAAATGATTTTACAATCAGGACTAATATACTCGATGTGAATATGATTTTGCATATATCTTAAATGAGGATATAATTCTTTTACCATGTTTGTCATAGTTCCTATTTTCTGACCATAGTATACAAAATCTCCCTGTTTCACTTCTGGAAAGACATAAAAGTGCCTTGAAATATAGCCGAATTCGTTCTGAATAGAGATTATCTTCTGATTATCATATCCATTTTTGACAATTCCTATATCAATTACCTTCCCTGTCATTGTGGAAAAAATAGGTTCACCTGGTGTTGCTAAGAAATCAGTGCCTGAATGCTTTTTATCTAACCTATCAGAAAGAAACATTCCGTGACCGTCATAGTCGTTCCGGACTATGCCAGATAAAGTAGGGGATCCAAAATTGGCAAATCCACCAATATATTTGTTAGTCGTTCCAAAATTCACATTAAATATTGAAGATTTATCTATATTATTAACAATTGAATTATCATGTTTATTTTCATTCAGTTCTTGATCATGTTTATCTTTTTCTTCTATCAATGATAGAAAAAAGTTAATATCATTCAATTTAAACTCATAATTAAAGTATTCATTAATATCAGAAGCAGTTAAATAATAATTTTCGTATTCGTAATTAGGCCTAATTATTTCATTCCCCTGTTTATCAACATAGGACCAACCGGAGCCTTCTTCAAATCTTCCTCCAACATAAAAATTAAAGGTGCAATTATCAGCACCTGATAGATTACAAATTTCTTCTTCAATTTTCTCAAATACTTTACCTATATCTTCACTGAACCTATTATATAATTTATCCACTCTAAAAATATCTTTAGGAAACTTATAGGATGTATGCTCTACAGGGTATTTTACGGTGAAAGAAGTACAATAAGGATTATCCTTAACTTTTATTATTTCTCCCTTTTTACCATCATGAAAAATATAATATTCAATGTCATCCCATGCACATAAATTTGAAATGTCTCTATTGATTACTTTTGCAACTCCATATGTATCATATAAATATGTATCACCATAAAAATGATACTCATTATTGAACTTTTTATATCCACTCTTAATTTTCTTTATTGGGCTGTCAGGATAATAACAAATGATCTCATTCTTAGCTTTATCTATGAAAAAAATATCCGAACCACTTATCGAGTACTGGTGTTCCCCCCCTACGTTTATAATGTATTCTATTGTTCCCTTTGGTTTGTTTCTCACTCCCCTTATTTTGTTATAATTATCAAATAAAGTATTGGGTCTAAAATTTTCATTAAGTGAAATTATTTCCACCTTACTAGGTGAAACATCAAATTCTCTCAAGGGTAATATTTCATCATAAATATAGTTCTTGACACTGTCCTTTAGAATTCCATTCTCGTAATAGGCAATATATTTTACTTGGTTATTGCGAGATATTATATGTTTTCCATGTTTAACTCCATTGATGGAAATTCCTTTATAAGTATCATGTCCTATTTTTAACTCAAAAGCTCCATTTATTTTATTATTATCAAACATTCCTGCTATCCAGGCATTAGATTCAATTAAAAGATCTTTTTTATTATCAAAACTAATTGATGGTTTGTAATTCAGATATAGAATAGCATCCCCATTTATCTTACCTTCTTTGATTAGTCCCTTATACCCATAGACCTTAAACCCTTCATTTGAGAGCAGGCTCATATAAATACTATTTTTGTTTTTTTTTACTCCAATTGAATAGGTTGGATAGTCTTTTTGAAGTTTAATAATTTCATTAAATGGATTTCTTATTTCATAGTTTTTTAAAAAAGTTGTTTCATGAACTGATTTGATTTCGGACTGTTCAACATAGGAATTGAGTGTGGTTGTCCTATAATTTAATCCGTATACATATCTGAAAATAGATGTTTGAGGAAATATTATTCTACCAGGGCTCAAAGTAAATATTCCAAAACCAGAATCGTTAACACGTTTATTAATAGTTGAGATTACATTTATTCTTTCCGAATTAATATAATGTGGTTTAAGAAATATTTCTTTTATTTTACTTAAAATAGCTTTGTATTCAATTTCATTTATTGATTCTTCAAAAGTTGTATAATCATCAGAATTGATAAATATTTCATTAGCAAATTCGGAATCGAGGGTTGAATATTTTGTCCAACTAGGCTTTTTATTAGGTTCGGTTATTAAGGTTTTAGTTGAATCAAAGCTCAATATTCCAAAAGCGAAATCAATGTTTAAAATATTTTTGTAATCCAAACTAGCTAAATAATATATCACTTGTCCATCAGGTCCAAATCCTAATGATTTCACCCCTAAAAAATATTTTCTCTCTAAAAGATAATCGTAAAGGCCGATTTGATTTACTAATGTAATCGGTTCAAAAAAGTACTCTCCTGATTTAATTATTTCCTCCGTAAATCTAGGCTCATTATAAAAGTCGATTTCGTTAAACGGTGTTCCAAATTGGAAAATAGTACTATCAGCTTTAATAGTTGTAGACTTAATTATATTTGGATCGCTTCGAATGATAGCTGTAGAAATATACCACTTATCTCGATATTTAAAGTCTTGATCAAGCTCTCTATCAGAATAACTATAATTTATTTTTATCTTTTTTTCTTGGGCGAAACAGTAACTAGGATCAAGTATTGAAAAACTTAAAAAGAGTATAGTTGTAAAAATTTTTAAAGAAGTAGGAATAATATCTTCTGTCATTAAATTGATATTTATCAATTTAATATACAATTCTTAGAGCAAATTATCATTATATTTTTTATATAAATGAATTCCTTTTTAGAATCATGGTCTTTATCCGTTTCTTCTAAAGGTATTATTATTCGCATTTACTTCTGTAGGTTCGCAACCCCTTCTGTAAATCACACCTCCCCCGACAAGCGCCACATCAGAAATTGTGTGATGAGGTGCCCTGTAGGGTCTGGTCGCAATCAAAGAAGCATGAGCTCCTAACCTTCCGGCAACAGAATGTATTTTTGTTGTTTCTAATGCTTCAGTCAAGCTCAAAGGAGGCAAAATTGATGGAAATCGTTTTGCTAACATAGTTTTTCCTGCTCCAGGAGGACCTACCATGATTACATTATGTCCACCTGCCGCTGCAATTTCAAGTGCTCTTTTAATGTTTTCTTGTCCTTGTACATCAGCAAAATCTGCCTCATAATCATTGAGATTTGTAAAGAAAATATCCCGGGTATCCATCTCCATAGGCTTGATTTCCGATCTTCCTTCCAGAACGCCTATGGCATCATTTAAATTTGATACAGGAATAACATCAAGATTATTGACAATTGCGGCTTCGGCTGCATTTTCTTGCGGTAGAATAAACCCTTTAAAGCCTTGCTTTCTAGCTTCAATGGCTATTGGTAAAACGCCTTTTATAGGACGGAGCGTACCATCTAAGGCTAATTCTCCCATAATCATATAGTGCCCTAATTCTTGAGTGAAGATTTGTTCTGAACCACTTAAAATTCCAAGAGCAATTGGTAAATCATAGGCAGACCCTTCCTTTTTTACATCAGCCGGAGCTAAATTGATGACTACTTTCTGCCGTGGCATTTTGTAGCCACTGTATTTGATGGCAGCATCAATACGGTGCTCACTTTCCTTGATGGCATTATCTGGCAATCCCACCATATGAAACCTAGTGCCTTGGCTTACATTCACCTCAATTGTGATAACATTTGCATCTACTCCATAAACTGAACTTCCATAAGACTTAGCTAACATACCCTAATCTTTTTTCTATCAGTAAAATAAAAATATGAATAATTTTGATGTGAATTTCTTGAATTCTGTCAGCATATCCAGTGTGAGGAACACGAATATCTACATCAGAGACTTGAGACAATTTGCCTCCATCTTTTCCTGTTAAACTAATAATTTTGATTCCTTTCGCTTTTGCTGCTTTGCAGGCTTCAAGGATATTCTCCGAATTTCCGCTTGTGCTAATGGCTAAAAGCACATCCCCTTTTCTCCCTAATGCTTCTACAGCTCTACTGAAAATAAAATTAAACCCGTAATCATTTCCGACACAAGTAATATGACTAACTTCAGATAATGCCATAGCAGCTATAGCTGGTCTTTCTTCTCTATATTTTCCACTTAATTCTTCAGCGAAATGCATGGCATCACAATGAGAACCGCCATTTCCACAGCTCATTACTTTTCCCTCCGCTGAGAAGGAGTTCACCATTAATTCTACGGCAGCTTCAATATTAGCTAACTGCTCTGGTTGGTTCAAAAAGTCATTCAGCGTCTTTTGTGCTGAATCCAATTCATTTTTAATAAGGTTAATCATTGAGCTTTTTAAGATTGGGGATTTGTATCTTCGGTTTTGGTTGTGTCATCTTTTTGATTGTCTTCTTCCTTTTCACTAGAAGGTTCCGTTTTTGTAGAGGCAGCGGGTGTACTTTCAGCCTCTTTTTTATCATAAAGCTTGGCCTTAAACTGATTGAGCTCCTGCTCATGTTTCTCCACTAACTTAGCCTTGGCTTTTTCTTCCTGTTTGAATAAAAATATAACCACCAGAAACAGCACAAGTCCAGCAATGGAGGTGTACTGCACTAAATCCATTTGCTTAAATAGATCAAACAGGAAATTGAGATCATTCTTTCCTATTGATATAATGACTACAGTGGCAATATGAAAGATTAGAAGCGCCACAAAGAGAATAGTTTTAAAAGTCTTCATAAAATGATGCGGTGGTTTTGATTATGAATATAAACAAATATAGAAATTATTTAACAACTCCTATGGTAGAATTTCATTGCTGTAGCAATTACGATCATTTTGATCTGCTCAATCAAGAAATGAAATGGCTCAAGAAACGGATTGTATTTCAATCAGCTTTTTATAAACCCCTCCATTTTCCATTAGTCGTTCGTGTTTGCCTTCTTCAATGATTTCTCCCTCTTGCATAACATAAATTCTATCTGCTTCTTGAATGGTACTCAACCTATGCGCGATCACGATGGATGTACGATTCTTCATTAATTTGGTTAAAGCATCTTGCACCAGCTTTTCAGATTCAGAATCTAAAGCAGAGGTGGCTTCGTCCAAGATCAGAATATCTGGGTTTTTTAAGATAGCTCTAGCAATGCTTACTCTTTGTCTTTGTCCGCCAGAAAGCTTAGTTCCTCTTTCTCCTATCACTGCATCATAAGCCCCATCCATTTGAGTAATAAAATCATGAGCATTAGCAACTTTAGCTGCTTGCATTACTTCTTCTAGTGTGCACTCAGGCTTTCCAAAGGCTATGTTATTAAAGATACTGTCATTAAATAATATAGATTCTTGGCTTACTATCCCCATTTTGGCCCTCAGGCTCTCAACTGTGATGTCTTTAATACAAGTACCGTCTATTTGTACTTCACCAGCTATCGGGTCATAGAAGCGAGGAATTAAATCTGCTAAAGTTGATTTCCCTCCTCCCGATGGGCCCACTAAAGCAATTGTTTCTCCTTTTTGAATATTGATATTAATATTTTTTAATACCTTCTCTTCCCCATAGGCGAATGAGACATTCTTAAAACTAAGCACACTTTTAAATTCATCTAACCTTTTTGAGGATTGTTTATCTTTTATGGCTGGCTCCAAGTCAATGATTCCAAAAATCCTCTCAGCAGAGGCTAAACCTCTTTGAACATTACTGAATGCGGTAGATAAAGCTTTTGCAGGCACTAGTAATTGAGAATATATAGCAATGAAGGTAATAAAGCTCCCTGCATCTAACTCCGATTCGCCTTCCAAGATCATAGCTCCGCCAATTAGTAAGACTCCGACCACTACAAATACGCCTAGAAATTCAGAAGTTGGCCCTGATAAGGCCTGTCTTTTTTGCATGCTGATATTAAAACCTGCATAATTATCTACTTCTTTTTGGAAACGATTCTTCGAGAAATTAATAGCATTGAACGCTTTAATAATCCGCATACCGCTTAAGGTTTCCTCCAGGATATCTGAAATTCTCCCGATGGTCTCCTGACTTTTTCGGGCCTTCTTTTTTAATGAAATTGCAATATAAGAAATGATAAAACCGGAGACAGGAAGTATGATTAAAGTGATTAAAGTAAGCTGAACGGATATAAAAAAAAGAGCTATGAAGTATCCAATTAGCATTAAAGGCTCCTTGATAATTACTTTTAAACTATTGACTACTGTATTCTCGACTTCCTGTACATCTGCCATCACCTTAGACATGATATTCCCTTTTCGTTCTTCAGTATAAAAGCCTATATGCATGTTTATTAACCTATTGTAGAGCGCATTCCGTAAATTAGAAATTACGTTTGCTTTTACGACAGCAGAAATCACTGCCAGTAAGTAGCGAAATAGGTTTGAGAAAAATATGCTGACAATCAGAATGATGCAAACAAACTGAAGTGCAAGAAACTGATCTTCCTGCATGATGGAGAGGAAGTAAAAATCAAATACTTCTTTAAAATACTGTATGCTTAAGCTGAAATCAGGTAAGACTTCAGGTATTTCATTTTGTTCCTCTTTCACCTTGAACAAAACATTCAGTACAGGCGCTAATATACCTAGGGTAATTACACTAAATACAGTTTGAAGTAAAGCATAAACCAGATATTGTGGAGCTAACCATCCTAAAGGTCTTGCATAAGAAAGTACTCTAAAATATGTTTTCACGAATATTGAATTGGTTTTTCAGTCAGTTTTGATTCATCCATTAAGGGATAAGACTATTTTTTTAGACTTGTTGGCAATTTACAAGATATTGTTGGTATTAAGAACTCAGAAACACTTGTTGTATAAAAACGAAAAAAGCCGATTTACATTTCAGTAAACCGGCTCATTCTTTTATATATATTTAACTAAACTACTCTTCAATCACTTTTTCAGCTAGAACAGTAATGTTATTATTTAAAACCTCTACTACGCCACCGTCTACCACAATAGTTTTGGTTTTACCGCCATCAGAAAATTTCAAGTCTCCTTTGTCTAATGAACTAATTAGTGGTGCGTGGTTATTCAAAACCTGAAAAGAACCATTGCTCCCCGGAAAAGTAGCAGAATCTACATTTCCTTTAAACACATTTTTTTCCGGTGTAATGATTTCTAAAAGCATAATTTCAATTTTAAGCTTCTGCTAACATTTTTTCTCCAGCTTCAATAGCTTCTTCAATAGTACCTTTCAAGTTGAAAGCCGCCTCTGGAATATGGTCTAACTCACCGTCTATGATCATATTGAAACCTTTGATCGTATCTTTGATATCAACCAAAGTACCTTTCAAGCCTGTAAATTGCTCGGCAACATGGAAAGGCTGTGACAAGAATCTTTGTACTCTTCTTGCTCTATAAACAGTTTGTCTATCATCCTCAGATAATTCGTCCATACCCAAAATTGCAATGATATCTTGCAATTCTTTATATCGCTGCAAAATTTCTTTCACTCTTTGTGCACAATCATAATGATCATCGCCTACAATACTTCTCTCCAAAATTCTTGAAGTGGAATCTAATGGATCCACTGCAGGATATATACCTAACTCAGCAATTTTACGAGATAATACTGTAGTAGCATCTAAGTGAGCAAAAGTCGTTGCAGGAGCAGGGTCAGTTAAATCATCCGCAGGAACGTAAACGGCCTGAACAGAAGTAATTGAACCATTTTTAGTAGAAGTAATTCTTTCCTGCATGGCCCCCATTTCAGTGGCCAATGTAGGCTGGTAACCTACAGCAGATGGCATTCTTCCTAATAAGGCAGAAACCTCAGAACCCGCTTGAGTGAAACGGAATATATTATCAATAAAGAATAGAATATCTTTTCCTGTTTCATTGCTATCTTTATCACCATCACGGTAATACTCTGCCAATGTCAGTCCAGACAACGCCACTCTAGCACGTGCACCAGGAGGCTCATTCATTTGACCAAACACGAAGGTAGCTTTAGAATCCTTTAAGGCTTCTTTATCTACTTTAGAAAGATCCCATTTGCCTTCTTCCATTGAGTGCATGAATTCATCACCGTATTTTACAATACCTGATTCTAACATCTCTCTAAGCAAGTCATTTCCTTCACGAGTCCTTTCACCTACACCGGCAAATACAGACAACCCACCGTGTCCTTTGGCAATATTGTTTATCAACTCTTGAATCAAAACGGTTTTACCTACACCGGCACCACCGAACAAACCAATTTTACCCCCTTTAGAGTAAGGCTCAATTAAGTCAATAACTTTAATTCCTGTATATAATACTTCAGAAGAAGTAGACAAATCTTCAAATCGTGGAGCGTCCCTGTGAATAGGCATTCTGGTTTTTCCTTCAGGCTGGTCAATTCCATCGATGGCATCACCAATCACATTAAACAACCTTCCTTTGATATCTTCACCAGTAGGCATTGAGATAGGTTGCTCAGTATCTACAACTTCCATACCTCTTGTCAAACCTTCAGTACCATCCATTGCGATGGTTCTTACCCTGTCTTCACCTAAATGTTGCTGACATTCTAAAACGATTACAGAACCGTCAGATTTCTTTACTGTAAACGCATCAAAGATGTTCGGTAATTTTGCGCCTTCTGCTTCAAAGCTCACATCCACTACCGGGCCAATTACTTGGGTAATCCTACCAATATTTGCCATGATTTAATAATTATAAATAAAATAAAATTGCTATCTTCTTTCAGGGTGCAAAGCTAAGGTTTAATTCAATTATAACAAAGCATTTTTAGCTTTCGGTTTGAGTTGACTTAGAAATTCCGAAGTCAAATGCTTGATGTATTTTGAAATTTTTATTTTTTCCTGCCTTTGTTCGCTTTTTCTAGTATTGATTATAAGCCAAAAGCCTCCTTTACTTTATCAACATAATCCAATTTCTCCCAAGTGAAAAGCTCTACATCTTTCGAGAAAATATCTCCATTGCTAGCATTAAAAGTTTTCTTTTCAGTTCTTGGTTCTCTTCCCATGTGCCCATAAGCAGCAGATTCACTGTACATTGGATTTCTTAATTTTAATCGGGTTTCGATTGCATAAGGACGCATATCGAATATTTGAGAAACTTTTTTGGCGATTTCACCATCTGTCATATCTACATTAGCGCTTCCGTACGTACTAACATAGATCCCCATAGGTTCCACAACTCCAATAGCATAAGAAACTTGTACTAATATTTCATCTGCAACACCAGCCGCTACTAAGTTTTTAGCGATATGACGAGTGGCATAAGCTGCAGATCTGTCTACTTTTGAGGGATCCTTTCCAGAAAAAGCTCCACCACCGTGAGCTCCTTTTCCACCGTAAGTATCCACTATAATTTTTCTTCCTGTTAAACCAGCATCACCATGAGGCCCACCAATTACAAACTTTCCTGTAGGATTTATATGATATTTGATATCATCATTAAAAAGCTTTTGTAATTCAGGCTTTAATTGAGCTTTCACTCTAGGAATTAAAATATTGATGATGTCATTTTTGATTTTAGTCAACATCTTTTCATCATCATTATCAAAGCCATCATGTTGAGTAGAAACCACTATAGCTTCTATTCTCTGTGGAATATTATCATCAGAATACTCAATAGTAACCTGAGATTTAGAATCTGGCCTAAGATATTGGATTTCATTATTCTCTCTCCTTAAGTTAGCTAATTCCATTAGAATCTTATGAGAAAGATCTAAAGCTAGAGGCATATAATTTTCTGTCTCTTTAGTTGCATAACCAAACATCATACCTTGATCACCAGCACCCTGTTCTTCAGGATTACCTCGATCCACTCCTTGATTGATATCTTGAGATTGCTCATGAATAGTAGAAATAACTCCACAAGAGTTGCCATCAAACATATACTCGCCTTTGGTGTATCCTATTCTATTGATCACGTCTCTGGCTACTTGCTGAACGTCTACATAAGAATTACTGCGAACCTCACCGCTCAATACTGTCAAGCCAGTTGTTACCAAGGTTTCGCAAGCCACTTTGGATTGTGGGTCAAAAGCTAAGAAATTATCTAATAATGCGTCAGAAATCTGATCGGCTACTTTATCAGGATGTCCTTCTGAAACCGACTCTGAGGTAAATAAATATGGCATAACGTTTTAATTTTTCAGTGGGCAAATTTAATAGACTATTTATAATTATTTTAATTTATTTCTGATTTCTATAAGGCACTGATCAATTGAGGCCTAAAAGAAAAATGCAAGGTACTTTATGTAATTCAGGCTTATTCTTTTTCCAGTTCTCAATGGTATCCGTCTTTATTATTTCATCCTCAGCATTAATGTTTTTTGCAATACATAATTTCATTTGAGGGGCACAGGTCTTTAAAAGATCCTCAACCAATTGATTATTGCGATAAGGGGTTTCCATGAAAATCTGCGTTTCACTTGTTTTGAACACTTTTTGTTCGAGCTGCCGAATTACTTGCGATTTTTCTTTTTTATCGATTGGCAAATAGCCGGAAAAAGCAAAAGATTGACCACTGAAGCCTGAGGCCATTAAAGCTAAGAATATGGATGAGGGCCCAACCCAAGGTTCTACTCTTATCTCATGTTCATGAGCGTAAGAAACTGCTTTTGAACCTGGATCAGCAATGCCGGGGCAACCAGCTTCTGACATAATACCAATAGATTTGCCTTCAAAAAGCGGTTGCATTAAACCTGCAATTTTTGATTCTTCTGTTTTCTTGCTCAATTCATGAAAGCTGATCTCAGGTATCGGTTTACTAATATTCATTGCACTCAAACATCTTCTAGCTGTTCTGACATTCTCCACCAAGTAATAATCTAGAAGATTACATAGTTGGATTAAGTCTGGAGACAATGCTTTTGTCTCAGAATTGGGCGCAATCACTGTGGGAATTAAATATAGAACTCCTTTTTTCATAAGCTTAGATACATTAAAAGGACTACCTTAGAGAGTTGTCATCTATTACATCCACTTTTTATATTTGAAGATCGCCAACGTTACCACTGCCATTCCGATTATCAATGACCAAAAGTAAGCATATCCAAATTCCCATTTAAATTCCGGGACATTTTCAAAATTGATTCCATATACTCCGGCAATGAAAGTAAGCGGGATGAAAATTACAGAGAAGATAGTAAGCGTTTTCATTACTTGATTCAGCTTATTACTGATAACTGACTGATATAAATCTCCTAAACTAGAAATGAAGTCTCGGTAGGTTTCCACTGAATCTATTGCTTGGATGGTATGGTCGTAAACATCTCTAATAAAGAGGCGAGTTGATTTTCGGATCAACTTAATTTCGTCCCTTTCCAATTTAACAATCACTTCCCTTAATGGCCAAACAGACCTCCGAATATGAATTAACTCTCGCTTTAAAGTGTAAAGTAGGTCAAAATCTCTTTTTTGCCCTTGGAACATTATGCGTTCTTCAATCTCTTCTAATATATCTCCGAATTTTTCCAAGACGATGAAATAATGATCGACAACAGTATCAATCAGTGCGTAAAGTAGATAATCAAGCCCTTCTCTTCTGATCCGACCTTTGCCAGCTCTCAATCTGTTTCGCACTGCTTCAAAAGTATCTCCTTTTCTTTCCTGAAAAGTGATCAGCAGATTTTTGGTCAAGACAAAGCTGACCTGCTCATTAAGGGTTTTCTTTTTCTTTTCATCAAATTGCAACATTTTTAGCGCTACAAAGAGATAGTTTTCGGTATCATCAATCTGTGGTCGCTGGCCAACAGATAAAATATCTTCCATCGTTAATGGATGGATTTGAAAAGCATCACAAATTTCTTTCACCTTTTCAGAATGGTGAATACCTTCAATGTTTACCCAGTAGAATTTACCATCTTGGGGAATGTTAATCACTTCCTCTAAAGAAATATTTGATTTTTCTTCTAGGTGATTTTCACTAAATTCAAAAAGGTCAATGTTAAAAGGAGTATCCTTTCGAAAGCCGGTGTAAATTGCACTCCCAGGCGGAAGGCCAGCAGTCTTTGCACTTTCTCCGAACATCCCACGGATGCCAGAATATAAGTTAAGCGGCTCCTCAACAAGGAGCCGCTTAGGTAAGTTTATTATTTTCTTTGTGAGTTTATCCATTCATGGAAATCAAAAACTCATCATTATCCACAGTGCCTTTCATTTTCGTCAATAAAAGATCCATTGCTTCACCTGAGTTCATGTCTGCCATGAATTTACGTAATATCCAAACTCTTTGCAATTCTTCTTTGCTCATTAATAGATCTTCTCTTCTAGTACCAGAAGCAGGGACATCAATGGCAGGGAAAATTCGCTTATTAGCTAATTTTCTATCTAAAACTAATTCCATATTACCTGTACCTTTGAATTCCTCGAAGATCACTTCATCCATTTTAGAACCGGTTTCAATTAGAGCAGTTGCTAAAATGGTTAATGATCCACCATTTTCTAAGTTACGTGCTGCTCCAAAGAATCTTTTAGGCTTATGTAATGCATTAGCATCCACACCACCAGATAGAATCTTACCAGAAGATGGGATGACAGTGTTGTATGCTCTTGCTAGTCGTGTAATAGAATCTAAAAGAATCACAACATCGTGACCACACTCCACCATTCTTTTGGCTTTTTCTAATACCATGCTCGCCACCTTCACATGTCGGTCAGCTTGTTCATCAAAAGTAGAACTTACCACTTCTGCTTTTACAGAACGTGCCATATCAGTAACCTCCTCAGGTCGCTCATCGATTAGTAAAATTAATAAATAAGCTTCTGGATGATTTTCAGCCATCGCATTTGCCACTTCTTTCAATAGCTCTGTTTTACCTGTTTTAGGCTGAGCAACAATCATTCCTCTTTGACCTTTACCGATTGGCGCAAATAAATCTAATATACGAGTAGAATATTTGTTCGGCTTAGTGCTTAGGTTGAATTTTTCTTCCGGGAAAAGTGGAGTTAAGTATTCAAAAGGAACTCTGTCTCTGATTTCTTCAGTAGTTTTTCCATTGACAGAAGATACCCTTAATAAAGCAAAATACTTTTCACCTTCTTTTGGGGGTCTAATTTGTCCTTTAACTGTGTCTCCGGTTTTTAAACCAAATAATTTGATTTGAGATGGAGAAACGTAGATGTCATCTGGGCTTGCAAGATAATTGTAATCAGAAGAACGCAAGAACCCGTATCCGTCTTGCATCATTTCCAATACGCCTTCATTTTCAATGATACCATCGAAATCTTTAATGTCTGCTTTTTTCGAACGATTTTCGTTCCTTTCCTGTCTAGGGGGTCTATCACCTTTGTCATTTGAACGTTCCGTTCTCTCAGGCCTTGGTCTTTTATCTTTTGGCGCTGGTCTAGGCTTGCGTTCCTGCTTATCATCTGCATCAGATGACTGATCAGCTGGAGTTTGCTCCGGTTTTTTCTCAGGCTTAGCTTCGGCTTTTTCTTCCTTTTTAGGCGCTTTAGCTTGTGGTTTTTCCTCCTTCTTCTCTGGAGATTTTGCTCTCGGAGCTGCTTCTTTTTTATGGGCCGGAGCTGCTTTTGGAGCTGATTTTTCCTCTTCTTTTTTTGGTAAATCACTTTCAGGTAAAAGTGCTTGTTGATCCAAAATTTTGTAAATCAATTCTTTCTTCGGCAATTTCTTGTACTGAGATACTCCCAGTTTTTCTGCTATTTCTTTAAGTTCAGAAAGTAGCTTTAAGTTTAATTCTTCAATGTTATACATAAAGGGACTTTTACTTGTTCAGGATTTGAGACCCTGATTTTTTGGTATGGTAAATTTGATATTATGTTTTTGGATTTTTTTGAACGAGACATTTGAACTTTGCCCCATATTCTTTTTAGATAGTACAATGATATGCTAAGCATTTTTAATTGTCAAGCAAATTAAGAAATATAAAGTAGAAATTCTCATTTAAGATGTGTTTCTGTTTATAATACGGTTAAAAATAGCTTATTTTGCCAAAAATTTTTAAAAATGTTACAAGTTGCAAATTTGCGGGAAGATAAAGCCAATGCAGTAAAAGGCTTATTAAAAAGGAATATTGATAATGCAGAATCTTTAATCGATGGCGTAATTGCTTTAGATGACAGAAGGAAAGCGTTGCAAACTGAATTAGACTCAGTTTTGGCAGAATCAAACCAAATTTCCAAAAGCATAGGCATTTTGATGAAAGAGGGTAAAAAGCAAGAGGCAGAAGAAGTAAAAGCCAAAACCGCTGAATTGAAGCAACGCAGTAAAATTTTGCAGGAAGAATCTCAGGAGATAGAGAAAGAATTAACGAATAGTCTTTATCAAATCCCAAATATCCCTCATGAGGATGTAAAGCAGGGGAAAGGTGAGGATGATAACGAAATTCTTTCTGAACATGGTCAAAAACCAGATCTGTATGCTGGGAAGAAGCCCCACTGGGACCTGATTAAAGAGTATGATATCATTGATTTTGATTTAGGAATTAAAATCACAGGAGCGGGTTTTCCAGTTTACAAGGGCAAAGGAGCTAGAATGCAGCGAGCTTTATTGAATTTCTTCTTAGATGAAGCAAATAAACAAGGCTTCAAAGAAATTCAACCCCCAGTTGTTGTGAATGAAGCATCCGGAATCGGGACTGGTCAATTGCCGGATAAGGAAGGTCAAATGTATCATCTTGAGGATACAGATTTATACCTTATTCCTACCGCAGAAGTGCCGATTACTAATCTATTGAGAGGTGATATTATAAACGAAGAAGATTTACCCATTAAATTAACAGCTTATACGCCCTGTTTCCGAAAAGAAGCGGGCTCTTGGGGAGCACACGTAAGGGGTTTGAATCGTCTACATCAATTTGATAAAGTAGAAATTGTGCAGGTCCAGCATCCAGACAAATCCTATGAGGCATTGGCGGAAATGAGTAATTATATCCAAAGCTTGCTAAAGAAATTAGAGTTACCGTATAGAGTTTTAAGATTATGCGGAGGAGATTTGGGTTTCACAGCAGCTTTAACTTATGATATGGAAGTTTGGTCTGCCGCACAAGAAAAGTGGCTAGAGGTTAGTTCGGTTTC
The DNA here is from genome assembly GCF_900177665.1 of Marivirga sericea. Taxonomy (GTDB): domain Bacteria; phylum Bacteroidota; class Bacteroidia; order Cytophagales; family Cyclobacteriaceae; genus Marivirga; species Marivirga sericea. The sequence continues at coordinate 149,903 of NZ_FXAW01000006.1, forward strand.
TAATTTTGAAACTTATCAGTCTAACCGATTAAAATTGCGTTACAAAGATGCGGATAAGAAAAAACATTTGTTGCACACTTTAAATGGTAGTGCACTAGCCTTCCCAAGAATCTTAGCTGCCATATTGGAGAATAATCAATCAGAGAAAGGGATTCGAGTGCCTAAAATCTTACAATCTTACACGGGTTTTGAATGGATTGATTAATTTAGGATTCATTCAGAAGGAACTCAGACCTTTTAGGTTTAAGCGTTTAATTCATGTCAAAAGTTTAAAATGAATTATTTAAAAGAACGTGAAACCTTCATTTTCTAAAAACATCTAGTTTTCCTAAACCTTAGGGACACTTCACGTATTAATTAAGTATTGATTATAATTCAATTGACTAATTAAGATGCAAAACGTAGATGTTCTAATAATCGGAGCGGGGCCTATCGGCTTGGCTTGCGGAATTCAAGCAGAGTCAGAAGGGCTTTCTTACTTAATAGTAGATAAAGGCACTTTAGTCAACTCTCTGTATCATTATCCTTATGGGATGACTTTCTTCAGTACTTCTGACAAATTAGAAATTGGTGGAGTTCCTTTTATCTCGCATAATCCGAAGCCTACGAGGATGGAAGCATTGGAATATTATAGGAGAGTAGCAAGTTCACATAGACTCAATACATCTTTATATAATCCCGTTAAGAACGTGGATAAAAATGAAAACGGCTTTAGGATAAGGACTGAGAAATTCGATCTATTGGCGCAGAATATCATTGTAGCTACTGGCTTTTACGATTTACCCCATAAATTAGGAATTCAAGGAGAAGATTTGCCAAAAGTATCACATTATTATAAAGAGGCACATCCTTATTATGACATGAGATTAGCCATTGTTGGGGCTGCTAATTCTGCGGTAGATGCTGCCTTGGAATGTTATAGAAAAGGTGCGAAAGAAGTTACTATGGTGATTAGAGAAGAAGAAATCCGTAAAACCGTCAAATATTGGGTGAAACCTGATATTGAAAATCGAATTAAAGAAGGCAGTATTAAAGCGTATTTCGAAAGTGAAATAACTTCTATTAGAGAAAATCAGATAGACATCAAAACACCTGTGGGAGATAAAACTATCGAAAATGACTTTGTATTAGCTATGACAGGCTATGAGCCCAATTATGATTTCTTAAATGAAATGGGAGTTGAGAAAATAGCGGAACCACCTTTTGCACCAGTGTATGATGCTGAAAGTATGGAGACCAATGTGGAGGGAATTTATCTAGCCGGGGTTATCTGCGGTGGCATGGAAACCAATAAATGGTTTATCGAAAACAGCAGAGTTCACGCAGATTTGATCATGGAAGACATAAAGAGTAAACGATTTGCAGCCATCTAAATCTTGAAACAGTATCTAATAACTGGTATTTTAGAACTATTTCCTAAACAGTTTTAAATGTTTATATTTACTCTATCATTTAATTCTGAGACTTTTCTAAGCATATGCCAAAATACTTCTACATCTTATTTGTCTTAATTTTTACCATCTCTTGCACAGAGATTGAAAACAAAGAAGAGAAAGGCGAGCCAACTAGGTACCAAGAAAAATATAGACCTCAATATCATTTCACACCACCTTCCGGATGGATGAACGACCCTAACGGCATGGTGTATTATGCGGGTGAATATCATTTATTTTACCAGCATAACCCCGATTCGACTGTCTGGGGTCCGATGCACTGGGGGCATGCTGTAAGCGAGGATCTAGTGAATTGGGAACATTTACCAATCGCAATTTACCCTGATAGCTTAGGGACAATTTTTAGCGGAAGTGCGGTCCTAGATCAAAAAAATACATCAGGATTGGGGACTGAAAACAATCCGCCTTTAGTGGCCATTTATACTTATCATAATGCGGAGATGGAAAAGGCAGGTAGCGATAAATTTCAAACTCAAGGAATCGCATATAGTATTGATAGCGGAAGAAATTGGCAAAAATATGAAGGTAATCCAGTCCTGAAGAACCCAGGTATAAAAGATTTTAGAGACCCAAAAGTAAGTTGGCACAGTGAAAGTCAAAAATGGATAATGTCGCTTGCAGTTAAGGATAAGATTAGTTTCTACTCTTCACCTGATTTACTAAACTGGACCTTTGAGAGTGATTTTGGACAAGCATTAGGAGCACACGGTGGAGTTTGGGAATGTCCAGACCTATTCCCTCTTGATTTTGCGGGCGAAGAAAAGTGGATATTGCTTGTGAGTATTAATCCGGGAGGTCCAAACGGTGGTTCAGCTACTCAGTACTTTATTGGAGATTTTGATGGGAAAGAATTTACCACAGAACAAGAAGAAACACTTTGGGTCGATTACGGCACTGACAATTATGCGGGGGTGACTTGGTCAAACGTAAATGATAAACAGCTATTTTTAGGTTGGATGAGCAATTGGCAATATGCAAACATAGTACCAACTGATAACTGGAGAAGTGCGATGACAATTGCAAGAGAACTGTCTTTATCAGAAATAGACGGTAAGCTTCGATTACTTAATAGTCCTGTAGAAAACTATAAAAACCTATTGCAAAAAAAATCCCACAATTGGGAATTGATAGGACAAGATTCTTTTCTGCTACAGCAGGCTTCAGAATGGACTGAGTTTTCTTTTAAGAACAATCGCTCTGATAATCAATTAATTAGATTCGACTTCTTCAATGACGAGGGAGAAGAATTATTGTTTAACCTTGACTTCGCAGAGAATATAGTTTCAATAGATCGGTCACTGATTGATAACCATAGTTTTTCAGAAAAATTTAAATCTGTTCAAAAAGCACCGATGAATGTCAGTTCAGATAAATTAAAAATAGAGATCTATAAAGACGCCTCCTCCGTGGAAATTTTTATTAATGAAGGAGAGTTAGTGATGTCGGCTCTCTATTTTAGCGAGAAAGACTTGAATAGGATCAGAGTAACATCAAACCATAGCATGACAGCAGATATACAAGCTGCTGATTTCCATTCAATCTGGTAAAATAAAAAGAGTAAAACAGTAATAATCTAAGCTGTAATCTTCTCTAGGTCACAACCAAAAGACAAAATAGGGCTGGCAAGGTATACGCATGAAAAGAAAATCTAATTAAACGAGCTAATCTTATTATTTGATTGATTGCCTTTTTATCATCTTAGTATGGGGCATAAATCTTCTCAAAGGATATTACTGCGTTTTATGTTTTCGATGGAGCCGAGTGAGTTTTCTCAAATTTTTCTGTTCTTCAACGGCTAGCGCTCTTTGACTCTTCCCTCTGAATTGGTAGGGTCCCTTAGTTAATAAGTTTCATTTTTATGTTAAACTCACTGCGTGGTTCGCAAGGGAAACAGGATTTTGAAATCAGTTTACTTCATAAAAGCAAAAAGGGTTAAGAAATTATACTTTCTCAACCCTTTTTAATTACATTTTTAGGTATTTAATATTCCTGTTTATCCGTAAATCTCGTTCAAAAGACCTGCTAATCTAATGCCTGCCTTTTTAATTTGAACTTGTACGGTGTCCCAATTTTTATAGCTGTATTCATACCCAATATACATATCCTCTGGTAAAGCATATACTTGATCTCTCAAACCCATAGCTTCTTTGTACCAATCGTCAATCGTATTGCTTTGCAAAGCTTTTACTTCTTCTTTGGTGGTGATGTTAACCATATTGGCTAATTCGGTATAGCTAAATGCTTTCGAGTCGATCATTTCGCTGTCCCAAACGCGGTGCAGATTAGAGTTTTTACCAAACCATTTTAGTTTAATGGCATTGCCTCCCATATCTTCCCCATTTCCTACATGGCACGGCTGATGTATATCTCCCACTAGATGGATCAGCATTTTCAGCTTATTTTGCTCTTCTTGGGCACTTAAATTTCCTGCCTTCAATTCTTTGATGATTTCTTCAATCTTCATGATGATGTCACCATCGGCACTTTTCTCTGTTTCTTCGTAAGTCATCCCATCTGGAATGGTCACATAATGCCAGGGTTTAGCATAGTCCCAGCTATCTTCTGATTTAATGTTGTCCATCCAAACACTAGCTACCGCTATGGATTCTCTATTCAATATCTCACTTACTTTCTTTTCAACTTTTCTTTTCAAATAGAAGGAAGCCACTTCACCAACAGCTCTGTGGCCTGTTTGACCCCACGCTAAAGCTTGAGACAGAGTGAAAATACATAAAATAAAAGTGCTTATAAATCTGATCTTCATATTTTTAAATTTTTGCAAATATAGTCTTTTAGTAATACCGAAAGGTTATTTTTTGTCTCGTAATTTCTGGAGTTCTTGCCATTCATCTCTTAGCCTAGCTGCTTCTATAAAATCGAGATCTTTTGCTGCTTTCTCCATTTTCTTCTTCGTTGCTGTAATCATTTTATTTAGTGCTGGCTTATCCATATATTGAACCACAGGATCAGCAGCCACCGAGGTTTCTTCGATTCCAGCATAATATTTCTGTTGTGAGGTCTTTTTAGAATCAACTGCAACAGTTTGCCCTAAAATACTTTCTCTAGATTTAAAAACGGTTTTCGGGGTGATTCCATGTTCATCATTATACGCTTTTTGAATCGCTCTTCTACGATTCGTTTCATCTATTGCTTGCTCCATAGAAGCCGTCATCTTATCAGCATACATGATTACTTTTCCTTTTTCATTTCTGGCAGCTCTACCAATGGTTTGAACTAATGAACGCTGGTTCCTTAAAAAGCCTTCCTTATCTGCATCTAAAATTGCCACGAGCGAAACTTCTGGTAAGTCTAAGCCTTCTCTAAGTAGATTTACTCCAACCAACACATCAAATTCACCTAATCTCAAATCTCTGAGAATTTCAACTCGATCTAAAGTATCTACCTCGGAATGAATGTAACGAGACTTAACGCCTGCTCTGCCCAAGAATTTGTGCAGTTCTTCTGCCATTCTTTTGGTTAAAGTAGTGCATAATACGCGCTCATTTAGCTTTACTCTTTCATCGATCTCCTCCAATAAATCATCGATTTGATTTCCACTTGGCCGAACATCAATTTCGGGGTCTAGTAAGCCTGTCGGACGAATCACTTGTTCCACTACGGTTCCTTCTGTTTTCCGCAACTCATATTCAGCAGGAGTGGCGCTTACATAGATAGTTTGCCCTATCAAATTTTCAAATTCATCAAATTGTAATGGTCTATTATCCATTGCAGAAGGAAGCCTATATCCATAATCCACCAGATTGATTTTTCTAGCTCTGTCTCCACCATACATGGCTCTCACTTGCGGAACGGTGACATGACTTTCATCAATCACCATCAAATAATCATCAGGGAAATAATCTAACAAACAGAAAGGTCTAGAGCCTGGAGTTCTTCGATCAAAGTAGCGAGAGTAATTCTCAACACCAGAACAGTACCCTAATTCCCTCATCATTTCAATATCAAATTCAGTTCTTTCTTGAAGACGCTTGGCTTCTAAGAACCGACCATCTCTTTCAAAAAACTTGACCTGTTCTACCATATCGTTTTGAATTTCTTTGATGGCTTGGTGCAGAACATCTTTTCCAGTCACAAAAAGGTTAGCAGGGAAAATACTTATAATTTTTTCTTCAGATATCTTTTTCCCAGACTCGGGGTCTATTCGTTGTATAGACTCTATTTCATCTCCCCAGAACATAATTCGGTAAGCAAAATCTGCATAAGCCACAAAAATATCAACTGTATCTCCCTTTACTCTGAAAGTCCCCCTCTTGAATTCTGCTGTTGTTCTATTATAGAGAATATCCACAAAAGCAAATAAGAGTTGATTTCGAGGCACTTTATCACCTTGTTGTAGACGAATAATATTTTTACCGAATTCTTCCGGATTTCCTATACCATAAATACATGAAACCGAGGCCACAACAATTACGTCTCTTCGACCAGATAATAAGGCAGAAGTAGCACTTAACCTTAGTTTTTCAATTTCTTCATTAATAGAGAGATCCTTTTCTATATAAACATTGCTTGAAGGAATAAATGCTTCAGGCTGATAATAATCATAGTAAGAAATAAAATATTCAACCGCATTTTCAGGAAAAAACTGCTTGAATTCACCATAAAGCTGGGCAGCAAGTGTTTTATTGTGACTAAGAACTAGAGTAGGCTTTTGGACTCGCTCTACTAAGTTCGCTATCGTAAAAGTTTTTCCTGACCCAGTTACCCCTAAAAGTACTTGATCTTGTTCCCCTTCTTCAACTCCTTTTTGTAGTTCATTAATTGCTTTCGGTTGATCACCCGTTGGCTGGTATTCACTTATGATTTTAAAATCCATACTTACAACAAACGATTAAGTTGGAAAATGTTTGAGAACAAATATAAACAGAATTCAGGGTAATAATTGCACATCCGAAATGTGATTAGAAGTAATATATGTAACTATTATTACACATGGCTCTTGTGTTTCAGAAAATACAGTAATAACCTAATCTTACTAGATTTATAACCGTTTTAAAAAAGAAGACAAAAACAAGTAGAAATGAATTACTATCACTCTAAAATAGTTAAAGGAAAATCTTTTGAGACAGTAAGAAATGCTGTAGAAGTAGCGCTAAAAGATAATGGTTTTGGCGTCTTAACCGAAATAGATTTTAAAGCCACAATGAAGAAGAAATTGAACAAGGACTATTTGCCTCATGTGATTTTGGGAGCGTGCAACCCCACTTATGCAGACAAAGTAGTTTCAATTGAGCCTCATATCAGCACTATGCTGCCTTGCAATGTAACAATTCGGGAAATGGAAAGTGGAGAAATCGAAGTTTCTGCTATTGATCCTGCAGCCGCTATGGGTGTAGTGGAAAATGAGGAAATAGTGCAGCATGCTGAAGAAGTAAATGAAATGCTTAAAAATGTTTTAAAAGCAATCTGATATTATGAACTAGGGCAGCAGAAATGTTGCCCTTTAATCAAATTCATCTTCAATATCACCTACTATAGTTTCTACCAGATTTTCTAAGGTAATCATGCCAAGAATCTTATCATCATTGGATTTGACCATAGAGATATGAAATCTATTCTCGTTCATTTTTTTTAAAAGCGTAATGATAGGCGTGTTTTCGTTTATAAAAATAATAGGCCTTATAAATTCAGTAAGACGATTCTCAGAATCTTCTCTCTCATTGAGCGCAATTTCCTTAAAATTGATGTACCCATACACCTCTTCAATAGAATCAGTACGGCTTATAGGATAACGCGTGTGCTTATGTCTACTAGCTAGATTAAAGTATTTATCAAAGCTTATATTCTCCTTGAAAAAGATGATCTTTTCAACAGGTAACATGATTTCTTTTACAAATCGTTTTTTTAAAGTTGAAGTATTGATAATGATATTCTCTTGGTCAGTATCGATGATCTTCTCCATTTTTGCCATTCTTGCAATTGTTCGAATATCATCAAGGCTGTAGGGACTGCTCTTTTTTCTTTTTCCCACTAGTAGTTTAGTAAATGCCTGCGTCACTAAAATAAAAGGGTGCAGAATTTTAATAAGGAGCTGAAGAGGCCAGGCCATCTTTCTTGAGATTAAGTTGGATTTATTTACTCCAATCACTTTAGGAAGAATCTCCGTTCCAAAAAGAATGACAATCGTAAAAATTACTGAGAAAATCCAAATGTATTTTTCACCGTATAGAGCGTCAAAAGCACTACCTGCAATAGTTGCACCACCAGTATGGGCAATGGTATTTAAGATAAGAATAGCAGAGATTGGCCTATCAATATTGGATTTGAGTTTATGCATAATCCTAGCATAAGTCAAACCTTTTTCTTTATCAGTTTCTATTTTTACTTTATCTACACTGAGCAAGACTGCTTCAGCCATAGAACATAAAAAGGATACAAATACTGCTACAAATGTGCTTAATACGAAAACAAGCATAGGAATCTATTTAGTTTTCAATAAGAGAATTACTACTTCTTAGTAAATACTCTAACTCTTTTGATTCTTTTTTGGTCTACTGCCACTACCGTAAAAGTAAAATTGTTGAATTTTATCTTCTCTCCAGTTCGAGGCAATTTGCTATTGATTTCTAAGATCAATCCTCCGAGGGATTCACTTTCTCCTTTTACTTCTTCAAAGGTGCTGGGTTCTTCATTAATAATTTTACAAAAATCGTTCAGGGAGGTTCTACCTTCAAAAATATAAGTGTAGTCATCTAACTTATTGTAGGCGACATCAATATCCTCATCAAACTCATCATTGATCTCTCCTACAATTTCCTCAATCACATCTTCTAAGGTAATTAGTCCTGAAGTGCCACCGTACTCATCTACTACTATAGCCATGTGAACTCTTTTTTCTTGAAAGTCCTTTAACAAGCTATCAACTTTCTTGGATTCTGGAACAAAAAAACCAGGCCTTAAAAGTGTTTGCCATTCGAAATTATCTTCCTTCTCAATGTAGGGTAATAAATCCTTTACATAAAGAATACCTTCAATTTTGTCTATAGTATCACGGTAAACGGGAATTCTACTAAAACCATTTTTGTTGATTTGATCCATCAATTTATGGTAATCGTCTTCAATGTCGAAGGCAGTTATGTCCAAACGAGATTTCATTACCTGGCGAACAGAGAGCGTACCAAAATTTACGATACCTTTCAAGATACCTTTTTCTTCTTCTGTAGTGTCTTTATCTGCAGTAATCTCTAAAGCATGATGTAATTCATCAATAGAGACACTGAACCCTTTTTGCTCAACTCTTTTTTCGATAATGTTACTTAAACTCATCAATGATATTGATAAGGGGCTGAAAATCTTAGCTGAGAAATTCAAAGGAAGGGCCATTCTGGAAGCAAAGCTTAAATTATTTTGATTAGCATACACTTTAGGAACAATCTCGCCATAGAAAACGATCAGGAATGTGATAATAGCGGTTAAAGTTACAACTAGTAAACCTTCCGTTTCTTTAGTACCTACGATCTCCCAGGTTACGTAAGTTGAAAGTGTTACAATTCCTACATTAATAAAATTGTTAAGGATAAGAATAGTTGCTAGCAAACGTTTGGGGTTTTTAAGCAACTCCAGAATAGTCTGCTCTTTAGGCTGGCTGCTCGTTTTGCATTTGGCTAAATCGTCATGCGATAGAGAAAAGAATGCAACTTCGGAGCCTGATACAAGTGCCGACATCAAAAGTAAAAACATCATCAATAAACTATTGATGATGTAAAACCAATGATTGCCATTTTCGGCTATGCTTGCTAATAAAAATATACTAGGGGAAGGGTCTTCCAATTTTTATATTTATTTATTTAAAATGGTAAATCATCCATTTCGCTATTGGTATCCGGCGTTTGACTGGCTGCCGCAGTACCTTGACTACTGGATTGATTTCCTGAGTAATTGGATGACTGACCAGCGTCATCTCCACTTTTCTTTCCACCGAGCATGGTCATTTGGTCACCTACAACTTCTGTAGTATATCGAGTTACGCCATCTTTTTCCCACGATCGGGTTCTAAGTTTTCCTTCGATGAAAACGCTATCTCCTTTTTTCAAATATTTTTCAGCTACCTCAGCCAAACCCCTCCAAAGCACAATATTGTGCCATTCCGTTTGGTCAACTCGCTCTCCTGAATTTCTGTCTTTATAGGTTTCGGTTGTGGCTATTGAAAAATTTGCAACGGATGCTCCATTGTCTAAATGTCTTACTTCTGGGTCTTTACCCAAATTTCCAATCAAAATGACTTTGTTTACTCCTGCCATAAGTTAAAAAGTTTTAGTTCAAAATTACAGTTAATAGTTGAAGCAAACTGCTTTTTAGCGGGAAATATTTTCCAAGCAGTTAAATCTTCAGGTATAAATTTACCTAAAAATCTTTGCTTGTCAAATAATTCTCGATCAATCTGGGCTTTGGAAGTTCTTCAACCTCTTGTTTAGTATAATACTTTAATCTATGGTCTTCTACGGTATTCTCTTTGAATGAATTTAACTCCACAAAAACTGCTTCCAGTCGCTGATGTGAAAGTATATGTTTGATGGGCTCAGATATTTCCGCTACTTCCGCATTAAAATATTTTTCACTAACTTTTTCAAAAATCTCTTCTGTTGATAAGGAGTTATTTGTTTCTATTAAATCAAAATCAAATAAACCTTGCCAAATATCATTTGGGCCTCTCTTCTTCATAGCTAATTTCTCGTCCTTCTGCCATATCAAATAATAGAGATACCTGTTTTTGATCTTGATTTTCTTTTTCTTAATGGGTAATTCTGATTGCCTATGCTGTATTCTTGCTATACAATCTTCTGAAAGCGGACAATTTTCACAATCAAATTTCTTCGGAGTACAAATTGTTGCTCCTAATTCCATTATGGCCTGATTGAAATTAGAAGCTTCATCTTTTGGAATGATTTCGCTGGCAATATTGAAAAAAGTGCCGAAGCTTTTCGGTTGAGCTATATCATCTGATATATCAAAATACCTTGCAAGGACCCTAAAAACGTTGCCGTCTACAACGGGCACTGACTCATCGAACGCAAAAGAGGCTATTGCCGCTGCCGTATATTTTCCAATACCTTTTAATTTCTGAAGTTCTTGATATGATTTTGGAAACTTTCCATCGTAGTCATTAACAATTGATTTTGCGCACTCATGAAGATTTCTTGCACGAGAATAGTACCCCAACCCTTGCCACAATCTCATAACTTGATCTTCAGGAGCATTCGCTAAAGCATAAACAGTTGGATAATGGCTGACAAATTTATCAAAGTACGGCAATCCTTGATTAACTCTCGTTTGCTGAAGAATGATTTCTGAGAGCCATATTTTATAGGGATCCGAAGTATTTCTCCAAGGTAGGTCTCTTTTATTAATCTTGTACCATGAGATAAGTCGGTTTGAGAAGCTTTGCGTCATATAAATGCAAATATGGGTAATCTTAAATTAAATAAATAAAAAATATAAAGATGAAGTTATTAATAAGTTTTTGCATAAATTGTTGATAATTAAAAAGTTAAATATGAAATATCGATTTAAAGCTTACATATCTTTAAAAGATTTTACTTTTAAATTCAAAAATGTAAGGTTACCTTTGCAGACCCAAAATGAACGGGAGAATTTTTTTAATAATTTTAAATATAAACAAGCGTGACTAAAGCAGACGTTATATCAGAAATTTCTGAAAAAACAGGTATAGACAAAGCAGATGTAACCGCTACAGTAGAAGCATTCTTCTCTGTTGTGAAGGACTCAATGGCTGATGGTGAAAATATTTATGTGAGAGGCTTTGGTAGTTTTGTGAATAAAAAGAGAGCAAAGAAAATTGCTAGAAATATTTCCAAGAATACCGCTATCGTAATAGATGAACATTATGTACCTAGTTTTAAACCCTCAAAAGTTTTTGTGGAGAAAATCAAAACCTCAAATAAAATCACTGAAGAAGTATAAATCCTGGCATGCTTAAGTCCCGAATCATATTAATCGTTATTGCAATTGCTCTCATAGCTGTATTTTTCAGCTTACCGAAAGTAGTAGTTGACAACGAGAACGAAAGTATTGACAAGGGGTCAGAAGCACCCGCGTTAGATTCTAGCTCAGAGCAACAAGCAAGCACTTCAGCTGATGAAATAATGTCCGAATCTCATTCAGGCAAAATCCCCGAAGAGATCAGACAAGACATTGTAAGGCTAAGAAATAGTTATGAACTAGCAAAGAATCAAGAAAATAGTGCTATATTTGCCGATTCTTTAGCAAGCGTTTATCGAAATCTAAACAGATTAGATAGTGCTGCTAAATATGTCGAGTTATCGAAAGAAGATAATGAATTAATAGGAAATGCCTATTATGAAGCTTTCAGTTTTGCCGCTGATGTTGATAAAGCAAAAAGGTTAGCAGTGAAAACCAGAGAATATTTGCAAAAAGTATTAAATGGAGATCCCGCTAACAACAGTGCTAAAATCAAATTAGCAATGACTTACGTTTCATCAGATAATCCCATGCAAGGGATTTCGATGTTGTTAGAAGTTGTAGAAGAAGACCCTAATAATGAAGAAGCACTTTTTAATTTAGGAATTCTTTCTATACAGTCAGGCCAATATAGTAAAGCGATTGAGCGGTTCGAGAAGCTACTCTTACATCATCCTGATAATATACAGGCTGAGTTTTATTTAGCATTGAGTTTGATGAATAATGGACAAAAAGTAAAAGCCAGGAAGTTATTCACAGAAATTAAAAATAAAAGTAATGATGAACAACTGTTAGCAGCTGTTGAAAGTTACTTGAATGAATTATAATAAAATTGTTTAACAAAAAATTTTAAAATTATGCCTTGCGGTAAAAAAAGAAAAAGACACAAGATTTCAACTCATAAGAGAAAGAAAAGACTAAGAAAGAATAGACACAAGACCAAGAAGTAATTAGTACTTCTTGGTTGTCTTATATCAAGAGAATTTTTTAGTTTTTCACTTAAACTTATAGAGCTTTGAGCAATGAATTAATTATTAATTCAACTCAAAATGGCAGTCGTATTGCCCTTCTTAATGATAGGAATCTTATTGAGATTCATCATGATAATGAAGAAGAGCAGTTTAGTGTAGGTGATATTTATTTAGGGAACGTCCGCAAAGTGATGCAAGGCTTAAACGCTGCATTCGTGGATGTAGGTTATGAAAAAGATGCGTTTTTGCATTATCATGATCTTGGACCGAAAATAAACTCACTTTTAAAATATACTAAATTTGCCACTACTCGTAATAACACCTCATACAAATTAAGTAAGTTCAAATTAGAGCCGGAGATTGACAAATTAGGAAAAATCTCCCAAGTGCTCTCTAAGAACAAGCAGGTGTTGGTTCAGGTTATTAAAGAACCTATTTCTACGAAAGGGCCAAGACTATCATGCGAGTTGTCACTAGCAGGAAGGTATTTGGTATTAGTACCATTTGCCAATGGAATAAGCATATCCAAAAAGATATCAACTAGTGAGGAACGTAAAAGACTCACCAGATTAATCTCTTCCATTAAGCCGGAAAACTTTGGCGTCATTATACGCACTGTTGCTGAAGGAAAAGAGGTAGCAGAACTGGATACTGATCTAAGAAATTTATTAGAAACTTGGGAGAATGGAGTTAAAAAGCTTAAAGATGCCAAGCCGAAAGATAAAATTATCGGTGAAGTAGGAAGGGCTTCTTCTATTTTGAGAGATATGATGAATGAATCTTTCGACAACATCCATGTGGATGATGAAGAAACGTTCAACGAAATTCAGACTTACATTCAGAAAATAGATCCCAGTAAGGAAAAGATTTTGAAGCTTTATTCGGGAAAGAATAAAATTTTCGAACATTTCGGTATCGAAAGGCAGCTAAAATCTTTATTTGGACAATCTGTTAATATTAAAGGTGGAGGTTACCTCATTATTGAGCATACTGAAGCATTACACGTTGTTGATGTTAATAGCGGAAACAAATCTAATAACGAAGAAAGTCAGGAGGATACAGCCTTAAATACTAATCTTGAAGCTGCAAAGGAAATTGCGAGGCAGTTACGATTAAGGGATATGGGTGGTATAATAGTGGTCGATTTTATCGACATGAAAAATCCAGACAATAAGAAACTCTTATTCAAAAAGATGAAGGATTTTATGGAAACAGATCGCTCTAAGCATACTGTTCTGCCTTTATCGAAGTTTGGATTAATGCAGGTAACCCGACAAAGGGTAAGGCCTGAAATGAATATTGTCACTAAAGAAAATTGCCCAACTTGTAATGGAACTGGTAAAATAACAGCTTCTATTTTGGTTACAGATAAAATAGAGCAAGATTTGGACTATTTATTGACAAAGCAAAATGAAAAATCGCTTAGTCTTGCAATTCACCCATTTTTGTATTCATACTACACGAAAGGAATTATTTCTTTACGTGTAAAATGGTTTTTCAAATACGGGAAATGGATTAAATTGATACAAGATAGCTCGTTAGCTCTTACAGAATACCATTATATGAATGCAAATCAGGAACTTATCGAAATGGAGTAGTAGATAGAAATTGTATTTTATTAATAGCCCTTGTTTTAAATAAGCATGGGCTATTTTTTTTATATTATATCGAAGCCAAATAACTGTTTATCTAATATATTTTTCGAGCTGATTTTATTTCTCTAGATTTACATTACTAGATTTACTCTATATGGTATTCCTCAAATCATTGCTTCACTCGCGAAATCGGAAAGCATGGCATTTATTTTTATTTATTATTCTTTTTGAGCTCCCCACTCTTAATGCCGCTTCCTTTCAAAATGCTAATCCTCCTATCGAGGACCCTAAAGATTCTATAATATTTCGTGATTTTGATGGTTCCAGCTATCGCGGTAGTTCTTTTAACTATATGTCAGTGGAAGACCAAGATGGGATTATGTATTTTGGCAATGAAAACGGCTTACTGGAATTTGATGGTACTCACTGGCAACTACATAAAACTACAAATTTCACCCCTATTGAGTATCTAAATTTAATAGATGATAAAATATATACATATGGAAATCAGGAATTAGGGTATTTCCAACGCAATAGCTTAGGAAATATGATGTATCAATCTTTGAACGATAAGATGCAGAATGAAAAAAAAATTCCATTTGTATGGAATGTTATACAAAATAAAGGATACACATATTTTAGTTTGGATAGTGCACTTTTGAAATGGGATGGTGAGGTGTTATCGAGGATAGAAATTGGAGCAAGCATAACATCCTATAAAGTAGGACAGGAAGTCCTTATTTCCGTTTATGGACAAGATCAAGGAGGATTAGCACTCCTTAAGGATGACTCACTCATTTACGTCAATAGGGATTTTAAATTTGGTGATGACTATATCTGGGAAGTAGTAAAGCAAAAGAATCGTAATTGGCTTTTTTTTACGTCTGAGAACGGGATTTACAATTATAATTCTACTACGCATGAAGTCACTCCATTTGATAGCGAGATCTCATATTTTTATAAATCAGATAGTCTATTTCTTTATTGGGCACATAAAATGTCAGACTCCTTATATATAACTTCTAGTTGGGAAAATGGGATGCAAATTTTTGATTCTGAAGGCCACATATTAAAAAACTTAAGTAGCAAAAATGGCCTATTGTCAAATTTTATTGTGCACCCTGAAAGCGATAGAAGGAGTAATTTATGGTTGACTAGCGGTTCTGGTATACAATACTTGGAATTTCGTAATCCATCGAATAAATTAAGATTTGAACCTCAAGCCAAGGTTAGATACATTAAATTAGGAGATAGTTCTGTCTTTATCAAAGGTCTCGACCATGTAGTGACTTTATCACAGGAAAACAGTAATTCTATTGATTTTTACTTTTCAGTTCCTAGTTTTTTCAAAGAAGATTTAGAGTTCTCATATTATTTAGAGGGTTTTGACAATGACTGGTCTACTTGGTCAAATAACTCAAGAAAAGAATATACTAATTTGGCAGGAGGGGAATACATATTTCACTTAAAAGCTCGTGGTGTTCATAATCCTGAATTAAATATAAAACCATTTAACTTCACGGTCATTGTTCCAAAGAATTGGTACGAAAGCTATGTTACCTATATACTATTTGCCTTATTGGTTGGACTACTGGTGTTTAGTTTCATTAAATATAGGACACATCGATTAAGCATTACCAATAAAAAATTGGAGTCAATAGTTAAGGAAAGAACTTCTGAATTGCGTTTGCAGAAGGAACAATTAAAAAAGGCTAATGAAGAATTAAAAACCATTAATAATGAATTAGATAATTTCGTTTATCGTTCTTCTCATGATTTAGTGGCTCCTTTGAAATCATTAAGAGGGTTAATTGCAGTAGCAGGGATGTCAAATAATCCTGATGAGATTAAGGAGTATTTCAAGTTAATGAATATCAGTATCACTAAGCTAGAGGAGTTTATCAAGGGTATTATGGATTTCTCGACTAACACTAAAAAGCCGCTAGAGATGAAATTCGTCAGAATGGATGATATTTTGGACAGCATAGTGGAGGATTTAAAATATTATCAAAATGCAGACAGGGTTGAGCTGATTAGAGCTTATGATTCAGATTTCAAGATTAAAACAGATCCAAAAAGGATTAATATTGTAGTAAGTAATTTAGTGACTAATGCATTAAAATATCACGATTTCAATCAAGATGACCCTCAATTCATTAAAGTTTCAGCTAAAATTGAGGATAATTCTTATGTGCTAGAGGTAAAAGACAATGGTTCTGGAATACCTGAAGAACATCAAAGCAAAATATTTGAGATGTTTTTTAGGGCTCACCAAGGTATAGAAGGCTCAGGTTTAGGATTATATATAGTGTTAGACACTTTAAAAGTATTGAAAGGTAAAATAGAGTTTACTTCTAAGACAAGAGTAGGAACGACCTTTAGGGTGACACTCCCTCTGATAGATTAACGAATTATTCTTCTAGCTTTTCATCTAATTCTAAAAGATTTTTTAAGTTATAAATAACCTTGTCCAATTCTGTTGCACTAATTTTAAGGTAATTAAGTACAGCCGGGTCTATTTTTCCATCTTTTGTTAACTCTATTACATTTATAAGCCCTAATACATTGGCAACTGGCGCTCTTAATTTATGAGAATTATAATAAGTGAATTCAGCTATTTGTCTATTACGCTCATTCAACTTTTTAGTCCGTTCCATAACCCTTTCCTCCAAATTTTTATTCAAACTGTGAAGTTCCTTGTTGACTCTTGCTAAGTCTAATGATTTAGATGATAATTTTCGCTGCTTGTCTTCTATTTCTTCTTTTTGCTGCTTAAGCTTCAGATGAGCAGTCTTGAGCTGATTACTTTTACTCCTGAGATAAAAGACTATTACTATTGAAAAAATAAGCGCAACAGTTATTAAAATCAAAACCTCTGTTCTTTTTTCTATTTTATTGGCCAGTTTAGATTGTTCTAGTGCTAGCTTGTAACTTTCTTTTTCCCTTTGAGACAAATCATACTGAATACTTAGCTTATTGATTTCTGCTCTAGACTCTGAATTAAATATCGAGTCTTTGATTCCTAAATATTTATCAAAGTAGAATGTTAAGGAATCATTAGTTGCGGTTAGTTTGTACAAGTCAATCTTAGATTGATAAATCTTAAGCAACAAGTCTAAGGTATTTGCTTTTAGTGCTAACATCTCTGCTTCTTCTAAAAAGCGATTGGCTTTAATTAAGTCATTCTTTGCAATATAGACTCTGGCGAGTTCAATTGTGGTTTCTACCGTTCCTCTGGCGTATGCTAAGTCTGCCCAATGTTCCAGGCTTTCTTGAAGGAACAAAAGAGCAGAATCAGTTTCGCCAGTTTCCCTACTAATCATGCCTTTATAAAGATTAGTAAACCCTTTGATTTGAGAGGTGAGACTATCTTGGCTAAGTACTTGGTCTAGGTAATATTTTGCACTATCATAGTTTTCATTAATCATGAAAAGCTGACCTAAATTCACTAATATTAATCTGGGAGAGAGGCCTTTTACCTCTTTTGATTTAGCAAGTGCTAATTTTATGAATCTAGCTGATTGAATATAATCTTTTTGTTTTTTATAGGTTTCCCCTATATTATTGAGCGTTTTAATGACTTCAATTGAATTGCCTTGCTCCTCAAAAATATCTAAAGCCTCAAAAAAAGCTTTTAACGAGGCGTCATATATTCCTTGCAACCAATAATATGTTCCTTTCTTAACTAGAGTGTAAGCTCTACCAGACTCGTTATTATTTCTGTTTAGTTTTTCTTCTAAAGCTATTACATAAAATAAACCTTCCGCTGGAAATTGTGAGTAAATTTGATCTGTAATTTCTAGATATTTTTTAACATCTATTTCTTGGTCAAAAAGCTCATTCTGCAGTTTCGAATCTAGCTTATTTTTTAACGAATCATTCTTAACTGCGAATACTGAGAAAGCAATGCAAAGAAAGAATATTGACGATATAATAATAAACCACTGGCTTCTCATAATTCAACTTGCCAATAATTTAGTTAAAAAAATCTAACGTTTCGAATGTTTATCCAACCTAATTTCTAAGTACCAAAGATTTTAATGTTTCCACCCAATCCTTATTGTCATTTAAACTCTCTACTAAATCCCAACGCTCCCCTCCTGCCTCTTCGAATTCTTCCTTGAATTCTTCACCTACCTCAATAGTAGTTTCTAAACAATCGGAAACAAAAGCTGGGGAAAAAGCCAAAACTGACTTTTTCCCTTCCTTAGGTAAGTCTTTCAGCACTTCATCTGTATAAGGTTTAATCCATGGATCATTTCCTAAACGACTTTGGAATGTCACCGTATATTGATCTTCAGAAAGATTCAATTCGTTTGCAATCAACCTCGCAGTTTGAAAGCATTGCGCCCTGTAGCAGAATCGGTTCTTGTCATGATAGACATTGCAACAGCTTCCTAATTTGCAATAGTTATCAACTGAACCTTTTCTAATTTGCCGTTCTGGCAAACCATGGAAACTAAAGATTACATGATCGTACTTATGCTTATCTAAATATTTTTTACCGAGAGAGGCAAAGGTTTTGTAGAAACCTGGCTCTTCAACAAAAGTGCTGATAAAATTTAGCTGCGGAATAATCTGCCATTCTTGTACAATTTCCATTACCTTGTCGTGCACAGAACCACTAGTTGCTGAAGCATATTGAGGAAACAAAGGGACTACTATTATTTTAGCTACTTTATGATTCCTCAGCTCTTCCAAAGCATTTTTGATACTTGGAGACTGATACCGCATACCTAGCGCAACCACGTAATTCTCATCTAGCTCATTTTGAAGCAATTCCTTTACATCTTCTCCATAAAACTTTAATGGAGAGCCTCTTTCTACCCATAATTTCCGATACTCTTTTGCGGATTTTGGAGCCCGGAAAGGTGCGATAATTAAGTTTACCAACATCCACCGAAGGAGAAAAGGGATGTCAATCACTCTTTTATCCATCAAAAATTCTCTTAAATATTTCCTTACGTCTGACGTTTTTGTGGAATCTGGAGTACCCAAATTCACTAATAATACTCCCGTTTTTCCGTGATTTGATTTTTTCATATTGGCTTCAATAACCTGCATTGCAGTTATATGTTTGCTAAAACTTAGTGTTTAATGTATAGTATAATAGATTTTTGACGTAGGAAAGCTATAATATTAAGAGTCTTAATGAATGTTAAGAAATCCCTAAGTCTCCCTTTTGTTTCTTAAGTGCATTTTTTAACTCTGCTTCATTTTGCTGGAGTTTCTCTACTAAAGACTTTTTCAATTGCTTTTGATAGATTTTAAGTTCATTTAACTGGCCTGGTTCAACACCTTCAATTTTCACTTCTATCTCTGATAATTGCTTAAGTAAAGTTTCCTTCTCTTGCACGAGAACTTCCAATCTTTCGTAAACTTCACTTACATCAAAAGCAAATTTTATGATTTTAGTGATTTCTCCATTCTGATTTCGTAACACAGTATAGGAGCCCTTAATATTAATCTTTCTTCCGTTTTTTCCATAACGTTCGAATACTCCACTTTGAATCTGTCCTGCTTTGAGATTATCCCAAAAAGACTGATACTCTTTAGAGTTTGCATAATCATCGCTTAGAAATATTCGATGATGCTTGCCTTTAAGCTCATCGACTGTGTTATAACCAAATAAACTTATAAAAGTCTCGTCAGCCGTAAGAATATCTCCACTTGGGGTAAATTCAATATAAGCTAATCCGCTTTTTTCCATGGCATTCAAACGCTCAGTGTTCTCCTTCTGCGAACGCTCCATTTCTTCTTGAGTGGCTTGCAACTCTTCCATATTCTGCCGCATTTCTTCCTCTTGAGCGCGCATTTCCTCCGTCATCTGTTGCGAATCTTCTAAAAGTCTATTGGTTCGTTCATTGATCTTAACTGACTGGACGGATGAGGCTATGTTTTCACCAACATCCTCGATAAATTTTCTTTCATTATCTGTAAATTCAGTGAATGTCCCAATCTCGATCACTCCATAAACAGTATCATTAGCAATAAGAGGGACGATAAAAATACTCTTTGGCGTTGCTTTACCTAGACCTGAAGTAATAGTGATATAATTTTCAGGCAACTCCTTCATATAAATTGACTGCTTTTCAAGATATACTTGTCCTACCAATCCCTGACCAGGTTGAATAGTTTTCTCGAGAAACTTCTTTCTATCATATGCATAGGTAGCAGTTAGTTGTAAATCTTCCTCTCCATTTTCATCTTCATCTACAATAAAAATGCTCCCTTGGTTAGCTTTTAAATAACTCACCATGAAGGTAATGACATGATCGCTGAGCTCGCCTATATTATTATTAAATTTTCTCAGAATATCTCCGAATTCAGCTGAACCCTTATTGGTCCAGTTCCTAATTCTAGCTTCTTCTGATACATTTTTCAAACTGTCCCTCATTTCGGCAAGTGAATTTCCTATATCCCCTTGATTATTAAATACCGAAATATCGCTATCAAAACTGCCCTTCCCTACTTCCAAAGCAAAGTTTTTGACATTTGATAAATTTCCGGAAAGTGTGTGAATTTCTTCTAAAATGATATCAAATTCGTCATTTGTATTCGCTTTTGTTTCCGGAATATTGCCTTCGCTCAAGATTTTTACTTCAGACTGTAAAGCATCAATACTTCCTTTAAATTGATTTCGAGCCAATCTGTAAAATAGGAAACATAGAATGATAGAGAAGATGACAATACTTGATTCAACTATTACAAATCTATCTCTTGCCGAAAAGATTTTTTCTCCTATAGCCATGGATTCTTCTTCCAGATTTGAATATAAAAGTTGTGCTTTTTCGTCAAACTCATCACTCAAGGGCTTTAAATTCTCAGCATATAAATTTCCATTTGGGTTATTGCTCGAGCTTTGATTATTTAATTCTTCATCAATCCAGCTTTGTAAATCATTTTTATCATAAATGGTGTCGCCTTCAGAACCCATATAATTGTAAAGCGATAAACTTATATTCCCTCCACCAAATTGGGCATTGTTCAGTACCTCTTTTTGTTTTGCTTTGATTCTATTTCCTAATCTGCTTAGCTTTTCAAACAAAATGATATTCTCAGGGCTATTCCAATATATTTTTAAAGAATCTATGCTGTCATTTGCTGACTGTACTTCTTTTTCCCAAATTTCATCTATTTCTTTCTTCAATGCATCATTACCTGAAAGCAAGTAGTTTTGAAGCGTAACATTGGAATGCCGAACTCCACTTTTCATCGCATCAACATACATTCGGGATGGTTGCTTATTTTCAAGAATATCATTCCCCATCACCATTATATTGGCAATTTGCGAAAGTGTAATAAGTACCACAATCACAATCAATAATGCCATACTGCTATAGCCGATGATCATCCTACTTTTAATGGAATTGAAGTTTATTTTTTTCATTTTACACACTCGCTATTTCGAAAGGTCAATTTATCTTTTATCGATCTAATTAAAAAGCTTCAAACATAAATTTTGACCAATCAGTTATGATGATAGATTAAAATCCGAAGATAATGGAAAAAAAGTATCAAAAGTCACTGATTTGGTTTAGAAGGAATTTAAGAGTAGAAGATAATGAAGCCCTATGGGAAGGGATCCACAATTCAGAAAAATATCTTTTCCTCTATATATTTGACGAAAAGGAATGGGACGAAAATCCATTGGGAATTAGACGATCTTCTAGCAAGAAGCTCAGTTTCAGATGGCAATCAGTGTTGGATCTCAAGCAAAAAATTGAAGAACTAGGAGGCCAATTAATGCTTCAAAAAGGTGATTCTAAAATCATCCTTCAGTCACTTCTAACGGAGCACAAATTTGATGCACTTTATGCTCCAAAGGAGTCTGGAAGCGAGGAAGTAAGTGAAGAAAAAGCTATCCAAAAATTATTTTTAAAAGATAAGGCAGCAGTCCATTATTTTGCACAAACCACGCTTTTTCATGAAGACGATATTCCCTGGCCTATAGGAAAATTACCAAATATTTTTACTCAATTTAGGAAAGAAAACGAAAAGCAGACGGAGGTTAGAGCATTATTTAAAGCTCCTTCGGATTTGTCTGACGCTGTGAAAATTGATAATAAATTTGAATTTTCTGATTTACAAATAGAAAATAATTGTAAGGAAGAGAAGGCTGTATTGAATTTTACAGGAGGAGAAACAAAAGCCTGGGAAAGGTTAAATTATTATCTATGGGAAACAGACCAACTTAAAGATTACAAAAATACTAGGAATGGATTATTGGGGGAGGGCTACTCTTCTAAATTTTCACCATGGCTTTCAGAAGGCTGCATTTCTGCTAAATCAATCTATTACCAAGTAAAGAGATATGAAAAAGAGAGGAAGAAAAACCAATCGACATACTGGATGGTATTTGAACTAATCTGGAGAGATTATTTCCATTTTGTACTGAAAAAATTTGGCTCTAAACTTTTCCAAAAAGAAGGCATAAAAGGAGAGAAAAGGGATTGGCAATGGAATTTAGAACTTTTTGAAAGATGGAAAAATGGTGAAACCGGAGTACCCTTTATAGATGCCAATATGCGGGAGTTGAACGCTTCAGGATTCATGAGCAACAGAGGTAGGCAAAATGTAGCCAGCTTTTTAGTAAAAGATTTAGGATTGGATTGGAGAATGGGTGCTTGGTACTTTGAACATCAATTAATTGATTATGATGTCGCCAGTAATTGGGGTAATTGGGCTTATGTGGCGGGGGTTGGTAACGATCCCAGAGAAAATCGCTATTTTAATATTTTAAGCCAAGCCAAAAAATATGATGCTAAAGGTGAATATGTTAGATATTGGATTCCTGAATTAGCTGATATCGAAGGCTTTAATAGCAATAGAGTGGCTTTACTGAAAAATGGAGAATTGGAAAAAGTTGATTCAATTATACCAGAAATATACCTTAAACCTATAGTGGATATTGGGAAGTGGGAGTATTAAATTAAAGGTTTAATTTAAGGCCATTTTTTAGAAATTTGTAGCCATTAGTCTATGGGAGGTTATTAGAAGATCCCCTACAGTTCTAAAGTTTCAGGGTCAAAAATATATCTTAATCCAGCTTCCTTAGCTTTATGGTCAAATCTTCTTATTTTTGTTTTTTAGCCTATAACAAAAACTGAAAATAAGATGAGACAGAAAATAGTAGCCGGAAACTGGAAAATGAATAAAACTTTGACGGAAGCTCAAGCATTAACTTCCGAAATTGCTAATATGGTAGAGGATGAAGGTCCAGCAGATGTAAAAGTGGTCATAGCACCTCCATTTCCTTTCATATATGCTGTTGAAAATTTAATCCCTGAGATTGGTAAAATAGTTTTAGCCGGACAAAATTGTCATCAGGAAGATTCTGGGGCTTTTACAGGTGAAGTTTCAGCACCAATGTTAAAATCTTTGGGTGCTCAATATGTTATTTTGGGTCATAGTGAAAGAAGAGAGCATTTTTCAGAAACTGACGCTGATCTAGCTAAAAAGACAGATAATGCACTAAAAAGTAATCTTAAAGTGATCTTTTGCTGTGGAGAACCTTTAGAAATTAGAGAAGCGGATACACAAAATGACTACGTCACCAAGCAATTGACTAACGGCTTATTCCATTTATCTACCGAGCAGTTCAAAAATATTGTAATTGCTTACGAGCCAATATGGGCTATAGGTACAGGCAAAACAGCTAGTTCCGCTCAGGCGCAGGATATGCACAAAACCATTCGACAACATATTGCCACTAAATTTGGAGAAAATGTAGCCAATGAAACTTCTATCTTGTATGGCGGAAGTTGTAAACCAGATAATGCGAAAGAACTTTTCTCGCAACCTGATGTTGACGGGGGATTAATAGGTGGAGCTTCTTTAAAGTCAAGAGATTTTACGGATATTATTAAATCATTTTAAATAGTGCCTGTTTAGGTATTTGCTAAAGAAAATAGTTTAACTGTAAGATATACAGGCCCCAAATGATCGGTGGTAGAGCTATTGATCATTTGGTATTAAATTAAATTACTGAGAAATTTAGCAGCTGATCCAGTGCACAAAAATTAAAACTGTTGGAGTAAAAATAAATAATGAGTTACATTTCTTTAGAAGTAAATTGCGATGAAGATTTTATTGAAATATTCATGGCGGAATTAGCAGAAATTGGTTTCTCTACCTTTCAGGAAAAGGAAGGAGGAGATGGGCTTTTCGCTTATTCAGAAGAAAATCAAAACATAGAAACTTCTCAAATTCAAGCCCTTTTTCAGCAGTATGAAAAATTGACTTCTTTATCCTATAATTTAGGAACAGTAGAAAAAGAAAATTGGAATTCAGACTGGGAAAAGAATTATGAGCCTATCGAAGTGGAAGATAAAATTTTGGTGCGCGCTCATTTCCATCCTTCGAAACCGCAGTTTCCTATTGAAATTATAGTAACTCCGAAAATGTCTTTTGGGACTGGCCATCATGAAACAACCTATCAAATGCTGAATCAGATGTACGACATGGATTTAGAAGATAAGATGGTGTTGGATGCAGGCTGCGGAACTGGAATTTTAGCAATCTTTGCTGCCTTAAGAGGAGCTACTAAAGTTGATGCCTACGATATAGATGAATGGGCTGTAGAAAATACTGTAGAGAATTTTTCGTTAAATTCGATTATAGCTTCGAAGCACAAGGTCTGGCAAGGAGAGGTTCAAAGCATTCCCAAAAAAGAAACTTATGATTTGGTGTTAGCTAACATTAACAAAAACATATTATTGTCAGATATTCAGCATCTTAATAAACATATTAAGAAGGGAGGATTTTTGATGCTAAGCGGTTTTTATGAAAATGATATTCCAGACATTTTAAATGAATGCAGTAAATTTTCGTTAGAACTAATCAATCAATCTGTAAGGAACCAATGGTCAGCCATTTTGCTTAAAAACAATAAATGAGAGGTTTTTTTATCGTCATATTAATTTTTTCGACTTTCTTTTGGGCTGGTGCTCAAGATGAAGTGGCAACTGATAAAGCATCTGCTCCAGATTTTTTAAAGTCCGTGCAGTTGGATTTAGCGCAGCTAAACTCCGAAAAGGGAGAGAGCGTCTCCTTGTTTTTTCAGAATTACTGGAATAAGGAGAATTCCTTAAGTCAACAGAACAAGTTGCTTATTGAAGAGATTTACAATAAGATGAAATCCGATAACCTTTCGGTACGGGATTTTAGATTACCCTTTATAAGTACACTTTCGGGAGCATCATCTAATCTGGAAGATCCAGCAAAAGCTATAAATACGTTTTTGGAAATAACCGAAAGAGCTTACGAAGAACTGGAAAACAATCAGTTTAAGTCATTACTAAGAACAACTGAACAGATTTTAGAAAAGAAAGCCATTTTTTACAGTCGCTACTATCAAGTGGCATTCTCTGGAGGAAGCGTCAGTTTTGAATGGCCTACAGAACCTGAAGTAACGGTTGAAGTTGAGAATGAAACAGCAGCAGAAGAAGAAGTTGAAGACGCTTGGGGTAGCGAAGCAGATAATGCTTGGGGAGCTGAAGAAGATGATGCTTGGAGTGACAGTGATGATTCCTGGGGTAGCGAAGATGGATGGGCTGCAGAAGAGTCTGCTCCAAAAGAAACTGCGAGTAACTCCCCGGTAGATTTATCCGCTTTTAGTGAGCCAATGCCCATTTTAGAAGGGCCTATCGTTATATTGAAAAATATAAATCTGAAATTCCTGAATGCCTCTGATTCTATAAAAATAAATGATGTTACAGGCAAGCTTGAATTAATCGGAAATACTTTCGTTGCTGAAAATGGTATTTTGACTTGGGAGCATTTAGGAAAATCAACAGAAGAGCTCAATGCAGAGTTCTCAGATTTTACATTTGAAGTAAATGAAAAACAGTTCTCTGCTGAACAAGTCACTTTAAATTACCCAGATATTATAAAAGAACCTGTGAAAGGATTTATTGACTTTAAAGTAGATAATACTGAAAAAGGAAAAGCAAAATATCCTTTTTTCCAGTCATATAAGTCTGGTTATGATCTAAATTTTGTGAAGGTGGAAGGCCTATATTTAGTTGGAGGAGTTACTCTTAAAGGAACTACATTGGGCACTGCCGCAATGGATAATAGTTTTAGCAGCTTGGAGCTACAGGGCTCTGCTGTAAAAAAATTCAGGGCAGAGTCTCGCGAATTCATTTATGAAGACAGCACCTTTGTCTCAGATCTTAGTAGTGTTTCAATTTATCAAAGAAAAGATTCTATATACCACCCCGGCCTCAGTCTTGATTATAGAGTAAATGAGAATTCCCTTAACCTATTGAAAAATAAAGGTAATTTTAAGAACACTCCCTTCTATGCGAGCTATTTTAACATGGATTTTACAGCAGATAAGCTTAGCTGGGATATGGATTCATCTGTTGTTGAAATTTCTATCTTAATCGCTGGTAATAGGGTTCCGGCACTATTTGAATCTGCAGAATATTTTAATGAATACAGATACAATAGTCTTTCTGGTTTATATAAATTTCATGCTTTACAAGTAGTAGTCAATTACAGCAGGACTGCAAACCAAAAGTCATTTTATACTAATGAAGTAGCTGAAAAGACAAGAATTGATGAAAGTAAATTGCGATCAGGAATGAAATTACTGATGCAAAATGGCTTTATTAAATATGATGTCGTTAGTGGCAAAATTAACATGCTCGATAAAGCTTTTCACTATGTGGATTCCCGATGGGGACGAAAAGATTATGATAATGTTCAAATTTCATCGGTTTCATCTGGGAAGCCAAATGGGAAATTGAATCTGGATCAAGGTACATTAGATATTTTCGGTGTAGAAGAGTTTATTATCAACGATAAGTTAGGAATCAGCGTAGAGCCTGATAGTGGTCGAGTAGTTTTACGTAAAAATCGTGATGTTCAATTTGACGGAACAGTCTATGCAGGAAATTACCAATATATAGGAGAGGAATTTAAAATGGACTATGATAGTTTTCTGATATCTATGCCTAAAATTGATAATATTAAATTCAATTTAAACACTGGGGATAACAGCAAGCAGTCCAATAAAGAGCAGATACAAAATCAATTAGTTGAAACTGCAGGAGTATTATACATTAACGAACCTAATAATAAATCTGCTCAAAAAGAGTTTCCAAAGTATCCGATTTTTAATGCAACCAAGGGAGCTACAGTATATTTTCTAGGTGAAGAAATTCTAGATGGTGTTTACGACCAAAGTCTTTATTTTATAATTCCACCTTTTGAAATTGA
The DNA here is from genome assembly GCF_900177665.1 of Marivirga sericea. Lineage (GTDB taxonomy): Bacteria > Bacteroidota > Bacteroidia > Cytophagales > Cyclobacteriaceae > Marivirga > Marivirga sericea. The sequence continues at coordinate 177,107 of NZ_FXAW01000006.1, forward strand.
CTCTGTAAGTAGTTCTGATCCTAATTCAATAGCCTTTGACGGAGTTTTTCATTCAGGAGATATTTTTCCTGAATTTGAAGAAAAACTGAGGGTAATGCCTGATAAATCTTTAGGTTTCAATCATCCATTACCAGAAGAAGGTATAAGCTTATTAGCAGGTGAGGCTCAATTTTATGGTACTATAAAATTAGATAACAAAGGATTAAGAGGAGGTGATAAGATCGAATATTTAAGCTCAACAATTAAATCTGAAAACTTTACTTTCTTTAAGGATTCTATTACAGCAATTGGTACTTATGCAACCATCGAACCTGGCGATTGGGATGGAATTTCCTATCCGCAAATGGAGATTTTAAATTTCGATATGCGATGGCTAACGGCAAAAGATAGCCTCTATATGAGCAATCGCTCGGAGCCTTTTAAAATGTACAATGAAACTGCATCATTAGAAGGGAAAACCATTATCTCGAAAAAAGGTCTTTTTGGTTTGGGAGAAATGACAACTAGGGGGTCTAATACTTCATCAAAAGAGTTTAGCTTCGAAGAACAGAGTTTTTCTGCAAGACATGCGGATTTCCGAATTGAATCTACCGATACAATTCCTGCCTTGTCAGCCGATGACGTACGGCTCGATTTCGATTTTCAAGCAAATACTGCAACCGTAAACCCTGAGATAGAGGGTGATGCTGCATTGGATTTCCCATATGCCAGCTACAAAACGTCCATTCCTTCTGCATTATGGAAGCTAGATGAAAAAATTGTAGAAATGACAAAACCTGCAGATATCAATATTAGAAATTCTTACTTCTACTCTACAAATCCCGATCAAGATTCATTGGTTTTTAACGCAACAAAAGCAGTGTACGATATCGAGAGTCAGGCACTTAATGTATCAGGCATTCCTTTTATTACAGTTGCAGATGCTCAAGTTACACCAAGTGGCGGTGAAGTAATAATTGGAGAGAATGGCAAAATTAATAAGCTTTATAATGCCACACTTACTTTGGATACGCTAACAGGATACCATAATTTATATGATGCAGAAATTGATATTGTTTCCCGAAATAAGTTTTTAGGAAATGCTACCTATCGATATGTGAATTCTATTGGGGATACCTTCTCCATCAAAATGGGAGAATTTAGTTTAGAGCCTATTCCAAGTGAAGAAAACAGTAATAGGACTTTAAGAACCGTATCTTCTGGAAGCGTTCGTAAGGAAGATCGAATGCTGATTAGCCCAGGCATGTATTACAAAGGAGATGTAACAATGTATGCCAACAAACCTGCTTTAGAATTGCAGGGCTACATTCAACCTGATCTACAAGATATTCCAAATTATGATACTTGGATTGGCTATAAGAGCGATGGAAGTGCAAAAGAGGTTGTAATTGATTTTGGAAATAGTACTACCGAAATGGGAGAGCCCCTACAAGCAGGAATCCATTTCGACAATGCTAATAATCAGCTTTACGCAACCTTTATGAATGAAAAGAGAGATTTTTCAGATGAGGACTTTTTCAAGCCTAGTGGCTTATTGACCTACAGCGCTACCAAAAATCAATTTGTTATTGAAAACAGGGAAAGAAAAACCGGAACCTCATATGCAGGTAAATACTTTGCCTACAATGAGAAGGAGCAAAAATTGGAATTTGAGGGACCATTTCAATTCATGAAAAGCAGAAAAGAAGCTAGCTTTAAGTCTGCAGGATCAGGTTCTGGGGATTTGTTGAGTCAGCAGTTTATTTTCAATTTAATGATGACCGTAGAATTCGATTTACCCAATGCCTTTACTCCCATTATAGGTACTGACATGTTAGAAGTAGTGCAGCGTCTAGGCTTGCCAGAGTCCACTAAGGATCTAGATAGATTATTGCCTAAACTAGCAGAAATAGCAGGTAATTCAGTAGCAAAGCGCTATGAAGAGAATTTTTTTAATGAATATATTCCATTGCATACCCTTACATCTGATTTCACAAAAACTTTAGTCTTAAACAACATTGATATGAAATGGTCGGACGAAAACCATTCTTGGTACAGCGTAGGGAAAATCGGATTGTCAAATACAGGCTCTCAAGATATCAATGCAAATATTGACGGCTTCATCGAAATTCAAAAGTTAGAGATGGGATCCGCTATTAAGGTATTCTTGCAAGTTTCGCCATCTTGCTGGTATTTCTTTCATTATGAGGAAGACCGATTAATATTTTTCTCCTCAAATAAAGAGGCTAATGAGCTTATAGATAATAAATCAAAAGCAGAGAAAGCTAAGTTCGGAGATTTTGTCTTTTTAACGGGAGATAAGTTGGAAGCTACTAACTTTATCGAGGATTATCGTAAGAGGTATTTTGATATTGATGCTCCTTATTATTTAGAAATGGCAAGTGAGGCAGGAGCTGCAGCTGCTCCAGCTAATAATATGCCAATTCCTACACAAGATGCACCAGCTGAAGATGATGATGATGGTTTTTAATTTAAATTTAAGTTAACACTCATAAATAGTAATAGATGATCACTAAAGAAGAAACAGGAAAATATTTAGACGAAAACAAACAAAGATTTTTAGATGAGCTTTTTGATCTACTAAGGATTCCAAGCGTGAGCGCAGATCCGAAATTTAAGGGGGATGTAAAGAAAGCTGCTGAATTTATGAAGGCTAAATTTGAAGAAGCTGGAGCCGATAATGTGGAGGTTTGTGAAACAGCCGGGCACCCAATAGTGTATGCTGATAAACTTATTGATCCAAAATTACCAACAGTGTTGGTATATGGACATTATGACGTTCAACCAGCCGATCCGTATGAGCTTTGGGATTCAGAACCTTTTAATCCTGTAATTAAAGATGGGAAAATTGTAGCTAGAGGCTCTGCAGATGATAAAGGTCAAATGTATATTCATGTTAAGGCCTTCGAAATGATGATGCAAAATGGAGGCGTTCCCTGCAATGTAAAATTCATGATCGAGGGTGAGGAAGAAGTTGGATCTGAAAATTTAGAAATTTTCATTGCTGAAAATAAAGAAAAATTGAAATCAGATGTGATTGTAATATCGGATACATCAATGATTGCAAATGAGCACCCCTCGATGGCAGTGAGCTTGAAAGGAATAAGTTATCTGGAAATTGAAGTGACGGGACCCAATAGAGATCTACACTCCGGAGTTTATGGTGGTGCGGTTGCTAACCCAATTAATGTATTGGCTAGAATGATTGCTTCTCTTCAAGATGAAAATAGGAAGGTAACTGTCCCAGGGTTTTACGACAAAGTGTTAGAACTTACGCAAGCAGAAAGAGATGAAATGAATAAAGCTCCCTTCAATTTAGATGTTTACAAGAGAGACTTAAAAATTGAAGATGTTGAAGGGGAAGCTACTTATAATACTTTAGAAAGAATGGGAATTCGTCCAACTCTTGATGTAAATGGTATTTGGGGCGGCTACATAGGTGAAGGTGCAAAAACGGTACTTCCATCTAAAGCCAATGCAAAAATTTCTATGCGTCTAGTACCAAATCAAAATCACCATGAGATCACGGAGTTATTCCAGAAGCATTTGGAAAGCATAGCGCCTAAAAGTGTCAAGGTCAAGGTGATCCCACATCACGGTGGTATGCCATATGTTACACCAACAGATACTGATTCTTACAAAGCAGCAGAGAAAGCTTTTGAAAAAGTATGGGGTAAAAAGCCAATTCCAACAAGAGAAGGAGGAAGTATTCCAATCGTCTCTTTATTTAAAGATATTTTAGGTCTTGATAGTATTTTAATGGGATTTGGACTGAATTCGGATGCTATTCACTCACCCAATGAAAGTTTTGGAGTTGAAAACTATCTAAAAGGAATTGAAACTGTAGCTTTGTTCCATCAATATTTTGCTGAGTTAGATAAATAATACGGTACGATAAAACTAGAGGTTAGCCTGTTTTTCTTCGGAGAAACAGGCCTCTTTATTTGATGACAATAGAGGATATCCCGAGAGTCTCCAAAACCATCCAAACCACAAAAAGAACGTAAAGAATTAAAAGTACTATCCCTTCCCACCGCACCAGCGCTAAGTTTGTTCGCAGGAAAATAAACATGATAATGGTGATCAAAGCAAGAAACAACATAAGCGGTGCTGCCATTGTAAAGTTGACTACTGCGGAACCCGCTATCAAAACCCCTACAGGAACAGCAACCAAAAGGTCGAAGATATTACTACCAATCACATTACCTAAACTAATTGAGCCTTTAAATTTTCGTGCAATTTTAATACTTACCACCGCATCAGGAATACTAGTAGCACCTGCAACAATAGTGATCCCCCATATGAAATCTGGAGTATTGAAAAATTCTCCCAAGAAAATTGCCCCGCTTACTAAGCCTTCCACACTGGCAACAATTAATACTAGACTAACAATTAGCTTTATCCAATCTTTTCTAATGTTTACGCTTCCTTTATCAACGCCCAGCACTGCTCTTTTCCCATGATCTCTTCTGTAATCCCTCGTTTCCATTCCTTGTATAAAAAGGTAAAGACCATAAAAAACGATAGGAATAAAGGCAATCCATCGTGTCATTGTACCTTCCATATTGTTTGGCGTAACTACGATTGGATAATAAATATAAGCTAGCGCAAAAGATATGAACAATATAAAAACTGAAATTATGTAATACTGGGTATCCTTGTAAATTAAGCTTAAATCTGCAGGCATTCTTTTCACTAAGACAGCAGAAATCCCTGGTATGACTAATATATTGAAGATGGCTGAACCTACAATAGCAGAAACACCTAAGTCAAACTTTCCATGAAGTAGAGTGGATAAAACAGTAGCCGCTAATTCTGGAAAACTTGAACCTACAGCTGTGATAATTGTTCCTTGGATCAAGGGGGGTAATCGGTAATAATCTGAAAGTTTTTCAGATGATTCTTCTAGGAGGCTCCCTCCTTTCCATACAGCAAAAGTAGAAATTAAGATAATTCCTATATATAGTAAAAGTTCTCCCATATTCAGATTCAAATATGGGTAAAATCGAAATGTAAAACAACATTACATATTAAAATCATACGTAATTTTCTATCCAGTACGGCTGTACCATATATATCATACTTTTTTAACTATTTATTCTGTTAAATTAGCGTTATTCCTTACATACAAAAGTTCGCTTTTCTGTTGGTAATCTTCTTTTAAAACAGCTAACTCGACTTTGCCTTTTTTAAGCAAGCCTAAAAAATCTATAATAACCTCAGGCTGATATTGTTGGATATCGTCATACAAAACGATCATTTGTTCTTTTTTGCTCATATCATTGAGAATTGATTCGCTTAATTTAGGGTGATAGAATCGCGTAGCAATTCTAGTGGCAGATTGATACATATCTGTATGTCCTCCTAAAATTATTGCAGATTTCTCCCGAATCAATTCAGTATAGAGGGACTCTCCACTTACCAATTTATTGAAATTTCCGATATCATGTATACGAGTATTCTGATAGAATATACTGAAGTTAATAGTTACTAATAGAGCTGTTAAAGTAATTGCAAATGCTTCTGCTATAATTTTTCTTTTAAATTGAAAAACAAAATGCACGATGAAAAAGGCAAAAGAAGGAACAAAAAGTAGCAATTCAAAAGGCGCCTGTTGCTCTGAAATCCACCAACTTCCAAAGGCTGCTAAAAACATAATAAACATTACTTGCTGTACCCGTAATTGATAATTGGTAAACCGTGTCGCGGTAAACGTCTTGTAAAGCGCAAACAGAAAGATAATGACAGGGAAAACTGAAATAATTAAAATTGACTGTAGATCAATGACTGGTTCTGCTTTATCAAAAATGTTGAATAGTATCCATTGATTATAAAGGGCCTCAAGGCCACCCTTCCAGTAGAAAAAAATTGAAACTATTAGCGCTGGGAATATAAAGCCATATAGGAACAACAAATACCTTCGTAAGACTAGGCTAGTAAGCAATGCAAATGATAAAATCGTTGCAATTAAAAAAAAAATCGAAGGGAGATAAAAAAGAACCGCAAAACCCATGAAAATACCAGTTTTTAGAATTGTGGCATCTTGGAGTTTGTTCTCTATCCTAAGATAAATGTTATCCAATACTAAAAGTATAAATGTAAGACTGATCAGTGCAGGTGATAAGGTGAAAAAATCGTAGAAAATGGACATCATCAAAGCATAGATCAGCGCAGGAATATACGAGTTTTCATTATATGCTTTATTTCTCAACATGATATTATTGAAGAGCGAAAACTGATAGGTGACTAACAGAATCGATAAAATATGCAATACCAAAACGGATTTTCCAAATAAGAATTCTACCATCATATAGATCCCTGCAGCTAAAGGAGCAATTGGAGTGATTATATCTTTGTAGAGAATATTCCCGGAGTTCAGTGCTTCTCCAATCAAAAGCCAATTTGTTTCGTACACTAAAGCATCCGATCCTATCATATAGGGTAAACGCAAAAGAAGCACCGCCAAGAAGAGGATCAGTAATCGATAAGGGTCGTTAATTCGGAAAAAACCTAACAATAGTCTTTGGTTTTGTTTAAAATTCAATTGCTAAATTAGGCGATAAAGCACAAATTGTATAAAATATCGTGCATATTTGTAAAGAAATTATAGAATACTATGGCTGCAGGTTCAAGACAGAAAAAATATTCCAGTTTATTACAAAAAGATTTAAGCGAGATTTTCCAAAAACAGATGGCTAATGCTTTTGGTAAGGCATTTATAACAATCACGGATGTAGAGGTATCTCCAGATTTAAGTTTTGCTAAAATATATCTAAGCTTGATGCTTTCCGATAAACCAAGCGAAACTTTAGAGATGATTAGAGAAAGAAAAAGTGAGATTAGGAAGCATCTAGGAAATAGAATCGGTAAACAAGTTAGAATTGTACCTGAAATAGCGTTCTTCATAGATGATACCTTAGAGAAAGCTAGTCGAATGGAGGATATTTTGTCAAAACTCGAAATTCCACCAGAGGAAGAGGAGGAGGAAGATGACGAAAACAATGAGGATTAAAAATTCAGTTGTAGAATATTGAAGAACCTATCATTTTTTATAGCGAGAAGATATTTCCTATCTAAAAAGAAAAAGGGATTTATAAATGTACTTTCCATAATTGCAATGGTGGGTGTTGCTATTGGAACAACTGCATTGGTTATTGTACTTTCTGTTTTCAACGGACTTGAAGACTTAATTCGTTCCCTGTATAGTTCATTTGATGCTGACATAAAAATAAGTTTGAAGGAAGGTAAATTCTTTGAATATGATGAAGAGCTTCAGACTAAAATAAAACAGCACAAAGGCCTAGCTACTATTGTACAGGTGGTAGAAGATAATGCGTTGGTCCGATACAATGACGGAGAATCAGTTGTCAGAATGAAAGGTGTTAGTTCTGATTTTGTTCAAAATAGCCAACTGAAAAAACACATAACAGAAGGACAGTTAAAACTCACTGAAAAGGAACAGAATTTTGCTGTGGTAGGTCAAGGTATTCGATACAATTTATCGATCAATTCGCGCAATGACTTTTTAGCTTTACAGTTTTACTATCCCAAAAATATTAGTCCGGGTAGGACAAATCCATCGAGTATGTACAATTCAGGGATATTAATGCCCGCTGGAGTTTTTGCCATTGAGAAACAATATGATGAAAAATATATATTTGTTCCAATTCGTTTTGCAAGAAAACTAATTGGAAAACAAAACCAATGTACTTCAATCGAGATCAATTTAGAAGAAGGCCTTTCAGTTAGAACTATACAAGAATCTCTTCAGGAGAAACTAGGAGATCAATTTGAAGTCTTAAATTCAGACGAACAACATGCCTCCTTACTAAAAGCCATTAAAATCGAGAAATTATTTATTTACCTTACTTTTAGTTTCATTCTAGCAGTGGCTTCTTTCAATATCTTTTTTGCGCTTACTATGTTAGCACTTGACAAAAAGAGAGATATCAGCATTTTATATGCTATGGGAACACCCGTAAAAACAATCCGCAATATTTTCCTAAAAGAGGGCGCCATTATTTCACTTTCTGGAGCATTAACTGGCGGGCTTTTGGGGTTCATTATTTGCCTACTACAGCAAGAATACGGACTAATCTCTATGAATATGGCTTCAGCTGTTCAGGAGGCTTATCCAGTGAAAATGATACCTTCAGATTTTATATTCACAATGCTCACAATTTCAGTAATCACTATTTTGGCATCTTTCAAACCTGCCCAAGTAGCTGCGAAATCTGTTGAAATACAGAGATTATAGTAAAATATTCAAAAAAACAATACGAGTTCCATCCTAATTCCTTAAATTTCAATTCTGATTTCTTCAAAAAATTGACAAAAACTGTTTGATTGATAAGTTTTATCTATGAAGGTATTTACCACTCAACCATTTCAACTGATTTATTCATTATTCGAACACGAATATTTGGGGTACACATTCGAGTCGTTTGTGGTGCAAAAAAATAGTCGTGGAGAATTGACCTTTTCTCATCAAAATATTTCTTCTAAGAATGCCAAGGAGTTCGGTAAAGGACTTGATGAAGTGGATTATGAGCTGATCGAGTTGATGGATGAAATGCAACAGGATGTGGTAGTAAGGAAGTTTGCCAAGAAGAAAATGAAGCCAACCGAATTTTTTGATAAGTTCTATAATACCGATGGTGGGAATGACTTAGTCAAAGGAGAAATAGAGCGCTATATGGAGAAAAGGCGTTCTGAGATTCTCAGTCGGATAAAAGGAAAAATGCTTTTTGAAATGGGAAATGACGGAGAACCTGCATGGCGTCAAATAGAAATCATGCAGGAAAAAGCCACTATCCTTTTTCATTTCGTTAAAAATGAAGATAATACGCACTATTTCCCTACTATTAAGCACGATGGTGAAAAACTAGAATTTCAGTACAAAGGGGCTTATTTAATTTGCAATGAGCCTGCATGGCTTGTCGTTGACCAAAAGCTTTATTCTTTTGAGAAAGATCCTGAAGGAAAGAAAATAAAGCCATTCCTTAACAAAAAATTTATAGCGATTCCTCAAAAAGTAGAGGAAACCTATTTCAAAAAGTTTGTTGCTCCATTAGTAGCCTCTTTTGATGTTTTTGCTAGAGGTTTTAAAATAAAAACTTTTAGAGAAGAGCCATATCCTAAACTGAAGATTTCTGAATTAACCTCCACTTCAGGGAAAAACCTTGATTTATTTTCCAATGGCAATAAAGATCTGGAGGATGAAGGCAAATTATTGATGGAACTGAAATTCAAATATGGAGAACATACCTTTCCTCTAGGAAAAGGAGAAGGCGTTTCAGTAAAAGTGGAAAAAGAAGATGGTCAATTTGTTTTCAAACGACTAGTGAGGAATCTACTAAAAGAGAAAAGCTTGAGAGATGCTATGGTAGAAAGAGGCCTGAACATCTTGAAGGGAAAATTGACAGTTCCAAAAACACTAGCTTTCAGCTGGATTTCAAAAAATGTCGATTGGCTTGATGAAAATCAGGTAGAGATCCAACAAGAAAAGCTTAATAATGATAAAAGCTATTTTGTAGGTAAATCTACCATTGAAATTGATATATCTGAGGGTATTGACTGGTTTGATATCAATGCAATCGTAATGTTCGGAGATTATGAGATTCCTTTTAAAGAGCTTAGGAAACATATCTTGAACAATCAAACTGAGTTTCAACTGCCTAATAACCAAACAGCTGTAATTCCTTCTCATTGGTTTGAAGACTATTCCGAATTATTTAGTTTTATGGAGAATGCCAATGAAGATGCCATGAAAATGAGAAAGCATCATCTGTCTCTAGTCAATGAAATGGAAAAGAGTAATTTGGCTAAGGTGCAAATGGATAGGAAGTTGGCAAAGCTGGAAGACTTCACTCAGATAGATGACCATCCACTTCCTGCAGATTTTTCAGGAGAATTAAGACCCTATCAAAAGGAAGGATTTAACTGGCTGCAGTTTTTAAACCAATATAATTTTGGCGGATGCTTGGCAGATGATATGGGATTGGGAAAAACCGTCCAGACGCTTGCTATGCTACAATCTGAGAAAGAAAATGGTAGAACTGCGGCAAGTCTTCTAATTATGCCCACTTCTTTGGTTTATAATTGGCAGTCTGAAGCAGAAAAATTCACACCCGAATTGAAAATATTTGTTTACACTGGAACCAACCGGATTAAAAGCAGTAAGCAATTTGAAGAGTACGATTTGGTCTTAACCTCCTATGGCATCACTCGGTTAGATATTGATATTCTATCAGAATTTTTATTTAATTATATTATTTTAGATGAGTCTCAGGCCATCAAAAATCCCGATTCGCATATTGCCAAAGCAGTAAAGAAACTAAAATCTCGCAGAAAGCTGGTGCTCACGGGTACGCCAGTTGAGAACAGCACTATGGATTTATGGTCACAAATGTCATTCGTCAATCCAGGTCTTTTGGGTAATAAGAAATTTTTTAAGGATGAATTTGTAACACCGATTGAGAAAAAGCGAGATGAACAAAAATCTCAGAAATTGGCGACTTTGATAAAGCCCTTCATTTTGAGGCGACATAAATCGCAAGTGGCCACGGAATTACCTGACAAAATCGAAAATGTTCATTACTCTGGTATGACCACCATGCAGGAAGAAAAATATGACGAAGTAAAAAACTATTTCCGGGATATGATCTTGGATGAGATTGAGAAAAAAGGAATTCGAAGTTCGCAGATGATTTTATTACAAGGCTTAACTCAATTGCGGCAAATAGCTAACCACCCGAAAATGGTCGATCCCGAGTATCAAGGAGATTCTGGCAAGATGGAAGACGTAACTCATATGTTAAGTTCTATTATTTCCGAAGGGCATAAGATCTTAGTTTTTAGTCAGTTTGTAAAGCACTTGAGCTTATTTAAAGATTTTATGGAGCGAAGTCATATCAAGTACACCTATCTAGACGGCACTACAAAAGATCGCCAAAAGCAAGTGAAACTATTTCAAGAAAACGATGAAATATCCGTTTTTTTAATCTCTTTAAAGGCTGGTGGTTTAGGATTGAATCTTACTGCTGCTGATTATGTATTTTTGCTAGATCCATGGTGGAATCCTGCAATTGAACAGCAGGCAGTGGATAGAGCGCACAGAATTGGTCAAAAACAACAAGTTTTTACTTATAAATTCATTACAAAAAATACAGTAGAAGAAAAGATTTTAGCCCTACAACAAAAGAAGTTGACTTTAGCCCGAGATTTGATCAGTACTGAAGAGAGTTTCATGAAAAGCTTAAGTAAAGAAGATATTCAAAGCATATTGGCTTAGTCTGCGCACTCTAATATTAATTTTATACTTCAGCAGTTTTTCAATTTTATAAACACATTGTATCCTAAATTATTTTATGGCAAAAGTTAAATCAGCATATTTCTGTCAAGAGTGCGGACATGAATCGCCTAAATGGGTAGGAAAATGTCCTTCCTGCGGACAGTGGAATACATTCGTAGAAGAAGTAGTGACCAAAGAGAAATCTTCGAGTGGTTATCAATCAGCGAGTAAAAGAGCTAATAAGCCAATTGCGATACAAGAGGTAGAAAGTACGACTGAGGCCAGAATTAAAGTAGCTGATCGCGAATTGAGTCGAGTGCTTGGTGGGGGGATTGTTCCAGGTTCTTTGGTATTAATTGGTGGAGAGCCTGGGATTGGGAAATCTACTTTGATGCTTCAAATTGCCCTACAGCTCTCAAACCTTAAGGTTTTATATGTAAGTGGAGAAGAAAGTGCACAACAAATCAAGATGAGAGCAGATCGAATGGAACACGATTCTAAAAACTGTTTTATTCTTACTGAAACCCATACGGCCGATATATTCAGAGAAGTAGAGGCTTTAGGGCCTGATCTATTAGTAATCGACTCCATACAAACATTGCATTCCCCTAAGATTGAATCAGCCGCAGGTAGTGTAGGGCAAGTCAAAGAATGTACTGCCGAACTGATGCGCTTTGCCAAAGAAAATAAAATTCCAGTTTTTTTGATTGGCCACATCACCAAGGATGGCGCAATAGCGGGACCTAAAGTCTTAGAGCATATGGTCGATGCAGTGTTACAGTTCGAGGGGGATCGCCATTTGACTTATCGTATCCTAAGAACCACAAAGAATCGATTTGGATCGACAAACGAATTAGGTATTTATGAAATGATGCAAAATGGATTACGTCAAGTTAGCAATCCTTCAGAAATCTTAATCTCTCAAAAAGATAAAGATAGTAGTGGAACTGCGATAGGAGCTACTTTAGAAGGAAATCGACCACTTTTGATTGAAATACAGGCACTTGTCAGCCCTGCCACCTACGGTACTCCTCAACGTTCTGCTACAGGCTATGACAGCAAAAGATTGAATATGTTGCTGGCAGTTTTAGAAAAAAGAGGGGGATTCCGGCTCGGTATTCAAGATGTGTTTTTAAATATTGCGGGTGGAGTACGCGTAGAAGATCCTGCTATCGATCTAGCTGTTTGCGTGGCCATCATTTCCTCCTTGGAAGAAATCCCGTTATCATCCAAAACTTGTGTAGCAGCAGAAGTAGGTCTAAGCGGAGAAATACGAGCAGTAAATAGAGTAGAAAATAGAATCGCAGAAGCTGAAAAGTTGGGTTTTAAGGAAATCCTAGTTTCTAAATTTAGTATGAAAGGCGTTGATACTGCCCGATACAATATTGAAATAAAAACTTTTAGTCAATTAGGAGAAGTAGTAAGCTATTTATTCGGATAAAATTAAAGGCTAGAAGAGTCTCTTCAAACAGGAAGGACAAAATACAAGGGGTTTTGGCACTCAACCTTTTGGTATACTGATAAACCATAATCGTTTTTTCAAGTGAATTAATTTTCTGATATTTGAATCCTTTCTTCAAAATCTATTTTTATGCAGGAGTTTTTTCAAGAATTGGGATTTTCCAATCAGATATTTGCATTTTTTATTCTGCCTTTGTTAATATTTTTAGCAAGGGTTGCAGATGTTTCAATTGGAACCATTAGGGTGATCTTAGTGATGCAAGGTAAAAAAGGGCTTGCTCCACTTTTGGGTTTTTTTGAATCTCTTATCTGGTTATTAGCAATTGGGCAAATATTTCAGCATATTGATAATCCCGTAAGTTATATCTCCTATGCTACAGGTTATGCATTTGGTACATACGTGGGCATAATTCTGGAAGAAAAAATGGCGATAGGGAGAGTAGTAGTTAGAGTGATTACAGCATTACCAGCTAATGATTTAATCGATTACTTAGAAAGAAAAAATCATCGCTATTCTAATATAGATGCAACTGGAAATGATGGAAAGGTCAATATTATTTTTACTGTTGTGAAAAGAAATGCATTAAAGGAATTAATTCCTAAAGTTAAAGAGTATAATCCGAAAGCATTTTTCACTATAGAGGGTGTGAAAAAGGTTAGTGATGAGGAAGTGTCTTTCAAAGAGAATAAAGGTATACTGATTGGAAAAATGTTAGATATCCGAAGTAAATAATAGGATATTCTTTACTTACGCATTTAAATTTAGGAGGTGCCTTTTGCATCCTGAATTTGATTGTGCTATTTTAACTTTGTTTCCTGTATAGAAAATGTTATTCTAAGAGAAAATAAATCTTAGATTGTTGATATATGGCATAATTTTAGCTTATTGATCTATTTAAATTGAATCAAAAATCCTAATGAAAGGAATTACCTTAAAATTTTTCTTTTTAATCCTGATTTTGAGCGCTAGTGTACAATTATCTAATGCTCAAAATGAATCTCTTTTTGACGATGTACGCTCTGCACTTAAAGCAGGTAGCTCAAAGGAATTATCTCAGCATTTCCATGATAATATCGAGGTCAATATTGATGATGAAGTTGGCAATTACAGTAATGTTCATGCCGAAATTTACCTCAAAGAATTTTTCAAAAAACACGAACCTATAAGTTTTGAATATGCTCACCAAGGAGGATCTCCTGAAGGGCTAAACTATGCAATAGGTAATTACGTGCATTCTGATGGTGCTTACGTTGTGCTAATTAGAGCGAAAAAATTTGATGGTAAACAGAAGATTTATATCATTGATTTTACCGAAGAATAAAGAAAACTACCTTTTCCAACTCAAGTTTTCCTCAGGCATTACAAACCAAAGGATAATATAAACCAGTATTCCTGGAAAAGCAGCACTTAAGATTGAAATCAAAACGTACAGTAATCTTACCTTACCAGGGTCCCAACCAAAGTATTTTGCAATTCCTCCGCATACTCCTGCGAAAACTCTCTCTCTTGTTCTTTCTAAATTCTTTTCCATTTCTTCTTTTTTCTTAATATATCTCAAGATGGGTGCCAAATTTAAAAAACACCTCCAAATAGCAGATTTGGCACTTTACCTATTTTCTACTGTTCAATTTCGAACAATATTTTTATCATATTGAACACGGTTCAAAATCATTATATTTGTGGCTTTACTATTTAAATTACCGCATGTATAACATAATAAAATCATTGATTTATTTCTTCTTGCGCTCATTAATGGAGGCAAGCTTTTCTTTTAGTTATCGTAATATCATAGTGACAGGTTATGATAAGATCAAACATTTAAAACCAACTCTGTTTGTAAGTAATCACCAGAATACTTTTATGGACGGATTTGTTTTGATCAAAGTAGCTAGAAATATAAGCCCTAACATTTTGACAAGAGCAGATATTTTTAAGTCAAAGTGGGCTGCTATCGCCCTTGATATTATTCGTTTAATTCCGATATATAGAAAAAAAGATAATATGGGCAGCGTTGCTCAAAATAATGAGATCTTTAAAAAATGTATTTCTTTATTTAAAAATGGGGAACCGTTACTAATCTTTCCTGAAGGTAATCACGCAATGGAGAGGTTCTTGAGACCTTTGCAAAAAGGTCCTGCACGAATTGCTTTCCAAGCTGAAGAAGAGAGTGATTTTCAATTGGGCTTAAATGTAAGTCCCTTTGGTATACAGTATGAGAATCATCCTAAAAGATGGTATGATCTCCATGTGCATTTTGGAAATGCCTTTCAAGTTCAGGAATTTCAAGAAGTTTTTGCAGAAAACCCAACAATAGCTCAGAAACAGTTCACTGATAAAATTCAGCAAGATATCTCAGCAGAGATGATCGATATCGAGTGGCATTCAGAATATAAATTTATGGAGCAAGTAAGACTCTTACTGAAACCATATGCCATGACATGGGCTGATTCCAAGAAGTCTAGTGTTCATGCTGAAAATGAAGTTGTAAATATTCTGGGAAACCGACTTCAGAAGAATGCAGATAAAATGACTGTATTGAAGAGCAGAGTTGAGAATTATTTTGAAAAAGTTAAGAATAGTAATCTTACAGAAGATTTTGTAGCAAAAAAGCCTACTGTAGTTGGATTCCTGCAGAAAACAGTAGGGGTCTTGTTAGGACTTCCTTTTTGGTTCATTGCAAAACTCATTAATTTTGTTCCTGAATATATTGTGGAAAAGAAAATTATAGCCCCAGTTAAAGATATTACTTGGCATATTTCCTTAAGGACAGGTGCGTCCATGTTCATTTATCCAATATTTTATTTGACTATATTCGTGATCATGGGTGTAAGTTTAGGTTGGCTTATAGCAGGCATAGTAGTATTCACATTTCCATTATTATCAGTGGTTATGTATGAAACAGAATACCATTTCAAGAAATTGAAAAATAGCATAATCTTGTTTCAAAAGCAGGAAATATTGAAAGAAGAGCAGGAATTGGTTCAGGAATTCAGATCTATAATGTCATAAAAATTAGATAAGATCAATAGGAATTATCACCCAACAAGTGGTGCAAGGAAGAATCCTGCCAATACTAAAACTATTATTGCTACAATATTCAATAAAATGCCAGCTCTCACCATTTGCTTAATGTTAATATAGCCGCTTGAAAATACAATGGCATTTGGGGGAGTACTAATGGGCATCATGAAAGCGCAACTTGAAGCCATAGCCACGGGTATTGCTAACAAGAGCGGTTCAATGTCCAAACCATTTGCGATGCTTAATACCATTGGAATGGCGATAGTAGTTAAAGCTACATTGCTCATTACTTCTGTTAGGAATAATGCTAATGCGGTTAAAATCAAAAGCAATAGCCACAAAGGGATATTCTGATATTGACTAATGGTTTGCCCTATCATGTCAACAAATCCAGCTGTCTCCATGGCCTTAGCCAAGGCCATTCCACCCCCAAATAGAATCAAAATTCCCCAAGGCAGGTTTTTCATGTCTTCCCAATTCATAAGCATTTTTCCTGACTTATTAAGGGGGACTAGAAATGTTGCTAGCCCCCCTGTCATGGCTGTGACGGTATCATTGAAAAGTTCCATACCTAAAAGTGAATTGATTTGTGATTTAGCTACCCAACAGAAAGCCGTAATTCCGAAGATGATGGCAACCGCTTTTTCTTCAGTGCTCCATCTGCCTAACTGCTTTAATTCTTGACTAATAAATAATTCAGCTTTTTCAATTTTCGTGATGCCATGTCGAAAGAGCACTTTGGTCAATATTTGGTAAATCAGGATAAGCATCACGATTACTGTCGGAACTCCAATTATCAACCAGCTTGCAAAGCTAATATCCTTTCCCAGTATATTTTTAACCACTCCTACCAAAACCACATTAGGTGGAGTACCAATAATGGTTGCCATACCTCCCACATTTGCAGCATAAGCAATACTAAGGAAAAGAGCAGTTTTAAAGCGGTTAAAGCCTGAGAAGGAATTTTCATGAGCTTCCAATAATTTCACAACGGAAAGGGCAATGGGCAACATCATAACAGCAGTAGCTGTATTACTTATCCACATACTAAGCACAGCCGTAGCCAACATAAAGCCGAGAATAATACCATTGGCATTAGTTCCGGTCAATTTTATTAGATTGAGTGCAATTCTTCGATGGAGCTGGTGCTTTTCCATTGCTAAAGCCAGCATAAATCCGCCCATGAACAAAAAAATAATTGGGCTGGCATAGGGAGCAGTTGCATCTGAAAGCTTAAATACCCCAGTGGTGGGCAATAGGATCATCGGTAATAGAGCAGTAGCAAAGATAGGTATGGCTTCAAATACCCACCAAATAATCATCCATAATGCAATAGAAAATACATCCCAACCCGTTTCGGGAAACCAAAACTGAGGATCCGCCATTTGAATAATTGCAAAGATCAGTGGACCACAAAATAGCGCGATTAATTTTATATTGCCTTTCAAGAATACGTATTGATTTTACAGCTGTAGTATAAGATATTATTAAAATGAAGTACAAAATAATAAATCGTTATTCATAAAAAAAGGCAACAAATTTAATTGTTGCCTTTAAAATAAAAATATACTCAATCGTTTACCATTTTAGGATTCTTGATTGTGAAACAATACCTCCATCATGATTTGTTATTCTTAATTGGTACAGACCTTGAGGATATTTTCGCAAATCTAAACTACCTTTCTCTTGTCCATCTTGTAGGGAAAAAACCGAATGATCAACTAATTCACCTTTTACATTGAAAAGCCTGGAGTGGAATTCAGTACCCTCTCCTTTTAAGCTAATTGTAACAAAGTCAGTAACCGGATTTGGATATGCTCTCACTTGTACATCCTCCTCGTTAGCTACTAAGTTGTCTTGTTCAACGATTTCACTTACTAAATCTTCCTCTTGCTCATCGCCAAGGTTATTAATTACCATAATTCCGTCTAAATCATATCCATCTGCATTTCCACCTTGGAATTCATCAGGAATACTGATATCAGTGATTCTTATAAACTTGGCAGTGGTTAAACCACCATTAGCCAAATCAACCTCACCATCTCTACAGATTTCCTCAGCAATAATCACCCAATTCTCACCATCTAAAGAGGCTTCGACTTGTGCTTTCTCAGGATATTGTTCACATGATTGATCAGCATCTCGGAAGGAAGTCTCTACAATCAACAAATCATTTCCTTCATGATCCATCACTTCACATCCTAATTCAATAGTGATAGAACCTCCAAAACCTAAGGTCACGAAATTATAATTATCGTTTTCCTGAGGTTGACCAAGTGCTTTTTCTGAATTGGATCTACTAGGGGGGATTGTTTGTCCATTTTTCCTAGTGCCCGGCAGGTAAGAGGTCACAGACTCTCCATAGCAAAAATCTGGTTGATTATCAATTACCTCAAATTCCACTGTTAATGCCTTACCAGCTTTCCCTGTTCCATTTGCTCCAGTATATGGAGTCGCAGTGATTGTGTTAATCCCGAGTGGGAGTGCAACTGGATAAAAAGAATTACCATTATTGAAATCTCCTGCTAAAGAATAAGGCGCTATATTTTCAGTTTGGAAGCCCTCTTCACC
The DNA here is from genome assembly GCF_900177665.1 of Marivirga sericea. Classification (GTDB taxonomy): domain Bacteria; phylum Bacteroidota; class Bacteroidia; order Cytophagales; family Cyclobacteriaceae; genus Marivirga; species Marivirga sericea. Next base: position 195,454 of record NZ_FXAW01000006.1, read on the forward strand.
ATTAAAATCAAAAACCACACTACCAACATTTGCGAGAGCAGGAATAGCCACAACGCTAAACTCATTGTTAGCATAATTATCCAAATTGATAATTTCACCTGTGAATAAATCCCCTATCTCTTCATTTAATTCCGCATTAATCAAGGTAAAGCTACTTATCTCAGGAAGCTCTAATACTTCTAAAGAAACAGGAATCGATAATTCTGGCGTAACTGGATCATTACTACTGGCAATGATGTCTCCAAAATAGGTATCTCCCGCCTCAAGTCCTTCTGCAAAGAACGTAACTGGTATTTCCGCACTCTCTCCAGCCGCAAGAACTCCTTGAATTGGTGGAGTAAATGTTATAGCTAAGTTATCTGTAAGATATGCATTGTTAAAAATGACTTGAAGACCTGACAGACCTTGTGGGCCTTCCAATCCTACAGTAGAGGAAGTAGCCAATGTAGAGGCAACATTTTCATATTGCATTTTTATTTGCCCATTCGGATATAGAATTACTTGAAAACTAACCGGCTCAGGTATAGGCAAGAATGGCGGAAAACCAAATCCAGGTACACTGTCATACTGAACAATGAAGTAGTCTTCGCTAGCTTCATAATACACTCCACCTCCATTTTGGGGTTCCAAATCTGCCCACATAGGAGCGATAAATAAGTTTGGGTTCGCTTCATCAGGAATTTGTGCATTAGTAAAATTGCTTCCTACTAAAGCATCAAAAGTCAAGAATCCATTTGCTCCGATTGTGACCTCATTTTCATTACTACCAAAGTAATTAAATTCAAATGGAAGTGGAACAGTAATGTCACCATCTGCACCAACACTTGCTACTTGTCCAGATTCACTGATATCAATATAATCATAAGAAGGGCCGCCACTGTTATTGTCGATCCAAGTATACCCAAATGTTCCAGGACCACCGCTTGCATTTAAGAATTCAGGACCTACTCGAGTATCCTCTGCTTCTTTACTTAGGATTTTGTCGAAGTTCAGCTTTTCATATTGTTTCACTTCGCTATTTGCTGATTGTGCTTTTCCAAAGAAAGGCACTGACAATGAGTAAAAAAGATCTGCAGCTCCTGAATTAGTAATCGTTACATTTTCTGTAGCGGAATCTTCTTCATAAACTACTACAGAAAGAGAATCTGGCGATAGATTAATAACAGGTGGATCAATTCCCACACCTGATAAGTAAATACTAGATGATTCATTCCCAAAAGCATCATTACTTTCTACTATAATCTCATCACTAATACTTCCTACGCTTGAAGGAGCAAAGCTAATGTTTACAATTCTCGACTGAGCAGGTTGCAAATTAATGGGTCCTGATTCGTCTAACTGGAAATCACTATTGCTATTAGAAATGGACGATATGATCAGTTCTTTTGATCCTTCATTACTTATAAGTAGAGATGCCTCTGAACTTAAACCAACAAATATCGGATCAAAATTCAAAGAATCTGAGTCAAAGCTGATTTCAGGGAATCCGACTACTGTCAAGTCAAATAAAGCAACCGTACCAGAATCAGAAGGGGCATTCGTTGAAGCTATTAATTCATCGAAGTATCTTCCATCATTCAAATCAGTGGCATCCAAAGTGACTGTAATGTCTTTTGACCCGCCAGCTGGTACAACTCCACTTAAGTCGTCAACAGCTGTGATGAAGGAAGTAAAGGTTATAGTAGGCTTTATAAACCTGACCGCTAATCCATCTTTAATATAAGAGGTATTGAATGCGACTTGAGCTCCATCTGAACCATCAGCATTTTCAATTCCAACCGTTGTTGTGTTTAAGAAAGAAGCACTCTCTACATCTTCATAAAAAATGTCAATGTTTCCATCTTGATGAAGTACTATTTGGAAAGTGACTGATTCATCAGACGATCCAAAGTATTCAGTCGCATCTGTCCACTGAACAATCATTTTATCTCCAAAGTCCTGATAATGAACTGATCCATTGAATTCTTGTGGCTCTATGTCATTCCAAAAACCAGCGATCATATTATTAACATTGTCATCCGTTGGTATTTGTGAATTAGTGTAAGTATTAAAACCTACAGGTGCTTCAAATGCGATGAAACCATTTGCATTAACAAAGGCACTAGAATAATTTTCACCATAGAATTCGAAAGAAAATGACAGGGGCACTTGCGCTGTACCATCTCCTCCTACATTGGTTGTAATTTCATTACCAGAAGCGGTAATATCCGTGAAGTTATAAACAGGACCATCCGCTTCGTCTGAATCTATCCAACTATAACCGAAATCGTTGTCCGTTCCTACATTATACAGCACATCATGACCTACTCTTGTATCTTCAACTCCTTTTTCTTCAGTGATGCCAGCATTATCAAAAGAAAGTAATTCCGAATTATTCAGGGATACTTCTGGGTTTGCTAAAATTGAATTTAATGCTAGATCAGGAAAAGAGTAAATTAAAGGTGCATTTCCATCATTTCTTAAGCTTATGACTTTTTGAATAGTGCTGCCGGCATCTACAGTCTCTACAATTTCTTGAGGATCAAACTGCCCAATTGGTGGTTCTGCCCCAATTCCATTTACTACTACATCAATAGGCTCTAGCATTCCTGGACTCTCTATACTTATTATTCCATTTATACTACCAAGCTGACTAGGGGCAAAATTCACTGTAATCACTTGTTCTCCTCCTGGGTTAATATTTGCACTTGCAGGCGAAACAGTAAAATCACCATTATCTGAAGAAATAGAGCTTACATTTAGATCAGCTAATCCAGCATTTGTGATAGTAAAAGTTCTCTCTCTATTTTGACCAAGAAAAACATCATTGAATAGTAAGTATTCGTCCGATACCTCTATTTCAGCAGATTGTCCTGAAACCTGTAAACTAGTTGCTACAGCAATCGAAGGGTTTATAGGGTCATTACTTGAAATGATAATCTCAGTTTCATGTAACCCGTTTGCCAAACTACTTGCATCAAAAGTTGCTGCTACTTCAAGAGATTCTCCAGGACCTACTGTTCCTGATGCTGGTGATAAACTAATATAATTATCGGCACCAGATCCGCTTAAAGCTCTTACCAAAAACACAAACCCAGATGGGTTAAAAGTTGCTCCACCATCACCACTGAAGAAATAAGTATCTGGTCTTTGCGAAATATTATCATCAACTCCTTGAGGAAAAGCAATTCCATCAGGATATTTATGGACAATCCAGAACGACTGACCGGATTCAAAAGATATCGATTCATTCAGTTCTTCAAGGGCAAAAACCCCTTCTTCACTAGATTGGTTAAAAGTCTGACTTGTTAAGAGCTCTCCTGCATTAGGAGTGTCTCCACCAAGATACACTTCCAAAATAACCACTGGATCGGTCAGAGTTTCAGTTCTAAAAGCATTTCGAACAGCTGTTAAATTGAACGAAGATTCAACATCAAATTTAATAGCGCTAGTATAGGCGCCCTGCTGAATTCCAGCAAAGTCATCCGGGAAATTGATGCCGGAATCATAAAATAAGGAATCTGAAAAAGTATTGTTGCTAATTTCAACAGACTCGCTAGATCTAGAAGAAATAGTACTCAAAACTTTCTTTTTGATACCTGCCGCCTGTTCCTCCACTCCAGCTGTATTACCTAGTCCATAGAGCCTCATATCCAAATCTGAAATTTTTATAGAGTTGGTATTTGCTGAAGGAGTGAAAGTTGTTCCGCTTAATCCCGTGCTAAATTCTAATGTGCTTTCTCCACTATTTGAGATCGTAAAAGTTTCCGTTTTAGTGGCAGGATTATCAACTGCTACGTCAATAGCGGCATTGATTTGCTCAGGGTTGACAGAAATAACTGCAGGTTGTACAACGGATAAAGTTACTGGTACTTCAACGATAGCATTTGCACTGTCATTGCTATTGATCGTGATAGTTGCGTTGTAATCACCAGGTAACAAACTTCTGGCGTCAAATCTTACTTCAGCAGCAAATGAAGAACCGAAAGGCACAATTCCTTGTAAAGGAGTCACTGAAATAAATGGGCTGTTAGCGTCACCGTCAATAATCTCAAAATTATCGATGTCGATTGTGCTTCCAGTGGTTTCCATTGCAGAAAGCAGAACAACTTGCTCAATTTCTCCTGCAAAACCTTGGCCAGAAAATACCATCTCATCATCAAAGTACACAGAAAAGGTAAAATCTTCCTTGTCAACAACAATTCTTAAATCGAAATAACCTTCAGGAATTTCTGCATCTACACTTACAAAATCAGGATTTACTAAGGCATCAATAGTTCCATCACCGTTAAATCTTAGACGAGTAACCACTGATCCAGCTGTTGGTGACTGAGGAATTATTTCCCAAGTAACGCCTTCGCCTTGAATATTTACTCTTGAAGAGTATACCATGAATGGTTCATCTCCTGGCACCACAGTTGGAGATATAGCCAAAACAGCTGCAGGTCGATCTGCACCAAGACCATCCGAAAGCCCTCTAAAATGTAAGCCACCCTCATCTGGATTGCTGTCTGAGATCACCCAATTACTATCAAATTGGCTGACCCAACCATTTTGTCCATTAATATCTCCAATGCTGAAATCTTCAAAGTCAGTGGAGTACAAACTTGTGACAATTTTACTGTACTGATTGCTTTCAGTCTTAAATAAAGCGCTTTTGGTGCTTCCTTCTACATATGGGTAAGTAGTAGAAATAAACCCATCCTTAGCTATGGCTTCTCTAGTTTTTTCGAGATTTGAAGTGAATTGATCTAAAGAATCACCGTCAATTGATATATTGAATGTTAAATCAGCATTTCCATTGTTATTGATCAATAATTCTTCAGTTTTGACTTGAAACTGTTCCAGTTCTTCAGTGAAGGAAGTAGGAGAAACCTCAATAATAGGGGATTCAGTACCATCTAAAACTCTTATTTCTACAGGGATACTAATTGATGCTGAAGAATTGATAACATCAATAAAAATAGTATCCATATAAATACCCGCCTGGATATTACTAGCATTGAATTTAACTTCAAATGATTCTTCTCCTGATGCATCAATGCTAAGAGCAGATGGAGTAATGGAATTGATTAAAGCTATTGACTGGGTGGAACTAATAGAAACATCGATTGCTGAATCAGCTATATTACTTAGATTAATAATGGTCGATAAAGAGTCATTAACATCCAATTCCTCAGTGATCGAAGTAATGTTGGATACGATCGGTAACGCATCAGCTTCATTAATTTGCCATCCCATATCTTTGAATAGCCCTCTGGTTATATCACCTATATCAAAATTAGATTCCGCAGACCCCACTTGAGGAGTCATCAAGGAATTCGGATCTCCCGCAGGAAAAGAGGCTTCATCCCAATGCGCAATACTTGAACCACCTTGAAAATTGCTAGGGGCATAAAGCTCTGGTCTTTGTCCATTTAAAGCAGAGACGGCAAAAGTACCTCCCATGAAAATATCGCCACCTGTAAAAGCATCTCCTATTTGAGTAGAAGGGTCAGGAAAATCTAATAAAAGATTACCATCACCGTCTTCGATAAACAAACCGAAAACTGCTGGGTTTCCATTGGATCTTAAAGACCCGACTCCACCACTAAATGAGCGAACCGTGGTAAAGCCTAACCCATGACCAGCTTCGTGTAAAGCAACAGTAACAAAATCAAACTGTCCAGCTGGAGTATTTCCATCTAATCCAAAGTACCAAGGTATTCCATTACCTAAATTAACAATTAGGTCGAAATCTTCATCGGGGAATAATACCTCTCCAGCTAAAGCATTGGCTAATGCTGCTGGGTACAAAGTGTTTTGCTCAGGTGCTCCAGGGAAATTGAGTACATTATAGGCAGGTCCAGCTGATGCTAAAACCCCGGTGCCCAAATTGGCAAACTCCGCAAAAATCTTAATGGGAACGGGAGACACAATTTGCGTAGCCCAAATATCAAGGGCATATTCAAAAGCCGCCATTGCATCAGGATTTGCTTGTGCTCCAGGACCAAATGTGATTTCAAATTCAGCAGTAGCAGCGTTTTGCACCATAAGTCTATATTCGCCACTACTTGTTTCAGGTATATTTACTCTTGTAAACATATCCTGGTCTTTAGCCGGACAAATAATTGGTTCCGCCGGACGTTTTTCAACTCCTTGTGCTACTAATAAACTTGGAATGGAAAGTAGCAAAAAGAGCACCAAAATGCTTGTAATAATTAAGTCTTTTTTGCTGTAAAAATAGCTAATACGACTCAAGAGTTGATGTTTGTAAGTTTTTACTCTCATAACTTTCGGGGTTGGTTATAAATAAACAATCAATGAATGTAATTATTAATCTACTGAAAATCAAAGTATAACAATAAAAAATAATCGTTCATCGAATTTATAAACTGAATATTTAGGAGATAAAACATAAATTTTCTAACTCCTAAGACTTAATAAAGAGCAAAAGAGCAATGTAATATATAAGTATTTTTATAATTATTTTATTTAACCTCTTCAAGGATTAGAAGCAAGCCTTTTCCATATAGCATGAGTCAAATATTAAAAGCAAATTATCAACTAAACAAACACGAAAATCAATTATACCTCTTGTTATTTTTAGTACTTTCTTAATTGCTTTTGTTGAGTTGTGAGGCGCACCAACTTCAAGTTGTGGGACTATATGATGAAGCAGAATAAGGCAATATTGATGCAGAATTTAATTAAAAGCCTGGTCATTTTGACGGATTTCAACACTAAAATCTTTTCCAATTGAATTTTGATAAAACCAATATTGCTAATGGAAGAATTGATTTAGGAATAAGGTGAAACACAGGAGTTCTATTTTCCGAAATCCAGGATAATAATTAATATTAAAACACTGCTGAGACAGGATTAATATATATTTGCTGGATGAGCCTACAGCCTTGCGCCTATTTGGCAGAGAGCATATTTAGTTTAGCCTACAAGCAGTAGGAGTGATAATGAATAAACTATCAAAAATAGTCAAAGCTTCACCCATTCTCGGTAGATTTTGGGCTATGGTGTGTATTTTGATTTTTGATTATAGTTTAAGAATAATCAGTAAAAATTATAAACCATTCTATAAAGGACTGTTCTTCTCAAAATACTTACAAATATGCGTAATTTTACATTGCTCACACTTAGGCCTTCGAGCTACACATACGTACCTTCCATGTAAAATCAACCAGTGGTGTGCTACATGAACATATTCAGAAGGAATGTGCTTAATTAAAGTTTTTTCTACCTCCAAAGGAGTTTTAGAATTTTGATTAACTAAGCCCAATCTTTTTGAAACCCTAAAAACGTGGGTATCAACTGCCATGGCTGGCTGATTATAAATAACGGAAGCAATTACATTAGCTGTTTTTCTCCCCACACCAGGCATTTTTTGTAAATCTTCTATAGATTCGGGTACAACAGAATCAAATTGCTCCACCAATATTTTAGCCATTCCTATCAAATGCTTGGTTTTATTATTCATAAAGGAAATGCTTTTGATGTAGGGTAAAACCTGATCAAAATGAGAGCTTGCCAGATGTTTGGGAGTTGGGAACGCCTCAAAGAGTGCAGGTGTTACAATATTCACCCTCTTATCAGTGCATTGCGCAGATAGAATAACAGCCACAAGCAGTTGGTACGGATTTTCGTAATGTAATTCCGTTTCTGCTTGTGGCTGGTTTTTAGAAAAATAATCTAAAAAAGCTTCGTAGCGTTCTTTTCTTGTCATTTGCTATTCCTTTACAGGATGCAAATTAACAGCTTTCGAATAATCTAAAATAGTTTTGATGGTTTTTTCTGAAGGGCTCATCATTCCCTCATCCATTTGCTTTCTCAGCCAAAGGAGTTCATGGTATTGTTCTAAAAGTTCCATGTCCTCACTTAAGGCCAGTTCGATTTGCCGATTTTCATCCGGCTCTGTTTCTTCGTAAACATATCGGATTAAATCGTCATGAGTAAAAATTTTGGTCATAGGCTATATTATATTGTTGCATCTTTTTCCTCAAATTAATGAGGGCATAGCGCATTCGACCTAATGCAGTATTAATGCTGACGCCTGTTTGATCCGAAATTTCCTTAAAGCTCATATCCATATAGTGCCGCATAATGAGCACCTGTTTTTGTGCCTCAGGTAATTCCGCTATCAATTTTCGAAGCGATTTATGTACATCTTTCTTCATTTGAATATCCTCAAATGTGCCTTCGGCAAATTCGAGGGTTTCGAATACACTATTTCCATCATCCATAACGATGGTAGGGTACCTTTTATTTTTCCTGAACTTATCAATTGCTAAATTATGTGCAATTCTTAAAATCCAAGGCAAAAATTTACCTTCCTCGTTATAACGACCAGATTTCAAAGTTCGTATAGCCTTGATGAAAACTTCTTGCATTAAATCTTCTGCTACATAATGATCTTTGACAATCATATAGATAGTGGTGAAAATTCTCGACTTGTGGCGGTTTACTAATTCTTCAAACGCTACTTCATTACCATTGATATACTGACCGACCAATTGGCTGTCGTCCAGCATTGTTTTTTGATTATTCATCTTAAAACACCTTGTTTAGTTTGGTAAAAGTTTATTCTATAGCGATTGGTTTTTGAGGTAAAACATTTTTTTGTAGTCTCGAAAGTATTCAAATGATTTTAAATCACAAAAATATTTTTCGATTTATTTTATAGTGACAATAAAAATGTAAAAAAGGTTGGAATTCATATACTAAAATATTTTTGTAGTCGTTTTGATCGCATTTTATTCAGATTACCCCCTTTACTATTGCTCATTTATAAAATTCTAAGATCTTTACTACTATGAAAAGTTTACTTTATCAGTTTCCATAACTTTTTATCTTAAAATCTTTATTTTATCTTAAAAAATAATAGATTTATGCAGTTTTATAAGTATATTTATCGACTATGATGATAAAGCAAGGAGAAATAACACAATTGTTAGTGCAGGTGAATAATGGGGATATGGATGCCTATAATAAAATATTCCCTGTCATTTATAGTGAATTGCGGCACATCGCACATAGAATCCGCTTTCAATATTTCGGAATAGAGACTATGAATACTACTGCCATAGTACATGAAGCTTATTTAAAGATAATTAATTCCGAAGCTAACTGGAATAGTCGCGCACATTTTTACGGTGTGGCCGGTAAAGCTATGCGACACATACTCTTAAATGCAGCTAGGAGAAAAAACGCGATTAAAAGAGGAAGAGACGCACAACATATTTGTTTTGAAGAATGGGAAGAAAAGATTAACTTATCTGAAGAATGTTCGGACGAGTTGGTACGATTGGATGAAGTTCTAAATGAATTAGAAAAGAAAGACAGCAAACAGGTAAAATTAGTGGAGTGTAGGTTTTTTGCCAATATGACAATTGAAGAAACAGCTGCAGTACTTGATATTTCGCCTTCCACTGTAAAAAGAAATTGGCAAATAATTAAAGCATGGATTTACAGTCAGATCCAAGATAGAAAAACGGCTTAAATGAAATGGGATATTCTTGGAGTGAATTGGAGGAGATTTTCCAAAACGCATTAAAAGTGCCCTCCTCTGAGCGAGAACAATTTGTTATAAATCAAGCAAAAAATGATGCGACTCTTCAGCAAACCATCCTCATGATGCTTAGAGATATTGAAGATGCTGATAAGTATTTTGAAAAACTTCAGGAGGGAATAGCAGGAGGGCTTGAAGAAAATAAAGTAGATATATATCAACCTGGAGATGTGGTTGGAAAATATCAAATTATTAGATCACTCGGACGAGGTGGTATGGGTCAAGTCTTTCTAGCCAAAAGAAATGATAGCCAATTCGAGCAAGAAGTTGCAATAAAGTGCTTCGCACCTGATGAAGTAAAAAATAATTTTTTTGAAAATTTTAGAAATGAGCAACAGTTCTTAGCTAGTCTTAATCATGGGGCTATAGCACATATTTTAGATGGAGGAATCTCTGATGACAGGATCCACTACATTATTATGGAGTATGTTGATGGGCTGCCAATCGATCAATATCTAAAGAAACATCAGTTAACCACCCATGAAAAACTGAAGCTTTTTTTGAAAATAGGTACAGCCATTAATTATGCCCACAATCGACTAATTTTACACTTAGATATAAAGCCATCTAATATTTACATAAATAAAGATGGTCAGGTGAAATTACTTGATTTCGGGATTGCCCAAAAAATGGGTGAGCCTCTGCAGCAAAAACATTTTTTAGCATCTCCTTATTATGCTGCCCCTGAGCAGTTAAAGAAACAAACCGTAAGTGTTGCCACAGATATTTTTCAAATGGGGATTTTATTGCATCTGATATTGTCCCATGAATTGCCGTTTGCCAAAGGAGAATTCCCTTCTTCCTCCAATAGGAAGTTGGTTTTTGCAGAAACTAAGATTAATAAAGAACTGCAATCAATCATCTATAAATGTCTGCAGGAATCTCCTGAGGACAGATATGTCTCTGTTTCCGCTCTATTTCAAGACGTTGAAAGTTTTCTAATTTCGCGTCCAGTAAGAGTACATAAGCAGAACTGGTCTTATCGCGCTAGCAAATTTATAATAAGAAATAGAATTAAGATATCACTTTCCGTTCTGCTTGTCATGTCGATGGTTTTAGGGATCATTTTCTCCTCTTATCAAGCAAAAAAAGCTCGAGAAAATGAATTAAAAGTTATTAAGACAAATGAATTTCTTCTCGATATTTTCAAAAGTGCTGACCCTAGTATGACAGAAGGCAATCTGACTGTCAAAGAAATATTAGATAATAGTGTTAATAGTATTGAGTCAAAATTTGAGGATAAGGAATTTAAACTAAGTCTCTATGAACGTCTAATCAATATTTATACTAATGTTTATTTGTGGAATGACTCAAGAATATTAGCAGAGGATGTTTTAAGCAGGTATCGTGACGTGGAAAATCTCAGCTATTTAAAAATCATGAGTACGCTAGGAGGCAACTACCGGGAGCTTTCCCAATATCAAAAAGCTGATTCTATTTTCTCTATTTTAATAAGCGAAATTGAGACTGGAAACAATTACCTGTCTTTAGAATTCCAAATTGAAAACATATTAGCATTTGCAAAATCTCAACAAATACAGGGAAACTACGATACTGCTCTTCAAATAATACATAAAGCACAAGCTTTAGTTACTAGTAGTGCTTCACTTAAAGACAAAGCAGATATTTATAACCATTATGCCTCAGTAAATAAGGATCTATCTAAATATGATTCTGCATATTTTTATCAAAGTAAGGCGATAAAGATGATTCAAGCAAAGGAAAGCCCCGATCATCAAATTGCATTGGCATTGTACTACAACAATCAAGGTAATCTTCTAAAGGATATGTCACAGTATGATTCAGCTATAATTTCTTTTGAAAAGTCAATTAGTTTAAAAAGAAAGATTGATTCTAAAGCCAATCTTGATCTAGCTATCACATTGAGCAATTTGGGTGGCGTCTATTATAAAAAGAAAAATTATGACAGTGCCTCTACTATATTGAATCGAGCAATAGATATATTTGCTGCTCAGCTAAAGCCCAACAATAACTTTATTGTTTCAACTAGGTATAGCTTGGCAAATATTTATTACAACCAATTGAAATTTGAAAGAGCTCTCTCGGAATATAAAGAGATACTAGCTGCAGACACCGCTAATTTTGGTCCAGGTCATCCTTACGTTGCTGACGATTATATTTCTATTGCAAATTGTTACAGAGAGTTAAATGAAACAGATAAGGCATATGATTTTCTAAAAAAGGCTGAGCTTATAATTGAAGATAAATTTGATGAGAGTCATCAAAAGACTTCTTATCTCTATAATAAATTTGGAATGCTTTTCGAAAAGCAAGAGAATTACACTATGGCACAAATTTATTTTCAAGAATCTTTTACTTTAGCCAATAAATATCTTGGAGAAGAACATCGGTATACTAAATTATATAAAGAAGATGTGGAACGAATATCTAATATTATGAAAGCAGATATCGATAAAATGTAAATTCTGTAGTATTCACTTCTAAGTATCCAGCTTATTTTTAAACTTTTATCTCAGTAAATTATTACTTTGATTACAAGATAAATCAAACACTTAATACAAAGGAGCTTCATTCTTCGATGATATAAATAAGCAATTACATCAAAGCCATGTATTGTAGCTTATATAGCATCTTATTAAATGATTACTAATTATGAAGGCAATTATTATTGGCGCAGGTATAGGAGGAATAGCGACCTCCATTAGATTGGCTAAGAAAGGTTATGATGTTCATATATATGAGCAGAACAACTACATGGGAGGCAAACTTTCGGTTTTTGAACAAGACGGATTCCGCTTTGATGCAGGACCATCATTGTTTACTTTACCGGAACTAGTTGATGATTTGATGGCCTTTCAAAAAGAAGAGAGTACTATAAAGTTCCCATATAAGAAGCTTGATGAGTCATGCCGATATTTTTGGGAGGATGGCAAACAATTGACTGCATACACGCAACCAGAAAAATTTGGAGCCGAAGTAGAAAAAGTTTTAGGGGTACCAGCAGAAGTTGTGGTGAATTATATAGCAAAATCAGAATTTAAATATGAAAAATCTGCTAAAATTTTTCTAGAAAAGTCGCTTCATAAAAGTTCAACTTTCCTATCGAAGGAAATCATTCCAGCACTTCTTAACATCTATAAATTCGGTCTATTTCAAAATATGAACCAGGTGAATGAGCACCAATTGAAAGATTCTAAGTTGGTGCAATTATTCAATCGATTTGCCACTTACAATGGCTCAGACCCCTACCAAGCTCCAGGAATTCTAACATCCATCGCTAATTTAGAATTAAACCGCGGGACTTTTTACCCTGAGGAAGGCATGTATCAAATTACCGATAGATTGACAAAAGTTGCTGAAAGCTTAGGAGTAAAAATTCACCTGAATACAAAGATTGAAAAAATTGCAGTTGATAATAAAAAAGCAGTAGGAATATATCAGAATAAAGAATTGATTCCTGCAGATTTGGTAGTGAGTAATATGGATATTTACCCAACCTACAGAAAATTACTGTCTGATCAAAAGCAGCCTGAAAACACATTGAATCAGGAAAGAAGCAGTTCTGCTTTAATTTTTTATTGGGGTATTGATAGGGAATTTGAACAACTTGGCCTTCATAATATATTCTTTAGTGAAGATTATCAGGAGGAATTTCATCACATATTCAAATCCAAAACCATAGCGCCAGATCCGACTATCTACGTTAACATAACTTCAAAGCATACGCCTTCTGATGCTCCAAAAGGAATGGAAAATTGGTTTGTGATGGTAAACGTACCCTCAAATAGCGGACAAGATTGGGATAAGATCATTCCTGAAATAAGAACTTCTGTTTTAGATAAGCTTAGTAGAATGTTGGGGAAAGATATAGCGAACCATATCAAAACAGAAAATATTCTTGAACCTCGTACTATTGAAAGTAAAACCTCTTCACATCAGGGTGCACTGTATGGAAGTAGTTCAAATAATCGCTATGCGGCTTTTCTACGACACCCGAATTTTCATCAAAAAATAGAAGGCCTATATTTTTCTGGAGGTAGTGTTCATCCAGGTGGAGGAATTCCGTTATGTTTGCTATCAGCAAAAATAATTGATGACCTAAGTCCTGAAGCAAAATGAATGCAATTAATTTAACTTCTATTATTAAAAGGATAAAATCGAGTCCGCTAATCGGGCTTCTTATCATTTCAGCATTTTATTTTTTTGGGATTATAGGTATTCTTTCAAATAACAAAGAGTGGTTCATTGAGAAAACAGCTTTCAATTTATCCCTTTCATTCCTGATACTTCTGACTTATCAAAAGAAATATTCCTGGTCATTGCTTTGGGCTTTCTTGTTTTGTTATTTTATTGGCTTTTTAGCTGAATACTTGGGAGTAAATTTTGGCCTAATATTCGGAGACTATATTTATCCCGATACACTAGGTCCACAATTAGGAGGAGTACCCATCATAATTGGGGTGAATTGGTTTTTGATTACTTTTTGCGTGGCTTCGCTATTATTTCCATTTAACATAAACGGATTGTTGAAAATCGTGCTGGCCACTATTATAACAGTTCTCATCGATGTATTAATTGAGCCTGTAGCTATGAAGTTAGATTTTTGGAATTGGGAAAATGACACAATCCCTTTTCAAAATTATCTAGGGTGGGCTGTTATTTCCTTCTTAATTTTTAGTTTTTACTCGATCGTAAAGCTACCAGTACAAAATAAAGTAGCCTTTTCTTTATTGATTTGGCAGATAATATTTTTTGCTGCCTTGAATATATTTTTAATATGATAGCCTATAACAGGAAAAAAGCCGATTATAGTAATCGACTTTTTAATAATTATTAAGCGGAAGTTTGAAAATATTGATCTTGCTGAAGTAATTCAAAATACTCATCAAAAAGTGATTTAGAAATCAATTTGCTTTCTGTTCCGGAACCCCACTTGGCATTTATTTCAAATAAACCATTGAAAGCTCTTCCTTCGTAATTCTCTCCAATTTTAAAGCCCATCAAACCAGTTTTTTGGTCAGGCAACTTATTACAAACAAAATTTATTCTATACCTATCCATGTCTAAAAGTTTTAGTAAACTTATGGACTAAAGACCAAGATACGTGCCAAAAGGTTGGGATTTATAGAAAAATTATCGATCAGTAGCTTAATTTTTAAGACGAGTGCAGAAAATACTAGTTATAGACCATAGGAAAAACTACTTGCTTTTAATAAATACCAAATTGAAAAATATGCTCAATATGTAGTAAATTAGATGTATTTAAAGCTTGTATAGGCTCATATTTATTTACCTTTGCACGCATGAAAAGGGTAAGGTCAGCGTGTCCTAATATACCAGCAATTAAATGATGGACTTGTAAAAATTCTCCCAGTGAGGTCAAGATTATAGGACAGTAGTCAGAACCTATCGTGACCTTTTAATATCAATAGCTATACAAATGAAATTTAAAGCACTTTTACTTAAGTTTCTTATTTGGCGTGTTAAGCATGTCAGCACCACTAATTTTGTAATAATTACAAGCGGTGTGATTGGGATTATAGCTGGACTAGCTGCAGTCACGCTAAAGGAAAGTGTACATCTTCTTCAAAACTTTCTGACACGCGACTTCCAGCAAGAGTTCGGGAATTATCTTTATTTGAGTTACCCTCTAATTGGTATCATATTAACACTTGTTTTATCAAAGTACATATTAAAGGAAAAACTAGGTCATGGGATTACAGACATTCTATATTCGATCTCGAAAAAATCAAGCATAGTTAAGCGGACTAAGACTTTCTCTAGAATGTTGACCAGTACATTGACGGTTGGTTTCGGAGGATCAGTTGGTCTAGAGGCCCCCATTGTAGTTACCGGGTCTGCTATAGGATCTAATATAGGTCGATTAGTCCATTTAAATTATAAACAGCGGACACTATTAATAGGATGTGGATCTGCTGGTGCGATTTCAGCTATATTTAATTCTCCTATAGCCGGAGTGATTTTTAGTATAGAAGTTATTTTAGCCGAGGTGACGATTAGTTCTTTCATTCCACTCTTAATTGCTTCTGTTTGCGGAGCTTTAGTTTCACTTACATTATTGGGCGATGATGTTTTATTTTCCTTCAATTTAACAGATGAATTTATTGCCGCTGACACACCTTTCTATATATTTTTAGGGATTTTTACGGGCCTGGTAGCCCTATATTTTACTAGAATAGTGGGAAAAGTAGAAGGGCTAATCAAAAATGTTAAGGGAGATCTAAATAGAGCAATCTTAGGCGGGGTGTCTCTAGGCTTTTTGATTTTCCTGTTACCACCTCTATACGGTGAAGGTTATGATACCATCACTAAATTACTGGAAGGCAATGCGCAACAGATTTTGAACAATAGCTTGTTTTTTGATGACATTGAATCTTTTTATTTAATCGTGCTATTTGCAGCAGGAATTATTTTAATAAAACCTGTTGCAACTGCCTTAACACTGGGCTCTGGCGGTAGCGGAGGGATTTTTGCACCCTCTCTGTTTCTAGGAGGCTTAACAGGTTTCTTATTTGCATATTTGGTAAATAAGATGGGAGTAACCGATCCAATAAGCCTGAGTAATTTCACCCTAGTCGGAATGAGTGGGGTAATGAGTGGAGTACTACATGCGCCATTGACCGCCATTTTCTTAATTGCTGAAATTACCAGCGGTTATACGCTTTTTGTTCCCCTGATGATTGTCTCAGCTATTTCCTATAGTACTATTTCTTACTTTGAAAAATACTCAATGTATACAAAACCACTGGTAGAGAAAGGTGATTTGATTTATCATGACAAAGATAGACAAGTTCTCAGTCTGATTGATTTGAAAAAAGTAATAGAAACTGATCTGCTTGTTATTGATCCAGATGCCACTTTAGGAGAATTAGTAGATTTAGTAAGATTCTCAAAACGAAATATTTTTCCTGTAGTGAATCAAGATCAGGAACTTATGGGTATTGTAACTCTGGATGATATTCGAGAAATTATGTTTGATGAAGAATCCCGAAAAAATATCATTGTCAACACCCTGATGCACAGTCCACCAACCTTCGTCACCGGTAAAGAGAATATGCGCTCTGTTATGATGAAATTTGAGAAAACAGGTGCTTGGAATCTTCCAGTCTTGGAAGATGGCAAATATGAAGGATTTGTTTCCAAGTCTAGAATTTTTAATGCATACCGTAAAAAGCTTATCAGACAACAAATAGAGTAGCTTCGTTTTACTAAACATTACATCTCTTACTTTGGTAGTTAATTAGAACACCTATTATAGCTAAGTGATTGGCTTCCTGAGGCTTGTCCACAATTCAAAATCAAGGGCAATCTATATAAACTACTGAATGATAAATAGTTATGACATGACTGTGGATAAATGTGGATAACTTCTTCATTTTGTGGATAAAAAAGCCTTTGATAACTTGAATCTTTTTTTTGTTTAAAAAAAATAGTTTTTATCTCCTCAAATGTAAGATTTTAACTATATAATAAATTGTTTTAACATACATGGAATTACTTAAACAAAACCCTTCTAAGTAAAAATACTTAGGTTAAGATTACGCCATTTTTATCTGTAGGAATTAAATGTATACTTTAAGTTAACATTAAGAATACCTCTTCGTGATAAAAAAGTAGTTTAAGTTTAGCGTGCAGTACAAACATTCTTTGAAAACCACCCTATTAGAATAATACAATTTATTGGCTCTTTATGAAATCGATGGCCTCTTCGATCATGCGGTCATTTCCTTCTATAAATCCAGTTGAATCCAATTGCACCAAAATATCTGGTTTTACTCCAAATTCAATGTTATTGCCATTAGCATCTAGTGTTCTAGTTGAGGAAAACCGATAGCGCCATCCATTTGGTAGCTCATCATTAATAGGAAGTCCACCACCCCCTCCTGTTTGGTCACCCATAAGCGTTACATTCGGCAAAAAGCTCATCATACTAGCAAAAAAATTTGCGGAGCTGTAACTGCTTCTATTGATCAACACTACTATAGGTTTATTGAATTTATAATCTTCATTTCCATCAAATTCAATAAATTTTTCTTCTGCCCGTGAAAAATCATCATGGTCCGGTCCTGTCTTATAAAACCAGTCTGCTACTTTTACTCGGTCACCTGCAAATCTATTCGCAATAGTAAAAGCGTTACTGATACTTCCTCCACCATTATTTCGCACATCTATTATAATCCCTGCTACTGGCCCATCTAAACTATTGAGTTGAAAACTTTCTTCCTCTTCATTGATCAAGAATTTGAGGACTAAATAATCCATTAATGAGGTACTTACATTATTCGAGAAGCTTTCATAATACATGTAACCAACCGAATCAATGATGGTATTATGGATAGGTCCAGAAATTTGATAATCTTCACTAGGCGCTAAATAATTTCTCTCTATCACATCAAAATTGAAGTTGGTTGGGTATTCTAAAAACCAGTCCCAATTACGAGATAAATCGATTCCTGCAGATATATTTACATGCCCATCTTTCAAGATAAACAGCATATCCGCTAATACATTAAATAATTCTACACTATTTCTAGCTTCAATTGCCTTAGGTCTAAAAACATCCCTGGCCGAATCCCAATCAATATTTTTATCTTCAAAAAAAGAATACTTTTCATCTACTGTTTCCCATAAATGGTCAAAAATGGCAGCATTTTCTGGTTCGGGCTCTTCTTTCATGAACAGTCTTTCACAAGAGGAAAGCGCTAAGAAAAGTAAAAGTAATATGGTAATGTTCCTCAAGCTCATATTTTAAAAAATGTACTTATCATGATAGAATGTTCTCCGGTTCTAACAGGGTTTTGGGCTTTATAGCTTTCATAATTCCAGAAATAATCTAGCCTTAAACCATTTCCATTTTTTAAAGGATAGAATAGAAAAAACTGGGTCGACCACTTAAAATAATTACCAAAACTTATTATTTCGCCTTCTTTCACATAATCAAGAAATTCAATCTCTTCCTTATTTACAGACGCAGGAAATCGAGTTGATGCAAATAAAGGGCGAGTTGCATAAGTTAATAATGGAATACTTGTGAAAGCACCCAATTCAAAATTTCTCTCCCAAAGTTCGAATGGCCTAGCAATCATCAAAGCAGGAGCCACGGAAAATCTAGTTTCTATATGTTGGCTATTATTAGTGAAGTTTAAATGTTGTCGTAATGCCCATTTGGCTGATAAATCAAAACCAGGTCTGAGTTTCAGCTTTTTCTCTTCAAGATTGGAAACTTTCCAATAGCGCTGAAAATGCCCCTCTAATCTGAAAGTATACATTTCTGCATTACTGATACTACTTGAGGGATTATTGAAATCAAATTTTACAGAGGAGGCATTTAGATTGTTCATTTTTTCCTGAAAATGACCCAAAATTACACTTCCTCCACTACCATCATAAAGTAAAGGAGAAATACCTTCATCAATAATATTCACATAACTTCCACCAATACCTGTTATAAAATGGGTTTGATTTTTTTTATCATTGGATTTCTGTGCTTGTCCAAAACTTGCAAAACTAAGACTAGTAGCAAGTAAACTAAGGCCTAAAAAGTATAGCTTATTCAAAATCAACAATTACCTGATTTCTCAATAAATCATCCAAAGATTCTCTTTTTCGGATGAGCTGATCTTTTCCGTCATGCACTAACACTTCTGCTGGTCTATATCGGGAATTATAATTTGAAGCCATAGAAAATCCATAAGCCCCAGCATTTTTAATGGCAATAATATCGCCACGTCTAACTTCTGATAAACGTCTATCAGTACCGAAGGTATCCGTTTCACAAATGTAGCCTACAACCGTGTAAACTCTCTGGGTGTCTGATGGGTTTGAGATGTTTTCAATTTGATGGTAAGCATCATACATCATCGGACGCAGCAAATGGTTCATGCCTGTATCCAAGCCCACAAAAACAGTTGCAGGAGTAGTTTTAATAACATTTACCTTTGAAAGAAAATATCCCGACTCTGAGACTAAGAACTTGCCAGGCTCAAACCACAATTCTAAATCTTTTCCTCTTCCCTTGCAAAATGCTTTGAATCGCTTGCTTACTTCTTCACCTAACTCCTCAATATCTGTTGTGACATCACCATTTTTATAAGCTACCTTAAACCCGCTTCCGAAATCAATAAAATCAAGATTAGGAAAATCCTCAGCAGCTTCAAAAATAATTTCGGTTCCTCTTAGAAATACTTCCGAATCTAGAATATCAGATCCTGTATGAATGTGTAATCCGACAACATTTAAATTGTAATTATCAATCACTCTAAGTAAATGTCGCATTTGCAAAATCGAAATGCCGAATTTTGAATCTATATGACCAGTCGATATTTTTGAATTACCCCCTGCCATAATATGAGGGTTTAACCTTACACATACTGGCACGCTGTCATGATAACGATGTCCAAACTGCTCTAAAATAGAAATATTATCGATGTTAATCATCAATCCTAAGTCAACTGCTTCCACAATTTCATCGATAGACACACAATTAGGAGTGTAAAGAATGTCTTTAGGCTCAAAGCCTGCTTTCAACCCTAAATAGGCTTCTTGAATAGAAAC
Source organism: Marivirga sericea (assembly GCF_900177665.1). GTDB lineage: Bacteria > Bacteroidota > Bacteroidia > Cytophagales > Cyclobacteriaceae > Marivirga > Marivirga sericea. Next base: position 215,549 of record NZ_FXAW01000006.1, read on the forward strand.
TACATCTAGACCTGTACCATGTTTTTTCATCCACTTTAACACAGAAACATTGCTCAATGCTTTGGTAGCATATTTCAATTTTAAATTAATACCTGAAAAGGCATCATTTAATCTATTGATTTGTGATGCGATTTTATCCGCATCATAAACATACAAAGGGGTGCCGTATTTTTTGGCTAATGATGTTAACACTGAATTCTCCACTGAATAATCTATATTAAATTGTAGACTTAAATCACTATTTTTAAATGCTAATTTTATCGTAAAATTGTTCCAAATCTTCGGGTTTACCAAATACAAATATCGTATCCCCTTTTTTTGGAGTTGTTTCCGGACCAATTTGGGTGGTTAATTCACCATTTCTTTTAAGCCCAATCACTGTAACACCAAATTTATGTCGAATGTTAGTTTCTGCAATCGGTTTATCGGTAATATCACTGTTGTCCATTTCAATTTCATAGCATGCCGTGGTCAAATTTGGAAATTCCTCTGTCAATTTCTGCATAGGATTTCTTTTTATCACGCCTCTTAACATTTCATAATTATCTGCTCGGACGTTTCTGACGAATTCTTTGATCTTTTTCTGCGGAATGAAATATTGGTTCAAAACTCTTGTGAAAATCTCCACAGATGTTTCGAATTCTTCAGGAATTACTTCATCAGCTCCTAATCGTAAATTCTCTTCTGTTTCTGTAATAAATCTAGTTCTTACTATAATATGGATAGTATTACTAATAGATCTGATTTGAGTGACAATGCGCTTGGTTGCTAATGGATCAGAAATAGCGATAACGACTACTTTTGCTTTATAAACACCTAATCCTTTTAGAACCTCATGCTGAATTGCATCTCCATAGTGAATGGGTTCTCCTAAGGCCTTATATTTCTTAATGGTATCAGGATTCATTTCACAAATTACGTAAGGAATACCTGCGCTTTTGGCGGCTTTAGCAACATTTTGACCGTTTAAGCCAAAGCCAACGATTACTATGTGTTTATCTAATTCATCCTCAGGTGAGTCTTGTACCTCTGCTGGAGTATCAGGAAAAGAAAAAAACATTTTCTGTGTTCGAGAACCAATTTTTGAAGCTAATCTACTTGTGGCCAACTTATCCGCAATTTTTCCAGCCTTACTCATCATAAAGGGCGTGATCCCCATTGTAAATAACGAAACAGACAAGAAATATTGATAAGTTAAATCTGAAATAACGGCATAAGTTATTCCTACTGTGGATAAAATAAAGGCGAATTCCCCAACTTGAAAAATAGATAAGCCAATTCGGTAGGAAGTTCTTCCAGGATAACCCAAAAATGCTCCTGCTACAGTAGCTATTAAAGACTTTCCTATAAAAGTAGCCGCCATTAAACCCAGAATTACTAAAAAATGGTCTGCAACAAAAAAGATGTCCAATAGCATTCCAATGGACACAAAGAAAAAGGAGGTGAAGAGTTCATGGAAAGGCAAAATGTTACTTGCCGCCTGATGACTGTATTCAGATTCTGACACAATTAAACCCGCCAAAAAGGCCCCCAAAGCAAGTGATAAGCCCAAAGCAGAACTTAACCATGCAATCGAAAAACAAATCAACACTATGACTAAAATGAATAATTCCTTACTACGGGTTTTCGCAATTTGATAGAATAACCAAGGAACAATATATCGGGCACTTACCAATACAAAAGCTATTAATAGCGCTGCTTTTAATATCATCATTAGTATTTCCATCCAAATATTTTGAGATTCACCAGCCAGAAGTGGGGTGAAAAGCATCATGGGTACTACTATGATATCTTGAAAGATTAAAATGGCTAGGATAGTTTTTCCATGTGGGGTGGAAGTTTCTCCTTTGTCTTGGATGATTTTGAGGACAATGGCCGTACTACTTAATGAAAACAAAAATCCAAGGAAAATTGCAGCACTTAGATCAAAGCCTGTATTCATTGCAATCAGCATTACCAGTAAAATAGTACCCACCACTTGCACCGTTCCGCCAATAAAAACCGCACGTTTTATGGAGATTAAGCTTTTAATGGAAAACTCTATACCAATAATAAATAGCAATAAAATAACTCCGATCTCTGCAAATACCTTAACGCCTTCAGTGGCTTCAATCAATTGAAAGCCATAGGGGCCTGCAATTATACCGGTAATCAAGAAACCAATAATGGGTGGGACTTTTAGTTTTCTAAATAGAAGAATTACAAAAATCGAAAGTCCTAAAATAATGACAATATCACTTAGAATTGGAATATCTACACTAGCAGCTAAAATCATTGAGTATTTATTTAACCTTAAAATTAAGCATATATATTAAACTTTATGCTCATCTTTTCAAAGCTTTCATAATATAATGTTCAGCTGCATTTACCTATTAACTTGAAAAGAGTTTCAAAATTTACTTAGGTTAATGTAATAGTTGCTTCTTAATGATAATCGTGTAACAAATTTAATGTAGTTGCTTTACTATTTAAGCCGTCATACCGCCATCAACAGGGTTTACTGTTCCAGTAATGAAGTTACTATCATCGCTACCTAAAAACAGCATCAGCTTAGCCACATCTTCGTTTGTTGCATATCGCTGTAACGGGATACTTTGCTCAAAGCCCTTTTTTGCTTCAGCTCCCGCTCCTGGTGCAAATCCTTCCTCTAAAGAACGCATCATCCTGTTATCTACTGGAGAAGGGTTTACAGTATTTACTCTGATTTTATGTGGAGCGCCTTCTAAGGCAGCGGATTTCATCATGCCAATCACAGCATGTTTGCTAGTTACATAAGGCAAAACATTGGGAGTCCCCATCAATCCTGCAACGGAAGAAGTAATGATTATACTGCCACCAGCTTTATTTTTTTTCATGACAGGAAAAACATGTCTCAATCCATAGTAAACACCTTTTATATTTACATTCAATAATTGGTCAAACACCTCTAATGGATACTCATCTAAGGGTGCTACTTTACCTTCTATTCCCGCATTATTGTAGAAAATATCAATACCGCCCATTTTTTCCACGGCATGTACTACGTATTTTGCGACTTCTTTTTCCTTACTTACATCAGCTTTATAAATAAAAAGATTTTCAGAAGCCAATTCCTGTTTTGCTTTCTCTAAATCTGCATCTTTTAAGTCAGTAATGAGTACTTTGGCTCCTTTTGCTAATAATTCTTTGGCCAGTGCTTTACCAATAGCGCCACTTCCTCCTGTGATAACAATTCTTTTATTTTTCATGATCGTATGTTTAGGTTCTAATAATGAGAACGTTATGCCGATAGAGAGGTTGGTGAGTTTAGTTACTCAAGAAGATGATTTATATCACTGTATTTGATTATGATATTCTATTGATAGTATTGAGCTAAGATTATAATTACTTAATTTTGCACTACTTAATAATTACAGCCACTGGCATTTCATATTTCCCTACCTATGCAGGATACTTATTTCATAAAGTTCAAATCTGACATCTCTAATTTTACGTTACCCGAAAGATTCACTTTCCCCTTTTCTTATGAACCCCATCCACTCACAGAATTGGCCGCAAAGGAGTTACAAGAGATCCTAAAATCAGCTAAAATTCGAAATGAAATAAGCGGTAAAATGTACGGGGTTTTGATTGTTCAAAATCAACAGCAAGAGCTAGGATTCATTTGTTCATTCTCAGGGCAAGATTATGAAGGAAAACCTCCAGTGAATTTTGTGCCCCCCATTTATGATAGACTGGATATTAAGGGATTTTATAAAAAAGGGGAAAAGGAATTGGACTACATCAACCAAAAAATTGAATCACTTGAACAGAATCCAAACTTCAAGCAACTTATGGAAGAGCTCAAAGAGCAAAGTAAAAAGTCCAATCTTTCATTAAAAACTGAGCAGGAAAGAAAACAAAAATCAAAGGCCATTAGAAAGCAAAAGCGTGAAGAGAGCATGGTAGAATTAAGTCCCAATGCTTTTGACAAATTGGATGAAAAACTACGCAAAGAAAGTAGAAATGAAGATTATGATTACAAAAAGCTAAATAAAGCTTGGAAGAAGAAAATTGCCTCTATACAGTCAAAAGTTGCTGTTTATGAATCGAAAATTCAAAACTTGAAGAAAGAGCGAAAACAAAAATCCATTCAATTACAAAAGCAAATTTTTGACCAATATCACTTTCTGAATGCAAATGGAAAAAGGAAGGGGCTGGAAGAAATTTTTGAGGAACTAGGCTACCCGCCTTCAGGGGCTGGAGACTGTGCTCTGCCCAAATTACTGCAATATGCCTATGCCAATCACTTGCAGCCATTGGCTATGGGAGAGTTTTGGTGGGGAAAAGCACCCAAATCTGAATTACGGAAAGAGGGAAGGTTTTACCCAGCCTGTAGCGGAAAATGTAAACCTATTTTAGGACATATGTTAAAAGGATTAAGGCTAGAAGTGGACCCACTTTTGCAATATACCGCTGAAGACAAAGTAATAGAAACCTTGTATGAAGATGACCAAATTGCGGTTATTATCAAACCAGCCGGCCTACTCAGTATTCCTTCCAAAGAAATAAAAGATTCTGTTTTGACCCGTATGCAAAAGCAGTATCCAAATGCCACAGGTCCGCTATTGGCGCATCGATTAGATAAACTCACCTCTGGCATTATGCTAATAAGCAAGGATTTGGAAAGCCATAAATATCTGCAACAGCAATTTATGAATAAGACCATACAGAAAAGATATTGTGCTGTTCTCGATCGTAAATTAAAAGCGACCGAGGGAGAAGTTAATTTACCACTTGCAGTTGATGAAGATAACCGGCCAATGCAAAAAGTGGATTACGACTCTGGAAGAAAAGCCCTGACTAAATGGAAATTAATACATCAAAATGAAGCTCAAAGCATGGTGACCTTTATTCCTGTGACCGGAAGAACACACCAATTGAGGGTTCATGCGGCCCATCCACAAGGTTTAGATGCCCCAATTGTGGGAGATACACTTTATGGAAATAAGTCGGAAAGATTGATGTTACATGCCGAGTATATTCAGTTCAAACATCCTAAAAGTAAAGAGGTCCTGTCATTTGAAAGCAAAGCAACATTCTTGTTTGAATAAATAATAGAGATTAAGCAAGGTCAAAACTTTACATTTTTCATTTTCTATTCTACCAACACCTTTAGCTGAGTGCTTTGATTGCCCGTAGTTAATCTTACTAAATAAAGACTCTCTATTGCATTGGGAAAGCGAATTGACTTTTCTTCCCGCTTATTCACCTTTGTAAACTTTTTAGTGAGAACCTGAGCTCCACTTAAACTATAAATTTCAACAGAATACTCCCCTAAAAAATCATTTTCAAATGAAATAGTGAATGCATTATTGTGTTTTAGTGGATTAGGAAATACGGAGAAACTCTGCGCTAACGGTGATTCATTGGAAGTAACTATTGTATTTTCAGAAAGTCCTTCACATCCATTGATGACCACTGCAACTTTATAATTCCCGGTGCTCTCAACTACTAGTGTTTGTTCTGTAGCATCTGGCACTATGACATCTCTATAAAACCATTGATAGGCATCCCCATCACTTGCTGTTAAAATTATATTTCCGTCACTATCTGCTTCCCCTACGGTTACTGTAGGCAGGTGATTTTCTTGAATAGTTATGAAGGCATTTTTTTCTTCTACAGCTGTTTCACCATTAACATCCGTAACTGTTAATTTTATACTATATTCGCCAGGATCATCATATGTAACATCATGCGGTCCTATTCCAGAGGCTGTTGTTGGCTCTGCACCACTACCAAAAGACCAATCAAGTGATTGGACGGAGCCAACTGATTCATTACTGAAAATCACATTTATTCCTGCACAACCACTTTGAACATCTGAACTAAAATCAGGAATTGCTGGCCCAGACACGGGACCGAGTATTTCAAAATTATCAATCGCCATTCCTGCATCTGTCTCAGCAGGGTCAGTTCTGAATTTTATTCTAAAGCTTACATTTCCTTGACCACCCAAAAAAGAAATATCAGTAAACTTTCGTTCAAATTCATTCGAAGTAGTACCACTAAAAATGGGGACTTCATTTCCAAAGACAGATTGAGGGTTGCTAATTTGATTATACCAGCCTTCTACTTGTTCATCATTTAATTTCAACCAAGAATCACCTCTGTCCAGCGTATACTCCACAATAAATCCATCCCAAGTAGGTTCAAAGCTATAATTTGTTTCGAATGCCAATTCATAGTCACCTAGTGCCTCAAATTGAAATTCAGGGGTGTAAATATATGCTTCAGAATTATTTGCGTACTCGGTCACATTAATTCCAGTGACGAAAGCATTTTCGCCACTAGCTGTGCCAGCTTTCCCTTCAATTGTGCTTTGGCCTAATTCAAAACCTGTCCCTGAAATATTTTCAATTATAAAGTCAAGCACTTCTCCTTCTAAGTTTCCTCCATCTTCCAATGTATAAGGGATCGATTTTGAATTATTAACAGTAATAAAATTTTCCTTAAGTACAGTGTCTTCTCCTTCAGCACTTGTGATAGTTAAACTTACATCATAACTTCCTCCTTGGGTGTAAATGTGGGTCGGATTCTCTAAATTTGACGTATTTCCATCGCCAAAATTCCAGACAAATGAAGTAGCTCCTGTTGACAAGTACTCAAAAGCAATTTCGTCTCCAGGAAAAATGAATTCTGAATTTGATACTGTAAATTCTGCTGTCGGATTACTCTTCAATATTTGAAAATCATCAATCAATACTCCATCCGCTTGGTAACCCAGTTCATTAAATCCTTCGATTACATAAAAGACTATTCTAAAATTGACTTGTTCAAAACCTGTTAAGAAACTCACGTTGTATTTTGCTTCTACTGGTATAAAAGTAGTATCTCCATCTAAAACCTCAATGGTCTGCTGGATCCATCCGGAACTTGCTAATTCTGGAAATACTATGGATGAAGATTCTGCGATATTATACCAGTTAGTACCAGCATCATCATCAACATCTCCTAGTAATTCCCAAGTTGCTCCATTATCTAAGCTGAACTGCACGTTCATTCCAAAAGGGCCAGAACTAAATACTCCTGACGCTTCAGAGTAGGCATTCTCCATTATGAAACTAAAAGACAACTCATGATTTTTGGATTCATCTGTAAAATCAAAGATGGGTGAAATTAGAGCGCTGCTTAGTCTTTTATCTTCATTGCCTATATTTTCAGTTAATTTGGTTTTCCATACATTAAGCCCGGATATAGATTCATTTAATCGATTTCCAGGCGTTCCCAATTCCCATAAATTAATGCCCCCAGTGAGTGCAATGCCTTGAAAATCTTCTTGACTAGATTCAAAATCACCGCCATCAATTAATGTGTAAGGCACTTCAGCTAACGAAAAATCTACAATATTTATCTCATAGAAATCTTCAGGAGCATTAGTTGGTGAAAAATACTCACGTCCAGAAAGGTCTAGAACACCAGCAAAAAAGTACTTTATAATTGAATTCTGTCCGGGATTTGGTATTGATGTTTGGTAGGTTATTCCATCCCCAGAATCAGTTAGATTTAGCGTATCTGTAGTCTCAAATGCATCAGTTGAATAAACTAGAATCGGGCTTTCCGAATCAAAGGTAGTGTCACTTACAATTTTTAACTCTATAGGTAAAGGATCGCTTGAATTATCAGTAATCTGAAAGTTGTTTTGATGTTCTAAATAAGTATTTATCCATCCCATATCCGCAAAAATCTCCTTTGTCACACCAGGATCGTGGATAGCTTCTCCTGCACCAAATTGAGGGGACATTAATGAATTTGGATTACCAGCAGGATATCGGGATTCATCCAAGTGAGAATAACTAGAACCTTGATTCCAGCTACCGGGAGCAAATAGTTTAGGTCTTTCTCCTAACTCTAGTATAGAAAATGGACCATCAAAAAACAAATCATTTCCAGTAAATGCATCACCGGCTTGACTGGAATTATCAGGTAGGAAAATAATGGGGGAATTATCTCCCAATTTCACAAACTGAGTATAAATAGTAGGTAAACCGGAGGAAATAGACCATCTCCCTGTTTCTTGTTCTTCATTAAAAGAAACACCTCCAGTAAAGCCTAACCCGTGACCTAATTCATGTAAGACAATGGAAACAAAATCATATTGATTAGCGGGGGTGTTTCCGTCTAAACCAAAATAAAAATCAAAATCACTATTGAAGCTTGAGCTAATATCTGCTTCATTTTCTCCATTGAGATTAGTTCTAGCTAATTTCTCAGCTAAGGCAATAGGATAGAAAGTGCTCTCCTGTGGAGCTTCCGGAAAGTCTCTAACAAAATTGGTTGGACCTGCTTGCCCTAAAACGCCCTCTCCCAAACCAATAAAATTTGCATCAATAATAATTCTGACTGGTGATTTGATAATACTCGCCCAAATATCTACTGCATATTGAAAAGCTTCTTGCGCTTCTTCCGTAAACCCATTATAATTTACGATCATATTGGCTTGGCCAGCAGATCTTTCGAACTGTTGATTGGAGAAATCAGTGGAGGGAGGAACAAATGTATCGTATGAATTGTAGTCAACAGGGCAAATGACAGGATCTGCCTTTTTGAAAACTTGACCATTTCCTATAAAGGATATATGATTTAGGATGATAAACGTAATCAGTAATAATTTTCTCATACTTCTCTGATAATGTTATGAACATTAAATTTAATTATTCTATTTTGGTTTTTGTTAACAATTGAAATATAGTTACTAAAACTCTTAATTGTATATGAATATTATGAAGTATAATTTTTACAGTTTTGCATTAGTATTGTTATTCTTAATGTCTTGCAAAACAAGCTCTTCCTCTACATCTGCACAAAAAGCCGAGGAGATTTTTAGTTTAAATACCACCTCCTGCATGGGGCCCTGTCCAGTATTTGAATTATCTCTATATGGAGATAAGAGCTTAGTGTTTAATGGTAAAGAAAACACTGAGGTTTCAGGAAAGCATGAAGTAGTATTAACAGATGAGCAATTTGAAGCCTTGCTTGGTATAATCGAATCAGCTGATTGGCTTAGTTTGGATAACGAATATAAGACGAATATGATGGATTTACCGACTCAAAAATTCACCTATAATCGAAAAGGAATCAGTAAAAATGTATCTAGATATGGGGCAGGACCTGAATCTATTGCAAATATGAGTGATACCATTCTGACTTTTGTCCAAGAGCAGGTATTTAACAAATAATGGAAATCTAATTATTTTTTTAAATACTGGGGAGGGAGTTTTTCCTCCTCTGTTTCATTGCTCCAAAAGACGTTCATGATGTACCATCTATTGCTTCCTCTTAAAAGTTGGATACTATTGATACCTCTTCTTTCGATTTCACCATTTTCTTCAGTGCTGACTGCGTATGTACTGAAGCAGTGAGCGATATTCCCAAATGATTCAGTTATCCTAAACAATTCCTGTTCGTAAAAAGCTGTTCCGCCTCTATTCTCCTTGTACATAGCAATGTATTCTTGAGGGCTCCAGTAGTTATAGATTACTTCCCCCTTATCAGAGACTTGAGTTGGAATAAGCTTAGCATCTTCCGAAAATAAATATTCAAATCTTTCCCAATCCCGTTCCTGATCTGCCGATCCAGAAATTACATCAGTTAAGGCCGCCATAATGGACTCAATAGATTCTACGTCCTTTCCATATTTTTGAGCGAATAGTGGATTTGCATAAAAAACGGTAATAAGCAAGAATATTATTTTTACTAATTTAGTCATGATTTTTATCTATAATTTTGATTAATTCTGTATTACTCTTCAGTACAGTTTGCAAAATATCCAATAAGTTTATGTAGTCTGCAGAAAGCTTATTGTTAAGTTCCTCAGACCCGTCAGAGGAATTCATTCTCATCTTATGAAATGCTCTAAATCCATCAACCATTTTTTGGATGTCCTTATTTTGGTCCTTTAATCTTTTAATTTTTTCCACTGCGTTATGATTACCTTTCAAGGCGTTCACACGGTCTTTCAAACCTTGGATGGGGAAGCTTTCTTCAAATATCTTAAAAGGATTCCTTTCATGTGAGGTTTTTTTAGAAGAATACTGTAAATCTTCATTCACTATCTGGTGGATATCCACACCGAAATATTCTGCAATTTTGACAAGATTTTCTATGTTAGGTTGCGCTAATTCTTTTTCATAGGATGCAATATTACCTCTTTTAAGACCAACTGCCTCGGCCATAGCGGTTTGACTCATCCCTTTTTTAGTCCTTAAATACTTTATGTTGTCAGATATTTTTGTCATTTGTCAACAATATTAACATTTTTTAAACAAATTTGTCAATAATTGTAACATTCTTTTATTAAAGTGGTTAGTATTAGTAGAAATAATTGTAACCAAAAAATATTAACGCTATGAATAATGGAGTAAAAGTATTAACCGGATTTAGTTTAGGCCTATTAACAGGAGCAGTTGCAGGTTTGCTTTATGCACCTGAAAAGGGAGATAAAACTAGAAAGAAATTGAAAAAAAATGTTGATAAATCGTATAAAGATTCATTGAAAAAGATTGACGAATTAAAATCAACATTGAATAAAGAAATCGACAGCGTTTCTACCAAAGGGAAAGAAACGATCGATCAATTAAAAGAATCAGTGAACTATAAGAACTAATAGTACGACTGATATTTTAATTTTTTTAACATTTAAATAAATTAATGATATGAGTACTACAGTTGAAAAAAGATATAGAAAATTAGGTTTCGATAAATCAGAAACAGAGAGATTAGTGGAGGTAATGAACGCTTTGTTGGCAAATTACCATATGCACTATCAAAAATTGAGAAATTTTCACTGGAATGTGAAAGGAGCAGACTTTTTTGATCTGCATGAGCAATTTGAAGAAAGATATGATATTGCAAAAGAAAGTATCGATGAAATAGCAGAAAGAATTCGAGTTTTTGGGCATACACCACTTAGTAACTTGAGTGATTATATGGAACACTCTAACATCAAAGAGTCACCAACTGATTTGCCTGCTGAAGAGATGGTCGAAGAAATTTTAAACGATTATCAAATCTTGCTATCCTTTTTAACAGATGCTATGAATGCCGCTATAGATATAGGAGATGTAGGAACTGAGGATATGCTAAATACATTTATTCAAGATATGGAGAAACATCACTGGATGCTAAGTTCATTCTTGGGTAAGTAATCTCACTTAATTAATCATATTATAAGGCTGAATTTAATTATTCAGCCTTTTTTTATGCCTATCACTTTTCGAATGTTGATGAAGTATAAGTTTTCAAATCTGAAATTGGTAATTATACACAAGTTTTAACTTGCTTTTTTTAGCTTTGTATTGAATTATGAAAACCCTCAATCTGGATATACCGACAGGAAAAAAAATATACTTCGCTTCAGACTTTCATTTGGGTGCCCCTAACCTCAAAGAAAGTCATAATAGGGAGCTAAGAATAGTCCGTTGGATGGATCATATTAAAGATGATGCTGCTGCTTTATTTTTAGTGGGGGATATATTTGATTTCTGGCATGAGTATAAAAAAGCTATACCCAAGGGCTTTATACGTTTTCAAGGTAAATTAGCAGAATTAGCGGATTCTGGACTACCCATTTATTTATTCACAGGTAATCACGATATGTGGATGTTTGGTTATTTTACAGAAGAATTAGGGATAGATGTTTTCAGAAAGCCTATTACTTTATTAGCTAATGAGCAGAAATTATTGATTGGTCACGGAGATGGTTTAGGCCCTGGAGATCGTCAATATAAATTCCTAAAAAAGGTTTTTGCAAATAGCGTTTGCCAATGGTTATTCAGGCAGATTCACCCAGATTTAGGGATTCGGATAGCTAATCAATGGTCTGCAAGTAGCAGGATAAGCAGCAGCACTAAAGAGACCGAAGAGTTTTTAGGAGAAGGAGAATGGCTATGGACCTATTCAAAGGAAATTGAGAAACATACTCATCACGATTTCTATGTTTTTGGGCACAGGCACTTACCGCTTGATTTGGAGGTAAATGAAAATTCACGTTATATAAATTTAGGGGAATGGGTAAATTATAATACTTTTGCATCTTTTAATGGCAAAGATTTTGTACTAGAAAAATTTCATGAAGAATAAATACCGCCTGTAAATATGATTAGAGTTTTACTTGTTCTTTCCTTTTTTTGCTTTACGCTATCATATTCCTATGCGCAGGAAAACTCTCAAGATAGCGTTAAGATAGAAGGTGTTGATGATGATGGACGAGTTAAGTACCCCAAAAAATTATTAGTGAATCCTGAGTTCGATTTTAAATTGAAAAAAACAGAGACCGGTAAGTTTACAATTAGCTTCTATACAGAAAACGAAAAAGCCATCAAAATTAAGATCTATGATTTAATTGGTAATTTGATTAAACAAGAAACAGTCTCAAAATCAGGATTATTCACTAAGGAATACGACCTAAGTTATTACAACCCAAAATTCTTCATAATTGAGGCAGGTAGTTCTCAATACAATAAGACCAAATCCATTATTGTAGAGTAGCTATTACTGCACTGCTATTGTAAAGCTAGTCATTCGTCTCAAACGATGAAATAAAAAAGCCTCTCAAAATGCATATTTGAAAGGCTTTCTATTCTAAATATTATACCGAATTAAGCTAAGGCTTCTTCTGGTTTATCTTCATATTCTGATACCGGAATACAGCTGCACATTAAGTTTCTATCACCATAAGCACTATCAATTCTGCTAACGCTAGGCCAGAATTTGTTGTGGCGGATCGATTCTAATGGGAACACTGCTTTTTCTCTAGAATAAGGTAGCTCCCATTTTTCAGCTAAAGCTACTGACATAGTATGAGGAGCATTCTTCAGCACATTTTGTTCTGCATCGGCTTTTCCATCGGCAACTTCTTGAATTTCCTTTCTAATGGAGATCATAGCTGTGCAAAATTTATCTAATTCCATTTTGCTTTCACTTTCCGTAGGCTCTATCATCATAGTTCCAGGAACAGGAAATGATAAAGTTGGAGAGTGATAACCATAGTCCATCAATCGTTTAGAAATATCTTCCGCTTCAATTCCAAAATCTTTAAAGCCTCTACAGTCAATGATCATCTCGTGAGCAGCTCTGCCTTTCTGGTTAGTGTAAAGCACTGGATAATGACCAGCTAAAGTTTCTTTAATATAATTTGCATTCAATATAGCAATTTGAGTAGCCGCTTTTAATCCTTTGGCACCCATCATGCAAATATATGCGTAACTAATAGCTAAAATGCTTGCGCTTCCCCATGGTGCGGCTGAAATTGCAGAAATAGCTTGATTTCCACCCGTTGGTACTAAAGGGTTACCAGGTAAGAAGTCTTCTAAATGCTCTGCTACGCAAATTGGTCCCATTCCAGGGCCACCGCCACCGTGTGGGATACAGAATGTCTTATGAAGATTGAGGTGACAAACATCAGCTCCAATATTCGCGGGAGATGTTAATCCAACTTGAGCATTCATATTAGCTCCATCCATGTAGACTTGACCACCATTATCATGAATAATTTGGCAAATCTCTTGAATACTTTCTTCAAAAACACCATGTGTAGATGGATATGTAACCATTAGAGCTGCTAAATTATTTTTATACTCTTCTGCTTTAGCTCTTAAATCATCTAAGTCAATATTTCCTTTATCATCACACTTAGTGATTACTACTTTCATTCCAGCCATCACCGCACTTGCTGGGTTAGTACCATGTGCAGAAGATGGAACGATCGTTACATTTCTATGATCATCTCCTCTGCTTTGATGGTAAGCTCTTATCACCATTAAACCGGCATACTCTCCTTGAGCTCCAGAATTTGGCTGTAAAGAAGTTGCAGCAAAACCTGTAATTTCAGTTAGCATATTTTCTAACTTAATAAACATCTCTCTATATCCTAAGGCTTGTTCTTTTGGTGCATAAGGATGAATATGAGCTAATTTAGGCCAAGTTACAGGAATCATTTCTGCCGTTGCATTCAATTTCATGGTACATGAACCTAAAGAAATCATAGAATGTACTAACGATAAATCTTTATTTTCCAATCTTTTGATGTATCGCAACATCTCATGTTCAGCATGGAATTGGTTAAAAACAGGGTGCTCCATGAATCTACTTTCACGAATAAGTTGTTTAGGCCAATCTAAATTCAGATCGTCAACTTTTTCGTCAACATTATATTTGTTCGCATCTTCATCAACAACCAAAGCGAATATCTCAATCAACTCTTTTATGTCATGAATTCGTGTAGTTTCATTCAAAGAAATTGAAACTGTATGCGTACCACTTAAATTTAAGTTGATTTTTCTTTCGTATAATAATGAGTGAAGCTTCTCGCGAAGTTTTTCTGATTCCAATTGAATTGTAATGGTATCAAAGAAATTTTTATTGGTTACTTCATAGCCTAGGACTGTCAAGCCATTTGCTAATAACTTAGTCAATGAATGTGTACGTATCGCAATCTTCTTCAATCCTACAGGACCGTGGTAGACTGCAAACATGCCAGACATAATAGCCAGTAGAACCTGCGCTGTACAAATATTTGAAGTTGCTTTTTCTTTCTTGATATGCTGCTCTCGAGTTTGGAGCGCCATACGATAAGCTTTATTACCTTCTTTATCAACCGACACTCCAATAATTCTGCCCGGTATTTGTCTTTTATATTTATCTCTAGTTGCAAAATAAGCTGCATGGGGACCGCCATAACCTAATGGGATTCCGAACCTTTGAGAAGTTCCTACCACGCAATCAGCTCCCATTTCACCTGGAGGGGTCAATAATGCTAATGATAGTAAGTCTGCCCCAATAGTAGAATAGACATCATTTTCTGCCGCTGCTTCGATGTATGGTTTAAGATCTAATACTTCGCCTTTAAGGTTAATTTGCTGAGCGTAAAATCCGAATATCTCAGGATCGTTGACGTCTAACATTGTCAAATCTGCAAAACGCAATTCAATGCCTAATGGATTTGCTCTTGTTTTAAGGATGTCAATTGTTTGTGGGAATGTATTTTCATCTACAAAGAAAACCTTCGCTGACTTCTTTTTACCCTTTCTTAACCCAAAAAACATGCTCATGGCCTCGGCTGCAGCAGTACCCTCATCCAATAATGAAGCGTTTGCGATTTCCATTCCGGTTAGATCAATTACCATGGTTTGGAAATTAACTAGAGCTTCTAATCTTCCTTGAGCAATCTCCGCCTGATAGGGGGTGTAAGCAGTATACCATCCTGGATTTTCTAATATATTTCTTTGAATAACACCAGGGGTATGCGTGTTATAATAACCTAATCCTATGTAAGATCTGAAAATCTGATTTTTATCAGCCATATCTCTAAAAGATTCTAAGAATTCAAATTCGGTTTGTTCCTCTGGGAGGTTCAAATCCTTCTTCAATTGAATGGCTTTCGGGATGGTCTCATCGATTAAATGCTCTAAAGAATCGGCCTTTACCGTTTTCAGCATCTCTGATATTTGCTGATTATCCGGTGCATTATGCCTCACATCAAATCTTTCTTGGTACAAAGGGTTTAATTTCATAATATTAGAAAGTATCTTTAATAAATATTTTAAATATTCATGGACTGTTTCGTGCCACAAAAGTACAATATATTATTTAGGAATTTTGTTCACATAACAGTAAAAAAATTAAATAAATTTACTTTAAACCTTTAATTATGAAGACATTTTTCTCAACTCTGTTTATGAGTTTTCTAGCTGTTAGCTTACTATCAGCTCAAGTAATGGAAAAGCAAGCAAGAAAGTATGCAAGTACTATTACTGATGATGACTTAACACGTCATTTAACATTATTAGCTTCTGATTCTCTAGAAGGAAGAGAAACTGGAAAAAAGGGTCAGAAAATGGCCGCTGAATATATTAAAAATCATTTTGAATCATTGGGACTCCAAGCTCCTGTTGATGGCTCGTATTTCCAGAAGTTTAATTTATATCAGACTTACCGAGGAGATGCAGAAATGGTCGTGAATGAGAAGACAGTCAAAAATCTTGATCAAATGGTCTATTGGGCAAATGTTCCTTTTGAAAAAGCCGACATTGAGATTGTTTATGTAAACAAAGCGCAGGAGGAAGATTTGAAGGCGATTGATGCAGAAGGCAAATTTTTAGCCTTTAAAGCAGAAGGTCAATTTACACCCACATTAAAAGTGCTAGAAGATATGGGCGCAAAGGGAGCGCTTGTTTTTGCTGAAGACAGTGGTAGAATGAATATGGTATTAAGGTACGGTCAATACTATGCTACACATGGTTCTTTATCTAGAACAGAACCTTCAAAAGACGGATTAGCCAGCGTGGTACTGTATCAGGAACTAGCAGAAGAAATATTTGGAAAGCCTCTTTCAGAATTGACTATAGGTGATAAGGCAACAGCCGAGCTTTTTGCAGAGATCAATACAGAAATAATGGAAACAGAGAATGTATTGGGTTATTTGGAAGGTACAGACAAAAAAGATGAACTCGTAATTTTAACAGCTCATTATGACCATGTGGGAGTGCAAGACGGAAAAGTATACAATGGCGCAGACGATGACGCTTCAGGCACTACGGCAGTACTAGAAATAGCGGAGGCTTTTGTAAAAGCAAAAAAAGATGGTAAAGGTCCAAAAAGAAGCATACTGTTTATGCCAGTAACTGGTGAAGAAAAAGGGCTACTAGGTTCCGCTCATTACGCTGACAATCCAGTATTTCCTTTAGAAAATACTGTCACTAATCTTAATATAGATATGATCGGGAGAGTAGATTCTGCTCACATGGACAACAGAGAATTTGTTTATTTAATAGGCTCTAACAGGATTTCAACCGAATTGCACGAAATCAGCGAGGCAATGAACGAGAATTATACTAAACTGGAACTTGACTATACTTACAATGCAGAAGATCATCCAGATAGAATTTATTATCGTTCTGATCATTGGAATTTTGCGAAAAATGGTGTTCCCATCATATTTTACTTTAATGGGACTCATCCTGATTATCATCAGCATACAGATACAGTGGAAAAGATTGAATTTGATGTCTTAAAGAAAAGAACTGATTTAGTTTTTTACACTGCTTGGGAAATAGCCAATAGAGATAATCGTTTGGCTATTGATGAAGTAGAAGAAACCGAGGAATCGGATAAATAAGAATAATATGAAAAAACTATCAACCCTTTTAATGATTTTAATGATTTCAGCATGCGGGCTTGTGGAAGTTTGCGTGGTGTGTACTGAAGCCAATACTGGCATTGAAGAAGATTTTTGTGGGTCGCCTGATGAAGTTCAGCAACATGAGGACGATCTAGAAAAGACTGGAAACCAATATGGGCAAGATTGGAATTGTGTTGGTGGGTAAAACTTTGAAAAGATAAGCTGATTTGAATTGGGTCAGCTTATCTTTTTAACTTCTATTCCTTTTGAAGCAGTTACCGCCTCAATGGTTCTTTTTGTCTGCTCTAAAGCAGATTTTTTTTGCATTTGGTGTTTGTAGTAAATTAAGCGTTGTGACTCTTTCATTTTTACTCCAATCTTTGTGCTACCCAATTCTATTTGTACTATCTCATCCCACGTAAAGAACTCAGCTTTACTAAAAACAGTTGTTTTGATTCCAAGTCCCTCTCCGTAAACCATTAAATGAGGCGCGTATTTTGATGTTGAGGACAGTTCAAACCTGTTTTTGAAAAAGAACAAAATTGCTGCTAATAAATGTGTTGCGCTGATTAAGAGATGTCTGGCTAATTCAGTTCCTTCTATATAGTAATCAATTAGATTAAATACTGCACCAAGCATAAAAAGCGCACTTGCAACATAAGTTAACCTTTTTGCACTAGTTCCTCCAGTGCTCAAATCAGTTGGACCCAAATTAATTCTTTGGATTTGTTCCATTTCCTTTCATGATTTGTTTTCGATTAAAGATAATAGCCCTTATCATACGAATTTAGTTATTGATGCATTAGCAAGAATATAAGTATTTTAAAAGGAGGCAGATTTATCTTTTCAATAGATTCTCTACTTCAATTCCTTTTTGTTCTACTACATCTTTAATAGCTCTTTTGATCTTTATCGATATTTCCTTTCGAGTATTGTAGCGATAATATTGTAATCCCATTTTATCTTTGATTCCGATCAAATAGTAACCCAACTCTATTTTTTTAACATTTTCCCAGCTGATGAATTCGGATTGTCCAAAAACGGATGTTTTTATTTTAAGGCCGTTTTTCGAAATAAGAAAATGGGGAGCATATTTTGAGGTGGTGGATAATTCAATCTGCGCTCTGAACAAAAATATACTGGCAGATAAGAAAAATGAAACGCCCGAAATGATTTTGTAATTAGAATCAGCTCCTTCAAATATGAAGCTAATGATATAGTACAATGAAGATATCATCATTAATCCCCCTGCTATGCAGTTTAATTTTCTAGCAGTTTTTTCGGACATACTAATGTCTCCTGATCCCAAAGTAAATCGTTGGCTTTGTTCTATTGACTCTGTTTTCATAGGTGTTTTATGGTTAAAATTTGATCAAGCTGAGGACTTAGCGACTATTTCTTTAATAGGTTTTCAACTTCTACCCCTTTTTGAGCTGCAATAGCCTCAATTAATCTTTTTAATTCAATAGAAGTTTCTTTTCTGGTCTGGTAAGTAAAATATTGCATCTCTCCTTTGTCCTTAATCCCAATTTTATAGTAACCTAACTCTATCTTCCTGATATTATTCCAGTTAATAAAGTTCGATTTTTTGAACACTCCTGTTTTAATTTTAAGCCCATGTTCAGAAATTACAAAATGTGGAGCGTATTTTGACGTTTGAGATAATTCTATTTGGGCTTTAAATAAGAATAAAAAGCCCGTAGAAAAATATAGTCCGCTCATTCCTATTTTCTCAAAAACACCGATGCTATCTCTGAATAGATAAAGAAGTGCCATAATCATAAACAAGGCACCTAAGAAATAATTAGATTTCCTGATGGTGCTTTCAGAAAATTTAACGTTTCCTGCTCCTAAATTGATTCTTTGACTCTGTTCTATTGACTGTGTTTCCATTGGTTCTGGAGGATGGTTAATAATTCTTCATAAATATCTGCTGAACAAGATAGTATTTCTCTACCAAAAATAAAATCGTTATCCCCGTTAAATCGGCTTACTTTACCCCCTGCTTGCTGCACTATAAACGCTCCTGCAGCTACATCCCAAGCATTAAGGTTATATTCAAAGTAGCCTTCATATCTGCCGCAAGCAACGTAAGATAAATCAACAGCAGCGCTGCCAAACCTTCTCAATCCATGGCTGTTTTGCATTAGATGTTTTAAAATAGATAAATAATCGTCCATTTTGTCAAAATCATTGTAGGGAAAACCAGTAGCTATCAAACTTTGTGCTAGATCAACCCCCTTTGAAACAGAGATTGGAGTACCATTTAATTGAGCTGGAGAGCCTTTCACTGCTTCAAAACATTCGTCTCGGTTGATCTCCAATACTATGCCTGAAACTATCTTATCGTCTTCTTGTAGCGCTACACTTATGGAGTAAATCGGTAGACCATGGACAAAATTAGTGGTACCGTCCAAAGGATCGATTATCCAGTTATAGACTTCACCTTTTTTGTTTGAAGTGCCTTCTTCAGCTATGAAGCCTGACTCAGGTAAAATATCTCCTAGACCTTCAACTAGACGCTTCTCTGCTTCTTTATCTACATAGCTTACTAAATCATTAAAGCCTTTATGTTCTACTTTTGCAGTAGTGAAGCTCTTAGATTCTTCCTTTATAAATTCGCCTACTTCCTTGACTAATTTGATGGCTTCTTGGTGGATTATATTTAATTTCATCAGTTTAAGTTTTGTCTTAAATATGTTCTGTGTGCTAGAAAATGTATTCTGCACACTTTGTCTCCTCAAATAAAAAGGGCGGGTTATAAACCATTAAACATTCATTTTTTTAGTCCTATATAAAAGATTGAAGGATTTAAATGCGAAATATAAAACAATGGGTAAAACGGCTGCATGCATGGCTTGGGGTAGGGTATAAAAGAAACCTAATAGCATAAATTGTATAATACCGAAAACGGCATAAAAAACTGTATGCCATTTTTTAGCAGGCTTTTTGAAAAGTAGAAAGGCCAGAATTAAATTTAAAGGAAATGCCCAGATTATATTCCAGTTATTAACTGTCACTACGTGATCGGATAGAAACCATAAAAAGAATATGAGGCAACCTACCAGTCCTGTAATCAAAAATAGTAATCGATTGAACCAAACATCACTTAATTTAGATTTATGATGCCTTACACTTAAAAAAATACCAAAAAGACAAAGAAACCAAGTGATGTACTCAGGGAGAATTTGAAAGCCAGCGGTTTCTTCATTTTCTTCTGCTTCATACAATATAATTTTATCCTCAACAATGGGTTTTCCGTTATAGGTAGCCTTGTCAAAATGCATCATTAATAAGTCAGGAAGAAACATTTCATTTCTTTTATCTGCCAAGTCATCTGTGGGTTGGCCTAAGGCAAGGTCAATCCCGAAATCTTGCCAAGGTTTATCTTCTAAGTAAATATCCAAAAATTCTCTAAAAGTATATCCTTCAGCTTTCTTTTCCCATACTAGTCCTTCTCCTAGAACGTCTTCTAATAAATCACGAAAACGAGTGGAGCAGTTATCAAAGAAAAAGTCATATTGGTAGAATCTATTTTCTGGTTTTATATTGTTTATTAGGAAATCGTAAATTTGGTTTTTCTGCTCAAGGGTTAACTGCAATTTCTGTTGAATGACAGTCCTTTTTTCCGCTTTGGCCGAATTGACTAGATAGGAAAGTCTACCTGCTGAAAGCATATAGTCGAGCTTTCCTCTCACAAACTTCATATAGAACCCAGGCGTTTCAAAATCAAAAGTACCGTAATTAAATACGACACTTAGTCCTTTACTTTGGTCTTCAACCCATAATGCGGAATGACCAAAGCCTGAGTAAAGTTCATCTCCAGGCGCAACAGTTATCAAACTCATTTCAGCCTTTTCTGACAACGACTTTTGCGCTGAAGCTTCAAAGAAAACAAATAATAATAATCCTAATAGTAGCTTTTTAATCATGATTTAGCATTTAATATCAATACTATTTCACCTTTTGGAGGTGTTTTTTCGAAATGTTCTATTAATTCCTTGAGCGTATCAGTGATCGTTTCCTCAAACAACTTAGTAAGCTCTCTGGAAACAGAAGCCAATCGGTCTTCGCCCATCACTTCTGCCAGTTGGTTCAGTGTTTTCAACAATCGATGAGGCGATTCATAAAAGATGATCGTTCGCTCTTCTTCCTTCAAATTTTCTATTCTGGTTTTTCGGCCTTTCTTGTGAGGTAAAAAGCCTTCAAATATAAAGCGGTCATTGGGAAAGCCAGATTTGATTAGAGCTGGTATTAAAGCAGTAGCACCAGGAAGTGATTCTAATTTTATGTTATGTTTAAGGGCTTCTCTAGCCAATAAAAAACCCGGATCAGATATTCCGGGTGTTCCAGCATCGGATATCAATGCGATTACTTTTCCAGCTTTTAAAGCCTCAATTACGTGCTCTACTTTTTTATGTTCATTATGAATATGAAAACTTTGGAGAGGCTTTTTAATATCATAATGCTTTAATAGCTTTCCAGAGGTTCTAGTGTCCTCTGCTAAAATTATATCTACACTATTAAGGACATTAACCGATCTATAGGTCATGTCCTCTAAATTGCCAATGGGGGTGGGCACCAAGTAAAGTTGAGTAACTGATTGCTCCATCCCCAAAAATAAAGATTTATTATACTAATTTACCAATTTCCTCTGCCAGCTTTCTATCTTTTTCTGTGATGGTGTTGCCTTCATCATGAGTGGTCAATTCAAAACTGACTTTATTATAGACATTTGACCAGTTAGGATGATGGCCCATTTTTTCAGCGATTATAGCTACTTGTGCCATAAAACCGAAAGCCTCAGTAAAATCTTTAAATTCAAATGTTCTTTTTAGCGTATTGTTTTCTTCTTTCCACATAATATTTTCCTTTTATGTTTTTAACCGCTCTGAATCTGATTTGTTACATTTCAGGGCCTACAATGCTATTACTCCTTTGACCTTATTCGTTTCTAAATACTTTTCAATAATCTGCTCAGCTGAATTGGCTAACATTTTAATAGTCAAGCTTACGTATTTCCCTTTGCTTGAGGGTTTAACAATTACTTCATGGTTTTCGAAGATCACTTTGATCTGGTCTTGCTTTTCTGCTTCAACAATAAACTTAAACATATAAAGGCTAGGCCATTCTGAAACCGCTTCCAGTTTTTCTCTGAAAGACGCTATGTCTTTTTCCGTACTCATCTTGTCATTTTTTTCTTTTCACAAAAAAAGGGGCTAAAAGCCCCCTTAACACATTAAGTATATAATAAATTAATAGAACTTATATCGCTCATCAACTATATCTGCTTTTTCTTCAATTGCCGATTTAATTTCAAAAGAAACATTGTTGCTTCTACTTTGTGCTAATTGATTCTTATAAGAGTTGTAATCAGCAACTTCTGGCGCTGGAGTTCTACTACGAACACTCACGATTACTATACCATTATTTGCCTTTAAAGGTTGCGATTGAGTATTCAATTCTATTCCGAATATAGTTCCTAATACTTCAGGAGCTTGTCCAACATTTGCTAATGAACTGGTAGATATCTTGACATCAGTAGTCGAGAATACGTTCGCATCTTTGCCATAGGCACTTGCAATCTCATTTAAACTTCCTGATAAATCTGCTAATTTATCTTTGATTACTTTGCCTTTCATTTCCTCTTTTAATGCTCTAGAAACCAGTGCCTTCACTTCATCAAAATCAGCAGTTCCCTTTTCAGTTTCATTAGTTAAAACCGCAACTACGAAATGTGAATCTGTTTCAAAAACTTCCGAAACTTTACCCATTGAAGCATCCGTAAACGCCCATCTAACTATTGGTCTGGCAGAGCCTAGTGTTCCAATCGTTCTTTGATTAGCGGACATCTTGCCAGAACTTCTCACATTATAGCTGCTTTCATTCGCAGCGGCTGTAAACTCTGTATAATTATTATTTGAAGCAGCAAATAAATCAGCCTTTCTGTATAAATTATCTCTAGTTGATTCTGTTGGGATTATATCTCTGTAGATAGTAGCGATTTTATATGTTTTCGCTGTTTTTTCTTCTGTTACTTTAATTACATGATAGCCATATTGTGTTTTTATCACATTGTTTATGACACCAGTACCTGATTTGGCAAAAACGGCTTCATTGAACTCATCGACCATCTGACCTTCTTTGAACCAACCTAAATCACCACCTCTTGTAGCAGAAGGTCCATTACTGTACTCTTTTGCAAGCTCAGCAAAATCCTGCCCACTTCTTGCCTTCTGTAAAACTTCTTGCGCTTCCTTTTTAGCATTTGCATCAGCTTCGTCACTATCGTCTTCCGCTTCAATCAAAATATGACTTGCTTTCACTGATGAAACAGTATCATCATAAATTTCTGAGGTTTTATAAAGAATATAGGCTCCTTCTTCAATGTACGGACCAATCACATCACCTTCTTTTAATATATTAGTGTTGGAAGCCAATATTTTAGGCAGCTGGGCAATCGGGTAGGTTCTGTAAGCATTACTTCTGTCTGAGTTTAAACGAGCAAAAGCTGAATCATCATCTACTTTCTGAAACTCTGCTTTCAATTCCTCTATTTCTTCTCTAATGAGAGTAGAGTCTTCTCCTGAAGGTAGTAACTCAAATGCTACATAACTTATTGTTCTTGTCGCATCCGTGTCATATTTCTCCTTGTTTTCATTATAGTAACTTCTTAATTCTGAATCAGAAGGATTAACCAATGAATCTTTTACTGAGTAATATGGAATATATAAATACTCAACTTCCGCAGATTCGTTCTCTTTTTGATATGCTCTTTGCGCTTCTGCAGTAGTAATGTATGTAGAGCTGGCTAATAGCTCATCGTACTTAGTCCTTGCTCTTGCAGGCACCAAAGATGATTCAAATGAATACCATTGTGCTTGTTGTTCTGCTGGAGCCTGAGCAATATTTCGAATGATATTAACAACCTGCTCTTTATTGAATTCCCCCGTTTCAGGATTTGTAAAATTTTGTCGTACAATTGGGCTTATATTATCACCCTGCACCATATCGACTAATTCTTGATTAGTTACTTCAAGGCCCAATTCATCGTACTGATCTTGAAATGCTTTTTCAATGATCAGAAAATCCCAAGCTTGTTGACGGATAGAAGACATTTCTTGATCGGAAGGAGCTCTACCATTTCCTGCTCTGAAATTATTTTTAAATTCTTCAACTTTACGCTGATACTCAGGCAGGTTGATTGTTTCTCCAGCTATTTCACCAACATCATTTGATCTTCCGCCACCTAGAAGCATTGAGTCTGGCCCAAGCAAATCAGTTAGCAAGAAAGCTAAAATGGATAATCCAATTAGGGCGATCAATACCGACCCCATTTTTACTCTTAATGTATTAAATACTCCCATGTTTGTTTATTTCAAAGATTCGCAAAATAATAGTATAAATGATTAATATCAAAGTGATTCCATTTATTACTTTTAGCTTAATTTTCGTTAGTGATAATTAGTTTGACTAGATTAATTCTATTTTCTTCCATACTTTCTATTACAAAACGGAAAGGAGGACTACTCACTTCTTCTTTTAGTTGTGGAAAGTTTTCTGTAATTGACAAAATAAAACCTCCCAAAGTGTCGTAATCTCCCTCAGGTAAGTTTAAGTAATACTTGTCGTTAATGTAATCAATTTCAAGTCTTGCACTGAATATAAAGGTATCAGAAGCTACTCTTTCTTCCACCAAATCTTCATCATCATGCTCATCCTGAATTTCTCCAAATATTTCCTCTATAATATCTTCTAAGCTCACAATTCCTGATGTACCCCCGAATTCATCGACTACTAAAGCCAAGCTTTTGTGTTCTTGAATAAATTGTATCATCAACTCATTTGCAGGCATGGTCTCCGGCACTATTATAATAGGAGTTAAAATTTCCTTAATGGTTATAGGCTTTTTAAAGAGTGCGAGGGAATGACAATAGCCTATTACATCATCAATTGTATCCTTATATATCAATACTTTAGAATGCCCACTGTCGTTAAACGCATCCTTAAGTTCCTCAATCGTGTCTTCAATATCTACGGCAATCACCTCGGTTCGAGGAATCATGCACTCCCTTACCTTTATGGTTTTGAACTCCAAAGCATTGTTAAAAATCTTTTTATCCAACTCTACTTTACTTTCTTGATGATCAAGTTGGACTGTATTTTTGACGAAATGATCTAAATCAGTTAAGCCAAAAACAGGCTTGTCTTCTTCGTAGTTCAAGCGTAATACGTATTTAATAAAAACTTTTGAGAGGCTCACTATAAAAAAAACGATGGGATAAGTGATATAGTAAATAAGCCAAAGGGGTACAGCAAAAAAGGATAATAAACCGTTTGGGTTCAGTAAAAATATACTTTTGGGTGTGAATTCAGCAACGAACAATACAAAAATGGTCGCAATAAATGTTTGCGCTAATAAAATAAACACGTCATTTTGGAAGAAAAGAGGAAGATTGGAGATCAAAAGAGGTTCTATCATTTTAGCCATATAGATGCCATAAACCACTAATGAAATGGTATTTCCAATCAGCATTGTCCCAATAAAAGAGGAAGGCCTCTCTAAAAATTTAGAAAGGATCTTACCTGATATGATACCTTGCTGACTTTGCAGTTCTATATGCAACTTATTAGAGGATATAAACGCAATTTCGGTTCCTGAAAAAAAAGCAGAAAAGAGTAGAGAAACGATAATATATATTAAGTAACTGCTATCCATCTTCTATTTTGAACTATCCTCCGTTTTGTTTTTCTGTCTTAGGTATCTATGTAAAAGTAACAGACTTATGGACAACATAAAAATCCAATACGAATATTCAAAGCCTACCGTCATGGATTGGTGAATACCAATAATAAATAAAGCGAAAGCTAATCCAATAATAATGAAATTAGTTTTGGGTTGGTTTGGCTTGGTGTTTTTTAGCTTTCTTTTACTGTTCTTGGGGCTCATTAGGTATTTTTACGGTCTTTTTAATTGACTTCTTTTTAACGGGAGATGGTTTAGGTTTCTCACGATTTTTCAGGGCTGGTGAAGGTTTTTCACTCTTATCAGTAGTTTCCTTTTCATCCAAATAGATTGTACCACTTGGTTTGAGTATTCTGTAACTTGAAAAATCCTGTTTTGCTCTAAGCCCCGTTCCAGTGGAGATTTGATCTTCAGATTGTATTCTTACAAAGGTGTCAGTATATATTTCTTCTTTTGTTGGCTCCCAATACAGTTCCTCTGAATTTAGCTTCTTAGGATCAATATATCCAATCACTTCCACATTCCCTTCCGCTTTATAAACATTAGTTTCTTTAGTGAAATAAGCTGAATTTGCCTCCAATGTAGAAGACATTGTTCCATCTGGCTCGTAGAATTCAATGAAAATATCATTGGGAAATTCTCTATCGCCATTTTCAAATTCATATTGCTTAGAAGCATTCACAATTACTCTAACCTTCGCAGAATCGGAATAAAGAATTTTAACCGTATCTGCTTCCATAATGGGTCCAGTATACTTCTCAAAAGTCTTATTTTCCTCTAGTCCTGAAGAACAGGCTACTATGAAGAGAATAAATACGAAGTTTAGAAAATGTTTCATATTACAAAAATAAAAAAAGCGGTCAAGATATTGAATTCTAGACCGCTTTTGATATCAGTATTTAAAATTTAGTCTCTTATTCGCACCTGAACTGTTTCACCTATCCAACAGCCAACTTTTACCTCATCACCCACTTCATAGTCATAGTTGAAGATATCTTCGTTAGAAGGGAATTGCTCTTTAGCCACACCCATTCTATTGGCATCGCCTCCTTTTTGGTACATCTCATAAGCCGCAATGTAAACTGCTCTGTCCTTTACAACATCCTCGCCTCCTTTGCAGTCAGGATAACTTTTAAGATACAAATCTCCTATCAAAGTATACGCCTCTTTTCTGGAAGGATCTGCATCTAAAGCGTTATAGGCATATGTTCTCGCCTGCGCTTTATTACCTTGTTTCGAAGCAATGTCAGTTAACTCAATGTAAACATCGGCTTTCTTAATATTGTCCTCTGTATATTTTAAAGCCTCCTGAAAATATTTATTAGCTTCATCCAAATTTCCATTAGATTTAGACTTTAAGGCTATCAATCTTGATAATCCAAACTCAGGAGTATTTTTTTGTACTACTTTAGCTGCATCAATGAATGAATCAGAACTTGTGCAACCTCCCGCTAAAGCAAATTTCACAATTCTTTCAGCGTCTTCTAATTGTTTGCCGTCTTCTATAAATTTCGGGTAAAATTGCTGATCGATAACATTACAATCAATCGTTACTGAAGCATTGAATAATTTTTCAATGTAATCTCTAGCTTTTTGAATTTTTTGCGCACTTTCACCACTGGCTTGCATTTCATCCAAAATATCTTGGACTTGATCATAGATAGCAATTATATCCAAATCAGTAAGCGGACCTCCAGTTAGTTTATACCTTCTTGCTGCATCCATATAATAAATAGTGTTGGATGAAAAGCTCTTAGCACCAAGCATTTCGATAGCTTCCTTTTCTATCTCATACAGCTCTTTGTACTTGTCTTTTCTTTCTTTCCACACATTATATGCATCATTTGCCTTCCTGTTGGTTACATTCTCAACATCATTGAAATACTTCATCCTCAAGTCATACAAAAGGACAACGGAGTCTTGCATATTTTTTTGTGCTTGACCCGTAGTGGTCTCTGCCAGATTTTCATAGACTTTTACACCCTGAATATAAATGGAAGGATTAAGGTCCGGAGTTTCTTTCAGTAACCAATCTAATGGTGGCTTTGCAGCTTCATATTTTTCAGCTGTAAGCATATCTGAATAAAGCGCATTTTTCTCCATCGCCTTTGATTTCATATCTGGGTCTTCTGGCCAGTTCCATCCATCTTGACCAAGCATAGTTGCTTGTAGACCTATTAATAATGCTAGTGTTAATAGAATTCTCTTCATCTTTTTTAATATTTAATCAAACTGTCTTCGTAAAAACCATCTATCGTTAAAAGTAAAACTCAAATTAAAATTTAAGTAATTTTCTTGTACTAAATTATCTAGTAAAGTTCCTCTTTGACCTACTTCAAACGCTAAATTAACATTTGATATATTACTTATAGGTAGGGAAGTACCAAAAGTTATGCCAAACGAATTTATCGAGTTACTATTTATAACAAGCGGACCATTAGAAATGTTAAGTCCTGCCCTGTAAGTCACTCTTTCAAAATATTTTGTCCCTGATGCCGCATTGGGTGTGAATTCCCCTCCAACATTTAATTTCAGTTGCTCCCCAAAATTATTGTCAGATACTCCAAAGCTATTGTAAGCAGACCAATCTTGGTAGGAGAAATCTGCCAATATTGCCCAAGCATTCTGTTTCATATAGCTCAAACCTGCACTTATTTTTTGAGGAACCACAGTAGTTCCTTCTCTATCAGACTCTAAAAATGAATTATCAGTAGCTTCGGCTCGTAATGGGGTCTCTGCTGCACTTAAAAGCTGTAAAAATGAATTCCTTGTGGTGCTTAAGTTTGCCTGAAGATCATAAGTTACTCCTAAAGACAAGAAATTTTCTCCTAGTTTTTTAGTGAAATTTGTTCCAAACACAAATGAAAAATCAGAGAAATTGTCAGTATACTGGGCTGAAATCAAATAAGGTATCTCTATAGTATCCCCTTCATTGATGATGTCTTCATAAATAGTTCGGTCAGTAAGATTGCCAAAATTGTAATTAGCTTCCACACCAACAGCAATGTTTTTTGTGATGTTCCAACCATTGGCTAAACTAAATTGCGAAATGGTCCCCTCTCCTTCAAATTTGGATGTAGCAGCTTGAGGATCCATTATTTGGGTTGAACTTCCTCTCGAAATATCATATTTTTTTGAAGAAAGCGGCCTCAAAGCAACGGAAATACCATATTTACCGGGAACTATAGGGAATGCTAATGCTGCATATTTTAATCCACCATTGATTTGTGTAAAACGAGTTACTTCATCACTAATGTTATTTTGAGAAACGCTTAGGCCTGCTTCAAATGAAGTAAACCGTTGGCCACCCAATAAAGCAGGGTTTAGAACTGGGATGAACCACGGGCTTTGGTAAGCTATTCCTGCATTTCCCATCCCGTTGTTAGACACATACCCTTTTTCAGATAAAATCCCTATTCCATAAGCTGAATATGGGGAAGACATCTCTTGCGAGAAGGATGAGGAAATAAATAATATGGAAAGAATACTGGCAAATAAGCCGGTCT
Source organism: Marivirga sericea (assembly GCF_900177665.1). GTDB lineage: Bacteria > Bacteroidota > Bacteroidia > Cytophagales > Cyclobacteriaceae > Marivirga > Marivirga sericea. The sequence continues at coordinate 244,938 of NZ_FXAW01000006.1, forward strand.
TAAAGTGACGCATTATATCTTAAAATTGCATTTAAACCCATTAAAACTAATTCAGGGATTGCAAAGATGGGGGCTTTTATTTTAGATTCAAAGAATTTTGCATCTCCACCGGTAATTAATGTCGTGAGCGGTGAATATTTCCTTTTAACTTCTTGAATATAAGCCTCTATCTCTGCCTGAATTCCGAAAACAACACCGCTTTGCATAGCGTCTTGAGTATTATCTGCTATATAATTAGCTATTGTTTCAGGTTCTACCAACGGCAAACGCGCAGTAAAATTATGCATACTCTTAAATCTCATATATAAACCTGGGGAAATGGCGCCTCCGTGATAAGTTCTTCCGCCTTCCAGAAACTCGTAAGTTATGCAAGTACCCAAGTCAATTATCAACATGTTTTCGCTAGAATATAAGCTCTGAGCACCCGCCACCGCTGCTAATCTATCTAAACCAATGGTTGCTGATTTATATCGATTTTCAAAAGGCAATGGGGTTGTAGAACTCAATAATAATGGATTATCCAGATTCGGTAACCGATTCAAAATATCTTCATATTGAAGATTCACACTCGAAACCACCACGGAACTCAGTTCTTTCGTAGCCAAGTACCGATTCAGATCAGTAAATGATTCAAAAGTTTTGGTAATTTCTATTCGGTCTTCCTTAAAAAATCCGATTTTAGTTTTAGTATTGCCTACATCTATGACTAAGTTCATATTTCCTTTTCTCAAAATTAAATAAATTTATGCAAAATCATATTTACAATGCGATTGGCTTAATGTCAGGAACCTCCTTAGATGGATTGGATATAGCGTTTTGCAGGTTTGAACTTTTACAGGATCAAAAATGGGATTGGGAAGTGCTAAATTGTATGACCAGAACCTATCCCGTTGAACTAAAATCAAAATTAAGCAAATCTAAAGAGCTAAGTGGCTTAGAACTTCATCTTTTAGATTTAGAATTAGGGAAGTGGATGGGAGAGGTTGGAAAGGAGTTTATTAAGGATCATAAATTGAAAGTTGATTTCATTGCTTCTCACGGTCATACTGTCTTCCATATGCCTGAAAATCAACTAAGCCTTCAAATTGGTAATCCTAACTTTATTCATGCGTTTGCAGAATGTCCTGTGATTTCGGATTTCAGGACCCTAGACATGGCAAGAGGAGGACAAGGAGCACCACTTGTACCTATTGGCGATGCATTATTATTTCCGAATTATGATTTTTGCATCAATTTGGGCGGTATAGCAAATGTATCTTATGCAGATCAAAATAATAAAAGATTAGCCTATGATATATGTGCTTGTAATATTCTCTTAAACAGTTTAGCAAAACTAAAGGGTTTTGAATATGACGAGCATGGTTTATTGGCTAAATCAGGGAAGGAAATTCCAGAGCTTTTGAAAGAGTGGAACAACTTTCATTACCTCAATAAGACCCCCCCAAAGAGCCTCGGCATTGAGATGATTGAACCTGAAATCCTCTCCAAAATTGATGAAAGCAGATATAGTGCTGGTGACATGCTGAAAACTGCAGTAAGTCATATCGCCACTCAAATTTGCAATGCTGTAGTTTCAGCAAAGAAGGGCGGTAAAATTTTGTTAACAGGCGGAGGAGCTCTGAATTCGTATTTAGTAGAGAAAATAGAATCAAAGCTGAGTAAGAATTATGAGATTGTAGTTGCTGAACGAAAGATTGTAGATTTTAAAGAAGCTCTAATTTTTGCTTTCTTAGGAGTTTTAAATGTCAGAAATGAATGGAATACCTGGGCATCAGTTACCGGTGCTCATGCTAATAGTGTATCTGGTCAAAAGCTAGGCAACATTTGAATTTAATTTTTGTAGTTTTGGCGTTTTGGAAACATCGGTGAATTTTTTTCATCAAGACTTTTTAATAAACGACTAAATCAAAAAATATGAAGGAACTCTTAGAGAAATTTGAGAATAAACGACCTGAAGTGGTATTTGAATGGAAGGATTCTGAAACGGAAGCCGAAGGTTGGGTGGTCATCAATTCACTGAGAGGAGGAGCTGCTGGCGGAGGAACCCGAATGAGGCCTGGCTTGGACAAACGCGAGGTGGAATCCTTAGCAAAAACAATGGAAGTAAAGTTCACTGTTTCAGGTCCTGAAATTGGAGGAGCAAAGTCGGGAATCAATTTTGATCCGAATGATCCAAGAAAGAAAGGTGTATTGGAAAGATGGTATAAAGCTGTATTTCCTTTATTAAAAAATTATTACGGGACAGGCGGAGATTTAAATGTAGATGAAATCCATGAAGTCATTCCAATTACTGAAGAATATGGTTTATGGCATCCGCAAGAGGGGGTGGTAAATGGACACTATAATGCTACTGAACCTGAAAAAATCAAGAAACTTGGCCAATTACGCCAAGGTGTTATTAAAGTAATTGAAGCTCCTACTTACAGCCCAGATGTAAGAAGAAAATACACAGTAGCTGATATGGTTACGGGTTTCGGAGTAGCAAAATCAGTTGAGCATTACTATCACATTTGGGGTGGTAAATTACATAAGAAAAGGGCCATCATCCAGGGATGGGGAAACGTTGGTGCTTCCGCAGCCTTCTTCTTGGCGCAAGCAGGAGTTAATATTGTAGGAATTATTGATAGAAATGGAGGGTTAATCAACGAAAATGGATTTTCGTTGGAAGAGATTACACATTTATTCTTGAACAGGAAAGGGAATGAACTGACTGCTGATAACTTAATTCCTTTTGACGAAATCAACGAAAAGATATGGGCTTTGGAAGCAGAAGTCTTTATTCCTGCCGCTGCTTCAAGATTGATCACTAAGCAACATGTGGAAGAAATGATTGATTCAAAGTTAGAAGTAATAGCGGCAGGTGCGAACGTTCCATTTGCTGATAAAGAAATATTTTTTGGCCCGATAGCCGATTATGCAGACAGCAGAGTGGCTGTTGTTCCTGACTTTATTGCTAATTGCGGAATGGCTAGGGTCTTTGCTTACCTTATGACCACAAATGCAGAAATTACGGATGAAGCCATTTTTGAAGACACTTCCAGAACAATTGAAAGGGCGCTCCGTAAAACTTTTGAGGCTAGTAACTCTAAGGTTAGTATTTCAAAGACTTCTTTTGAAATCGCATTAAGTCAATTAATTTAACATTTAATTAATCAATTCCCCATAAGTATATTAGAAGGAAACTTCCTAAATTGGGGATTCTTGAAAAATCATTTGCATGAGAACATCGATATTTTCTATTTCAGCAATAATTTTGACCTTTTTATTTTCTGTAATCTATACTCCCAAGGTATTTTCTGAGGAAGTAGCGGTAGATACTGAAATTGTAGATGAAAGTAATCAAGACGAGCATTCTAATGAAGTAGAAAATGAAGAAGAAGGGCATCATTCTGCTCCTGCATGGACAGTTATCCCTTTTGTATTGCTATTGTTAATGATAGCAACTGGTCCGCTATTCTATGAGCATTTTTGGCATAAAAACTATCCTAAAATTGCCGTTATTTTAGCCGTATTGGTTGTGAGTTATTATTTGTTTGTAATTCACAATATGCATAGCCCTGTGCATGCGGCTTTTGAATACATACAGTTTATATCATTATTAGCATCTTTGTATATTGCCTCTGGCGGAATTGTTATTACGGTAAATAAAAAGTCAACACCACTAGTCAATGTTGTGATGCTTTTAATCGGAGCTGTTGTGGCGAACTTAATTGGTACCACAGGAGCTTCTATGCTGTTAATTAGGCCGTTTATTCGGTTGAATAAAAACAGGATAAAGGCATATCATATAATATTTTTCATTTTCATGGTCAGTAATATAGGAGGATCATTGACTCCAATTGGTGACCCGCCACTTTTCTTAGGGTTTCTGAAAGGAGTACCATTTTTCTGGACACTGCAGCACAATTGGCCAGCCTGGATTTTTGCACTTACCCTTCTAGCAGTAGCGTTTTATTTTATTGATAGACGAAATAAATCAGGAGCTGAAGAAGATGAAAAGGAGGTTTTTGATAATAAAATTAGCATCACAGGAAAACGAAATTTCCTTTGGTTAGCGATTATTATAATTTCAGTTTTTATAGATCCAAATGTGTTCTCATGGGTTCCAGGTATTACATATGATGGACAGGAATTTTCTTACATCAGAGAATTGATTATGTTAAGTGTAACGTATTTATCGTATAAGTTTGCTAAAGATAAAGTGCATGAGCTTAATGAATTCAGTTTTGAACCTATTCGGGAAGTAGCTTTCATTTTTATAGGTATTTTTGGAACTATGATGCCCGCTTTGGATTTGGTTGGGGATTTTGCAAAATCTGAAACAGGAGCAGCATTAATTACTCATAATACGCTTTATTGGGGTACTGGTCTACTTTCTGGATTTTTGGACAATGCTCCTACATATTTGAATTTCTTAGCTGCAGCAATGGCCTCTCAGGGAGGCAGTATTTCGGTGCTTGCTGAAGTAACCCAATTCGCAAACGGAGGGGTTTTTTATGATTCCGTAGCTGACTTAACAGCAATTTCGATTGCTGCTGTTTTCTTTGGCGCAATGACCTATATTGGAAATGGTCCAAACTTTATGGTGAAATCGATCGCAGAACAAGTGGGAATTAAAATGCCGTCTTTTTTCGGCTACATTATTCGATTTTCAATACCCTTCTTATTGCCACTCCTCATTCTGGTATGGCTGCTCTTCATTAGGTAAGAATTAAGAAGGCAAAATAGATTTTTGCCTTCTTACCAAATAGAAAGTTTTTACTTCTGGCTATATTCTTTTACAGCTTCTATAAAATATTTGACATGATCTGGATTAATGTCTGGATAAACACCATGCCCTAAATTGGCTATGTGTCGTTCAGTACCGAAATGTTGCAACATATTTCTTGTATGTACTCTAATAGTGTTTTTATCAGCATAGAGCACACAAGGATCAAGGTTTCCTTGGAGGGTTTTATTTGACCCTACGATCTTCCTAACTTCTCTTGGGTTCATTGTCCAGTCTAGTCCTATCGTTTGATAATCGAGCTTACTTAAATCTGCGAACGCAGCATGTGCATCTTTTGCAAAAATTGTTTTGGGAACCTCTTGAATAGCATCCGCAATCTTCTTTAAATAAGGGATTGCAAATTCTTTATATTGGTCATGAGATAGGATTCCAGCCCAACTATCAAAAACCTGCACTAAATCTGCACCAGCCGATATCTGTGCTTTCAAATAAGCAATTGTACTGTCCGTTATTTTGCTTAAGAGTTGATGAGACAATTCAGGATCGGTATAAAGCATTGCTTTCGCTTTCGAGAACGTTTTGCTTCCAGATCCTTCTACCATATAAGCAAATATGGTCCATGGAGCACCTGCAAAACCAATCAGTGGAACTCTGCCGTTCAATTCCTTTTTTGTAATTTCTATCGCTTTAGTCACATAAGAGAGGCTTTCTTCAACATCCGCGACCCTCATTTTATCAACATCCGCTTTCGATTTAATAGTTTCTGGAAAACGTGGCCCCTTTTTTTCTATCATTTCATACGGCAATCCCATCGCTTCTGGGATTACTAGAATATCGGAAAAAATAATAGCTGCATCAACGTCTAGAATATCGACTGGCTGAATGGTTACCTCAGCTGCCAATTCCGGAGTCTGAGCCAGTTCAATAAATCCACTCACACTCGCTCTCACTTTTCTATATTCTGGTAAAATTCTGCCTGCCTGTCTCATCAGCCATACAGGAGTTCTTTCTACCTTTTCGCCTTTTGCTGCTCTCAGCAGCAGATCGTTTTTTAATTCCATGCTGCAAATATACATTCATATTATGCTTATGAATTATAATAATGCTAAACTTTTATGTTTCTTTACCGATTAAATCATTAGGCTAAATTTATACTATTATGTCAATACTTTTTAGTGAATTCAAAGAATGGAAAGAATACTGTGAGGAAAAAGGGGTGAAGCTTTTTGAGCCAGTTTTGGAGTATGAAAAAGATCAGAAGGGTAAGGATGCGGATTTTGTCTGGGAGAATTTGCAAAAAGCTTATGACGTAATGCGAGATGCTGTTAAAACTGGATTAGAAGAAGATATGCAATCTAGATCCGGAATGATTAACAATGGGGCAAAGAAAGTATACCAAAATCCTTTAACAGTATTAGATCCTAATTTTCAGAAATTGATCGCAAGGGCACTGGCGGCAAAAGAGGTTAATTCTTGCATGGGAAGAGTAGTTGCTGCTCCTACTGCTGGGGCAAGTGGTATTTTACCTGGCACGATGTTCACCTTGCAAGAAATCCATGGGTTAGAGGATAGAAAAATATTAGAAGGACTTCTGGTTGGTGCCGGAATTGCTTTGATTATTGAACAAAAAGCATCTTTAGCCGGTGCTGTTGGTGGTTGTCAAGCTGAAACTGGTAGTGCTGCTGCCATGGCTTCAGGTGCAATAGTATATTGTCTTGGAGGAGATATCGACCAAGTGTTCAATGCGGTCGCCATCACGATTCAGTGCATGCTAGGTTTGGTTTGCGATCCTGTGGCAGGGCTGGTAGAGGTACCATGTGTCGTGAGAAATGCAAGTGCAGCTGCTATAGCTAACTCTTCCGCGCAAATTGCTCTATCGAATGTAAGTGGAGTGATTCCAGTTGATGAGTGCGTAGATGCATTGGGAGAAGTTGGACAAAGCATGGAAACGAAATACAAAGAGACGGCTATGGGAGGTTTAGCTATGACATTGACTGGACAAAGTATTTCTAAAAAAGTATTGATTCAAGATATAGAGATGTTAGAAGACGAAGATAATGGGGAGTAGCTTTTTTGTAATTATGAAATGACATTAATGGTGTAGAAAATATAAATACCTACTAATATCAATCCTTCATAGCGATCAACGATCCTATTAAGAGCCATAAATGGTAATATTAGCAGGGTGATCCCCATCATCCAGATCATATCAGAATTAATAATAACATCACTGACTTCTATGTCAGCTATTAGACTTGTTATTCCTAATATTGATAAGATGTTAAAAATATTGGATCCCATTAAATTGCCTAAGGCCATATCCGTTTCCTTTTTGAAAGCAGCCACAACAGAAGTAACTAATTCAGGTAAACTTGTGCCCAAAGCTACAACAGTAATTCCTACGATCCGCTCACTGATTCCCATATAAATAGCGAGGTCTTTTGCACTATTGACAAACCAATCAGACCCGAAATATAATCCTGCACCCCCAATTGCGATAAGTGAAATATCTTTGAGCATGTTCTTCTCTGAAGCTGTAGAAGGTTCTTCAACCTCAATTCCTAAATCAACAGGGCTTATATGGTTTTTTCTTGATCTGCGAATGATAAAAAACATATAAAGAAGCAAAAGGGCGATAAAACCTATTCCCTCATAATCATTCACATAACCTTCCTGAATTAGAAAGTACAGTAATATAGTACAACCCATAGTCATGGGCCAGTCAATTTTAATGGAATCGGAATTGACTGGAATCGGGGCTATCAAAGCAGTTACTCCTAAAACTAATGCTAGATTACATATATTGGAGCCTATGACATTGCCCATAGTAATATCAGGGCTACCTGCCAAAGCAGCCTGAATACTAATTAATAGCTCAGGGGCAGAAGTTCCAAACGCAACAATTGTTACCCCTACCACTAAAGGAGACATTTTAAGTCGTAAGGCAATTCTAGATGCACCTCTCACTAATAATTCACCACCCAAAATAAGGACGGCCAAACCGACTAAAAGTAATATAGTGTTAGATAGAGGCATCTATAGTTTTAATGTGTGTGTTTTTGTCCGTAACTTAAGTCTCCAGCGTCTCCAAGTCCGGGTAAAATGTAGGCCTTCTCATTTAATTCACGATCTAAAGAACCTAAATAAATATCCAAGTCTAGTTCTAATTGCTCTTCAATGTTTTGAATGCCCTCCGGGGTTCCAATAGCTGAAGCAATGATGAATTTTTCAGGCTTACCGATTTTGCTTATATGATTAACTGCTTTGATTAAAGATTTTCCTGTAGCTAGCATCGGATCAGCAAGTATCACTGTCCTACCAGATATTGGGGGAAGCGCTTCATAGCCCATCGCAATTTCAAACTCATCTCCTTCACCATGTTGTCGAAATGCTCCAATAAAGCCTGAATCTGAGTGATCAAAAATATTAAGAAACCCTTGATGAAAGGGTAATCCGGCTCTTAAAACACTTACAATTACAGGGAAGTCGTGCATTAAAGCCACAGAAGTTTTCTCCAATGGGGTTTGGATTTCTTTATTTTGGAAATACAAAGTTTTTGAAATCTCATAGGCTAGTAATTCCGCTATTCTCTCAAGATTTCTTCTAAATCTATAGCGATCTTTTTGAATATCGATTTCTCTCAATTCAGCTAGAAAATGGTTCGCAATGCTATTTTCTTTGTCTAAAATATACATTATTGGAAGTAGAGTGACATTTTACGGTGTCAAAACCTAAATATAATTTTATTTTTTAAGAAAAAAATTAAAAAATGGAAATATCCCCGTGAGATTCTCAGTTCTGCTCTTAAAAGATTTTAACTTTGTGCTAATGATAAATTATAAACTACTTCAGCAATTATGCAATATTCACTCTCCATCAGGAGAAGAATATATGATGAAGAATTTCTTACTTCAATATATCAAGAGTCAGGAGTCCACCTGGAAAGTAAAGCCAAAGCTTTATCATGGTGAAGAATTCCAAGATTGTTTGGTGCTCGTTTTTGGGAAGCCTACAACCGCAGTTTTTGCCCATACTGATTCAGTGGGCTTTACAGTACGTTATGAAAATCAGCTTGTCCCTATAGGAGGCCCAGAGGCCAAGACTGGCTACCGATTAAAAGGGGAAGACTCCCTCGGCCCAATAGCCTGCGAGCTGGAATTAAATGAACAAAATCAGACCTTATATAAATTTGGTCGCGGCATTGATAGAGGTTCCAGTTTAACTTTTGAATGTGATTTTCGAGAAACAGATGATTACGTGCAATCTTGTTATTTAGACAACAGATTAGGTGTATTCAATTGTTTGAAATTAGCAGAAACCTTAGAAAACGGAATGATTGTATTCTCGACTTACGAGGAACATGGTGGGGGTTCAGTACCTTTCTTGGCGAAGTTCATGGTGGAAAAATATAACATTCATCAAGCTTTAGTATCGGATATTACTTGGGTAACGGAAGGCGTTGAGCATGGTAAAGGTGTGGCTATTTCAATGAGAGATCGCAATGTACCAAGACAATCTTTCGTTCAAATGATTATCAATATGGCCGAGAATTCCGGTATTCCATATCAGCTAGAAGTGGAAGCGAGCGGAGGCAGTGACGGACGGGAATTGCAAGAATCACCTTATCCAATTGATTGGTGTTTTATTGGGGCACCGGAAGATCATGTTCATTCTCCTGATGAAAAAGTACACAAAAAAGATATAGAAGCAATGATAGCTTTGTACCAATTTTTAATGAGTGAATTATAGTAATGGTTAAGATCATAGATAAGGAATTTATTCCGTACATAACAGCCCAAGAAATTAGTAATAGAATAGCTGAAATGGGTATTGAAATTAGTGAGACGTATAGAAATGAGAAACCACTTTTAGTCAGCGTCTTAAATGGTTCCTTCATTTTCACCGCGGATTTGATCAGGAGAATTGATACTCCAGTTGAGGTAACATTTATACGTGTTGCTTCTTACGAGGCCTTAAAAACGACTGGAAAAGTAAGGGAGATTTTAGGCTTAAAAGAAAACGTTTTTGGACGAGACATCTTAATTTTGGAAGACATAGTTGATACTGGTACTACCTTGGAGCATCTTTTAGAAGCTTTTAGAGATTTAGGGACAAAGTCGATTAAAGTCGCAACTCTTCTCCATAAACCTGATGCTCAGGAAAAAGCTGATAAACCGCATTTTATTGGTTTCGAAATCCCTAATAAGTTCGTTGTGGGATATGGATTAGATTATCAGGGGATGGGCAGAGAACTGGACGAAATCTATCAATTAAGATAAATTTAACAATTTTAAACATAAATCTTTTATATTTGATTTTCTATCTTGTAGAATGTCTTGATTAATTTCACAAAAAAGTATCTTTAGATGCTTATTTTAAAATAGTTGTAAAGTTTACTCATGTAATAGCCTATTAGGCTTTATTTAAAATACAATCATGTTAAATATTATATTGTTTGGCCCTCCTGGAGCGGGAAAAGGCACTCAAAGCGAAAAAATAATTGATAAATATAAATTAACCCACATTGCCACTGGCGATTTGTTTCGAAAGCATTTGGGTGAAGGAACTGATTTAGGAAAATTAGCCCAAAAGTATATGGATGAGGGTAATCTGGTACCTGATGAAGTGGTGATTGGAATGGTAGATGAAAAAATCAAAGATACCCAGAGCAGCAGCAGTGGATATATCTTTGATGGCTTCCCAAGAACAGTTCCGCAAGCAAAAGCTTTAGATACCCTATTGGAAGAAAAAGGCGAAAAAATTGCTGGAATGATTGCTTTGGATGTTCCTGAGGAAGAGCTAAAGAGTCGAATTAAAGAGAGAGGAAAAACCTCTGGAAGAGCTGACGACCAGAATGAAGCTAAAATAGAAAACAGAATAAAAGTCTATAAAGACGAGACACTACCTGTTGCCAATTATTATGACGGTGAAAACAAGTATGTCAAAGTCCATGGAGTCGGTTCTATCGAAGAGATCTTTTCTAAAATCAGCGCTGAAATAGATCGATTAAAATAGAGTTATTAGGGCTAAACCTATGCGAGCCCTAAATTTTGAAAAAACACTACTATATAGATAGCACAAATCAGTTTCTTTGTGCTATTTTTTAGTTTTATAGATTTTGGTTTATAAACTATTTTTGAAGTAAATCTTTTAATAATTCCTTAAATGCCGTCATTCTTCGTCAAAAACTTGGCCCGATTGATTTTCTGTCTTTTTAAATTAGCATAGTTCTCCTAAGCTCTGTGTCTGTAAGCTCTCTTACTAACAATTTTATTCTGAAAACTCCTACTCGTTCTCCCACTTGCAACTTATAGTGCAAGGCCTTTTCAGGAGTGCTGATTTTCCATACTATATTTGATAAAATCGATTTTGGAGTAAGCTATTTTAAGATGGGAGATGAAATCACAATTAGAAATCACCCAATCAACCGCATCAATTCTTTTCGGCTTTTCTGATAGGCATCGTAAAATCGGGATATAATTAAAGCATAACTGGCAAATAGAATAATGAGCGGAAAGACGATAGTTAATAAATCGTCATTTTGCGCAATTGAAATAAAGGAAAATAACAGCATTAGGACTATCCAGAATATTAAGAAATATTTAATACTTGGAAATAAGCCAAATTCCAGGTGTACAAGACTGCCGCTTTCCCCACCTTCTATATTCCCTTTGATCAAAGGAAGGAAATTATTGGGTCTGCTGACGATTTGAGAGATTGCAAAACCGCCTTTACCAACATGGCCATTAAATAGAAAAGCTTCTTCTTCAAAATCACCTAGTGAGCGATTTTTGAAAGATTGAAACTTAACGGGTTTTACGGCCAGCTTCATCCGTCTAATAATTTCATCTTGCTTATGCGGACTCAGAAACATTTCCGATTTAGCTGGCCATAACTGCATTATTTTATAGCTATGCAGCTAATTTCTACATTAACATCCTTAGGCAAACGGGCTACCTCTACAGTTTCTCTGGCAGGAGGATTATCTTTAAAATACAGTCCGTAAGCTTCATTTATCGTAGAAAAATTACCCATATCTTTTACGAATATGCTACACTTCACAACGTCAGAAAAGCCCAAACCAGCAGCAGAAAGTATTGCTTCTAGATTTTTCATCACCTGATGGGTTTCTTCTGTGATATTTTCATTAATTAATTCCCCTGATTGCGCATCCAAAGCTATTTGTCCGGAAACATATAAGGTATTACCTGCTAAGATAGCCTGATTATAAGGACCGATTGGTGCTGGTGCTTCTTTTGTTTGAATGATTTGTTTACTCATCTCGCTTTTTATGATTAGTTCATTAACTTTGGTTCAAAACTAACAAATTATGAATATACTTGTTGTCGGAGACCCCAAAAACCAAGAGGAAATCACAGCAAAATTTGGTGAAAACCATCAAATCATTTCTTTTAATGATTTAACAGAGATTACAAAGGAGGCGTTCTTTGAAGCAGATGTGGTATTTGATTTTTTCATTGCAGAAGAACCTGAAGCACTTGAATTTTACGAACAGAGGCCCGATTTGACTATTTTTACTAATATGGCCTTGAGCTCCTTCGGCAATTTGCGAATCTTCCAAAATCCTACGCAAAATACGGTTTTCGGATTTAACGGACTTCTAACTTTCATCAATAGAGGTGTTTTAGAATGCACTGTGCAAAATGAAAAAGAGAAAGAAAAATTGAATCTACTGTGTGGGAAATTGGCTACTGAATTTGAATTAGTTGAAGATAGAGTAGGAATGGTGACACCTAGAATTATCTGCATGATCATCAATGAAGCGTACTACACCATTCAGGAAGGGACTGCCGAAAAAGAAGATATAGATTTAGGGATGAAATTAGGTACCAATTACCCCTTCGGTCCGTTTGAATGGTGTGATAAGATAGGACTTGATAAAGTTTATGAACTTTTGGAAGCCGTTTACGATGATACAAAAGAAGAAAGATATAAAATCTGTCCAAGCTTAAAGAAAGAGTATTTAGCTTTAGAGTAAACCTAGTTTTGCAATAACTTTTTAAAAACATACAACATGTCACAAAATCAAGAATATAGCCTTTTTGAAGACGTTTGCAGTTTCGTTGATGACGCAGCTCAACACATGGAACTTCATCCTGGACTTTTAGACCAAATCAAGCAATGTAATAGTATTTACAAATTCCATTTTCCAATCAGAATGGATGATGGATCCTATCAAGTAGTGAAAGGCTACAGAGTTCAACATTCACATCATAAACTACCAACCAAAGGCGGTATCCGATTTAGTGAAATGGTGAATGAGCAAGAAGTGATGGGTTTATCTGCTTTGATGACTTACAAATGTGCGATGGTTAATATTCCCTTCGGTGGTGCAAAAGGTGGTGTGAACATTGATCCACTAAAATATAATACTCGTCAATTAGAAAAAATAACCAGAAGATATACTTCTGAACTCATTAAGAAGAAATTTATTGGTCCAGCTATTGATGTTCCAGCTCCTGACTATGGAACTGGCGCAAGAGAGATGGCGTGGATTGTAGATACTTATGAAGCTTTCAATCCTGAAGCCATTAACGCAAAAGCATGCGTAACGGGCAAGCCTTTATCTCAGCATGGTATTGAAGGAAGAACTGAAGCCACCGGTATGGGGGTTTATATTGGAATCAGAGAAGCAGTTAGTGTTGAGGAAGATATGAAAACGCTCGGACTAACCACTGGTCTTAAAGGAAAGAAAATAATTATCCAAGGTTTAGGTAACGTTGGCTTTTATTCAGCCAAATATTTAACAGAAGCAGGCGCAAAGGTCATCGGGATTGCAGAATGGAATGGTGGAATTTGGGATGAAAATGGAATAGACATAGAGGCCCTTAAAAATCACCAAGTTGATAATAAAACACTAGAAGGTTACAGCAAGGGTAAGTTTATCAAAAATTCCATTGAAATTTTAGAGTATCCTTGTGATATATTGGTACCAGCTGCATTAGAAAATCAAATTACTGGTGATAATGCTCCAAAAATTCAAGCTAAACTCATTGGAGAGGCTGCCAATGGACCAATAACTAAAGAAGCTGAAAAAATTCTTCTGGACAGAGACATCATGGTTATTCCTGATATGTATTTGAATGCAGGTGGTGTTACTGTTTCTTATTTTGAGTGGTTGAAAAACCTCTCCAGGGTTTCTTTTGGTAAATTGGAGAAGCGCTATGATATGGAAAAATATAAGTTCTTGGTAGATAGTATTGAAAATGCCACAGGTGATGCCTTCAATCAGGAACAAAGAGATTCTATCATAAGAGGAGCAAGTGAAAGAGATTTGGTAATTTCTGGCCTGGAAGAAACTATGGTGACCGCTTATCACGATATGAACCAAAAAAGAAAAGAAAAGAAAATCAAGAGTCTAAGAACTGCTGCATTTATCTTAGCGATTGATAGAATCGCTATTAGTTACACAGATATGGGAATTTTCCCTTGATAAAATTCAAAAAGAAATTAAAAAAGACCGGTTAGTGCTACTAGCTGGTCTTTTTTTATGCTCATTTATTAGCTTTTTTTGTGTATGACTATTTCAGGACTAGACATTTCTTACTTCATTCCAGGCTGTTTGATTTCGTAGCCCGTTTTTTCTTTTTCTTTTGCTACCATATCTTTAACATCTTCCAATAATTTTTGAGCGTCATAAATAATACCATCTTTGATGGTGTATTTTACACCACCTACTCTTATTACCTCATTTTCTTCTGTTAATTTAATAGCTCCAGTTCCATAAAGTACTTTTAGATTTTCTAAAGGATTTTCCTCCACAATTACAAAATCTGCTAGTTTTCCTACCTCTACGGTTCCGATTTTGTCTTCTAGACCTAAAGCCTCCGCTCCATTTAAGGTAGACGACATCATAATTTCTAGAGGATGGAAACCTGCTTCTCGCAATAATTCCATCTCCCTTATGTAAGCAAAGCCGTAAAGCTGGAAAATGAAGCCTGAATCAGAACCTGTGGTAACTCTGCCTCCTCTGTTTTTATATTCATTTATGAAAGTCATCCAAAGTTCATAATTCTTTCTCCAAGCCGTTTCTTCTTCAGTACCCCAATAATGCCAGTAAGAACCATGAGAGACCTTACTAGGTTGATAAAACTCCCAAAGTGAGGGCAAAGTATAATCATCATGCCATTCGGCTCTGGATGTACGCATTAAATCACGACTCGCTTCGTAGATATTAAAAGTAGGATCAATAGTAAAATCTAGATCGATCAACTCATTCATCACCGCATTCCATTTATTTGAATAAGGCTCAGCGGCTTGTTCCCATAATTTACCCGCTTCTGAAAAGCGATGCTGCTCATTATTATAATTATAATCCAGTCTGTAATGTTGAACGGTTTTGTCCGTAAACATAGCTTCCGGTAAACCATACCAGTGCTCCATTTAAGTTAAACCTGCTCTTGCTGAGTTAAGGACATTCCATCTTGCCACATCAAGTTGAGCATGATGCATAGCGGAGCGTAAACCTAACTTCTTATTCTCTTCTAAGGCTGCCTGCATAATTTCAGGTGCAGCTCCAAAGAACTTAATTCCATCAGCGCCATTTTTTGCGTTTTGCTGCACCCATTCCCTTGCCATTGCTGGCGTGCTTATAGGGTCATCACTTCCCTGACCGAAGGCAGTATAAGCTAAAATTCTTGGTGCTGTAATTTCATTAGCAGCACTTTTTCTTTTATGTTCTAAGACCCAATCTAATCCGTTTCCAGCAGAAGGATCTCGAATGGTGGTGATCCCGTGTGTCATCCATAATTTAAATACATATTCGGCAGGAGTCCCTTGTGATTCTCCACCGATATGGCCATGCATGTCAATAAAACCTGGCATCAAATACATCCCTGAAGCATCTAACTCTTTACCTCCTTCTTTCATTTTAGGACGGTCTTCATCTTTAATTTCAACACCTGGATAACCGACCGTTTCTATTTTAACGATTTTGTTTTGTTCAACAACTATATCTACCGGTCCAAGTGGAGGTGCTCCATTTCCATTGATTAAAGTAACTCCTCTGATAATCAGTTGGGACCATGGCCCTTCTCCTTCTGTTCTTTCAGGAGCATCTTTTATTTGCGCCCAAACAGTAGTTTGAAGCAAAACTGTGATAAATACTAATAATGTCTTTCTCATAGTGATTCTTTTTGCTAAGAAATTAAAGATAGGAAAGAATGTTTGAAGGCTGGGTAGCTATTTGAAGAGTGGTTCAAAAATAATGGTCTGCTGTAATAAATTTCCAGCTTATTATTTTTAATCTCATTTGGCTCAAGCGGATGCTTGCGCCATTGCAGTCAATCTCAATTTAGCACTGGTTCAAGTGTCCACTTGGACCTATATCAGCTCGTCATCCTTAACAACTAGAATGCCTAAATTAATGCGTCCTTCAGGCGAATTTACGGTATATGAATTCTCACTTATAGCAACTCTTATAACAAGCTTAAGCACCCTTGATTATCTCAATCCCCATCTTCCGCATCAATGGCACTGCGTTAAAAGTGTGACAAGGACCATTATGGAGCTTATAATCGAATAGAATCTCTTCACCGCTAACGTCACTATTGAAACTGTAATTTTGGAAATTTTGTAATTCGTCTTCTAGCTTCGCCAATGATAAATCGTGGGTTGAAATCAATCCCATACTATTGGTTTTCATTAATTGTCGGATCAGGCTCTCCGCCCCAATATTTCGATCTTCTGAATTGGTGCCTTTTAAGATCTCATCAAGCAAATAGAAGATTGGCCTTTCCTGTGGCACTTTGGTCATGTCCACTAATTGCTTTAATCTCTTCAATTCCGCATAAAAAGAAGAAGTGTTTTCTTCCAAATTATCTTGCGTTCGCATGCTGGTAAATAATTGCAAAGGGCTTAATTCCAGACTTTCTACACAGCATACTGCCCCCATTTGTGCCAACACCATATTCACTCCTAATGATCGCTCAAAAGTACTTTTGCCACTCATGTTAGCGCCAGTGATAAGCGTAACAGATCCTTGACCAAGCATTTCGAAATCATTGCTTACTCTCTCCTTGTGCTGAAGTAATGGATGCCCTAAATTCTTAGCTTTTAAATCACATTTTGAATCCAAAATTGTAGCAACTTTGTAGTCTTCATGGGCAAAAGCAAAATCCGCCATACTCATAATTGCTTCCCAATCACCAATGGCCAAGAACCAATTTTCTATGGACTTTCCATATTGATTTTTCCACTGTACCACATTATTTAAAACCCAGTAGTCAATAAACAAAAAGGGATTAATAACCCAATACATCATTCCGGCACGAGAATGCATCCAGTTCAGAATTTTTGAGAGTCGATTTATTTTTTGAGAAGCTTTTGGGTTTTGAAAATTACTTTGCAACCCTTTCAGAAGAGCTGTTTCTACTTGCTTTTCTTCCGCCATCTTGAAAAGGTTTTTATGCTGCTCTAAATGAATTGCAATTTGTTCAGTTTCTGCCTGGAGTCGCATGATAGTCTTCTGAATAGGTAGTAGCAACAAAATATTGATAAAGAACCCTAAACCAACAAATGACCATGGTAAAAAACCTGAGATCGATAAGGCAATCCACACGATTAACTGAACAATGGCGATGTAAGGCACTACTTTCAAGATAGGTTTGATTCTTTCCTTCTCCGCATTAGAAAAATAATCAAACAAGCCTTTCAAGCTCAGGTCTTCATCTTTTCCCTCTTTCAGTCTGCTTTCCGCCCACCATTCTAATCGCCAGTCGAAATCACTTTTGATTTCCTCAACCGCTTCTTGCCTTGCTCTAATATCTTCTTTCTTGGCGGGAGATTTAAACCAATTGGCCAAGCTCTCCTGACCGAAGTTTAAGGCACTTCTATTCACCAAAGAGAAAACCGAATGTCTACCAAAAATATCCATATCGGCTACGTATTCATGTGATCCATCAGTAAAGCGTTCCCCTCCGGGCAGCTTATCCAGCTTTAAGTTCAATCTATCTATTTCTTCCTTTAGAATCAGGATTCTATTTCTACCCAATTCTAACAATCTCTTTTTAGATTTATGTCTATTGACCAACCAACCAAATAGTAAAGGAAATGGAACAAGTACAATTGTTGTAGCTAATCCATCTCTTTCGTTAATAAAATATACAGACAAAACAATGGTTGCCAGAAAATAGAGCACTCGGAAAGTACCGAACTGATTGGTAAGCTTTCTAAACTTTTCAACTTCAGAATCAAATTGATTTATCTTTTGGCTATAAAATTCTGCTTTATCAGCTATAGTCATATTAGTTGGCGTTTACATGAAGATGTAAAGGTAAGTGAAGAAGATTGTTAATAATGAAAAAAATAAAGAAGTTTCTCAGGCTGGAACCTGTAATGACAAACCCTATTTTCTGTGATTTACTTTGCTAGTAACCACAAAGCACTTTTATTTTTTCTGCAATTTTTGATACCAACTATCCATCACCACACTATGAGGAAGCGTAAGTACGGATAAAAAAATGATGGTAAGGAAGAAAGGAGATATGGCAAAATCATAATATGAAAAGGCCAATAATAACAACAAAACTCCAACTACACTAATTGATGTAAAAGGTAAAAGCTGTCTTATAAAGTGGTTTAAATTAAACTTTTTCCTTTTCATACCTAAATACTGATATTCCTCATATAGAACTTTTAAGGAGTGCCATACTGCGAAATATAAGGCAAAGGCTAGAAGAGGCGGAATGGTGAAAAATGCTAAATGA
The DNA here is from genome assembly GCF_900177665.1 of Marivirga sericea. Lineage (GTDB taxonomy): Bacteria > Bacteroidota > Bacteroidia > Cytophagales > Cyclobacteriaceae > Marivirga > Marivirga sericea. The sequence goes on from NZ_FXAW01000006.1 coordinate 263,394, forward strand.
AGCAGAAAAAATACCCCAACTTCACTTAAAAATCTTTTTTTAGATTTAGACATTCTTAACAATATAAATGCCATTAAGAAAATTGTACCAACCGAACTTACTATAAAGAAATTGTACAGACTTGTAGGCGTTATGACTGTAGCAGTCTGATCAAAGTGAGGCGTTTCTAGAAAGAATTCAATTAGCTTATTGTAATGATGGTAAAACAAACCACTTATAATAGATCCGCCCCAAAGTAGGTAAAGCAACTTCTTACTTAAGCTTCGTTCATCAATATTGACATCGCTAAATTGCGATTGGCCAAAATGATAAAAAGAAATCAAAAAGAATATTACTAGACTGAAGTAGGGAAATAAAATCCAAGCTACTACATACAGTGCTATCAAACCTAGATAAAATACATAGAAACGAATTTGAGCCTTTGAGCTTTGCTGCTTCTTCTTTAACAATATATGATCAATTGCCCCGTGAGGAATTCCTAAAAGGAATATCAAAGCCAAGGTTATTTTTAATTGGATATCAAATGCTAGCGTTTCCAACCATGGGTAAACTGAAATAACCAAAATAGTGATAAAAACATGTAAGAAGTTGGTTTTAAGCATAACAAATTATAAAACCAAAATTCCATTGATTTGTTTATTACTCAATTCACCTCTTCGATTAAAATCTCTTTCCCGTTCCAATTTATTTTATCTCCTTCTTGTTTATTCATCATGAGCTGCGCAAGTGGTGTGACTGGTGAAACCAAAAAAACATCTATGTTTTGGACAGAAATCTTTCCATAGGAGATAGAAATAAAATATTGCGCAACAGAGGTTTTTACAAAAGCTCCAAAGTCAATGTTTACAAATTGCTTAGTTGTTTTGATTTGGTTTAAACTCTCCAGCTGACGGTCGATAACGCTCAATTGCGACTGTAGCTTATCTCTCTCTTGATTCATCATCTCCCTTCCTGTTTCGTACTTATCGCCTGCTGAGCTTTTGGTATCAGAGCCCATAGATTCCCTTACGGCCTCAATCTCCTGAGAGATAGTAAGCTTTTTCAACTTCAAATCTTCTTTGCACCGATCTATAATTTCTGACTTCATTTTTTCTGATTAATACGCTCAAATATATTCTCTAAATAGGGACGATTCATTCTTAATTCGCCTATGGTGCTTTCATAACTTTTCAGTGATAAAATATTAGGAAAGTTGAGTTCTCCTAAGGCAATTGAGTAACTAATGGTGATGGGTAAGTAATTAAAAATCATAATAACTTTCTGCAGGGTTTTGGTCCTGACCTTCTTGAATCCTAATTTTTCAGCCGTATGAGGATTTATAAAATAGGCATTTGCCTCTATCATAATATCATCGTGCTTCTGATCAAAGTGATCAAGCAAATTAATTAACCCCTCCATATAACTGTAAAGTATCGCCTTCTTATTTCGTTTTTCACTTTTATGTAGGCTTAGAGTATAATAATAATCGAATAAAGTGCCTCCATGCAATTGAATTTTATGGTCTTTGACTGCTGAAGCTAGTAATAGGGGTGAGTAATACACAATATTTCCGGTATTCCTTGCAGTAGGTACATCAATAAATGAAGCAAAAATAGATAACACAGGATGTACTAGAACTAAAAGAAGCCATAGTTTAGTACTCCAGGCCATAAATACAATAATTACAGTGATAATAAATAGATTCAAGATAAAAGACCAGAATTTCCTCTTTTGATCTCTCTTAGGTAAAATATAATAACGGTGGATAATCTTCATATATCATGAAACTAGAAACGGTTTTACAAAAATAAAAAAATCAGAATGGTAGTTTCTTTAAGTCAATATTTCCCCCACATAAAATTACACCCACTTTCTTGCCCTTAAATTGATCTTTAATCTTAATCATAGAGGCAAAAGGAACCGCTCCTGAAGGCTCTACCACCAATTTTAGGTAGTTGAAGATTAACCGCATAGCCTCAATGATTTCTTCATCACTTACGGTAATAATATCTTTTACATATTGCTGGATGATTGGAAAATTCCTCTCGCCCACAGAGGTCCTTAACCCATCTGCAATAGTGTCCGGGTGTTCCATAGGAATTATCTTTCCTGCCTTCCAAGACCGATATGCATCATCTGCCCCTGCAGGTTCAGCACCAATAACTGGCGTTTTATTCCCAAAATACTGAGACGACAGTAGTGTTCCAGCCATTAAGCCTCCTCCGCCAATTGGGGCAAAAAGAGCTTTCAAATGGTCGGTATCTTCCAGCATTTCCTTGGCGCAGGTCGCTTGCCCAGCTATGACATCATAATTATCATAAGGATGGATAAAGCTTGCGCCAGTTTTCTCCACCACTTCATTAAGCATTTCTTCTCTTGCGTTTAAATTTGATTCGCAATAAATAACCTCTGCACCGTACCTTCTTACGGCTTCCACTTTTACTTCAGGAGCATTATGAGGCATCACTATATATGCAGGAATCTTTGCCAACTTTGCTGTTAAAGCTACCGCTTGGGCATGATTACCAGAAGAGTGCGTAGCAACCCCCTTTTTCAATTGTGCTTTAGTCAAAGAAAGAATTGCGTTTGATGCTCCCCGCATCTTAAAAGCTCCTACTTTTTGCAAATTCTCACATTTAAAATATACATGCACGCCTAAAATCTCATTCAGTTGGTTGGATGTAAATACGGGAGTTCTGTGCACATAATTATGTATCCTTTTTTCCGCAGAAAGTATATCATCTTTTTTGGGTATTTCTTGAAGGAGCATAAGGTTTAGTTAGTTTTATTTTAATATATTGCTTCACAATTTTTGCTGATATAAATCATGCATCTCAAATAAACAACAATATCTACATATGCAATCTAATAAGATTCTTCGATTATTTTTCTTCCTTTTGCTACCAGTTTTCTTTTTTGCTTGTAATAATTCGGAAGATGAATTAGAAAACGAATTTGATTTTCAACATGTGGTAAGCTATCAATTTTTGGATTCTATTTCTACTGATGATATTGCAGCACGCTTTGGAGGGAACAATTTAGTTTCTGGTTTTGTAAATTTTGACATTACCGCTCACAAAATCACCTATATGACTGAAAACTTTGATGGTACAGAAGTAGAAGCCTCTGGGTTAGTATTAATTCCACTAGTTAGAGGATCTGCTAAATTAACTAGTTTTCAACACAGCACTTTGGCAAAAGATCCAAACCCTGCAATAGACCAAGAAAACAGAGCACCGTCTTATCTACCTGAAAATAATGCTGAAATCCATTTATCTGCTGCGCTTTTTGCGTCAAATGGATATATGATTTCTGCTCCTGACTATATTGGATATGGAAGTACTGGCGATATGTTTCACCCATATGAACATGCCCAAACAACAGCTACTACCAGCTACGATATGTTAGTAGCGGCTAGAGAATATGCAGAGTCTTTGGGAGTTAATATGAGAACAGAAGGTGAAACTGAGGTAGAAGAGTTGCATTTACTAGGTTACTCTCAAGGAGGAAATTCGACAATGGCATTACATAAATACATCCAGGAAAACCACACCGAAGAATTCAACATAGTACGTAGCGCAATGGGAGCTGGTGCATACCACAAAACAGCTGTGGGAGATTATATCTTTAATTTTGAAGGTGAATTAGGCTTCTCAATCAGTTTATACCTCTGGGTGATGCATACTTATGACAGAGTATATTCACAAAAAGGCTTAGGTTATTATTTAAAGGAACCTTACGCCACTGAAGTAAGTGAAAATGGATACTATGCCATCTCTAACACTAATCCTCAAGAAATTTTTACAGATCAATTTATTGCAGAAGTAAATGATCCTAATAGCGAATTTAGTGCTGCTTTAGCAGATAATAATGTGCACGACTGGAGAGCGGAAGCTCCAATCAAACTTTATCATAGTAGAGAAGATGGCTTAGTGCCCTACTTCAATTCAGTCGATGCTTTTGAAAACTTAACAGCAAACGGAAGTGAAGAGGTTCTATTTGAAACTTACGAATTCGGAAGTGATGTTCCAGTTGAAGATATACATGGTGCTGGTGGAGGTAGGTTCTTCTCAGATGTGATATCAAGATACTTTGCTTCGGGAATTTAACTTTTAGAAATATTACGTTTAACATAAATACCGTTTATGTCATTACCTAAAGAAAATTTAGAGGTACTAATCGTAGATGATGATGATATGACTGTTTTCTTGCATGAAGTCCATGTAAAAGAAAACAACTTCCATCCTTCGCCAAAAAGCTTTTATAATGGTAGAGATGTTGTAGATTATTTGAATACCTATTTCAATATCGCTCAATCTTACTGTATTTTATTAGATATTAACATGCCAATTTTGGATGGCTGGGAAGTTATGGATGAAATTATAAAAAATGGCATGGACAAGAATGTCTTTGTTATAATCCTTACTTCATCTATCAATAAAGCGGATAGAATTAAAGCGGAAAAATACAATATGGTGATCGACTATGTAGAAAAGCCCTTAAGTTTAGAGCATCTCAATAAGATAAAAATTCCAAATAGAAATTAAAGGAAACTATAATCCTTGGACAATCTCCTTTTTCAAAAACTTAAGGCTCCACATCCCTCTTAAGTCACCTACTTTATATCCTGTGGCCAAGTCTTGCGGATATTCCTCCTTCAAAATAGTCTTTATTTCGTCAGAAATTTGGCTTGGACTTCCATGGCAATTGAGGCAAAGCTCGGAAGGTATTCGAATTGGTTTATTGTAAAGAATTGTATCCCCTGGACGAATGAATTGAACATTTGAACCGATTTCATCATCTTGTTCAACTGAATATTCATAAGCATCGAGGACCTGCCGCTCTAGATCAGAGGGCGCGTTATTAGGGTTTCTGTATTTGCTACTTACCCTTTTTAGAAATACTTTGTACTCTTTAGCTAAACTATCAGTAAGCGGGTAAGCATTCATACTACAATATTCGGCTGCACCCTTATAGCCGTCTTCTGAAAACTTCTCTGAGGTCTTACCCATAAAAACCGAAGCCGCTATTTGAGTAATAGAGTCTCCAAGTTTAGTAGTTTTGTTGATAATATCAGCCTCTGAAACTTTTTTAACTGCACGCTGCTGCTGCGTATCTTCTATTTGCTTAGGTCTTCTCTTTTCGGTCGAAAACCCACATGCCCAAACTACCATCATGACAATAGCAATCGATAATTTTGTGGAATGTGACATAATATCGTGTATCCTTTATTATAAATTAGAGCGGCTTAAAATCACGCAAAGTTTTTTTGAACTGCTACTTTAGCTCACATCATATTTTAAATCATCTCTTCATTTGATACTACTGCTCCTATCAGAAGATATTTGCTTCCGCCAGAATCTTGACCACTCAATGGTCCAGAAGAAAATTGTACATTTACAGTTTCTTCTGATTTGTTTTTTAGCTTAATGACTCCTGACCAAGTTCTACCTGCTTCTAAGGAGGTCTTCATAGATTTCAGCGTATCTTTCGACTCCACAATTTTGGACAATTCTGACCCATTTAAATCCGATGAGGAGTAGCCTAATTTATCAGAAGTAATATTATTGATGCTGTTGATGTAAAAAGAACCATCTAATTCTACCATCATATTAGTATAGTTGATGATTTTCTCCTTGTCTTCGCGTTCACGCTGCGAGCGCTCCATTTCCTCTTGAGTAGCCTGAAGCTCTTCCATATTTTGGCGCATCTCCTCCTCTTGTGATCTCATCTGCTCAGTCATTTCTCGAGACTCTTCCAACAATTTCGAAGTCCTTTCATTAATTTTCACAGATGAAATAGTAGAGGCAATATTTTCAGCAATCTTTTCTACAAATTCCCTTTCATGCTCAGCGAAATCATTAAATGAAGCTAGCTCAATTATGCCATAAATTTCCTCATTGACTTTCAAGGGAACTATCAAAATACTATTTGGATTTGCTTCACCTAAGCCGGAAGTAATCATTACATAGTCTTGTGGGACTTCTGTCATATAGATCGTTTCACTTTCCAACCATGCTTGACCAGTCAATCCTTCTCCCTCATATATTTTTTGCTCTAAGTACTTCTTCTTATCCCAAGCATAACAAGCCGTCAATTCTAGAAATGGATCGTCATCATCTTCCCTGTTAATAACAAAAATACCACCTTGATTAGACTTCGTATATTTTACCAAATTGGAAATAATGTCATCCGATAGTAATGAAATATTATCATTATTTTTTCTCAGAATATCTCCGAACATAGCTAGACCTTCAGTCGACCAATTTCTCTTTTTATCTTCCTCAGCGACCTTCTGTAAGTTGCCCCTCATATTGATCAAAGCATTTCCCAAAACATCTTCTTCACTTAATGGCTGATAATCAGAGTCATATTTTCCGTTACCAATATTTTCGGCAAAGTAAGATGTATCTTTTAGTCCATCCACCAACTGACCAACGGCCACAGCCATTTCACCAATCTCATCATTACCAAATTTCCTATCGTTATTTTCCGGTAAAATCCCTTTACCTAGTTTCACTATAATATCCTTAATATAATTTACAGGCTTAGTTATAGAAGAAGCTAACCAAAATGCACCAATCAATCCTAAAACAACAAATACTACACCTAAAATAATAGATGTATTTCTTAAGCTGTTGGAAGATTCCAATACTTCCGCCTCGTATTGCTCAGATTCCTGCTGCTTTTCAACTAAAATATTATTCAAATGAGCAATAACCGTATCTGTTCTTGGAATTACTTCTCTTTCGATAGATTCCGAAGCCATGAACTTTACAATAGGATCCTCATAATCTTCAAATGTCACTAGACTACCCATTATTTCTTTTTGCACTTCCATCAGATTTTCGAATTCAGTAAAAACCGTATCCATCTCTAATTTCTGCTCTTCATCGTCCCAGTTTTCCTTCAAGGCCGAAATTTCTTCTTTCATCGCAGGATACTCCTCCTCGTGGATAGCTTTCAGACTTTCTTTGTCCGTTTCATTGCTTTGGAGATATACCCAATTCGTCACCAACATTTTAGAACGAATGATCAAAAGATTAAAATCTTTTATCCCTGTTAAAGAAGGCTTTATTACATTGGAGTTGGTTTCAGTTAAATTACTGTTTTGAGAAACAGTAAAAATAGTGATGCCCGCATACACTATGAAAATCAAAATAAGGGTGATAAACCCGCCTAGTATTTTATTACCAATCGTAAATCGAAAGTTTTTCATCTTTTGGCCTTTAAAAAATTTTTCTTTTTTAAACTTAATGAAATTTATTGAATTATAAATTTAATCCAATAAATCTGCATCTTCTATAATGTACTATATTAATTTATTTCTTCTCCAAAACGAGTGAGCTCCTGAGACATCTTCAAGCCTGAGCTTTCCAATGTTTTGGTGTTTACTTCAAATCGTAATTTACCACCAACATCTTTAAAATTGATCATTGACCCATTTCTTGCCATCCCGGCAGATTCAGTTACTAGCAAGCAAGGTTGATTACTTACGGCATTTTTCAATCCGCCAAATTTTTGATTTTGGTCCGAAGGCACAAATAAAATATGATAAAAATCTCCTTTTTTAACATTATCCAATTGAACTACCTTGATATTCCTATCCCCAACTTTCTTAATTTCAGCCATCTCTTCCAACAACGGGATAATCTCAGAACCACCTACTACTGCTATAACAAAATCACCCGTTTTCCTTTCTTCAGGCCATTCAATATATTTCGTAAAACTATAGAAAAACACTTTGTGAAATCTGTAATTTTTTTCCTGTGCCACGCTGTCTTTTGCAATGAAAATAAAAACAAAAAAAAGGGCAACAATTTTCAAGTGACGCATCTGTAAATAAATTTCCTTATGTCTTAGTATTTAATGAAAGTTATAGTTACAAAAGTAAGTTAACTCCCTGCTATTTTATTATAAAGTGAAAAAGTAGTCATTTTTCACTGAAAAAAGAAGTATTAATCGCTGAACCCCATTGAAAAATCTTTGAATTAACAACACATCTACTATCAAACATTAAATATCATCAATTTTGCGCTTTAATCTATTCATTAATATTTAGTAGTTTTGCATCTACAAACAGATTCCTAGATGTTAGACAGATTAGAACGTATGAAAGAGCGCTTTCAGGAAGTGGGCCAATTAATGGTTCAACCTGATGCTATGGCGGACATGAAAAAGTTTACTGAGCTCAGTAAAGAATATGCTGATTTAGAAAAAGTGGTGGAAGTATATGATGCTTTCACTAAAACGCTGGACGATATTCAACAAGCCAAAAACATCTTGGAAAATGAAAAAGAGCCCGAATTTAGGGAAATGGCCAAGATAGAATGGGAAGAATTAAAACCAGAAAAAGAGCGATTAGAAGACGAATTGAAAAAAATGCTCATTCCAAAAGATCCCAATGATTCTAAAAATGCTGTCTTAGAAATTCGCGCCGGAACTGGAGGGGATGAAGCGGCAATCTTTGCGGGCGATCTCTTTAAAATGTATCAGCGATACTGCGATAAAAATGGCTTAAACTTAACGGTCTTGGATTTGACTTTTGGAACTGCTGGTGGTTATAAAGAAATCATCAGCACCGTGACCGGCAAAAATGCTTACGGAACTCTTAAATATGAGTCTGGTGTACACAGGGTCCAGAGAGTTCCAGCTACTGAAACGCAAGGAAGGGTTCATACGTCAGCGGCAACCGTTGCAGTTTTACCTGAAATTGATGATGTGGAAGTAGAAATTGATATGAATGATGTTAGAAAAGACACCTATTGTTCATCTGGACCTGGTGGTCAGTCAGTGAATACAACCTACTCTGCTGTGCGTTTGACCCACGAACCTACTGGTTTGGTGGTGACCTGTCAAGATCAGAAATCTCAGCTTAAAAACTTTGATAAAGCACTAAGAGTATTACGTTCTCGTTTATATGAAATAGAATTAGCGAAACAAAATGAGGAGGTGGGTGCCCAAAGGAGAAGCATAGTTCGTAGTGGAGACAGATCTGATAAAATCAGGACTTATAACTACCCGCAAGGAAGAGTAACTGATCATAGAATAAACTATACAGTTCATAATTTACCGAATATCATGAATGGTGAAATTGAAGACCTTATCGAAAATTTACAAATTGCCGAAAATGCCAGCAAATTGGATGAAACAGCTGATTAGGTTATTCATTGCAACTTTTTTGGGTTTATTATTCTTCAGCTTTGCTTCGTGCTCTTATGAACCGGAGCCAATTTCTGAACCAACAAACCTTGTTTTTTCCACTGATACACTTCAATTCGACACTTTGTTCTCTGAAAGGCTGAGTATTACAAAGCGTTTAAAAATTAAAAACCCTAGCGGCAATGCGGTAAATATTTCATCAATTGGATTGAGAAATCAAAGCCAAGCTTTCCAGTTAACCTTAAACGGCAGAACTCAAGCGACTTTCTCGGATCAATTACTTCTAGCAGAAGATAGTTTGCTTTTGTTAGTGTCCGCCAACATCGATCAAGGGGATAAAAATAATCCATTTGTCGTTAGAGATTACTTGGAAGTTATCAATCAAAGTAACTCTCAATCCGTTGTGTTTGAAGCCTGGGGTCAAAATGCTAATTATGTTTCGGATTCAATCCTAGCGTGCAACACACGCTGGAATTCGGATAAACCTTATGTCTTATCAGGCAGCATTCAAGTAGATTCTTCTTGCGTTTTAAGCATTGAACCAGGGACTAGAATATACAGCGCCACGGAAACTTTTTTAATTATTAATGGCAGCTTACAGGCAGAGGGAAATCTTGAAAACCCCATAATATTCACAAATGACCGGCTAGATGAGCCTTTTGCCAGTTCACCCGGCCAATGGGGTGGCATCGTGTTTTTAGAAAATAGCAAAGACAATTACCTAAAACATGTGACAATCAAGAATGCTCTTTTCGGACTAAACCTCAACATATTTAATCCGGATAATGAAGCAGACTTGTCATTAGAAAACTGTTTTGTCGGGAACATGGCTATTTCTTCAGTGATTTCTCTGAATAGTGATTTTTCAGCAGTAAATTCTGTTTTTTACAATACTGCTTCTGGCACTGTATCTCATACTGGAGGGGGAAGTGCCCGATATTCGCACTGCACAATTGCAAACTATTTTAATACTACTCGCGAAAATCCAGCCGCTTTCTTTTCTGATTTAGCTGTGGATAATAATGAAAACGAAGTTCTGGCTCCGATGGATGTTCAATTATTAAACACTATTATTTATGGCAGAATTACTGATGAAATCCAATTTTTTGAGCAGACCCAGGGCAATCTTAGCTTGTCATTTTCACACAATTTATTTAAGAGCAGCATTGAAATTCTAAGTGAAAATAACTCTATCAGAAATCAAGATCCGCTATTTGAAGCCACTGGAAATGATGATTTTAACTTAACGCAAGATTCTCCAGCAATTGATGCCGGAATACAAACTGAGATTTCTAAGGACATAAGAGAAAAAAGTAGAGAACAATCACCTGATATTGGAGCCTATGAATTCATCGAAGAATAATTCTTCGTTATTCAGTTTATCTGTGTAAACAAGCATAAAAGGGCCAACACACGTTTACCAAAGTATTCTATCCAAAGCACTTGAACAAAATCTATAGCTTTTTTAACCCCTTAAGCTCACCTTTTTCGGCCTCCATAAGACTAATAGCATAACCGCCACCGGGCACACAATCTATTGATATTTTCGACTTACTATTTACCCTATACTTATTGATTTCATAAGCCTTAGGATTTGTCTCCCAGTGAGCACCTTTTCCGTCCTTATAAACAATGGCCAAATACTCTTTCCCTTTTTCCAAGAAATCGAAATATATAGCGGAAGTACGTTCTTCTTCATCGTTGGTCCTGCCCACAAACCAATTGTTGCTGTTTTTATCTTTACGTGCGTAGGTTATAAAATCTCCAGGTTCTGCTTCTAAAACCAGTGTTTCAGACCAATCAACAGGTACATCCTTGATGAATTGAAAAGCATCCAAATATTTGTTATAAGTTTCCGGCAAATCTGCTGCCATCTGCAGTGGGCTATACATGGTGACATATAAAGCCAACTGTCTCGCAATTGTAGTTCTTACCCGCGAGCCATTATTAGGATTATACTGACTGACATCAGTTTCGAAAATACCTGGCGTATAGTCCATCGGCCCACCAATTTGACGAGTAAATGGTAAAATTGTGGTGTGATCTACATTATTTCCACCAAATGCTTCATACTCGGTTCCTCTAGCAGATTCGTTAGCTAATAAGTTAGGATAAGTTCTACGCAAGCCTGTCGGACGAACGGCTTCGTGTGCATTGACCATCACACCATATTCAGCTGCCTTTTTTACAGCGTATAAATAATGGTTAACTGCCCACTGTCCATAATGATGTTCTCCTCTAGGAATTATATCGCCTACATAGCCGCTTTTGACTGAATTGTAATTATGGTCTACCATAAATTGGTATGCTTTATCCATATGACGTTCATAATTTCGAATAGATCCAGAAGTCTCATGGTGCATCATTAATTTTACCCCTTTCGATTTTGCATAATCCCTTAATGCTTCTACATCAAAATCAGGATATGGAGTCAGGAAATCAAAAACATAATCTTTTGATTTATCAAACCAATCTTCCCAGCCTTCATTCCAGCCTTCAACCAAAACTTGGTCAAACCCGTGCTCAGCAGCAAAATCAATATACCTTTTCACTTTGGTATTATTAGCAGCATGTTTGCCATTAGGTTCCACTTTGGTGTAATCTGTCTCACCTAATTTAACACTCGGCAAATCAGCGTAAGCCCAAGAGCTTTTACCAGTAATCATTTCCCACCATACTCCAATATATTTTACAGGCTTGATCCAGCTAACATCCTCGTAAGCCACTGGCTCATTGAGGTTTAATGTCATATTAGAAAGAAGAATATCTCCTGCCTTTTCAGAGGCAATTATAGTTCTCCAAGGTGTCTGCGTTGGAGCTTGCATATAGGCCTTATTCCCGATTGCATCAGGTGTTAGATGAGAAGTAAAAACCATATTCTCATCGTCTAACTCTAAATGCATAGCCGAATAACCTACTAAAGCAGCCTCATGCAAATTGATATAAAGCCCTTTTTCTGACTTCATCATTAAGGCGGTTTGAACACCTGTTTCAGAAAATGGTGCTTGAGAAACATTTGGGGTTACCGCTTTCTCCATCAAACCTCTAATTTCAGACAGTTTCGAGCTAGTATAATCATATTCCTGCGTATCGTAATCACCAGCTATCCACCAAGCCTTATGGTCTCCAGTCATTGCAAACTGCGTTTTTTCTTCTTTAATAGTAAAATAAGTTAGATGCTCCTGTTGCGGAAATTCATAGCGAAACCCTAAGCCTTCGTTAAATAGACGAAATCTAATATTCATTAGACGATTGGTTTCTATTTGCTTAAGTGATACTACCAGCTCATTATAGTAATTACGGATAGTGGAAGTTTCTCCCCATACTGGAGTCCATGTTTCGTCAAAAGTAGCCGTCTCTGAAGCAATTATTTCAAAGTTTTCTGAAAGATTTTCCTCTTCTACCAAGCCCAACCCTAAACTACTAGGCTTAATGATAGCTATTTGTTTATAATTAAGTTGGTAAGTAGGTTTACCTTCTTCTAAACTAAATTTCAATTCAAAGTTTCCGTTTGGCGAATTCAAATCTTGAGCCATTACGAAAGATGGTAAAAACAACAGAATTATTAAGATATAGCGCATCATAGTTTTCATAGGTTTTTGCATTAGAGAGTAAAATTAGTAAATGTTCATTTGCAAAACAGGTATTAGTGTCCTTTTTACACTAAGTTGTAGCATAAATCTTTACTGGCCTAGAATAGCTTTTCTATGAAGGTATGAGATATAATATTATGCCACTCTCAAAAAACTTCACCATGTGTCTGCTTTATCAGTTTTTTAGCCAAAGAAGGGAATTTATTTACAAATTGTATGGATAGACCTGCTCTTAGTTGATTACCAAATAAATTTTGTGTTTTTCTTCCTACCCAAAGTCTTTTCGAAAAATTATGTTGCCATACTTTATCATACTCAGATTCCACACTCTCTCGATTCAACTCGCCATGGTAGAAATCAACAATGATTGAACTTGCTAAGTAACCACTATGAATTGCCATTGCCATTCCGTTTCCACAGAGCGGAGTGATCAGCCCGGCGGTATCTCCGGCCATGAGCATATGATTTTCAACGGAGGCTTTTTTTTCAAATGAAATCTCATTGATGACTTCAGGCTTTTCTAAAAGCATCTCCGCATTGAGTAGTAATTCTTTGAGAAGTGGGTTTTCGTACAGTACCGCCTCTTCCATTGCCACTATATCTCCATACTTCTTTAGATTTTCTCTTCTACTCAAATAGCATATATTAACTTTATCATCCTCTACATGACTAACTCCACAATAGCCCCCTTTAAAATTATAAAGGCCAATCACATCCTTTGGAAAATCAATTTTCGCATGATATTTCACACCCAAGAAAGGTGATTTCTTTTTAATAAAATTGCGTTCAAAGGTCTTATCAAGTTTTGACCTTTTTCCGTAAGCATTAATGACAAAATCAGCATTTAATTTCTGCCCCCCTTTGAGGCTTACCGTGAACTCGTTTTCAGCAAACGCAGTATCAATTACCTCTGTTTTAATTTTGACTTCTACACCTGCTTCTCGAGCCTTTTGATACAAAAACTCATCAAATTGGTATCGACTAATTCCAAAACCGCCTAAAGGCAAATCCAATTCTGCCAAATTTCCCTTTATATCTGATAAATTAAAGCGAGTAAGATCGGATGGATTTAAATGTTCAGGAAATAAATCCATTCTTTTGAGGAATGGTTTTACTTCATTCGAAATGTACTCCCCACAGACTCTATGAAAAGGATATGTCTTCTTTTCAATCAGAACGGTGTTTATTCCTGATCTCTGTAAAAAAATGGAAGAAATTAGTCCCGCCAAACCTCCACCGACAACTATTACCTGCTTCTTATTTTTATCCAAAATACTGTTTTTATATAACTCTTAAACACTCTCTTCGTCAAGTAGTTTTGTATTATAAAATTAAAATTCATAAAAATACTACATTCAAGCTGAAAAGCATGGTTTTTGGAGTGCCACGACTGGAAAAATCATTACCTTTGTGGCTTGTTTAAAAATATGTGGACAAAACTAGCGCATAACGTAATAAAATATAGATTGCCTCTGATTATCATTTTGGCCTTGGTGACCATCTTTATGGGTTATCGTGCTCGAAATGTTGAGCTTGATTATGACTTGGCAAAACTGGTTCCAGAGACTGATGAAGATTATAAAGCTCTAAAAGAATTTGAGAAAAATTTTGGAGTAGACGATAATATCTTAGCACTTGGTATTAAAGATAGTTCTCTTTATACTCCGCAGTCATTTGCGCGACTTCAGTATTTCTCTAATGCGTTAAAAGACGTAAAAGGGGTTAATAACATTCTCTCTATTGGGAACTTACAAAAGCTTCAAAAAAATACTGAAGAACGGAAATTCGAAATGCAACCGCTAATTACGAGTTTACCGGAAGATCAAGGCACACTGGACAGTCTACTTCAAGAAATAAAAAATCAAAAGTTCTTCTCTTCGCAATTGCTTAATGCTGAAAATGGTGCTACAGCAATTATTATAACCTTAGATGAAAATATCTTTAACTCCCCGGAACGAGAAAGATTAATGTCCGACATTACTCAACTAGGTGATGCTTTTGAAGAAACAACAGGTATCGAACTGCACTATGCTGGATTACCTTTTGTGAGATCCACCATGATGAGCAAGGTTCGTCAAGAAATAATCCAATTACTGGTTTTATCGGTTATTGTAACTGCAATTATCTTATTAGCCTTTTTCCGCTCTTGGGATGCTGTATTATTTCCGTTACTGGTCATTTTCTCCGTAGTAATATGGTCAGTGGGAACGCTAGATTTATTAGGCTACAAAATCACAATACTGACAAGTCTAATCCCTACCATTATAGTCGTCATAGGGATACCTAATAGTATTTATTTATTGAATAAATACCATCAGGAATTTGAGGAACATGGTAACAAAATAAAAGCGATCAGCACCATTACCAGAAAAATTGGTATCGTTACGCTAATCACTAACTTTACTACAGCAGTAGGATTTTTAGTGTTAGCTTTTACTGACATCAAGCTTTTAACAGAATTTGGTATAGTGGCCGGAATAAACATATTTGCCACATTTATAGTCAGTATCATTTTAATTCCAGCAGTATTTTCCTACTTGCCTGAGCCTGGCAGAAAGCAATTGAAGCACATGAACTTCAAAATGACCGACTATGCTTTGCGATGGCTGAATAAGTCGGTTCATTATCACCGAACTATTATTTACTTTATTACCTCTATCATCATAATCTTTGCATTCATTGGAGGATTTCAACTGAATTCTATTAGCCACATGGTGGATGATTTACCTAAGGATGGAAAAACAATCCAAGACTTAAGATTCTTTGAAAATAATTTTAGCGGCATTATGCCATTGGAAATAGTTATTGACACCAAGAATAAGAGAGGAATCATTCAAAGAAACACCTTAAGAAAAGTTGACCAATTTCAACAATTTCTAGACAGTATTCCATCAATTAGCCAACCTATTTCGGTAGTTAACATGGTGAAAGCTGCTAGACAGGCTTATTACAATGGAAATCCTACCTTCTATGATTTGCCGACTTCAAGAGATTATAATTTTATCATGCGTTATCTTCAGCAAGATGAAGATGATATATCTGTGATGAATAATTTCACAGACGAGGAACTCTCAACTATGAGAATTTCTCTGAAAATTGCAGACATTGGTTCCGACAAAATGAATACGCTCTTGGAGGAGTCTATTAAGCCCAGAATGAACGAAATTTTTGCGGGGGAAGACTTTGATATATCTATCACAGGAACAACTCCTATTTTCATCAAAGGGAATGAATACTTGGTAGAAAATTTGAGGTTTAGCCTTCTAATAGCGTTTGCCATTATTGCGATCGTAATGGGTATTCTATTCCAGAATCTCCGAATGATCATCATTTCATTAGTCCCTAACGTCATTCCACTACTGATCACAGGTGGATTAATGGGTTATTTGGGTGTTCCGCTAAAGCCAAGTACAGTATTAGTATTTAGTATTGCATTTGGTATATCCGTTGATGATACCATTCACTTTTTAGCGAAATACAGACAGGAATTATTTGCCAATAATTTCTTTGTGCCATTAGCTGTAACGAAGACTTTAAAAGAAACTGGAAAGAGTATGATTTACACTTCTATCGTGCTTTTTGCAGGTTTTATTATTTTTATCACCTCAAGCTTTGGAGGCACAGTAGCATTGGGAGCATTAACTTCCACTACATTATTAGTGGCCATGCTAACCAATTTACTAGTGTTGCCTTCTCTCTTGCTCACTTTCGATGACGGGAAACGTAATAAAGGAAGCCACCCATTGATTGAGCAATATGATGAGGACTTCTATATGGAAGAAGAAGATGAAGAAATTAATATTAAGAGAATTAAAAAAGCAGAACCTAGAGCTCCTTTCAAACCGGAAGGACAGAAAAATTCATAAAAATGGGTCAATATAAAGAATACAAAAACCTCAACTATGCCGAGCTGGCAGATGAAGTCTTAGACTTTTGGAACAAGAATGATATTTTCCAAAAATCGATGAGCACACGAGAAGGGAAACCCACTTTTACTTTTTATGAAGGACCTCCTTCAGCAAACGGTACTCCGGGCATTCATCACGTAATGGCTCGTGCTGTAAAGGATATTTTCTGTCGGTATAAAACATTGAAAGGTTTCCAGGTTAAAAGAAAAGGTGGATGGGATACTCATGGTTTACCCGTTGAACTGCAGGTGGAAAAGGAATTAGGCATTACCAAAGAAGATATTGGCAAGAAGATTTCAGTGGCTGAGTACAATGACAGATGTAAAAAAGCTGTTATGAAATTTAAAGGCGAATGGGATGATTTAACCCGAAAGATGGGCTACTGGGTTGATTTAGATGATCCGTACATCACCTTCGATCGTAAATACATGGAAACCCTTTGGCATTTGCTAAAGAAATTCTACGATAAAGACTTATTATATAAAGGCTACACCGTTCAACCTTACTCACCAGCTGCTGGAACAGGCTTAAGTTCACATGAGTTAAACCAGCCTGGGTGCTACCGTGATGTAAAAGATACGTCCATCACTGCACAGTTTAAGTTAAAAAAAGACGACAGGTCGGCTTTCCTTTTTGAAGAAGAAAATGAGGATGTTCGCTTTATCGCTTGGACTACAACACCTTGGACTTTACCTTCCAACTGTGCATTGGCTGTAGGGGAAAAGATAGACTACGTGAAAGTGAAAACTTTCAATCAATATACTTTTAAGCCAGTATCAGTGGTGATGGCAAAAGATTTGGTAAACAGCCATTTCAAAGCGAAAGCCAAAGATTTGAAATTGAAAGATTATAAGGAAGGTGATAAACTAATTCCTTTCGAAATAGCTCAAACTTTTAAAGGCAAAGATATAGTGGAATGCCGCTATGAGCAGCTGATGAAATATGTTACAAATGATGCCCTAGAAAAGAGCGCATTTAGAGTGATCCCGGGTGATTTTGTAACCACAGAAGACGGTACGGGTATTGTGCATACTGCTTCAGTTTTTGGTGCTGATGATTTCAAAGTAGCCCAACAAAATAATGTACCGGCGGTTATGGTTAAGGATGACCAAGGTAAAGATGTTCCACTTGTTGACAAGCAGGGACGATTTGTAACTGAGGTAACAGATTTTGCAGGTAAATTTGTAAAGGAAGAGTATTATGATGATGAAACACGTAAAGATGCAGACTTCAAACCAACAGATGTTTTAATTGCAATCAAATTAAAAGAAGATAATAAAGCTTTTAAAGTAGAAAAATACGAACACAGTTACCCTCATTGCTGGAGAACTGATAAGCCAATATTATACTATCCATTAGATTCTTGGTTCATCAAAACTACCGCCATGAAAGATCGATTGGTGGAATTGAACAAAACCATCAATTGGAAGCCTGCTTCGACAGGAGAAGGTAGATTTGGGAACTGGCTAGAGAATTTAGTAGACTGGAATTTAAGTAGATCGAGATATTGGGGAACCCCTTTGCCAATTTGGGTCACAGAAGACCGAAAGGAACAGATATGTATTGGTTCTTTGGAGGAGTTAAGAAATGAAGTAAATAGATCTGTGGAAGCAGGTTTTATGAAAGAAGAATTGGCAGAGGATTTTGATTTGCATCGTCCTTATGTGGATGATGTAATTCTAACTAGTTCTTCTGGTCAAAAAATGTTTCGTGAACCGGATCTAATCGATGTTTGGTTTGATTCTGGCGCTATGCCATTTGCACAATGGCATTATCCATTTGAGAATAATGAAACTTTTGAGAAAAACTATCCTGCTGACTTTATTGCCGAAGGAGTAGACCAAACACGTGGTTGGTTCTTTACTCTGCATGCTATTTCAGGAATGCTGTTTGACTCGGTAGCCTATAAAAATGTTATTGCAAACGGTTTAGTATTAGATAAAGAGGGCAATAAAATGTCCAAAAGATTGGGTAATGCCATCAACCCATTCGAAACTTTAAAGAAGTATGGTCCCGATGCCACGCGTTGGTACATGATCGCCAATGCCAATCCATGGGATAATTTGAAATTCAATTTGCAGGGAGTAGAAGAAGTGCAACGTAAGTTCTTTGGCACACTGCAGAACACCTATAATTTCTTTGCTCTATATGCTAACTTAGATGGCTTCACTTTTGAAGATAAAAGCATTCCCTTAGAAAAGCGTACTGAAAGTGACCGTTGGATTTTATCCAAACTCAATTCATTGAAGAAAGCAGTAGATGCTGCTTACGATGATTATGAGCCTACCCGCACTGCTCGTTTAATTCAGGATTTTGTTCAGGATGATGTTAGCAACTGGTATGTTAGACTAAACCGTAAAAGATTCTGGAAAGGGGAATACAATGAAGATAAAAAGGCTGCTTACCAGTCTTTATATGAATGTTTGGAGAGTATTGCCATATTGAGTGCTCCAATTGCACCCTTTTACATGGATAATTTATTCCAAAGCTTAAATACAATAAGCGGAAGAATGAAAGAAGAATCTGTTCACTTGGTAGATTTTCCGATAGCGGATGAAAGTATTATCGACAAGGATTTGGAAGAGCGCATGTTCTTGGCTCAGCATATCAGTTCCTTAACGCATAGCATCCGTAAGGCACAGAAAATAAAAGTGAGACAACCACTTCATAAAATTTTGGTACCAGTACTAAGCGCCAAAAATCGTCAGCAAATTGAAGCTGTGGAGGATTTAATTATCTCTGAGGTGAATGTGAAATCTATCGAATATATCGATGATGCTTCTGGTGTTTTGGTGAAAAATGTTAAACCGAACTTCCGTAAATTGGGTCAGCATTTTGGTCCAAAAATGAAGGCAGTTACCCAAATTATCAATCAATGGGGACAAGAGGAAATTGCTAAAATTGAGCAAAATAATGCTTTCGAAATACAAGTAGATGGAGAAAATCATACGCTGACTTTGGAAGATGTGGAAATCAGCTCTCAGGATATTCCAGGCTGGTCTGTTGCTTCTGAAGCGGGAATTACTGTTGCTCTGGATATTAGTTTGGATGATGATTTAAAAAGAGAAGGCTTTGCCAGAGATTTGGTTAACCGCATCCAAAACCTAAGAAAAGAAAAAGGCTTGGAGGTACAAGACAAGATCGCAGTAGCCGTAAAAAAAGGAAATGATTTAGTAGATACAGCCATTTCGCAAAACAAAGATTACATTTGTTCCGAAACTCAGGCAGTTTCATTAGATTTAGCTGAAAATTTAACCGAAACCACTACATTAGAAATAGACGATTTAATTGTTGAATTGTCATTAGTGGTGAAAAACCAATAACAGTGAAGTACACAAAATATTTTTTACTGACATTCTTTTTAATAGCCCTTGACCAAGTTGTAAAGCTTTGGGTTCATTTTAATATGGAAATGGGTATTGCTGGTCAAATCGAGGTCTTTGGCGAATGGTTTAAATTATACTATACGCTGAATCCGGGAATGGCTTTCGGAATGCAGTTTGGTTCTGAATATGGAAAGCTAGGGTTAAGTTTGTTCCGCTTAGTAGCTATGTTTTTCATTGCTTATTACCTATATAAACTAGCAAAAGAGAAGACCCATCCGGGAGTTTTATGGAGTATGGCTGCAGTTTTAGCAGGAGCTATAGGAAATTTAATTGACAGTATTTTTTATGGCGTCTGGTTTGACAATGCCCCTTATAATGCCATTTCCCCATGGTTTCATGGGCAAGTTGTCGACATGTTTTATATTGACATCTGGGAAGGGAGAGTAGCAGATTGGATACCATTATGGGGAGGAGATTACATTTCCCTTTGGCCAATCTTCAATGTAGCAGATGCTTGTATTTTTTGTGGTGTGACAGTGATCTTAGTCTTCCAAAAGAAGTTCTTCAAGGCGGTAAAGAATGAGGTCAGCGAAAGCTAAAAGTAAATAATACCAGATTAAATAGAAATCAATAGCGCTATAGATATCGTAGACATACTTTTGTTAGGCAAAGCTTTCATCAAAAAAATTGTCTAAGCTTTTTTTCAGTTCGAGACTAGAGTCCTTATTTGAATGAGTGATAGTACCAGCTACTTTATCAAAATCGTAATCTTTACTCCAGTTTTCATGATTCTCAGCCAATTCCTGTATAGCCCTAAGGATAAAATTTATTTCAGAATCGGTATGAGTAGGATGAATGGATAATCGAATCCAACCGGGTTTGGAAGAATAGTCTCCATAATTGATCTTGTCAGTAATACTCTTGGAGTTTTCTTGCGTGACATGAAGTAAATAATGCCCATACGTCCCAGCACAAGAGCAACCACCCCTTGTTTGAATTCCATATCTATCATTGAGCATTTTTACTGCTAAATTGTAATGGAGATCATCTATATAGAAAGAAATGACTCCTAATCTATCTTTTTGATCAGCTGCTAAAAGATGCAGATTAGGAATACTTTTAAGCTTAGGCCATATGAGATCTATAATTTCTTTCTCTCTTTTTTTAATGTTATCAACTCCCATCTCATCTTTCAACTGCATGCACATTGCAGCCTTTATGGTTTGAAGAAAAGCCGGAGTTCCACCATCCTCTCTGGCCTCAATATTTTCTAGATATTTATGTTCTCCCCAAGGATTCGTCCAATCTACAGTCCCACCGCCTGGATTATCAGGAACAGCATTTGAATACAAATGCTTATTGAAGAGGAGTATCCCTGTTGTTCCAGGACCTCCTAGAAATTTATGAGGAGAGAAATAAATAGCATCAAGGTACCCGTTTACAAACGAGTCAGGATGCATATTAATTTCTACATAGGGTGCAGAGCAAGCAAAATCTACAAAACACAGTCCATGGTACTCATGAATTAACTCTGCAATCTGCGTATATGGAGTCATTATTCCTGTCACGTTTGAGCAAGAAGTTATGGCAGCAATTTTCAATTTACGGTGATCATACTCTTCAATTTTCTCTCTAAAATTCTTTAGGGAAATTAAACCATCCTCATCTGGCGGAACAATCACTACATCAGCAATGGTTTCTATCCAACTAGTTTGATTGGAGTGATGTTCCATGTGTGTTATGAATATTACAGGTCTATCCACATCCTCAATTTCAATAGCATTTTTAAAAGATTCATGGATTCTTAAACCTAATATTCGCTGGAATTTATTGACAACCCCGGTCATTCCAGAATCTGAAGAGATAAGAATATCATCTTTACCAGCACCCACATGCGACTTAATTATGTCTTGAGCTTTATGGTAAGCAAAAGTCATCATAGAACCAGTAAAATTGGTGTCCGTATGGGTGTTAGCAACGAAAGGCATAAGGTTTTGCTGGATTCTTTCTTCGATTGGCAAGTACAAACGGCCGCTAGCAGTCCAATCTGCATAGACAAGAGGGATAGCACTATGAAGAGGTGTATTGATAACACTATCATAACCAATTATTCCTTTGCGGTATTTTGAAAAGTATTTTTCCATACTACTATCACATAAGCAAAATGCTGATGCACTGCATTTTTAGCAATTTGTTCACTTAACGAACAAGATATGGCTTTTCCAAATCATTCACAATCGATTGAAATGCCTATTCGTTAAAAAACAGCAAACTATTTCTTTATTTTCTCTTATTTAAAAAGCCAGATATATTGAAATACCAAACTTCACTGATCACTTTAATCATCGATCGGAGCTTTACAAAAAGTAGATGCAAGAGAACAAAATTACAAAATGAAACTAGCGCTACAGGAATACTTTAATACTAGTTGTTATCAATCATAAATCGCAAAAACCTCTGGATTCAGCTTGAATATTTTTGAACCAATTATACTATTCAGTGAATTTTTCCAACTGCTTAATACATTTTTTTTGAGCCTTAAGGATATCTTTATAGATATTCTTATCCTGCTCTGATTCATCAGCAGCTTCATATTCATTCACTGCTTTTAGGTAATACATTTTGGCGTTTAGCGCCTGCTCTACCATCATATTTACCTCCGCTAAAACAAAATATTCTTTGTAAGAAGGGTTTTCTTTTTGTTCTACTAACTCAATCACCTTCAATAAACAGGTTTCCGCTTTGACCCTATGCTTATCAGCAAATTTTATAGGTAAATCAAAATCTTTGAAAAGTAGCAAATGAGTAGTCGCTTTACTTTTTAGGCACAGCAAATTCTCTGGGTCTATCTCTAGGGCTGTATTGAAGTTCTTTACCGCTTCTTGTTCTTTTCCCTTTACAAACTGAAGTGCCACACCTTTGTAATAATAGCCATCTGAAGTCTCAGGAGATAATTTAATTAATGCATCTGCATAAGTGGCTAAACGATCAAAATCTTTTGCTCTTTCAAGAACTTGACAAGCTAAAAGCGTTAAATCCAAGTTTTTAGGTTCCTCTTCTAATGCAGGAATTATCTTGTTAAGCGAAGGCTTTACCTTCCCTGAATAATATAAAGTTTTAAGTGATTCGTAGGTATTATTGTTTCCCTCTTTCTTGTTCTCCGCTGTGCCCATTATTATCTCTGCTTAAATTTATTCAGACTCTATATCCTGAGTTATATTTCTGTATCTGAAATACAAAGTTACGAAACCTATGACTTATCAAAAATATATAGTGAATTCTATTAATAATTCTTTTGCCTGACAGCTCGCTTTAGGACTCTACATATTGCAAATAGAACTATAGTAGGCTTTTGGAAAGCTAACTGCTACGAACAATTGAAAATCAGGACTTATAGACTATAGTCAGCCGGTAAAATCATTGCCATCTTTTTTTCTGAAATTGCTCCAGAAAACAATATTTTATCGAAGTTTGAGTACAATCCGTAAGCATCAATCCTAAAATCAGTTGTGTAAAAGCTTATTGAAGATCTTTTCTTACCCTTATAAAGAATATCGAAGCCCCCCACATATTCTTTAGGATTGAACCCTCTCTTTTGCTGTTTTACCGTAACTTCCATCAACGGTCCCACGAGTTGGAAATCCATAAGACTGTCTTCGCTTGTGCGGTAACCTTTATAATAAAGATGAAATCCATTTTGCTCTAACCGACCAGTTTTTAATGCTCTGAAAAAAGATAAAGAAGAATTTTGATAAGCTTCGTGTCTTCTCTCCTCAATCTCTTCAGTCGATTTCATTGATTTAAATTGAGTAGTTCCGGAAAATACACTCGATTTAATGAGAGTTTCCATCAATGAAAAGTCTCTATATTGCACTTCAAATTTGATAAGGTTGTAGGTAATATCATAACCCAAATAATAGTTTTCGATTTCTAGTGCTTTGTCTGAAATAGCCGAAAAAGTTAACGACTTAGGGTCATATTTAAACCTAATGTCTTCCTCATTCTTTATAATACATTTCTTCTGAAGTCTCTTGTTTCCTATAAACTGCTCCTTAAAAGCCTTCAAAAGCTGCTTTCGTGAAAAGGGATTATTAAAAACAACAACTTCCCCCATGACTGATACATCTTCTTCTAACTTGAATAAGTAGGGTTTACCAGTTGAAGGACTTTCCAGATAGCGTGTTTTATATCCAACATAACTTACGATCAAAATAGCATTGATTTCAGCTTTTACTTCAAAGCTAAAAGAACCCTTTGCATCAGTTACATCACCGATAGTGGTTCCATCAAAATATACTGATGCCCCTATTAACGGATCGCCTTCAATATTCAGAACTCTTCCGGAAATTTCTTGCGAGAGAAGTGAAGACGGTAAAAATATTGTAGAGAAAAAAAGTAAAATCAGCGATTTTTTAGTCATGATATTAGCTACTGGGAAGAATGCATTAAAAAGAAAACATAGCGATCAATAATAATGCCAGTTCCATATAAAAACCAAAGGTTGGACTGACGTATTTCTTATCTAAACGTACTACCATAAAATTAGCTTGCAGCCAAAAAAAGATTGAAGGAGTAACAAAACAGAATGATTATTCCAATTGTCCGGGGCCATCCTGTTTGTGCTACCTTCCTAGGTTTAATTTATTTCCTAGACATTAAATTTATACTTGAAGTTATAACTTTAACGGATCCTGTTTCAATAAGAATGTGGTGCATTCATACAAATGCGAACTATAGTTTTTTAATTGCTTAGGCTTTTCAAAGAAGTTTTCGATTAGCACAGCAAAAAACTCATAATGGTCAATTGCAGCAGCATTACGAAAAAAAGAAGATTCTCCATTCTCTATTTTAGTCATTTCGTAAGCTGCTAAATCAGAATAATCTAACCATACTTTATTATCTAAAAAGCCGTATTCAGCATTTTTAATTCTATTTTCCAGGTGGATAGCATGTGCTAATTCATGCAAGCCTAAGTTAATACCATCACTTTCATAAGCAATACCTTCTACTAAGTTTCGCCACGACAAAGCAATGATTCCAAATCGTGGATTCACCTCTCCTTTATGATATTGATTGTTAATAGTGGAATAGTAGCTATCCGGATATATCAAAATTTTTTCAAAATGTGACAAGTAAATTCGAGGGAGACCAAATGTTAATTGCACTGACAGTGCCGCCACAAGGACTTTCATCTCCTCTGTAACTTCTTCCATGTTTCTTGGAATAAAGGTTTTGGCCTTAATGAACTGCCCCACGCGTTTCATAAACTCTTGCTGATGTTTTAGTTTGAGGTTCCGAAAATATGGGGAATACTTCTTTAACTTTCGTATTTGCTCTTGACTAAGGCGTTTTCCACCTATCATTCTAA
Source organism: Marivirga sericea (assembly GCF_900177665.1). GTDB lineage: Bacteria > Bacteroidota > Bacteroidia > Cytophagales > Cyclobacteriaceae > Marivirga > Marivirga sericea. The sequence continues at coordinate 288,730 of NZ_FXAW01000006.1, forward strand.
AGTAGTTTAGAATAGGAAGAAAAACATTCTTGAAGATCATAAAAGCAAGGAGCAAAAGTGAACCTATGGCTATTATTTCTCCCAAGATTTACGGCAAAAAGTCAGGCTTATCCAACTTATTATTAATTCTATAAGCAGCATTTACTAAGCCTACATGACTGTACGCTTGCGGAAAATTCCCCCACATAGAGCCATCCGAAGATTTTACATCCTCACTTAGTAATCCAACATGATTTGAATAGCCAATAACCTCTTCAAAAGCTTCCATGGCTTCCTCAGTTCTACCTACACAAGCAAGCGCTTCAGCATACCAAAATGCACATATCAAGAATGTAGTTTCGGGCTCTCCAAAATCATCAGCATGCTTATAACGGTAGAATAGGCCTTTCCCTACCTTCAAGTCTTCTTCCAAAGCCTTCAAATGATCTTTGGCTTTTTGACTATTGTGAGGCATGTAATTCATCATAATCAGCTGTAAAGTACTGGCATCCATTCTTTCCACTCCTTCTGCTTGTGCATACGCCTTTCTGCTAGGAGCATAACATTTTTCTAAGTGAGCAGCAGCTTGCTTTAATAACTTTTCTGCTTTTCTGCCCAATTCAATCTCTCCAATTTCTTTTGCTATCTTCATAGCAGCATGGCTACCAGCCCATTGAAAAAGGTGAGTGTATGCATGCTTTTGCTTCAAATTTCTGAATTCCCATAAACCTGCATCCGCTTCATCCATAGTAAATTCAATCTTGTCCAAAATAGTTTTCAACAAATAACCCGACTGGGACTTTTCCATATTCGCAAATCGCTTATCGGTGTACAGCGGGAGGATAGCTAATAAAATTTGCCCATAAACATCATTTTGAATATGTGTGTAAGCATCATTACCCACTCTAACAGGTTGATTGCCCATGTAACCTGGAAGATCTAGCTCTTTTTCAATAATAGTGCTTTCACCAACCAGATTATAAAGTGGCTGAATTCTTTCTTTTCCCCTCATCGGAATATTTGTGAGGTACAAAAAGTAATTTTCCATTTCCTCAAAGTGCCCAATATTATTGAAAGCAGTTAATGTGTAGTAAGTGTCGCGCATCCAACAATAGCGATAGTCCCAATTACGAGTACTACCTGGTGATTCAGGCAAGGACATCGTAGGAGACGCAATGATTCCTCCAGTATCCTCATACTGATGAATTTTCAACGCTAAAGATGACCGTATAACCTCCTCTTGATAATGCTGGCCAATACTGGTGGATTTTACCCAGTTTTGCCAATAAAAAACCGTTTTATTAATGAAGTTTTCAGCCGTTTCCTGCAGTTCCGCTTCCAAAGGAGCGCCATAAGTCATCACCATATAACGTGTTTTGGTTAGCACAAAAGGACTGCTGTCCATCAACATATTAATCGGAATATTAGTCGTTAGTCTCAATGTTTCGGGCAGGCCAAAATAACGGATGTGACTACTTCCTCTTTCTCTAGTTAACTTCTTTTGACCGTAATCACCCACTGGATTACAAACCACTCTCAATTGTGGCAGACCTCTTAGAGGCTCGATTTTTCTAATCAGCATTTGAGGGCGATAATAGCGGTCAAATTGACGAAATCTCGGAGCGCAGTCCGTAATCTTGTAAGCAAACTCATCCGTTTCCACAACTGTTTCCAGCACATTGGTATTGGGAATATATGCTTGAGTAATTTTGTAATTTTCTGATGTCGGTTTGATGCTAAACTCACCCCCTTTCTCTCCTCCAATCAAACTCCCAAAAATAAAAGAGCTATCAAAACGAGGCATGCACATCCATTTAATATCGGTGTCTTTTCCAATTAATGCTAAATAGGCGCAATTGCCAATCATTCCAAGGTCGTAAGTATGTCTATCTTGCATATTCTTATTTCTTAAAGTCTATAATTTTTTAAAATATTCTAAAGGGAAAATATGGTGCCTTAAAATATCATTTGCCATAAACAATTTCGCCCAAATTAGCATCGAAATTTTCAATCGCATCTTTAATGAGTCGAATGGCTTCTAAATAGAAAACAGGATTTATTTTATCAGCAGTATCTGTAATTTTATGATAATCGGGGTGGTCATCCACTCCAAAATAAATAAAAGGTATTTGTGCTTTGTGGAAAGGAGCATGATCTGATGCAGTAACCCAGTTGGGTTTTTTCTTAGGCTCGTCTCTTCCAAATAATAACTCGATGCCCTTATCCTTGGCTGCTTCCTTAATCAGTGGCTTTAGGAAAGGAGTAAAATATGTTCCCACAGCATATAACTCATTTTTATCGCCTCGGCTAACCATGTCCAGATTGACATTCATCTTGATTCTACTGGTATCCATTACCACTGATTGCATAAAAAATTTCGCACCTTGCAAGCCCATCTCTTCAGCATCAAAAAAAGCAAATAAGAGATTGTTTTCTGGCTGGTTTTCCCTGAAATATTCAGCTAAGGCTAAAAGTGAGGCCACTCCGCTTGCATTATCATCCGCTCCATTAAATATTTCTGTGCTATTTTTCATGCCTACGTGATCATAGTGTGCAGAAATCACAATAAAATTCTTCCCTGAAAACCCTTCTACAAAACCCAAAATATTTACCGCTGGAATACTGTCTTTACCAAATGTAAAAGACTGCGTATAATCTTGTACATAGGCAGAAACGCCTAGTTTTTGCAACCTTTGAATAATAAATCTTCTAGCTATATCATTCCCTTCTGTATTCGTTTTTCTTCCTTCCAAAGAATCAGATGCTAAAAAATACAAATCATTCATTACCTTGGCAGAGTCAGGGAACGCTGAAACGGAATCCTCTTGTGCAAAACCATGCTGAACAAAGAGCAGACTAATAATTATAAGGTACAATCGGATTGGCTTCATCAGGATACGGGTTCTTTTATATTTTTCATTCTAAATGATAAAGAATAAATTTATAGATAATGACGTTAAGATTCAGCTGATTATGCAAAAATCTTTAATTTTTCTGCGAATTTAGTTTTATGCGACATTTTATATTTTCATTATTATTGATTTTTTCTTCCTTGAGTGCTTATTCTCAAGAAGCTTTCCCGTTTTTAAACAAGAGCAATCAGCTGCCAGAAGATCTACTGAAGAGACGTGCCGTAGTTTTCATGAATGTCAATTCTTTAGAGTGGGATAAAGAAGCTCAAAAAATCCATAATAGTTTTATTGAAATAGGGGTGGATGCTGTGGCATACTATGCTTTATCAGATATTATGTCTGGTGAAGATGCCACAACTGCTTTCTATTCGGATATCACTCAAAGGAGCATTGAGAACATGCTTATTATCCATCAAACTAATTCAGGTTTTGAATTGTATGCTACCAAGATTCCCCCAGAAGGTGGGTTTTTCCAAAAAAATATGCAAGCTTTCTTCTTAGATGCAAAATCACTGGAAAAATTAGGGGCTGATTTGCAAATAAGGGTTAATAAGTCAGATTTAGAAAGGGAAAACTTCTTAATAATTGATGTCCCGGAAACTTTCAAGCGTACAAATGTGATCAAATCTAGAAGAGTTGCCAGTTTTAACCCTGATATCAGAATTGATAAGCTGGCAGTGCCCAAATTTACAGATAATATAATGCTTGATATGGATATAGATAAAGCAAATGCTGAACTGGACTCCATCATGAAACAACATTATCCGTTCAAATTCGGATTGATTGATCCTGATATGACAACAGAAGAGATGATTAGCCAAGGCTATTTGATGGTACTTAAAAAACTACAAAACAATGGTGAAAGTCTTCGAAGAATGCTGGGGTATGACCTATCAGAACGAGAGACTTTATTAATATCAGTGAGGAAAGGGAAAAATGAAAGAGTAATGAAGTACCGAATAGGCGAGCATGTGCATAAATACTATGTGCAACAGCTCTATACCAAAGATATATACCTAGGTAATACTTGGGATGCTGGAAAAACATGGCAAGAAGCCCTAATTAACCATATTGAAAACCTCAAAGCTCAATTAGAAAGGTAGTGTTGTAATGGGAAGAGATCTTTTTAGTTCTTCGTCATTAATAAACTGCTTTTAAGTCACCTATTGGAAATAAAAAACTTAGGTATGAGATTTGATAACGCTTCAACTACTATTAAAAAACTTAAACATTATTCGATATGAAAAAGCTGAGTGTATTTTTTACTACAATTTTATTAATTTCTATTTCTCCACAAATACGTGCTCAAGACAGATCAGAAACTAAAAACCTAAGAACTATTTCTGTAAGCGGTTTTGCAGAAAAAGAAATTGAACCTGATATTATTTATTTTACTATTTCTTTAAAAGAGTACCAACTGAAAAACGGTAGTAAGTTTCAAATGAGTGAATTGGAAAATCAATTGGTGCGCGCAGTTGAAAAAGCTGGCTTTGATAAGGATATTCTGACGGTTGAAAACGTCTTCGGCTACAACTATAGCTGGAACAAAAAGACTGAAAATAAGGATTTTATGGCAAGAAAGCAATTTCAATTAAAGTTGCCAGGTGCAAAAAAGTTAAATTCTATACTCGAAAAGCTTGACCCAAAGGCCATTGAATATGCAAGAGTGAGCCAATACACTCATTCACGTTTGCAAGAACTTAATCAAGAACTGCAAGTTGAGGCTGTGAAAAATGCAAAAGCTAAAGCAGAGGCTCTATTAAAGCCCTTAGCTGAGCAAGTTGGTAAAGTCTTGGAGGTTTCTGAAAATCAACAAAAATATCAGCCCATCTATTACAAGTCTTATCAGAATAATAGAATGATGTCAGCATCTGATAGTGAAAGTATGGCAGTGGAATCAGACTTAGACTTTAAGAACATCAAATTAGAAGCAGAGATACATATTGTCTTTTTGATTCAATAATTTGTAATTAAGCTTATATATTGCATTTGATTTAACTAAAGCCTATTAGCTAATTATGGCTTAGATTAAGTTCAATACTTAAAAGCAAACAATGAATTTGCTTTGAGTCTTAAAACTTTATAATCCGTATAAAAAATTTTTACTATGCAACCACTAGAAATTAATAGCTATGAAGACTTCAAAGCCTATGAAGGACAAGAATTAGGCGTTTCCAATTGGCACACCATTGACCAAAAACAAGTTAATCAATTTGCAGATGCCACACTCGATCACCAGTGGATTCATTTGGATGAAGAAAGAGCCGCTAAGAGTCCATTTGGAGGAACTATAGCACATGGATATTTAACACTGTCTTTAGCGCCCTATTTATGGGAGCAGATTGCAAATGTTAAGAATCTAAAAATGATGATTAACTATGGAATAGAAAAAATGAAATTTAATCAGGCAGTGAAAGTTGGCTCATCAGTCAGGTTGAAAGCGAGTTTAAATTCAATAGTGGATTTGAGAGGTGTGAGCAAAGCTCAAATTGATATCGTTATGGAAATAAAAGATGAGAGAAAACATGCATACACAGCATCGCTCATATTCTTATATCATTTTAACTAATCGAATTTAATCTCAAATTTTCAGAATAAAATGGGATAAAATGCCCAAATTATAGAAAGGCTTTTTGGAGATAAAATTAGGCAGTAGCTTCAATGTTGCTGTCTTTTTCTACTTCATGTTGAGAATATGTAGGACAGGTTCTTTGAGCACAAGCTGAAGCAAAAAGTATTAAACCAGATATTGCTGCGAATAATTTTATAGATTTTTTCATGGGTTCCTTTTTTTATTAAATGATGTTACAAATTTAGGTTGATATTTTTTGATAAAAAATACGGATAGAGTCATTTGTTACTTCTTAGCTTTTATTATGTCCGCTGGGAAAGATAATCGATAAATGACCATATTTTAGCATTAAAGCTTCTATATCTTAAGATTAAAAAGACTTATCTTTTCTTGACTCTTGTAAGTTTAAGTTTTTTAGTGTCGCTGCACGAATAAAGTTTACATTTGTGCGTAAAATAATACATCAAAACCTATGTTACATAATTGTTGAATAAAGACTAAATTCATTTTTTAACATAATTTTTTAAGCCAAATCTTTCTTAATACGTATTTTTGAAAAAATTCTCTCTATGAAAAACTTCATTTCGATCTTATTTATTGTCCTTTTGACCATTTCTTGTGATTCTTCAAAAGAAAAGAAAAATGAATTATCTGAAGAAACTGAAAAGAAAGATTTACAAGTTCCCTCTTTTAGCGGTGCTATCGCTTATCAGTTTGTTCAAACCCAAGTAGATTTTGGTCCGAGAGTACCGAATACCGACCCACATTCAAAGACAGCGCAATACCTTATAAGCCAATTGGAAACTTTTGGAGCCAATGTTAAGACTCAGAAATTTGAAGCAGATACTTATGATGGTGAAGTCTGGAACTTAACGAATATAATTGGTTCCATTCAGCCTGAAAAAACGAAAAGAATCCTATTGGCAGCGCATTGGGATACAAGAAAAATCGCTGACAAAGATACTGAAAGAAAAGACGAGCCAATTGATGGTGCAAATGATGGCGCAAGTGGAGTTGGTGTAATATTAGAAGTTGTTAAGGCTATTCAAAATGCAGAACATAAGCCTAATGTAGGAATAGACATCATATTTTTCGATGGTGAAGATAATGGCGAGCCACAAGGCTTATCAGGAAGAGATCCTTCCAAAACATGGTGGTGTTTAGGCTCTCAATACTGGAGTCAAAACAAGCATATCCCAGGATATTCGGCATACTATGGCATTTTACTGGACATGGTAGGTGGTGTTAATGCTCAGTTTCATAAGGAAGGCTATTCCATGAAATATGCCCCAAGCATTGTGGAAAAAGTTTGGAATACTGCAGATCAAATTGGATATGGGAGGTATTTCATCAATAATAATGTGGCTTCCATCACGGATGATCACTATTTTGTAAATGAATTTGGCAAAATCCCCATGATTGATATCATTGCCCATGAGCCAACTTCAGGGGATTTCTTTCCTGATTTCCATCATACTCATAAAGACAATATGGACATCATTTCGCAGGAAACCTTAAAAGCAGTGGGCCAAACGTTATTGCAAGTCATTTATGAAGAGCAATGAAAAATATAAAATCAAGTTTTAGTAGATTTAAGACTGATTGCGTGATCTAGTAGTCCGCACTGACTTTCAGCCCACCACTTCCTAAAAAAACAACATGCTCAATATGCCGCTCAGCATAATGACTTTGCAAAAATTGCTTAGAAAATGATAGTGCTTTATCGTGTCCGCTTGACTTAACTTATGAATAAAATAGATTACAAAAAGAGTTAAGCCAGAGAAATAGAAGTATAAAATATCGTTTTCCAAGAACTGTGTCATATAGAAGATCAGGAAATAAAAAAGTGATATAAGAACATACAAAACCAATTTAGTTTTGCGAATCCCCCAAATAATAGGAAGGGTTTTACATCCAAAATCGGCATCTCCTTTCCAATCTTCCATGTCTTTAATTATTTCCCTAATAAGGCTTATGGCAAAAGCAAAAAGGCCGAAAGTATGCACTAACACAGGTTTTTGACCAAAATACAGTGAAATAATTGAAATGGAGAGACCTGTTAAAACAGCGACTATAAAGTTTCCTACGAAAGGGAGCCTTTTCAATTGATTGGAATACAACCATAGCATAAAAGCCGATGCAAAGTGAATAGCACCTATCTTCCAATCTAAAAAGGCACCAATAATAATAGCCGCGAAATTCAAAAAAGTATGCCAGAACAGAACCACTCTACGCTTGATTACCTTTCCCACTATTACTTTCTCTGGTTTATTGATGTAATCTATTTTTACATCGTAGTAATCGTTGATGATGTAGCCAGCTGCAGCTAAAAAAACCGTACTTAAACTAAGTAAAAAAAGCTCCAAATTGAGAATACCAATACCTTCTAGCAGATACAGTGCGGTAAGATATTGAGTCAGCACTATAATCAAGAGGTTTTGAACACGAATCAGCTTTACAAAACCTGGAAATGAAAAGTTTTTTGGCAACTGCTGTGTCATTATGTGGTTTCAAATGATTGATCGTTTAAATTTCAGTAATCAATTGCTTTTGTCCTAATAGGGGCTGTATTATTTTTTGAATAATATAATTTATCAACAACACCTTTGGGAGAAAGCAAAAAACTTTTAACACCGATAACTTCTAGTTGATTCCTAAAAAGTACTCTTCATTGCTCTTGTAATAAGTACTGCTTTAATCTTGAGATCAACTACTCTTGGTTGTCTAATATACTTTGACTAATTAATCTATACATTTCCTGTGCGGCTTCGTCATTTTGCAGCATTTCCATATGCTTATCTAATGTTTCTAAATCACCTCTTTTGGCTGGTCCAGTTTGCACAGATTTAGGGGAATGCTTCAGCGCTTTATCAATGGTTTCTAAAACCAATGGATGTAATAATGAAAAATCCAGCTTAGCATTGTTCATGATTTTCTCTGAAATACTCATCATGTGGTTTGTAAAGTTACAGGCAAATACTGCCGCCAAATGCATTTGTTTCCTTTGTACGGTAGAAACTATCTGAGTATTTTTACTCAAAGACTTTGCAAGATTATTCAAAATCTTTAGCGCTTCTTTATTCTCACTCTCCAATAAAAAAGGAAGATGCTGAAAATCTAGCGTTTTGCTTTTAGAGAATGTTTGTAAAGGATAGAAAACGCCTGTAGCGGCTGCTGTAGAAAATTCCAAAGCATCTAAGCCTTTGCTACCAGAAGTATGCACCATCAAACTCTGTTCAGGTAAAGCAATCTCATGAGCAATACTTTTAATCGTATCGTCAGGCACTGCTAAAATGAAAATTTGCGAAGGACTGTCTGTGAAATTTAAATCAGTTTTTACCGAAGCATCATATAAGTTTCCGACTAGTTTCTTTGCAGATTTTCCGTCCGGAGAGTACACCTCTTTTACAAAATGGCCAACATTTTCAAGAGCCGCTGCCAAATGCCATGCAACATTACCTGCTCCTATGAAACTGATATGGTATGCTACATTTTTCACTCCAAGCCTTTTCGCTTCATTTTATAAAACTCTGAATACCGTCTGAAAATGGCCATTCCAAAACCTATGGTCAGCACTAAAGTACCAATCCATAGCAAATTAATAAACGGCTTTTCGAGTGCTTTGAGAATTACATAATCCTTTTGAGTGGTTCGGACAGAAAGTGTAAATGTATTGGATTCTGGCTTGATGTTTTCAATATTGAGCTTTATACCAATCTCTCTGTTTTCATCCGGCATTCGACCTGCCATATTATCTCTAATCAAATAATAGGGATTCAAGATATAATCTTCACCATCTCCATAAACTTTGATGGTAGCCCTAACCGCAAGGTCATCTCCTTTTAGTTTCTCCCCTTCTATTTCATCTACTCTTTTAACTTCCTCTAAAACGGTAACAAAATCATTTAGGAAGAATTTCTCTCCAAAAGTGACGTCCATTTTTTTGGCTTCCGACCATTCAATCTCTTGTGTTGGATCAGGAACTGAAGAAACGTGCGTATATAAATCTTTGGTAAACTTCCTTCTGATATCAGGCGAAGAAATCAAACCACCCATATCGGCATTGATTTGTGCTCGTGGGAAAAGTGAAAACTTTTCTCCATCAGCATGAAGATAATCCACTTTGTAATAATGATTAGCTCCGTATACTTTCAAGGTATCTCCCTTTTTCAAGCTCTCATCTTCTCTTGTAATTTCTCTTTTGACTATTTTATCGTTTTCATTTGAAGTGTTCTCCAAATAAGATGCTTTTACATATCCACCATCATAAGTTTCAAAAAAACGACCCTTATAAGTCAAAGTATATTCACCCATTGTTTGGGGATCATTTATGAACAGTGGAATATTCTCTTGATTAAAGTTATCTTCGACTTCCTCAGAATTAGTCAATAATAAACCGGTATCGTTAACGGAAATAGTTCTGGAGTAACCTGTGGAAAATAAAATTCCCAATAGCATCATACCTAAACCCATATGGGCAATAGCTCCACCCGAAAGCTTATAATTACTTTTTACAATCTTAAAGAATATTTTAGCATTTGCAGTAATAGTATATATAGAAGCAATCACTAATAATATATATGGAATATTGGTCATTCCAGCCATAACAATTATTAATGCAGAAATGGCAAGAGTGATCAAAATTGGCATCAAAAGAGAGTCTTTCACTTCTGATTTCTTCATTTTCTGCCACCAGAAAAATTGACCTGTTCCAGACAAGATTGCTAAGCCCATGGCAAACCACATCTGCCATTTAGTATAAAATTCAACCTGGTCAGCTGGAGGAGCTAGATTTGAAATGCCCCCAAAGGACTGAATAATGGAATTGTAAACTGGAATTGAGGTGGGTAACAATATTTGAAAGCCCATTAAGCACAGTAAAGTAGCTCCCATAAAAATCCAAAACTCTCTAGAATAGGTAGAAACTTCTTTTTCAGTTGATGGGATATGTTTCCAGCGTACTACAGCCAAAACAATTGATATAATTAAAAAGCTTAATAAGTAAAGAAGTAACTGACCCGAAAGTCCTAAATCAGTAAAAGAATGAACAGAGGATTCACCTAAAACGCCACTTCTTACCATGAAGGTGGCATATAATACCATCAAGAAAACTGAAAGAACCAAAATAATGGAAGCTTTCAAAGCCGTTTCACTTTTCTTGTAAGTGATCATGGTGTGAATACTGGCTACTAAAACCAACCAAGGCACTAAAGAGGCATTTTCAACTGGATCCCAATTCCAAAATCCTTCAAAGTTCAAGGTTTCGTAAGCCCAATAGCCCCCCATTAAAATTCCAACCCCTAAAATAGCAGCAGAGAACAGTGCCCAAGGCAATGCAGGGCGAACCCATCCTATGAAATCCTTTTTCCATAATCCCCCAATAGCATAAGCGAATGGAATTAAAGTAGTAGCATAACCCAAGAATAAAACAGGGGGATGAATCACCATCCAATAATTTTGCAGTAATGGATTTAAACCCGTACCGTCTTCTGGGACATAATTTGGATTGATATTAAATATAGGCGCATCCATTGCGTCTCTCAATAAGATGAATGGAGAACTACCAATTTTCAAATCGCCTATGACTACTCCCAAAATCATGGAAGCAAGAAAAGCCTGTACTACTGAAAAACTCACCATCACGGAGGGTGCCCATTTTTTATTGGTCAATAATATGACAAACCCTAAAAGTACATTCCAGAATGACCAAAGCAAGAAACTACCTTCTTGTCCTTCCCAGAACGATGAAATTATGTATTCTACTGGAAGCACCTTTGAAGAATGGCTCCACGCATAGAAATATTCATAATAGTGATTAGAAATGATGGTGAATAGCGTAATGACAATGCCGAAAACCGCTAAGCCATGAACAACATAAGTAATTTGCCCATTTTTCATCCAGCCTTTTTGCATTTCAGGCAATGGGCTTTTTTCTGCTTTGTAGAAATTAAAAATAGAAATGAGGGCAGCTACAAAGCTTATAATAACAAAAAGGTGACCAATGTCACCTATTGCAGTATGTATCATATTTTCGAAATCAAATTAAATAACAGTTTCTTCTTGATATTTTGACGGGCACTTCATTAAAATTTTATCGGCAATAAATGTTGCTTTTTGGAATGAACCAATTACCACGACTTGCTCAGAGCGTTTGAAATCTGCAGGCATAGGCTCATTGTAAAAAACTTCTTGTTCCATTCCATTTTCATCTACCATCATGAAAGTGAAAGAAAGTTTATCATCAGAAGGATTCAATCCAATTATTTCGCCTTCAGGACTTTTTTTCAATTCACCGACTACATGAATTTTTGTTTCATTTCCATCTAATGCCATATCGTGGGCATCTTTGAAAGAAACATAGGAACTGGCATCACCTGCAGTGGAAACAATCATCATAATAGCAGCGGCTATTACGATTATACCAAAAATATAGGACTTTTTCATTTGTATTAATTTTATTCTCCGATTGGAACAAAGGTACTACCCAAAAAATTCTTTACTCTCTCTCTTTTAAGGATTTTTCTAATTTTTTTACTTTTCGCTCAGTCATAATAGCATAAATCATAAGTCCTGCAAAAAGCGTTACGATAACGGCTACCAACACATAGATTTTCCCGTCCGCTCTCATTCCATCAGCCATCTCTATCTGGCTATTGCCATAGTCTTCTTCTACAATTTCAGTTTTTTGAGCCGAAAGCCCTAAACTCATCAGCAACAGGGAGAAAACAATAAAATATTTAATCTTCTTCATCAATTTTTGATTTAATAAATGACAATCTAATTCTTAATTCCGTTAGCCAAACGCCCAATAGTGTCCAACCTATAACGGCAGGATAAAAAACCATTCTTAATCTACCATCTAATTCATACGCATTAAAGCCTGGGTTACCACCATTTCCAGGATGTAAAGAATCTGTAAGCCTTGGTAAAATAAATAATAGAGGAATCAAGGTGGCGTAAGCGAAGATATTGTAAACTCCTCCGATTTTTGCTTTTTGCTGTGGATCTGTAATTGAATTTCTCAATAAGATGTAGGCAAAATAAATTAACATCCCGATGGCCGAGGCATTTTGCTTAGGATCTCCACTCCAAGGCGCTCCCCAAGTGTAATTCGCCCATATCATGCCCGTGGCTAATCCTAAAATCCCAAACAGGATGGAAGTATTGACCAGTTCAATGGCATAAATATCATATTTGAGATTGCCTGTTCTTAAGTAGCGGATAGAAAAAATTACTGAAGCGGTCAGCATTATAACCATACCGAACCACATTGGCACATGAAAGTGCATAGCGCGGATGGTTTCATTTAAAATAGCCAATCTAGGAGCTTCCATCAATAAGCCCGCAATTAGTGTGTAAAACACCAGCCCAACTCCTATAATTTTCCACCAAGTCTTTCTCATTTCAAATATAGAATAATAATTAATATCATAAACACTTGTTATTTGGTACTCATTATCATGCAGAGACAAGTTCATCTCTTGTATTTGCCTAATAGGCTCTATTTAATTTCTCCAAATAAAAGGAAATAATATATATGCCGTAGTGATGACAATTGCATCTACGGATATTAAAGTAAACAGTTTGTCATTCATCAAGCTAATGTCAATCCCATCTATAGCATTCTTTGAGAGTCCTACCGACATCAGTAAAATAGGTAATAATATTGGGAAACTTAACACTGCCATTAACGCTGTGCTATTGTTGGCTTTGGAAACAATACCCGAAACCAAAGTTAAAACTCCAGAAAATCCAATAGCAGCAAAAAGTATGGTTAGAAGAAAATAAATATGATTTGAAACCTGATTTCCTAAAATAATAGCGTACACAGCAAAACCGATAATCGCTATTACAACAGAGAGCAAAATATTAAAAATAAGTTTACCACTTAAAATGACCTCAGGTTTACAAAGTGTATAGTAATACAACATTCTTCCTTCTCCCTCCTGTAAAAAACTTTTAGCTACCCCATTAATATTGGCAAAAACAATAATAATCCAAAACAGAGCATTCCAAGTGACCGTTTGCATTTGGCCAGTTCTCACATTGAAGCTTAGATAGCAAATAAAAATGGTGCTTACCAAATAAAGTAATATTCCATTGAAGGCGGTTTTATTCCGCCATTCTAGTCTAACTTCTTTTTCAAAAATGGATATTACTTGTTTTATCACGGTGCAAATTTAATAGATAAACCTCAATAAGGCATGGTAAAAACGGAATGTTGTGCTTAATTTGCACAAAAAATTAAACATGAATATTACCCCGACTGATTTTGATGATTTATATATAATTAAGCCGACAGTATTTGAAGATTCAAGAGGCTATTTTTTTGAGAGTTTTCATCAAAAGAAATTTGAAGATGCAACTGGAATTCAATGTGAGTTTGTGCAAGACAATCAGTCCCGTTCGATTTATGGTGTAATTAGAGGTTTACATTTACAAGCTCCTCCAGTGGCTCAAGCAAAGCTAGTAAGAGTATTGAAAGGGGAAGTTCTGGATGTGGTAGTAGATTTAAGAAAAGATAAACCCACTTATGGGAAATCTTTTTCGATTCATCTTTCTGCAGAAAACAAACAGCAATTATTCATTCCAAGAGGTTTTGCACACGGAATTGCGGTATTAAGTAACGAGGCTGAATTTTTTTATAAATGCGATAATTATTACAGCCCAGAAAATGAAAGAGGCATAATGTTTAATGACGCCTCCTTAAATATTGATTGGAAAATTGTTCCTGAAAAAAGAATAATTTCTGAAAAAGATCAGAACAATTTATTGTTCAATGATTTTAAATCGCCTTTTTAAATCAACTAGCTAATTCTTCCTTTTTACTATTTTCTGATTCGACTTTATTCAGATATTTATTAAAGCCAAATATTAAAATAATAATGTATGCAATTCCCAGGCCAACTAAACCAGAGTAAAAACCTAATTTAATTAAGCTGGGACTATCTGGTTTTGAAAACACTGTAAAACCATCAATAAGCTCAAAACTTGGCATTAAAAATATCTCTTGTTCTACCTTCTGTAGTTCATTATATTGATTTCTGCTCTCTTGAAATACTGCAATCGGTCCATATTCTTGATCCCCAATAAATAAATTTGTCTCTTTTGCACTTTCTTTACCTGATACATTATAGCTAGCTATTAAAGCTTTTTTCAAACTATCCAATCTAGAAAGCTCTAATCTAATATTTTCAGCCTTACCCTTGAGGATTTCCTTTTCTATCTCAAGTCTTTTAGAAACAAACTGGTTTTCTTTGAAATAATAAACCAAAGGTTCCTGCAACTTTGTTAAGCCCTGATTGTCAAAAACATTAACAAAAATTTTATATGTGGTTTTATTGTCTAGTCTCAGTTTTTCAACAAACTTGTTAATTGTTTCTTCATCATCAATTTTGCCTTTTAATTGTTCCTTTAAAACTTCCAACTGCACAATTTCTTCTTCTGACACGAAGGGTTCGTAGCTAAAGCCTTTAAGATTCTTTGCTTGAGTAGTATCTATATCAAGCAATTTAGCAAGCTGGACATAATTTTGCTCCCCGCAAAGCTGCTGAAGTTTATCCACAGAATTTTCCATTAATCTACCACTAGAATACCTAGAATTAATTAGCATGTAGCTACTGTAGTAATCCGGAAGATAATAGTTTAACGCAACACCTGTAAAACCACCAAGTATCGCGAAAAGTAAAATTAGTTTGACATACTTAAACGTGGCATTTCTAAAGTGAACAAACACCATTATTATTCCTACAAATATGCTTTTGAAAAACCTCCCAATAGTGGAGAACAGCTCTCTCAAATCAATTTCATCAGAACTATTGGAATTCTGTGATTTTTTGTCTATTTCTGACATAATATCTTAAAAATTTTTACAAATAAACGGAAGTTTTGGATACTATTGAAATAAATTTTGTTTTGAATCATTTATTCTGTTAGACAATCCTTATTTTTGAGTCCAAAAAAACCTTAAAACCATTGAAAACTATATTAATTACAGGAGGCGCAGGATTTATTGGCTCTCATGTTGTGCGACTATTTATTAATCAATATCCTGAATATAAAATCGTCAATCTTGACGCCTTAACTTATGCAGGCAACTTAGAAAATCTCAAGGATATCGAAGGTAAGCCAAATTATATTTTTGAAAAAGGTGATATCACTGATGAAAATTTTATTTTTGACCTTTTTGAAAAATATGATTTTGATGGAGTGATCCATTTAGCTGCAGAATCACATGTAGATAGATCCATTAGCAATCCTCTCGAATTTTTGAAAACCAATATTTTTGGCACGGTGACTTTGTTGAATGCCGCCAAAGATAAATGGAAAGGTAATTTTGAAAGCAAACGATTTTATCATGTTTCCACTGATGAGGTTTATGGTTCCGTTGACGATGGAGGGTTCTTCACTGAAGAAACTTCATACGACCCTCAATCTCCATATTCTGCATCTAAGGCCGGTTCAGATCATTTTGTTAGAGCTTATGCTAATACTTATGGGCTTCCAGTTGTTATCAGTAATTGCTCAAATAATTACGGGCCAAACCAGTTCCCGGAAAAACTTATACCGCTCTTTATTAATAATATTAGAAATAACAAACCCCTTCCTGTATACGGAAAAGGGGAAAATATAAGAGATTGGCTTTTTGTAATTGATCATGCTAGAGCCATTGATTTGGTTTATCATAAAGGAAAAAACAAAGAGACTTATAATATTGGTGGCTTTAACGAATGGAAAAACCTAGACTTAATCAAGGTTATTTGTAAAACGATGGATAAAAAGCTAGGTAGGAAAGAAGGAGCGTCCGAAGAGCTAATAACTTATGTAAAAGATCGAGCTGGTCACGATTTGAGGTATGCCATCGATGCAAATAAAATCATGAAAGAGCTGGGATGGGAACCTAGTCTTCAATTTGAGGAAGGAATTTCCAAAACCATTGATTGGTATCTGGACAATGAAAAATGGCTTAAAAATGTCACTTCGGGTGCCTATCAGCAGTATTATGATGAAATGTATAAAGAAAGAAACTAGACCCTAGATATTAGAATCTAGACTCTGAAATTAGGATTTATAAAATATAGAACCAGTCTATAATCTAGGTTCTAGCATCTAAAAATCTAAACTATGAAAGGAATAATATTAGCAGGAGGGTCAGGAACAAGATTGCACCCATTAACAATTGCATTGAGCAAGCAACTTATGCCGGTTTACGATAAACCTATGATTTATTACCCGCTATCCACATTAATGCTAGCTGGAATAAATGAGATTTTGATTATTTCAACCCCTGAACATACTGGTCTATTTAAGCAATTATTAGGAGATGGCGCTCAACTTGGCTGTCACTTTGAGTACGCTGTTCAGGAAAATCCCGAAGGGCTGGCACAAGCCTTTATTATAGGTGAAGATTTTGTGGGAGATGATGATGTAGCACTGATTTTAGGGGATAATATCTTTTATGGTTCTGGAATGTCTACGTTATTACAATCAAATAAGAAACCGGAGGGTGGAATAGTGTATGCCTATCATGTGCATGATCCTGAACGATATGGAGTGGTGGAATTTAATGAAAATGGGAAAGCAATTTCTATTGAAGAAAAACCCCAAAAGCCAAAATCGTCTTTTGCTGTTCCTGGCATCTATTTTTATGACAACAGAGTGATTGATATTGCTAAAAATATTAAGCCTAGTCCAAGAGGGGAACTTGAAATCACCGATATCAACAAAAAGTATTTAGAAGAAGGGAAGCTAAAAGTAAGTGTTTTAAACAGGGGAACTGCCTGGCTGGACACCGGAACTTTTGCCTCTTTAATGCAGGCTTCAGAATTTGTGAAGGTCATTGAAGAACGACAAGGCTTGAAAATTGGCTGCATAGAAGAAGTGGCCTTCAGAATGGGCTTCATTAACAAATCTCAATTACAAAAGCTTGCAGAGCCATTGGTGAAAAGTGGCTATGGGGAGTACTTGATGCGTTTGATTCGGCAATCAAAATAACTGTTCCTATAATCAACTTCTCAAAGCTTCTTGTATGTTATTGTTGCATCATTTACTATTTGGCGCTTAGCAAAAGAACTTTTAAAAAGGTGGGCCGTAAGTACTGGCTTTCCCACTTACTCATGGCACAAGAACAAAATCCCTCAAAAACTACTTTAGCTTCAGCCTTTAAAACAATTATTTGGCCAAGGAGGAAATATATTCTCATTGGTTTGGTTCTCATCATAATCAGTAGAGCCGCTTCATTAGTTTTGCCCGGCTCGAGCAAAATTTTGGTAGATGAAATAGTGCCAAATGGCGACCTGCAAATGCTTAAGTATTTAATTTTTGCTGTAGTAGGTGCAATTGTAGTTCAGGCAGTAACTTCCTTCGCTTTGACACAAATCCTGAGCGTGGAAGCGCAAAATCTAATCGCTCAACTCCGGTCAAAAGTTCAGTCTCATATCTTAAAATTACCAATTCGCTACTTTGACAATGCCAAAACCGGAGAATTGGTTTCCAGAATAATGACTGATGTAGAAGGTGTTAGGAACTTGGTAGGTACTGGACTAGCTCAAATGGTGGGTGGAATACTAACATCCATTGTCTGCTTGATAATTCTAATCACCATTAGTCCAATGATGACACTTTATGTCCTTGTTCCAGTCGCTATTTTCGGTTTTATTTCTTTAAAAGCATTCGGAAGAATTCGCCCCATCTTTAGAGAAAGAGGAAAAATCAATGCAGACGTTACAGGAAGGCTAACAGAGACCTTAGGCGGCATAAGGGTAATAAAAGGGTTCAATGCAGAGCTTCAGGAAATTAGGGTCTTCGCAGAAGGAGTTGATAAATTATTCAAAAATATTAAATCCAGTTTAACAGCAACTAGCTTAATCACTAGTTCTGCCACATTACTTTTAGGCTTAGCATCAGCAGGTATTATGGGGATAGGAGGGTGGATGATTATGAATGATCAACTGACTTTTGGTGACTTTCTAGCTTTCACGCTCTATCTCGGCTTTATGATTGCTCCTATCGTTCAAATGAGCAACATTGGTAGTCAACTAACAGAAGCTTTCGCAGGACTAGACAGGACCGAGGAGATTATGAATACGCCCGTGGAAACCGATAATCCAAACAGAACAATCGAATTGAAGGATGTTAAGGGCCAAATAGAATTTCGAAACGTATCCTTCGCTTATGAAGAAGATAAAGATGTAGTCAGAAATATCAGTTTTGAGGCATTACCTGGTTCAGTTACAGCTTTTGTTGGTACTTCAGGCTCTGGTAAAAGCACAATCTCCGGCTTAGTATCTTCTTTTTTAAATCCTGATGAGGGTGAAATATTAGTGGACGGTCATGATTTACAGAAAATAACCTTGCAAAGTTATAGAAGCAAATTAGGCGTAGTCTTGCAAGAAGATTTCCTATTTGAAGGTACGATAAAAGAAAATATTCTATTTCCACGGCCTGCTGCAACGGAGGCAGAATTAATGAATGCGGTTAAATCCGCCTATGTTCATCAATTTACAGATAAGTTTGAAGACGGTTTGGACACACAAATCGGAGAGCGAGGCGTAAAACTTTCTGGTGGTCAACAACAAAGAATTGCAATTGCAAGAGCCATCTTAGCTGATCCTAAAATATTAATTCTGGATGAGGCAACCTCTAATTTAGATACTGAAAGCGAGCATTTTATACAATCGAGTTTGAAAGAATTAATGAAAGGAAAAACAACTTTCGTAATTGCACACCGACTAAGCACCATTAGACAGGCAGATCAAATCTTAGTGATTGAGGATGGGAAAATTGCGGAAAAAGGTCAGCATGATGAATTAATAGATAAGAAAGGGAGATATTTTGACCTTTATACATATCAGGCAAGAATCTGATTTCGGAAATCGTGTCTTTTTTTTACCTATGTATTAAAAATCCTATATTCTCAAGAAAGCCCTTTGCAATAATTAAAAATTTAAACATTTACGTACTTTTGCGAACATATTTAATCAAAAACTACTGTAGGTTTTAAGACCGAATCCAAAGTATTTTAGATCAACCCCATAAATTGTATTAAATATTACGCATCTGAATTTCTTTGATTTAGCTTGTCCAAACCTCACTAGTTATATTTGATGCATGATTTCGAATATATTTAGAACATTAAAAAACTCAAGACTTAATGACAATATCATTAAGGGAGTTATATTCATTCTCCTCTTTTTAGGAATGTTGATTAAATCTTTCATGAATAGTTAGAGCTTTCAAGTTTAACAAGCAATATCGTCTTTGGCATATTTTTTGGTTAGTTTTACTTAATCAATAAAACACATAGCCATGAAAAGACTATTCAATTTAATTCTCGCAATAAACTTAATATTTTTAGGAAGTTGTTCATTCAACGGTCAAGATGGTGCACCAGGCCCGCAAGGCCCCAGAGGACCTCAAGGACCAGCAGGACAAAATGGCCAGGATGGTCAAGAAGCATTCGTATTCGAATATGTTGACTTAACATTTTCTTCAGGAAACGAATACAGTTTACTTTTAGAACTACCCAATGATTTTGAAATGCTGGAATCCGATGTAGTGTTGGTTTATTTTCTATATGATTATTTCGAAGATGAAGACCTTGATTTATGGAGAGCATTGCCTCAAACCGAATTCACAGATTTCGGAACTTTAATCTACAACTACGATTTCACCCGATTTGATGTAAATCTATTTATGGATGGCAATTTTGATCTAAATCTTCTGGGAGCTAGGTTTACTGATAATTGGATTGCCAGAGTAGTAGTAGTGCCTGGCCAATTCACAAATAGTAGAGCCACAAATCCTGTTGATTATAAAGACTATAATGCTGTCATTGAATACTACAATATTAGTGAAGAACATGTAGTTACTGTCAAATAATTTAATGTTCATGGTATTCTGTCGGGTAAGTCAAAAATTTGACTTACCCTTTATCTTATAATTATACATCTTTAACCGTTGAGGCTTGTAATTGATCTAAAAGCTAAGCAAAAAACGCTTGCTTTTTATTAGTAAACTTACATCTATATATTTGATTGCCCCCCTCGGATACGTATAAAATTCGGGGCTTTCGATAAAAAGCAAGTTATTTTCTTTAGAAAACTTAATTAAAAGTTACAAATAAATTATCTTTCGGATTAATTGGGGTCAATCAATATATGGACGGCATTCTAAGCTTTTTTGATAATACGGAACACATACTCTACACTGTTTTCGCTGCAGTTATTATCATCTTTCTCATTTTTGACTTGGGATTCTTCAATAGAGATGCAAAAAAAGTATCTCTACGGTCTGCTACTTATCAATCAATCTTTTGGATAGTGATCTCGGTAGCCTTTGGCTATTTGATATATAAGTTTTATGGCGGCAGTGTAGTGATGCTAGAATATTTCTCAGCGTACGTGGCGGAGTACGCCTTATCAGTAGATAATATTTTTGTCATCCTACTCATCTTAAGATATTTTAAAGTCGAAGAAAACCTATATCATAAGATACTATTTTGGGGTGTTTTAGGAGCCATCCTGTTTCGTGCAATTTTTATATTTTTAGGTGCTTACCTCGTAGACCAGTTTCATTGGATTCTCTATATATTTGGGGCCTTTTTAGTATATAGTGGTGTAAAAATATTCTTCCAAAAATCGGAAGATGACCTTGACCCTGAAAAAAATGTGATCATTCAGTTTGCAAGAAAATATCTTAAAATCACGAAAGGTAATTTCAGTGGTAAATTTATAATCAGAAGGGGAAATATGATTTTATTTACCCCTTTGTTCTTAGTCATACTGTTAGTAGAATCAACGGACTTAATATTTGCAGTGGATTCCATACCTGCGGTATTTGCGATTACTCAAAATGAATTCATTTTATATACCTCCAATATTTTTGCTATACTAGGTTTACGAGCTAAATTTTTCTTGCTTGCTGGCATTATTGATAAATTCTATCTTCTACAAAAAGGGCTCTCTTTTATATTAATTTTTATTGGAGCAAAAATGCTCTTAGAATTTGTGCATATCCACATCAATACTCTAGTCTCCTTTAGCGTGATATTCTCAACTCTACTACTTTCCATCTTGCTCTCATTAGTTATTCCACCAAGGAAAAATTCCAAAGATTTGGTTCCTTAAGCGATACGATATCTAAAGCTAAAGACTTATGAACTGATCATGAACTAATATCAGTTAATCTTGGAAATCAACAGGAAGTATACTTTTTGGCAATAGTTTAAGCAAAACAGGTAAGGTTAAGAATGAAGCAGGCAGTTCTATTATTACAAATGCTGGAATTGAATTTAAAATATCGATCAATTTCACTCTGACTAATTCCTTTTCTTCATCGCTTAAAGGCTGCGCTTTAAACTTTTCAAGCAAATGCCATAGCTCACTGCTCTCTCTAATTTCTTGCCCAATGCTTACCCTATTTTTTTTGAGAACAGAAGCTATCCTTTGAAGAATTGTTTCGCTAATAACTTGAAATGAATGCTTATTTTGCAGAAAATATACTTCTTTCCAATTTTCTATTACAAATGATTCAATGGCTATTAAACTAATATCTAGCTCTTCCTCTGAAATCCCTAATCGTTGCGCCAATTCTGTTAAAAAAGCTCGTTCTTCAATGCTTATAACTTTATCTGCCCAAATCATTAAAATAGCCAGTTCCAGCACGTACTTCTTCAGCAACCATGTATCTGCTTGTCTCAAATCAATTTGATCTAACGTAACTCCATCTTTAAAAGCCTCTTTTGCTAGTTTGCTTTGGGCCTTCGATAAATTAGCAGAGCTTAAAAAATTGAAAAACATATTACGCTCTTCTCTAGCAATAATTTGATTGGCATGGGCGGCAGCAGCTATCACCTTCAAAAGCAAAATTTTCATAGCGTCCTTGTGCCATTTTATGTTGTGAAAATTCCCAGCACGCCATTCCCCAAAATAATAAGTGTCTAAAAAAAGTAGGCTATTTTGAAAGAGACTAGCCCAATAATTATCCCAACGAGACTTTAAAAACAACCTTCTATGAAGTACCTGTTCAGTAAATCTAACATCCTCTACCCTAGGCCTATTAAAAAACAGCAGTTTCTTTTTATTTATACTAGGATCTAAAATTGAATAAAATCTACCAATAGATTGGCTCGTCTCCAAATAATAATCCTTCCAATCACTTTCTCTTTGCGGTAGACTTACCTGCTTTAGTCTGGCACTATGTATAAAGCTCTCTAGCAGTACGATTTTCATCTTCCCTAAGCTATTCCATCTTTGTTCTTTCGGATGCCTAAGGCCTGGAGCATGAATAGGATGACCATAAATCAAACCAGTAGGTTGAATTAATTTGTATAATAGATTATCCTGATCTTGAATTTGATATTGGTTCAGATCGATCGGATACGGACTCCTGAATTTGATATACTCTTTTAGCCAACCTTTTTCAGCAGGATTCATATGGTAGATTTTAGCTTTCTCCTAATTGCTTATAAATTAGCTAATTAATTCTACAATAGAAATTAAGAAATTGTATTTTTCTATTATTCACTCCTTTGGACGACTAAAATCTAGCCCTTAGGTTTATATTTTGCCTTGCCAAACATCTGTTGTGCATCAGTGTTTTCCATTAACTCTTGAACACTGACTTCTGGATTATTTGCCATATAGGACTTTACAATTTGCCAACCTACCCAAATACCTATTCTACCAGGACATTGTTGACTGATTTCAAAGGTTTTTGGTCTTTCTCCTATGAATTTATTTTTCATAAAGTGACTTGTCTCATATAATAAATCATTTTCTAAGAAATTAGCCCAAATGATATGCTCATTTTTATTAATATCTGCTATTTCTTTAGCCGTGTAACCAATGATCAGAGAATCTGGAGTGCATGGAATTGTCATTTTGGTCATATAATATGACTTGCCATAAAATATCATATCAGCCAAAAGGCTCTGGTCGCTCCTATCAGTTTTATTTCGCTTTTGAGTCAGTAAAAGCATTGTCATCGGAACTATATATTCCTTTTGGTATCGCATTAAGATATAATCAGGAACACCATTTGGTCCATAAGCTGCATCTGGACCCAAAAAATAATCAGCAGCAATACTAATTAAACTATCCGAGACAAAAAGATCTTTCTGCAAACCCGCCAAAACAATTTCTAATTCAGGAACCACTACATCTGGATAATAATGCTTATAAAATTTAAACGCTCTTTCAAAATCTACCTGTAAGCTATTAAAATCTCCGAACGTATTTCTAACTTGTTGATAAAGCGTATCTTTATAAGCAGGAGATGAAAAAATATTGACCATGCTATTAACTACCACTGAATCTGCAGTGTATCTCCTTCTTTCAAAGAAATAATCTGCAACAAAAGGATTGTTTTCGATAAATTGAATTGCTCCCTCCTCGGACTTTAAAGAGACCATCTTTCCTGTAAGATCATTAAGAGGAATTTCAATTTCTACGTCAGTAACATTTGGTGCCTCCTCACAAAATTTATCTGAATCGCTACATCCTGAAAAAACAAAAAAGACGATGAAGGAAGTTAGTATACAATATTTATTACTTTGCATAAGTCATTGATTATATTTGTTCTGAATATCAAACCCAAAATAAATGAAAAAATTGCTCTTTTCTACTCTATTCCTGTTTTCAGTTTATTTGGCAGAGGCACAAGTTAGATTTGGATTCAAAGCTGCTCCCAATATTTCTTTCAACCGAATAGAGGCTGACACCGACAATACCCAATTTGATACCGATGGAGTTGGTTTGCGTTTCCAATTAGGGCCTATTTTCGATATCGAATTTAAAGAAAATCACTACTTTAGCACTGGACTTATTTTTACTTCCAAGCGATCTGCTTTTGTTGCAGATTCACTCGGAGCTACTTATGATGAAGACTATAGTCCGCAGTATTTACAAGTACCTATTACTTTAAAACTCTTCACTGAAGAAATAGGTTTGGATAAGAGAATTTACTTTCAGTTCGGAGGAACGGTTGACTTTAAGACCAACAATGAAGGAGAAGAAGAGAATATTGTTCAAAGCTTTAGGTTTATTGATTTAAACTCTTTGCTAGCCATCGGATTAGAATATGGAATCGGCATCAACACGAAAATATTTGGAGGCATTATATATCAAAGAGGTTTATTAAATACTATCAAGGAAAATAATTATGATGATAGTTTTAATCTAAGAAATGATTTTGTTGGTTTAGAAATTGGAATAATCTTTTAATTTGTTGCCGGCAAACTCATTACATAATAATCATCTCTACCGATTCTAATATCGTCATCTTGAATCCAAGGATTATAAATTCTTAAAGTTTTATAAGTCGTTCCTTGTGCTTTAGCATAATCTACCCAATCAATAGAATTACGAACTGTATCATAACGGTAAACGAAGGGCTCGTACAAGTGCTCTTTGACAATATCCAGACCATAGCTTTCAGGACTCTCAAAAATTTGTTTAATAGCTAAAATTCTAAAAACATAGCGAGAAGTTTCATCATTAAGCATTAAATCATAGAAATTATCTACTTTTTGATTATCCAACGCATTTTGCATTCCTCTCATACCTCTATTGTAAGAAGCTGCTACCAAGGTCCAATCTTCAAATTTAGCATATGACCTTTTTAGGTACTTGCATGCAGCCCTTGTTGACAGGACAGGGTCATACCGCTGGTCTACGTCTCTATTAATTTCTAGACCGTATTCTCTCCCTGTACTTTTCAGAATCTGCCAAAATCCTGCTGCACCAGCATAGCTATCCACATTCTCCAGACCACTTTCAATTAATGCTAAATATTTGAAATCATCAGGAATCCCGTATTCAGCCAAAATCGGTTCTATCACAGGAAACCAACGATTAGCTCTTTTAAATAAAAATATAGTGTTGTTGTGCCAATAGGAGTTTATATGAAGTTCTTTATCCAGTCGTTCTTTTACATCATCAATCTCCAACGGAACATTTTCACCTGCTAAATCAATTTTTTCTGGAATAGGTATAGTTTTCGCATTTTTAAAAGCAATTGGCTGCATCTGTTCGGCTACTGGTTTATGAATTTCAGTTTTTCCTTCCTTGCGGAAAAAAGCTACTATCAAAAACGTAACTAAAGAAGCTATTGAAATATATAAGGCAAATCTACTGTCTGTCATATAAACTGTTAACTCTTCTTAACTTTAGAAGTTTGGAGAAAGCATAAATTGTGAATAGAAGTTATCTATTACTTTCACTGCTTCGGTTGGCGTATCTACTACTGTAAACAAGTCCATATCTTCGGGGCTGACATTGTTCTCAGCTTCAATCAAAGTATCTTTTATCCAATCTATTAATCCTGACCAAAACTTTTTCCCCACCAATACTATTGGAAATCTCCCTATTTTATGTGTTTGAATAAGGGTTAGGGCTTCAAAAAGTTCATCCATAGTTCCAAAACCACCTGGCATCACTACAAACCCCTGTGCATACTTTACGAACATGACCTTTCTAACGAAAAAATAGTCAAACGTTATTAGCTTATCTGGATCAATGTAAATATTATTGAATTGCTCAAAGGGCAATACTATATTAAGTCCTACTGACTTGCCGTTTTCGCTTTTTGCTCCTTTATTTCCTGCTTCCATAATCCCAGGTCCTCCACCTGTAATTACACCGTATCCATGCCGGACTAACTTAGCTGCTACTTCTTCAGCAATCTTATAATACTTATGATCCGGCTTTGTTCTTGCAGAACCAAATATGGAAACGCAAGGCCCAATCTTTGAAAGCTTTTCAAAACCGTCCACAAACTCTGACATGATTTTGAAAATAGCCCAAGAGTCTGAACTTTTAATCTCATTCCAATCTCTGTCTTTGAAAGCCTTCCTTATTTTATTTAATTCTAATTTATCTTCGTTATTTGATTCGCTCATATCTAATATGTTTAAGGTTAGTATAACGTTTTACTGTTACAAATTCTAAGTATCGGTTAAAAATAATAATCTACTCTTGTGGTCTTATTTGCTCATAGTCCGCCGGTTTGCTTCTCTTCCACCTCCTATGTGTCCACAGCCACAAATGCGGGTTTTTGTAAATATCTGCTTCTAACAGTCGCATGTGTTTTTCCGTGATATAGCCGTAGGCTTGTTCTCTTGGCTCTTCTGTGATAATTTCCATATCTACCTCAAACCTAGATCTTCCAATTTTTTTTACATGGGCATAAACGGGTACTAAATTAAGTTTTTGGCAAAATTTTTCTACCCCAAAAAACACCCCAGTCTCTCGACCTAAAAACTGCATCCAATATGAATTATAGGTGTTTGCTGGTGATTGATCGGCTGCGAAACCGAGTAAATAATGATCATCTTGATGTGCAAGCACTTCACGCATTACATTATTTTTCGGAAACAAATGATTTCCCGGAAAGCGTGTTCGATTATCCCTCATCAATTTATCCATCACTTTGTTCTTCAGTGGCTTATACATGATTAATGATAAAGGCTGATTCCTTTCTACCATGAAATTTATTCCTTGTGCCGCCCATTCCCAATTAGCAAAATGCGGTAAAATCATGGCGATGTTCTTCTTTTCATCCATTAACTTCTGTAGTTCTGGATTAGGTTTAATCTTATATCGCTTTTTTATAGTTTCCTTTGAAAATCCAAATGCTTTTACACTTTCTATGAGTAAATCTGCAAAATGAAAATAAAACTGCTTTGCGATTTTCTTAATCTCCGCTTCAGATTTCTCAGGAAAGCATTTACTCAAATTATCCGTTACAACTTTATATCTGTACAATTTAAATTTGATAAATATAAAAGCAATGACGCTAGAAAGCCCGTGGTAAAACCAAAACGGAATTTTACTCAAAAGCCAAAAAACAGCTTTTAAAAAATAGTATTTAGCTTTCATCTTTTAGTCTTGTAATTGAAGTTTTACCAAGTTGCTGTAAGTCCCGTTTTCCGATTCTAGAAGTTCTTGATGGGAGCCTTGCTCAGAAATCTGTCCCTCTTTTAACACAAAAATCTTATCTACTTTACGGATAGTTGCTAAACGATGTGCGATAATAATAGTCGTTCTACCTTTCATGAGTTCATCCAATGCTTGTTGGACTAAATATTCAGACTCTGCATCTAGAGAGGAAGTAGCCTCATCTAATACTAAGATCTTTGGGTCTTTTAAGATTGCCCTGGCAATGGCTATCCTCTGCCGTTGCCCTCCAGATAACTTAACGCCTCGCTCTCCAACTAAGGTATCTAAGCCCTCAGGAAAATCTTTTATGAAAAGCCATGCATTAGCTTTTTCAGCAGCCGCAATGACTTCTTCATCTGAAGCATCTGGTTTTCCATATGCAATATTTTCACGGATAGAACCACCGAATAAAATTATTTCCTGAGGTACGATGCCGATATTTTGTCTGTATCCGGTAATTGATAAGGAATTGATATCCTGCTCATCGACTTTAATCGTGCCAGAAGACAATGGATAAAAACGCATTAATAATTGGATGATCGTTGATTTTCCAGCCCCACTATGTCCAACAAGGGCTACCTTTTCTCCTGCCCCTACGGATAAATTCAAGCCTTTTAATACCTTAACATCTTTACGAGTCGGATAGGAAAATTGTACATCTTCAAAATCAATGGATCCTTCCAAATGAATTTTTTCTTCTTCCTCTATTTTAAATTCTTCTTCCTCTTGCAATATTTCCATTACTCTCTCAGAAGCGCCTATGGCTTTTTGAATTTGACCGTATAAATCGCCCAAACCAGCTATAGAACCGCCAATAAAGGTGGTGTAAAGCACAAAGCTTAGTAAATCCCCTACGCTCATGCTTCCCTCTTGCACTAGACTGGCACCGTACCACAAGACAGCAACGATTCCACCAAACATGGCAAAAATAATAAAGGAAATAAATGCTCCTCTGAATGTGGCAGATTTCAATGCTACTTTCACCACTTTATCAAGTGATTTTCGGTATCTCAAAACCTCAGTCAATTCGCTGGTGAAAGCTTTTACAATATTGATGGATTGCAAAGTCTCTTCCACAATCACATTGGCAGAGGCTAACTCAGCTTGTGTTTTTTTAGAAAGCTTTCGAATGAATCTTCCGAATACCATTGCCGCTATGACCAATATAGGAAAGGTGGCAATCATGAAAAGCGCCAACTTAGGTGTGAAGTAGAAAATGATGGCTGCCCCTATAATCAAGGTGGAGACTTGCCTGATAAATTCAGCAAGTGTTACTGAAAAGGTGTCTTGCAATAAGGAAACATCAGATGTAATCCTACTAACTAATTCCCCCACACGACTTTTATCATAAAAAGCCATCGGCAAGCTCATTAACTTCGTATAAAGTTTAGCCCGCATATCAGCCATGGCTCTCTCACTTACTTGAGCAAAAAGATACACCCTGAAAAAAGAAAAGAAACTCTGAACAGCTAATATTCCAATTAGTATAAAAGCAACAGTATTGATTTCTGTAAATATGCCAGATGTTTTACCCTGCGCTACATCTACTAATTTTCCCATTACGTACGGAAAACCTAGTAGTGTGGTACTTGAAATCAACAGGAAAAATAGTCCAGCTACAAAATAACCCTTGTAAGGCTTTATAAACTGAAACACTCCTGTTAGCTTTTTAAAATTCTCTTTGTTAAGTGGCTTTTTCTCTTCCTCTTTTAGCGTTTCGCTCGATCTTCTTTTTGCCATTCTTAAATACTATCTCTTTTGATTTGAATACAACCTCGCAAAGGTACAATAGTTCTTTAATTAAGGCGTGTTTTTAGCTTTGAACTTTTCTTTTCCCTCATCTAAAAAATCTACAAAGTTGCTGATGCTCCTTTCATAAGCAATTGGCTCAACTAAAAGTTCGCCATCAGTATCTAATAAAACATAGTAAGGTTGAGCATTATTATTAAAGCGAGTGATTTGAAAATCAGCATTTTGCTTACCTATTGACTTTTTCACCTTTCCGTCATATTCACTAGTATACCAATCACTTTCCGGTAATTCAGTCTTTTCATCGACATATAAGGCCAACATAACAAAATCGCTTTTCAATCGGCTCAATACCTTTGGGTCTGACCAAACCCTGGCTTCCATTTCACGGCAGTTAACGCAGCCATGGCCTGTGAAATCTACAAAGATAGGCTTGTCTTGCTCTTTGGCACAGGCTAATGCTTGTTCATAATCGAAATAGCCTTTTATCCCATGAGGGAAATGAAGCATATCTCCATGCTTTGGTTCTTCGCACAACTGATCCTCCGAACTTAATGCTCCTGAACCTCCACTGTTTTCTCGAATAAGAGTTGGCAAATCAAAATCATGAGAACTCATGGGAGGCAAATATCCTGAAAGTGCTTTTAATGGCGCCCCAAATAAGCCAGGAATCATGTATAAAACAAAACTAAACGTCACAATGCTTAACATTAATCTCCCAACTGATAATCTTTCGATTGGGCTATCTCCCGGCAATCTTAGTTTCCCCAATAAATACAGCCCTAACATGGCAAAAATCACGATCCACAGTACTAAATAAATATCTCTATCTAAAATTCCCCAATGATAAACCTGATCGGCTATGCTTAAGAATTTTAAGCCTAATGCTAATTCTAAAAATCCTAAAACTACTTTTACAGAATTTAACCATCCACCGGATTTTGGAAGGTTATTTAACCACTCAGGGAAAATAGCAAAGAGCGTAAACGGAATAGCGAAAGCTAAACTAAAAGCGAACATCCCTAAAAGTGGTTTGATTACCATGCCACCAGCAGATTCCACTAAAATACTACCTACAATAGGACCAGTACAGCTAAATGACACTAAAACCAAAGTAAAGGCCATGAAGAAAACGCCTCCTAAACCACCTTTATCTGCTTTGGCATCCACTTTATTGACAAAACTTGAAGGTAAATTGATTTCAAATAGTCCTAAAAAGGATAGTGCAAAAATGAAGAATACCAAAAAGAAAAAGACATTCGGAATCCAGTGAGTGCTGAGCCAATTGGCAAATTCAGGACCATTAATTACAGCAATAATGGTTCCCGCCACCACGTAAATCACAATAATTGAAATTCCATAAATTACAGCTTGACGAATGGCGCCCGCTCTCGATTTCGCCTTTCCTGTGAAGAAAGTTACCGTCATCGGGATCATAGGGAAAACACATGGCGTCAATAAAGCAGCTAAACCGGCCAAAAAAGCCACCACCATAAAACCTAAAAGTGAATAAGGGGAGTTTGAATCTGTTTGCTGAAGATCAATTATTTTTTTTTTACCTTCTTTTTTAGATTTATCTTGCTCGCTGCTTGTAGACTTGATAGATGATTTAGTTTTTTCGCCAAAAGAGAAATCATCGCTAAAAGGAATACATTTCCCGTCTACATCAGAACAAACTTGGTAGCTATTGCTAGTCACAATTTTAAACGGAATTTCTTTTATGAGTACTTTTTGTTGAAACTCAGCTTTCTCCTTGAAATAAGTATAATTTCCTTCCCAAATTTCATCATAACCTTCAGAAGGGTTGATGGGAATTAGACTATCCACCAACTGGTAGGAATCATCCTCTTTAAAATCAAACTCCGTCAGCATTGGCCCTAAATCCGGATCGAAATCTGACGAATAAAGATACCAGTTTTCATCTATTTCTGCTCGGAAGGAAAGTGTGGCCGTATCTCCTACTTCTACATTTTCTTCTAAAATGGAACTTTCCCAGCTAATGGGCTTAATTACTTGGGCAAAGGTGTTTTGCAAAAATAAACCTACCAATAATAGGCTGTAAACTAAATATCTCATAAACTTTTAATAAGGCCTGTTCGTCTTACAAAACTAAAACACGAAGATAGTTAAATTTTGTTGGAACAAATGTTACTAATGTCATGCAGGCGATAAAGCGGAAATGGTTATTTTTCTCAATTTTAGGGTTAATTTTAATAGGTGCTGGTTTAAGCCTAGGTATTGATGCTGGTTTTTACCGCATGCAAAACCCTGAAGGCTGGAACTGGATTTATTATGGCACTTTTGCTTTGGTCGTCTTCAATTCAGGAATTTGCTGTTTTGGGCAAGGCGTCATTTTTAAAGTGCGTCTTGATAATCTTGAACAAAATAAAACCCGATAGTTTGAATGCGGTTAATAGTAATAAAATCTTAAATCTAAAAAAATGAAAGCAATTTGGAACAATCAAGTAGTGGCAGAAAGTGATGAGACCATTGTAATAGAAGGCAATCACTATTTTCCCCCTGAGTCAATCAAAAAAGAGTTTTATGCAAAGACTGATTACAAGACGGTCTGCCCTTGGAAAGGTACGGCTTCCTATTACAGCCTAAAAGTAGACGGGAAAGAAAATAAAGATGCGGCCTGGTATTATCCCGATACTAAGGAAATGGCCAAAAAATTTGAAAATTATGTAGCCTTTTGGAAGGGCGTGGAAGTAACAGAGTAAAAATTATTTCTTTTTAGCTAAATTTAGCTATGCAATCTGCTTTAAAGAGACTTTCTTCTGCTTTCATGATGATTACAGCCAGTATTTTACTGGGTTCTTTCGGCTATATGTTAATAGAAGGCTATGGTTTTAGAGATGGCGTTTATATGTCTGTAATTACTTTCTCAACGGTGGGATTTAAGGAAGTTCAGCCATTAAGCGATGACGGAAAGCTTTTTACGGTATTTTATATTATCGTAAATTTAGGTTTATTTGCTTATACGGCTTCGGTAATTTCATCCTTCTTATTTGAAGGAAGATTTAAAGAAATCTATAAAACCTATACTGATAGAAAAGCATTGAAAAAATTAAAGAATCATATCATCATTTGTGGTTTTGGCAAGAATGGAGAAATAGCCGGAAATGGATTAAATTCTTCAAACAAAGATATTGTATTTATTGAAAAGGATGCAGATGTTATCAATAATTACAATAATGAAAGAGGCTATCAGCTACTTCACGGTGATTCGGTGCTGGAATCCGTATTGATTGAAGCAGGAGTGGAAAGAGCAAGCACTATTATCACCACCTTACCAAGCGATGCTGATAACGTATTTATTACTTTGACTGCAAAGGAACTCAATCCTCAAATACAGATTATAGCCAAAGCAACGGAGAGAAATACAGAAAAGAAATTGAGAAGAGCAGGAGCAGATCATGTGGTAATGCCTGACAGAGTAGGCGGTTCTTATATGGCCTCTCTAGTTACCAAGCCGAGTGTAGTGGAATTTTTAGAAATATTGAATGGAGATCAAGATTCAGAGTACTCTCTTGAGGAAATAAACCACAATTTGCTTAAGGATAGATTTAAAAATCTTTCTTTAGGCGAAATGGATGTGAAAAATAAAACAGGTGCCACAGTTCTGGCTTTTAAGGATAAAAAGGAGGGGTTTGTTTTCAATCCAAATTCAGATGTAATCTGTGATGAAGGCGATGTGCTTATTTTGTTAGGGGATAAAAAATCAATTCAGGCTTTTAAGGATGAGTTTGTAGGCTAAAATAAATTTAACATACAAACTCCTAAAAAACCCCGTCATTCAATCGTTTCAAAGCCTCTTTCTTATATTGTGTATCTACGACAATAGAAATATTATGTCGGCTACCACCATAAGAAATCATACGAACTGGAACATCCTGAAGGGCTGCAAAAATTTTGCTAACCAAGCCCGGCTTTTCGGCTACCATATTGCCTACTAAGCAAATTATACTTTGCTCTTGATCTACTTCCACTTCTCCGAAAGGACGCAATTCACTTAAAATGCTGTCTAGATAATAAATGTTATCAATCGTCACTGATATAGCCACCTCAGAAGTCGTAATGACGTCAATTGGTGTTTTGTACTTCTCGAAAATTTCAAATACTCTTCTTAAAAAGCCATAGGCCATGAGCATGCGAAGCGATTTTACTTTGATAGCAATTATGCCGTCTTTAGCGGCTATTGCTTTAATGCCTTCTCCTGCACCTTCCTTGGTGTGGATCAAAGTCCCAGGTGCTTCGGGTTTCATGGTATTTTTTAAGCGAACAGGAATCGTTCTTTTCTGAGCTGGTCTAATGCATGAGGGATGCAAAATTTTAGCTCCGAAATAAGCAAGTTCTGCTGCTTCCTCAAACGAAAGCTCGGGAATACTAAAGGTGTTTTGCACTACACGCGGATCGTTATTGTGCATGCCATCAATGTCCGTCCATATCTGGATTTCATCCGCATTTAAAGCTGCTCCTACTAGTGACGCAGTATAGTCGCTTCCTCCTCTCTTTAAATTGTCAATATTGCCTTCTGCATTGCGACAAATGTAGCCTTGGGTAATAATCAAATTAGTTTCTGCCGGTTGCTTCACTAAGATATCTGACAATTCTTTGTTGATAAAGGCTTCATCTGGCTCAGAAACAGCATCCGTTCTAATAAAATCAAGTGCATTAATTAATGCGCTATTTAGTTTGTGCTCTTGAAGGTGCAAATTAAATATATTGGTCGACATCAGTTCACCTTGAGCAAGTAGTTCTTTGTCAATCAAATTCGTGAATGGCTTTTCAACACACGTTCTGATAAAGTCCATGCTTTCAGCTATGATTACATCTGCTTTATTTTTGAACACTTCAGTGTCAAATAGCTCTATCACAAATTCATCATACCTTTTTTGAAGCTTCTTAATAACCTTACTAGCCTGCTCATGCTCCTTTTTGCGTAACCTTTCTCCTATTTCCACCAATATGTTGGTCACTCCGCTAAGAGCTGAAAGTACTACTAATTTTTTATTATGGTCTTTCGTGATGATTTCACGAATCTGATTCATTCCTTGGGGCGTGCCTACAGAAGTCCCACCAAATTTCAATACAATCATAATCCTTTTGCTAATCCTAACATTTTTAGTGCGGTAAATGCAGCTTCATCTCCTTTGTTTCCATGCTTGCCTCCGGCTCTGTCTAAAGCTTGCTGTTGTGTATTGGGAGTCAGAACCCCGAAAATAACGGGTTTGTTGTATTTAAGGCTGACATTGGTAATACCATGAGCCACAGCATCACAAATAAAATCGAAATGTTTTGTTTCTCCTTGAATAACACAGCCTAAACAAATTACTGCATCAACTTCGTTTCTTTCAGCCATCCATTGTGCGGCCAAGCTCAACTCAAAACTTCCAGGCACATAATGCTTTTGAATATTTTCTTTGGGAATTCCATTTTCCAACAATGTTTCATAAGCGCCATTGTATAATGATTCTGTTACTTCTTCATTCCATTCTGAAACTACGATTGCAAATTTTTTGTCTTGCAATCCTTTCATGTTTTTGCCTGAATGGTTGCTAAGATTTTTAAGATTTGATGCCATTTTATTATAATTTATTGCTTCTAAATAAAAGCTTTTTTTCAGTTAAACTGTCAACCATAAAACACCCTTATAATCTCCGCCAGTTGGCGGAGATAGTTTCACAGATTTAAATTAGTAGAATATTTCTATCTAAATCACTATTTCTCTCAATCTGTGCGTCTCCCCGCTAGCTAGCGGGGGGGAAGGGGGCTTTTGAGTCATCCTTTGATTTTCAATTTTCAGCAAGGGACTTTCGCCTTTTGCTTGAAAAACCGTAAGAGTACTCTATTTTTCATTACCCAACAAAAAAGGGACAGGCTTATTCAACCTATCCCTTTTTCCTTACTTAATTATTTCTTCTAAATTATTTTTGTGCCTCTAAGCGGGATAGGTATTTCTGTGCTTCCACTTTCTGTTTGGATTCACTAAAATCTTCGACCACCTTTCGGTAGCTTCCCATAGCTGCTTCTGAATCATTTGCTTTTTCATATGCTAAGCCTTGTTTTAATAAGTAGACTGGGCTAAATTCCTTATTACTTTTATAGTCTGCCGCTTTGCCATACTGAGCAGCTGCTTTAGAATAATTTCCCAATTCCATGTAAGCATCGCCTATTAAAGAAAAAGCCCTTGGCTGCACTAGCAAATCATCACTGCTAAAATCTTCCAAGTAATCTATTGCTGTTTCAAATTGACCTTGTTTCAAATAGATGCTTCCTAAATAGAAGCTACTTAAATTAGCGGCCTTTGTTGATCCATAATCTTCTACAATAGCTAAAAATCCAAAGTTATTACCATCACCATTCAAAGCTAGGTCATATTCTCCGTTTTCATACCAATAAACTGCTTGGAACATTTCCTTTTGAGCTTCCTCATTTAGGTTGTTCATATAGTATCGGTAGCCAAAAAAGGCTACGATTACAAGGGCTATTACTCCTCCTAATCCAAATACTACTTTTTTATTGTTTTCAATGAATTCTTCAGTCTTAGAAAGTTGCTGAGCTAATACCTCAGGGTTTTCGTAAAACTCAGAACTTTGTTTTTCTTTCGATTTTGTTTTTGCCATTGCCACTATTTTAAGATCGCAAAGCTATAAAAATTTATTTATTATTACCCAATTCATTGCTTTAATAGTTTAAAGCTTTGTGAATTAAGCTATGATAATAAAACCCGCCAAATTTTTAGCAGTAATTTTTGCTGATAAAATTGATAATTTGACAGGTTTTGTAATAAGAACAATTAATCCACTATAAAAGGATAGTCTTTTTGAGCATATACATCTTTATAGACTTCATCGACATGAGGAAAATCTGATTCCTCAGCGAATTTCACGCATTCCTTCACCTGCTCCTTAGCCTCGTTATCTATTTCTTTTAATTCATCTTCTGTGGCATATTTATTTTTCAAAATAGCCTCTTTTGCTTGCTCAATTGGATCTTTCCCTTTGTATTCTTCCAATTCTTCTTTAGTTCTATACTTGGCAGGATCAGACATGGAGTGTCCCTTATATCGATAAGTTCTGAACTCTAGTAAGGTTGGGCCATCACCTTTTCTTGCTCTTTCAGCAGCCTCTGCCACTGCATTGTGCACATTCTCTACATTCATCGCATCAACGCCTTTTGACGGCATATCGTACGCCTCGCCTAAAGTATGCAATTCCGTCACATTTGAAGTTCTTTGCACAGAAGTACCCATTGCATATCCATTATTTTCGATTGCGAAAATAACAGGTAGCTTCATGCTCATTGCCATGTTCAAAGCTTCATGAAAAGCACCCTGACGAACTGCACCATCACCCATATAAGTAATGCAAACATTATCAGTTCCTTTATATTGCTCAGAGAAAGCAATTCCAGCGCCTAATGGGATTTGTCCACCCACAATACCATGACCACCAAAGAAATGATTTTCCTTATCGAACATATGCATAGAGCCTCCTTTTCCTTTAGAAACCCCTGTTTCTTTTCCAAATAATTCAGCCATCACCGCTTTCGGGTCAGTTCCTAAACCAATTGGGTGTGCATGATCTCGATATGCGGTGATGTATTTATCGCCCTTTTTCAATGCACTGACAGCTCCGGCCACACAAGCCTCCTGTCCAATGTAAAGGTGGCAAAAACCACTAATTTTCTGCTGACCATATAATTGCCCAGCTTTCTCCTCAAATCTTCTCATCAAGGACATGCTTCTGAACCATTCCATATAAGTTTCTTTGTCGAAACTCTTTTTATTGGCAGATTTAGATTTCTTTGTAGCCATATTGCTTTTACTTTTTTCTGTGAATTTCTTTCGTCACAAAAGAATAACTTAACTTTGTT
This sequence comes from Marivirga sericea, assembly GCF_900177665.1. Lineage (GTDB taxonomy): Bacteria > Bacteroidota > Bacteroidia > Cytophagales > Cyclobacteriaceae > Marivirga > Marivirga sericea. The sequence continues at coordinate 325,761 of NZ_FXAW01000006.1, forward strand.
ATTCTTGTTCCGGGATGCGAAAATAACGAAAAAACCCACAAGTGCGAAAAATGAAGCTCCTAAATATCCGATTAGCTCAATTCAAAAACTATCCGCAAGCAAATTTCTCATTTGTGGGGGGCATTAATTGCTTTTTAGGGAGAAATGGAATTGGTAAAACTAATATACTAGATGCCATTTATTATCTGGCTTTCACCAAAAGTGCTTTCAATGCAGTGGATAAAGATAATATTTTACATGAAGAAAGCTTTTTCTCTATTAAAGCCAGCTTCGAAATAGAAGAAAAAGCTGTTGAAGTACTTTGCGCTGTTCGGCTGGGTGAAAAAAAAATGGTACGGTGGGCTGGTAAAGAGTATGAAAGGCTAAGTGAACATATAGGGAAGTTACCATTAGTGATAATTGTTCCTCAGGATACGGATATAGTGCGTGAAGCGAGCGAAATGCGTAGAAAGTTTTTTGACAATCTTCTGTGCCAGCTAGATCAGGAGTATTTAAAATTGTTGGTAAACTATAATCACCTGCTCAAACAAAGAAATGCTCTTTTGAAATCTTTTTTGGAAAAAAGCAGATTTTCCGCTGAACAAATAGCTCCATATGATGAGCTAATGATTCCTTTAGCGCTAAATATTGCAGAGAATCGAAAAGCCCTAATGGAAAAATTTCTGCCAATCTTTAAAGCGTTTTATCAAGATCTCTCTGATGGTCAGGAAGAAGTAAGCATCAATTACGATACCCGAGTAAACAATTCTTTTGAAAATGATTTTAAAGCACAGCATCAAAAAGATTTTCGCCAAGGCAGAACTACACTAGGAATTCATAAGGATGATTATCTGTTCCTATCAGAGGGAAAGGCCGTTAAAAAGTTTGGCTCTCAAGGACAGCAGAAGTCATTTGTTATTGCTCTAAAATTAGCGCAATTTGATCTCCTGAAAACTTCCAAGAATCAAAAACCTTTACTTTTACTGGATGATGTTTTTGATAAACTAGATGATAAGAGAATTGCTTATCTATTGCAAATGATGGCCGATGGTAGATTTGGTCAAATCTTTTTAACCGATGCCAGACCAGAAAGAAGTAAAGAGTATTTAAGAAATATTGACACCGACAAGAAATTTTTTGAATTAGACCTAAAGACTCAAGAAAATGTATAAAAAGAAAAGTCCACACCCGGCAAGTATTAGAAAATCTGAAGCAGCTCCACTAGGTCAGGTAATCAATGAGATGTTTGAAGCGTATCACTTAAATAAAAAAGTCGATCACACACAAGTAGTCAATCTGTGGCCAAAATTGATGGGAAAGGCAATTGCTAGTAGAACCAAAGGCGTTTTCATGAAGGATAATAAACTTTTTGTAACGGTAGAATCAAGTGCTTTAAAACAAGAACTTTTGATGAATAAGGAGAAAATCATTCATTTGTTCAGAGAGGAGCTTGGGAAGGAAATCGTAAAGGAAATTGTGTTGCTGTAAAGAGTTTAAGTGAAGGAATTGACCATTCTTTAAAAACTTACATATACCAAAGTAATGATAGTTCTATTTTACAGTACCTTTTAGCTCTAGACCTTCCTTAACGTTTCGGTATGTCTTTTGAAGGGATGAAAACCTTGGATCTTCAGTTACAATAATTTTTCCATTTGATATTACTCCTGGAACTTTCATTAAGCATACGACCTCATCATCAACCACAAAAGCAAAGTTCTTTCCCGTGTATAGTTTACTAACTGCTGCTAATTTTTCACTCCCTTCTTCTGATAGGATGATTTCAAATTTCCTCATATTGCTTGCAGAATCAAATTCTATTTTGCTAATACTAGCATAATCACCTGTGTTAATGATTGGCTTATCTGAAATACAAACAACTTTTTTTGCATTAAGCAGCTTAATTTTTTTGTATGAACACCCTTTCTCTTCAAATTCAAGATAGACACCGTCTTTATCGCTCTGGGAAAAACAAATCACTGGAAGAAATGACAATAGAAAAATTTTCAATAGAATTAATTTCATGTTACTATAAGCTTAACGAGTTTTGTTTGCAAAAAGTAAGCTACTAAAAGCAAGCAGAAATACCAACTTTTAACATACATTAATGGTTGCGAGATGGTCTAATTAACTCTGTTGAAACAGTACTATTGTCAAACACAAAAAGCTTTTAATCAGGAACCGCATCTTATTGCAGATAAGTCCTTATATTTTTACAGGGAAGAATCAATGAACGTCAAAATATTGAAATTTGTCTTAAGGTGTAAACGTGTTGAAGAGAAGAAGTTATAATTGCAATTATTTTTTTATTACAGTATAGCCCTAAAAAACGGTCTTCCCTTTTTGACAAAAGTGTTTTTTCTTTCTTATTTTTCCTGATCCCAATTGCTTACTTTAATATTATTTAAAGCAATGTTGTTATGAATTTTTAATACTTCATTCAAAAGAAACTTAACTTAGCATCAGCTATCAAGATAATACTTGTGATTGTACTCATTAATAATCGGTGGGTAAACAATAAAGTAACTGAATTAGGAAAAAGCTTTGGTTCGGTGTATAAGGAGAGACTATTAATAGAAAATTACATTTTTCAATTAGCTACTGCAACTCGTGATCAAAAATATTTGCTAAGCCAATTTGATGCCAAAGAGAATTCTGAAAATATATGTGAAATTGAAGCAATCAATAATGAAATAGCTTTTTTGATTAAAGATTACCAAAACGCTTATTTGATAATTGCAGAAAAGGAAGTCTTTGAAAACTGACTAGAAAATAACAATCAACTTAGAGCTATTGAGAAAGACCCACAGTCGGGGATTTTTCGATTGAATATTTTATATGATCAGAATGTTAGAATATTGGATACGCTTTCAAAAATTCAAATGATCTGTTCTGTCTTAATGTTTTTCATTTTATTAGTAGATTTATTTAAAGTAAGATAAGTATTCATTTGTAATACTCATTTTCTGGCAATAGCTTATCTTTCACCACACTAATTTAAGATTGTAATTTTATTACTTTAAAAAATAATTCTCTATCAATGCGTATAGAGCCCCTGCGCCAAAAGATAATACCCTAAGCAATATAAGAGCGCTAAGAATAATTAAACTGTATTTCATCATCCTGTACTCTGAATATGGTATTAGTTTGTATTTCATGTTTGAAGGTATATTTTACATTATGATAAATTTCCATCGTCTTCAGATTTGCCTCAGACCGTGGCTATAACGAGTGGATTAATCATCCCCCTATGCACACTTTGAGAAATACTAAAGTATCAAAATATAATTAAAATGTAAATTTCTAGTTAATTTTTTCGGAGATTTCCAACCCTTTTAAGTGATCCGTTGTCTTTGATGTAGAAGGTTTTGGTTGAAATCTTTCTGTGGATGGCTGGTTACCGTTCATAGTTTTATGGTTGTAGGCGAAAAGGGTGGTAGCAATACTGCCCTTTTCTATTTTAGAACCAAGTCTATTCTTTATGATACCAAAAATTGCTCCTTGGTCTCTTGGCTCTCTCTTCCTTTGAGCTCCTTTTAAAACTACCTTTATCAAAGAATACTTTATAAGAAAAAGAAGGTAAAAATGGGAAGAAACTTCTTTGATATAACTTCATTGGCTGATCCGAATAATCTAACTGCCCTAAAGAAAAATCATCTCTATTATCAACATGATAGTAATTAAAATAAGGGTTTTGGCGACTATAAGCATTGTAAATTGAAAATGACCAAACTGCTCTGTTTCCTCTTTTTGTGACTTTATGGTAATTAAAACCTAGATCCAATCGATGAAAATCTCTCATTCTACCTGAATTTCTTTCATCATAAATTAAGGTTTCTCTCTCAATTACAGGATTAAATGGATCTGGTGTATTTCGAAGCCCTATAGCTGGAGTAAAAGGAAGCCCCGTCTGGTAGGTCCAGTTAGCAGAGAAATCCCATTTCTCGTTTATTTTCGTACTCAAATTGATGTTGAAAATATGCGGTCGATCATACTCAAAAACATAGGGGTTCCCATTATTGATTTCAGGGAATTGATATTCTGTTTTGGAGAGTGTGTAACTTGCAAAACCTGTCCACTTGCCTCTAGATTTTTTTAGCATAGTCTCCCATCCCATACTTGTACCCGAACCTCCACTAGTGATCTTATTTTTCCAGTTCGAATCTCCCAATACCGCTGCAATTCCTTCTTTGTAAGTAGTCAAATTACTCAACTCTTTATAATAGACATTGCTTTCTAATTGCCACATATTCTGTTGAAAATTTGATTTGTAGCCTAACGAGAATTGATTTGATGCTGAAGCAGGAGCGACCTCATCTGCAGGAATCCAAATTTCATTGGCCCCAATATCGCCTGTTGTATAAAGTAAGTGAGCGTACTGGCTTGCTCCTGTATAACGAGCTAATAACCATTGATTAGAAGCAATACCGATAGCCAATTGTCCTCTTTGCACAAAATCGAAGCTGGAATAATCATCATTTTGGTAATAATTAAATCTGCCTCCAACTTTTAGTGAGCTGTTTTCCCAGAAATCAAGGTGCTCATCAAAATATAAGGCACCTTCTAAAACAGGAATAACCTCATTTACCGTATTGACGGTTTGGGCATTTGTCTGATTGGGCTGATGGATTTTATAGGATAGCTGAGCGCCAAAATGCGTGGTTAAGGAATTGCTATTATAATATTTCCAGTCTGACTGCAAGCGGTTATCCATCAGTGAAGATTGGAAACGGTTATCAAATGTAGGTTCTTTATTATCCTCATCTTCATAATAAAAGCTGTTGTTCTTTAGGCGATATCGAACTACTGACAAACTGTTTTCACCTACTAGCTTTGAATTAGGTTTATATTTCCATTGTAAAGCAGCGAGCCAATTTCCCCAAACAGTTTGTAACCGACTTCTGCCTACCGTATTGGGAATAGTGGAAGCTGATTCTGCCCATAAATTTAGGTAATCATCTCCTTGATAAAAATTGGCTGATAAAGTATGCTTATCATTCACGTTATAGGTGAATTTTCCATTTATATCATGAAAGCCGTAAGCAAAAGTAAAATCATTGCCACCCGAAAGAGTAGTCCCTAATGCCATTAATCCATCTATCATTGTTTTTCTGGCACTTAGCATGTAAGTAGCCTTTTTGTTGAGCGCAGGCCCTTCCACCATGAGGCTTGTTGCCATGGGGCCGATACTGAAATTCCCTTTAAATTCTTCAGCATTTCCTTCATATTGAGAAAGGCTGATTATGGAAGATAATTTACCACCATATCGAGCGGGAAAACCATCTTTATAAATTTCCATGGAATTAATCATGTCAGGATTAAAAACAGAATAGAATCCTCCTAAATGATTAACATAGATTAAAGGAATATTATCGATCATGTACAAATTTTCGCCAGGACTTCCACCACGAACAATCAATTGACTGCTTCCTTCATTCTGGGCAGTAATCCCAGGAAATAATTGCACCGCTTTTAAAACATCTGGAGCTGCACCTATGGTGGGAATATTGGTAAAATCCTTTGATTTAAGCTGCGTCATAGGCTGGAAAACATCTCTAACTCCCGTTACTTTGACTTCTTTCAAATCCGTATTCATCTGAAGATCAATGAATATATTTTTACTGTTTTCATTTACTTCAATTACTTGACTTTTGTATCCTGCATAAGAAATTCTCAGAGAGTCTCTGAGTTTTGCATTTAAGGAAAAATAACCATTATGGTCAGTAATAGCTCCTTTTTCTGTTTGTAGATTGATAATATGCGCACCAATTAATTTCTCTTTTCCTGCAACGTCTCTAACGTATCCTGAAAAATTAACTGTCTGTGAGTAAACAAGCTGAAAACTAAATAATAAAAATAGGCAAAAGGTCGTAATCCTAATCATTGGTTGAAGTAGTTTTCAGTTCCGGAAGGGTAGATGGTGTCAGTTTTTACAAATGAATAGCCAGCATTGATGCCATAAGCTCCTTCTACATTATTAAAATTTGAAATAGCTGCCTGGTTGCCTGAGCCAATAATGGGATAGCGACTATTTTCGTATTGGTAATTTTGCTTCATGAAATTATAGTACGCTTCGTTAAGCGTCCAAAGCTCAACCACTAAGGGATACTTGTTCGCTATTAAAGGCCCACCATCACTGCTACTGGCTCCATTAGTTGTATAATTAATCAAAATTTCTTGACTATTTCCTGTCATCAACTCATTAGAAAATAGAGGGAATGGAACGCCTTCATTTAATAAGATAGGGTCTTCAATATTTAGAATTTCAATTCTGTTTTCTTCTTCATCTTCAAATTCAAAAATACTTCTTTTTAAAAGCCGAATATTCACATAAAAATAGTCTCTTGCAGCATTATTAGGGACTTCTATTTTAATGGCAGGATGGCTAACTCCTTCATCATCCACGCCCGCAACATCAATATGTTCTATATTTAGTATGGGCTGAGAAGGTGGTATGATTTGGTTAAAACTAGTTTTGATTTCTCCTGAAGCATCAAATAACTCAAAGTTATACTCCTTAACTGTTTCAATCTGTTGATTTAATTTATAGGTGGCTGAGTTTTCATCATAACTCAACTCAAAAGTTTCATTTTCAACCATCAGTTGAATCAATGCATCTTCAACTGGCGGATTTCCCTCACCATTTACGGAAGTGGTTTTGGTTATTTCTACTTCTATGCTGTCCCCTGCAATCATGATATTATTGATGACCCAGTCATCATTAAATTCCGGGAAATCATCTTCCAATAATTTGGTGCAGCTTGAAAGTCCAATTATTAAAATCAGAAAGACACTTAATACTATATTTTTCATATTTTAAAATTTAGCCCGAATCTTGAATATAAATCTCTACCATATAATAACTCTGCGTTTAGTGCAAAATTGCTCGTTAAAAAGTATTTTAAACCAACACCAATATTCCCTATAATTCCATTTTCTACTTCTTTAGTGAATCCTTCACTTGGTTCGGGACAGAAGAAATAACCCAATTCAATACTTAAGTAAGGTTGAAGTCTGAAATCTGATAAATCTTTATCTGGAATAAAGCTTAAGATGTTCAAGGCAGTATTTGCACCTACCATATAACCGCCTGTTGTTTCTATTTCGCCAACGAAGGTTGACGGTGATAATTGCTCAATTTTTGTATAATCAGTGAGAAGGAAACCAAAAAACAGTCCTAAAGAAATCTTTTCATTAGCAGCGTAGGTTAATTCATTGTGAATGTAGAAATTTCTAAAAAAACTGTCAGACTCGCTCGAAAAGTCTGAAACGTAGTTGGACTTTAAACTTGAAATTTGAAGACCATATTCAAGTTTTTTCTTCTTGATATTTTCTTGTGCTGTCGCATCTACGGCAAAAAACACTATGATGATAAAAATGATTGATTTTCTCATATTTAAAATTTTATGCTTAAGCCATATCTGAATTTAGCAGGTGATCTGTAATTATATTCCATAAAAACCCCCCAGTGTTTATAGAAGTGGTATGCTAATCCTCCTCCTATGTCATAAAAGAAATAATTTTCTTTTTGCGGTAGGGCATCGGCTGGAACCGGAGAATAACGACCACCTATTTTAGCGTTGAAATATAAATCTAATCTAAACCGGTGGCCATCTTTTATCAGGAGCTGTAAAGGATGAATATTAGTTTGAATCCCGTAATTATATGCCCTTGAATCCAATCCAATAATGAAAGGTTCATTAGTAGTTGGATTAATTACTTGCAGTAGATAAAAATCTGGATTAGTAGCAAGATAAGCTCCCGCTTCAATAAATTTAGTGAGACCACTATTATATTCTAGTTGAAAAAAATGGGCACCGCGAAAAATGTAACGACTATGAGATGCTTTGATGTTATTCCGTCCTTTCAGGCCATTTTGAGCAAAAGTACTTTCAACGGAAATAATTAGAAAAACGGATAGCAATAAGATTGAAAATAGCTTGTGGTTCATGACTATAAATAAACCTCAAAGCTATAGGTTTTATTGTGGAACTTATAAAGTTAGTTATAAATATTATACCTCTTACAGATCACATTTAACCTGTAAGAGGTATACATTTACCATTCCATAGGAACATCCATCAACAAAATCTCTGACTCTTTATTTGCTTTTATCTCTATTTGCTCCAAGTTAAGCAATCCAATTCCATCTCGCTTTTCCATTTTTTCATCTCCTACTTCTATTTCTCCTTCCAAAAGGAAGATGAACAATCCATTGTCTTTTTTCTTGAGTTCATAAGTCGATTCAAACCCGGTCTCAAAATCAGCCAAATGAAACCAAGCGTCCTGATGAATCCATGTATCTACCTCATTTGCATTAGGGGAAACGATGGTTTGAAACTTATTAATTCTCTCTTCCGCCGGATAATGAACTTGGCCATATCGAGGCTCTACATTTTGCTTATTAGGAAAAACCCATATTTGTAAAAACTCCGTTCCTATCTCTTCATTAGGATTAAACTCTGAGTGCATAATACCGGTTCCACCAGACATGACTTGTACATCACCTTGTTTGATGGTCGCTTGATTCCCCATACTATCTTCATGCGCTAAATCACCTTTCAATGGAATCGATATGATTTCCATGTTGTCATGAGGATGTTTCGGAAAACCAGTTCCACTCGTGATTTTATCATCATTCAAAACCCTCAGTGCCCCAAAATGAATTCTATCAGGATTGTAATATGACGCAAAACTAAAAGTATGATGAGTATCTAACCAACCATGGTTTGCATGCCCTCTTGAATCTGCTTTATAAATTATCTTTTCCATTATTTTATAATTGTATGTATCTACATGTAATTACGGGATAATATAAATATTGTGACGTTTTAGGCAAAAAAACTAATTATAATATTTAAAATCATTAATCCACTTTAAAGCCCGATTAGATTGCTTTTTTAGAATTTTAGTTATGCTATTTATCACTTTTTCAAAATCAACTTGGCAAAACTATATTAGTTATAATAATTATTTTATAAATTTAGTGGTAAGAAAAAAACCATAAACAATGAATATGTATCTTAAATCAATTGTATTTGTAGCCCTTTTAGCAACCGTGGCTTGCAGCCCACAAAAAAAAGAAAAGGAAGAAAATAGTAATTCAGAGGCATTCGAAAAAGCACAAGAAGAAGTTAAGGAAAAGATTTCTAGTGTGGTTAAAGAGCTGCCTGCACCATCGGAAATACCATTTTTGTTAATGGAAACTGGTGCGGACTTAGACGAAAGTCTTATTCACGATCTAAACAAAGTGAGCGCTTACAGCAGCAATAACAATGAAGCAGCTGTTAATTTAGGGGTCTACGCGACTGATGTGGCTTATTTAAGCGCTTATGAAAAGTCTCAAAAGGCCATGAATTATATGACACAGGTTAGACCACTAGCAGATCAGTTGGCACTTTCTGGTTCGTTTGATCCAAAAACTATTGAAAGGTTCGAAAGCAATCTTTCTAATACTGATTCATTAGCTATGATTGTAAATGAAGCAATCAACAACGCTGATGATCATCTACGGAAAACAGATAGACCAAAAGTAGCCGCCTTATTATTGGCAGGATCTTTCATTGAAGGTCTATACATTGCAACAGCACTGGTTGAAAATTACCCAAATGACCTTCCGGATAATGCACGGAAATTAATTTTAATCCCCTTAGTTGATGTGATCATCAAGCAAGAGGAGCCCTTAATTGACTTAATTCAACTATTGGAAAGTGTGGAACAAGATGATTACACAGCTACAATGATCAAAGATTTAAAAGTTCTGAAAGAAGAATATAAAAAGCTTAATGTTCAGCAATTGATGGATGAAGGAAAAGGTGCTGAATTATTAGAAGATGAAACTTTAGACAATATCACCAACCAAATGGGTAAAATCAGAGATGATGTTACGGGTTGATTACTAAATTAAAACACTTTAAAAAGGGTATGGGAGCATGTTATATTGCAGTCTCTGCCCTTTTTTTCTGCACCATTGATGATCATAAATCAATTTCAAAACTAAGCTATGAGTGAACATCTATTAAAGGCCTTACTGGAATTATTTGCCATTATTGCTAAAAAGGGAACTGTTACGGAAGATGAGCGAAATAATGTAAAGAAATTTTTGACAGAAAACCTTTCAGAAGAATCTGCAGAGCGCCACTTAAAGATGTTCGATAATTTCGCAATAGACGCAGCTTCTGATGGTGATCAAAGAATCGATAAGATTTGCCAAAAAATTAATACGGAATTCACCTACCCTCAAAAAATCGTGTTGGCTCTTCAGCTCATTGAACTCATTCTAGCAGATGGAGAAATTGCAGACGAAGAAACTCAGGTTCTAGACTTTGTAGCAGAAAAAATAAAAATCCCCGCAGAAATTGTTGCTTACATTCAGTCATTCGCTCTTGCTAAAACTATTGAGGAGTTTGAATCAGACAAATTTTTGATTGTAGCAGAAGAGGATAAAAAGGTATCTGAATCTACTTATTTTATTCAAGAAGATCATTTAGATGGTTTTTTGGCGGTATTGAAACTTTCCGGCACAGAAATGTACTTTGTCAAATATGTAGGGAATGCACAATTGAATATGAATGGAATTCCCCTTAGGAAAAATGTCATTACACTCTTTCCCTCAGGAAGTACAATAAAAGGAGAAAAGTCCCAGACTATTTTTTATAGTGATGTAGCAAGTCATTATAAAACTGATGATAGCGCACCTCATATTTCATTTGTGGCAGACAATATTAGCTTCACATTTCCAAACGGTCATAAAGGGCTGCACAAGGTAAACATTGCAGAAGATACTGGGAGACTAGTAGGTTTAATGGGAGCATCAGGTTCTGGAAAATCAACCCTACTTAATGTGCTAAATGGCAATGAAAGCCCATCTGAAGGAAAAGTTGAAATCAACGGAATTAACATACATAAAACCCCTGAAGCCATTAAAGGCACAATTGGATACGTTCCTCAAGACGATTTATTAATAGAAGAATTAACGGTTTACGAGAATTTATTCTATGCGGCTAAATTATGCTTTGATGATAAGTCGCTTTCAGATATTGAGCATTTGGTTTCCCAAACTTTATCGTCTCTCGGTTTATCTGAAACCAAACATTTAAAAGTCGGCTCTCCATTAGATAAAACGATCAGCGGTGGCCAAAGAAAACGCTTAAACATTGGTTTAGAATTACTGAGAGAACCTCACGTTCTTTTTGTCGATGAACCTACCTCTGGTCTTTCTTCCAGAGATTCGGAAAATATCATGGATTTGCTAAAAGAATTGAGTTTGAAGGGGAAAATGGTTTTTGTCGTGATCCATCAACCCTCCTCAGACATCTTCCGAATGTTTGATAAGTTGGTAATTTTAGATGTTGGTGGATTTCAAATTTATTATGGAAACCCTGTTGAAGCTGTTCTTTATTTCAAAAATCAAATAAATACAATCGATAAAGACCAAGCTGCATGTATTGAGTGCGGCAACGTAAACCCTGAACAAATCTTCAATATCATTGAAACCAAAGTGGTCAATGAGTATGGAAAAGCCACAGATGAAAGAAAAATCAGTCCCAAAAAATGGTTTAATCTCTTTGAACAGCAATTAGAAATACCTAAAGTCGACAACCCTGACCCACTACCTAAACCGGAACTACAAATTCCAAATTGGCTAAAGCAAATTGGCTTATTTTTTAGGAGAGATTTTAAATCAAAACTAGCCAATCGTCAGTATTTATTAATCAATTTATTAGAGGCTCCGATCTTAGCAATTTTGTTGGCCTATATAATTCGATACTATCCGGAAACTGAAAAAAACGAATATCTTTTTATCGATAACCTCAATATTCCTGCTTTTTTCTTCATGAGTATTATTGTCGCCCTTTTTATGGGATTGACTGTAAGCGCAGAAGAAATTATCAAAGATCGGAAAATCCTAAAAAGAGAATCATTCCTGCATTTAAGCAGAAGTAGTTACCTTTTTTCTAAAATCGGAATTCTATTTTTGTTTTCTGCTATTCAGACTTTCACTTATGTGATGATTGGTGATTTGATTTTAGAAATTGATGGTTTGAGCCTCACTTATTGGGCCATTCTATTTTCTACAGCCTGCTTTGCAAATATGCTCGGCTTAAATATTTCTTCGGCCTTTAATTCAGCTATTACTATTTACATTTTAATTCCAATTTTGCTTATTCCTCAGCTTATTCTTAGTGGAGTAGTTGTAAAGTTTGACAACTTAAATCCACAAATTACAGCTCCCGATCAAGTTCCTCTGGTTGGCGAATTAATGGCTTCGCGTTGGGCTTTTGAAGCATCTATGGTAGCACAATTCAAATCCAATGAATATGCTGAACCATTTTATGAACTGGACAGACAAATGGCGCAATCGGAATACAAAACAGTATATTATATTCCAAGATTACAGTCAAAGATAGACTTTTTAAGAAGAAATCTTGAGAATACTAATACCGAAGAATTTTCAGAAGCTGTGACGCTACTAAATAGAGAAATAGGTCTTGAACTGGAGGTTGTTGGCAAAGATAAATTTGATGCGTATCATAAGTTAACTCCTGATAAGTTTGATGAATGGACGGCTAATAAAACAGAGGCATTTCTTAATACCCTAAGTCGTTTTTATAACAATTTTTTCAACGAAGCCAATTCCAAAAAGGAAAAAGCTATTTATATGCTAACTTCTAGTCCAGAAAAGAAGCAGCGATTTGAGTTCTTAAGAGATAATTACTACAATAAAACCGTAGCTAACTTAGTTAAAAACACAAATGATCCTAACCGAATTATTGAACATGAAGGACATCTTATTCAAAAAATCTATCCGGTTTTTATGGAACCGCAACCGGATCACGCTTTTGATTTTAGAACGCAATTCTATGCTGGTGAAAAATACTTTGCTGGCTATATTTTCAACACGCTTCAATTTAATCTAGCTATTATCTGGTTGATGAGTATTCTACTTTATGCTATGCTTTATTATGATGTTTTAAGAAAAATAGTGAATTTTAAAAGACCCTTTTAACCATAGAATTCGGAAACCCATAAAAACAATTTGTCGGATTTTTAATTTAGAGAATATGAAAAACTTTATAATTATCACAGGAATATTTTTGGCAGCTTTCGCATGTCAGCCAAAAGAAAAAGCCGAGCAACAAGAAAAAACAGAAATCGCTAAACCAGACTCACCATCTTTCAATCCGGAAAATTCAGATGCAGAAGCTGTTACACTAGCAGATCAAGTATTAAAAGCGCACGGTGGAGAAGAAAACTGGGACAACACCCGATATATTGCTTGGAACTTTTTAGGCGCCCGAGATTTAGTTTGGGATAAATACACCGGAAATGTTCGCATTGATTTCCCAGGACAAAATGCTACTTATCTTATCAACATCAACGAAGACACCGGGAGGGTTAAAATAGGGGATAGAGAATTGACTAAAAATGATTCTTTAAATCAGTATATTAAGAGGGGTAAACAAATATGGGTAAACGATTCCTACTGGCTAGTTTTCCCCTATAAATTTAAAGATCCGGGTGTTCAATTAAAATATCTAGGGCTGGATACTACTTTAACAGGAAAAAATGCTGAAGTAATCAGCCTAAGTTTCGAAAAAGTTGGGTTCACGCCTCAAAACAAATACAATGCCTATATTGACCCTGAAACTCATTTAATTCTGCAATGGGACTACTACCAAAACGCGTCTGATAGTGCGGCAGCATTCAAAAGCGAATGGACGGACTATCAAGAATATGGCGGGATTTACCTATCATCTGGAAGGGGAGAGCGAAGCTTAGGAGACATTAAAGTCGCTCAAGAGTGGGATGATAAGATCTTTGAAGAATTTTAAATAAATAAAAAGGCTGGTAATAAAATATTATTAATGCTCTACACTAATTAAAATTAGCAAGAGTAAGCCAATGTATTGGAGTGCTAAAATAAGAAAGCCCACAATGACCTATTCATTGTGGGCTTTTCTTTAAAAATATTATTATTCCCTTACTCCTTCAAAATAGCTCTACTAATCACTAATTTCTGAATCTCAGAAGTTCCTTCACCTATCGTACAAAGTTTAGAATCTCTGTAGTACTTCTCTACAGGATAGTCTTTTGTATATCCGTATCCTCCGAAAATCTGCACTGCTTCAACTGAGTTTTTCACCGCTACTTCAGATGCATAATACTTTGCCATAGCGGACTCTTTGTTTACGCTTTTTCCTTTATTCTTTAGGTCTGCTGCTTGGAAAGTGAGCAATTTTGCGCCTTCCAATTCGGTAGCCATATCTGCCAATTTAAAGGCAATACCTTGAAAACTTGATATAGGCTGGTTGAACTGATGTCTTTCTTTACTGTAGGCTAAAGCCGCTTCATAAGCACCTTCAGCAATGCCTAAAGATAATGCTGCGATAGAAATTCGACCACCATCTAAAACCTTCATTGACTGAATGAAGCCTTCGCCAACATTTCCTAACATATTATCTTTATGAACCCGGCAATCTTCGAAAATCATCTCGGCTGTTTCAGACAACCGCATTCCTAATTTATTCTCTTTTCTGCCTCCTTTAAAACCTTCTGTTCCTCTTTCTACCACAAAAGCAGTCATGCCATGAGAATCTCCTGTCTCTCCAGTTCTTACAATCACAACAGCTACATCACCAGATTTACCGTGAGTAATCCAGTTTTTAGCACCATTAATTACCCAATAATCGCCATCCTGAACGGCAGTAGTTTTCATGTTTCCTGCATCTGAACCTGTATTAGGTTCAGTCAAACCCCATGCTCCAATCCATTCGGCCGTGGCGAGCTTTGGTAACCACCTTTTCTTCTGCTCATCATTGGCAAATTGCAGAATATGGCCCGTACATAATGAATTATGCGCGGCCATTGACAAACCGATGGAAGGATCCACCTTGGCTAATTCCAAAATAGCCGTTACATATTCTTCATAACCAAAACCAGATCCGCCATACTCTTGAGGAACTAAAACGCCCATCAATCCTAAGCCACCTAGCTTTTTCATTACGTCAATAGGGAAGTGTTGCTCTTCGTCCCATTGATCTCTATGAGGGGTGATTTCTTTAGCCCCGAAATCGCGCACCATTTGGGCAATCATTTCTTGATTTTCATTCAATCCAAAATCCATAAATATCTGTTATTAGTCGTTTCCTGAAATAAGTGCAAATATAGCTTAAAATAGCCAAACTACCCAACTAACATTCGTTAGGGCAAAAAGGTTGAGGTGAAGCGGAAAAAACCTAGAAGAAAGGATTCCAAAATCAAAAAACGAGCCTCCACCTAAATGCCCATCGCCACACTAATCTGTATTTACTGATTTCTGCATGTTCCAAAATATCCTCCCAATCCTTTCGAGTGAAAGCTCGCCAAACGGAAAGGCAAGCATCATTTTTTACCATACTAGATTTACTTAAAAACTTTGTAATCCATTTGATGGAGTAGTAGGCAAAAGGGTGTCGATGCAAATCGTTAATGATCACTTTATCTGACTGCTTTCGAAACTGCCCCAATAGTTGGACTAAATCAACTTTCGAAAAATGGTGAAGAAAAAGTGTACAAGTCATTACATCAAACTTTCTGTTTTTGAAGCTTTCCGAAAAAATATTCTCTGCATAAAATGATATCTCTGGGAAATCTTTACAATGTTTCTTCGCATACGCAACTACGTTAGGGTTGGCATCAAAACCATGCAATTCAACTTTGATGTTTTGTTTCCTTGACCACTTAGCGATTTTGAGTAACATTTCGCCACTGCCACAGCCTAAGTCAGCAATTAGCCAGTTTTTCTGTGGCTGCGTTTTGAAAACTTTCTTTATTGCTTTTAATGTAACCGCATTCCCCCCTAGCAAATGATTGATAATATCTAGCTCCTTTAATGCACGATACAAGGAAGGGCTATTATCTGATAAATCATCCATGATCTCAGCTTCTTCTGATCGATAAGATAAATCAACTTTTCTCATTTCTCTACACGCTCCAAGAGCATACTTTCCATAGTTAATCCTGGTCCAAATGCGAAACTTAAAACTTTGTCTTTGGGCTGAATCTTATCCCACATCTCATGTAAAACAAAAAGAACTGTAGGAGACGACATGTTTCCAAAATCTCTCAAAACCTTATAAGCTGAGGCATTAATTTCACTAGGTAGCTTCAGTCCCTTCTCTACTGCCTCTAAAATTCTTTTTCCACCAGGGTGAATAGCAAATTGATTAATATCTCGCAAAGTTAATTGAAGCTTGTTCATCAATTCCTCGCTTAACTTCGCTATATTCTGAGCGATTACTTCTGGGACATAGCTGCTCAACTTCATCTCAAAACCTAAACTACCGATACTCCAAGCCATTTCCTGTTCGGAATCATTTTCCACCACGCTCTTAAATGCCTTCATTTCCAGAGCCTGTTCTGTTTTCTCATTGCTGACCACCGCAGCTGAAGCACCATCTCCAAAAAGCGTGTTAGCCAATAAATTATCTTCAGAGTAATTAGCCTGAAAATGAATGGTACATAATTCCACACATAGTATCAAAACTTTAGCGTCCTTCTCTGATCGTGCGATATGATGAGCCGTTTTAAGTGCATTGAAAGCTGCAAAACATCCCATAAACTGTATCGATGTTCTTTCAATATCTGCATTTAAACCAGCTTTTTTAATGAGTTGAATGTCGAGTCCCGGGGCGAACATACCAGTACAACTTACTGTAATTAAGTGAGTAAACTCATGCGCTTCGTATTTATGAAAAACTTTTGCCAGACTTTTTATGGCCAAAGGCAGTGCATGTTTTTCAAATAACTGCATACGCTCTGGTGTATTAGGAATGGCCTTGCCGTTATTTAATTGAGGATAAAACTTCCACTCCTTATCATCCGAAAATTGGTAGTCTGGAATGACAGTATGTCTTTTTTGAATTCCAGACATCCTAAAAACGGCCTTTAACTTACGGCTGTTTTCTTCGTTCAATTGCATGGCTTTTTGCATGAAGCCTGCTATATCATTTTGAGCAATGCTTATCTCCGGATTGGCAGGAGAAATCAGGTTGATGTATGGCATAAATTATTCTTGAATGACTATATTAAGCAAAAATTTTCAATTTTGTTCATGAAAAAAGCTATTCATATCCTTCAACATCTTAGGATTCCTTTTTCCTTCTTTTTATTACCTGTTTACATCTTTGCCTTAGGCATAAGTCCTAACATTGGTGCTGATAGAATTATCTTGACTTTCGTGATCTTGCACTTTTTGATATACCCGGCCAGTAACGCTTATAATTCTTATTTTGACAAGGATAAAGGCAGCATTGGATTACTAAAAAATCCACCGCCCGTTACAAAAGGATTATATTACACCAGTTTGATATTTGACTTTATCGGCATTGCTTTTGCCTGGCTGATTAGTATGGAGTTTGCGCTCTTGGTCTTCATCTACGGATTGGCATCAAAAGCCTATAGCCACCCAGGAATTCGATTAAAAAAGTATCCTCTTTTAGGATGGGTTGTAGCTGGTTTTTTCCAAGGTGTGTTTACTTTTTACATGGCTTATGTGGGCATCAACGATTTCAGCTGGGAAATTGCTTTAAAATGGAAAGTCATTTTACCAGGATTATTAACATCTGCTTTTTTATGGGGATCTTATCCAATGACTCAAATTTATCAGCACGATGAGGATTCCGAAAGAGGAGATCACACTCTTTCTATTTGGCTCGGGATAAAAGGAACGTTCTTATTTACCTTAATAGCATTCCTATTGGCCACCTTAGGTTTTGAATATTATTTTCTGAATTTTCATACTGAAAAAATGGCCATTGCTTTTTTAGCCTTCATGGCTCCAACAGTCTTGTATTTTCTTATTTGGTTTGGACTAGTCAATAGGAATCTAAAATTCGCAAATTTTGCATGGACTATGGGGCTGAATGTCATATCCGCTCTCTGTCTCAATGCTTTTTTTATTTATTTCTTTTTAGAAATAAGTCATATTGGACAATTGTAGTTGTTCTCTTAAAGTAGCGAGCAGTTTCACTTAGAAAAAACTATAAATCCTAATTGTAGATTAAGGCCTATGAAAAAGCTCGCTTGACCAGAAGTAAATTCAATACCTGGTTCAAGAGCTAAATCAATATTCATACGCTTAAAAAAGCTTCTCTGCCAGCCATAAGATAATTGTAAATCAAAAACCCCCGGCCCTTTGGGGTAATTTTCTGCATTGGTTAGAAAATATGAAGTATGGTAAAAGCTACCAGACAACCCAATATAGTTAGCAGCATTACTACTTACGTTTTTGTCGCTTGCTGCTCGTTTGGCAATATTATGGTAAAAGCGAGGCTGCACTTTTATTTGAGGTGTCAGGACATAATAGTTGTCAACATAATAAAAAGTACGAGTATATGTTCCTCCACCGAAACCTCCTAAAAGGCTTATGCTACTATACAAAGAAATATTCTGCTCTAACTTCTTTTCATAAGAAATGGCTAGTATTGATGGCAAAAGTGTTTCTACTTTTATTAAATTTTGAGCAACAGAAGCAGACTCCCCTTTTGCAATAGCTGAAGGTTTATCTTGTGCGTTTAAGTGAAAACCGCTAATAAAGAGTAATAGACTTAAAAGGATTGATAATCTCATTTTCTTGAAAGGTTAATAGTTGTAAAAATATAGGTTCATTTTCAATTTCAAATATGGTAAAAATAACTTAATCTTTAAGGGATTTTTAACAATTCTAAACATATGCCAATCTCTCCGTATAATAAAAGGTAACTTTAAAAAGATAATTATGAATATATTAGTAATAGGAGCAAACGGAAAAATAGGACAAAAAATTGTAAATAAAATTCATAGTAACTCCCCCCATGATGCCATAGCTATGGTCCGAGAGGAGTCTCAAAGAGATCAATTTGAAAAAAAAGGCATCAAAACTGTCATCGGTGATCTTGAAAAAGATTTCAGCCATGCATATGAAGGAAATAATGCCATAGTTTTTACGGCAGGAAGTGGAGGTCATACGGGTGATGACAAAACTAAAACCATTGATCAGCAGGGGGCTATTAAAGCGATAGACTTAGCAGTGCAGCATAAGTATATCCGTTTTATGATGGTAAGTGCATTTGGTGCAGATTTTCAACCGCCTGAATGGCCAAAAAATATGGCGGCTTATTACAATGCTAAATCTGCAGCTGATGATTATTTACAGCAAACGGGTTTAAATTATACTATTTTTAAGCCGGGCATGCTAACGGATGAAGAAGCTAAAGGTAAGGTTGACTTTGGCGAAAGAACAGATGAAAGAACCGGCTCAATTCCTCGATGGGATGTAGCTGATGTTATTGTCAAAAGTCTTGATGCTGAAAACACCTACAAAAAATCTCTAGAGTTGCTATCTGGACCCTATCAGGTTGATGAAGCAATAGAAAAAGTTTAATATTTTTTGCTTTTCCAAAGCTCAGTGCTTTGGAAAAGTTCCTCTTTCTTTCACGCTTCTTAAAGGAGAGAGCTGTAGCCTAATCTTAGCTCAAAACTTCGTGCAGAATCCTGAGAGATCTAATTTCCTTAAAAGAATGACTATGAATTTGATAGAAATGAATTAAGACTTTTAGCAATTGCTGTCTTTGCTCTCCTGTAATTTTTAGATGATACATCAAATCATTTGACAATAGTTCTTCCAATTTAACTAATTCATCTGGCCTTAATTTTATCTGATGATATTGGCCTACTTCATCCATTATTTCAACTGCACCGGATGGTTTAAATCCTAAATAAGAGGTTAATTGTGCCAAGAACTGCAAATGAAAATTAATATAGTTTTCCCTTGCTTGATCAAAATAGGCCAAGCTATCATGTATAAAACCAAACATTAGTGGGTTTTCGTCTTCTTCTCCACGTAGAATATGGTTCAAAAACTCTGCTAAGAAAATACCAATAGAAGATTTAATGATTTCATACGGAATGCTCCCATAGGGTGGGTTCACTTTGATTTCTGACATGCGGTTGATGCTGCTGTTGTTCTTCTTGTACACCACCAAATCCAATAGTGTCAAAGGCTGAAAAATGGCCATCTTATGTTTTGCTTTAGCTTTTCGAACTCCATTTTCAATATAGGATTGTATGCCAAATTTTTCTGTATATACCTGAATAATCAATGAGCTTTCCCCGTATTTAATATGACCTAGTACTATACCTTTTGTTTTATGCAACATAGCTTAGGGAAGTATAGCAAATTTTGTTCGGTAAGTTTCTGTGCCATCATCGTTTATGGAAAAAACTAAATATACTCCGCTTTTGGCTCTAAAACCCGAATAGTTAAGCAGATTCCAAGAAAACGTTCCTCCATTTGCTGTTCCTTTATGGATTAAATTTCCTGCAACATCCGTAATCATCACCTCATTATTGAAGGCTAAGCCTCGAATTGTAACGGTATTATCAGTGGCAAGTCGAACCGGGTTGGGAAAGACCTCCACATCAGTGTGGGCAGCTACAGCTCTAGTAGCATCCGTTCGATAAGAAAGAAATTGTGTTGACGATATCATAAATAGTTCTCCATTTAAGGGGTTAACTACCATTTGTTGTATGTCATTATCGATAATAGGACTGTTTGATCTGCGCAAGTGTAAAATATTTCGCTCAATATTTTCATCAAAAAGCCACAAACCATCGCGGGTACTCATCCATTTTCTATTACCGCCATCAATCGTGATATGATTCACAGGAATTCCATCAAATAGAAAAAACCCTTCAAATATAGGCTGAGATGCATCAACATTTTCCTGTAGCAATACCCCTTGAAAACGATTAAAAAAGGCAACTCCATTCTCAGTGCCTATCCATAGCTGACCACTTAAATCCAGTGCTAAATCGGTGATTTGATTATCGGGTAGGTTCCCGTTTCCCAAAATAGTGGTGAGCCTCCTTTCTTCTACATTTTCGGGGTTGAATACAAAAATTCCAGAATTAGTAGCCAAGTAGTGGTCGCCATTGGGTACGATTAAATAATCATATACCGGGGTACTACTGGGTAAATTCATTTCTACTATGCTCTGACTCTCTGGATTAAAAAGCCCATACAAACTATTAGTAGTTTTTATCAGTGACCAATAGCTACCTTGCGGACTTTCCGCCAAGCTTACCCATTCTCGAACAATTGAATCTCCTACACTTAATGGGGTAATGGTCTCTGTATTCCAGCTAAAAAGACCCTTTTCTCTGCTAAGAAAAATGCCATTACCAGACGATACGTCTAACGCAACATCATTAAAGATCGGTAATTTTTGACCATTTGCATCTTCTCCTGTATACTCCCACCTTCCATTTTCAAAAAATGAAAAGCCTACCACATTTTGCGACAAATGAAAAGTAAATTGCTCAATTTGATGGAGGCTAGCAGTTTCCCCTTTTGGTCCTTGAGGTCTTAAGCTTTCAACTGTGCCCTGCTTAAAGCGAAGGAGGCCTGAGTTTTCTTCTGCTAGAAAAAATTGTTCTTTAATAGCTGCAAAATCATTTATTTCACTGGCTCCCTCCAATAGAAAAGCTGATTCAAAACTGTTCCCAGCAAAATCAAAAAGCTGACTTCCTGCAGAAACGTAGAGCTGGTCATTGACTTTCTTTAACTGCTCAATAGCAATGCTGGGGTTAAAGATACGCTGCCATTCATCATTTTGAAATTGATAAATACTGTTATTATCTACCAAACCATAGAGATTTCCTTTGTAAAAGACAGTTTTCAAGAGCGCTGTACCTTCGCTGTTAATCGAATTTCTCTCCCATTTGCTGAAGTCCTTAAGGTTAATATTTTCTGATAAAGTTCCTGTTAATAGTCCTTCCGCTGTACTCAAGTAAAGTTTCTGGTTGTCTGTGCTAATCCCACTGATACTGATTCTTTCCCCATCTACACCTAGATCAAGAAAGGCATCAATTAATTCATTCTCAGCAATATTGTACAGCACTACTCCAAAATCTGTAGCCAAATAAACGAGTTCAGAAACTGCCACCGCTTGATTTATTGATTTATCGCCTCTTAGTTCTGATCTGAAAATCCCTTCAAAAGTGGTGATGTTTAGTTCGACATCCATCACATCCATTAAGCCATCTTCATAGCCAATAAGTAAAACATCATCTATCACTTGTAGCATGCTAATATTAATGCTGCTTAATCCATCAGTAGTGCTTAAAGTGTTCAGACTGCCATCTTCACTATCAAAATAAAAAAGGCCATTATTGGTCGCACAAAAAACTTTATTATTGAATTCTGCTGCTTTTTGCGCTGTTGAATAATCAGCATGATTTCTCCAACTGCCCATAGGAATATTTTGAGCCAATAGGCTGCTAGAAATGCAGAGAAGTAAAAAGAAAAGAGACTGTCTTAGCATAGTACTTTTAATGCGTTGAATTTTATTCTCAAATATAAGAACTCATAACGAAGATGTTATATTGTTTACCCCTCTAAGCCGAAAGCCAGCAGGAAAAATGGTCGAAATCTCCTTCGCCTCTTATTTTAATGCTATTTCATTTTATTAACTTCATGAAATAGGTATCCAGCTAATGGTTATATGATGAATTGCTCGCTGCATAGGTGATCGATGAAGATTTTCCTTCGGATACTAACTACAGGAGCGAACCTAAGAGCTGAAACATTTCCTACATCTTGGCTCATATTTGTCTTTCTCACCAAGCATTACTTTTTGAGTGTCTTGGCTCAGACGGTAGGAATAAGAGGCAATTCCTCCACACTTTACACAAATAGCATGAACTTTAGTTACGTATTCTGCGGTAGCCATCAGTTGCGGCATGGATCCAAACGCCTTTCCACTAAAATCCATATCCAAACCAGCGATAATTACACGCTTGCCTTGGTTGGCCAAAGTATTTACAACTGTTACAATCTCTTCATCAAAAAATTGTGCCTCATCTATACCAATTACTTCGGAATTATCAGAAAATAGTAATATATCCTCAGCAAAATCTACAGGCGTAGAACGTATTTTAGTCTTGTTATGGGAAACCACTTCTGATTCATCATAACGAGTGTCAATTTTTGGCTTGAAGATTTCTACTTTTTGCTTAGCAATAATTGCTCGATTTAATCTTCGTATTAATTCCTCCGTTTTTCCGCTGAACATAGAACCACAAATCAGTTCTATCCATCCCTTTCCTTTTCCGCCCTCTTCTCGTCCTATATGTGGTTCTACAAACATATGTTTAATTACTTTCTAGTATAGCCAAAACCTATCCGGCTTATCTATTTAAAAAATCCCATAAATATATACTCATCCTCCCTGTTTTCTTTCTGAAAACTGACAGCTTTAGCCTCAAAAAATGCTCAATCCGAATACTCCATATGCGGAAATTTGTTTTTGTTGGCTACTTTAATTTTAATATCACCAAAGACTACTGCCTGACATGCTAATCTTTCCTTTTCTCCTAATCGCTTTTGGTTTCTAAAGCGTTCTTCCGACTGCGTCACTGGAGCTAAATTCTCCATACCTTCCTCAATTATCATTTTACATGTTGTGCACCTCCCTTTTTTCCCACAGGCGTGCATCCAATCAATAAAGTTTTCGTGTATAATCTCTAACGCTCTTTTTTCTGTGCTATTAGTGTTTATCTTGCGATTATATAAGTTGGATATCTCAATTTCAGGCATAAGAGTAAATTACAAAAAAAGTAAATTAAATAATGGAGAGCAAATTAAATCATCAGGCGATTGATGCTTACAGCAAAGCTTTGGCCAAGCAATTGAGTCAATCTTTCTTTAGTAATTCATCTCACATCAGTGGAAAAGAGATCCTAGAGCTGAGTCCCAACAAACAAATTAATTTGATGGTACTCAAAAATCTTTTCAAAAAGTGGAAAAAAGAAAACGCAAAGTTACAAAGCCCTTATTTTGACTATCGTAGTGATGGAGTGAAAAAAGCCATGAAAGAATTCATGAATACGCTCTCACGTCATATATATGTTAAAAAAGAACATTTCGAACCTTTATTAAAAGAATCTATCAAAGATAGCATTTTGTTGGCTTTCTCTCCCTATGATTTCTACTCGAAAGAAATTAATCAGAGAGATGACAGCAGGCTGCGCTTGTCCGATTTGAAAGACCTAAAAAAATATATTAAAGTCAACAATTTTTTACTCGATGGCTTAATTGAACATTTTGAATCGCATAAAGAAGATATCGTTTTCAATGATATGGCTTTTGAGATGTTCAATGAGGTGTGTAGCAATTCTGAAGAACAGCCTGACGACATACAGCCTCTTCTGATTGAATTTTCAAAAACTTTACCGCTATCATTAGCCGACATTTATCTTGAAGAAGAAAAAGAGGAAACGGGAATACTAAATGAAAGTCTTCAGAGCACAAAAGGTCAAACCCTTGCAGATAAGCTTTCAAAAAGTGGTGGAAAAAGCATTATGAAAATGCTGACCCTAAATCAACGGTTTATGTTTGTAAATGAGTTATTTGAAGGTAATCAGAACCTTTTTCTTTCTGCTGTAGAACAAATCGATGCAATGGCTAACTATAAAGAAGCTGCTGCACACATAAAAAAATCATTTGCTGATAAATACGACTGGGATATGGAAACTGAAGAAGTCCAAGAGTTTATGGAACTGCTTGAAAAGAGGTTTGGAAATTAAGAACTCAATAAGATATTTTAAAAGATCACTTTTTTTCAAAACAATCTCTACTAATTTTGCATTATGTTTAATAAATCTAAATAAAATGAAGAGAGTACTTTCCCTTTCAATTCTTTTTGTCTTTTTACTTTCTTGCCAATCGAAGGATGAAGTCACCACTGAGGATGTTGTAAAAAATTATTCTACGATCGCTTACTCAAATTACACAGATGCTCATTCGCATGCAGTAGCCTTAAAAAATGATATCAGTAATTTCATTGATAATCCCAGCCAGACGGGACTTTCCAAAGCCAAGCAAGCGTGGCTTTTAGCAAGAGAAAGTTATGGTCAAACAGAAGCATTCCGCTTTTATGGTGGGCCAATAGATGGTGAAGATGGGCCTGAAGGGCAGTTAAATGCTTGGCCACTAGATGAAGCTTACATTGATTATGTTTCTTCTGAGGGATCTAACAATGCCAATATTATCAATAGTCCTGAGCAATTCCCTGAAATTACTGCTGAATTCATTGCTTCTATGAATGAGCGAGGAAGCGAAGTTAATGTTAGTGCAGGTTACCATGCAATCGAGTTTTTACTTTGGGGTCAAGATTTGAGTGAGGGGCCTGGTGCAGGTCAAAGAAAGTATACGGATTACGTTGAAGGGGAAAAAGCTACCGCCAAGAATGCTGATCGAAGAAAAAAATATCTCTTAGAAACAGTCAATCTCCTTCTAGAGGATTTGAAATCAGTAATGCAAGAATGGGAGCCTAACAAACAAAATTATAGAGCAAAATTCACTTCAAATCCCGACCAGTCAATTGAAAAAATTGTATCGGGTCTCGGTAAATTAAGCAAAGGAGAATTAGCTGGAGAGCGGATGTTTGTTGCATATGATCTACAGTCGAAAGAAGATGAGCATTCTTGCTTTAGTGATAATACACATCGAGATATCGCGGCTAATGCAAAAGGAATTCAAAATGTTTTTTTAGGAAATTATGAATCATTCACAACAGACGAAAGAATTAACGGTCCTAGCATATATGATCTGCTGAAACAAAAAGATAAAACCCTGGCAGAAGAAATCAAAGAAACAATATCCACAGGAGTTGTAGAAAGTAAAGCGATAGAAGCACCTTTCGACCAACAAATAAAAAATGAGGCGGGTAGAAAACAAATCGCTAAAACAATCAGCTTATTTAGAAAACAAGGAGATTTATTAGCGGCAGCGGCCAATAAATTTGGATTCAAGTTTGACCCAACAGCCATTTAAATGATAAATCTATAGTGATAATCAAGAAAAAAAATCGAAGGATAGTCCATTTTTTATTTTCTTTTTTAGATGTCTGACGTAAATAGAATTTGAAAATGCACAATCTACTTTCAAGCATTTTTCTTTTAGGAACATTCTTGCTCCTTTCCTGTAATAATAAGGAAACCTATCAGGCTGTAAATGAATCCGCGCTTTATCCTGGAGGTGCGGCCACTACTGATGATTTTTCAGTAAATGCTTTTGGTCATGCCGCCCCCAATATATCAGATGACAAGCAAATGCAATTCGTAACAGGCAACGCCTTCTTCAAACGAAATTGGGTAACAGCACCTTCCTCTACAGCTGATTTGGATGGATTAGGAGCTCTTTTCAATGCCAAATCTTGTTCAAGTTGCCATTTTTTGGATGGTAAAGGAGAACCCGGTTTTGAAAAAGGGCAATCTTCTGCTTTACTCTTTAGACTAAGTATTGCTGATGACAATGGCCAAACAAGAGCCGAGCCTAACTATGGAAATCAATTTAACCATCTTGCAATATTAGGGGTAAAAGAAGAGGGGCAAGTTGAAATCGCATATGAAGAGATTAATGGACAATACCCTGACGGACAATCGTATTCTCTTCGAAAACCAACCTACACATTTACCCAATTAAATTACGGAGATATGCAGGATAACGTGATGGTCTCCCCTCGTGTAGCCCCTCATATTATTGGTTTAGGTTTACTAGAAGCTATAGAGATAAATGATATTTTATCATTAGCTGATCCCCATGATAGGGATAGTAACGGAGTTTCCGGAAAACCTAACTATGTGAAAAATATGATAAACGACAGTGTGGAATTGGGTCGGTTTGGATGGAAAGCTAATGAACCTACAGTAAAACAACAGGTGGCTGCTGCATTTCAAGGCGATATGGGGTTAAGTACTTCTCTTTTTCCTGAAGAAAATGAGACTAAAGCACAAGCTAAGTTTATCAAAACTCCAACAGGAGGAAACCCTGAAGTAACGGATGATGTTTTAGAGCGCATTACGCTTTATTCACAAGTTTTAGCAGTTCCGAAGAGAAGGAATAGCGAAGATAAAAATACTTTAAGAGGCGAAAAATTATTTTCAGAAATAGGTTGTGATCAGTGCCATGTTACTTCCTTCACCACAGGTAAACATCCTAACATTCCAGAGTTTAGCAATCAAAAAATATACCCTTACACAGACTTACTCTTGCATGATATGGGTCAAGCACTAAGCGATAACCGACCTGATGGAATTGCTACAGGCAGAGAGTGGAGAACCGCTCCACTGTGGGGAATTGGTTTAGTGCAAACTGTAAATGGTCACACTACTTTGTTACATGACGGGAGAGCCCGTAATGTAGAAGAAGCTATTTTGTGGCATGGTGGTGAGTCTGAACATTCTAAAAAAGAATTCAAAGAACTATCTAAAATAGATAGAAGCAATTTGATCAACTTTGTAAACTCATTATAAAATGAAATTAATCAGTATCCTGTCCTTTGTGTTTTTTGTTCTCTTTAGCTCCTGCAATTCTACTGGAAATGAAGGCTTTGAAAAAGAAGAAATGCTAAAAAATATAGCTGAAAACCTAGCAATTCCTTCTTACGAGCAAAGCTTGAAAAGCTTTCAACAGCTGCAAGAACTTTTATTGCAAGTTGAAAAAGGTCCTAATACTGAAAATCTTCATGAGCTACGAAATTCTTGGAAATCTGCAGCACTGAAATGGTCTAAAACTGCACCATACAGATTTGGACCAATCGATGAACTGTTGATTGAAAATAATTTCTATTATTATCCTATAGATACTGTAAAAGTTAAGCAGGCAATCTCCAGCTTTAATAATCAAAAGAACTCCGTTGAAAGACTGGGAAGTAATGTACAAGGGTTAGGTGCAATTGAGTATATCTTATTTCAATCTGAACAGCCAACTAAAGAAGAATTAGCCTATTGCGGCTTGCTGTCTGACCATTTAGTGAAGCTCAATCAACAAGTCTTAGATCAGTGGATCAATGAGTATTCTAAATCCTTTGTTAGTAATACTGGAAGCGATATTGGATCAAGTTTAAGTAAATTGACTAACCAATGGATAGAGGTTATTGATTACATCAAAGGAGATGAAGTGGGTAGGCCCGCTGGTAAAACCAGTGGAATTGAAAAGAACGTCTACAATCTTCATGCCCCCTACAGTCAAATTTCTTTGAAAATTATCCATGCTAAACTAAGTGCTCTTCAGCTATCCTTTAATGGAGATACTAAGAAAGGTGTAGACGACTATCTAGATCATTTAGACATCAAATTGTCTGATAATATTCCACTTCAGGACAAAATCAATGAGCAAATCAACACTTTGCTAGCAAATAGTAATCAAGAAGAACCCTTAACTCAATTAATACTTGAGGGATCAAAGGAAGTGGACCAAATCTACCTTCAGTCTTTAAATCTCAGTATCATATTTAAAACGGAGTTAATGGGTCAGCTAGGATTAGTAACGACTTTTAGTGACAGCGATGGAGATTGATTAGCGGGTTAGTACCTGCATTCTATGCGCATCCAGTTTCACCAATACAAAAAGCAAGATTGTAAAAGACCAAAGGGAAGAACCTCCATAACTAAAGAAGGGTAGAGGTATACCTGCTACTGGAAAGAGCCCTATTGTCATACCTATATTGATACCAAAGTGGAAAAAGAATATCCCCGCCACAGCATAGCCATAAATTCTGGCGAAATTTGACTTCTGTCGTTCTGCTAAAAAGATAATCCTGACCATTAAAACCAAAAACAATACAATCAGGACGAAGCTCCCGGCCCACCCGTGTTCCTCGCCAATTGTGCAGAATATAAAATCTGTACTCTGCTCCGGCACGAAGTCAAATTTAGTTTGAGTTCCTTCCAAAAACCCCTTTCCAAATGTGCCGCCCGAGCCAATGGCAATTTTTGATTGTGTAACATTCCAACCATATCCTAGTGGATCCGCATCAGGATTAACCAAGGCTTTCAAGCGATTTTGCTGATGGGGCTTCAAAACATCAGAAATCACATAATCAACACTTTGAATTACACCGATTACTACAACACCCACAAGTATGGTAATACCAATATTTTTTAATCGTTTATTGTTAATAACAATAATGATTGTGGCTAACATGATCACCCCAATTGTTAGATATAGTTGGTCCACTAACAAGGTTAAAATAAAGATCACTGCAGCTGATAAGCCGGTTATTACGTAAAAAGATGGAAGCCCTTCTCTATAATAAACTATAATAAAGCTTATAAAAACCATGGCCGTGCCGACATCTCCCTGTAGCACAATTAGACTTAAAGGAACAAGTACAAACAGAGATGATTTTATCTGTTCTGTAAATCTGTCAAGACGAACATTTCTGCTACTAAAATACTTTGCAACAGCAAGAGCGGTAGCAAATTTGCCAAATTCTGAAGGCTGCAGTCTAAAGGAACCAATAGTGAACCAGGACTGATTACCAGCGATTTCCGTTCCGAGGGGAGTTAAAACCAAAATGAGCAAAACGATAATAAGAGCAAATATGTAGTAGGCAAAGGACTCAAAGAATTTAGAATCCAAAATCATAATTGCAATGATAATAATCAATGAGCCTGCAATAAAGGCAAGTTGCTTTCCCGAATTCAGGTCTAAACTGAAAATATTCTGCGATTCTTCAGCATCATATACTACCGCATAAATGTTTAACCATCCTAATATTACCAGAATGAAAAACACTGTAATTATCAGCCAGTCTACTCTATTCCAAATGCTATCCTGTCTTCTCATAAATTATTCAAATAAGCTTTGGTCATCACATAATTTTCAACCCAAACTCTGTTGGAAGCTACTTCTCCTTTTATATATTTCTCTATTAATAATCCCGTTATGGCTGCGGCAACTCCTCCTCCCCAACCTGCATTCTCTACATAAACAGAAATAGCTATTTGAGGATTTTCTTTGGGAGCAAAGGCCATAAATGCTGAATGATCAAAGCTATTCTTATTCTGAACAGTTCCTGTTTTTCCAGCTATTTGTATATCTTTCACCCTTGCGACTCTAGCAGTCCCGTCAACAATTTCTCCCATAGCATCCACCACAGTAGTGAAATGAACAGAATCGATTCCGGTCTCCTGCCTATCATACTGAATTTTATAATAGGAGTCTGGTGTATCGATCCCCTTAACCATATGAGGACGAATATAGTGACCTCTATTTGCCAATATCGAAGCTAAATTAGCTACTTGCAAAGGAGTTGTTAATAATTCTCCCTCTCCAATGCTTAGTGAATAAATGGTGTAGAAATTCCAATGATCTTTCTGATAGTAATAATCATAATACCCAGGATCTGGCACTAATCCTGTACTTTCATTGGGGATATCAATTCCCAACCTTCTGCCGAAACCAAAATCACTTAAATAATTATTCCAAGTGGTCAATCCAACTCTTGCGTCCTTATTCATCCCTTCTACCTTTCCTTGCTGAACTATTCTTTTAAAGGTTTGGTAAAAGTACGGGTTACATGAATATTTAATGGCATCGTGTAAATCGGCATTTGTATGAGAACCATGACAATTAATTATACCTCTATTACAGACAATCCGAGTGGACGGAACCACCACACCCTCCTGTAAAGCAATTAAAGATTGAACCAATTTAAATACAGAACCTGGTCGGTATTGCGCCATTATCGGTCTATTGAACAAAGGTTTTAAGGTATCTTTATTTAATTCACTAAAGTTTTTACCATAGTTTCTCCCTGCTAAAAGATTGGGATCGTACGACGGACTGTTCACAAATGCCAAAATCTCACCTGTTGATGGTTCTATTGCTACTATGCTTCCAACCTTATCATCCATGAGGTATTCCGCATATTTTTGCAAGTCCAAATCTATTGTTGAAATCAAATTATTACCGGGCACAGATAATGTATCAAACTTTCCGTCATTAAATGACCCCTTTTCTATTCCTCTGACATTTACTAATTTGTATTTTACCCCTCTCTTTCCGCGCAGTTCTTCTTCGTAGGCTGCTTCAATACCCGAAATCCCAATAAAGTCGCCCTGCTTATAATAATTGGTAGTGTCTCTTTGCAATTGTCTTTTACTTACTTCTCCAATGTAGCCTAGTCCGTTAGCCAAAATTGGTTCAGGATACTTTCTTACCGTCCGGGCAACAGGGTAAAACCCTTTATATTCAACTAGGCGCGTTTGAATTTTAGCGAATTCTTCATTGCTTAATTGAGGATAAAACAAAGATTGTTTAATGTAAGAATACTGTTTTGCTTTTTGAGTTTTGGCCGTAAATTCTTCTTCCGTGATATTTAATAAATTACAAAAAGCAGCTGTATCAGGCACTTCGACTTCCTTGGGAACTACCATGATATCATAGACAGGAGTATTATGGACGATGATTTTATTATTTCTATCCAGAATTAGTCCTCTATAGGGATATTGCACTACCTTATTAATCACATTATTTTCAGCCGCCAATTTATAACGACTATCCATCACCTGAATAGAAAATAATTTTCCTAAGAATACTATTCCCACTACGACAATTAATACTTGAATGATGTATTTCCTGTTTTCTATCATGAAAACCTACCTTTTGAGTAAAACAGATACTGTAAAATCACTAACACAAAAACTGTTAATAAAGTGCTCATGAATACTTTAGAAATCACATAAAAAAACATATGAAAACCTCCTGCCTCAATAAAAAAGACTACTGCCAAGTGCAAAAACAGTAAAGGCATTGCATAAGCCAGGAACCAAGACAAACTTAAATCCTTTACAGCAGGACTCTCCACGTTTTCATAACCTCCCCTTGGAGTAATTGCATTTAACCAAATTGGGCGAAGAAACGCGATTAAGGTCATAGCTGCCATGTGAGTACCTAAACTATTATAAAAAACATCGATAATGAAGCCCGTTAAAAATCCTAAGAGCAAAATATTATTTCGAGAAATTCCAAGCGGAAGCAACAGCAAAAAGCCTACGTAAACGAAACAGAATGCTCGATTGTACAAGACAAAGTTTTGCGCAAACAATATTTGAGATGCCACAAAAAGTATCCAAATCAATATCTGTTTGAAATTATTACTACTGTTCATATTCTTTTTGCAGTTCTTGTTCTAAAGAATCCTTTTCTTGCTTCAGTTTATTACCGATGACATATACGTAATCTAAACTGAAAAAATCAGCAGAAAGAGCCACTTCTATGTCATAAAAAGTAGCTTCCTCGTCTATCTCCACACTTTTAACCGTTCCAAGTTTTACACCTTCCGGGAATATAGCATCATATCCTGAACTCACCACTTGCATACCTTCTTGCACCTTAATATGACGAGGTACATACTCTAACGATATTTGGGTTGGGTCTTCTCCTGACCATTTAGCTGTACAAAGCGTCTCCGTTTCATCTATTAATACCGAGACTAATAAGCTACTGTGCAATGCAGAATAAGCAGTAGAGAAATTAGTGGATACACTTTTAATTTTTCCAATAATACCGTTTGGATTTACTACACCCATTCCTTCTTTAATCCCGTCCTTGCTACCAACATCTAGAGTGAAGTAGTTTCTAAACCGGTGAACAGAATTATTCACTACTTTTCCAGTAATGAATTCATATTGGCCAGAAAGTTGTAATGGGATGTCTGTGGAATCTACCTCCACAGTAAGGCTGTCGACAGCCAAACGATTTCGAAGTAGCTCATTCTCCTCTACTAGGTTCTGATTAACCTTTGCCAATTGAAAATAATCTTGGACTGCCTGCCTATTTTCATAAACATTACCTGCAATAGCACTGGAGCTATTAAAATAGGATGCACTGATATAGTCATTGTGATTGACTACGAACCAGCCACTAACTACTTCCAATAACAAAAAGATAAAGAAAGCCCGATACTGATAAATAAACTGAAATAACCTACGCATTTACCTTTAGGGTTACAGGCAAAAAAATAAACCGCTTTAAAAAGGAAAAAGGAATGCCTTCTATAGGATTCCCTTTTCCAAAAATATTTTGTATTAAATAATTCATTTAACTCATTAATACTGCTTTGTAATGATTTAAATTTTTCAAAGCAATTCCTGTTCCACGAACTACCGCTCTCAACGGATCATCCGCCACATGTATCGGAAGCTTTGTTTTTAGTGCCAGTCTTTTATCAAGTCCTCTTAATAAAGCACCACCACCAGTTAAATGAATTCCATTATCGTAAATGTCCGCAGAGAGTTCGGGCGGTGAAATCTCCAAAGCCTTAAGCACGGCTTCTTCAATTTTGGACACTGACTTATCAATCGCAAATGCAATCTCAGAATAAGACACTTTAATTACTTTCGGAATTCCAGTCATTAAATCACGACCACGGATTTCATAATCTTCGGGTCCATCATCTAGTTCTGTTAAAGCTGCCCCAACTTCTATTTTGATTTTTTCCGCAGAACGTTCTCCTATTAATAGGTTATGCTGCCTACGCATATAATCTAAAATATCTTTTGTGAACGTGTCACCTGCTACTCGAATAGATTGGTCACAAACGATACCTGATAATGCTATGACTGCAATCTCTGTTGTTCCTCCACCTATATCAACCACCATAGATCCGACCGGTTGCTCAATATCAACGCCAATACCGATACTGGCTGCGATAGGCTCATGTATCATGTAGACTTCTTTAGCACCTGCGTGCTCAGCTGAATCTCGAACGGCTCGTTTCTCCACTTCAGTAATACCAGAAGGAATACAAATTACCATTCTATGAGATGATGGCATAAAACTTCTTTTTCCACCATCAATCATTTTTATCATGCCACGAATCATATGCTCCGCAGCATGGAAATCGGCAATTACCCCATCCTTCAAAGGACGAATGGTCTTAATGTTCTCGTGGGTTTTCTCATGCATCTGCATGGCTTGGCGCCCAATGGCCAATACTTTGTTAGTAGCTTTATCAATGGCAATGATGGAAGGTTCATCCACCACTATTTTGTCTTTATGAATAATTAAGGTATTGGCTGTACCCAAATCGATGGCTATGTCACTTGAAAAGAAATCAAATATCCCCATGGATGTTCGTGTATATTATTTTAAAAATTATCGCTTTGGAAATTTACAAATTACTTTGATAAATTAAGCGGTTCAACGAAAATATTTCCAGATTTATCTAAAGATTAACTTTTAATGTTTAAAATGTCTTATACCTGTGGTCACCATTTTCATCTTATGAGCATCGCAATAATCAATGCTGTCTTGGTCTTTGATAGAACCGCCCGGCTGAATAACCGCTGAAATGCCTGCTTGATCTGCAATTTCAACGCAATCAGGAAAAGGGAAGAACGCATCAGATGCCATAACAGAACCCTTCAAATCAAAACCGAAAACCTTGGCTTTTTCAATCGCTTGCTTTAAGGCATCTACTCTTGAAGTTTGACCCACTCCACTTGCCAACAACTGTCCGTTATTAGCTAAAACAATCGTATTAGATTTTGTGTGTTTGCAAACTTTAGAAGCAAACAATAGCGCCTTCTCCTCCTCGGCTGTCGGTGCTTCTTTGGTCACCACTTTCAAATCTGATTGGTTGTCAGTATGCAAATCTCTATCTTGCTCTATTACACCATTCAACAAACTTTTGAACTGCTTCTTTGTGGAAAGCTTAGTTTTCTTTTTGAGCAAAATTCGGTTTTTCTTTCCTTTCAGAACTTCTAAAGCTTCGGTAGAAAAATCAGGGGCAATTAAAATTTCAAAAAACAAAGAATGCATCTCTTCCGCTGATGCTTTATCTACTTTTTCATTGGTAATTAAAACGCCTCCAAAAGCCGAAAGCGTATCTGCTGCAAAAGCTTTTTTATAGGCTTCTTTTACGGTATTGCCCAAAGCCATACCGCAAGCATTGGTATGTTTCAAAATCGCAAAAGCAGTTTCGCCTTCAAACTCTTCAATTAAAGAAACCGCTGCATCCACATCCACCAAATTGTTATATGAAAGTTCTTTACCATTCAGTTGGTCAAAAAGCTCATCTAAACTCCCAAAGAAAACACCTTCTTGATGCGGGTTTTCACCATAGCGCAAAGTTTTGTTTTCCTCGATGCTATGCTTAAAACCTTTTATCGAATCACCTTCATTGAAATAATTGAAAATTGCAGTATCATAGTGAGAAGAAACATTGAAAGCATGCGCTGCAAAAGCTTTTCTGTCTTTTAAATCTGTACTTCCATCTTTTTCTTCTAATACTTTTTCCAAATCAGCATATTGGTTTTGCGATGCAACAATCACAACATCCTTAAAATTCTTAGCCGCTGCCCTGATTAAAGAGATTCCTCCTATATCAATTTTTTCTATTATATCCTGTTCGCTTGCTCCAGAAGCTAGGGTTTGCTCAAAAGGGTATAAATCTACAATCACTAGGTCAATTTCTGGAATGTCATATTCCTGTAATTGTGCTTTGTCCGACTCCAGTTCTCTCCTGCCTAAAATTCCACCAAATACTTTAGGGTGCAAGGTTTTTACTCTTCCTCCCAAGATTGAAGGATAGCTGGTTAAATCTTCAACAGCCGTAACTTCGGCTCCTTGTTCTTCAATAAACTTTTGGGTGCCTCCCGTACTGTATATTTTTACCCCCTTATCTTTCAATAATTCAATGATCGGTTCTAAATTATCTTTGTGGAAAACAGAAATGAGTGCAGATTGGATTTTTTTGACTGACATTTTTACTAAGAATTAATTTGCTGCAAAAGTAATTGATTAAAAGCTTTTTCGCCCACCCTTTGAAGATTTTATAGTCTCAGTTTTAAATTTTTTTCAGATTATGGTCATTTTTCTAATCTTTCATTCTCTAAATCTGTTAATGTTTGGAGCGCAAAATAATTTTCGCTTAAAATTTATAAAGCAAATTGAATGTCATTCTTTGAGCAAATAATAGCTAAAATTTTTCCGAAAGAGAAAAAAAATATGATTCTCACCAATGAGGTTTTGAAAAGAAGTCAACAGGAGTTTAATTCTTATGAAGATTGGTATGCTTCTGACGTAAGTGGAAAAATATTAGAAAAAATTTTTAGAGCCTATCATCTAAAGAAGACAGACATCAAAGACCCCATTCCGATTGCTCTTTTGCAAAGTGATAAAGCCAATGGCTTTGCTGTAGCCAATTGTAGTAGTTTACTTGACTCAGATTACAAAATGCTCTTAGAGCACTTCAAAAAGCAGATTTTAGCAATTGGTTACAGACAATCCGGCTCTAACAGGAAAGTGACAGCTGAACAAGATCGGGTAACAACTAAGGAATTCTATTATTTAAAGCCTCCTATTCAAATGGAGCCTCCCATCGATCAGCGATATGGTAATATCAGCATAGAATTAATCCTCCATGATGATAAACCTTACTATTTAAAGCTTACCGCTAGCGTTTATTCTGATCGCTTGTACTCTGAACCTGAAAGTTTTTCTGATCTAGTTGAAAAGCTTTTTGAAAAAGCGGATTAATTGCCTTTAATTATTCTCCACAAACTCCTCAATAATTTTAGGGAAATGCTGATGCTCTAGCTGCTGCACTTTTGCAGATAATTGCTTCGCCCCCATTTGTGGAGAAATATCACATTTTGCTTGAAAAATTATGCGTCCCTCATCATAGTTTTCATTCACTATATGAATGGTAATACCACTTTCCGTCTCTTTATTTAAGATGACTGATTCGTGCACGTGGTTTCCATACATTCCTTTTCCTCCATATTTTGGCAAAAGGGCCGGATGAATATTGATAATCTTGTCGGGATATTGAGCAACGATATCTGGGGCAATTTTAAGTAAAAATCCCGCTAAAACGATATAATCAACCTCTTTTGATTTTAAATACTGCAGAAGAAAAGATGGATGCTCAAAATCTTCTTTAGAAAAGTATTTCGAAGGGACATGTGCTTTTTCAGCTCTTTCTATTGCTCCAGCATTTTCATTATTTGTTATAACACAAGCAATATTAATCGCCTTGTGGTTTTTAAAATAATGAATGATTTTTTCAGCATTGCTCCCGGAGCCGGATGCTAAAATAGCTATATTCTTAGGATCGGTCATGATTTAATCAATTCCTTCCTCTTTAATATCGTTTCCACAAATTTCTTCTCGTTTTCAGTTTTAAATACTTTGTAGGGGAGGTAGACAAACTGCGCTTTGGAAAGCACAAAGGTAAATGCGTTTTTGCCTACTTTGGCTGATTTTATTTGATCCCACTTTATAGGCATGCCTTGTTTGGCATTGAGTTTTATTAATATTTGTTGAGAGCTAATCTCATATGAGAGGCGTTCAAACAATATTTTGTATTGATCCAGCTGCGTGACACCTGCAAATTGAATCACCCAGAATAGGAAATACAATAATAAGGCAATAAAAGAACCAATGAACCACCAGATATTGGGAATCCATGCGTAACCGGAACAAATCGCAAGTGCGATTAAAAACACCCACCATTGCTCTTTTACAATGTTTTTCAATCCGGTTTTGATGTATGTGCCGTTATCCAGCTTATATTTTTTTGTTTTAACTAGCATTTCTGCAATTCAATTTTCTTAAGTAAATTATAACTAACCCCTGATCGGGAATGCAAATATATCTGATTTTTATGGTTTCAAGAAACGGCTTTCAAACTGATGTCTAAACTTTTATAAGAATGGGTCAATGCGCCCACCGATATAAAGGTAACTCCTGTTTCTGCAATAGGCACAATCGTTTCTTCGGTTATACCTCCTGAGGCTTCTGTTTGACTTTGATCGCCTATAATTTCCACCGCCTCACTCATCATTTCAACCGACATATTATCTAACATGATCACGTCTACACCTCCAACAGCAAGAGCCTCTTTTACTTCTTCGAGATTTCGAGTTTCTACTTCAATTCTTAAATCGAGATTCTTCTCTTCAAGATATTTCCTTGTTGAAGTAACTGCTGCTGTAATTCCTCCGGCAAAATCATTGTGATTATCTTTTAACATAATCATATCGAATAATCCAAAGCGATGATTTTGACCTCCACCAATTTGAACAGCCCATTTTTCTGCAATTCGGAAGTTTGGCGTGGTTTTTCTGGTATCCAATAATTTAGTGGGAGTATGCGCAATCATTTTGTTGAGATTATGAGTGTAAGTGGCTATTCCACTCATCCTTTGCAAACAGTTTAAAACTAATCTTTCTGCTGTTAAGATGGATGATGCTTCCCCATGCACTTTCAAACCGATATCTCCGTTTTTAACAGCCTCTCCGTCTTTTTTGAAAACTTCTAATTTTAAATCCTTATCCACTGCTTTGAATATATGCTCTGCCATTTCCACTCCTGCCAAAATCCCATCGTCTTTAATGATTAATTGAGCTGTATTTAGCGTTCCTTTAGGAATAGAGGCTAAAGAAGAGTGGTCCCCATCACGGATATCTTCTTCTAAGGCACTTTTAATAAAATGATTAATATTCTCTTCGGTTAAATATTGATAAGCCAACAGTTATGTGTTTTTGTGATTACCCAAAGTTACAGTCCTATCCGCATTTATAATACAATCATGATTAATAATTTTTGAAACCTTTCTTGGAATAGGTCTCCTATAATTACAATGAAATAAAAAAGCTACCTCTTGCGAAATAGCTTTTGTGGAGCATATCGGAGTCCGCTAGCTAGCGGATGACCTTCCCGTTACTTCGCATCGGGACGCTCTAGCCAGCTAAACTAATACCTTCTTCACTATTTTATAATTAGATTTTCAATATATTTTCTGCTCTTCTTTTTCTTAATCTCTAATTCACGCTTAACCGCTAAACTTCTACTTTCATAACGCTCTATAAAAACCAATTCCCATGGCTTACATCTAATCGTATATTTTCCTCCTCTCCCTGAATTATGCTCCTCTACTCTTCTCTCCACATCATCTGAATGTCCAACATAATATCTATCGCACTTTTCCGAATAAATTATGTAAACGGAATATTTCATAATATTGGGTTTGGTTGAAACTAAAAAAGCTACCTCTTGCGAAGTAGCTTTTGTGGAGCATATCGGAGTCGAACCGATGACCTCTACGCTGCCAGCG
>NZ_FXAW01000005.1 GCF_900177665.1 Marivirga sericea
GGTACTACTGTAACTTTGACCATGACCGTCTCTGGTAATGGAAGCTGTGATCCTGCTGTGGATACGAAAGATTTGATTATTAATGCTTTGCCTACCGCTAATATCACCACAACAGCTACAGAGGTCTGCGAAGCTGACCCGTTTACTTTATCTGGTACAATTGGTGGTGGTGCTGATACCGGTGAGTGGAGGTTCAATTCAAGCCAATCCACGCAAGCTTTAAATTCAGGCACGCTTTCTTCAACTACAAATAATAGTGGAACTTGGGAAGCTGTATTCACCCCCAACAGTTCTCATACGGGAAATAATGTCATTTTTGAGTTTGTCGCATCGGGTTCTTTAACTTGTTCTGTTGATGTAAAAGATATCACATTAAATATCAGATCCCTACCAAGTACAATTGATCAATCATACTTCTTGTGTGAGGATGTTGCAGGGGACGGACTAACAAATGTAGACCTTACTGAATACAATGACGATGTTACAGTTGAACCAGCAGCAAACGTCACAATAGAATGGTATACTAACAGTACATTGACGAACATGGTGATTGATGAAACAGATGAAAATGTCAGCAATGGTTCAAGTTATTATGCTAAAATTACATTCTTATCAACCACTTGTTTTGACGTTGCAAAAGTTGATTTTGCAGTAAATCCACTTCCTTTAGTTAATGCTCTAACTAAGGCGTATTGCGAAGATGATTTTGAAGACAACCAAGCTACGGTAGATTTAACATTTTTAAATCCAGAAATCAATAATCAAGCAGGAAATTATTCGTTTGAATGGTTCACTTCTTCTGATCTAAGTTCAGCTAATCA
This sequence comes from Marivirga sericea, assembly GCF_900177665.1. Classification (GTDB taxonomy): domain Bacteria; phylum Bacteroidota; class Bacteroidia; order Cytophagales; family Cyclobacteriaceae; genus Marivirga; species Marivirga sericea. The sequence continues at coordinate 822 of NZ_FXAW01000005.1, forward strand.
GATAACTGGTATAGATTTATCTAATTATATCGTTACCAATGCATTGCAGCTTTATGTAAATGTAATTAATGATGATACAGGATGCGAAAATAATACCACAGTGGATTTTCAGGTGTTACCTGAACCTGATCTTGATACTCCATCTGATATCACTGTCTGCTCTTTCGAGAACATCTCAACGAATTTCTCAACATCAAACTTAACGGGAGTAACTTATTCTTGGACGAACGATAACGGTGCTACTGGAATACCTTTAAGCGGAACAGGTAACATCAATGCTACCGTTAATGAAAACGTTACAGGAGCAGATATCGTGAGTAATATTACAGTAACTGCCACCAAAGACGGGTGCGTTGGTGATATTAAATCTTTTATTGTAACTGTTAATCCAAAACCAGTAATTACTACTGAACTTTCAAGACAAATATGTTCAGGAGATGAAATTTTACCCATTGGCTTTTCTGATGATTCAGGAGGAAGTAGTACGATCACTTGGACTGCAACTAATGCTGCTGCCATCGGTCTACCTGCTAGCTCGGGCTCAGGTAATACACCTGCATTTACAGCAAACACTAATAACACAACTGCAACTATTATTTCCAATATCACAGTCACTAGCAATTGGAATGGTTGCGTCAGTGATCAAATGAATTTTCAAATACGCTTACTACCTACACCACTAATAAATGCTGTTTCAGATGAAGTGCTCTGTTCTGGGGAAAATTATATCGTTAATTTCACTAATAGTTTGCCAACTGGTACTACTTATGATTGGGTCAATGACAACACCAATATTGGATTAGCAGCTTCAGGATCAGGAGATATAAGCTTCACAGCTCCAACAAATACCACCGGCACTAGTATCGTTGCTAATATAATTGTTACTCCATTTAATAATTCATGCGAAGGTCCTCAAGAAACATTTACGCTAACATTAAACCCAACACCGGTTTTTGTGCCATTACCAAATGTAGAATATTGCTCCGAAGAATTTGTATCTATACCTATTTCAACAGATTTAACGGATGTAAATTTAAGTCTGAGTGTTTCAGACAATTCTATATTTTCAACAGGTCCCGTTTTAAATGCAGGTAATATTGAGTTTACGACTGCTGTAAACACTTCAGGAGCTGATATTAATTCGAATATTATTGTCACAGCGGAAAAAAATAGCTGTCAAAATAGTGAGGTTTTTGAAGTTAAATTGAAGTACCGACCTGTTGTAAGCAGTGAATCAGATCTGCTTGATTTATGCTCAGGAGATTTGCTGCCGGCCATTAACTTCTCTCACGATTCCGGAATAGGAAATTTTACATGGGAGCTTACCAATTCAGCTTTAATTGGTGATAATACACCAGCGTCAGGAGCTGGTAATTTCCCTGGCTTTCAACTTGCTGAGAACTTAACTGGTTCTGAAATTGATGGATACATAAAGTATTTCAGCACAAATAGAGGTTGTATTAGTAGTACCGACTCCTTCAAAATCACACTTAAACCCGCCCCTGTAGTCCTAAATGAGGATGTAGTTTTCTACGCTGGTGACCAAGCCAACGTTGAATTTCTATCAAACACTGAGGAAGATACTGACTTCTATTGGAGCAATAATCAAACCTCAATTGGGATTAATAATGTGCAAGGAAATACTGAAAATATTGAAAACAACACTATAACTCCGAATGGATTTATTGCTACTAATCCATTTACTTCTGATGATAATATAGCAGTTATCACAGTATACGGAATAACTAATGGATGTAAGGGTCCTGACAGACAATTTAGAATAATCGTAAAACCAAACCCAGTAATTGAAATAAGCTATCAAAACGTATGCGAAATAGATAATGCTGTAAAACTCGGTTTTAATACCAGTTTTAACGATTTAGAATCAGATAGTATAGTTGCGTATAGTTGGAGTGTTCCTGATAATCCTGAGCTCGAAATTCAAAACGATACCGTCCAGTTTAATTCACCTGGAAGGAAGAATGTCCGTTTGGAAGTCCAAACAGCATTAAATCGAACTTTTACGTCAAACTATACGGTAGAGGTCTGGAATGTTGAAAATATTAATTTCACAACCACTAATGTGTCTACCAGTACTGCTGGAGACTCTACTGGAACAAAGTTTTCCCCTACTGTACAACTAGACCCGTCAATTTCAAATGATATTGTAGAACTCAGTTATGAATGGGACTTTGGAGATCCGACAAGCGGAACTAGAAATGTTTCTTCTGACAGAGAGCCTATTCATAATTACGAAACTCCAGGGGTATACAGTGTCACATTGTCTGTTATTGCTGAAGGATTATCTGAGGGCGCAATTGATTCTTGTGTGATTACACAAGTTAACCTGATTAACATTGTAGAATCGGTGGATGTATTTCCTTATATTGAAGATTTTGAAGACGGACCTGCCGGCTGGGGTTCTAATCCTGGCAGCAGTATTGGATCCTCATGGACTTATATTCAAGATAATACGGCTAACTACTTTAGTAATAGCAAAAATAATAGTAGGGTTTGGGGAACAGTTTTGAATGAAAGACAAGCAGGGTTTTTCAGAGATGAAAATTCATATCTACAAACGCCTAACTTTGATTTTTCTGGATTGGATAAACCCATGATCGCTTTTGATATGTGGCTAGATGTTGAAGACCAAAATAGAGCGGGTGCAATAATAGAATATTCTACAGATGATGTCAATTGGCAAATTCTAGGTGATATTGGTGATCCGTTAAATTGGTATAATACAAATACCTTGAATGCTATTGGGGGTGAAATTTCTAATGAAGATCAAATTGCATGGTCTTACTACCAAGACGAAGAATGGCAATGGAAAAGAGTAGCATATCCTCTAGATCAATTAAAAACATTAGAAAGTACTATATTTTTTAGAATTAATTTCAAGGGCAACGATAATGAGAATTCAAGTGGTATAGCTATCGATAACTTCTATGTTGGAGAGAGACAGAAATTGGTAGTATTAGAAAACTTCACCAATTTAAATTCAGTAAATTACATTAATAATCGCAGCAATTTACAAAACTTAAGATCATCTGAATTAAATAAAGACATTCTTCCGCTTAATTTTCACATATCCATCCCATCACCAGATTCAGTCAATTTGAGAAATTCTGTTGAAATGGATGCTAGGGCAAGTTTATACAGTATTGAAGAAAGCCCGAAAATTCACATAGATGGAGAATTGTTTGAAGAGGAAATTTACTTGGTAGGTGGTGAATTAACAAATGAAGTAAAGAATGTTATTACTAGCAGATCATTACTAGAACCTACTAATTTAGTGGATTTAAAAATTGACACAAGTGCAAATACAAATAGTATAAGATTCAGCGCGACTTTGGATCCTCACGTAGACACCACCACACTAATGGCTTATTTCTTCATTATTGAAAAATCTACAACCCCAGTGAGTGAGTTGAATAATATCGTGAGAAAAATACTGCCGAGTATCAATGGCATTACACTAAACGATCTTTCTGAGAGAACTACTATGAATTTTGAATGGGAGGTAAATTCAATTTATACTAATGACGACTTAGCAATAGTATCAATTGTTCAAGAGAGAAATACAAACAGAATAGTTGAAGTTAAGGTTAATGACATTGAAGAAATTAAAATCCCTGATAATATACTAAGCATTGAAGATGGCTTTAATTCAATCGGCATCAGCCTATACCCTAATCCTAGTAGAGGCAATGTAAATTTGAAATTTAATAGACAGTTAGACTCTGAGCTTAAAGTAATTGTTTTTGACACTAATGGTAAAATAGTAAAAACGACCTCTATTCTTAAAGGAAGTATAGAAACAGAACTTAATCTAAACGGAATAGCATCAGGAGTTTATCATATCATTACCAAAACTTCAAAGGGCCAATTAAATAGACAAAAAGTAGTCATATTGGATTAAGTTCTGAATTTTAAAAATGACTATCAAAAATATTCAAAATTCTAAACTATATTTAAATAGTGGCGTTATTTGACTTAAACAATTTAATATAGCACTGATAGGTGATAATGCATTCACAGTTTTATTAAAGTATTTTTTTACTTATTTTCGTGAATTCTTAAACCATTGTTTCAAAATTAATATAATTAGATTATACATGTCAGATCACGCAAAATTATCATACGCAGGAAAAGATTACGACTTACCAGTTATTGAAGGTAGCGAAAAAGAGATAGCTGTCGATATTAGTAAACTCAGAGCGGATAGTGGCCTTATTACTATCGATCCAGGCTTTAAAAATACTGGGTCTACTAAAAGTGCGATAACCTTTTTGAACGGTGAAGAAGGAATCTTGCGATATAGGGGATACTCTATTGAAGAATTAGCAGAAAAATCTTCTTTTCTTGAAGTGTCATATTTATTGATTTACGGTGAACTACCTACTAAATCTGAATTAGAACATTTTCAAAATGAAATCACAACTCACACATTAGTTCATGAGGATATTAAAAAAATATTAGACGGTTTCCCATCTAATGCACATCCGATGGGTGTTTTATCTTCTTTAGTGTGTTCATTAACAGCATTTTATCCTGAATCGTTAGATCCAAACAGATCTTCTAAGGAAGTAGATTTAAGTATTATCAGAATACTCTCTAAAATGCCAACTTTTGCAGCTTGGGCTTTTAAAAATCAAATCGGTCATCCTGTTAATTACCCAGATAATGAATTAGATTATCAGTCTAATTTCCTTAAAATGATGTTCGCTTTACCAGCCGAGAAATATAAGGTGAATCCAGTTGTGGCGAAAGCACTTAATACTCTATTGATTCTACATGCTGATCACGAGCAAAATTGTTCTACCTCTACTGTAAGAGTTGTTGGTAGTTCACAGGCAAGTTTGTATGCTTCCATTTCTGCAGGAATCAACGCTCTTTGGGGACCATTACATGGTGGCGCCAATCAAGCTGTGCTAGAAATGTTAGAGCAAATCGAAGAAGCTGGTGGAGATACTGCTAAATTTATTGCTAAAGCCAAAGATAAAAATGATCCTTTCCGCTTGATGGGATTTGGGCACAGAGTTTATAAGAATTTTGATCCTAGAGCTAAAATTATTAAAAAAGCAGCTGATGATGTATTAGATCAACTTGGTGTTGATGATCCATTATTAAATATTGCTAAAGAGTTGGAACAAATCGCATTAAAAGATGAGTATTTCGTTGAGAAAAAACTTTATCCAAATGTTGATTTCTACTCAGGTATTATCTACCGCGCGATGGGAATACCTACCGAAATGTTTACCGTTATGTTTGCACTAGGTCGTCTACCAGGTTGGATTGCTCAATGGAAAGAAATGAGAGAAAATAATGAACCAATTGGAAGACCAAGACAGGTATACACTGGTGAAAATTTGAGATCTTATGTTGATCTAAGCAAAAGATAAATAAAATCATTTCAGATATTTTTAAAGTCAATCTATGAATATAGGTTGGCTTTTTTAATTTTACAGAAATTATAAAACAATTACTTATGAGCATACAAGAAGATTTCAAAAAAGCAGCCGAAAGGTCTAAATCCAATATTAAAGAAAAACCTTCTAATGAAGATCTTTTAAAGCTTTATGCTTTATATAAACAAGGTGAAGAGGGTGATGTAAAAGGAGAAAGACCAGGTGGGTTTGACTTTAAAGCTATTGCAAAATATAACGCTTGGGAAGAATTAAAAGGTAAATCAACCGAAGAATCCATGAAAGAATATATAGACTTAGTAAATAAACTTGCAGAGGAGTAAAAGAATAAACTTGCAGAAATCTGAAAAAGACATATTTTTAAATAACATAGCACAAACCACTCCCTTTCCATTTCTTTTGGAGGTAGAGACTGCTAATGGTATTTACTTGCACACCACTGACGGAAAATCCTATATGGACCTTATTTCAGGTGTTGCGGTCAGTAACTTAGGACATCAACATCCTAAAGTAATTGATGCAGTAAAAAAACAATTGGAGAAGCATATGCACATCATGGTTTATGGTGAGTATGTGCAGTCTTCAGTTAATGAATTAGCTAAAATTCTTACGGATCATTTACCTCAACATCTCAATAGTGTTTATTTTTGCAATAGTGGGGCCGAATCTATTGAAGGTGCTTTGAAACTAGCTAAACGTGTAACTGGTAGAACAGAATTACTTTCCTTTCGTGGTGCCTATCATGGAAGTACTCACGGAGCCCTCAGCATTTCATCTAACGAAAAGAAAAAGTATAGATTTAGACCGCTCTTGCCCGATGTAGGATTTTTAAGATTAAATAATTTTGAGGATCTAAACATAATTACTGATAAAACAGCTTGTATTGTAATTGAGACGATCCAAGGAGATGCTGGAATCAGAATTCCTGAAAAGCAATTTCTAGAAGCACTACGCAAAAAATGTGACGAGACTGGAGCAATGCTGATTATGGATGAAATCCAGTCTGGTATAGGCAGAACTGGAAAGTTATTCGCCTTGGAACATTTTGGAGTGGAACCAGACATTTTATGTACTGCAAAAGCACTGGGCGGTGGATTACCCCTAGGGGCTTTTATTTCTAAAAAAGACTATATGGATTTGTTTACTAAAAATCCGATGTTAGGTCATATCAATACTTTTGGCGGAAATCCTATGAGTTGCGCTGCAGCTGTTGCTACAATTAAAGTGATTTTAGAAGATGGTTTCCTTGACGAAGTAGAACGAAAAGGAGCTAAATTTGAACAGCTCATTAATCATTCTGCTATTGTGGAAATAAGAAGAAAAGGAATGATGTTCGCCTTTGAATTTGAGAATGAAGAAATTGTAAGCGAAATCGTCAAAGAATGCTTAAGCAATGGAGTAATCTGCTTTTGGTTTTTATCGTGCCCTAATAGTTTTAGAATAGCTCCTCCCCTTACCATAAAGGATGAAGAAATTGAGAATGCTTGTCTAATTATTAATGATGCTATCGAAAAAGTCGTTAATTGAACAGTCTTATTCTAACAATCTTAGTTAATCATTAATTTTACTAAATGACTGAACAAAAAGTTTTAAAGGCATATGACAAGGATCAACTTGAAAAGTTATTAGAAAATCTTGAGCTACAGTACGGAAGTTTGGAATATGATAGTTTAAAACACCAGCTTTCATTTCCAGATAAACAATCATTATCAATCCGTTTGCCCTTTAGCTTCAATTATCTTAATGAAAAAGTAGTTCATTCAAATTTCCTTATTATTTTAATTCACTCAGGAGAAGCTAGTTTGGCATATTCTGAGGAAGATCAGATAGCGGAGCATAAAATGGTAAAGGCGTACATGGTTCGTCAAAAGCAAGGCAAAAGTCAAATCAAACACCTTAAAACAAAAGGGAAATCAAAGGCGGGATCAAGAGTGAGACTTGCAGGGACAGATCACTTCTTCGAAGAAATCAATGAAAAAATTACTGAGTGGGACGAATATCATGAGATTGAAAAAATTGCAATTAGCTGCAATAAAACTTTACAACCTTACTTTTTCAACAGACCCGATGCTGCACTACTTAAGAATGATAGCAGACTATTTAAAATTCCAAAACATATACAAGAAGCCAACTATGATAATTTAACTTCCATACACAACTATCTTATTTCAACAGAGTTTAAGTTTGATGATTCTTATAAAGAATTCATCACTAAATTAATTTCTGAAATAGATAATGAGTAAAAAAATAAATTGGAAGAAAGAGGCTATAAGCTGGGGCCTAATGATTGCCATTTTTGGAACTTTATATCTTACTGGTTGGCATACTCCAGTGATGGGTAAAATTCAGTCGTGGTTTTTGGCTACCCATATATTTACCCCTTCAATTGAAGAAGAACATAAAACTCCCTTCAATTTTGATGGCATTTTGATCACTCCAGAAGGAGAAAGAATTGCTTATAGTGAACTCAAAGACAAAACAATCTTTATCAATTATTGGGCAACGTGGTGCCCACCTTGTTTAGGCGAAATGCCTCATATTGAGAAGCTTTACTTACAACTAAAAGACAACCCTGACGTGGTCTTTTTAATGGTTTCAAAAGACAGTGAATTTAATAAAGCTATTAAATTCAAGGCCAAAAAGGAGTATGAACTGCCCATTTTTCAAGAATTGAAAAGCCCAACTCAGTTACAATCACAAATATTACCCACAACCTTTGTCATTAAAAATGAAAAAATCGCTTTTAGAAAAGAAGGCATGAGTAACTTTAATACCGAAGATTTTAAGAACTTCTTGATAGAGAATTAGATTTTCAAAAAGTTCATAATTAATTCAAATCCAAATTGGTTTATAACGGTAAACCCATTATTTTAGAACGAATATTAAAAAATCATATAAATTAGTTTGAGATGAGTTGGCTAAAGAAAATCGGTTATTTTAGTGCATTTATAATTCCAGCTTTAACAATTCTTGGATTCTATTTAGGCGGAATAGCCAATTTATCTACCTTGATCTTTGTATATGCATTGATTCCCGCAATTGATGCTACCGTAGGTAGAGATCATAGTAATGTTCCTAAAGAGGCAGTAAAGTCAGTTGCTAATGATTTCTATTATAGATTTATCACCTATTGCTGGACATATTTTCAGTTGGCTTTTTTAATTTGGGCAGTTTGGGTAGCTTCTACGAATACATCAACACCCTTTGAATGGATTACATTTACTATTGCAGTTTCTCTTTCTACTGGAGGAATTGGAATTACCGTTGCGCATGAACTAGGTCATAAAAAATCCAAACTAGAACGATTTTACAGCAAAGTGTTACTCATGACGGTGAGTTACATGCATTTCTATATAGAGCATAATAAAGGTCATCATGTGCGTGTTTCCACTCCAGAAGACCCAGCTACTAGTCGCGAAAATGAAAGCTTCTATGCTTTTTGGTGGAGATCTATCACAAAAGGTTATTTGAGTGCTTGGGAGATAGAAAATAAAAGACTCGAAAGAAAGAATAAATCAATACTCTCTATCCATAACCAAATGATTTGGTTTACTCTCCTACCCTTTATTTTTGCTGCTGCCTTAACTTTAGGAGTAAGTTTAGTAATTGGTCAATTTACCTGGATTCCTTTCGCTTTCTTTTTTGCGCAAAGCTTTCTAGCTTTCTCACTTTTAGAAGCTGTTAATTACGTAGAACATTATGGTTTAAGAAGAAAGAAAATAGATGAAAACAGATATGAAAGAGTAGAGCCACATCATTCTTGGAATGCTAATCATATGGTGAGTAATTTCTTTTTATTTCAATTGCAAAGGCATTCAGACCATCATTTTAATGCAATAAAACGATATCAAGTTTTAGATGATTATGAAAATGCCCCTCAACTTCCTGCAGGATATCCAACCATGATTTTATTGGCACATTTTCCACCCTTGTGGTTTAAGGTAATGAATCCAAAACTTCACCAATGGAACAACCTTAAATCAGCTTAAACTTAGGAATTTGAGCTACTTTTGATCTGAGTAGCTAAAATAGTTACACATAGTGCCATAATTGCTATAAAGGAAAATGAAGCCTGGAGATTTAACCAAGCTGCCAAATAACCAATTAATGGAGGACCTAAAAGAAACCCAAAAAATCCCATAGTAGAAACAGCAGCAAGAGCAACACTGGAGCCCATGTTTTTTGATTTTCCTGCCAAACTAAATACTAAAGGGATTACAGATGAAACTCCCGCTCCAACTATAAAAAAACCAATTAATGAAATGATTTTGCCAGGAAATATTATTAAAATTAGAAGGCCCGTAAAATTTAGCACCCCACTAAAAAAGACAACCTTTTTAACGCCATACTTACCAGTAAAATAATCCGCTACAAATCTAGTCCCTGCCATACTCACCATAAAGAAAGTATAGGCAAGTCCTAAAATATCTTTTGGTGCATTTACTACCTTTTTATAATAAACTCCACTCCAGTCAAACATGGTACCCTCACACATCATTGAACAAAAAGCAATAACACCTAATAGCAATAAAGATTTGTCAGGAATCACAAAAATAGGTTTATCTTGATCTTCATCTAAATCTTGCTTAATGAGGAATTTAAAACTTATATAAGCAGCAATTATACTTGCTGAAAAGATAATAGTATAATGATACTGAAGTAAAATTTCTTCACTAATCATAAATGCACCTATAATGGCGCCAAAGAATCCTGCCAAACTCCACATTCCATGAAAACTTGCCATTATATTCTTTTCGTATTCCTTTTCCAGGCTCACTGCCTGCGTATTAATAGCAATATTTACCATGTTTCCCATCAGCCCGAAAAGAAATAATACTACCCCTAACAAATAAATATTTTCTGAAAGAGAAATGGCCACTAAAGAAACTAGATAAAGTACAATGGAAAGGCGGGTCACTAAAAAACTGTTCCACTTAGCTACCAATATACCGGCAATCGGTAAAGAGATAAAAGAACCAATTGGTAACATGAGCAGCAATGTGCCAAGTTCAGCCTCTGAAAGTGAAAATTTTTCCTGAATACTTGGGATTCTGGATGCCCAACTTGCAAAAGTTAGACCGTAGCAAAAAAAAATTGTACTAACTGCCACTCTTGCCTTGACCAAGGAGCTTTTAAAAAATTGAGTCATTAGGGAAGGTTAATGAAAATATTATCGATTCCAATTAAATATTGTCTAATAATACCACTTTGACCGACCTCTTCTCAACATTTTTCGTACATCACGTATAAAAGCTAAGGCTAGGTATAATAAAATTGGAGAGCCAAAAGCCAAAAACGAGGAATAAATAAAAAATATTCTAATATGAGAAGTAGGAATATCCATCATTTCACCCAGTCGGGTACAGACGCCAAAGGCTTTATTTTCGATGAATTGTTGAACTTTTTTCATAATATCCCTTAATTTTAAACAAATAAGGCAAAAGCCTCGTTGATAATTCGATAAATTTAGAATTCTTTTTTTAAATTTACTAAATACATTGGAATAGTTCCAATATAAATATAATTTCGCATTAACTTCCAAACATAATCAAATAATGAATCAAATGAGACAATTATTTTACGCAGCTGTTCTCTTAGGAACAATGACTTTTTCAGGTTGTGCATTAAACAAGATGATGCAGGCCGCTGAAGAACAGGCTATCGATGTAACTCCAAACCCTCTTGAGCTTCATGGCGGAGAGGTAGCATTTACTGTAGATTTTCAGTTACCTTCTAAAATGCTTAAAGATGGTATCACATACACGGTAAATCCTTATTACGTATATGGCGACAAAGAAATTGCGCTTGATGCAGTTGATTTTGTTTATGCTGACTTTCCAAATAGTGACACAGAGCCTGTGAAGTCTAGTCAAGAATTTACGTTCAACTACGAAGAAGATATGAATGTAAAAGGTGAGCTAGTGATGCAAGGAACTGCCACTATTGAAAAAAATGGCAAAACAGCATCTACTGATAGAAAAACTTATGCAACTGGTATTATTACTACTTCTCAAATGGTTATGCCATCATATCATGCTGCTTATGCTGATCATGGATATAACAACAAAGAAGAGTTATTACCAACGAATGTGAACTTCTATTTTGACCAAGGTAGATCTGTTCTTAAATCTTCTGAATTAAGAAGTGATAGAGGTCAGAAATTCAACGCATTTATAGCTGACAAAAACGTGACAAGAACTGTTACAATTACTGGTACACACTCTCCTGAGGGACCAGAAAGAATTAACAGTAATTTATCTGAAGACAGAGCGAAAGCAATTGAAAACTACTACACAAGACAAATGAGACGTTATGACTACAAAGGCATGGCGGACTCAATTGAATTTATCTTAAAGCCAGTAGTTGAAGATTGGACTGACTTCAAAAAAGCTTTAGCTGCTTATGACGGAATTACCGATGCTCAAAAAAGCGAGTATACTCAAATCGTTAATGGTGCTGGAAGCTTCGAAGAAAAAGAAGATAGACTACAGAATTTAGCTACTTATAAAAAAGTATTTAAGGATGTATATCCGGACTTAAGAGCTGCTAAAACAGAGGTTTTAACTGTTAAGGAGAAAAAATCTGATGCAGAAATCTCTGTTTTATCTAAGCAAGTTGCGGCTGGAACTGCTTCTGCAGACACTCTATCTTTAGAAGAATTAATGTACGCTGCAAGCATGACGCCTTCATTAGAAGAAAAAGCTTCAATTCTTAAAGCTGCTACTAAGAAAAATGACGATAGCCCAGTTGCCCATAACAATTATGGAGCCGTTCATTTAGAACTAGCAATGGATGCAGAAGGGAACAAAATGACAACTTTAGTTGAACAAGCGGTTACTCAATTCGAAATTTCTAATAAGAAATCTGAGAATGCAGAAGCTTATGCAAATCTAGCTACTGCTTATACTATGCAAGGTAACTATGAAAAAGCTTATGATGCAGCTTCAAAAGCGAATGAAATGACGCTTAGCAGCGAAAACGAAAGAGGTTTGATGGGCGTTAAAGGTGCTTTAGAAATTATGATGGGTGATTACAGTGAAGCTTCAACTTCATTGAAAAACACATCTGACTCTGAAGTAAACATGTTCAACAAAGGCTTAGCTTTGATTCTTCAAGGGAACTATGAGAATGCTGTTAGTACATTAGAAGAAGTTGCTGGAAAAACTTCAGGTAAAGGTGTACATGCCAAAGCTCATTATTTAGCTGCTGTTGCAAGCGCAAGATTAGGAAAAGAAGGTGATGTAATCAGTCATTTAAAAGATGCGGTTACGGCTGATGCTGATTTGAAATCAAAAGCATTATCTGATCTTGAATTTGCAAATTACTCTGCTAATGAAAATTTTAGAAACGCATTGAAGTAATAGTTAATAACTTAGATTGAAAAGCATCCGCTATTTGGCGGATGCTTTTTTTTTTGCTCTTTTATAATTAAAATCTTTTTAAACCTTCTATATCAAGAAAAGTTAAGGAACTATCACGATTGAGTTGGTAATTGACAGTTGAATAACTATTTTTACCCTGTAAAATTTTCAAGATAGATGAGAGAAATTCAGTTTAGAGAAGCACTAAATGAAGCAATGTCCGAAGAGATGAGACGCGATGAAAACGTTTTCATTATGGGTGAGGAAGTTGCTGAATACAATGGTGCATATAAAGTAACCCAGGGAATGTTAGATGAGTTCGGCCCAAAAAGAGTGATTGACACTCCTATTACCGAATTAGGATTCTCAGGTATAGGTGTAGGTGCCGCTATGAACGGAACCCGCCCCATAATCGAATTCATGACTTTTAACTTTTCACTAGTAGCCATAGATCAGATCATTAACTCCGCAGCGAAAATGATGAATATGTCTGGCGGACAGTTTAACGTCCCAATTGTTTTTAGAGGAGCAACCGGTAATGCAGGCCAATTGGCTTCACAGCATTCCCAAAACTTTGAAAATTGGTACGCTAATACTCCAGGACTAAAAGTCGTTGTGCCTTCTAATCCGTATGATGCCAAAGGCTTACTTAAGTCTGCTATCAGAGATGATGATCCGGTTATTTTTATGGAATCAGAGTTAATGTATGGTGATAAGGGAGAAGTGCCTGAATCAGAGTATTTGGAACCAATCGGAAAGGCCAAAATAACCAGAGAAGGAACCGATGCAACTTTAATTTCTTTTGGGAAAATGATGAAAGTAGCTCATGCTGCTGCTGAAGAAATGGAAAAAGACGGCTATTCAATAGAAGTAATTGATTTAAGAACTGTCAGACCAATAGATTATGCTACTATTTTCGAATCTGTTAAAAAAACTAATAGATGTGTAGTAGTGGAAGAGGCTTGGCCCCTTGCATCCATTTCTGGTGACCTAACCTTTAATATTCAGAAAACTGTATTTGACTTTCTGGATGCGCCAATATTGAGAGTAAACAGTTTAGATGTACCTGTTTCTTATGCTCCTACCCTATTAGAAGCTGTATTACCTAATAAAGAAAGAACAGTAAAAGCTTTAAGGAGTGTTATGTATTTAGATTAAAAATAATTTAATCTAAATATAGATAAAGAGGCTAACCATTTGATGGTTAGCCTCTTTTTGTTTATAAATCACCTATTCCAAGGCTTCCTCCAAGCTAGTGACCAATTTCAATCATATCAAAACTATTCACAAAAAATACAAACCGCTAGCAGCTATCATTTGGCAAACTACGCTGTCTCAGTCCATGGAAAAATCAAAAATCTAATTTATTTTAAAGAATCATGCAACTACTTCAGAATCTTGGAGTCTTTGGTATAGATTTGAAAAGATTGGAAGCGAACAGTATACACATTCATAAAGACTTAATCATCAGCTGTAAAACTGGTGACCAGAAGGCATTTAAGCAACTATATATGCTTTATGCAAAATCAATGTTCAATGTAGCCTTAAGAATAGTAAAGTATAAAGATGAAGCAGAGGATGTTACTCAAGAAGCCTTTATAAAAGCTTACTATAAAATCAATCAATTTGATTTTCAAGCAACATTTGGTGCATGGTTGAAAAAAATAGTGGTAAACCAAGCGCTCGATCTTCTAAGAAGGGAAAGCAAGTGGGATATGGATCAGATAGGAGAAGAATCAATTTCTGAAGAAAGCGAAATAGACTGGGAAGGCATTGATCTGCAAGTTGATTTAGTAAAAAAAGCAATCCGCAATCTTCCTTCCGGATTTAGAACAGTAGCAACATTGTATTTATTTGAAGGATTTGAGCATAAAGAGATTGCGGAAATACTGTCAATATCAGTAAACACCTCTAAATCTCAATTTCACAGAGCAAAGAAGAGAATAAAAGATTTCATTCAAGATTATGAAAAAGGAAACAGACAAACTGGAGCAATTTATCAACAGTAATCAGAGCGAATTTGATTCAGAATTTAAGCCTGAGAATGGCTGGAGAAAGTTAGAGACGAAAATATCAACGAAAAATCGCAATAGTCAATCAATATGGATGATGGCTGCATCGATTGCAATATTGCTTTCTCTGGCCTGGATGCTTTATGATCGAGCGCAGTTAACAGATAAAATCTACGAATTAGAAAATCTTTCAGTGAACAATAAACCATATACTGAAATAGAAAATTTCTATCAACAGGATATTTATGAAAAGACGGTATTAGTAAATCAAATGTCAGTAAAAACTAATATTAAAATTGATACTGATTTAAAATCACTTAATAAAAAGTACGCAGATCTGAAAACAAAAGTCAAGGAACAAGGGGGTCATCCAAAGTTGATCAACGCTATGATCCAAAACTTACAAACACAAATTAACATCCTCGAACAACAGCTTAGAATCTTGCAAGATCTACAGGAATTTACTCACACTAAAAATCAAGAAAATGAAATATCTATCTAAAATAATAATTGCTATTTTAATATTAAACCAAACTGTCTCTTTAGCACAAAATGCACAGTACGAAATTTTTGATAAGTCATATGTACCAAATAGCTTACAAACTGAGTTACAGCTCGTCAATAACTTCGGCAACATCAACCTAGTAGTTTGGGAAAAGAATTCAATACAGGTAACTATTACACTAGATGTAGAAGGCTATGATGAAAAAGAAGTCAAAAAAATCCTAGAAAAAATTGATTTAAAAACCGCTGAAACAGCAGGGCTAATTTCTGTAAAAACAAATCTTAAATCTTATAATTCATCCTCCAGGAAGAAGACCTTCAAAATTAATTACCAAGTAAAAATGCCTGATGGTCACCCTTTGTCAATTGATAATGAATTTGGAAATATATTTTTGACAGATTACTCAGGAAAGTCAACTGTAAACTTGGAGTATGGAAATCTGATAGCGGGAAACTTAAAGCTACTTAACTTATCTCATGAATTTGGAAAAGGGGAAATTGAGTCTATCGAGCAAGGGAAGTTCAATTTGAGTTATGTAGATGGTTTTAGCTTACATACGGCTAACCAATTACAACTAACTGCTGAATTTTCAAAAGTCGAAATAAAAAAGATCACCTCTATTCTATTCGATCTAGAATATGGAAACCTAAGTGTTGAAGAGGTTTCTAATTATGACGGAGAAGCTGAATTCAGTGGGATTAGCATAGGCAAAGTACATGAAAATTTTGAACTTGATGCTGAGTATGCTAATGGAACTATAGAAATCAATCTTGTAAGTAAGGATATCAAATCTTTTCAGCTTAGTACTGAATTTTCTAAATCAGAAATCAGAATTGAATCTGGCGCCAACTTTACCTTTGAATCTGAGCATTCCTTTGGAAAACTTAAGACTGAAGGGAGCTCCATCAATTTTACTGAAAGGATAAAAGATATGTCTGATGAATCCTACCGTGGTACAATCGGAAATCAAACACAAAATATTAAAACTACACTGAAAATCGATACAGAATACGGAGGTTGCACCATAATTGCAGAATAAAAAAAGGCTGTTCCAATAAAATTGGAACAGCCTCAACTATTTCAAACTGTATAGTTTAAAAAAATCTCAAATCTCAAGAGCCACTTGGTAATACATTAGTTGTAATCCTCACGCTTCTTTCCTCACCAATATTTGAAACTATACGAACCACTTTGTTTTGCCTTCCCATTTTTCCTCTACTATTAAATTTCACTGTAATTTCACCAGTTGCACCTGGCGCAATTGCTTCACCTCGTGGGTAACTAGGAACTGTACATCCACAAGTTGTTTTAACATTGGAAATTATCAAAGGCTGCTTTCCAGTATTTTCAAACTTAAAAACATGTTCGACAACGTCACCTTGAGTAATATCACCAAAATCATGACTACTCTCTTCAAATGTGATATCAGGACTGTTTGTACTTTCAGTGCTTTGAGCTAATGCAGTACCTAAAATAAAAAATGATGCGAAAAATAATATTGCTTTTTTCATAATTGAAATATTTTTTTTAGACGATACGTAAAGTTACGAAAATTCGATAAAAATGATACCAAAATGGAATATTAAGAAAGTATGAACAATTTCAATTTCCATCTTCAAAAGAATTTTTGATGAAAATTCACTAAAAATAGCTCTTCAGTAGCTCTTGTTATAGCAGTATAAAGCCATCTAATATACTCTTTATTGACCATCTCATCTGTGAGGTAACCTTGATCCACAAAGACAGCATTCCACTGGCCGCCTTGCGATTTATGGCATGTTAATGCATAGGCAAACTTAATTTGTAGAGCATTGAGGTAGGGATCTTTTTTTATAGCCGCCTTCCGTTCCGTTTTTGAAGATAAATCCAGATAATCTTCCGCTACTTTATGATATAAATCTCGATATTCATCATTATTTAGAGAAGGACCAGTAGAATGCAAAGTATCAAGGATTACCTTAACTTGAAGATTAGGATGGTCTTCATAATCAGTCAATCTGATTTCCAAATCAGCAAATCTCAGACCATACATATCTTCAAAATTGATAACTTTTACAACCTCCATAAAGTCCCCATTTGCTAAAAAACCACCTGGTGTGTCTTCTGTCTGATAAACATAATTGTTCTTAACGATCATTAAGAAATCTCCTGCTTCCAACTCTCCTTCCATGAAATGAATTTGTCGCCTGATATATTTATTATATTGGACTGCCATCTTGTTTGACCGACAAATAATAGCAGTATTTTCAATACCGTACTTGTCGTAGGCATACCTTAAGCCGTCCTCTAATCGTTCACCTGTCATTCTAAAAATATCCTTATAAGAGTCGGTTTTAAAATGAATTTCAAAATCCTTTTTTAACAATTCACTTCTTAGCACTGTCGCATTATGCAGTATTCCTGAATCTTGCGCTTGACGCATTACTTCAGTTAAAACAGTTTCAATTACCTCTGCATGATAATTACTTTTTAAAAAAACGGCATCCAATCCTGCACTATTCAATTTACCAACTGGAGGGAGCTGGGCATCATCTCCTATAAATAGAATTCTATTCCCCTCATTTTTAAACACATAGCTAACAATATCATCTAATAGACTACTATTTCCAAAACCTTTTTCATCAGAAAGCATACTCGCCTCATCAATTATAAATAGTGTCTTTTCATGATAATTCTTCTGCAGAGAAAAACTTGTTTCACCACTTCCGACTTCCGAAGTCTGACGATAGATTTTTTTATGAATAGTGAGAGCTAGTCTCTTAGAGTAATTACTCATTACCTTAGCAGCTCTTCCTGTTGGAGCCATCAATACATATTTGTAATTAAATAAGGGTAAGAACCTCACCAGAGCACTAACTATGGTGGTCTTTCCTGTTCCAGCATAGCCTTTCAATAGCAGAATAGGCCTATCACCATCTTTAAGCTGAAAAAATGGATCCAGAGCCCTAAAGAATTGAGATTGACCGGGAGTAGGCTCAAAAGGAAATTTAGACCTTATAATACTTGAAGCACTAGGCATTCATCTTATGATTGATATCTTGAGGTGTAATTACTGCCATTGTAGTAGTTGCTTTTGCGATCAAGTTACGATTTTCGCCATCAACAGCCCAGATTTCTGCTTCACAAAAGTTTAATTTTCGACCTCTTTTAATCACATAACCAATCGCATGAAGTTTATCGCCCATACCTGCTTTAAAATAAGATACTTTAATTTCCGCTGTTACTACATGACAATCCATAGGAACCGTTGTATAAGCAGCAAAACCTGCTACTATATCAGCAATTGTAGCTGTAACTCCTCCATGAACTAATCCCTTTTGTTGCTTATGCATTTTATGTATATCAAGCCATCCTTCTGTTCTCCCTTCTTCAATCACAGAAAGATCAAAACCAATATGTTTCATAAACTCTTGGCGCTCTAAAAATTTTTCTACTCTTAACTTAAAGTCGTTTGTTGCTGTTTTTTCCTGCATTTTGTGTAATTTCAAATAATTTACAAATATAAGCATATTGATGACTGTAAATGCAAAGGAAAGTGTCAATCAAAAATTTCGAGGGAAAGCAAGAGTTAGAGTGGGAGGCATATTAATCGAAGATGATGAAATCTTACTTTTAAAACATGAAGGGGTAGGTCAAAAAGAATTTCTTTGGTCTCCTCCTGGCGGAGGCTTAGAATTTGGCGAAGATGCAGTAGAAAACTTGAAAAGAGAATTTTTAGAAGAAACTGGTTTGCATATTTGTGTCCATGAAATGCTATTTGTCAATGAATTCATTAGTGATCAAATTCATGCAATTGAATTATTTTTTAGAGTAAAAAAAACGGGAGGAATTCTTAAATTGGGAAGCGATCCTGAAATGGGTCAACAACAAATTTTGACCGAATTTGCATTTTTTGATGAAAAAAAAATACTAAATACAGAAAAAGAGTACTTACACAATATGTTTATTGGAATAAATAAACCCCAAGAAGTTTTAAATCTTACAGGATATTTTAAATTTGTGAATAATTCCATAAAATAGCGTTTCAAAATAATTTCTAATTAGAGAAAAAAATAAAAAGATGAGTAAAACAAAGATTTTTTCAATAGTTTTCTTCGTGGCAGCGGTAGTAATAGGCTACTTTTTTGTAGATAGTATCGCCTATGATATCCAACAAGAAAAAAAGATTAAAAGAGAAGAAGCTCGAGTAATTAATAAATTAAAACAAATTCGATCAGGTATGATTGCTTATCAAAGAGTAAATGGGCAATATACTAGTGACTGGGAAAAGTTAATAAATTTCATTGATACTGGCGACTTCTACTTAACTGAAAGATCAGAGACAATCATCCCTCGAGAATATGGCGGTGACAGTGTTGTGATTAATATTGATACTCTTGGTACAATACCAGTGTTTGATTCTTTATATGCTGATATTGAAAATTTCGAACTTCAAAAGTTACCATATAAACCAGGTACGAAAAAGAAATTCGAGATTTTCGCTGATAAAATCATCACAGGCTCTGTTAAAGTTGATGTTTTTGAAGTAAGGGACCCTGACCCAATTAATCCTAAGAGAAGGGAAGATAATAATGAAAAAGCATTAAGAGTAGGTTCTAGATCAGAAGTTACAACAACAGGAAACTGGGAATAATATTTTGGATATCACAAAGGAAAAAGTTTTTAAACCTATCAAGAAGATCAAAGATGATAAATTCTCTATTGATAAGATTGAGCAATATTGCTTAATCTTAGAGATTGGAGATCGAGATCTTCAGGTATCTATCATAGATATCAAATCGAATAGAGTATTAATCCTAGAAGATTATAACTTAAATAAGACTTCAGATGAGCATCAAAAAGTGCAAGTACTAAAAGCACTTTTTGATGAACATCACCTACTAATGGTGGGGTTTTGGAAAGAAGTAATTCTATGCTTCAAAACATCCAAATATTGCTTATCACCACTCTCCTACTTTTCAAAGGATAATGCCAGAGCAATACTCAAAATGAATTGTGAGGTAGATAAAGCTGATTCGGTTGGATATTACAAAGTGAATAGCAATGATTCCGTAAATATTTTCACTTATCAAAAGGAAGTTTTAAAATTTATTCGATCTATCTATGTAAATAGTAAGATTAAAGTTACTCACCAAAGCGGAATGTTGGTAAATGCAGTCTTGCACAATCCTCCTTTTTCCACTGAAAACGAACTCTCTTTATATATTGATCGGTTTTATTTACATGCAGCAATCACCAACAATGGCAAATTGCTCTATTTTAACTCCTTTAAAATTCAAAAATTTGAGGAATACACTCGATATATCAATTTGATTTGTCACGAGTTTAAAATCCTAAAAAAGGAAGGTATTATAAAGCTGTGGGGATACATTAAAAAAGATTCTTCTCACTTTGAGGCATTGAAAAAAAGTTTCCCTACTCTAGAGGTAGGAAACAGGACCAAGAAATTGAACTTTGGTTTTAAATTTGACGAAATACCAGATCATCAGTATTTTGATGTATTCGGCAATTATTTCAACTTATAAATATGCCTAAAAGAATTGCAATTTTCCCAGGATCATTTGATCCTTTTACAAAAGGACATTATGATATAGTGCAAAGAGGATTGAAAATCTTTGATGAAATTGTAATAGCTATTGGCTATAATTCTAAAAAACAAAATAGATATTTTGAAATTGATTTGATGATTGACAAACTAGAGGGCACATTTAAAGATGAGCCTAAAGTATCCGTAATCGTCTATAACAAATTAACTTCTAACTTAGCCAAAGATCTGGGTGCCGGGTTTTTATTAAGAGGCCTAAGAAATACTACTGATTTCGAATATGAAAACAGTATAGCGCAAGTTAATAAATATTTGAATGAAGGACTTGAATCAGTTTTTCTGATTACCTCTCCAGAATATGCAGCTATCAGTTCCACAATAATCCGAGAGGTCCACAAATTTCGTGGCGATGTTGATGAATTTCTTCCGTATAAAATTGAAAAGTAACTAGAGCTGCTTGGCAAGTACTAGAAAAAAGAGCTCAACATTTCTGTAATTTAATTTTCATATTTTAAGTTATTTAGTGCATTTTACTTAGTCTTAAAAGCTCTAAATACCCCTTTCATTAAATAATGTGCAAATTTTAAAAATTAATTCATACTAACTTCATACAACTTAATTAAAAATACGTTAGCTTTCTACGTATAAAATTAGATAATAAAATGGCACTTAATGAAGCATCGGATTTCGCCCAGTTTGACGAATACGATGACAAGGACTACGATGAGCTTGAAGACGATTTTTTTGATGACGACTCAGACGAAATCAAATTAAACGATGACGAGAACGACAATACTTGGCGATTTAAAATCGATGATGATTCAGATGAAGACATCAGTGATGATGATTTTGATTTTGATGACGATGATCTAGGAAAAGATTTAGATGATTTTTAAAATCAAATGGGTGTGTAAAATATTTACCACCCATTTTTCAATCCTTCTCCTTCAGATTCCGCAAATAGAAAAGCTGCTAATTAATGCCAGTACACCAAAAATTAAAGGCTCTTTTCCCAGCATAAATAGTAAGATTGTCAACATTAACAAATATCCCCTCCTGCTGATAACCAGTATAAGCAAGCAATTAAGAACATAAAATAAGCCGTTTCTTCGGCAAATTCGAAGCCATTATTGCAGCCTTACCGAACAGGAAAAACATCTAGAGCTAATTGCTGAGCTTTTTCAAAAGCTTCTTTATTGATGCCTAAGCCAATACTGTTTTGGTTGAAATACGACACCATATCTTCTGTCACCATATTTCCAACTAAATCATCTTTTGCCATAGGACAACCACCAAATCCTTTAATGGCTCCATCAAATCTTCTACAGCCTGCACTATAAGCGGCATCTACCTTTTCCCAAATAGTAGCAGGATTACTGTGCAAATGTGCGCCAAACTCTATATGCGGATATTGTGGTATCAATTGCTCAAAAATCCAAGAGATATTTGTAGGGTTCGATACTCCAATTGTATCTGATAGTGAAATCACTTTGACATCTAATTGATCTAACTCTTCTACAAATTTCTGAACAAATGTAGCATCATAAGGATCATTGTAGGGGTTCCCGAATCCCATAGAAAGGTACACTACTAGCGTTTTATCATTAGCAATTGTCAACTCTTGAATATCCTTGAGATTTTCCATTGCCGTGGCAATAGAGCGCTTGGTATTCCGCTGCTGAAAAGTTTCAGACAGTGACAAAGGGTATCCTAAGTAGGAAATCTGCTTGAAGTTTACTGCCTCAGACGCTCCGCGTTGATTAGCTATGATCGCTAACAATTTTGAACTGGTATTTTGCCAGTCTATACCATCAAAAACCTCTGCACTATCTCTCATCTGAGGGATGGCTTTAGGCGAAACAAAACTCCCGGCATCAATCGTATCAAATCCAACTTTTAGCAATTGATTTAAATATTCAATTTTACGCTTTGTTGGAATAAAATCATACAATCCCTGCATGGCGTCTCTAGGACATTCTATAAGTTTTATATTTTCTATATTCGTCTCCATCTTTCAAATCTAAGCAATAGCATTTTTAGCTGAAAGGATTATTTCCCATGATTGAATTTCCATTAAACAGAAAACATAACTATAATAGCATTTTATTGATTTCGTCTTATTAAATTTCAGTTTCGTTCAAAATAATATCAGTGGGAGTAGTCATCAAACAAAGTGCATATGCCTCTATAATCAACTACTTAGGAGTTGCGGTAGGTGCTGTAAATATGATTTTCTTATTTCCCGAATTTTTGAGCCAACAAGAATTGGGACTATTTAAGGCCATTTTTTCTATGGCCATTGTCATGGCTCCATTTGCTCAATTGGGTTTAGCCAGAAGTACTTTAAGATATTTCCCTAGATTTAATAAAGGTCCAAAATCTTCGGGGCGATTTTTTACTTTCATTCTCATCACGGCCTTCTTTACGATTTGCCTGTTTATTGGTCTCTTTCAGTTGATTGATCAGTGGATTTTCGGGTTTTTTGAAGAAAATGCACCTGAATTAGTCCAACAATATTGGCTAATTATTAGTCTCGCTAGCATATTGGTTTATATTTCAATCTTTGAAGCATACTATAAAGCCCAGCTAAATGTAGTTATTCCTACTTTTATGAGAGAATTCTTTTTGAGAATTTCGAGTAGTTTAGTAGCCTTAATCTACTTTCTGGATATAATCTCATTTGAGTGGTTTTTGCGACTATCCGTAGCCACTTATGCCTTAAGTTTATTTTTACTTTTAGCAATTTTACTTTTTAGAGGACAATTGCACTTTAATTTCTCAATCTTTCAGCTGAAAAAGCCATTCATTAAACAAATGTTTAAATACATGATCTTTATAATGGCAGGTGCTGTCGGCTCAGTCATTGTGCTGCAAATTGATCAACTGATGGTTACATCCTATTTAGGGTTGGAAAAAAACGCAATTTATGTTATAGCCTTTTTTATGGGTACCGTAATTGAAATTCCCAAAAGAAGTATCTCTCAAATGTCCGATGCTATTATCGCTAGTGCCTTTGAAAATGAAAGGCTTGATGAAATAAAAAAAATCTACAAGCAGAGTAGCATCAACCAATTAATTCTAGGGAGCTTTGTATTTATATTGGTAGTGATCAATCTAGATAACATTTATAATATTATGCCGAAAGGAGATGAATTTTCCAGCGGAAAATGGATAGTGGTTTTAATTGGGTTAAGCAAACTAATAGATATGGGATTTGGAGTTAATTCGGAAATTATAATCTCTTCAAAGCACTATAAAACAAATATCTATTTTGTATTGATTTTAGCACTTTTAACAGTTAGTCTTAACGTTCTATTAATCCCTCGATATGGACTAACAGGAGCTGCATTAGCCACTATATCTACTATATTTTTATTTAACCTGATGAAAATGGTTTATATTTATTACAGATTACAATTCCAGCCTTTTTCAATTCATACCTTGAGCACCTTGTTACTTTCTGGCTTATGTTTTACAATCATGAATTTTGTACCTCAATTGTCAAACCCATTTTTAAATGGTATATATTTAACAATTCTTGCCACTCTCCTTTTCGGAGTATTCATGTTGTTTTTCAAGCCTTCAAAAGAAATCACTAAAATTATTCAACCGATTAGAGATATGTTTAAACTTTAAAAAAGCTGTTTACGTTTTTCGCTACAAATTCTATTTCATCTTCGGAATGATTTGGATGAATAGGCAAAGACAGCACGGTTTTCGAAGCTAGAGTAGCATTAGGATACTTTTCCCCTGTACCAAAAATCTGCATATCTGAAAGAGCTTCTGGATAGTGGATA
The DNA here is from genome assembly GCF_900177665.1 of Marivirga sericea. GTDB lineage: Bacteria > Bacteroidota > Bacteroidia > Cytophagales > Cyclobacteriaceae > Marivirga > Marivirga sericea. Next base: position 25,471 of record NZ_FXAW01000005.1, read on the forward strand.
TCTGTTTCAATTCCTCTTTCAATTAAGTACCTTTTCAATTCATCCCTCCTCTTGGTCCTGATCACAAACTGATGGTAGACATGATGCTCATTTTTTATTGGTAGACTGCAATGAGATTTCTCCAAAACAGAAAAATAGATTTCAGCAAACTTTTTTCTCTGTACATTATCTGCTTGCAGAAAAGGTAGTTTTGTACTAAGTACAGCGGCTTGTATTTCATCCATTCGGCTATTTCTACCCATTTGCAGGTGCTCATTACGACTGCTTTGCCCATGGTTCGCCCATAATTGGCATTTATCTGCTAGCGACTTTTGACTTGTTGCGATAGCTCCAGCATCACCCAAGGCCCCCAGATTCTTAGTAGGATAAAAGCTGAAAGCAGCTACATCCCCAAATGTTCCTGCATATTTTCCATTGAGACTAACTCCCTGTGCTTGCGCACAATCCTCAATCAACGCTAAATTATGATCATTGCAGAGCGCTGAAATTTTTTCAACGTCAGGATGAAGCAATCCAAATAAATGTGGAAGAATTAAAGCCTTTGTATTTGCATTTATCTTCTGTTCTAAATCTGAAATATCAAGTCCAAAATGATTGATATTGATATCGCAAAAAACTACTTTTGCATTTATAATTTTAATAACTGAGGCATCAGAAAACCAACTAAAAGCTGTAGTGATCACTTCATCACCCTCCTCAATTCCTAAACTTCTCAAAACTATTTCTAAAGCATCAGTACAATTAGCTGTGGGAATTACATGATCAAGCTTTAAATAATCAGAAAAATCTTCTTTGAAGCGCTTTAAATATACTCCGTTCATCAATACTCCATTAGACAACACCTCCTCTATCACTGTTTTAACTTCAGACCGAACGGGCGTTAATCGTAAAAAAGGGATTGACTTATGCTTCATATCTACTATTATAATTGGAATTTAAACAAATATATAACGATTTTTATTTGCATTAACAGCATCGCTTTTCCAACTTTAAAATTGTTTTTGAAGTAATAGAGCAATAAAAATCGTTAAATTGAATTTATTAAATTAATACTTCAAAGATTGAAATTTTTACTTAAAAACAAGTCATAAATGAAGAAAGTAGCAATAATGACCTCGGGCGGTGATGCACCTGGTATGAATGCATGCTTGAGAGCAGCTGTCAGAGGTGCAGTATATCACGGAGTAGAAATATATGGTATATACAGAGGCTATGATGGAATGATTGAAGGAGATATTGTGAAAATGGATTCTCATTCAGTTAGTAATATAATTCAAAAAGGCGGTACAATTTTGAAATCGGCAAGAAGTGAGGAATTCAAGACAAAAGAAGGAAGAAAGAAGGCATATGAGCAACTTAAAATATTAGGTATCGAAGGCTTAATCACAATAGGCGGAGATGGTACTTTTACGGGTGCTAAAATTTTCTTCGATGAATTTGGAATCCCTACAGTTGGTGCACCAGGCACTATTGATAATGATTTATATGGAACGGATTACACCATCGGTTTTGATACAGCTGTCAATACAGCTCTAGGTGCCATCGACAAGATTCGCGATACTGCAGATTCTCATAATCGCTTATTTTTCATTGAAGTAATGGGAAGAGATTCGGGTTATATTGCCATACGTTCCGGGATTGGTGGTGGAGCTGAACTAGTGATGGTTCCAGAAACCTCTACTAGCATTAAAGAAGTGATCAGTACTTTGCAAGAAGGTTGGGCTAGGCATAAGACTTCGTCTATAGTCGTAGTGGCTGAGGGAGACGAAGAAGGTAATGCCATGGAGATCGCAGAAAAAGTAAAAAAGGAAATCAGTCAGAAAGACGTTAAGGTATCTATTTTAGGACATATACAACGTGGCGGATCACCTAGTGCTCAAGACCGAATCCTTGCTAGTCGTCTGGGATTGGGAGCAATTGAAGGTTTAATCAAAGGCGAAAAGAATGTGATGGCGGGAATTATCAATGATAAATTGGTCTATACTTCCTTTGAAGATAGTATCACGAAAAATAAGCCTTTAAATCAGGAATTAATACACATGGTTAAAGTGTTGAGCGTCTAATTTAACTAAAAAAGCATTTAATATTAAGTGGAAAGGATTGCTCTCATATTCTCGATTTCACTTTACTAAATCCTATTTAAGAATCCATATAACTGGGGACAATGGAATTAAAAACTACGATCGAAATTAAGCCAACTGAAGAAAAAATTCATCCGCATGATAGGATCACTTCTATTGGTAGTTGCTTTGCAGATCATATTGGAAGCCGATTTGCAGAAATGAAAATGGATATTTTAAGTAATCCTTTCGGAATCATTTACAATCCAATCTCTCAAATGCGATTGATTAAGGCTGCATTAAACAATGAAGATCTCAATGAAGATCATATTATTGAGAATAGGGATATCTACAATCATCTAGATGCGCACTCAATCTTTGGTAAGAAAAATCTAATTGAACTTAAAGATGGAATTAGGGAGGCTACTTTCAAATTCAAAGAATATCTGGAAAGCTCTAAAGTACTTATTCTAACATTTGGTACAGCATGGGTCTATCGATATGAAAAAACCCAACAGATTATAGCTAATTGTCACAAACTACCCTCCCAAAATTTCCAAAAGGAATTATTGGAATTAGAGGATATAGTACAAGAAGTGACTGACACTTTGAAATTTCTTCGAGAGCAAAACCCTGATCTCAGGATAATTCTCACAGTTAGTCCTGTTCGACATATTAAAGATGGTATCCCTGAAAATATGCTGAGTAAATCAATATTGCGGCTAGCTACTAATAAAATTAAAACAGCAATAGACAAAACATACTATTTCCCAGCATTCGAATTAATGATGGATGATTTAAGGGACTACCGTTTCTATGCAGAAGACATGATTCATCCAAATAACATGGCAAGAAATTTTATTTGGCAGCGTTTTAGGGAAACCTTCTTCTCCGAACCATTATTTGCCTACTGCGACAAATGGCAGTCCATTAAGAACGATTTAAACCATAGGGTCATGAATCCGGGTTCAGAAGAACATGTCCAATTCTTGGAAGCTCTGCAGAAAAAGTTAAACCGATTCTCAGTAATGGGAAATGTGGAAGAAGAAATAAAACATGTTGAAAAAGAATTAGATGATGCCAAAAGCCAATAAACTTATTCACGAGAGTAGTCCTTATCTATTACAACATGCTCATAATCCAGTTGAATGGCAAGCGTGGGGTAAAGAAGCTTTAAATCAAGCGGCAACCGAAGACAAACCTATTTTGTTGAGTATCGGTTATGCAGCTTGCCACTGGTGTCATGTAATGGAACATGAAAGCTTTGAAGATGAAAACGTGGCAAAAGTGATGAACGAGAATTACGTGTGCATCAAATTGGATCGTGAGGAAAGGCCAGATATTGACCAAATCTACATGGATGCTATCCAAACAATGGGCCTGAACGGAGGGTGGCCACTGAACGTATTTTTGATGCCTAACCAAAAACCCTTTTATGGCGGCACCTATTTCCCTAAAACAAAATGGTTGGAAGTACTGGATAAAGTAGCTGTAGCATTTCAAAATAGCCGAACGCAATTAGATGAATCAGCAGATAAATTTGCATTAGCTCTGAACGCATCTGATAGCGAAAAATTAAATTTAGGATCACTCCAGGCAGATACTTTTGATGCAACAATACTATCAGAGGCCTATCAAAAACTAAGCAATTCCCTTGATTGGGACAATGGAGGCACTTTAGGAGCCCCAAAATTTCCAATGCCAGTTATTTGGAAGTTCCTTATGAATTATGCTTACCAAAGTCAAAATCCAGAAAGCAAAAAAGCTTTAGAATTCACATTGACCTCTATGGCTAATGGCGGCATTTATGATCAAGTTGGTGGCGGATTTGCACGCTACTCAGTAGATGCAGAATGGTTTGCTCCTCATTTTGAAAAAATGCTCTACGACAATGGTCAGCTTATTAGTCTTTTTGCAGATGCTTATCGATTTACAAAAAACTCCTATTTCAAAGAGATTTTTGAAGATAGCATTCGCTTTAGCGTGAGAGAACTCATGGACTCCTATTGTAGGTTTTACTCTGCTTTGGATGCTGATTCTGAAGGAGAAGAAGGAAAGTTCTATACCTGGACCTATCAAGAATTAAAAAAAATCTTAGGGGAAGATGCAAATGCGGTTCTAAAATTTTACAACGTTACTGAAAATGGAAATTGGGAAAACAATAGAAACATCCTATTTCGACATAGCACTATAGATGACTTTTGTAAAGTTGAAAAACTAGACCCCAAAGACTTTGAAGAAAAATTATCATCGACTAATGCTCAACTTCTGGAAGCCAGAGAAGCACGAATTAGACCTGCTCTGGATGATAAAATACTTACAGGATGGAATGCCTTACAAATGAAAGGGCTATGCGATGCTTATAAAGCAAATCAAGATGAAAAGTATAAAGCTATTGCGCAGGATAATTTTGTCTTCTTAAGTGAATTCGTATGGGATGGTAGTCAGTTATCTAGAAGCTTTAAAAATGGCCAGGCGAAATTAAATGGATATCTAGAAGATTACGCTCTCACTATTCAAGCGTCTTTAGCTCTTTTTGAAATCACTTCTGATGCTACAATTTTAGATTTTGCTGAAAAACTGGCTAACTACACCGTTAAAAATTTTTATGACGATAAGGAAAAGCTATTTTTCTATACCGATAAGTCAAGTGAAACACTGATTGCTAGAAAAAAAGAAATATTTGACAACGTAATTCCTTCTTCTAATTCAGTTATGATTGAAAATCTGCACTGGTTAGGAATTTTGAAAGGTAATTCAAGTTTCACTGATATTTCAGAGCAAATGTTAAAACAAATGCAGCATTTACTTCCCAGAGAGCCAAAATTTTTAGCAAACTATGCCTCTGCCTTTGCTCTAAAGGCTTACCAAAGCTTTGATGTCGTAATTGTGGGAAAAGATGCTAAAAAGTTACAAAAGAAATTATGGACTCATTATCTCCCCCATACTTTCATTATGGCAATTGAGGAAGAAAGTGACCTACAAGTAGTTTGGAAGGGAAAGGAAATCATCAACACGAAAACTACAATATATGTTTGTGAAAATAATGCTTGCCAGCAACCCGTGTATTCCGTGGAAGAGGCCTTAGCTCAATTAAAAAAATGAGTCAGCTGAGTTTGAATAGCATCGAAGAAGAAAGTTTACGAAAGACCTATTTCGTGCAGGTTTTGCTGCCCGTACCCATTCCAAAAACTTTCACTTATCGTGTGCCACAGAAATATGAAGAATTTATTCAGGTAGGAATTCGAGCTATTGTCCCATTTGGAAAGAAAAAAATTATCGCGGGAGTTATCAGTGCTATTCATGAAGAAGCACCTAAAGACTATGAAGCAAAGTATATATTAGAAATATTAGATGAATACCCAGTTGTTAGTAGGCAGCAATTCAAGCTATTTGAATGGATAGCCCAGTACTATATGGCGACAGAAGGAGAAGTGCTGAATGTTGGATTGCCATCCGGTTTAAAATTAAGTAGTGAATCTAAAATCCAATTGAACCCAGCTTTTCAATTGGATCAATCTCCTTACATTTTTAGTCAGATTGAAGAAGTGGTCATAAACCTCCTGAAAAAGGAAGGGCTTCTCTCCTACGAGCAATTTGCTGAAATCACCAATGCTAAACAAAGCAGTGTACTAATAAAAGAACTACTCAAAAAGCAGGTTATCATGTTAATTGAGCAAGTTCAGGAACGGTATAAACCTAAAACGGAAAAAAGATTGCGATTGCAAAAGGATTGGCTGGATGAAGCTCAGTTGCATGAGTTAATGCAACAACTTGATAAAAAGCCAAAGCAATTGGATGTACTTTTAAAATATTTACAGGAAGTCCCCGTATTTAATGATTCCAGTAAAAATGAAATAGGCGTTGCCAAAAGTATTTTCAAAGAAGAGCAATTTTCTACCTCTTCTATCAATACTTTAATAAAACATAAGATTTTTGAGGAATATGAAGTCATTACCTCTCGTTTGGACTATCTCAATAGACAGCAAAATCTAGATCATGAAATCACTTTAAGTACTGCGCAAGAAAACTGTAGAGATGAAATCAATTCAATTTTTGCCGAAAAAGATGTAGCCCTTTTACATGGAGTAACCGGAAGTGGTAAAACAGAAATATACCTTTCTCTTATTCGAGAGGTAATTGATAGTGGCTCTCAAGCGCTATTTCTTTTACCTGAAATAGCCATAACGACTCAAATGATCCAGCGTGTCCGGAAAATATTTGGTGACCAAGTGGGAATATATCACTCTAAATTTTCTGATGCTGAACGGGTAGAGGTTTGGCAAGGAGTAGCGGAAGGTACTATTAATTTTGTAATTGGTGTTCGCTCTTCTGTTCTATTGCCTTTTAACAACTTATCTCTGATTGTAGTAGATGAAGAACATGAAAGCAGTTACAAGCAGTATGAGCCGGCACCTCGTTACAATGCTCGTGATACAGCTGTAGTCTTAGCCAATATTCACAACGCAAAATTGATTCTGGGATCCGCCACACCTTCCTATGAAAGCTATTATAATGCCAAAACAGATAAATATGGCTTATCCATATTAACTGAAAGATACGGGGAAGGCAGCATGCCGTCTATTGAAGTCATTGATATGCGTAGACAAAAAGCGAAAAAGCTCATTAAGGATGATTTTAGCCACAGCTTTTTAGCCGCATTAGAATCTGAAATGAACAAGGGTAATCAAGCCATCATCTTTCAAAACAGGAGAGGTTATGCTCCTTATCTGCAATGCGAAACCTGTGGCTGGATTTCTGAATGTGAGAACTGCTCCGTGAGTCTTACTTATCATATGCACCAGCATGAGCTAAAATGTCACTACTGCGGTTATCGGCAAAAAAGTCCTAGTGCATGCTTAAGTTGCGAATCAACCGCGCTAGTCATGAAGGGCTTTGGCACAGAAAAGATAGAAGACGATTTAAAGCTTCATTTCCCCGAGGTAAAAATTCAACGAATGGATCGAGATACCACAAGGAAAAAATATTCCTATCAGCAGATAATCGAATCTTTTGAAAGTGGTGAAACACAAATACTCATAGGAACGCAGATGGTTACCAAAGGCTTGGATTTTGAAAATGTGAGCATAGTAGGAATAGTAGATGCTGACCGAATGATGTATTATCCTGATTTCAGAGCCCATGAACGTGCTTTTCAACTGATGCTGCAAGTAAGTGGAAGAGCAGGCAGAAGCCATAAAAAAGGGAAAGTTTGGATTCAGAGTTTTCAGGAGAATCATCCTTTATTTGATTATCTGTTAAAGTATGATTATGAAGGTTTTTATGAACTTCAGCTTAAAGAAAGACATTCGTTTTTCTATCCGCCTTATTGTCGATTAATTAAAATCGTATTGAAAGGTGCGCAGGCTAATGCAGTTAGAATTGGGGCAAAGCTATTGTACGAATCTTTAATTGGTCAGTTGGGTAATCAAAGAGTACTAGCTCCACATGAGCCCATGATTGCTAAAATTCGTAATATCTACCATATGGAACTCTGGATAAAATTGGAAAAGGGTTATCCACTAGAAAAAACTAAGCATCAAATTAAAGCCTCCGTCAGTACACTACAGGAAAACAGTCAATTTAGGAAATTGAGGGTCAATTATGATGTAGATCCGCAGTAAGAATCTAATTCAGGACTAACTATTTTCACTTTACTATCACAAATGCTTAACAGAGTAGAATTACTAAAAAAGAAAAAGCCACCCATAATTTGATTTATGAATGGCCTTCGATCGATGATTTAGATTGACTTAAACCTATTTCTTCTTTTTATCATATATTTTTTTTGCGCCAAATGCAGCTCCAGCAGCAATCAAATACTCGATTCCAGTAATTGGTACAGGATTATCTTCAGGCGGTCCGGGAGGTCCCGGTTGAGCGTTTAAGCTAAATCCACCAATGATAAGAAATACGGTTAAGGTCAATAGTTTTAATATATTATTCATTTTCACTCCCTATTGTTTTAAAGGCAATAATCAATTATTGCTTAATGACTCTTTTGGTAACACTCCCTTTCTCAGATTCAAATTGTATTAAATATGTACCCTTAGAAAATTTCGACATATCTATTTCCGATTGACTTGAATCTAATCTAAATCCATCAATAAATTTACCTGAAAGTGTAAAAATAGTAACTTCTACAGCACTAAAGTTATCAAACTCGACAAACATTTTTTCAATAACAGGATTTGGATAGAGTTTCAAAGCAGTTTCCAGTTCCTTATTAGCACTCAAAACCTCATCATTAAAAGTGAAAGTATCACTTAAAATACTACAATTTGATTTAGAAACTTCAACTGCATAGTTCCCTGTCTTCTCTGCAACAATAACTTTTCCGGTCTCATCAGCAACTAGGTCCCCATCCAAGTACCACTGATACGTTTCTCCCTCAATTGAACTTTCCAGAACTTTGCCAGACACTAATATCCCTGGCTTAGCTAAATCTGTAACTTCAACTGTAAAGTTGATTGAATTTGACTCACAACCGCTTTCAGGTTCACCTGTAATTGTGTAGGTAGTAGTTTCCGTAGGAGACAAGACAATGGATGAGCCCGTTTCATCCATAATTAACTCATCGCCTATAAACACTTGGTAAACACTCATTGGTAAATTTGCTGCTAAATCAATTGTAACACTTTCATTTAAACAAACACTTTGCGTTTCTATTTCCTCAATCACTGCAGAATTATAATTACCAAATTCAACTCGCTGAAAAGCCTTCACAGACTCACAATTTTGACCTTCGATTAATATGTCAAACTGATTTACCCCTAACTCAAAGTTAGATGAGTCTAATGTAAATGTAAGTGCACCATCTTTAGAAGCAGTATTACTCATAATGCTTTGATCAGCTTTCAACAGACTATAAGTCTTCTCTTCTTGCGCATTTTCTATTATTACAGTTACTTCCTGTACACCACAAATATTATTGGTAACTATATTTAAGTCGGCATTAATACTATCTTCTACATTTATTTCAATCTTGTTTTCAAAGGCATATTCTCCACATTCTCCATGCTTGGCTACGACATTAAATTCATTTAGCCCTACTGAAAGGAACTCTGTTGGGATTTCAATCGACTCATCCGTGCCTTCTCCTAATCCTGTAGCTACTAGTTCTTCCTTTTTATAAAATTGATATTCAACCTTATCTTGACTTAAAAAATTAATAGTAGTAGGATTTTCAATACATACATTAGATGCAGTAAATTCAATATCCTGATCGATGGTTAGGTTTTCTACAATGATTTTTAATTTATCTTTTAAAGTTCCTGACTGACAAGCATCTTTTTCTACTGCTACCACAAATTCATTCGTGCCATTCTTGAGGTTATTTGCAGAAATAAATCCATCAAATTGATTTCCTGTTCCTGTAAAAGACTCCAGAGTATCTTGGTTTTGCAAAATATAGTAATTTGCATTTATTTGTGTGGCAATACTAAATGATGCACGTGACTCAACTTTACAAATTGTGGACCCCAAAACTTCATTATTCAATCTCAGAGCTTCATTAACTTTGATTTGTGCGCTACCTACACTGACAGTATCACAACCACCAATAAATGATTTAAGAGTAAACTCATTTAAATTATCTGACAAATGCTCCTTGTCTATCTCTATTTCTAAATTACCTCCATTACCATCTGCAATGCTAACGATACCGTCATTTTTGTAGATCAAATAGGTGGCAAAAGCCTCTGTTGATTTTAACAGTACCGTACCGTTATCGTTTGGACAAACATCCATTGCAATAGATTCAACATTTACTGGAACTTTGGTTTCAAAACTTAATTCAAAGCGATTGGCTCCTTTTGAAGCTGCATCATCAGTAATATCAAATTCATAAATACTTCCTTCGCTTATGTTAATTACATCGTCTGTAAAATGATCTATCAATGAAATCGATTCACTCATTTGAATGCTGCTTAGTTCTTCAAATTTTAAGCTAAAATGACCTGTCGAACTTGCCCTAACAAATAAAGGAATAGATTTACCGCAATCACTTTCCGCATTCAGAGAAGCCATATGATTTACTTTTAAATCCTTGGAATCGGTTGATAATGTAGAAATGTTATGATCGTCATTTCTTAAGTTTGAGAAATCATGTCTCGGATCATATGCGTCAGTTGCTTCTGGATTAAACATGACATAGCTGTCATCTCTATGTTCATCGCCTTCGAAAATAATTTTAATTTTTTCTAGTGATTTTTCTCGGTAAAAAGCTGGAGTGCCTCCAGTGTATTTAACTGTTTCCTGGGCTGTCACTGTTCCGTTAGAAGTGGCTCTAACCCAAAATGCTTGACCTAGGGCAATATATTGATCAGTCGCTGCACTAACACCATCACTATAATATAAATTATCTCCTGAAGCAGGATCATAAACATAAAATCCATTTTCTATATTAGCTTTATTCCAGCCCACTGCATCAAAATCGATAGCAGATGGGAATTGGTTTGCTATTAAATTCCATCCATCATCTGGACCTCCTTGATCTGTAACATTCCAAGTCGCTTGACCAGTGTGAAATTCGCCAATAGTATTTGCAGTTATGGTCCCTTGTTCATCTCGAAGAGACACTGCATACCCTCTACCAACTTCAATTGGGGCAGCGCTAGAGGTAGTTGGATAAGATACCCATTTATCGTTAAGCCCCCCTGCCGATAGTTCATCATACACATAGATAGATGGAGTATTCGAATTTATACCTGGTCCTGAACTGGGATCTGAAAAGCCACCAGTAACATAAAACTCTTGCTGCCAATCAGCTATATCCGTGGCAATAGGTGATCCCATATAATGATAACTAGACTCACCCGTACCGCCGGTGATATATCGTTCAACTACTGCATTACCTTGAATGGTCGCTGATCCTATATTAGCTATAGCCGCATCTCTTGCAGCTGTTGATTTTACGGTGAAAGTGCCATTATCCGCAGAACCGTCAAAATCAATGGTTGGATTACCGGCAAATGTCATTACATTTTCTAAATCTACGGTACCGTTAACATTTATAGTACCTCCCTCTGCTGCTAAATTCCAAAATGAGGTAGTAGAAGTACCCGAAATTAATTTTGTTGGGGTATCAGTAAATCGTACTGTTCCTTGATTATTATTGAACGTACCATTATTAGCCCAGTTTCGGTGAACAGTCAGCGTTCCGTTTGGAGCGATTACACTTGCTACTGCATCAATGGTCACATCGAAAAATCCTCTGGTTCCTGATCCTAAAAATTCGGTCGTTCCATCAAATACAAATCCTCCTGGATTAGTCCCTGCCATTAAGGTTCCGTCAATCCGCATATCCCCTAAGACTGTCACTACTTGATCTGAAGGGTTGAATGAACAGGAAGGATCTACATCTAATTCTCCATTTATATCGATTCCAATATTATTTAGTGTTAATCCAGCAGTGTTACTAACCCTTAGACCACCTGCGAAAGTAATTTGATTAGCACCATTAATGGATTGAGGTGTAGAACCTGAAAAGATAACCCTTTGGGTAGGCGAAAAATTACCTAAGTTTTCAACATTACCCTCAATTTCGATTGGATTAGAATTAGGGGAAGTGTCAAAGGTGACATTTCCAGAATTCAATCTCAACAAACCTTGTACCAATAAATTACCACTTGATTGTAAAGATTTTACGGATGCTCCAGACTGAGATCGTAACCTTAAATTACCATATTCTTGGGCACCAACTACCTGATTAGCTGATGCATTATAAATGACTGTTGATGAAGGGTCTAAGGAAAATGTACCGGTGGGGCCAGCATTTTGATACCACCAGCCCTGCGTTTGATTGAGGATATCATTAAAATTGATGGTGAAGGTGCTTGTTGCTCCCAAAGTGAAATTTTCGGCATTTACATAGCCCGCAGTCCCTGTGGTTACATTGCCTTGAATATTAATATTATTTATTCTACTTGATGGTGAACCATCGCCAGTAATAGATCCATTAACAATTAAATTCGTTCCAGAACTTGTACTAATTGATGCATTAGATGCTTGAGAAATAGAATTTCCTGCCAATACCGTTAAAATACCATTTGTTAAATTTAAGGTGGAACCACCAAATAAATTAAAATTTTCTACCTCCATGTTTGTTCCTCCTGTTGCTCCATTGAAGGTCACGTTTCTAAGTGGAGAACCATTGCCCCACGAAGTAATTACGGGGTTAAAGGAAGTACTACCAAGATTAGCTCCTGTAAACACTAAATTTAGTCTTTGGTTCGTTTGAATCACACTAGTAGTTGGTTCTACAAAAGCTCCTGCTCCTAAAAAATCAACACCTGCCAATTGACCATTTATCGTTAATGTGAAAGTGGATAAGAAAAAACCTCCTTTCGACAATACATTAGGATTATCGTATTGAACATACACATCACCAACTGTTTGATTAGCTGTCAATAACACATTCCCACCTCCAGCACCATCTCCTAATATTACCGCGACATCATTTGGCCCAGGAATACCATCTCCACCTGTAAAATCATCACCTATATCCCAAGTTGCTGCGCTATTCCAATTACCTCCAGCAGGAATTGAAAAATAGGTAGTCTGCCCAAACCCAAAACTCACAACCCCAACAAATAAAAATATAGAAAGTAAAAATCTTTTCATATTGAATTTTAATTAAAATCTGTTGGACTATACCTTAATCAACAGCATTAATATAAGTTACAAAATTACGAATATAATTACACATAAGGTAAGCAACCAACTACAATATCTTACATTTAATCGAAAAATATATTAAAAGCAGTAGTTCTAACACTTTTTCTACTAAATGACGTACGAATTCGCAGAATAGTTGGATTGGGTTTAGCTATTGGAGTGAATAGGTTTACAGCTGGTTAGCTTGTTAAGTGTTGAAGAGGTCCACTTGGCATATTTTCAACTTAACAGTTTGGAGGGCAATAAGTTGGCAGAATTAAGGTTACTTAAAATGCTTTAAGTCCTACCCTTTGGTAGTTAGAGGGCTACTACTGGCTGGGAGACTTCCGGTCTGACATTCGGTGCAGCCCGCATTTCTTGTTGCCAACTTCCCATTTCTAACTGTCAGCCTTTTTCCCCTTTCAACAAATTTTCAGATATTAGCATTTCAAAATTTAAGACTACTAAAACGACTTTTTGATATGACTTATAAAGCTAATGACCCAACATTAAAAAGCTGGGTAGAAGTGCCACAAAACTCAGATTTCCCTATTCAAAACCTTCCTTATGGAATTTTTTCAACGAAAGATAAATCACCTCGTGCCGGAGTAGCAATCGGTGACAATATTTTAGATTTAAATGAAATCCAGTATGGTCAATTATTTAAGGACTTAAATTTGCCAGATCGGATTTTCGATCATCCAATTCTGAATGATTTTATGGAACTGGGAAAAGAAGTGACAGTTCCAGTAAGAGAAAGAATTTCTGAACTTCTGCAATATGACAATCAAGAGCTTCAAGGCAACGATCAATTAAGAAATAAAGCCTTGATTCCTCAGAAAGAGGCTACTATGCATTTACCCATACGTGTTGGCGATTATACAGACTTCTACTCTTCTGAATCACATGCCACAAATGTGGGCACCATGTTCCGTGATCCTGATAACGCATTATTACCGAATTGGAAACACATCCCTGTAGGTTATCATGGAAGAGCTTCGTCAATTGTTATTTCTGGAACTCCCCTGCATAGACCAAAAGGACAGACCATTGCACCTGATGCTAAAAATCCTGATTTTGGCCCAGCTAAATTGGTGGATTTCGAATTGGAGATGGCTTTCATCACTTGTGGGGGAAACACCTTAGGAGATGCCATCTCGACCAAAGAAGCTGAGAATCACATCTTCGGCTTCACTTTATTTAACGACTGGTCGGCAAGAGATATTCAAAAATGGGAATATGTACCCTTGGGACCATTCTTAGCCAAGAATTTCGGTTCTTCTATGTCGCCTTGGATAGTGACAATGGAAGCACTAGAGCCTTTCAAAATCCCAGGTCCAAAGCAAGAGCCTGAAGTTTTACCTTATCTGAAATTTGCAGGAGATTATCATTTTGACATTGACTTGCAAGTGGGGATTCAGCCGAAAGACTCTGAGGAAAAAGTAGTTACTAATTCCAATTTCAAATATATGTATTGGAATGTAGTACAGCAATTAGCACATCATACTGTTAACGGCTGTAACATTAATACAGGAGATGTTTATGCCTCTGGCACCATCAGTGGAAATGATCCTTCCTCCTATGGTTCTATGTTAGAGCTCAGCTGGAAAGGTTCTAAACCAGTCCAAATGGCTGATGGAACAGAAAGAAAATTCATCAATGATCATGACACGGTAATCATGCGAGGTCATGGCGAAAAAGATGGTGTTAGAATTGGTTTCGGTGAGGTTCGAACTGAGCTTTTGCCAACGAAGTAATTATGATTTAGAAATTACGAATTAGTAATCACCAACTTTTCCAGAGTTTTCGAACTTTGGAAAAGCTTTTTTACTTCTATTCGTTAAACAACTTAGAGACAAAAACTGTACATTTATCTAATGAAGTCATTATTATCAAAGCTTTCAAAACATTTATTTTGGGATGTAGAGGTTGAAAAAATCAATCCCGATACTCATGCATCATTTATAATTGAAAGAGTTTTAAAAAAAGGAACCCTTCAAGATTTTAATGTACTAAATCAGATTTTCAGTTCAGAACAGACTATTTCAATTGTGAAAAATCTTAAACACCTTGATCCTAAAACTGCCAATTTTGCTCATATTTATTTTGATATTCCAAAGAATGAAATGAAATGCTATACAAAGAATCAGTCACAAGTGAAACACTGGATTTACTAAAATCTTTATCAGAAGAAGACTTACTTGCAGATTTTTTTCTTGTTGGAGGTACATCCTTAGCACTTCAAATTGGCCATAGAAAATCAATTGATTTAGACTTTTTCAGCTTATCAGGCTTTGATTCTGACGAAATTCAAAATTTATTAATCCATAAATATCAGATTCAAATTGACTATTTGGCAAAGCATACAATTTCCGGACAAATTAGAGACGTTAAGGTTGATTTCATTTCTCATCAGTATCCTCAATTAGCTGCAGTTAAAACTGTAGAAGATTTCAGGCTAGCAGACCCAAAAGACATAGCTGCAATGAAACTAAATGCTGTGTGTAATCGTGGTAGCAAAAAAGATTTTGTTGATATATTTTACTTGATGGGATATTTTGAACTTGAAGAGCTCATCCATTTTTACCAGAAGAAGTACAATCAAAGCAATTCAATTATGGTTCTAAAAAGTCTACTTTACTACGATGACGCGGAGCTTGAACCAGACCCAGTATATCTAAAAAACCCATTACCTTGGGATCAAGTAAAATCAAAAATTACTGCTGAGGCAAAAAAGTCGTTTTAAAAATTAATTCTCTTCATTAATCGATAAGATTAAAAACATAAATACTTAATTTTGTTCTTTTACGGAATCACAAAAATTATCAATTACAATTTTTGAAATAAATATTATATATGTCACTGGCAACTAAATACAATCCTTCGGATATAGAAGATAAATGGTACAAACATTGGATGGAACAGAAGTTTTTCGCTTCCAAGCCTGATCCTAAAAAAGAGCCCTACACCATTGTAATCCCGCCTCCCAACGTAACAGGTGTATTGCACATGGGACATATGATGAATAATACCATTCAGGATGTATTAATCCGTAGAGCCAGAATGCAAGGCAAAGAAGCCTGCTGGGTACCGGGAATGGATCATGCCTCTATCGCTACTGAAGCAAAGGTGGTAAATATGCTAAAAGAAAAAGGCATCAACAAAAATGAAATCACCCGTGATGAATTCATGAAACATGCCTGGGAATGGAAAGAAAAATATGGAGGTATCATATTACAACAGCTTAAGAAATTAGGAGCTTCTTGCGATTGGGACAGAGAGCGCTTCACCATGGAAGAAGATATGTCCGCTGCAGTTATCGAAGTTTTTGTGGATTTGCACAAAAAAGGATATATCTACCGCGGCACTCGCATGGTAAACTGGGATCCTGAAGGACAAACAGCATTGGCAGATGATGAGGTGAACTTCAAAGAGGTCCAAGGAAAGATGTATCACATCCGATATCAAATTGAAGGAAGTGATGACCATTTAATAATTGCTACAACCAGACCTGAAACCATCATGGCAGATGCAGCAATATGTATCAATCCTAATGACGAGCGATTCACTCATTTGAAAGGAAAAAAAGCCATAATTCCATTGATTAACAAAGCTATCCCGATTATTGAGGATGATTATGTGGATATGGAATTTGGAACTGGTTGTTTAAAAGTAACCCCTGCTCACGATATCAATGACCACGAAATTGGATTGCGTCATAATCTGGAAGTAATCGATATTATTGCCGATAATGGAAAGCTGAATGACAAAGCGCAGATTTTAGTAGGTGAAGATCGATTTGTAGCCAGAAAGAAAATCGCCAAACTACTAAAGGAAAAAGACCAATTAGAAAAAGAGGAAGACTATACCAATAATGTTGGTCACTCGGAAAGGACTAATGCAGTGATTGAGCCAAAGCTTTCTACACAGTGGTTTGTAAAGATGGAAGAATTGGTGAAACCAGCTTATGAAAATGTGATGAATGACAACATCAAGCTGATTCCACCAAAATTCAAGAACACCTACAAACACTGGATGGAAAATGTGAGAGATTGGTGTATTTCCCGTCAATTATGGTGGGGACAAAGAATTCCAGCTTACTTTCTGCCAGACGGAGATTTTGTAGTGGCTCAAAATGACGAGGAGGCATTACAATTAGCAAAAGAGAAAACTGGAAATCAAGACTTAAAAGCGGATGACCTAAAGCAGGATGAAGATGTATTAGACACTTGGTTTAGCTCTTGGTTGTGGCCAATTTCTGTTTTCGATGGCTTTAAAGACCCTGATAATGAAGATTTCAATTACTACTATCCTACCAATGATTTGGTAACGGGTCCTGATATTCTATTCTTCTGGGTAGCCAGAATGATCATTGCAGGATATGAATTTAAAGGGGAACTACCCTTTAAAAATGTATATCTGACTGGAATTGTTAGAGATGATAAAGGCAGAAAAATGTCTAAGCAATTGGGGAATTCCCCTGATGCATTGGGCTTGATTGATAAACATGGCGCTGATGGTGTACGCGTGGGTTTACTGTTTTCAGCTGCAGCTGGAAATGATTTATTGTTCGAAGAAAAGCTTTGCGAGCAAGGCTGGAATTTTGGAAACAAAATCTGGAATGCCTATCGATTAGTAGAAGGATTGGAAGTAAAAGAAAAAGACACACCAATCGAGGCTATGAAAGCACGTGATTGGTTTGAAGCTCGTTTTCAAGATGCGTTGAGGGAAATTAATGACCATTTTAGCAAATTCAGAATATCGGATGCTCTGATGACCACTTATAAATTGATTTGGGATGATTTCTGTTCCTATTATTTAGAATTGGTAAAGCCTCCTTATGGAGAAGCCATCGATAAAGAAACTTATGAGGCTACCATCACTTTCTTTGAGGATATCTTAACTATTCTGCATCCATTTATGCCATTCTTAACGGAAGAAATTTGGCATCAAATCACAGACAGGGGTGACAAAGATTGTGTTATCGTAAACCATTGGCCAATCGAAAAAGATTATGATCAAGCCATCTTGCATGATGCCAAAACGGCCTTTGAATTAGTTTCACAAATCAGAAACATCAGAGCTTCTAAGGGAATTTCACCTAAAGAAGCGCTTACTCTTCATGTAAAAACTAAGAGCGAAATGATTTATCAAGAGTACATTTCTGTGATTGATAAATTGGCTAACATAGAAGAATTGGCATTCACTACTGAAAAAATCGACCAAGCAGTCAGCTTTTTTATAGGTTCAGATGAGTGTTTCATTCCGATGGAAGGCACAATAGACGTAGAAAAAGAAAAAGAAGAAATCCAGAAGGAACTAGATTATAACAAGGGATTCTTAAAGAGTGTGAAAAAGAAACTCGAGAATGAGCGATTTGTGAGTAATGCTCCTGCTCAGGTAGTGGAAATGGAAAAGAAAAAGCAGGCAGATGCAGAGGCGAAAATTAAGACCTTGGAAGATAGCTTAGCAAATTTAGGATAATGTCCACACACAGTGAAAGCATCCGCCTTCCAGCGGATGCTTTTTTTATCTAGAATACATTTGATCATTTTATAAAACATTAATTGAAATCTTAGCGTTTTAGAATAAAGTTATACATTTGTAGCAATGAGGAGAGTTTTAGGCATATTTCTAATTACCATATCAGTAAATATTTTACTGCTCCACAGCTTTGTGCCTCATCATCATAGTGAAAATGGGTTTAATCTTGATGAAATCCTCAAAAATGAGCCTGTAAACTCTGCTATTGATTTACTTAAAGTTGGCTTTCACATTAATCTGGGAGCTAACCATCTCGATAATTATCAAAACAACAATTCAGCATTAGCTAAACACGCTAGTCAACGAAGCCTGAGTAGTAATGATATATTGTTCTTCATTACTGCTGTTTCTGATTTTGATTTCTCGCAAGCAGGAAATGATATATTAACACAAGTTCAGTTTGACGATGAAGTTATTCAAACTTTATTCAACAGTAGCTTCTCTTACCGAGGCCCCCCTTCTCTTATTTAAGAATTCGTTTACATTTATTTTATTCTTAAATAGTCAAATAACATTTCATGTTTCAAAAAATTATTTCTTTCTCCGTAAAGAACAAGCTTATTGTGTTCTTTGGAGTAGTCGCACTAATTGGGGGCGGAATATATTCCATGACTCAACTGTCTGTGAATGCTGTTCCCGACATTACCAACAATCAAGTTCAAGTAGTAACAGTTAGTCCTTCATTATCTGCTCAAGAGGTCGAGCAGTTTATCACCTACCCTATCGAAATTTCCATGGCAAATATACCCATGGTCGAAGAGATCCGGTCTATCTCAAAATATGGACTATCGGTGGTCACCATCGTCTTCGAAGAAGATGTAGCCGTATTGGATACAAGGCAATATGTTCAAGAGCAAATCACCATTGTAAGTGATGAAATTCCAGCTAAACTAGGTGCACCTGAATTGATGCCCATTACAACTGGTTTAGGTGAAATTTATCAATACACATTAGAAGTGGATGAAGAGCTTCAGGAAGAATACGGTGCCATGGAGCTCAGAACGATTCAAGATTGGATCGTTAAAAGGCAGCTTTCAGGTATTAAAGGGATAGTAGAAGTAAGTTCCTTTGGTGGTTATTTAAAGCAATATGAAGTAGCAGTAAATCCTTCATTAATGGCCCAGCACAAAGTAAGTTTTCAGGATATTATTGAAGCGCTAAATGTCAATAATGAAAATTCAGGCGGTAGCTACATTGAGAAAAATCAAAATGCTTATTATGTAAGAACTGAAGGCATGATGGTAAATTTGGAAGATATCCAAAACACAGTACTCAAGCATGATTCACAAACTCCCGTCCTCATAAAAGACATTGGAACCGTTCAATTCGGTAATGCAAAAAGATTTGGTGCCATGACTAAAGATGGGAAAGGAGAAGCGGTTGGCGGCATTACTTTAATGCTCAAGGGAGCCAATTCTTCCGAAACATTGGATTTGGTGAACAAAAGAGTTGCCGAGGTGCAAAAATCATTACCCGAAGGGGTTAGAATCAAGCCTTATCTAGATAGATCTGATTTGGTAGGACGTGCTATCAATACTGTTAAAACTAACCTACTAGAAGGTGGTGTAATCGTGATTTTAGTACTGATTCTCTTATTAGGCAATTTCAGAGCAGGTTTAATTGTAGCCTCCATTATCCCGCTTTCTTTGCTCTTTGCCTTCATCATGATGAATATTTTTGACGTTTCTGCCAATCTGATGTCCTTGGGTGCCATAGATTTCGGGATAGTAGTAGATGGTGCAGTAATTATTGTCGAAAGTATTCTTCATATATTGTTTACTGTACATTTAGGAAAACAGCTTAACCAATCGCAAATGGATGAGGTAGTTGTAGATGCATCTCAGAAGATCTATAAATCAGCTGCTTTCGGTGTTTTGATCATTCTGGTAGTATTCTTACCTATCCTTTCCCTGACAGGAATAGAAGGAAAAACATTTAAGCCAATGGCTCAAACGGTCAGCTTTGCCATTTTAGGCGCTATGATTTTATCCATGACTTATGTGCCGATGATGACCGCTCTATTTTTAAAGAAAAACATTAAGGATCGAGTCACCTTTGCGGATAAGGTGATGAACCGGCTAAAAGTAGCTTACAAACCGGTACTAAGCTCCTCTTTGCGAAATCCTAAAGTCACCATCTCATTATCAGTGATTTTATTGGCAATCGCATTATTTATCTTCAACAGAATGGGATCTGAATTTATTCCACAGCTGGAAGAAGGAGATTTAGCTATGCAAATGACCTTACCTCCGGGTTCTTCTTTGGAACAAAGTATTGCTACAAGTACAAAAGCAGAACGTATTTTATTGGATAATTTCCCAGAAGTAGAATCAGTGGTATCAAAAATTGGTACTGCTGAAGTACCGACAGATCCTATGTCGATTGAATTGGCTGATATAATGATCATTTTAAAACCAAAAGATGAATGGACAACTGCTGAGGATCGCTTCGATTTAATTGAAAAAATGGAAGACAAATTAGCCGTTATTCCTACTGCTATCTTTGAATTTACGCAACCAATACAATTGAGATTTAATGAGCTAATTACTGGAGCAAAATCTGATATTGCAGTTAAAATTTATGGTGAAGATCTGGCTAAACTAGCGGATTATGGTCAGCAAGCATCGGATATTATAAAAGAGGTACCTGGTGCCGCTGATGTGAAAGTAGAGCAAACAGAAGGCCTGGCTCAGTGGGTGATCAGTTACAATAGAAAGAAAGCAGCACAATATGGCGTATCCATTGAAGAGCTAAACAGCATTATTAGGGCTGCTTATGCCGGTGAAAATGCAGGTTTCGTTTTTGAAGGAGAAAGGAAATTTGAATTGGTTGTTAGGCTGAAAGAATCGTTTAGAAATTCTATTGACCTTCATAAGCTGACTATTCAAGGTCAAAAAGGCTCTTTGATTCCACTGTCAGAGGTTGCTGATTTAGAATATAAGGAAGGTCCTTTACAAATTTCAAGAGATGACACTCGCAGAAGGGTTGTAGTCGGTGTGAATGTCAGAGATCGAGACATTGCGGGACTTGTGGCAGATATTGAAGCCAATCTTGAAAGTCAGTTAGATTTGGATCCCGGATATTCAGTGAAGTACGGAGGACAGTTCGAAACGCTGGAAAAGGCCAGTAAAAGACTAGCCATTGCTGTACCAGTAGCGTTAATATTAATCTTCATCTTACTCTATTTCGCTTTCGGAAAAGTGAAATACGCTTTATTAATTTACTCTGCTGTTCCTTTATCTGCAATTGGAGGTGTTTTGGCATTATGGATAAGGGGTATGCCATTTAGTATTTCAGCAGGAGTAGGATTTATAGCATTATTTGGAGTAGCTGTATTGAATGGCATCGTTTTAATCAGTCATTTAAATGATTTAAAAAAAGAAAAGGATATGGATTTAATACAACTTATCAAGATTGGTAGCACCGACCGATTAAGACCGGTATTAATGACCGCTTTGGTTGCATCTTTAGGATTTTTACCGATGGCACTCTCCACTTCAAGTGGTGCTGAGGTACAGAAACCTTTGGCTTCTGTGGTGATTGGAGGTTTAATTACTGCTACCTTTCTAACCTTAGTAGTTTTGCCGTCTCTATATTACTTGATGAATAAAAATAAAGGTAAATCAGGTTCCAAAGTAGCTACTATGCTGGTATTGATGCTATTTAGCTTTTTCTGCTTCCATCAAAATGCAAAGGCTCAAGATCAAAATCATGAGCCTGAAACATTAAAGATGATGATTCAAAATGCGATGGAACAAAACCCGCAAATTCAAAATGCAAAATTGAGAATTGAACAAGCAGAAACATTTAAAGCACAAGCTTTTCAGATCCCATCAACTAACATCAATTATCAAAGAGGGCAAATAGATGGGCCTGAGATTGACTATAGCTGGAATTTTCAGCAGTCTATAGGCAATATTCCAGCGAGTTTCCGAAGGCAAAAAATGGCTGGTGCACAAATTGACTTAGCTCAAAAGGAATATAATTTGGCTAAAAAAGAAATGTCGAGCGAAATTCGAAAAGCATGGAACAATTGGGTTTTTACCCTAAAGCAAGTGGATTTCCTTAAAGCGCAGGCAGACCTTCTAAAGACAAGCATGAGTCAAGCGGAAGAAATGGTCGAGAAAGGAGAAAGCGGAAAATTGGAAACCTTGAGTTTATCGGGACAATTAATGAGCATTGAAAATGAACTGATCAAAGGTAGGAGAATGCTGAATGATAATATTAAAGCACTCAAACAATTATGCTTCTGTGATCAGCTACCCGATTCTGCTACAACTTACAGCCGTTACGAATGGTCTGATTCCATAGATTCCTTGACTTTGGATGCTGCATTTACTCAACGCAATGAGCAACAGCTACTGGCAGCGACAACAAACATTAAGGTAGGCAAAGCTCAGTATTTCCCGAGTGCTTATGTTGGCTATGTGAATCAAAGTCTACAAAATATAACAGGTTATCAAAGTGTACAAGTCGGTATCAGTATTCCGATTGTTTACAATGGAGTGAAAGGAAAGATTGAGGAACTTAAAATCGAAAAGGATATACAGCAGTCTACCTTAGAGTGGCAGAATAATGAGAGAAATCAAAGGTTGATTAGTGCCAAAAGCGATTTTAAAAATTACAGTACTCTCATACAAAAAAGCAGTTCCATGATGGAAGAATTGGATGATCTCGAATCATCTTCATCTGAAGCACTCAAAATAGGAGAACTGAATTTCTATGAGTTTGTGCAAAATCTAAGCGCACTCTACAACATTCAAAAAACCAACTTAGAGCTCCAAAAAGAGATCGCCAACATTTCAATTGAATTACAATACTTAACAGAAAGAAAATGAAGTTTATCAATATAGTACTCATATCATCATTATTAGCTTTTGTAGCTTGTAGCGGACAAGAAGAAAGTCTATCTGAAGCAGAGACAGGGAACGAAAATCAAGTTTCTATATCAGAGGATCAGATTAAAAACACCAATCTTAAAGTTGGGAAATTAGAAAAAGCACCCTTAGACAAGCAATTATCGGTTTTTGGCCAATTAGCGGTTGCTCCTGAGGATATTGCCGAATTACATCTCGTTCACCATGCATTCGTAGAAGGAAGCAAGATTTTGCCGGGAGAAAGGGTAAAGAAAGGGCAGGTATTGGCTACTTTTTCACACCCTGACATACTTGTGCTACAAAGCAATTATTTGGCTGCAGTGAATAACTTAAAAAAATTAGAGGCTGATTACGAAAGGAAAAAGAGTCTGGTAGAAAATCAATCAATATCCGTAAAAAGCTTTCAAGAAGCTGAAGCGCAATACTTTGAAGCGAAGGTAAATACAGATAGCAAAAAAAGCATGCTTCAAAAACTAGGTGTCAGTACAAGCAGCTTGCAAAAAGGTAATTTACAGAATATATTAAGTCTAAGAGCTCCTTTTAGTGGAGTTGTCACAGAAGTGAACATCAGTAAAGGCATGATGATAGAACCTAATAAAAGCCTTTTTGAATTAGTAAATTTGGATGAAATGCATCTGGAGTTTAATGTATTCCCTAAAGATGTTGACCAATTGCAAGAAGGACAAAGGGTAAGTTTTAAACTTCCTGAAGGAACTCAATGGCATGAAAGCACCCTTCATTTTATTAACAAAAAAGTAAGTGGCAATAGCGTTTTAGCTCATGCAGATTTACCCAAAACCGTTAATCTTCCATTAGGAGCACAATTAGAAGTTCAGGTTCATATTAAAAGGGATAGCTTTTTATTGATGCCGAAAAAGGGTATTCTAAAGAAAGGAAATCAAATCTTTATTTTTGAGGAAATATCCAATGGTAATTATAAAAAGCTGGAAGTCAAAGCTTCAGTTGAAAATGAAGACTTTATCGGAATTAATCCCGAAGATTTAGATCAAAATAAAAGTTATGTGATGGAAGGCGCTTATTATTTGAATGAATAGTTGAAAGATTCTAGATTATAAAATAAACGATTCAAGGCTGTGAAATCAGTCTTGAATCTTTTATAGAACTCTAGCCAATTTTTTATGATAATTTCATTCTGAGATTTCATTTACTTTCTTTTTTCTTGACAAAAAAGAAACAAAAAGTCAAGACAAAAAGATGCTTCCTCGCTTCAATCCAGCTCCCTCCCCGCCTTTTTGTCCTCCTACCCACTCTCTTCGAGCCAATTTTATTTTGGTTTAGATATTTCGAAGTATTTTACAAGAGTACCACGCTATTTACTCAGGAAAGTCCAGGCCACAATCCGACTTGTTTTATTTCCGTGATTCATTTCAATGGTTTCAATCTCTTTAGCACCAGCTTGTTTAATAGCATCATAGATGCGTTTTAGATTGGATGATTTTGAAACTAAGCTCGTAAACCAACGCACTGAATGAGAATGGTACTTACTCTGAACCGCCATATTCGTTATGAATTTCAATTCTCCGCCTTCCGTCCACAATTCATTACTCTTGCCTCCGAAATTTAAAGTGGGCTTCTCCCCTTTTCTAAATTTCTTGAGGTTTTTCAGCTTCCTAGTCGTTCCTTTTTCCGCTTCTTCCGCTGAGCTATGAAAAGGCGGATTGCAAATACTCACATCATAGTATTCATGCTTTTTAACAATTCCTTTGAATATATCTGAGGCTTTGTACTGCTTCCTAATTTCGACTTTCCCTTCCAGCTTAGGATTCTCAGCAATGATTTTTTCTGCTGAAGCAGCAGCTTTAGGATCAATTTCTGAAGCTACAAAATTCCAACCGAATTGCTGCGAACCCAAAATGGGATAAATACAACTTGCTCCAGTTCCTATATCAAGGCAACTTATTAAGTCGCCTTTTATCTTCACTCCTTTTCGATTTTTAGTCAGAAATTCATCTATATGAAATAAATAATCTGCCCTTCCAGGAATAGGCGGACATAAGTAACCATCTGGAATATCCCAATACTTTAAATTATAGTGCTGCAATAATAGTGCTTTATTCAATGCCTTCACCGCTTTTGGATCAGCAAAATCAATCGTCTGACTGTCATACTGATTGGTAAAAATAAAAGCTTTCAAGTCAGGAAGCGTTTTGGCTAAACTTTCCAGATCATATCTTTTATTAAATGGATTGTTGGGGTGTAAGCTGGATTTTTGTGGAGTGGGCATTTGTGATTGTTAATGAATTTATGACAAAGATAGGGTTAATTAATTGGGCATTTGCCTAAAAGACTTTTAGAATATCTATTGGCAAATCTTTTGTTTCTCTTGGTAAAATGTCGGAAATACTTAGTATTCAGCAATCGCGAGTAGCGAGCGTTAGCGCAGTAAGAGTAAATAAATGAAGAATTGGTTTGTTTTAGGATTTGATTCAAGCAGAAAAGAACTTCAACTCTTGTTCCTTAATAGAATTCCCTGAGGCAGGCAGAATTATTCATGTACCTTTTTAACCTAACAATTTACAGATTGTGGATAATCATAAAGCAAAAAAAATAATCCTAAAAACATCACGTTGTAGTAGCTTAAAATCTATTCAACTTAAAAACCATTTGTTTTATGAAATTCAAATTATTAATTCTAAGTGCATTTTTATTTTCTAATCAATTAATCGCACAAGAAAAATTACCTCACATTCCTCTTGCAACCTATGATTACACTGAATCGACAGAAGAGCTTCACCAATTAGACCAGTATTTCACAGATGTTACAATTGTTGGCTTGGGTGAATCTACTCATGGTACCAGTGAGTTTACAAGCATGAGACATAGGCTATTCCGTTATTTGGTAGAGAAGCATGGATTCAACACTCTTTTTTTGGAGGAGGATTATGCGACCTGCTTAAAAGTGGACGCATATATTAAAGGAGCTGAAGGTAATGTACAAAACATCGTTAAATCTTTTAATCAGTGGCCCTGGATGACTCAGGAAATGGCTGATTTAATAAGTTGGATGAGAGAATATAATAAATCTAATAATGATCAGCAATTAAGTTTTGTGGGCGTTGATCTACAATACTACAAAACTACCCTGAACGTAATAGACAGTATTTTAATAAAACACTCTCCCAATTTAAAAACTGAATTAACTGTTTCTGAAACTACGGATAGAGAATTCATGACGAAATCTAATAATGATGGCCTTGAAAAATACAAAGCTATTGTTGCTGAAAGAAAAGCTTCCATGGACGAACTTAATTTGACTGAATCTGACAAAACTAAATTGAAGCACTTATTAAGAGGACTAAGTCTTATAATAGAAGAAAAAAACAACTTGGACTATGGTGCCTACCGAGACGTAAAAATGGCTGAAAACGTAATGGCTCATACAGAACAGGATATTACCAAAGCTATATTCTGGGCCAATAACACTCATGTCTTAAAAATATGTGGGAATGAAAAAAAAGGAAACTGCCGTGCAGGAGCAAATCTTAAAAACTGGATGGGCTCCAAATACTTTTCAATAGCATTGGATTTTGACCAAGGAGGTTTTAACGCCTATTACCTTTCAAATAAAGCTGGTGATAAAAACGATATTACTAGTTACACCCTAGGTGAAGTGGCTGTTGACCCTGCTATAGAAAATTCGATTGCACATTATTTCCGAGACTCCTATGAGTCCTCAGTTTTTATTCCAACCGAAAGCTTTCAAAAAAGAAAAGTTAGAAAACTGGCTGGACGATTTGTAGGAGCAAGCTTTAATAATATGTCTAAAACAGGACAGCAAACCTATTTTGAAAATTGGTACAGTAAAAAGTACGATGCCATTATTCTTATTAAAAATACCACTCCCACTCTTTTACTGAGTCACGAAAACTAATTGTATTACCTATGGTTTTTTAAAACTCAAGCAACAAATAACTTACTTGATATAATCACATAAAAACAAAAAAGCACGGCTTGCACCGTGCTTTTATTTTATCTATAATCTCAGTTCTAGACTCTAAAATCTAAACCTACATATTTCTACGGTATTGTCCACCTTATCCGCTAGCGAGCGGATCTCCGGCCAATTAGATTACATATTTCTACGGTATTGCCCTCCGACCTCGAACATCGCCTTGGTAATTTGACCTAAAGAACAGAATTTTGTGGCTTCCATCAGCTCAGCAAATAAGTTCTCGTTTTTGATAGCGGCATCTTGCAATCTGTCCAGACTCTCTTTTGCTTCTTTCTCAAATCGCTCATTCAGTAATTCTAATGTCTCAATTTGATACTCTTTCTCTTCTTTCGTTGCTCTAATTACCTCACCTGGTGTTACAGTAGGCGACCCTTTGGAATTTAAGAAGGTATTTACTCCTACGATTGGGAATTCCCCTGTATGCTTCAGCATTTCATAATGCAAGCTTTCTTCTTGTATTTTACCGCGCTGATACATGGTTTCCATTGCTCCTAAAACACCACCTCTTTCCGTAATTCTATCGAATTCTGTCAATACCGCTTCTTCAACAAGGTCAGTCAATTCTTCGATTATAAAAGAACCTTGTATTGGATTTTCGTTCTTCGCTAAGCCTAATTCTTTATTAATAATCAGCTGAATCGCCATAGCCCTTCTCACTGAGTTCTCAGTTGGCGTAGTAATGGCTTCATCATAAGCATTGGTATGCAAAGAGTTACAGTTATCATAAATCGCATACAATGCTTGCAAAGTAGTTCTGATATCGTTGAAATCAATCTCTTGAGCATGCAATGAACGCCCGGAAGTCTGGATATGATATTTCAACATCTGAGCTCTTGAATTCGCTCCATATTTCTGCTTTAAGGCTTTAGACCAGATTCTTCTGGCTACTCTACCAATTACCGCATATTCCGGATCGATACCATTTGAGAAGAAGAAAGATAAGTTTGGACCAAATTTATTGATATCCATTCCTCTGCTCAAGTAGTATTCTACGTAAGTAAACCCATTCGCTAGGGTAAAAGCCAACTGCGTAATTGGATTTGCTCCCGCCTCCGCAATATGGTAACCTGAAATAGAAACAGAATAGAAATTTCTAACCTGATTTTCAATAAAATATTCCTGCACATCTCCCATCAATCGCAAAGCAAATTCTGTGGAGAAAATACAAGTATTTTGTGCCTGATCTTCTTTTAAGATATCAGCCTGCACAGTCCCACGAACAACAGCCATGGTATCTTTCTTAATTTTCTCGTAAGTCTCTTTAGGAAGTATCTGATCTCCGGTTACACCCAAAAGCATCAAGCCTAAGCCATTATGACCTTCTGGCAAATCGCCTCTATATTGTGGCCTATCTGCTCCTCTATCTTTAAAAATTTTATCTATTTTCTTATTTACTTCAGCTTCTAAGCCGTTTGCTTTAATGTATTTTTCACATTGCTGATCTACTGCCGCATTCATAAAAAAGCCTAGCAACATAGGTGCAGGACCATTAATCGTCATTGAAACGGATGTCATAGCATGTGCTAGGTCAAAACCTGAGTATAACTTCTTGGCATCATCTAAACAGCAAATACTTACCCCTGAATTACCGATTTTTCCGTAGATATCTGGTCTGTAATCCGGATCGTTTCCGTACAGCGTAACAGAGTCAAATGCAGTGGATAAACGCTTAGCAGGCATATCCATACTCACATAGTGGAAACGCTTGTTGGTACGCTCTGGCCCACCTTCTCCAGCAAACATTCGGGTTGGGTCTTCACCTTCTCTTTTGAAAGGATAAATTCCAGCTGTATAAGGAAATTCGCCTGGAACGTTTTCCTGCAAATTCCACCTTAATAAATCACCCCAGCTTTTGTATTTAGGCAATGAAACTTTTGGAATCTGAGAGTGAGATAATGACTCTGTATGAGTATCTATATTAATTTCCTTGTCTCTTACTTTGAAAGTATAAACCGGGTCTTTATAAGTTTGAACTTTTGCGGCCCATTCTTCTATCAAGAGTTTATTCTTAGGATCAAAATTAAGCTCTTCTTTGGCATAAGCTTCTTCTAATCCTTTGATTAAACGATCTTTATCGTCTAAATCTGAACCCTGTAAAGTCTCAATTGATTTTCTGTAACCGTAAAGCTTATCTGCTACTTCTGCTTGTTGGTCTACCCACTCGTCATAACCTCTATTGTTTTCTGAAATTTCAGACAAATAGCGTGTTCTCTTTGGCGGGATAATGAAGATTTTTTCCGACATCTCATCGGTAATTTCAAAAGTCGTTTTTAAATCAGCTCCTGACTTTTCTGCCACTTTTCCCATCAACTCTTTGTAAAGAGCATTCATTCCCGGATCGTTGAATTGAGAAGCAATAGTACCATAAACCGGCATATCATCTACTTTGGATTCCCATAATCCGTGGTTTCGCTGATATTGTTTTTTAACATCTCTCAATGCATCCAACGCACCTCGCTTATCGAATTTATTCAGAGCAATGATGTCGGCAAAATCCAACATATCAATTTTCTCTAGCTGCGTTGCCGCACCATATTCCGGTGTCATTACATAAAGCGATGCATCAGAATAATCTAAAATCTGTGTATCAGATTGACCAATACCTGACGTCTCTAATATTATTAAGTCAAATTTTGCCGCTTTCAATATCGAAACAGCATCCTTCACATATTTGGAAATGGATAAATTACTTTGACGAGTAGCTAATGAACGCATATACACCCGTTCGTTATTGATAGCATTCATTCGGATTCTATCGCCCAATAAAGCACCACCCGTTTTCCTTTTCGAAGGATCTACTGAGATAATACCAATATTCTTATCCTTAAAATCAATTAAGAATCTACGGACTAGTTCATCTACTAATGAAGATTTTCCTGCACCACCAGTTCCTGTAATACCTAAAACAGGTACTGATAAATCTTTTGCTTTCTCTCTGATTTTTTCCAGTTCGATATTGCTTTCTTCAGGAAAATTCTCTGCAGCAGAAATCAATCGAGCAATTGCTTTTACATCTTGCTTGTCAACACGACCTACTTCTCCATTTAAATTCTGACCGGTAGGATAATCACTTTGCTTGACTAAATCATTGATCATCCCTTGCAAGCCCATTTCTCTACCATCATCTGGAGAATAAATACGTGAGATGCCATAATCGTGCAATTCTTTGATCTCTTCCGGCAAGATAACTCCGCCTCCTCCACCAAAGATTTTGATGTGACCTGCTCCTTTTTCTTTCAGCAAATCGTGCATGTATTTGAAGTATTCCGTATGACCACCTTGATAAGACGTCATAGCAATGGCTTGTGCATCCTCTTGAATGGCGGTATTGACTACTTCTTCAACAGCACGGTCGTGACCAAGGTGAATTACTTCACAGCCAGTGGACTGAATAATTCTTCTCATCACATTGATAGCCGCATCATGCCCATCGAAAAGGGAGGCAGCGGTTACTATGCGAACGTTATTTTTAGGTTTATAAGGAGCTACAGTTTGATGTGCAGACATATTTTTTAGTCGTTTAATTCCAATTACGAAATTACAACAATAAAGCTAAAGATTAAAGTCATTGCCAAACATTCGTTAGGATCAGATATTGTAAAAATTATATTTTAGGGAATTTGTATTTAGGTTAATGTTTTACTCTATACTCTAGTGTTCTTGCAGTGTTTTCTTTTGCACTGTCAATTGCAATATACCACCCTTGCCCGGCTTTGGTTGTCCGTTTTTGGGAAGAGTACCATAGTCTGACCCGATAGGGCTATAGTTTGTAGTGAATGTCCTGCAGAGAAACCTGTGGGTGTTTATAATTGATTTAGATTAAAACAAATTTTCTACAAGTCCCGTGTTGCAAAGTGATTCTGACAACGCTCCTTCGCCCTCTAAGGGCGGTCAGATTAAGCCGCTTGCCTAAGTCCGAATCGCCATTGTTAATCACAAAAAATTTCTGACCGAGGAAAATCTTATCAATCCTAAAATTTCCATCCCTCCTATTTTTCTAGAAAACCCATTTTACCTACATTTACATTCAACTAGAAACCAAAACCCACTTCAACTATGGCCCAACACAAACTAACCGAAATTGCCAAAATTGCTGTTCGTTATGTGAACACTACAAACCGATTAATTTTTCTAACGGGTAAGGC
This sequence comes from Marivirga sericea, assembly GCF_900177665.1. GTDB lineage: Bacteria > Bacteroidota > Bacteroidia > Cytophagales > Cyclobacteriaceae > Marivirga > Marivirga sericea. The sequence continues at coordinate 56,726 of NZ_FXAW01000005.1, forward strand.
AGGTAGCGGCAAAACTACCTTACTACGCTACATTATTAATAATACCTATAAAAATGTAGCTGTGGCTGCCCCGACAGGAATTGCTGCTATCAATGCAAAGGGCGTTACGCTGCACTCCCTCCTACAACTTCCTTTTGGTACTTTTATTCCCGAAGATAACGGAGTTGATTTCAGCCGAACAAGCGAACAAATTAACACTCCAAAGACCTTTCTTCAGCAGTTTAAAATGTATGGCAATAAACGCCAGATTATTCGCAATCTAGAATTGTTGATTATCGATGAGGTCAGTATGTTGCGGGCAGACATACTGGATTGCATGGACCTGATTTTAAGAATGGTTAGAAAGAATCCTGAACCTTTTGGAGGCTTGCAAATAATGTTCATAGGAGATTTGAACCAGTTACCCCCTGTGATTCGTCAGCATGAGTGGCAATACTTAAATAAATATTATAAAACTGCTTATTTTTTTGAAGCCTTAGCTTTACAGAAAACGGAGATGGTTTATATAGAGCTGGACAAGATATTCCGTCAATCAGATCCTGAATTTACATCTATACTGAATCGCTTAAGAGATAATCATCTTTCTGAAACAGATATCGAAAAGCTTAATCAACATTATGAGAAAGAAGTAGAAGGGTCACAAAAGGACGGCTATATCCATATCACCACTCATAACCGAAAGGCCGATCTACTTAACGAAAAGTCATTAAAATCGCTGGATGCGGAAGAACGCAGTTATAAGGCTGAAATTGAAGGGGACTTTCCTGAAAACATGTACCCACTACCTGAAAAACTCAATTTCAAACTAGGTGCTCAGGTAATGTTTATTAAGAATGACAGCAGTGGAGAAGCCAGGTATTTTAATGGGAAAATCGGTGAAATATCTGAGATGCATGATGATACCATTAAAGTAAAACTAAAAGACCCTAAGGATGAAGTAACCGTAGAACGATATGAATGGATGAACCAGCGCTACAGTTTGGATAAGTCCACCAATGAACTTCAGGAAAAATGGTTAGGAACTTTCAAGCAATTTCCATTGAAGTTGGCTTGGGCTATTACGGTTCATAAATCACAAGGCTTAACTTTTGAAAAAGCTATATTAGATCTGTCGGATAGCTTTGCACCTGGGCAAATGTACGTTGCCCTTTCGAGACTAACTGGTTTGGAAGGATTAATACTTTCGCAACCTATCAGTAACATCCCATTTGAACTCGACAAAACTCTTCGACAATTTGAAGACAATAAAAAAGAACCCGAAGTACTCAACCAAAAGCTGGACTACGACCGAAAAGCGTTTATTTTCAATAAGGTGAGGGAGAGTTTCGATTTTCAAAGTGTGATGAAAGAGCTCAATATTCATTTGGGCAGTTTCAACAAAGGGGAGAATCGATCCTTAAAACAACAGTTCGCTAATTGGACAAGTGAGAAAAAGGAACAATTGGATGAGTTGAACACTGTAGGATTAAAATTTCAAAGCTCTTTGGGGCATTATGAGGCCAAAGAAGACTATTTGACTGAATTATCAGAACGCGTAAATAGTGCCGAAGACTATTTCAAACCCAAAGTGAAGGATCTATTTGATGCTTTCAAGGCGCATTTAATCGATACTTCTAACCAAAACAAGGTAAAAGCCTATTTAAAAGAATTAGAAAGCATTACGGAACAATTAAAGTCAAAGCTTTTGCAAATCAGTAAGACCGCAATGTTAGTAACTGCAGCATCTGAAAACAGGATATTGTCCAAAAAAGACCTTTATAAATCTTCCACCTTTGAGGAAGCCAAGAAAGATTCTAAAGACAAGAAAAAGAAAGTCAAAAAAGATAAAACTCCAACTGCTGAAATATCATTCAAGCTCTACAAAGAAGGTTTAAATATTGAAAAAATCGCCACCAAAAGAGAGCTAGTACCTGGAACAATTCTAGGTCATTTGGCAAAGTATATTGAGAGTGGAGATATTGATGCTACCGATTTGATAGATGCTACCAAGCTTGATCAGATTTGTCAAGTGATGGAACTAGACGAAGTAAAAGGCAGTGCTGACGTAAAAGCCCGATTGGGAGATGAATTCACCTATAATGAAATTAAAATCGCTTGGGGTCATTTTAGAAGGGGAAATCTAAAGGAAGCCCCCTAAATCCCCCAAAGGAGGACTTTGGAGCGTGCGTTATTATAGGAAGAATTGATGGGTGTAGGATGATGGATGGGCATCGTTCTTGAAACGATGTCAGTACCGAAGGTCGCACGTTGATTGATGCACTAGAGGTTAGAATTATAAAACTAGAAAAATTAAAAAAGCAAATCTGATCTCTGTTACAATTTTTTAGCTAAATCTAAGGTCTCCAAAATGAAATTATCTTTCGCTACTCTATATCCAACTCGATCATTTTTATGTTGATCTGCTAATTGAGTTTTCAGATTCTCATATTGTTTAGCTCTTTCTGGATTAGCAATTAGATAATCCCGAAAAGTAATTTGATGAAGCAATTCATGTCCTGATGGATACATATGAATGTGGAAAACTTGTTCTATTTCACCATTTAAATTATACCCTTTCACGAAGACCATATAGTCTAAGTCCTTTCCTTCTTGTCGGAAAAAAGTGTACCCCAGCTTCTCTAAAGATTGTATTATTTCTTCATTGAACAAATGTTCTACCAAGATCTCAATAGAAATATCAATATAGGACTTAGCCTTAATAGCAGGAATTGCTGTACTTCCTACATGTTCGATTTTCAATATACTATTCCCTAACCGATTTACTATTTGATCCTTTTCATCTTTATAGATTAAAGGCCACTTTGGATCATGTGGATGCAGGGCAATAGGAAAAAGTTTGTCCCATTCTTCCTTAGATAAATCTTTCAGCTCTCTCTTCATCACAAAAGTCTGCTTTCTATGTAATCGATAACTTTATTTACTTTGTCCGCTGAGAACCAAACAAATTCCGAATCTTTTTTGAACCACGTCATTTGCCTTTTCGCATATCTCCGGCTGTTTCTTTTCAGTAAACGAACTGCCTCTTCCATATCATATTCTTCATCTAAAAATCTGAATATTTCAGAGTAACCAACAGTTTGTAAAGCATTCAATTCTTTATACTGATACAAATTTTCCGCTTCTTCGAATAAACCTTCTGAAATCATCTGGTCCATTCTTAAATTTATGCGATTATACAATTCTTCCCTTGGACGCTCCAGTCCTATTTTGATAATATTAAAAGGTCGATCAATTTCCTTTTTCTGAGCTCTATAATAAGTCATATTATGACCTGTGGCACGAAAAAGCTCAAGCGCACGGATAAGTCGTTGAGGGTTTTGTTGATCAACGATTTCAAAATATTCGGGATCAGATTCAAGCACTTTCTTTTGTAAATATTCAATTCCATTTTGTTCAAACTCCACATTTAAATTCTGTCTAATCTCTGTTGAGATTACAGGCATATCATCTATCCCTTCGCAAAGTGCTTTTACATAAAGTCCAGATCCACCTACAACTAAAACTATATCATGCTTCTGAAATAATGTATCTAATAAACTAAGGGCATCCTTTTCAAATCGACCTACATTATAATCTTCCTGAATGCTATGTGAGTTGACAAAATGATGCTTAATTCCATCCATTTCCTTAAGTGTAGGTTTAGCAGTTCCAATTTCCATCTCTTTATAAAATTGTCGGGAGTCAGCTGAAATTATTTCAGTTTCAAACCGTTTTGCTAATTGAATGGACAGGGAGGTTTTACCTACGGCAGTTGGACCTGCCAAAATCACTATGCTTTTTGATTTTTTAGTCAAATTTGATATTTAAATTAATCTTAAAGATGTAAATTGAGCAGTAAATTTAGATACTTTGGAGTTACAAAATTACGATAAAGAACGACTTATAAAAGAGGTTGAAAAACTACGTCTTGCGCTATATCAAAAAAAATATTTGCTTAAAAATTCCAGACATCTAGGGAATAACATGTTTCCGGAAGAGGGAATTGATTTAAGCATGGAATTTTCCGAAAATGGCGAACTAATAAAAACTAATAAAAACTGGCGTAAAACCTTAGCTTATACAACCCAGGACTTAACTCATATCTTCATTAGAGATATTATTATTCCAGAGGATTGGCATAAATTCCAGAATGCTGTTGAAATGGTTCTTAAGAACAAAACACAAGAGCTGTTAGAAGTCCGCTTAAGTTCAAAAAATAATGATAGAATTCATGTAACAGGCATCATATTAATGAGCTTGAACAACAGGAATATCATTGCAAATTTTCAAGATATCACGAATCAAATTCATGCTCAAAAAGCTCAAAATCTTTTTTATGAAATTACCAACCTGACGCTAAAAAGCACTGACTTAGATGGATTATTTAAGGGAATCCATCAAAAATTGAAAGAGGCAATGGAAGCAGACAACTTTTTTATTGCACAATTTAGGTTTCAAAAACAGCAGCTTTTCTTTCCCTATATCCATGATGAATTCATTGCAGACTCACCCAAATCAATGTCATTTGAATACAAAAAAGGGCTGTGTGAATATATTTACCAGCAAAAAAAGGCCATGTTGCTAAGAGAGTCGGACATCATGGACTTAATTCTGGAGGGTAAAATCAATCAATACGGTACCATTCCAAAAGCATTTTTAGGAGTGCCATTTCAAACTGAAAAAGGAACCCCAGGGGTGATTGGGGTCCAGAGCTACAGAGATCAAAATGCATTCCAAAATAGGGATTTGAAATTATTGAATTTTATTTCTAATCAGGTATTGCTTTCAGTAGAAAGGAAATTTATAGAGGAAAAAATCAATACACAAGCAGCTCGTCTACAATCGATCTTCAATAGTAGCAATCACATCATTTGGTCAATTGATAAAGAATTCAAACTCACTTCTTTCAACCAAAATTTTGAGTATGAATTCCTCAAGTATTTCAATTTCAAACCTAAAATAAATGTTAGTTATGATGCTGCAAATATTGCTCTACTCGGTCCAATTAATAAACATGAATTTTGGATTACTAATTTTAAGAGAAGTTTAAATGGTGAAGCCGTAAACTTTGAAATTGATTTTATTGATCCTTATGATGAAACAATCGTTTGGAAAGAGATTTTTCTGAATCCAATCTTTACCGAAAGTGGGGAAATCACTGGACTTTCCGGTATAGCACATGATATTACAGAGAAGAAAATCAATGCGCTAAATATTCAAAAAAGCGAGTTTAAATTTAGAAATATATTTGAATCCTTTCAGGATATATACTTCAATTGTCGTTTCAATGGGGAAATCATCCTGATAAGCCCTTCAGTTAAGGAAAATATTGGCTACGAACAAGAAGAAGTTACAGGAAATAACATTACCAATTATTATCTCTACACAAAAAAAACGAAGGATTTATTAAAGAAATTGGTTTCCAGAAGACGGGTTCAAAACTTTGAAGCAACACTTATCACTAGGGATGGTAGATTGGTGAATTGTATTTGTAACGTTCGTTTAGTCAGGGACAAGGACAGCAGAGAGGTTACGATCGAAGGAGTTGCACGTGATATCACCAAGCTAAAACAAGCCAATAGAGAATTACTACACGCTAAAAATGTTGCTGAAAACTCTCTAAAGGTAAAAGAACAGTTTCTCGCTAATATGAGTCATGAAATCCGAACACCGATGAATGGTGTGATTGGAATGGTGGATTTACTCTCTCAAACCCAACTGAATCCTGAACAAATGAACTTTGTTCAAACCATAAAACGATCTTCTGAAACCTTACTTACTATTTTAAATGATATTCTAGATTTAAGTAAGATAGAAGCTGGAAAAATGAAAATTCAGCCTCATATAACTGAAGTAAGATCGATTTTCGAGAAAGTACTCAACTTATTCAGTCAACAAGCAAGACAGAAATCAATTGATTTAAGTTTTAAAATAGACAATGAAATTCCAGAGTATTTACAAATCGATGAAACTCGCATTATTCAGATCGTATCTAATCTTACTTCCAATGCCTTAAAATTTACTGAAAAAAACGGGAGGGTATTGCTACATTTATCAAAAGAGATAAAAGAAAATCTCTATAGAATCGCAGTGGAAGATACTGGCATCGGAATATCTGAAAATGACCAGCAACAGCTATTTAAATTATTCACCCAAGTGGATAATTCCAGCACCAAAGCTTTTAGTGGAACAGGTTTAGGACTTGCCATCTCAAAGCAGTTAAGCAGCTTGATGGGAGGACAAATCGGTGTGAGTTCTGAACCAGACGAAGGCAGTGTATTTTGGTTCACCTTAATGGGCGCAAAAGTTTCGAAGTCTGAAATTGAAGAGTATGAAAAACAAAAGCAACAAGTACCAAAAAGACATAAAATTACATTTGAAAAAGATAGTGCACCGTACATTTTAATTGTAGATGACAACACCATCAACAGACAAGTAGCTAGTCAAATTTTGATAAAGTCAGGATTTAAAACTGACCTGGCATTTAGCGGACCAGCAGCTATCGAAAAAGTAAAAAGGTTCGATTATGATCTGATACTAATGGATATTCAAATGCCTGTAATGGACGGGGTATCTGCAACACGAGAGATCAAAAAACTACCCAAAAAGATCCCCCCAATAGTTGCCATGACAGCATATTCGATGAAAGAAGACCGGCAAAGGTTTTTAGATATGGGCATGGATGATTACTTAGCAAAACCCATAGTTTCAAGTCTTTTGTTAGATGTTATCCAACAAAACTTACCAGCATTCAAACCTCAAAAAATAGAAGCAGAGGAAATAGATGAAAAAGGAAGCCCTGGAAATAAACTTGAACTCATTGATAAATCTACTTTAAAACAGCTTAGTAAATATGCTGACAAATCGACTATCAAATCCTTCTTTGAAGAATTTGAAATTGAGGCAAAAAGTTTGATATTAGAAAGCATAAATGCTGAAAAGACTTCGGACATAGACAAAATATTGAGTAATTTGCATACTTTGAAAGGAAATGCTGGAACTCTTGGAATTCGCTCATTAGAGGAACAAGCAAAAAAGATAGAAGCGAATTTAAAAAAAGAAAAAACCGAAAAGCTTATAAATGACTTAAACCATTTATTAGATAATTTTAATAAATTTACAGATCATTATCAGTCAATTTTAAAATAAGATGGCAGAAACAAAAAAAGTACTTATAGCAGAAGATAGCTCGGTAATCCAAAACCTTACCAAGAAGATTTTAATGATGCAAAATTATAGCATTCATTCCGCAAAAAATGGGGAGCAAGTTTTAAAAGCTTTAGAATCAGAAACATTCGACATCATTTTAATGGATATTAATATGCCAAAAATGGATGGCATGGAATGCAGTAGAGCGATAAGAGCTTTTGAAGATAAAGAAAAATCAAGTATACCGATTATTGCTATAACAGGAAACGCTAAAAATTACAGTATTGAAGATTTCAAAGATGCTGGAATAAACGAATACCTGCAAAAACCACTCAATTTTGACCAGTTAGTTGAAACTGTGAAAAAGTTAACTAATTAATTGAGGTTTGTTAAATTTTAGTGTCTGCAATAAAATCATTTTAGAAAATCAGCAACAAATTGAAAGTTTGTGTAGTTAATCTATAAACTATTTTTATGCAAATAAAGTACACAAAATCCTTTCTTAACAAACTAGAAGATGTATTCGCAGAATCTGATTATATTCTACGTTATGAAAAAGGTAATTTCAAATCAGGATACTGTGTATTAAAAGATCAAAGAATTGTTATTATAAATAAGTTTTTTGATACAGAAGGGAAAATCAACTGCTTAGTGGATATCCTAAAAAATATTGACTTAGATAGCAAAACACTGAGTGACAAAAACAAAAATTTCTATTTAGAATTACAACAAACCGAACTCGCGCTTTGAAGGTAACATTTCTAGGAACAGGGACATCACAAGGAGTTCCCGTAATTGCATGCGACTGTAAAGTGTGTCGCTCACTTGATTATCGGGATAAACGGACAAGAACTAGTATTCATATCGAGAAGGACGGAAAAAGCATTGTTTTCGATACTGGACCTGATTTCAGAGAGCAGATGCTTCGCGAAAGAATCAATCGTTTAGATGCGGTGATCTACACCCACGAACACAAAGACCATACGGCAGGCTTAGATGATGTTCGTTCTTACAACTTCAAACAGCAAATGGATATGCCTTTGTACGGAAGAAAGCCCGTTTTAGAGCAGATTCAAAAGGAATTTTCCTACATCTTTGCCACTAATAAATATCCTGGGATACCGCAAGTAGCGCTGAATGAAATTGAAAACACCCCCTTTCAAGTAGAAGGAATTGAGATCCAACCGATAGATGTTTTGCATCACAAACTTCCAGTTTTTGGATATCGCATTGATGATTTCAGTTACATTACAGATGTAAATTACATTTCTGAGGCAGAAAAAGAAAAAATAAAAGGAAGTAAGGTGATTGTATTAAGCGCATTACAAAAGAAATCACATCTATCGCATTTTAACTTAGAGCAGGCCATAGAAACGGTGGAAGAATTGGAAATTCCTCAAGCCTACTTTATCCACATGGGTCATAGAATGGGATTACACAGAGATGTAGAAAAAGAATTACCTGAAGGAATGCAGTTTGCCTACGATGGGCTACAAATAACACTTTAGCATGCATAATAACTATTATGTATTCCGTCAATTATCTCCTGAATTAGAAACTAAAATTAAAGGGGAGAAGCTCTTAGCTTGCTTCAGTCAGAGCAGAGATGAATTGATTTTAGGTTTTAACAAAGGGGAAAGAGACTTCTACATCAAAGCTTCGTTGACCCCTGAATTTTCTTGCTTAAGCTTCCCCAATCAATTTTCTAGAACCAAAAGTAATAGTATTGATTTGTTTCCAGCCTTCATTGGTCTACGAGTAATAAGTATCCAACAATTTGAAAATGAAAGATGCTTTGCTATTCATTTCGAACAGGATCGAAAATTCCTGTTCAAAATGCATGGAAACCGATCTAACATCATTGGTTATCAAGGTTCCAAAGCCAATGAATTATTCCGAAATAGCTTTCCGCAGGACATGGAGATCGATCTAGATACTTTAGACAGATCTCTAGATCAAAACAAGGAAACTTTCCTTCATTACGATGGTAATTATCAGAAGCTATTCCCTACTTTTGGCAAATTAATTAAGCAGTATTTTACGAGCATAAATTTATCAGAAAAGCCGCTTGAGGAGCAATGGACTATAGTTTCATTAATAGAATCTGAAATCAATAAGCCCGCAGGTTTCTATACAGTTTTGTGGAACGATGAAATTCATTTTTCACTGCTGAGAATAGGTGAAGTCATTAACGAAGAGAAGACTTGTCTTGAAGGAATAACACAATTCTATTACACATATTCCAAAGAGAATTTCATTCGCAAGGAGAAGAAACGCTTATCCAAGCAACTTGAAAAACAGCGTAACCAGTCACTGAATTATATTAAAAAATCAAATCAGAAACTTGAAGAAGTTTTAGATAAACCTGGTTACAATCAATTAGCCGATATTTTAATGGCAAACATGCACCAAATTCCTACTCACGCTAAGGAAGTGGAACTATTCAATTTTTATACTAATGAAAATATCAAAATCTCTTTAAAACCGAACCTCAGTCCACAAAAGAACGCAGAAAATCTCTACAGAAAATCAAAAAATCAGAAAATCGAATTAGAACAATTAAATGCTTCAATAAAGCAAAAAGAAAAAGAATTAATAGAAGTTGAAAGTAAATTAGAGGAGATTGCAGCTGCGGATGATATTAAAGCTATCAAAAAGCTAATTAAACAAAATCCGCAGAAAGAACGACAACAGGTCGAATTAAAAGTACCTTATAAAAAATTTGAGTATGGTGGATTTACCATTTTAGTTGGGAAAGGCGCAAGGGAAAATGATGAATTGACTTTAAAATATGCCAAGAAAAATGATCTTTGGCTCCATGCAAAAGATGTAACAGGCTCACATGTAGTTCTAAAACAGCAAAGCAGTAAGCCTTTCCCACAATCGGTAGTGGAAAAAGCAGCTCAAGCCGCAGCCTTTTATTCTAAAAGAAAATCAGATAGCCTAAGTCCAGTAATTGTTACTCCGAAAAAATTCGTAAGAAAGCCAAAAGGTCTTCCCCCCGGAATGGTCCATGTCGATAAGGAAGATACAATATTGGTAAAACCAGAAGCCTGGTGGATTGATAAAAACCCTTTTTAACTACAGTTATATCTCAATCTTTCACAAATTTACCGTAAGCACAAAAAGCAGAATTCATCATATCAAAAAAAAGCAACGCTATAAGTAGCATTGCCTTTAATAACCTAGGACTTAAAAATTACTTTCTTTCTAAATTTATAGCCATTGTATTGTCTCTCTGATCAAATACAAAGTCTTGATAAATGTGCTGCACATGGTCGTTATAATCAAGTAAAGTCTGAGAATTTGACCCGTCAGCTATCAAAATCAAGCTCTCAGCATTTGGTTGCTGAATGGCCATGTTCATGTTGATTAATTCAAAAACCTGCTTTACATTTTGTTTCTCCCAGTTTGTACCCATGTAGAAATAATAACCTGCAGTTTCATTTACTACATAAACCATCTGATTGAATTTAGCATCCTTGATGGACGCAAATTCCTCTTTGCTCACTTTGGGAATCAATATGTCAAAATCATGACCTGCTACCTGCACCACCATCGCATTATTGATTTTATCAATATCATTTCCTAGTGATGTACTTTGCGCATTTGATTTAAAGCTTAAACCAAATAAAATAACCAATACCATAAGCCCCATAGGAACATATTGTTTAACCACCTTTAATATATCTGGATACGTTTTCATAACTATTAACTTTTAATTATACTCAAAGATCATAAATATGCCTCCTCTAAACATCAGCACAATTCGGAATTTACAAATAGGTGATTTACTTAGAAACTCATACTACCTTATTAGTTAGCTGTAGTAATATCCTTTCAAAGAAATAAGAGCCTACCCTTGCTGCTAGGAAGCTTATACACTGGAAGAGCTTTTGACTATGAAACGTATTAGGGTAAGTACTTTATTGAGATCAACTGGCCATTTCCATTAAAAAAGGCAATACTACTGATAGCATTGCCCTTGAAACCTAAGGTTAGCCGATACTAAACAAACTATTTTCTTTCTACATTAATTGCCATGGAATTATCACTTTTATCAAATATAAAATCTCTATAGATATGCTTGATATGGTCGTTGTAGTCTAATAATGTTTGCTGATTTGAAGCATCCGCTACAATAATCAAACTCTCTGCATGTGGTTGTTGAATCGCTAAATTAATATCTATCAATTCGAAAACCTCTCTCACATTTTGCATTTCCCATTTAGTACCCGTATTGAAATAATAGCCGATTTCTTTATCTGTAACGTATACCAACGCATTAAATGAAGCATCTTTGATTGCTTGTAACTCCTCTTTTGTAACTTTGGGAATCACCATATCAAAATCGTAGGCTGCTAATTGTACAACCATTGCATTGTTAATTTTCTCTACATTAGATTCTAGAGAAATACTTTGCGCATTAGCTTTCAAGGTTAAACCAAATAAGGTAATCAAGACAATAATACCTATTAGAACATATTGTTTAACCGGTTTTAAGATATTTGGATACGTTTTCATAACTATTAGTTTTAGGTTTAAATTCTAATTCAAATATCCCAAAAATGCATCATGCCTGCATTAGGGCAATGCTGAAATTACTACTAAGCGATTTACTTAGCTTTTTAAATTACTGAAACGCTGAAGTATATAGATCTAAATCCGATTACTAAATTCGATTAGAGGATTTAAACAACGTATGATCTCAACTTGCAAAGAAAATTGTAAAGCTTCATTTGATAAAGTATAACATTCTTATCATGGTAAAATTAAAGCACAGCAAACTTTTGATTCTTGGCATCAAGGATAAGAACCTTACCTATAAATAACTTATTTCCAATCATCCCTCCCATCCCACTAAAATACATTAACACATTCTGAATAAGGGAAGTCCCCTCAATGTAAGTCACTTTACTTAAAGGGATTTCTTGTAATCCGAAAGTAATAACAGCATCACTGGCGATATTATGTACGTCTAATTTACTCCCCCATGAGTTAGCTTGATAAACCTTCTCAACTGCTCCAAAAAGCGCTAAATTCTCCCACTGGTCTTTATCAGTAATCAGTTCAAAAGCACTACTTCCTGAATCGTAAAAGAACTTTGTCCTTTCTGAGTTAATTTGTCCTTGCAACATCACTTTCCGCTTTGTGAATTCAAAATCTTGAATAGACTCCATTGGGATTTCGGTAGGAAAGGTGTTTCTTAGTCCTATGCAATTCTTCTTAAAATCCATCAAAACTACTTTATGCTCTAAAATATCAGCTCCTAAAGTTCCAATAATATTGACATCAGAACCTTTCCAATTGATTTCCTGTCCATAATTTAATCTTCTAACCTTAGGAATTGAAACCGAGACCATTCCTAAATTGAACCGAAAGGGATTATTATTATCGAAACTGCTGCTATCAAAAAATGGATATTTCTCGCTAATCGAGCTAAGAGCTTTTTCATGGAAAAGCGTAGAATGAGCACCCAGATCAAACTGCAAGTAGAAAGTATTGGGAACTCCTTCAATGTTTACCGGCACCAGAAGTGCTGCAAATTCCGTATCTTCATTTGACACCCATTGAATATCAAGAGTATCCTGATCCTCGGAAACTTCTAAGTTATTTTCTGGTGGAGTGAACTTCTTATCAAAATAAAAGTAGCCTGATACGCTAGTGATTAGTATAATAACAGCTAGAATAAGTACGAATTTTCTCATTTGCAAAAGTTTTAAAGTGAATTGCAAAATTCAGAAAATGCGGTTCGAATCTATGCGTCAAGCGTGCGACAATTTTACGCCAATTGCTGAATTACCATTTACAGGAGTTGAAAAGTAAGTCTTAAACGAAACAGATCGCCTTTAGCAATCCACCTAGAAAACTTAAAAATAATCCATATATTAAAACTATAGCTCAGGATTAAGACTACTATAATTAAGGAAAAAGCTAATTGAAATAAATCTTGAATGAAGGGGCTTAGAATTAGTAGCAAAGACAGTATTAAGCTCCAAATAATCTGAAAATTTATAATATATTTAACTGTTTGGTTTATGGCCCTATTTTCTCTATTTCTATTCCAAAGTATGGAAGGAAAAATAATATTTCCAAAGGGAATAACAATGACCGCTAATGCCGAAAGATTGATAAGTTTTAAACGCTCAATCTGCTCGGGGCTCAATTCAGTTTCATTATTTATAAACTCAGATGGTTTTACCCCAATCAAATTAGATAGCACTTGTAAGGTATGACCTTGCGGAATGCTCTCGCCTGATTCAATTCGCTGAATTGTCCGTAATGACAAACCAGCTTTATCGGCCAATTCTGATTGTGTCCATCCTTTTTCATTCCGAAATTCCTTTATCCTATTCACCTAATTACTTATTCCATGATTCGTAGCTTAGCGAAAGTGAGCAAAAGCGTTTTTTCTCCGAAATTCTCAAATTCGATGGTCGCTTTTCGATTCGCTCCCTGTACATCCATCTTTTTCACTTCTCCAAAACCAAATTTAGGGTGTTCTACTTTCATGCCTGTATCTAGGCTACGCGTATCACTAGGCGCAAAATCGGGAGAAGGAGTATGCAACTTCTTACCTGGTGGAACTGCCTTTCTTTCTGTCTTCCTTTGAGCCACTAAATTTTTAGCATAAACGCTGCTTCCTCCACCATTATTTAAAGCCCCCATTGGTTCTGACCTATTGAATTTTCTATCTACCTTAATATAAGCCGGATCGATCTCTTCTATAAAGCGGCTCGGTTCACAATTCTTAAGTCTTCCGAACCGGTACCTAGTCAAAGCATAACTCAAGGTTACCTTTTCCATCGCTCTGGTTAAAGCTACATAAAATAGTCTTCGCTCCTCTTCTAAATCAGCACGACTATTCAGCATCATTTGGGAAGGAAACAAATCTTCTTCCATCCCAACAATAAATACATGTTTAAATTCCAATCCCTTTGCGGAGTGAATAGTCATTAGATTTACATGGTCATTATTGTCTTTATCTTCATTATCTGCATCTGTCAATAGCGCAACATCTGCTATGAAAGCTTCTAAGGATTTATCTTCCTGTTGCTCATCATCTACAAATTCTTTGATGGCATTGAGTAATTCCTGAACGTTCTCATACCGATTTAATCCTTCGATAGTTTTATCATCATATAGCTCCTTCAATAAACCGCTTTGCTTTGCAATAAATGCAGCAGTATCATAAGCATCCGATTTCCCTAGTCTTATTTTGAAAGTCTTAATCAGCGTTACAAAATTATCCACTGCATTTGCGGCACGATTCGGCAGCACTCTCTGACTTTTTTGCAACCCTTCCCAAATCCCTAGGTCATTTTCAAAAGCAGAGACCACTATTTTATCAACAGATGAGGCGCCTATTCCTCTTTTGGGTAGATTAATAATCCTTCTAAAGGATTGCTCATCATTGTGATTGATGGTAAATCTAAGATACGCTAGTAAGTCTTTGATCTCTTTTCTTTGATAGAAAGACAGCCCACCATATATTCTGTACGGGATACTACTTTTTCTTAGAGCCTCCTCCATAGCTCTAGACTGGCTATTGGTTCTATATAGGATGGCAAAATCTTTATTCTCCAACTTTTTATTATTCTTATCTTCAAAAATTGAAGAGGCTACAAGCCTACCCTCTTCATTATCTGAAGTAGATTTAATCAGATGAACTAATTCCCCATCATCATTCTGTGTCCAGATATTTTTCTTAAGCTGAGCTGAATTTTTAAGAATTACGGAATTAGCAGCATTCACGATGTTCTGGGTACTACGATAGTTTTGCTCTAACTTAATAACCCTTAAATCAGGATAATCTTTTTCGAAATTGAGAATATTTTGGATGTTAGCACCACGGAAAGCATAAATACTTTGAGCATCATCTCCCACTATACAAATATTTTGATTAACTGCTGAAAGCCTTTTTGTAATCAGATATTGAGAGATATTAGTATCCTGAAACTCATCTATCATAACGTATTTAAATCGTTGCTGATATTTATTCAGTACATCTAAATGATCACGAAATAGTACATTAGTATTGAAAAGCAAATCGTCAAAGTCCATGGCGCCAGAGCGAAAACAGCGTTGCACATATTCTTTATAGATAGCACCCATTTTAGGCTTCTGGGCCTGTTCATCCTCAGAAACATAAACAGAATTATTCATATAATTTTGCCAAGAAACTAGGTTATTCTTGGCACCCGATATTCTACTATATACTACATTCTGCTTATAAATTTTGTCATCCAAGCCCATTTCCCGCACGATCGCTCGTATTAAGGATTTGGAATCCTCCGTATCATAAATAGTAAAATTGCTAGGATAGCCTAATTTATCGGCTTCGGCTCTCAATATTCTAGCAAAAACGGAGTGAAATGTACCCATCCAAAGATTCCTGGCATCAGTTCCCACGACCCTTTCGATTCTATCTCGCATTTCCTTTGCGGCCTTATTGGTAAAGGTCAAAGACAAAATACTGAAAGGATCAATATTTTTAGTAGTAATCAGGTGAGCAATTCTGTATGTTAATACCCTTGTTTTACCAGAACCTGCACCAGCAATAATCATGGTAGGCCCTTCTAGATTCTCAACACCTTCTCGCTGCGGGGGATTCAAATGACTTAAATAATCCATAGAGCAAATTTATAATCTAATTGCCAACCGCCATCGAAAAGGAAGGGGAAATGTTAAAATTATTTTGATTGATCAGAACATTAACAGCTTAAGTGCAATGATGCATCCATCAAAATCATACTTTATTATACCGATTAATCCTTTCTAAGCAAAATTTAATTATATCTTCTAATAATTTAATAAATCATCTTAAAAAAGCAGTCACGCCAGCAATCATCAAAAAATTCCCAAGATATCAACACTTAAGACCTTGAAAGCTCCATGACATTATAAAAGATTACAATTCATACATTTACTGATTGAAAATACGATTATTTCAAATTGCCATTTCATCACTCAAAATACGACCAAAAAATTATTTATTTATCTCGTCAAAGGAAGTGGTTTACGGATTTTCTACAAAAAACCTTATTAATAAAACAGTCCTCATACACTGACTTAGCTTACCTAAACAGTTCAATAAAAGAATTTAGTAGGAAATAGTTTTTACAGTAACTATTAATTAATAGTTTTGCCGCTAAGAAAATACCTACATATGAAAAAAAATATCCTATTAATCTCTATCAACTTATTATTATTAATCAATCCTGTCAAGAGCCAACAAATTGATCTTGATTTTCAAACTCCAGAATTATATGATTATGCCGAGGTTTATGAAACGCTTAAACTGTCCAATGGTCAAATTATCGTAATAGGTGACATCGATTATGCCAATGACAAACCTGTTCAAGGAGTGGTAAAAATCAATCCAGATGGATCTTTAGATGAAAATTTCGAATTTAATCATGATTTAGCTACTCCAATAGCGAATCTTGCAGAAAATAGTCTTGGTGAAATCATCTTTGCCAGTAGACGATATTTAGGTAAAATGAATAATGATGGTGAATTACTTAATATCGATGAAGATTTTGAAGGTATAACTGATTTAGCAATTCAATCTGATGACAAGATAGTATTATCTAGATCTTTTGTGAGTAATCCACTTGATTTTATCACTAGAGTAAATAGTGACTTATCAATAGACGAGGATTTCTCAGCAAATACTTCAGCTAATAACAGTATTAGTAGTGTGGAGATAAAAGGAGATAAAATATATGTTAGCGGAAATTTCTCACAAATAAATGGAAAACCAATAAATGATATTGCGAAATTAAATTTAGATGGAACTTTAGATGAGACCTTTGATCCAGGAAGTGGTACCAATGACCGTGTTGGTGAGATTAAGGTTCAAGAGGATGGTAAAGTTTTGATCGGTAATTCTTACATCAATAGTTTCAATGATATCATGACGGATGGGATGGTGAGACTTAATGCAGACGGGTCTATTGATCAATCCTTTGCAGATAATTTCCCTCAAATTAACGGGCCTACCAGTAACATTTTTATTCATGAAAATAAAATATATCTGAGCGCATTTTACGAAGGTTTAGAAGGATATGAGATTTATCTTTTTAGATTAAATATGGATGGGAGTCGAGACAATTCATTTGTACCTATTATAATTAATGACAACGTATATGAAAATGGTCTCAATTTGGTATTTGAGAATGATGGATTAGTACTTGGAGGTAATGTCTCTAGTGGCCCGTTTAATTTATTTTCTAAATATGATTTTCAAGGCTCATCAATTGCAGGTTTTTCGGTCCCGCTCGCGCAGAAAGGCAGCTTTTCAAGTATAAAAAAACTTAATGATAAGCTATATGTTATTGGTAGTTTCTACCAAATATCAGATCAGACATCATACAATTTAGCTAGACTAAATTTAGATGGTTCAGTAGATCCGGAATTTTCGATGCAACAGAATTTGGGAGGAATTTTCCAAATCGAATTTACTAAAGAGGAGAAAATTCTTCTAAATGCAGGAGAAAGCTTTATTCGGTTAAATAAAGATGCCTCCATTGACCCTGATTTTAGTTATGAAAATTTTAAAGATATGTCTGGTATATCTAAATTCCACATATTAGAAAATGACAAAATTATGATCTTTGGGCCAAATAATTTTTATAGATTAAATCCTGACGGATCAGAGGACATTTCATATATGAACGGTGAAGGAACCGGTGGTCCTAATGGTGGTTCTACCAATTTTGCATTTCAATCGGATGGAAAAATGATAGTATCAGGAATTTTTGACTCGTATGATAATCAGCCAGTATCAGGTATTATTCGTCTTAATGAAGACGGTACCTTAGATGAAAGCTTCGATGTAAATAATGGTATTACAGGTGGTTTTATCCGTTCTCCTCTATATCTTAATGTGTTTTCTAATGATTCTATTTTTATTTCGGGCCTTTTCGATGAATATGATGGCCAGGATACCAATGGAGTAGTTCAATTAGGCCCTGATGGTGAGCTTCTAACTTTAAATGCATTTCCAAACCAAACAATCTGTTTGACTGAATACAAAAATTCAATGCTTTTGCAATTTTATAATGACAGCCTTAAAAAATATGTTTGGCAAAGAAGATATTTTGATGGCTCTGTTGACTCCACATTTGTTAAGCCATCAGAATTAATCAACTTATCAGCAGCAAGTCAATTATATAGAGAATCTAGTACTTCAAAAACAGCATATGTAGTAGGTAGATTTGATGTAGAGGGTGAGTCAATTAGTCGCAATATTATAAAAGTATCCTTAAACAGAGCTCCTGCTATAGATTCACAACTTGAAGATATCAAGGTCTTAGAAGATAGTGCATTCAATATAACAAAAGAAACTTTTACCACTTCAGATGTTGATGATCCTGTTCAAAACTTAAGTCTTATTTTAATGGATGGTGAAAACTACACTTTGAATTCAGATAATATTATACCAGATCAAGACTACAATGGTGACTTAAATATAAATATTGCTCTGACCGATGGTTTAGATACTAGCGTTACATTCCAGGCGATTGCTAAAGTTGAGCCTGTTAATGATGTCCCGATCATCACTGCATATTCAGGAATGACTGTAATAAATGAAGATGATTCTTTGGCCATCGAAATTGGTAAGCTGCAAATTAGTGATCCAGATAATAGTGTTGACAATATGCGGATGATTTTATTGGATGGAGACAATTACACTGTTGATGAAAACGTAGTATATCCTGAATTAAATTATTATGGTAAACTAAAACTCAATCTCAGGGTCTCGGATCAAGTTGATACTTCTAACGCATACCTCACTGAAATTACTGTCAGCAATGTAAATGACACACCAAATATCACCGGTCAAACGGAAATACCAGAAATTAACTCAGAGGGCTTAGAAATAAAGTTAAACCAATTGACTGTGACAGACCCAGACAATACATTCCCAAATGATTTTTCGTTGAACATTTTACCTTCTGACAATTACAGCTTATCAGAAGGTTTAATTACTAGCACTACCGAAGCAGATACTTTAGAAGTATCGTTGACAGTTAGTGATGGTCAAATAGAAAGTGATGTCTATATATTTAAAGCAATTACCTCATTTATTACAGCTAGTAAAGATAAGAATAGTATTCAAGCAAGGGCTTATCCAAATCCAGCAAAAAATCACTTAACAATAATCTCTGAAAATTTTGGTATTCGAAATCAGTTAGTCTTAATAAATCAAAGAGGTTTAAAATTAAAAGAAGTGACTTTTACAGATAAAATCTATCACCTGAATACTAAAGATATAAGTCCTGGAATGTATTTCATAAGAATTAAAACAGATAATAATCAATGGCTTGAAACAAAATTTTTAAAACTAGACTAAATTATTCTCTTCAATATAAATTGTTAAAAGCAGTTGCATTTGGCTGGCAAATTTCATTTGCCAGCCTTTTTATTTTTATTTGAAAGTGATACTGAATGATAAATTTCTCTACAGATAGCTTTTTGAAGCAAAACGCATGTTTTTCTTATTTTTTATATACCAAACAATTTGATTAGCAAAGTACTATACAAGGCTCTAATAGAAAATTGCTTAGTTCCTAGCCAAAAATTACAGTAATGTGATTCAAAGCCGAAATTCTTTCAGAGACAAAAAAGCAGTGCGAAATCCCACATCGAAGAATTATTTTACATGAATTACAATATTTTCATTAAATTGATTTAAATATTTCTCTCTTGAGCAAATTATACCAATACAACTTATTTACCCTATGGTTTAAAAATCCTGAAACAGAGAGAAAATTTAATCTCAGCTGTTTTAAAGAGGATTTGCATGCCCTCCGTTTTGTAATCGTTTTGGGCACGGCTCTTAGTATAATCTTTATCTTTATAGATGTTTTTCGTTATCAGGCAGACCTAGTTTCCATCGCTTTTAGGGGCGGTATGGCCTTGATTTTATTAGTCTTAGGAAGTTTAACTTTTCTCTTTCGAGAACACAAATACCAATTCACGCAGTACATGGGCCTATTAATAGCCTTATTTATATCTTCCATATTCTTTCTGCATTATCATTTTAATACTGACCCCGCTTTTGATATATTCTTGTCAAATATTTTAATGGTAGTTATTTTTATCACCTCAACTATCATGGGGATGCGTTTCCGTTACGCACTTGTGGTCAATACCATCAATTTCATCGCGTACATATTGTACATCGAAAACATTAATTACTCAGCAGTAGCAGAAAGGCAGATTTCACAACTATTTGTCATCTATATGGTCGGAATATTAGCTTCCTATCTACTAGATAGACAAAAAATGACTTCTTTTATCAATAAGAATGAACTAGATCTAGAGGTTAAAAAAGTAGAAGAGCTAAATAACATCAAAAATAAGCTTTTTTCTATTATTTCGCATGACTTACGGGGACCTGTTGTATCTCTTAAAGGAATATTAGGTCTCTATAAAAAGGGAGCTGTAAGCGAAGATGAGTTCAAGCAGCTAACCAATGATCTAGAAAGAGATTTAAATAGTTCGTCCAATCTATTAGATAACCTCTTGGCCTGGTCAAAAAGCCAACTGCAAGGGCTGGAGATAAACAAATCAACGATACAACTTAATACGGAAATTAATGAACTCAAAAAACTATTTGACTCTCTGTTAAAATCGAAGGGGATTAGTTTAAATATTACAATGCCTAAATATCATCATATTAGTGCCGATAAGGAAACCATGCAAATCGTTCTAAGAAATCTTATTTCCAATGCAATAAAATTCACACCTCACGGCGGCCAAATCACTATATCTGCAAGAACAAATCCAAAAAAATCCACTGAGTTGAGCATCAGTGATTCAGGTATAGGAATTCCCTCCG
The DNA here is from genome assembly GCF_900177665.1 of Marivirga sericea. Taxonomy (GTDB): domain Bacteria; phylum Bacteroidota; class Bacteroidia; order Cytophagales; family Cyclobacteriaceae; genus Marivirga; species Marivirga sericea. The sequence goes on from NZ_FXAW01000005.1 coordinate 77,706, forward strand.
AAAAAATAGATCAATTATTTGTAATCAATAGAGATCATTTAATAGGTACTTCTTCTGCTACTGGTGCAGGAATAGGTCTCTTGTTAGTGAAAGAATTTGTAGAATTAAATAATGGTAAAGTTTCGGTTGAAAGCTCAGTTGGAAAAGGAACTACCTTCAAAGTTGTTTTACCAATAACATAAGTGGCGGAACTTTTTAGCTTGTATTTACTTTCTATAAAATCATTTCAAATCTTTTAAGGGTATTCCAGCAATTAAAATTAATTTTACCGTATGATACTAGTAGGCAATGCAGTCATAACCGATGACATTAAGGATAAAAATTTTGTATGCAACATAGAAAAGTGCAAAGGAGCATGTTGCGTAGAGGGCGATTTGGGAGCACCTTTAACAGAGGAAGAGCTTCCGATCATGAAAGAAATATACCCAAAAGTAAAACCTTACTTATCTGCAGAAGGCATTAAAGCCATAGAGGATCAAGGGGAATATGTTGAGGATTGGGAAGGGGATTATAGCACAACTACCATTAATGATAAAGAATGTGCTTATGCGATCTATGATGACAAGGGTATTTTAAAATGCGGTATAGAACAGGCTCATAATGATGGGAAGATCAATTTTCTAAAGCCAATTTCGTGTCACTTATATCCGATCCGAATTACCAAATACGATGAGTATGATGCACTAAACTATGACAGATGGGAAATTTGTAATCCTGCCTGCGATTTTGGGGAAAAACTAGGTGTCCCTTTATACAAGTTCTTGAAAGATGCCTTAATCAGAAATTATAGTAAAGAATGGTATGAGGATTTGGTAAAGGAAATCGACTCTGAAAACTAAAATTTAAGGTTAGGAATAGTCAGCGTAAACTTGGTACCTTTGTCAATCTTAGATTTCACATGAATTTCTCCTTGTATCTTTTGAATAGTTTCTCTTACTATATAGAGTCCAATTCCAGTGCCTTTGCTGCTATTAGAAGCTCTGAAAAACATATCGAAGATTTTCTCAAGATATTGATTTTCAATACCTAAACCATTGTCAGAAATACTTATATTTGCTTGAGTTTCATTTGCACTGATCACAATTTCAACATAAGGATCATCTATAAATGGATTAAAATACCGAATAGAATTCGATATAAGATTATTAAGAATCACTTTCAATCGTCTTTTATCAGAATAGAATGGAACATCTGATTCAACACTAATCTTTTTTTCTATTCTATCATAATTCTGCAAATACTGATAGTTATCGAGAGTATCTTGAATTAATTCATTGAAATCTATCGGCTCAGCTGATACTTCCTGCCTCGCATTACGCGATAAATCCACGATATCCTTAATAAAATCATCAAGTTTATTAATACTTTTATCTACTAAATCTAAATAATGAGCTAGTTTTTCCTTATCATCCTCATCTTTTGCGAGATTAATCAGCCCTTTAACAGAACTAAGTGGTGCTTTTAAATCGTGTGAAGCACTGTAAACAAAACTATCCAGCTCTGTATTCAATTTTTTTAATTCTCTATTTTGCTTTTTGAGTTTCTCTTGAGCACTTTTAATAGCTGTCACATCACGTATTGCTCCATCAAAATAAGTTGATCCTTCCTCATCTAAGCTTACCATGCTACTAATTAAACCTGTAAAAGTGTCCCCATTTTTCTTTTGAAATTGGACTTCTACATTGGTTACTTCTTTCTTTTTAACTAATAGCTTCCCTAACCGCTCTCTGTCATCAGGATTTGCATAAAGGCTGTTCAATTTAGCGTGGTGATATAACTCCTCTTTTGAATCAAACCCGAACATTTTAACAAAAGCTTCATTTATAAAAATCAAGCCCTTGTCATGAGTGCTTCTATAAATTGCCTCAGAAATATTTTTATTTACTGAGGCAATTATTCGCTCATTACTTTTAATCTTTTCTTTAGCTTCAAAACTTTCAGTTATATCATCTGTGATACACACAACTCCGCTGATATGTTTGTTGACCATTACAGGAAAAACCTTCGAATCGACAACTTTTACAACTCGTCCATTCTCCTCATAGAAATCTCTATAATTTTCTTCCGTTCCATTAAGTGCTATTTTGATTCTACTAATGGTTTTTTCGTATACAGATGAAATCTCCTTCTGATCTAGCAAATTCATTCCTACTTCAGGTACGATCCCGTACTGAACTTTGACATGTTTATAAAATTTGCTATTAAAGGCTAGTAAATTGAAATCAGCATCAATCATCCACACTATGGATTCGAGACTATCAAAAATGGCCCTTAAAGTTGCTTCCTGGTGCAAAACTTCCCCTACTTGAAACTGTAGCTGATTATAAAAATCTTCTTGGATTTCTTCTAACTCTCTCGCTAGTTGCTTGTAGTCAGTTATGACAGTATTTATTAGAACTTGAATAGGGTTAAATCTCTCTACTTCGCTTTCTAATAATTTAGTATTTTTACCCTCCCAGCTTAAATTGGTGAGGATCTCAATAATTTCATTTCCATTATTTTCTATGTTAGTGTTCTGTATAGACTCCTTCGCCTTTAATCTCTTTATTTCTGCAATCAACTCGTCCTTAGTAAGTGAATTCAAGTAATCATCAGATAAAATATCGGACTGCCGTCCATTAATCGCATACTCAACGGCCAAATAGGGATTGCCCACCTTTTCTACACCTTCGAGCTGCTCCGGTTTATGGATTGAATACATATCCATGATGACTTTTCCTACCCCTTGATAAATAAATAAAACCTTAGCCCAGTACTTCCTAAATGATAGGTCAAAAAAATGAATCTCTCTGCGCACAGAAGCTGGAATATTATACAGCTGCGTAGCATCCATAATGAATGTCAACTTTTGACTACTGTGCAGTTGAGCTGCTTTCTGCAAATTCTTGAAAAATAATTGCGATTTCTGACTGTTAGCTTCACCTATTGAGATAACATACAATATGCTATTCTCTACAAGCAAATAATAACATTTATAATCGTCAAATTCCGAGATACTTAAATTTTCCAAAACTTTATAATTAAGGTTTTGGTTTTCAAATATGTTTCCTATTTCTTCTAAGTATCTCGTATTCAATTCAATTCCGCTTATAAATTATTTCTATAAATTTATATTTCATAAAAATATACAAATTTTCACTTAGAAATTGGGCTGAACGTTTAATTTATAGGTAAATGTAGGTTATAGCTAAAATTGCACTAAAATCTGGCTATAGCTCAAAATATCTCTTAAGTATATTCAATAAAAACTACAAAAGAAAAACGCGGAAAACAGCAAAAATCTACTAAAAATAAAACCCTAAATTATTACTTAATCTAGGGCCTTATGATTACTGTAATTCCTGACTATCTTTGGAAACCTCGAAGTTTAATCTCTGTTAACTTTCTCTTAGTATCCATTGGGAAATCTCCTTTCATCATCCAGTCATAATAGCCAGACTCCTTTTTCAATACATTTTCAACGGCTTGTCCTTTATGTTTTCCAAAGTTAAAAACCTCAATACCGTCATCGTTGAAAACAAATCTTCCTGCTAAATCCACCATATTATCATTAGTGATTAGATGTAAGGTTTCTACGTTATTTTCAATGGTACCTATTGTCTTTCCTTTTAAATCCTTTAAACTTTCACCCTCATACCTTTTAATTTGAGCATCTAATACCTCTAATGTGGCCAAGGTATCTGCCTCGGCAGAATGCGCATCGACTAGATCTTTATCGCAATAAAATTTATAGGCTGCGGTTAAAGTTCTTTTTTCCATCATATGAAAAATCTTTTGAGCATCTAACAACTTCCTCTTAGAGATATCAAAATCCACATCTGCTCTTAAAAACTCTTCCACTAGCACTGGCACATCAAATTTTAAAATATTGAAACCAGCCAGATCACAGCCATGTAAAAAGGCAGACAGCTCTTTAGCAACTGACTTGAAAGCTGGCTTGTCTTTAACATCTTTATCGTAAATTCCGTGTATCAAACTAGTCTCCACAGGTATCGGTCTCTCTGGATTTATTCTTTCAGTATTTTTAATGATGTCACCATCTGGCATCACCTTCACGAAAGAATATTCCACTATTCTGTCTTGTACAACATTAGTACCTGTTGTTTCTAGGTCAAATATGACCAAGGGATTTTTGAGTTTTAAAAACATAAACTATTTAACTAATAATTGAGCGGTTTCATTTAAATCTAAGTTCCCGAAATGACCTGAGCTTAAAAAGGCAAAGGTTTCCACTTTACCTTTTTGGTTTTCCATCGCTTTTTTCAGCTGCACGACATCTTCGAAAAACTGTAAATCAGAATTATTAAAAGCTGTTTTAATATCAGCTTCTTGGAGTTTATTGTCTCCTTCAAGTTTAATATTATCAGGATTGACATACACAAATGCCACATCCGCATGCTTTAACGCATCCTTATATTCATTTATAAATCCTTTGTCCAAACTACTAAAAGTATGCAATTCATAAGCAACACATATTTTCCCTTCAGTAAATTGGTGATGAAGTGCATTCACAGTAGCCTTCAATTTTGACGGTGCATGCGCATAATCCTTAAATACCTTAATACTATTATTTTCAGCCAATAATTCCAATCTGTTCTTTGCCCCTTTAAATGTTGCAATAGCGCTATAAAAGGTCTCTTCGGGGACACCCAGAATATCACATACCTCTTGAGCTGCTTTGATATTTTGAAGATTGTGCCTACCAAAAATATTTATTTTCACTTCACCTTGATTTTTGGTTTTTAAGTAGGTTTTCCCACCCTTTATTAAAGCTTCATGAGCAGAATATGGAAGTTTACGAACATCTTCACGCTCTTTAGCACCTACAATGTTTGCAAGATTATCTTCCTCACAGTAGATTAAAGAGCCTGCTTTTGGTGTTTTATCGGCAAACAGATCGAATTGCTTGGCATAATCTTCAAAGGTTGGAAAAACATTCTTATGATCCCACTTTATCCCGGAGATCACACCAATGTGATGGTCATATTTCAAAAATTTTGGCTGAAGATCTAATTTTGAAGATAAATATTCATCTCCTTCAATAACGATAATAGCTGCTTCGGAGATCTGTACTGTTAGGTCAAATCCCTCCACTTCAGCACCCACTAAATAATCAAAAGTTTTACCTGCTGTTTTTAAAACGTGCATGATTATAGCTGTAATGGAGCTTTTTCCATGACTTCCACCTATCACAATTCTCTGTTTGTTAGCGGAAACAGCTCGAATAAACTCCGGGAAAGAAAAAATCTTCAAGCCCAACTCCTGTACCCTTTTCAGTTCAGGATTATCTTCTTTGGCATGCATACCCAAAATAACTGCATCCAAGTCCTCATGCAATTGATCTGCATTCCATCCTATGGAGGCACTTAAATCAGCTGCTTTTAATTTGCTTGCCGCTGGTTCATAAATTTCATCATCTGAACCTGTTACTATAATCCCCCTTTTATGAAGAGCCAAGGCGAGATTATGCATCACGCTTCCGCCTATAGCTATAAAATGTACTCGCTTAATTTGATTTAAATCCATTTGGTTTGTATTAGATTATTCAAAAATAGAATAAAGTTTATGCCGTGGCAAATTATCTCATGTTTTTAGATGTTGATAAGCTGTGGATAAGTTGTAGGAAACTTGATTGGTTTTCACTAACGATAAAGAAAATAATAATTTAGCTTTGTTAGCTTTTGAAAATTCAAAATTAGTAGGGGAACATATGGAATCAAAAAAATCATCCGCATTAAGGATAGGTCAGAAAAATAAAAAACTCGATATAAGCGATAATATGGGGAAAATGCCTCCCCAGGCGGTTGAATTAGAAGAGGTTGTATTAGGAGCACTAATGTTAGAAAAGGATGCTTTAACCAACGTAATTGACATTCTAAAACCAGAAAGTTTCTACCGAGAAGCTCACGAAGAAATTTACAAAGCAATTGTTCAACTTTTCAACAATTCGGAACCTGTTGATCTAATGACGGTTACGAATCAGTTACGAAAAAATGGAAAATTAGACCTAATAGGTGGAGCCTATTACATTACATCCCTTACTTCAAGAGTAAACTCCGCTGCAAATATTGAATACCATGCTAGAATTATAGCTGAGCAAGCCATCAAAAGGCAACTCATCAAAATATCTCGTGAAATTCAGGAAGATGCCTACGAAGACACAACAGATGTTTTTGATTTGTTAGATAAAACAGAGCAGGAACTTTTTGATGTCACTAATTCCAATATCAAGAAGAATTATGCGGATATGTCATCCTTAATGAAGCAAGCTTTTGTAGAGTTGGAGGAAAGAAGGAACCATACTGATGGTTTAACAGGAGTTCCAACTGGTTTCTCTGCGCTGGACCGTGTAACTTCAGGATGGCAGAAATCTGATATGGTCATTATAGCTGCTAGACCAGGTATGGGAAAAACAGCTTTTATAGTTTCGGCTCTTAGAAATGCTGCTGTAGATTTCAAGCAACCTGTAGCTATTTTTTCCTTAGAGATGTCTTCTGTTCAATTGGTCAATAGATTGATCTCATCTGAAGCGGAATTGGATTCAGAGAAAATTAAAAAAGGTGACTTAAAAGATTATGAATGGCAACAATTAGTTCATAAAACGGCTGCTTTAACGGAAGCTCCAATTTTTATTGATGATACACCTGCTCTTTCTATTTTAGAACTTAGAGCAAAATGTAGAAGATTAAAACAACAACATGACATCCAGTTAATTGTGATTGATTACTTACAATTGATGTCAGGTGATACTTCAAAAGCTGGTGGCGGTGGTGGAAACCGTGAGCAAGAGATTGCTTCCATATCCCGATCATTAAAAAATATTGCAAAGGAGTTGAACGTGCCAGTAATTGCACTTTCACAATTGAGTCGTGCAGTGGAAACTCGTGGTGGAGATAAAAGGCCACAGCTATCCGATTTAAGGGAATCAGGTTCGATCGAGCAAGATGCGGATATGGTAATGTTCTTGTATAGACCAGAATATTATGGCATTACGGAAGATGAAAATGGAATGCCAACCTCTAATGTGGGCGAAGTAATCATTGCAAAACACAGAAATGGTTCCTTAGAGACTGTTCCATTGAAATTTATTGGACGATTTACTAAATTTTCAGATCTTGATGCACCTGGAAGCGACAGTGGAGTACCGGGATATGGAACCACTTTCCCTTCACAAGCAGGGGTTCCTTCCGATTTTGATGCACCTAGTTCAGTAACTTTACCAAGTAAAGCCACTGGAAAAGATAGACCAGAAGATTCGGATGAAGCGCCTTTTTGATTAAAAACTAATTTGTAACGGTAGGTCTTTTCTATTATTTTTTAGAAAAATAAGCCTATTGAAACTAAAATACATAATAATGAAAGCACTGATTATAGCCGAAAATAATCAAATTCAATTTACAGATAAAGAGATACCAAAGCCTAAAGAAAATGAAGTTCTGGTAAAGATCAATGCAGTAGCACTGAATCACAGAGATCAGTTCATCAGAGAAGGAAAATATCCTGGAATTAATCCAGGTACAATAATAGGTTCAGATGCATGTGGTACTGTTGTAGAAACCGGGGCTAAAGTTGATGAAGTCTGGAAATCAAAGGAAGTGCTTATCAACCCAAATATTGAATGGGGAGAGAATCCTCAGGTTCAATCCTCCAAATATCACATTTTAGGTACCCCCTCAGATGGTTTATTTTGCGAATATGTCTCTATAAGTACGGAAAAGATAGCTGAAAAGCCCGCTCATTTAAGTAAAGAATCAGCTGCAGCGCTGCCTTTAGGTGGCATGACTGCCTTCAGGGCATTATTTCATCATGGGAACTGTCAAAAAGGAGAAAATGTCCTAATATCTGGTGTTGGAGGAGGTGTTGCTCAATTTGCTTTTCAATTTGCACTTGCTAAAGGGGCCCATGTTTATGTTACCTCAAGTGATGAATTGAAAAGGACAAAATCGATTGAAATTGGCGCAAAAGGCGCTTTTAATTACAAAGAAAAAGATTGGGTTAAAGATGCTAAAAGTAAATCTGGCGGCTTTGATTTGGTAATCGATAGTGCTGCCGGTGACGGAATCAATGATCTCATAAAATTAATGAAGCCCGCTGGTCGAATCGTTTTCTATGGTGCTACTCAAGGCAAACCACAAAATCTAGATGTGCACCGTATGTTTTGGAACCAAATTACATTGCAAGGCAGTACGATGGCCAATGATGATGAGTTTAAAGCCATGATTGCTTATGTCAAGAAAAATAGAATAGAGCCCATCATCGATTCCATAAGACCTTTTGATGAAATTATTGATGCTTTTGATAAAATGAAAGAGGGAAAGCAATTTGGAAAGCTGGTGGCTAAATTTTGATGAAAGGAATTTAAAACACTATAAATATGAAAAACTTTATCCTAACTGGGCTCTTCCTCATTTCTGCAATAAGCTTCACAAAAGGTCAGAGCAAGACTGCCTACCAATTATTCAGTAATGATGGTGAAATCGCTGAATATAGTGATATGATTAATAGCCTTTCAAAAAGTGATATGGTGTTTTTCGGGGAATATCATAATAACCCTATTTCACATTGGCTGCAATTGGAAATGAGCAAAAGCTTCTATGAAATCAAAGGGGAGAAACTCTATTTCGGAGCTGAAATGTTTGAAGCTGGCAACCAACTTGTAATCGATGAATATTTAAAGGGCTTTTACCCGGAGGATAAGATGACTCCTGAGGTAACCCAAATGTGGAGCAACTATAAAACCGATTATAAGCCTTTACTTGATTTCGCAAAAGCTCATAGTTTGCGATTTATTGCTACCAACATCCCAAGGAGATATGCTTCTATGATTTACAAAAATGGACTAGAGGCATTAAATGAATTAAGTCCAGAAGCACTTGAACTAATAAGCCCTGATATAGAAAAGTACTTTGATCCCACAGTTAAAGCTTACGCAGAAATGGCTGAGATGATGGGTGGACATGTACCTGAAAATATGCTCAATATACAAGCAGCTCAAGCCGCCAAAGATGCTACAATGGCTCATTTCTCACTTGAAAATTTCAATGAGGACGATTTCTTATTTCATATCCAAGGATCTTATCATTCTAATTATGATCAAGGTATCATTTGGTGGATCAGTCAAATTCAACCCGACATTAGGATTGCCTCCGTCACGACTGTCTCGCATTCAGAATGGGATAAAATGCCCGAAGAGGAAAAATCAACTATCGCAGATTATATTATAGTGGTGGCTGATGACATGACACAAACAAACTAAAAAAATTCTAAGCAAGCCTAAGATTGGGACTTTCTCACAGCCAACAGCGGAAAAAAGAAAAACACCCCAATCATAGAGAATATCAAACCACCAATTGTACCAACCGCAAGAGAAAACCAGAACACCTCATTTTGCCCGCTCATGACAAATGGAATCAAGCCAAAGCAGGTGGAGAATATAGTCAACAATATCGGGGCTGCTTTAGTGCTTACTGATTTAAGGAAAGCTCTGCTATTCTGGACTTTTCGATTCTTAAAATCGTATAGAATATAAATCCCAGCGTTTACTGTTAAGCCGCCCAGCATTACGAAAGCGGCATAGCCACCTTGATCAAAGTAAAACTCAAACCATCCGAAAGTGAGAAATAAACCAATGAAAGAAAGTGGAATTAACAGTAAAATATAGAAAGGCAGTTTGAAGCTCTCAAATAAAATACTGCAAATGAAGAAAATAGCGACTATCAGCAAGAGTAAGAGCGAATATTGTTTTTTAGCAGCATCTGATCCCCAGCTGTATGATTGCTTTTCGGCTGAATACCCTAAGGGTTTGATTTGATCATAAGTTGCCAGAATCTCATCTAAATATTTACTACCAAAACGAGAAGATCCATAATATTCAAAGCTTAACACCCTAATATAGCTGCGGTTTTCTTTGTAAATCGCATTCACTGTGCTCTCTAACTGTAGCTTACTTAATTTCCCTGTAGGAATTCTTTTTCCAGCATAGTCTAAGCTGTATTGCTCCAATGCATATTTGTTGAAATCGTCTGCTTGTGCAGAGGCTAAAACCACTGGAAACTGTTCCCCATTAATAGGTAAATAGGCCGTAGCGCCATTTGCCGGAGCGTGCATTCTAATGGCATTGGTGAAGTCTGAAAGGCTTACATTATGAAAAGCTAACTCCTTCAAATCAGGTCTAATGATATATTCCTTACTTTTCTGATCTCGCCAACTCATCCGCTCATTAGTATTCACTTCCTGAATCCGGGGATGTTCTAACAGCATCTCTGCCAGTTTATCGGCTTGGTTTTCCAGTTCGAAATAATTATAGCCTTTTAAAGCTACCCTAAAAGATGGGATTCCGTCACTAGAACCCGTAGAAAAGCCCTGCCCTACTCCATAAACGCTCCAATTGACTCCACTCCAATTCGTACTTCTAGACGATAAACGTGCTTTCAATTGATAAGGAAATGCTGATTTCTCATATTCCTCTTTGAAAATGATCTCTATACTACCGTATTGACCGGAATAGATTTGAGTCGTAAAAATATCAATCCCCTCCTGCTGCAGAAGAAATTCCTCGAAATCCTGCATGATGCTATTCATCTGCTCGAGGGTATTTCCATACGGTAATTTTCCCGTGATATAGAGGCGTGTTTTTTCATTCTCTCTATAGCTCGAACGCTCATATACATTACGCACAAAAAGGCGTAAACTCCCGCCTAACCATTTATCAGAAATCGGCCGGATATCATCCTGATAAATATCGGAACCGATAATTTTATTATACCACTCATGATCTTCCCATTTGGCAGGGAGCATGAAGATGGGCAAACCAAATCCTAGCAATAGCAAGGTAAAGAAGGTTTTGCGGTATTTCACTGACCAATTAATAGCATTGGAATACCTCCAAAACCAGCGCACTTTTCTGCGCAATTGCCTCATACTATTCCCTTTACGATTTTGGTTCTGCGAGCTGAACAATAATTCATAGAGCGAAGGCGTAAAAAACAGGGCTACCAAGAGTGAAACTCCCAAAAGCAATGCAACCACTTTGGAGAAATCTACCAAGTTCATTTTTTGCTCTTCCGGTAATAGGAAAACCAATAACAATGCAGCTATCGTGGTCAGCGAAGCAGCCAGTAGCGCCAAAAACAAATGCCGATTTTTGTATTTATGAATATGATCAATCATCACAATGGCATTATCGACTATCAAGCCAAAGGAAATAGTCAAACCCGCTAAAGAATACAAATGGATTTCAATATCCAATGCCCAAACGCCTATGATGGCAAGGGAAACATTCACTAAAATACCGGCAAAGAGCACCAAGAGATAACGCCAATTGCGGTTGATTAAAAAAATGAAAAGAATCAATATGCTAATGGATAGAATTGATCTTTCATAAAGTTTATCCAGCTCTTTTTCCAGGTATTCGGTATCATCATAAACCAAACGGAGCGCCAAGCCTTGCGCCAAATTATCTTCGATTTCATTTAATCGAGATTTTACTTCTCTGGCCAAATTAATTCGGTTTACTCCCTTCCGAGCCTCCACTACAAGCGTTACAAAGTTTTCGCCATTGATTCTGTAGTAACTATTGGGCTCTTGCTCCTCCAAATTAATATCCGCTAAATCTTTTAGCTTGTAGCTATTTCCTGATTCGGTTTGAATGATTTTCAACTCTCCTATTTGCTGAATATCATCAAATCGCTGGTCAAGCACTAAAACATATTTTTCATTGCCCGCACTTTGTGCCAAACCGGGATAACGCAATTGACCACTTTGTTGCAAAGCCGATCTTAAATCGCTGGGAATTAACCCATAAGCTTCTAACTTTTGGGAGTGAAAATTGATACTGATTTGTAGATTATTAGCCCCGTAAACAGGCAAAGCTTCTATTCCGGCAATCTTTTGCAGAGGCTTCACAATAGACTCTTGGGTAATTACCTTTATTCTGTAAGAAGCAAAAGGTCCGCGGACCGTATATCTCAGAATGGTTTTGCTTTCCGTCTCCTCATCTCCCCCACTGCTTTGCAAAATTGGGTAACTGACTTTTTCATCCAATTGCGGATAGACTTGTCGGATGAGCGTGGCCACTTCAAAGCGTTTATATGCCAAATCTGCATTTTTAGAAAAGCGAAGGGTAATATTTCCGCTTCCATAGCGGGACTGGGAATTGAGCTCATCTAAATCTCTAAGTTGGGATAAAATATTTTCCAATGGAGCGGTGGCCAGTTTCTCCACCTGCGTAGGATCTGCATTACGCACATTAAATTGCAGACTGATCTCAGGCGTCTGATAAGTAGGGTTCAGGTTGACCGACAGTTTGGGAATAAGCGCCAATCCCATTAAACTGATGACTAAAAATGTAATGATAATTCGAAATGGGGTCATTGAGAGTAAAGATAGGAATTATTGGGGGATGGGAAATAAATAAACTATAGATTTAGGTATTTAAACTTCTAAAAGGTAGGTGTGTCTAAAAAATAGACCTACATAATTACTAAACGAACTTAAGTACATGCACTTTTTCATCACTTTTAAAAGTATTTCCTTTGATTTTCAACTACCAAAATAGTAGTTTTATATTTGAACCAAAATCAATATGTCAAAAAATACACCCTTGGTATTCGTCTTAATTGCTTTCTTGGCCTGCAATAGCGAAGAAAAAATAGATGAAAAAACGGCCACTGAAAATGTCAAAAACACGCCTCCCAATACCATGGTGAAGGTAGACACCGCTATTAGTGCACCTTTCTATTTGTTGATTCAGAGTTCTGGAAAAGTAAAAGCGCACAAAGATGTTATCATGTTAGCGGAAACAAGCGGCACAATCCAGCGAGCCAATATTAAATCGGGGCAGAAAGTTAGCAAAGGCCAGGTTTTAGTTCGTTTGAATCCTTCAGAAGCACAATTAAAACTTCAGTCTGCAAAAATCAACTATGACAAAGCGCAACTAGAGTTTGAAAACAGCTTGATCGGCTTCCCCAAACTCTTGGCACAAGAAAATCCTGAAGAGGACAGCCTATATCAAAAACTAAAAATAGGAAGCGGTTTGCAAGAAAGCAGTATTCAACTCAAAGAAGCCCAAATAGCTTTAGAGAAAACCGTAGTGAGAGCTCCTTTTTCTGGGACGCTCTATGATGTACAAGCCTTTCCAGGCAAAAACATCCAAGCTGGAGATGAGCTCTTTGCTGAATTCAACCACAAGCTTTTAGTAGAAGTTGATCTGCTGGAATCAGAAGCATTAAACCTAAAAGAAGGAATGCCTGCTGAAATTCGGAATCCCGCTATGGATACACAATTTCTAGGCGAGGTGTTCAGCGTAAATCCAAAAGTAGATGAAAACGGCTTAGTGAAAACGCAGATTCTTCTTAAAGGAGAACAAGCCCTTTGGCCGGGTATGAATGTAGAGGTCGAAGTCAGAATTCCTAAGGGAGAAAGACTGCAAGTACCTAAAAGCAGTTTGGTATTGCGCTCCGGCAAGCCCGTGGTTTTCTCCATAGAACAGGATTTGGCAAAATGGAATTATGTGGAATTCGGATATGATAATGGCAAAATGGTTGAAATCAGAGATGGCTTAGAAGCCGGAACGGTAGTGATTACCAATAACAATTTGCAATTGGCGCATGATGCCCCTATCAGCATTCAAAATTCTGACAATTAATGACCCGCTATTTCATCCAAAGACCCATAGCCGTCATCATGACTTTTGTTGCGCTTATAGGATTGAGCGTATTGGCCTGGCTGAACCGACCTGTTTCCCTCCTACCCGATATTGATGTACCCGAAATGGCCATTCGAGTAGATTATGCCAATGCCTCACCTGAAGCCATAGAAAACAATATCCTCAAACCCATGCGGGAATCTTTTACTACCATGCAGGGCTTGTCGGATTTACAGTCTGCTGCATCCAATGAAAATGGTTTGTTGCGCTTACGGTTTAATTATGGACAAAGAATGGATTTGGCTTTTGTGGAAGTCAATGAGAAAATTGATCGACTAACGGATCAATTTCCAGCTGACATGTCTCGACCTAGGGTAATTCGGGTCAATTATACTGATATTCCGATTGCAAAAATTCAGTTGATTCCAAAAGATGCTTCTAATATGGTGGAAAGCTCTAGGCTAGCAGAAAATGTCATTAAAAAGCGGATCGAACAGATAGAAGGCATTTCCTTGGTCGATTTAAGCGGAACCGTAGAGGAACAAATCAAAATTACACCTGACCTAAAAGCGCTGGAAAGAGCAGGACTGGAAATCGAGGCCATTTCGCAGGCCATACAAGCCGCAAATCAAGAATTGGGGGGTGTAGAAGTGAAGGACGGGCAATACCAATATTATATGCGAATGGCGGGCAGACTAAATAATGCCGAAGATATTGCAGCAATCCCCATTAGAATCAGTGATGCGAAATACATTCCGCTCCATCAGCTGGCCAACATAAAAACAGCCGAAGAGAAGGTGAGCGGCTTTCACTTTTACAATCAAAACAGAGGTATTGTGATGAACATTCACAAGCAACCACAAGCGGTGATGACCGAGCTGATGCCTGAAATTGAAGAGTCCATTGAGCAGTTTAAAATGGATTATCCAACTTTGGAGATTGCCATCACCCAAGATCAATCCATTTTTTTAAAAGCAGGAATCAATAATTTGCAGGGAAGTTTATTATTTGGAGGGTTATTTGCTTTTGCAGTACTCTTCCTTTTTATGGGTTCTTTTCGCTTGCCTGTGATTATGGGAATTAGCTTACCATTGTCACTGATTTTATCCTTTCTGTTTTTTGAAATATTTGGATTGAGTATCAATATCATTTCGCTTAGTGGCCTAGCTTTAGGTTTGGGAATGTTAATTGACAATGCAATTATCGTATTGGAAAACATCAGCCGAAAACGCATGGAAGGCCTCAACCTTTTGGATGCTTGTGTGGCAGGAGTTGGAGAAGTTCGAGGCGCATTAATCAGTTCGGTCTTGACCACCTTGGCGGTATTTGTTCCCTTAATTTTCTTAAGTGGTGTCAGCGGAGTACTGTTTTTCGATCAGGCAGTTTCCGTTGGGATTATTCTGACCGTGTCGCTCGGTGTTTCATTTGTACTGCTCCCTCTGCTTTATCGCTTATTCTTTGAAAAGAAAAAGGATTTCAAAAAGGAAGACAGCCGGTTTTTTAAAAGTATTATCCGGGGATTTGAAAAATCGCACCACTGGTCGTTTCGCAATAAAAGGCTTAGCTTCTTCCTGATTCTCTTGATAATCCCTCTGGGGTTATGGGCTTTTTGGAGTTTGGATCAAAAAGGCTTGCCCGACATCACCCGGAACGAGGCCGTAGTGAAGATCAATTGGAACGAGCCGATCGATGTAGTAGAAAATGCCGAACGAACCAAGACTTTACTGCAATCGCTCGATTCGCAATTCCAGTTTAGCGAAACGGATGCCGGTATTCCCCAATATTTGTTAAGTCTGGAAAATGCCGAACTGCAGGAAAGTTTGATTTATCTCCAATTTGAAAATGAAGAAATCAAAGATAAAACCTTAACTGCATTCGAAGCGCTTGTGGAACAAAGCTATTCTAAGGCTTCCTTTGAGAAGGAGAATGCTAAAAATGCTTTTGATATGCTCTTTGCCAGTGATGAACCTTATTTTAGGGTGCAATGGCAAGACCCTGGCTTGAAAAATGCCGATCCACAAAGTATCAAACCCAAATTAGAGAACTTCCCGGCAGATCAATATCAGTTGGGCCCTTCCTTGGAGGAAGAAAGCAGCATGATCATGATGATCAAACAAGCCGAACTCTTGCGATATGGCATTGCTCCGGACCAAATTATCAGTCAACTGCAAAGAGTATTGGGAGATTATAAAATCTCAGAGCTGAAGCAATTTGCCATCATTACGCCTGTAGTCTTAGAAACAGATGCAAAAGCTTTTGAGGATTTGCTAAAAGCGGCTAAAGTGAAAAACAGTGAAGGCAAAAGTTATGCATTAGGGAATTTTGTGGAGTACGAATGGGGTAATAAATTAAAGAAAATTACGGCTGATGCCTCAGGAACTTACTTTTCGGTGAACCTATCCGAAGAAGCACTTCCAAAAGACCCAGAGGTTTTAACTGCGGAAATCAATCAGTGGGCAAGTAGTCATAACCTCATCCAAAAAGTATCAGGGAGGTACTTCTCTGACCAAGAGAATTTAAAAGAACTGGCCTTTATTCTACTGATTTCTGTGGTGCTCTTATACTTTATTTTGTCTGCCCAGTTTGAAAGTTTCTGGCAACCTTTGATTGTGATTTTCACTTTGCCTTTTGGTATAATGGGTGCCGTGCTCATGCTTTGGATAGGCGGCAGCAGTATCAATATCATGTCGGCTATCGGCATGGTGGTGATGTTGGGAATTATGGTCAACGATGCCATTTTGAAGGTGGACACCATGAACCGTAATTTAAAAGCCTTGGAAAAGAAAGATAAAGAAAGTGTTTATGAAGCCGTTTTTTCCGCTGGAAAAATCAGATTAAAGCCTATTCTGATGACTTCCATTACTACCCTTTTGACGTTAAGTCCAGTCTTGCTCTCTGGTGGTTTGGGAGCAGAATTGCAGAAGCCATTAGTATTAGCTGTAATGGGTGGTTTGACTATAGGGACTTTTACGGCTTTGTATTTTGTGCCTTTGGTGTACTATAGGTTGGCGAGTTGACAGGTTTTCAGGTTGGCAAGTTTTTAGGTTGGCACGTTGAAGGGTTTTCAAGTGGCAGTTAGGTCAGTACCGAAGGTCAGACCGGCCTAAGCTAAATTCTACAAAAACTCCTATTAATGTCTATGGCTTTGATGTACTATAGTTTGTTAAAGCCCCTTAATCCCCAAGGGGGAAACTAGGTCAGTACCGCAGGTCAGACCGGATAAAATCACCAAAAAATCTCTGAATTATCGATATGGCCTTCCTCGATCATCTATCTTTTCCTCAATGCTTTAATCAGTTCCTCTTTGTTCATTTTGGAACGCCCCTCAAGCCCGACTTTCTGGGCTTGGTCTTCTAGCTCCTCAACTCTCCACTCTTCTTAGGGAGGCGCTTGACCACCTTTTTTGCCAGCGTCAGCTGTGTTGGCAATCCGAGCAGCTTTCTCATTGCTCATACCTTTGTCTCTCAAGGCTTCATATTGTTCTTCATTTTTGATAGATGACATCTCTTTATCCGGCATAATGTATTCTTTTTACTTTGTTTAACCGGCTAATAAAGAATGGGGTTGCGCTTTTCATCAACAAGAATTAGGAAAAAGATCTACAAAACTGAGGGTTTCTAGTTCAGCACGAATCTTTC
The DNA here is from genome assembly GCF_900177665.1 of Marivirga sericea. Taxonomy (GTDB): domain Bacteria; phylum Bacteroidota; class Bacteroidia; order Cytophagales; family Cyclobacteriaceae; genus Marivirga; species Marivirga sericea. The sequence continues at coordinate 94,989 of NZ_FXAW01000005.1, forward strand.
AAGAGATCAAACATCTAGTTCTTCATACTCATCTACACCTCATCATGAAAAATAATATTTAACATTACCCTATATAGCTAAGATTTTAAATATTACTAAAAAATTGCTATACCTACAGCACTTAAAAACGTTACTAAAGTATAAACATATCCAATAATGGCGTTCATCGATTACTATAAAATACTAGGGCTTTTCAAATCAGCTACTGAAAAGGAAATAAAAACTGCATATCGAAAACTTGCTCGGAAGTATCATCCTGATTTGAATCCGGACAACAAAGAAGCAGAAAAGAAATTCAAGGAGGTCAACGAGGCAAATGAAGTATTGAGCAATGCTGAAAACCGTAAAAAGTACGATAAATTCGGTAAAGATTGGAAGCATGGTGAGGAGCAGGAAAAGGCACAGAGACAATATAGCGGTCGATCTCAAGAGCAATCAGGTCCTCAGGGATTCTCTAATGGTGATTATTCTGATTTTTTCGAATCAATGTTCGGAGGTGGTGGCTCCTCGGGCTTTGGACGCACTCCTCAATTCAAAGGAAATGATTTCAATGCCGAACTGCATTTGAATTTGACAGATGTCTACACTACTCAACAGCAGATTTTGACTGTTAATGGAAATAAAATACGCTTAACAATTCCTGCAGGAGTAGAAAATGGCCAATCAATTAAGATCAAAGGCAAGGGAGGATCGGGAATAAATGGCGGTCCAAATGGTGATTTATACTTGAAATTTGTGATCAATAATGATACTAATTTCAAAAGAGAAGGCCAGAATTTGTATAAAGACGTAGCCGTAGATTTATACACCACAATTTTAGGAGGAGAAATTACAGTTGATACTTTTGATAGCAAGGTTAAGCTCAAAGTTAAGCCTGAGACCACAAATCTATCGAAGGTAAAATTGAAAGGAAAGGGATTTCCGGTTTATAAAAGTGAAGGAAAATATGGCGATTTAATTATCACCTATCACATAAAAATTCCAACTAATTTAAGTAAAAAGGAAATCGAGCTATTTAAAGAATTACAAAAAATTCAGAAGAAATGAATGAGCATAATTTAATATCGACCCAAACGCTGTGTACTCATTACAATATAGAAATTTCTTTTATAGATGAGTTAAATAAAATGGATCTTATTCAAATCGAAATCATAGAGCAAAACCAATTTCTTCATCCAGAGCAATTAGGAGTACTTGAAAAAATAATAAGACTCCACTACGAGCTGAATGTAAATCTCGAAGGGATTGATATTGTGTTTAATCTCTTAGAAAAAGAAAGAAATCTAAAAAATGAATTAAATAGTCTAAGAAATAGATTAAGACTTTATGAAAATGAATAATGGATGGTGTTAAATACGACTCAACAACTGTAATTAATTACTTGAATTTCAATCCCTTTTAAGGAAAATTCATAAATTACTTATAGGTTCTGAGGTTAAAAAATGAAAACCAAAATGATATCAAGTATTTGCTGACAACTGGTATTTTCGAACGCTAGAATCAAATATCTAAAGCCCAAAATATGAATCAGAAAGGAGAAACCCTCGACAAGTATCTAGACAACCACTTTATCCATAGAAGTAATTGGTTGAGAGCTGCGGTACTTGGAGCAAACGATGGAATCATATCTACTGCAAGTATTGCCATTGGAGTGGCTGCAGCTAGTGATCTTAGAGATCCGATTGTACTGGCTACGCTTGCAGGTTTGGTAGCAGGAGCTTTATCCATGGCTGCTGGTGAATATGTATCAGTTAGCTCCCAAACTGACATTGAAAAAGCAGATATCCAAAGAGAAAAAGAAGAATTAGAGGAAATGCCGAACATTGAATTGCAAAGATTAGCTGAGATTTATGAAAAAAGAGGACTGAAACAAGAAACGGCACTAATTGTAGCTAAAGAGTTAACAGCACATGATGCGCTGGGAGCACATGTACGAGATGAACTGGGCATTAATGAAATAAGTCAAGCAAAACCGATACAAGCCGCTTTGGCATCTGGTGCAGCCTTTACATTTGGAGGTATTCTCCCCTTTATAGTAACGCTATTTTTACCATTAAAAAGCATGGAGTATTCACTCTATGGATCAGCTCTATTCTTCTTAATTATTTTAGGGGGATTAGCAGCCAAAACAGGCGGATCTAATGTACTAAAAGCTATTTTAAGGATCACCTTTTGGGGAACTATAGCGATGGGATTAACTGCCGCAGTAGGATATTTTTTTGGAGTCAATATTTTATAAATTTAAAACACACAATTATGAACGATGCACATTTTCATTTAATCGTAAATCATTTACCCATTATTATTCCAGTTATAGGATTAATACTTATGATTTCAGGCTTTATATTTAAAGCTGAAATATTGAAGAGAGCAGGGTATCTCTTCTTCATTTTAGCTGCAATAACTGCATTTTTCGCTATGTCAAGTGGAGAAGAAGCCGAAGAGATAGTAGAAGAATTGCAAGGTATAGAGCATAGATTTATTGAAGCGCATGAAGAAAATGCAGAAGTGTTCGCTACATTACTCTACATTCTTGGTGGCATTGCTCTAGTGGGAATTTGGGCAAATCTGAAAAACAAATCCTATTCCAAGGTCATTGCTTTTATTACCATGGCTTTTACATTGGTAGTCCTTTTCTATGCTCAAAAAACAGGTACCACAGGAGGAGAAATAACACATTCTGAAATAAGAACTGAAACTTCTCTGGAAAGTAAATAAGTCATTTTTAGATTCCATTACTTAATTCTATCTAACTCACTAAAAATGGGCAAAAATACTTTAAAATCTCCTTCAAACAACACCCCTATAATCCCCTCGAGGGGATAGTCTCACAGATTGTATTAAGCAGAAAACAACAAGCTATGTGACTGCTTTGCTAAAATATTAAACATGAAGAACTGCGAGGGAAGTTGTGCAGCAGTTTTACTAAGATTTTTTTTTTAGGTTTAAAATCAATAGATCCCTCCCTGCGAAGGAATAAAGTACGAATTGGATTGGACGGATTTCGGTATTTTATTTAGCATCTGCCTCCAAATACTCCTCTCCTGTCATGACGGGTTTTAGACTCTCCATTTCTTCCATAGTGAAGAGTCTAGAACGAATGATGAAACGGACGCCCATGGGAATTTCTAAAGAAAAGCTTGAACCTCTGCCGGGCGTAACATCGAGGGTAAGATGGGTATGTTTCCAATATTCGAATTGGTCTTTGCTCATGAAGAAGTCGCAACCGTAAACTTGATCCATCCAGACATCGCCTCCTCCGACTTTGAAATCTCCTTTTTCGAAGCACATGGGCGAAGAACCGTCACAACAGCCTCCACTTTGGTGAAACATCAATTCTCCAAATCGGTCTCTCAATTCATCTATCACTTCTATTGCTTTGTCGCTTATTGATACTCTTTCCATATATAGAAATTTAGGTATTAGATTTGATCTTATAGGTCTGCTTTTTCCAAAAAACATCCCTATAGTCCCCTCAAGGGGACAGTCTCACAGATTAATTTTAGCAGGAAACAAAAAAAGTTATGGGCTGAAAATAAGTTTCCCTATTGGCAACCCACAACTTATTACTTAGAACTATTTTCTAAAAGAAACCTAATTTATTCTTATCATAAGAAATCAACATATTCTTAGTTTGTCTGTAGTGATCCAACATCATTTTGTGGTTCTCTCTACCGAAACCTGATTTTTTATAACCACCAAATGGCGCATGTGCAGGATATGCATGGTAGTTATTTACCCAAACTCGACCTGCTTTTACAGCTCTTGGCACTTGATATAACTCGTGAGCATCTCTACTCCACAATCCGGCACCTAACCCGTACATGGTGTCATTGGCAATTTCAATAGCTTCTTCCACTGTTTTGAATGTGCAAACTGAAGTCACAGGACCGAAAATCTCTTCTTGGAACACTCTCATTTTATTGTGGCCTTTGAAGATAGTTGGCTGAATATAGTATCCGTTTTCTAATCCGGAATTTAAGTCTGCTTTAGCCCCTCCACAAAGTACTTCAGCACCTTCTTGTTTTCCGATATCCAAATAAGAAAGAATCTTCTCAAATTGATCATTAGAAGCTTGAGCTCCCATCATAGTGTCTTCCGCTAAAGGATGTCCCATTTTGATAGCTTTTGTTCTTTCTACCACTCTTTTCATAAATTCATCGGCTATATCTTCATGCACTAATATTCTAGACGGACATGTACAAACCTCTCCTTGGTTTAAGGCAAACATTACAGCTCCTTCAATACATTTATCTAGGAATTCATCATCTTTATCCATTACAGATTTCATAAAGATATTTGGTGACTTACCACCTAATTCCATGGTTACTGGAATAAGGTTTTCCGAAGCATACTGCATGATTAGACGACCAGTAGTGGTTTCCCCTGTGAAAGCTACCTTTGCTATTCTATCAGATTGTGCTAATGGTTTACCCGCTTCAGGACCAAATCCTGTTACAACGTTCAATACACCCGCTGGAACTACATCTTGAATCAACTCCATCAGTACCATTAAGGAGGTTGGCGTTTGCTCTGCCGGTTTTACTACCGTACAGCATCCTGCCGCTAAAGCCGGTGCAATTTTCCAGGTCGCCATAAGTAATGGAAAATTCCACGGAATAATTTGCCCTACAACTCCCAACGGCTCTTGTAAATTAATACTCACGGTGTGCTCATCATGTTCTGAAATTGAGCTTTCATCTGCCCTGATGGCACCCGCAAAATATCTAAAGTGATCTACACAAAGTGGTAAATCGGCTGCTCTACATTCTCTTAAAGCTTTTCCGTTATCAATGGTTTCTACTCTGGCGAGCATTTCTAAATTCTCTTCTATAACATCGGCAATTTTCAAGAGTACATTAGCTCTCGCTGCTGCGGATGTTTTAGACCAAGTGGCAAATGCTTTATGCGCTGCATCTATTGCTTTATCCACATCCTCTTTAGTTCCTCTTGCCGCTTTCGTGAAAGCTTTACCATCAACAGGACTAATATTATCAAAATATTCTCCCTTTGCAGGTTTTACCCATTCACCACCAATAAAATGGTCATATTGCGCCTTAAAGGTAGGACGCTCTACCGTTTTTTGAGTTTTTTCTAACGTTTCCATAGTTTTTCGTTTTATTTTTAATCTCATGTAATTTCCTACTATTAATTCTTAAAAGTTTTGTTAAGCGTATGAATGATTTTGCTTTCCATCTAATTTTTAGAATATCATAAAATTCACTAAATTGAAATAGTATTTTTTTTACTCGAAAGAAAATTCAGCTCATGACCTTGAAGGATTATGTAGAGGGCTATTTTTAGAGACAGATTGACCAACAGTTAATACAAAAGAACAGATATGAACAATGCGATCCGTCCATACCATGTACCAGTAGGAAATGAAAACTCCCTTTTCACCCTAGTGGAGAATCGTACTGCCTATACCTACGACAGCTGTGAACTGAATGTATTTGAAACCCACCAACAAGCGAAAGATGTGAGACTAGTTTTCAATGATTTTGTATTCACTTCCATGCTGAGAGGTAAGAAAGTTATGCACTTAGAGAATAAAGAAGCCTTTGATTATCTACCAGGTGAATCAGTGATTGTTGGGCCAAATGAGGTAATGGAAATAGACTTTCCGGAAGCTAAAAAAGGACAACCTACTCAGTGTATTGCGCTAGCTATTTCTCAACAGTTGATAGATTTTACTTTGGACATGTTGAATGAAAAGCACCCAAAAGTGCTAGAGCAAGAGCAATGGCAAATAGACCCCAGCATACATCACATCATAAACAATCAAGAACTGATAAATACGGTTGATAGGATTATTAAAATTTCTCGCACTGAAGACAGCACTACTAAAGATTTATATGTGGATCTGGCAATGAAAGAAATGATTATTCGCTTGATGCAAACCCAGGCCCGCCATGTCTTTACTTCTACGCCAAAAGCCTTAGCAACTCATCATCCTTTAGCCTATGCCATCCACATTATTCAAAATAAAATCAATCAGAAAATTGATTTTGATCGTTTGGCCAATGCAGCCTGCATGAGCAGAGCAACTTTTTTCAAAAAGTTTAAAGAAGCCTTTGGTATTACTCCAGGTCAATATGTACTGTCTGAAAGAATAAAACTGGCCAAAAAGTGGTTAAAAAAAGCAGACTGTAGTATAACCCAAGCTTGTTTTAATTCAGGCTTTGAAAACCTATCTCATTTTACCAGTACTTTTAAAAAAGAAGAGGGAATTTCTCCTTCTGCATTCAAAAAAAATAATGGCGCTAGCTCATTTTTGAATTAGAGTGACTTAATCTCGAGTTGGAAAATCTGTAGTTAAAAGGATCCTATTTAAAATGAGGACTAGATACTTTATGGTTTTAATTAAAATATTGAAATAAAAATTAATTTGGACAAATTTCTGTATCTCATCATCATTCCTGACGTACTAGAGAAGAAACAAAGACCATAATTTGGAAGACTACAACAGAATACTCGATGACATTTTACATACTGTGAATTCCGTAGACACTCCCGGAAAAGTAGCTTCGTATATTCCTGAATTGGCTAAAATTGATCCTTTCAAATTTGGCGTATCGCTTCAATTCGTTAATGGGGAAACTTATAATGCGGGGGACTATGATGAACGATTCTCCATCCAGAGTATCTCAAAGGTTTTTACTTTAAGTATGGCTATTCAGTGTATAGGCGACAAAGTATGGGAAAGAGTAGATGTAGAGCCTTCAGGAGACCCATTTAATTCACTCATACAATTGGAACATGAAGAAGGGATTCCTAGAAACCCTTTTATCAATTCAGGAGCGATCGTGATTTGTGATATTTTGCTTTCCGAATTAGAAAATCCAGAGGAAGAATACTTGAAATTCATTCATGACTTGCAGGGAACCGATAAAATCCAATACAATGAAGAAGTGTATCAATCGGAGAAAAGCATGGGCTACAGAAATATAGCCATGGCTAACTTTATTAAGAGCTTCGAAAACATTGACAATGATCCTCAGGATGTACTGGATTTCTATTTTTATACCTGTTCCATAGATATGAGTTGTGTTGAACTAGCATGGTGCTTTCAATTATTTGCCACCCATGGGAAATGCGCCCCTGATGGCACGCTCTTCTTAGAACGCAATCAAATTAAAAGAATCAATGCCTTAATGCTTACTTGCGGCTTCTATGATGAATCAGGTGAATTTGCTTTCCGCGTAGGCTTACCTGGTAAAAGTGGTGTGGGCGGTGGAATTGCAGCAGTTTACCCTGGTGAATTTAGCATTGCGGTCTGGAGTCCAAAATTAAATGAGAAAGGAAACTCTGCTAAAGGTATGCATGCGCTGGAGTTGTTTACTACTCATACTGAAGTGTCTATATTCTAATTTTAAAACACAAAGAAGGCCACGACTGTTTAAAAAGGGACAAGATATCTTTACCGAAAACTAAAGAAGATTCTCTTTAAAATACCTTAAATCTAATATAGGGATAATGAAAAATTTTAAAGGACTTTTATAAAGTATAAAAAGAACCTTAGCCCAAGGTATACTTTGTAGTTTTTCTCCTTTTCTTTTTTCTTGACAAAAAAGAAACAAAAAGTCAAGACAAAAAGATGCTCCTATGCTTCAAACCTGCTCCCTCCCCGCCTTTTTGTCCTCCTTCCCGCTCTCATTGAACAAATTTCAATTGGTTTAGAAATTTCGAAGTACTTACCAATAATATCCAACAATTGCCCGATTCCGGACTAACTAAAAGTTTAGCAATACATTTTTCTCTTCGTGCCTTCAAAATCAGACCTTCTTCAACCTAAAACTCAATAGGATTGCCAACACCAACAAACTCATAAAAAAGATAATCTGAGCTGGCAAGCCGAATAATTCAGCAATAACTCCAAATCCAGCAGCTACTAGCGTAAATAGTCCTATAAATGTGTTGGCTACCGAGACATAAGTGGCTTTATTATCGCTAGGAGCATAGTCTACCAAATAGGTCTTTCTACTTAATCTTGCACCACTGTAGGCAATACCATTGATAAAAAACACGGGCAAGAAAGCGTAGAAACCCATATTCCAATCAGAGGCAAAATAAAATAACAAAGCAAAGATTCCCCCTCCTATTGCGATGAAAGAAGATATTCTCATCAGGCGAGTGGCAGATTGATCGGCCACTTTACCCCAAAAAGGACTGCTTAAAACATTTGCAAGTCCAATGACAATTATCAAATATCCTAGTAAACTCCAGCTGGTATTATCGATGTCCTTCGCAACCAGAACATAAAATGGCTGTAATAAAGGAACAGCCATTAACAGAGCTCTCGTAAATAGAAAATTTCTAAAATCTTTTTCCTTTTTGATTAGCTCAATCCCAACCTTCACTTCTTGCAGTGGTGTTCTTCCACCTTTCGTTGCTCCTTTTTCCTCTTCTATCATGAAAAACAGAATAGAAGCTACAAACCACAAGACAGAAGCGAAAAGAAACATGAATCCGTAAACGGACCTATCAGCCTGGCCTTGAATGAAAAACACTAACACCACTCCCGCAATTAGACTTAGAATTCCTCCAAAAGTGCTACGATAACTAAGCATTTGACCGCGCGTACTTTTGGGAATTGTCTTGCCAACTACATCTTTATAGGCAACTGAAGCTACACCACTGGCAAAACTAAATATCCCTAGAAGGATTAAAAGCACTATTGGAATAGTATTTTGATTCCCGAAAAAAATATGACCTGCGGCTGCCAACCAAGCAAAAGCTTGAACCAAGCCACTCACTGCCCAAAAATATTTTCGCCTGCCGAAAGAACGAATCTTTCCAGAAACTGCTAACTGAGGTAACAATGAACCTGCATCCTTCACGGGAACCAATGCACCAATCATGGCTGATGAAGCACCAAAAAAATCCATCATCCAGGCAAGTGTCAAATTTGGGCTGATTATTTTCTCTGCCAGCTTAGTAAGGGTACCATTAACAATATTCAGCGTGAAGTTCTTTGGAACATTTGTGCAGGCTTCATCAGGTATGGCTTTGCATGCCCTTGGTTCATCTTCCTCTGTTAAAAAATCGTAAAATCGCTCTTTTAGCTCCGCCATGAAAATATAAAACTTAACTTTGAATAAATTTAAAATTATAAAAAATGAGGGTAATAGGTGAACTACCAAATAACTTTTGCAAAATCAGTTTGTTCCAATGGAATGAAAAATACTTGGTGAAATTTGAATTGGGTTTATATGAACAGACCTTTAAAATTGACGAATATGAAGTGGCTGATGTGGAGGAATTGAAAAGCTTAATCTCCGATAACTTTATCAAGAAGGTGATGAGCAGATTTGACGAAATGCATGCAGATTGGGGTGAAATCACTTTAAATTAATCACCAATCTTCGGTTTTCTCAAGGATATTTTATTAAATCCGTTAACCAGTACAATGGTGCCTCCAATGCCGATTGCACCCCCTGTATAGAGCAGAACCTCCCCCAATTCAGGATTAGTTCCTAAAAGTTGTCCTCCTATAATAGTGACTGTGTAGCCCAAGGTTGCCACAAAAATGCCTGTTTTAAGCGTTTTTTTAGCCTCTGCCAATTGGAATTGCATTTGCTTTACATCATTTTTGATGGTGAAAATTTCTCTTTTAATAGAGTCCAATTCTTGCTTAGAAAATTCTTGCGCAGATGAATTACTTATGCTAAAAAAAATACCTGCAGTAAGGATAAAAATATACTTCATTGTGTTTGTTACATTATTGATTAATCCAGTCTTTAAATTGGCCTACTCTTTCTCTGGCCACAATCAAATCTAAATCATCAGATGACTTAACAAAAAGTTTAAGTCTACCATTATGATAAGTTTTCATTTCAATCAAGGCTTCTACATTTATAATAATAGAACGGTTAATTCTATAAAACTGAGAAGGATTCAACATTTTTTTTTCTAACTCGTCCAGACTAAAATTAATAATATATTTTTTGGATGTCCCAATTTCCTTCAAAAAAACAATTTTATCTTCAGCATAGAAGTAAGCAATTTCATTTATATCCTTAAAAAGCATTTTGCTCCCAGCTTTTGTTAAAAATCTCTTTTTATAACCATTTTGTGAAAGTTTATCTAATACAGCTTGGACCATAAGTGGGTTCACTTCTGCATTTTGTTCATTCAAGCAAAGTTGCTCGTACTTTTCAAACGCTTGAAGTAAACGTGATTCCTGTAAGGGTTTTAAAACGTAGTCTATACAGTAATGATTAAAAGACTCTAAAGCATGCTGATCGTAGGCTGTTAAAAAGATAATAGGAATCTGAAAATCTTCCTGCTCAAATACTTTAAAGCAATCGCCATCAGCTAAATGAATATCACATATCAGCAAATCTACATCAGGAAATTGCTGTAGCAGATTTATAGCTTCTGAAACACTTTGGGCTGTTCCTAAAACGTCCCAATCTTTCCTCTTACTTTTGATGATCTGAATAATTCTCTCCTGTGCTAGGGGTTCGTCTTCAAAAATTAATAGTTTCATTTCAGTTCGATTAATGGCACACTAACTTCAAAAAATATAGCCGTCCGATTGATGGAAATAGTTTCTCCCAAAAACCTATAACGCTCAGAAATGTTTTGTAAACCTATTCCCATAGAGTCTACATCTTCAGTTTTAGGTTGCAAAGTATTTCTTATCTTCAATTTATTATCAACGTTTTCAATTGTAACTTTAACTGGCTTATCAGAAGTATAGAAATTGTGTTTTACTACATTTTCAATTAACAGCTGAAGTACCACTGGCGGTATAAAAAGCTGATTTAATCTTTCCTCTAGTGAAATCTCAATGATTAATGCATCCCGAAATCTGATTTCAAGGAGAGAAATATAATCGTTCAAAAACTTAATCTCTTGCTCAAGGGTAATTAATTCTTCATTTACATTTTGAGAAATATAGCGATAAATCGCAGATAGTTTTTGAAGAAACTGATCAGCTTTATCTACGTCATTATGCATCAAAGTAGATAGAGCATTCAGGTTATTAAATAAGAAATGCGGGTTCAATTGATAATTTAGCCTTTCATATTGGCTACCAATATTTACAGTTTTTAATTTTTGAGCCTCCAATTCTTTTTCCTTGTATTTTCTGTTGAAGAAAAAGATGGCGTTCAAAGTATTAAGAAACAGATTTATTCTGAAAGTAAAGGCGAAAGTCAAGAGAAAATTTTGTCTTGTTAGGGTAAATGGGTCTCCAAGAATTAATTCTGTGAGTTCTACAGAAAGAAGACTTGTCAAGATCACAAAAATGATACTTAACGTAAACTGCTTCAGAAGTGGATGAATCTTTTTTAACTTTTTGAGAAGGAATTTTTGTATAAACCAATTGGACATCCAGACCAAAAAACTTAGACCTAATATAGTCCAAAAAAGGTAATTATAAGGTAAACCAGCTTGGAAAAGCCTATCACCTTCCAACACAATAATATTAAGAAATGAATAAATGGCTAAAACCGCAATAAAGATAAATTTGTATTTATGTTGGAACATTCTAAATGCTTTCTAAAAGTATTTAAGTTGCGGATAAATAAACAATTGAAAGATGTAAGATAAAAAAGATGGGAAATGAATCCCACCTTTTTCTGTATTTAAACTTAAATCAACCATAATGATTAAAGAGTTGGTAATAAAACACCCTCAATCACATGAACCACTCCGTTTGCAATAGCAACATCAGCAGTCGTGACATTGAAAGTATTATCGTTAACATCGGTTACTGTTACTCCACCAGCTTCCGTAATATTGACCGTTAAATCTTCGCCCTGCAAAGTAGTAAATGTATCTCCATCTTCTAAATCGTGAGAAAAAGCTACTGCTGGAACGACATGGAAAGTTAAAACATCTGCCACAGCTTCTGCTCCTAACTTAGCTATCAATCCATCTAAATCAGTAACTTCTTGTGCCGCTAATAAATCAGCGAAAGCGTCATTAGTTGGTGCAAATACTGTTACAGCTTCTGCATTGGCTACGTCATCATCTAATTCAGCTGCTACTAGAGCATCTATCAATGTTGTTAGGCCTGCATCAGTTGCGGCTTCCACTACAGTAGGAAGCGTAATTTCTGGTAATAAAACTCCATCAATTACGTGCACTACACCATTTTCAATGGCTACGTCAGCAGTTACAACATTGTAAGTAGTTCCTGCGGCATCAGTTACGGTAACATCTGCTCCGGTTCTATTCACTGTCAAATCCTGTTCGGCTAGCGTTGTAAAAGTTTGATCACCTTCAGCTAAATCTTCTGCGAAGGCTACTGCTGGTACAACGTGAAAACCCAAAACAGTTTCCAAATTTTCTACACCACCAAGTTCAGTCACTAATTGCCCTAGCGTACTCACTCCATAAGCCTCTAATGCGTCAGCAAATGCATCATTGCTAGGAGCAAAAACTGTAATCGCTTCAGCCGCTAATAATTGATCGGCAAGACCGTCAACTGCTCCTACTGCATCCAATAAAGTAGTCAATCCAGCATCAGTTGCAGCATCTACCAAGTTAGGAAGGGGTAATTCAGGCAATAATACACCATCGATCACATGTACAACTCCATTTTCTATCGCAACATCTGCTGTTACTACATTAAAAGTATTGCCGGCAGCATCTGTTACTGTCACTCCTTCAGACGAAGAAGTAACTGTTAAATCTTGTTCGGCTAGCGTTGTAAATGTTTGTTCGCCTTCTGCTAAGTCTCCTGCAAAAGCAACAGCTGGTACTACATGAAAACCTAAAACAGTTTCTAAATTTTCAACACCACCCAAGGCCTCAACTAATTCATTTAAGTCAGCTGCATTATAGGCTTCTAGAGCAGCACCAAACGCATCATTGGTTGGAGCAAAAACTGTTATCGCTTCTGCAGCTAATAAGTTATCAGCTAGGCCATCTACAGCGCCTACTGCATCCAATATTGTAGTCAATCCAGCTTCAGTTGCTGCATCTACCAAGTTCGGAAGTTCTTCTTCTTCTTCTTCTTCTTCGTCCTCATCATCCTCTAATTCTAGCAATAATACTCCATCAATTACATGCACAACTCCGTTTTCAATTGCTACATCTGCAGTAACCACATTTACTGTATTATCTGTGGCATCTGTTACTGTAACGTTTCCATCAGAAAGCGTAACCGTCAAAGATTGACCTCCCAAGGTATTGAATGTTTGTGCTCCATCTGCCAAATCATCAGAAAATGCAATGGCCGGAACAACATGATAACCCAAAACAGTTTCAAGATTTTCAACTCCTCCTAAAGCTTCCACCAATTCATTCAAATCTGCTGCGTTAAAAGCTGCTAAAGCATCAGAGAAAGCGGCATTTGTTGGTGCAAATACAGTAATCTCGTTAGCTCCTAAAAGCGTTTGATCTAGACCATCTACCGCTCCAACTGCATCTAGTAAAGTAGTTAAACCCGCTTCTTCAGCCGCTTCGACCAAAGTTGGTAAAGGTTCCATTTCATCATCATCCATTTCGTCATCGCAGGCAATCGCGATAAACGTTAAGGGAATTAGTAATAACAATCTCCATAAATTTTTCATAGTCGTTAATTTTTTTGTTTGATGTAACAACATGAAATACTGCTGGTAGTTACAGCATTGTAAGACGAACCGTAGATTTACCTAGATGAGTTGATTGTTTATAATGATGAGTCGCAATAAATATTTCCAATAATGTTTCAGTGACTGCTCTCATAAGATTTATAAATAGGTAAGGTGGGGAACGACCTAATCGCACTGAAACAGAAAAAGAAAAATATAGGATGGCACTTTGGACTACGAAAGCTAAAAAAGTGTAAATAGCAGCCTCTGCAAGATTCTCATTCGTTTTGAGCAATCATAAACCTAAAGACTTACTTACCATCGTTTTTACACTACTCTAGCAATTTTACAAATCCCTCAGCATAATTCTCCCCTATCAAATCAGCTTCATTATTAAACTGAAAATCACTCAATTCTTCAAAATCGATTGTATTAGGATTTTGGAAAGCCTCCAGCAGGTCTAGTTCAAAATTTAATTCTGCGCCAGATGCACCCACAACAAGTGGAGTTTGAAAAGTAAATGACTGCGGTTTGAAATTGGTTTCAGTCCCAATATGTACCACGACACCTCTTCTATTCCCAGCTTTATCTTCAAACTCGCCATCCATTCTGATGAACTTGTAGCCTGTCGTCCAGTTCCACGCCATATTATTGCTCGGATCTAAATCTCCACTTGTAGACTTAGAAAGGTTTGTATCTTCTCTGATCCCTATATTAAAATTTATTGCTACATATTCGTCTTGCTTTACGAAAGGGAGGCTAAAAGTAAATTTATTACCTTCTCTAGGTTCTATTAAATGATAACTAGGAGTGAAAGCGGTGATTAAACCTTCAGTATCTACTAATTGAATTTCAGTTATATACGTTCTCCACAATCGTAGTGAAAACTCATTACCTGCAGCATTTTGATATAAAGTATTATATTCAAAATTTTCACTTCCTGCTCTATGAAAGAAATTGAATTTTAGTGGGCCTCCTTCAATTTTTTCATCTTTACAAGACAAAACAATTACAGCTAACAGAATAAATAATAATAGTTTAAAAGTTTTCATCGCTAAATGGGTTAGAGAATTGAGGGTTCGTAATAAATTCTTCATCTGTCAACATATGCAAGAATGCTAATATATCATCTTTTTCTTGATCTGTTAAAAATAATTCTGGTCTCTCCCCGGAAGCTTGATTTTCATTGCTGCCTTCAATAATCAATATATCTAAAGTACTGCTCTGATGAATGCCATTGTCATAATGCTCAATTACCTCTTCCAAAGTTTCAAACCTGCCATCGTGCATATAAGGAGCAGTCAAAGCAATATTTCTTAGGCTGGGTGTTTTGAACCTCCCTTTATCGGCAGGATTTCCAGTAACCCGCATCAAGCCATCCTTCATATTTTCATCGTTGTCCAAACCATTATTATGAAACCCCTGAAACTCGTCAATAGCGCCCGAAGTTAAGGGACCCAAATGGCAATCGCCACAATTTCCTCCTCTCAACTGACCTGGAATTGGGTGTGTGAAAAACAATTGTTCTCCCCTTCTTTCAGATGGTGTTGGTTCATATTCCCCTCTCAAATATTGGTCATATTTTGAATTGGACGAAATCAAAGCCCTTTGAAACTGAGCAAGCGCTCTCCCAATAAGTTCTTCTGTAATCACTTCAGTCTCAAAAGCCTCTTGAAATAGTCTTTGATACCCTTCCTCTTCCAGTTCCCTGATTGCATCATCAAAATTCTCATGCATTTCAATTGGATTTCGAATCGGCTCAGTGGATTGTACCTCTACGCTTTCCATTTTCCCGTTCCATGTAAAATGCTCCGCCCAAAGTAAATTGACCAAAGACATGCTGCTGAATTCTCCGCTTATACCGTCTATTCCTGGGCTAACTGCCTTACCATCCGTAAAGGCTTTGTTTTGCTGATGGCAACTCGCACAAGACATACTGTTATCACCTGATAGTTTCTTTTCATAAAATAACATCCTGCCCAATTCAAATCCTTTGGTAGTAATTGGATTATTCTCGGGGATACGTTCATTGAAACTTCCGAAATAAGATGGGACACTTATTTCAAAATCATTATCAGGTTCAATTTCCTTCCCTTTGGGTTCACACCCTTCAAAAACAAATAAAAACAATATAGCAGAAAATAAAATGGATCGCATTTTTCAGGCCGATAGAATTAAAGAATATGATTACCTCTCAACAAACGTAATTTATAAGAGAAAAAGTTTATATGGGTTGAATTAATTTATATTGCTATGATAATAACAACCATTAGTATAAAATTTTATCGATTTTTTATATAATTTTCATACATTTCTAAAAATCAAAATTATGAAAATTTGCTACACCGTCTTTGTTTTATTTTTCGCTTCGTTCTTGGTATTTAGTCAAGCTCAAAAGCCAGATGACTTTTTATCAAGTGATTTCCATAAAGAAAGGAGAGCTCTTCTAAGAGATAAATTACCAGAAAACTCCGTGGCTGTTTTCTTTTCGAATCCTATTCGGAACCGAGCTAATGATGTTAATTTTAAATATCATCAAGACCCTAATTTTTATTATTTGACGGGCCATAGACAGCCGCATGGATTATTGATGATATTTTCTGAGGAACAAACCATCAACGGAAAGACCTTGGATGAAGTGATATTTGTAAGAGGTAGAAATGCGCTAGCCGAGCTATATGATGGTGGAAGAATTAGTACTAATCAAGCTGTAACTGACTTGCAATTTGAAGTAGCTTTCGAAACTCCGGAATTCAAGAATTTCCTGATCGATTTCTCGAAATATGATCAAGTTCTGTTCTACGATTTTCAAGATGACGTTCGTGAAACAAATGAAGAGGGAGATCTTTATGATCTGATGTCTCAATTTAAACAAAAAGCTAACTACCCTGATGAAAACAAACTAGATATAACTCCAGAGCCTCAAAAAAACAACCTAAATACCACACTTTTAGATAAATTATTGCGTCCTATGAGAGGGATCAAAACTGAGGAAGAAATGGACTTGCTAAGAAAAGCAGTTAAAATTTCTGCCTTGGGGCAATCGGAAGTAATGCGTGCTATGGAACCAGGCATGTCGGAACTTGAAGTACAAGGGATGCATGAATTTATTTACAAAAAATATAAAGCTGAATATGAGGGGTATCCTAGTATTGTAGGAGCTGGCCACAATGGTTGTGTATTACATTATATAGACAACTACAAACCGGAAATTGAAGATGGGGAATTGATTTTGATGGATTTAGGAGCTGAATATCACGGCTACACTGCTGACGTAACAAGAACTATTCCTGTGAATGGAAAATTCACCAAAGAACAAAAAGCAATTTATGATTTGGTTTATGAAGCACAAGAAGCTGGAATGGCAGTAGCTAAAGCAGGGGTTCCTTTTTCTGCTGTGTTTGATACCACTCTAGCTGTTATAAACGAAGGCCTACTAAAATTAGGAATAGTCGAAAGCCTTAGCGAAGAGGATTTGATTGATCCAGCAACAGGAAGACATCGCTATTATCCTCATGGGTGCTGCCATCATATTGGCTTGGATGTGCATGACTTAGGTGAATACGGTACTTTAGAAGAAAATATGGTCATTACCATCGAACCAGGAATTTACATTCCTGAAGGAAGTCCTTGTGACGAAAAATGGTGGGACATACCGGTGAGAATTGAGGACGACTATCTGATTAAAAAGGAAGGAGTTGAATTGCTATCCCATGATGCTCCGCGTAAAAGCAGCGAAATAGAAAAGCTAATGAAAGAAGAGAGTGCCTTTGGGCAATTGAATTTACCTAAGCTAGAGGAAGAATAATCTGGAAAAAACCTCGATTTTTCTATAATTAAGATGGCTTTATTGCATTAGTAATTAGCGTTAGAAATAGAGTTCAGATTTAGGATGAATTGCTGTAAATTTTTGATAAAATGAACGAATCTATCCTCTATATTCTCAATGCTTTCTTCTTTATATTTCACGGAGTCTTAATCTTATTTAATGTCTTCGGCTGGTTATTCAGAAAAACTAGGATATGGAATCTTGTTACACTTTTGGCCACCGCTTGCTCGTGGTTTATTTTGGGTGCATGGAAAGGCTGGGGCTACTGTCCGTGCACTGATTGGCATTGGACGGTCCGATCTGAACTTGGTCTACAAATTGAAACCAATTCTTATATCGATTTTTTGCTCATTAATTTACTGGGAATTAACTTGCCAAAACGGACTGTTGACATTTATACTTTAATTATTTTTTTGACATGTTTAGGAGCTAGTATCTGGGTGAATAGCAGAAAAATAGATATCATCAAATAAATGTTTTGAAACGTTTAGGGGTATAAGACAATATCCTTAAAGAAAATTTATTTACTTTTTCTAAGAATATCTTATCTCTTTCCTACAATCTACATAAATTTTGTTCAAAAATGCAACCTAGAAATTAAACAACACTTTTAAAGAAGTGTATCAACATTTATTACAAAATGAAACGAACATTACCACTCTTCCCCTTAAATTTAGTGGCGTTCCCTTATCAGAATCTTAACTTGCACGTTTTTGAGCCTCGTTATAAAGAGCTCATTTATGATTGCATTCAAAATCAACAAAGTTTCGCTATTCCATCATATGTGAAAAATAAAGTAGAGTATGGTACGGAAATGGAAATTCGAGAAGTCACAAAAGAATATTCTGATGGCCGTTATGACATTAAAACCAGAGGCAAAAGAGTCATCAAGGTTCTTGATATGGAAAACCCCTATCAAAATAAGAAATATGCAATTGGTGCAATTGAGGAAATTCCTAACAAAAACAATGGTGATTTGATTTTAAAGGAAGAGATTTATGAAGCAGTTCAAGAAATGTACGATTTGGTAGAAGTTGATAATCGTACGTTATCAATGGATTTTCAAGTCTTCGACATTGCTCATCAAATCGGTTTATCTACTGAAACCGAATATGAATTGATTCAATTGACAGAAGAGAGACAAAGACAAAGATATGTTCTCAATCACCTCAAAGTGCTATTACCGAAATTGAGAGATGTTCAGAGATCAAAAGAACTGATACAGATGAACGGACATTTCCGAAAATACAATCCGCCACAGGAATTTTAAAACTAGGTCAGCAAAAGCTGGCCTAGTTTTGTATTATGATTCTCTGAACATATTCGTCTCCATCTATTCTGATTTTTAGAAAGTACACATTCTTATCTAAGCCAACAAGATCAAGAGTATGACATCTATAAATTTCCCCTTCCAGAAAGATCACACCATCCAACCCTAATAATTGATAATGACTTTCATTAGGTGAGTTTAACTTAATTCTAAGGTATGCACTCGTAGGATTCGGATAAATCACTATTTTCTCTTTTAATGAACGGTTATTGGATGTAATTAACTCCTCAATCCCTTTGAGAGCTATACTCATTTTTTGATCACCTGAGCTGTGTCTAATTTCACCATTGACTATTCCTCCTTTAGCCTGTCTTGGTGAAAAACGAACATAAATATCAATTTCAGGAATATTACCCTTTCGATTAATGGGCAAGACTAATTCACTCGTATAATTAGAATTCTCAAGTAAACTCATTTCAAAATTTTCACTTACTGATATATTTAGGTCTTCAGGTAAATTTTCAGCTGCTATTTTATAAGACCTTGGCTCGGATGAATCATCTAAAAATACATTTCCAAAATTTAATCCATCCTTTGGTGCATTAATAGTCAGCAGAGTCTCTCTAGGAATAATCTCAACATCTTGTAAAAATTCAGGATAAATATTAAAAAAATGCTGGCTTTTGCTAATAAAGCCGCTCAAGTTCACCTTTTCAAATGGAATTTCAGTGCCAATTAAAGAATGATTATTAGACTTAATTTTCAAAATCACGGTGTCAGCATCATCAAAAACAAAATACTCGCCCCGCTCAAAATGTCCTTCCCCGGAAATTTCTATGTTTTCAATTTCAATCCTTTGAAATTCCATATTTTCATCGATTTCAGGAATTGTCAATGAATTAGGCTCTAAAAAAATAGAATCAGATGCAAAAATTTCGACCTCGCTTTCAACATTTACTACTAACCAGCCATCGGATTCTGTCAACACACCCTCGACTTCTAAACTATCCCCAAAATTAACATTAGCTAATTTTTCACTTTCCAACACAATTCCAGCGGTCTCATCTTGAATAATTCTTTTGTTTTCAAAATGATTACTGCCTCCTATCACTACTCCCTGAATTTTCACCCTTTCACCAACTTGTTTTTCTTTTACAGATCTGATACTAGACAGAATTAACGTCCCCTCTTGACCACTTACGGCTAAATTAACTGTGTCTGAATCTTGACTAAAATGTATGATATTTCCTTGGTACAATTTTCCATTGGCGTCCATAGGAGAAAATCTCACAAAAACCTCTGTTTCATCAAAGCTTTCACGCTTAAGGAAAAGTGTATTTGTTTCATTTTCAAAATTAGAGTTTAAAGATAGTTGAAAACCTTCTGGAGCAATGATGCATACTGAATCTCTTATGTTTTCAGTGAAAACATGATAAGATTGATATTTAGAACTATTGGGAAATTTAATGCTTTCAAATTCAGAAATAAAACTACTTTTATCTATTGAAATTATAGGTTCTATGAAAGAAATAATCACTTCGACACTTAATTCATCTGTACTGATAGTAAATGAATTTTCTTCTGCAAAATTGTAAGCTAAATCATCAAAAAGCGCTTCTCCATTTATTAGACTACGGTCTGTTGCTCCAGATAGACTTCCAGAACCATTAGACGAAATCCGTAAATTGCGACTACTTAAGTCAATATTTCCATTGATATCCACCGCTTCAATCCTCAATTCAAAAGTATCCCGTACATACACTTCTTGCGGAATATTTTGAACCACCAGTTCTGTTGCTTGAACTTCAATATTAAACGCTTGAGAGCTCACAGGACTCGACAATGGATATTGAAAAGAAGATCCTGATGGATTTACTTGAAATTTATGATTTTCTGAAATTTCAAATGCTAGTGTATCACTATCCATTTGTGTTTCTTCCAACCAAATTAAAAGACTAAATTCTTTCGATTCTCCATCTAATATTTCGATTTCATTTCCTGTAAAATCAAATTCTATTTGGTCTTGATTAATAGATAATTGATTAATATTTAAATCAGAATTACCATCATTCAACTTTGCCCCCTTGATTACTCTTGACCAATCTGACACAGTGTTTTCAATACTTTTTTCAATTACTACATTTTTCAGAAGGGTAGAAACCCCATCATCGGTTCCTAAATCGGTGATTTTAAATTTAAAAACCTCCACGGCATCTACTTCAGAATTTAGAATGGAAGGTATGTAAGTTTTTCTAACTTGAGTTTCCGGAGCTTCAATTTTACTATCTTTATCAAAGGAATTAGTGGTAAATACCGTTAATGATTCGACTTCAGTCAAGTAGCAAAAGTCAGCTGCGTAATATTCGAAAATCGAGAAATGATACTCCGTACCTTGAGTTAATCCTGTTATGTCCAAGGAATTGCCGCTTCCCTCATAAACCACAAAATTACCTACCCCTATTTCTTCAGCTAATCCACTACTTAAATCATTGCCAGCAGTATAGGGAGTTCCGTTAATAGGATTTTCATTAACAGGACTATTTTCTTTTACTACTACCACAACGGCATCACCATTTCCCCTAGTCCAGTTCAGTGTAATTTTATCATCGCTAATATCTCCTAATGTCGGAATAGAAAAAACAGCTTGATGAGCCGGTGGGATACATGTTGGTCCTAAATTTTGCTCATTATTAAGATGTCCTGGAGTTTTTTCATTTGGTTCTAGCCAAGAAAAATCTGAAGTGATTATCCCGTTTCCTGACAGTTGTAATGATGTTTCAATAGGAGTTGAAGCGGGTACTTCTACTCCTATATCTTCCGAAGGCATACCGGCAGCAACTCCTCCAGCACCCGTA
This sequence comes from Marivirga sericea, assembly GCF_900177665.1. GTDB lineage: Bacteria > Bacteroidota > Bacteroidia > Cytophagales > Cyclobacteriaceae > Marivirga > Marivirga sericea. Next base: position 116,472 of record NZ_FXAW01000005.1, read on the forward strand.
AAGCTTCCTTCATAGCTGATGAATTGAATTAAAGTGTTGTCATAATCTAATGAGAACCCATCTGGGGCACCATTTTGAATACCCGGGATATTTTTATAAAAAACTGTAAAACCATTTTCACTAATCCCTTCGTCAAAAGAATCTAATGAATGTGCACCATAAGATTCACCGTTACTTCCATTATAAAGATGAACAGTAAATAAATTCAGATCATAAGAATCTGCATCCTGCAAAACAACTTCAATAAATTCCCCGACATCTCCCCCATCATTGTCATAATGGAATTCATTGATCCATGCATTTTGGGCGATTAGATTGAAACAATAGAATAATAATATTAAGACAAGCAGGGCAGGTTTTGGAGAAAATGACATTATTTTAAATACAATGGTTCGTATTCAAAAATGATAATTAACCTTTAAAATTCATAATAATTCAAATAAAATTAATCTTCAAATCTATAATTTCTTGAAGCACTGGATAAATAATAAAATCCAAGGTAGTTTAGTTTACTGCTACTCTTTGAAAGGAATAACAGTTAAGTATTACTTTTTGAAAATCAGTAGTTTCTGAATTGACTACTAAGCTTTCAAACTTTTAATATACAGTCGCTCTACCTTTTCCCTAGCCCAAGGAGTTTTCCTTAAAAAAGTCAAACTTGACTTTATAGAAGGGTCGAAGTTGAAGCTATTAATTTTGATCCTGCTTCCAAGTTCTTCCCAACCGTAAAGATTTACTAAATGCTCTAAAATCGCTTTAAGCGTTACACCATGAAGAGGATTATTAGGTTGTTGCTCCTTGGGCATTATCTAGTTTTAATCATTAAAAAAGACTTCTTTTACAATTGAAATTTTCTTCTAAAAAAAGAATAACCTCCGTTTCTTAAAAGGTGAAGGCGAAAACATTTTGAAGAAGCATTTAAAATCGTACTTAAATAAAAAAAGCATCTGCTAATTTACAGATGCTTTAATTTAAAATTTCTTGCACAAGACTATTACAATAAACCGTTAGTTTTTCTAACAGCTTCTGCACTTTCCGTCAATTTTGCCTTTTCAGCATCATCTAACTTAATTTCTACAATTCTTTCAATTCCATTTCTACCTATTATAGCTGGAACTCCAATAGAAATATCATTCAATCCATATTCCCCCTCAAGCAAACAAGAGCAAGGGAACATTTTTTGTGAATCGTTAGCAATGGCATGAACCATGGCTGATACAGCTGCACCTGGAGCATACCAAGCAGATGTACCTAATAATTTTGTCAAAGTCGCACCACCTACTTTTGTTTCTTCTTTTACATTCTCCAATTTATCCGCAGCTAAAAATTCCGAAACCGGCACACTATTTCTAGTAGCTATTCTAGTTAAAGGAATCATACCCGTATCGCTATGACCACCGATTACCATTCCATCAACATCAGATGCAGGACATCCTAAAGCCTCAGCTAATCTATATTTGAAACGAGCAGAATCTAAAGCACCACCCATTCCAATGATTTTATTCTTTGGCAAGTTGGTCGCTTTGTGAGCTAAATAGGCCATTGTATCCATTGGATTAGAAACTACTATAATAGTCACATCAGGCGAATTTTTAATAAGATTTTCAGCTACTTGCTTCACTATGCCAGCATTAGTAGAAATTAATTCTTCTCTGGTCATTCCAGGCTTTCTTGGAATACCCGAAGTGATAACAGCTACATCGCTATCAGCAGTTTTGCTGTAATCATTGGTAACACCAGTAATCTTAGTATCAAATCCATTTAAAGAAGCACATTGCATTAAATCCATTGCTTTACCTTCGGCAAAACCTTCTTTAATATCAACTAGCACAACTTCCTCGGCAAAATTTTTGATGGCAATGTATTCGGCACAACTTGCGCCCACTGCACCAGCTCCTACTACGGTAACTTTCATTTTATTTATTTTATACGTTAAACAATCTTATTTTCGCTTACAAAACTACAAAAAATAATGCTATTCTGACGAGGATTCTCAAAGTGTTTCAACTCCCTCACTAGCAAAATTTAGTTAAATATATTTCACATTTTCCCGTACACATGACCTAAATCGAAAAAACCGAAATTGGTCTTATAAGTAGAAAACAATCGGGCTACGTAATCATTTTGTTGTTGTGTATAAGACTCCAACACTTTCGCTTTTATTTTCGGATAATGATCAAATATTTCAAAAATATTAATTTGTGGTATTACGTAAATCTGTGCTTTTTCTGAGGCAACTATTGCATTGTAAATTCTTCTGGCATCAGGAATTAGAGCATTATCTCCAAATGACTTATTTTCTGACAAACCACCCAAGCTTTCGAATCTATCTTGAATGTCGATAGTTAAGGTAATTTCTCCTTTTTGCGTCAAGTATAATGCATGACTGGGATCATCTCGAAAAAAGACCACTTCATCTTTTTTATAAACCCTCATGTGCATAAAAGGTACAAAATGTGATAGCTGCTCAAAATTTAGTTGCTCAAACAACTTAATTTCTTTCAAAAACTTAAAAAGGACCATTTGCTTCTGGTCATATGTCTTTCTAAATGGATTAAGAATTTTCATATTCGATTCGTAATATTTTAGTAGTCTCTTCTTTAACTTTGAATAATTCAGAGAATTTGTACCCTATAACCCAGACAATTTCTCCGCCAGATTTTAAAACCATAGCCTTGTTCTTCTGAGGCAAAGGCACCTTTTGATCAATCAATATATCACTAATTTTTTTCTTGCCCTTCATTCCTATGGGTTGAATTTTATCACCTTGCTCCCACAGATCAATTTCAAGTGGTTCTTTCAAGCTTTCAAAAGCTATAAACGCAATTTTTTGATCTCGTTTAAAAGATATCTTTTCCTCTTTTACCAGTTCAATCTTTAAAGTGCCATAAGGAGTAATAATTGGGCTTTCATTCAAACTAATTTTTCTTGGGTAGAAATTAAAATTTTCTTGATCTATAGTTTTAGTGATTAACATTTTATCCCTATCAATCGTCAAGACGTAATTTGAACTGAATAATTGAGCCCCTACCCTAGCAAAATCAAATGCTTGTAATTGCTGTAAAGAAAAACCATAAACTGCCAATAGTTCTGACAGATAAGCCAAAACGTAAGCTTCATTTAATATCGATAAATCAATGACAACATGCTGCTCTTCAAAACTAAGGTAGCGCTTGGCTATAGTTTCTATTTTTTCTTCCCATGCTTTTTCAGTAGCTCTCAAACGAAAAACAGTCTGTTGAAAACTAGCCAATAAGTTAGGGTTTAACTCTAATAATGGAGGAATTACGTGATGTCTAATCTTATTTCGCGTGTAATGATCATGAGAATTTGAAAGATCTTCTCGCCATTCTATTGATCTAGATTCAGCAAACTCCTGAAGTTCAAATTTTGCTGCAAAAAGCAAGGGTCTGGCAATTCTATTTTGTAAAGGCAAAATACTTCTTATGCCCTTTATACCAGTTCCTCTACTTATATTCAACAATGCAGTTTCCAACAAATCATTGGCATGATGGGCTGTCAAAATTTTATCAAATGAATATTCCTCAAGAAGTTTATCAAACCAATCATAACGTAGTTCTCTGGCCTGAACTTGAGTAGATCCTAACTCTTTGTTTATTTGCACTTTCTTTACAAAAACTTCAACTTCTAATTTATCTGCTAAATTTCTAATAAATTGCTCATCTTGATTAGAATCTTCACCTCTCAATTGAAAATTCATATGCGCTAAAGAAAAAGAAAATTTTTCCTCAACTAATAAATGAGCTAAAACCACAGAATCAAGACCACCGCTAATAGCTAAAAGTAAATGTTCGTTCTTTTGAAAGAGTTTTTCTGATTTGATAAATTGTAAAAATGACGTGCTTAACATTTTTCTTTATGAAATTACTTAGATTTGCACAGAATTTGCTGATGACAGCAATCAAAAGTAAATGTATGAACTTCCAACGAATTTTAATCCTTTGTTTCTTTCTAATCTTTTCTTTCAGTGCTTCTGCGCAGAAAAATGGCGTAAAATACGGCTCAGAAGGTTACTCAGAAACAATTAATAAAGGAAAGGATAGCTTTACCCGATTGGTTGATAACGTCTGGTTTGATATTAAAAAAGAGAATGTTAGAATTAAGGGTGATTCGGCATTATACTACGATAAGCAAGGGATTATGATCGTTTTTGGTGATGTAGTGATCACAAAGAATGATACAATTGATATCACTTCGAAACGATTAAATTACTACATAGATGAAAATAAGGCTGAATTACGAAATGATGTAGTCTATGACGATGGAGATATGCGCATGACCACAAATTATTTAGATTATTACATGTCCACTGAAGATGGTCATTTTTTCAATGGAGGAAAATTAGTAGATGACGAAACAACCCTAATTGCAGAAGAGGGCTTTGTTGTAAATGCAGAAGATCTAATCAAATTCTATAAAGACGTGGATTTGACTAATCCAGAATATCAATTGTTGACTGATACACTTTTCTATCATAGAACTACCAAGATTGCCACTACTTTCGGACCAACAAAAACTATTATGAAAAATGGTGAAGTTGTTGATGCCAAAAAGGGAGGTAAATTTTACACCGATAAAAAAAATGCGCAATATACACTGGGTAAGATCACTACAGAATCATATGAAATTTTTGGAGATGAGCTTTATTTCGATGATTTAACGCAAGAATCCAAAGCAAAAGGAAATGTAAAGGTAATCTCCGAAGAAAATGATATTATAATTTTGGGAGACGAAGCCGCCACCAAAAAGGAACAAGGTATCACAAAAATTTGGGGGAACCCTATCTTAAAGCAGGCGGTCGATAACGATACGCTTTATCTAACAGCCGACACCCTAATTTCTATAGACTCCGAATATGATTCGCTTAGCAGATTATTAGCCTACAAAAATGTTAAAATTTATAAATCAGATATGCAGGGTGTATCAGACTCCATGGCTTATATGATGCAAGATTCGATGATATTCTTTTACCATAACCCAATCATTTGGAGCGAAGGAAATCAAATCGTTGCAGACACCATCTTCATGGAAATTAAAAATGGTAAAATGGATAAGCTGAATATGCGAAATAAAGCATTTACCATAAATCAGGACACGATAAAAAATTTCAATCAGATTAAAGGAAGAAATATGACGGCCTATTTAAAAAATGATGAAATGGATAAAATTCTAGTAGAGGGCAATGGTGAAAGTATTTATTTTGCAGTAGACGAAGAAACCTTAGATTTAATTGGAATGAATAAAGTTTTGTGTAGTTCAATGAAGATTCAATTCTTGAATGGCGAAATGAATGATATCACATTTTATAAAGATCCTGAAGGACGGTTTATACCTCCACATGAAATTGAAGAGCCCGAAACAAGGTTAAAAGATTTTCTGTGGCAAATTGAGAAAAAACCCCAACTAATAGATGTTTTAGGCAAATATGCTCCGATCAAAGTTACCAAGGCTGAAAAGAATCAGCCTGTTTTACCTGATGAAACAAGGTTAGAAGACGAAAACTAAAACACAGTGAAACGCTTCATGTAATATTTTATTACATTTAGATTTTATTTTTTTGTAATCCATTAGACTTTATAATAATTAAGTCCTATTTTTACTAATGAAATTAATAAAGTCTAATGAAAATAATATTTACCATATTTTTATCAATAGCTCTTTCCGCATCTTTGTGGGCACAAGATATATTGGTGAAAGATTTAGATGGTGAAATTGTTACAGGCTTCCAAAAAACCACAACTAAAACCTTTAAAATACAGAATTTCAGCAACACTGAGAAATCAATCCGTATTAAACAAAACATTGATGAGATTCAAGGGGGCTCCACCTTCATAATGTGTTATCAAGGTGTTTGTAGCAACAAAAACGAATCTATTACAATCAGTATTGCTGCAAACAGTGTCTCTCATGATATTAAGATCATGCTCAACGGAGGCTTATCGAATTTTAATTCCATTGCCTATTTAGAATTTATAGATTTAAAGGTAGACCATGTGGTTAAAAAAGAAATAGCTCTAAAAGTCACTGAAAGGAATTCTAAAGATGTTTTTTTTGAAAAAGGCGATATAGCGGTTAATAGTTTTTTTCCAAATCCAGCAGTGAAAAATGCAGTGATGGAGTACACTATATCGCCATATGAAGAAGATGCTAAAATTACTCTTCAAAACGTGCTAGGGAGCATTGTTAACACCTATGAATTGAGTCCTGACCACAACAAACTGAGCATTAATACCGAAGATCTAAACCCTGGAGTTTATTTTTACACACTATCTATAAGAGATGAAGGCTTAGCAACAAGGAAACTCATAGTGAAAAAATAAAGCCCTATCCAATCTTTTCCAGAGCGTATCGTTATCAATAAAAATTGCTCATTCCACAAAACAAATGTATATTTGCACCCTTATGCGAAATTCGTACAAAAATCTACTACTAATTACATTAATCACGGTTCTAATCACTGCTTGTAGCGATTTCAGAAAGCTTCGGAAAAGTGATGACTGGGAGAAAAAGTATGATGCTGCTATTAATTATTATGAGCAGGGTGAATACTATAGAGCAAATGTTCTCCTTGAACAGATTTTGCCGATTATTAAAGGTTCTGAAAAAGCTGAAATTGCGAATTTTTACTACGGCTATACTTACTACTATCAAGGACAATACCTACTAGCTTCTCACTACTTCAAAACTTTCTATGATACTTTTAATAGAAGTCAATTTGCAGAGGAAGCAAGATTTATGTTTGGATATTCTTTATTCCAAGATTCTCCAAGATATAACTTAGATCAAGTAAGTTCAAAAGAAGCAATTGTAGCGCTACAGGGTTTCATTAATTTATACCCTAACTCGAAGTTTGTACCAAAGGCAGATGCTGCTTTGGGTCAGTTAAGGTCTAAATTGGAACGAAAAGCTTATGAAAAAGCTTTATTATACTACGACTTAAAAAAATTCATGACCGGAGAATATCTTAAAGCATCATTGGTAGAATTTGATAATTTTCAGGATGATTTCCCGGGTTCTTCATTTACCGAGGAAATTCAATACTTAGAAATAGAAGCAATGTATAATTTAGCAGAAGTAAGTATTTACTCCGTGAAGAAAGAAAGATATTTAGAGGCTATTTCCTTTTACGAAACTTTTATAGAGACTTACGAAAACAGTAAGTACCTAAAAAAAGCACAAGACATTTACGAAGATTGTTTAGAACAAATTAGAAAATTAAATTCATAAATAAATATGGCAAATCCATCAATTACAACTAGAGACACCTCTGAATTGGTTAAAGATACTGATAACATCTACCAAACAGTAGTGGTAGCTTCAAAAAGAGCTCGTCAAATTTCAAGCAATGTGAAAGAAGAATTGAGTAATAAGCTAGCTGAATTTGCTTCAACTGTTGATAATCTTGAAGAAATATTTGAAAACAGAGAACAAATTGAAATCTCTAAATTTTACGAAAGAATGCCAAAGCCAACCATTATGGCGATGGAAGAATTCTTGGAAGGTAAAGTCTATTACAGAAAAAGAGAAGAAGAGGATAAATAAACCTGGAAATGCTCCAAGGTAAAAAGATAATTTTAGGAATAACGGGTAGTATTGCAGCTTACAAAACTGCCATGCTTACCCGTTTGTTGCTTAAAGCAGGTGCAGAAGTTCAGGTTATTATGACAGATGATGCCAAGGAATTTATAACTCCACTTACGTTAAGTACTTTAAGTAAGAAGCCAGCTCTCTCCAAATTTGTAAAAAACAGTGCAGGCGAATGGAACAACCACGTTGCATTAGGTTTGTGGGCTGATTTATTATTAATTGCTCCTGCATCAGCAAATACTATAGCTAAATGTGCGCATGGCATTTGCGATAATCTCCTGCTAGCGACATATCTTTCAGCTAAGTGTCCGATTGCCTTTGCTCCTGCCATGGATTTGGACATGTACCAACATCCTACTACAACTGAAAACCTTCAGAAACTAGAATCATTTGGTAATACCATCATACAAGCAGCATCAGGTGAATTAGCTAGTGGCTTAGATGGTCAGGGTAGAATGCAAGAACCTGAAATTTTAGTTCGAGAAGTTGAAAACATCCTTGCGCTAAAAAAAAACTTTAAGGGGAAAAAAATTCTTATAACTGCAGGACCAACACAGGAAGCTATCGATCCTGTACGATTTATTGGCAACCACTCTTCCGGAAAAATGGGCTATGCATTAGCTGACTCATTTGTCAAAGAAGGAGGTCAAGTTACTCTTATATCAGGACCTTCCGCTCTTAATTCTCCTTCAGGTCTAACGAATTTCATCAAAGTTAAGTCTGCACAAGAAATGTACGAGGCGGCTGAAAAGCATTATAAAGATGCTCATATTGCTGTATTTGCCGCAGCTGTTGCAGATTACAGACCTAAATCAGTGGCCACTGAGAAAATCAAAAAGGAAGCCAATGGAATGTCTATAGAAATGGAGAAAACCGTTGATATTGCTAATTCCTTAGGAAAAAACAAACAAAAACATCAATTGAATATAGGCTTTGCATTAGAAACTGAAAATGAAGAAGCTAATGCTTTAAAGAAATTAGAAAATAAAAACTTTGATTTAGTCGTTCTCAATAGCCTGAGAGATAAAGATGCTGCTTTTGGACATAATACTAACAAGGTGAAAATCTACGGACTTCAAGGATTGATACAAGAATCGGAATTATTAGCAAAGTCAGAAATAGCCAAAATTATATTAAATCAAATACATAATTTGAGTAATGAAAAATGAATAAAATCGTTCTAACAGTCTTTATTATTGTTTTTTCTCTTAGTTCAACGACTGCTCAAGATTTATTTTTTCGAATCAAAGTGGATGCCACTGCAGCCAATACCTCTGAAACGCGTGTATTTACCAATATGGAAAACGCTTTCACCCAATTCATTAATGAAACCAAATGGATGCAAGAAGAACTTGAGCTTTACGAAAGATTAAAGGGGATAATGGCCATCAATATTACAGAAATTCCAAGAACAGGTCGATTTCAGGCGCAGATGCAAGTGCAGTCAGTCAGGCCGGTTTACAATAGTAATTATGAATCTATCATGATTAATATAGCTGATCGTAATCTAAATTTCGATTATACTGAATCTCAACCATTAATTTATACACAAAACAGCTTCAACGAAAATTTAGTTAGTATTTTAGCCTTTTATGCAAATTTCTTGCTTGCAATGGACTTCGACTCTTTTTCAGAATTAGGTGGTCAAAAATATTATGATGAAGCCTTGAATATTGCACGATCGGCTAATCAGCAAGGGTTTGGAGCGGGCTGGGAACAATTTGGGAATATTGAGAGTAGGTACTCTTTAGTTCAGTCAGCTCTTAATTCACAATTAGAACCTGTTCGCAAAAGCTTATATCTATATTACAGAAAGGGCCTCGATCTAATGGAAAAGAATCCCCAAGAAGCGCGAAAATCCATCTTAGAATCATTAGAAAATATTCAAAAAGCGAATAAACTTAATCCTAACTCCCCATTTATCACACTTCTAATCCAATCAAAATCTGATGAAATAGTAGAAATTTTCACAGAAGGAGATTTAGCATTACGAAGAAAGGCTTATGAGGTAATGCGAGAAATTGCCCCTGCAAATTCTGAACGATATGAAGTCATGATTAAATAGGAAGCCAATTCACCATCAATTAGTAATGAAATATTTGGTAAAATTTTATGGAATGCTGAAACAGAAAGAATTTACAATCCATAATTTTTAAGTAAATTAGCCCTGCGATAAAAACCTAGTGCCAATATGCTTCAAAAGCTTTTGATTAAAAATTACGCCTTAATTCAAGAACTAAATATAAATCCCTCTTCTAACCTTAACACAATTACTGGTGAAACGGGAGCGGGAAAGTCTATCATGTTAGGTGCGGTAGGCTTATTGTTAGGTAAAAGAGCAGACACAAAAGTACTTTACTCGTCTGATACCAAATGTGTAGTAGAAGGACTATTTGACATTGGTGAATATAATCTGAATCATTTTTTCGAAAGAGAAGATTTAGATTATGACACAGAATGCGTAATCAGGAGAGAAATAAGTACCAGTGGTAAATCTAGGGCCTTCATTAACGATACCCCAGTTACCTTAGATGTTCTCAAAAATTTGGGCAACCACCTAATGGATATTCATTCTCAACATGAAACTTTATTAATCGGAGATCAAGATTTCCAATTAAGAATTATTGATGCTTACGCAGGCACAATTGAAGCCCTTACTAAATACAAATCCTCGTTTTCCACTTATACTAAAGCTAAAAAAAGTTTAAAGCATTTTAAAGACACTGCTGATCAAATGCAACAGGAAAAAGATTTTAATCAATTTCTTTTTGATGAATTAGATAAGGCACAACTAAAAAATAATGAACAAGAAGATTTAGAAGAAAAGCTAGAGCTGTTGGAAAATGGTGAATTGATTAAACTTAAATTATCAGAAGCCCACCAATTAATGGATGGGCCAGAATTAGCAGCTATCCATAATTTACACCAAGCTACGGAGAGCCTTAAAGCTATTCAATCTTATGGTAAAGATTTTCAAGAACTCTCTGAAAGACTAAATAGCAGCTTCATAGAAATTCAGGATATAAGTAAAGAATTGGAAATCACTGCCAATGAATTTGAACACCAACCAGAAGAACTTCAGCAAACCCAAGAAAGACTGAGCTTGATCTATTCTCTACAACAAAAGCATCATGTCGATTCCGTTGAGGCCTTAATGAAAATAAAATCTGATTTGGAGGGACAACTACTGGCGGTTCAAGATGCAGAAGGGAGCGAATTGAAACTACAAAAAGCAGTTGATGAAGCATATGCTCAAATGGATCAGGAAGCTCAGCAAATCAGCAAACAAAGAATCGAACATTTCCAAAATCTTGAAAAAGAACTTCGTTCTCTATTAGCCGGATTGGGTATGGAAGATGCAGTGGTCAAAATTGATAATCAAGAAAAAGAGCATGATAAAAGTGGAATAGATGATATCAGAATATTATTTAGTGCTAATAAGGGCGTTGCACCTCAAAATTTAAAAAACGTAGCTTCAGGTGGTGAGTTTTCACGTTTAATGTTTGCCATTAAGTATATTATGGCCGATAAGATTGCAATGCCTACAATTATTTTTGATGAAATTGATACAGGAATTTCTGGGGAAGTAGCGATCAAAATGGTAAATATGATGCAGAAAATGGCAGAGAACCACCAAGTCATCACCATCAGCCATTTACCCCAAATAGCGGCCAAAGGAGATCAGCACTACTTTGTTTATAAAGATAATTCTGCAGATAAATCCATTAGTAAGATTAAATTACTGGATGAAAAAGAACGTTCTTTGGAAATTGCAAAAATGATAGGTGGAGAAAACCCAAGTGATTCAGCTATTCAAAGTGCGAAAGAATTGTTGGAGCATTAGTACACAAGTAGGTTACATCCTCTGATGTCTGAGTTATCAAATCGACCCAGCACCTGAAAATCAGCGTTATCATGCACCATTCCCACATCTTGAGTTTCAATAAATGCACAACTATCAATATTAGCTAAATCAATTACATTTAATCCTCCGCTTCTCTTATGAGCGAATTTGACATCGAAGGGGTCGTTTACTTCCCTTATCAATACTTTCATGCTAATAGGAGATTTAAAAAATCCATCTCCTTTGCTGTAGCTTTGTGATAACAATTCTGTCATACCATACTCAGAATGAATGGTATCTACATTTAGTCCTTCACACAAAATCTCATGTAGTTCTTCTCTGGTGATCTCCTTTCTCCTACCCTTCATACCCCCAGTCTCCATCACTATACAATTTGCAAAGTCAGTGCTATAGTTTTCTGCCAAATCCAACAAAGCAAAACTAACTCCCCAGATAATGATTTTCTTTCCGGTATTTTGTTTCTTTAACTTCTCAACTTTATTTATCAACTGCTTTAGATCATCTAAATAAAAACCCGAATCAGAAGACTGCGTAAGCTTAATAAAATAATCTACCATGGCTACCAAAGAAGACCCTTTACGCTCCAAGTAGGATGGTAACACCGCTAGGATTATATAATCTTCAAGATCTCCATATTGGGTTTCAAAAATAAGCCGGGCATTACTTAAATAGTGCTTAGCACTCGGCACATAATGTTTACTTATTAAACCTGAACCAGTGCCACTACTTTCAAAAACAGCATCGAACTCTTCAATATTACTGGAACTAGTAGCAATTCTATGCTGTTTAAAAAATTCTATAGGGAGGAAAGGAATTGACCTCAAATCGCTGATAGAATAAGGGTTAATATTTAAAGCATCAATATATTTTTTATAAACTAAATTGTATTTACTTTGGTACTGGAACAGCGCTAAGGCAAAATCCTGAAAATTTTCATCATTTAGGGCATCAAATTGCTTAAAAAAGCGTTCTCTTTCTGACATTAGGAAAATAATTATGTATTACAAAGCTAAAAATAAGGCACGGTATCTCATATTGAATTCCATTATTATTATCAGCTCTTTAATAATGTTTACTGCCTGTCCGACACCTCCGGAGTTTGAAAATGGCCCAGCCATCGAATATGAAGACATACAATTCAGTCAAATAACAGATACTTCAGCCAGCGGACAACCTTTAAACCAAGACGTGATTAGTGTAACACTATCTTTTGAGGATGGAGATGGGGATTTAGGACTAAGAAACACTGAAATTGAACAGCCTTACAATTTGTTTAATATTCCCTTAAGCCAAGAAAGGGAATTGATTTTTTTTGGAAGTTCTCCCGAATTACCACCATTCAATTTCTATGACTATTATATAGCTTCAGATTCAATTATAATTAACAATACCCTACTAGTCAATGATACTATACTAGTGGATTTTAATGAACGGCATTTTAATATTTATGTAGATTTTTATTATCAACGGCCTGGAAGCAATGACTTTGTACAGTTTGAATGGGAAACGGAACCTGGATTTTATCAGTCTTTCCACGGGAGATTTCCAATTTTGAATACTGAAGATTATAGCCGCCCGTTAAATGGATCTTTGACTTATGAAATGAAAAGTGTAGGGTTTCAAGCTATTTTTAGAGATTACCCTATGTTTTTAGAGGTGTATATTTTGGATAGAGCGGGAAATCGCAGCAACATTATCCAAACTGATCCTATTCGCTTAGTAAATCCAAACTAGTGAATTGTTTTATAGAAAATTAAATGGCTCAAATCAAATTTGAGCCATTGGTGTCAATTCAAATAACTATTACAGAATATCAATTACCGATCTTCATTTGGATTTCCTTCTTTCCCTCACTCTTTTCAGAAGTGGAATTTGAAATTTCACTTAGGTTAGGTATTCGATTATTAGTCGCTTTTTGGCTTTTTGAATAAAGTTTTTTGGCCTCTGGTAGTAATTTGTTTAAATCTTTAATTCTCGTATTGCTCGCAGGGTGTGTACTCAAAAATTCAGGAGGTGCACTTCCTGACTTCGCTTTCATTCTTTGCCAAAACTTAGGTGCTTCTTCAGGATTGTAGCCTGCCAAAGCCATAAATGTTAATCCAAGTTCATCGGCTTCGGACTCATGTAATCTACTAAATGGCAAGATTGCTCCTACCGTGCTGACACCAGAATAAGCTGCCATGGCCAAGGCTTGTGCATTCTCTGGTTGCTCTCTCATTAAAACACTTAAGGTAATACCTCCAGCTTGCTGGGCTAGTGCTTGTGTCATTCTTTCGCCTCCATGCTTAGCAACAGCATGAGCCACCTCATGCCCCATTACGACTGCTATACCTGTCTCATCCTGACAGATTGGTAATATACCTTCATAAAAAGCCACTTTCCCACCTGGCATACACCATGCATTTACTATATTTTCTGCTATCAAATTAAATTCCCACTTAAACCCCTCTGTGGCATTTTCCAAATTATTCTCTTTTAAATACACTTCTACTGCATTTTTAATCCGCTCTCCAACAGTTCTTATCATTTGAGCTTGACCACTATTTGAGGATAATTTACTCTCCTTCATCACTTGATCATAAGATGAAAAACTTGAAGCATTCAACTGATTATTTGGAATTAAATTAAATTGATTTCGGTCGGTTATCGGCACTTTTTTACAAGCAAACATGATTAACACTACCGTCAAAAAAGTCAAAATCTTTCTCATAGCTAGTTATTTTTGTTCTTCAAATGATAATTTTCCAGTTTTAAATTCTTTAAATACCATCTGTAATAATTCTTTTTATAATTTAACGAAAGTTTCATTTTTATAGTTAAAAGAAACCATATTTTTGCATAAAATTCATCAAATGAAGATACTGGCAATTGGTAGAAATTACGGAGACCACATCAAAGAGCTTGACAATGAGCGTCCTGAAGAACCTGTGATTTTCACTAAGCCAGATACAGCAATTTTAAAAAATAATGAGCCTTTCTACTACCCTTCATACAGTAATGATATTCATCATGAAGTTGAATTAATTATCAGAATTTGCAAAGAAGGCAAATTCGTAAAAGAAGAGCATGCTTCCAAGTATTATGACAAAATTGGTTTAGGGATTGATTTCACTGCAAGAGATTTACAATCCAAAGCAAAGGAAAAGGGGTTACCATGGGATATTGCAAAAGGATTTAATGGATCCGCCCCGATTTCAGGGTGGCTCGAGAAGAATGAATTTGAAAACCTTCAAAATATTAATTTCTCCCTTAAAGTAAATGGAGCTTTAAAACAAGAAGGTAATTCATCCCTGATGTTATTTCCTATAGATTATGTAGTTTCTTATCTATCTAAATTTTTTACTTTAAAAACAGGAGACATAATTTTTACAGGTACTCCAAAGGGTGTAGGACCAGTCCTTATTGGTGATAAATTGGAAGGTTTTATTGAAAATCAAAAACTATTAGATTTTGAAGTCAAATAAATATAAAATAATACTATTCGTTTTTTTAATCAGCTTCCCGATCGGGATGTTAGCTCAAAATACGGACCCTTATACTTTCCCAATTCGTCCTAACAAAACCAACTACCTATCAGGTACTATGGGCGAATTACGTTCTTCGCATTTTCACGCTGGCATTGATATAAAGACGGGAGGCAAAATTGGAGAACCTGTACACGCTACCAAAAGAGGCTATATTACGAGAATCAAAGTATCCACCTCTGGTTATGGAAATGCTCTTTATATGTTACATCCTGATGGAAACACATCAGTTTATGCGCATTTGAATGAGTTCTCTCCTGAGATTCAAAAGTACGTTAAATCCGAACAATATAAACAGCAGACATTTGAGATAGAATTATTTCCCCAACCCTACGAATTCGCATTCAAATCGCAAGAAGTAATAGGTCTTTCAGGAAATACAGGAGGTTCTCTTGGGCCTCATCTCCATTTTGAAATTAGAGATGCACAACAGCGAGTTTTAAATCCTTTGCATTATGGCTTTGCAGAGGTCAAAGATGACATCCCTCCTATTCTACAAGGCTTTGCGGTTAGACCAATGAATAATAATGCACGTGTATTTTCTAAATATGATAGAGCCGATATTAAGCTTAATAGAATAGGATTTAATTATAGAGCCACAGATACCATCAAAGCAATCGGAAAAATTGGTTTAGAACTCTGGGGCCATGATAAATTAAATGGATCTGCGAATAAAAATGGTATTAGCATCATTGAAGTTCAAGTCAACAAACAACCACATTTCAAGCAAAACATTGATGTGATGAGTTTCGGTTTGCAACGACATATTTTAATGCATTATCCTTATGATGTAAAGATGACGACAGGTCCTCGGTACCATAAATTATATATAGACGATGGCAATCAACTGAAATTTTATGAAACCCAAAATCATAATGGAATAATTACAATAGAAAATGATAGGATATATGAGGTCAAAATCAATATGTTCGATCCTTATGGAAATGAGAGTACCTTAGATTTAGTTATTAAAGGAAAAGAACCCGAAAAATTCTTACAAGAGTCTTTAGATTTTCAAATAGATGAAATCGATTACACTATTAATGGCAATATCTTGAAAGTATTTGCAAATTCTAATTGTGAAAATGAAAGCGAAGAACTAAATCTAAACCTAGGCGGAGAGATAGAATCAATCAAACCGGACTATTTCATAAATACAACAGCAGTATATTTGTGGAATTTAAAGAATGGAGTACCTGAATCGATATTGAACTGTGATAATGGTTTAAACCTTAGAGCAATTCATGAAGTTCTTCCCAACCAAAACAAGACAATATCTACTCAGAAAATGAATTTTCAATTCAGCTCTTATTCTGTATTTGATACCCTTTATATAGAAACAGCTTATGAAATTAAAACCACTGATTCTTTAGAAATATTTTCATTGGGACCTGTTACCTCACCACTAAAGAGCTCAATAGAAGTGGAATTATCCCCTTCGTTAAACCACTATAAAGCAGGTAAAAGCCATGTTTACGAAATAGATGATTCGGGTAATTTCTCATTTACAGGTGGGGAGTGGAATAATGGTCAAATAACTTTTCAAACCAGGAATCTGGCCGATTATACTATTCTGACAGACAGCATTTCTCCATTAGTAAAAGTAGGCAGCAGCAAATACAGCTATAGCATAAAGGATGAATTATCCGGAATCAAATCTTTTGAGGGGAAACTTAACGGAGAATGGGTACTGTTGAAGTATGAACCAAAAGATAATTTGATATGGATAGATTGGCCAGATCATAAAATCACGAAAACTGGAGAATTTGTATTGATAGTAACCGATAATGCGGGAAATGAAACTGAATACACTACTAAATTGTAAAAACTATGGAATTAAATATTGGAGATAAAGCACCAGATTTTAAGGCTAAAGATCAAGATGGCAACGAAATCAAATTAAGCGATTTCAAAGGTAAAAAAGTAATTCTTTACTTCTACCCTAAAGATAATACGCCAGGATGTACAGCACAGGCCTGTAACTTAAGAGATAATTATGAAGAGCTTCAGAAGCAGGGCTATGTTGTGCTTGGTGTAAGCCAAGATTCAGAAAAATCACATAAAAAATTCATTGAAAAACAAAGTTTACCTTTTCAGCTTATCGCTGACGAAGACCATACTGTGCATAATTTATATGGCACCTGGGGTGAGAAAAAAATGTACGGAAAAACTTATATGGGCACGATACGGACTACCTTTGTTATTGATGAAAAAGGTGCAATTGCAGACATCGTACAAAAAGTAAAGACAAAAGAACATACAGCACAAATTTTAAATTCATAATCAATGGCAAGTCAGGCAAACATTCAAGAGCTTGAAAAAATAGCTTCTCAAGTAAGAAGAGACATAGTTAGGATGGTCCACGCGGTTAATTCTGGTCATCCTGGAGGCTCTTTAGGCTGCACAGATTTTTTTGTAGCATTATACTTCCACATCCTAAAGCACAATATCGAATTCGATATGGATGCTAAAAAAGAGGACCTATTTTTCTTATCAAATGGGCATATATCTCCCGTATGGTATAGCGTTTTAGCAAGAAGCGGCTATTTCGAAGTCTCAGAGTTAAGCACTTTTAGAAAAATTAATAGCAGATTACAAGGCCATCCAACAACTGAAGAACATCTTCCGGGGATTAGGATTGCTTCAGGTTCCCTTGGACAAGGATTATCAGCTGCTTTAGGTGCTGCTCAAACCAAGAAACTAAATAATGAAGATAATTTGGTTTATGTGCTGATGGGAGATGGAGAATTACAAGAAGGTCAGATCTGGGAAGCTGCAATGTACGGTGCTCATCACAAAGTTGATAATATCATCGCCACAGTCGACTATAATGGCCAACAAATTGACGGTCCTATTTCAGAAGTGATGGATTTGAAGGATTTAAAAGCAAAATGGCAAGCTTTTGGTTGGGAAGTGATAGAAAGTAATGGAAATAATATGTCTGAGATTATTAAATCTTTAGAGCATGCTAAAAGCTTAACAGGCAAAGGAAAACCTGTTTTAAATTTAATGAAAACAGAAATGGGCTATGGTGTAGATTTCATGCAAGGAACTCACAAATGGCATGGTGTAGCTCCAAATGATGATGAATTAGCTAATGCATTATCTCAATTGGAAGAAACATTAGGAGATTACTAAGCAATAGTTATAAGCGTCAAGAAAAATTCTTCACGCTTATATCGACTAAATGAAAGAGAAAATAATCATATCGTTAGTTTTTATACTCTTTGTTTTGCAAAGTGCAAAATCACAAAGGGTGGAGCAAAGTATTCCTGAAAAAACAAGAATTCTGTTTTTGTTTGATGCATCAGGAAGCATGTTGGCTCCATGGGGCAACGAATTAAGAATTGATGCCGCTAAAAGGGTGCTGACTAATCTGGTTGATTCCCTTCGAGTAAATAATAAAATAGAATTGGCACTTAGACCATATGGACATCTAACACCTGCTAAAGAACGCAATTGTCAAGATACAAAACTAGAAATCCCCTTTGCACCTAAAAACAATGATCGCATCATAGATCGCTTAAAATATATTTATCCTAAAGGAACTACTCCCATAGCCTATTCATTAGAACAATCTGCGAATGATTTCCCAAAAGATGATAGTTATCGAAATATCATTATAATCATTACTGATGGTATAGAGTCCTGCGATGGTAACCCATGTGCAGTATCATTAGAACTACAGAAAAAAGATATTTTCCTTAGACCATTCGTAATTGGTCTGGGAATGGAAGAAAAGTTCGCCTCCGAATTTGACTGCATGGGCGAATACTACAATGCTAAAAACATAAGCGCTTTTCAGTCTGTTTTGAATGGTATTTTAAGCCAGTCATTGAGCAAAACCACAGCAAGTGTTGAGTTATTAGATCAATTAGGAAAGCCTGTTGAGAAAGATGTCAACGTGAGCTTTATCAATACGTTTACAGGCATCTCAGAATTCGATTTTATCCACTTCAGGGACCGAAATGGGAAACCAGATACAGTGGAAGTTGATCCTGTCTTAAGTTATGACGTAGTTGTGAATACACTTCCCCCAGTTGTCAAAAGAAATGTTTCCTTAAAAGGAGGAACACATAACATCATTAAAATAAAAACCCCTCAAGGTAGCTTACAAATCAATCAAGATAATACCACAGAATACGAGAGTGATGTGCGCGTTTTGGTGAAAAAAGCTACAGAATCAGCCATTATAAATACACAAACAATCCGATCAGAAGAAAAGTATTTAATCGGAAAATATGATTTAGAGATTCTTACTTTACCAAAAATCGAGATAGATGGAGTTGAAGTAAAACAAGGACGTTCGCAAACGATCGAGATACCTGCTCCTGGTAGAATTAATATCAGCTATAGTAGCAGAGGAATAGGGAGTTTGTACTCAATTGATGATAATGGGAGGCAAACATGGATTAAGAAGTTAGATCTTAAAGGAGGAAAATCAAGTTTTGGAATTCAACCAGGAAAATATAAATATGTATTTCGTTCAGACCAAGCAATGGGAAGCAAATACACGCAAATTAAAGAATTCAACATTCAGTCGGGACAGACTTTAAATCTTAAAATATACTAATTAGAGCAAAATGGCAGAAACTAAATTTACTTTTACTGAAAAGAAGGATACACGCTCGGGATTTGGCGATGGGCTACTAGAAGCTGGTAGAAATAATGAGCAGGTGGTTGGACTATGTGCAGATTTAATTGGCTCATTAAAAATGGGAGCTTTTCAAAAAGAATTTCCAGATAGATTCTTTCAAACGGGGATTGCTGAAGCCAACATGATGGGCCTAGCGGCTGGAATGACAATAGGTGGAAAAATCCCGTTTACTGGAACATTTGCTAATTTCTCAACAGGAAGAGTGTATGATCAAATTCGCCAGTCCATTGCTTATTCTGAAAAAAATGTGAAAATATGTGCATCTCATGCGGGTGTTACCTTGGGAGAAGATGGTGCTACTCATCAGATTTTGGAAGATATTGGTATGATGAGAATGCTACCAAACATGACCGTCATTAACCCATGTGATTACAACCAAACTAAAGCAGCAACTTTAGCAATTGCAGATTATCAAGGCCCAGTATATTTAAGGTTTGGAAGGCCAAAAGTACCGATTTTTACTCCAGATAATCAAAAATTTGAAATTGGTAAAGCCATCAATATGATAGAGGGTTCTGACGTAACCATATTCGCTACAGGACATTTAGTGTGGGAAGCAATCGAGGCTGAAGCTATTTTAAGAGAAAAAGGCATCAGTGTAGAGTTAATTAACATCCATACTATTAAGCCAATAGATGAAGCTGCAATACTGAAATCAATCTCTAAAACAAGATGTGTAGTGACTGCTGAAGAGCATCAACGTAATGGTGGCTTAGGGGATGCTGTAGCCCAAGTTTTAGCTCAACACAATCCTACACCTCAAGAATATGTTGCCGTTGATGATCAGTTTGGTGAAAGCGGAAAACCAGAGCAGTTGATGAAGAAGTATGGTTTAGATGCTGAGCATATTGTTGCTGCCGTTGAAAAAGTAATTAAAAGAAAATGAAGTTAGGAAAAGGCCGGCTAGTTCCGGCCTTAATATTTTAATATTATGATCATTAGAATAGTAAAAATGACTTTTCAAGAAAATAAAACTGCTAGCTTTATTAAAATATTTGAAGAGAATAAAGAGGCTATTCGCCATCAACCTGGCTGCTTGCACCTAGAGCTTTGGCAAGACAAGAATCAACCGCATATTTTCAGTACCTATAGTTTGTGGAAAAGTGAAGATGACTTAAACCAATATCGACATTCGGAAACATTTGGTAAAGTTTGGCCTGCCACTAAAGCTCTTTTTGCAGCTAAGCCTATTGCAAGCTCTCATATTCAGCGATTTACAATAGATTAATTAATTTACTTCTTTCTTTCAATAGTGTATTTTACCAAATCCATTAAAGACTGTCGATATTCTGACTGCGGAAAATCTTTCAAGATGGTCATTGCTTCATCAAAGTAATTATGCATCACTTCTTCAGCGTAGGCAATACCATTCTTTTCTCTCACAAATGCTACTACAGTTTTGACAGTGGAACTTTTGTCGCTCTTATTTTTAATGAGTTTTATTATATGCTTTTGCTCTGAACTATCAGCATTATTTAGGGCATGAATCAATGGTAAAGTCATTTTCTTTTCCTTAATATCAATTCCCAATGGTTTACCTATTTCATGTGTGCCATAATCAAATAAATCATCTTTTATTTGGAATGCCATTCCCACTTTTTCACCAAAAAGTTTCATTTTCTCACTCACATCATCATCTTTCATTACTGAACGACTACCTACAGCACAACATGAGGCGATTAACGAAGCGGTTTTTTGTTTTATAATATCGTAGTAAATATCTTCTGTAATATTGAGCTTTCGCGCTTTTTCAATCTGTAACAATTCTCCTTCGCTCATCTCTCTGACAGCCTCCGATACTATTTTCAATAAATCAAAGTCTTCATTATCTATTGAAAGCAGTAAACCTCGTGATAATAAATAATCACCCACTAAGATGGCTATTTTATTCTTCCACAAAGCATTTATGGAAAAAAAACCTCTTCTGTAATTTGCGTCATCAACAACATCATCATGCACCAAGGTAGCAGTATGTAACAATTCGATTAGAGCAGCCCCTCTATACGTAGCTTCATTTATCTGTCCATGGACACCAGCTGAAAGAAACACAAACATAGGACGCATCTGCTTTCCTTTCCTTTTAACAATATAGCCCATGATTTTATCAAGCAAATAAACTTTGCTTTTCATAAACTGACGGAACTTTATTTCAAATTCCGCCATTTCATTGGCTATTGGTATTTGTATTTCTTTAATTTTACTGCTCATTAGTATGCAATATTACTACCAAATGAATATCTAAGCAATGCATTCAAACAAAATGATTCAAGAAAATATAATTATTACAAGTACGGTTCATAACAAGCCAATTACGGCTGATTTTCGCTATATTCCAAGTAAAGAAAAGAAACCGTTGATCCTTTTTGTTCATGGTTTTAAAGGATTTAAAGACTGGGGAGTTTTTAATTTGCTTGCCGATGGTTTTGCACAGAATGGTTTTGTTTTTGTGAAAATAAATCTAAGTCATAACGGCACTACTCCCGAGCAATTAAATGATTTCGCTGATTTAGAAGCCTTCGGAAACAATAACTTCACTAAAGAATTAGATGATGTAAAAGACACAATTGATTATCTATTCTCAGCATCCTGCCAAATTCCTAAGGACGAAGTTAACTTAAATAGTATAAATTTAATGGGGCACAGTAGAGGGGGTGGATTGGTACTCCTAAAAGCTAGAGAAGAAGTAAGAATACATAAAGTGATCACTTTAGCAGCTATTAGTGATTTGACTAAAAGATGGCCTGAGAGTTTCTTACAAGAGTGGAGAGAAAAGGGAGTGCAATACATCGAAAATAAAAGAACTAATCAATTAATGCCTCTTTATGTCCAATTGTATGATGATGTACTCAACCATCCTGATCGCTTATCAATTCCAAAAGCAATAAAGGAAATGAAGCAGCCTTTGCTTGCCTTTCATGGAACAGAAGATGAAACCCTACCCGTAGCAATGGCTCATCAAATAAAAGAATGGAAGCCTGATACGGAACTAGTGATTTATGAAAAAGAGAATCATGTTTTTGGGGCTGCGCACCCATGGCAGGAAAAAACATTACCCAATGCCTTCAAATTGATTCTAATGAAATCTGAAAGATTCCTGAAAAATCATGAATAAATTCGTGAAAAATAACAACTGTAGATATTCCTTTTGTAAACCCAGATTAAAAGAAGTTTCCTACTAAACCATATTTTTTTGTCGATATACTTCATCGAGAGGAAAATAAGAAAGGTTGCCTAATACAAGACAACCTTTCAACTTAATTAAAGAAATATTATTGATTTTACTCCTCTTCAGGTTCAATAACTACATCTATTTGAATACTACCACTTAATCCCTGATCATTTTCAACAGTTAAAGTGACAGTACCAGTTTCAGTTGCAGTAACTTCAACGAATTCACCATAACGATCAGGAACGGGCGTTGCTGAAGAACCAGCACCAGAGGCACTCCATGTGTAAGTCTCATCTATAGTATGACCGGCAACATAATAAACACCTGTTTCTCCTACAAACTCTAGACCCGAACTAGTTTCAATAATTAAATCCGTACCTGGAGTGAAACTAAAACTCTCTTCCTCATTTTCACAAGACATTAAACCTAATGTCGCAATTAGAAGGATCGCAAAAATATTATATTTTAAATTTTTCATGTTTTTAGAATTAATCTATATCCCAAAATAAGTTTGTACTGTATGCATCTGAACCAATATTGCTTGAAGCAGCAGAATAATTAGCTCCGTTTAGAGTTTGCTCATTTTGCGGATAAATTCTTCGCTTCAAAACACTTGTTACATCAACGAACACTTCAATATCTGTAATATCTACCAAATTAGCTGCATCAACTGATTCCAAATTCATTCTTCTGATCTCAGCCCATGATTGCCATCCTTGATAATACATTGCAATATACTTTTGAACTTTTAAGTTCTCCTCTGAATAAGGATTTGCTGCTATATAAGCTGCAATATCTGCTGCTTCAGTGATCCCCCAAAAATTCATACTTGCAGTAATAGCTTGAGCATAGTACGTTTCCGCTGTTCCCCCAACTGCCCAGCCGTTAGCTGCTGCTTCTGCTAAGATAAACGAAGTCTCCATGTAATCCATTAAGATTCCAGGGAAGTCTGCAGCATAAACTTGAGGATTAAGTTGCGAAACGGCATCTCTGCTGATTCCGGCAGCTACAGCACTAGTAACCCCGTATGGAAGTCCTTCAAAAGTTCCTGTAGAAGCAGCGGGAGTGAAATACTCACCAATTCTAGGATCGCTAAGACCAGTTAACAAACCAACAAAGTTCTCAGTTGCACAATAATCTTGTCGTCCATTCACTACATAAGAAACAAACAATGGATTAACGTTTGGCTGTGCTGTAATATATTGAATAGAAGCGTTATCAGCATTACTTGCAATAGCGCCTGAAGCAGCACCAGTAATTGTTGTTTCTGCTAATCCAGGATTAACTTCTGAGATTCTAATTCCAATTCTCAACAACAAAGAATTACCAAACTTCTGCCATTTCGATAGATCACCACCGAATATTACATCCCCTCCAGGAAATCCAGGAGCACTTGGGTCAATGGCAGCCACGGCACTTGAAATAGAATCAATTAAAGCAGTATAAATTTCCTGCTGATCAGAATAAGCAGGGGAAGGTATATCTGTACCTTGCAATGCTTCTTCAAAAGGAATATCTCCATAAATATCAACCATAGAATGATAAGCCCAAGATTGTAGTATTGTGGCTACGGCATCTTGATTAACACCCTGCTGACCTTTATCAATTGTTCTGTTTATCGTCTTAATTTCTTGCAAATCATTGATTGCAGTATAAAAATCTGACCAGAATGTATTATTGGTATTGGCCCTAAATTGATATCTGGTTTCATCAGAATACTCATTCTGTGCCCAATATTGCGATACTGTCATACCAAAAGCTACGTTATCGAAGCCACCGTATAATCTATTACCTAATTGACGTTCAGCTGAAGTCAATAAGTACTCAACAGGAACCTCTGTAGGTCTGTTGGGATCTTCATTAATCTCTGTGATATCTTCGCATGAACTTGCGAAGATTATTACAGCGATCAACAAGAAATATAATTTATGTAAATTTTTCATATTTAAGTTTTTTCAATTTTAAAATCCTAAACTTACTTTAAATCCATATGATCTTAAACTTGGCAAAGCACCACCTTCAAGTCCTTGAATATTACCTGAATTCGTAACGTTTTCAGGATCAATGTGAGGAATATTTTTAGACAGAATAGCTAAGTTTCTTCCTTCTAAAGCAAGATTGATCTTTGTGAATGGAGTATTTCCAATAATGCTGTTTGGTAATGAGTAACTTAACACTACTTCTCTCAATTTCACAAAACTCGCATCATAAACATGAGCGCCACCTAAACCAAAATGACCTTGGAAAAATGAAATAGGGTCAATAACTGTGGTATTTTCTTCTCCACCTTCAGTAACACCATCAGCAATTAAACCAACCTGTCTGATATTTCCCTCTACTGTTTCTTGAGTCATTCCAGAATATTTTGCAAATAGATTGGTTACAGAATGTAGTGCTCCTCCTTGTTGGAAGTCAACTAAAAAACTCAAATTCAACCCTTTATAAGAAAAGCTATTTCTTACACCACCAGTAAAATCGGCTAATACTGAACCTAATGGAACCGGACTACTTGTAGCTAAATAATTTCCATTAGAGCCAATTACCTTATTACCATTATCGTCTGTAAGAAAATCATTACCATAAATTGTTCCGTAACGTTGACCAACTCTAGCATCTAAGCTTACAACACCAAATAGTTCGTTAGCTAGACGATAATTATCGATCCCTTCAGCCAACTCTTCAACTCTGTTATCATTCTTAGCCCAGTTTACCAAGATATTCCATTGAAAGTCATTGCTTTGAACAACTGCCCCAGAAATGCTGATCTCAGCACCTTGGTTTACCATTCTACCAGCGTTAATAATCTGTGCATTGTAACCAGAAGCTGCAGAAACATCTACTTCGAATATCTGATCAGTTGATACATTCTTGTAGTAAGTCGCATCAAACGTTAATCTATCATTCAAAAATCTCAATTCAGTACCAATTTCATAACTGTTTGTTTGCTCTGGTCTCAAATTCGGATTGTTTAAAGTACCCGGCAAAGAATATGCAGGATTAACACCAAAGTTTTGCCCTGGAGCATATACTGTTGAAATTCTGTAAGGATCAGTATCATTACCTACTTGTGCAACACTACCTCTCAACTTACCAAATGTGAAAATATCACCACCATTTAAGGCATCTAGCTCTGAGAAGATAAATGTACCACTAACAGATGGATAGAAATATGAATTATCTCCATCTGGTAAAGTAGACGAAACATCATTTCTTAAAGTAGCATCTACAAATACCAAATCTTCATATCCCATAGTCAATGAAGCGAACCAACTGTTGATTTGTCTTTCTGATGTGAAATCTGAAAGCACATTTCTATCAATAGAATTTTCTAAATTATAGAAACCTGGAACACTTAATCCACCTTGAGTTTGGCCATAGTTTCTATTATATTTATCCATTCTAATATTACCTCCAATGAATGTAGATAGAGAAATTTGATCGTTTATTTCACCGTCATATTTTAACATCATATCCATATTAGTTTCAGAAACCTGACGAACATCTTCACTGTAAAAAGATTGTCCTACAGATCCTTCTGCAATTCTTCCTTCCCTTCGGTCAGTGTAAAAATCAGTTAGCACTCTACCTGATAATGATAAATTTTCAGTGAAATCATAATTTAAACCTATATTACCAAATATTCTGTCTCTCCCATCATTTTGGAAGTTTTCATTTCTTATCCAGTAAGGATTATCAGCATACAATGGGAAAGCAGTACTTTCACTTATTCTATTCCAAGATCTTTGGGCGCCAGTTGCTTCAACTTTGTAATTTCTCAATTCATTATCATCAAGTTGCCTTTGACCAAAGTGGTTAAATTGAACTATCAAATCACCATATCCCTGTTGCGGTCTTCCTAAGGCTCTTGATTGAACATAATTTACATTAGCATTTGCACTTAATTTATCAGTCAAAAACTGTGAGCCACTGAAATTGACAGTATTTCGTTGCAGTTCACTATTTGGCATCAGACCTTTCTGATCTAAATTAGTGAAAGACATTCTAAATGAACCATTATCATTTGCACCAGAAAACGAAACATTATTGTTTAATGTCACTTGAGTTTGATAAAAGTCTTTAATATTATCAGGGTGTGCTTCCCATGGAGTCTCCTGTCCAAAATTAGGATGATCTTCATAATAGCTATACCATTGACGAACAGGTCGACCATCTAATCTAGGTCCCCAACTTTGATCAACTGCGAAACTTACAATTTCTTGGCCGTCTCCATTTGTACCGAATGGTCCAAAACCACCACCATATGAATTTTGATATTCTGGCAGAACTAAAGGATTAGCGAAAGTAATACCCGAATTAACATCAACGCCAATTCCTTTTCCTTTCTTACCTTTTTTAGTTGTAATAATAATTACACCATTAGATGCTCTATTACCGTACAATGCTGCAGCACTTGCACCTTTCAATACAGACATACTTGCTATATCTTCAGGATTAATATCTTGAGCAGCATTACCATAATCATATCCACTGGAACCTCTTGATTGGCCAGTAGTATTAAAATTAGAGTTATCAATTGGAGTACCATCTACCACGAAAAGTGGTTGATTATTACCTGCAATTGAATTAGCACCTCTAATTAGGATTCTAGATGAACCACCTAAAGCACCAGAATTACCTCCTATTTGAACCCCTGCTATCTTACCCTGCAAAGAGTTTACAATATTGGTTTCACCTGCTTTGATAATTTCATCTCCATCTACTTCTTGAACAGAATATCCCAAAGACTTTTGTTCTCTTTCAATACCTAAAGCAGTCACTACCACCTCAGATAATTGCCGAACATCAGCTTCCATCTGCACATCTATCACTGATCTTGAGCCAATCTCAACTTCTTCGTTAGACATTCCAATAAAAGTAAAAACTAGCGTACCACCATCAGAGGGAACAGAAATCTTGTAGTTTCCGTCTAAATCTGTAGTCATACCCGTAGAAGTACCTTTTAATAATACATTCACACCCGGTAAGGTTTCTCCTGTCGCTGCATCAGTGACAGTTCCGCTTACGGTGCGATCCTGTGCCCATGCGTGTAGCACGAACACCAACATGAAACATGTTAGTAGAATCTTCTTCATTTCTGTTTATTTAGGTTAAAAATTTATTTACTCTTCTCAAACTTAATAAAGATTTAACTTAAGCAAAACATTAATAGGCAATAAAGGTGAGTTAATCGAAAAATATCATAAAAATTACAAATAAGTGATATAAAAAATATAAATAATTATGCAAAGCGTCTGAATTTTAATTAAATTAAAAACATCTGTATATTATCTTATACACCAAGCTCTTTTTTCAGCACTTCTTATTTCAGCTCTTCTTCAGTCTCTGGATTAACAAAAACAAAGCCCCTAGCATCATTTCCTTCATGAAATCGCACTTCCATCCCAATGATGTACATCACATGGCTTTTATCAATGTAAACGGGTATATTCTCTATCTCAAAAATTTTATCTGATTCCTTTGGTTTATCAAAGCCTAACATATAATTCATTCCAGCAGCGCTACAGCCTCCACCCCCACGCACTCCAACTCGAAGCCCATAACCTTTGGGGATATTCTTATTCTGCATGATGTTTTTTACTTCTTTAATAGCTTCTTCTGAAATTTTAACTGGAATCATAAATTGTAATTTTTTTACAGGAACGAATGACTCAAAACAAAAGTTTGCTTCACCCTCTTGCTTTTATTTGCTGCGAAATTAACTAAATTTGAACATCATCAGAGAAAATTAACTATATGGAGCCGATTTGGGACTTATTAAAAATCATCATTCCTGCAGGAATTGTACTGTATGCTATGTTTCTGACTGTAAAAACGATGTTACAGAAACAAAATGAAGCTAAAATCATTGAGATTAAAGCTAAAAATAAAGAAATAGTGCTTCCCATAAGACTCCAAGCCTATGAAAGAATGACTCTTTTCCTGGAAAGAATCTCTCCAGATCAAATTATAAAGCGGGTCCAGAAAAACGAAATGAATGTAGCCGAACTTCAGTATTTACTTTTAAATGAAATAAGAGAAGAGTTTAATCATAATTTATCTCAGCAAGTCTACATGAGCGATGAATCATGGAAAATCATTAAGAATGCAAAAGAGGAGTTGATTATGGTGGTCAATCAATCTGCAAAAGAATTAGATCCTGAAGCTAAAAGCATAGAATTGGTTAAAAGGATTTATGAAGAATCCTTGGAAAAAAAGATTGACAGTATAGAATATGGACTTAGTTTCTTAAAAAATGAGATTCAACAAGAATTCTGATTTATTGCTTACAAATTTAGGTTCTAACAGTACTATATAAACTAATCATTATCGGTTAACTCCAGAAAAGCATCTATTTTCTCATTATCAATTGTGACTGACAAATCGTAGAGTGCTATTTTCCAGCTATTATCCTTTAAAACCAAAATAGCGGTTCCTTTGCAGACACCCATCCAGGTATCTAGTTTTTCATTCAACCATGCTGTTTTTCCGTCTTCTGAAAAATACACATCTCTAGAAAT
Organism: Marivirga sericea; assembly: GCF_900177665.1. Taxonomy (GTDB): domain Bacteria; phylum Bacteroidota; class Bacteroidia; order Cytophagales; family Cyclobacteriaceae; genus Marivirga; species Marivirga sericea. The sequence goes on from NZ_FXAW01000005.1 coordinate 145,813, forward strand.
AGCTTTAAAAGACCAAGCTGATTCTTTTTGAAAATGCTCATCTGCCCACTTAGCCATTTCATCTCTGGTCCACTTTTCAGTTTTATCAGTACCTAAATAAACCCCATTTTCGGTCATGCTTCCGAAAAACTTTTCCTCATCGGCAGTAGCTGCTGCTTTATGCCAGTTATCCATAAATTGATTGATAGTTTTAGTAGGGCTTTGGGCGAAAACGCCAAATGGCATCAAAAACAGAGAAAGAGCTAATAATTTCTTCATAATTATAATTTTTCTAAATACTAAAGATATAAATTTAAAAGCTAACAGTATCAATTACAATTTAATAGTTATGGCAATAAAAGGAATACCAAACGGTATGAAATCTGTAATTTCCTGATTATAGAAAAAACCTAAATCATAGCTAGCAGTATCTGTTAAATACCTGCCGCCATAAAAAAGAAAACTTATATTATCCTCAAATTCAGTAGGGACATAAAAACCTTCAGATAGCAGCATTAATTTCTTCGATATTCTGGCCATTCCAGCTAAAGAGTAAAAGGGATATAATTGTTGAACCTCACTAATAGCGCCATAATAGACAGTGCCCGTTAAATTTAGATCTGGTTCTCCTATTGTTATTCCAGTATTTAGCACTGCTGCCCCTGCACCTTCAGATGATTCTAAAGAAAAACCAGCAAATGCATCCAGTCCAATCTTGTATTGCACATGTTTACCTAGCTTTTTGGTAAATTGGGGATTCACATAGATGACAGGCACTCTCAAAACTAAGGCCCAAAGACTTGTTCCAACGCCAATAGAAAAATTATCAGTCACTCCTCTATGATAAGTCATTGGATTATTACGAAGGTAATTCCCTCCTTTTTCATAATTAAAAGCACTAGTACCCAGCATGTACCTAACAGGATTTATTTGTTGTAACCGCTCATCTTCATCCATTTCAATTTCCTCATCAACACTAAGCGATTCAATTTTTTTAATCCTTTGCGTAGGAATTCTAACTGTGCCTACTGTAGTGGTCTCAATTTCAAGAAAATCTTTATCTTGACTAATAAAAAATCCTTTATAAATTTCTCCCGTTTTTGTATAGACTACTATTTTGGTTTTAATCTGGCTTGGGGTATCACGAATTTTAGGATCTTCAATTTGAGCTTGTCCAACAAGACTTGTTAAAAATAAAAGTATGTAAATGAAGTTGAGTTTTTTCATATGAAAAAGCAAAATCGTTTCAAATATTGTAAATTTACCGAACGTTAAAAAATTCAAAAGTATTATGAATAATCCGCATAAAAGTAGTCAAATAAAAGCTAATAATATAAGGTTATGGGTTGGTGTCATCAGCTTAGTAGTTGCATGGGCGTTATTTATTTACAAAGACCTTTTGCATGATTTATACTTAATTTTGATAGGTGCCTTCACATTGTATACATTATTTGCTTATATATGGATGCCTTTGCAAAAAAACAGAAAATTGAGAGATTCAGAAGATGGGTAAAAGATTGAATTATAAAAACGCATTAAAGCGAGCCTCACATATACTAGCTGACAAAAGACTTAGCAAAAGCTTAGTAACAGAAGCCAAGGCAACGCTGACTAGCCGAGCCAAGGCATCTGAAAAAATTGCTCAGCTAAAGCAAAAAATCTTCACTTTAATTAGATTGGTAAAAGCATACACTAAAGGCAAATACAAGGAAATATCTCTTAAAAGCATGCTTTATACGGTTGGCGTGTTAATCTATTTCATTACTCCGACTGACATTATTCCTGATTTCATACCTCTTTCAGGCTATCTAGATGATGCCTCATTAATCTTATGGCTCTACAATCATTTAGGTCAAGAATTGCAACAATTTCAGGCTTGGGAGAGTAAGCAAGAAGAAAAGGAAATATATGATTGAATCTACATCAAATTTAAAGGCAACAGTCTTCGCTAACGCAATAAACTACCCCTCCTATAGAAATTTAATAAAATCCCTTTTAGTAGATAAAAAAACTACAGGTTCTAACGATTCAGAAGCTATGATTAACTACACTTCAATGAATGACAGACGAATGGATAGATGGGATAAAAAAATCAAAGTAGATGAAGATCTATCACAGCAGATCAAAGACCTGCCAAAAATGAATTGGCTAGTGATTACAGAAGCTTGGTGTGGAGATGCAGCACAAAATATTCCATTTATAGCAAAATTAGCGGATGAAAATTCGAATATAGATTTGAGATTTATTATGAGGGATGAAAATCTAGAAATAATGAATCATTACCTTACCAATGGTGCTAAATCTATCCCAATTCTGATTATGATGGATGAAAATTTCAATGATTTAGCTACTTGGGGACCAAGGCCAGAACCAGTTCAAAAAATGGTGATGGAAGCCAAAGAAAAACCTAACCTTGATCAACCTAAATTTATTGAAAGTATTCATAAGTGGTACGCTGTCGATAAAAATAAAAGGATTTCTGAAGAATTTACGAACTTATTAAACGAGATCACCCATGGGTAAAATAGCACTAATTGCAGGAGCAACCGGGCTTGTTGGAGGGCACTTATTGGATTTACTTTTAGAAGACGAAAATTATTCCGAAGTAAAGGTGTTAAGCAGAAGAAGCTTAGGTGGAAATGATGGCAAGTTAACAGAAATCATAATTGAAGATTTTAATTACCTCGAAGATAAAAGTTCTACTTTAAAAGCTGATGATTACTTCTGTTGTTTAGGGACAACCATTAAAAAAGCAGGCAGCAAAGCAGCTTTTAAGAAAGTAGATTTTGAATACCCTATTAGCTTAGCAGCAATTGCAAGAGAAAGTAATGCAGATTCTTACCATGTCATATCAGCCATGGGTGCTGATTCAAGTTCCATGATTTTTTACAATAAGGTCAAAGGCGAAATGGAAGATGCAATTAATGCAATGAAACTAGAAAGTGCTTATGTATATCGCCCTTCTTTTATAGCGGGAGAACGTTCCGAAAAACGAGCCGCTGAAAAAGCTGCTTTATGGTTTGCAGATAAATTTGATTTCATATTCTCGGGTCCTTTTAAAAAATATGCTGCTGTTCATGCCAAAACAATAGCAAATGCCATGCTCCAGTCTGCCAAAAATGCCATCGAAAGATTTAAGGTGATTCCTTCTGATGAGATAGAAAAAATAGGTAAATGATAGCCGTAATACAAAGAGTTTCAGAAGCTTCTGTAAAAATAGAAAATGCAGTCAGCGGAGAAATCCAGAATGGTTTAATGATTCTACTAGGAATAGAGGAATCTGATAATGAGGAAGATATTGATTGGCTCTCACGTAAAATAGTAAATATGCGTATTTTCAATGATGAATCTGGCGTTATGAACAATAGTCTATTAGATATTGAAGGAGAAATACTCTTGATCAGTCAGTTTACGCTGCATGCTAGCACTAAGAAAGGAAACCGACCTTCCTATATAAAAGCTGCTAAGCCAGATATTGCTATTCCACTTTATGAGAAAATGCTAAATTCTTTAGATATTTTGATTTCAACCAATATTCAGAGCGGTGAATTTGGCGCTGATATGAAAATAAGTTTAGTGAATGATGGTCCTGTGACGATCATTCTGGATAGTAAAGACAAGAAGTAAAATTTGCAATAAATCGTATTAAAGAGACAAATAGATAGATTAAAAGCATTATCCACTGTTTTGACAATATGCTCTTCTCATAAAGGCCAAAAATCTGGTTTTTGATCAGTTGCACCTTCTAGCAATAAGCAATCGCAACAAGTGATTGGAGGTAAACGTGGGGGATCAGTTGGTGGAAACTTATCTACACAGTTTAATCTGTTAAAAGGATCCCGAATGGGTTCACTCAACACTTGATTAGTTATGAAAATTCTCTTGCTAGTCGAACTTAACACAGTAAAGTACCCCAGAGCTCTGTTTCCGTCATTTCCTTCCTCATGTATATTACCGACCACAGGGGTAGGTGGAGGAGCAAATAGATCGCCTCCAAAACTGCTTTGTTCTTTGATCTGATCTAAATAATTGAAATAGGCTTCTGTTAATTTATATTTCCAGACCAGCATACTATATCCGAAAAAAAATTCCCTCCCCGGAGAAATAGATAGAATTTTCTGGTTGGTATTATTATCAATTTTCAAATTTCTAGTCGTGTATAGATTTAAAGGTAACACAACCTCCTGACTCTTGAAACAAGTACGAGCACTATCCAAGGGAAATAGCTCAATTGGGACTGCTTGAATGCTATCCCAACATCTGGTTTCGCCCTGATATAATGTTTTAAATTCATAGACCCCTTCGTAATCATAACTCAGAAAGGCATCGTCATCTCCAACGTTAACATTTGTATACACATTCAGTAGCTCGGTTTCGGCAACGTTACTTCCCGCTAAGAATGATTCTGTTTCACCTCTTACCCAAAGTCTATCTATGGGAGCAACAGCTTCTAGTTTCTGAAAATCAGAAATATATTTCACTCCATTTTCTAAGGCAATATCTAATTGATAAGAACGGTCAAACACAGGTGAGAATTCATCCTGATTAGTGACATAGACTCCCGGTTGAGATTCATCTAGTTGAAAGCAATTATCTAAATCATCCTTGATTGAAACTGTGGCTCCTGATACGCTTTCATATCCGCTAAATTGTTCAACCGGTGCCGATCGGCTAAGCCTCACAATTTGGGGCTTGTCCTCAGCTGTTAGAATTCCTTCCACCACCAACTGGCCACCCGCCTTGTCATCTTCTAAATCGATGGCGAAAGGATCAATACATGAAAACGATGCTAAAATAATTATTGAAATTAAATAGTATCTTGTCATATTATAAGTCGTCCATAAATATATCAATTGTCTTCAATTGTAATGGTGCGGCTTCCTTGATATATTTTCCCTGAACTATCAATACCATGCAATTCAATCAAAAAGTTCCCCTCATCATCAGACGAATGAAATTTGATACCATTCTTTTTATCTGAAGCTATTTTGTAACTACCATTCCAATACAATACATCTCGAAAATCAGGTAATTTATCTTTACCATCAATCTCTGTATAATTTAAACTTACTTTATCAGTATTTTGGTAAAAGCCTTGCATTGACATCCAGTGATGATTTGTACCATTTTTCTTATAATAATCAGAATCAAGGGTACTTAATTCTAGAATTCCATCATGAAAAACGCCATTTATGAAGTATTTTTTGTTCACTAGGCTAAGAATCTTGATTTTTGCCGTACTGTAATTTAAGATTCTAGTATGATCAAATACTGGAAGTCCATCTATTAATAGTAAAGGCTCATTTTCAAATCTACCAATGAAAGAATTCCTCCCTGTATCATCTATCTCTCTCAAAAAAATCTTATCAGAACTTCCAACACTTTTGATAGCAACTCCTGGTAGTAATTCTCTAGAGATCTGTCTGAAATCTTCTAAATATTCGTATTCGATCAAATCTTTTGAATCCGAATAATTAGGAAAAAAACCGGTAACTTTTATTTCATCCTTCATCTCCTGCCTATTGGAACTGGCGGGATCATAAACTCTTGAAATCAATTTGTTCTCTTCATGATACCGTAGGTAATGTACTGTTTTAATAGAATTGAATATAAAGTCATCTTTAAACCCAAAATCATTAATATTCACTTCATTTCTATCCAATTGATACGACAAATTATCTTGGTTTTCATCAACATTCGCCACTTTCAAAACAATGTCAGACTTTCCGTAAAAAGATCTTAACTGAAACACAAACCTCCCATCGCTATCTGTTCTACTAGCATAAAACTGAGGAATTTGACCCAAGACAGAACAGTAAATTACTGAATCTTGAATAGGTTGGTCTGATATATTATCTGTGACACGACCTGAAATCATGAAGTAATCTCTACTATCAGATATTGCTCTGTTTTCACTTTGGTTACCTAATTGTCTGATATGATTTAGACCGGTTGATTTTGTTTTAAGATAAATATCAGTAAACGAGCGATCTTCATTTATTTGATTGATGATACCTATTGGATCCAATATATTTAAAGCTGAAAACATATCGAAATAGAGATTCATATCATTAAATTTCAATGGATCAAAATAATCCAAATTCTTAATACTAATTGAAGCATCTATATCGATTGGTTCCGAATTGAAGCTTTCAATTTCAATGGGCATGAATACTTCACTATTTTTACTGATCTTATCGACATCAATTTTTACTTTTCTAGGGGCTTTATTATTATTTCTTTTATAATAATTCCTTTCAGATATAATTTCCTGGTTTTCATCGTAAAAAAGAATTGAATTTAATCCTGATTTCATTAAGCTTTTGGGAATATTAAAAATCATTCTCCTAGCTTTAACAATCTGTTTAGCTCCTAAAATAACCTCACCATTATTATATACAAGCATACTCAATTGATCTCCTGCATAATTGTCACCAATATTTGCAACTACCACTAGAGTATCGGATTCAATATTTACAATTCTTCCTGTTAGCTTAGTGCTACTGACTGTAGGCAGCTCAAAAGTACTTACCCTTCTCTCATGTTCGATTTTAACACTGTAGGCTAAGGTTTCCTTTGCAAAGAAAGAAAATTGGCCATAGCCCAACTTATAAGGATCAATCATAGACACTGTATCACCCTCATTCGAAATTACGATTCCAGTCCAATCATCATTCAAGTAATCAGCTTTAAATGCTACAGTATTAATATGTCCTCCGATTATGTGTCCTCCTTCGGGGTAAAACTCCAAGTCGAATTCTTTTTGATCAGCTAATGATCCTTCATCTCTAGGATTTACAATTGTAATTTTTTGTTTAAATGCATATTTGTAATTTGAATGCACACTATTACTTGTATAGGCTAGCAGGAGATAATTTCCTGAAGCGATTGATTTATTCAATTCTAACCTACCTTCGGCTGTACCCCTATTCAACACTAACTTTTGAGAGATTATTTCTTCACTGCTACTATTGAAAATTTTCACATCTAGCAGGCTACCTGAATTTGATGGTTTATGAGTTTTCGCATCAACAACATAGACACTATACCTTAATTTGGTTCCACTCAAATAATAGCTTTTATCAAGTTGCAAAAAGACCTTTTCTTCCCGCTGTGATGAAAAAGTAGAAGATTGTGCAAAAATATATTCTGAATTAGACACTTGTAGAATCCAAATCATGGTAAAAAATAAGTAATGCTTATATCGTATTTTCATTTTTTTAAAAATTATGAATAATTCTAATCCAATGGCGGGAAAAACTCAGGAATTTGATCCGTTGCTCCTGGTACCAATCTGCAATCACAACAGGTTGGATCAGGTCTTCTTACGTTTTGCTCAAGAACGATCGCCTCAGGGTTCAGACTATTAAACTCATCAAAATTATCGCTACAGTTGGTAAAGTCGAATCGATTAATTTCTGCTCGGAGTATTTCTTTAGATATAAATATCCTCTTAGTTGTTTCAGAAAGCAGAGCGAAAAAGCCTAATGCCTCTATATCTCGGTTTTGCACATTTCTGATATTACCAACTATAGGGGAAGGTGGAGGGTCAAATAAACTCCCCTGCACTTCATTTTGAGTCTTGATTTCATCTAAATATTGAAAATAGTTTTCTGACAATCTTTTTTTCTTAATCAGTAAACTATAACCGATAAAAAATCTTCGATCAGGGAAAATACTGAGTATATTTTGAGCTACGTTTTGATCCTTTTTCAAATTCTCCGCAGAAATAATATTTAGCGGTAAATCTACAGTTTCAGTTCGAAAACAAACTAGATCTTCTCTTGGAGAATGTCCTATAGGTCCAAATTCATCACATGCTTCACTACCTTGATATACAGATTCAAATCCAAATGTACCTTCATATTCATACTGATCGTAGATAGTTTTCTCCGTGGTAAAAATATTAGTGTATACATTAACTATATCTCCTTCAATTACATTACTACCCGCCACAAATGAAAACTTCTCTGGTTTAACCCAAACTGAATCAATAGGATCCACCTCTACAAAATTTTCCTCTTCAGACTCATAAATTTCTCCATTCGGCAGTTTAATTACTAAAGAATAGCTCATTCCAAACTGCGGTTTAAAAATAGCAGAGTCAACACTGTACCTTCCCTTTGAGGTCTCATTGAATACAAAACAATTATTTTGAGAATCAAGGATCTCAACCTTTGCATCTGAAACTCTTATGTAGCCTGAATTCTGATTGATAGATGCGGGCCTACTTAAGATAATTTCATGAACTGCTGACTCTCTCTGTAATACTGCATCAACTACCAGAGAACCATCAATTTCAGATGAGGGCACTTTAACATCAAACGGATCAATACATGAGATCACAAATAAAGAAACAATTAAGAATACAGCTATAGGATTATTAGTGCTCATCTTAAAATTTAAAATTATATGTAAGAGCCGGAACAATTTGACCAATAATAGCTAATCGATAAGAATTTAACACTCTCAAAGATTCTGAACTTCTAAAGAAAACTGAATATGCATTTCTTCTACTATAAACATTATACAGGGTTAATGTCCAATCTGCTTCTATATTCTTTTTCTTTTTTAAAGATGAGGCCATATGAAACGACAAGTCCAATCTATGGTAATCAGGAATTCGATATTGGTTTCGTTCTGAATAATTAGCGATTCTTATTCCATTAAAATCAAAAGTCGACTCAGGATAGGTTATGGGTCGCCCTGTATTATATTGAAAATTGGCAGATATATCGAACCTCTTGCTCAATTCAAAATTGCCTAGAAAAGTAATATTATGGGGTTGATCAAAATTAGTTGGAAACGGATTTCCATTATTTATAGTCTCACTACTTGATTCACCATCTATTATGATTAATGATCTAGAATATGTGTAGCTCACCCAACCTGTCAGTCTTCCTCTATTCTTTTTAAGATAAAATTCAGCACCGTATGCAACGCCCTTTCCCTGTACTAACTCTTCTTCTATTTCATCGTTTGCAAACAGATTTGCACCATTTTTATAGTCAATAAGATTCTCAATATCTCTATAGTAAAACTCAGCTGAAGCTTCGAAATTATTGTAGTCAAAATTTCTAAAATACCCTATGGTATATTGATCTGAAACAGTAGGAGCAATTTCTTGATTACTTAATTTCCATATATCTACAGGTGTCACTGAGGCTGTATTGGAAATCAAATGAATATATTGCCTCATCTTACTGTAGCCTGCTTTTATAGAACTTTTGGAATCTATCCTATAATTAAGAGATAATCTGGGTTCAAAACCACCAAAATTTGCTGACAAACTATCTCTTCCGCCACTGTAATATGAATATCTTAACCCTCCATAAGCGGAAATATTATCCGTAAATTCAACTTCATCGCTCAAATAAATGGCTGACTCAATTGCTGACTCATTCGTTAAATCTGAGACAACTAATAAGGAATTATTATTTTGATTAAACTTTCCAGGTTGCAGATTATATAAAACATTATTGAAGCCAAACTCAATTAAATTCTTTTCAAAACCAGTAAACTCAAACTCGTAGTTCAGTTTATTATTTTCGATTACTGAATATAACCCAAAAGATTGTTGTTCATCAACCTCTTCATTTAGCGTATAATTATATTGGCTGTAATTATAATTTAACTTGGAGCTTAAATTTTCATTTAAATTCTGATTCCATTGAACGCTCCCAACCAGATTATTATACTCGTAACTCACATCATTACTCACAGTAAATTCATCGCGACTAGTGTAGGCGGTTACTAGAATCTTATTACTTTCATTTATAGAATGATCGTATTTTAAACTCCAATCACCAAAAAACGTGCTACTTCTTTTTAAATCAAAGTTATCGACCGCATTGATTAAATAATTGGGATAAGCTACTCTAAAACCTGTCAAAATCGAACTTTTATCTTTAATGATTGGTGTTTCAATATTAAACCTAGAGGAGATTACGCCAATTCCACCATTTCCTTTTACTTTTTGTTTACTTCCACTTCTCATTTCCATGTTGAGCACTGAGGAAATTCTACCTCCAAAACGAGCAGGCACAGCTCCTTTATATATTTCAATCGACCCAATATTATCAGCACTGAAAGCAGAAAAGACACCAAATAAATGAGAAGAATTATAAAGAGTTCCATTATCTAATAACACCAAATTGGCCCCTACCCCGCTTCCTCTTACATTAAATCCAGCTGAAGCCTCACCAGTCAAACTAACACCTGGAAGCGAAGTAATACTCTTGATTACATCAGCTTCTCCCAGAAAAGCTGGCATCTTTTCTATTTCTTCCAAGGTCATACGCTCAACTCCTGTGACAGTCTCCGAAATATTTTCGTCAAATGCTTTTGCTGTTACCACAACCTCGTTCAATTGAACAAAATCTTTATACAATTTTACATCTAAATTGCTAGAGGAATTTAAGACAATCGATATTTCAAAATTCCCTGTTTCTAGCGATTGAAACTTTACCGTGTGGAAGCCCACTGGCAGCACTAGACTATATTTACCATTCGTACTGGAAACTGTTCCTTTATTCTCTTCCAGAGATATAATGGTGATTCCGGGAAGTATTTCACCTGTTTCTGCAGACTTTACAGTTCCATACAAAGTTGCTTCTTCAGCATCGGAGTCAATATTACCTAAGGTAATTACTTCAGACCTATCCTCTGAAGATTCTGCACTAATCTCAATTTGTTTCGGACTATCTTTGAGTAGAATGAAGTAGTTCGGTTCCTTGAACATTAATGATAGCCCTTTACTGCCGAAATACTCTTTGAAGAAATCTTCGATTGGTTCTTGCTGAGCTTCTACATTTAATACAATATCTTCTAACCACTCATACTTGTATCTGAACTCTATCTCATATTGATTTTCTAATTTATTCAGCAAGTCTACAGCAGGAATATTTTTCTGAGATATTGAGATTTTTACATCTTTTAAACCCTGAGCTTGAATTGAATTAATGGTGAAAAGTAATAAGAATAAAGGAACGAGGAGATTAAGATATTTCAACTGGCTGCTGTTTAAGGATAAAATTACTAGTACAAATCTAATTTTGATTAAAAACCATGACAAACTTTTCGGAGCCCGATTTTATGCTATGAAATTAAAAAATTAATTCCAATTATTCAACTATTGATGTAATTGTTATCATCAAATCACAGTGAAGCTAATCATTCCTTTAATAGTGTTGGCAACAAGATCAAATCCGTCAGCACAGCAAATAACATAGCTAAGGAAAGAAAAAAGCCCAAATAAAAAGTAGTGGCAAAAGCAGATAAAGTGAAAAGAACAAATCCGCCTATTATTAAAACCGAAGTAATTAAAATAGCCAGTCCAGCTGATTTAAAAGTTTTGATGATTCTCCAAATTGGACTTTTAGCTTTTTGTTTCTTATAAGCTCCAAGAAAATGAATGGTATCATCAACTGCTATACCAAAAGCCACTACAAAAATAATAGCAGTGGTTAATTTTAGTGGAACACCCATAAAGCCCATGATTCCAGCAGTGAAGAGCAAAGGGATAAAATTAGGAATTAGGCTTATGAGCATCATCTTAAATGATTTAAAATATACAGCCAACACAATAGAGATCATAATAACCGCAAGCAAGAGCCCCTTTAAAAGCTCCAAAGATAAACTCTCATTACTTTTGTCAATCAAATAAGTGGTACCTGTAATTCTTGCCTCTAATATGCTTTCATCAATTTCTCGATCTATGAAAGCTTTCAATGCATGATTTCGTTCTTGTGTATCATGAGAGCCCCATTCAGGTATGAAGCCTGCAAACCTAGAATACTGCCTACTCGAATCCACTACTCCACTTGCAACACCATTTCTCAAAAGCAGATTGCGAATTGATTTTTGATCCTCAAAATCTTGCTTTTCAGGAAACTGAAATGACTGACTTGCACCTCCTTTAGATATTTGATTCGCATATTTCACTACCGATAAAGGCGAAAGTACTTTCTCTATTCCAAAAGAGTCTTTTAAATAATGTTCAATCTTTAAAGCCTCTTTCAAAAATACGTAGCTCATGACGCTTGAGCTTTCTTTAGCTGGAAAAATGGCCATTTCCCATGCTTTTGATCCACCAAACGCGCTATCTAAAAATTGAAAGTCATTTCTAACCTGAGAATTTTTAGGTAAGTCCTTTAATAAATAAGCATCCGTTTTCAGCTGCAAAAAACCCATTACACTAACTATTATAAGAGCAATGTAAACCGCTAGAACAGTTTTTCTATTTCTAGATAACTTCAATGCCCATAGTTTATAGGGCAGTTTTATGGATTGACTTTTATAATTTTTACGTATTAAAAGTGGCCCGAATAAAAAATTTACTCCAAATGCTATCAGTACCCCTAATCCGGCAAAGACTCCCAATTCCTGAATTGGCTGAGTGGGGAGTATTAGCAAACTAAAAAAACCTAAAGCAGTAGTGATGGAAGTCAATAAAGTAGGTGAGAAAACTTTTTTAATGGACCCTTTCAATCTGTTGAGATATTCTCTTTCTTCATTTTGCCGATAAGCATTTACTAAATGAATGGCATCAGAAGTAGAGACAAAAAGAATAATGGGTGGAATTAAAACACTCAATATGCTGAGTTCGATTCTAAAAATCGCCATAAATCCAAGCAAATAGATCAAAGAGGATACACTCATCAAGAGTGGTAAGAGCATAATGTTGAATGAGCGATAAATCAGTAACAGCAATAAAATGGTTACTGCAATCCCTAACCCCAAGAATACACTAAAATCCGATCTGATATGGTCTATGAAGCTTTGCTGAGCTACCAATTTACCCACTAACCTGAAATCCTTGATTTGAGATTGAGCTAAGCTAGATTTTAAGGAATTAAAAAATACTAATTCATTTTGAGGGTTTTTAAAATGTTGATGATTGATTTGAATGATCAATGATTCCGCATTTTTGGAAATAAAATTGCTATATAAAGAATGACTCATGACTCTGGCACTATCACTTTTGAGCCTTGCGGAATCTTGAGAATGAATTAAAGGAATTGCCGCAATGCCATAAGGTGATTTAATCAGATGCTTTAAATCAAAAATAGATTGAGTGCTAATCAAACCATGTATAGTATCTAGCCGATTTTTCCAATCCTCAACTTTGGTCAAAAATTCAGTATTGAAAACAGATGGATGGTTTTCAAAGGCAACCAGCAAATAGTCATTATCATATCCGAATTTTTCTACATGCTTTTCAAAAAAAACCTTATCTTGATTATCGTCTGCAAAGAACTTCTCGAACTCAAAAGCTACTGACAGCTTAGGGAACTGTGAGACAAAAAAAGCTATACTAATAAGCCAGACAGCATAAAGCATGAATCGAAATTCTCGGTCTTTAAAATTCTTATAAAACTTATTAGCTGCTCTTTTCAAAAACTAAATTTAATTGTAAATTCTAAAGGTAAATAAACGAAGTAAAAGACAAGTTTGGATTGCTAGAATTTTATGGTTTTCTATTTGCAACTGTATGAGTCGCAAGAATTCTTCTAGCTTCCATCTTCACAAGTGGCTTCTTTCGCATTTCCCAAATCACTTTTCTTGCTTTTTTCCCGGCCTCCTCCAAATCAATTATTGGTCTGGGGTAATCTTTTCCCAATTGAAATTTTAAATCATTTTGTTCTATAAAACTGAGTTTCCACGGTTCATGAATAAATGTAACTGGAATATTTTTTAACTCAGGAATCCAATCTTTGATGAATTTCCCCTTTGGATCATGTTCTATTGATTGCTTCACTGGATTGTACATTCTAATGGTATTGATCCCTGTCACACCAGACTGCATCTGAAATTGAGGATAATGAATTCCGGGCTCAAAGTCTAGAAATTGCCTTCCTAAATAAATGGCTCCCCGTTTCCAGGGCTGCCACAAATGATAGGCTAGAAAAGAAACCAACATGGCACGCATTCTAAAATTCAAATAACCTGTTTCCGTTACACATCTCATACAGGCATCAACTAATGGAAAACCCGTCTCTCCCTTTTCCCAAGCTTGATACAAGACATCATTTGTATTTTGACGAATGCTGTCATAACCTATGTTTATATTTTCACTTTCATACCGCATTTCCATTTCAAATTTTTGTATAAAATGGCAGTGCCACCTTAAACGAGAGGCAAAATTATTTAATGCACTTTTATTACCCGTTCCCTTAGCATTTCTCATGGATTGATATACAAATCGCATACTGATATTTCCATAAGCCAAATAAGGTGATAAACGGCTACAGGATTTTCGCGCTTCCGTAGGTTTACTAATATTTTTATTATACGTCCAATGTCTCTCTTGCAGAAAAGAATTCAGATACCGGTTTGCTTTCTGGATTCCACCAGTTTGAGCTATTTCTTTCTCTCTATGTATTCTGAGATCATGAGCGTCACTAACAATAAAAGAAGGGAAATCTTCCCCTATCTCGGTGGTTTTCAGTGTATTGTAGTCGTTTTGAATAATAGGCTCAGACATAAAACCATACCATGATTTAGACCAATCCTGCCTATTTGACCTTCCCCTTTGCAAGCCAAATTGTTGAAATTCAAGCCAGTGTATATTGAGATTGCTGCAATATTCTTTTACCTGTAAATCCCGATCATAAGTAATTTTGAGACCTGTTTCTTCGTGAGACAATAAATACTTAATCTCATACTTCTCATTAAGTAATTTCAAAATGTCGATTACCTCAGCATGAATTTGAAGTAGTCTTAAGTTAAAAGTAATTAATTGATTATTCATTTCTGCAAGTGATTCAGAAATGAAATTCCAATGTCTGTTGCTATAATCTGGTGCTTTTAATAGACTGGGTTCCCAAGCATAAAAGATAATAGCAGGAAGCCCTAATTCGGATGCTTTTTGAAGAGGTGCATGGTCTTCAAGTCTTAAATCTCTTTTTAGCCACACCAGCGTAATTGGTTTTTTCATGTTATTTTGGTATTGCTATATCCATAGCAAAAACTGACTCGAAGTCCCTTTGTTTGAAATAGCTTCATTACAACATTGAAATAAAAAACCGATTTGGTTCGCCAAGTACCAAATCGGTTTCATAAAAATTAAGCACTCAATTTCAATTAAGAATCATTTCCTCAAGAAATCTCTTAAGACATACTGTAGAATACCTTTATTCTTATAATATTCTACTTCAATTTGAGAATCTAATCTAGCCAATACTTCAAATTTCACTTCTTTACCGTCAGACTTTTCAGCTACTGCAGAAAGTTTTTTGGAAGGTTCTAATCCATCACTTATTCCAGTAACAGAAATCTTCTCTGAACCGTCCAAGCCTAAAGATTCAGCTGATTCTCCTTCAGAATATTGCAAAGGCAATACGCCCATTCCGACTAAATTACTACGGTGAATACGCTCATAACTTTCTGCAATTACTGCTTTAATTCCAAGCAAATAAGTACCTTTTGCAGCCCAGTCTCTGGAGGAGCCACTTCCATATTCTTTACCACCTAATACCACTAATGGGGTACCATTTTCTTTGTATTTCTCAGCAGCATCAAATACCGTCATCTCTTCTCCAGAAGGTATATGTTTGGTGTAACCGCCTTCTTGTTCCGCCAACTGATTTTTGATTCGCACATTTGCAAAAGTTCCACGAGTCATAACTTCATCATTACCTCTTCTAGAACCATAAGAGTTAAAATCTTTCTTTTCTACTCCTCTACCTTTTAAATACTTACCGGCAGGACTATCTTCTGCAAAAGCACCAGCAGGAGAAATATGGTCTGTCGTAATCGAATCACCCAATTTCAATAGTACATGAGCCTTTTCAATATTTTCAAAATCTGGTGCCTCTTCACTTATATCTTTAAAAAAGGGTGCCTCTTTGATATATGTGGACTTATCATCCCATTGATAATCTTTCGACTCAGGAGCCTTCATGTCTCTCCACTGTTCATTTCCATCAAAAATTTCACCATAGTTCTTTTTGTAAGAATCAGGTGAAAGCACTTTCCTCATTACCTCAAATATCTCATCTTGAGACGGCCATAAATCTTTCAGATAAACTGGTTCTCCATTCACATCATAGCTTAACGGATCATTATTTAAGTCAATATCTACCCTACCCGCAATGGCATATGCCACAACTAACATGGGAGACATTAAGAAATTCATCTTCACATCTGGATGCACTCTAGCTTCAAAATTTCTATTGCCCGATAAAACAGAGGATACCACTAAGTCATTTTCTTTTACAGCTTTCGCGATGTGTGGTGGTAAAGGACCTGAATTACCAATGCAAGAAGTACATCCATATCCCACAACGTGGAATTTCAATGCTTCTAAGTCATCCAATAGTTCAGCTGCTCTTAGGTAATCTGTCACCACTTTCGATCCTGGAGCCAAACTAGTTTTGACCCATGGCTTAACATCAACTCCTCTTTGAATAGCTTTTTGGGCCACTAAACCAGCACCTAACATCACACTTGGATTCGAAGTATTGGTACAACTTGTAATGGCCGCGATCACAATTGAACCATCGCTTAAGCTAAATTCATCATTATGGGTTTTAATTTTTACTGTTTTCAAGCCGTTGCTATCGCCTTCTTCTATGGCTACGTCATCATCGACCTCAGCAGTTTGTTGTACAGGTTGAGAGCCCCCTTCAGCATACCACCTGCTAACAGGACGTTCGTACATGCTTAGGTATTCTCTTCCGTGTTCTTCCTTCAGTAAATCTTTAAATTTATCTTCAAATTCTCGAACCAAAATCTTATCCTGCGGTCTTTTTGGACCAGAAACAGTAGGTTCCACAGTACTTAAATCTAATTCCAGCACTGTAGAATAATTGATTTTATCTTCATTCTCTCTCCAAAGCATATTGGATTTAGCATATTGCTCTACCAAATCAATTTGCTCCTTAGAGCGATTGGTTTTATCCATATAAGATAAAGTCTGGTTATCTATTGGGAAATAAGTAACTGTACATCCAAATTCAGGAGACATATTGGAAATAGTGGCTCTGTCTGGAATCGTTAGATTATCTAATCCTGGACCAAATACCTCTACAAATTTACCTACTACACCATGATTCCTTAATAAATGGGTGATAGTTAAAACTAAATCTGTAGCAGTGGTTCCTAAAGGCATATCACCATTGAGCCTAAGTCCTATCACTTCTGGCATAATGAAATTAATAGGCTGACCTAAAATAGCGGCTTCCGCCTCAATTCCACCAACTCCCCAGCCCACTACGCCAATTCCATTGACCATAGGTGTATGGGAATCTGTTCCTACTAAAGTATCGGGAAAAACATATCCATCTCTCTCGATGACGCCCTTTGCTAAGTACTCTAAATTCACTTGGTGGCAAATTCCCATTCCTGGGGGCACAACTGAGAAATTATCAAATGCATTTTGCGCCCATTTCAAGAACTTATATCGCTCACCATTTCTTTCGTATTCTTTATCAACATTCTTTGCGTAAGAGTAGTTAGTACCAAAATAATCAACCTGAACAGAGTGGTCAATCACCAAATCAACAGGAATTAATGGATTAATTTTTTGAGGATCCTTTCCTTTTCGCACTGCTTCTGCTCTTAATGAAGCAATATCGACCACAGCAGGTACTCCCGTAAAATCTTGCATCAAAACCCTAGCAGGTTTATAAGGAATATCTTTTCCAGAAGGCTCTGGTGTCCAATTCAGAAGAGTTTCTACATTTTCTTTCGTGATCGCAAAATCATCAAAGTTTCTGACTGCATTTTCCAATAAAATCCTGATTGAAAACGGTAATTTATCAATATCATGACCTTGCTTTTGGAGTTCTTCCAAGCTGTAGTACTTTAGCTTGCCTTTCTTGATGTCTAGCTCTTTTACAATTTTATAAGGATCTTTATGCATGGTGAAAAAGTTTTAGTTTCAATAAGTTGATATAAATTAAAAAGGAGGAAGCTTCTTTCAAACTTCCTCCTTTATTATACCTATTTTTCAGGAAATTGTTACTCCAAACTTACAACTAGATCATCCTGCTGCACCATATCCCCAGCTTTTAAATGGACTTCCTTCACTACTCCTGCTCTTGGCGGAGTGATAGAAGATTCCATTTTCATCGCTTCTATGACAAATAGCGCTGTATTTTCAGTCACTTCATCGCCCGGTTTCACTTTTATTGAGGCTAGCTTTCCTTGTAAAGGTGCTCCAACCTCGTTTTCTCCAGAAATCTTTCGATTGGTCACTTTATCTACCTTGGCAGAGTTATCTTTAATTTTAACCCTTCTGGTTTGCCCGTTTAATTCAAAAGCAACCGTTCTTAATGCTTCCTCATTAGGCTCAGAAATGTAAAGCAACTTAATGATAATCGTTTTACCCTCAGAAATCTCTACCAAAATCTCTTCTCCATTTTTCATCCCGTAGAAGAACGCTAAAGTCGGAATATACCCTACTTCACCAAATTGCTGCTGATGCTTGTAGAAATCTTCATACACTTTTGGATAAAGTAAATAAGCCAGTAAATCGGATTCATCTTCATGACCATCAAATTTCTTCTTGAAGGCATCCATTTCCACTTTAAAATCTATCGGCTCTAAATGTTTATTCGGCCGATCAGTGAATGGCTTTTCTCCCTTTAAAATGATTTTGCTTAATTCCTGAGGAAAACCACCTACCGGCTGACCTAATTCCCCGCGGAACAAATCAACTACAGAATCAGGAAAAGAAAGTGTATGTCCTTTTTCAAAAATATCATTTGGCGTTAAATTATTGGAAGTCATGTAAAGAGCCATATCTCCTACCACCTTGGAAGAAGGTGTCACTTTTACCAAATCTCCAAACATCCTATTGACCAATGCGTAGTTTGTTTTAACCGTTTCGAACTTATCGCCCAAGCCCAACGCATTTGCTTGCGGTCTTAAATTTGAATACTGTCCTCCAGGGATTTCATTATCATAAATTTCAGCAGTACCTGCTTTCAGGCCAGATTCAAAAGGGTAATAAAACTCTCTCACATACTCCCAATAAGTAGAATAATCGTTTAAAGAATTAATATTTAATTTCTGCTCCCTTTCATGACCTTGCATATAACTCGCAACAGAATTAAAATTAGGCTGAGAAGTTAATCCTGACATACTCCCCATAGCCACATCTACCACATCCACTCCAGCTTCAATGGCCTTTAAATATGTAGCTGACTGAACGGAAGAAGTATCATGCGTATGTAAGTGAATTGGCAAATTAATTTCAGATTTCAATGCTCCGATTAATTCTGCTGCGGCATAAGGTTTTAGTAAGCCTGCCATATCTTTAATGGCAATAATATGAGCTCCCTCATTCTCCAATTGCTTGGCAAAATCCACATAATAATCGAGTGTATATTTCTTCTGTTCTGGATCCAAAATATCTCCTGTGTAGCAAATAGCAGCTTCAGCAATTGAATTCGTTCGTTCTCTTACTGTTTTGATGCTGACTTTCATTGCCTCCAACCAATTCAAAGAATCGAAAATTCTGAACACATCTATTCCAGTCTCAGCCGATTTCTCTATAAACTTCTCAATAAGATTGTCCGGATATGCTTTATAACCTACAGCATTGGAACCTCTTAAGAGCATTTGCAGGAGTACATTAGGCATAGCCCTTCTGAACTTTGCGAGTCTTTCCCACGGGTTTTCATGCAAAAAGCGCATGCAGACATCGAATGTTGCTCCGCCCCAAACTTCCATTGAAAATATCTCAGGATTGTTTTTAGCATAACCTTCTGCTACTTTCATCATATCAATACCTCGCATTCTTGTAGCCAGTAAGGACTGATGCGCATCTCGGAAAGTGGTATCCGTATAGTGAATAGCTTTTTCATTTTTCAGCCATTGTGCAAATTTCTCTGGACCCAATTCTGTGAGTATATTTTTTGTTCCTTTTGGATAAGTTCCGTACTTATCATAATCTGGAACTACTGGATGCCGGAAAGTTTTGTTCTCTTCCTTCACCTTCACATCTGGATGTCCATTAACGCTTACATCTGCTAAAAAACGCAATGTTTTCGTACCTCTATCAAATTTCTGAGTGATTTTAAATAAGTCAGGATGCTCATCAATGAATTTCACAGTACATTCTCCGTTATAAAAGGTTGGATGTGAAATCACATTCTCCAAGAAGCCAATATTTGTTTTCACTCCTCTGATCCTGAATTCTCTTAATGCACGATGCAAGCGTTGTGCAGCACCTCTCAAAGTTCTACCGTGGGAAGAAACTTTAACCAACATCGAATCAAAGAAAGGAGATATATTTACTCCGGCATAAGAACTTCCCTCATCAATTCTAATTCCAAAACCGCCTGCATTTCTGTATGCAATAATAGTCCCATAATCCGGTTTAAATCCATTTTCAGGATCTTCAGTCGTAATTCGAC
This sequence comes from Marivirga sericea, assembly GCF_900177665.1. Taxonomy (GTDB): domain Bacteria; phylum Bacteroidota; class Bacteroidia; order Cytophagales; family Cyclobacteriaceae; genus Marivirga; species Marivirga sericea. Next base: position 166,158 of record NZ_FXAW01000005.1, read on the forward strand.
ATTGAATAGCAAAACCATTGGCTTTTACATCTTCTTGGCTTTTGATATAGATTCTAGGATCATCTAAGGCATGTCCCTTAGCAATCAATATTTGTGAACGTACTATATCGACACCCGTAATTTCTTCCGTAATCGTATGCTCCACTTGAATTCTAGGATTCACTTCAATAAAGTAGATATTCTCTTCTTTATCTACCAAGAACTCAACAGTACCTACGTTATTGTAATTGACTTGTCTGGTAATGGCCAAAGCATATTCATACAATTTATCACGAGTTTCCTGAGATAAATTAGCTGAAGGTGCAACTTCTACCACTTTCTGGAATCTTCTTTGTACAGAGCAATCACGTTCAAAAAGGTGGACAATATTGCCATAATTATCACCCATGATTTGCACTTCAATGTGTTTCGGATGGTCAATGTATTTCTCCAAGAAAATAGTATCATCTCCAAATGCATTGCCTGCTTCACTTTTGGAATCAACAAAGGCAGATTTTAATTGCTCTTCATTTTGAACTACTCTCATACCACGACCACCACCACCAGCAGCAGCTTTCACCATGATGGGATACCCAATTCTTTCAGCCTCTTTCAAAGCGGTTTCAGTATCTACCAGATCAATTTTACTATCTTCAATAATAGGGACATTGGCTTTTACAGCTATATCTTTAGCTCGAACCTTATCACCTAAGGCATTCATCACTTCCGGTTCAGGGCCTACGAAAATTATACCTTCTTCTTTACACCTTTTTGCCAACTTCACATTTTCAGAAAGGAATCCATATCCAGGGTGAATAGCATCCACTCCTTTGTGCTTTGCCAGGCTAATGATTTCTTCTATATCCAAATAAGGTTTTAGCGGATCATCGTCTTTTCCAATCTGATAAGCCTCGTCTGATTTATATCTATGTAGGGAATATCGGTCTTCGTACGTATAAACTGCTACTGTTCGGATTCGAAGTTCCGAAGCAGCACGGAGCACCCTAATTGCAATTTCGCCTCTGTTCGCTACTAATAATTTATTTATTTCAAATAATTTCGTTGTCATATTGATCTCTTGAATTGTCTGTATTTAAGCTTTTTTATTAAGGATGCTGAATTTAAAAAGGGATTCTGAGAAAGGGAAGGAAAAAGCGGAGAAATTGGCTTTATTAATTCAAAATATTACATCTGTAGTAAGAATAGAAGCAAGTTCTCCCACTTCAGAAAAATACATTAATTGGTATAGAGCTTTAATTAAAATCATTGAGTAAATAATGTCGAAGAGGATTTTTTGACATGGCTTAAGGTTTTTCAACAATTATTTTCATATACTTACTTTTCTAATCAACATTAATATTTATTGGCGAATAATGTCATCTCCGAGCCCAGTACTTTCTACCATCATATTTGTATTTGCGTTACAAGCTATTTTATTAAGTGCATTAATATATTTTAAGCGACCGAAAAGACAATCCAACACTTTCTTATCCCTATTGATATTTTTTTATGCGCTAATGGCTTTAAATATTGCCTTCATAAATATTCTGATACGATTTGATAGCTTTCCCATATTCAGATATTTCCAGTTAGAGCTACTTTATGGAATAGGTCCAGCGATTTATTTTTACACAAAAAGCATTTCAAATCCAAGTTTCAAATTTAAGAAAAGAGACTATATACATTTTCTTCCGGTTTTTTTAGAGTTTATCTTTTATCGTACAGGTTTTTACCGGCTGGGAGCAGAGGGCATGTATCAAGCTCAACAACATCCTTACACAAAAATTTATTTGACTGAACAATGGTTAGGAATTATTTCAATAACAGTTTATACCCTTTTTGCATTTAAACTTCTTTTAAATCACCAAGATTGGTTAAAGCAACACTACTCAAACCTTGACAAAAAATCGCTCAATTGGTTGAAATTGCCTGTCATTTTCTATGCATTTTTTTGGATTGCATGGAATATTCTGAGAGAAATAGACCGTGTCATCTATGAAGGTTATTTAAAAGACTATTATTTTCTTCCCACTTTTATGGGACTTGCTATTATAAGTGTTTGGATCGCTTTTAAATCCTACACCATACCTCCAGCTAATCACCAAGAGAAATTAAAAAAACTCAATCTAAAAGCAGACGGACCAATCAATTTAAGTGAATATGCCAAGAAAATTGAGCTCCTTATGACAACTGAAAAGCCCTATTTAAATTCTGACCTCAGTCTATCGGACTTGGCTAATCAATTAGATATGAATACCAAACAAGTATCTCAGACTATCAACTCTTGTTTTGAAAAAAATTTCTATGAATTTGTTAATCAATATAGAGTAGGCTATTTCATTCAAAAAGTAAAAGCTTCAGAACAGGAAAAATTTACGCTACTTTCTCTAGCCTATGATTGTGGATTTAAATCAAAATCAACCTTCAATGATTCATTTAAGAAGATAACTGGAAAAACTCCGACAGAATATATAAAAAAGATGAAAAAAGAGTCCGAAAGCATGCATTCGGTCGATTAGAGAGAAATAAAGACCCTGATTTGCATTAAATTACTAAAGTATAATCATTCTAATTCTTAAAATCCTGATCAATGAAAAGATTGAGTTTTATTTTCTCACTACTAATTACATTTCAACTTAACGCCCAGAATTACTTTTCTAAGCAAGAAGTTTTATCCGACTTAAACTATCTTAAAAAATCTTTAATAGAAACCCATTATAACATCTACACCTATACTACCAAAGAAGCATTTGATGAAAATTTCGAAAAAATAAAAGCCTCCATTAAAGCTGATAGTTTAACTAAGCTTGCTGTCACTTCTCTTTTTCAAGCTGTCATTTCAAAAGTAAATAATGGGCATACCGAAATTCCTTTTCCCGGCAAATTATACGAAGAATATGCTTATTCGGAAGGCACACTTTTTCCATTAGAAATTGCCTTTGAAAATCATAAGCCATTGGTAAGAAAAAATTGGTCTTTAGAAAAAGGAATTAAAATAGGTGATGAAATAGTAAGTATAAATGATCAACCAATTTCGAACGTACTAGAAAAAATATATCCACTCATTTCTGCTGAAAGAAGATATTTCAAGAATGCAAAGATTGAACTATTCTCTTTTCCTAGACTCTATTGGCAAGCCTTTGGACAATCTGATGTCTTTACAGTTGAAATTAAAAATGGTGGACAAATAAAAAGATATTCAATAGATGCCGTGAATGTTATCGATGGCTACGAAATGAAAAGAAATGATATTTCCACACCAAATATGTTTTTGAAATTTCATAACCAATCCGCATACTTAAAACCAGGAAACTTTGGCGGAGATCTAGACAACTACAAAAACTTTATAGATTCTTCTTTTACTGTTATTAATCAGGCAAAAACTGAAAACTTGATAATAGATTTAAGAAACAATTTGGGTGGTGGAAACGATTTTAGTGATTATTTGATTTCTTTTATCGCAGATACAACCTATCATTGGAATGCTGAGTTCTCGCTGAAAACAAGTCAAATCCTAAAAGAACATGTTCGAGCTACATATGACACAACCGAAAGCTTTTGGAAAAGTGTTCTAATCCATAAAAATGGTGAAATCTATCCTTATGAATTTGACCCCCATCAACCTCAAGTCGAAGAGAAAAGATTTCAGGGCAAAGTATTTGTGCTAGTAAACCGACAATCACACTCTCAAGCTACCGTTACAGCTGCTCAAATACAAGATTATGGTTTTGCTACCATTGTAGGTGAAGAAACAGCAGAATTTCCGAGTTTATATGCCTCACAATATCAATATAATCTACCTAAAACAGGGATCGCAGTAAAAGTATCAAAAGGCTATATAGTAAGGGTAAATGGAAGCAAGAAAGCAGAAGGAGTAATTCCTGATATTTACATTAAAGACTATTTATTGGATGAGGAAGATGAGATTTTGGAGGGTGTCTTGGATTATATTAATGGGAATTAAAATTACTATCCAACTGATCTTAGTTTCCATTTTTACAATTTACTTAAAATTAAGATCAGTTAATTTATAAAGTTGAAGAAGGCTAGACCTGACAAGCATGTTCAATTAAAACTTTTTAGTCCACTTTATCATCATTACAAAAAACTCTAATTCTAAAAAAACTTGAATGAAATCGATAAAAGCATTAATTGTCTTGTCATGGCTATTGCCAGTTGGTTGCACAACAAAAACAAATGATATAAAAACAGAATATCAGTTAATTCCAGACGATGATGGGATAATGGTAGAAAAATTTGATTCTACTATTATTGATGAAAATAGGTTTAACCAAAACAATGACATATTTAAAGTAGGAAATAGCTTTAAATATGATTTTGAACACAGAACAACTTCAGGTGAAATAAAATATTTCAAAATCAATCCTGATTATAAAGGGTGGGATTTTGCAGATGCTGATGATACAGACTCATTAATAGTAAAATCAGTAGTTATACAAGTGTTGAATGGTAATCCAATAGCTCAATTTATTCCTGATTATAACCAAACCGCTCTTGCATACATATTGATCGAAGGTGTTCCCTTTTCAATGTCAGGAGCTATTGAAAATGAAGCGAATATTTGGATTCACCCCCCTAGAGAACACTATTTTAAAATCCTTGAATTAAATCCATTTCCTTATATCAAGGCTCCTTACGAAATAGGCACCAAATGGAATTGGAATTTAACAATTGGCAGTAGCTATGCGGATAAGCGATGGAAAACGTGGGAAAATACAATAGAAAACAACTATCAGTATGAAATTACTAATAAGATTTTACTTGAAACACCACTCGGTAATTTACAATGCTATGTAATTGAATCTGAAGCAGAAAGTAGAATTGGCAAAACAGCTCTGACTGCCTACTTTCATCCAAAGTACGGTTTTGTAAAATTAGATTATACAAATATTGATGGAAGCGAAACAAAGCTTGAATTAACTAAACATTTAACCAATAACCCAGAAAATTAATGGGGAGTTTTTATCACTGAATTAATGCTTACTATCAAAAGCAACTCCACTAAAAACATAACAATTTTTTCAAAAAAGTATATAGCAAACTAAAGAAGTAGAACAAATGAAACCATTTTTTTTATTAGTTGCTGGCATATGTGTTTTCATAATTGCTTGCCAAAATCAAAAACAAGAAAATTTAAAAGCTAGTGACAAATTAGTTTATGAAAATTACTTTGATTTTCCTGATAGTTTATCTGCAAGAAGAATTTCTTTCGTGCTTAACCTAAAGCAAGATGTTGCCAAAAAGGTATGGGGTGACTTTGGTAGAAAAAGCACCGAAGGTCCTTTAATTTACTTCAACAAAGATAAATCTGAGATATTCTTTCCTAATTCAACAGTGAATAATTCCTTAGTTAGTTTCGATAAACACAGTGATGATTACCTATTGACGGCAAGAACCGATAGTATTCCCTTTCATATGGAAAACATGTTAAGCTTTGATACGGCAGATTCTTCTGAGTTCTACTATAACAACCCAGTGGAGCAATATTGTTCTGTTGAAGAAATAGCTCAATATATTCCGTCTGTTGAAAGCACAGAAATGTGGTCGACAATGGTGATCCATGAGATGTTTCATCATTATCAGTTCAATAATGAGCATTATAAAGAATATGCTAAAAATGAAATTAGCCCACTATCATTTAATCCAAAAGATTTAGTGAGTCTCTGCCAGTATGATGAAGATTTCTTACCTATGATTCAAAATGAAAACGACCTTCTTATGAAAGCCATTTCAGAAAATAATGGTGCTAGTCGTGATTCATTAGTTTTAACCTACCTAGAAAAAAGAAAGAGCCGTATTGAGAAATATCGCCCAGAAAACCCCGATTTAGAAAAAGTAGAAAATTTCTACCTTATTCAAGAGGGATCGGCTAGATACATTGAATACAAAAGCATGTTTACTCTTTCAAATTATATAAAGTGTTCAGATTCCATTGTTATTTTAAATGACCCAATGTTTAAATCTTATGAAGAGTTTAAAGAGGTTGACCTAAGTAACCCCAACTTTAGCTATCTAACTTATGCTGGCCTTACTGATTATTACTATACAATTGGATTCAATACAATGCGACTACTGGATGTCTTACTAATTGATAATAAGTCCAATCTACTCAACAAACCGCAAATGGGTTTACATAACTATTTAGAACAGCACATAAATACTTTGCCTAAAAGAAATTGAGGCATTAGCATCATAGGTATTATTACCTGTAATGGCCAAGCCGATATAAACCAAAAAAAGATCAATAAAATGAAACAGAAATTTAGCTTAATAACAATTGGATTAATTACATTTTTAACAATTCAGGTTAATGCTCAATCAAACAGTATCCTGAAGAATTGTTGGGATAGACAAGTCAAGCCTTTGGGGAATAGTTATATAACATTTTCTTTCTCAGAAAAAAGAAATGAATTAGAGCATAGTTTTAGACCATGGCAAGAGACTAATTATAAAAGTAATGGGATTGTTTGGAGCAATGCTAACAATTTCATGAAATCAGATACTTTAACGGTAAGAAATCAAAAGTACAACTCTAAAATCCAATTAGACAAATCAACGCTACTTTTTTTGAATTATGGAGACGAAGAAATATTTGCAGTAACAAAAAGCATGTATCAAAATCAGATATTTAATACCATTAGATATTCACCAATTAATTTAATTAACTATTTCTTTCAGCATAAAATACCTACCGATAAAGAAAGCAATAGTGGTTTCGCTGTCTACAAAACAACGATTAACGAGGCACTTGTAAGATTATATATCAAAAAATCTGACAATATTGTACACAGGGTAACCGTATTAAGTTACGATGAATTATTCGGAGATGTGTTAAGCACATTCCATTACAGCGACTATTCTACTATTAAAAACCTTTATTATCCTAAAACTATTCAGATTGAAAAAATAAACGGTAAAGTTAAAGATGAGGTGAAAATTGTAAATGAAGCAAGTATTATCAAAGAAGTTCAAGGACTTTTAGAAAAACCGATTGATTATAAACTAAAAGAAGAAACAGAAATAATTCCAGACATCACTGTTGAAAAGTATAGCGAGAATATACATTTCATTAAACTGAAACACACGGATGACAGGGTAATGGTCGTTGAGTTTACTGATTTCCTAGTAGTAGCAGAAGCCCCTTTAAATAGCAGAAATGGTGAACTAATTATTACTGAAGCAGAAAAAATTTCGCCTAACAAACCCATCAAATATTTTGTATTTGGACATTACCATCCGCATTATTTAGGTGGCATGCGACCATTTATACATAAAGGAGCAAGAATTATCTGCCCAAAAGCAAACCAAGATTACGTTGCATACTTAGCAAATGCCCCTCATACTTTATCTCCAGACAGCTTACAAATTGAACCTAAACCAGTGCTAACCGAAGAAATAAAAGACAGTTTATCTATAACTGATGGAAAATTTGAAATGAAAATTTATTTCATTGGAGAAAAATCAGAACATACTAATGACTATCTCATCTATTATTTTCCGACTGAAAAATTATTGTTTCAGGATGATTTAGTTTGGATACCCAAAAAAGGAGAGATAAAAAAAGCAAGCGGCCGACAAGCTGGACTTTATAAAGCAATTATGGACCTAGGGTTAAACGTTGAAACAATCATTCAATCTTGGCCTGTTAAAGATTATGGCGTTAAGACAGTTATTCCCTTTTCTGACCTTGAAAAATCTATGACTATAAAATAAGCATTGAGTTAGAAAATTGTTCCTGCAATCTGGGAAACTGTTCAACTCGAAGGTTTGATCCAAGCACCTTCACTACCGACTTCATTAAAGTTTTTTTAACCTCAAACTCTATATTCTAAAGATTCAATAAACTACTAAACACATGAAAAAACACCTAATCTTAATCATACTAAAGCTTCAAGTCTTAATTATATTACTTCCATTTTCTGGCTTCAACCAAATAAGCCCACTACAGAAAGGTTTTAAAGCCTATTCAATTAAGCATGCAGAAGACACCATTGATTTTTTCATTTATAACCCTAAAAATCTCGATAAGAAAAATCTATTTATACACATCAGTGGATCATGGCCGGCTCCGTTATGGATTGAGACTGACCCTTGCTGTGTAACCGCTGACCCTTTCAGCTATAATCTAATACCAGAAGATTATGCATATGTGGTAATATCGAAATATAAATTTCCTTTTAGTGAAAAGGAAGATTTTAATATACCAGATGGTTATTGGAAAAAAAACACTTTAGACTTCAGAGTAAATAGAACAAATGAGGTCATTAAATATATACAGCAAAATCTTTTTAAGCCTGAAAAAATTGTTCTAGTAGGTACCTCACAAGGAACTGATGTAGCTGCAAAATTAGCCACATTAAATAAAGATGTTACACATTTAGGTTTTTGGGCTGGAGGTGGCTTACCCCAGCTGATGGAATTCATACTTTTTGCAAGAAAAGAAGCAATTGCTGGTAAAATCACCGAAAAAGAAGCAACCGACAAAATAGACTCATTGTTGGTTCAATTCGAAAAAATGTTTGCTGATCCTTCTCCAGATAAAATGTGGGACGAAAACAGCTATTTAAGCTATGTGAGTTTTTCTGAACCACCTGTTGAAAATCTTCTCAAATTAGATATCCCGATTTTTGTAGCGATAGGAACTAAAGATGAAAATGTTGCTATTGAAAACTCCTATATTATTCCTGTTCAATTTATAAGGCATCAAAAAAAGAACTTGACATTCAGACATTATCCCAATTACGATCACAGTTTTTATGAAAAATTGCCAAATGGAGAAGAAATGGACAGATTCGATGATGTTACTAAAGAATTTATTTCTTGGCTTGAAAAAAAATAATACTCTTAAGATTTTAAATTTCTAATCCAATAAAATATGAAATACGTCTTGACAATAATACTGATGTTTGCACTCTATCAATCTGAACCAGAAATTATCGGAAGATGGCAGATTCAATCTTTTGAAGCAATTGACAAAATCAAGCAATCTCCAGCTTATACTTATGGTGATGCTGATGCACGAGAACAGCTAGATAAGCTATTCAATCTCATGCTAGAAAATGGCGAATATTATTTCAAAAATGATACGCTCTATTATTCCGACATAGAGCATGGAAAAATTATTAAAAGAAGGGCTATTTGGACAAAAAAAGATGATATCTTAACTATTAATGAAATAGATAGAGTATTTGAAAGACAAGCCCAAATTAATTTTCTTTCAAAAGATTCATTTGCTATTTCACTGATTATTCACGGAAAAGCTGGTGACTCAAATCTGATATTCACAAAAATTAAATAATAATTCTATCCACATATTGATTAAATAAAAAAGTAGTAGATAGTTTACATTTATACAATTAATGACGGATAGACTACAGTAGTTTTGTGAAAAAATACTCTATAAAATGAAAAGAAAATCACTAATTATTCTTTTACTTGTTAGCCTGACATTTGTTTTCTGCAAAGAAGAAGGTAAATCAAATAAAAAAGTACCGCAGCCAGAAAGCTTTAGTATCATCAATACCTATATGAGCGCATTAACAGAGCTAAAGCAATTCAATGGTGTACTTTTAGTTGAAGACAGTGCAGGCCATGTTTTCTCAAAGGCATACAATATAGAAACGGAAATTCCGACATTAAAAGTAAGTGTGCTGCATCAATTTGACCTTCGCTCTATAGCAAAACTATTTGCAAAAGCTTCTTTAGTAAAACTGGAACATGAAGAGAAAATAGCATTTGATCAAAAGCTTTCTGATTTTTTCCCTGAATTCCCACGAGGCGATGAAATTACCATTGATCAATTAATGCATCACCAATCTGGTTTAGGGAGAGAACTTTCAAATTTTGATGAAAATACTGCAGAATTATCTCCAGAAGAAGTTATTTCATTAATTCATCAAGAAGAATTAGAATTTGAACCTGGGACAGATACAAGATATTCAAATTTAGGCTTTCAACTTTTATATAAAATCATTGGTGATGCAGCTGGAGGGACTTATGCTGACTATTTGAGAAACAATTTTTTTGCTCCACTTGGAATGACAAATTCCGGCAGTCATTATCTAAATCCCAAAGGTCAATTAAATAATAATGCTTTTGGACATACTGAAAAGAATGATTCCATTCAAATAGTGGGTGAGGACGAATCAGATATGCAACAAGGGCATACTTATTCTACAGTTGAGGATATGAAAAAATTTCTTGACTTTATAACTGAAAATAAAATCTATCATGAACTAGCGGAAGATAGTATTATCACCCATGCCGGAGGGTCTAAGGGTAAAAGAGCTTGGGTATATGCGAATTTAAGTAAAGGATACAAAATTGTTTTCTTGGCCAATTATGACAATATCCCATTTTCCAATCTAACCAAAGATTTAATTGCAATTATGGAAGGCAATGAAGTTGAAATCCCCAAGGAAGTCAATAGAAAAGCAGTTGAAATTTCAGAATCTATATTAAAAAAATACGCGGGTACTTATGACTTTGTAGACGCAGGACATATTATGATAAGCATCAAGTTTGAAAATGGCCAATTGAAGGCTTATCAAAAAGGAGAATTCGCAGGCGATCTAATTCCAGAAAATGATTCTACATTTTTCTGGGATGCAAAAAGTAAAGAATCATTTATTTTCACTAACGATGAGGAAGGAAATCAGAAAGCGCTGATGGATTTTCAAGGTGTTAGATGGGATGGGGTTCTTATTGAGTAGTGTATGGTTTATGGTTTAGTTTTAAGGGCGCTTTATAAGGCGCCCTTTTTCACAGATAATAGGATAAGGTAACGGCAACTAATGAAAAAAGAATCGAATGCTAGATATTCTGTAAAAAATATTTTTCTAAAAATGGTAAATATTATATAAAAATTAAGTCTTCCAATAATGAAACAGATCATCGTATTAAAAATCAATATTCTTTTTGTTCTATTAACATCAAGCCCCTCTTTAGCAATAGGCCAATCAGTAAATCAGATTTCTACAAGCCCAAAACAGAATTATATAGCTTATGTGAAAGATCAAAAATCCTTATGGATTAGCAGTTTACTTAATCGGAATAAAGAAAAGATGGTCTATTCCAATTTAAATGACTTTAATGAGCGATTTTTCATATGGTCAAAAGAAGATGCTAAATTCATTTTTGAATCTAATCATACCGTCTACATTTACGACTTGGAAAATCAAAAATTAGATAGTATTCCTTTGAATCCAAACCTTAATTTATTCAAATTCTATTTAATTGATCAGGTGGCATTAGCAAATAACAAACTGTATTTCTCCGCCAATGAAAACAATAAATTAAACAAGATTTACTGTTTGGACTTTGCGAGTGGAGAAGTTCAGCTTATTATCCAAGATTCTGAGGACATCGGTAATTTGGCAATTTCAGAAGATGGAAAATATCTTGCTTACCAACATTACAGTTCTACTTATGATAGAGGCTCAATTTCTGGAATAAAGATTGTAAATCTAACCAAAGATGAAATTATATATTCTTACCAACTTGATACCAAATCATTTCTGACCAATCTATCATTTTTAGCAAATGAGAAGTTGCTCTTTAGGAATGTATACGGTAATAACTATATTTTAAGCCTTAATTCAATGAATATCGATGAGTACAAGCTGGATACTTACGGATATTTCTTAAAGTTTCACGAAAAGGAAGTAGTAACCTTAAAATATGAAAAAGGGAATAAAAAATACTCACTTTTCAATCCTAAAGTCAATTCATACCAATCTCTGCTAATCACCAAAAATGGTATATTAAAGCATGTTGAATCAATCGAAAATAATACATTTTATACTTATTACATCGATGAATCTGGGAACGAGCCTAAAAGGTTAATGAAAGAAAATAGTAAAACTAAAAAATCTGAGATAGTCTATGATTTTATAGCGCAAAATCCATTGAAAGATTCTAAATATAAAATCATAAGTTATCTTAACAAAGATCAAAACTATAGCGAAAGTTATCTATATCTTCCAGCTAATTATGAAAACATTACTTCAGAACTACCTTTAATCATTTTGGCTTACGGAGGCTATCGAGATCGGTTCCCTGACTTCAGCTACTTCATGAATGAAATCTTTTTTAGGTACTTGAACAAAGGTTTTGCCATTGCACTAGTAAATACTAGAGGATATGCTAGCGAAAGAAGAGGTGATGAATACGGCAAAGCACAGTTAGAAGATACTGAGCTTTTTATTAATACTATAACTGCTGAATTTAATATTGATAAAGAAAATATTATAGTTGCAGGTCATAGTCATGGTGCCACTATGGTTTTCTACTACCTCACGCATTCTAGTATTTTCAAAGGGGGTATTGCTATCAATGGTGCAGCTGATTGGATAGAGCAATCTAAGTTAAAAAGCATGACCGGCCTTCCTGGAGAAATGGGAGGTGAAGCAAACGAATTCATGGAAAAATATGAGCGGTATTCACCCTTGACAAATATTTCAGAAGGCATGTCACCTATTTTGATAATCTCTGGAGAGAACGATAGGCAAATACCATTCGAGATTAATTCTCAGCGCTTTTTTGAAAAGACTCAGACAATGAAGCTCCATCATGAATACATTCATTTTAAAGATGAAGGACATCTTATTAAAACTCAAGAGAATATTAATCAATTAACATCAAATATCGAGAGATTTCTCTTAAAATTAACCAGTCTTTAATTAACCTTGTGTCTCCTAAAAAAAGCTCCATTCAGATTAAAGAAATTTTTGGGAGACATACCTGCTACTTTCTGAAAGTCTCTTACAAAATGGGCTTGATCAAAGTAGCCGACTTCATAGGCTAAGGATGTCATAGAAATATTAGGTTGGTTTACTTGAATTTTAACAGCATTGACGACTCTTACCATCCCAATAAAATGCTTGATAGTGTAATGAACTTCTTCACGAAAAAGCCTATTTAAATATTGTCGGCTTAAACCAAATTGAATTTCTAATTCACTTACTTTTAGTTGCCCTTTTTCTTCATAAATTTTTTCAATTATCGCCTTTATCAGAATTTGCTTTTCATTAAGACATACATCTTTCAAATAAGTTGAAAGCCTATTTTCCATTTCAACAAAAGGATTTTCTAACTCAAATAAGCTATTAACCTCTTCTATCTTTACTAAAGCAGCAAATTCCTCTGATAAATCAAAAACGCCAGTCTTTTTAAATTTGGAAAAGATCAAATTATTACACCAAGGCTGAAATTTGATGGTTAAAAAACTTAGTGATTCCGCAGGTTCTATGGCAAAGGGTGGCGTTACCTTAAATAAGCTGAAAATAGAATATGGAATTAAGGTACCCTGTTCAAATTCTTTTGAAAAAAATATAGCATTGGCCTCCTTAAAAATTACTAAATCATGACAGCAGTCATCTAAAACAGGAATTCTATCTTCATTAATGAAATTACTTTTATAGATTTCTTTAATAAAATTTGATAGCTTTCCGCTTGGTGTATATTTAAGAATTGACATCTTTCTGTTTGAATTATTTCTATAATTCCAGTAATTTTTAAATATAGGGCAAATTGAGTATTTGAGCTATCATTCTCTTTATATTCTTCCTATATTTGCAGCAAATTACAAGCAATGCAAAAATTGAATAATAGATATACCATTACTGCAGCATTACCTTATGCCAATGGACCTTTACATATAGGACATATCGCAGGCGCCTATTTGCCTGCGGATATTTTCGTGCGCTACCTCAGATTGCGGAAAAAAGAAGTAGCTTTTATGTGCGGAAGTGATGAGCATGGTGCTGCGATCACTATTCGTGCTAAAAAAGAGGGGATTACACCTAATGCCATTATTGATAAATATCATGAATTAAACAAAAGCACATTTGAGAAATTCGGAATTGCTTTTGATATGTATCACCGTACTTCTGCCCCCTCTCATCATGAGCTTTCACAAGAATTCTTTACCAATTTATACGAGAAAGGAGAATTTGTAGAACGTGAAAGTGAGCAATACTTTGATGAAGAATTTAATCAATTTCTGGCTGATCGATACATCACCGGAAAATGCCCTAAATGTGGTAATGAAGGAGCTTACGGTGACCAATGTGAAAAATGCGGAAGCTCCTTAAATCCCACAGATTTAATCAATCCGGTTTCGACCTTAAGCGGAAAAACACCTATCATAAAAAGCACCAAACACTGGTTTCTTCCTTTGGATAAGTATCAGGAATGGATGGAACAATGGTTGATTGAAGGCAAAAAAGGAAAATGGAAATCCAATGTTTATGGACAATGCAGTTCTTGGTTGAAGCAAGGTCTGCAACCAAGAGCCATGACTCGTGATTTGGATTGGGGTGTAGACGTGCCATTGAAAGGGGCTGAAGGAAAGAAATTATACGTATGGTTAGATGCTCCTATTGGTTATATTTCAGCCACTAAGCAATGGGCACAAGACGAAGGGAAAGACTGGGAGAAATTTTGGAAAAAGCAGCCTAATCCTGAAGATAACAGTACGTTAATCCATTTTATTGGTAAAGATAACATTGTATTTCACTGTATTATTTTCCCAGTGATTTTGCATGCGCATGGCGATTATATTTTGCCAGAAAATGTGCCCGCAAATGAGTTTTTAAATCTTGAGGGAGATAAATTATCGACCAGCAGAAACTGGGCCGTTTGGTTGCATGAGTACCTCAAAGATTTCCCTGGACAGGAAGATGTACTACGATATGCTTTAGCTGCTACTTTACCAGAAACTAAAGACAGTGAATTTACCTGGAAAGATTTCCAAACGCGTAATAACAGTGAGTTGGTGGCTATTTTCGGTAATTTCATTAACAGAGCCGTGGTATTGACGCATAAGTATTACGATGGAAAAGTACCAGAAAGAGGCGAATGGTTTGATTACGACCAAGAAATTCTGGATGAATTAAAAGGTTATCCTGATCTGATTGAAGAGAAAATTGTAAACTATAAATTCAGAGAAGCATTAGCGCACATGATGGAGTTTGCTCGTTTGGGGAATAAATACCTAGCAGAAACAGAGCCATGGAAGCTTCAAAAGGAGAACCCAGAAAGAGTGAAAACCATAATGAATCTGGCTTTACAGATTGCAGCTAATTTGAGTATTGTTTGTGAGCCGTTCTTACCATTTACGGCTACAAAGTTGAGAAACATGCTCAATATTGAAGCTTATGAGTGGGATTTGGCCGGAAGTGCTGACTTACTTGAAGCAGGGCATCAAATCAACAAAGCAGAGTTACTATTTGAAAAAATTGAAGATAAAACCGTGGAAGAGCAAGTCAATAAATTAGAAGAAGCTAAAAAAGCCAATGCAGGCGCAAGTCCGGATGTGGAACCTATGAAAGAGGAAATCAAATTCGATGATTTCATGAAAATGGACATGCGCGTAGGAACCGTTTTAACTGCTGAAAAAGTTAAAAAATCGAACAAACTTTTAAAACTTACTATCGATACCGGTTTGGACAAACGCACTATTTTAAGTGGTATTGCAAAACACTTCAAAGCAGAAGAAGTGGTAGGAAAGCAAGTAACCGTATTGGTGAACCTAGCACCTCGACCTATGATGGGAGAAGTTTCTGAAGGCATGGTATTAATGGCAGAAGATTCGGAGGGAAATTTGCAGTTTGTGCAGCCGGGGGATAAAGTGAATCCTGGGAGTACGATTTCGTAAACTCAATAATAAATATGGTATTCAAGGAATTAGAGAAAAGGATAAAAGCTTATCAGGAAGGAGGTAAAAAATATTTTACCACCTCTTCCTTTCAATCGCACAGCTTGGTACTTTTGCACATGCTGAGTAGGATTGATGCTGATATCCCCGTTTATTTCATCAATACTGGCTATCATTTTCCTGATACTGTTGCTTTCCGAGATAAAATCATGTTGGATTTTGGTTTGACCAATTTAGTTGATTTAAAGCCATTAACGCCTAAAAACATGCAGCGGGATGCAAATGGAAAAATGTTCTTTACTTCTGACCCTGATTATTGCTGCTACCTCAATAAAACGCAGCCCATGGATGCAGTTTTGATGCAAAATGATATTTGGATTAACGGAGTACGCGCTGATCAAAGTAAAACACGATCTGCCATGAAAGTGGAACAAGCCGCTCCTCATAATTCAACCCGTCTCCATCCTATGCTGGACTGGAATTCCAAAATGATTCATGATTACAGAAAAGAACATCGTTTACCGGAACATCCCCTTGAAGCCCAAGGCTATTTCAGTATTGGATGTGAGCCTTGCACAAGGAAGTTTGACCTTGATATGCAGGAAAGAGAGAGCCGTTGGTACGGAATGAACAAAACAGAATGCGGTTTGCATACTGATTTGGTGAAATAAACAATTTATATGTTGATACATCTAAATATTACAGAGGTGGGATTTGTTAGGTATGCATAATATTTCAGCTATTTATCACGATTTTAAGAGTCAATTTGCAAAACAAGCTTAATTCAAGTTTCAACACTTAAAAAAGTCAAACTTCAATATAAATTTTCTTATATTTCATTTCGTCCTAAAAAATCATTCGTTGATTATATCATTTTCTACATTCATAGAAAATTAGAAAATTCATATTCCTGATAAATATTTAAGGCTCTTCTTAAAACTATAATTATAACGGAATCGGTTGATTTATATACTTCTTGTACTTTTTAAAGTAAAAAGCAAATCCATATCTTTGATTCAAGTATTAATTTTGCATTATAAATAATACTTCATTCTTCCCTTGAAGAAAATTAATTATGTGGAAACATATAGTGACCTTTGTATTCATTCTATCCTCTGTAGCATCTGTAAGTTATAGTCAGCAGACTTTTTTCCAACTTCAAGATAGAAACCTAAATGAGGAGATTGCATTACTCCAAGGACAATGGCAATTTGAATATGGTCAATTGCTCACAGCAGAAGAAATGCAAGCTATTGATTCCCCAATTTATACCGAAATTCCACACACCTGGACAGGCATGGAATTTAGAGGACAAAACCTTCCTTCCACTGGCTATGCCACTTATTATACCACAATAATTATAAATCAAAACTACAGTAGATTAGCTATTAATGGAAAAGTTCAAAGTACTAATTACAAACTATTTATAAATGGAAAAGAAATTGGAGAAGTAGGAAGACTAGGTACGTCACAGGAAACCGCTAAGCCAGATTATCGAAATAAAGTGTTCCAAATCCCTTCAGACCAAGACACTTTAGAGGTCATTGTGCAGATCTCTAATTTTCATTATAGAAAAGGTGGAATGTCTAGACCACCTCAAATAGCAGACAAAGAATTATTGCTTGAAGACAGAGGGATGAATATATCATTATCATTTTTCTTAATTGGCTCTATATTTTTTATGGGCCTCTATCACATAGGATCTAATATTTTTCGGACAAGAAATAAAATGAACTCCTATTTTGCGCTGGTTTGTCTCTTTACTATATTAAGGGCATTAAGTGTAAATGAGTATTTACTGATTGAATACTTGAATTTCCCTTGGTGGTTAAGCGTTAGAATAGAACTAGCTAGTTTCTATCTCATTTTTGCATTTACTATCCGCTTTATCTATTATCTGTTTCCGGAATATATACCAAAGTTTTTTGCTAAAACCCCCTATTACATTGGCATATCTGCAACTTTCATCACACTTTTTACTCCAATCCTTTATAATTCTAATCTGGTGCCAATAATGCAACTGGTGACTGTAATCACAAGTTTGGCGATATTATACTACATTTTCAAAGCAAGTTTAACAGGAAATAAAGAAGTACTTATAGCACTGGTCGGTTTTATTTTACTTTTTTCTGTAACGGTTATAGAAATTCTTATTCATCAATCTCAAATCGTAGGAGATATGGTGTTTGCTCTTGGGATTTTCTTCTATTTATTCAGTCATGTTATTATTTTAGCCAACAGACAAAATCAAACTTATATCAAAAATCAAGACCTTAGTTTAGCGCTTAAACAATCTAATCAACGACTGGAGCAAACAGTTGAAGAAAGGACAAAAGAATTAAATAAGCGAAATAAAGAACTTCTTAATAATAATGATGAACTGAAAAAAATTAATGATGAGAAAAATGGTTTAATACACGTGATAGCGCACGATCTGAAATCCCCCTTGAACAATAACAAAGGATTAATTCATTTAATAAAAATGCCAGAGAACCTAAATGATGACCAAAAGGACTTTTTGGATAAACTGGAGAAATCTAATCAGCAAGGTGTTCAATTAATTGAAGATTTACTACAGTTATACAAGTTAGAATCAAAACAGCAGCCAGAAATTGAAGCAATTTGTGTTAAGACTTTCTTAGGTGAATTAATCAAAAGGTATGAAGATACAGCAGGACTTAAGAAAATTAAGATTAACGTAAATATTGAAAGTGATCAAAATCAGTTTTATACCGATACTGAAAAACTTCAACGCATCATGGACAACCTCATTTCCAACGCACTGAAATTCTCATATGAGGGTACAGCTATTCATATTAAAGCAATACACCTCAAAAACAAACTTCATATTGAAGTAAGAGATGAAGGAATGGGGATCATGAAAGAAGAGCAATCTAAACTATTCCAAAAATTTCAAAAAATGAGTAATAAGCCTACAGCCGGAGAAAGTTCTTCTGGATTAGGTTTATCCATAGTAAAAACATTAGTAGAGCAATTAAAAGGAACTATAGAGTTTGATAGTGTTCCTAGGAAAGGGACTAGTTTTACTATAGTCCTGAGCGACTTAGCTTAAGTTTATCGAATCTCGGCCTCCACTAATAATAATTGCTCTTTTTCAATATCATTGGGTGAAAGCAAAAAATAGATTTTTCCATCCTGAATTTGTGGAATCATTCGTTTTGTTGTGCCTACCAAATTACTTCCACCTATTAAAAAAGTATTGACCGATTCATTCGCCAAATCCAACACTCCTAATTTGTATTCAAGTGATTCGTATCCTTCAGGTGGATTTTCATTATCATAACGCTGATACGAAAAATAAATCAAAGAATCGTCTCTTACTACATCTTTGCCAATTTGGGTGATTTGATCGTTGATCTTGGAATCGAAGGGACTATTTTCATAGTAATAGATTTCCTCATTAAAATCTTCTAGATGAAATTTCTCTGAATTTATCGTTTTACCCGTCAAATTGTATTGGATTAATTCGGGGGGCCCAGTAGAACCTAAAGTGTAGATCACCTCCTCATTTACAAGGTAATTGTAGAATTTAGTCAGTACCATACTGCCCTGCTTATACACTTCAGGATAACTTCCAAAAGATGCTAAAGCACTTCCATCTTGATTAAAGATTCCGATTTGTTTCGTCTTTTGAAACAAATGCTGTAAAGATTTTGCAGCATTGTATTCTTGATTCATAATGAATTGACCCTCATCTGTTATCTCAAATAATTCACGCCCCTCTGCATTTGAGCCCTCATCAGAATGCTGAATAGATATTTTCTTTATAAAATTACCCAACAAATCGAATTGGTAAACCTCATAAACTGCTTTGTAAAACATGTAAATATATCCTTTATACAGCGTATAATCATGTAGAGAAACCGCTGGCAAGTGCGTGCCCTTAATAAAATCATTATCCCAGATTATTAAAGAATCTGAATTAAGATTATACATGAATAAATTTTGGTATGCACCATCCATGGTAAATAGAAGACTATCTACGTAAATTTTAGGATTGATTGCTGCAATAGAAATATCTTGATTTACTACTTCAATCGTATCAGTGAAAATTAATTTCTGGAATGATTCAGTATTTTCTATCACTCTATTATCAGGTGAGCAACTTACAAATCCCAGAAACAATAGGAAACATAATAATTTCATAATGTGCGAAATTACTATAATTATTAACCTATGAAAACGGCAGAGATCTGAGGTCTCCAATTCTAAATGCCATAAATAGAAAAAATTGATTTCTATATTTTTCCCAATTTTAAACTAACTAAAACTACCCTAATTTTTACAACCCCCAATAATAAGTTACTTTTGCTTTGTTTAAATCGAACACAGCATGAAGAAAGTATTGATTACAGGAGGGGCCGGCTATATTGGATCCGCTTTGATTGAAAAGTTATTACCATTGCCTGAAGTAGAACAAATTGTTATATATGATAACCTCAGTCGCAATAACTATCATTTCTTTTTAGGCGAAAAACTCCCCAATCAAGACAAAATCAATTTTATTCAAGGGGAATTATTAGATACAAGAAAGCTTAAAAAAGCTTTAAAGGGAATTGATACAGTCATCCATTTGGCAGCGAAGGTAACCACACCTTTTGCCGATGCCGATCCTCACTATTTTGAGCAAAGTAATCACTGGGGCACAGCCGAACTGGTTTATGCTGTAGAAGAATCAAATGTAGAACATTTTGTATTTGCCAGTAGCGTTTCAGTCTTCGGGTCTTCGAAAGATATCATAGAGGAAAATCATCCCCCTAATCCTAGGACGATCTATGGCATTTCAAAACTACGGGGGGAAGAGCATGTGGCGCGTTTGATGGAAAAAATCAACACACAAATTTTAAGACTAGGCAACGTTTATGGGTATGCTAATGCTGTTCGATTTGATGCAGTGATCAATCGCTTTATGTTTGATGCCAATTTTAATAAGCGAATTGCCATCCATGGTGACGGCAAACAACATCGCCCTTTCGTCCCCATTCAAAAAACATCTGAAATTTTAAAGCAAGTAGCGATCCAAAATGATATTCCATCAGGCTACTACAATGTAGTGGACAAAAATTTACAAGTATTGGATATAGTAGATGCATTAAAGGCTATTTATCCTGAAATGGAATTCACTTTCATTAATCAGCATCTGAAACTAAGGGAATTGCTTGTTAATCCTGAAACTAAGCTTCAAAACCATATCGACTTTACAAATGATAACTCTAGCCTGAAAGACGACTTATTGCTGTTTAAGGAGCATTTAAGGTTTTAAAGTTTGGAGAGCGGGAGTAATAAAAGCCCGCTCAAATTGAAGTATACTTTAATACTTTTTAAAGCAAAAAATTTAATGTAGCAATACTTCTCCCTCTACTTCAGAAACTTCCATCAAACCTTCAGGGGTTAAATTAGAAAGCTTGACCTTTTTTAATTCGTTGATCAATATAGGGTCATATTTGGCTACCACTCTCACATAATTATCCGTAAAGCCTTCCATCAAACCATCATGAATATCATTTTCGAAAAGGACAATTTCTTCCCTACCCATATTTTCTTCATAAAAAGCTCTTTTCTTTTTTTCTGAAAGACTTCTTAACATTTTGGATCGCTCATTCCTTACTTTCATAGGGACAACTTCATCCATGTCGTTAGCATCAGTATTTGCTCTTTCCGAATAGGTAAAAACATGCAAATAAGAAACAGGTAATTCTTGCAAGAAGCGATAGCTGTCCAAGAAATCATCTTCCGTCTCACCTGGAAACCCTACTATCACATCTACTCCTATGCAACAATTAGGCATTAGTTGCTTTATCTTAGCAACCCGGTCCTCATACAGCTCCCGTAAGTATCGCCTCCTCATCTTTCGCAGAATCTTATTGCTTCCACTTTGAAGGGGTACATGGAAATGAGGAACAAATTTTTTGGATTGACTGACAAATTCAATGATTTCGTTTGTCAATAGATTGGGCTCTATACTGGAAATTCTAAACCTCTCTATTCCCTCTACCTTATCAAGTTCTTTGATCAAATCAATAAAACGCTCTTTTCTTTTGCCATCTTGAATTCCAAAGTCTCCGGTATTGACCCCTGTCAATACGATCTCCTTCACATCTTCACTCGCAATTTGCCGAGCACTTTTTACGATGTTTTCAATAGCATCGCTCCGACTTTTACCTCTCGCCAATGGAATAGTACAGAAAGCACAATGATAATTGCACCCATCCTGAACTTTCAGGAACGTTCTAGTCCTATCATTTATAGAAAAGGCATTATTAAAACGCTTGGCTTCTTTTATATCCGAGGCTAAAACTTGAGGTTTATCTGTTTTGGTGAATCCGTCCAGTATATCAATCAGCTGGAATTTTTCTGCAGCTCCCAATACTGCATCTACACCTTTGATTTCAGAGATTTCTTTGGGTTTTAATTGTGCATAACAACCAATAATCGTCACAAAAGCATCAGGATTGATCTTTTTAGCTTCTTTTACGACCTTTTTGCATTTCTTATCAGCGTTTTCTGTAACTGAACATGTGTTGATAATAAAGATATCAGGAGTGGTCTGAAAATCCACTTTTTCATATCCCCTATTTTCAAACATTCTTGAAATGGAGGAGGTCTCAGAGAAATTTAGTTTACAACCAAGTGTATAAAATGCAACTTTTTTGTTCATGCCTAACTTTTTGCAAATGGAAACACAAAGTTAAGGCTAAAATTCCTGAATATAAATCTTTTTAGCATTAAGCACTGCTCAGAATGAGATTTACACCTATACCTATTGGTCACTCCAAAAAAAATGTTAACATTCTTATTATCAGCTAAATTGATATTTTACGTTAGCAAAACTCGACACATGAAAGCTTTTTATGTAACACCCATATCATTAAGCTAAAAAACCGTGTTTTTCACTTCATTTACTGTATTTAAAATAATTTTCAACCCTAAAATCAAATGTTTCACAAAAATTTACCTAAATTTGGTTTAAATTTAAACCAATAATCATAAATATGGCTCATTTAAGATTTAATGCTCTCGATATTGTTTCTAAAAGAACAACAGACAGAATCGAAGCTCCATCTAACAAAATTTCTGACTATTTTGCACAGGATGTATTTACATTGGAGCAAATGAAAGCAACTCTAGCTCCTGATGTTTTCAAAAAAGTAAGTAATGCCATTGATAAAGGCAAAAAGATAGATATGGAAACTGCAGATCAGATTGCTTCTGCTGTTAAGTCTTGGGCAATCTCCAAAGGGGTAACTCACTATACTCACTGGTTCCAACCTTTAACCGGTTCTACTGCAGAAAAACATGACTCTTTCTTCAATGCGCAGAAGGGCTTGGAAGTGTTCGCTGGCTCTATGTTAGTGCAGCAAGAGCCTGATGCCTCGTCATTTCCTAACGGTGGTTTAAGAACTACTTTTGAAGCAAGGGGATATACGGCTTGGGACCCATCTTCTCCTATGTTTGTTTGGGGACGAACCTTATGTATTCCTACCATATTCGTAGCTTACACTGGGGAAGCTTTAGATCATAAAGCACCTTTATTGAAGGCGGTAGAAGCAGTCGATAAAGCAGCTACTAAAGTGGTTCAATTATTTGACAGAAATGTCAATAAAGTAAATGCGTCTTTAGGTTGCGAGCAAGAGTATTTTGTAGTAGACAAAGCGCTTTATTCAGCACGTCCTGATTTATTGATGTCAGGAAGGACTTTATTTGGTCATAATCCGGCAAGAGGTCAACAATTAGACGATCACTACTTTGGTTCTATTCCAAGTAGGATTTATAATTATATGAAAGATTTTGAAATTGAATGTTTAAAATTAGGCATTCCGATTTCAACCCGACATAATGAAGTAGCTCCAAGTCAGTTTGAGGCGGCACCACTATTCGAAGATATTAATGTGGCAACTGATCATAACAGTTTGATGATGGATGTAATGAACCGAGTTGCGGAAAGACATGATTTACAGGTTTTATTCCATGAAAAACCATTTGCAGGGCTAAATGGAAGTGGAAAACACAACAACTGGTCATTGATTACGAACACTGGTGTTAATTTATTCCAGCCAAGCAATAGTGCTAGGGAAAACTTATTGTTCTTAGTCTTTTTAGTGAATACTATAAAAGCGGTAGCTGAAAATGGAGAGTTATTAAGAGCTTCAATCGCTTCCGCAAGTAATGACCACAGATTAGGAGCTAACGAAGCACCTCCTGCAGTAATGTCTGTCTTTATTGGTTCTCAATTAACAGCCGTTTTAGACGAATTGGAAGAAAAAGGTAATATTAAGATCGATAAAGGGGATAATATGTATATGAAGTTAGGCATAGACAAGATTCCTCAAATTATCTTAGATAATACAGATCGAAACAGGACTTCACCATTTGCCTTCACTGGGAATAAATTTGAGTTTAGAGCGGTTGGTTCAGACCAGAACGTGGCTCAGCCTATGTCAATATTGAACTTAATCATGGCAGAGCAATTAAATGAATTCCATGCGTCAGTTAAAGCTGAAATGCAAAAAGGAACTGATAAGAAAATAGCGATTGTCAACATATTGAGACAATACATTAAAGATTCGAAAAAAGTCAGATTTGAAGGTGACGGTTACTCAGAAGATTGGGAAAAAGAAGCAGAAAAAAGAGGGCTAGCTAATGTAAAAAACACACCTAGAGCCTTACAGTCGTTCGTAACTGACAGGTCTAAAAAGCTTTTTGCAAAGCATAACGTGATGACTCCTGAAGAATTGGAAGCCAGAAACGAAATATACTTGGAGAATTATATGATGAAGATTCAAATAGAAGCCAGATTGATGGGTGATATTGCATTGAATCAAATCATCCCGACAGCAGTAAAATATCAAAATACATTAGCTCAAAATGCTAAGAACTTAAGCACTTTAAAGCTAGATAATAGTGAAATCGTGAAAAACATAGAATTGATCAGCGGTTACACAAAAGATTTAAGAAGCTTGGTGCATGATATGATTGAGAAGAGAAAAGAGCTGAATAAAATTGAGGATGTAAATGAACAAGCTATGAAGTATTGTGATGAAATAAAAGAAGCTTATTTTGACAAAATCCGTTATGCGGCTGATAAGTTAGAATTATACGTAGATGATGAGCTTTGGCCATTGCCTAAATACAGAGAATTGTTATTTTTAAGGTAACATCTTACACCAACTATTCACTTTTAGGAAAGCCGTTCTGCGCCAGCAGAGCGGCTTTTTTGTGGATTAAGCACTGAGTTGCTTTGTTTTCAGAAACGGCATCCATTTCTCATCTATCTGCCCAGAAAAATCCCTGATAAACATCACATAATTAGGTTTAAAAGGTCTTCTTTTAAGCTTCAAATCACTCTCTTCTGGTGAGTTATTTCCCTTTCTAGCATTGCATCTTTTACAGGCGGTCACCAAATTAGTCCAAAGTGATTTCCCTCCTTTTGATCTTGGAATCAAATGATCCAAAGTCAAGTCCTTGGAAGTCCCACAATATTGGCATTCATGCCCATCTCTTTTGAAAATATTTTGACGGGTAAGCATTACGCCTTTGTAAGGCATGCTGACATATTTTGTAAGACGAATGACGGAAGGAAACGGAAATGAACGATCAACGGTACGCAATTGCAGCGATTCATTATTTTCAATTAGCTCTGCCTTTTGCAAATACAATAAAAGAAAAGCTTTAGGGATGCTGCAAACCGTAATGGGACTATAATCCTGATTTAAAACTAATGCGCGCTTGGAACCAATTTTCATGCTTATAAATTTTAATCAAGCACGAAAAGCATTTCAATTTTTCATGCTAAAACTCTTTTTATGTCAGTCAAATAATGTGTATAACCTTTTTGTTCAGCATTGAAGATACCATTTTCATCTAAAAAATCAATTTTTACTTTACCAGAAGCATGAATAATTTCCTGATTATCAAGTAAAATACCGACATGCGTTACTTTCTTATGCTCATTTCTAAAATAAGCGAGATCTCCAGAAAGTGCATTTTCTAATCCTTCAATCGCTTTACCTTGCTCTACTTGTTGCGAGGCATCTCGCTTTAAAGTGTATCCGCAGATTTTAAATACAATTTGAGTAAAACCAGAGCAATCAATACCAAATGGCGATTTTCCTCCCCATAAATACGGAGCATTCAAATATCTTTTTGCAATGTTTTTAAGGAAATCGAAATCTCTTCTGGCACTCAGAGACTTTGCTTCACCGTTGAATCCTAAATGCTCCTCCACTGCAAATATTTCATTTGTAGAAATGGGAATAATGGCACCCATGGTTACAGGCAGTAAATGCTTATGATATAGGATACTTGCGGTTAAATCTGTACAAATTTTATAGTCAGAATTATTTATTTGTTCAAAATACTCATCGGTGATGTAATGGAACTGCTTAATATCAATCCACCCTTCATAACTATCAAAGTAAATTTTTATCTTCACCCACTTTAAGTCTTTTGATAGGTCAATAACGCTATAGTGATCGCCAAACAACAATTGTGTTACCATTTCCGCAGCATCAGAAGCTGCTGCACGAACAGGAACTATACTTAATCTACAGATACCTTTTTCTTTAACCGAAATCATAGATTAAAATTTCATTTTCGACAGTTCACGTTTCATATCTTTTTCTTTAATACTGTCCCTTTTATCATGCATTTTCTTCCCTTTCGCTAATGCAATTTCTAATTTAGCCAATCCTCTATTATTAATAAACAGCTTGGTAGGAATTAGGGTTAAGCCTTTTTCCTCCATTCGCTTTCTAATTTTTTCTATTTCTTGTTTTTTTAGCAGCAATTTACGTTCACGCTTTTCTTCATGATTATAATGAGTACCTAGCTCATAGTGTCCAATATGCATACCTTTTACAAAAACTTCTCCTCGGTGAATATAGCAATAAGCTTCTTGTAAACTTACTTTATGCAATCGAATAGCTTTTATTTCAGTTCCTTGTAAAACAATTCCCGTTAAGTAAGTGTCCAACCACTCGTACTCAAATCGGGCTTTTTTATTTTTTACTGTTACTGAAGTACTAAATTCTTTTTTATCACTCATATTTCACAATTCTAACAAAAATTAACACTTTATTCCGAAAGTCTGTTAAAAATCTTATTCAATTTTTCCTTCTGAAGGATTTTCTGACCTGTTGTTCCCTTTGCAACAATTCTTTCGTTAACCTTCACAATAAAACTACATAGTATTTCTCTCTCTTTGACTCCTAGATATTCTGCCTCAATATTTACCTCACTACCCACCAGAGCAGGAGATAAATGCTCAATATTTAGATGCGATCCAATTCCCTCCTCTCCTTTTTCCAGCATATCCAAAACAAATAATCGCGTAGCCCATTCAATCTCTCTTGCCAAAGTAAAGGTAGCACAAACATCATGTACGGCTTCTTGCTCAAAATGTGCTACATCTTGAGCTTTTACTAGAAAGCTATGAATTTTTTTATCTCCTTTTTGAAAAGTCTCTTTCATGCTTTTTTATCAATAGAAAATTTCATTCTAGGAATTGGCGCTGCATCCATACCCAAAAACTCTTGCTGTTGATATTTAAAATGGGCAGTCATGGCGATCATTCCAGCATTATCAGTACAATACTCAAATTTGGGAATGTAAGTATTCCAATTTAATTCCTTTCCTGTTTCCGCCAACATTTTCCTTAAATGAGAATTGGCGGAAACTCCACCCGCAATTGCTATTTCTTTGATTCCAGTATAACTGGATGCTTTTTTTAATTTCTGTAATAATGTTGTGATTAGACGATGTTGTACACTTGCACAAATATCATCCAGATTATCGCTTACAAAATTAGAATCTTTTTGACTGTTATTCTGCAAAAAATAAAGGACTGCTGTCTTTATTCCACTAAAAGAATAATTAAATCCCTGCATTTCAGTTTCGGGAAATTGAAATGCCATTTGATCTCCTTTTTTCGCATGTTTATCAATCATCGGACCACCTGGATAAGGTAAGCCGATAATTTTTGCGATTTTATCGAAGGCTTCACCTACTGCATCATCTTTTGTCTCACCCAGTATCTCCATATCCAAATAATCACTTACTTTCACTATTTGGGTATGTCCTCCACTGACTGTTAAGCACAGAAAAGGAAAATTAGGCTTCGGATCTTCAATATAGTGAGCTAAAATATGTGCTTGCATGTGATTCACACCGATTAATGGAATTTGCAAAGCGGATGCCAGAGACTTGGCAAAACTACTCCCTACTAATAATGCTCCCAAGAGACCAGGTCCTTGCGTAAAAGCTACTGCTTTTAAATCCTTCTTGCTTATATTTGCAGCGGAAAGCGCTTGTTCTACAACTGGTACAATGTGTTGTTGGTGTGCACGAGATGCCAATTCGGGAACTACTCCCCCGTATTTTTCGTGAACCGACTGAGTAGCTATAATATTATTAAGTACTTTCCCGTTTTGTACAACTGCCGCAGAAGTTTCATCGCAGGAAGATTCGATGGCTAAAATATTGATATCCATAAAATTTGAAAGAGGAGCAAAATATAACGCAAGGTATTAAAAAAGGTATTGCAAAAGCAATATTATGGGTGTTCCTTATACTTTTTTTTTCGATGAGTGTTTTGGTTTTAGCTATGCAGTCTTCTACTGTTCAAACCAAAGTAGCTCAATACGGCAGTGACTATTTAAGCGAAAAATTAGGCTTTGACATTAGTATTGAAAAAATAAATATTGAATGGTTTGATCAGATTACGCTATCGGGACTACATGTTAAAAACAAGGATCAAAGCACCTTCATAAACCTTCAATCAATTTGGATTGATTATGATATCAAGCAGCTAATTAATGATGAAAGCGTTTTGCTCGATAATTTAAGACTTAATGAAGGACGAGTAATGCTGATAAGGGAAAAAGGTGATGACTATTTTAATATAGATTACTTAGTTGAAGCCATTAGGAATTTATCCGCCCCTAGAAAAGATACTTCGGAACGATCAGCAAAAAACCTATTAATTAGAGAGGCCTCACTTTCCAATATTACATTAGGAGTTGCTAATTTAGATACAGATAGTATCCAAGAAGGCTTTAATTATAATCAGTTTATTTTGCATGATTTAAACGCTGATTTGAACAGATTTTCGAGTAGAGCAGATACCATCCAAATCCAGATCAATCAGTTATCAGCAATCGATTCAGTTACAAATCTTACAATTCATCATTTAAATACAAATTTTGAAATATCTCAAAGTAGACTTTCCCTTACTGAGTTAAATCTAGAATTGAATAAAAGCACCATTGCCGATTCTGTTGTCTTCAATTATAATAGCGTTAGCGATCTTTCCTACATCATTGATTCTGTGAATATAAATGCCAATTTCAAAAATTCTATTATCTATTCAGAAGATCTGGCGCTCTTTGCACCATATTTACTAAAATATGATGAAAAAATTAATCTTTCTGGAAGATTCAATGGGAAAGTAAAAAAATTCAAAGCGCGAAATCTTGACATGAAATTTGGGAACTCCAGCTTTATTAAAGGAGATTTAAGTATGGATGGACTACCAAATTTTAGTGAAGCATTTATTGATATAGATTTACTAAATTCCTCCTTAGTTCCTGCAGATATTAAACAATATGTAAATGACAGTCTAGCCTTTCGAAGAATACAGAATTTTGGCATTACTAATTTTAGAGGAAGCTTCATCGGATTCCCTTCAGATTTTGTGGCGGATGGAGTTTTTATTTCACCTTTAGGAAGAGTGGAATCGGATTTAAATCTCAAAATAGCGAATGATTCTAAAAACTCCACTTATAAAGGAAGCATCTCCACTTACAATTTTGATTTAGGTAAGTTTTTAGATGCTGATTCCATTTTCCAAAAAATTCAAATGACGGGTAATATACGCGGCTCAGGTTTTGCCTTGGAAACTGCTAAGGTGAACCTAAATGCAAATATTAATTTGATTGGCATCAATGGATACGAATATCAAAACATTACTACAAATGCGGAATTAGCCTCTGAGTTTTTCAATGGAAAACTAAAAATTAAGGATCCGCTTTTAAAGTTTGAAATGGATGGTTCAATTGACTTAAGAGATAAAAAAAACTTAATCAATATTACTGCAGATTTAGACACTATTAACTTTAAAGACTTGAATATCACTAAAGAGGATTTTATACTAACAGCGAAAGGAAATCTTAATGGTAGTGGTATAACATTAGATAGTATTGAAGGAAACACTTCCTTGCAAAAAATCTATGCTGTTTATAGAGATAATTCTGTTCAATTAGATTCTCTAATCCTAAGCACTTCCAAAGGAAATGGATATAGAAAATTAAAGATTAATTCTGACCTCTTTAGAGCAAATATCGAAGGTGATTATCAATTTACTCAGCTTTACAAAGATGTCTTTAGAACTGTAAAAGAATACCAACTCAATATTGAAAATAATAAAGTCAAAATTGAAAATTACTATTCAACTATTGACTCGACTGTAAACTTAGAAGAATATACAGTGAATTTTGATTTCCTTATTAAAGAGCTTAACCCCTTATTAAATTTATTTATCCCTAACTTATACGTGCAAAAAGGGGCTGCCATAACAGGCCAATTCCAAAACGGAGAAAACAGTAACATTTTTATCGAATCTACCTTCGACTCTTTGAGTTTTGAAAATTACGAATTCTCTAATAGTACAATTGATCTGAATTTTAGCAAATATCACCTGAGCCAGGATGTCTTAGGAATTGGATTTATAAACTCATCTAATCAACACTTAAATTCTAACATACAAAGTGAAAATCTAAGTATGGAGCTATATTGGACTGGAAGGGAAATTAATTTCACCACTTTTCTCGACCAGGTAAATAGCGAAAATCACCTTCAAATCAGCGGTAAATTAGAATTCCTAGAAGACACTATAAATCTGAATATTGCACAATCCGATATAAAGTTTTTTTCAAAGAACTGGAATTTTGTAGAAAACAATAATTTAATGGTCAGTCAAAATAATTATGTCTTTAAGAATTTTGGTATCGCCTCAGAAAATGAGCGTATCATAGCAAATGGGGCCCTTTCCACTGATTCTACTAAATCCTTATTAATTAATATCGATAGTTTTAATATAGAAAATATAAATGAGCTTGTAGAACAGCATAACTTCAGAGGCACTGCCAATGGTTTTATTGACATCCAAAATTTCCAAAATCAATTTCTACTTTCTACTGAGTTAAGCTTATTTAATTTCTATCTAGATGAGTTTTTAATAGGTGACATTAATGGATATTCAAACTGGGAACCATTAAGTCAAAAATTAATGATGGATTATATTGTAAGACGACAAGAACAAGACATCATAAAAATAGAAGGGAGTTACTTACCAACTAATGAATTAAACCCACTGAATTTAAAGGCAAAATTAAGCAAAACGAACTTAGTGATAGTTGAACCTTTTATTAACACAATCTTTTCAGACATGAAAGGAGAAGTAGATGGCGAATTCAAAATTACAGGTAATTTAAAAAGACCTATAGTTAATGGCACTGGCAAGATCACTAATGGTGGAATTAGAGTTAATTATTTGAATACCTACTATGATTATACCGGAAACATTGATTTTGATCAAGACAAAGTTTCTTTTGTAAACATGCAACTCACTGATGATCAAGAAAACACAGCATTACTAAATGGTGATCTCTTACATGACGGCTTTACGGACTTAAGATTGGACCTGAAAGGAGTAATGAACAATCTTAAAGTGCTGAATACCTCTGCAAGGGACAATCAACTTTACTATGGGACGGCATTTGCAAGTGGTGAGGTTTCGTTTTTAGGAAGTGTAGGGAATCTGACCATAAATGCTAATGCCAAATCGGAAAAGGGCACAAGAATCTTCATCCCAGTAGAAAGCACCTCTTCTGTAGAACAAGAAGATTATATAAATTTTATAAATGTAGCTGATACAGCCAATACTAAAACACAAATCATTAATAAATCAGAAGGTATTGATATTAAAGGAGTGACCATGAACCTCGATTTAGAACTTACACCTGACGCATATGCAGAAATAATATTCGATATAAAGTCTGGCGATATAATCAGAGGTAGAGGAAATGGCAAATTAAGCATGAACATAGACACGAATGGGGCCTTTTCAATGATCGGAGACTATACACTTACAGAAGGAGGCTATAATTTTACTCTATACAATATAATCAACAAAGAATTTAGCATCCAACCCGGAAGTCAAATCACTTGGGATGGAGATCCGTACCGAGCAAATTTGGATATTAAAGCAATTTATGAACAAAATGTTTCCTTGTTACCCATAGTTGATATGGGACAAGATTCAACCATTGCTGACTCCCCAGAGCTAAAAAGAAGATATCCTGCTAAAGTGATATTGGATTTGCAAGGTGATTTATTACAGCCGGAAGTAGATTTTGATATTAGCTTTTCAGAATATCCAGATTATGTTTTAACCAACAGCGGACAAATACCACTTCGAACAAGTATTGTTGCATTTGAATCAGAATTAGAAGCAAACGAACAAGAACTTAAAAGGCAAGTATTTAGCTTAATTATTCTAAGAAGATTATCTCCCAGAGCTTCATTTGCTGTGAGTGGATCGGTCGGCAATTCAGTTAGTGAATTCTTATCGAATCAACTAAGCTACTGGGTAACGCAAATCGATGAAAACCTTGAAATTGATGTTGATTTGGGCTCATTTGATGAAGATCAGTTCAATACATTTCAGCTGCGCTTATCTTACAGTTTCCTTGGTGGCAGACTCAGAATAACAAGAGATGGTGGATTTACGCAAGGCGAGACTGATAATGTGAATCAAGAAATTCTAGGGATACTGGGGGACTGGTCAGTGGAGTACTTACTAACTCCAGATGGAAAACTAAGGGCCAAAATCTATAATAGAACTAATTTTAATACTCTAGATAGAATTAACAATACTGCCTCTACCAGTACGGGGGTCAGTTTAGTGCATGTAACTAGTTTTAATCAGTTAAAAGAAATTTTCGAATCTGAAAAGAAGAAACAAAAAAGAGAAGAGGAAGAAGAGCCATCAGAGCCACAAAACATCAATACCGATGCTGTGATTAGAGAAGAGGACGAAAATTCAAAGTAATGAAAACCTATTCATTAGTTGGTTAGTTAAATTTGCAAACAAAAACTTTCGCTGTGAGTAAAATTTCAATTTTTTGGTTTAGAAGAGATTTAAGACTTTTTGACAACACTGCTTTATACTATGCCCTGCAAGAAAATGAGCCCGTTCTACCTCTTTTTATTTTTGATTCAGACATTTTAGATGATCTAAATGATAAGTCAGACGCCAGAGTTAATTTCATTCATGATCAACTGACGCACATCGATAATGAACTGCAAAAAATTGGTTCTGGCGTTCTCGTAAAACATGGAACGCCAGAAGACGTCTTCAGGGAGTTAGTAGAAGAATATGATGTTCAATTTGTATTTACTAATCGTGATTATGAACCTTATGCCCTTGAAAGGGACGAAAAAATCGATAACATATTACAAAACAAAGGAATTGATTTTTATCACTTCAAAGATCATGTGATTTTTGAAAAAGATGAAATTTTAAGCGGCAGTAATGAACCTTATAAAGTATTTACACCCTTCAAAAATAAGTGGATAGAAAAACTGCAATCAGGACATCTTCATCCTTACAAAATTTCTTTAAGCAAAGCGAATTTCCATCAATTCGAAGCAAAATTACCAAGCTTAGGAGATATTGGATTCAAAAAATCTGACATTCCAATTCCCAAGAAAAAATACGACAGCAGCATCATTGAGAACTACGATACCCAGCGAGATTTCCCAGCAAAAAATGGAACAAGCAGGTTAGGAATTCACTTAAGATTTGGTACTATTAGCATCCGTGAGGCAGTTTCTCATGCTCAACAACTAAATGATACATGGCTTAATGAATTAATCTGGAGAGACTTCTACAGCATGATTTTAGCCAATTATCCGCACGTTGTAAACAAAGCCTTCAAGTCAAAGTACGATTCCATTCCGTGGAGAAATAGCCAAGAAGATTTTCAAAAATGGTGTGAAGGCAAAACAGGTTATCCTATCGTTGATGCTGGCATGAGAGAATTGAATCAAACCGGCTACATGCACAATCGTGTTCGTATGATTACTGCTAGTTTTTTGACCAAACATCTCTTAATCGATTGGAGATGGGGAGAAGCATACTTTGCTGAAAAATTATTGGACTATGAATTAGCCTCTAATAATGGGGGATGGCAATGGGCCGCTGGCACCGGAACTGATGCTCAACCCTATTTCAGAATCTTTAATCCTTACAGCCAAACTGATAAATTCGATAAGAACAAAGCCTACATCGAAAAATGGGTACCTGAGGTAAATTCTTCTGATTATCCTAAACCAATGGTTGATCATAAAGAAGCAAGGCAGCGCGCGCTTGACACTTACAAATCAGCCTTAGATAATGCTTAATTATTAAATATCCTTAATTTTGGATCATGAGGATATTCATAAAGGCTTTTATTGTTATTATTCTGTTCCAAAGCTCTGCCTTTACACAAATTAAAACAGATAGCATCGACAAAAAGCAATTAAAGAATATCATTATTGCTGAGAGTGTATTGTATACAGCTGGTATGGTAGGCCTAGGATTTCTTTGGTACAAAGATAGCAACTCACAATCTTTTAAATTCTTCAATGATAATCAGCAATGGCTCCAAATGGACAAAGTTGGCCATGTTTACACTTCCTATCATCTAGCTGATCTTAATTATCAGCTACTGAAAACTTCAGGAATGGATCCTAATAAAGCCATGCTTTACGGTAGCATAGGTGCAACAATTATGATGCTTCCGATTGAAATATTTGATGGTTTTTCCGCAAGCTATGGTGCTTCTTGGGGTGATGCTTTAGCAAATACAGTCGGAGCTTTCCTCCCCTATCAGCAATTTCTTTTCGATCAGAATTATATATATCCGAAGTTTTCATTTTCACAAAGCTCATATTCTAGATTGAGGCCTAATACTCTTGGAAATAACTACATTGAACAATTAATTAAGGACTACAATGGCCAAACATATTGGTTGAGCACTGATCTCAATATTTTTAGTCCAAATAATAAATTCCCTCCTTGGCTGCAGTTTTCAATGGGCTACAGTGGAAATGAAATGGTTTATGGAACTCCAAAAGATAATCTTAGTAATGGATATAAGGCTAACAGACAATGGTTGCTAAGTCTTGATCTAAACCTGAGCAAAATTGAAGTAGAACAACAATGGTTAAAGATTATACTTAAAGTAATCAATACAGTTAAAATTCCGTTTCCTGCTGTAGAATGGGATGGAAAAGCAGTAGTTTTGCATCCTTTATATTTTTAAAAGAAGTAATTATGCAAATAGGTGATAGAGTAAGGTTAATGAAAGGCACAGAAGAAGGCATTGTTGTTAAGATGCTGGATAAGTCTTTAGTTGAAGTAGAAATTGAGGATGGTTTCGCTATTCCTGTACTGGAATCTGAACTAGTAGTGGTATCTTCTGACGAAAGTACTGCATTTGACACGCCAAACTACGAGAGTCAAAAGCCCAGTAAGCAAAAAACGGTATATGAAAAACCTAATCAACTAAAAGGCTTTCATTTAGCTATTATTCCACTGAATGATCATCTAAATAGCATCTATTTTTTGAATCCATCAAGTGAAGATGTTCTACTTATGGCAAATGAAGTAAATGGGAAAAATGAAGAAAAGACCATTTTATCTGAAAAAATATTTGCTGAAAAATTCACTAAAATAACGGAAAGAAATATGGATCATCTCAATACCTGGGCTCCACTTTCGTTTACAATCCTAACTGAAAATAGCAAATGGTCTATTCCTATGAGACCAGAAAAAATAATTGTTAAAATTAAATCAAAGCACTTTCAGAAAGAAAAAGGTGAAATACCATTTCTCAATAAAAAAGGCTATCTAATCGCTCTAAATCAATCTCACAAAGAAACGGTCGAACCAGAAAAAATTGACATTGATAAATTAAGAGATAGTTTTTTTACTAGCAAAGAGGAAACAAAGGATTACCGAAACACTAAAAAAGGTACTGCTAAGACTCCAGAAATAGATTTACATATTGAGACAATTGATCCCTATTATGAAAATCTACCAAAGGAGGATATTTTACGAATTCAGCTCTCAAAATTTGAGGAAAAGCTAAATGAAGCCTTTGTGGCTGGCTTAGATGAAATCATCTTCATTCATGGGGTAGGAAATGGCGTCTTACGAGATAATATTCATAAACAACTATCACAACACCATAATATTCAATTCTTTAAAGACACTCATAAAGAGAAATTTGGCTATGGAGCCACATTAGTAAAGATTAAATAAAATTTTATCTAAATTTTATACTATAATTTACTAAATTTGTTATTATATAAATTTCCTCCATTAAGGAATTATGTATTTTTTAAATAAGAAAATTTTACTGCTTTATGAACTTTAATCAATTTATGGAATCGTATGCCAACGAGATAGGTGGCCAATTCCAAGAATACGACACTAATAAATCAGTTGTGATTTATCCACTAGGAGGAAATAGATATCAAGCAGTGCTAGGTACCTTAAAAACAAGCGACATTACCAATAAACCTAGCATCGAGTTCACTTCAAAGGTTTGTGAGTTTAGTACAACAATTAATTTGGAAAACCTTATTCGTGCGAACGCAACCTTTTGTTCTGCGCGCTTTGTTTTAGTAGATGATTTTATCCGAGTAGAAGCAGCAATTTTAGAAGAAAGCGCCACTGAAGCGGTATTAAAAGATATAATAGAAGAAGTTGCAACAGTAGCAGATGCTTGGGAACATAAACTAACAGGGCAAGATGTGCATTAAACTTGCCTTCTTTTTGGTTTAATAATTTCAACTAATTCCCTCCTTTACTCTTCCAAATCCATAATTTGGTCTTATTTTTGCCAAAGGTATACAATTATAAAAATTACAAGCTGTCTTATCGCCTTCCGATTTATCGGGGGGAGGAAAGTCCGAGCAACATAGAGCACCGTACCTTGAGAAACCAAGGGTCTTGATATAATCAGGAACAGATAGTGCCACAGAAAACAGGTAGCCATGTTGATCAGCTTGCTGATATAACACGGTCATAGTGAAAAGGTGGGGTAAGAGCCCACCGTCTTGGATAGTAATATTCAGGTGCACGGTAAACCTTTCGGGTTGTAAGGTCACATACATTTTTGCTTCCTCAGCTATTTTGTAGCTGGGGAATAAGGGCTGCTCGTCCGAAAATCCTGAATTAATTGGGGTGGTAAAAAGGGGTAGACTGCGTTAGATAAATGATAAGAGCGCTTTCAAATTTATTTGAGGGCGAACAGAACTCGGCTTATAGGCTTGTAATTTTTTTTTTTTGATTATAATTACCGAAAACTGTATAAATATGGCAAAAATATTATTGATAGATGATGAAGCCAGTATCCGCCAAACCTTAAAGGAGATATTGGAATACGAAAAATATGAAGTAGAAGAAGTTGCCAATGGTGCTGATGGATTCAAAAAGATTGAAAATGAGCATTATGATCTAGTTCTTTGCGATATTAAAATGCCAAAAATGGACGGCATGGAACTTCTTAATGAAGTTTACGAAAAAGGTATTGAAATACCATTCATTATGATTTCGGCTCACGGAACAATTGACAATGCAGTGGAAGCCACAAAGAAAGGAGCCTTTGATTTCATTTCTAAACCACCGGACCTAAATAGGCTATTAGTTTCTGTAAGAAATGCCCTGGACAAATCAACTCTGATGGCGGAAACTAAAACACTGAGAAAAAAAGTTTCCAAAAAATATGAAATGATCGGCTCTTCAAAAGAGTTAGAAGAAGTAAAAGGTACTATTGCTAAAGTAGCCCCAACAGATGCGAGAGTGCTAATCATTGGTGAAAATGGAACTGGTAAAGAACTAGTTGCGCGTCAAATCCATGAGCAAAGCGACAGAGCAAAACTACCTATGGTAGAGGTGAATTGTGCAGCGATCCCTTCTGAATTGATAGAAAGTGAATTATTTGGGCACGAAAAAGGATCTTTCACTTCAGCTGTAAAACAGAGAATAGGAAAATTTGAGCAAGCAACGGGTGGTACCTTATTTTTAGATGAAATAGGTGATATGCCACTAGCGGCACAAGCAAAAGTTCTCAGGGCTTTGCAAGAAAGTAAGATTAATAGAGTGGGTGGAGATAAAGATATAAAGGTGGATGTGAGAATTATTGCAGCCACAAACAAAAATCTCAAAGAGGCTATTGATAAAGGTGAATTTAGAGAGGATCTATTTCACAGATTGAGCGTCATTAGAATAAATGTACCCCCTTTGAAAGAACGAAAAGAGGATATTCCTGAATTGGTTGAAAGATTTTTGGGCGATATTGCAGAAGAGCATGGATCAAAGAAAAAGTCGATTGATAAAAACGCACTAAATCAATTAAAAGAATATAGTTGGGGTGGTAATATTCGAGAGCTTCGAAATGTAGTGGAGAGACTTATCATCTTAGGAGCTGACACAATTACAGCTCAAGACGTAAAAAAATATATTGAATAGTCTATTGAAAACTAAACTGACTGCTCTACTGAAGAAGCTTCTTGATCTAAGTTCAAATCATTAGAAGAATAAGTAGGGCAGGTTTTCTGAGCACATGCACCAAGAAATAATGCTGATAATAGTACGAGTAAAAGTCTCTTCATGTCGAAAGTGTTTAAATATCTTACATTCAAATATAAGCCCATTAATCTAAAATTTAAAATCTATTATTAAATTAATTACATTTTTACCTAAATTTTAAATTCTAAATGAGAGCTAACTTCTGAAAAATGACCTAAAAACCCAAATTAAGGCGATTAGGAATCAATTAGCTGAATTAATAATTCATATCCATAATTCTTAATTATCACTTAAAAAACACTTAGACTCATACATACTATCAATATTTTTTTTCTTAATTTGATATTTAATATCAATTCATAATGCTTAAAAAAGCGATCTTCTTAATTATAGTCTTCATTACCTCAGTCTTAAGTGTTGAGGCGCAAAAGGCAGATTTGGCTGCAGAATGGGATTGGTTTGAAGCATTAGAAAAACATATTCATGAAGCTAATGCAGAAGAACTACTTGAAAACAAACAAGAGAAGCTTCAGTCTGCTAAAGATATTGAAAGAAGTGACATTGAAAGCAGGCTTTCAAAAGAATTGGCTTTCATTCATATCAATAAAACCAATGATTTAGAAAAAGCAATGTCAATGCTGATCAGAGCATTAGAAATCGATGAAAGCGTAGATAATGAAACTGCACTAATTTTTACATATTTAGGCTTCTATCAACTTTTTGAACAAGTAGAAGATTACTATTACGGTAAAGAGTTTTTAGAGAAGGCTTCCAATATTTTGAGAAACTATGACTTCCCTCCTCTTCGACTCTACATTAATCAGAAATTAGGTTTAACTTATTATTTCATCGGAGAAACCGGAAAATCCATAGAACAACATCAGAATATTCTGGAATACGCCGAAGCAGAAAGGATTCCCAAGATTGAAGCAGAAGCACACACAGATCTAGCAACTATTTACGCAAACGAAAATGTGTATGAAAAAGCCCTAGAGCATTTTAAAAATGCTTTGACCATCTACCGGAGAATAAAATCACCATTTAAAGAAGCAGAATGTCTTAATGCAATAGGTGATATATATCTAATGCAAAACAATCAAGATAAAGCATATGAAAACTATTTAGTTGCTCTTGATATACTAAAAAATCTTCCAAAAAATAATGCTCATTTAGCAGTTCTCTATAACTCTGTAGCTCGCTATTACTTGAAAGAAAATAATGCTGAAAGAGCTTTAGCAAACCTGAGATTAGCCAATCCTCTGGCTCAAACTTCTCAAAATCAAGGACTCATTCAGGAAACTTATGCTTTGTTGAGCAAAGCCTATAAAGTAGAGAAAAACTACAAAATGGCGCTAGAATACAGCGAATTGTACAAAGCCCTAGAAGACTTTTTACAAAAGGAAAAGAATGACCGTAGTATTCTAAAAATGCAAAGTCGATACTCCTTAAATCAAAAGCAGAGCTTGATTGACAAATTAGAATTAAATAGAATTCAAAAAGAGTTCGAATTAGAAGAAGAAAAGCGGTTTAAAAATTTCTTAATTATTATGGTGGTCTTAATTGCCATTATATTACTATTAATACTGACCCTGTTTATTTTACAGCGTAAAAACAATAGGAGGTTAAAAGTGGCAAATTTAAAAGTGAAAGCCCAAAATGATGAGTTAGAAGACCTAAATGCTACTAAGGATAAATTCTTTTCTATTATAAGCCACGACTTAAAAGGCCCTTTAAATTCACTCACTTCTTTTTCTGGCTTATTAATGAACCACACTAGCAGCTTAAGTACGGAAGAGATTCAGATGCTAGCAAAAGATCTCGATAAATCACTAAAAAACTTATTTGCGCTACTAGAAAACCTATTACAATGGTCTCGTTCTCAAACCGGCAATATAGAATTCACAGCAGAAGAATTTAATGTAACTGAAATGCTACTCGAAAATAAAAAGCTTTTAGAGAAACAAGCTCAGAATAAAAACATAAGTATAGAGGTTAAAAATACAAAACCGATTTCAGCAAAAGCTCATATAAATTCAATTAGCACGGTGATTAGAAATTTGCTGTCGAATGCGATAAAGTTCACTGCTGAAGATGGGCAAATAAAAATGGGCATAGTCGAGGAAAAAAATCGATATGTAGTCAAGATAGCCGACAACGGGGTCGGAATGCCAAAAGAAGTTGCCAGCAAAATCTTTAGAATTGACACTAAACATTCAACGCAAGGAACTGCAAAAGAAAAAGGCACTGGCTTAGGTCTTATTTTATGCAAAGAATTCGTAGAAAAAAATGGTGGTGAAATTTGGGTAAAAAGTGAAGAAGGTAAAGGTACAATCTTCTCCTTTTCAATTCCTAAAAACTAATTGTAATTTAACGTCTCGGTAATTTGACGGACAGGTAGAATGACTTCTATGGTAGTTCCATGCTCTAGTTCACTTTCTAAATTTAACTCCCCACCAAGACGAGACACAACCTTTTTGGCCATGTAAAGCCCCATTCCTACATTAATATCACTTCTCTTTCCTTTAAAAAATACTTCAAAAACCTTCTTTTGTAAGTTTTCAGGTATTCCCACCCCGTTGTCTTTAAAGTAGAGTTTATAATAGGATGCGTTATCCTTTTCAAACGTGATTTTCAACTCCGTAGAATAATAATTATTATGCTCAAATACATTCTCGATCAATTGATAGAATAACCTTTTCACCAAAGCCCTATCAGAAGTCATATATTGCGAATCAGATAATAATTGAAAATCAATCTGTGCCTTGGAAATATCTTTGTTTCTTTTCATGAAAACTGAGACCGACACTTCCTCAATAAGCTCTCTCAAATCAAAAGTTGTTATATTCAAGTCACCATGCAAAATAAAGCTGACCTCTTTGAAGTCATTGAAAATATGTTCTAATTTCTCGACACTTTTCGCAATCAAGCCAAAATAACCTTGAATTTCTTTATTTTTAGAAGTCATATTCCCCAGATTTACTAACCCTAATACATTCGCAATGGGTCCTCTGACGTCATGAGAAGTTTTATACATGAAATTTGCTAACTCAGCGTTCAAGTCTTTTAAATTTAAATTCGCCTGTTTTAGAGGAGTTATATCTCTTAAAAATTGCTTAAATCCTTTTATTTTATTTCTTTGATCATAAAGTAGCGAAGTACTGCTATCTATCCATACAGCTGTATTTGCACTGGTTTTGAATTCAAACTCTGCATCCAAATAAGGAAACTCCCTATTAAGTAAAACAGTCTTAATCTCTTTATCTTTAGCCACGGATTTAGTAGTTAAAAGCTGACGAATGTTTACACCTAAAATGTCATCTTCTTCAAAGCCTAAGATTGTATAAAAAAGTTTGGGAGCCTGCGTGATATTGTGTTCTAAATCTGTTTCCACAAGCATTACTGAAGTGAAATCCTCCATTTTTTTTCTTAAATTCTCACTTTCAATTAGTTCCCATTCTGTTTCCGCTCTACTCTGAATTTCCCTCTTGATGACTTGCGATTTTTTCCTGACCAAATTTCGTAAGGAATAAATATAAATTAGAGCTGCTACTGCCATCAGAAATAAAATGAACAAAAACATGATTACTAAATCTTGATTTTCTGACCACCATCCTTTTTTAGGCGTCAGCCATTTTTGAAATAATCTATCGTATTCTCCTGATGCTTTTACCAACCTTAAGCCCCAATCCAAAGAATCAAGCATCGCAGCATCCTGCTTCTTAACAACAAAACAATATTCAGTAATAAACACTGGGTCACTAGAGGACTGAATATTTTTAATGTTTTCCACTTCCATTTTATAGCTGGTCGTCATAAAAGAAGTAATTGCACAATCAGCATCACCTCTCACTACGGCATCAATAGCCTCAGATTCAGAAGAGTAGGCTTGAAGTGCTTGTAAATCTAGAAAACCTAGCTGATCAAAGTATTCTTCAACGATAGTAACTTCTTGGATAGCCACTTTTTTTCCTGATAAACTGAATAAGTCCTCTACTGGCTCTTTGTCAGCGCGGGTAAATATTGAATAATACACCAAACTGATGGGTCGACTGAATAGGATGCTATCTTCACGAGCAGCACTTTTAAAATACGCAGCCACATCAAGCTCTTTTGTAACTTCTAATTTTCTCCTCACAATTTTCCAATCATCAGGATAAATACTAACATTCCAATTAAGCTCTTGTCCGATTGCCTTAATTATGTCGACATTGAACCCATCTGCATTGCCAACTTCATTTACAAATTCGTATGGTTCATAGGTCTTATCTATTCCATAATTAATTGATTTTTCAGGCAAAGTATTATTACTTTTAGCCTGTCCGAACAAGCTAAAGGGAAAAAAAGACAGTAAAATTAAAGCACTCGATATAAATTTCACTTAATTGAGTTTAGTTGAAAATATTGAAAATATAGCCGCAATCAATAGAAGTTATAAACAATATAACCAAAATACAAAAACAAACCCATAGTTTGTATAATTTTAACAAGAAAAATATTAGATTTTAGATATTCTTTAATAGCTCATGGAAGAACAAGCCAATACAAACGCCCAATGGAAGATCAAAACGTTTAATGTAATTTTCAAAGCAGATACTTTTTGGGGGAAACTGTTTGACGGAATCCTTTTAATTATAATTTTTTTAAGCGTTCTAGCTGTTGTACTAGAAAGTGTGGGAAGCATTAGATTATCCTATGGATCCTATTTTTTATTAGCAGAATGGATCTTTACAGGTTTCTTCTTAATAGAGTATATCCTGAGAATAATCATTGTTAAAAAGCCCTGGCATTATATCAAGAGTTTTTTTGGCGTAGTAGATTTACTATCAATTTTACCCTCACTTTTTGCTTTCTTTTTTGTTGGAGCTCAATCTCTAATGATTATCAGAAGTTTAAGATTATTAAGAATATTTAGAATATTTAAACTTACTCAATATTTAGGTGAAGCCTCTCAGCTTTCTTCTGCTCTATTAGCCAGCAGGAAGAAAATAACATTGTTTATTGGAACAATATTAATACTTGTCTCAATTTTAGGTGCTATAATGTATTTGATTGAACCGCCTGAAAGCGGTTTCACAAACATCCCTAAAGGCATCTATTGGTCAATTGTGACGCTCACCACTGTTGGATATGGTGATATAGCCCCAATAACGGCATTAGGTCAAATAGTAGCTTCATTTATTATGATTATGGGATATGGTATTATTGCAG
Source organism: Marivirga sericea (assembly GCF_900177665.1). Lineage (GTDB taxonomy): Bacteria > Bacteroidota > Bacteroidia > Cytophagales > Cyclobacteriaceae > Marivirga > Marivirga sericea. The sequence continues at coordinate 209,687 of NZ_FXAW01000005.1, forward strand.
TACCAACTGGGATCGTTACATCAGAAATGAACAAAAGCAGATTTAAAATGGACAATAGAAGTTGTTCAAACTGTAAAGCAACGGAACATTCGGACTTTGCAAAATTTTGTCATAATTGCGGGAAAAAATTACCCGAACTTTAAAAAGACCTACTCCGTTTGTACCAACATAATAAGTACGATAATCGTTGTAGGTACATGGAAAATTCAGGAATTATTAAAATAGAAAAATTAAGCTTCCCTTGGCAAACGCAAGACCCCTTTTTGTTTTGTGTTCATCATGAGGACTTTTTCCCTAAGGGAAATAAAGATTTAGGACCTTCAGCTTCTTTGGAGGGCAGGATGATAGGACAAGACTTTAATATTAAGGACGGTTGGAGAATGTATCATGGTAGCAAAGTTCCCGGATTCCCGGCTCATCCGCATTGCGGATTTGAGACTGTGACTGCCGTACGAACAGGACTTGTAGATCATTCTGATTCCTTGGGTGCTGCTGGTCGATTTGGTAATGGTGACGTGCAATGGATGACAGCTGGAAAAGGAGTGCAACACTCTGAAATGTTCCCTTTGTTAAAGGACAATGAAGAGAATCCGCTTGAACTATTTCAAATTTGGTTGAATCTACCAAGAGATAGTAAAAAAGTAGACCCGCATTTTGCAATGCTATGGAAAGATACTATTCCAGTTCATAAGTATACTGATGCTAATGACAAAACTACTGAAGTGGAAGTAATGGCTGGACAATTAGGCGATGATTACGCACCTAAACCCGCTCCAGATTCTTGGGCTGCTAAGTCTGAAAATGAAGTGGCTATTTGGCATATAAAAATGGAGCCGGGAGCTGAATTCTCTTTACCTACCAGCCAAAATAAAATCAATAGAAACCTATATTTTTTCCAAGGAGAGAATCTCAAATTAAATGATGCTGATTTACCTCATTATCATAGTGCATTCCTTGACGCTAGAGCAGATATTGTATTGAAAAATGGTGATAAAGAAGCAAGATTATTATTGCTTCAGGGTAAACCTATTAACGAGCCAGTAGTTCAACATGGGCCATTTGTCTTGAACTACCCTGCTGAAGTAAGAGAAACTATCATGGAATTTCAAAAGACTGAATTTGGGGGTTGGCCGTGGCCTTCATATGAAAATGTTCATGATAAGAGCAGAGGAAGATTCGCAATTCATGCAGATGGTAGAGAAGAAATAAAAGAATGATTTATGCAAGAAGATTTTTTAGATAGCATCTACAAAGAACATAAAAATGCGCTGGGCTGTCCTTCGCCAGACAGTATTATTTCATTTTATGAGGCATTATTGGGTTTTATTTTCCCCGACTATGGAAATGAAAAAATTTCAAATAGGTCTGAATTAGAAGCTAGATACGAAGAACTAAAAAATGAGTGGCATTATTTATTAGAAAAGAGATGCAAGAATCTTCAAAAAAAATATCCTGGTGAAGAGCAGATTCTGTTCCTTGATTTAATTAAAATTAAGGCCGCTTTGGAAAAGGATATTAACGCAATTTACGAAGGAGATCCAGCAGCTAAAAGTAGATTGGAGGTTGTTAAAACTTATCCTGGCTTTAAAGCTATTGCCGCTTATAGAATAGCTCATTGCATTTATAATGCCGGTTACGTTTTAATAGCACGTATAATTAGTGAACATGCTCATAGCAAAACTGGTGTAGATATTCACCCAGCGGCCAATATCGGTGACCATTTTTGTATAGACCATGGCACTGGGATAGTAATTGGGGAAACCACGGACATTGGTTCTTATGTGAAAATATATCAAGGTGTGACCTTAGGAGCTACTAGTGTCCGGAAGGAAAATGCTAGTCAAAAGAGGCATCCAACTATAGGTAACCATATTGTTATTTATGCAAATGCAACAATTTTGGGTGGTAAAACATTTATTGGTGATCATTGCATCATAGGTGGCAATAGCTGGATAACCAAAAGTCTGCAGGCTCACTCGAGACTTTATTATGATTCGGAAAATAAACATTTACATAGAAGCACTTTAGAATAATATGTTTGTAGAAGATTTAGTAGGAAATACGCCAATAGTTGAGCTTAAAAGCATCCCGACCAACAAGAATGTAAAAATCTATTGCAAACTTGAAGGACAAAATCCGGGAGGAAGCGTGAAGGATCGCGCAGCTTTAGGAATGATAGGTGCAGCCTTAGAAAGAGGTGACATAAAAGAAGGTGATAAATTAGTAGAAGCCACCAGTGGTAATACTGGTATTGCTTTAGCAATGATTGCAAAACTGAAAGGTCTTCACATGACCTTAATAATGCCTAAAAATTCAACTGCGGAAAGGATCCAAACCATGGAGGCTTACGGTGCGGAAGTGATTTTAACCAAAGCAGAAGGCACCATCGAGTATTCAAGAACAGTGGCCGAAGAAATGGCAGCCACTGGTGAATATTATATGTTAAACCAATTCGGAAATCCTGATAATTACAAACAGCATTATAAAACTACTGGTCCTGAAATATGGAAAGATACAAAAGGAAAAATCACGCACTTTGTATCCGCTATGGGAACTACCGGTACAATAATGGGGGTTTCTCGCTATCTTAAAGAACAAAACTCTGCAGTTCAGATAGTAGGGACTCAACCAACAGATGGTTCTAGAATCCCTGGAATTAGAAGATGGTCTCCTGAGTTTTTACCAAAGATATTTGAGGCTAATCGTGTAGATAGAACAATCGATATCAGCGAAGCAAATGCTACTAAAATGACGCAAAGAATGGCAAAAGAAGAAGGTATCTTGGCAGGTATGAGTAGTGGTGGGGCCTTATATGCTGCTTTGCAAATTGCTCAAGAAATTGAAACAGGCGTAATTGTATGTATTACTTGCGATCGAGGAGATCGTTACCTAAGTTCTGACCTATTTAAGTCTTAAATTCAATATTTTTCACCATCAATCCAGAGGCAGCTGCATTTAACTTGTCGAAATTTGGTGTCTTACCTTGCAAGGTGTTTTCAATATCCTGTAAGGTGATTTCGTTCCTACCAATTCTTATTAAAGCACCCATCATCAGTCGGACTTGATAACGCATGAAGCCTTTTCCCTTCACTTTAAAAATATAACTTTTCTCGGGAAAGAAACTGGCAGTTAATTCTGAATTCTCTTCAATCCTACTGTATTCAATTGTTCGAACAGTAACTTTATTCTCAGCCTCACCCATCACAAAATAGTTGAAATCACGTTCGCCTTCAAACAATTTGGCCGCTTCTTCCATTTTTGAAATATTCAAGTCATTATGAATACAATTCATAAAAGGAGATGCAAATGGAAATTTCTTTGTAACAGATGCAAAAAAGTAATGGTAGGTTTTAAGCCTTACATCCTGAATCACATTAAATTGTTTATCAGTTTCTTTAAAGTTAATGACACTAATATCTGGAGGAAGATTGTAGTTTAATTCATGTTGAAAATCTACTACATCAAGTCTTCGGTCAGTAAATAATTCAAAATAAGCAGATTGAGCTGAAACCATTGCATCAGTCCTTCCAGCTCCTAAAATCTTGAATTTCTCTCCTTCAAAAAGAAAATTAAATGTTTTTTCAAGCATACCTTGAAGGGTCTTCAATCCGTGCTGAAACTGCCAGCCATGATAACGAAAACCTAGATATTGAATCTCTACTAAATAGAAATAATCAAACCGAGATGCCATAAGATTTTATTTGCAGAGTTCCGCATTAACTACCTGATGTCCGCGGTTAGCTTTGCAAGTCCAGGCCTTTTTGATATCCATAACTTGCCAAATGCTGCCGGCCAGCTTCAATTCTATTCTATAGTATTGATTGTTTACTGAGTCATCTTGCAAATTTTTCTTCTCAATCATAACTACAGCGTGGGTAATTAACTCATTACCGGATTTGCTTTTCGCTATAATTTTTACTTGGGGACTAATCATTTGTTGGCCAGCAACTCTAATTGCAATAGTGATCGGACTGTAGGCCCAGCTCAGTCGCATTGTGGAAGCTTGTTCAATTGATTGATTGATATCAGCAATTTCAATATTCTCACCATTTTCGTAGACTTGTTGTTCTAATTCCCACAAAGGGTCTTGAGAGCTTTCTCGCGTAGTATCAGCCCCACAAGATAAGGTAAATAGTGCTGGAATCAAGATCAAAAAATAAGGTCGCATAAATTTGATTAATAAAATATCTTCAATTTTAAAGTTTTCTTTTCACCTTGCAAAAGGAATTTCGCCTCTTTATACTTCGGTGCACTAAAAGTATTAACTGCATCATTGCTTGCTCCATATCCCTCCTCTGGTGCACCAACGAAATTGGTATCCATTTCTTCATTATCGTTCTCATCATGCAAAAAAACCACCGCATATTCTCCTTGAGGTAGATCTTCGATAGTAATTACGTGAGTCTTGTCTGTTACTTTAACTTTTTTATTAGCTATTGCTTTTTCTTCCTGATCGGGAAAATCATTTGCACTATTGAAAACGGAAATTAAAACATGTCCATTCGTATTTCTAAACTCACTTATTTCTAATTCTAGAGTAGAATTTGAGGGCTGCGTAAAGAATGTGAATAAAAGAAGGATGTAGTGGCTTAATATCATCATAATGGTTTTATTGTAAGTAACAATTTGTCTAAGTCAATGTTCACTTTCCCGAAACGTTCTAAAACATCAAAGCTTATGAACATCGATCTCGAAATGTCTTCTGAAATAACGGTTTCAAGATTAGTTAATTGTCCTTCGCCTAATGCTAAGGAATTTAAACTAAAAATATGCGGTGGTGCAAAAGCTTTCTTATCATCAATGAACTGGTAGTAATTACCTTCCTTCCACTCCTTGTAACCTAAAGTCTTAGTCTCAATTAGTGTTTTAGCAATATCCTTAGAGACAATTACTTCCTTTGAAGTCTTTTTCAAGCCCACGTATATTTTCAGAACATCGTTAACTAAGACAGGTATCTGTACCGAACCTGAATCACTTAATTGAATAGGAATGGAAATCTCATCCCTTTTAAAGGCTTCATCCATAAAGACCTTATCCATATCTGTCGGTTCTGTCGCTTTTTCAGGGTAAATCATTTTAAACTCGTCAATGGACCAATCAGACCAATAAAGAATAAACTTCTTGTTACCAAAAACAATTTTAATATCTTCCAAATTGGGTTTAGTCGGTTTTCCTGCATTCCATCGGCCTTCGTACATCTCTTCCGACCTTGCAATCATTCCTTTCAAATCACCATATACCCAATTCTCTAATCCTCCTTTTAAGTAAACTAGTTTATAGACATCCTCATCCTTGGCTAGTGCGATTGAATACGACCTACTACTACCAGAAATAGAGTAAATGCCCTCTATGGGTTCTCGTCCTATATTTTCCCACTTCTGCTTGAGGCTATCTAATTCAAATTGTGCCAGAGAAGTAAGTGGAAAATAAAAAAGTGCTATAAAGATTAGTAAATGCTTCATGGTCCAGAGTTCGTAGTTTTAAGATTTATCCAAAGATAGACTCAATTCAGTTAATTATAAAAATATGTTAATTTGAATTACAATCATCCCCGCAATTACCAAATAAACTTACATTAAAAAACATAAACTCATCATTTGTTAATACCAATTATAAAAACTGTGGTATCAAAACGATTATCTAAACTAAAATTTGTTAGTTTTGTCCCCATTCACAACAAATTTGACTGATTGAACTATAAGCTTTATGCAAGAAGTAGATAATATTCTAAAATTTATTGATAGTTTTATTGGAAGCGCTACTTGGTTTCCATACGCCCTTTTAGGTACAGGTTTATTTTTCACTATCTATTTAAAATTTCCTCAAATAAGATTTTTTAAACATGCTATAAAGATTGTGAGCGGTAAATTTGATAAAAAAGATTTACCTGGAGACACCTCTCACTTTCAAGCTTTAGCTACCGCACTATCTGGAACTGTAGGAACCGGTAATATTGCAGGGGTGGCATTTGCCATTCACTTAGGTGGACCTGCAGCATTATTTTGGATGTTAGTAACCGCTGCCATAGGTATGTGTACAAAATTTGTCGAAGTATCGCTTTCACATAAATACAGAACAAAACTAGATGATGGCACCATGGCTGGCGGACCTATGTATTACATGAAAAACGCCAATTTCAAATTCAATGGTAAAAAAGTGAATTTGAAATGGTTAGCTGCCATATTCGCCTTTGCAACTGTGCTTTCATCATTCGGTACCGGTAGTTTACCACAGATCAACAGTATTTCAAGTACATTATTAGCTACTTTCGGTATAGATCAAGTGGTAACGGGAGCTGTTCTTGCCGTTTTATTAGCATTAGTTATCATTGGAGGAATCAAAAGAATTGCTGCTGTGACTTCCAAGCTAGTGCCGGCTATGGCCATTATTTATTTCATAGGCGCTTTTGCTGTGATACTTTTCAATTATGAAAATATCATACCATCTTTAATGGCAATCTTTGGTGATGTGTTCACCGGCTCTGCTGCCACAGGAGGATTTATTGGAGCAAACATTGCTTACGCTTTTAATCGAGGCGTAAATAGAGGATTATTCTCAAACGAAGCTGGTCAAGGATCTGCTCCAATTGCTCATGCTTCGGCTAAAGCAAACGAACCACTTTCAGAAGGAATGGTAGCTATTTTAGAGCCATTTATCGATACAATTATTATATGTACTGTGACTGGTTTGGTATTATTGTCATCAGGTGCGTGGAATGAAAAACATGTAAATCAGTTCGAATATTCTGAAATTGAAGTTTTACAAAATCAGTACGTAGAATCAAATGAGGAGCATAAAAATAAAATCTATCTTCATATCAATGATGAAGAAAAATTACCGACCTATACCGGTGACTTGAAAGTGGTAGAGGGAAAGGTTCAAAATGATAATTTCACCTTTATTCATAGCAGAAGTTTTGCTGATAACATCATGGTTTATAAGGATGAAGACCTTTTAACAGACGAGGTTTTCACAGGTTCTGTTGCAATAACTAACGGCAAGGTATCAGATGAAAGACCAATCAAATTTATTGGTGAATCCTTAGTACACAGTGCTCCATTAACCGCCTTGGCTTTTAAAAGAGGGTTCTTTGGTGATTGGGGTCAATATATCGTTTCCATAGGTTTGCTACTTTTTGCTTTTAGTACAGCTATTAGTTGGTCTTATTATGGAGATAGAGCAATGACTTATTTATTTGGACCTAAATCTGTAATTTATTACAGAATTGTCTATGTAGTGGCTTTCTTCTTTGCTGCATTCCAGGATACTACAATAATTTGGACCTTATCTGCGATTACTATTGCTTTAATGACACTACCAAACTTGGTTGGGATTCTATGGTTGAGAAAAGATATGAAAAGGACTATTGCGGAGTATGGTGACTTTTTTGAAGAAAATTTTCCAGGTAAAGATCATCCGAAGTTTAAGTAGAGGGCAAATTTTATGGCAAAAACAAAGGCTGACCGTTTTGCGGGCAGCCTTTTTTATAGATATTCCATAAAATTACTGTTTAGAAGTGAAAATCAAACTTTAGAAAACTTTGTAGAAATTTTTATTTCCAGAAGACATGATAAAGTCTGCTTTAGTCAAAAGTCTTGTTAAAAAAGCATTGTTTTCATCTTCCAATTGATGACTTCCCTGATAGACTATTTCATCATCTTCTCCTAATACTACGATGATCTCAGTATTTTCGCACTCTAGTATCCCTTCAGCTCGAAGTGTACTCTCAAACTGATTTAATTCTGAATCTAATTCCAGCATGTTAATAATTTCTGTATCAGAGTAAAATGGATTTACAGTGTTTGCAAAGGCAGTAACATTTATTGTTAAACTCATTAATAAAGTTACTGCAATCATTTTGGCGGTGGTCTTAAAAGTTTTCATTTTTTTTAGATTTTTTGTTAAAATTTTATTTTGTTATTGTTTCTATAGCTAAGACGCTGCCAGAAATTAATTAGTTGCAGATAGGCGTTTAAACAGAATTAGAAGGGTTTTAAAAATATAGAGTGGTCATTATTGTTCATAAATGAACACTATTTTTTCCACTTGCGGACAATTTCACACATATTGATTTAGGTTACTCATTAGAGAACCGTAATATCCGGTGCCAAATAAATTCAAATGAACTAAAAGTGGGTAAATATTATAAAGCGCAATTCGATCTTGAAATCCTTTCGCCAAAGGATAATACGAATTGTAGGCATCATAGAATTGCCTATCAAAACCACCGAAAAGATGCGTAAAAGCTATATCCGTTTCTCGAAAATTATAATGAATAGAGGGGTCGATCAAAAATGGAGTATCCTCCTCTCCTATCATGAAATTCCCACTCCATAAATCACCATGCACTAAAGACGGCTGAGTTTCGGGTAATATATCTTCTAGTTTTTGAAACAAGCAGTCGAATTTTTTAATCTCTTCTGCAGAAAAGTAATCATTCGCTTTTGCCAACTTAATTTGAGGTCTCAGTCTTTCTGAAATAAAAAAATCAATGAAATCCTCATATTTCTTATTGGTCTGATGGAGACTTCCTATAAAATTATCCTGGTACCATCCGTAGTAGGTAGCAGGTTTCAAATGCATTTCAGCCAATTGCTGTCCGAAGCTCTCCCACGCCTTAGGCGTTCTTAATCCAGAATTTATAAATCGTAAAACCAGAACTTCATAATCATCTAATTTCTCATAGGCAATAATCTCCGGTGTCTTTATACAATTCAAATTGGCAATTGCATTCAGCCCGTCCACTTCCCGATTAATTATCCCCTGTACTTGATTATTATACTTCACAAAAAACTCTTCATTTCCGACAGAGTAGCGAAAAGCATCGTTAATACTTCCTCCTCCTACTAAAGCAAAGTGATGAATATCCCTTTTATGTAGCGCCTGTAAAAATTCTTTAATTAACTCAGGAATCATATTTCTCTTACGATCATTTGATAAACTATTCGATTTAATTTATTTAAAATTCCCTGAAGAAGTCAAGAAAAATATCCGTAATTCACAATGTGATTAAACATCATCACTATTTAATCATTCTATAAGCTAAATAAAAACACTAACAACATGAAAATATCTATGATCGTGGCAAAAGCCAATGATAATGCTATAGGAAAAGACAATGGTATGATTTGGCACTTACCTGATGATTTAAAGTATTTTAAAGACAAAACGCGGAATCATCATATACTAATGGGAAGAAAAAACTTTGACTCATTAGGGGAAAACTATCAGCCACTTCCTAAAAGAATCAATATTGTGATTACAAGAAATGAAGATTGGCAGCATGATGGAGTAAAAGTATTTCATGATATTGAAGATGGGATTGCATTTGCTAGGGAAAATAATGAAGAAGAATTGTTCATTATCGGGGGTGGTCAAATTTATGAAGCATGCTTACCGCTTGCCGATTGCCTATATATTACTGAAGTCGATGCTGAATTCCCTGATGCAGAGGCCTATTTTCCTGTTATTGATAAAACTCAGTGGAAAGAAGTAAGTAGAGAACATCACTCCAAAGATGAAAAGCATGCAATTGAGTTTGATTACGTGATTTATAATCGAAACTGAGAAAACTTACATCTTTCAAACTTACTTCTAAAATTTATTCTATTGATATAGGCTTAGTTTTCATTATATTTAATGACAAATGTAATAAAGCTGCATAAACTAAATGCAACCTTTGAAAACTAGTTAATGCCTCATAATAATCAAATACATCTGCAAGATTTCATGGACTTATCTTTGGATATAGTTTGCGTGATTAGTACAGACGGGAAATTCATTAATGTTAGTCAAGCCAGTAAAAGAATATGGGGCTATGACCGTGAGGAGTTAATCGGTAACTACTTTATAAATTACGTAGCAAAAGCTGACAGAATAGAAACCAAAGAAGTCGAAGAACAAATAAAAAACGGAAGAGAGGTAACTCATTTTGAAAACAACTATATTCATAAAGATGGAAGCTTAATACCCATAATTTGGTCAGCCAAGTTTGAGCCAAAAAAAGGACTGATCTTTTGCATTGCAAAAGATAACAGCCCAATAAAGAAAAGAGATATTGAGAAAGAGGAAATTATCCAATCTTCGCACGACATCATCAACGGCACTCAAAATTTAATCTGGTGTATTGATAAGAAGTATCAATTGCTTGACTTTAATAAGGCCATGAAAACACAATTTCAGGACAAATTCAACGTGCAATTAGAAGTTGGACAAAACATGGTCGATTTTCCACCTGATCATCAAGAATATATCAACAGATGGAAATCGCTTTATGATCAATGTTTAGCAGGTGAAACTATTTCAGTAGAAATTGCTCCATCAGAACACAAAAATGTGGAACCCTCCTGGGTTCACGCCAATCTTACGCCCATCTATGAGGGTGATGCAGTTAAAGGACTTGTCTGCCACAGCACCGATATTACTGAAAAAAAGAAGATTGAATTAGAATTACAAAAGCAAAATGATCTAGTACAAAACATTTTGAAACATATTCCCATGGGTGTGGCGGTAAACAAAATCAGCACTGGAAATCAAATTTTAATTAACCAGGAGTTTAGTAATACCTACGGCTGGCCAGAAAGTGAACTAACTGATGTCAATTCATTCTTCAAAAAAGTATATCCTGACCCCATTTATAGAAAAGAAATATCAGAAATGATAATTGAAGGGATTGAAAGCGGGGACATAAACAAAATGCGTTGGAATGAAATAAAAATCACCACTAAAAAAGGACAATCAAAATATGTAGATGCTAAAAACATCCCCTTAACCAATCAAGATTTGATGATTTCCACCGTAATGGATGTCACTCAAAAAGTTAATAACAAGAAAAAGATTGCCAATGCATTGGAAGAAAAGCAGAATATTTTAGAAAGTATTTCTGACGCATTTTACGCATTAGATAAAAATCTTAATTTCACTTATGTGAACGAAAGTGCTCTTAAAAGCATGAATAAATCACAAAATGATCTGATTGGCAAAAATTTATTTGAAGAATTCCCTCAACTAGGCAACACTGTGTTTAAGGAATTTTTGAAGGAAGTTAAAAGAACCGGAAAACCTTCACAGTTTGAGTTTTACTATAAATACTATGATTTATGGTTTGACGAAAGCATTTATCCAAGCCGAGATGGCTATTCGATATACTACAAGGATATCACCAAAAGAAAGCTCATTACTGAAGCCTTAGAAGAAGCCTACGAAAAAGAGAGCCAAATATTAGAAAGTATATCTGATGCTTTTGTTGCAGTAGACCGAAATTTCAATTTCACCTATTTCAATAAAAAAGCAGAACAACTCTTAAATATTACAAGAGAAGAAGCATTGGGCAAAAATCAATGGGACTTATTTGAGTATGCGAAAGGTAGTATTGCTGAGCAAGAATACAATAAATCAATTCAAAACAACGAAACGCGAACTTTTGATTTCTATAATGAACGCTTGAATATATGGCTGAACATCAGCAGCTATCCCTCAAAAAACGGATTATCAATCTATTTTCGAGATATCACTCAAGAAAAAAAACAGCGAAAAGAATTAGAAAGATTAAATGCCGAATTGAAAAGCTACACGCAAAAGCTAGAACAAAGCAATAAAGATTTAGAGCAATTTGCCTATATCGCTTCGCATGATTTGCAGGAACCATTGAGAATGGTATCAAGCTTCATGACTCAATTACAAAAGAAATATGAAGACCAACTCGATGAAAAAGGACAGACTTATATTAATTTCGCAGTTGATGGCACACGAAGGATACGCCAAATAATTATTGATCTTTTAGAGTTCTCCCGAGCCGGGACACAAAATCAAAAACTTGAGAAATTAGATCTAAATGAAGAATTAGCTGAAGTTTTGAGTTTGCATCACACAAATTTGAATAAGTACAACATTAATCTAGAAGTAGAAGACCTACCAGAATTAGTTTATACAAAAACGGGCATTAGGCAGCTTTTTCATAACCTAATAGGGAATGCTATCAAATACAGAAGGAAAGAAGGGCAGGCAAATATCGCTGTGACCTGGAAAGATCATGATGAAGAATTCTTATTTGAAATAACTGATAATGGCATTGGCATAGATGAGAAATATGAAAACAAAATATTTCAAATATTTCAAAGATTACATTCCAAATCAGAATACTCTGGTACAGGTATAGGATTGGCGATTTGCAAAAAGATAGTTGAAAAGTATGGTGGTGAAATTTGGCTTAATTCTAAGCTTGGAATTGGCAGTACTTTTTGCTTTACTATACCTAAAAACATAAAACCATGAGCCAAAACAACAGTCCTATAATTGGAATAGGAGCCTCAGCTGGTGGCTTAGAGGCTTTAGAGCTATTTTTTAATCAAGTGGATAATAATGCAGGATATGCTTATGTGGTGATTCAGCACTTAGCGCCCAACCACAAAAGTCTAATGGATGAGTTATTGGCAAGACATACAACCCTACCAATAAAAGTTATAGAGGATGGTATGCCGGTTCAAGTCAATACGATTTACTTAAATCCTCCCAAAAAGTTTGTATCAGTTTCTAATGGGAAGTTAAAATTGAACGAAAAGGAAGATAGAAAATTAAGTTTTCCTATTACGACCTTTTTTCAATCATTGGCAGAAGAACAAAAAGAGAATTGTGCAGCCATCATACTTTCCGGGACAGGCAGTGATGGTTCAGAAGGAATAAAATTTATAAAAGAAAAAGGTGGGATCGTCTTAGTTCAAACACCTGAATCTGCAAAATTTGATGGAATGCCAAAAAACGCTATTCATACTAATTGTGTTGATAAAGTATGTGTGGTTGAAAATATGCATGAGGAAATAAAAGTGTTTTTCAACAGTCATAAAAAGCTTAGTTTGATAGACTTCCAAACCGAGAAAAACACCGAGCAAATCAAGAATATACTCAAGGAAGTCAACAAAAAAACGTTAATAGATTTTTCCGGTTATAAATTCTCCACCATGTACAGGAGAACAATCCGAAGAATGGGCCTGCAAGGATTTAAAAATCTTGATGACTACACGCACTACATTCAAACCCATTCCAATGAAGCCCCCCTTTTGGCTAAAGAACTATTGATCGGAGTTACTCGCTTCTTTCGCGATGGAGAAACCTTTGAAGTGCTGATGGATCAAGTTATTCCTAAATTAGTAGAGCAAAACTCCGAAACTAAAAATATTAGAGTTTGGGTTCCTGCTTGCTCTAGTGGGGAAGAAGCTTATTCAATTGCCATATTGATTAAAGATTATCTAAAGAAAAACAGCTTGCAGTATGATGTGAAAATTTTCGCTACTGATTTGGATGTTGATGCAATAAAGGTGGCTAGTAATCAGATTTTCCCAGAAAGCATAAGCAATGAAATCAATCCTTATCTACTAAATGCTTACTTTATTCGTCAGAAAGAAGGTTTTAAGGTTGCAAAAGAGATCAGAGATATGATCGTCTTTTCAGTGCATAATGTGATTCAGGACCCACCATTTAGTAAAATTGATCTATTAAGCTGCAGAAATTTTCTGATTTATTTAGAATCACCTATTCAGCAAAAATTATTCTCTTTATTTCGATTTACACTGGTTCAAAATGGCTTTTTATTACTAGGGGCTAGTGAGTCATTAGGAGAAACCCTGAAGGACTTTACAGAATTCGATAAGAAGCATAAAATCTACATCAATAAAATAAACATAAAAGTATTAAAGACAAACGGTCAAAACACGAATGAGAATACTATTCGAATGAAAAGGATGGCTAGTAGCTATAAATCTAGTAGTCAGGAAATTGAATCTCCCAAGTCCACTAAGAGAGTTTTAGAAAGTATTCATGAGCACCTAATTCAGCAATATGTTCCAGACGCAGTTGTTTTCAATGACTATTTTGAGCTTATTCATACTACAGGAAATACTAATAAATGGCTTAGGCTTCCGATTGGTGAAGTAAGTATCAATATCATCCGAATGTTGCCAGAGGAATTCAGATTACCTTTTGAACTCGCGAGTAATAAATTGATGAGTGAACATAATTCCATCAATCTCAAGAATGTTGAAATCCCTAAGGAAATGATGGATATTTATGATAGCAAATTCATTAATATTAATTTGCGAATATTAGATGTCAGTCATTCCCCATTGTATATTGCTCTATTTGAAAGCCCAAAAATCAAACCAGATAAGAGGAAGATTAGAGAAGCTTCAGATATCGACTTGGACTTAGCCTCGAAAGAAAAAATTGGACTACTAGAAAGGGAATTAATAGTTAATAAAGAGAATCTTCAGACCACGATTGAAGAATTAGAATCAAGCAATGAAGAATTACAGGCTTCAAATGAAGAATTGCAAAGCTCAAATGAAGAATTAGAATCAGTAAATGAGGAGTTATACACTGTCAATGCAGAATTTCAAGAAAAAGTCGAAGAATTAACGATTACAAATAATGACTTAAATCATCTCATACAAAGTACAGATATAGCTATCCTATTTCTAGACACTGAATTGAAAATTCGGAAATTTACTCCTGCCATTAAAGAAATTTTGAACTTGGAAAATTCTGACATAGGTCGGCACATTAGCCATTTCAAGTCACATATACAGTTAGAAAAGTATGCTCATGAAATAGAAGAAGTTCACCGTAATTTGCAACCGTTTGAGACAACTATTCAGGATCGATTTGAACGTAAGTTCATGGTCAGGATATCTCCATTTAGAACGGTTAAAAATGAAATTAAGGGTGTTGTGATATCCTTTATTGAAATTACTGCTTTTGCACAGGCAAAAGAGGATTTAAAATTTTCTAAAAGGGCACTTGATCAAGTTAATTTAAAATATGACACTCAATTAGAACTGTTTGAAATCATCACTAATAATTCTAAAGATTTAATTGCTTTGCACAATGTAGAGGGCGCCTTCGAATATGTTTCACCCTCCGCTATAAATATCTCAGGATTGAACCAGACTGAACTGATTGGCATTCATCCTTTTGATTTTATCAAAATTAAAAGTGAACAAAAGATCTGGAAGGAAGCGTTTGAAAAAGTAAAAAGTGGAAAACAAGTTGGCCTCATTCAGTTAAAAATTATCAATAATAAAAAGCAAAAAAAATGGATTGAGGTAAGTTTCAAACCTGTAGAGGATCCTTCTGACAATATCAATAAGATTCTAGCTACCTACACCGATGTAAGTGATAGAATATATTTTGAAGAAGAACTACATAAGTTGTCACTTATTGCAAAGCAAACTAAGAATTCAGTTATCATTACTGATCTAGGAGGAAGAATAACCTATGTCAACCAATCATTTTTAAAGCTCACCGGATATGATGAGTCATTTGTGATGGGTAAAAAGCCAGGAAAATTTTTACAGGGAAAAGAAACTAATCCAAAGACCGTAAAAATCATGCGCGATGCAATAGAAGCCAAAAAGGGTTTTCAGGTTGATATTTTGAATTACAGTAAAATTGGATACAAATACTGGACGACAATTACCTGTGAACCACTGTTTGACCAACACGGAGAGACAATAGGATTTTTTTCTATTCAATATGAAATCAGTCACCAAAAAGAATACGAAGACCAAATTGAATCTTTAAATGAATTACTAAAATCTAGAAACAATAAATTATCCGAATTGAACAAATCACTTGAAGAGTTTGCTTACGTAGCTTCTCATGATTTGAAAGAACCTGCTAGAAATATCAAAAGCATGCTAGAATTAATTCTTAGGAAATCTGAAAACTCCTTGGATAAAAAATTAATGAACTATATGCAAATGGCTGCAGGAGCAGGTGACAAAATGAATCAAATGATTAATTCATTATTAGAATATTCCCGATCAGGCGTGTTAAATGAGGAGTTGAAAACCATTACTATTAAAGAGTTGGCAGAAGAAGTGGAATTCTCTTTACAGAAGCTTATTAAGGAAAATAACACTGATATTATAATTAATGATGAAATTGGGAGTTTCAAAGCTTATCCTATCCTCTTCGGAAGATTATTGCAGAACTTGATTCAAAACGCGATAAAATATCGTTCAAAACAGAACCCAGAAATAAAAATTAATACAGCAGAAAATGAGCTATACTATTTGTTCTCAGTGGCTGACAACGGAATAGGTATTTCTGAAAGAAATTTTGACAGAGTATTCAAGATTTTTCAGAAGTTACATGATGGTGATCCCAACAGCTACGGCATTGGATTAGCTATTTGCAAAAAAATTGTGGAAACGCATCTAGGCGAGATTAAAATTGAAAGTCAAGAAGGTCTAGGAACTACTATTCATTTTAGCATTAGCAAGCAACTAGAAAACTAAATTAAAATGCTTAAATATTTATTTTTAAACTACAGTAAAGTACTTTTTTATGTCATTAGCTGAAACCAACGGACTTAGAGTTTTATTAATTGAAGATAATGTTGGAGATCAAACATTAGTAAAAGAGTATCTTCAAGATGAGTTTTCAAAATTAAGTCTTGATATAGTGGATACTTTCAAAGCGGCTAAAACTTTACTTCAGACTGCAATAAAACCTTACAAAATCATACTTCTAGATTTAAGGTTACCTGATATTGATTACCATTCCTTATTAAATGAAATTATTTCGCTATCCCCAAGATCACCCATTATCATTTTAACAGGGCAAGATGATATTCACATTGCAATTGAGGCTTTGACTTTAGGTTATACGGATTACCTTCTGAAGGATGAAATCACTAGTGAAAAGCTTAGAAAAAGTATTATTTACGCTTTTGAAAGAAAACATATTGACAGGCAATTAGAGCTCTCAGTAAAAAGGTATCAAGAACTTTTTCAGTTAAATCCTCAACCCATATGGGTCATTAATGACAAAACTCACGAATTCCTAGAGATTAATAATGCAGCTATAAAAAAATATGGTTTCAGCAAAGATGAATTTCTGAATATGAAAATTCATGATATAGATGCAACTTACAAAAAAGAGAACTTAGAGCGCCACTTAGAGGACGGAGAGATTCGAATCAATGATGACCTGCATGAACAGCAAGTGAAAAGCGGAGCTAAAATTCATGTTAAACTTTATGGCAATCCTATTGAATACCAAGGAATGGATGCTACTCTATTAATGGCAATTGATGTAAGTGAAACTGATTCCTATATCCGGAAAATCGAATTTCAAAATCAACAACTTCAAGATATAGCATGGGAACAATCACACTTAGTGAGAGAACCTCTTACCCGAATGATGGGGATTATTAACAGGTTAGAGGAAAAACATCTAGAGCATCTAGATAAAGAATGTCAATATCTACTAAAAAACGCCTTGAGTTCTGCTCATGAAATTGATAATGTAATAAGAAGTATAGTACAAAAGGCAAGTGGTAAGAATAAATAAGGCCACTTATAAAATTTGTCTTAGAATCAATCGCTACTTTTAGTAGTATTGCATTCGATGAAGAAACCCATTCCAAGTACAGCATTAATATTCATTCTTTTAGGAATTTATTCCGTTGCCTATTGTCAAAATAAGCCGCAACAAACCCAATATTCACTGCAAAAAACAAAAGAAAATATTATTCTAGACGGTGAATTAAATGAAACCATCTGGGACAATTCGGAGGTTGCTACTGATTTCTATATGACTATTCCTAATGATGACCGTCCGGCATCGCTTCAGTCTGAAGTACGAATGACCTATGATGAAGAAAATTTCTATTTTGCTGTTACTTGCTTTGATGGAAAAGAGGGTTATGTAGTACAATCTTTAAGAAGAGATTGGGAAGGCTCTATCAATGAGAATTTCTCAATCTTTATTGATCCCTATAGTGATTTCACAAATGGATTTTCTTTTGGAATAACGCCATTTGGCGTGCAGCGTGAAGCAACTATAGATGAAGGTGCTAACACGAACTCTGATTGGGATAATAAATGGTTTTCCAATGTAAAAACATATGATGATCGATGGGTTGCCGAAATCGCAATCCCATTTAAGTCGATTCGCTACAGCGAAGAAAACATGATCTGGAATATACAATTTACACGCAACCATTTGAAAAGAAATGAACAAAGCAGTTGGATAGCAGTACCACAACAGTACAATGCCAATGCATTAACTTTTTCAGGTCAAGTAAAGTGGCCTGAGAACCCGCCACCTGCAGGAACCAATATTTCATTCATTCCTTACACTCTGGGAAATTACGACAGAAATTTTGAAGATCCAGAATTAGACAACGGTTTCGGGGCCAATGCAGGATTTGATGCAAAAATAGGCCTCTCTCCCTCCTTAAATTTGGATTTGACGGTGAATCCTGATTTTTCACAAGTCGAAGTAGACCGTCAAGTTATTAACCTTAGTAGATTTGAAGTCCAATTTCCAGAGCGAAGACAATTCTTTCTCGAGAATGCTGACCTTTTCAGTAAATTTGGATTTCCTCAATCGAGAGCTTTCTTTTCTAGAAGAATTGGCATAACAACTGATACATTGGGTCGCTCAGAACAAGTGCCAATTCTAGGAGGTGCAAGGATGAGTGGTAAAATCAATGAAAAATTGAGAATTGGAGTCCTGAACATGTTGACAGACAAAAGAGATGATTTGCAATTGCCGTATCAAAATTATAGTGTAATAGCACTTCAACAAAACATCCTTAAAAGATCCAATGTTGCTTTTGTATTTGCTAATAAAGAAAATTTAGGTATTGAAAAGGGACGAGACATTAGCGAATATAACCCACAAGTAGCACGAAGGGAAATTCAAGGAAATGACACTGTAACTAGCTATAAACTCTATAATAGAGTCTTAGGAGCTGAATTCAACCTTTTTACTGAAGATACTCGATGGGCCGGTGATTTCTATTATCAGCGGTCTTTTGATAATTGGAATCAAAATGGAACCTATAATCATGGGGCTTTCCTTCGCTATCAAAGAAGAAATTATTCCGTTCGATGGGTACACACTGCTATTGGAGATGGTTTTAATGCAGAAATGGGATTTGTACCTAGAGTGGGTTATAACCAAGGATCCCTAAGTCCTTCCTATATATTCTACCCGGAAAATGACAAAATCATCAACCACAGTTTAAGTTTTGATATTTCTTACACATCAAATGCTGATTTTAGCAGAATCACTGACCGATCATTTAACCTATCTCACAATTTCAATTTCACCAATACTTCCTCAGCTTCTATTAACTTGACTAGAAATTATGAATATATGTTTTTTGATTTTAGTCCAATAGCGCCTTTTAGTGAAAGCTTATTGGAACAGGGCACTGACTATGAATGGAACGTAGTTCAAGCTAATTACACCTCTGACAGACGATCAGTTCTGAACTATGATATCAGCACAAGCTATGGTGGATTTTATAATGGGAATCGCTTTAATGTAAATGGTAATATTGGCTATCGCTTTCAACCTTACGGATCTTTTGCTATTCGTTATGATTACAACTCCATTCAGTTAGCTGAAGGATTTGGAAGTGCTGATTTCTATCTCTTAGGTCCTAGATTAGATCTTACCATGACAGACGCTATATTCTTTACTGGTTTTGCGCAATACAATAATCGTTTTGATAATGTCAATTACAATTTACGTTTCCAGTGGCGTTTTGCACCTGCATCTGATATATTTCTAGTCTATACAGAAAATTTCGCTCCAAACGGACCGGTTGATTTCATTCCAGGTGATAATACCAAAAATAGGGCTCTGGTATTAAAACTAACTTATTGGTTAAATTTGTAACATATAGCATGCGCTAAAAAAGAAGGCGAATCTTTTAAAAATTGCGTTAAATTTAATCCGATTCGTAACAAAATTATGTTTATTTAACTAAATAAAGGATAGCTAAGCCCAACCGGGATCAAATTATTTACAATTCCAAAAAGTGATGATCACCTACTCGCATCAACACATAAGCTCTTAAGCCCTTCAAAACTTGAGCAGAACATACCCATCTGCTACATTTTTTGTAATAGTAGTTAAAGCTGAAGTGGCAACAAGTGTATTTTTCCAGATTTCATTTCTTCCCAATTCCCTAGCTACCAACGATTGACCACAAACAATAACATCTGCTCCTGCCTCAGCTAAAGCTTCCCAAACTACTATATTTGGATTTTTAGGGATTTTGTATTTTTCAAAATAATTACCGTGCGATAGCAAATCGAAAACAGCAGGACCATGAACAATCACTTTTACATCTAGATTAGCTGAAGAAACTCCCTCAATTCCGTGCAAATTCATAAGTCTTGCAATGTTATTTACCCAAAAAGAATACTGCTCTGGAGTCTCATTTCCCGAGACAAGCTCTACCACGATTTTTACTTTCTTACCAGCCACAAGCTGTTCTACCACATCATCAATTTGATAAATACCCCCAAATCCTTTAACAATCGGAAATTGAGGCTCTTGGGCAAAAGCAGGAGTATTAAAAAGTACAATGACACATAAAATGGAAACGAAATATTTCATCTTGAAAATGCTTTAAAGTTTAAATCACAAATTACATCAAAATTCGGATTTTAACTTCTTTCAATTCCTTAAAAATATGATTTTTCATTGGAGCCTGATATTTTATATGAATTCACTTAATTTATTGCTGATATAATGGTTAATTTGCAACTTTTTAAAATGAACTTCACAATTAATGGCATTACAGGAAGAATTTGAACAACAAGGTGTTTGGCTTTTTAAATATAGAGGGACTTTACCGGTAGTAATTTTATTTATTGGAATGGGCATTTATGTTTACACAGCTTTAAATCCCGAACTATTTATTATTCAAGATGCTACAATAAAAAGTTATTTTCTGATTTTTTGTATTGCAGTAAGTCTGTTTGGCCAGTATATCAGAGCATATACAGTGGGTCACACTCCAAAAAACACCTCAGGCAGAAATACCGGCAAACAAATAGCAGATACGCTCAACACCACCGGAATCTACTCAACTGTTAGGCACCCTCTCTATTTTGGTAACTTTTTCATGTGGTTAGGACCAGCTCTATTAACTGAAAATATTTGGTTCGTTGTTGCTTTTATTTTATTCTATTGGGTGTACTATGAGCGAATCATGTTTGCCGAAGAACAATTCTTAAGAAGAAAGTTCAAAGAGACTTATACGACTTGGGCTGAAAAAACACCTGCCTTCATTCCTACATTTAAAAGTTTTGTGAAACCTAATTTAACATTTAGCTGGAAGAAAGTATTGAAAAAAGAGAAAAATGGGTTTGCTGCCATTTTTATCATCTTTAGTGCATTCGATGTAACAGCAGAGCTATTGAAGGGTACTCAAAATTTTAATATCTATCTCTTAATTGCTGCTGCAATTTCTATTGTTTTGTATTTGATTTTGAAAGCTCTAAAGACATCTTCTCTCTTAAAATTGGATGCAGATAGATAAAAACCAAACAATTTTTGCTATTAAGATTTTAAGCTGCTTCAGAACGAATCAGCTTTTTTTTTTAATCCTCGCTCAGGGCCTCTTCAGCTTCGGATTCTTTTGATTTTTCACCCTCGTCATTATCAGATTTATCTTTCCCTCTGAAAATTCGCTTAAAAAAGCCTTTTTTCTCATTTGAAGTCGAATCAGAAACATTTTCAACTTCATTACTTTCGGCTTTTGCTTTAGCTGAATCTCTTTGCGCTGCTTGTGCTCTTAAAATGTCATTCCCGACTAGCAACATATAGTTTACAAAATCTACATTATATTTAAATCTCTTTGTATTATCCCAGGCATCTTGTCCTTGTGCAATCTGTGCTGAATCAAGTTGTGGGGTAAATGGTGATTTTTCCTTTATCTCTCCTCCCTCAGCCATTTCTGGTACGCCATTTTTTCGAACATCTAGTAATGAATCAACCTCTTCACTGTATACATCTTCCTGTTTCACTTTGAGCAATCCTTGTTCTTTCCAATAACCGTACTTCTTCTCGGAAATACCATAGATATTGGTTTTATAGTTACTTGTTGCGGTTGAGGCAGTTAAAACCAACGAATCCCCTTGGAATAAGGAAAATCGTTTCCTTTGTTCCTCCTCATCTAATATATAACTACTTTGGAAAGCAGCACATACCATTTTGTCTTTACAGCCTGTAAAAACAAAGAAAACAAGTAGATATAAATGGATGTGCTTTTTCATTAATCTTTCAGTAATTGAAAAACTCCAGGTTCAATGTATTCTGCCCATTCCGCATACATTTTCGCTGAAGGATGTAATTTATCGCTGGCTACATATCCTGTATCCCAAAAGGCTTTTAAAGAAATTGGAGTAATATCGAAAAATGCAATGCCATATTCATGACAGAGGTTCCTAGCAATTCGATTATATTCGTTTAATTCTTTAGCTATCAGTGCAGCATTCTTATTATTTTCTATTGCGAAAGGCGTAACACCATAATCAGGAATACTTACAACAAACACTCTATCTGTCTTTTTGCCTGCTAAATTGATAGCCTTCTTTAAAAGCAACTCAAATTCTTCTTGGTATTGCTTGATTCCATATCCTCTATATTGATTATTAACTCCGATCAACAAGCTAACGAGATCAAAATTAACATCTTGAATCAAGGCGTCATTTTCAATTGCCTCTAATAACTCATCTGTTGTCCATCCTGTGGTAGCAATAATCTTATTAAGTTCTAAGTCAATTCCTCTGCTATGTAGCTTTTCTACGAGCACCTTCGACCAAGTATTTTCACTTTCCACCGCCTCGCCAATTGTATAAGAATCTCCTAATGCTAAATATGATTTTGAATCTTGTGCCATAATATTATTGGATCCATTCCAAAACAAAATCAAAATTACTAGAGATTTTAGGATTTTCATAATCGTCATTATAAATAAAATGCAATTTAAAATATATTAGTTGAAATAAAAATAATCTTTTCATATAGTTGTAGAGATGAATACGTACATAGACCAACTTAATAGCAAATCTTTACCAACTAAAAAATATGCAAAAGAAGGAAACGGGTTCCAACAAGTAAAATTACCAAAAATCAGAGAAATTCATATACAATTATAGGCGCTTAGTCGAAAAAAGCTCTATCATCTCATAATTTTTCCTTTTTTTTAATATTTAAAACATTGAATAGTTGTTTTTCATTCAAACCTTCAAAATACATTTTTCTTTGAGAACGTTTATATCAGTTATCATTCTCTTTCTACCTTTTTTAGCTACAGCTCAAGAAAAAGTAACAACTGAAGGTGTCCCTGGAGCTATCAATAGCACCTCTCAGGACGTAAGGCCTATTATTTCAGATGATGGCAAAAAACTATATCTAAACAGAAGATTCCACCCAGAAAATATAAAAGGTAATAAGGATTTTCAAGATGTATGGGTAAGCCAATTGGATTCTAGAGGCATTTGGAGCAAACCTAAAAATCTTGGTACAGATTACAATGACAAAAGACCTAATGATCTGGTGAGAGCAAGCAAAAATGACGACTCGCTCATCTTTGTAAATACCAAATATCGAGGTGTAAATTCGGAATTAGCGCTTTTTACAAAAGGAAGTACTAATCCCAAAAATTTCCCTATTGATGGATTCTATAATAACAATCCCTACGTAGATTATGACTATAACTTTAAGCATCAAGTTATTTTAATGGCTGTCGAACGGAAAGATTCTGAAGGTGATCAGGATTTATATTATAGTGTTTATCAAGAATCTTCCAAAAGATTCAGCACCCCTATGAATATAGGGAAAGTCATTAACTCAGATAAAGCAGACTTTGCACCCTTTCTTACAAATGATGGTAACACTCTTTTTTTTGCCAGTTACGGACATGGAGGTCGAGGTGCCGCTGATCTATATATGTCACACCGAACAGGAGATGGATGGGATAAATGGACGGAACCTCAAAACTTAGGTAATGTAATTAACACAAAATTTGAAGAAACATTCGTTTCTATTGATCCTAGTTTTGATTATTTGTATTATGATTCTTACCCACCTGGCGCTGGAAATCGCAATATCTGGCGAGCAACGCTTTCAACAGAAATAAAGGATCAGATAATAGCCGCTAGAGACCGGACTAAGCAAAAAGTGAAAATCGAACAGGAAGTAATTCGAGAACCTCAACCTGAGAAAGTTATAGCAGAAAACACAACAGCTAATGAAGTTGATACTAATGAAAAAATAGTGACAGACTCCCTTCAAGAAACCGCTTTCATTAATGAGAATGAAGCTGTTGCTTACGATCCTAAACCTGACCCTGTAACTATTGATCAAGAGATGGATTATGCTAAAGAACAAGAAAGAAATAATCAAGGATTTCTATCACAACTTGGTGCAAAACTGGGCCTAGGTGAGGAAGAAGAAATTGAATTAATAGAGGCTGGAACTAAAGGAAAGAAAATAAACCGTAATATTTATTTTAGATTCAATTCCGACAAACTGCAAGGAAAATTTAGTGTTCTTTTAGATATGATTAGTGAAGAATTAGAAAAAAACCCGCAAGTAAAAATTTTACTTGAAGGTCATACTGATGCTATTGGGGGAGAGGATATAAATATTGACTTGTCTTGCAATAGAGCTGATAATATCAAAGAAGCTCTTATTGCAAGAGGTGTCAATCAATATAGAATAGAGATTAGCTGCGAAGGAAAAGAAAGACCTATTGCCACGAATGATGATGAATTTGAAGGAAGAGAACTTAACAGAAGAGTAGAGTTCTATTTGTTTTGATTTACTTCCTCTCTAAGTCTTTTTGGTAATTTCGAAACTACCAAATCGTAACTGTGGTTCACCCAGTGGAATATTTCTCTATCCGCTAAACTACCATCAAAGTTGATAGTATTCCAATGCTTCTTATTCATATGATAGCCGGGTTTAACTGCTTCAAATCTTTCTCTAAGCTTGACCGCCTCATTCGGATCACATTTCAGATTAACACTTTGAAATAACTCAACATCGATCAAAGCAAATATTTTACCCATGACCTTGAATGCTAAGGTATTTTCATCAAATGGTAACTCTTCAGTCACTCCATATTTTTGGATACAGAAATTTCTAAAATCTTCAATATTCATAGAAAGCTACTTCGATTTCAATTCATCTAAACTAAGCTTAAACAAAGATACTGAACATATTAGCTACCGCAAGACGCAAAAAATAACTAATTGGAACATTTTCTTCATTTCATGTCTCCACTGCAGATAGGAACTCAAACAGTGTTTTTATTTCTATATTTATTCAAAACAGTTAAAACCAAGAGCCATAAAAACGGCATATAAGCCACTTCATATCGAATCAAACTTCCAAAGTTCGGAGTAGCAATTGTAATAACAGCCGACAGCACTGATCCGTAAATCAAAATAGCTATTCCCCACCACAACTCAGCCTTATTGAATATTAGCTTTCTTGAAATAATAATTGCCGAAATCACTGCAAGACTGAAAAATGTTTTTTCTATAGCCCACAGTAAAGAGAAAACACTAAATGATTCCCAGATAAAAGGTCTGAAAATTCCAGTAAACCAAGAAATAGGAAGATTTTTAATAAAAAACCATACATCATTTTCTGCATTTTGAAAATGAATTATAGCATCCGTAGAATTAACAACTATAGCATCATGGCTGATACGGACTAATTCAAAAAAACGACCACTGTTAAATACAGGATGGATAAAGGCAATCCCGAATCCCCCTATTATTAAAAGCGCAAAATAAAGTATGAGCTTTTTTGAAAACGAAAATCGCCTTAAAAACCTAGCTCGATAGAATACGAGGGTCAAAATTAGGACAGGCATCAAAGTGATAGGGACATAATACTTCACCTTCCAAAGTACATATATACTGAGGATAGTAGGTATGAAATACCACCACTTCTGTCGCTTCTTTAACCATCTTATTATTACTATACCTAGCACATAAATAGCAGTAGTCATCAAGCTCTCCTTTAATAAGCCAGAACTCCAAAATGTAATAGAGGGAACGAAAAGTATAGCTACGTAGATCACTAATTTATTGTCGCTAGTACTTCTAACTAGTTCACGAGCAAAACCCCAAGTAGCTAAAGCAGAGAAAAAGCTCACATAGGCACTCATTATCAAATAATTGCCTTGCGTGAAGGCTGTTAACATACTCAAAAATCGCACAAAAAAGAACGTTCTTGGTTCTGCCTGAGCTGAAAAATCAGCATGAGTTAAGCTTAGAGGAGCAATTCCAACCCATTCAGAAAAGGAGATCCTATCGGTTTGAAAAAAGTTGAAGAGCACTTGAGCTTGTTCGTGGAAATAAATTGTGTCTCCAACACCCTCATAGTAGGTCCAGTATAAAAAGCCCATTAATAATCCGCAACTTATTTTCAGCACACTAAAAATAGCAAAGACAATTCGATCATCTCTTCTTGTTTGTGCCCTCATAATCAAGAAGAAACCTACTATAGTAAGCAGTGCAAGTATGAAAAATGACATCATCTTTTAAATATGGATAAGCCGATGCTGCAATCCAAGCATTTCTTCGGTTGACAATATTCGTTATGAAGCTGAATCATCGCTTGCGAATCAAATGCAGATTTAGTTTCCTTTCCTAAGACAGTGAATTTTTTGGTAATATAGTTCTTTTCTGCTTTAATATCATTTAATAAAGTAATGGCTTTATCCATATATTTATCTTCCCCTATGCTCTTAGCATAAAGTGCTAAAAGTGGCGGAATGCAATTTATAATCAAGGTTTTTAAAGAAGTTTGACCTAATTGCTTGAGACGAAATTTACTTTGTCTGTCAAATTGGTAATGGTTTAACCAATAGTCAGATAAAGTAGCTCTCAATTTTTTTTGAATCACTTTCAAATCCATGTTAATTACAAAAGCATCAAAGAGGGACGGGGAAATATGTAAAATTTGAGCTAATTCTGCGATTCTTATCGTGGGAAAATTGGCAGGTCGCAACCTGAGAAACCGCCATTCATGGGCATTCATTTCACCGCTGAAAACAGATTTGTGTTTATGCTTCAAAAACTGCCATTCCTGTCTCAATTCATTCGGATAATCATCTTCAAAATCCTGCGATAGAAACCCAGCTGCTCCGAAAAGTAAAGCCTCTAGCTGAAAAATCGAAGAACTATATTTCTTCAATAAACTAAAAGGTAAAACTTCAGCTAAACGTTCAAAGGGATGTTGATTAACCTTGAATCCCATCGCAGACAATAACATAAAATAAGATGCTTGATCCCAATCTTGACAAACTTCTTCAAAATGCTTTTTAACCTTATTTGATTTCTGATGAAGTCGTTCTACCAATACTTTTTCAAACATTTCTATTTTGAACAAGTCACTGGTTTGAATCCAATGTTTTGTACATGGAATTTCATCTTTTGAGCTTTTAAGTTGTTGATATTTTTCGATCAAGCTATAATCTACACGATTTTTCAATTCAATAGTGGGAATATTGCTGCCGTCAGGATGTTGAATTGGTTTATCATTTTGCCAAACCACGTGTAAAATCACATTTTCGTAGCTAGGATCAAGTTGGTGCTTATGCCTATTCCAGTCGGAGGATTTGATATGAATCTCTACGGCTCCATTCCATTCAATATCATCTATAAAAACTTTTGCTTGTTGAAAGTCGGGACCTGCATGAGTGTGTCCAAAGCCTGCATTGATGGTTTTTACTTTACTTCCATCAGTACTTACCAAATCAGATTTATCAAATTTTTGATAACGCCAGACATAGTGTAAAAAATCTTCTTTCATTAGGTCAATAGTTGGTTGAAAAATGAATATCTGAAAACTATGAATTTATTACAAGTTGGGCTTGGTTTTTATCCATCAGCTGATGTCATGACTTTCTAATTAAAAGCTTTTGGAGGACGCTTAAGTTTTGATGGTAGAAACCCCTTTAATTACCTAAAGATCTATGCTCTCTAATGAACACAAAATCAACTTAAGTCCAGAAGAACAGTTGGTTTAAATTTTTAAAACCTGAAGTTTATTCCTGCAAATGCCTTTCTATATGATGTCTCTTGGAAAAAATCATATTCCAGAAACAGTCCGAAACTTCTGTAGATACTGTACCTTGCTCCTATTCCTAACTGGATATCCTTACGTTTACTTTTTGGAAACAAATACGCATCGGGATAATCGTAAACAAATCCTTTACGAAATTTTAGAGCGATATAAACTTCGAATTTATCTTGATGTCTTACCTCCGGAATCAATTTTGTTAAAAATATATTTGAATTAAAACCTATGGTAAAGATAGGTCTTTGAACGTCTTTGTATTCGTTTGTAGAATCATTGTAAGCGACAGGAATCAGAATTTTATCATATCCAAAATGGATACCCACCTCCAAAATATTCTTAAAAACCTTTTGATTATACTCGATCCCAATGTAAGAGTATGAGGATAAAGTTGTGAAGTTGTAAGCCGATACCCCAGATTTTATTTCTCTTTTTAAGTCTTGAGCAGTTATTGTAAAAAGCGATACTTTAAGTACAATGAGAAGCAAAGGAACACCTTTTTTCATAAATGAATTATTCAACGCTATTTTCTTATAATGTTAATGTTAAAAT
The DNA here is from genome assembly GCF_900177665.1 of Marivirga sericea. Lineage (GTDB taxonomy): Bacteria > Bacteroidota > Bacteroidia > Cytophagales > Cyclobacteriaceae > Marivirga > Marivirga sericea. Next base: position 238,148 of record NZ_FXAW01000005.1, read on the forward strand.
AAATATTATAAAAGTTGTTTCCTCTAATTTGTTATCCATGGTTTCATCATAACTCAATTTCTTTCTACATATTTCCACCTCATTATTGTAAAATCATCATTTTAGTGATTAATTGCGCACATGGTTCTGAACTATATTTGGATTGCATTTTTTCTGATTGCATTTGTCTTTGCTCTTGTACAATGGATTTTCATGGGCGACATGGAAATATTTCCAGCACTAACCCAAGCTACCTTTGATAATGCCAAGCTCGGTTTTGAAATATCATTGTGGCTTACTGGAGTGATGTCTTTATGGCTAGGTATTATGAAAATAGGTGAAAAAGGAGGAATGGTAGGCATTCTAGCTAAAATCACCTCTCCTCTTTTCTCAAGACTTTTTCCTGAAGTTCCTAAAAATCACCCAGCAATGGGCGCCATGTTGATGAATATTTCTGCTAATATGTTGGGGCTAGATAATGCCGCTACGCCATTAGGCTTAAAAGCAATGCATAGTCTGCAAGAATTAAATCCTAAAAAAGATACAGCCAGTAATGCGCAAATCATGTTTCTAGTTCTAAATACTTCTGGTTTAACCATTATTCCGATAAGCATTATGGTTTATCGATCGCAATTAGGAGCAGCCGATCCTTCAGATGTGTTTATCCCTATTTTATTAACCACATTTTTTTCAACTTTAAGCGGATTAATAGCGGTATCGCTTATTCAAAAAATCAACCTATTTCATAAAAACATATTACTTTCATTGGGGATACTAAGCTTGATCATAGCAGGAATTATATGGTTTTTCAGTAGTTTAAGCCAATCTGAATTAGGACCAATATCATCAAACATTGCTAATTTTATTTTATTCTCAATTATCATTGCTTTTATCGTTTTGGCAGTTCGTAAGAAGGTAAATGTTTATGATTCCTTTGTGGAAGGAGCTAAGGAAGGTTTCAATTATGCTATTATGATCATTCCTTATTTGATCGCAATTTTAGTTGCTGTAGGAGTTTTCAGAGCTTCAGGAGCAATGTCTGTTTTAAAAGACGGATTAGAGGCAATGGTAGCTTTCGTGGGACTAAATACAGATTTTGTACCAAGTATTCCTACTGCACTTATGAAGCCTTTAAGTGGAAGCGGTGCGCGTGGCATGATGGTAGATGCAATGGAGACTCATGGAGCTGATTCTTTTGTCGGTAGACTAGTGAGTGTAATGCAAGGCTCAACAGAAACTACATTTTACGTGTTAGCGGTTTACTTCGGTTCGGTCAATATCCGTAATTCTCGATATGCATTGACGTGTGGTTTAATAGCTGATGCTGTAGGAATTATAGCGGCAATTTTGATTAGTTATATGTTCTTTTATTAAGGCTCACTTTATCTTTTTCGGCAATAAAACTTAAAAATTTCCTTCATCTAGGAAAAACAATGATGCTGTCGATCTGTTCTTTTTCTATGAAAAAAATTAAAGATTTAAAACCAGAAGAGATAGATAGAATAATTGAAATGGGTTGGGAAGATCGTACTACATTTGATGCAATTTTTAATCAGTTTGGCATTTCTGAAAAGCAAACGATCAAAATTATGAGGAAAGAAATGAAGGCTTCAAGCTTCAGAATGTGGAGAAAAAGGGTACAAGGCAGAAGAACTAAACATGAGGCCTTAAGAAAAGATGAAGTAAAGCGATTTAAATCAACCCGTCAAAAAGCCATTAGTCTTAATAAATATAAATAATCTAATGCAACCTATCTTCTCTTAGCTCTAGATTCTTCATGATTTCAGCTTCCGCAGCTAAAAGTGCAGCCCATCGTTTTTTAACTTCTTCTTTCGGTTGATAGGTCTCTGCTAACTTTAAGAAATTTTTATAATGCCCTGCCTCAGAAACCATTAACTCATAATAGAATTTCTTCAGTTCCACATCCTGTATATGAAGATGCAACTGCCTGAATCTTTCACAACTTCTGGCTTCAATTAAGGCATTGATCAAGAGCTTTTCCATCAACTGGAATTTTCTACTCCCTCCTTTAATCTCCAGCTTCATCAGTTGAGAAACATACTCATCTTTACGCTGAAAGCCCAGCTTGTAGCCTCTCTTCTCCAATTGCTCTAAAACTCTTTCGAAATGTGACCATTCTTCTGCAACTACTGGCGTCATAACCTTCACCATTTCATCCATCTCAGGAAAATTGATAATTAAGCTCATGCATGAACTCGCTGCCTTTTGCTCACAATAGGCGTGATCAACTAAGATATCCTCAATATTCTTTTCAGCTATATTAACCCATCGAGGATCGGTAGGTAGTTCTAAACCTAAAGTGAATTTTTCCTTTTCCATTTATCGATTATGAAAATTTATTTTAATCAAAAAACGACCAACTTAGTCCAAAATCCAGAATTCTCTCCTGCCCTGTATAGTATGGAGTCGTGAAATATCCACCAGCAGTGACATCTTGATTGAAATGCCTAAACTTAACAAATAACTGGGCTGTATTTATTTTTGCACTAGCGTAAAAATCCAAAAACATATATCCAGGAACTTCAAAGTAATTTTGTAAGTGAAATTGTTGAACCACTGGATCATAATCATCTGCAAAATAAGTTGACTTATAGTGTGCCTCAATACCAATTCTAGCTTCTAACTTTCCTTCAAATACTTTATGATAGTATAAGTCCATCGTCAAAAAATGCTCCGGAATCCTAAAAAGATCTGCATCTGCTCCTTCTTTCAGAGTGTAAACATAGTTGGCATCCAAGTTCATAGATCTGTATTTTGCTTTTGCTTCAATGCCAGGGTGAATCAATGTAGCAGTTGCATTAGATTGCTGCGGCATCGCCAAAGTGTCAAAATACATATGATTACTCACCACCTTAAGGTCTAGCTTCGGTTGAATCCTGAAAAAATCTCTCCACTTAAAATCTAATTTACCACTAAGCTGTTGCACCTGTTCGCTTCCAAAATTATTCCGCCAGTAATCATGATTCCCCAAATGCTGCTCATAAAAGAAAGGCGAAGCAAACTGCATACTAGAAGCAGTAACCGTAAGAAATGGTACTTTCAAACTAGCTCCAATCCTGTAATTCCCACTTAGTTCATATTCAGCATTTGCATTTAATTGCCAATTCTCTCTAGGTGCAAATCTTGCATATCCTCCAGCATAATTTTCTACCAAGGCATTAACTGTCGGAAGGTATTTTCCAGTAAATCGCATATCTTTACTTTTACCGTAAAACCTGTAAAATACATCTCCTATACTCCCCTTAAATCCAACCTCATTCTGAAAGTATACATATCTGCTTAAATCCACAGTGGAATCAGTTCTTATTAAAAATTGATCAAAAAACTCTTCATCTGTTTCTGCTGATGGATCGGTGTTCAAAAATGAGTTCATTCTATTGGACCTATCAAAAACATGGTAGAGCTGCAAGAGCTTTTTCCATTTATATTGCTGATACAAATGATATTGCTGCCTTAACTCTCCGCCTTGGGCGTTCCTTAAATTAATGTCTTCATCGTCATAATCAAATAGTTCATCATAAATGATGACTTCCGCAGTATCTCTAATTCCTCCTGTTTCGTTCACTGCATGGAAGGTTCTAGCGAAATTGAACATGACATGATATTTTCTGTCAGGTGATCGGTAATCAGTTTGCAAATCATAAGAATGGCTAAGGACGTTCAAATCCCCGCGACTCTGAAGAGGGCCTATTTGCTTATCTACAGTCCATCGTCTAAAACTGAAACCCACATTCCAATTTTCATTCACATTTCTTGAAAAATCAATCCCTATAAATGCTCTATAATTACCACCAAATACTGATCTCAAATTAGTATAAGGTGATTTTGTATCAAAATATTTGAACTTCTCAGGGGTCTTGATATAATAATCATAAACTCCAAACCCACTTCTTTTACCAATTACATCAGGAGCTTGATAAAAAACAGGTCGCATTGCAGTACCTATTGTCCCAAGGTTTTGATAATAATAATCACTAATATTTACTGGATTCCAGTTATGATTATTGGTTAAACTAGTATCCAGCACTTGGTACTCAATTACATTATTCTTGATGTTTTCTTCTGTTGTAAATAAGGTCGTTTTAGCACCGTAAACATTTTGAGTAGAATCATCAGTTACTTGGGCGAAAACTGAGCCTATTCCACTAGCAAAAACCGATATGATAATGATAAATTTCTTCAAAACAGATGCGAAATTAAGTAAAGTCATTGATTTATTCGACTCTAATAATAGAATCTTCTAAGATTCGGTGAAAAGATTCTTCATCTTCCAAAAACTGTACCATAATAGGAATATAAAACAGCTTGTTTTGGAATGACTCACCTAATTCAGGCATTGACATTAATCTTACCCAATCCTTTTCTGTCGTAATAATATCCGCATTTTCTTGTTCTGCAAGTCTTTCAATTGCATTTATTTCCTTAGAATTAAAAACATGATGATCTGCAAAATCGAAATGTTTCATAATTTCAAATCGTTCTTGACTTAAATACTCTTTAAATTTCTGTGCATATGCTATGCCTGTTACTAGAATAATTCTCTTTCTAGCTTGCCTTCGATTCATAGCGGCTACAGCTTCTTTATACTTTATAGTAGTGAAGAATACACTTTTATCTGTATAGATGGAAATATTATCCCTTATGATCTGCATTTCATCTTGACCCAAATCAGGAGGACACTTGGTTACCATCACAACATCTGCTCTTTCAGCCCCCATTCTGCTTTCTCTTAGTGTACCAGAGGGCAATACATAATCCTTGTAAAAAATAGAATTATAATCAGTCAACAAAACTGAAAAATTGGGTTCTACACTTCTATGCTGATAGGCATCGTCTAGAACAATAACTTCATTTTCAGGATGCTCATAAATTATACTAGGTATTGCCAATACCCTATCCTCTCCAACTGAAACTGTGACATGATCTTTAAATTTCTGATAAATTTGAAATGGTTCATCTCCTATGGTTTGGGGTAAATCATGATCATTTGCTAACCTAAAACCTTTGGATCTCCTCCCATAACCTCTTGATAGAGTTGCAACCTTATTTGAATAGCCTCTTTCAATCAAGAATCTAATTACATATTCAACAAATGGCGTCTTCCCGGTTCCTCCCATAGAAAGATTTCCAACGGAAATTATCTTTGTATCAAATCTGAAAACAGGCTTGTATTCAATATCGTATAAGTGATTGCGGAATTGCATCACAAACTTGTATAAAATACTAAAGGGGGACATTAATAATTGCCAATACTTCTTTTTAAACACTTGCAAGGGCTATAAAACTTTTTAACTTTGACCGAACTGAAACAAAAGCAAATATGAGCAAAATAAAGGATATCGTCCAACATTTAGAAAGCATTGCACCTTTAGCTTATCAGGAATCGTATGATAATGCAGGTCTGATTGTGGGCGATGCCAATAAAAAAGTAAGCAATATCTTAATTACATTAGATGTAACCGAGGAAGTAATTGCAGAAGCGATTTCTAAAAATTGCGAACTGATAGTGGCACATCATCCGATTATTTTCAAAGGCTTGAAAAAACTTACAGGATGCAATTATGTAGAAAGAACAGTAATCGAGGCCATTAAAAATGATATTGCCGTATATGCTTCGCACACCAATTTGGATAACATCAAAAATGGTGTGAACGCAAAAATAGCTGAAAAACTAAACCTCTACAATACTGAGATTCTAAGTCCAAAAAAAGGCTCTCTAGCAAAGCTGAGCGTATTTGTTCCGAAAGAAAATGCAACTGCATTGAAATCAGCTTTGCATGACGCTGGAGCAGGCCAAATTGGAGCATATGAAGATTGCGCCTTCGAGAGCGTGGGAATAGGTAGCTTCTTACCTACTGACAAAGCCAATCCAAGCATCGGAAAACAAGGCAAGTTAGAAACTGTTGAAGAGCATAAAATAGAAGTGATTTTTCCAATGCACTTAAAAAATAAGGTTTTGAGTGCGATGAATCAAGCACATCCATATGAAGAGGTAGCATACTATTTGCACCAGTTAGAAAATACCTATCATGATTTAGGTTCCGGAATGATCGGAGAAATTGAAATGGAAATGAAAGCGAAAGATTTCTTCGACTACCTTAAAGAAAGGATGGGCTTGACAGTTATAAAACATACTAAAGAGATAAACCGTAAAATTAAAAGAGTTGCAATTTGTGGAGGATCAGGAGCATTCTTAATTTCGCAAGCAATAAATAAAAAAGCAGACATCTATATCTCATCAGATATAAAATATCATGAATTTTTTGATGCTGAGGAAAGGCTGATTATAGCCGACATAGGGCATTATGAGAGTGAACGTTTTACAAATGAGATATTTTATGCAATATTGAAAGAAAATTTTGCTAATATTGCACTCCATTTAGGACAGACTGTCACGAATCCGATAAAATATTATTAACTGCATGGAAAGTACTGTAGCACAAAAACTTGATGCCTTGAAAAAATTACAAGGTATCGATTCAAAATTAGACGATATTAAAAAAGTGAGGGGAGCACTACCTGACGAGGTAGCTGATTTGGAAGATGAAATTGCAGGCTATGAAACCCGTATTCAGAAATTTGATGATAGCGTTCAAGCTATCAAAGACGATATATCGGCGGCTAAGCAAGGAATCAAAGATTCAGAAAAGTTAATCGCCAAATATGGCGAGCAACAAATGAGCGTTAGAAATAATCGCGAATATGATGCCATCACTAAAGAAGTTGAACTACAGCAATTGGATATTCAAATCCATGAGAAAAAAATAAAAGAAGCTGAAGCAAAAATTGAAGATAAGGTAAAAGGCATAGAAGAAACGAAAGCCTTGCACGAAGACCGATTAAAAGATTTAGATAGCAAACGCTCTGAATTAGAAAATATCGAGTCGGAAACAACAGAAGAGGTTGCAAAGCTTGAAAAAGATAGAGAAAAAGCGCTAAAGAAAATTGAAGATAGATTAGCTGCTTCCTACGAAAGATTAAGAGGAAATGTTAGAAATGGCTTAGCTGTTGTTCCTGTCAAGAGAGGTGCTTGCGGTGGATGTTTCAATACGGTTCCCCCTCAAAGACAAGCTGACATAAGAGATCGAAAAAAATTGATCGTTTGTGAGCACTGTGGGAGAATCTTAACAGATGTTGAAGATGAAATCGTAGAAGAGAAGCCAAAAAAGAAACGTACTACTAGAAAAACTACAACTGCCAAGAAGAAAAAAGCAGAAAAGTAGATTAGAAAAGATTCTATGATGAAAAGCCCGTTAAATATAAATTTAACGGGCTTTTTTGTGAATCAACGCTTTCTAAAAACCCTTTGCCGTAAATCATAGTATTCGAACTTTTCGTCAGTTAAATAACTCAGCATACTATCAAGAAACCCAATAATAAGAAACCCGCCAGGCTTTAAAGCTCTATAAATCTTTGCAATTACTTTTTCTTTAGCAGGTCCATCGAAATATATCAAAACATTTCTACAGAAAATTATATCATATTGATTATCCCCATAGTCCTCCATAATTAAATTAGAGTTCTTGAAAGTTACCTTCTCAAGAAATTTTGGTATGAATACAATGCCCCCCTCTCCTTCGGTGAAATACTTATCCAGTCTAGCATTAGATTGGTATAATTTCAAATTTCTTTCGTACTCCGGTAATTTGGCTTGAATAATCTTCCCGCTTGCTGCCGTTTTTAATGCATTGGAAGAAATATCAGTTGCTATACTTTTCACTTTTCCAGTGAACCCTAACTCATCCCAGACAATAGCTGAGGTATAAATTTCCTCTCCAGAAGAGCATCCGGCATGCCACACATTGATTCGATATTGTTCTGAAAAATGATCTTTACAAACTTTTTTAAAGGTTTGCCAAAATTCAGGATCTCTAAAAAGAGAAGTTAAGCCAACAGAAACCTCGTTTATAAAATCATGGACAAAATCTTTGTCTTTCAGAGTTCTACTCCACAAATCAAAGCTTGACGTGAAATTGAATTTTCTATATATTCTCTGTAATCTTCTTTTGAAAGATTTGGGTTCATAATTAAAAAAATCTATGCTGTACCTTTTCATAATTGCATCCTGAATAGAACGCATTTCTTCATCAGTAATCTCTACTCCCGTTGATATAGTGTTATCAGTTGACATTTTTCAGTTTTAATTGTTGCTCTACCATACCTGTGAATAGAATAATAATTTTATCTAACTCTAAATCCAAGTTTTGGACAGCTGCTATACTGACATTTGACTCTACCCAATCACCCTGCTGAGTTTGAAACTTTAGAGTAGTTTCCACTCGTTTACCATTCTGTAATTCCTTTAAAATAGATTTAGACGAAAATCCTTTCTCAAGTTTAAAGCTATCACTAAAATCAACACTTTTTAAACTCATTCTACTATAACCGGATGCTTCAAAAAACAAAGGATTAGCATTTTTTAAGCTGAAATCTGTATTCAATTCCAATATTGGAATCACTCCTTTCATGGCTGTTACTGAACCACCAAGGTCATTAAGCTTCTGCTTTTCTTTAGTGGTAAATTGAGCCAGTAAAAGTACCTTTTCTAAATTGTTGGCATTATCGTAAATTGGATTGATAGTACCTGAAAGCCAAACTTCATGACCTTGCTTATCCACTTGTTTAAATTCCCCTGAGAAAAACTTTCCGTTCTGAAGACTCTCCCACATTAATTGATATTGAGGTTTAAACCTATCTTTTTCCGGTAATAAATCAAAATACGACTTGCCTTGGATATCCTCCATTTTAAAACCGGTTATACTTAAATAGATTTCATTAGCCGTCACTATTTTTCCTTTTTTATCAAACTCTAGAGAACCAATGGTTTTATTAATCGCTTCCATGTGGTTCATGAGTTCAACTTGTTGTCGTTGATTTTCCAATTCCAGCCTTTTCTCTTGGGTAATATCAGTAGCAAACTTCACCACTTTAATCGCATTACCATTAATATCAAAGATTGGATTAAAAACTCCTTTTAATATCACTTTCTTTCCGGATTTAGTATAGCGTTCAAATTCTCCGGTAATAAATTCACCCTGTGCTAATCGCGACCACAAATTCTTATATTCTGTTGATTTCGCCATATACTGATCAACCATTACTTCGTGATGCTTTCCAATCAGCTCGTCTTTTTCAAATCCCACTATATCTAAATAATTTTGATTAGCATCGAGTACAAACCCATTAGTATCAAACTCAATGACAGCATTTGATCTACCAATAGCTTCCAGCTTATATTTAGCATCCAAAGCGGACTTCTTAGTAGCAGTAATATCAGCCTGAACAGCTATGTAATTCTTCAATTCTCCGTTTTCATCTCTTACTGGATTGATAGCTAAGGAAACCCAGTATGTCCTTCCATCTTTACTGTAATTAAGAATTTCCTCGTAAATTGGTTTTTGCTCTTTCAGTAGCTGACTGATTTTCCACTTCGTCTCTTGATTAGTTTCAGGACCTTGTAAAAATTCACCAGGCTTTTTCCCAACAATTTCATTAAGTGTGTAACCAGTCATATTTTCAAAACCAGAATTGACATATTCTATCAACCCGTCTTTATCAGTAATAATCACTGAGTTATCAGTATTATCTGCCACCAATGATAACCTTCTTTGTTCTTCTTCATTAGCTATACGTTCTGAAATATCCTGACCTAGCAAAAGCACCTTACTAAGATTACCAGCCGCATCCAAAACAGGTGAATAGGAAGCTTCAATCCATACTTTCTCTTTTTTGGAGGTGCGGGTCTCAAATTCAACAATATGGTTATTCCCTGTCTGCACTCTACTCCAAACCTCATTGCATAGATCAGCATTTTTACAAATATGGCTATGCCTTTTATTCTTAATCTCCGTTTCTTCCCATTTCAGAAAATCAATAAACTTTTGATTGGTAGCAATAACATTACCTTCAATATCAAATTCCGCTTTAAGTAAAGTGTTATTAATTGCGCTGAATACACCATCCAATTCCATTTGATTACGCGCCATTTCTTCCTGAGTAGCCTCCATTTCTTCCATATTCTGGCGCATCTCCTCTTCATTGGCCTGCAATTCGCTGGACATCTTCTGCGACTTTTCAAGCAATAACTGCGTATTCTCATTAACTTGAATCACAGCTACCGAAGCAGCAATGTTTTTGGCCAAATCTTTCAAAAAATCAATTTGATAATCTTCCAAAATTTGAAAAGACGCCAGCTCCATTGCTCCTACCATCTTCTCATCGCTTATTAATGGAATAATTATGATGTGTCGCGGTAGTGCATGACCTAATCCTGAGGTGATTTTAACATATTGCTCAGGGACATCAGTAATGTAAATCAAATCTTTTTCCTGCATGCACTGACCCACAAGGCCCTCTCCTTTTGAAATTCGCTTCCTAGCCAGCTTTCTTCGTTCATATGCATAGCAACCTATCATATCTAGGTATTCTTCGTCTTCATCCTGGCCGGCCAAGAATAGAGCTCCCTGATTCCCGTTAATGTACTTTACAGTTTCACTAATAATGTGGAAACCGAAATCTTTTATATTTTCATTATAGCTGCGAAGTAATTCGGAAAATTTAGCTAAACCTTCCGCTTGCCAGGTACGCTTCTCTTCTTTACTTCTGAATTTGATTAGCTCAGACTGGAGATTTACGACCGCTTTAGAGAGTTCATCATCATTCTCAGCTGCCAATTCAAGCTTCCCACCTTCTGCTATAGTGTTGATCCATTCGGTTGCTTGCTTTATTTTCTGCCTGTTGGTCAAAATATCCTGATAAAAATTTCGAGTCCATGTATTAGAAGACTTGATTTCAAATACAGTGTCCGATACGCTCAAATCAGTACCTAAATCAGAAATCTGCTTTATTGCACTTCTTTCTCGCTTATAGCTTATCATCATTACGAAGAAAAATACAAATGCCGCAGCGTAAATAGTAAGGTGGTAGTAAGGATTTAAATTTTGTAATACCAGAGTTAGCAAAATGCTGGAAATGAGCATCACCAGAATTCCACTAAGGCCTACTATTAAAAATTTATGGGTTCGATCAATTTGCATAATTTAGTTTTTTTTGGTTCAACACTGAGTAGAACTGCTTATCTAAAATCCAGATAAAATATGGATTGATTTTCATATTTCCCTCAAATGAAAAATTGGCTGATGATAGAATGGCAAACATATCTTCATGATGCTCAATTTCATTTTGCAACCAAGCTCGATCTGCTTCCTTAGGAAAGATCATTTTAGGAACATCTCCATATATTTTTAAATCCAGTTGATTGGATAATTCCGTAATCACTGCAGCAGACACCATATTATCAACCTCCTTGAGGATAATCTCTGCATAATCAGGATTGGATTGCAAACTCTTCATTTTTTGAATCAACATATCAGGGACAGCCTGCGCATCTGCCTCACTAAAAACTAAATAACTTCGCCCTTTTGCTTCACCAATAATATCTGTTGTCAAAATAGAGGGGTTCTTTGTTTTAATTATTTTTTGTAAGAAATCTGGTCCTTCTCCCAAAAACAATTCGAAGTTCTTAATGCTTACAGGTGCTCCTGATAAACTAGAAAAGGACTGACTTGCCTTTTCGTATCCTTTAAGGAAGATCTCCTGCGCTACCGATTTTAATTCTTTACTAATTTTTTCCATATGATTTAAGCTACAGCAGTAGCGTTTACGTTGACTGAATGATTGAATAGTTTTTGCACAATTTGAGGTATGTTAATTACAAGACATACCTTACCATTTCCCAGAATGGTTACGCCACTAACGTAGCGTACAAAATCGACAGGCTTCTTTAAAGGTTTCTCAACTATTTCTTTCTGCTGCAATAATTTATCGACTACCAATCCTAATTTTTTACCATTGTAATGTACCAAAACCACATTCCATTTTTCATTGGATTTTAAAGCTTCAGTTCGCGAAGAAAACTCTTCTGGAAAGAATAAATCTTTCAGAAAAACAGTTTCTATAGTTTGATCCTGATGATTAATCATCAACCGATTCTGTATTTTGTAAACCTCTTTTCTTTCCAATGAAAGAACTGCATCAGTGTAGGTAAGTGGCACTGCATATTGACTATGACCTACTTCAAATAAAAGTGTGGATTTTACTGCCATAGAAGAAGGTAAAATCAAAGAAAATACAGAGCCTTTTCCCGCTTCAGTCTGTACTTTTATATTACCCCCCACAGAATCTATCGCTTTCTTTACGACATCCATACCTACTCCACGACCCGAAATACTATTAACAGCATCATTAGTAGAAAAACCTGGCTCAAAAATGAAAGAAATGATTTCCTCCTGCGACATTTTTTCCAAAAATGAAGTTTCCACCCAGCCTTTCTGAGCCACTTTCTTCTTGATTTTTTCTACATCAATTCCCTTTCCATCATCTTTTATATCAATGACTACACCCTCACTTTCATTCCTTGCGGACAGCGTTAATTTACCAATTGCCTCTTTCCCTTCTCCTGTTCTATCCGCCTCACTTTCAATCCCATGACCAATAGCATTTCGAATTAAATGGATAAGAGAATCAGATATGATTTGTAAAATATTACGGTCAATTTCCGTTTCGCTACCTTCTATTACCAAATCCACTTGCTTTTTCTCAGTAGTGGCTGCATCACGCACTACTCTGTGGAATTTGTTAAACAGAAAACCCACTTGAACCAATCGAACATCCATTACAGAATATTGAAGATCAGAAGATACTCTTTTTAAGCTGTTGAATTCATTGCGAGAGACACTTGCTTCGTGAGTAGTAATTAAACGATCTCTTTCAATAATCAACTCCCCCACCAAGTTCAAAAGATTATCTAATTTCTCAACAGGCACTTGCACCATATCTGAGAAACTGATCTTCTTCGCATCCTTTTCTTCAGCCGTAATCATTTCTTTTTCCTCTTCTAGTGTCATGGCTTTTTTAGGCTGTTTGGCTTGATGCTGGTGGACTTGAGCTTGCAATTCTTCTAACTGCTGTTTTTCTTCTTTCTCAGGAACTGTTGAAGATTTCTTAGCCTTTGAAACTGACTTCTTGGCAACACCTTTTTTAGTAGGAGTTGGTTCCACTTGAGGCTTTTCAGCTTTTCGGCTGTTTTCAGCAATTACTTCTAATTTGCGCTGAACACCTCTATACCGAACATTCAATTTATCATCAGAAAGTGACTGCACTAATTCCTTAAGCGTATCAACGGCTTTAAAAAGGGTTGTAAAAAGCTCCTCTTCAATTTGAATCTTGGACTGTTTAATTTCAGAAAACAAATCCTCTAGGGCATGGGCAAACTTCGAAATCACTTCAAACCCCATTCCGGCTGCGTTCCCCTTCAGAGTATGCATGATTCTGAAAATAGAATCAATGGTCTTTTGATCAGCAGGAGATTTTTCCAATTGCGTTAAGAGCGTTTCCAGCTCCTCCACATTTGCATCTGCTTCTGAAATAAATAACTTTCTATATTCTTGTTCTTTGTTAGACATCTCTGAGTATTTTTATAAACAACTTACCAAATAACCCCCCAGTTGATTCAATGGAACTAATTTATCGGTAGCACCAGAATCAAATGCGCTTTTCGGCATTCCATAAACCACAGAAGTGTTCTCATCCTGTGCAATGGTTAACCCTCCTTTCGCTTTTACTTTTTTTAAACCTTTAGTTCCATCTTTTCCCATTCCTGTGAGAATACATCCAATCATTCTGTCCCCGTAAACTTCAGCTGCAGATTCCATCAAACAGTCAATAGAAGGATTGTTGAATTCAGTAAAGACTTTATCCGTAAAGTGCACTACTACACCTCCCGTGTGGGGATTTTTCCGTAACCTCATATTTGAATGACCCGGAGCTAAATAAATGAAACCGGCTCTAATCTCCTCACCTGAATCAGCTACTTTCACCTTTAATGCTGTCAGCTCATCTAATCTTTTAGCAAAGGAACTGATAAAACTATCGGGCATATGCTGCGCAATGATTACAGGTAAAATCAAATTTTGAGGCATCTGCTTTAATAAATTTTCAATGGCACCGGGCCCCCCTGTTGAAGCTCCGATCACTATGGCTGCGTAAGCCGCTGAACCGTGAAATGCATGACTATTTCTATTTACCTTAACATCAATTTTCTTGATGTTAGATTCAGCTGCAGCCTTCACTAAAGTAGTTAAAGGATAATTTTTTGCCTTAATGGAGTTTGTAATATCATCTTTTGGCTTATCCAGAAAATCGAAGGCCCCCTTTTGGAGCGCATCGAACACCAAGCCATCATTCTTTTCCAAGGAACTTAGAAGAATAACAGGTGTCGGATTCTCTTTCATCACCTGTTCAACCAGATACACCCCATCGTAATCGGGCATTATCATATCCGATATAATGACATCCGGCTCCAGTAATCTCGCTTTTTCGACTCCTTCCTTTCCATTCTTTGCAGTGCCCAACAATTCGATATCAGGATCTGATTTTAGAATATCAGAAAGCAGGATGCGCATCAAAGCGGAATCTTCTACGATTAAGGTTGATATGGTTTTTACCTTACTCATTACGCCTTAGCCAAAGCCTGAACGAGTTGTTCGGAAGTAAAAGGTTTTACGATATAATCTTCAGCACCAAGGGTCATTCCTTCTTCGATTACGGAATTTTGTCCTACGGCACTGATCATATATACTTTTGAAGGTAAGCCCTCATCTTTGTAAACCTTTAGAATATCAGTACCAATCATATCAGGTAAAATATTATCCAGAGTGATGATATCCGGCTGTAATTCAAATGCCAGGTCAATCGCTTCTTCTCCATTGGCAGCTTGTCCCACGACTTCATAACCTCCCTCTTCTAATGCATCTTTTATTAGTGTTCGCATATACAGCGAATCATCTACGATTAAAACTTTCTTTCCCATTATCTTAAATTTTTAAATTGCGTAATTTGTATTTTGTGAGGAAACTGACAAGTCTCCATTTAAAGTATTGAAGCGGGCAGTCCGGCTTTTATTTCCACCTACATCTTGCCCTGCCAAAAAGATTTTATTATCCAAAATCAGCTTGCGAAGTGCCTTAACATTTCTTTCTCCCGTTTTAAAACCTGAATTAAAAAGGTTAGCTCCTCCCACAATTTTAGCTCTAAGTGCATTTCTATTTCCTCCGATTTTCTCAATCTCTTCAATCAATTTTTCAAAGGCAGTTTTTGCATTGTAAGTCGTATGTTTCTCTAACTCATCGGATAAAACTACGTGTGCAGCAGCTGATATTTTATTAATTCTATCATAAATAAACAGCCCTACGCATGACCCTAAGCCATAACAAGCAATATTAGTGGAGTCCTTGGTGACAATAAAATCACCCAAATTCAAAGCGTGCTCAGACATTTTCAGTTACTTTATTATTTTTAAAAACACCATTCAATTCACTCTCGCTCATGGTTTTGAATATATCCAACATAATGATTAATCGATCATCTAATTTTACAATCCCTTTGATATAAGATTGATCTGCACCACCATCTTGAATAATATTGGCTGAATCCTCAATTTGAGATTGCTTTACATTTAAAGTGTTAGGCAACTCTCTCACCAAAACACCCATTTTCACCTCATCACTTTCTACTACCAAAGTATAGTTGTTTGCAGAATCATCTTCTTCTTGTTTCAAGCCAAATTTTTCTTCCAAATCTACAACTGCAATAATATTTCCTCTGATATTGGCCACTCCTTTCACATATGCAGGTGTTTGAGGTAATCGAGTAATATGAGGTGTTGGTACTACTTCCTTAATCTGACCAATCTGTAAGCCATACTCCTCATCACCTAGTCGAAATACAATTAATTGCGATTTCTGCTGATTTTCTTTAATTCCCTGTTCTTTTACTGCTTCCATCTTAAGCTTTAGTTAAAGTGAATTTCTTGATACCTGACTTCAAGTCTTCTGCAATTTTGCTCAACTGATTGCTGGCATCGGTCACTTCGACCATACCCGCATTCAATTCTTGGGAAGAACTTGCTACTTGTTGTGTTCCTGCTGCTGTCTCCTCCGCTACCACTACTATTTGCTCAATATTCTTCACCACTGCTTCAATGGCTTCTCTCTGTCCGTTTGAGGCTGATAGTATTTCTTTAGAATGTTGGAAAGTAGTATCGCTAGAACCGGCAATTTCCACGAAAATGTTCTCAGCGTCTTTAGTAGCACTTCCGCCTTCCTTAACACTGGTCTGCATACTTTCTATTGCTTTTCCGGCAGACACCGTATCTTTTTGAACATCACTTATGATCTTCTCAATGTCTACTGCAGATTTTCTAGAATCTTCTGCTAGTTTTCTTATTTCTTCGGCCACTACTGCAAAACCTCTACCTGCATCTCCAGCTCTTGCGGCTTCGATAGCTGCATTTAATGCCAATAAATTGGTTTGCGAAGCGATATCGGTAATTACATTCAAGGTTCTTGCGATTTCTTCAGCTCTTTCCGTAAGAATAGCGATAGATTCAGAAGTTTTCATTGCAGAACTATCAATCCCCGTCATATTCTCTACCAAATTCTTGATGATTTTCAAGCCTTCTTCAGATCGTTTCTGCCCATCTTGAGCTGTTTTATTAATGAAGTCTGCCTTAGATTGCATTTCCTGAGAAGATTTCATTACACCATCCACTAATTTGGAAGATTCATCAGTTCTTAATGCTTGGTCTTGCGCACCTTTTGCCATTTGAGAGATAGCAGATGCCACTTCATTTGAGCTATTCTTAATACCTTCACTTCGCTTCAATAAATTTCCAGATGATGTAGAAACTACTTCAGCTCCATTATTAATACTGTTCAACACTTCATTCAAATTATCAAGTGCCCCGTTTACTTCACCAGCTACTTCCGAATCATTCTGAACTCGTTGAGTTAAATCTCCTTTCGCCATAGCACGGATAACCTCAATGACATCAGACTGCTCTTCCATCGCTTGCTGGATTTCCTGCTCCTTCAATTTTTGCTCCGTAATATCATATCGAACGCCTATATATTTTACTGGCTTTCCGTTTGGACCCAAAACGGGCGCGATAATGGCATCTACAAAATAAGGATCCCCATTTTTCTTCCTGTTCTTAATTTCTGCGCGGAAAATATTTCCTCTTCCGATGGTAGACCACATATCTTTAAAAACAGATTTTGGAGAATCAGCATGACGAAACATACTATGTGGCTGCCCTATACACTCTTCTCGAGTGTAGCCCGTTACTTCTAAAAGTTTATCGTTTACAAAAGTGATATTACCTTTCAAATCAGATTCAGAAACCAAGCAAGCAACATTTATTTGATCCATGCGCGTTTCTAACTCTACTTTCACTTTCTCATATTCTTTAGCAGTTTCAATTGCTTCCTGCTCTACTTTTTTCTTCTCAGTGATATCAAAAGCGTATTTAATTACTTTAGCTACTTTACCATTATCATCAGGAATGGGAGTGTATGAAGCTTGTAACCATAGTTCATTACCATTTTTATCAAATCTTAAAAATTCTCCATTTTGATGGTCACCTGCCGCTAATGCTTTCCAAAAACCTTTGTAATCATTGCTGTTTGCATAGTCATCGGAAACGAAAATACTGTGATGCTTTCCTTTCAGTTCATTTAAGGAATAGCCAACGGTAGTAAGAAATTGATCATTTGCCTTTATAATAAAACCTTTGGGGTCAAATTCTATAGACGCAAATGCATTATTCACAGCAGTGATGTGATTCTTTAAATCCTGTCCGTTAGAACTGGAGGACGAAGCGGTCTTTGATTGAGGCGCTACATTTTCTTCAAGTTTTGTGGCTGCTTTTACCATATCATTTTTAGATTTTTTTATGATATAAAGGTAGGACCTCGAAAAAGTGTAATCAATCGAGAAAAACATGTATTTTTCTTAGTACTAATTACGCAACTAGCATTAGGTATAAATACTTAGAAAGAGGGTTTACAGTGAATAATGGGGCATTACTTAAAATAAATAAAAATATTCTATGACAAAATATTAATATATCTTTTGCTGTAGACTAGAAATTTACCTATAATTAATCAACCTTTGAAAAAGCAAGAACAAACCCAAAAACTCAATGCCTAAAAGCATATTGATTGTTGAAGATTCAGAAATAGTAAGTATGCATTTGCAAAAAGTATTGCAAAGAGCTCAGTACAAAGTGCTTGATATAAAAAATTCCGGAGAAGACGCAATACATTATATTAAGGAACATACCCCGTCATTAATCATTATGGATGTAATGCTGGAGGGTAAATATGATGGTATCGAAACATCTATAGAGATTAATAAAATAAAGGATATACCCGTCATATACCTTACTGCACTTAATGATCGAAAAACATTTGATCGAGCAAAGCTTACATTCCCAAATACATTTTTGAGTAAGCCTTTTGCAGAGGCAGAATTGCTAAGCAATATAGAGTTGAGTCTTTTTAAACACGAGGCCGATAAGCAGAAGAAGGAATCGCAAAAACTGCTTTCAACAATTTTAGATAATATTAAAAGTTGTTTAATAGTAATTGATTCAGATTACAAGATAAAATATTTGAATAAGTTTACAGCAAATCTACTGAACACTTTACCTGAAATACTACTAGAATTTAAACTAGGAGATGATATAAAACTCTCTGACTTAAAAGATGAGCCATTATCTATTTCTCTTCTGAAAGAAATTAATCAAAATGATATCCTGACTCAAAAAATTATCTATATCAATTTTGCTGGTAGAAGATTTCCAATCAACAATGTCCATATTGCAAAGGCAAAATTTTTCAATCTTCAGCAAGAGCAATTTCTAATAATGTTCAATGACGCTAGTGAAAGCTTACAAAAGCTTGAAAAAGAAAAAAAAGAAAAAAGAATGAGATTGGCTGCTCAAATTGAAGGGGCCGAAACTGAAAGGTCAAGAGTTAGCCGAGAGCTTCATGACGGCTTGGGACAAATGTTGAATGTGGTGAAAATGAATGCCAAAAGCTTAATAGAAGAAAAAAGCATAAAAGATAAACTGGTAGAACTGATAAATGCCTCTATAGAAGAATCGCATAAAATTTCAGAAAATCTTATGCCTTCCAAATTGAAAATATTTGATTTAAAATCTAGTCTGGAAGATTTATGCAGTACTTTTGACTCAAAAGAATTCAAAATTAATTTCAATACCAATTTGAATAGTGGAGATTTAGAGCAAATAAAAATCAATATTTACAGGATTGTACAAGAGGCCTTGAGCAATATTCAAAAACATTCGAAGGCAAAAAATGTATCGATCCAACTTTACAAACAGTCAACAGAAGTTAGATTGAGTATAGAAGATGATGGTAAAGGCTTCGATTTGGAAAAAGCAAAAAGGGATAGTGGAAAAAATAAAAGTCATGGCCTATTTAACATGATCGACCGAGTAAAATCGATGGGAGGTACCATAGACATTGATAGTAGTTCAAAATTAGGGACGAATATTATCATTAACATTAATTCAAAGACACATGCTTAAAATACTACTAGCAGATGACCACCAATTAGTTAGAAATGGCATCAAAATATTTCTAGAATCGGAAGAAGACTTTGAGGTGATAGGAGAAGCTAAAAATGGAAACGAAGCAATTAAAAAAAATGAAGAATTAGAACCGGAAGTAGTATTGCTAGATATATCTATGCCAGAAAAAAATGGGCTTGAAGCTGTACCTGAGATACTTTCAGCAAAAAATAAGCCCAAAATTGTAATGCTAAGTATGTATTTGGACGAGCAATATATTAATTCATGTATGGAAGCTGGTGTGCACGGCTATATTCACAAAGGGGCTGATAAAGAAGAACTAATCAGTGGAGTCAAAAAAGTGATGGACGGAGTCAGTTTTTACAGCAAAGAGGTTCGAGATGTAATGGTCAATAATTACATCACAAGCCTGAAAAAGAAAAAACAGCAACTTACGCAACCGAAAATAAACTTAACCAAGAGAGAATTGGAGATTGTAAAATTAATAATGAAAGGTTATACAAGTAATCAGATTGCCGAAGAACTTTTTATCAGTAATAGGACTGTTGATACGCACAGGGCAAATCTGATGCAAAAGCTCGAAGTCAAAAATTCCATTGAATTAATTAATAAGGTGACAGAAGAGAATCTGTTGAATAATTAGAAATGTTCTAAAATCGAATTCGAAACCTTAGCAAAATATTTTCGCTACATGTTAGAGTTACTATAGCAATTCATCACGAAATAATAGCAATTGAAACCAAGTAAGAGCCACAATAACCATATCTTTATCTGTACAGGAAAAGACTGCCAGAAAAACGGATGCGATCAGCTAAAGTCTGACCTAAAGAAAAACGTTAAAGTTCATAAAATCAAAAACGTAAGCTTGGTAAAAACAAAATGCATGGATTATTGCAAACTAGGACCCAACTTGGTGGTCAATGGAGAATTACTTCATGATTGCCAGTCAGAAGATATTCCTGAAATTCTGCAAAAACTTGAAAACAGGCATCCCTAAAAGATATATAAAGCGCCTAATCCAAATACTATTTCCTTACAAAAAGCAAACCTAAGATGCTATTTAAGAGTTATTACTCCCGAATTCAATGTATCAACATTAATTTCTGACAAATCCAGACAAGAGATTCATATGACTAAAGCCCCTTTATATACGAAAGATTTCTTACTCCACTGCTTTAGTTATCTTCTGATGGCGGTTTCATTTTATTTTTTACTTCCTACCCTACCCACTTTTGTTACTGATGTATTAGGTGAAAGTGCTGATAAAGTGGGTTATATAATTGGTATTTATGCATTATCGGCCTTGGTGGTAAGGCCTTTAAGTGGCTATGCTTTTGATAAATATGGAAGAAGGAAATTATTTCTTTTTGCCATGTTTTGCTATGCTTTAGTGATGGCTGCTTATGGGTTAGCTGCTTCTTTCATGTTCCTGCTATTTTTAAGATTAGTAAATGGAGGATTCTGGGGAATTGTAACGACTGGTGGTGGCACGATAACTTCTGATCTGGTTCCAGATAGCAGAAGAGGAGAAGGAATCGGTATATTCGGGTTATCTATGACCGTGAGTATGGCTATAGGCCCACTTGTCGGCCTACAAATTTTAAAGGAAACTGGAAGCTATCAAGCCCTTTTCATTACATCAGGAGTACTATGCTCTTTGGCTGTTGTCATGTCCTTCTTTGTGAATCACCCTAAGATCAGTAACAGAAAAAACAAGCTAAGTTGGGAGAATGTATTTGAACCAAAAGTACTTAAAGTTTCTATGGTGATGCTTTTATTAGCATTTCCTTTTGCAGGTATCATGTCTTTTATCACCCTTTTTGCAAAAGAGCTATCCATTGAAAGCACAGGAATGTTTTTCCTCATTTATGCAATAGGAGTTAGTATTATTCGGCCTTCTACAGGCAAGATGATGGATAGGAAAGGACCCGCTTTTGTAATGTTGCTAAGCTTTATTGGTACCATATCAGGATTGATTCTCTTATCGCAAAGCACAGCTGAGCCCAGCTTTTTAGTGGCAGGCTTTGTGTTGGGTTTAGGTAATGGTATTGTGATGCCAACGCTACAAACCATGGTCATCAATATGGTAAAACCTGAAAAAAGAGGAGTTGCTACTAGCACTTTCTTTTCTTCCATCGACTTAGGAATAGGAATTGGCGCTTTTTTCTTAGGAAATATTGTAGAAATTTTTTCGCTATCGCAGATGTACTTATTTTGCGCTATCG
This sequence comes from Marivirga sericea, assembly GCF_900177665.1. Classification (GTDB taxonomy): domain Bacteria; phylum Bacteroidota; class Bacteroidia; order Cytophagales; family Cyclobacteriaceae; genus Marivirga; species Marivirga sericea. The sequence goes on from NZ_FXAW01000005.1 coordinate 259,829, forward strand.
GTATGCTTATTCCAGCTGCACTGTTCTTTGGAATAACCTTATCCGATTATAAGAAAAAATCCAAAATAAGTTTAGAAACTGCCAATGCTTGAATTATACTTTACCCCAGGTCCATCAGCTTTATATTTCACAGCTGAAGAGCATATTAAAACTGCTTTGAAAAAAGGTGTGTGCTCCACTTCGCATAGAGGGCAACAATTCAAAGATATTTATAAAGAATGCCAACAAAACTTGAGAAAGTTAATGGACATTCCAGAAGATTATCATGTGCTGATTACGTCATCAGCCAATGAGGCTTGGGAAAGAATAATAGAAAATTGCGTGGAAGATGAAAGTTACCATGTAAGTATGGGGGCCTTCTCTCAGCGTTTTGCAAAGATAGCTACTCAGCTGGGTAGAACAGCACATGAATTAGTAGCAGAGGATGGTACTGTGCCTGATTTTAAAGCAATTGAAGTGCCTATAAGTGCTGAACTCATTACAATTTGTCTAAATGAATCTGCTTGTGGAACAACCTTTCCGCTGGACAGCATAAATGCACTAAGAGAAAAATATCCCGATAAATTAATTGCAATTGATGGCGTTTCAGGAGTACCTGTTATACCGATTGATTTCAGAAATATTGACACGCTATATTTTTCAGTCCAAAAAGCATTTGGGTTGCCTGCTGGATTAGGTATTTGGATAGTGAATAATAGATGCTTAGAGAAAGCTAAAACTTTAGAGGCCAAAGGCAAAGTCACCGGTTCTTATCACCGGTTACCAGACATGGTCGAAAAAGCTCAAGTTTATCAGACCGCTGAGACACCCAATATCTTAGGAATCTACACTTTAGCAAAAGTAGCTGCTGATATGCTGGAAAAAGGCACTTTAGCAATCAGAAGAGAAATAGATTATAAATCAGCTATTCTAAACCAAGTAATTGATGCACATCCACAACTCCATCATTTTGTGGAAAATGACAAATATGTTTCAAAGACTGTAAAGGTCATAAAAACCGATTTTGATAGTGGCTTGCTAATTGAACACCTCAAGCAGCGGAAAATCCATGTCGGAACTGGCTATGGCGGCTATAAAAACCAGCAAATCCGTATTGCCAACTTCCCCACGCATTCTAAAGAACAAACTGAAATGTTGGTAGATTTGATTGAAGCTTTCAGAGCATAAAAATGAACTAAACCTCAACTTTAAACTCTCAACCAATGAAAAATTTATTACTAATTCTATTTCTTGCAATTTCTCAAGTAGGAATTTGTCAAAATGATGTACCCCTAATAGAACGAGAAGGTAATTTGGTCAGTAACCGTTATTTCATTTTAGGTCAAGAAGTATCAGAAAGGCAAGTGCTGAGAATGATGAAACCCTTTGAAGTTTCGCACAAAAGAATGAAGTCATCAAGAAGATGGGCTTTTACTTCATCAATTGTAGCGGGCTTTGGTGTTGGGGCATTCATGCCTACCTTTTTCGATCCAACTCCAGAAGTTACACTTCCATTGCTGATCACCGGAGTTAGTCTAATTGCTATAGCAGTCCCACTTAAAAAATTAGCCAATAGGAAAGCGGACGAGGCCATAGAGCTCTATAATTCAAGAAAATTGCTAGGGGAAAAGAGATATAAACCTGAGTTCAATTTAACTTTTGCTCCTTCTGGAATAGGGCTAAATATGATTTTTTAAAAATTGGTCAAATTGAACACTTTGGATTTAGCTATCTTTCTTAGGACTGTAGATTATTATGATTTGAATTACGATAGCCAGAAAAATAAGAATATATATTTCAATTTGAGTGAACAAATCAACAGTACCCATTGCTCTGCGACTTATTTCAAATTGTCGACTTCCCTCCGCAAGTTGAATTTCGGCCAAGTTTTTTAAGTCTCTTTTAACAACTTGGAACAGATTTAGAAGCGTTGAATCTTGAACGTAATTGGATTGAATAAAGTCCATTTCATTTTTTCTTAACTCAATTAAATTCCTTTTGAAGTCATTCAGAAATAGTTCTTCTTTATTGGTTAGTTTAGTTTGAGCATAACTTAAAAGATGTCCATCTATCTCACTATTTATTTGTTTATTTTGCTTGGCGTAGAAGCTAGCATCTGCCTCGATGGCCGCAATCTCTTTTTGGTGAATATCAGTGGTTATTTTAAGAATTAAATCCTTGACCACTAATCTGTCTTCATAAATTGTTTCAACAGCAGCATTCATTCGGGAGAAATTACTCCTATCAACTAGATTAGTTGTTATAATAAGTGACAATATCATCAGTATACCTAATATCCACTTTATTTTATCGAATAGCTCCATCTAGTTTTTTTTTTGTGTAATAATAAGTATATGTCTGATTATAAAAAAGGCTATCTTTTATTATTTAAGATAGCCTAACAATCTTGGAGAGTCAAATCATTATTCTTCAATTTCTACCTCTTCCACTTTATTAATTTTTTCCTTTTGAAGTTTCTTTGTTTCCATCATTTTGTCATGCACCCGATTATGCTGTACTTTTAATCGTTCTTTAGCTTCAGCCACTTTTTGTTCAGCTTCTCTAATTTTTTCTTTCTTTTTGGCTAAGTCCTCATCAGAAATAGTTCCCTCTTGCTCAGTCTTTAACAATCTTTCTTTAGCTTCCGCTATTTTCTCTTCCGATCTTATTATGGCTTCTTCCGCTTTTTGCATATTTTGATGAGTAGCCATCATTTTCTTTTTTGCTTCTTCAGAACGAATATGTCCAAATTCCTGTCCCGACCCATCTCCGCTCATTTTTCCATGATGCTTCTCATAATGATCATCTTCTGATTTACCTTTTCTCTTTTGCAAAGGTTTACCCTCCATATGCTTATCAGATTTATGCATTTCTTTATGCTCTTGATCCATTACCTCCTGACTCTCCAACTCTTTTTCTATTTCTTCACTAATTTCACTTGAAGTTTTACTTTTCTTCATTTCCTTCTTCTCCTGAGATTTTTCGGATTTACCTTGGGCATAACTTTCAAACTGGAACATTGCTATAAATAAAAGCAGAGAAAAATAAATAATCGATTTTTTACAAGTAGATTTCATAGTCTTGTTATTTAAATATCTTCTAATAATTTTTCAACTTCTTCTTCTGTTTCTTCTGCTTGTTTCTTTGCTTTTTCAGAAGATTTTTCAACTTCATCCGCAATCTTTTCTTCCTCCATCTTAAGCTCTTCAGAGGAATTATCTTTCGATTCTGATCCACCGCATGAAGCCATTAAAAAAATCGTAGCAGTGCAAAGCATAAAAATATACTTTTTCATAGTTTCAAATTAAGTTTGGTTTTCATCTGAATATAAGAATAATTTTAATTCAAGAATACCAATTACCAAATAATTAACTTGTAAACACAGAAACCTCCAAATCATCTTTACAATTATCCAATAGTTCCTGTTGCGACTTATACATCGTAGGATGAACTAAGTCCGGGTTAATCTCAACTAACGGTATTAAAGTGAAACGTCTTTGAGGAATTCCAGCGTGCGGAATCTCCAAATTATCATCTTTTAAAATGAAATTATGATAATACAAAATATCAATATCAATTAATCGCTCTCCCCATTTCGCCTTCCTTATTCTCCCTAATTCAAGTTCTATTGCTAAAATGAGTTTTAATAATTTCTGAGGTGGATGCCCAGTGTCTACCTGCAAAACTTGATTTAAAAATGCTTGCTGATCCGTTTTACCCCAAGCAGCAGTTTCATAAACCGAGGATTTTTTCAAAATCGTAATACCATTATTTTCTAAGGATTCGATCGCTTTCACTAATACTTTCTGCCTATTTCCCATGTTGCTACCAAGTAGTAAGAATATCCCTTCCATAATTAAGTTTTGCCATCAATACAAATATGCTTTTATATCAAATTAATTTATAGCTAATTTGTAAGTTGAATGCAATATTAAGTGTTTTAATACTGCAGTAAAATTTAATCGATTATCAATCCTTATTTTATTTTATGAAAAGTTTCTTTAAAATCCTTTTTGCAAGCCTACTTGCTTTGATCATTTTCTTCGTTGGCTTCTTTCTAATCTTTGCTGGAATTGCTTCACAAGACAGTGAAGTTAAAATTTCTGAAAACTCTTTTTTAGAAATTAAGCTTAACCGCCCAATCGTAGAGATGACCTCAGATGATCCTTTTGCTGAATTTAGCCAAGCGCTTACCAATGAGCCTACTCCTATCAGTTTAAGAGATATTTTAGAATCCATCGACCATGCCAAAACAGACGACAAAATAAAAGGCATCTATCTGGATGCACCATTTGTAATGGCAGGTTTTGCTCAAATTGAAGAAATACGAAATGCATTGATTGATTTTAAGACAGCAGGGAAGCCCGTTTTAGCATATAGCGAATCCTTTTCCGAGACAGGCTATTATATCGCTTCTGTAGCAGATAACATCGTTTTAAACCCTGCAGGAATGCTTGACATGAGCGGATTAACTTCCGAAGTCACTTTCTTCAAAGGAACTTTTGAAAAACTTAATATTGAACCTCAAATATTCAGAGTTGGTACCTTCAAAAGTGCTGTTGAGCCCTTCATCAGAAAAGATATGAGTGAAGCAAGTAAAGAGCAAATCAGTGTACTTTTAAACTCCGTATATGGTGTTTTTATTAATAATATTGCTACTTCTAGAGGTATAGACCCTACCGAACTAAGAGCTATTTCTGATAAACTGAAAGTAAGAACTACGGAAGATGCTTTGAATTATAAGTTAGTAACTCAATTGGGCTACTATGATGAAGTACTAACTAAAATGAGAGAAATTGCTGGATTGGAAGAGAATGCTAAAATACCTGTAGTTTCAGTAAAAAAGTATAGCAAATCCTTTGTAGCAGATAAATACAATACAAATAGAATTGCAGTGATTGTAGCTGAGGGAAATATTGTATCCGGAAAAGGAGGAGAAGGAAGCATTGGATCTGATGTATTTGCTAGAGAAATCAGAAAAGCGCGTCTGGATGATAAAATTAAAGCTATAGTTTTGAGAATAAACAGCCCAGGCGGAAGTGCATTAGCATCTGACGTAATGTGGAGAGAAGTTAATCTAGCCAAGAAAGTAAAACCTGTCATTGCTTCTATGTCAAGTGTTGCTGCTTCCGGAGGTTATTATATGGCCATGGCATGCGACACTATAGTGGCTCAACCTAATACTATCACAGGCTCTATCGGTATTTTTGCAATTATTCCAGACTTATCGAAATTTATGGATACCAAACTAGGAATCACTTTTGATAGGGTGAGCACTGGAGAGTATTCTGATTTATACACTATAAGTAGAAGTTTAAGTGAATCAGAAAAGCAAATCATCCAGAATTCTGTAGAAAGAGGATATGAAGACTTTACTTCAAAAGCGGCCGAAGGAAGAAATATGCAGATAGATCAATTGCTAAATGTGGCTTCAGGCCGAGTTTGGTCAGGAATTGAAGCGAAAGATAACGGCTTAGTGGATGTACTAGGTGGTTTTGAAGATGCGGTGAATATAGCTGCTACTTCCGCTGGACTTGCTGAAAACGACTATATGAAAGTGTATTATCCAGAAAAGAAACCATTTTTTCAGCAATTGCTAGAAGAAATGGGCTCTTCTGCTAAAGTTTTGCATAAAAAATACACTTACGGAGAAATGGCTCACTATGTAGAGGAGTTAGAATTTGTAATGGAAAACAAAGGATTGCAAACAAGAATGCCATTTGATTTGGAAATCAAATAATTTGCCCCTTTTTTTACATTATAGTCTAAAAATCAGCTTGGCTGATGTTAAATTAAAAAAACTAAGATGACAGAAATAAGGAACGACTGGACAAAGGAAGAAATAGAAAAAATATATAATCAACCTATATTAGAATTGATCTATCAGGCAGCTACTGTTCATAGAGAGTTTAATGATCCCTCTGAGGTTCAGGTTTGCACCTTATTAAGTGTGAAAACTGGTGGTTGTCCTGAGGACTGTGCCTATTGTCCGCAAGCAGCTCGTTATCATACGGATGTAAAAGTGCATAAATTATTACCCACTGAGGAAGTGCTAGAAAGCGCTAGGATAGCGAAGGAAAATGGCAGCACCAGATTTTGTATGGGTGCAGCTTGGAGGGAAGTAAGAGATAATCGTGATTTTGATAGAGTCTTAGACATGGTAAAAGGCATTAATGAATTAGACCTTGAAGTATGTTGTACGCTTGGAATGTTAACGGAATCTCAGGCTCAGAAATTGAAAGAAGCGGGACTGTATGCTTACAATCACAACTTAGACACCTCTGAGGAGCACTATGACGACATCATTAGCACGAGAACTTACGATGATAGATTAGATACTATAGGCAATGTAAGAAAAGCAAAAATTTCAGTTTGCTCTGGCGGTATTATTGGTTTGGGAGAACAACATGAAGATCGAGTAGGAATGCTCCATACACTAGCTACCATGGAAGAGCACCCTGAATCAGTTCCGGTAAATGCATTAGTACCTGTTCCGGGTACCCCTTTAGAAAAGCAACCTAAAGTTTCTGTTTGGGAAATGGTGAGAATGATCGCAACAGCAAGAATTACTATGCCAAAAGCGATGGTTCGTTTATCAGCCGGAAGAGTAAGAATGAATCAAGAAGAACAAGCAATGTGCTTTATGGCAGGAGCGAATTCAATTTTTGCAGGAGATAAATTATTAACTACTCCAAATCCTGAAGTAAATGAAGATGCCGAGTTATTCCAGACTTTAAACTTAAAACCAAGAAAAGCATTTAAAAATGGTGAACCTGCTGTTGAATTTCAGCAAATACCGAGTTAATTAATTAGTAATTAATAATTTAAGGGTAGCTATTTGCTGCCCTTTTTATTTTGAGCGCAAGCTTGGAAGCTCGTGATAGCTGTTACATTTCCACTAACATACCTTCAAAAATTGCTTAAGCCAATTTTTCTTAGCAAATTCAAAAAATATTTTTTTAGTAAACCAGCAATAATGAAAACCGCACCTCTACTCCTTTTTTTTATTCTAATTTTTGGATGCAATACACCGCATGAAAAGAAAGCTACTCCTAAATACAAGGCTCCTTTTATGTGGGAGAATGCCATTGTATATTTTCTGTTAGCGGATAGATTCAATAATGGGGATCCCAGTAATGATTACAATTTTGGGAGAGAGCAAGATGGCGCTACTTTACGTAGTTTTATGGGGGGCGATATACAAGGTATTACTCAAAAAATTAAGGACGGGTATTTTCAAGATTTGGGTGTAAATGCCATTTGGGTTAATCCTCTCGTTGAACAAATTCATGGTTCAGTGGATGAAGGCACTGGCAAAACGTATGGCTTTCATGGTTACTGGGCTAAAGATTGGACAGCATTAGACCCTAACTTCGGAAGCATGAAAGATTTGAGTGAACTAGTGAAAACCGCTCATGAAAATGGCATCAGAATTTTATTAGATGTGGTGATGAATCACACTGGACCAGTTACTGAACAAGATCCCATTTGGGATGGCTGGGTCAGGACAGGCCCAAATTGTACCTACCAAGATTGGGAAAGCACTGTGAAATGCACGCTTGTTGACAATTTACCAGATATACTTACTGAATCAGAAGAAACTGTTGAACTTCCCCCGCATTTATTAGACAAATGGGAAAAAGAAGGGCGTCTAGAGAAAGAATTAGCTGAATTAGACGAATTCTTTGAACGCACCGGTTACCCAAGAGCACCAAAATACTTCCTGATTAAATGGATAACAGATTATATCAGAGAATTTGGCGTAGATGGCTTTAGAGTAGATACTGTAAAGCATACGGAAGCCGGAATATGGGGCGAATTATATGCAGAGGCATTGAAAGCTTTAAGAGATTGGAAAAGTGAAAACCCGGAAGAAAAATTAGATGATTTAGATTTCTATATGGTAGGTGAAATTTATAATTATTCTATTTATGATGGATTAAATTATACTTATGATGGTGACACTGCTGTTAATTTCTTTGATGAAGGTTTCCATAGCATGATTAATTTCTCCTTGAAATGGGAATTAAAAGACAAGCATCCAGATAAAGTTTTTGCTACTTACGATAGCCTCTTAAACGAAGGTGAATTGAAAAACAAATCAGTTCTAAATTATCTGTCCTCTCATGATGATGGTAATCCTTATGACGCTGATAGAACTAATGTTTTCAATACTGCAACTTATTTGATGCTAACCCCAGGAGCCGCACAAATTTACTACGGAGATGAAACAGCCCGTTTACTAAATTCTGATGCTGAGGGTGATGCCAAATTACGCTCTTTAATGAATTGGAATGAGCTAGAGGCAGATGCCAAAAGAGAAGGGTACAGCATAAAGGAAATCCACAATCATTGGCAAAAATTAGGACAGTTTAGAAAAAACCATCCTGCAATTGGGGCTGGTACTCATCAAAAAATATCTGATGCTCCATATACATTCAGCAGAAAGTTAAATATAAATGATTACGATGAACAAGTAATGGTAGTAATGGCTGAAAACGTTAAGGAAGTAGAGGTCGAAAAGGTTTTTGATGAAAATCAGGAAGTTCGGAATTTTTATACTGGTGAAACCGCTACAGTTGAAAATGGTAAACTAATGTTCTCAAAAGACAGCAGACTGCTACTTTTGGAAAGTCTATAAAACAAAAAACCCGCAAGCTGTTAACACTTGCGGGTTTCAATATTTTGAAATCAGAAATCTCCTATTCCTGATGCATCCATTCTTTTTTAGACATTAACTCTCCATCCGTCTCTTCATTATCTGGGTCGTCCACACAACAATCAACAGGACAAACAGCCGCACATTGTGGCTCCTCATGGAAACCTGTACATTCAGTACACTTGCCCGTCACGATATAATAGAATTCATCAGAAACGGGCTCTTGCATTTCTTCTGCATCCACTTCTGTTCCATCTATTAATTTAGCTTTTCCTGAAAGCGAGGTCCCTCCTGCCCAATTCCATTCTACACCACCTTCATATATTGCTGTATTAGGGCACTCAGGTTCGCAAGCACCACAATTAATACATTCATCTGTTATCATTATTGCCATAACTGAAAAAATTTAAGCTTGTTAGCTAATTTAGTTAGTATAACAACAAAATTACAAAGAATAAGTTTGAACGGGCAATACTTATGTGAAAATTAATTAAAGAATGTACTTATTTAAACAAGTTCTATATTGTTTCCTCTTAGCAATTTGGAATCAAGTGAAAATTTACATTAAGAAAGAATTATATAAACCCCTAGAAAAAAAATGAAACCCAGATAGAGAATAGGATGGAGTTTCCTTCTTAAGATGATATCATACATAAAAATTGATATCCATAGTCCTAACCAAATAGGAAATGCGAACACCATAGGGCTCAAGTCCAGATTTGCACAAAAACGACTCAGAATCGGCTCCATACAAAGTAACATTCCCACAAAAATAAAATATTGATGGAGTAGTTTATTGTACCTGTTCAAATAAGCAAATAGCAACATTAAGGCAAAAACGGGTACAAATATCCTATTGGCCTTGCCAAAGAAGGGCAACTGATTAAAATCGGGGCCTAGGTAAGCCAGATAATTGATACTCAAAAGCATAAGAACGGCAATCAAAAACCCTGTAATTCCCAATTTCTTATGCTGGGCAATATTCAGCTTCCGAATGTGATTCGTTTGAATAATTAGTACGATGGTCCAGGCAAACATAATAAGGCCATGAACAATCATTTTCGGATCGCTATTACTTGTCTGCCCTACATCTGTTAGCCAATTGTCCGAAAAGGCAATTACGCTCATGATAAAAATGGTTATGCTTAAGCCAAAGAAGTAGTTTTTAGTATAGAAATTCTTTTTCATATTAGATTAGTGTAAGATTACTTTTTTAGGTGAGCCTGACTTATCATATGACTCACTATTTTCCATTGTCCATCTATCTTTTCGTACACTCTCAGGTGATTAATGTCACGATCAGGCATGGCTTTACCAGAACTATATTTTTGCCCTTCTCTGAGATTTCTTGATCTTAAGAGTGCAATATGATCACTAAGAAAAGTCAGATCATGGCTGGCATAATTTTGCTTGCCAGACATCACAAAATCAAGACTGAAGACTTCTTTCAATAGAATGCTTAATTCTTCCTTGGTGCGTACCCGATCCCCAAAAGCATTGGTCCAGTCTGTAGAGTCAGCATAATCTTTTATCGTCAACTCTACATCTCGTCTTTCCCAGCCCAAGTTATAATTTTCAAGGGTTTTAAAAATAGCTTTCTTGTCAGCCGCTTTATCATGCTCTTTCTGGGTGAAGGAACCTACAGCTGCGGCTGTTAACAGTAATAATGCAATGGTAATATTTTTAAGAGTTTTCATATCCAATTAATTTAGTTACGCAGAAATTCTTGTTTCACTGTGTGGCTTAATGAAAGGCTGCCATTTTTTATAAGTCAATGATCTCCAAAGCCATTCCGCTGGTCCGTATTTGAACTTGGATAGCCACCAATGGCTAAAAATGAATTGGACGATCATGATACTGAGCCCAATAATGGTAAATAAAATGGGTCCAACTGCTCCAAATAGCCCAAATCCATAGCTCATAAATACAAAACAACTTAAAACACTCTGCATAAGGTAATTGGTGAGTGCCATTCTACCGTAGGGAGCAAAGAAACTTAGCGTAGCTTTATACTGAGATTTTTGATAAAGTAATAGTACGCCAACAGCATAAAATATACCCAAAGCAGGGACCCCAAAAGCGTAGACCAAAGGCTGAATAATACCACTGGGATCAAGATTATAATAAGCTTCGGTAGACATCATTTGAGCTAAAACAATATTTGAAGGAATGCCAATAATCGCAGTCCAGAGTAGAATTCTTTTATACAAACCTCTTCGGTCTTCTCGGGACTGAAATAACTTTGTTTTAAAAATGTAAAACCCTAATAAGAACATCGCAAGCACCTTAAAAAAGCGACCAGTAAAAATTAAATCAGGATATCTCCCAAATAGCGTCCCCCCTATATTATTAAAAAGGATATCTGCAAAATTGCCTGTTTGGTAAGTGAGCGTTATTTGCTCGAAGAAAGCTAAATCAGCAGCATTAGCTATGGGAGGAGCTCCCTGGGCATTCCACCAAACAAAAGCATACTGCAAAACAGGCAGACAAAGTAAAATCACTGCAGTCCTGAGTAAAAATTTCCCAGATTGATTTCTAAATAATAAAAGTAGAAAACCTGTTAAGGCGTACATACTTAAGATATCCCCTACAAAGAATAGAAAGGCATGAAGCAGTCCGAATAGCAATAATATCAATAAACGCCTGCTGTATCTGCCCATAAAGGGCTCATTTTTATCCATAGATCGTTGCATCTGCATAGCAAAACCGATTCCGAACAGGATGGAAAAGATGGAATAAAATTTACCATCCGAAAAGAAGTGGATAAACCATAAAAGGCCCTCACCTGCAGTCGAAAACTGTAGGGCAGCCTGCTTATCTGGCAATAAAAACCAATAGCCAGAATGATAGGCCATATTAGCAATCAAGACTCCACATAGAGCAAAGCCTCGGAGCACATCTAAAATTTCAAAGCGTTCATTAGGTTGAGTAGGTTGCATAGTTTCAACGGTTTAAGAAATTGTTAGCATTTGAATAGAAAATTTTTCTCTTGTCATCATAGGTCAAAAAATCATAGGAATTAAGGGTTTCAATGCTTTTCCCAATGGCATGTGGCCAGACCATTTGATCAGAACCATAAAGCACGCGATCGATTAAATTATATTTTTTAGCTTTGCTTAAGAAGGCCTCTGCATAGTCCATTGGCTGCTCATCAACCCAGAGTATAACCCCCAAATCTGCATAAACCTGGCTGTATTGCGTCATTAAACGCAAGGCGTGTTCATAAAATGAGCCTCCTGCATGCATTAAATAAATTTTGAGCTTAGGGTATTTTGCTAATACATCTTCTATAGTGTAAGGGTCTCCATACTTCAACCTAAAGTTAGGGCAGCATTGATAGGTAATATCCATTGCGCTCCCACTGGTATGTACTCCGACCGGAATACTGTAGCGTTCACAAATCTTTAGAAAAGGATCGAATCCTGGGTCTGAAAGGTAGTAGCCACCGTAGATGGCTCCTATTTCACCAAAAACTTCGATTGCTCCTGACTCAATCTTCTCTATAAAGTCAAGCGTATCAGTAGGTGGTTTACTGGTATAATAACCACGAATAATCAGATCATCTGCTTTGAAAATGTCTTCTCCACCGATAGTGCTCACTACAGCCCTCTTGATTTTGAATTTATTAATCTCTTCCAGTAAGGCTTTATGATATTCAATGAGAGAGGAAGGAGACTGAGTGCCATCAGGGGCAGTTCTTACCGCATAGCTCATTTCAGTATAGTCATGCATATGCATGTCTACGATAGGGCCTGTATACTTCTCTGATTGTGCCTTTAGGTTTTCGGAGAAAAATGAGAGCAGCACAAGATAAATAATGAGGTTTAGCTTATTCATTTTAAATGTTTTTATAGATTAACTTTAATTGAATTAAACACGAGCTGAATAAGATCACCTACATGGTCATGCTAGCCTGCTTTTTCAATTTTCTTTTGAGTCGAATGGCAATAATTGTTGGAATGAGAGCGATTAAAAGTCCGATCAATAAGCCTTTTATGGTAAACATCATGGTTCGATTGGTATCGATATCATGCCTATGATTCCATATCTCTACAATTTTGCCTTCTTCATTAAAGCGAAATACATTAATAATAGGAATGGTGCCAGCACCAAAAACAACCTTTCCCAGTAATGTTTCGGGTTTGTAAGTTGCTTCCCAGCGTGTCGCTACCAAATCTCCATCAGCTATTTGGTAATTGATTTTTGAATCCCAGGTGCCGTTTTCCCAAAGGCGGTCGGCTATGATTTTCTGTTCTATGGCAGGTTCGGTTACTCCTTTTCTGTCGCCAATATCATGAACCACGTATGTTTCGGCCACGTACTTTTTATAATTATCGGTGTTGTCGGTGAACCAGAGGTCTTGATAGAAACCCAAAGTAAGTTCTTTGTTGCGATTTTCGATAAGCTCATTATCTATGAGCTTCAAAGTGTCAGTTTGAGCATTTAAATGAATGAACAAACTGGTAAATAATAGTGTAAGAATAGATCTTTTCATCCTTGTTTAGTTTATAGTTAGAAGTTTATAAGCTGCAGTCAAAAAGCAGTTAATTAATAATTTCCATCCTCACATGATGTACAATCTTCCATCCTTCTTTATCGGTTTTGTGAAGAACAAAAGTAGAGTGGGTTTCAGGGAAGGCTTTTTCAGTTTCAGATGAGGCTGGTGTACCTCTGGTAAAACTGTGGTAGACGACCACATTATCTTCAATATATCTGTATGAAATACGCCCTCCTGAAGTTTGCGCTCTTATAGTATTTTCCTTAAAATAAGTGTCAAGATATTCTTCAATATTTTCCCTTCCGTATTTTATCATAGGATCAGAATTTGAAAAAGTACCATTTTCAGTAAAGGTAGAAGCTACCATACGTGCGTTTTCCGACATCCAACCCATTGAATAATTATCCATAAGTTCGATGATCTTATCCTCATCAGCTGGAGTGGCTGCTCGTCCGAATCTGGCTGGGGAATAAATATTATCTTGTGCCATAAGGATATGAGATAAGGCAGCAAAAACTAATAGTAGTGTTAAATTTTTCATAGTACAATTTCTTAAGTTGGTAATGCAAGGTTTTCGAATCAGTTTGAAATCTATATTTTGCAACTTTTTCGAAATAGAATATGGAAGCTTAGTTTCCGTGGTGTCTAGCAATTTCAGCTTCACTTAAGCGTAGAAACCTCGCAGCGTTATTATAGAAAATATCTCGCTTCTGTGACTCACTTAAAAATGAAGCTTCTTCAATGACTGCAATGGAGCGTTCGATCGCCTCTGGCCATACCATTTGGTCAGAACCAAACATGACACGATTGTGAAAGCCTGCTTCACAGATCACTTTTAGCCATCTATAAAAAGTCTCTCTCGGCTGAGTGAAAACAATCACACCGACATCTAAATGCACTTGAGGATGTGCATAAAGTAAGGCTAGCAAGTCATCTATCATAGGAAAGCCACCATGCATGATGTATAGGCGTAATTTAGGATACTTAACCAATACCTCCTCTAAGGTTAAAGGACTATGCATTTTTGCTCTGTATTCTTTTGCTCCCAAGTAAATCACACCTGGAGGACCTGGGCCAACATGTATACCCACAGGGATGTCTAATTCCTCGGCTAAAGCGAAATAAGGTTGTAAAACTTCATCAGTTGGATAAATACCTGCATATTGAGTGGTAACTTCACCTATCACTTTCAGATCTCCTCTTTCATACATTGCTCGCAATGTATCGGGTGAAGGGTCGGAGGGTTTGCCTGATATTTCAATTCCCGAATAGAGGCGTTCAGGCCGAGCACTTTTCCATTTCTTGAGCATATCCTTATGGCCCCCAATAACGCCATAAATATTCCGTCCATCTAATACCTCTATGGTTTGTTGCATTAGCTCATCATCCGTTTCAGGTGACCAAATTGGATTTTCACATGGAGGCTCTTTCAGCATTTTCATGAATGTATTTGCATATGGCTCAGCAGGATCCCATACTGGCATAGGATAAATAGGGGTGCACATAGCTACTGGAGGTGGTCCTTGCCGATTAGCTTTATGAGCATGTAAATGCATATCAATAATTGGCAATTTTTGTTGGCTTAAGACGGGAAAAGTCCAAAGCGCAAGGATTATGAGAACCAAATTGATTTTGATAAACCCATTTTTCTGAAAGGAATTTAAATATGTTAGCATTTTCTTGAAGTTTAAGAGTTCAAAAAGACTGATGTAAACCTAAGAGCTTTATCAGCATTCCATTATCAGAAATCTCCCAAAAACTAATACAAATGTAACATGACCAAATAACGGCCTTTCAAGGAACTATGGACTCATATTGAGAAGGAATCACCCCATACTTTTCTTTAAAGCATTGAGTAAAATAACTTAAGCTGTTGAAACCTGTTTTGTAAGCTACTTCGCTGACCTGCATACCGTTGGAAGATAACAGATCAGCCGCTCTTTGTAGTCGAAGGTTTCTAATAAATTCGCTAGCGGAAAAATCCGTAAGTGCTTTCAACTTCCTATGCAACTGCATGCGGCTCATTGCCATTTCTCCCTGGAATTTTTCTACAGTAAATTCATTATCTTCAATATGCGAATCTACTATTCCAAGAGCTTTCTGAAGAAATGCTTCATTAGGATCTGTAACCTCTATCTTGGACGGAGAAACAGTTATTCTTTTGCTATAAATCGACTTTAAATGGGCTCGTTGGGAGATCAAATTCTCCATTCTTGCTAGTAACTCTTCTGTATTAAAAGGCTTTGTTAGATATTCGTCTGCACCAGTTTTCAAGCCCTCTAACTTACTACTGACATCCGCTTTAGCCGTCAGCATAATAATAGGTATGTGACTAGATCTTTGATCCTCTTTTACTTTTTTGCAAAATTCCAAGCCATCCATTTTAGGCATCATCCAGTCAGAAATGATAATATCAGGAATTAGTTCCATTGCTCTTTCTACTCCAGCTACTCCATTTTTAGCTTCAAATACAGTATACTTTTCAGAGAGCACAGACCTAATATGATGGCTGAGATCGAAGTTATCCTCTACTATCAAAGCAATTGGAATGCCTTCCTTCTCCTTAATTTGATCCCATTCTATTGAATCATTAAACGTACTGGCTGGCTTTAAAGGCTCAGTCAATGATGCATCTATTTCTTTCTTTTGGTAAGCACTTGCCTCAATTGGGATAGAAAATTTAAAGGTGCTTCCAACACCTACTGCACTATCTAGCGATATGCTGCCATGATGCAATAGGACCAATTCCTTTGTAAGTGTTAGTCCAATGCCTGATCCACCGCCTTGCTCATTATTATCATTTTGATAAAATCGGTCAAATACTTTTCTCTGTTGCTTTTCTGAAATACCAGGCCCAGTATCTTTTACAGTAATATTTAAGTGTTTTTTCGCTGCATCAGCTTTCAGAATTATACATCCTCCGTCTGGAGTAAATTTGAAAGCATTTGACAATAAGTTATTGAGAATCTTTTGTAAATTATCTTGATCAAAATAGGCAGAAGTTGGCACATCTTTTAACTCGATTTTAAAATCGATATTTTTTGATGGTGCAAATGATTCAAAAGAAGCAACACTAACTTGTAAAAAATCATGCAGATTGTACGGCCTTACTGTTAGCTTTAATTTACCAGCCTCCAATTTAGACAAGTCTAGTAGTTGGTTAGTAAGTTCAAGTAACCTCTCGGCATTTCGCTGGATCAATTCCAAATCATGCTTAATCGGACTGTTCTGTTCGCTCTTCAACGCTTTACTGACAGGACTTAAAATAAGCGTGAGTGGAGTACGGAATTCGTGAGAAATATCAGTGAAAAAGTTAGTTTTTAACTGATCAAGTTCTTTTAATTTATTATTTGCCTTAGCTTTTACTTGTACTCTATTGTAGGCAACAGCTGCCAAAATTGCCAATATGAAAGCAATAATTATGACATAATTCCGAAAGTTAGTTTGTTGTAATACATTCAGATTGGCAATTTGATTTTCTGCACTTAGCAAATCGATTTCTTGCTGCTTTTGCTTCGTTTCAAAACGGGTCTCTAATTCATCAATCTGCTCCTGCTTTTCTTGATTTAATAAGCTATCGCTTAACTGCTTATATAATTCATGATATGCTAAAGCCTTTTTATACCTCCCTGAATTCTTATAAAGAGTACTAAGCGTTAATACGATATCGTCCTTAAGTGTGAGTAACGTATTCTTATCAGCAATATTCAGTGCTTCAATTAAGGTTTTTTCACTAGCTGAAATATTGCCCATAGCCAAATACACCTCCCCCATGCCATGTAAGCTATTGCACCAACCAGCATAGTGACTAATCTCTTTTTGAATTTGAATGCTTTCATTATAGGCAGCAAGAGCCTTTAGGTACAATTTCTTCTCATAATAAACTGAAGCAATACTAGTCAGTACCTCTGAATAAAATTGGCGCTCATTGATCGATTTATAGATATCCATGGCCTTCTGGTAATAATCCAGTGCTTCTGGTAGATTACTCTTTGATCGTTCCAGGGAACCCAAATGTTGATGGATGAATGCCAAGGCATACCAGTTTTCGGATTGACTGGTCATCTCTTTTGCTTCCAATAAGTAATCCATTGCTTTTTCCGGATTATTTAATTCAATATGCACTAGTCCAATATTAACAAGTGCCACCTCCTCGATAGAAGGGGGACCTATATCAGCCGCTTTTTGATAATAAATTAGCGCATCTTGTAAAGCCCCTTGAGCAAGGCTAATATTACCCAAATTGTTATTGGCACTGGCGGCTATACGTAGATTACCACCTGAAAAAGCAAGCTCTTCGGCCTTCTTGAATTCGATAATCGCTTGCTGCCATTTACTGAGTTGATTATACGTATTACCTAATCCCACATAAGCATCGAGAATACCCAAGTTGTAATTTATTGGTTCAGCAAGTTTAAGAGCTTTCCCAAAAAAATGGAAAGCTGAGTCGTTTTCGCTTCTAACCCTATAAATATAACCAAGAGAGTTGTAAGCCTCTACCTCTCCTTTGTGATAATTTATAGCTCTACTAAGGTCAGCTGCTTCTCTAGTATATTGAATTACTTCTTCAGGATTAGAGTAGTATAAATCGGTATAAAAAAATTGAAGATAGGTCTTTACTTTGTTTGAATCGTTATCCTGATCGCTCAGGATCTGACGAAGTGAGTCAATTTGGGTTTGACCAACAGAAAAGAAGCCTAAAAGAAAACTAACTAAGAATAAGAGAATTATTTTTTTCACAGGACAGCATCTTATCCTTATGAAGTTATACGTTTTGTTTGATTAATACAATATAAAACAGTAGAAAAGTTAAATTCAGAGCGAGAAAGTAGTAAAATTTCAGATTAGAAAATCGAGCAGCACTAAAACGTCTGAACTTAATTACACCACTATAAACAGTTAAGGTAAATTCAATATATTATCTTCAATTAACAACAAAATTTTCTTTCGCAACTTTCCAAAACGCTTCAGGTGTAAGAGGTTTGTGTACAAATTCCTTAACAATAGGAATTTTGGCTGCACGTTCTTTATCATCAGGATTATCACTGGTGGTGAGTATAGTAACTACTGACCTTTCATGAATATCTTTAGATAATTCATTATATTCTTCTAGAAAATCCCAACCATTCATACCCGGCATGTTAATGTCTAAAAAGATTATTCCAGGTAGCGGATAACCTACGAAATCACCTTTCGACAGTAAAAAGTCTAGACCTTCTTTAGCCGACCTTGCGGATTGTATATGCATATCAATTCCCTCGTCCTCCAAAATCATTTGGTGGTAAAAGTTTGTTGCCTCATCATCGTCAATGAGCAAAATGCATTTCAATTTCTCAATTTTATTAGTCATAAGGTTTTTCAATAGTAAAGTAAAAAGAGCTACCTACTCCCTTGGTTGATTTGATCCATATCTTCCCACCATATAGCTCAATAATCTTACGACTATAGGCTAATCCTAAGCCAGTTCCATCATATTCTTCTAATGGATTTAAACGTTGAAAGATTAAGAAAATTTTATTGTAGTCTTCTTCGGCAATCCCAATCCCATTATCTGTCACGCAAAATTCTACATGATTGTTACTTTCCCTCGCAGACACTTCAACCACTGGCGATACATCTGGTTTTCTAAATTTAAGTCCATTAATGATCAAATTTTGAAAAAGCATCCTTAATTCTAGGGGATTGCCTTTGACCATTGGTAATTTCCCAACTATAATCTCTCCATTATTTTCTTTTAAGTAAGAATTGAGATCGAGTACTATATCTTCAACCATTTCCTGACAAGAAACTTCTTGGACTTCTCTTTTATTCCCTAACCTACTAAATTCTAGCAGACCTTTAATCATAATAGTCATCCTATCAGAAGCAGAATTAACATAATCTAAAATTCTCCTCCCTTGATCATCAAATTGACTATAATACTTTTTTGAAAGCAATTGAGTCATATTTCCTATCGTCCGAAGTGGCTCTCTCAAATCATGACTTGTGATACTCGTAAAACGCTCAAGCTCCCGATTCTTAATAACTAAATCGGCATTCAGATTTTCAAGCTTTTGTTTATTTTTTGATAGCTTTTCTTGCTGAATATCCAATTTAATAACTTTATCAAGTAAAATTTCCGAACTCTCCGAAAGCTGTTTATTAATAATTTCAAGTCTTGAAAAACCACTTTTAGCAATAAACACAAGCATCACACTTATCCAAATAACGACCAAAGAAATAACCATATTCATTTGAGATATATCACTAGGATCGCTAAGCATTTCCTCTGAAAATCCCATAGCTATAATAGTCAGAATCGTGCAGAGTAGAGCAATGTAGATACTGGTATACCTTCCAGGCAGGAGCCAACTGTATAAAATCACAATAGTGTATACACTAGCTACCGCCACAGTGCTATCTGTATTTAAATCTATTATAAAAATAACAGCTGTAATGAGTGCCGCCATAATAACTAATACAGCATTTTGTAGGCGCATCATGGATTTACGGTCGGAAAGCATTAACCCTCTTGATTATGCAATTTCTGCTTAAGTGCTTCAATCTCTGCTTCATACTGTTTTACTTGTTTTTCTAACTGATAGGTTTTGAGTTTATCCTCAGGCTTAGTTTCTATTAACTTTGGCAAATCCCGAATTAAAACAAAAGCTGTTGCCAAACTTACAATAGCAGTCAACGCCCTTAATAATGCACTAAGTCTGTAACCAGGCCAATAAAACATAATGGCATCAATTAAATGTGTGCTTCCACATAATATAATAAATGCACCGAACAACCAAAAAACGGGCAAAAAAGGTAGGTTATGTCTTTTTTGAATAAAGAAAATAATGATAGCAGGAATAACAAAATAGGCCAACCAAATGGCAATATCACTTGTTATATATAGCCAACCATGAAATGATGACCATTCTCCACATACCCAGCGTGCTGGCCAATCTTCTGCTGAAAAAAGTTTATTAAAAAATTCTATTACTTGTTCCATATGTCAATTAAGTACTTACAAAAGTAAATATAAGCGTTCCTTTGATAAATAAAAACTCACACTTCACCGTGAAAGTACTTTAAATATTCTTACAGATTTTCCGCTGACTTATTAAAATACTGACTATTTGTTAGGACATAATCTTAAATAAAAAATAGTTTTAAAACTGAACTGTTTTGACTTCTTTTGAGTACAATAGAGCAGGCATTACTTTCTATGACAAAAAGCTACTTCCAAAAGATTCAAAATTTTCTCAAAAGCCCAGATTTTCTTAAATCAGCTTTAGTCACTTTTGGAATTGTTGTGCCGGTTTTGATTGGTTTGAAAATTGAGCAACTCCCCTACTTCCTAAGTATTTCGATAGGTGTATTTTTAACATCAAGTAGCGATGTTCCGGGTAGCCGCAAGCATAAAAGCATTGGGATTTTAATTGCTACAGCAATAGCGGTATTATCGACAATTATTGTCACTTATGCAGCTTCAAACCTCTATTTATTGCTTCCTGTACTGGCCTTGGTTATTTTTGGAATATCCTATATTTCAGTTTATGGTTTTAGAGCTTCTTTAATATCTTTTGCCGGTTTATTGGCTATAGTGTTGAGTTTTGCCCATCAACAGATTGGATCTGAAATTTTTATTAATGCCATGTTTATTGGATTTGGAGGACTTTGGTACCTATTGCTATCAAGCCTTTTCCATTCTCTACTTCAAAAACGCCAAATCAATAACAATTTGACTGAATGTTTTCTATTGACCGCTCAATACATTCAAATCAGAGGAAAACTAGCTGTTGCAGAACAAGATGAAAAAGAGTTGAAAAACGAATTGTATGATCTACAAGTCAATATAAATACTATCCATGAATCTTTGAGAGAGCTATTACTTACCGACAGACAAAGTTCAGGTTTCTCGAATTACAAAAGAAAGCAGTTGCTCATATTTATTGAGCTCATTGATATACTGGAGCTTTCAATTGCCAATCCAGCAAATTATAGTAAAATTAACAGCCTATTCAAAAATCAGCTGCACTTTGTCAATCCATTTATTGATTTGGTGTTTAAACTGTCTGAAAGAATGGAAGAAATGGCAATAGCCATGCAAAAAGGTAGAAAACTTGAATCTAGTGAAGACTTAGCACCTATGATTCAAAAGTGCCTAGACAGCATCCAAGACTATGTCGAAGAAATTAAGCTCCCAAAAGCTCGCGAAGGGGCTCTATTACTACATAATTTGCTTGACTATGAAGAAAATCAACTGCAAAAACTCCGATCTGTCGAAAGAGTTTTCTATAACTTAGAAAATCAGGATAAAGTGGGTTTGAAGAATAAGGAGGGAAAACAGTTTATTACACAGCAAGATTATGATCCCAATATTCTAAAAGAAAATTTTAGCTTTAAATCACCGATCTTTAAGCACGCTGCCCGCCTTACCATAGCTATGGTACTTGGATTTAGCATCGGTACCTATTTTTCTTTGCAAAATACTTATTGGATTTTACTGACGATAGTAGTCATCATGCGCCCGGGCTATACTTTGACCAAAGAGCGGTCGAAGCATAGATTATATGGAACATTAATTGGGGCAGCCATTGCTGCTGTCATCGTTTTAATCACACAAAACAGTTATGTCTATGCTGTTTTGTCCATAATATCGCTCACCATGGCATTGAGCTTTATTCAGAGAAACTATAGAACCTCTTCGATATTTGTAACCACTAGCATCGTTTTTATTTATGCGCTTATCAATCCTGACGCCTTTGAGGTAATCCAATTCCGGGTTGTGGATACATTGATTGGCGCTTCCATTGCTTTTGGCGCAGGATCACTTCTTTGGCCAGCTTGGGAATCTGATAGTATTAGAACCAGCATTATCCAAACCTTAAGAGCCAACCGTAAATACCTGAATGAAATAAATCAATTCTATCACCAATCCGAAGGCTTGACGGATTACAAATTGGCGAGAAAAGAGGCCTTTCTGGAAATGGGAAACTTAAATGCAGCTTTTCAACGAATGAGCCAGGAGCCTAAATCCCAGCAAGAAAATTTAGGTAAAATCAACGAAATTGTAGGCTTAAATCACACTTTTTTAGCTGCTATGGCTGCATTAGGCACATTTATTCTGAATCGACAAAATGATAAAGTATCAGAAGATTTTGAAATCATTTTAAAAACAGTCGATACTAATTTAAGGCAAGCCTTGCAAACTCTTCTTCAAAAAGCACATACAGAAAATATAGCAGCAGAAAAACTAGAAGAAGCTTATCAACACCTAGAAGAAAGATTCGAAAATCTGGTGGCTATTCGAACGAAAGAACTGGAAAAAGAGGAATCGAAACCCATCGACCCTGAATTCAGAAAGAATTTGCAAGCAAGTCGGCTAATAACCGACCAATTGAAATGGTTAGTGAGCATATCAGAAAATCTGAAGAAAGTGATGCTTTCATTTGATAAAGATTCTGAAAACTAAAATAACATAATCTCACTTTCTATACTGATCATTTAGCCCAACACCTTGGTGCACCATAGACTTTATTTTCTCTAGCCTGCTGATTTTTGTCGCTTCTCTTTTGGCTGTGTCGATATACTCAGCAAATTCTTTCTGCTTAAAGGGCGTGAGTTCTTGGAAAGCTATTTTAAAAGCTTCTTCAGATTCAAAAGCTTCTTCTAAAAGAATAGGGATTTCAACTTTATCAGATTTTTCAGCTTTCCACCTTATCCCATTCTTTTCATTTTCAATAGCTTCATGAATGTATTTTGAAATTTTCTTAGCATCCATTTCATTAATTGCTGCAAATTTCCAATGACGCATTGCTTTGGTTTTGCCTTTCTGCACATTTTCTAAAACTTCGTAAGGATCCTTTAAATACACTCCGCTATAAAACCACAAGCCCACGTGATTTTTAAAGGCTCTTATCATTAATACATTTCCATTATTAATAGTATAAACTTCTCCTCCCCATTTTCTCGTTTTTTCTAATGATGTCTGATTGATTAGGGCTCTCAAAAACTCAAGCTCATCATGCCATTTTTCGGATTTTCCCATAGACAATTAGTTGAAAAGTGATACAATTTAACAAGTAAAATCTGGAACCTATTTAAATCAGCACTTGAATTTTACTAATTTCACAAGCAATCAAATCACCATTAGTAAAATGACATCACACCATTATCAATCTCAAATCAAATGGACAGGTAATTCTGGATCTGGAACAAAATCCTATACTTTTTACGAAAGATCATATGATATTATTGTAGCCAATAAACCTACTTTAAAAGGAAGTGCTGACTCAGCTTTTCGAGGCAATGCCGAACTCCATAATCCCGAGGACTTGTTTTTAGCCTCCATCTCTT
This sequence comes from Marivirga sericea, assembly GCF_900177665.1. Lineage (GTDB taxonomy): Bacteria > Bacteroidota > Bacteroidia > Cytophagales > Cyclobacteriaceae > Marivirga > Marivirga sericea. The sequence goes on from NZ_FXAW01000005.1 coordinate 283,297, forward strand.
CCTGCCATATGCTTTGGTATCTTCACTTATGTTCAACCCATCAAATCACAGTACTAGCCTATAAAGATAAAGCGACAGCCACCATGAAAGAAACAGCGGAGGGAAAGGGACATTTTACGGAAGCAATACTAAATCCGGAAGTTGAGATTATAGAGCAAGACAAAATTGAATTAGCACAATCACTGCACGAAAAAGCAAATGAGTTTTGTTTCATTGCTAATTCATGTAATTTCCCTATTCATCATAAACCTACCACAATAATTCAGAATTGAATTCCAATTTGGTTTACCTATTACCTCTGTATTTTAATTGTAGCCCATTAAGAAAATTTCTAAGATACTGATCCAGAAAAGGCCTATATTGTGATTGCTTAGAATTTCTTAAGAATGCAGTAATCTCGTGCTGACCAATTGGTTTGCCTGCTAATTTAAAGACTTCTGCAATATCTTCGGTTCTCATTGTTAAAGCAATTTTGAGCTTCTTGAGAATGGTATTGTTATCTAATATTTTTTCAGGTTTAGGTTGTTCACCATCTCTTTTGCCCCTTTTTTCATTTATCAATCCATTTAGAAATGTAGCCAATTGATCATCGTGAATATCTTTATAATCTGCATGGTCATCATTTTTTAACCAGTCGGTCACAAGTGACCTAGTAACCTTATAATCTGCACTTTCAAAAATAGCCATCATTTGTTCATCACTAAAATCAAAAGTATAGCGGATTCTTTTCAAAATGTCATTATTGGTCATCTTTGATAAATTAGATTGCTATAAATGAAAAAGACTGTTTCAATATCGATGATAACTCTGTATGAAAGTATATCTCAAATTTTGAAACAGTCTCTAAGTATATCATTTTTCTAGATTCCTGAATCTAGACTCTTGATTTTATTATGATAACGCTTTTTTCATAGTCTCTCCGATATCAGCAGGGGATTGAACTACAAATATACCGCATTCATCCATGATTTTCATCTTAGCTTCTGCGGTATCGTCTTTCCCACCAATAATTGCCCCAGCATGCCCCATTCTTCTTCCTGCAGGAGCCGTTTTACCAGCGATAAAACCTACAACAGGTTTTTTGTTGCCAGTTTCTTTAATCCAACGAGCAGCTTCAGCTTCATAGTTTCCACCAATCTCGCCTATCATTACTATAGCTTCAGTTTCATCATCTTCCATTAACATTTTTACTGCCTCTTTTGTAGGAGTACCAATAATTGGATCACCACCAATACCGATAGCTGTAGAAATTCCGAAACCTGCTTTCACAATTTGATCTGCTGCTTCATAAGTTAAAGTACCTGATTTAGAAACGATTCCAATTTTTCCTTTTTTGAAAACAAAACCCGGCATTATACCAACCTTAGCTTCCCCTGGAGTAATTACACCAGGACAATTCGGGCCAACCAAAGTTAAATCTTTACCTTGTATGTAAGTCTTAGCTTTCATCATGTCTTTCACAGGGATCCCTTCTGTAATAGTAATTATCACCTTAATTCCAGCATCAGCAGCTTCCATAATGGCATCTGCAGCAAATGCAGGTGGAACAAAAATGATGGATACATTTGCACCAGCTTCTCTTACAGCATCTTCCACTGTATTGAACACAGGTCTGTCCAAATGTTTTTGACCTCCTTTACCAGGAGTAACACCACCTACCACGTTGGTACCATATTCTATCATTTGCTCAGCATGGAAAGTCCCTTCTGACCCAGTGAAACCTTGTACAATTACTTTAGAATCTTTATTTACTAAAACGCTCATTATGCTCTGTTTAAAGTTTTTGCAAAAATAGAAGAAAAGCCTTCATTCACAAAGTAATTTCGTGCTTGTTTCCGAATAACTTATAGAATGATAATCCAAACAATCATTAAACTCTTTGATTATCATCAGTAGAAAACAAATACAAGCAGTGTCTAAAATCGTTAAAAAAAGTAATCTACCTACCAAGATTTGTACAGTATGTAACAGACCCTTTAGGTGGCGCAAAAAATGGAGAAAAGACTGGGAGAATGTTAAATACTGTAGTCAAAGTTGCAGTAGAAAGGCTAAGAAGCTATAGTTGACTTCTAGGTGATGAAAATTTCCCCATTTTTGCTAACTTAACTTTTATGAAAATCTTGAGTGTTGAACAGATCAGAGAAGCGGATCAATATACCATCAAAAACCTACCCATTACTAGCATTAATTTAATGGAAAGGGCAAGCGAAGAAGTAGTGAAATGGATTTCCCCCTATTTCTCAACAGATTATGATATAATCATTTTAGTTGGGTCAGGTAATAATGGTGGGGATGGTCTAGCTATTGGCAGGTTATTATCTAAGCTGAATTATAAAGTACGCATACTCTTGACTATGGGAGAAACTGGATCACCCGACTTTGAAGAGAATTTAAAGAGATTAAAGCTAATCAAAACAGTAAGAATCTTGAACGATTTCGATTTCATAAACGCTGATAAAAAGAGCATTTACATTGATGCTATATTTGGCTCAGGTCTTTCACGACCCATAAAAGGTGAAATTGCCAGCTGGATACAAAAAGCAAACGAGGCCAGCGGTACTAAAATAGCTATCGACATACCGTCAGGACTGTTTGCTGACAAGCCAAGTCCAGATGAAACAATATTTATATCAGACTACACACTAAGTTTTCAAGTTCCAAAACTTGCATTTATGATGGCCGAAAACCAAGCATTCATTGGCCATTCTGAAATACTAGACATTGGTTTATCAAAAGAATTTATTAATAATTGCTTAAGCGATTATTCAATTTTTAAAATTACAAATTATCATAAATCATCATTAAAAGTGGCCTCTATAGCTCATAAAGGAATAAGAGGACGAGCTGCAATAATTGCAGGTGGACATGCAAGGATGGGAGCAGCAAGTTTAGCCGCAAAAGCAGCACTACATTCGGGAATTGGCTTAATATCAGTCCAAGTATGTCCACCTTGTATAAACATAATTCAAATTCAAATACCTGAAGCCCTAATTCTAGCAGATGAAAATGAATATGCCCTTGGATCTTTTCTTGACTATGAAAAACAGGATGCTCTGGTTTTTGGCCCTGCCATTGGTTTTGCAAATAAGACAATCAAACTTCTTGAAAAAATCCTTAGTCACTATAAGGGACAGTTGATTTTAGATGCTGATGCTATCACAATTTTAGCTGAGCATAGAGAATTACTAGAACTTTTACCTAAAGGTACCATTTTAACCCCCCATCATGGAGAATTTAAAAGACTGGTCGGAAAATATGATAATAATTTTGAGGCCTTGATGCAACTAAAGTCCTTCTGTAAGCATCATAAGGTTGTAATGATTTTGAAAGGACAACATACTGCTATTTGTGATGAAAAAGGTTTTGTTAGTTTCAATACGACTGGCAATAATGGTATGGCAAAAGGTGGAAGTGGAGATTTATTGTGCGGAATCTTGGCAGGAATAGCTCCAAGAGTAAAAACACCTTTTGAAACAGCAAAGTTGGCAGTATATTTGCATGGAGTAGCGGGAGACCAAAGTTTGAAGGAATTTGGTGAGAACTATATGACTCCTTCAACTATGATCTCAAATTTGAAAGAAGCGTTTAAAAGTATCGAATAAAAATTAATAACATAAAACGGCTTTTGTCGTAAAAAATTGTAATGAAATATCTTATCAACATATTAGTCTTAACCATATTCTGCTTTAATTTATTTAACGCAAAAGCAGCAATTAACGACCCTACGGGTAAGAGTGATAATGTTGAAATCGTTAAAGCGCTTCATTCGGCAGAAGTTTACCCTAATCCTGCTAATGATTATATTTATCTCAAAATAAATGATAAAGCTTTTTCTGCAGATGTCAAAATTGAGGTAATGAGTATCATTGGAAATAAGATGACGGTCTCCAATGATAGAATTGAATCAGGCCTGTACAAAATAAATTTGAAAAACATCCCAAGCGGCCATTATTATGTTATGGTTACCATAGACTCAGAAAAAAGCCTAAAGAAATTTGTTAAAAAATAGTTTAGGACTAGCCAGATCTATTTCAATTGAAGAAATCTAATCCTTCTTTAAATAAATTCTCTTTTTTTATCGAGTAATAATAATTACTTTTCGATAAATACTTCAGCATGAATTTTAAAGCATATTTTTATTGGATAGTAGGGATTCTTGAAATAATTTCACTCACTTTCGAAATTGATCTGCTTCACCAAATATGCAAGCCCCTATTGATGATTGCTTTACTAATCTATTTCTGGGAAAAATCAGATAATAGAAAGGACGAAAAGTGGGTTAGCTACGTAACTCTTGCTTTAGCATTTAGTTGGATTGGCGATATCATGCTACTCTTCACATTCAAGCATTTTATGTTCTTCTTTGCTGGAATAGGAGCCTTTTTGAGCGCTCATATTGTATTTATAATAGCTTACAAGAAAGCTACCTTTAAAGATAAATTAGCAATTAAATGGTCAGTTTTTCCTTTCATCGTTGTTGCCTACCTAGCATTAATGGCCTATTTAATTTTACCATATATTGACAGCGTAATTCAAGTACCCGTTACTTTATATGCCTTAGTATTGGCATTAATGATCTTAGTTGCATGGTTTCGAAAAGGTAATACTACGGACGAAAGCTTTCAATTAGTGGTTTTGGGAGCTACTTTGTTCACTATTTCAGATTCAATTTTAGCAATCAATAGATTCTCCCACACCATCCCTTTTTCGGGAGTTGCTATAATGGGTACTTACATTATCGCTCAGTGGTTAATTGTGAACGGACTACTTAAGCACCGAAGTAATAAGTAAAAAATCAATAAAATAATTACTATACAAATTAACTTTTTACCATATTTTATTTGGTTTAAAATTTAATTTCAAAATAACTCATTTTTATTTCTTGTCACATTTGTTTTAATCGAAAAGCTTTTTCTACATTTGAAGTATTATTGAAATCAATTTATAACGAAGAGGTAAGAGACAGGCTCTATGATCCTCTGGCAACCTGATTCAAGGTGCCAAATCCTGCCCGAACAGGGAAATATAAATATGAAAACATTGCATAGCTCACTTAGAAGCGTACTTCACGCTAGCGTCAAATCAACAGGATTAGCATCTCATAATAATCCTTTTTATCAAAACAATACTACAGATCTTTACATGCGAATGTGCATGTGCTGTTGTTGCTAACTAACAGCTCAACTCTAATTGGATTCATTCTGATAGTCCGAAGGGAAAATCTACATCCTTTTTGTTTTTATAAACCCTATCTGAATTAGTTTAATCCATTCAAATTCAATTATTTAATTAATCGTATATACTCAATTGACTTTTCGATTGAGCTCAACTTTACAAATTACTATTTCAAGAAATATCCATTTTAAATTTAAAAATTATGTCAACTACACAGAAATTCGAAACATTACAATTACATGCAGGTCAGGAAATTGATCCAACTACTAACTCCAGAGCAGTTCCAATATACCAAACCACTAGTTATGCTTTTAATAATTCTGAGCATGGAGCAAACTTATTCGGCTTAAAGGAATTTGGGAATATCTATTCAAGAATCATGAATCCAACCAATGATGTATTTGAAAAAAGGATTGCTGCTCTAGAGGGTGGTGTGGCTGCAGTTTCAGTTGCTTCCGGTCAAGCGGCACAGTTTATCGCTTTAACAAATATTCTTGAAGCAGGTGACAATTTTGTTTCTACTAAATATCTTTACGGAGGAACTCACATACAATTCAAAGTTTCATTCAAGAGATTGGGCATCGAAGCAAGGTTTGCCCCAGATGAGGAAGTGGAGTCTTATGAAGCTTTAATTGATGAAAATACGAAAGCCATTTATCTGGAGACTATTGGAAACCCAACTTTCAACATTCCAGATTTTGAGGCAATTTCTGCTTTAGCCAAAAAGTATGACTTGCCTTTAATTGTAGACAATACCTTTGGTGCAGGAGGTTACTTATTTAGACCTATTGAACATGGCGCCAATGTAGTGGTAGAATCTGCTACTAAATGGATTGGAGGGCATGGAACTTCTGTCGGTGGCGTATTGGTGGATGCAGGAAACTACAATTGGGGCAACGGAAAATTTCCACAGTTTTCTGAGCCATCAGAAGGTTATCATGGACTAAATTTCTGGGAGACGTTTGGAGAAGGAAATCCTTTAGGACTTCCAAATATCGCTTATGCTATCAGGGCCAGAGTAGAAGGATTGAGAGATTTTGGTCCTGCACTGAGCCCATTTAACAGCTTCTTATTGCTACAAGGTTTAGAAACGCTTTCATTAAGAGTGCAAAGAACAGTCGATAATGCTTTGAAATTAGCTTACTGGTTGGAGAAACACCCTCTAGTAGAGAAAGTAAACTATCCGGGATTAGAAAGTAGTAAGTACTATCAATTAGCTAAAAAGTACCTTCATAATGGTTATGGAGGAGTCTTATCATTCACTGTCAAAGGCGATAAAGAAGAAACAAAGGCTTTTGTGGATAATTTGCAATTAGTAAGCCACTTGGCCAATGTGGGAGATGCTAAGACTTTAATTATTCAACCATCTGCTACTACGCATCAGCAGCTGTCAGATCAGGAGCAATTATCAGCTGGTATCACGCCAAATATGTTAAGAGTATCGGTTGGAATCGAGCATATTGACGATATAATCGGAGACTTCACTCAATCCTTTCAACAGATCGAAGAGAAATCATATGCCACAGCATAGGTTACCATATAATTTTCAATTAGAAAACGGGGAAACCCTGCAAGGAGCATCTCTTAATTATGAAGTTTTAGGAGAAATTTCAGACGGTAAGGAAGTGGTTTGGGTTTGTCATGCTTTTACTGGAAGCGCCACCGTCAAGGATTGGTGGTCTTCCCTTTTTCTCGAAAATGGTGGGTTTATTGATCTAAATCAGCACATTCTGATTTGCGCAAATTTATTAGGCTCATGTTATGGAAGCACTGGACCAGATACGATAAATCCTGAAACTGGAGAATCCTATGGTGGCGATTTTCCTTCAATTACAAACAAGGATGCAGTAAGAGCCTTTATCGAATTAAGGAAGGAGTTAAAGATTTCTAAAATTCATTATTTAATCGGAGGCTCATTAGGTGGTCAGCAGGCGTTGGAGTGGTCCATTTTGGAACCCGAAATTATAGAAAATCAAATTCTAGTGGCTTCCAATGCTAGACATTCCGCTTGGGGGATTGCCTTTAATGAATTGCAAAGACAAGCTATTGAGCTAGGTGTAAATGGTACTGAGATTGACAAGCAAAAAGCACTTTCATTAGCGAGGAGCATTGCTATGTTGAGCTATAGAAGTTACGCGGACTTTGAAAGTAGCCAAAATGGAAAAGCGGCCAATGGTGACTGGAAAGTATCATCCTACTTAAAATATCAAGGTAAGAAATTCAACGGAAGGTTCAGCAATAATAGTTATCGAATACTTTCCCAAATGATGGACGCTCACAATATAGCTGAAGGAAGAGGCGATAATCTGAAAGAAGTGCTGGCATCGATAAAAACTAGAACCCTGTGCATCGGGATTGATAGTGATAATTTATTCCCGCTAGCGGAGCAAAAGTTCATTAGCGATTATATTCCTTGTGCACAACTGGAAGTTATCAAATCCTCAAAGGGACATGACGCATTTTTAATAGAAGGAAACTTGATTTCAAAATTCATCAAAAAACACTTAAGTAATACTTTATATGAAGAACTTTAAAGCAGGATTATTTGGATTAGGTGTGGTAGGATCCGGAGTTTACACGGCTCTTCAGCAAAATCAAAAATATGGAATTAGCATAGAGAAGATAGCCGTAAAAAATATTGATAAAGAACGAGACTTCGATTTACCTACCGGAATTCTCACTGCGCAATCCGATGAAATTTTAGAAAATGAAGACATCGATTTCATAATTGAATTAATAAATGACCCGGAAGAGGCTTTTACTATTGTTAAAAAAGCATTTGAAAAAGGTAAATCAGTGGTGAGTGCCAATAAAAAAATGGTGGCACTTCATCATCAAGAATTATTGGAACTAAGGGAGAAATATGGTGTCAAATTCTTTTATGAAGGTGCCGTTTGCGGAAGCGTTCCAATTTTACGGTTGCTCGATCAACATTACAAGTCAGACAAGATAAAATCTGTAAAGGCCATCGCTAATGGGACTTGCAATTTTATTCTTTCTAAAATGACAGCTGAAAATCAGGATTACGATTCAGCTTTAAAAGAGGCTCAAGATTTGGGTTTTGCTGAGTTAGATCCATATTCTGATGTAAGTGGTGAGGATACTCGCTTCAAATTAGCGATCATGGTTTATCATGCCTTTGGAATTTTTGTTCATCCTCAAGAAATCCCGTTGGAAGGAATTGATTATTTGGATGAAACACTCGTCCAATTTGCTCAAAAGCATCAATTGAAAATTAAATTGATTGGAGAAGCCTGTAATATAGGAGGCAAAATTAATGCAAAAGTAGAGCCGCAATTGGTCAATGAAAAGCAGGATTTCTATAATATTGAAAATGAATACAATGGAATACTTGTCAATGCTGAATTTACAGCTGAGCAATTTGTCAAAGGAAAGGGAGCAGGAAGTTTCCCTACAGCATTAGCTGTTCTGTCTAATTTGAAAGATTTGATATACGATTTAGCTATCGCTAAGTATTCAATTAAGCCAAATATTACATACTCTACAGAAATTGAAAGGGAAATCTACTTTATAGGAGGATTTGAAACCGAGCTATCAGGACTTGAGATATTAGCTAAAGACGAAACTTACTGCTTAGCAAAATCCGATTTTAAAGAATTGGAAAAACTTAAACAAAAGCACCCTAATCTGTATTGGGTAAAGATATCTCAAGATATTTATGAAATTATTAAAAATCAAGAGGTTTTGATTTAGGTTAGCCGTCTTTTTTGATTTACTTTGGCTTATAAAAAAAGAATCAATAATGAAAATTGCAGTCCTATCAAGAAATCCCAATTTATATTCTACTAGAAGACTTGTTGAAGCCATAGAGCAAAAAGGTCATGAAGCACTTCGCCTTGACCATATGCATTGTGATATAATAATGGACGAGGCGGGGCCCTCTATTTATTATCACGGTGAAAAATTAGAGAAAATCGATGCTATAATCCCCCGGATTGGTGCTTCGGTTACTTTTTATGGTACGGCTGTAGTTCGACAGTTCGAAATGATGAAAACATTTAGCGCAGTGGATTCATTGGCTATTACCCGTTCAAGAGATAAACTTCGAAGTTTGCAAATTTTGTCTCGTTCAGGATTAGCCATGCCAAGAACTGCTTTCACTAATCATTCCGAAAATGCTGGAGATTATATTTTGGAGCATTTAGGAAAAGCACCTGTCGTTTTGAAATTATTAGAAGGTACTCAAGGATTAGGTGTCGTTTTAGCGGAAACACGAAAGGCTGCAGTTTCAGTTATTGAAGCTTTTGAAGGGTTAAAAGCACGAATTATTATGCAAGAATTTATTAAAGAGGCCGGAGGAGCTGATATCCGTGTTTTTGTAGTAGATGGAGAAGTGGTAGGTGCAATGAAAAGGCAAGGGAAAGAAGGCGAATTTCGTTCTAATTTACACAGAGGCGGCTCTGCTAACGTTATTAAATTGAGCCGTGCTGAAAAGGCGGCTGCTTTAAAAGCAGCCAAGTCCATGGGATTAGCTATCGCAGGTGTAGATATGCTGCAATCTTCTCGCGGACCTTTAATCTTAGAAGTGAATTCTTCTCCAGGTTTAGAGGGTATCGAAAAAGCAACAGGAAAGGATATTGCTTTAAGAATTGTGGAATATATAGAGCGAAGCAAGGACAAAAAACGATTACCTAAAGATAAAGTAAAAGCGTAGTTTAAGATACAATATTTTAGAACCTAGAATCAAAACGAAGTTAAGATTCTATTTTTTATGATTATTTTCAATTTTTCACTTACCTCTTGTATTTAAAAATATATAGCACAAAAAAAGGAGATTTATCGAACGATAAATCTCCTTTTTACAGTCTAAAATCTGATATCTAGGTTCTAGAATCTCCTACGCAACCCTCAAGTTTTTATATTTCGATTTCTCGAATTTAGAAGCAGCATATTTTTCATCTATGATCAATTCCGTTCCAGATGATTCCCCATCGAATTCGAACATGGCATCTGTCATGATAACCTCACAGATTGACCTTAAGCCTCTGGCACCCAATTTGAATTCCACTGCTTTTTGTACAATATAATCTAAAGCAGAATCCTCAAACACCAATTTAATTCCTTCCATATCAAACAGTTTGGTATATTGCTTAACCAAGGCATTCTTCGGATCAGTTAAAATTGATTTTAAGGTGTCTTTACTTAACGGATCTAAGTGAGTTAAAACTGGCAACCTTCCTATCAACTCTGGTATTAGACCAAAATTCTTCAAATCCTGAGCAGTAATATATTGTAGTAAGTTTTCCTTATCTATATCTTCCTCTCTCGTATCTGCTTTGGCAAAACCTAAAGGAGTAGTGTTCAATCGGGAAGCAATTCCTCTGCTAATTCCATCAAACGCACCACCACAAATAAACAGAATATTTTCAGTATCCACATTGATCATTTTCTGGTCAGGATGCTTTCTACCACCTTGTGGCGGAACATTTACAGAAGTCCCTTCCAATAACTTCAACATAGCTTGCTGTACCCCTTCCCCACTTACGTCTCTTGTAATTGAAGGATTGTCTGATTTACGTGCTATTTTATCTATCTCATCAATATAAACGATACCTCTTTGTGCAGCCTCCACATTATAATCAGCAGATTGTAAAAGTCTTGTTAAAATACTTTCAACATCTTCACCCACATAACCCGCTTCGGTTAAAACAGTAGCATCAGCAATACAAAATGGAACTTGCAAAATTTTAGCTAAGGTTTTAGCCAAATAGGTTTTCCCTGTTCCTGTTTCTCCTACCATAATGATATTTGACTTTTCTATTGTCACATCATCTTTAGTAGATTTTTGCATCAATCGCTTGTAATGATTATAAACTGCAACTGAAATAAACTTCTTAGCTTCATCTTGCCCTACAACATATTGATCCAAATGCGATTTCATTTCAATCGGGCGAATCAAATTAAATTTAGGGTCTTTTGAAGATGATTTTGTTTTAACCTCCTCTTGTAAAATTTGCTGTGCTTGAGCAATACACTTATCGCAAATATGCGCATGTATTCCTGAAATCATCAAATCAACATCTTTTTTATTGCGTCCACAAAAGGAACAGGTTACTTGTGTTTTGTCTTCTGCCATTACTTTCTCACTAATACTTCATCAATCAATCCGTATTCTTTAGCTTCTTCTGCTCTCATCCAGAAGTCCCTATCAGAATCTTTTTCTACTTGCTTATACGTTTTACCACTATGTTTAGACAGTATGTTATACAAATCTTCTTTAACAGAGAGGGTTTGTTTCAAAGAAATCTCCATATCAGAAGCTTGACCTTGCATACCACTCATCGGCTGGTGAATCATTATTCTTGCATGTGGCAATGCTGACCTTTTCTTTTCAGCTCCACCTGCTAATAAAACAGCTCCCATACTTGCCGCCAATCCTGTGCAGATCGTTCCTACATCAGGGGAAATGTAATGCATGGTATCATATATACCTAGACCAGCATAAACAGAACCCCCAGGGCTATTAATATATAGACTAATATCCTTTTTTGCATCTACGGATTGTAAGAATAATAATTGAGCGGTAATTACATTAGCTATATTATCATCTACCTGCATACCTAAGAAGATAATTCGATCCATGATTAAGCGGGAAAAAACATCTATTTCCCTGAAATTGGTGGGGCGTTCTTCAATCACAGCTCTGGTCATATTTTCTACCTGCTGTACATATGAGTCCACCAAACTACCTGATAAGCCTTCGCCTTTAACGGCAAACTTCCTAAATTCCTCTTTATTAATCATTTAAGTATTTTTGTTATAAATACAAATTTAAAAAAAAAGTCCTTCTTTAAAAGGACTTTTCAATTAACGGTAAAAATAGCTTTTAGTTCTTATCGACAGCCTTTTTAAAGCCGTCTAAATCAACTTTCTTTTCTTTGATAGAAATTTTATCCTTAATAAAGTCCAAAACTCTTTTATTTAAAAGCTCCTCATAAACTTTTCGGTAGTTTTCGCCATTTTCACCCTGCAGGTAATTCTGCGCAAAACTATCCATGTTATCACCTAGCTGATCAGCCATTCCGTATGCACCAAATTGCTCTGCAATCATGCCTTTAGTATAACTCATAATATCATCGTTCTCTACTTTGATACTATCCTTATTGGCATCAGCTACTTTGTTTTTGATTAAATTCCAACGCAAATCTTTGGTATATAGATCATACTCTTTATCGATTTGCTCTTGCGTCACTTTTCCTTCATTGCTTAATAGTAACCAATTTTTCAAGAATTCATCTGGAAGCTCAAATTTAGTCTTCTCTACCAAACTATCGACCAAATCTCTATTGAGAAGATTTTCTGTTTCTCTATCGTAATTCTCTGCGATAGTCTCTTTAACTTTTTGATCAAATTCGGCTCTAGTTTTTACAGCATCTTTGCCAAAAACTTTCTCAAACAACTCCTCATTAATTTCAGCAGGCTTCGTTCTCTTAATATCCGATACTGTCAAAATGTATTCACCAGAAGCAGCATTGGCATCAGTTTCATTCTGACCTAACAATCTTGATTTAGCTTCAGCTGATTTGAAGGTTTTCTCAATATCAAATTTGATTTCATCACCTTTCTTTACTCCAACAAATTGCTTTTGTGCTTTCTTCTCAGCATCCTCAATTGGGAGCACTACTTTTTCTTGAACTTCACCATCAGCAGTACTCAACTTACCTTCCAAAGAATCTTCAGCTTTGCTTTCTTCTACAGATTCAGTATCACCATGTTGCTTAGTTAAGTTATCCATGGTTTCCTTCATCACCTTGTCGGTCACTTCAATCTTGTGTTTTTCAATTTTGAATTTTTCATCTAACTTGATGTCGAACTCATCTACTAAACCAAGAGTATATTCAAATTCAAACTCCTTTTGGTTATCCCAATCAATTTTAGCAGCATCTTCCTGATTAGGAATGGGCTCACCTAAAATCTTTAAATCATTCTGTTTAATGTAATCAGTTAATGATTTTGATAACAAACTGTTGATCTCTTCAACCAAAACGCTCTTTCCATATAACTTTTTAATATAGGAAGCGGGCACTTTTCCAGGACGAAAACCTTTAATATTGGCATTTTTCCTGTACTCTTTGATTTTTTGTTCAACATTAGGTTGATAATCAGCTTCATTTAATATAATTTTAATAGAAGCATTGGTGTTGTCCTTTTTGTTGAGTGTAATGTCCAAAACAATTAAATTTTATAGTGTTATCAATATACAAAAAAACCCTTCCTTCCTGTATTACTTTACTGGAACTAAGGGTTTGAAAAGTGTGCGGATGAAGGGACTCGAACCCCCATGCCGTGAGGCGCTAGATCCTAAGTCTAGTGCGTCTACCAATTTCGCCACATCCGCATTCATTAATTTGAAGGGCAAAGGTACGTAAAAATATTTTTGCTGCAAGTCGGAGAAATGTTTTTTTATTGGTTATTTTGAATTTTAGTTTTTAAAGCATTTATGCAGAATATAGATATAGAAGAAGAACGTAAAGTCATCCTTAGAGAATACCGCAAATTGCTGAGGAAATCAAAGCCATTCCTAAAAGACGGGGATGCCAAATTGATTAAAAAAGCTTTTACTACCTCCATGGAAGCGCATAAAGACATGAGGCGGAAATCAGGGGAGCCCTATATTCTTCATCCTATTGCTGTAGCCACTATTTGTGTCGAAGAAATTGGATTGGGTACCACCTCTATCATCTCCGCTCTTTTGCACGATGTAGTAGAAGATACCGATTGGGAATTAGAAGATATTGAAAGAGAGTTTGGTCCTAAGGTTGCGCCAATTATAGATGGTTTAACTAAAATTTCTGGTGTATTTGAATACGGCACTTCTCAGCAAGCTGAAAATTTTAGAAAAATGCTATTAACTCTTTCGAAAGATGTAAGGGTTATTTTGATCAAATTAGCTGATCGTTTGCATAACATGCGGACGTTGGAAAGCATGCCAAGGAATAAGCAACTGAAGATCGCCTCTGAAACTATTTTTCTTTATGCTCCACTTGCTCATCGATTGGGACTTTATGCGATCAAATCAGAGCTTGAAGACCTCCATCTAAAATACACGGAATCGGAGGTATATCGAGATATTGCCAACAAAATCAACAATACAAAGGCCGCACGGAAAAAATTTATTAATAATTTTGTTGCTCCTATTGAGGGTGAATTGGATAAGCTCAAATGGAATTATTACATAAAAGGAAGGCCAAAATCAATTTACTCAATATGGAGTAAAATGAAAAAACAAAATATACCATTTGAACAGGTATATGATTTATTTGCCATCAGAATTATTATCGAGGCCCCTGATGAACACGAAAAGGCGGCATGTTGGGAAGTATATTCAATAGTTACCGATTTCTATAAGCCTAATCCAGATCGCCTCAGAGACTGGATTTCAACTCCTAAAGCAAATGGCTATGAATCATTACACACCACTGTAATGAGTGATAACAGTAGCTGGGTCGAAGTCCAAATCAGAACGAGTAGAATGGATGAGATAGCTGAAAAAGGCTACGCTGCTCATTGGAAATACAAAGACTATTACACCAAACCAGAAGAAACCCGATTGGAACAATGGATAGCACGAGTTAGAGAAATGCTAGAATCAAATGATACAAATGCTATTGAATTCCTCGATGATTTCAGGTCTAACTTATTTTCAGATGAAGTTTTTGTTTTTACACCAAAAGGAGAGTTAAAAACTTTACCCACTGGAGCGACTGCTTTAGATTTTGCCTTTGATATCCATACAGAAATAGGTGCCAAATGCTTAGGTGCTAAAGTAAATAATAAGTTAGTGCCTTTAAATTACGAGTTGAAAAATGGCGACCAAGTCGAGATATTAACTTCCAATAAGCAGAAGCCAAGTGAAGATTGGTTGAGGTTTGTTGTTAGTTCAAAAGCCAAGTCGAAGATTAAAGATGTATTAAAAGAGGATAAAAAATATGCTGCTGTAGAAGGAAAGGAAATAGTTTACAGAAAGCTGAAACAAATGAAGATTACCCCTTCGGATGAAGTAATCAATAAGATAAGAGCTTATTTTGAAGAGAAAACCCCGCTCGATTTATATTACGGCATAGCAACAGGAAAGCATGACCCGAAAAATATCAAGAAATTCCAAGATGAAGTATTAGAAGGTCCGCAAAAGAATACAAAGAGAATTAGATCTTCCGCTGATGCAAAATCCTTTGAGCAGGAATTGAAAAAAGCCAAGGGAGAAGATATGCTGCTAATAGGGGAGGATATGGACGTGGTTGATTATGTTATAGCACCCTGCTGCAACCCTATCCCGGGAGATGAGGTCTTTGGTTTTGTGACAGTTAATGAAGGAATAAAAATTCACCGCACCTCTTGTCCTAATGCACCAGAACTGCTTTCTAACCATGGCAATAGAGTTGTAAAAGCTAGATGGACTTCTCAACAGGAAATAGCATTTTTAGCCGGCTTACAAATTATTGGTACCGATAGAGTAGGATTAATAAGTGATGTGACACAAATTATATCCAGCGAATTGGAAGTAAACATGCAGTCCATTTCCGTTGATACTAAGGATGGTATTTTTGAAGGAAAAATTCACCTCTTTGTGCAAAATACCAAGCATTTAGATCAGCTGATAAGAAAATTAACAGCCGTACGTGGGATAGTGAAGGTGAACCGCTATGATTAATTGTAGATTTCCTATATTTGCGACTGAAGAAGGGAGATGAAAAAATTATGGCATTGAACGAGAAGGTTTATAAAGAAGTAAAACAAATTTTCACGGCTTATTTAGAAAATAAAGGATTAAGAAAAACGCCTGAACGATACGCAATTCTAGAAGAGATTTATACACGTACAGGGCATTTCGATGTAGAATCACTCTATATCAGCATGAAAAATAAAAATTATAGAGTGAGTCGTGCGACTGTTTACAATACATTAGATTTGCTTGTAGAATGTGACTTGGTAAGCAAGCACCAATTTGGGAGAAATCTGGCGCAATACGAAAAATCCTACGGTTACAAACAACATGATCACGTGATCTGTGCCGAATGTCATAAAGTTGTCGAGTTTTGTGACCCAAGAATTCAAAATATTAAAACGATGATTGGAGATTTACTGAATTTCCAAATCATGCATCACTCATTAAATTTATACGGTATTTGCGGGGATTGCCAAGCAAAAATAAAAGCCGAAGAGCAGAAATAATTTTTTTAATCAATAAAATAAAATGGATTACAACAAAGAAGTCATTGATAACATTCTAAACTTAGAAATTTCCGGTGACCTTATAGGAGAAAATAATGGGCCAGGATTAGTTGAATTATTAAATGATGAAATTAATAAAGGCATTACAAAATGTGCTATTGATATCTCGGGTGTTAGGTACATGAATAGTAGTGGAATTGGGGTTTTGATTACCATTCTAACGAAACTGCGCAATAAAGATGGAGAGGTTGTATTAATTAATCCCTCCGAACAAGTGAAAAAATTATTAATCATCACTAAGCTTAATAATATATTCACCATCTACGATACGAAAGAGGAAGCCATTGCAAGCTTCAAATAAGTAGGATTAGTTCAAATAGTTTAAATCAGAGTTTTATCAGCTGCAGTAGTAATTCTAAACGCTGTACTAATTTAAAATCATAAATAATGAAAATGGATGTTTTGTTGGGTTTGCAATGGGGGGATGAAGGTAAAGGAAAAGTAGTAGATGTTTTAGCACCCAAATATAATACTGTGGCTCGATTTCAGGGTGGTCCAAATGCGGGCCATACCCTAGAGTTTGATGGGATAAAGCATGTTCTACATCAAATCCCAAGTGGAATCTTTCGTAATTCTATTAAAAATGTAATTGGAAACGGAGTAGTTTTAGACCCTGTCATTTTCAAAAATGAAATTGAAAAGTTAGCCCCTTTCAATATCAATTTTAAAGATAATTTATGGATTTCTAATAAAGCGCAGTTGATTTTGCCAACGCACCGACTTTTGGATGCTGCCTACGAGAAATCTAAAGGGAATAAAAAAATCGGATCAACATTGAAAGGTATTGGTCCAACCTACCAAGATAAAGTTGCTAGATTGGGATTACGAGTGGGAGATATTTTCTATTCAAACTTCCCGGATAAGTATAAGAAATTAGTGGATATTCATAAGATGACGCTAGATTTTTATCAATACGATTACGCTGAGCTAGAAGAGGCTGAAAAAACATTTTTTGAAGCGCTGGAATATTTAAAAACGTTTAACGTCAGCTCAACGGAGTACTTGATCAATAAAGAATTGAAAGCTGGAAAATCAGTATTAGCTGAAGGCGCTCAAGGTTCTTTGTTGGATGTGGACTTTGGTAGCTATCCTTTTGTAACCAGCTCAAATACAATGACAGCTGGTGTCTGTACCGGCTTAGGTGTTGCACCTAATAGTATTCAAAAAGTATATGGTATTTTCAAAGCTTATTGCACGAGAGTGGGTGGCGGTCCCTTCCCTACCGAGCTATTTGATGAAGATGGTATAGAATTGCAGAAAGTGGGAAACGAATTCGGTGCTACTACAGGTCGCCCTAGGAGATGTGGGTGGTTGGATATCCCTGCTTTGAAATATGTGGTGATGATCAATGGTGTCACAGAATTATTCATGATGAAAGCTGATGTTTTATCAGGTTTTGAAAAGATAAAAGTCTGCACTCAATATGAACTGGAAGATGGTACTATAACCGATGAATTCCCTTATGACATAGTGGATTCTGAAGTAAAACCAGTCTATGAAGAATTAGAAGGTTGGAATTGCAACTTGGATAATATTGATTCTTTTGATGCAATGCCACAGTCATTGAAAGACTATATAACCTACATAGAAGAGAAATTAGGAGTACCTATCAATTTGGTCTCTGTTGGGCCTGATAGGACTCAGACTATTTTAAGATAGACATTAATACTAAGGGGTGAAAAAGGAAGTTGAGTGATTGGCTTCCTTTTTTTGTTTAGAATAATGTAATCATCCTTGAGATTTCTCTTTGCGATATTTGCTTTCTATTATCTGTTCAAAATACATTTCGATCTCCTGTATAAAGAAAAAGTTAGAAACTGATAAAAATAATATTTCTGAGGACCAAGTAGAGAAGTTATATGTTGATTGTGGTTGACTTACTATCATTACGAAAAAAACCTATCCGATAATTTCCATTCATGGCTTCAATAATGGAGGACGTTAATTCTTTAGCCCATCTCTTGCTAATAATTCAAGTACTTCACTAATCAGTTTAACTCGATATTCCAAACGTTTAAAGTTTATTTTATTAGCTGTATCTGTAGATTTATGATAATCTGTGTGCAAGCCTGTAAAGAAAAAGATTGAAGGAATTCCCTTTTTATAAAAGCTATAGTTGTCAGATCTGGTGAATATGCCTGAAGGATCCTGCGAATTATTTAATGAATAATCGAATTCACATTTTTTATAAGCATTATCAGCCCTTAACATTAATTGATGTAAATTTTCGTTTTGGTCTGAACCAATGCAGTAGAGATATTTATTATTAAAGTGCTTATTATCTTTTCTAGAAATCATATCTAAATTAAGATTACAAATGATATTATCGGATTCGAAGGATACATTATTTACATGATATTTTGAACCCAATAATCCTACTTCTTCTGCTGAAGTTGCCAAAAAGAGTATATTATAAAGTAAATCATTAGATTGAGAAAATTTCTGTGCTAATTCTAATAATGCTGCAGTTCCTGAAGCATTGTCATCAGCACCAGAAAAGATCTGATTGTTAACTACACCAAGATGATCATAATGTGCTGTGATAACAATAGTCTTGTTTGATTTACCTTGAAGCAAACCGCCCACATTTGCTGTTGTTATATTCTTTTCAACCTTTTCAAATTTCGCTTTCACTTTTGATATAGGAGCCTCTTCGATTCTTTTTTGTTCGATCAATCTGCTTAATTGGCTGATTGATAAACCACTAATTTTTTGTATTTGATCGTTAGGGATTAGGATACTATTAACATACTGAATCGTGTCCCATGCTGCTCGTTTGTCTTGCTGTATTTTTTCATCAATTAAAGCGTATCTTTTGGCAAGGTAATGATCTTTTAATGTGAGTCGTATCTGTTCAAACTGCTTGTCATTCTCTGGATTAGCTAAAATTACTCCAAATGCATTTCTTTTAGCCAACTGTTTCTTAAATTTTATACCCGCTCTCAGGTTATCTATGAAGATCAAAACAAATCGGTCTGTTACATCGATTCTATTCAATTCTTCTTCTGATCCCAGACCACCGAAAACAATTTCTTTTTCTACTTCTTCATTTTGAACATCACTGCCTTGAAAAACCATATTCTCAAAATTATTTAATTTACTAATAGGAGAATGAATATATACCTGACCCCAGTATTTCTGTTTTAGCTCAAATTCTTCGAAATAGCTGTTCTCATTAATTGTAATTAAACCTAAATTTTTAAATGTTTGAGAAATAAAATCCCCAGCTTTGCGATGACCTCCGTTGTCGATACCTCTACCTTTCAGAGAATCTGATGACAAAATTCGCACAATACTTTTGAGGTCATTCCTGTCAATATCAACGGACGCTTGTTGTCCAAATCCTTTTATCACAAAACTTATTAAAATCGCTACTATTATTGCTCTTCTCATGTGTGTAATATTGTTTTTTAATAGCTACCCCAATTATCGAGGGCAGACCACGGGATCTTTGATTATCCCGAAAGCTTTCGGGACACCTTCGTCTGCCTGCCGGCAAAGGCAGGGTTGGCTTAAAATTCGAAGCTAAATTTTTAATGTTGATTTCATGTGTATATTATGCTTTTTAATTGCCACATGGAATTCCCATAAATCTATTCATCCTTTGGTTGGTATATTAAGGATTCTAGATTTATGCTTATTTCATGTGTTTAATGTTTGACAGTCCAAATTTTTATAGATTGCTAGTACAATTCATCTGTTTGTATCAATCATCAGCTTTGATTCAGAAGATTACTTGTAAAATTTTCAGTCTGTTAATTGAGTTATTGTTAAATAGATGCCTTAAATACTTAATATTTCCGGGTATAGTCCATTCTCGTACAGTAAATTTTCCCCTAAAATTATAAACCGAACCATCTGTTTCACTTCTAATGGGAGTTCTGAAAGCTACATCTATATCCCGACTGTCTTTTTTTTGGAATTGAGCAGGAGCAATAATCAGACTGAACACTTGGCAGATAATCTCCTTACATGAGCTTTTAAGCAGTGTTTTTTTTAATAATCATAGGTGTGGTTTTAATTAATCTAAAGCTATATTATTCTGTTTGGCATACTTTTCAATTTTAGCTAAGCCTACTTTTTTTCTTCTCTTATTAACATTTTTAAAATCTTCAATTTCATTAAATCTTAAAGACGCTGATTTTTCATCGAAGTAATATTGAGTCCCAAAGATTTGAGGTAGATCATTACGCACTTTTAATCGATCTATATAAAGTGCATAACTATTTTCCTCGATTTTATCTGCTTCATAGGCCCTTTCTATAATATCTTTAAAGCTTTCCATCTCTTCTGTTGAAGAATGTTGGATAGCTAAAAACAGTCCCATATTAGCAAGTTCGCCTATCTCTTTTTTGCTTTTCCAGCCATATTCGTTGAGAAATAAAGTGACCTTTTTTAATAGAGTGGCATCAAGAGTTTTTATCTCATCATTCAAAGCTTCCTGTTCAGCTTCGGGATTTATTTGCTGTCGTAGTTTGATAGATTTGATCGTGAGTTGCTCTATTCTTTTCACTTCCTCTTTAAAATCATTGTCAGATTGATCCTGAGAGTACGAAGGAAATAAAGTTATAAAGAAAATTGAAATGCTAAGGGTAAGTAAGTGTTTCATTTATGTGTAGGTTAATGGTTAAGCGATTTTACAACGAACATAGGGGTAAATTAATTATGCTTAAAGTAAATTATTGCCAACTTCACAACTCACTATCTAAGCTCTCCCCCTCAAATTGACTATCTAAACTAATCGCATTTAGCCCTTTTTCCTCTTTCAGATATTTAGTAAATACATTGGAGTATCCATGCGTAGAATATACCGTTTCAGCTTCTGATAATTTCACTGCTTCCAGTAAACCAGTCCAATCCGCATGATCAGAAAGCACAAATCCTCTATCTGCAGCTTTTCTTCTTCTAGTCCCTCTCAACATCATCCAACCTGAAGCAATTCCTGTACTGTAAGGCGCTAATTTTTTCATCCAAGGAGTACCAATAGATGCTGGCGTTGCGATTACTAAATTCCCTTTATAATCCTTTGTCGGAATATCGTTCGTGATTTTGATAGTTTCAGGCAATTCTAAACCTGTTTTCCGCAAGGCTTCTGTGGCATTTTCAACTGCGCCATGCGTATAAATTTGACCGATTTCGGTATCCACATTTTTCATTATCCTTTGGGCTTTGCCCAGGGCATAAGCGAAAATGACTGATGTCTTACCATTCTCATTATTTTGTCTCCACCAGCTATTGATCTCTTGAAAAGTCTCATTTTGAGGCTTCCATTGATAAATAGGTAAACCGAAAGTGGTTTCTGTTACAAACTCATGGCACTTCACTGGTTCAAAAGGGGTGGATAATCCGTCATCTTCCAACTTATAATCTCCTGATGCAACAGACACCTTTCCTTTGCACTCTAATCTGATTTGGGCTGAGCCTGGAATATGGCCAGCAGGATGAAAACTGACTTTAACTCCGTTTATGGAAATAGGCTTATTGTAGTTAACAGTTTCTATTTTAATACCATCTCCCAATCTTTGTCGCATAATAGCTTCAGATTGATGATGAGCTAAATAATACTGATGCCCTGACCTCGAATGATCTGCATGTCCATGAGTAATCAAAGCTTTTTTAACTGGTCTCCATGGATCAATATAAAAGTTACCTTGAGGGCAGTAAATCCCCTTATTCGTAAATTTTAAAAGTGAATCCATGAAAGTTTAACTTAATAGACTAGGCTTTGTTTTTGTTAACTTTAGAAATAATTCTAGATAACTCATGCAACTCCTCTGACGTGAGTATACCAAAAAATTCGCTCATTTTTTCTTTGATGATGGGCTCGATCTGAACAATCAATGCTTTTCCATCATCATTGATCGATATAGCTGAATTTCTTCTATCATTTTCTTGTCTTGACCTGTTAATTAATCCCTTTTCCACTAATCTTTGCACTATACGAGAAATATCAGGTACATTTTCTCTCAAATAGCTTTTTACCTTATTCAGGTTCATCGGTTGTTTTGAATGGTCATTCAGGATTGCTAGCACTTCATATTGCTGACGCGTAATATCAAATACTTTCATTGCCCGAGAAATATTATAAGATAATTTCTGTTGACAGCTAAGCAACGTAGCAAATGTTTGACCTATTAATGAATTAGTATGTTCTCTTTCGGATCCGCTCTTCATTGCTATATTCGATTAAAATAGCTTAATCATCGATTAACAAATTAAAATTACGGATTATTGTTTAGATTCCGAAAATAACATCAGACAATACCTTACATTTCATTTCGGTTTCCTCCCACTCTTTTTCTGCTTTTGAATCTTCCGTGATTCCAGCCCCCGCATAAAAAGTAACGGTTTGATTATTGATTTGACAGCATCGCAAATTAACAAATAAATGACTCAAGCCAGATAAATGAACAGGTCCCATGAAACCACTAAAATAGCTACGATCATGTTTTTCTTTCTTAGAGATAAATTCTAGGGCAGATTCCTTCGGCATACCGCAAACGGCAGAAGTGGGATGTAATAACTTTAACATTACCGAACCTAATTCTGGAAAGTTGGCTGACTCAGTATGTACTTTGAATGTAGTTTTCAAATGCAATAGATTTCCAGCCTCGACAGTTTTAGGACCTATTTCATCAAAATCTCTAAGCCTAATTTTCTTGAAACAGTTAATAATATATCTTGAGACATAAGCTTGTTCTTCTATCTCCTTTTGAGTCCAGGTAGTTTCTGCTATGCTCTTTTCAGACTTCCGCTGCGTACCTGCCAAAGCCATAGTTTTAAAATATTCTCCCTTTTTATCCTCTATAAGTGTTTCAGGGCTAGCGCCTAACCATAGTCCTGTCTTGGCTGAAAAAGTAAGATTTACAAATGCATTTGGATACTTATAGCAAGCATTTATAAATGCTTGACCAAGATTTACATTATTATCACTTTCAATGTGCTTAATTTTGGAAGGTACTACTTTGTAAAACTCTTCCCTTTTAATCGATTGAATCCCTTCCTCTACCATCTGAATATATTCTGAAGAGAAGGTAGATCTCAGATTATCGTTTTTTGCTAAAATAGAAAAGTCAAATTCCGAAGCCTCTTCAATTTTCGCTTCTATTTGCTCACTTGGAGACCTTAACCAATCAAGGGATATTTCAGCTGTAGTATCATTGTCATTAGGGGTTAACAAAATTTCTCCTAGTACTTCTGCCTCAAAATGCACAATTTTATTTAAGCCAGTACGAAAAGGGTGCATGAGAAAACCTGAAGATAAATCCTCCAAATTTAGCTCCTGAATATATTTTCCACCAGATAAATCACATAGGATCTTTAATTTTGATTCATTGGGCAGCCTGTAAACAGCTAATGCTGCACTATTCGTCTGCGCAAATCCTAAAAATTTATTCAAGTGAGCTTCAGCAGTGAGCTGCTGATTTATTTCTTTTGTGCTTTTTTCCAAAACTATTTCTTGACTACTGCCATAGTAATACGACTTACACACACTAATTGTTCACGCTCATTCTTAATTTCTATATGCCAAACTTGTGTAGTTCTTCCTACATGAACGGGCGTAGTTTTTCCATATACCCAGCCCTCTTTTATTCCACGAATGTGATTTGCATTTATATCTAAACCAACGCAATAAAATTTCTCTGAATCTACCATTAACATAGCAGCCACACTTCCTAAAGTTTCCGCCAATACAACTGATGCACCGCCATGCAATAAACCATAAGGCTGGTGTGTCCTTTTATCTACTGGCATCTTGGCAACTAAGTGGTTATCACCAACCTCTGTAAAACTCATCCCTAACACTTCAGAAATCGTGTTTTTACCTAGTTTATTGAGCTCTTCCAAACTTGGTTTTTGAATAAATTTCCTATCCATAGTAATTGCAGTGATTCTGTTTTGTAATTTCGAACCGAAAATTACGGATTCGCATTCAATTTTGAACAATTTTTTTGTGATTTTGATTTACTCTGAAATATAAAAAATGGTAAAAGATATATACATAGTGCGCCATGGGCAAACTGATTACAACCTTAAAGGGATTGTACAAGGTAGTGGTGTAGATGCTTCGCTAAATGAAACTGGAAGAAGTCAAGCCAATCAGTTTTTTACAACTTACGGAGATTTTCCATTCGATAAATTATACATCTCTACTCTAAAAAGGACTCAGGAATCTGTTCAGGGCTTCATTGATAAAAACTTACCATATGAAAAGCTTTCTGGCTTAAATGAAATTAGCTGGGGAACTCGAGAAGGTCAACCCTTCACTCCCGAGGAAAATAAATACTATTACGCCATGCTGGACAGATGGAAAGAGGGTGAAACTTCACTACCGGTTGAAGGAGGAGAATCTCCTGATCAAGTAGCTATGCGCCAATTAGAAGCAATGAAACATATCATGAGTAAAACAGAAGAACGTAAAGTCTTGATTTGCATGCATGGGAGAGCAATGCGAATTTTATTAGCTCATTTATTCAATTATCCACTCTCCGATATGGATATCTTCGAGCACACTAATCTGGGCTTGTATCAAATTAGAGCCACGGATAATATGTTTCAGCTGGTGAAGTATAATGATCGAGGGCATTTGAGTGATACTATTTAAAGAATTGTAAAATAAGTTTATATAGGTAAGAAAAAACTTAAGTGCTATTTTTTAGTTGTTCATCTTTTTTTTTCTTAATAAAAAAGAAACAAGAAATCAAGAAAATTTAATGCTTCAACCCTCAAACCCTACGCTGGCCCGCTAAACTTTCATCCCTCCCGCTTTTCCAAGTTCCTCGGAAGTGGTCGTGTTAGATCTTTTGCCACTTCCTAGTAAAAATGATATGGTTTTTCATCGAAGTTTAGTTTCAAGTTTAAAATCACTTAAGAATAAGAAAGTAGACTTGTCCTCCATCCCGCACGCACGGAACAACTTAAATCAAAATTTACAAATCTGTTAATTTGAGGCAAACTAACATACCAACAACCCTACAATAAAAATCAAACTACCTAAAATCAAAGCAAATAAACTGTAAGGCAGGATATCTTTAGCTTTCAGTTGTGTTATCCCTAGAAGTGGCAACGCCCAAAAAGGCTGTAACATATTGGTAATCTGATCACCATAAGATAGTGCCATTACAATCTTAGGAATGGGGATATTTAAAGCTTTAGCCGCTTCCACTACAATTGGTCCTTGAACTGCCCACTGTCCGCCCCCTGATGGAACAAAAAAATTGACTAAGCCTGCACTAAAGAAGGTCAAAATAGGAAAAGAAGTGGCGGTTGAAATTGAAACGAAGAAATCGGATATTAAAATTACTAAGCCAGAATATTTCATAATACCCATGATACCAGAATAGAGAGGAAACTGAATCACGATACCTGTTACGCCTTGAATTCCTCTATTCACTGCGGCCATAAATTTGCCCAAACTTCCATGCAGGAGTATTCCAAAAGTAAGCAGTAAAAAATTGACGAAATTCAAATCCATAAAAGCTTGATTTGATTGAATCTTATCGAATGCAAACAATACAGCACTGATGAACATAACGCCTCCTAATACATAAGCGATCCATGCTTTATTTTCACTATCATCACTTAGCTCTTCTTTAACCTTTTCTTGTTGATGGCTAAGTAAAGAATGGTAATCCGAATTGGGCTTAAAATAGTTTCCTAAGAGATAAAATAGAGTGGGGACAGCGATCAAAAGAAGCAAGCTTATCACAATATTCATATTCGAAAAGAGCGTCTCAGAAATGCCAATAATGCCAATTTCCTCAATTAAGAAATGATTAGCTTCAGCTACTTTTAGAGGTGCAGAAGCAGATAATCCTCCATGCCAGACCATCATTCCAGAATAGCCAGCTGCACCTAAAACTCCATAATTAAAAGCTTTATTTTGGGTTGTAAAATTCTCTCCTATTCTCCGGCTTAAAATAGCACCAAAAACCAAGCATAAGCCCCAGTTCAAAAAACTCATGATGATGGTAAAAAAGCTAATAAAAAAAGCCGCTTGTGCAGTATTAGTTGGAATTGACCCGATCTTATTTATGAGTCTTGAAAAAAATGGGGTTAAAGCAAGTGTATGTCCTAAGAGCAGTATTAAAACCATCTGCATGGTAAAGGCCAAAAGCTCCCAAAAACCTGTTTGCCAATAGCCTAAAATACTTTGAGATTGTTTGAACAAATTTCCATCCTGCTCGGTAAAAAATAGTGCTAAAGCAAAAGTGATCCCGCTTAAAAGGATTGCAATTACAAAAGGAGAAGGCAAAAATCGCTCTACTAGTTTGATGTAGGATCTGGAAAAAGACATTTAGAATTTTTCTTGAAAATTACATGGCTATAACTAATTGTCCAAAAATATAGCCTTGAATTACTTTAAGGCTGAAAGAAATTTCAACGTATCAACACCATCAGCATAGTCCCACAACTCTGGCTTTTGAGCTTGTCCTGGTTGCAAATCGCTTCCTTTTTGCACTACACATTGAATTTGCTCCTCTTTTTGACCCAGCTTAGCTTGTAAGTCTGTTTCATCCTTATAAAATTCGTAAAACAATACGGAAATGGGTGACACTAGTGCTTTGTCCTCTTTCATAAGGAAAAAGCCAGAATCTAAATGGGGCTCATCATTTACTAAATAAATGGATTTGTTATAATCATAATTATTTACCCATTTATGATGATCAGCCACCCATTTGAAATCATCCAATGCTTCAATGAAAGGTGAGAAATTAAATCCTTCAGGAACCAAAAGTTTACTTACGTTTCGACAACCCAACCCATAATATTGAAATATATCCTTACCCACAGCTTGAATTTCTTCGTCAGACTCCTTTCCTGTTAAAACGGCTATGGAGCTTCTGTTTTTTCGGATAATGTTAGGATATTTACCAAAATACTGTTCAAAATATCTTGCCGAATTATTGCTTCCTGTTGCAATTACTGCATCAAAACCACTAATTGTTTCTTGCGTCAGTTCAATCCTATTTTCAAATCCTGGCTGTATTTTTACTAAAAGTGACACTACTTCTTTTAATAAATATGGGTCTTGAGAGCTAATTTTAGCGACCACGCTGTGGCCTGAAATGAGTACGGATAAGAAATCATGAAAGCCAACTAAAGGAATATTACCCGCCATGATGACAGCTATTTTTTTACTGCTTTCCGTTGGTAAATCATATTGTTCAACCCATTTCTCTAATTTATCAGCTTCCAGCATCTCTCCTATTGCTTTAACTGCATGAAATACATTCTCACGTGTGAACCAATTATTATAAGCGGTAGCACGGAAATACCATTCATCTAGTTCCGACTCACTTAGATTTCTAAGTTGCTCTCCTAGGGCCTTAAATGCTTGTACTCGTTGCTGCAAATTCATATTTAGCTATTAATTTGAAAAATGAAATGCAAAATTAACGGAATATAGATAGAATAGAAATAAGAAAGACAGATAAAAGCGGGAGTTAGAAGTTTAATGAACCTGAATAGGATTTGGATTGATAGTCACTTAATTGATCATGTAACAAATAAGAATGAGCAGGGTTAAAATACATGAACTAAAATACAAATTATGGCTATTAAAAGAAAAGTAAATGCAAATTGGAAAGGAACTGGGACTGAAGGAAAAGGTCACTTAAGCAGTCCTAATAATTTTTTTGAAAATACTCCCTACTCTTTCAAGAGCAGATTTGAAAATGAGGATGGAAAATCAGGTACTAATCCTGAAGAATTGATTGCAGCTGCTCATTCCGCTTGTTACGCCATGGCATTAAGCGTGGAGATTTCAAAAGCAGGACATACACCTGACGAAATAGATGCTAATGCCGAAGTAGTGCTTGACAAAGAAGGCGAAGGCTTTGCCATTAAAGAGATAAAATTGACTGTGAAAGGAAAAGTAAGTGATTTGTCAGAAGAAAAGTTTTTGGAAATGGCTGAAGGAGCCAAAAAAGGTTGCCCTATTTCAAAGGCTTTGAGTGCTGTCCCCATCTCATTGGAAGCAAGCTTCGAAGCATAATACTTAAAGGCATGGCTAGTCCCATGCCTTATTTTTTATTTTTCTAACGGCTCATCTAATAGATAAAAATCAATAAACTCCCGAACACAGGCATGACCTCCTTTAGTTTGGAGTACCAAGTTAACTGACTCCTTTATCTTTAAAACTGCATCAGCGGGACAAGCTGAAAATCCGACAGCTTGCATAACTGCTAAATCATTTATGTCATCTCCGATAATAGCAACTTCTTCAAGGCCAATTTCCAATTTCTCACACCAATCTAATAAAATATCCATTTTAGGATCTCTGCCTACATAAATATGTTTGATTTTAAGCATTTCTGCTCGATCTTTTACCATATTTAGCTTAAAGCCAGATGAGATAATTCCTGCTTCAATTCCAAACTGATCAAGGGCACGAATAGCCATACCATCTTTGGCATTGTATTTTTTGAACTGATCTCCACTTTCTGTGAAATACATCCCAGCGTCAGTCATTACGCCATCTACGTCAAGAATCAATAGCTTTATCTTTTGCAACTTCTCTTTATCAGCAAACATTGGTCGGCTCAACATATTTGCATGGTCAAGCTGATTTTCTAAACAAAACAATTTGAAAGCACCTAAAGAAAGCTCATTGAGATTTGAAATATTGTACTCTGCTAAAAAATTAGCAAGGGTTTGGTTTTCCCTTGCTAAATATAATTCAAGATTTCTTTTTAAAAGATCCATTAAACAATGTTATAGCCTACACTTTTAGCCACTGGCTCAATGGCGGTTTTCAATGCTCTTAAAGCCTCATGCGTTAACTGCTGTGCTGCATCAGATTTTGCTACAGACGGATTTGGATGAGCTTCAACCAACAAACCATCTACTCCCATTGCTACACATGCCTTTGTCAGTTTTTCAATTCCATAGCGATACCCTAAAGCATGGCTTGGATCTAAGATTACTGGAAGATTGGTATATTCTTGTAAGTAAGCTACTCCACATAAATCTAATGTAAAGCGTGTTTTTGTTTCAAATGTTCTGATTCCTCTTTCGCATAATACCACTTGATCGTTTCCACCAGAAAGTAAAAACTCAGCTGCCTGAACAAATTCTTGAAGAGTAGAACCAAAACCTCTTTTCAGCAAGACGGGTTTATTTGCTTTGGCGCAAGCCCTTAAAATTCCTTGGTCATACATGGCTTTTGCACCAATTTGTATGATGTCTGAATGCTCGATTACTTCATCAATATGAGTAGCATCTCTAGCTTCCGTAATTACTTTTAGCCCATGCTCCTCTCGCATTTTTGCTAATAAGTGCAAGCCTTCTAAACCGAGACCTTGAAAACTGTAAGGGCTAGTTCTTGGCTTATAGCAGCCTCCTCTTAATGTGGTGAGGTTTAAAGATTTCAATAATTCAGCACTTTGCTGTATTTGCTCCTCAGATTCTACTGAGCAAGGACCACTAATTAATATTGTATTCTTTGTATTGCCTCCAATGGAAACATTTCCAAATTGCACTTCTCTTGTTTCTTTTCTGTACTCTCGTGAAGCTAATTGCATATCATTGGCAAAAACCCAATGCTCTTCAGTCTTCCCTTTCACTTCAGAAGGCAGCTCTTTCACCGATGAAGACGTAATTAACACCTCTGTCCCTTCAGAATGAATATGGAAAGCTTTAATCTGTTCTGCTATTTTTGCGGCTTCAGCCGATTTAATGTCTTTGTTTAAATGAATTATCATATCTCTCCTTTTATCAAGTTCACAAAAGTAACAATTCCTACTGCATTTCCCTTATCATTCAAGACTGGAAGATAGGTCACAGGAAAAGAATACTGTCGAACCATATGAAGCATTGTATCTACGCCATCAGTATCTAAAATAGTGATTGGTTTTCTGTTAATCATCTCCTGTGCATCCATACCATGGATGTCGGATAAATTATCTAAAAGTGTTTTACGCAATTCGGCATTTGAGATAATCCCTTGGAAATTATGATTATCCTCCACCAAAAGGAAGCCCAACTTGCCATCCGTAATACCCGAAAGAATATTCTCCAAGTTTAAATCTTTAAGATCTATGATGGGACATTCTTCTCGAGGAATCATAAAATCCTTTACTTTGAAAGTGGATTGGATTTCTCTTTTTGTTAAATCCATTAGTGCGTGTCCAATGCTAGCAGCCTTGAATAAAAAGCTACCCGAAACGGAAGTATGAACCCCCATATTCCTTAAAATGAAAGAGACCTCGCCATTCACTCCACCATCAACATGCACATTCTTTTGAGGATATTTCTTTTTGAAATTTCTGATTTTCTTGAAATTCACAGGATCAAATACTCCCCCGCTTTGGCCAGGAATTGTGGCCATCATCAAAATGAAGTCAAAATCACTGAATTCATCAAAAACTGAAGTATCTGTGGGCGTAATAATCGCTAAGCCCTTTTGTCCAGTGATATCCGCTGGCATTTTAAAATCATTCGGTAATTGTTCGTATTGAAAAGTCACATACTCTACCGGATACTTTCTCAATAGATCAAAATATTTCTCTGGGGTCTCTGTAATGATGTGAAGATCGATTGGAAGTTTGCACCAACCTCTAATATTAGCGATATCTTCAAATACAGCAGGATCATCATTACAATCTACGTGCAATAGATCCACCTGATGAGCTTCTAAATCTTCTATAGTTTCTTTTAAAGGTCTGTTTTTATCGGAGTAAATCGAACCTGATATTTTCATATTTATTTAATTTCTTTTGCATGAATCCCAGTAAATAAGCAATCTCATGCACTTCATAAAACTTCTTTCTAAACGAACGCCAAAATTAGCTCTAATAATGTAAAAGATAGAGAAAACTACATGCTAATTTTGGCCTTAGCACTGTTGCCGTTGAAAACTTATGTATTTGAGTAGAATAATAGAAGTTAATAAGCTTTACTAAATGTATATCATAATGCTATTTATCTAAGCCCCAGCTTTGTATAATCTTCTCTTCAGAAATATCGCCAATAAACAGTTGATACTGTCTAATTAATTGGGCTTTGTACATGGCACTGCCTGGTATGAATTGGATCCCATTCTTCTGGCAATAAGATTTTAAATAATTAGTCCTGTTATCTTTTTCCGGCATATTGTGACAAAAAAGCATTTTACAATTCGCAATCAATTCAGAAAAGCCTGTTGCATCCAAAAAATTAGGCTGCGATGAAATAGGAGTTGCATCTACTACTAAGTCATAGAGTGTTGATATTTTATCATCTTCAATTCTTAAATCCTCTTTTTTAGCCTTCACTTTTTGAGGATTTCTTCCCGTCATCATTACTTTCAAACCCAGGTCTTTTAATATGTGATAAGCTACGCCAGATACACCCCCATTTCCGTAAATTACAGCTGTTTTAATAGAATTTGGAGTTGATTTCAAAGCATTTTCTAAAGCAGTTTTTAATCCTAATGCATCCGTATTGTATCCATAAAGTTTCCCATTTTCATTCACTACTGTATTAACAGCTAAAGTTTTTTTCACAATAGGCTCTACTTCATCTAAGAAAGGAATGATTTTAGATTTGAGTCCGTCTTTACCAGTGACTGCGCCACCTCTTGAGATAGGCGAACGCAAGAGGTTAGCATAGTCTTTTGCAGCGATTTCGTGAGGAAAAGTAAAATACAGCAGATTAAGTCCTAATTTCTGAAGGGCTGTATTATGTCTTTCAATAGAGCTCGCACTTCCTGAGGTGGAGAAAATGAATTTTGAATTGGGCTCTACTGATACTTTAAATCCTTGTTCTGACATGCTGTTTTACTTAGAAAGTGATTTCTTTCAATGATAATACAAACTTTTTAATAAACGCTCTTTTTAAATCGTCACTCAACAAATCTAAAGATAAGAACGGATTCAGATCCTCCAATTCTACCAATAATAAACTTCCGTCTGTTAGTTTGCATGCATCCACTCTTTGAATTCCTCTTTGCATATTATTCCAGTCTATGAATTTTTGGGCAAAAGCCAGATCATCGGTTGAAGCATCATAAAGTTTTAAATCCCATCTTTTATCTTTGTTCGGAGCATAAAGTGCATATTGAAACTCATTATTTATGAAATAAAAGGAAACCTCATATTCAAAATCAATAAAAGGCTGAATGAGCTTACTTTTTAAATCGGCTTCATTTATTTCCGCCCTACTCACTTTTTCCATACCAATAGAATCTGCTCCGTTTTTAAGTTTGATCATATATTCCTGAGATGGTGAAAGTAGGTTCAAATCAGAGATTTTATCAATTGTAGGAATAACAGGGAAATCTTGAGCAAATAGATCCAAAAGGTACTGCTTCCCTTTCATATCGGCTTTTCCATCAAATGAATTGAAAGTTGGAATTCCTTTTTGCTTTACGGCTTCTACAAATTCATTGAAATAATCTTGATAGTAGGCAACAGGTCCTGTATTTCTGAACACTATAATTTCTGCTTTGTCTAAAAATGCTAAGGCCTGCTGAGGATTGCCAATTAAGATATTAAAATGCTCTTTGAACTGAGAAGTGATATATAAATCCTCTTCATAGTAATCTCTGCCTTTCGCTGGGTAGTAAAGGTCTGTAAGGTATAATAAGGTGGGGTTATCTGCCATCATGTTTGAACTTTGCAATACCATTGTAGTCTATCTTTAAAAGTATTGAAAAATCGGATCAAAATTAAAAAGAGGAAGTAAGAATAAAACCATGCTGCAAAAAGCGTTCATTTTCATACCCAAAATAATAATTAAGTCGAATTGGATAAAAGGAAGATGTTAATCCGACACCTAGCTCAAGTAGCCTAGGGCTCTCTGCTGTTTGTAAATAATTAGCCATAAAATAAGATTTGAGACCAATCTTTTTCAACAGTGGTATTCGACCTAAAATAGCTCCGTCAAAATCATGCTCGAAATTTGCTCCTGCAAAATATCCCGAAGTGCTATGTTGATAATAGTCAAGTAATTGGAAAGCTAAGCCAAATTGTCGCTGATTTTGAGAAAAAGCTGTTTGATTTCCCATAAAATGAAAAAAATCAATAGGAGTCAAATTCCTTCTGGATAAATACTGTCCATAACTGACACTGATTTTGCTAAAACCTACAGAATTCAAACTCCATCCATCTGAAACATTCCCCCAAAACCTACTGTACTCAGTATCCAGAATCCCTACATCAACTCCAGCTCTAAATATCGGATATTTAGAAGATAAGGGTATTTTCCTTCCATTCACCAGATCAAATTTTCTTTTTGGTTGGTAAGAGAGTAAAAGACCGGATTCTAAGATATCATTTTGCTGAAACGATCGGTATTCTCCCTGAATAAAAGCCTGGTTTGGTGTGAATTCTCTAGGTTCATCCTCTTCATTATACCAATTATAATCAGAGCTATTTGGCAGAGCATATCTTCTATCGTAAGAAGCCCCCACCCTAATATCGAATCCATTGACTAACTCTCTTCTCCAGTCTAAAGACAAATAATCCGTTCTGTAGAGCTTTTGATAGTTTAATTTTGCAAGTAATGTATAATCGAGATTTACGATATTTGAAATGGACTTATTCCCGGATATCTGTTCAACATAGCTCCCTCCTTCAAGCTCAATTGTACTAATAGTAGCGGGGTTCAATTCATATAAAAATGATCCTCTGCCATAAAAATCTTTACTAGCAAATCCGTATCTTATTGCTGCAGTCGCTTTATATCTATGATTATTTCTAAATTCATTCCGAAATATTATTTCTGGTTTTAAAACTCCGCCTTCAACAGTATTGAAAGTAAATACACTGAAATCAAGGGCCAGTTTCTCATTCAATTTCCATTCGCCTGTAGTGATTGCTAACCCAAATAATTGTAATGGCGTTTTCTTCTTTTCTCCTGCAATAAGGCTTTGATATAGACTGTCATTTTCACTTTTCTTAAATTCATAAGGTTTTTCCTTTATGGCTTGATCCATTTGATAGGCTAGTTTCTCATCTTCCGTCAATTCAACTTTTCTGCTAGATTTCCACCATGAGGCAGGCTTTGAGTAGTCTGATTTATCAATTATCTTATTAAGTTGCTCTGACTGCTCAGGCTTAGTAGCATTGAAATTATAATCATAGGCCACATTATGATAATACACTTCCAAATTACTACCTGGTTTCTCTAAAAATAAGTTGGAAGAAAACGGTAGAAAAGTTTCTTCAGTATCATCTTTAATAGTTTGAGTACTTATCTCAATATCACCAGCTATACTCTTTAGGAATAAATGAGACTGATATATCCTCCAGCTCTCATCAATTACATATATTTCACCAGTAAAAGTATTTCTGTCCGACCCTTTAGGAATTAACTCAATTTTATGAATAGTGCGGCCAGCTTCCTCAAAAGAACCTAAAAAATCGTAATCATAAAAGCTAAATGCATCAGTAGCAATTGGAGATGCAATTCTTATTTGTGCCATTTGAGATCCTACTGAGAAAGGTCTGTTTTCGTACAAATTTATAAATACTGGGTTGTTTTGACTAGCATTTAAATCATCACCCAACACCAGCGATGCTTTTAATTCCTGAAATGTATTGTTGTACTCATATTGA
Source organism: Marivirga sericea (assembly GCF_900177665.1). Classification (GTDB taxonomy): domain Bacteria; phylum Bacteroidota; class Bacteroidia; order Cytophagales; family Cyclobacteriaceae; genus Marivirga; species Marivirga sericea. The sequence continues at coordinate 318,267 of NZ_FXAW01000005.1, forward strand.
TAAATCCTATTGACAGATTCAGACAGATAGAATATCCCATTTCTAGGTGTAAGCATCGTACCAAAGAAGCTAATCATATTATCTGAATTGGTCTCTGCCTTTCCAAAAAGCTTAGTATAAATACTATAGCTTATGCCTTTATTTTCCTTCAAATACTTCTCTCGGTTTTTTTGGGCATTTCGGATTATTTCATAAGCAGGATTTTCAGCTTTAGCACTTACTTCCACTGCATTTAAAAAGACCTTCTCAACACTTAAAGCCGGATTAATCTCTATTTTTTCATTGGCACTAAGTGAGATTTCACGGACTTCACTTTTATAGCCAATAAATTGAAAGCTGACTTTATAGTTGCCAGGCTTTAGTTTTAAAGAATACTCACCATCATAATTTGTCGATGTACCGATAGCTTGCCCCAGTACCACCACATTAGTGTAAGGCATTTTTTCTCCAGATTCAGTTGTTACAAGCCCATAAATGCCTGACGATTGAGCGAAAACTGAATGATTTAATAAAATCAAACCAAAAAGTAAAAATAAGAATAAGGATTTCTTGGATGGAAATGGAAAAACATTTTTTCCTAGGGAGGCTTGGTCAGAGCCAAAGAAAAATTGAAGCATTGTGATAGTCCTTTTTTTAATTCGAGGGCGAATATAAGGAATTGAAACTAAACACTTCTCAACAAATAACTTTTAAATATCATGAAAGGGAAAATCTCCAATTCAAGTGGCAATATTGAATTGGAGGTTATGAATCTCATTTATTGTAACTCACCTTTTGATACCTTTATTTCACTTAAGGCTTGATCAGTATTTAATTTACCCGCATTGAGCTCGTTTAAAGTCTTTCCTTTCAGTTGCAACTCCAGACTGGAAGGTATTTCGCACTTAGCACATTTGGTGATACTCACTTTAAAAATTAACTGCTCTGCATCGCTCAAGCTCTTTACACTCTTTCCGTATTCTATGATATTCTTTTTCAATTCCTTCTCAAATTTAGGGTAAAGGCTTTTGATCAAGTTGTCTCTCTCTTCTTGCGATAGGTTTTGCTTATCTTGTGTGGGCACATTCCACCTTGCACTTTCTTGTACAGAAGAAACCATGTTCATATAAAATATAACTCCCAATCCCTCGATTTGCTCGTAAGGCATTCCTCCATGAAGGTAGTACGTCTCTGATAAATCCCGCGCATACAGTCTTTTCAAAATGGTTTGAAATAAGGTAAGATCTTTAGCCAAAGGTTTTGCCTCTTTTTTCTCCGTTACAACTATTCGGCTTTTAGCTTCCTCTCTGTCTATTTTACCTGCTTGGAAAGCCCTGATGTCTCTCATATTTGCTTCCACAGATAATCTGTTAGTTTTTATTCTTTCTACTATTCCAGCATCCTGATAAAATCTTACATCATGACCTTTTGCCATTACGAGAATCTTATCGGAGTCGTCCAGTTGGCTAATTAAATGTCCGTAATCCAATAAAAAATCAATTACATTTTCTGTATTATCAATATTTTTTTGCGCTCGCATGCTGTCCATTTCCTGCAGTTTGAATTGCGCTCGTTCCATAGCAATAGCTGCTCTATTTTCCAATTCAGCTTGTCTTTCAGCAAGCTCTTTTCTCCGCTCTGCTCTCTCCTGTTCCATTTCTGCACGCATTTCAGCATCTACTTCCTCGTCAGCCATATCAATTTGCATATCTTCGATGACTTCAAAGCTTTTTGCTATAGCATTAGAAATGTCAGGCATCGGAGGCATTGGTGGCATTTCAGCACTAAAACCGAAACCAAATACATTCCTTTTTGGTAATGATAGAATTACTCCATAGCCTTCAATGTATTGAGTTTCTTTTTCACGATCGCTACTCCAATGCTTTGATGAGTTTTCATTCACAAAACTGTTCAAAACAGTCTGCGCTACTTTCAAATCTTTTTCCATTTTTTGTTGATCAATTCCCTGACCAAACACAGAGCCTATAAAAAGGCTTAGTACTATTATCAAATTATATTTTTTCATCGTTCTATTGTTTTAAAGTTTTTTTTTGGCACAAGCGCCTGCTTGTGGTTTACTATTAATTTCTCAATCTGCAACCCTTTCCGCCAGCTGTCGAAAAGGCGATTTTTTTTAACTTAATTGCTTCTTTGAGCTGACTTAAAAAAGGTTCAAGCGACTACTTGAGCCCTTGTGAAAGAAACCACATTAGCGTAATCATGCTTGTGCTTTCTTTACTATTTAATAAGCTTGCTCTTCTTGTTGATTACTTGCAAGACTGTTTATCATTTGACCAGTCTCAATTTTAAATAAGTCTTTATCAGATTCCATCAATTCCATTTTGGCGAAAAGGTAATCCATATCTTCTTTTCTCTGTTCTTCTATATAACCGGCAAAATTTGTCAGCAGCTTTTCAGTGTAAACCTGCTGCTGTTCATTGCTTTCCTTCCAATAGGTTTGCATCATGTCTACATTGCTTTCTTGTAAGTTTGCCATATAGCGATTAATCAACTGCTTATTTTGTTGACTTTGCTGGGCTAAATACTTCTCCAACTCCTGTCTATTTCCCTCTCTTTCAGTGTCGATCTTCTCCTCGTAGTTTGCCAATGCGTTAGAAACCATTTGTTCGATGTCATTTTTTTTCAATTGGTTTTCTGTTTGCATTTGCTGTCCTAATGCAATTCGAAATTCACCACCTTTATTACTGACTTCCAAGCCTGTAAATTTTGCTGCTACCATCAGAATCAAAAGTGAGGCTGCAATGGAAAGAAACCATTTCAATCCATTTTGAGATGAATTTCGCTCTTCACTCTGCTGGACGTTGAAAAATGGTGGAGCACTCACTTTTTCATCTTCCCAGTTCTCCATCACATCTTTACTAGTTCGAAATGAATTCAACTCTTCTTTTAACTCAGGATTACGAGCCAATTCTTCCTCAAAAGCTTTCTTTTCTGTTGAATTAAGTTCATCATAGAGGTAATCCATCAATTTTGCTTTCCAATCTTCAGTTTTCATATCTCACACTATTTTCAGTAATATTTTCTTTCGCTAACAATTTTCTCATATGGGAAAAAGCATAGTACAAACGCGATTTCACCGTATTTTCAGAGACTTTTAAGGCATCTGCAATCTCCCGAAACTTTAAACCTTCATATTCCTTCATGATCAAGACCTCTCGCTGATCTTTGCTTAGTTGTTGCAAGCATTTTGTCAAAATCTCTCCCAATTCTCCCTGCAAATAAGTTTGTTCAGGATTACTTTCTCCCTGTTTTGAAATTTCCCAAGCAGGACTACTTTCTTCCTCCTGTTTAGGCAATAGTTGGTCAAAACTTAACCACTTATGTCTTTTTCCTTTTCTACTTTCCTGTCTACAAATGTTGGTAACGATAGTATAAATCCACGATTTAAATTTGTTACACTCTTTTAATTGCCCAATCTTATGATGCATGGCAATGAATGTCTGTTGAGCTGCCTCCGAGGCCAAATCAGCATCACCAAAATATTTAAAGGCATAATTATAGATACGCGGATACCACTCCCTCACGAGTTCGCCTTGAGCGTAAGTGTCTCCTGTTTGAGCTTGTGATATTAAATCTTCTTTTTGCACCGCATACATCTTGTTCAGTTCAATTTATGACTTATTTAAATTTAGGATGAAGGGTATGAAGAAAAAGTTTTAACTCGGTTAAATTATTTCTAAAGTTGTGAGAATTTTCCTTCTAGTGGTTCAACCAATAAGGTAATCGGTTAAGAAAAACAGTTTGGATAAAATGATTGGTTAGTTATGATAGAAACCGTATCTTCAAATAAAGCAATTAGCTATAACTAATGTCATTGGACAAAAAATATCTCAAACTCCTTTCTGAAAAGTATCCCAATCAATTAACTGTTTCTACAAAAATCGTTTCTTTAAGTTCGATCTTGAATTTGACTAAAGGAGCTGAGATATTTATAAGTGATGTTCATGGAGAACACGAAGCATTTCAACATGTAATGCGAAATGGTTCTGGAGTAATTAAGCAAAAAATAAAGGATCTTTTTACTGAAGAGCTTTCTGAAAAGGACATAGCCCAGTTAGCAACCCTCATTTATTACCCGAAGGAAAAGCTAGAATTAATAAAAAAAGATTCTGAAAATATTAAAGAATTTTATAGAAAGACAATTTTCAGATTAATCCAGCTTACAAGAGGTTTCGCTTCTATTTATGCCAGTAAAAAGCTACAAAGTCTACTACCTAGCGGCTTCAATGAAATCATCACCGAATTGGTTGCGGAAAGAGATTTAGGTGAAGAGAATGATTATTATGAGCATTTGATCAACAGTATAATTGAGATAGAACAATCGGACAATTTAATCATTCAACTTTCATTTTTTATTCAAAAATTGGCTATCCACAAAGTGCATATTATAGGGGATGTTTATGATAGAGGGCCAGGTGCAGAAATCATCATGGACGAACTGATGAACCACTATTCGGTCGATTTCCAATGGGGGAATCATGATATTGTATGGATGGGCGCAGCTTGCGGATCAGAAACTTGTATTGCCAATGTACTTCGACTATCTCTGCGTTATGCCAACACTAATACCTTAGAAAGAGGATATGGAATAAACCTAATGCCTTTGGCCTCTTTTGCTTTAGAGTATTATAAAAATGATGACAGTATTATTTTTAATCCGAAGGTAGCGCCTGATGAGATACACAGTAGTTCTGAAGAATGGTTGAACCGATTGATGCACAAAGCCATTTCTATCATCCAGTTTAAATTGGAGCACCAATTAGTAAAACGGAGACCTGAATTTGGAATGAATGATCGGCTTTTTATGTCTGAAATAGATCTGAAAAATGGCCATGTTCAAATTGAAGGCAAAACCTACCCTTTAAAAGACCATTACTTTCCAACTTTAGAAAATGGATATTTAACAAAATTACATCCTGAAGAGAGGTTTTTGATGGACCTATTGGTTGAATCTTTTCAAAAAAGCACAAAACTTCAAGCGCATGCCAACTTTCTGTTCGAAAAAGGTGCAATGTATAAAGTCACCAATAAGAACCTATTATATCACGGGTGTATCCCTTTAAATTCCAATGGATTATTGAAAGAAGTACGAATAGACCATCAAGTGTATAAAGGAAAGGAATTGATGGACTATTTCGATAAGCAAGTAAAATTGGCTTTTTCGGCCAGAGATTCATCTGAAGAAAAGAAGAAGGGAGTGGATATTTTATGGTACCTATGGGCAGGGCCTGATTCTCCGATTTTTGGAAAGCATAAAATGGCCACATTTGAACGCTATTTTATCGATGATAGAAGTATACAAAAAGAGCAAAAGAACTATTACTATACTTATCGTGATAATGCAGAAACTTGCAAAATGATTTTGGAGGAGTTTGGATTAGGACCCGATGCCGTAATTCTAAACGGACATGTACCAGTGTCAGTAAAAGAAGGTGAAAGTCCTATTAAAGGAGCGGGTAGATTGGTTGTAATTGACGGTGGTTTTTCCAAAGCCTATCAAGATCAAACTGGAATAGCTGGCTTTACATTGATGCATAATTGCTACGGACGGCAATTAATCGCACATGAGGCTTTCGATAGTCAAAAAGTGGCTATTGCTGAAGAGAAAGATGTAGCTTACAGTGAGGTTTTTCTTGACCAATCTGAGACCAAACAACGAATAAGGGATGTGGATGATGGACAAATTATAAAGGAGCGCATCGATGATTTAAAGGAATTATTAGAGGCCTATAGAAGTGGTGAGCTCAAAGAAAAGACCGTTTGAAATAGATTCTAGTTATAAAACATCTTTATTGATTTTAAAATCATCAAAATTCCTAATGAATATCATTTAAAATTTCAATATTTAATTACTTAAGTATTTACAGCCGCATTCCCCACATATCCGTTTACACTAGCTAAAAGTAAATAAAATGGGAACGCAAATTTTAAAAAAGGAAGATCTAGCTCATGTACATTTTACACTTAAGGAGGTAATTAGCGATCTAGATCAAAAACATCATCTAATGTCGGAATTGATTCGTGCTCAATCTTTAGGAAACTTATTGAAAAATAAAGTTAAAATAATTTTCCACCTGCAGGATGGATCGAAGGGCGAGGTAGAAACTACAGTTTGGGGAGTAGGTGAAAACCACCTGATGTTAAAAGGTGGAATCCATATCCCTATTAGAGCAATAGAAAGCATAATTACTATTTAGTACTTATTATTTAAACTGCTCTACTGCATCACTTAAATCATACACCTTTGCATTTGGCAAAATACTTTTCACAATACTAAATCCGGCAGCAGACCTATAGCCACCCGCACAGTGTACAATCACAGGTTTCTGCGTATCAATTTCATTAGCTCTTTCCCTTAATTCGGGTAACGGGATATTTTTTGCTGAATTAAAGAATTTCCCATCTTCTACTTCTGATTTATTTCTAATATCAATAATAGTGTATGCATCAGGATTCTTTTTAAAATCATCCAGTGGTACCAAAGCATCTGTTACTACTTCACCTTGCGGATTAACAACTCCTGCTTCTAAATTAGATTCGTAGCCAATTTTGGCTGCTCTATAAATGGCAAAATCTAAGTCATCTTGATTTTCAGCCACTACATAATATTTCTCTTCTGGTCCCACTATTGAGCCCAACCATGTTTCAAATTTATCACCCTCTTGATTTTGAATATTAATGGCCCCTTTCAGATGTCCTTTCTTAAAAACCTCCTTGAGTCTTGCATCAATAATGATTGACCCCTTTGGAATCTCAACTGCCTCTTTTCTAGTAGCATTTTTAACAGATTTTTCTAGCTCGGCAGCGCCTTTTCTATTGACCTCCACACTATTCGGAAAATACTTAGGAATGAATGACTGACCTTCTAAAAATGCATCTACGAACTTATCTTTATCTTTGATTTGAAATGCCCAGTTATTGGCTTTCTCATTTGCTATAGTACTACTTAATTCACTGCTCATATTTTTGCCACAAAGGGAGCCAGCACCATGAGCAGGATAGACAATCGTATCATCAGATAATTCAGAAAAGACGTCATGTACAGTGTCGTACATCATACCTGCCAAGTCCTTCCTACTCACTTGAATATTTCCTGCTCCTTCTCTAAGGTCAGGTCTACCAACATCACCAACAAAGAGGGAATCTCCCGTAAATACTGCCTTTTGGTTTCCTTTTGAATCAAGCAACAAATATGAATTATGATCTGGAGAGTGACCTGGTGTGAATAAGGCTTTTACTGTCGCTGCACCAATTTTCACCTCGTCACCGTGCCCCATATGCATGTAGTCATAACTAACTCCTACCTTTTCATTTACATAAATAACCGCCCCAAATTTCTTTTGGATCTCTAAGTGACTACTAATAAAATCTGCATGCGGATGAGTTTCAAAAACTGCTATAATCTCTGCATCATGCTGTTTGGCAAAATCTACATATTGTTGAATATCTCTCGATGGATCTACTAGCGCTACCTGACCTTCACTTTCAATCGCGAAAGATCCTTGCGCTAATGCTTTATCATAAAAATGTTTAATATTCATATTATTTCGTTTTTTACTTCTTATCATTTTTTACGGGAAAAGCAGTGATAAGGATAGTAACATTGGTTACAGAAGAAATTGCGAAACAAGCCTGCTAGCTAAACCATTAAACTCACAAAATCAAACATTGATTAAATGAAAAAGGGCTCGAAAGCCCTCCTCAAAACAAATAATCTGTTAGCAGCTTACAGGAATAATTCTTTTACAATCATGACAGACCCCATAATAAGTACGAACCACCCAAAGCCTTTCTTCAATTTCTGGCCATCAATTAAATTAGATAAGTAAGTACCAATAAAAATACCAGCTCCGGCTATAACAGTAAATATGATCAAAAACATCCAGTCTATATCACCGCCAGATTGAATATCACCAATGAAACCTATAAGTGATTTTGCAGCAATAATCAGTAAAGAAGTCCCAACTGCCTCTTTCATTGGAAGCTTAGCTAAGACCACCAATGCAGGAATGATTAAAAAGCCACCACCAGCTCCTACCAAGCCAGTTAAAGCACCTACCACTATACCTTCTATAATAATTAAGGGATAATTAAATTTTTGAACAGTATCAACCTCTTCTGCTGCTTCTTTTATCTTTTTCTTGCCTTTAATCATTGAATAAGAGGCTGCAATCATCAAAATAGCGAAAATCACCATGATCCCAATGGACTTAGTAATCTCTAAACCTGCTATTGTAAACCAAGTATCTGGTAAAGCAGGAACCAAAAGCAATCGAGTAAGATAGACTGAAATGAAAGCCGGAATAGTAAAGACAATTCCTGTTTTATAATTAACAAGTCCTTTCTTAGCATAGCTCAAGCCTCCAACCAAGGAACTAAAACCCACTATAAATAAAGAATATGCTGTAGCGGTCACTGGATTAATTCCTAGTAAATAAACCAAAACAGGAACCGTTAAGATGGAACCTCCACCCCCTATGAGTCCTAAAGAAATGCCAATAATGGCTGCACTAAAAAATCCTATTATCTCTATCAATGTCATAATATAAATTAAATTTTTAACAAAAGTAGAGGCTTCTGCATCTTAAAGGCGTAACAAATGTTACTGCAGGAATTGAAAAGTATGATAAATATCAAGAATACTTTAAGAAAGGAATCAAAGCCATTACCATGGCATGCTCATAGTAAGCTTTTCTGTCGATCTCTCCATGGGTGAGTATTCCAACAGCTCCATCTTTTTGCTTCGAATTTGATCGACCAAAATAGATATCATCTGCCTCTCCTAATTCAATTCCCTCCGTGACCATTTTAGCTATAGGTTCAGGTATATAAAAGACAGCGGTTTGCGCTTGGCTTTTTTTAATATTTGACTGCACTACAATCCAAGCAAAGGCCTGCATCCCGAACTCATCTTGATGAACGCCCCCTTCAATCCCTACCCAAAAATCAGCATTCGGAAATTTTGATTTCGCATTTTCTGATCTATTGGAGGCCCCTTTTCTAGTTTCCTCATGTGTCATAGGTTGGTCACTGACATTGGAAGGAACTGATACGCCTTCAAAAATAAGATCTTTTTTCTTCAGCATTCTTTGAAATCCAGCTTTAGTGGCTTCTATTTTTACAGGATTTTTGGAGGCTATGATGACAGTATTTTGCATAGTTGCTACAACATTTTATTTAAAAAAGGCGCTAATATAAGAAAGGCCGAACTGAAGAGTTCGGCCTATAGTAGTCAGACTTAAGATAAGAAATCTACTGATAAACTAAATCAAATCTATCTAACTTCATAATTTTATCCCAAGCGGCCACAAAATCATTCACAAACATTTCCTCAGAATCTGCCTGCGCATAAACCTCCGCAAGAGCTCTCAATTCAGAGTGAGAACCAAAAACTAAATCCGCTCTTGTTGCGGTGTATTTTTGCTCGCCTGAACTTCGATCCTTTCCGATAAATTGTTCTTTGGTATCATCAGTTGCTTCCCATTCTGTGCTCATATCTAACAAATTGACAAAGAAATCATTGCTTAATTGTTCTTTATTATCAGTAAAAATACCATGTTGAGAACCATCAAAGTTAGCTCCTAAGGCTCTCATACCACCTACTAAAACAGTCATTTCTGGTGGAGTCAAGGTTAAAAGTTGCGCTTTGTCTATTAATAATTCCTCAGTGGAAACAGAGTATCTGGTTTTTAAATAATTCCTAAAACCATCAGCCATTGGCTCTAATAAGTTCATAGATTCAATATCTACTTGCTCTTGCTTAGCATCCATTCTACCTGGAGTAAACGGCACTTTAACAGTGTAGCCTGCATTCTTAGCTGCTTGCTCTACTCCTGCCGCACCTGCTAATACGATCATATCAGCCATTGATACTTTTTTGGCACCAGAAGATTTATGAAATTCATTCTGAATACCTTTCAAAGTACCCATTACTTTTTGAAGTTGTGCAGGGTTATTAACTTCCCAGTCCTTCATAGGCGCTAATTGAATATGAGCTCCATTTGCTCCTCCTCTTCTATCGGAATGACGATAAGTTGAAGCTGAGGCCCAGGCAGTAGACACCATTTCGCTAATGGACAAATCAGAATTTAAAATCTGAGTTTTCAATTTTTTGATATCATTGGTATTCACCAAAGGATGATCAACTGCAGGAATTGGATCTTGCCAAACAAAATCTTCTTTAGGATATTCAGGCCCCAAATAGGTGGTATTAGGACCCATATCTCTGTGCGTCAATTTAAACCACGCTTTTGCAAATGCATCATTGAACAAAGCAGGGTTTTCTAAGAATTTACGAGATATTTTAGCATAAGCAGGATCTTCTCTTAGTGATAAATCTGTTGTAAACATAGTCGGCTTCAGCTTTTTAGTTGAATCAAAAGCATCTGGAACCATTACTTTAGGATCTTTAGCCACCCATTGATGAGCACCTGCCGGACTTTTCGTTAACTCCCACTCATTTTCAAACAAACTCATTAAATAACCATGACTCCATTTTGCAGGAGTATTGGTCCAAGTTACTTCTAAACCAGAAGTAATCGCATCTTTGCCTTTTCCTGATTTATAAGAGCTTTTCCAACCAAAGCCTTGCTCTTCCATATCTGCAGCAGCTGGTGCAGCACCTACATTATCCGCTGGTCCGGCACCATGAGCTTTTCCTAACGTATGTCCACCTGCTATGAGAGCAACTGTTTCTTCATCGTTCATTCCCATTCTACCAAAAGTTTCTCTGATATCGTGTGCAGCTGCTATTGGATCAGGATTTCCGTTCGGTCCCTCAGGATTAACATAAATCAATCCCATTTGAACTGCTGCTAAAGGATCTTCTAAATCTCTGTCTCCCGAATAACGCTCCTCATCGCTTAACCATTTCTCTTCAGAACCCCAGTATACATCTAATTCTGGCTCGTAAACATCTTCTCTACCACCGGCAAATCCAATAGTTTTAAAGCCCATATCTTCTAGCGCAACATTTCCTGTTAAAATCATCAAATCCGCCCATGAAATTTTATTACCATATTTCTGCTTTACTGGCCACATCAATCTTCTGGCTTTATCAAGATTACCATTGTCTGGCCAGCTATTCAAGGGAGCAAATCTCTGCTGTCCGGAACGAGAACCTCCTCTTCCGTCACCTGTTCTGTAAGTACCTGCACTATGCCAAGCCATACGAATCATGAAAGGTCCATAGTGCCCGTAATCTGCCGGCCACCATTCTTTTGAATCCTTTAAAGTTTTTGCGATATCAGCTTTAAGTGCATAATAATCTAGACTTGCGAAAGCTTTTTTATAGTCATAATCCTTGTTCATAGGAGTTGACATTTCAGAATTCTGTCTTAAAATGCTCAAATCTAATCTGTTCGGCCACCAGTCATTCAATTGACTAGCTTTCATTGCAGATGGGCTTTTCTTGGTCGCACCGGAGTAAGCATCTGCCTCTGCAGTCTTCTCTTCACCATTTTGGCATGCTGTAAACATGATCCCCGTGATAAATAATAGGAGTATTGGAATTAGTTTTTTCATATATATGTGGTTAAAAAATTAAACTTGATGCAATGATACGCTATTAATTAGATGTACATACAATCGATTCAGATGATTTTATAAATAACTATATAGATTTTATCTATGTATAAAAATAGATTCTGTTCCCGATTTCTTAAAGTACCTAGCATCATTACTTTAAAAGCTATTTAAAAGTCATCCTATTTTTGTTGCAATAAGTCTGATTACTTCAGCTTTGCCTTTGTGAAATGCACCTTCTGATAAATTAATTTCTAGACTTTCCAGATTTTCAATTTTCAACTCTTTAAAATCTTCTCGGAGCATTTCTTCAGTATAAAGCATCTCAATATTTTTCGGCCCACCTGATGTATTTTCCATTTGCTTTGGATTAAAGGCTTCTAATATCAATTTCCCACCTGGTTTTAACCATTTAACTGCCTTTTGGTGCGCAATTTTCCTTAACGCTTCTGGAAAATGGGCATAAATTAAAGCCACCACATCTGCTGAATTTTCTTTATAATCCTTTTCGTGGATATCGGCTATTTCAAAATTAGGCCTAACTGCTTCTTTTTGAGCTAATTTATTCGCTTTTACTTTGGCAGAAGGGCTGAAATCAAAGGCATTTACTTCCCAACCTAGTTTGGCCGCAAAAACTGCATTTCTTCCTTCACCATCGCAGGGTAAGATGATTTTGCCTATTGGTAAGTTTTCTAATTCTTCACGAAGAAATTCATTGGGTTCTGTACCATAAATGAACTCCTGTTTCGCATATCTTTCATTCCAAAACTCCTTCATTTGTTAATTTTAAATAAAAAAAAGCCGGCTTTAACCGGCTTTAAACTCATTCTATTTTTTCGGAATATCACAATTCCCATTAGCACATGATCCACCTCCACAGCCTTGATTAAGCAAAGCTAAAAAGGTAAATAATGCTCCTACTGAACCAGCGAAAATTTCTAACTCCGTAATACCGACCAAAACCAAATAGAGACCAATCGCTAAACGAAGCCAGCGCATAAATCCCCACGGTGTATGTATGATGGTCTTAATCATGCTATTTTGCGATTGAGAGATGTCCACGCACCACCATTGTATACATTTTCGTATCCTTTAGATTTTAAAATGCCTTTGGCTGTTCCACTTCTCATTCCAGAAGCACAACAAGTAATGATGGTTTTATCTTTATTCTTCAATTTGGATAGATTTGAAGAAATGCTATCAACCGGAATATTCAGAGCATTTTTAATATGACCCTGTTGAAATTCTCCTTTAGTTCTGACATCGACAATAACAGCACCTTCTTCTACCAATGCTTTCATATCAACTGCCGGCCCTAAGCCGAATAATTTTCTCAGGAAACTCATAGTGCTAATGCATAGTTTTCAGCTGCAAACCACGAACCTCCGTTGTGACAGTTTATTCCTTTGGATTCCAAAATTTGTTGTGCCATTCCACTTCTGTTACCGGATGCACAGCATAGAATGATTTCACCTTCAATTTCGCTAATTTCATCTAATCTTCCATCAATTTCATTTAAAGGGATATTCAGGGCTCCCTCTGCATGTCCCATTACGAACTCCCCTTCTGACCGTACGTCAATAATTGTTTTATTTGAATTTTTCATTTGTATCTTCTTTTTTGAATCACAATGCTAAGTAACGGACTTTCAGCGAATAGGATAGTAACAGATGTTACAAAGCGCTGATCGCGATATAATGAACTTATTGCTGATGTTATTTTAAGTGTGAAGGTACTTAGGCGATTAAATGCACTTACATTACACATATCCGCCAGCATTAGCAGATTATTATACCTTTGTATACTCATTGAGCTTATAGGCCGTTTAAATTAACTTATTTATGCTACCTGTGCAAATCGATTAGTAAAAAAGGCAGTAGATGAACTTGAAAGATAGCTGATATGAATTATGCGGAGTGCAGAGATTCGAACCCATGACCACTTGCACCACATGCAAGTGCGTTACCGAACTGCGCCACAGTCCGATTAGTGACTACAAAATAATCCATACCCATTATTTTGCAAAGATTTATTTAGCAAAGCGTATTTTTATCGGCCTTCCATTTACCCCAACTAATTTTTACTGTATATTTGCAAAATACATAAAAGCACTTTTCGATGATTCAAAGAATTCAAACTGTATTTTTATTAATTGTAGGATTGAACATGTTGGTATTCCTATTTGCTCCTCTATGGCAAAAAGTAGACACTAACTTAGGCGCTTCGTATACTTTAACAGCTTTTTATCTAGAAACTGTCACTTCTCCTGAGGAAGGCGTTAAAAATGAATTTATGCCATATGCAATACCTGGAATATTAGGGCTCTTGTCTGTTTGCGTTGCCTTCATAGCTATTGGAATGTACAAAAAGAGAATGCGACAGATCATGTTATCCACTCTTAATTCTCTCTTAATTGGTACGGCATTAGGGCTCTCTGCATACTGGTCTACCCAAGCAGATGGTAATATTTTACCTGGAATACAAGGTTCCTATAGTTATGGTTTATTCTTACCAGCTATTGCTTTAGTATTTAATTCTCTTGCCGTTCGATTTATTCGAAAAGATGAAAGATTGGTACGTTCAATGGATCGATTGAGATAATCCCGATTTTAATTTGATATGGTTTTGATTAGTGCTATTGTCAAAAAGCAAGAAGCACTGATTAAGTAGAAGACTGTAAACTATCAAAAAGTCTAACATATTTAAAGATTTACCGGCCCTATGAATCATAATTTATGGAGTATTTAGAAAGTTAAATCAGTCTTTTAGGGCTAATCAAAATAATTATTACATTTGAAGGTAATATCATTACTATTTATGAGGACAATCAAAAGACCTGTCTTAATTTTGCTAATAACGCTTTGGCTATTCACTCCTGAGGGATCTGCGCAAAACACCCAAACTTACGATAGTATTTATGTAAGCAATGGAAAAAACTTTTTAGCCAAATACGAATTTTACCTAAGCCAAGGAGATACTATATACAATGGTGAATTTGAGCTGAACCAGCAATTTGAAAATCAAGAAGATATTTATGAATATTTGTCAGTTGAAGGCTTTTTTATAGAAAATAGGGCTGATGAAAATTGGCAACTTAAAAAAGGTTCTTTTGCTCCCTCTGGATCTGGCTACTATAACGATTATACCTATTCTTATAAGGTTAACGGAAATGAATTTATGGCCACAGGCAAATTCATGGCAGGAAAAAAGATCGGAGATTGGAAACTGTATGATTGGCAAATAAGAGATTCAAAAATTAAAGACACCACTTTTGTAGCTACCATCAATTTCAAGGACGACAAGGCGGATGGTGAATTCCAATTACAATTTCAAAATGATATTTTGGAAGGAGAATTAGATGGTAATGAAAAAGCCTCTGGTGTGTGGTCTTTTTACAGATTAAATAAAGCTAATCAGAAAATATTGCTAAAAGAATGGGTATTTAAAGAAAATGTGCTGGTGGCTAAAAGGTTAATTAGAAATCAAGAAATTCAACAGATTAACTTTGATGACCCTGGCAATAATAGCTTATCTGAAAAAAAGATTCTTCTAGATCAGGATTTCCTTGAAATTATTGAATTAAAGGCCAGAATTTCGAACGAAGAACTGCATTTAACATTTAAAGAAGAGGATGGAATCAGCGATTTGTACTTTATTTTACTAGACAATTTGGAATTAGTAGATAAGACCTTCTCTCCTATCCTAAAAAACAACATAAAACCAGCTATTGTTACCATTTTAAAAGCAGCTGAATTAGATACAATAGAACAGGATTTACTGCAGAAAATTCGACTACAGTATGAAGAAAACCTACAACAAACGAAACTGATATTAAACAATCCCCAGTTCAATATCGCAAGTGTATCTACCTGCAAAGTTTCACAATTCAAGAATGTACTAGAAGATATTAAAGATTACTTTTTAGCCCCAACATATGATATTCTGTCTCTTTATGATGATGACCAACTTAAGTTTTTCAACAGAAATCAACTAATTCAGTATAAAATTGACCTTTATGACGAAACAGCTATAAATAAAGTTTTTAAGAGTGATTCATTGTCTCGGAGTTATGAAATTAAAGCTGACTTAAATTTTTCTGCCAAGCAAAGTAATCTATCTAAGCTGGCAACTTTAATGGAATCACTAGGAATAGAATTGAAACTTATTGAAGAAAATTTGCAGCAATTCTTGGAGGAATTTCAAGAAGAAGAAAAATTAGTAGCATTAGAAAACGCGATGCTCGCAAAATATGAAAACACTAAGCACTTGGCAGATTCCCTAATTACAGGCGAACACGATAACTTTGCAGGCATCGATGTTACTGAAGCTATCATTAAATTTGCAGATGCAGAGCTCGCAATGTATTCAAACCTTCCAACAAGTGAAGAGAAAATAAGGGCAATCGAGCCACTTATTAATTGTTTTAATAGGACTGAAGAATTGATCTACACCATAAATAAAGCACCTGAGAGCATTTACAAAATAAACGAAGCCTATACCAAGGAGGTATTTAATCCTTACACTTTCACCAATATGGAAGAAAAATCGAAACCATCTATTTATAAAGCATTCAACAAACTACTTCTACCGGGTATATTTCAAAATATGCAGCGTTTGACTTGTGATAATATGGCTGCCTACCAAGCGAACTTCAAAATATTATATGAGGAGATGATAAATGTGCTGAATGAAGAAAATACTAACAGAATGGAAAGAAAGGTAAAAAGGGCAAAAACCCCTGCAAAAGCCTCTGAAGTACTAGAAATGGAATTAAGCTTTTAATGGAAATGAGAAATTTTTTACTTATCATTCTTTTCAGCAGTTGCTTTCACCTTTCCGCTCAGGAACTGGAACCGGAATTTGAAGATCTAAGCACCAATCTCTGGCTCAGTTCTTATAATAAATTCAGAATAGCTGAGAAACTATATTGGGCTGGAGAAATGCATTACAGGAGAGTTGGAAGCACCAATACAACCCCATTTGTCGATAGAATGGCACAAATATACAATCGTCACGGACTAAATTATGTTGTTTCTCCCAACTTCAATTTTACAGTAGGAGGAGTCTTAAGACTAAATTTTACTCCACAGCCTGGCAATAGCGATTATGACCCTATTTATATAGAGCCAAGAATCTGGCATCAATACCTTTTTGTATTGCCTTTCCCAAGGTTTATGTTATATAATAGAATAAGGATAGAACACAGATGGAAAAGAGGGAGCTTAGCTGCAAAGGATGAATTCAAATTTGGCAACCGGTGGCGTTACAATTTCTATATGAAGATACCAATCAATGGCGACAAATTAAAGCCAGGAACTTTTTACTTCTCTCCTAGTGTAGAATTAATCATGCAAAGTGGAAAAAGCGTTGTCGGAAGTTTTGTCGAAGACTTAAGATTGTATGGAAATCTTGGGTATATTGCTAGTCCAAGGGTTTCCAGTTCTATGGGACTTATGTATACTACAGGACAAAATCTCAATGATCCAACTTTATACAGAAGGAGATTGATCATTAGACTAAGTACTTATATCTCATTAGATTTCAGAAAAGAAGAGCAAAAAATACCGACCATTAAATTCTCAGATTAACTTAAGATGAACAAATTACAAAAAATAGTGCTTTATGTCGCTCCTGTTATAATTGTAGGTTGCTTAATAGCTATCTTCTTAATTACTGAAAAGAAAAACGATTTCAAGTTAGAAGCCCAAAACAAAACGGAACAACTTCACAATTTAGAGCAGCAAAGAGTTTTATACCGTCAAAAATCTAATGCTGATGAGCTATTTATCGCTGGGCGGTATGAAGATGCCATGGATATTTACCTCAGCATAGCAGATTCGATAGATAATAATACCTTTTTAAAAAGCCGGAAAGAAACTATCGCCAAATTTAATTATTTAAGATCGGAACTAGATAGCACGCAAAGTATGAGCAGTTCACAGTTGTCCAATATGCAGCGTGAACTGGATAAGAAAACAGTTGAAATAGAAGCTACTTACCAAGATAAAATTGATTCAATTAGCAATGAATTAAATAATAAAATAGCTTCACTCAATAAAGAAATCCGACAAAAAGAGCAGAAGCTTCAAAATAAGGCAGACCTTGGCCGTTTAACTTTTTATAACGCAAATGGAACCAAAATCTCTTACTTTGGAGAAGTGCAATTCGGGAAAGCCAATGGTGAAGGAGTTGGTCATTACAGCTCCAATAGTGTTTATGATGGAGATTGGAAAAACAATATGAAGCATGGGAAAGGCACTTATAAATGGGTTGATGGCCATAAATATGTAGGTCAATATCAAAATGATAAGAGAGAAGGAACAGGTACCTACTATTGGAATACAGGAGAAAAATATGAAGGGCAATGGAAAAATGATAAAAGGAATGGTCAGGGCACTCTATATGATAAAGACGGTAATGTGAAATTGAAGGGAGAATGGGAAAATGATGAGTTAGTGCAGTAACTGGCCTCTTCCTATTACTTCTTGATTATATTCAACAGTTTATCCATTTTGACTTTACCATATAATTGCACTACCATAGAATAAGGAAGCTCCCCATTATCTGCAAAAATATTATCATAGGATTGTAATGGAACAAAGCTGTAATTAAATCGCCCCCCTATTGTAAAATCATCACTTAAGTCATATTCAAGACCGAAAAGTGTTGCGTAATCCATCGCACTTACCGTACCTCCCAAGTTTTCCTTTATCTTTTGATCATCTACAGAATAGTGATAACTCCCTCCTAAAAAGATAGAAGGCTGAATCCCTAGATTTATTGTGAATTTTTCATCCAATAAAATCCCAAACATAATAGCAAAGTCAAAATAATAAAGATTGATATTATTTACATTTTCACTATCCCAATTCCATGAACCTTTTTGAGTAACTAATGCCTCCATCTGAACAAAAAGCTTTTCCGTAGCCCCGAAATTTTTATAGACACCTAATTGAGCGCCCGGTTTTAAGTTGGTATTTCCTTGCCCATTTACAGTGGAAATCACTAAGCCGGTTTTTAATCCATAATCCTGTGCTTTTAAATGCGCAGAAGAAAGGATCAGAAAACTGGAAATTAAAATAGCTAAACTTGAAATCTGCTTTACATTCATATTAAAATATCGTCAAGGATCTAATACCTCTAAATCCATTCAAAATATGCGCAAATTTATAAATTATTGTTGAGCAAATACCTTTTTCAGAATATCATTTATCCTTGCTGCAGGGTTTTCTCTGATATCTTTTTCTTTCAAAGCAACTTTTTGAAACATTCCATCCAAAGCGCGCTCAGTCACAAAACTAGCCAAATCCTTTTCTTTTATGGGGCTCAGCTTTAATACATTAATAAGATCTTTTCTTTCTACTTCATTGTAGGTCTTAACAAATATACTGTATAGCTGCTCGCTACTTTTATCATATACGATGGGATCATCCAAAACATCTTTAATATCGGGCTTAAAAGCAGTTACTAATTGGTTGAAAGTGTTGTTTCGCAAATAATTTGTAGCAGCATTATCACTGCCTTTTAGAATAGTAAAGCCATCTTGAACCGTCATGCTACTAATAGCATTCACGAAAATAGGCTTAGCCTTAACGACCGCTTTTTCAGCTGCCCGATTCAAACTCACTATCATATCTGCTTCAATACTTTTTATCAATTCATCATAAATTTTTTTGCCGGCAGTGGTAGATTTCAGTTGTAAAATAGCAGACTCTAGTTCAGCAGGCAGAAATATTTTTACTGCTTCATCCTTTAAGAAGCCATTGGTTGTAGCTAATTGATCCACTCCAGCTTTAGTCCCCACTTCCAAAGCAGACTTTAAACCTTTAATGACTTCTCGTTCGGTCAACTTCCCTGACTGACTGCTATCCAAATCATAGTCTTTTGCAACTTGTTGTAAAACTTCACAAGCATTAAACAAAAGAATGCAAAAAATGGTAGATAAAATTAGGCTTAGCTTCTTCATTGTATGATATTTTTTCAGTCTATGCAATTTAGAGATTTTTTTACTGCCAAGCTGACAGCAAAAGAATAATAAAAGATAAATGGAATAGGAATTGATACTAGGGAATTGATTAAATCAAAATAGTAAATAAAATGCAAGAGAAAGGTAGTATTTCGATCCATTCGGAAAATATTTTCCCAATAATCAAGAAATTTTTATACTCTGACCATGAAGTATTCCTTCGTGAGTTGGTTTCCAATGCAGTAGATGCCACCCAAAAAATCAAAAGCCTTGGAACATTAGGCGAATATGATGGTGATTTGGGCGATTTAAGCATCGAAATCAAAATCGACAAAAAGAAAAAAACGTTACATGTCATCGATAAAGGAATCGGGATGACAGGTGAAGAAATTAAAAAATATATTAACCAGATCGCTTTCTCCGGAGCCACTGAATTCGTAGAAAAATATAAGGAAAAAGGAGAAGGATCGGGAATAATCGGCCATTTTGGTTTAGGTTTCTACTCTGCCTTCATGGTAGCCGATAAGGTAGAGATAAATTCCCTTTCGAGAGAAAAAGATGCTACTCCTGCAAATTGGATTTGTGATGGCAGTACTGAATTCGAACTTAAAGAAGGAAAGAAAAAGAAAAGAGGGACAGAAATCATTCTGCACATCAATAAGGATTCAGAAGAATTTTTAGAAGAGCACAGAGTTAATGAAATCTTAACCAAATACTGTAAGTTCCTGCCTGTTCCTATCATTTTCGGTGAAAAAGAAGAAACTATTAAAGAAGGAGAAGGAGATGATGCAAAAGAGAAAAAAATAACCAAACCAAAGGTTATCAATAATACGACTCCTCTTTGGACTAAAGCGCCCACTGAAATTAAGGATGAGGAATACATTGAATTCTACAAAGAACTTTACCCATTTAGTGAGGATCCATTATTTTGGATTCACTTAAATGTAGATTACCCTTTTAATTTGACCGGTATTCTGTATTTCCCTAAAATCAAGAATGATTTTGATATTCAGAAGAATAAAATTCAGCTATATTCTCGTCAAGTCTTCATAACAGATGAAGTGAAAGATGTAGTGCCGGAATTCTTGATGTTGATGCACGGAGTAATTGATTCTCCTGACATTCCATTGAATGTATCGAGAAGTTACTTGCAGGCTGACAGCAATGTGAAGAAAATCAATAATCACATTACCAAAAAAGTAGCAGACAAGCTGGCCGAGCTTTATAAAAATGATAGAAAGTCCTTTGAAGAAAAATGGGATAGCGTTGGACTTTTCGTGAAGTACGGTATGATGAGCGATGACAAGTTCTATGATAAAGCAAAAAAATTCTGTCTATTGAAAAGCATCGAGCAAAATAAGCTTTTCACTTTAGATGAATATAAGGAAAACATTGCTGGAAATCAGACTGATAAGGACGGAAACGTAACTATTCTATATGCTACTAATCCTGATAAGCAAGATGCTTATATTACTTCGGCTCAGAAAAAGGGCTATGATGTGGTGCTATTGGACAGTCCTATTGACAGCCATTTCATCAATCAGTTAGAGCAGAAATTGGAAAAAACCAATATGAAGCGAGTAGATGCTGATATTGTAGACAAATTGATAGATAAGGACGAGAAAGCAGAAAGCGTATTATCCGATGAAGAAAAAGAGAAACTGAAAACAGTTTTTGAAAATGCTATCAATAATTCATCTATGACGGTTGCTGTTGAAGCGCTATCACCTGATGAATTGCCTGTTTCTCTGACTATGCCAGAATTTATGCGCAGAATGAAAGATATGCAACAAACTGGCGGTGGCGGCATGGCTTTCATGGGAGGAATGCCTGATCAGTATAATCTAACCATTAATGCTAATCATAAAATGGCTTCAAAAATATTGAAAGCGGAGAGCGAAGAAGCGCAAAAGAATATTGCAAAGCAGAATTATGATTTGGCGCTACTTTCACAAAATATGCTAAACGGAAAGGATTTAACTAACTTCATCAGCAGAAGTGTTGAGATGATGGAGAAATAATTACGAATTAGGAATTGATTAATTACAAATTGGAAAGATCAAATTCGTAATTCGTAATTGAAAAATTAATAATTATTATAGACAGCCCGGAATTTTCAATAACTTCGGGCTGTTTTCGTTTAGCACAATATGAAGAATTACCTACTCATAACGATTATAATCATCAGTTTGCCTCTGTCTTTAGTGGCACAAGAAGAGGAAATACCAAAAGATACTATCCCTACCCCTTCTGACACTATTAAAAAAACTTTTCAATTTCTTGACGGAGCACCTGTAACCATTGATTTACAGACTGAGGAAGAAGAAGATGAGGAGGAGGAGGATAAAGAAAAAAAGAAAAAGAAAAAACGTAATTTCTATTACGATAAAAAAGTACGTAAAAACTATACATTATCAGGGTATGGAAATAATGTAACTCGCGAGCTATTCAATTATCTAAAAAAAGAATATGTAGGTCCAGATCCTTATGTGAGAGACTTTTACTGGTATGATTTCAAAAGGAAAGAAATCAGAAGTACGAAAAATGCAGATCCTAAATTTGCAGGAATTCTACACGGGCCTTATGAAAAAATGAAGGACGAACAAGTCATTGAAAAAGGCATGTTCTGGAATGGCTTGAAACATGGTCGCTGGATGAGATACGATAATAATGGTATCCTCATGGATAAGCTCACCTATTTTAAAGGCTGGCCTATAGATTCCAAAATTAGCTATTATGATGAAGAGAAAAGAGAACATGTAAAAGAGGTCATTCCAATTGAACATGGTGAGAAGGAAGGCACTTATCTTTACTTTCACAAAAATGGACAAGTTGCTGTACAAGGTGAGTACAGATTTGATGAAAAAGTAGGTTTATGGGCTGAGTACTATGACCTAAGAAGAAGAAGAAAAAAGACAATTCAATACGGCCGTGATCCATTTGCCAAAGATTTCGAACCCTACATCAATCAAGAGTGGGATGCATCCGGCAAATTAGTTTATGATAGAGAACAATGGAACCGTAAGTTTGCCTCAAAATGATTAAAAATATCCTCTTAATCGGATTAGGCGGTGGATTGGGAAGTATAGCTCGATACGCCACCTCTCAATATGCTGACAAATATCTGTCTAGCGTTCTCCCGTATGGTACTTTTATCGCCAATATTTTGGGTTCTTTACTAATTGGTGTGCTGCTAGGCTACTTAGTTGACCATCCTTCTCAAAATTTCAAACTACTATTAGTAACGGGCTTTTGTGGTGGCTTTACCACTTTTTCCACATTTACATATGAGAATTTCAGTTATCTGCAAAACGGACAAATTGGGCTGTTTTTACTATATACTTTAGGGAGTGTAGTAATAGGATTACTGACTGTTTTTGCGGGTTTTAATTTGGTGAAATTATTTTGATAGCAATTCCAAAGATTTTGCAAAACTAATCCTTTCCAAAGTCTAGAACTTTGGAAAGGATTAGTTTAATTTAATTAGAACTCGAAGCCTTTCCTTTTCCTTCTTCTTCCCCTACTTTTTCAGGCGTCAGTTTTTGCAATCGATCCAATTCCGCCTTGAGCTCTTCATTTTCAGAATTAAGCGAAATAGCCTTTTCATACGCTTTAATAGCTTCTGAATAATTCTCCATTTCTGTCAAAAGCTCTGCGTAAGTTTTATGCGTCCACCAATTTCCTGGGTAATAGTAAGTATTAAATTGAAATACTAATAGCGCCTCTTTTTTTCTATCAGAAGTGGAAAGCACTCGTCCTAGCGTATTTAACTCCACATAACGCCCTACCTTATAATATACCGTGCTGTATATACTTTGAATATTTTCATACACTTCTTCCATCGTCATACTATCAAATATTTGAAGCAGATAATTGGCTCCTGCATAATTGGGAGCAGAAGGGTAGCCTAAGGCAATTTGGGCTACATCGGTTAGCATATCTGTACTGGGAGATTCGACTATCCGAGCGTATTCCTTTCCTCCCTCTTTAAATATGAAAGTGGGAACTCTGTGAATATTTAATCCCTTTTCTTCTCGCTTAGGACCCTGTTTATAATCATCTCCTGAACCATAAAGTGCAGTAAACCTTAATTGGTCTCGCCTTAATCCCAATTCATCCCAAAGCTTTAAAAACTGAGGAACCCATTCTTGACTATCTCCGCACCAAGTCCCTAAGTAAATATCTACTTCTTTATCTTGGAGATTTTTCGCCCATTCGAAATCTGTTTTCTCCAATTTTAAAGTATCATAGTTACTCTTAAACCAAGTGGAGTAAGTAGTATCTTCTTTAAGATAGTCTATTGGGAATTCTCCCCAGATGTGTTTATCACCTTCATCAGTGGTATAGAATTGAATATCTTGAGCTAATGCAGTGCTCACAGAAATAAGTGCAATAATGCTTAAGGATAATAGTTTTGTCATAATATTTTGAGGTTCAAGATTAGATTAAACAGAATTTAAACTACTAAATTAAATTTAATAAACTGATTTACTTGTTGAATATTGTGAGAAAGGTTTAAAGTCCTCCTCATAATGCCTTAAAAATTTGCTCCTAACTAATATAAAATAGTTGCTAGAAAGCTTCGATTATTTATATAAGGAGTATCATTCTATCAAACTAAGTGAAATCCTTTCCTTTGCAATATATTAAATCTATTGAATACTGTTCAACTTTTTAGGCTAAGGCAACTATCAAAGACAGAAAAACAACTCCTAAAAACCTAATTACTTGCAAAGAAGCCGTCCATGTAAGACTTTACCTAAGTTTTAATTATATAATAAGGTAATATTTTTTTATCTTCATGCTTACAAAAGTATAACTTATAGAAGCAAAAAGACGCTTCGTAGAAAAAGAAGAAATTAAACGATTCTAAAATTTACATTTATTGAACATATGAAAACACTGAAATTATTTTTACTGTTGCTTTTAAGCTCAATTTCGGCCATGGCTCAAATAAACTTTAAGCAGGTTCTCCCACCCGCCCCAGCTCCTCAGATTATCCCAGTATTTTCTGAAGTAGATCAGGGATCGATTGCATATGCAGATGTTGACGGTATCAATGGGCTTGATGTTTTAGTTACAGGAAGCAATAATGCAGATGAGCCTATAGCCAAACTTTATATCAATGATGGAAGTGGCAACTACTCTGAAAAGATCGGTACTCCTTTCGTAGGGGTAACACAAGGATCAGTAGCTTTTGCCGATATTGACTTAAATGGAACACAAGATGTACTTATAACCGGATTTGATGGTACTAATCGCATAGCAAAACTATACACTAATGATGGCAACGCCAATTTCATCGATGAGGGAAGTATCGCTATTTTTGGAGTAGCACAAAGTGCTATTACTTTTGCTGATTTCGATGGACAAAATGGCCCTGATGTTTTAGTCACTGGTATAAGTGCAGGGGGAAACCAGACAAAAAGTCTTTACATCAATGATGGAGACGGAAATTTCAGCAATGTAAACGCAGCGAATATCGCAGTTTTAGCTGCAGTAAATAGAGGAGCCGTTGATGCCGCTGACATTGATGGCGATGGTGATGTAGACTTAGTGATTACAGGAGATGAAAACTTGTCAAATGCACCTGTAACTGAAATTTATCTGAACGATGGAAATGCGGATTTCACCAAACTCACTGGTACCACTTTTGTGGGTGTGGAAGATAGTGATGTTGCATTCGCTGATTTGAATGGAGATAACACTCATGATTTATTGATTTCAGGCTTCAATAGTTCAGGTAACCCCATAACTAAACTATACACTAATGAGATAGTAAGTGGAAATGCTACCTTTACAGAAATGTCTACAACTATCGATGCCTTAGGATTCAGCTCTTTTGCGATTGCCGATGTCGATGGTCAAAACGGGTCAGATGTACTACTAACAGGTTCTTCTACAGGCGGTAGCTCCCCTGTTAGCAAACTTTATATCAATGATGGAGCTGGAAATTTTACTTTAGAAAGTGGAACAGCTTTTACAAATGTGTTTAGAGGCGCTGTGGCCCTTTTAGACCTAGATGGCGATAATGATCAAGACTTGGTAATCTCAGGTCGTAAAAGTGATGGAAATCCTATCACTGAAATATTTGGTAATGACGGTGCTGGAGCATTTACATTAGCCACGGGAACTCCTTTTATTGGAGTTCGCTTAAGTGCAGCAGACTTTGCCGATATCGATGGAAACGGTTCGCAAGACGTCTTAATTACCGGCCGCAACAAGGATAATGTTTCAGTAGCTAAATTGTATACCAACGATGGAAATGGAAGCTTTGTGGAAGTAACAGGTACTCCATTCACTGGAGTTGGAGATAGTGACGTAGCATTTGCAGATGTGGATGGTATAAACGGTCCTGATGTTATAATTACTGGCGTTACCAACCCTTTCCCTTTTAATTATTTAACAAAATTCTACACAAATAATGGAAGTGGTGTTTTTACTGAAGAAACAGGAGCCCCTTTTACAGGTCTTGGATTCGGATCTATTTCGTTTGCAGATGTAGATGGTGTGAATGGTCTAGATGTGGTCATCACAGGTCAAAACAACGCTGCTAGTCCTGTGACTGAACTATATACAAGAGATGGTCTTGGAGATTATTCGGCAGCAGGAACTTTCACCGACATCACGAAAAGCTCAACAGCCTTTGCCGATATGGATGGTGAAAATGGCCCTGACCTTATCATTTCTGGTGAGAATTCTACCGGAACGGAAACCACTGAACTCTACATAAATAATGGAAGCGGTGGCTTTTCGTTAGACACTGGAACTCCTTTTGAACCAGTGAAAAACAGTGCGATTGCAGTTGGAGATGTAGTTGGTAATAGTGGTCTTGATGTATTGATTACTGGAACTGATGGTTCTGGTGATCCTGTAACTAAGCTTTATGCTAATAATGGTACTGTTGGAAATCCTACTTTCACAGAAGTTGGTGGGACTCCCTTCGAAGTTGTAGATAATGGTTCAGTAGCTATTGCAGATATAGATGGAGTGGATGGCAATGATATCATCATTTCAGGAGAAAATAGTTCAGGTGAGTATATCACTAAGCTATATATCAATGATGGAAGTGGTAATTTTACAGAAGTAACCAATTTACCATTTGATGGTGCCTTTCAAGGCAATATATCATTAGCAGATGTGGATAGTGATGGCTTAATAGATGTATTGATTACAGGAAGAAACAATGCTGGTATCAATATCTCTAAATTGTATAGAAACGTAACTGATTTCATTGAGCCTAATATTACTTCAGCACCTACTGCTTCAGTGGAGGAAAACGTAACGAGCAGTTTCTATACAGCCACTGCTGACAAACAGGTAACATTTACTTTAGGCACTTCCAAAGACGAAGAATTTTTCAAAATAAACGGAGGTCAACTCAGTTTTCTAAATGCAGCTGATTTTGAAAACCCACAAGATGCCAATACTGATAATGTGTATTTAATAGATCTAATTGCCACGGACCAAG
Source organism: Marivirga sericea (assembly GCF_900177665.1). Classification (GTDB taxonomy): domain Bacteria; phylum Bacteroidota; class Bacteroidia; order Cytophagales; family Cyclobacteriaceae; genus Marivirga; species Marivirga sericea. The sequence goes on from NZ_FXAW01000005.1 coordinate 345,227, forward strand.
CTAATAATGTAGTTACAGAGCCAGTAGCTATCACAGTTACTAACGTAGACGATGTTGATCCTACTATCACTTCGGGAGCTACTGCTTCAGTACCTGAAAATACAACAGGCACGATCTATACAGCCACTGCAGACGAAGCTGTTACTTACAGTTTCGGAAGCAGCAAGGATGAAGCATTATTCACCTTATCAACCGATGCTATAAGCTTTACTAGTGCACCAGATTTTGAAACCCCGCTAGATGCCAACGCGGATAATGAATACCTTATAGATTTAATCGCCACGGATAATAATGGCAATTCTTCTACTAAGGAAGTAGCGGTAACTGTAACCGATGTGGTTGAAGCAGGCCCTGTTATCACTTCACCAGCTACTGCAACAGTGGCAGAAAATGTGACGGGCACAGTCTATACTGCCACCGCTGATATAGCTGCCACCTTTAGCTTAGGAGACAGCAAGGATGAAGCGCGATTTAGTATTTCAAATGGAGCCATCAGCTTCGATAGTGCGCCAGACTTTGAAGCACCTTTAGATACCAATGGGGATAATATTTATCTGTTAGATCTGATCGCTACTGATGGTGACGACAACAGCACCACAAAAGCTATAAGCATTACAGTAACAGATGTTGATGAAGGAGGTCCTGTTATCACTTCACCAGCTACCGCAACAGTGGAAGAAAATGTGACGGGCACGGTCTATACTGCCACAGCTGATGTTACTGCAACCTTTAGCTTAGGAGACAGCAAAGATGAAGCGCAATTTAGTATTACAAACGGAGCCATCAGCTTCGATAGTGCGCCAGACTTTGAAACTCCTTTAGATGCCAATGGGGACAATATTTATCTCTTGGATTTGATCGCTACTGATGGGGACGAAAACAGTACCACAAAAGCAATTAGCATTACTGTAACAGATGTTGATGAAGCAGGCCCCGTTATTACTTCACCAGCGACAGCAACAGTAGAAGAAAATGTGACGGGCACAGTCTATACCGCCACAGCTGATGTTACTGCAACCTTTAGCTTGGGAGACAGTAAGGATGAAGCGCAATTTAGTATTTCAAACGGAGTCATCAGCTTCGATAGTGCGCCAGACTTTGAAACTCCTTTAGATGCCAATGGGGACAATATTTACCTCTTGGATTTGATCGCTACTGATGGGGACGAAAATAGTACTACAAAAGCAATTAGCATTACTGTAACTGACGTAGATGAATCAGGACCAACTATCACTTCATCTGCTTCCGTATCAGTAGAAGAAAATGTAACAGGAACGGTCTATACGGCCACTACTGATGTAGCTGCATCATTTAGTTTAGATAGCAATAAAGATGGGGCCTTATTCAACATATCAAGTGATGCCATTAGCTTTAAAACTGCACCTGACTTCGAAGCACCCGCTGATGCTAATGCGGACAATGTGTATCAAGTGGATCTAATTGCTACTAATGGAGAGGGATTCTCTACAACAAAAGCTATTAGCATCACAGTGACAAATGTTGAAGAAGAACCACTTTCTAATTCAGATGAAATACTTGGTAAGATTTATCCTAACCCGGTTCAAAACACTCTATTCATTCAGCCCGTAAATATGTCGAAAGATGCTTTGATCCGAATTACGGATATCGCTGGAAGACTTCAGAAAACCATTAATTATGGTGGATATGAACAGGAGGTAGATGTATCGGATCTTGAGGCTGGCGTTTATATGCTTAAGATCAGCTCAAACGGCAAACAGATGCTGTTGAAGTTTATTAAAGAATAAAATGCAGGACGACACAAAATCATAAAAAAGGCTAGCCAATATTGGCTAGCCTTTTTTATGTACGATGGCAAAGGAAGGTAATGCTCAAGCTCACCTCAAACTCTCTAAATCTCTAATTTGGATAAAATGAGTTAAGAGACAAGTAAAAAGCTCAAAGAACTTAAACTTCTATAACTCTTGAATATTTTATTAGATTCAGCTCAGTTTATACTAAAATCTTTTTGTTTGTTTAGATAGGTCAAAGCCCCTCATCTTAAAATATATAACTTCCCATATCCCTTGGTAAAAGCCTTATCGCCTGCAGTCGCTCTTTGCTCCATGAATGCACCATCCTTCCTGACAAGCACTCGATAGAGATAAACGCCATTTGCCAGTTTGTCGCCAAATTCATCTTTGCCATCCCAGGCGTAATCTGTGATGTTATTTCCAATATGGATAGGGCCAATCTCATCTTGCAAGATTTCTCTGACCACACGGCCGGTCACTGTCAAAATCTGAATTTTAATTTCCTGAGGTAAATCAGTACCCGTTAAGGTAAAAACAAATCGTGTACTGGTGGAAAAAGGATTTGGATAAGGATAAAAGTTGGTAATAGTTGAAGCATTTACTACTTCAAATCGAACTTTATACGGCTCCTCCCCTGCCGAATTTTCACTGGCATCTGTTGCTTGCACACTCAGTTGAAAATTTCCGTCTTCTAGCCCTACCGGTTGATAATTAACAGTAAAAGGGTTGTCCTGACTTGCCGGAATCCACTCTACATTTGAGTTGGAAAAGGATATTCGTTCACTTACACACTCTTCACAGTCTCTTCTCAACTGAATTTCAATTCCAGTCGTATCCGTTTTATTAATTAATCTATTTTCGTCTTTAAGTGTGATCTGAATGTAAGGTCTTGGAGAGACAATATCTCCATCTAAAATGGAGATTCCATCAAATGTGACCTCCACTAAAGGTGGAAGTGAATCCTCTTTTACTATAAATAAACGATTATAGTTTATTAAATTATTAGTAAACCGCTGCTCGGCGGATGCTTTATCTGGATTGAAATTCAAAATTAAATCATTTTCACCTACTTTTCCTCGAGTATCCACTGCAATAGAAAAAGTAGTATCACTTTCTGCTGATAAAGGTGCCATTTGAAAATCTTCATTAAAAAACGATCGGTTTTCTCTGTTGAACAACTGGCGTCTGTAGCTTATTGGTTGATCGAATGGATTAGGTGTTACATTGAAAACTTGAAAACTTTTGGCGTACGTTTCTCCTTCTGCCAATTCGACTGCGGTTTCGTCATTTTCTTCGGCAGGAATCAATACCGCATCAGGAACTTCATCATAAATCACCTGCCAAGCCAATAGCTGCGCTGGTGTTAGATTATCGGGATCTGATAAAGTTACTCTCAACTTTAGTTGGGGATAAAGCTCAGCATCTATAGTTGAAATATCTGATGGGAAATTTGCATCCGAAATCAATAAAGTCTGATTATTAAGGGTGTCAATTCCAAAAATATCTAAGCGGATATTATCAGAAACTTCTACATTAGTAAAATCAGCATTGACCGAAGTCCAAGATTTAGCAGGACCAATAGTTCTGGAAATGACAGTGCCTGATTCAAAGCGTGCAATGAGCTCTTCATTTAAGGTTAAAGTCTGCTCTTTTGTGGGCGTTGCCGATGATTCATCTGCAACAATTTCAGTACCATTACCTGCTCCTGCCCCTTTTCTTCCAAGTAAAATATAAGGCTCTCCATTTTGTAAATTATCTAGTGCAGCCGCTGAGGCCCCTAAGTCTAGTAGCTCCGCTCTATTATTGCCTCTTAAAACATTCCAAGCTACGCTGTCATAAGAAGTTAATAAGACAAAATCATCCTCAGGTAGTTCATCGTAGTACTTCTTAAAATATTGCTCTGGCTGATTTAATTGAGTGTTTCTAATTTGATTGATGACTTGAGGTCTGATCCCGCACGATAAGGGATCCAAGATATCAAAATCTCCATTTGAAAGAATTACAAAAGGAACTGCAGAAGATTTATCAAATGCCACTAAATTGAGCGTATTAACAGCGCAAGGACCTAATTGACTACCAGAAGTAGCGTATTGATTCCCATTAATTCTTATGCTAATAGAGCTATTTTCGCTATTACCGGGTGCTGCTACTTCAAGATTCAAAATATTTTCTTCAAAACTCCATTCATTAGCTATTGTTAAGCCTTCAATATCATTCTGTTGAATTTGATCTTCACTATTTTGTTTCCATCCTTGTTTCAGTGTAGCATCATATACAAAACTAGTGGTGGTCCATTCATCCAACTCTCCTGCTTGTGGATTTGCAAATTTTGACCTCCAATAATAAACTTGCTCATCCTGGTTCATCAAATCAATCTCCCACTTTGCTATAACTCTTGCAGTGATGGTTTCTGATTTCAAAAATGGGCTATCAAAGCTTCTTATGGTATCCAATTGTAAAAGAAAATCTCTGGCCGAGGATTTCAAATCAATAGATTGAGCTGTTAGAGTTAGATTTTGAGTATTAACGATCCCCTCATTGTATGGATATAAATTCAAAGTTGTTCCTAATGATATAAAAAATTCAATTTGTGCTGTATTATTATTTTCATTTATCTCTTCAATATTTCCTGCAGGATCTATAATCACCTCAAAAATATTTTGTCCAAAGCTCTCAGGCCTATCATTAATAACGCTAACTCTGGCAGTATCCTGAAAATGTACAGCTGATACATATTGTGTATCTTGTAAAATAATTTCACTATTAGGCAATGTCCTTTTGATTAAAATACCGATCGAATCTTCATTGGTTATCCCATAGTTTTTAATGATCACATCAATGCCAAATTCAGGAGTTAGTGCATCGATTTCTCCTCCATCCAACGAAACCACTTCCAAGGATTCATCCGTTATTTCATAATCGGGATTTTCAGCAGGAAAAAGTCTGTAAGCAGGATCACACATCAAATTCATTTGCTGCGCTTGCGATAGATATAAAGGTGCTGGATTGCTGCCAAAAATAGACAGGTAATGATTAGTGATTTCTCTATGAACAAGCCCAATTGGCTTACTTATCAAACTAGAATCACCGTAGGCTTTTGCATAAAAAACATCGCTATAACGTTTTAATTCATTGGAAAACCCTAAATATGAATGAGCTAAAACACCAGTTGCACCTTTATTTGCGGTATTTACCCAGTTCTCTCCGAAGGTATCAGCACTTTTGGCTATTTGGTAAAAAGCACCAGCATCACAGCCATTAATTAATATAAATGGGTATTTACCTTGATTATTGTAGCCTAAACTCTCATCAGATACTTGCCCTATGTCAATATCTGCAGTATTGGGACTGGAGTGTCCAAAAAATGTAATAAGATTTAATCCCTGATTGACTTGATCAGCAACATTAATAAACTCGACTACTTGAGTGGTTTCTTTCGTCAGGTTAGAAAAATCCCCACCTATATACGGACTGGTTTCGAAATCAGCAAACTCATTTATATAGTTGATAAATCGATTGACTTCGAAAAAAGAGATCCCTCCACTTAAATTTAAAAAATGCTTTCTCCTTAAATCATCAAAGGGTTTAGATTCCATCTCTTTTATTTTATCGAGATAGTTCGCCACAATTTGACTATTGTGTGCATTTAAACGCCCAAATGATATAGATGCCCTATTATTTTCCGAAAGGTTAAAACCATAAAGAATATCAGAACCGGGAGAGCCAGCAGTGGGGACAAATTCTCGATATAAATTATCGGTAAGCTCCGTTCTTCGATGGTAGTCATGATACCAGTTCATTCCCTTACCCATAAGAAAGACCATTTCAGTCTTGGTATTCTGTACTAAAAATTCCGTAAATCGATAAATAGCCAAGGGAGAGATTTCGCCATAGTTAAATTGATTGTAAAGCCTCAAAACGTCTACAGTCAAGGTGTCGTAACCTCCGCCCTGCACAGATGCTCTGTAGGTGGTATATGCCCTCACTGGGTTAGTATATTCACCACTTGCTTTCATTAATTCAGCATGACTAATCACTACATAATCCGGATCGACATTATTTAAATTTCTGAAAGTAATTTTTTCTATTTTTGGACTAATAAAGTTCTGATTTTGAAGATATAGTTCAGTTTCATTAAAGGTATTTTCAATCACTGTATTGATTTCTGCCCCTATTCTGTTGGTACTCAAAAATTCAGGTTCATTAAAATTGTCGATTCGATATAGTCTTGCAGTGCTGTTGGTATTGAGAAACCTTAAAAAAGAAGATCCAGTAGGATTCTCATTTAAGATAAATCGATTTCCTGCTTCATTGTCAACATTGGTTGTTCTTTGATAATCCAATTTTATGTAAGAAGCAGAAATTCTATCCGGCCCTTCAGCCTGAGGGTTAAGACGAACCACTAAACTTCCATTATTATTTACATCAGTCCATTCTAAATCTATATTGAAAACCTGAAATTCGTAATTATCAAAATTAACTATACCAACTGCTCGTAAATTACTCTCTGTTGGACCAACCAATATCTCCGTTTGATGCGGTCGCATATTTCTACCTTGAATTAATACTTCTAGATTAGGAACCGGTGATGACTGATTTATTTGCCTTATGTTGCTTACAGTGAAATTTGTAGCATTTGTAAAAGCAGACCCTGTCCAAGCTTCACCTAAATCAAAAGCAGAATTGTAGATATCATCTTGTGGATTATAGCGCTGACCTCTGTCTCCATTATTAGTAAAAAGTTGTAATATCGATTGTTGAACAGATTCCTCCTCTGGCAGATTCTGTGTATTATTAATGATATTTCTTTCGATCATTCTTTTACCTAAAGTGCCATCAGACCTCCACGTCAAGAAATAAGCAGTGGTATCTGAAAAAAGATTATAAAACTGATGAGGCTGGTGATTAGGATCTTGATAAAGGGGAGTATCAGAAACTCCATCGTTCGATTTGCCCAAAAATTGAATGGCATCTCCTTGATCAATCCTGCCATCATTTTGCCCAACTATCCTAATAGCAATTTCCTGCCCTCTATGATACATTCTTATTGCTCGGGCATCTATTGTTGATAAAGGAACACCTACTTCCAATAGATCATTATAATCTAATTCAAAAGCAGCATTAGTCCCTACTGAAATTTTAAAATACGATTGATTGAAATTTATCCAAGACTGAGGGTTCTGTGCCCAAAGAGTATGACAAAAAATGTAAAGCGATATGAAAAATAAAATGCTATTTTTTCGCATTCCAATTAAAAATCATAGTGAATACATGAGAATAAAGTGATTCAGAACTATTTCCTAAATCAGTAAAGGCGTAATCAATTTGAAGTGCTTTATATTTAAAACCTACTCCAATATTAGCTTGCCCATTCCATCGTTCACTTCCATTAAAATTCTTTATTTTTTGAAGATTATTTCCTCCAAATCTTAAAAAAGCCATATTATCGTAAGCTAACTCAAGCCCAGCTCTAGGATCTATAGAGAATTGATCTTCGCTGATATAGGTATTTCGTTGACCATCGAAAGTGGCGTCAAAATTTACCTCCGCCATAAGGGAAAATTTATAAGGCAATTCTTGTGTGTATGCTGTTCCAAATACTAATCGTGGAACAGCCATTTCGGTTGTATTTTCAGGAATTTCATTATTGGTTTGCGTATAAATATCTTCAATAAGAGTTATATTATGATACCAGGTGGTAAAGGTGCCAGTCACGTCTCTAGCTACTAAAGCAACATCCAAGTTCTTCCATTTATAGTGAGTGCCTAAATCAAAACCAAAACCCCAAGCTTTAGCAAACTCCCCGACAGTTCTATGAATCACTTTTGCATTAGCGCCAAATGATAATCCATCCAAAAATTTTAAATCACGCGCATACGAAAACTGGAAAGCGTAATCAGCTGCGGAGAAGAAACGGATGTTATCATAATTTAAAGCTCCATTTGCATCATAAAGATAGCGAGTATCTGGTATATCATCCACTCCAAACCTGATCAAAGAAAAGCCCATTTTACTATCTGCATCTATAGAAGTTGCAAAGCCAATATAGTCGTAAGCAGCAATTCCAGCAAAGTATTCAGCATGCATTAAATCTAGCGAGTGATCAGATTTCAAGCTTGTTAATTTCGCTGGATTCCAATATCCAGCTGAAGCCCCGTCAACAGAGGCAACTGTTGCACCGCCTAAAGCAAAAGCGCGAGCTCCCACTCCTATTGCCAGAAACTCATTGGCATATTTCGGCTTGGACACTTGTGCTGAAAGCTCAAATGAAAGTACCAGAAACAAAAAAATGGAAAGCAGTTTTTGCATTAATTCAGTCTAACTTAAACAATTATCAAAATTAATAAATATCCTATTAAAAAATTGTCTTCAACGATCATTTCTAATAGTTTCTTAAATTAATCAAATTATCCTAAGGTAGAAATTTAGAGCTGTTCATAATCGTACGCTTTCCTCAAAAAATTGACCTCTAACGTACAAATCTATCTAAAATAGAAATGCTGGCATCTAGCTCCTGAAAAATAAAAAGTTTTACTCACTGCATTTAAACGTACATTTTTAGCATCATTGACTCTCTATCTTTCATTTTTGATTTTAAATGGTATTAATCTTGGCATAGTATGAAAAGGATTGGTATAGCAGCCAATAATTAATCATCATTAAAGGATAATTCTATGATAGCAGAAAAGATAAAAACACAATTACGGACTGGGGTTCTGGAATATTGTGTGATGCAGATTTTAAGAAGAGGAGAAGTATATGCCTCTGACATTATTGACGAATTACTGGAAGTAGACCTCATCAAAGTTGAAGGAATTATATATCCACTTTTGATGCGATTAAAACAAGAAAATTTAGTTCAATATGAATGGAGCGAAGCCCAAAGTGGCTTGCCTAAAAAACAGTATCAATTAACTGATAGTGGGCAAAATACCATTAAGGCATTGGATGAAACTTGGATTGAGATTAATAAATCAGCCAAAAAAATCAAAAAAAAGACTGATGAGCAATTAAAAGTAGCCAAGCAAGAATCTCAAGAAGGTAACTAAATGGCTCAACATTTCTCATTAACATTAATCTAAAAAATCTTAATTTTAAAGCAATGAAAAAGAATATAAGTATAAATATAGGAGGCATAATATTCCATATAGAGGAAGATGGCTTTGACAAGCTTAAAAACTATCTGGATGCCATCAACCGCTATTTTTCTGATTTCAAAGACAGTCAGGAAATCATCAGCGATATTGAAAATCGTATAGCTGAAATCTTCCTAGCCAAACTAAAAGATGACAAACAAGTCATTGAACTAGAAGATGTGAACGCTCTAATGGTTGCTTTAGGTAGTATAGAAGACTTCCAAAAAGCAGAAGCAACTGAAGAAGCATATGAGGAAAAAACAGAAGAAAGCTACAAAACTCAACAGCCAAGCGGAACCAAAAAATTATATAGAGACACTAAGCGATATATTTTCGGGGGTGTTGCCGCTGGTTTGGGGCATTACTTTAATATCGATGTATTATGGGTCAGATTACTGTTCATTCTAGGCTTTTTGGGATTATTTCCATTACATCCTACCTCAGCAATTATTTTGATTGCCTATATCGTTATGTGGATATTCTTGCCTGCGAATCCTAATTTGAAAGAGGATGAAAAGATCAAGAAACTATATAGAAGTCAAGAAAATAAAGTAATTGGAGGTGTTGCTCGCGGTTTAGCAGCTTATTTTGGAACAGATGTAGCAGTTATCAGAGTATTGTTTGTATTACTACTGATTCCTGGTGGTGCTGGTCTGATTATATACTTAGTACTTTGGTTTATTACACCAACCGCCAAAACTGTGACCGAGAAAATGCAAATGGAGGGAACTCCTATAACGCTCAGCAATATTGAGAAGAATATTAAAAGCAGTTTGAAGGTTGAGAATGGTGAGGAAACTACTTTAGTAAAAATCTTATTATTTCCCTTTAGATTAATCGCTATCGTTTTAAATGGACTAGCTAAAGCGCTAGGTCCCATATTGAATTTCATTGTAGAAGCTGCAAGAATAATTTTAGGAATTGTACTCAGTTTATTGGGTCTAGCACTAGGTGTTACGTTTATTATTTTACTATTCGTATCGCAAGGAATATGGTTTGAATCAGCTAATATCAATTTCTTTGATATCCCGAATGAATTAATAGCCAATACATTTTCATTGGAACTAGTGCTCATTAGCTTCTTGTTTTTAATCATTCCTGCCCTTTTCATCATGGTATCTGGAATCAGCGTAATGGCTCGTAAGTGGTTGATGAACAGAACCGTTGCTTTTTCATTATTAGCTGTTTGGTTCTTGAGTTTAATAGGTGCTGCCATCCTAATTCCAACTACAGCTATGAATTTCAGAAATGATGGAGAAGTTGTAGAAACTTATGAATATGAACTGCAAGATAAGATTGCAGTTCTTACGCTCAATGAAGTAGGCTTTGAAGACTATGATGTTACCAATCTAAAAATTAGAGGATATGAAGGCGATAAGATTAAATTAGAAAAACGGTATAAAGCTCAAGGCAGTAGCAGAATTGATGCAGAGAAAAATGCAAAAATGACATATCATAATGTGGCATTGAAAAATGATAGCATTCTACACTTTGATTCAAATATTCGCTTCCTGGAAAATGCAGCCTTTAGAGCGCAAAGTCTTAATATGATTCTTTATGTTCCTTATGGTCAAGAATTTGAGATGGATCGAAAAATGCGCCACATTTTACGAAATACCATCTATATTAATGGCTACACAGTTGGGCAAATTCATAACAATCGTTGGACTTTTGAAGAAAATGAAGGTTTGAATTGTTTGACTTGTACAGAAAAAAAATCAGAGAGTAGTAGTAACATTATTTCTAATCGGACAGAGTCAGATCGGTTTTTTGCCACACCCTTCGACTTTGAAAGTGACGCCTATGTGCGAACTTATGACATTGTTGATTTTAGTAAAGTTTCAGCTGCCACCGGCATCTTTGTTGAAATCAGACAAGGAAACGGTTATGACTTCCAATTAGTGGCAGACGAACAGGAAGATCTACAAGACGTCCGCTTTGAGGTGAAAAATGAAAGGCTCAAGATCTACTTTGAAAGTGAGGAATGGGATTGGAATTTATTCTCTCCTGATACTTGGGATTGGGAAGGCAGTTTACCCAAGGTAAAATGCATCATCACAATGCCCAAGCTAGAGGAGCTAGAGTTATCTTCTGCTGCTCAAACGCACTTATTAGGTTTTAAAGGGGATAAGTTGAACATTCAAATTGGGTCTGCTGCCAGACTTTATGCAGATGTCAATTACAATGATTTAAACTTAGATGTATCCAGCGCTTCAAAGGTAAAAATCAAAGGTAGAGCTGATAATATGAATTTAGATATCAGTAGTGCCGCCAGATTAGAGGGCTTTGATTTGATCGTTAGAAATGCAGAAGTGGATGCTTCCAGTGCTTCTAAAGCAGAAGTTCATGTTACTGCTTATCTCGATGCAAGTGCCAGCAGTGCAGCAAAAGTAACCTACCAAGGACGCCCTCGCTTAGAAAGTAATAGCAGTAGTGGGGCAAAAGTATCTGCTGACTAAAACACTCTAATTTCAAGCCATGCTTTTTGGGCATGGCTTGAAATAAATCTAATAGCACTGTAATTCTACTATTTTTTTGCATCTTAGATGGCATAACAATTTTCTATGGATGTAAGAGTGAAATTTCTAGGTGGAGCACAGTCAGTAACAGGCTCAAAATTTCTATTGGAGGTTGATAATTATCGATTATTGATAGATTGCGGGCTATTCCAAGGGCTGAAGAAATTGAGACTGCGAAATTGGGAAGAATTTCCAATTGATGTAAATGAAATTGATGCAATAATTCTAACCCATGCCCATTTAGATCATTCGGGTTACGTCCCAAGATTGGTGAAACAAGGTTATAAGAAAAATGTCTATTGCACAGAAGGAACAGCTGATCTCTTGGAAATAATGTGGATGGACTCAGCCAAGCTACAGGAGGAAGAAGCTGAATTCGCAAAGCAAAAAGGCTATTCTAAACACAAAAATCCTTTGGCACTTTACGGTCAAAAAGATGCAGAAGCATCCTTAAAGACTATCATTCCAAAATCATTTGAAAAATCATTTGACCTTACAGAAAACATCCAAGTAAAGTTTTACCCTGCTGGTCATATCTTAGGCGCAGCTTCTGTAGAAATAATCTTACAAGGAGATAATCAAAGAAAAAACATCATCTTCAGTGGAGATTTAGGACGGAATTCTGATCCTGTACTCTTCCCTCCTACTTTATTCAAGCATGCAGATGTGGTATTTTTGGAATCCACATATGGCGATCGACTAAATGATGTTGCTAAAGTTCAAGATGAGCTTAAAAAGCATATTTTAGAACATATGAATGATGGCGTTATCATGATTCCGGCTTTTACTGTCGGTAGAACCCAGAACCTTCTATTCTACGTGCATGAGTTGATGAAAACTGGTCAAATACCACATTTACCTGTCTACATAGATAGTCCAATGGCCATCAGTGTTACACATTTGTATAAGAAATATACCGAACAACACCGCTTAGAAGATAAAAGCATTTTTGAAGACAAAAACTTCCATTATGTAAGGGAGCATCAACATTCAAAAGCACTAGATGAGTTAAAAGATCGAGCGATCATTATTTCTGCTAGCGGAATGCTCACCGGGGGCAGAATATTAAGCCATCTATTTAAAAGGCTGGGAAATGAAAACGACCTACTTTTAATGGTTGGATTTCAAGCGGTCGGTACACGTGGGAGGGATATTCTAGAAGGCAAAGAAAGCGTGAAAATTTATGGCGAGGAAGTTCCTATTAAATGTAACTTTACTAAAATAGACGGGCTATCAGCTCATGCAGATCAAACAGAACTCCTTGATTGGTACGCTACATTTGTGGATGCTTTAAAACTCACATTCTTGGTTCATGGAGAGCCAGAAGCAATGGATGTCCTGAAAACTAAACTGGAGGAACAAGGTGCCAAGAATGTTTTTATTCCTGATTATATGGAATCATTTGAATTATTTTCTGGTATTTAGCTCTAATGCTTTCGCCATTTATTTATGCTGAAAAACACTAATTATGTGATAAAAATCATAGATATTACTGATTGAAATCATTGGTCTCAAAAAAAGTAATAAATGTTACTAACATACTGATTATCAGTTCGTAATATTATATATAATAAAATTTTGAAAAGCCATGAAAATCGAACAAATCTACACTGGATGCCTAGCTCACGCAGCATATTATATCGAAAATAATGGAGAAGCCGCAATTTTCGATCCTTTACGAGAAGTACAGTCCTACATTGACAGAGCCAACAAAGATAAAGCAAAAATCAAGTATGTCTTTGAAACGCACTTTCATGCAGACTTTGTCAGTGGTCATTTAGACCTAGCAAAAAAAACAGGTGCAACAATAGTTTATGGGCCTACAGCTAAACCAGAGTTTGAAGCCTATGTGGCAGCAGATAAAGATATCTTTGAAGTTGGGAATTGTAAAGTAAAAGTATTGCATACCCCTGGTCACACAATGGAAAGTACCACCTACTTGCTAATAGATGAAAAAGGACATGATCATGGTATCATTACAGGAGACACCTTGTTTATTGGAGATGTAGGCCGACCAGATCTAGCACAACATGTTGCAGAAGATCTAACAGAGGAAAAATTAGCAGGATTGCTGTATGATTCATTGCATGAGAAAATCCTTCCTTTAGATGACCATCTGATCGTATATCCTAATCATGGTGCTGGCAGTGCTTGCGGCAAAATGATGAGTAAAGAAACAAAAGATACTTTAGGTCATCAAAAAGCAACCAACTACGCCCTACAACCGATGGAAAAAGCTGAATTCATTGAAAAATTATTGACAGGATTGACTTCTCCCCCTGGCTATTTTCCAAAAAATGTAATGATGAATATTAAAGGATATGAAGCCCTTGATACTGTACTTTCCAAAGCAAAAAGACCTTTGAGCCCAGCAGCTTTTGAGGCAGCAGCTAACGAAACAGGCGCATTAGTTTTGGATACGAGAAGTTCAGAAGATTTCGCTAAAGGTTTTATCCCTAACAGCATTAATATTAGTCTAGACGGAAGTTTTGCCATGTGGGTAGGAGAAATGATCCCTGACATAAAGCAAAAAATACTTTTAGTATCAGAAGAAGGGACAGAAGAACAAGCAATGATTAGACTTTCGCGGGTTGGCTACGATCACACCATTGGTTATCTTGATAGAGGTTTTAATAGTTGGAAATATGCTCATAAAGAGATAGATAAAATAAATCGCATTGATGCTAAAGAATTAGACAGAAAAATGAATAGTTCTCCCATTATCATAGATGTCAGAAAGAAAAGTGAATATGACGCTGAACATGTTATCGGAGCAATTAATATTCCGCTCAACCAAATAAATCAACATCTAGCGCAATTACCTAAAGACAAACCCTTTATTTTACATTGTGAGGGTGGTTACAGAAGCATGTTGGCAGGTTCGATTTTAAAAGCCAGAGGCTGGGACAATTTTGTTGATGTTAGTGACGGTTTTAAGGGAATAAAGGAAACCAATATTCGAGTATCCGAATATGTTTCCCCTACTACTTTACTTTAATCTAATATTATTAGAATTCTAATGGCAGGTGGCTAACCTGCCATTATGTATTATAAAAAGTCCAGGAGGACATTTAAACCAATACAGTTTTCGCCACGGAGTAATCAAAAAGTACTAGATTATATTCCCAAAGCGCTCTTCAATTTAGGATATCCCGTTTTGCTAACAGGAATCTGCTCACCGCATTTCAAAATCAGAATATGACTATCTTTTTTGTATACTTCTATTTTCGTGATTTCTGAAATTTTCACTAAATAAGAACGATGAACCCGTACAAAAACTGTAGAATCAAGATGCTTTTCAAAATAGCTTAATGTTTTATTTTTGAGAAATTTACCTTCTTGAGCATAGATATTAACATAATCATCATTGGCCTCTAAGTAGTTGATTTCTTCAGTTGGAAGAATCTTGATATCATTTCTATCTTTCAAAACCACCCTACTTAAATATTCCTTTATCGGGGAGGATTCATTATCTAGCAATTCCTTTATATTTTGAGCTAAGCCACTCTGTCGATATTTTTCTATGGCTTTATCAAATCGCTCCTGGGAAAAAGGCTTAAGCAAATAATCTATGGCATTTACTTCAAAAGCTTTAAGGGCGTATTCATCAAAAGCAGTAGTAAATATTACAGCAGGAATATTCTCCACTAACTCAAGCATTTCAAACCCATTTATTTTAGGCATTTGGACATCTAAAAAGATAAGATCTGGTTCGTATTTCTGAATAGCTTTTAGCCCTTCAAATCCGTCATGACAAACTGATACTAAGTCAAAATCCTTATGCCCAGCCAAAAACTCTTGGACTAATCCAGCTGCCAATGGTTCATCATCAATTATTATAGTTTTTATCATGCTAGCTGAGGAATTAAAAGTTCAACTGAGAATTCGGATTCATTTGAATTAGTTTTTAATAAGTCATAGCGACCAAAAATAAGAAAAAGCCTTCTATTGACCGCCTCCAATCCGAAACCTGCTCCTTTCGCTTGCCCTGCTTTTCGATCGAAAGGATTACGTACCACTACTTGGAGATTTTTACCTCTTTTTTGAAACTGAATGGCAATACTCACTTCCCCCGTTAAGCCATAAAGGCCATGCTTGATTGCATTTTCCACCAATGGTTGTATCATTAAATGTGGTAGTTTTAAATCACTGATGTCTTGATCAATCGAAAAATCAACGTTCAAGCGATGTCCAAAACGCACTTTTTCTATGTTTGTGAATAGCTTTAAAAAGTCAATCTCTTCTTTAACAGCAATCCATTTGCTCGACTCTGTTCCAATGGTTCCTCTAAGGAAATCAGACAACTGTAAAACCATCTGTCTCGCTTGATCTGGTTGTGATCTAACTAATGCACTTATAGAATTTAAGCTATTGAATAGAAAATGAGGCTGTAATTGCTGGCGGAGCTGATACAATTCGGCTTCTTTGGCCATCTGTTGCATTTTCACCTCCCTTTCTTCTACTTCTGACTGCTCCTCGATTTTTCCTTGAAAATTTAACATCAGTGAATAAGAGGTGAATATTAGAAAGAGTATGAAACCACGTACTGCAAAGCTATCTGAAATAAAATTATCATCTTTCATGCTGCCGGGCAACACCCAATTGAATAATAAATCTCCAGCATACAGCACAATTACGGTCAGTATGAATGGTAAAAAGAATACTAAAAAAAAATTGCTTTTACTAGGAAGATAAAACCTAAATATGTTCTCAAGGAGCATAAACCCCAGCAATACCATCAGCGTGTATGCTGTAGCATCAATTAAGCCAGAAGAGAGACTTAGCCCGTACTGCACCAGCAAGATCGTGCATAAGCTAATCCAAAGTATTAAAATACCGATCAGCTTGATCCACGCATTTTCTTGTTGCCTAATGTATTGCAAAAACATCGTTAAATTTAGTAGGATTTGAATTCTAATCCTCCAAAACTAACAGAACCTTTGATATACAAAATTTTTCTATCTGCACCATCTCCTGATGGAAAGGCTCTCTTATCTTCAATTCCAGAAAAAACATTGCTTACATCAGCTTGAATCTCCCAGTGAGGTGGAATTATCAATTTGAGTCCACCGAAGATTACCTCCACATCTAGGACAGCACTTTCATGTATTTCAGCTTTCGATAAATCAATATCTGCTCCCCCAAAGGCAGTAGTAATTTTACCTCCTTTAAAATCCTTCGAAATCAACCTCCTTTGAACGGATGCAAATACTGCTTCTGCTTTGATATAATCGCTCTCCACAATCTTAGCATCAGAAACACCGATATTCTCAGTAAAAGTCTCTTCCGATTCTCCAGTGCTATTACCAATCTTAGAAGATCTTCTGCTTACAATCAGGTACAAACCGACAATTATTATCCCAGCCGGAAGCAGCAAGTCATAATACTCTGTAGGAATTAGATTCTCACGTCTAATCAAGAAAAAACTACCTACCAATAGCATGATAATACCGAAACTATTTTTCAGCCCGTGGCGGACAATGGAGAAAATCCCCACTCCAATCAAAATGAATGGCCAACTAAAAATCCAGCTGAACTCAATAATATCCATTCTGTCCAATAATAATATACTTCCGATGACTAATAAGAGTAGTCCAAAAGAGAAGTTGTTTTTGCCTTTGTATCTTTCCTTGTTTTCCATGTTTGTTAATGAGTGCTTTAAATGATAAAACAAACATACTATCCTAAAGAATTACATACTGGTGTTAATAGGCAAGAAAAAGCAAAATCTAGGTGAGTGGCGGAATTGAGTCGGTGAAAATAGCCCAAAAAATATACGAATTGCGATAGCCTTTTATAGCTACCGCAATTCGTAATTATAAATTACTAATTATCATTATCATAACCTTCCGGTCTTTTCCATCTTATAGGAGCTTCCGGTTCAGGCTGCATTTCAAATTCTTCCGTTTCTAATAATCTTAGGGCCTCTTCAACTGCTCTTTGCAATTGCGCATCTTTCCCTTGCAACGCCATTTTTGGATCATCAATTACTTCCACATCAGGCGCTACTCCCTCTCCTTCTACTGCCCATTCTCCGTCCGTATCATAAAAACCACCTCTTGGGGCTACCATTCGTCCGCCATCTATGAACTGAGGCGTATCCCAAGTTCCTACCAATCCACCCCAAGTGCGAGTTCCAACTAATGTACCGATCTCTTTTTCTTTGAACATGTAGGGTAACAAATCGCCACCAGAACCTGCTCTTTCATTTATGATCATCACTTTTGGTCCCCAAATACCAGCAATTGGCGAGGTCCAAGGTCTATTATCCCCCGCTTTACTATTGAAATATCCGATTGGCTCACGCGTCATAATGTCAATCATATAATCTGCAGCAGAGCCTCCTCCATTATTTCTTTCATCTAAGATCACTCCTTTTTTATCTTGCTGTGCAAAATAGTACCGATTGAAACTGGTAAAACCAGGTCCGCTGGTGTTGGGAATGTACACATAAGCCAGTTTCCCATTGGACATTTCATCAACTTTCCTTCTGTTTCCTTCAACCCAGTCAATATACCTCAGTCGATATTCATTGCTCACTGGTTTAACGTAAACTCTTTGCGCACCTGATTTTGAAGCAGTATTATTCACCATCAGAGATACAGTTCTACCAGCAGTTTGTGCAAAATGCTCATAAATATTATCATTAGCTGTTATCTCACTACCATTGACTTCCAGTACAAAATCTCCTTCTTTTATTTTCTGTCCCGTTAATCCAAGAGGAGCATCAATATCTGGATTCCAGTGCTCACCATCATAAATCTTAGTGATTTTATAATACCCATTTTCGATTTCGAAATCAGCCCCTAAAAGCCCAACAGGTACTCTTTCCACATCCGGCATATCTCCACCAGACACATAAGAATGGCCAATAGCCACTTCCCCACTTAAAATATCTACCAAATAATTTAAATCTGTTCTATGGTGCACATGCTTCACCCAAGGCTGATACCAGCTGTAGACTTTATCCCACGGAGCTCCATGCACATTATCGACATACAAGAAATCACGCATAAAACGCCATCCTTCTTTGAAGATTTGAGCATATTCCGCTTTTGGATTCACTTTCATTTGAGCAGAAACTGATAGTTTATCTTCCGGCTTAGGTTTGCCTTTTGTATCGGTAATACTCCAGCTACCGCCTTTTTGAAAAAGTGTAAAATTCCCATTTTTGGATAAAATCATCTGACTTACCCCCTCTTCAAAATCTTCTGCCTTTTCCTTTTTCACATCATAGCTATGTACTTTCAGTCCTTGCTGATTTGGGATAGATTCCGCTATGTACAATTGATGTTCCTGCGAAGACTTAATAAACTGGTAATTCCGCTCAGGTAATTCTAAGGAAACCACTCTGTTTTGAATGTTAGTAAAATCAATCTTTACAGCCTTAGCTTCTTCTTTTTTATCCTTGCTATCTTTCTTTTCCTTAGACTTATCGTCTTCCTTCTTCAGCTCCTCTTCATCACTCTTCGGCAAATTTGGAGCCTGCCCATCTGCACTTAGCACAATTGCATAAAGACTTCTGGTGACGGAAGGATCATAGGAGCTCATATCTAGCCATCCTGAATTCAAGCCGTAATCAGTGCTTGCCAAGAAATATAGATATTCACCTGACTGATCCCATTGTGGAGAAGTTGCGTCTGCCAAAGGATCAGAAACCTGATGACTTCGACCGGATTGGGTGTCATAAATAAAAATAGCTTTAAAATGACTATTCTGCTGTTTTTCATAGGTAATATATCGACTATCTGGTGACCAATGAGGATTCAAAGTTCTATTGGGATGAGCATAGCCATCAGTGTCTACCTTTTTAATTTGACCATTTTCCAAATTGATATACCAAATGTTATAGTCTGTGTCAGTATAGGTTATCATTTTTCCATCTGGAGACCAATCTGGAGTGAAATAGAAAGTCGGATTTTCTAATGGATAAGATTTTTGCTCTTCGCCAAATTGATTGGCTACTACCAGTTTATATTCACCGCTTGTATCGGAAAACCAAGCAATTTTCTCACCCCTAGGCGACCAAATAGGAGATCGGTCAGCCACTCCACTACTTTGCGAAATATTACGCCAGCTTCCCTCCTCCTTCGGGAACGTGAAAATATCTCCTCTATATTCAAAAATAGCTCTTTTACCATTCGGAGACAGGTTAGGATTGCGCACGTTTCCAGCGCTAACATCTTCCCATCTTTCTCTACTGAAGTTCAAATCCCCCTTTACACTGATATCTAATTGTTCTGCAGACTTGTCGTTGGTATTTAATAAATGCAGATAACCGCCCTGTTCAAATGCAATTTGATCTCCAAAAGCATCTAAACTTTTAACATCAAATTTTTTATGAAAGGTAAGTTGTTCTTCCTTTTGAGTAGCTATGTCATAACTCCATATATTGCTCACATAATCCCTTTCTGATAAGTAATAAACCTTTTGCCCCACCCACACCGGATCTAAATGTCGCTCTTGATCCAGTTGTGGTGTTCTGATTAACTCCTGGTTTTCTAAATTCAGGATCCAAATTGGCATGGCTTGACCTCCTCTATAATTTCTCCATTCAGGATCCCATGAAGTGATAGGTGTATAGGCTAGATACTTTCCATCGGGAGAAACTTCTCCATAAGCTGCTCTGATATCAATTAGTGGCTTGGGGAAACTACCGTTTCTGGAAACAGTGTATAACTGAGAAGATTTAGTAGGATGTGCCTTCCTGCCGCTTCGGAATAGAATATCACCTTCCGGAGTCCAGCCTTGAACAAAATCTCCACCAGGGTGATAGGTTAGTCGCTTAGGGGTACCTCCGTCAACAGGAATTACATAAACATCAATATTACCATCATACTGAGCCGTAAAGGCGATCCATTTTCCATCGTCAGAAAAATGAGGTGCTGATTCATAGCCTTCATAAGTAGTTAAACGTACAGCATCACCTCCTTTAAGCGGAGCTTTCCATAAATCATTAGCATAAACAAATACGACATGCTCAGTCGATAAGGTAGGTTGTCGCAAAAGCATAGTACCTTGAGCAAATGTTTCAGCAGAAACAAAGGCCATCAACATCAATAGAAATATTTTCTTCATAGGAACAGAATTTTTGTTTTGAAAAGTAAGCTAAGGAATTCATTCGAAATTTAATAGAGTATTTACATGAGCGCACCTTAAAATGAACACTTTTCCAAATTAGCTTAAAATAAAAATCTGTTAAAAAAGGACTTAAATGAATAGCAAAGCGATAATTTCAATAATTTTCAAAAAACTTTATCAACCCACGCAACCGATTTGAAACTTACTGCATCTTCTTGATGTAACCAGCAAAAATGAAAGTGTTTATCAACAAATCTAAAACGGAAGAAGACTTAATAGCAGGATGCATTAAGCAGAAAGCAAGCGCACAGCGCGCCTTGTTTGATAAATACTCCGGAAGGATGTTAGGCATTTGCAGAAGATATGTAAAAGACGTATTAGAAGCAGAAGGTGTGATGATCACAGCTTTCACTAAAATATTCGAGCGCATTGAGCAATATACAGGTGAAGGCAATTTTGAAGGTTGGATGAAGCGCATCATGGTAAATGAATCGCTTCAATATCTACGGAAGCATAAAAACATGCAACTCAATATGGATATAGAAGAAGCACATCATTTACCAAATTACGATGCAATGGAAGATCACCTGCAGACAGAAGATTTGATGCAAATGATAGGTGAGCTACCCGTGGGATATAGAACAGTTTTTAACCTCTATGCCATTGAAGGTTATTCTCATAAGGAGATAGCCGAACAGTTAAATATTAATGAAAACACGTCCAAATCGCAACTTAGCAGAGCAAGAGTTTACTTGCAAAAGCAGTTAGCGGTTATGGAACAAGAAATAGCAATAAGTCATGGAAACTCATAAAATAGATCAATTATTCAAGCAAAAACTGGATCGCCATAGCGAACCAGTATCTGCCGATGCATTTGCCAAAGTGCAATCCCAAATGAAAGGGAAAAAGCAAAAAAAGGGCTTCCCGTGGATGATAGCTGCAAGTATTAGTATTTTATTGGCGCTATCATTCGGGCTGGTTTATAATTATAACCAGCCGGAAGAACCAGCTTTAGCCAAAATTGAATTAAACAATGCTCAGCTTAGTTTTGAAAATAGTAGAATAGGTTTACAACCTACAATTAATGAAAAGGAGCCGGTGCAAAATACGGTTTCAAAGAACAAAGCTGTAAAATCAAATGATTTACCATCCTCTTCTAAGCTAATTGTTGAAGAGACAAGCAGAATGGCTTCTATCCAAAAAGTAAGCGGCTTCAAAGCTGATTTTAATATTAACCTTGTTCCAGAATTAAAATCATCACCAAAAAAACAAGAAAATCAGGTGATTGTGGAAATTCATTATGCTTATGCTGAAACAAAAAAAGAACAAACCCTAATAACCAAGAGTAACAATAAACTTAAATCGCTGGCCAGTGAATTCAGTTTATCGGAATTGAGAAGTGCTAAAAACGAATTATTTGCTTCTGCACTTCAATTTAACCGAAAAGACAATAAATAATTAATCTAAAAAAGACAGAGATGAAAAATTTAATAAAAATATCAATGATTTTTTGCCTAGGCCTTATGAGTCATTTGGCTAGCGCAAGTGGTTGGAACTCTGACACCCTGAAGGTGATCCAAGGAAATGGTGAAATGGTGAAAATTATTTTGAATAATATTCAGAATAAACAGGAAGTGAAAGCTTTTAATTTAACAAAGATTGTAGAAAGCATTTCCGAAAATAAAGACGATTTAGAAAATGCAGAAATCCTGATTACGGGTGAGAACAAGACATACATGCTAAAACAATCAGGTGACTACTATTATTTAAGCGAATTAAGCAAGAAAAAAAATGACCGCTATGAAGTTCGCATATTTGAAACAAGCTCACGTGCAGAATTAGAGAAATTTAAAACCGAAGCAAGCAATAGAGGTATAGACGTAACATATGAAAATCTGCAAATAATCAATGGCAAAATAGATGCCATCACGCTCAAAGTAGATTGCAACGATGGGTTTTCTGGGACTGCCTCGACCACCAACATTCCAGATTCAGGAATAGGTTTCATACGAGACTACAGTGAAGGTTCTGAGGTGCCATTTGCAATCGGAAAAGTCTTTGGCAATGAAGAGCAAGAGGACGAAAAAGATTGGAAAAATGATTTCAAAAAGGAATTTAATACTGCATTTAATGAAGAAAAAGTAGTGGCAAAAGATAAAAATAAGTTTATCTCTCATGATCATGATGTTGACTTTTCTATAGGGTTAAATAATTATTTAAATTCCAACAACCAATTTCCAGATACAGACAATAAAGATTTTGCCTTAGACCCTTTAACTTCTTGGACGTATGGGATTCACTCTAACCACAAGATATCAGTTAGCCCTTACTTGAAATTTAATTTTCAATTAGGTCTATTGTGGAACAACTTTGCCTTAGCAGATAACAATTATCAATTTATAAAAGGCCCTGAGCAAGTAGAGTTACTGAATAATGATCTAGCACGACCAGATATTAATCCAAGTAGAAGTAAATTAAACATCACCTACTTGAATTTAAATGTTGTCCCTATGTTTCACTTCGGAAAAAGCAGTAATGCCTTCAGAATTGGTGCGGGTCCATTTGGGAGTTACAGAATAGCTAGTAAGTCCAAATTCAAATACGATGACAATGGCAAGGACGTGGTAAAAAATAACTTCCATATCAACAACTGGAAATACGGCTTAAAAGCGCAGGTTGGTTGGAAGGGAGTGGACCTCTTTGCTACTTACGATTTGAGTCCAGTCTTTATAGAAGATAGAGGACCAGAGGCTAACTATCCATTGAGAGCGATTTCTTTCGGAGTGATTTTTTAGAGGACTCTTAAAATTCTCCTCCAAATAGAAGAGAAGAACATTAGAAAAACCTGGCAGCTTTAATAAACCTGCCAGGTTTTTTATTTACAATTGATAAATAGAAATATAAAAATCAATACCTCATTAATACTCCTATTTTTATTCATTTCAATACGCACTCAAGCACAGGGCAAAAGTTTTGATCAAGTCAATGGAAAGCAAATAGGTAAAAAATAAAAAACTTTATTATTGTAGATTCAGAAGGAAATAGCTTCAGTTTGCAAAATGATTTAGGAGATGCTTCTGTCACTTTATTACTTTAAAGAAGTCTATGGTACCCATTTTGCAATCTTCATTTGAGTTATTTCCAAGAAGAAGCGGGAAAAATTGAAAGCATGGGATCAAAAGTGATAGCTGTCTCTTCTGAAAAGTAGGATAATCAGGAAACGACCAAATTTAAAATAGGACCTGAATTCACTTTACTATTTGACAAAGATTATAAAGTTAGTGTAGATTTTGATGTTGCTTTTGTGTCAAAAGACCCGCTAATTCAAATTTTTGATAGCCGGTTAGGAGCTGCTTTGGAAAATGCACATTCAGATGATCCTAAAAGAATAACAATGCCCTCCACATTTACCACCAACCCAAAATGAACGGTGATTTGGTGGTATTTTTAGTAGGGATTTTAAAGAAAGGGCAAGTGCAGAGGAGATTATAGGGTAATAAAGAATTTATAGGGAATTGTCCCAATGCAGGAGTGTATGTTTAAAAGAAAAATAGCACTGAGGTACCCCAGTGCTATGATATTAATTTTCAGTTAATCCTTTCCACCATCTCTTTGCGGTGACCTTGGTTCAGGCCAGGAATATTGTTCGCCTGTGCGGGAATTAACAGGTAAAACTGCTTTCTCTCGTGACGTAGTTTCCTCATCTTCACTGGCCATGTAAGTCATAATAGCAGTGAGGATCGCATTATTTCGAACATCATCAAATACTATTTTATCGTAAGTATCTAAATTAGTATGCCAAGTATAATTCCAATAACTCCAACTAAGTGAACTTAAAGAAAAAGCAGGAGCGTCAGCTGCTACAAAGGAAGCATAATCTGAACCTCCTCTAGAAGGTGTACCTGGAAAGGTAGTTTCAATTTCATCTTTATAAGTATCAGGAACTGCTTCTAGCCATCTTCCTATGTAATCATATGCATGCAAAAAGCCTTGCCCTGAAATTCTTACTACTCTTCCTGTTCCATTATCTTGATTAAAAACTGCTTGAACATTTTCTACTATTTCAGGGTGATCCTCTACAAAAGCACGAGATCCATTTAGGCCTTGTTCTTCACTAGCCCAATGACCTATCAAAATTGTTCTTTTAGGATTAGGATATACTTTCTTCAAGATACGAGCTGCTTCCATCATGGTGATAGTCCCTGTTCCATTATCCGTTGCACCGGTAGCTCCATCCCAGGAATCCAAATGTGCAGATAAAATCACATATTCCTCTGGCTTTTGAGTTCCTTTTATTTCAGCGATAGTGTTGAAAGTTGGAACAGTACCTAAATCTTTGGATTCGGATACAATTTTCAATTTTGGAGTATTACTACTTTTCGCTAATCGATAAATCATCCCATAATCTTCCAAAGACATGTCCACCACAGGTATTTTTTTAGTATTGGCACTGAATATTTTATTTGCTCCAAAACCATTTGACCATCTGGATTGGATTAACCCAACTGCTCCGGCATTTTCTAAAGCCTCATTGAAGTTTCTATAATTATATCCGGTAGCATTAATTTTCTCTCTCCAAGCTTCAGTCTGGGCATCACGCTCTTCCTTCATCTTTTCGAAAGATTCTTCTTTTGCAAATTCTTCCCAATTATAATCTGGTCTCCCTGTAGGCTGTGGCATAGAAATTAACACAATTTTCCCTTTCACATTTGACAACCATTTTTGAAAAGAAATCGAATCTTCTACTTCTTCGGGAAACGTAATCACATTAGCAATAATCCCTTTTTTTGAAGTACTCGGGCTCCAAGCCAATTGCATGGCACTTAAGCTCACCACTCTAGGTTCCAACATGTCTACATGGGTAATACCACGTTCCCAGCCGCGCCATTTTCCGTACTCTTGATTTTCAGCTTCAATGCCCCAATCTTCATATTTGCTAATAACCCAATCATTTGAGTTTTTCATTTGAGGGGTACCTACTAATCTAGGCCCAACTAAATCCATTAACTCATGCGCCAAAGATTCTAATTGTGAATTCCCTTCGCCTTCTTCTACAATAGAATTAATAATCTCTTCCTTTGATTGTGAAAAAACTATCGTGCTTGAGAAAACACAACAAATCATAAATAGTAATATCAATTTCTTCATAGGTTTTTATATTTTAATGTTTGAGAAACAAGTTATCTAAAGAAAATTAATTTTATACTTCATTTTACACGTATGGACAAAGTGTGATCTTGTATGGATCATTATTTACTCATCACTATAGTAATGGCTTTGAATTAGAGGTTTCAAATTCAATATTCTACTTTTGTTACATAATATCATTTTCATTCTGATCAGCTTTGAAAGCTAAAAAAACACTCTTTAGATGAATCAAATACAATTGGGGCTAAAAGAAAACTGGAAACAGTTTACATTACTGGTTATAGTCAATGCTTTTGTTGGTGGTATGGTGGGAATGGAGCGAAGTATATTTCCCCAATTTGCGGAAGTTGAATTTGGCGTAGCTTCTAAAACTGCCATTTTGGCTTTTATTACTGCCTTCGGGATAAGCAAAGCCATCGCCAACTACTATACAGGCAAACTGGCCAATAAAGTCGGGAGGAAAAACCTACTGCTCCTTGGTTGGATATTGGCTATCCCAGTTCCTTTCATGCTGATTTATGCGCCAAGTTGGACATTCGTCATAATCGCCAATATTTTATTAGGATTAAGTCAGGGATTAACCTGGAGCAGTACTGTAGTGATGAAAATTGATCTTGTAGGCGAAAAGGACCGTGGTTTTGCCATGGGATTAAATGAATTTGCAGGGTATTTTGCTGTGGGTATAGTAGCTTTCATAACTGGCTATGTAGCCAATAGTTATGGCATTACACCCTATCCTTTTTACATCGGAATTTTCCTTTCGATCGGTGGTTTTATTTTGACTTTACTCTGGGTGAAAGATACAAGAGGTCATGTAAATAAAGAAAGCGGGACTGACAAAACCACGCAGTTGAAAAATATCTTTTTGGAAACCACTTTCAAAAACAAAACACTGAGCTCTGTTACCCAAGCAGGTCTAATTAATAACCTGAATGACGGGATGATTTGGGGACTTTTACCGATGGTACTTTTTTCATTGAATTATAACAATGAAAATATTGGGATCATCACTGCTATCTATCCTACCGTATGGGGAATTGGTCAATTATTTACAGGTAAAATGTCCGATCATTACTCTAAAAAAGGGATGTTGTTTTGGGGCATGTTATTACAAGGAATTGCCATACTGTTTATTCCTTACAGCAGCAGTTTTGCAGTTTTAGCGGGACTATCAGCTATTTTAGGATTGGGGACTGCCTTGGTTTACCCTACTTTTTTATCGACTATTGCACAGGCCACCAGTCCGCAGCAAAGAGCTGAAAGTATAGGGACATTCAGGCTTTGGAGAGATTTAGGCTATGCTTTTGGCGCTGTAATTTCTGGAATTACTGCTGATTTATTTGGGGTAGATTATGCTATTTTATTGATTGCAGGTTTGACTATTATATCTTCCCTTATTATCAAATTTAGAATGCCTGCAAAATAAGTGATGGCCTTAAATATAAAATAGCATCTTGACCGAATCAAGATGCCATTTCCCCTTCAGGCAATTTGAATTAAACTAACTCTTCAATCAATTTTTCATTTCGCTCAAAAATCCCTTCCTCCACATTCAACTTTTTCCACTTTAATTCTCCATCATATATATCAGTGACCTCTCCTTCATCATTCATAGCCATTAAAAAAATCCAGCGATTATCGCAAAGTTCTCGCACTGAATCATGCTTTTCCAACATCTGTATCATGGCTTCTTTTGGTGCATTAATTACTACACTTAATCTTAATGGTTCGTGTTGATAGTTTACCCCGTCATATATGGATTGCATCGGTAATCCTGATCTTAAATCTCCTGCAAACCCTTCCAATACTCCCACTCCTGAGGTCACATTATGCAATGTCTTATTACCTGACCCAAAATGTTTGTTATCTACTGTTGAAGCATAATATTGTAGGTTTATCCAACTGGTTACAATCATAGGTGCAGTCATGATTGCCTCTAAAACTGCAAATCCTTTATCATCTTTCCAATTATAAGAATGCAAGAAGGAGCGTCCCTCTAAATTCAACCCACGGGTAATGGTTCGCGGGGCCACCACAAACGAAGAACAACCTGCAAGTCCCCATTCCGGTCTAATCTGCGACCAATCATTGCTTCTTGACCGAACAAAAGAATCAATATCCCCATCACCTTCCATACTCATTCTCAAAACTCTTTCTGCCCGTGCGGATTTACCAGCCTGACGAATTCTTTGCTTGATGTTTTCTAAATCTTCTTGATGAGAATCAGGAACTAAATCTGTATTGAAGAGTGATACTTCATCCGTAGTGGTGTCATGCAAACAAGCAAGAAAATAAGTTGTATCTGGAATAAAAATGTTATCTATTGCCAACTGCCTCCTTACTTCTTTATCATTTAATATAACGGAAGCTACTTTTGCATTAGCTTCTCCTGATTGTCCTGCGCAGGCTCCACAATCCAATCCGGAAGCATGTGGATTATTTACTGAAGTGGATCCATGTCCAACAATCATGATCATGCGAGCAAAATTATTCGTTAAGGACATAGCTTGCAATGCTCCTTTAGCCATATTCACTCGATCGGCCAAGGGAATTCCCGTGATCTGTCCCCCATTCTGACGACTTTCAATGTCAACAGATAAATTTTCAATTTCCTTTTTACTTAGCCCATTGTGTTGTGGATGTGGAACGGGTCTTGTAATCCCGAATGAATCCGTAAAAAGTTTAGGAAGTAATGAGAGACCAACAGGGCTCACAAAACCAAACGAAGTTATAGCGCTAGATTTGAAAGATTTCCAAGCAAAACTGAAAGCCCTGTTAAGCTTTCTTCTTAAAATCACTTTTTCGTTTTGGTTCTGATCATCTATCTTTTCTAACACCTTATATCCTGAAGGTATTAAAGCCGGGCATTGATCGTATCCATCATCATGTCCAACTTTCACAAAATTGATTGGAAAGCCAAAGAAGCCAGCAAACCCTAAGGTTTCGAATTCTGGTGCTACCGACTCCAAATTCCTGCGGTACACTTCCGAACGAACATCAATACAGAAAACTGCTTGAACTTTACACTTTATATTTTCTTGATTAGATTGAACTTTTACTTTAAATTTTCCGGTTAATTTTCTTTGAGCAGATAAATCATAGGCTTCTTGCAAAATAAGTAAATCTGAAATTGCCGAATTGCTACCTTCAGAAAAACCCTTTTTGATCATCTCCTCTTTTGCAATCTTCCACTGACTTTCCAACACTGGATTTTTCAAAGCATTGAAAATTCCATATTCCCAACACACCAAAATAGACAAAAACTCACTTACCAATTCCTCTTCTCTTCCATATCTATTGCTATCCCAATCGAAATGAGCAATATAGGAAGACCAACCCCCGACTCTTAGAAGTAAACTATGCAGGTAAATAGGAAGTGCTTCTTCATCGAGACCCAAACTATCGATTGCGATTTTCGCGGCCTCGGTAGGATTATCAGGTAATTCAGTGATCAACTGATGAAATCCCTTAAGACCCATTAAAGAAGGTGACCTGTTCGTTTCAGCTTCTATTTTCCATGCAGAAAACAAACTTAACTGATGCTTATCTTTTTTCCATTGGCTTTGAGCCTGATCAAAATAAGATGATGCCCATGATGAGATACAATCAAGCATAAAATCCGGCCAGTTGGCCGAGCTAATTTTCCTTGCTACCTCTGCAACCGTATTAACTTTAGGAGTCTTTACTTTTTCAAAATCCTTCGATTTTAAATCCCTGATAAAAGAAGGAGCATCATCATACTCAATTGTCTTATTCTTTGCTAATACTATTTCTATGTCCTC
This sequence comes from Marivirga sericea, assembly GCF_900177665.1. Classification (GTDB taxonomy): domain Bacteria; phylum Bacteroidota; class Bacteroidia; order Cytophagales; family Cyclobacteriaceae; genus Marivirga; species Marivirga sericea. Next base: position 374,665 of record NZ_FXAW01000005.1, read on the forward strand.
TAGCAATAATTTGTTTTCTTGAATTGCTTTTAGATAGTAATCTCGTGGCATGGTCGTCTGAATGCCCGCCTGAAAAGACAATTGCCGGGCAATTGATTCAAAAGAATGCCCACTAAGCCCCAAGTATGGATTAACTGCTACAAAATTCTCCAATGGCCAGAGAGGAGCAATTTTCTTTGCAGCAGTATGTAAAGCCTGGGCCATTTTTTCATTAGTAAAAATTATTTCAGAAGTATTGATACTATTTGACATTATCAATTGTTTTTTTACACAAAATTTGATTGCAATAAATATTTAGTAAATAACTTACCCTAATCATATCTCTTTATTAGATCGGACTCTTCTTTAGAAGTCTTGACATATAAAGCACCCACTAGACGATCAAATAGCACATTAGCATATAACCCATTCCGAAAATGGATTGACCACCTTTGCCAGATATCTTTATTCTTAAGCATAGGAGCAAAGATTTGAATGAGGACCAATCCTCCAAAAATAATCAGCCAAAAGAAGAGCAAAATAGTAACTGCGGTAGATGGCTGGCTAATAGCAGGTATTTGAGATTTCAAAATAGTGCCCATTAGCGTTTCGAGACTAAAAAACGCTAAAGCAACGAGAGTGGCCATTGCTACCACCCTTGAAATCAACTTTCTTCCTGCGGAAGAATCAAAAGCAGTACCTATCAATAAAGATAAGCCCATTACTATTATGCAGCTAATAACCAGCAGTGACAATTCTTCAATGGGATTGACTCCCCAGAGATATGCCAAGCCACTAAAAATTGTAAAAGCCAAAATAATACTTATGATTAGAACAATCGGATTAGCCGTTCTCTTTGGTAAAGAAATTTTTGATGCTTTCTTAACATCTATAAAGCTTCCTGATGAAAGAAAAGCATGTGCTTTATAAAAAGAATGAGCAACCAAATGCAACATAGCTGCGGCGTATATTCCAAACCCACATAGCAGCAAACTAAAACCCATGTGCGAGATACTGGAATAGCCCAAGGCTGTTTTAACGGAAGACTGCGTCATGTAAGCAATCGAACCAAAAATAGCTGTGAATCCTCCGAACACGATCAACAAAATGGGTGCAGAAGTTGACTCCATCATGACAAATGACATTCTGGCTACTAAAAATGGCCCAGCATTCAATAGACCAGCATGCAACAAGGCAGAAACAGGTGTTGGAGTCTCCATTACTTCTACTAGCCATGCATGGGTGGGAAACAAGGCTGATTTCAAGATGGCCGCAAGAGCAATAAGTGCTGCAGCGATTTCGATAGAGGGATCTAAAGCATTAGGGCTACTTTTAAGCCCGGAGAATATTTCTTGCAAATTACCTGTTCCAAAGTGATTATATAATAGAACTATTGCTCCTAATAAAAATAAATCGCTCAATCGAGCAGCTATGAACTTCTTCCTAGCAGCTAATTTAGATCTTCGTCTTCCCGAATAGAATAAGAGCAGTCGATGCAAAGATATGCTTGTTAAAACCCAGGCTATCCATAGCATTCCTAAATTGCCTGCAAGCACTAATAATTGTACCGAGGCAATAGTAGCAGCAAGTCTTCCTATAAAGACTCCTTGTCTATTGTCTCCATCCATATAGTTAAAACTAAACCTCATCACTATAAAACTGATCAGATTAATCATACTGAAAATCAGCACGCTTAGTGAATCCAGTCTAATTGAAAATCCCAGATTATTAAAATCATAACTTTGGCTTTCCAACAAACCAAATTGATAAACAATCACAACACTGATTAAGGCTACTATTATGGCCAAATAACTGGAAATTCGACTCACTCGAATCAAGTTATGGGGCCTTAAACCACGGATAAACCAAGATAAGATAGCGATAACCACGAATAACAAGGGAGAAACTAAAACCGATATTGTAAATAGATCTGTGGTCATTTTAACAGTATTATTTTAATTCGAGAGTTATAGTTGAATTGATTTTTACCGTTTTACCAGCTGCTTTAGCAGCATCAATGATAGCTAACATCTTTTCTCTACTTTCTTTCAATTCTTCAATTCGCTTTATTGAGTTTTCATCGACTTTGCCAAGTCTTTCTTTAGAACTAAAATCCTTTAAATTGTGAAAATTGATTTTTTGAATTATCAGGTTTGAAACAATTTCTCGCGCATCTTCTGCAGAATATTCGCCTCTTACTAAAGCTTCAGTTTGCTTATTCACTAATACTTGTTCCATAATAAATGACAATGTTTAATGTTTTTAAAATTTATTTCTACAAATTTGCGAAACATTATTCATATATTTTTATTTATATGTTTTATACAAATCATAAACTATTATTATGAACTATACTATACATCAATTAAAGATATTTCTGAAAGTGGTACAGCACGAGAGCATTACAAAAGCATCCGTAGAACTTTTTATGTCACAACCAGCTGTTTCTATCCAACTAAAAAACTTTCAAGATCAATTCGATATATCCTTATATGAAATTGTAAACAGAAGATTGCATGTCACTGATTTCGGGAAAGAAATAGCCTTGATTGCAGAAAGAGTAATAGAAGAACTAAATAATATCAATTACAAAACAGAAGCCTACAATGGCATGCTGACAGGAAAACTTAAAATATCCTGTGCTTCTACTGGCAAATACGTTGTTCCATTTTTTCTTGAAGGATTCTTATCGAAAAATTCTGGTATAGATTTACTTCTAGATGTCACCAACAAAAGTAAAGTGATTCAAAGTTTGAAAGACAATGAAATAGATTTTGCCTTAGTCAGTGTATTACCTGATTTACTAGACGTTGAAGAAGAACTGTTAATAGATAATAAATTATACCTGATAAGCAATCAAGAGAGTCATAGTGAATTAAAGCCACTCATCTATAGAGAAGAAGGATCAGCTACAAGAAGTGCCATGGAACATTACTATGGAACTCACAATTCCAACTATCGTAAGAAACTAGAATTGACATCAAATGAAGCTGTAAAGCAAGCTGTTATCGCAGGATTAGGTAATTCTATAATGCCACTAATTGGCATAAAAAATGAATTGCTAGATAAGCAATTGTTTATTTTACCTTCAAAGGATTTACCTGTAAAAACAAAATGGAGATTAATTTGGCTTAAGGGCAAAAGAATGTCTCCAGTTTCCCAAGCGTACTTAGACTTTATCAGGTTAAATAAAAATGAAATTCTCGATCAGAACTTTAAATGGTATCAGAACTTTAAGTAAATGATTTCTACTCATTTTAAACCTTTAATCCCATTGTTTTTTAACAATTCCGAATTAAGCTGATTCGCATTTGTAATCGTAGTATTCAACCCACCTTGCTGCCAGTAAAAAAGATTAGGCTGCAGGCCAATGATGACCATGACCGATCATAGCCAGCATTCTTAATTGATGAATTTTAGTATGTTCTAAATCACTATAAAGAACCCATCTATTTAATTCATCAGAACTTCTCTTTGAATAGTAGCTGAAATAGAGGGAATCGATCAGTCCCTAACTTTTAATCCAAATGATCCGATTCTTAGAGAAACTGCGATGATAAAACTAAATGCTATCATAAGCTTAATAATTAGTATATTCTTTACAACTAAATATAACTAGTATTTCCTTGGCTTGTGAAAAGCTTTTCTCTACATTTGCATACGAATTATGGTTTCTGTTGGAAAACATTCCTTCAGGATTAAAAGGGAATTCGGTGCTTGGTTTTGATTTTTGAAACTAATATTCCGAAACTGTCCCCGCAACTGTAAGTCCAATTTTTTATTGAATTGCATTACCCTTGCCACTGACCGCTAGCTAGCGGTTGGGAAGGCCGCAACTTCAAAGGACGAGTCAGGAGACCTGCCATAACCTATAATTATTTTCGACTTTCGGGTGAAAGGTCAGGAATGTACGAAAGCTATAAGCTAACTTTTTTACATCTGATTTTGACCGTGGTCGCATTAAACTATATTTTATGCGATTAGGTATCTTATTTTTATTGTTATTTTTCGGATACGAAATAGTAGCGCAAAACTCACAAGATAGTATTCCTGTCTTGAAAGAAGTATCTGTGTCTGGTAATTTTGAAAAACAATTTCTGCCAGGAAATAATATCATATTGCCCAAAGCTAAAACCCTTGACTTTTATAGTGGCGAAAACATTAGCAGCGTTTTATCCCAAAATAGCAGTATCTATTTCAAAGAATACGGGAATGGAATGCTCACTACCATTGCATTCCGTGGTACTAGCGCAAGCCAGACTGCAGTACTTTGGAATAATTTCAATATCAACAGTTTTACCTTAGGGCAAACTGATTTTTCATTAATTCCCGTTGAAGCCATTTCAGAAATCTCAGTTATCCCTGGAAGTGGAAGTAGCATGGGTGGTAATGGCGCTTTTGGAGGGGCTGTTCTTTTAGAAAACCCATTGCAGTTTAAATCAGGTCATCAGTTGTCATTCGGTCAACAAATTGGAAGCTTTGGACAACTCAATAGTACTTTATCCGCGCATGGAAGTAATGGAGACTGGGCATACAGCAGCAAACTGTATTGGGGACGAGCAGAAAATGATTTTGAGATTCTACAAACGGGTGATAAACAGAATAATGCAAGCTTTGACAGATGGGGTATCAATCAAAACATTGGATATAAAATTAGTCCTAATAATACGTTGAAATTAGCCGTTTGGTACAACGATAATTTTAGAGAAATACAACCTCCTATTGGCTCCAACAGAGATATAAATGAACAGTCAGACTATAATTTGAGAACTCATCTAAATTATGAGAGAACTGAAGAGAAGAGTCATTTGAATATTGGAACGGGCTATTTTATTGACGAAATGGATTACAGATTAAATCAAGCTGTTTCTTACTTTATAGTAAATCGATGGGAAAGCTTTGCCGATTTTAAATATCATTTCTCAAGCAAACATCAAGTACAATTGTCTACACGCCACAATCATATAAAAGCTAAAAATCAGAGTTATGAATTTGGTAGTGCTCAAGAAGAGCGCTACAGTGTCCGTGCTTTATTCAAAGGAGAAATCTTTATGGACATTGACTATGCATTTCATTTAAGACAGCAAATTGTGCCAGGAGTAACAATTCCAATTTCTCCTTATATTGGTATATCCACTCCTTTCTTTAAGACGACAAATCACCAATTAAACCTGAAAGTAAATACCTCCTACAATTACCGTTTGCCGACTTTGAACGATAGATTTTGGAATGAAGCAGGAAGACCCAATCTTAATTCAGAGACTTCTTGGAATAAAGAAGCTTCCTTATCCTCTCAACATCGGTGGAATGATATAAAATCAATGTTCTCTATAACTGCCTATCATAATCAAGTAGATAATTGGATTCAATGGATTCCAGACAATAACAGTCAATGGAGGCCAAGAAATATTAAAAAGGTGCTGGCACGAGGAATTGAAACAAGTGCATCTGTTGAGTTTCCTGTAGCATCAGAATTGAAATTTGAAGCCAACGGACAATACAGCTACACAAAATCAACAGTGCAGGAAAGTGAGGGAAATCAAAATGAAATTGGTAAACAATTGATTTATACGCCCCTTCACAAAGCTAACGCTTCCGCTTCCATTATTTGGAAAGAATTTTCAATAGATGTTTTTCAACAGCGAACTGGAAAAGTTTTTACAACCAATAGTAATTCAGAAGTATTTGCTTTACAACCCTTTTTCCTAACTGATCTGGGATTGAATTGGAAATCCAATCTATGGCACCTATCTGCTAAAGCTCAAAATCTATTCAATCAAGAATACTCCCTCTACTCAGGCTATGCTATGCCCGGTAGAAATTATCAATTAACAATTCAATATAAAATAAATTTCAAAAAATGATCAACTTTAATTTAGCAAAAAATTCAGCTTATTTAATACTATGCTTACTTCTGATTTTTACTGCATGTAAAGAAGATGAGGTAACCCCAGACGATGAAGCTGAAATCGTAGAATCAGACAGTTTAGTATTAATAACAACTAATATATTGATTTTTCATGAAGGTGGTTTTCAGGCAAATAATGCCACAATTGGCTCTTATAATCCTATAACTCAGGAATACCAATCTACTTCATTTCGAGATGAGAATGGTAGCTTTATAGGAGACGTTCAGCAAAGTGTACTTTCAAACAATGGTATTTTCTACAGTGTTTTAAATGGTAGCAATGCAATAAAAGTGCTGGATTCAGCATCCCTCTCTCTTTCAGTCACTATAGAAGATGAAGCAATAGATAAGCCTAGAAATATTGCAGTTGCAGGAGACAAAGCATATTTAAGCAACTGGGGGCCTTACAATGATAATTTTGGTTTGTCAGATAGTCGAATCTTGACTATTGACTTAAATAACAATTCAGTCACAGGTTCGATTGATACTCAGGAAGGTTTAGAGGATGTCCAAATTATAGGCAATACATTACTTGCAACCAGATTCTTCTTTGGAAGCTACCAGCATTTGACCTTTATTAATTTAGATAATAATGAAATACTAAATGATATTGAATTACCTGCTGGCCCTGAAGAAATCTTAATGGATGCTTCAGGCAATGCATGGGTAGTGTGCAATAGCGGTGCATTACTAAAAATTGATATTGAAAACACCTCTATAGCCGAAACGGTGGAACTAGGTGGTGAAATTTATGGAGATGCAGATATTTATGAAAATGCTATCTATTTCCTTCAGAATAACGAAGTCAAAGCTTATAATTTATCATCTGGCTCAATCACTTCTATTGCTACCACGAAAGCAATACAAACTCCTTATGCATTTGCAGTAGACCCTGTAAGCGGAGCTATATACATAGGAGACGGTGTTGACTTTAGTGATGGTGGAACTGTTCTAATTTACTCTCGTGACGGGGATTTGATTAATGAATTTGTATCAGGCATTCTTCCGACTCAATTTGTTTTTGAAACTGAACTTCAGGTTTTTGAAGAAGAAGAAGAAGACTAAACCAACAAGTCAATAAAGATGGTGCTAAATCTATTCAACCATAGTTTTTGATATTCCAGAAATATGAAAACAGACAAAAAACAAAATGCAATAACCAAAGTAACTAAGGCTATTTTTCCAAATACAACGAACCATTATGATACGCTTTTTGGAGGAACGGCTTTACAATGGATGGACGAGGTGGCTTTTATTACAGCCACCCGTTACTCCAGACAGAAAATGGTGACAGTCAGTAGTGATAAAATTGACTTTAATAAAGCCATACCCGCAGGAACTATAGTTGAAATGATTGGACAAATCGAAAAAGTAGGAAATACCAGTTTGGAAGTGCGTGTGGATGTATTTACAGAAGAAATGTACTCAAACAATAGGGAAAAGTCTATTTCAGGAAATTTCACCATGGTGGCCATAGATGAGAACAAAAAACCTATCTCGATCATATGAAAAGAGGAAATATTAAGATAGAAGAGGAAGACTTTTATATGGAAAACGGATTTTTCGTTTTCACTGAAAAATATCATCTCAAAAGAGGCTACTGCTGTGGTAATAGATGCCGCCACTGCCCTTACAATTTTAAAAATGTGAAATCAAAAAAATAAGGAAAACATTAATATAATTTTTTACTTTCGTAGCAACCTAACTGAACATAAAATTGAAAAACAAGACTACGAATTGTCTTAATTGCGGTGAAAATTTGGACACTGAACAAAACTATTGCCCTAATTGCGGACAAGAGAATTCGGATAAAAAGCTACCCTTAGGTGCTTTTCTGAAGGATTTCTTTTCTAATTACCTAAGTATTGATACTGTTATTGTTAAAACCATCAACCCCTTTATATTTCGACCCGGGAAGCTGACTAAAGCTTTTAATGATGGTAAAAGGAGACGTTATATTAATCCCATAAGGCTGTACTTAGTCTTTTCTCTCTTTTATTTTTTTATGATCAGCCTTACTGTTCCGAAAGATTTTATTGATGACAGTATTCGCACCATAATAAATCAAAAAGCAGTTCTAGATTCGGTCGAAGTTGGTAAATTAGATAGCGCAGGTATAAATACTATAATAGCCTCAGCACAACTACCAAAAGACTCGGTAGAAACAAATAATAAAGAAGATCGATGGGCTACTTTAAAATATTGGGCAAATGACGACAATTTAAGTGATAATGAATTTCAAGAAAATCTAGAAAATGTAGGTGGGGATCTAGCAAGTATTATCGACATTTCCATCATAAGGGGATTCATAAAAAATTCATCCTTTTTTACCTATCAAGCAATCAAGAATCTTCCGCTAATGATGTTCTTCTTTCTGCCCATTTTTGCACTTATTCTTAAATTACTATTTTTTAAGAAGCAGTATTATGTGGAGCATCTGATACATGGTCTGCATTTACACTCATTTGCATATTTTATTTATGGATTAGTAATTTTATTAGTCAGTTTATTCACAATTAGTGAAGGATGGGTGATATTTTTAAGTTTTTTATGGGTAAGCTCTTATACGCTTTTCTCGATTAAAAGACTTTATGGAAATAGTTGGCTGAAATCAATTTTGAAATTCTTTGTTTTAGGATTTGTTTATTTCTCCCTGCTCCTTTTCGGTACTCTTTTTGAACTATATATTTCATTGCTGACATTATAATATGAAACAAAAAATAGCAATTAGCTGGAGTGGAGGAAAAGATGCTTGTCTTGCTCTCCACTACTTGTTAAAATCTCAAGAATATGTGGTTGACCACTTGCATACAGTCATTGGTGAAGAAACCAATAGAGTAGGAATGCATGGTATCAAAAAAGAACTAATAGAAGCTCAAGCTACCGCAATCAACATCCCGCTAAAAATCAATTACTTACCATCTGATAAAAGCAATATATCTTATGAAAAGGTGATGCTTGACTATGCTTTATATTGCAAATCGAAAGGTATTAACATCATTGCATTTGGAGATATCTTTCTTGAAGAATTACGAAATTACCGGGAGGAGAAAATGGCTGAAGTAGGTATGAAATGCATTTTTCCTCTATGGAAAAAGCCCACAAAGGAGGTAATTAAAGAATTTCTAAATTTAGGTTATCAAACCAAGCTTTGTGCCGCTGATGCTTCAAAAATAAGTAAGGATATTGTAGGAAAAACTATTACTCAAGATTTTCTTCAAGATTTCCCCAAAGATGTCGACCCGTGTGGTGAAAATGGTGAATTTCACACTTTTGTTTACAATGGACCACTATTCCAAAATCCAATAGATGTCCATTTAAAATCAATTCAATCTCAATTCTACGAATATCAAATTGAAAAAGAGGGTGAAACAAAAGCAATAAAAAGTGAATTTTACTTTGCTAATTTTGAATAAAAGCAATTCGGCTAATGCCTAAGCACTGCCGACTTAGCTTAATCTATTTTTTGATTATCTTCTTAACGGCTCTCTCCCCTTTCACATTAGTTAAAATAAGGAAATAAATGCCCTCATTCCATTTAGCCATTTTTATAGATGTTTCATTTTGAAGCGTATTAAGATCATACATTTTTCTTCCGTCAGCAGATATGATACTTATGTTTTGCACGCTTTCGGGAGTATCAAAACGGATATTCAATTCTTCTTGAACTGGATTTGGATAAATTTTTACTACTGCATCCAAAATATTACCATTACTAAGTACTGCTTCATCAATTGTGAATGTTGCAGTTCTCTCTCCGCAATCATTAAACGCCGTTAATCTAACCTCATGAGGCCCCTCACTATCATAGGTGTGTACTGGGTTTTTGTCAGTTACTATCGGTGACCCATCCCCAAAATCCCACTCAAACTCAGAAGAATTTCTGGTCATATTAATGAATGATATTTCACCTTCTTCAACTGAGACTGTAAAATCAACAAAAGGCAAACACTGTGATAAATTAACACTATATACAAATTCAGATGAGCCACAGTCATTTGATGCAGTAAGTCTAACCTCATAAGTTCCTGAATTCATTTCATAAGTATGAACAGGATTGGGCTCCGTAGATATTTCTGATCCATCTCCAAAGTCCCACTCAAACGACTGCCCCCCTAATGTAGAATTTTCAAATTGGGCCACTAATTGATTTATAGAAGCGGAAAAATTCACACTTGGTAAGCCATCTACTTCATTAGATAAATAAGTAATTATTGTTTCACCATTTTCCAACTCCATTTTACATCTAAACCTCATTTCCTCTAATCCTTCAAGTGCAGGATTAATTGTCAGCTCAGCAGTATTCACGCCTGAGTAGTTACTGTCATCAGAGAGGTCTTCGGGTGAGCCATTATTGATTGTTTGCCATTGATAATTAGTGGCTGTGAACCCATTTGCAATTCCTACACTTAGAACAGCTTCATCACCACAAGAAGTAAAAACTGGATGCTGTGTGATAATTTGCTCTATGTTTGGCTTTACGAGAAATAGACCATTATTAATATCACTAATAGCAACAACTCCGCTTTCGAAATATGGATAATTACTCCAAGATCCATTAAAAGAAGTATTATCACCTTGAGCATAGGTGTCAAAATATGCCACCTCTCTCAAATCTCCTTTACTGACTCTACTACCATCTAGAATAATCAAGCCATTAGTATAATTAGACTGATAAATCAGATTTCCCTTAGTGTATAAATTATGATCAATGGCGACACGCTCTGAAAAGTATTGATTAATTAAAATTGGATTATCCAAATTGCGAACATCCCAAATGAGGGTTCGGGTGTTTTCAACCGAATTCCCTTCATCTAATTCATCGTTCGATATAAAAAATTGTTGATCTTCGGTTAACCATCCCTGATGGGAATATGCCGATTGAGGATATCCTTTCTTAGCTATCAGTTGTGTAGTCTCTTTGTCCTGAACATTTGCAATGGTCACAGTATTTTCATTTGCATTGAAGCATATTTCTTGCCCTTGATAATCTTCGTCAGGACCGCTGTAAATAACGCACTGTGCGTCATGCGTATATCCATCTGCATCAAAACATCCAGCAAATACTGGATTCTTTGGATCTTGGATGTTCACTATATGTAAACCTCCAGAGCCACATCCGTTTCCTGCACCTCTCGCCCCCACAATGTAAGCAAAGCCGGTTTCTTCATTTATTACAACATTATGTGCACTTGAAACTCCTGTATAAACAGCATCAGCAGTAAATTGCTCATCTGGATTATTTACTGTCCTCAACCTGCTCAAATCAAAAACTTGCATCCCATGGCCTGTGTTATTATCGGCTACTACAAAAGCATGGTTTTTATAGACTTTAATATCTCTCCACGAACTAGCATTTCCGGTTTGACTCGGCAGTCTTCCTTTAATTACAGGTGAAACAGGATTACTTATATCAACAAAAACAACGCCATTCGTTTGTCCCATTAGCACATATTCTTTTCCTCCAGAGGGGTCAGTCCAACCCCATATATCATTACCTTGCACACCTGACACTCCAGATAGGACACCGTTATCTAGGCTTGACAATAAATCAATCTGATTACATGGATAACCACTGGCTGTTCCGTCTTCACATGGAGTCTGAGCCGAAACAAAACTATATATTGAAAGAAAACAAATGAGGATTATATACTTTTTAGTCATGATAGTTTATTTAAAATAATGGTTTAGAAGGGTTCTTGCTGCCTGTACTGAATGTTTATTTCCTTTTCTTACTAGATCCTCAAATTTGGCTAATTTTTCTATAATTTCAGGACTTTTGTAGAAGTTTTGTTTTAAATAATAATGTATCGTTTGATGCATCCAATGAATTGCTTGCTCTTTTCTATTTTGATCAAAATAACCAGATTCATTTTGTTGAATATTAAATTCAGTCAAAAGATCTAAAATGGATGGGAGTCCATCATCATTTAAAGCAGAACAAGTTTTAACTTTTGGAAGCCATCCATTTTCATTAGCTGGAAATAAATGCAATGCATTTTCATATTCACTTTTTGCCCTATTAGCATTTTTAACATTATCTCCATCTGCTTTATTAATGGCAATTGCATCCGCCATTTCCATAATTCCTTTTTTAATCCCCTGAAGTTCATCTCCGGCACCGGCTAGCATTAGTAGCAAAAAGAAATCTACCATGTTTTTTACGGCTGTCTCTGATTGCCCAACACCTACTGTTTCAATCAAAATGTAATCATATCCCGCGGCTTCACAAAGCAACATGGTCTCCCGTGTTTTTTGAGCTACCCCACCCAAGGCATCTCCAGACGGAGATGGCCTTATAAATGCCTGTGAGGATCTGCTTAGCTTTTCCATTCTCGTCTTATCTCCTAAAATACTCCCGCCCGTTTTTTGACTAGAAGGATCTACCGTTAGTACAGCTAGTTTTTTATCGCTATCGATTATATGCCTGCCAAAAGCTTCAATAAAGGTACTTTTACCAACTCCTGGAACTCCTGTAATTCCAATACGGAAGGAATTTCCAGTATATTGATATACCTGATCAATTAGTTTTGCAGCCAATTCATTATCGCTATCTAAAGTACTTTCTACTAAAGTAATCGCCCTACTTAAGCCCACTCTATCCCCGGAAAGAACTCCTGATTTATACTCCTCTAATGATAATCTACTTCTTCTTTTCAAGCTCATTTGAATTTAAACCCAAAAGTTAAGATGCAAAATCACTAAAATACAATTTTTTTGCATATAATTGTTAAATTCAATAAAATATCATAATTTTACTATTCAGATAAAAAATTTAACTATTTTAATATAGTATGAATTTAAAATTTTTACAAAATCGATGGTTTGATTCCTTACTTGCTACAATATTTATATTTGCAGTTATTAGAGGACTTTCTTCCTTTCTAGGGATTTTTGACGCCATCGATCCTGTAGGAGAAGCACTAGAAGATGTTGAATTTACTGATGTAGTTTATTCAAATTTAAGAGAAGCCCCTCCTGCAGACGAAAACATTGTATTAGTTAACATAGGGAGATTACCTCGTAGAGCCATTGCGCAACAAATTGAAATTATTGCTAAATACAATCCCAAGGTAATAGGGTTAGATACTATGTTTCCATATGCCAAGAGCCCAGAAGAGGATAGTGCGCTAGCAAACGCACTCTTAAAGGTTGATAATTTGGTAATGGCTTCAAAATTATTAAAGCTCAACGAAGAAAAAGGTACTTTCGATTCCATGCGGATGTCAGCACCAAAATTTAGACCTAACGCTGATTTTGCTTTTGCTAATTTAATAACCGGTGAAGGTATCGAACAAGAAGATGTAAAAACATGCCGATCAATACCACCTACGCTCCCTTACAAAGATACAACGCAAATGGCTTTTGCGGTTAGATTAGCTCACTACTATGCTCCTGAAAAGGTGCAAATCCTGTTAGATCGAAATAACGAAACTGAAATCATTAATTACAAAGGAAATTCATTGGGCTCACTTTCTAATTTCGCGACCACTTTTTTCGCCTTAGATTGGTACGATGTATTGGATGAAAATTTTGTTCCGGAAATGATAGAAGGTAAAATTGTAATATTTGGCTTTTTAGGTGACCAATTTGGAGATAGATACAATGTAGAAGATAAATATTATACTCCTTTGAACCAAAATTATGCAGGAAGGGGTGAACCTGATATGTACGGGGCTGTAATTCATGCTAATATTATTTCAATGATAATGGATGAGGACTACGTCTACAAAATTAATGAAACAACGCAGTTTATTATAGCATTCATACTATGCTACATAAACGTATTTTTGTTCATGTGGGTATATTATGCTCTTAAAAACTGGTATGATGGGATTACTAAAGTGGCTCAACTATTGGAGTTACTGTTAATCATAGTTGTTATCATTTATAGTTACCATCTTTTCAATTGGAATTTAGAATTAACACTAGCAATGGGAGCAGTAGCGGCAGTAGGTGACTCCTTAGAGGTTTATAATGGAGTAATTAAAAACATGTTCACTAAAGAAGGTAGAAAAGAACTATTTAGTGTTGAAAAAAGAGAAACAGACAAAATAGAAATCAATTAAATCAATTATTATGAAATCGTTTATCAAAATTTTAGTTGTAGCATTGTGGCTAGGTAACTATGCAGCAAATGCCCAAAGTTATGTATTTAAAGTACTGGCAAACAAAGGAGATAATTCAGTGAAGATTGAAGGTGCGGATTGGACTAAACTTAAAACAGGTCAGTCATTGAATTCAGGTGATGAATTAAAATTATCAGAAGAAGCTTACTTAGGCTTAATGCATAATTCAGGTAAAACGCTTGAAGTTAAAACGGCTGGTTCTCACACGGTATCAGGTTTAGCAGCAAACCTCAAAAGCAAAAACACTAGTGTTGCCAGTAAATATGCTGATTTTGTTATGAACAGGATGAGTGATGATGAAGGTAGCGCGGATTACAGAAAAAGTTTAGGCGCAACTGGAGCAGTTGACAGGGCATTGGCAAGTGGCGCATCTATCAAAATAATGGCTCTAAGCTCTAGTGAGATAATTAATGATGAGGTTATTCTAAGGTGGAATGAACCTAAACAAGAAGGCGAAGAAGAAGCACTAACATATGAAGTGACTTTCAGTAATTTATTTGACGAGACAATTGCCACTGAAACGGTAGACAACACTTCCTATCTATTAGATAGAAGTAAAAAACCATTCGCAGGCGAAAACTTCATCAAAGTGAAAGTTCAAGTTAAAGGAGAAGACCTGAAATCTGATGATTATGCTATTACCATTAAGCCTGAAGAAGAAACCGCAGAAATAAAAGAAACACTGGAGCAATTAAAAAGCGAAATAGAAGGAGAATCTGCTATGGATAAATTAGTGATGGCTGCTTTCTATGAAGACAATGACTTACTATTAGATGCATTAACTGCTTATGAGCAAGCTATCCAGAAAGCACCAAATGTTCCGGTTTTTGAAAAAGCCTATGAAGATTTCTTAATCAGAAATGGATTCACTAATTGATCATTAAGACCAAAACTAAACTAAAGAAGGAAGCCTGAAAAGTGCTTCCTTTTTTTATGCCAACAATTCCATATCTCTAATGAGAATCTTCCTTCTGTCAAAATTGATGATGTTCTTCTCTCTCAGTTCATTGAGGATAGTGGTTACAGTTTGCCGAGAAGTACCAGTTAAGGCCGCAATATCTTTATGGGTTAAATGGCTTGGTATCATCATTTCAAAACCAATTTTCTTACCCTTTTCATTAGCTTCATCTCGTAGAAATTCTACAATCCTGGTGCGGGCATCTTTGAAAACCAAAGATTCAAGTCTTCTTTCCGTTTTTCTTAAGCGCAAACCAATCAGTTTCATCATTTTAAAACTCAAGGGCTTATTATTAGCCATAAGAGTTTTCATATCTCCTAAAGTCATTGGGCATACGATTGTTTCGCTGTCCATAGCTTGTGCAAAATCTAATCGTTTATCCTCGCCAGTCAAGGCTAATTCACCAAAAATCTCTCCCTTGCTCAATATCGCTTTCACCGATTCTTTTCCGTCTTCCAAATAAGATCCAATTTTAACCCTCCCTTCCGCAATCATGTAGATATAGTGAGAAGCTTCCTCAGGAAAATAAACAAACTCATCCTTTTTGAACTTAGTCATAGGATGGTCATCTTCAATACCCTTAATTTTGTGAGGGCAAAGAATGTTAAATAAATCAACATTTTCAAAATACCAAAGTTGAGTTGGTTCTGACATTTTCCTTATAATAAAGTATTATGCTTTCTGTTACTATTTACAATTTTATACTTTACGGAACTAAACAATAATAAGTTCATAATTATTACTTTTGCATAAGCAAAAAACAATTTCTTTATAAATCGAATTAGCGAAACATGTATCTATACATTAAATCCTTGCATATTATATTTGTAGTCACATGGTTTGCAGGATTATTTTATATCGTAAGACTTTTTATTTACCAAACAGAAGCTCTCCAAAAAACCGAACCTGAAAGAGGAATTCTTCATGCTCAGCTTAGTAAGATGTCTCGACTATTATGGAATGTCATTACATGGCCTTCTGCGATCATAACTTTGGTACTTGCTACATCTTTATTGGTTTTACAACCAGCCTGGTTAAAACAGCCATTTATGCATATCAAGTTAAGCTTTGTCTTTTTACTTTACCTTTATCACTTTTCTTGTCACTACATTTACAAAAAACTGCAAAAAGGTGAAATCAAATACAGCTCCACACAGTTAAGAATTTGGAATGAAGTTGCAACTCTTTTTTTAGTAGCCGTTGTATTTCTAATAGTACTTAAAAATGAATTAGACTGGATTTGGGGAACCGTTGGTTTCATAGGATTTGGACTACTACTAATGGTAGCCATCAAAATCTATAAAGCCATTAGAGAAAAATAGAAATCACAATTCGTAAATAATGATATGAGCAATTTAAAATCAACTTTCCTTTTCACTTTAATCACTCTAACACTGGCCGCCTGTGGATTAGAGAATCAAAAAAATAAAAAAGCAGAATTCCCTATTTTGGGTCGAAAGCAGTACGTGGAAAAGATTGTGGATGGAAAAACAGTAACTGACACTGTTGACCATAGAATTCCTGACTACAAACTTGTTAATCAAGATAGTAACTGGGTTACACCAGAAACTTTTGAAGGACAAGTATATGTGGCAGATTTCTTCTTCACCTCTTGCCCCACCATTTGCCCTACCATGAAAAAGCAAATGCTAAGAGTATATGAGTCATATAAAGATAATGATGAGGTTGCAATTATCTCCCACACCATTGACCCAGAATATGATACTGTTGCTCTATTAAGAGATTTTGCGGCAAAATTGGATGTAAAAACTCCAAAGTGGCACTTCGTTACTGGAGAAAAAGAAGCGATTTATGAATTAGGACAGAAGGGCTATATGGTAACAGCCATGGAAGACGAAAATGAAGTAGGCGGTTTCCTTCATAGTGGTGCATTTGTCTTAGTAGATAAAGAAAGAAAAATAAGAGGCGTTTACGATGGAACTCGAGCAGAGGAAGTAGATAAATTAATTACTGATATTGAACTACTTTTGCAAACCTATGAAGAATAAGAAGTTCCTCTATTCAATTTTCCTCATCAGTATTATACTTTTTTCATGCGGCAGTTACGAAGAATTTAAGAACGCTGCCACAGAGAATTACTCAGATGAAAAAATGCAAAAGTATGCAAAGTACATGATTCAGGGAAAGCAACTTTACACTACCCATTGTAGTAATTGTCATCAAGAAAATGGGGACGGTTTGGGAAAGCTATTCCCCCCTCTAGCAAAAGCAGATTATATGCTTGCCGATGTACCAAGAAGCATTTGTACAATAAAAAACGGATTAAAAGGCGAAATTGAGGTGAATGGAAAAACCTACAATCAGGCAATGCCGTCATTGAATAGATTAACAAATTTAGAAATAGCTGAAATTTCTACTTACATCTACAACAGTTGGGGCAATGAAAAAGGCATGATTGAGTTAGAAACAGTTGAAGAATCACTTTTCAGTTGTCAGTAATTATTATTTTAAAAATTCCTCTGCCTCAGCAATACTTTTGTTCATTTCTCTGCTAACCTCGGAAATAGCCGCCTTTTGACTGTTAAGATATTCTATTTTTTCATCCTCAGTCATGTCTTCCATTCTAGGATCATAATTCCTCATCCAATTCATCATTGCTTTATCCGATTCTTCTAAAGCTATTATCAAATCCTGAATAATATCGCTTGCATCAGCAGAATCTTGCTTATTTTTTAGCGATTTTTTCAATTTCATGATATCGTCCATTTTAGGCATTACTTCATCATGAATGGCAATAGTTTCAGATTTTAATTCTTCAACTTCCTTTTCTTTTGATTCACAACTTAAAGCAATTATAGCAAACAAAAATAAAGTGACTCTCGATAAAATTCTCATGTTAAATGATCTATGATTTAAAGCAAAAACGAAAAGAAATTAAGGAAGTTTTGTGAATCTCGTTTAAGGTAGTGACTTATAGAAAATTGTTTTATTTTCCTCTGAGCTATAGATATAGCAATTCGCAAACTTATATAAGTAACTACAAACAGCTAAATCTTTCATAGCGTAAAGCGCATGAAAAAAGGAAAGAGATAGTAGGCCAAACAACCATATACCGTTAGTAAAAAAAGCTAATATAAAAGGCAGAATGGAGAAAATTAAAAATGTGATAATACAGATCAAGTAATAATTTCTTTTACTTAAAACGAAATCATTAGCTTGAATATTGAAACGAAATAGATTCCAATTCCAGTTGAATTTAATGGAACTCGCTCCGTAGACCTTAAAACAAAGCGCCTGCAATAATTCATGCAAAACAGGGCTTATCAATAGAGAGAATAGCAAGCCACCTGTTAACCCAACAATCCACAGCCGGTGATCAATAGCTATCAATTCATTACTAAAGAAAATATAGATAAAGCCGACAAAGCCTGCTAATAGATAAGACCAATATAGTTTAGTAATAAGATTATTCCTTCGAATGAAAGTGGTGATAAATAAAAGCCAATCAGCACTATCTATGATGGATAGCACATTTTTATAATTGCTTTTATTTTTCAATAGTTCAGGACTCATTCTCACATAAATATACGTGAAAATAAAGCTGAAGATTAATAGTTCGTATTAAGCTTTAGTGAATTTTAGATGTAGGTGGATACAAAAAAAGCAGCTATTCTTTAGTAGCTGCTTTCCCTCCCTATTCATTGACTATTTTTTGGCTTTTTCAGCCTTCCCTTCCAAATCTTCACCATTTATCTTAGCTCTAATTTTAGTTTCTAATTCTTCCATTAATTCCGGGTTATCTAAAATTAACGTTTTAACAGAATCTCTTCCTTGTCCGAGCTTATTATCCATATAAGAGAACCAAGAGCCTGCCTTCTTAATCACTTCCAATTCAACACCTAAGTCGATGATTTCCCCAACTTTCGAAATCCCTTCTCCATACATGATATCGAATTCAACTACTTTGAAAGGTGGAGCCATCTTATTTTTCACAACCTTAACTTTCACTCGGTTTCCGGTGATATTATCAGGGCCTTCTTTTATGCTTCCAATCCTTCTGATATCTAAACGAACAGATGCATAAAATTTTAAAGCGTTCCCTCCGGTCGTGGTTTCAGGATTTCCAAACATCACCCCAATTTTCTCTCTCAATTGGTTGATGAAAATGCATGAACAACCAGTCTTGCTTATAGCACCAGTTAGTTTCCTAAGTGCTTGAGACATTAATCGGGCTTGAAGACCCATTTTACTATCTCCCATTTCACCTTCCAGCTCTCCTTTCGGAACCAAAGCAGCCACAGAATCTATCACTACAATATCTAAAGCCCCTGAACGAATTAAGTGCTCTGCTATTTCCAAAGCCTGCTCTCCACTGTCGGGCTGAGATATCAATAAATTTTCTGTGTCTATTCCTAACTTCTCAGCATAAGCTTTATCAAAAGCATGTTCAGCATCTATTATTGCAGCCATTCCACCAGCTTTTTGAGCTTCAGCAATACAATGCATTGCCAAAGTCGTTTTACCAGATGATTCTGGCCCATAAACTTCAATTACTCTTCCTCGTGGAATACCTCCAGTTCCCAACGCAATATCTAATCCTAAAGAACCTGTGTGAATGGAGGGAACATCCACTACCTTTTCATCACTCAACTTCATTACAGAACCTTTCCCGTAAGTTTTGTCCAGTTTATCAATAGTTAGTTGTAATGCTTTTAATTTTTCGCTTTTTTCGCTCATCTTTAATAATTTGTATAGGGCTTATTTGTAAATTGCTGCATCGAATTTAGCAGGAAAAGAAACAATTGCCAAATGCTTTAGCCTTGCTTTATAACTTAATTTTATGCAATTCAAAATTATTTGTGTTTCCATCATTTTTTTAGTCTTTTTTACTAATGCACTGGTGGCTCAATTAGACAATACTGGCTTCGAACAGCCCATCAATAAAGACAGTACGATAGATGACCCTTTTAGCTTTTCTTTAAGGGTTTTGTCTTTCAATAAGAATAATGAATACTTCAATGAAATCGTAAAGGGTTATACCTTATTTGGTACAAGATTTATTCCTAGCATTGGATACCAATTGCATGAACAAGTAAATATTCAAGCAGGTATATTTTTACAAAAAGATTTTGGGAATAATAACCTCACCTATTCTATTCCTTATTTCAGTATTTTATACGATTGGAATGACAGTCAATTAATTTTCGGAAACTATAATGGTTCTATCCATCACCGAATGTTAGAGCCTTTAGAAGACTTTGAAAGGCTATTAGTTGATACTCCGGAAAATGGTTTGCAATACTTATACAACACAGAGAAAATTTTCTTTGATGCCTGGATCAATTGGGAAAAGATGATTTATCAGGACTCTCCTTTCAAAGAGGAAGTGTCAGGAGGATTAGTGGCCAGCTATGACATCATTAAAAAAAACGGAAACGAAATGAGTCTTCATTACCAATTCAAGGGGTACCATCGGGCAGGGCAGATCGACAATGTGGAAGGTTCTCCTCTTGTGACACGCTTCAATAATGCAGTTGGAGCATCTTACCATAAAAAGTTAAATTCGAGCTTTGTAGAAGGACATAAGTGGGAAGGTTACTTCCTGCACTATATTGATAATAGTTTCGATTATATTTTACCTTACACACAAGGGTACGGCTATTACCTCAACGGTACTCTTGAAACTAAAATTGGAGATTTCATGATGAGTTACTGGCAAGGAGATCATTTTTACTCATATAAAGGCGGTAGATTATATCAATCCTACAGCACTGATCCCAATTCTAGATTTTTTGAAGATGAACGAAAACTCCTCATTCTAAGAGTTATGAATGAATTTCACATCGGGGAGTCTTCCACACTACTACTAAGGTTTGAGCCCTACTGGGATTTTAACAATAAGATATTCGAATTCTCTCATGCAGTATACTTTAATATTTTTAAAACCCTTCCAATAAGAAAAAATAATTGAAATCTATTTTCCGCAAAATACTACTCCTCGCTTTAACTGTAATCACTATTTTCGTTGTTTTAAAATGGGATTTAATTCGATATGGCTGGCAACAAGCTAAAGGTCAATTAGCCATCATGTATAATGCTGAGCCTTTGAGTGCTTATTTGAAAAATCCAACCTACCCTGATTCTTTGAAGGCCAAAATAGCATTAGTAAAATCTGTGAAGTCTTTTGCAAAATCTGAATTAGGGTTTTCTTCTGAGGAACAATACGAAAAAATGTATGACCAAGAAGGGAAAGAATTGATGTGGGTAGTCACAGCCGCTTATCCCTATAGTCTTGAAAACTATGAATGGAAATTTCCTGTTTTAGGAAAAGTAAGCTATAAAGGATTTTTCATTGAAAGGGAGGCTATCAAACTACAGCAAGATTTGAAAGACAAAGGATTTGACGTTCGACTTAGAACGGCAAGTGCTTGGTCGACTTTAGGTTGGCTAAATGATCCTCTTTTAAGTAATGTACTACAATACAACGAAGGCAGATTAGCTGAATTAATCCTCCATGAGCTCACGCATGATGAAATATTCATAAAAGACAGTGTGGACTTCAATGAAAATTTAGCTTCTTTCTTTGGTCAAGAATTTACCAAAATGTATTTCGAGCAGCGATCTGAAACAGCTAGTGAATATTATCAGAAATATTTAATACAGCTTAACGACCGTCATACCATTACTGAATTTGTGAGAAATTACTTACCAAAATTTGATAGCCTGTATCACCAAATAGAACACTTTAACACTACAGAAAAAGAAAATCAGAAGTACTATTTTATAGAAAAGTTTAAAAGTGATCTTCAAAATCAAAAATTTAAAAGTTCGAAATTTGATGCGCTACTTGATAATGAAATGAAGATTAATAATGCTTATTTGCTTTCATACAAACGATATTCAGGTCATCAGCAATTACTTGAAATGGAATTAGAAGAGCAATTTAATGGCGACATATTAAAAATGTTGGAATTTTATCAAAAGAACTTCAATTCTTTATAACAGATGTATCCTTAAGTTTAATTAGATATTAAGAAATTGTTATTACCATTTTAATAGCTTAATTTATAAATATTTTTATCGAATTTAGCCTAAAACAAAACATACTTAACCATGGGAAACAAGCAAAGCCATAAGGTGCTTGTCGTTGATGATGAATCAGACATTCTAGAGCTTTTGGAATATAACCTCACTAAAGAAGGCTATGAGGTAAAAACGGCTCAAGACGGAAAAACGGCAGTTGAAAAAGCACAAAAGTTTCAACCTCACCTGATCCTGCTTGATATCATGATGCCTAATCAAGATGGTGTAGAAACTTGTCGTCAACTAAGGGAAAATCCTGAATCGGCCAATGCATTTATTATTTTCCTTACGGCTCGTTCAGAAGAATACTCAGAAGTGGCGGCTTTTGAAAATGGCGCTGATGATTATATCACTAAACCGATTAAACCTCGCGCTTTAATGAGTCGCATTAACGCCTACTTTAGGCGCGATATAAAAAAGCAGAAAGACAGTAATAAAATCACTATTGGGAATTTGACGATCGACAGAACCAGCTACACAGTAACTGTTGATGGAAAACAAGTTTCATTACCTAAAAAAGAATTTGAATTGTTGTATTTCCTGGCACAAAATCCTAATAAAGTTTTCAACAGAGATGACCTTTTACAAAACATTTGGGGCTCGGATGTATATGTACTAGCAAGAACCGTGGATGTTCATGTCCGGAAAGTAAGAGAAAAAGTAGGCGATGGCTACATTTCTACTGTTAAAGGTGTGGGTTATAAATTTGATATGGAATAGAAGAATCTATGCTTTTTAATTCCAGAGGAGTTTCTGTTTTATTAGCTATTTCAATAGCCATTGTCACAACTGCTTTCCTAAGCTTACTGGAAGGTATTGGGACCACAGCACTTATCTTAACCTTTATTTTGTCCGCTTCTTCAGCCTATCTGCTCATCAGTATAGTCTTAGAATTTCTCTTTTTTAAAGAAATAAATAAACTCTATGAAGTCTTTAACAAACTAGGCGAAAAAAATTACTCATTCGTTAACGACATAGAAACTCAAAAATCTTTCAACCCTTTACGAAAAATTAATCAAGAAATTTTCAGTTACGCGGCCAATAAACAACAAGAAATTGATGAGTTGAAAAGAATGGCTACCTATAGGCGTGAGTTTCTGGCAGATGTTTCTCATGAATTAAAAACCCCGATTTTTGCTGCGCAAGGTTTTGTTTATACGCTTATTGATGGAGCAGTTAAAGACAAAAAAGTAAGAGGGAAATTCTTAAAAAAAGCTGCCAAAAGCTTAGATGGATTAGAAATGTTAGTCAATGACTTACTAACCCTGTCTCATATAGAAGCAGGTGAAATAACTATGCACTTTGAAGAACTTGATTTACTTGCTTTAGTTGAAGATGTTTTTGATCAATTTGAGGGGAAAACCGACAAAAAGAATATGAATCTTCAATTTGACAAGGTTTATGATGCTCCAATCAATGTAATTGCAGATTACCAACGAATTTATCAAGTTATTGTAAATTTGATATCCAATGCCATAAAATATTCCGATGAAAATACCGAAATTGTAGTCGGATTTGAAGTAACCGAAAAAGATGTGACAATAGCCATACAAGATCATGGTGCAGGAATTTCACCAGAACACATCAAAAGGATATTTGAAAGATTTTACCGAATCGATAAAAGTAGGTCGAAAGAAAGAGGTGGGACAGGCCTGGGACTGGCTATTGTAAAGCATATTATAGAGGCACATGGCTCGTCCGTTTCGGTTACAAGCACGGTAGGAAAAGGCTCTTTATTTAGCTTCAAGCTTCCAGCAAAAAAAATCCCGGAACCTTATGTGCCTCAAGTAGATGAGGAAGAAGAGGCAGAGTAGATTAATATTAAATTTAAAATGTATTACAAATCAATTAAACCTCTGATCATAGAAGAATCAGAAGACTACATTTTCATCAACAAACCACCGTTCGTTTCTACCTTGGCAGATAGAAACGACTCAGTAACCATCTTGTCATTAGTTAAAAAGTATAATGACGATTATCAAATCTGTCACCGACTGGATAAGGAAACCTCAGGAGTGCTCTTGGTGGCAAAAAATCCTGAGGCTTATAGAAATGCATCCATGCAGTTTGAGCACCGGCAAGTGGAAAAAATCTACAATGCTATTGTTGATGGTTTACATCAATTTAAGGATGAAGAGGTGAATTTACCATTACACACAACTGCTTCAGGCTATGTTAAAATTTCTCACCGACAAGGAAAAGCTGCCAAAACTATTTTTAATACGGTGGAAACCTTCAAAAAGCATTCATTGATCGCATGCAAACCCGAAACAGGCAGAATGCATCAAATTAGAGTTCATTTAGCATCATTAAATGCCTCTATTACTGGTGATGAAACTTATGGAGGGCAATCATTATATTTATCCTCCTTTAAAAAGAATTTTATTATTGGGAAACAAAAGGAAGAACAACCTCTTATAAAAAGATTTGCATTGCATGCGGTCAGTATATGTTTAACTGATGTAAAAGGTCAAATTATTTCAGTTGAGGCTCCTTATCCCAAGGATATTGAAGTAGCATTAAAGCAATTGAGGAAAAATACTTAACGCTTATTTCTACTTCTGTTCCATTTCTAAGTGAATTGCAGTCGTTTTTGCCTCGTCAATAATAGGGTTTGGGTACTGATTGATCTCTAATATCCTAATAGCATTCCTAGTTTTCAATTTTCCACTTTTTAACTTGTAATCAAAGTCTACGTAATCGCCATTAATTACTTCACTAAAATGGTAGAGGTTATACTCATCTTTCAATAAATCAGTCAGTTCTATGTCATGAGTAGAAACAAATACTACATTATTATTTCGAGCTAGGTAAGAAAGCACTGCCTTACCGGCTGAAATTCGTTCAATGGTATTGGTTCCCTTAAAAATTTCGTCAAGTAGAAATAGATAAGAATTATCGCGCTCTGAACAATTAATAATTTCCTTTATAGTAGATACCTCTTCAAAATAATAGCTTTTATCATTCATCAAGTCGTCACTGATCCTAATAGCTGAACTCAATCTCATTTTTGGTAAGGAAAATTTGCTAGCAAAACTGGTATTCAATGAAATCGAAGTAATCAAATTAATTCCAATAGATCTAATGAACGTAGTTTTACCGGACATATTAGAACCAGTTAATAGTACAGATTTACCATGGGTGTCAATATCGTTTTCTACACAATTTTCAATAAGGGGGTGATAAATACCAGTCGCTTGCAGTCCTGTTTTAGCTTCCGTGAAATTTGGTATGCAAAATTTATCAGCGCCTGAGCGTAGGGATGCAATAGAATAAAGCATATCAACTCTTCCTAATGCATTAAATAAATGTATAATATGATCTTGATTACTATCTATCTTTTTTAAAGCCCTGAAAAACAAAATAGGCTCTAACAGCAATAGTATTTTTATTATTTCAACACTTCCCCAAACCAAATTACTAGCATCTCCTTGTAATTTATTTTCCATTTGAAATAGGGCAAAATGCTTTTTCAATTTACCTAAAGTGGAAATAGACTGCTCTACTTCAATCTCATTGAATATAGTGTGGTCAGCTGCGTGCAGATTTTTTACAACAGAATGCAGTTTTAATAACTCTGGCAGGGATGAGATATAATGTTGCTGATTATTCTTATTTCTATAGTGGATCCCCATGTTAACTATCACTAAAATGGGGATCAGGTAGACCATAACATTAGAAAAAAGTAAACTAATGATGGAAAGAAAAGAGAAAATTGATAAAAAAGGCAAAAATTGATACCATGATGGCGCTTTGATAATTTTATCCTGAAATAATTTGGAAATATAAAATGCCTCAGTGCTATTCAGTCTTGAAAGCTGTTTTTCCAAACTTGCCCTCAAGTTTTCATCTGCGCTAATTCTTTTGATAAGGTTCTCATCTTCAGCATCAATTTGATTAACTACATCAATTAACCTCAAACGACTGTATAAGGACTGCTGTCCTACTTTAGATTTGGTTCTGTCTAAATACATGAATAGCTCATCAAAATCTAGATCATTGCAAACCTTATCGGTTATAACATGCGATGAATCTGATCTATGAGCCTTTTGGAAATATTCTGAAATCCAGCTAAACAGAAAAACTTCATTTTTTAAATCACCGAACTTTTGGACTTTCTCCTTTTTAGAAAACTTACGATTAAATAATTTCAAAAAAATAGATCTATACATGAACCGCAAGATGGTTTAAATTTTTAAAACCAGCTTATAAAATCTCCAGTAATTGGGCTCTAGTGATTTTTTGCAAGTAAATTCTTTCAAATCTTCCTGCCAAGAATGTTGTTCCTGCAATTGCAATTCCACCATCCTCGAGTTCAATTATGCTTGAAAGGGTAAATGGGTTTAAGGTGCCCAAATAGTAAGTAGCTTCTAATTGACCAGAGTTTATATCATAAAAGTAGAGTACTACTTGTCTACCTTCTGTCTCGGAGGCAATTATTACTAGCTCTCTGTTAATGCCATTGAATGGTATAATTCTACAAACCGCCTTTTCTGCTATTTCAGGAATATTTCTATCAAATAGATTGACTGAAGAACTAATATTGTTCAAGGGCAAAGTTGTTTTCGCATTCATAAAGTGGTCAGAAAACTGATAGCCGACAATTGTAAAATCTGAGGCTGCCGTTGAGTAGGCCGCTTTTAAACCTGCGTCACTTCCCTGGCCTTGTAAAACGCCAGTAGGATCGTCCCCAAAATTAGTAAATACCATGGATAAGGTATAGTTATAAAATCCATTAAAATAGTATCGGTTGCCAGCTGTCTGTCCACAGAAAAATGGTAATCTGGCACTTCTCTTGGTAAAATGATTGACAATCGCATCCTGTACATCACTTCCAGGGCCTATGGAATATCTAGCTTGTTGTAATATACGTCCTTCGCGACTTACCTCAGTCAAAATCGTATTCAATCCGTCAGGATCATAAGAAAGGAGCAATAAATTATTGTTTGCCGTCACGTTTGCAGCAAGCGGATACGAAGCAGTAGTATTCAATGCGATGGTATTCAGCGTACTATCTTCAGATATTACGGCAAGATAGGGCCTTAGTGAATTTCTATCCATACAGAAAAAATACAAAGAAGTACCCACCTTCAACAATGATTTAGTGGGGGCAACAAAGTTATCCTCCAATTGCTGCTCATTCACGAAATCCCCAATTGAATCCGTCACCACTAGATTAATGCCTGAAAAATCACTGGATGTAAGTCTTCTCTCTGATAAAACAAAAAAATTATCACCGCTCTGGTGAAGCCCTACAGGACTATAGGAAGCATTATAATTTGCATCATCATAGATTTTTAAAAATGATTGCTGCTCAAGGGATAATTCATCACTTTCACAAGAAAAAATGAAAAATGAGGTGATAAGACCAAGTACTATTAAACTGTTTTTCATAATGCTTTAAACTGGCTGTCAATGAATCGGAGAGGGAAAACAAAACTTAAAGATGCGCTATAATTTTGCAGGCTATAATCGTCTTGCACTTCTCCAAAAGATGAAAAAGTGTTTTCATCAAAGCGAGTCTCACTATTTACGATAGATTGAAAACTGTGTCGGTATTGCACATCTATGATGGATCTTATGTTCCAAAAATCAAAACTTACCCCAACGCCACCGAGTACTCCCCAATTATTTTTAATTTCTTCCTTATTATTGAGCTTAATATTTGCTCTTTGAAATTCTACTGGCTGACCAGAAGCATAATCCGTCTCAAAAATCTGCACCTCTTTATTTGCATCAAATGCAATGGAATAAAAAGCACCTGCCATCACAAAAGGTCGAATTTTATCTCCTATTATATCATATTTTACTGCTACGGGCAATTCGAGAAAAGTAATACTTTGCCTGACATTATAGCTGGTTTCATATTGATCTCTTTCTGTTTCTCCTGACCAGGCTAATTCACTGCTATAATTGATGTTATTTCTGAAAAAAGTCGGAAAGCTCATGATAGAAAAGCCTTTATGATAAAAGGTCACATCCAAGCCAATATGAAAAGCTGGATTCACAAAATTCTCATATTCTTTTTCTAGGTCTTCATTGTCATAATTTATTGGGTTTAGGCCAGAATAGCTTTGGATCAGTGTCGTTTGACTGAAGTTTGTTCCACCCCTCAAACCCAACCACCACTGGGTGTTGAGGAATTCCTGCGCTTGAGAAGCAGGCGTACTTGGCTTTTTTCTTCTTTGAGCTAATCCATCAAAGACTGTGAAAAATAGAAAAAATATCAATACAATTGGAAAAAATTTAGCTCCAGGCATAAAATCAGTTTTTGATAAGTTTTTTAGTGTCATTGATATTTTTTGCGTTTACTCTTATTGTATAAATACCAGATTTCAAACCAGATACATCTAACTGAATATCGTTACTACCTTGAAGAAGTCCCTTATTAAGCACCCCAATTGACTGCCCATTTACACCAAGAATCTCAATTCTTACTTTACCTGGCTCATTACTTTGAATTCGTAAGTTAGTTTGATCTCCAGCAGGGTTTGGAAAAGGATTATCAACCTTAAAATGCTTTCCTAACCAGGAATTAGTACCAGTTATGCTGTTTGAAATCATTTCAACATCAGGCAAAGGATTGCCATTTTCATCCGTTGCATTGAAGAAATCCTTAAAGAAAATATCATCATTAATACTTTGTTGATCAACCCCCAGCCATTCATGCAAAATGCTTGCATAGAGTTGACGGTAATCAAACTGCAAATCAATATTATTCTTATTCAAATCAGGATTGGTTCCGAACACTCCGGGATTTACCCTGTTTCCAAATACCATCACCGAGCCACCTTTCCCGTGATCTGTTCCATAACTTCCATTGGAAGGTATTCGCCTTCCAAATTCGCTCATACTGATAGTAAGCACCTTGTCTTCCATTCCTCTTGCTTTCAAGTCAGCATGAAATGCTTTCATAGCAGCAGAAATATGGTACATTTTAGTGGCGTGCACTCCCATGGTAGTATTAGTACTTTCTACTTGTCCGGCATGGTTATCAAAACCACCCATTTTCACTAGAAATACTTTAGTTTTGATACCTCCTCCCAATAGTCGAGAAACTAACTTTAACTGACCGCTCAATGGATTCCTTAAACTGCCAGAAGGGGCATTAAATGGATAGATTTCCGGATATTCAACTGAACTTTCATTTGAAGATTGATAAATCTCCTGCAATCTTTTGATGTAAGTTTCTGACTTATCTTCCAAGCCTAATATCCAGTCCATTTCCTTTTTGTAGGGAGAACCATTTAAGTGCTCAGGCGGAAGACCCCTTGGGTCAACGCCCTGATCAGCAAAACCTTCTAAGTTTTCTATTTGATTCAACAACTGTCCTGGGCTATTCCCTAATGAAATAGATGTAGGAATATTACCTTCCTGATGAAATAACAGAGAAGTGTCATTTCCCATTTCCAAAGCCAAAGGGTCAGGCATGGCCGTATTAGGAAAATCATCAGGGTAGGCAGAGGGTGCATAAACCTGGTTTAAATATCTTCCAATCCATCCTGACGAATAATAATCGTCATAATCGCCCCCCATAAACCAAATATCACGACCTCTGAAGTGTGACCCATTATTTTTAGGATATGACACTCCCTGATACATTGCAGCTTGTCCCCTATCGTACATGCTTTTGAAATCAATCATATCAGGATGGAGCCCTACCTGGTCAGGTGCAGCCAAAGTACTGTCTAGCGGAATTAATGTTCTGTTACCACTTTTGTAAGGGATGGCAATATTTGCCCTTCTGTTGTAATATAGGTCATAATTTTCGATAGGAATGAAACTATTAATGCTATCGTTGCCACCATGCAACTGAAGTATGACTAATACCTTATCATTGTCACTTTTTGGTAATAGATTTTTAAGCGGCTGATGAGAGGATAAAAGACGCAAAGGGATTCCTTGAAAGGCAATAGGTGCGCCAGCTGCAAACCCTAGTTGTTTTAAAAATTTTCTTCTATTCATAGCCTACATCAATTGATATTCAGGTGATTGCAAAATAGCATTAAAAAGATCTTGTAATTGTCTTTCTACGGTTTCTCTGTCTACTCCTTGTGTCCAGCGAAAAGCCCAAGCTTCTTCAGGATTTTCATCTATTTGAAAAGTTTTTAAAAATGCATCTAGGAAATAATTCAATCTTTCTTCAGTCAAAGGACTGGTATCAGGGTTTTGAAAACCTAAGTTATCCGTCAGCGCCAAAAATTGATTCGCAATTTCAATTACCAAATCTTTCGCATTCGAGGCCGTATTATTGTTAACATATTTTTCGACATATTCTATTGGGGTGCTTACTTGAACTGCCATTCCTTCCATATTGGCACTACTGACGCTTTGTACATAAGCATATCTTTGCGTTAAATAAGAAGTAGTTATCCAACCACGATGATAAATGGGGAATTGATGATATGCCAAATAACCAGCTACTTCGAATGGCTCGTAAAAATTCAAGCCCATATCCCCCATTTTCCCCAACCAATCATTTGTGATTTCATAAAATGCATCGGGGTTCAAAAGATAATCTGGCAATTGCAATTCTACACTTCTTGCATGACCGATTATTAAATCCAATGGACTTTTTATGATGCTTCCGAAATTATCATCTGAAATACCATCGGCTCCTTCATAGAATTCCCGACTACTGAATAAAGCTTGTAAAACAGCCTGCAAACTAAAATCTTGTTCTACAAAGACGGAAGCCATATCTTTAATTACTCCATTTTGAATTTCTTCCGTTATTTCATGGTAAACGAAAAAGCGATAAATCTTCCTACAGATATGAATTGCAGTTTCCTCTTGCTGAAAAATAACATCAATGAATTGTTTAATTTCATCTAGCGCGCTTTCATAGGTTGCTTCTCCATTCAACAATAATTCGGGGTTTGGAGTAATTATAGCATTATTGAAGCGAAAACTTAATTGTTTACTGTTGTTATCATGCTGAGCAGCTGTTAATCCATTTCCTTTGGCAATTCCCGTTGGCAGTGCAGTTTGTTCATCTATAAAACTAAAAGTGGGATCCACGTTGAACCCTGACAAAATCCTTGCGCCTTCTTGGACATCCTGTTCAGTAAAAGTGCCATAATCCCCAACGGCATTATCGCCTTTATCCGTTCCTTCCAAGCCACGTCCTACAGAATATAATTCTAGCAATTCCCTAGCATAATTCTCATTCGGACTACCCTTGACGTTTAACCTACCATCTAAAAACTGCAACATGGCATTATCTACAGAGGCTTTCTTGACCAAATCTTTGAAGCTCAAATCTTCTTCCAAAAACTGGTCAAAGGCAAATTGTCTGAAAAGTTGATTTTGAAAGTATAAAGCTCTACTGTTACCTACAACCGAGCGTTTTGTAGTGAAATGCGTATGTAAAAAATAAACAACTCTTTCTTTGAAAACATAGGCCAGCTTTTGCTCATCTGCTACATTTGGGCCAAGAAATTGACCAAGCTGCCAACCTAAAAAGTAGCGTTCCAATTCAAATCCTTCACTGTTGGCGTCTGTCGTACCCGACAGCATCCACTCTTGACCCGTTGCTGGATCTATTGGCGGCTGGGGCACTGGAATGTCTGGAACAAACAGTCTGTCAAATGCCTCCTGAGGTGTGAGCTGAGAAAATTCTTGAACCAAATCCGGAGTTGCACCAAATATAGTTCTTCTCAAAAGATGAGAAGCTCTTTGATTTCCTAAAGGCTCATTTAGTGGAGTTAGTGGCATAATATTCGATTACTTCAATATCAAAAATATAAAAAAAAATCTTCACAAATAATTTTATCGAACATTTTCATCGATTAGTCGAACGAACATGGGCCTTAAGGGAGTAAGTTTTAGGTAACAATTGTAACTAACGATCTCCTTTCTTTTACATTATACACTTTAATCGTTAGCATCAGACGAACTATTTTTTAATATGATTGATTAAAGATCAAAATACACTACTTTTGTAATTGTGAAGCAAAAAGTCATCACTATAGCGCTACTACTATTTTTTCTTTGCCATACTTTCATGTTCATGGTCATCAGGCTTAATTTTGAAGTAAATAGAGATAGACTAGCGGAATTGTTTTGTGTAAACCAAGACAAACCGATGACTATGTGTTATGGGAGTTGTTATTTAAATGATCAATTGAAGAAAGAAGCTGAAAAAAAGAGTTCTGAAAAAAATACCATGTCAGAGCAAATCCAGCTAGACAAGAGCCCTAAGACGCTCAGCATAAAAGAGTTTAACGCTGATATTCCTACACAGCACTCTTATCCTCAGTATTCGAATATCTATAAGTTCTTATTTGAATTTGACATTACGCATCCTCCCTGTCTAATAGCTTAAATCTTATCGAACCCAAGTTTTAACTATTACACAATAATCGAAAAATGAAAAGTAGAATTCTATCTCTACTTTCCCTCTTTCCCTTGTTAATAGCTTGCAATCCTGAAGAATATTCTCCTGTTGTAAAAGATGGATATGAAATAAACCCACCTGTTTATTTTGGGGACTATCAGGAACGTATCCCTAATGACAATCCAATTACTAAAAATGGATTTGCCCTAGGAAGAAAGCTATTTTATGAAACAGCTTTATCTGCGGATAATAGCATTTCTTGCGGAACATGCCATCAACAGGAATTGGCATTTACTGACGGAAAAGCGGTAAGCGAAGGAGTTGAAGGAAAGCTAGGAAAAGTAAGCGCCATGTCACTAAGCAATTTGCTATGGACAGAGAATTTCACCTGGACTGGTAAATTTAATCGTTTGACAGATCAATCGCTTGATCCCATAAAAAATCCAGTGGAGATGCATTTACCTTTGGAGCAAGCAGTAGAAAAGCTTGAAGAGCAAGGATATGCTACAGACTTTCAAAAAGCATTTGGTTCTTATGAAATCACTGTTGAAAGAATTGGGAAAGCACTTGCTCAGTTTCAACGTGCATTGATATCGTCTGACTCTAGATATGATCAATATTTGAGAGGCGAAATTCAAGC
Organism: Marivirga sericea; assembly: GCF_900177665.1. Taxonomy (GTDB): domain Bacteria; phylum Bacteroidota; class Bacteroidia; order Cytophagales; family Cyclobacteriaceae; genus Marivirga; species Marivirga sericea. The sequence continues at coordinate 407,662 of NZ_FXAW01000005.1, forward strand.
CTCTCCAGCCGAATTAAATGGGATGAACCTTTTTTTCACTCATCCAATACCGGGCCAATTGAGAGGAGCGAATTGTGGCGATTGCCATTTGGGGCCACTTACTTCTGGGGATATTGATGAATTTCAAGGATTCCATAACAATGGATTGGATACAGATGAAACTATGGATAGTGGCTTAATGAGTGTTACGGGTAAGCCTGAAGATAAAGGGCGTTTCAAAGCCCCTACGCTCAGAAATATAGCTGTAACAGCACCATATATGCATGACGGAAGATTCAAAACTTTAAAAGAAGTCATGGACCATTACAATTCAGGAATCAAGAACAGCAAAACATTAGACATTCTGATTATTGAAGGCAGCAATGAGCCCGTAGGTGTTCATGATGAAATTAGGCTGCACTTGACCGAAAAAGAAAAAGAAGATGTAATCGCTTTTTTACACATGCTTACGGATGAATCTTTTTTAAACAACCCAAAATTTTCTAACCCTCACTAAATCGAGGATTCGAAATGATAATTTTTAAAGACTGAAGAAATAAAATGAGAACAATAAAAAATAAATTTATGTATGCCTCAACTCTGGTTTTGGCGTTGTCAGTCACTTCTTGTAATGACACAAAGGAACTCGATAAAGGCACCTTAATAATTCAATTTGAGAATCTTTTGGATGGAGAAGCCTTGAAATTTGAAGGGACTAGATACAATAGAGATCAAGTTGATTTTCAGATAGCGGTATTAAAATACTATATCTCTAATGTGAAATTTTTGGATGAAACTGGTCAGGTTATCTATACTGAAGAAGAAAGCTACCATTTATTGGAAGAAACAGCCTCAAGAAAAGACTTGGCTATTGAACTGACAGAATTAGAAGTGCAAGAGGTTTCCAGCATAGAGTTTTCTATAGGAATTGATCCTGAGAAAAATTTAAGCCTAGATAACACGGGAGACCTAGACCCAAGCAATGAAATGGCCTGGAATTGGGATACAGGCTATAAATTCCTACTTATGGAAGGTGAAATATTCGAGTCTGAAGGAACAAGGAAAGGAATGGTTTATCACATTGGCGGAAACGAAAATTATAAAACAATAAAAAAAGAAGTTAACACCAAAATTAAAGCAGGTACAACAACTACGATAGAAATCAAGGCAGAAGTTCTATCTCTGTTCGATGCTCCACACTATATCAATATAAATGAAGTAAATGTGGCAATGGGCGGAGAAAACGCAAGTAAAATAGCTGAGAATTATGCTAACAATTTCTTTTCAATTAATACTCCAAATTGATTTTAAAAATTAAAAAATAATAAAATGAAAAATCTATATATTCTATTAACAGCAAGCATCCTCATGTTTTCTTGTAATGACGACATGGACGAAAACATCATCCAAGAGGATGTATCGTTTAAGTTCCACTTTCATCCTACTGTTGGTAGGGAGGAATTTTCCACAGATCAAGCTTACAGCATTAACAATCACGAAGTAATTTTTTCCACAGTGTCATTTTACGTTTCTAACTTATCCTTGCAACACAAGGAGGGACAAGAAGTAACACTTGATAATGCTACTGAAGAGAAAGATGATGATTTGTTCCTATTGGTTTCTGCTGACAAAATGATTTATGAAGGCGTTACGGTTCCTGGCGGGGAATATAGCAATTTATCTTTCCAAATTGGGGTGGATACGGTTGTGAATAAAACAATAGAACCCTCTGCTTGGCCTTCCGATCATGCATTGTCTGAGGATTACCCTGGCTTTGCCTACTGGAGCTGGAATTCAGGCTACAAATTTATTGTAGCTGAAGGAACCATTGATGGCGAAGCCTTCAAATATCATATTGGGACTAATGCTCTTATCAAGGATATTAATTTATCAGAAGGTTTTATGCTATTGGAAGATGGAAACGAAATCATGATTACCTATGACATTGCGGAGTTTTTCTCCGGCATCGATTTAAGTAATCCTGAAAACCTAGTCAATATGACTTTTGGTGACCCAGTGCTAGCCGCTAAGATTGCCGATAATGTAGGTAATTCAGTAAAAATAATGAATGGCCATAGCATGTAATTACCAGAAGAATCAGAACAAAGGATTTTACTTATAAATCTTTTTTCTAGCAAAATGGCGCACAAATAATCAATCTTAAGTCATTCGACTGTTGTACCTGATTTAGCACTACTTAAGAACGTATTTGTGCGCCTCTCACAATCTTTTATCAACTATGAGATATGCTAAAAATACATAAAAATTATATTTTCTCTTTATTACTCATACTTGGATTTACTATTGGAGGGTGTAACGAGAAAGAAATAATCCCACAGTACACAATAGAGGTTCCTGATAACTTGGGTGGATATTTACCACAAAACGGGAGAAACAAATTTACTGAAAAAGGAGTCTTGCTTGGAGAGAAAATCTTCTTTGATCAGCGATTTTCCTCCAATGGAAAGGTCTCTTGTGCAACTTGCCATGAGCCTGAAAGAGCATTTACTGATGGTTTGGCATTATCTAATTTAGGAGTTTCAGGAAAGGCTTTAAACCGAAATTCACCTACTCTCGCAAATGTTGCTTGGGCAGTTGGTCTATTTTGGGATGGAGGAGCACTTAATTTGGAATCTTTAAGCTTCGGCCCACTGACGCATGTTGATGAAATGAATAATGATTTGGATAGCTTGGTAGACTGGCTGTCAAATGATCCTGAATACTCCCCTTTGTTTTTAGAGGCCTTTCCAGCTTTAGGCGTTTCTTCAGCTTCAATTTCCAGAGCGTTGGCACAATTTCAACGAACTTTGATCTCAGCAAATTCAAAGTATGACCAATATACGCGAACTGATGAAAATATATTTTCAGCAGCAGAAAAAAGGGGGCTTCAATTGTTTACCCAGCATTGCAGTAGTTGCCATGAAACCGATCACTTGACAGATTTCGACTACCATAATAATGGACTTGATTCCGAGTTCAATGATACTTCCTTAGAAGAGGTTTTTATGGGCCGTTACAGAATAAGCCGAGACGAGCGCGACATTGGAAAATATAAGACCCCGACCTTAAGAAATATCGCATTAACAGCGCCCTATATGCACGATGGAAGATTTCCAACCTTAGAAAGTGTCCTAATTCATTATGCAAAAGGGGTTCAAGATTCCGAAACTCTATCCCCAATCTTAAAGGACGGTGAGCAGCTCGGAATCAAATTGAGCCCCAAAGAGCAAAGTGAAATTATTGAATTTCTACATACTTTAACTGACGAAGAATTTATAAATAATTATTGAAATGAATAAAAAAATAATCCTGCTAGTTGTCCTTACAAGCTTGCAAAGCAAATTATTGGCATGTGATGTTTGCAATATATTTGAATTTAAGACTGTAGACCAAAAAAATTATATAGGGGTCTTCTATCATTATATGTCTTTCAATGGCTATGACCATCTCAACCAACCACACCAATTATTTTCAAAATCTCCACAAATGCATGAGTTGGATGGCTCAAACCTATTCTTTGAAAAAAAGCAACAAGACTTTGAGAAATATTCAACCTTCGCATTAAGAGCTAATATAAATCTATTTAAGAATTTTAGATTGAACGTATTGCTGCCATATGAACATACAGTGGTCTACTACAATAAAGTATGGTCTACTTTAGACCCTGTTTCGGATACCACCATGTTATTATCTGGATTGGGGGATGCTATCGTGGGAATAGACAAAAACATAAGATTCAAAACTGATCAATTCACCCACTATCTAATCCCGGGGCTTAGCTTGAAGTTACCCACAGGGATTACCAATATAAAAGATAACGCAGACGAGGTATTTGATCCGGAAATACAGCCTGGGACAGGAAGCCTCGATGTGCTATTGAAGCTTAATTACACTTTGACTAATGGAAAATGGGGTGTGTTTTCTGCAACAAATTATAAAATAAACAGCACTCATAACGGCTATAGATTTGCCAACAGCTTTAATTTTCAATCTGATATTTTCTTAATCTTAGGTAATCCTAAAAAACAATTTATACCTCAAGCAGGCTTATACTTGGAAAGAGCTGGCAATAACCTAGACAATGGTAATATTATAGATTTCACTGGAGGCAGTACTGTATTTTTCGATAGTGGTATGGAATTGCGACTAAACAATTCTATTAGTTTCCAATTTTCAGCTCAACTACCCATTTACGATCAAAGAAACAACACCCAAATTGGCAATGCGGGTAGATTAAATGTAGGCCTGATAAAGATGATTTAGGATATTAAAACAAATAGCCCACCAAGTATTTGAAAAAAAGAGGGCATTTAGTAAGGAAAATATCTTACAAAATGCCCTCTAATCAATTATGAAACTATTGAATCAAGTATTTCATTTAAGGTCTTGCTTGGTCTCATTTGCTTTATCAATATGCTTTCTTCGGGTTTATAGTAACCTCCCATATCAACCGACTTGCCTTGCGCTGCTATCAATTCTTCATTGATTTGTGCTTCTTTGGCGCTCATATTTTCGGCTACTCTGCTAAATATCTTTTTCAAATCTGCATCTTCATCTTGATTTGCCAAAGCTTCAGCCCAATACATCGCTAAATAAAAATGACTTCCTCTATTATCAATTTCATTTACTTTTCTTGATGGAGATTTATTTTCATCCAAAAATTTTGATGTCGCATTGTCCAATGCTGCACCTAAAATTTTCGCTCTCTCATTTCCAAAAGTTTTACCTAGATGATCTAAAGAAACTGCTAAAGCTAAAAATTCTCCCAACGAATCCCATCTTAAGTGGCCTTCTTCCATGAATTGTTGCACATGCTTGGGAGCTGATCCACCCGCACCTGTTTCGAATAATCCTCCACCGTTCATTAATGGAACGATAGATAACATTTTAGCGCTAGTTCCTACTTCCAAAATCGGGAAGAGGTCTGTTAAATAATCTCTTAACACATTCCCTGTCACAGAAATTGTATCTTTTCCTTCTACTATTCTTTCAAATGAGAAGCGAGTTGCCTCTACAGGATTCATGATTCTAATGTCTAAACCATTTGTATCATAATCCTTCAAATATTCATTCACCTTCTTGATCAATTCAGTATCATGTGAACGATTGCTATCTAACCAAAAAACGGCTGGATCGCCTGTATCTTTGGCTCTGTTAACTCCTAACTTCACCCAATCTCTAATCGGAGCATCTTTCACTTGGCACATTCTCCAAATATCGCCTTCAGCAACTTCGTGGCTTAATAATACATTGCCATTAGCATCTGTAACTTCCACAGTTCCTGCTTCTGGAATCTCAAATGTTTTATCGTGAGAACCATACTCTTCAGCTTTCTGTGCCATTAATCCCACATTGGAAACGCTTCCCATCGTAGCAGGATCCAAAGCACCATTTTGCTTACAAAAATCTATAGTCTCTTGGTAAACCCCTGCATAACTCCTATCTGGAATAATGGCCTTAGTGTCTTGCGTTTTATTATCTTTATTCCACATCTGACCAGAAGTTCTAATCATTGCAGGCATAGAAGCATCAATGATTACATCACTCGGCACATGTAGGTTGGTAATTCCCTTGTCGGAATTTACCATGGCCAAATCAGGACCCTCATTGTAGCAAGCTTCAATATCTGCTTCAATTTCATTCCTTTTACCTTCATCCAAGTCGTCAATTTGCGTTAAAATGGAAGCAAATCCGTTATTTACATCTACTCCAATTTCGTCAAATGTTGCTTGGTGTTTCTCAAATACTGGTTCAAAGAAAGCTTTTACGGCATGACCAAAAATAATTGGATCCGATACCTTCATCATGGTGGCTTTCAAGTGAATGGAGAATAAGACTCCTGCCTTTTTCGCCTCCTCTTTTTGGTCTTTTAAGAAAGCACGCAATGCGGATGCACTCATTACAGCAGCATCAATAATCTCACCTTCCTGAAGTTTCAATCCACTTTTCAGCTCTTTAACTTCTCCCAACTTTGTTTTCAGTTCAATTTTAACTTCTGTTGCAGCAGGTAATGTGATTGACTTTTCACTTCCGTAAAAATCACCCTCACTCATGCTGGCTACATGACTCTTAGAATCTTTACTCCAAGCCCCCATGCTATGTGGATGCTTCTTAGCAAATTCTTTTACAGCTTTAGGCGCTCTCCTATCCGAATTACCCTCTCTCAGAACTGGATTAACAGCACTTCCTTTTACATTATCGTATTTAGCTTTTACTTGCTTTTCCTCATCATTTGCAGGTTCATCAGGATAATCTGGTAAATCATATCCCAATGACTGCAATTCTCTGATAGCAGCCTTCAATTGGGGAATAGAAGCACTAATATTTGGTAGTTTTACAATGTTAGCTTCTGGACTTTTAGCGATTTCACCTAGTTCCGCTAAATCGTCATTTATTCGCTGTTCCGGTTTTAATCTGTCGGGAAATTGCGAAATGATTCGTCCTGCTAAAGATATATCTCGCGTCTCTACCACTACCCCTGCCGAATCAGTAAATGCCTTTACAATCGGAAGAAAAGAATAAGTTGCTAAAGCCGGAGCTTCATCTGTTTTAGTATATAAAATCCTTGCAGTTTTTGACATGGTTAATGTATTTGTTTTAAATTTTAATAGACATCAATAAGTAACGGTCATTCGAAAGCCTTGTTCCAAAATTCAGGACGCGAAATTAAATAAAAGTAGGTCGATATAAAATTATTTCTTGAAGCATCCACTCCACGGAACAAACAATATCAGAAACAAGCAGTTCCTCAAAAAAAGAATATGGAATTTGTTATTGCCGGAGGTACTGTTTTAATTGCTATTGGAGTGGTCTACTTTTCACTCAAAAGAATCTTTCGTGACTCTTAGTAGTGCAGAATCCTGAAGACAGAAAAGCACTCTTTGTACTTTTCAAGACACTAGTGAAGTTATATTTACTCAGAAATAAATTTAGTACATTTCATCTTCGTTTGGGAAGTCCACATTTTTCACATCTCCTACATATTTTCCGATTGCTTCCGTGATGATTGTATCAAGACGAGCATAGTGCCGTAAAAATCTTGGTTTGAATTCGGTAGTAATACCCAATAAATCATGAAGGACTAAAACCTGTCCGTCCACATAAGGCCCGGCACCAATTCCGATGATCGGAATATTTACTTCCTCAGCTACTCTTTTAGCTAGTTCTGCTGGTATTTTTTCGAGCACGATACTGAAACAGCCGCACTCTTCTAGTATTTTAGCATCCTCAATTAATTTTTCAGCTTCTGCCTCCTCTTTGGCCCTAACAGTATAAGTACCGAATTTATAAATGGATTGAGGGGTCAAACCTAAATGTCCCATAACTGGAATTCCTGCACTTAAAATTCTTTTGATAGATTCTTGAATCTCAGCTCCACCTTCCATTTTTACTGCATGACCACCTGACTCTTTCATAATACGAATAGAAGAACGCAAAGCCTCTGAAGAATTCCCTTGATAAGAACCGAATGGAATATCTACCACTACAAGTGCTCTTTCAACAGCTCTTACTACAGCAGAAGCATGATAAATCATTTGGTCCAGCGTAATAGGTAAAGTAGTTTCATGTCCGGCCATAACGTTGGAAGCCGAATCACCGACTAAAATAACATCTACACCAGCAGCGTCCACTAATTTTGCCATAGAGAAGTCATACGCAGTTAACATTGAAATTTTTTCATTGCGGTTTTTCATTTCCTGCAATTGGTGCGTAGTGATTTTTTTTAAAGGCTTCTTATGAACTGACATTTAACTATTTTATTTATAATTCTCTATGTTATAACTATTTGGAATAATAATGGTAAATTTTGTCCCCTCTCCTTCTTCAGATTGGACATCAAGTTTAGCATCTAATTTTTTAATGACATTTTTAACGATATACATTCCTAAACCACTTCCTTCACTGTTTTCAGAGGCTCGATAAAACATATCAAAAATTTTCTCTAATTTATCGTGGGGAATACCTTCTCCATTATCTTCTATTATAATCTTCGCCTCTTCAGCCGAAGTTTGAATATCAATATTAATATAAGAAAATTCAACATCTAAATTTTTCCTATACTTTATAGAATTTGAAATCAGATTATTTAAGATGATACGAATTTTGGTCAGATCTGAATGAAATGGATACCATTGAATTATCTTGGTCCGAATTTCAAGGTTCTTGGTGGTGTAAACATGATGAAAATTGGTAATACTGTTATTAACTTCCACCATGAAATTAATTGGGACAGCTTCAGGCTCTTCCATTCTATTATCGCGGGACATAGCTAATAAATCAACTACGAATTTATCTAACCTGTTAATACTTCCAGTAATCATCTCAATAATTTTCCGAATTTCGGAAGGCCTACTTTCAGTTTTCAGAATCTCTATTAAGCCCATTAAGGACCTTAAAGGAGAACGAATGTCATGTGACGCATGGTACACAAAATTATCTAACTCAAAATTTAATCGCTGTAGCTCTATCAAATTCTCTTTAAACTCGCTGATATCCCTGAAAATAATATCATAATATGCTTGATCATTGGACTCAACTTCTATTGCTGATATTGAGACCCAGGTCTCTGACTCATCCCAACGCTCAAATTTAGCTTCAAACTCCTCAATTGAATCCTTATTATTCAGTTGCCCTAAGAATTTTTTGACATCATCTCTTTCTTTGAAAGGATCAGTCATTTTCATATAACGTTTCTTTTCAGGGAGGGCTAATATATTAAGTCCTTTCTGATTGATTTCTACTACTTCTAAATCAGATTTCTTTACTCTCATGATTCCGATCAGGGAATTCTGAAAAAAGTTCTTATACTTTTCTTCGCTAGATTTAATGATTTCATCACTTTCTCTTTTTTCAGTAATATCCCGATGAGAACCTGAAACCCTTATAGGCTCACCTTTTTCATTAACTGTAAGCTTTGCTGTAGATCTTACCCAAATATAATGACCGTCTTTATGTTTAAGCCTAAATTGAATATTGTACTCCGCTCTCTCCCCTCTAATAAACTCATTTAAAGCATTTACTGCAAAATTTCTATCTTCAGGATGCATCAATTTTTCCCAAAGCTCAAAATATTCCTCGAATTCTTCCGGGTCATATCCTAACATGGAAATCCAAGGGGGCGAAATAAAAACCTCTTCAGTTACGAGATTCCGATCCCACAAACCTTCATTTGCTCCAGCTGCAGCATATTGATACTGCGCTAGCCTTTTTTCAACTGCTTCGAGATCTTGTTTTAATTGAAGATTTTCCTTTTCCAAAGAGATATTTGATTTACTTTTATTCATGCAAAGTTCTTAGCTTCATGAAATATTCGCTTTAAAGATAAAACAATCTTAATTGAAGCCTATTTTTAATAATCCCATAAATTGAGAAAAACCTTTTTAAGGAGCAATCAAAATCAAATCAATTCGATAACATGGCCTATTTGTTCGAGAAAAAAGCAGTTATTTATGCTTCCTGATTTGCTCTATCCGATTTTTAAACCAAACATTAAGAATTACACCTAACAATATTAAGAAAATTCCAGAAAAAACTATCCAATTATAAGATTCATCGAAAAACACATATCCGTAGCCCAACGCATACACAATGGTTAAATACTTTAAACTCGCTACTTTTGATAAATCTTCAGCCTGATAAGACATGGTCATAAAATACTGTGCAAATTGCGTCAAAACACCTATTGCAAGCAATATGAGCCATTCGTTTCCGACCGGCATTTCCCAATTAAAAACAGAATAAAGTCCTGTGAGTGGAGTGGTTACCAAGGGAAAATAAAAGACAATCACCAGTGGATGCTCTGTCATTTTGATTTTCCTGATGATATTATAAGCCAAACCAGCAAAGATAGAAGCACTAATTCCGATTATGAACATCCGGATGGAAATCCTAGGATCAAAACCTTGGATAATTATTAAACCTACAAATGCCATAACATAAAAAATCCACTGCTTAGGATGCACTCTCTCTTTTACAATGAAAATTCCTAAGATAGATGTGAAAATGGGAGAAAGGAATTGCATCGTCACAGCAGAACCTAACGGTATATTTTGCAGTGTGTAGAAGTACATCGTCAAGGCCACTGCTCCCACGGCACCTCTAGCCACTAACAGTTTTTTATTATTCCCTAAGACGGGAACTCCTATTGATTTTAAATAAACAAAACTCATGACGAAAGAAATGAGTGATCGGAAAAACACTATTTCCACAGCAGGAATATTGGGCAACATTTTCACAAAAACGTTCATTGTTGCAAAGAGAAACCCTGCTATAAGCATATAAAGAATACCTTTATTCATAATAAAACTTAAGCATGCAAAGCTAAAAGCTTATTGTGAAAAGGGGCAACAATACTCGTAAATAATGAAAAATAATAAATTTATAGTTGATGAAACCAATAATAAATGATTTCATTAAAAACTGAGTAAACTCCTGTTCTAGACTTCAATCTAAAATTCTCTTTTCCGGAATTCTGTTTACTACTTTTAACAATAACTAATGATTTACGGCTTGAGTCGGATACTTCATTGCTTGAATTTTCAATCTGCTTTATAAAGCCCACTTTCTTTTCAATCAAAGATGAGCTAGTGTCGACATTTTTATCATTTAATGACTGCGGCACAAGCAACTTGGTACTCCAAGATATGAGCAAGCATAACAAAAAGAATCTCTTCCAGAAAGGCTTCATTTACTAGTCTTTTATATAGCTACAAAAGCAAGATACCGCTCTAAGCAAAAAAGTTGCATTTAAGCCTATGAGATTTCCTTTAAACAAAATTTCTTATAGCATTTTTAAAAATTTTCAGTTATAGCTTTTAAATTGAAACTTTGAAAAATAATTGAAAGCAAATGGAAAAGGAAATACGATTTCTATCATCAGAAAATAAAGGGAAAGCATATCTTGGGGATATAAATTCACCCGATGCACAAATGACATTTTCAATTACACCCAACTCTCTGTGGATTATTGATCATACAGAGGTGGATGAAAGCCTAAAAGGTCAAGGGATAGGTAAAGAACTATTGCTTGAAATTGTAGAAAAAGCTAGAAATTCAAAAATTGAAATTTTGCCTTTATGCCCCTATGCAAAACATGCTTTTGAAAAAGATGAAAGCATTCAGGATGTTCTAAAGTAGAAAAAATAGCCTATGAAAATAAAAGAACCTGATTACTCAGGCTCCTATATTCATTATTTCTTCTTGCTCGCTTTCTTTTTAGGAGCTGCTTTTCTGCCGCCTTTTTTATTAGGTGTCTTCTCAGCTAATTCCACGCATTCCTGATAGGTCAAATCTGTTGGCTCCGTATCTTTAGGGATTTTGACATTCTTTTTGCCAAATTTGATATAAGGTCCCCATCGTCCATTCAAAACTTGTACATCAGGATCCTCATCAAAGCTCTTGATGAATTTCTCTCTATCTGCTTTACGCTTTTCTTCGATTAGCTCAATTGCTCTATCAGCGGTGATATCTAAGGGATCTTCACCCTTTGGAATGCTGACAAACTTACCATCATGACGAACATAAGGACCAAATCGACCGATAGCTGCTACCATCTTCTGATCTTCATATTCTCCTAAATCTCGAGGTAGCTTGAAAAGTTCCATCGCATCATCGAGTGTAATGCTTTCAATAAACTGGCCCTTACGCAGGCTAGCGAATTTCGGCTTCTCTGCCTCTTCGTCTTCTTTATCAGGTGTTTCTCCTAATTGCACTAAAGGTCCGAATTTCCCTAAACGAACAATTACTTTTTTACCTGTTTTTGGATCTACACCTAACTCTCGGCCAGTGTTGACATCTTTCCTTTCTATGCTTTCTGCTTCATCAACTTTTTCATGAAACTCACCATAAAATTTCTTGATCATATTGTTCCAGATCTTCTCGCCCTTCGCAATTTCATCAAATTCTTGTTCCACTTTAGCCGTGAAGTTATAGTCCGTAACATTAGGAAAATGCTCCACTAAGAAATCATTCACAACCATCGCCAGATTGCTTGGGAATAATTTATTCTTTTCTGTTCCGGTTATTTCAGTTTTCTCAGAACGATTAATTTTTCCATTCTCTAAGACCATCTCCACATAGTTCCGATCTTTTCCGTCACGGAATTCCTTATTGACATAGCCTCTTTTTTGAACAGTAGAAATAGTAGGCGCGTAAGTAGAAGGTCGACCAATACCCATTTCCTCAAGTTTCTTCACCAGAGTGGCTTCATTGTATCGAGCGGGCGCTCTAGTAAATCCTTCTCTGGATTGCATTCTTCTCAGATCCAAACTTTGGCCTACTTGCAATGGAGGTAGCATTCCCTTAGTCACATTGCTCTCCCCTTCTTCCTCATCATCTGTAGATTCAATGTATACTTTTAGGAATCCTTCAAATTTCACAACCTCACCACTTGCACTTAAAGTTTCATCGGTATTCGATATATCGATGCTTACATTAGTCTTCTCGATTTGAGCATCTGACATTTGAGAAGCAATAGCTCTCTTCCAGATTAAATCATACAATCTTTGTTCATTATAATCGCTGCTCGCTTCTCTTGTAGAAAAGTTTGTAGGTCTAATGGCTTCGTGAGCTTCCTGTGCACCAGCTGATTTTGTTTTAAAAGTACGTGTGTGGGCATAATCAGCACCATACTCAGATTTAATTTCCCTCGCAGCACCATCTTTAGCTTCATCGGATAAGTTCAAGGAATCTGTTCTCATGTAGGAAATCTTACCTGCCTCGTATAACCGCTGCGCTAGAGTCATAGTTTGGGAAACAGAAAATCCAAGCTTTCTAGAGGCCTCTTGCTGCAGAGTGGAAGTAGTAAAGGGAGGTGCAGGAGTTTTCTTTCCAGGCTTTTTCTCTAATTTACCTATAGAAAACTCAGCATCTAGGCATTTCTCTAAAAAAGCCATGGCTTCTGCTTCCGTTTTATATCGACCTGGGAGCTCCGCTTTTAATTCTTTGCCTTCTACATTAAAAAAGGCCTGTACTTTATAAAAGGACTCAGGTTTAAACTTTTCAATTTCTCTTTCCCTTTCTACCACTATTCTTACAGCAACAGACTGCACTCTACCCGCAGAAAGTCCTGTTTTGATTTTTTTCCATAAAATTGGAGAAAGTTCAAAACCCACCAATCGATCTAAAATTCTTCTGGCCTGCTGCGCATTCACTAAATCTATATCAATGCCTTTAGGAGAATTAATTGCATTTTGAATAGCTGATTTTGTAATCTCCCTAAAAACAATTCTTTTGGTTCTGGCATCGTCTAAGTTCAAAGCTTCTTTTAAGTGCCATGAAATAGCTTCTCCTTCGCGGTCATCATCAGTTGCGAGATAGATCATTTCTGCCAACTTCGCTTCCTTTATTAATGCCTTTATTACTTCTTTTTTATCCTTAGATACTTCGTAAGTAGGTTTAAAATCGTTTTCTATGTCGATGGCATTATTTCCTTTTGGTAAATCACGAACATGGCCGTAGCTCGAAAGCACCTTATAGTCTTTCCCTAAATAACCTTCAATAGTTTTGGCTTTCGCAGGTGACTCCACTATCACTAAATTTTTCGACATATCTATTGGCTTATTTTAATTTGAAATTCAAATATCATTATTTTTTTTTAGAAAAAAAGAATTTAGGTTTTTAGTCGTTTATTGAGATAGTTTAACGAATGTTCCTAATTTTACTATCAAACAGCTAATCAATCAAATGGTTAAAGATCTTTATTTAATTCGCCATGGCGAGGCAGAAGAACCAAATGCCGGCTTAAAAGATGTGGAACGCCAATTAACCGCTAAGGGTTTGCAGGATGCCTCAAAAGTGGGCATATACCTAAAGCAAAAGGAGTTTCACCCAGATATTATGTTGCATAGCATTGCTGAAAGGACTACTGAGACCATGAACAGGATAAACGAGCAGCTTGGAGTCAAGCCCGACCATATTGAAGCTTCTGAAGATATCTATGAGGCTTCAGCAAGGATCATGTTGCGAGTGATTTCCGAAATTCCTGCAGAAATGCGTTCTGCTGTGGTGATTTGCCATAATCCATCTATTACCTATCTTTCTGAATATATAACAGGTGCAGAGGTAGGCTATGTGGAGCCGGCAGGCATCGTACATATCCAGATTCCTTTTTCCTCTTGGTCAGAGGTATCGGAAAAAAATTGTGACTTAATAGAATACATTAGACCAGAAGATATTCAATAATAATTTATGACAAAGAAACAGGAAATTATTAACGCCTTTGATCCAAATGGTTTGGGTAATGTAGAGCATATTTTTGCTCTTCCCTTTGATGAAAAAACTGCAGATTTAATTTTAATTCCAGTGCCATGGGAGGTAACAGTTTCTTACGAAGCAGGTACTGCTCAAGGGCCTCAACATATCTTGGAAGCCTCCACTCAAGTGGACTTATATCAGAAAGACATTATTGATGCTTGGAAAATGGGAATTAAGATGCTCCCTCTTAATCAAGATTTATTAACCAAAAGCAATAAACACCGAATTTTGGCTGAGGAATATATCAGCTTATTGGAAGCAGGGGAGGAAAAAACTGAAAAGGGCACCAGCATATTGCAGGAAGTCAACTCAGTTTGCGCTGAAATGGTAGAATGGGTGAAATCAGAATCTCTAAAACAACTTAATAAACATAAGCTACTAGGATTGGTTGGCGGTGACCATAGTACTCCGCTAGGGGCAGTACAAGCTCTAGCTACTCAACATGAGTCATTTGGAGTATTGCAAATTGATGCTCATATGGATTTTAGAAAAGCTTATGAAAATTTCGAATATTCTCATGCCTCTATTTCCTATAATATGCTACAGACTGTCCCTCAAATTGAAAAAATGGTGCAAGTAGGCATTAGAGATTTTTGCGAAGAAGAAATTAAATTTGCTGAAAAGCAGGGTGAAAGAGTGAGTGTCTTCTATGATGACGATATAAAAGTGGGCATGTTTGAAGGTGAATCATGGACGATAATTTGTGATAGAATCATTAAAGAACTGCCTAGTGAAGTGTATATCACCTTTGATATTGATGGCTTGAGACCAGAATTGTGTCCCAATACTGGCACTCCAGTGCCTGGCGGCCTAAGCTATTCAGAGATCATTTATTTATTGACCAGACTCGTGAAAAACGGTAAGAAAATTATTGGTTTTGACTTAAACGAAGTAGCTCCAGGAGAAAATACCGATTGGAATGGAAATGTGGGAGCTCGAATTTTGTATAGACTTTGCAATTTAATGGGCGTTTCTCAGGGGAAATTGGAGTGGGATGAGCGTTTTTAAAATAAACGTAAAAAAATAACTTTTTTTTAAGCCCCAGATGCTTTTCTGTTTGAAGTATTAAAACCCTAAACCCTAAACCCGATCACCAACATATCATCAGTTTGCTGCATCTCACCTTGCCATCTTTTCATCTCCAGTTCAAGGCTCTTGCCTTGTTCAGGCAGGCTTTTATTTGAAATGCTTTCTAAAAGTGATTTAAATCTTTTCCGTAAATACTTTTTCTGCGTTTTAATTCCAAACTGATCTGGAAAACCATCGGAACTTAAATAGAAGGTTTGGTTTTTCTCAAATTCAATTTCCTGAAAAGTGAATTTCTTATCAGGACTATTAAAATACTCCCCTACTGTAAAATTATTACCTTTAAACTCTTTTAATTCATTATCCTCTACAACATAAAGCGGTCTTTTAGCTCCTGAAAAAGTAACTAACTGTCGTTCATAATCGATTTTACACAGCGCCACATCCATGCTGTGATTCGATCTTGTCACTTCTTTTTGCTTCAAAATATCCATCACTTTTATGTCCAGTTTAGCCAATATTTTATGTGGCTCAATTTCGTGTTCTTCATTTACGATTTGGTTCATTGTTGCATTGGCGATCACTGTCATAAATGCACCTGCCACACCATGTCCTGTGCAATCAATTAAAGCTAAAATATCGCATCCATTCTGACGAGAGTACCAATAAAAGTCACCGCTCACAATATCTTTCGGTTTATAATATACAAAAGAGGAAGGAATATTTTCTTTGAAACTATTCTTGTTCATGATACCATCCTGGATACTCTTGGCATATTCGATGGAATCGGTAATATTTTGATTCCAGCTTTCCAATTTCATTTTTTGGATCTCAATTGCTTGTTTGCTTTTAAGAATTTCTTCGTTCTGATATTCCAGCAAAGTCTTCGCTTTGCGATTTTGTTTGAATTTTTGAAAAGAGATAATAGCCAAAGACAATAATAAAATTGAAAAACCGAACGCACCATAAGTAAAGAGTTGACTATTTTGATATTGCAAATCCTTAATCTCTGACTCCTTTCTCAATAAAGCAATCTCTTTTTCCTTTTGCTCTAATTCAATACTTTTTTCGAGTTCAGCAATTGCTCTTCTAGATTTTTCATTGAATAAACTATCGTTCATTATATGATACTGATTCATATACATATACGAATTTTTCAAATCTTCCAAATGAATATAAACCTCAGCAAGAGTACTGAAGGCATCTAATAATATGGGCTTTGCATTTATTGAATTTGCAATGTCAACAGCATCTAAAGCTGCATTTTTTGCAGCCATATGACTCCCTCTCGCATTATGAAGTCTAGCAATTTTGACGAGCGCAGCTGAAACTCCAAATTTATTGTCAGCAGCTTCCTCTTTCTTCAGCGATTTATTGAAGTAATAGAGTGCACTGTCATAAGCTTGACGATTGAAGTAAATTTTTCCAATATTACTATAGGGGTCAAATAATGATGATTGCGAAGGGTTTTGCTCGTAAATTCTTAGAACTCGCCTGTAGTAGTCCTCGGCTTCGAACTCTTGGCCTTGATCTAGATAAATATTACCAATGTTATTGAGAATCCTAAGTAATCGAGGAACGTCCTTCAACTTTTCAAATATCTCTTTGGCATCCGTATAATAATCTAAAGCCCTCTCAAAATCTTCGTTGATTGAATAGATGTTTCCGATATTACTTAAAGATTTCCCTATCCCTTCCTGATTACGCAAAGAATCGTAAAGATTAAAAGATATTTTGTAGTAATTAAGCGCCTTATCGTAATCACCTTTTTGTTTGTAGTAAACTCCAAGATTATTGTTTGCTGTAGCTTCTCCTTGTAGAAAATTAATCCTCTTAGAAATTTCTAAAGCAGTATTCGCATACTCAAAACTTTTTGCAGGTTGGCTTTTGTACTGAATTCTAAATAAGGCATTTAACCTCATAACTTCAGTGCTATCTATTGTATCCCCTTTTCTTTGTGAAAAAGAGTCGAAGGCAACAGTAAAAACAACGATAAGCACTAAAAAAAATGACTTTTTTGCAATCATACTAAATCTATATCTTGCTAAGATGCTATAAATATTTGAAAAAGTAATATTCAAAACTGCTATATTTATTTAGAATACATACAATTTGATCATTAATTTATTTCATTTTTACTAGAGTATCATTACAACCAATCTAATGCTACATGTGTCATTAATTCGAACTAATAAATTTCATAAATGCAATGAAAGCACCTCTACTAAAACTATTAATACTTTCAAGTCTTTGCTTTAGCTTACTTGCTTGTGAGCCTTGGGAAAGAGTTCCTGATTTTGACGTTGAGCAAGTTGAAGGATACAGGCCAATTTATGCTACCGAAAGTGAGAAACAAATAAAAACTTTGCCTGCCCAAGAGATTGACGACCCTGGTAAGATTTATGTCATCAATGACTATTTGCTACTAGTTGACCGACTAAAAGGCATTCATGTTTTCGATAATAAAAATCCTGAAAATCCTCAAAACATTGGTTTCATTCAAATTACCGGGAGCAACGATGTAGCTGTACGAGATAATATTTTGTATGCAGATCAAGCTACTGATTTGTTAGCTATTGATATTAGCAATCCCGAAAATGTTAAAATAGCTTCTCGGGTTAAGGGTGTTTTTCCATTTGGTATTCAATACCCTCAACAGCAAGGGGTGTATTTTGAATGTCCTGATCCCGAAAAAGGCTTAGTTATAGCTTGGGAACTAACCACCTTACAATCTCCAAAATGCTACCGTTAATTTCATTAAAAACTATCCTTGCACCATGAAAAATTTAAAATTATACCCAGTCTTAATACTTTTTACTGCCTTAGTACTTTCGGTCCTGACTTCATGCTCAAGCGACTCAGAATTTGATGGCTCTGGAGAAGGTAAAGGAGGATCAATGGCTAGATTCACCTTTCTAAAAGGCTATTTATACGTAGTTGATCAAAGCACCTTAAAGACTTTTGACATCAGTAATCCTGAAAATCCAAATCTTCTGGGAACTGAGAATGTAGGAGACGGTGTAGAAACCATTTTTCCATACGAAAATTATTTGTTCTTAGGTACTCAGTGGGGAATGAAGATCTATTCTGTTGAAGATGACCCAATCCCAAATTTTCTATCGGACTTTGAACATTCATTTTCTTGCGATCCAGTGGTAGTATCAAACAGTATAGCATATGTTACCTTAAGAAGTGGAACTACTTGTCAAACGGGAGAGAATCGAATGGAAGTGGTTGATGTCTCAGATTTACGAAACCCGCGCCTCCTGAATACTATCCCCATGGAAAATCCTCATGGTTTATCGGTTAGTGATACTGTACTTTTTGTTTGCGAAGGTGATTTTGGTTTTAAAGTCTTCAATATTAAAGATCGATCAAATCCTGAATTGATATCGCACTATGATAGTATTCCAAGCTACGATGTGATTACTAATTATGGAAGGAAAGAATTAATTATCACAGGTAGAAACGGAATATTTCAATACGATTATCAAGATCCTTATCAATTAAAAGAATTAAGTCAAATTTTAAGTACTCAGGGTAATGAATAAAGCTTTACTTATTATCTCAATGGGATGTATTAGTTTTGTTTGCTTCGCTCAAGAAAATCACTCCACTAAAGATAGTATTGTCAATGATTATAAACCATTATTACTATCATATATTTCATTAAGCTCTAATTTCGAAAGTTATAATTCGTTTGATTTAGGTTTGATGAGCTCCCTTGGAGCAAGAACTGCTATTGGAGGAGAATTGGGCTACATTTACAACCTGCAGGGTCTAAATCAAAGAATAGAAGATAATTGGTATACAGACGTGTATGGCATCAAAGCATATTTTTACTATCGCTATTTTTTTCAAATTGATGAAAACTATCCCTACCATTCTAAAACTTTTATAGATATAGAGCCACAATTTTATTGGACAAGTTTTAAAGCTGAAAGAATTGCCGGTTATGCTTGTAATGATCAATTTGGAGATTGTGAATATTACCGGTTTTATGATTCCAGAGTTAATAGAATTGTGCCTGGCTTGAATATCAAGTTTGGCAAAGTCTATGATTACGACCCATTTTATATCACGCTTTTCCTAGGTTTAGGATATAGATATATTCAGGAATATTCTGAAATGAATGAGAAGTCCGTGCTACCAGAAAAAATTTTTGATCGGAAAGGAGACCTTAGCGATCTACAAACTGGAGGAGTAATAAAACTAAGATTGGGCTTGCAACTAGCCTACAATCTTTGGAAGTAACTATTTAAACAAAAAAAGCTTGCCTATCGGCAAGCTTCTATTGTTAGAAAAATTGTTTGACTATTTTCTTATTTGTCCATTTCCCAGAACATAGTATTTATTAGTCACTAATTGTTTTAAGCCTAATGGACCTCTATGGTGTAGCTTATCAGTACTAATCGCTAACTCTGCTCCTACTCCCATTTGACCCCCATCTGTGAATCGGGTTGAAGCATTATGATAGACAGCCGCACTGTCAATTTGCTCCATAAATTTCTCAGCATCGGCCTGTGTCTCAGTTAAAATAATATTAGAGTGGCCCCCAGAATACGTATTGATGAAATCAATAGCGTCATCTAAGCCATTCACTGAAGTCATAGCTGCCTTCATCGCTAAGAATTCTTCATACCAAACATCCTCATCCTCTATTTTATCATTCGTCTCCAATTGACCAATGACTTTTCCGCTAGCTACAATTTGAACTCCTTTATCAGTCAAAGCCTTCTCGATGGCTTTCAAAGTTTCTTCAAACTTAGGATGATTTTCATCTACCAAAATTTTATCCAAAGCATTACAACCAGAAATTTTATCAGTTTTAGCATTGACCAGCACTGGAATAACTTTATCCATATCAGCATCTGGTGCCACATATGCAAAATTATTTCCTCTACCACTTACAAGAACAGCACACTTTGCATGCTCTTTAACGAATCCAATCAATTTTTCGCCTCCTCGAGGTACGATTAAATCTAGTGGTTGATCAGGATTTCTTAAGAATTCCTGTGTAGTAGGTCTGTCCATTTTCAGATATTGAATCCAGCTTTCCGCTAGCCCATTATCTTGCAATGATTTGTGCCAACATTTCACAAGCTCTTCATTACTGTGATGAGCCTCTTTCCCTCCTTTTAGCAAAATTTTATTATTAGCTTTAAAAGCTAATACAGCTGCTTCGATTGTTACATCTGGTCGAGACTCATAGATAATCATGATTGTCCCAAATGGAGCTGCTTTATTAGTTATTTTCAGACCGTTTTCAAGCGTATCTTCACTAATAACTGTTCCTACAGGATCGTCTTGATCTTTCACTTCCTGAACCGCTCTGATCATGTCATCAACTTTTGCTGAATCTACCACCAAACGGTCGTACAGTGCTTGGTCATCCCTGTCAAATGCATCTAAATCTCTTTTATTAGCATCTATGATAGCATCTCTTTGTTTGTCAAGATTATCTATCATCGATTGTAAAACTGCATTTTTGATTTCTGTATTTAAAAGCTTCATAAAAGCGTAAAAATTTTAGTTAAAAATAATTTACTAGGAGCATAAGGATTATGATTCATCTTCTTTATAAATCCTTGTTCCGACATCTTTACCATGAACAATGTCAATTATTACATCCTCACGTTTACCGTTAGCAATGTAAGTAACGATATCTTTCGATGCGGCACCTTTTGCTACATTGATCTTGGATTCCATTCCTCCACGACCCTCTCCTTCTTTTTTATCGGATTCTTGGATAAATTGTTCCACTTCCTGATCAGTAGTTACGCTTTTAATCACATTAGAATCGTCATGATCCGGGTGTCCATCGAAAATTCCATCTGTATCCGTTAGTAAAATTAATGCGTCAGCGTTTACTAATTCTGCCACTAAACTTGCTAACTCATCATTATCAGAGAACATAGACATTGATAAAGAAACTGCATCATCTTCATTGGCTATTGGAATAATTCCTTGACCTAATAAACCTTCATAGCAGTTTATCATATTGTCCCTATGTCTACCGAAATCGAAATCTCTTTTAGTAGCTAACACTTGAGCACATCTCATACCATAATCATGGAAAATACTGTAGTAATGACGCATCATCCTTGGCTGCCCAACAGCAGAATAGACCTGCCTCCTTTGTGCTGCATTATCGATAGTGTCAATTTTATTATCGTCCAAAACTTCCTTACCAGCTATCACGGATCCTGATGAAATAAGAACTGTCATCACATCCTCTTCGTAAAGACGCGCCACCTGATCCACTATTCTTTTCAAGATCGGAACCACAATGCGATTATCCTTATTGGTCATCACATTCGTTCCGATTTTTACTACTATTCTTTTCTTATCGTTTTTCACAATACAATTTTATTTATGATTCTTTACCTAATTCTACAGCTCTATTAAATGCTGCATAGGCTGCATCTTCAATTAATTGCTTGATGTTATTATCTTCCATAGAATCTAAAGCAGCCCGGGTAGTTCCTCCTTTTGAGGCAACTCTTTTCATCCATCCTTCAGGACTTAAATCAGATTTGTTGAATAATTCCACAGCTCCTTCGAAGGTTGTCCCAACTAATACTTTGGAATCATGAGCAGAAAACCCCATTTTTTTTGCTGCTTCCATCATTGAATGCATGAAATAGAATACATAAGCAGGACCACTTCCTGATATACCTGTAGAAGCATCCACATCATTTTCTGTATCTAACCTCACAGATCGGCCTGTAGTATCCAATAAATTTTCAACAGTGGATAGCTCTAATCTTGAAACCTCATCAGAAGCAGTAAAAGACGTTAATCCCTTCCCAACTTGAGCAGGAAGATTAGGCATTGCTCTCACGACCTTTGTAATTCCCAAACCATCTTTCATACTTTGAATGGTTACACCGGCCATGATTGAAATTACAATCTGATCCGGAGACATCATAGGCTTTAGTTCTTCAAATAACTCATCAGTGTGATAAGGTTTTACGGCAATGAATATAATATCAGCTTTTGGAAGGCAATCTGAGAGATTAGTAAAAACATCAAAACGGCTGATTTTCTTTAGTTCCTCTGTTTTTTCAGGGCTGGTATCTGATATCATTAAATTGTGATTAGACAGAAATTCAGATTTCACTAAGGCTTTCGCATAAGCTAAGCCCATATTTCCAGCTCCTATTACAAGTACTTTCATGTGTAGTATTTTTGTTTATTAAATATAATTAATTAATTCCTAACGTCCTTCTCTCTATGCAAGCATTGTGCATCTAAACCCAATCTCATTGGAAAACTAGTGATTTTATAAAAAAAAGTAATACCTATAAACCTCATTATCAATTTGTTAAACTACCAAACTTGCTTGAATCAAATTAAATTAAACCTAAATTTAGTATTTTGAATTCTTGCGCCATATAGTCGGAAAGCTGCAATAATGACAGACTATTTGGCATTGATCAAGAAATGGCATGCAGGTCATCACACCATTACAACTCTACTATACTGCATTAAAAATTTTTAAATCAATTCCCTTCATATGTTATTTTTACTTTGTCTTAAAGCCTTTTTTTAAGATATTTTTAAATACACAAACCCTAACCATAACATTAAAAGCTGAATGTTACTACCGAGTTCCAATTCTGAGTATCAATTAATATAAAAAATAGTGTTGGTCTTTGCATCAATCATTACTTTGGTTAAAAACTAGCTAAGTCTAGCACAGGAAGGACTTAGCTACTACTAAGTCCATTTAAATAAAATTGCATTAATCGTTAGAACCATTGATTTATTGTGAAACGAATTGATAAATTGCATTTGATTTTATTGATAATCCTGCTGAAAGTGCATAAGATATTTATTGTTTTCTTTATATTTTTCTCGCTACCGTCTGTTGGTCAATCTATAAAAGACTTGGAGGAAGAACTGCTTAAGACTAATTCCGATTCTCAACGAATGAGGCTCTACTATGAGTTAAGTTCAAAATATCAATTAAACGACAATGAGCAAGCCATTTCTTATGCAGAACAACTGCTAAAATTAGCCAACCAAAAAAAGGATACTCATAATATTGTCTATGGAAAAGCGATGATTGCTTACTCGTATTACAATTTAGGAGCACTGGACAGAGCCTTGAAAATTTATTTAGAAGCTAATAATCTAGCTGTAGCATTCGAAAACGAAGAATTAAAGGATTATATAATAACCCATCTTGCCCTTACCTATGATGAAATGGGTAATTATTCTAAAGCACGAGAATACTACAACTATAATATTCAATATGCGAAAGAAAACCAATTGCCACAGGATCAGATGATAGGTCTTTTGAATATTGCTGATATGTTCGTTCGAATGAAAGAATATGATTCTGCTGAGTATTACGCCAAAAAAGCGGTTAAATTTGACGATCAAAGCGATGAAAATGTCAAATCTATTGCGTACATAAATTACGGAGTAGCACTAGAAAGGAATAATAATTTTGACAAAGCTTTAATATATCTACTAAGAGGATTAGAGATTCAATATACCTCAGACCCCGATTTTGCAGCTATCAGTGAGGCTTACCTCACAATCTCTCATATCTACTATAAGAAACAGCAATTTCAAAACGCATTACAATTTGCAGATTCATCCATCATCAATTCAAAAAAATCCGAATCAAACTATTATTTAAGGAAGGGATATAAATTAAGAAGCAACATTCAAAAAGCACTAGGAAATAATACCAGAGCATATGAGGACTTGAAAAAATTCGTTGAAACCAACGATAAAATCTACAGCGAAGAAACAACTGAAAAATTTCTTGAATTGCAGGAGCTATATGAAGCTAAGCAGCGAGAAGCTGAAATAAATCTTCTCAAACACCAAAGGGAAGTAAGTAAAGACTCCATTACCAAAAAAAATATTATCATTATAGGCTCTTTAATCATACTATTGCTGCTAGCTCTATTTTTAGTTGTGTATATCAGCAGAAACCGCTTAAAACAAAAAGCATTGACTCTGCTGAATTCCCAAAACCAAGAAATAGAAGAAAGAAATCTTCAATTAGGCGAAATGACAGAAGAGCTCAAAAGTCAAAAAGAGGAAATAGAATCACACCGAGATCAATTATCAGATGCATACGAGATTTTGGAAAAGAGGAATAAAGATGTAACTGACAGTATAAATTATGCTCAGAAAATCCAAAATTCTTTACTACCTAATCTCAGCACTATCAAAGAGGCACTGCCAGATTCATTTGTCTTTTATAAAGCAAGAGATATTGTAAGTGGAGATTTTTACTGGTTTCATCAAAAAAAATCGGATAATAAAGACATTAATTTTTTAGCTTCTATAGACTGCACAGGGCACGGAGTACCGGGAGCATTCATGAGTATGATAGCAGATGCTCTATTATCTCAAATAATAATAGAACTAGATTACAGTCAGCCTGCCGAAATTTTAAGTGAAATGGACAGACGTCTAAGAATCATGCTAAAACAGGATAAGAAATATAGTAATGATGGAATGGAAATTGGGCTCTGTGCAATTCAGCAGGAAAAAATTATTTTTGCAGGCGCAGGACACCGTCTAGTCTATTTTCAAAATAATGAATTGAAGGTGATAAAAGGCAATCGCTTCTCAATAGGTGAAAATTACATCGTACAGGATAAAATGGAATTTGAAGACCATATAATCTCTACAAAAGAGCCTTTAATGCTATATTTGTTTTCTGATGGTATTCAAGATCAATTTGGTGGGCCAAACGATAAAAAATATGGCATTAAACGGCTAAGAAACTATTTAGCAGCAATCCATAACGAACCTGCGCATCAGCAACAAATCCACATAGAAACCATAGTGAAAAATTGGAAAGGCACTAGAGAGCAAGTTGATGATATGCTTTTAATAGGTTTCCGATCGCACTAGAATCTTGCAGCCATTAATAAACTCAACTCCTTATATTTTAAATTAAACTTTTTAGCTAAATGCATATTAGTTAGGCTTCCTTTATAAGTATAAACACCTTTCATAAACCAAGAATGACTAAATATCATTTCTTCGATTCCACCTGAATCACCGGCCTGTAGCAACATAGGTGTTAAAATATTACTAACGGCATTACTAGCAGTTCTTGAAACTCTTGAAGCAATATTAGGCACGCAGTAATGAATAACGTCAAATTTTTTAAAGGTAGGCTCATCGTGAGATGTGACCTCCGATGTTTCAACACAACCACCTTGATCAATACTGACGTCAATAATCACAGCGTTTTTACGCATATTCATCACCATTTCCTCAGTAACTATACATCTATTTCGACCTTTTTCGGCTCTTATCGCACAGATTAAAACATCTGCTTCCATAAGAGAGTCACTCAGCATCACAGTGTCTAAGGTGCTCGTGTGTACGGGCTGACCTAAAGCATGCTTAATTCTTCGCAGTTTGTAAATGTGATTATCGTAAATCTCAATATTAGCTCCTAAACCTAATGCTGCTCTTGCAGCATATTCACCAACAGTACCTGCTCCGAGAATGACCACTTTTGTTGGCCTAACACCAGTTATTCCTCCTAAAATAATTCCCTTACCGCCACTCAGGTTACTTAATAATTCGGTAGCTATCTGAATGGCCGAAATGCCGGCAATTTCACTCATGGCACGCACCACAGGCATTCCACCTACCTTATCTTCTATTAATTCAATACCAATTGCATTGATTCTCTTCTCGTTTAAATACTGGAAGTATTCTTTGTTCAGCTGCCCAAACTGTAAGGCAGAAATCAAAAAACTACCGGGTTTGAACATCTCAATTTCCTCCTTAACTGGAGGTTCTATCTTTACTACTAATTGTGCTTCAAAGGCTTCCTTTGCGGAGTAAACAATTTTTGCTCCCGCATCGCTATATTCATTATCTGTAAAGTTACTGCTCAAACCCATCCCGCTTTCTACTATCACTTCATGACCATTATTGGATAATAGTGCTACTGCTCCTGGCGTTAAGGGAACTCTCTTTTCTTGAAGGGAAATCTCATTAGGAACACCGATTTGCATAGCATTTTTCCCTCTTTCTACTGCTAACAATTCCTCTTGAGGATATAAGGCACTTTTTCTTGCCAGAACGTCAAATCCTTTTCTTGAAACTTCCTTAGCCATGCTTACTTATTTTAAAATTCCTTTTTGTCTGTTGATCGGAAAGTTGAATATCAATCAGTAAAAAGCGATCAGGGATTAGAGATGGAATCAATTCAGGCCACTCTATTAAGCAAAGTTTATCTGAATAAAAATAATCCTCTACTCCTATTTCAAATGCTTCCTGCTCATTTTCAATTCTATAGAAGTCAAAATGATATAGCAGACCTTCTTTAGCTGACAAATATTCATTCACCAGGCCAAAAGTCGGACTACTTACATGATCATCCACTTTTAAGTAATCACAAAGATGACTAATAAAAGTGGTCTTGCCCCCACCCATTTCAGCTTTAAATAGCCAAATTTTATAACTTTTTCCAAAAGCATATATATCCTCCACCGTAAGAGGTAAGTCTCGCAAATCTACTTCCGAAAATGATATGCTTTCAGAGATTTCACTTTCCATCCTTCGAAGTTAATGAAATAATGGGAATTATCATTTCTTCCATTGAAACTCCTCCATGCTGAAAGGTATCTTTAAAGTAATTTACGTAATAGTTATAGTTGTTTGGATAAGCAAAAAAGCTCTCACCTTTGGTGAAAACATAGGATGTACTCACATTGATTTTTGGTAAATGGAAACGTTCTGGTTTTGGTGCCTCCAAAACATCATTACTATTCTTATAACCAAGATTTTTTCCCTGCTTGTATCTCAAATTGCTGTTAACATTTCTATCTCCCACAATTTTAAATGGCTTTTTTACCCTGATGGTACCATGATCAGTAGTAATGACTACTTTCGCTTTTTTCGTGGAAATTCTCTTTAGCAAATCAAGTAGCGGGGAATGTAAAAACCAGCTTTTGGTCAATGAACGATAAGCTGATTCATCAGGTGCTAATTCTCTAATCATTTTCATATCTGTTCTAGCATGAGACAGCATATCTACGAAATTGTATACCAAAACATTCAAATCATGATCCATCATAGCAGAAACATGCTCCAACACCTGCTTCCCTTGATTCACATTCACAATTTTATTGTAAGTGAATTTCCCCTCTATATTCTTTCTTTTAAGCTGACGCTCTAAAAATTTATCCTCAAAATTATTTTTACCTTCGTCATCATCTTCCGTTACCCACAAATCAGGATGTTTTTTTGCCATTTCATCAGGCATTAAACCTGAAAAAATAGAATTTCGGGCATATGCTGTTGTGGTGGGGAGAATGGAATAGTAATTATCCTCTTCTTCTATGTTGAAATATTTTAGAATTTCAGGCTCAATCAATTTCCATTGATCAAATCGTAAATTATCTATGACAATAAAAAAGACAGGCTCTTCTCCCATTTTCGGAAAAACCTTTTCTGCCATCAATTGATGACTCAACAAGGGAGCTTCATCTTGATAATCATTCAACCATCCCTCATAGTTGTCATCTATAAATTTCGCGAAATTAGAATTAGCTTCTACATGCTGCATAGAAAGCACTTCTGACATACTCTGGTCATCTGTTTGATCTATCTCTAAATCCCAAAAAACGAGCTTTTTGTACATTTCCGCCCATTCCGCATGATCCATCACATCTCCAAAAGCCATGCTTATATTTCGAAAATCCTGCTGGTAGCTTTGGTTAGTTTTTTCAGATACCAATCGCTGGTTATCCAAAATCTTTTTAACTGAAAGTAAAATTTGATTAGGATTGAGAGGCTTGATTAAATAATCAGCGATTTTCGAACCAATTGCTTCTTCCATTATGTATTCTTCTTCGCTTTTGGTAATCATCACAACAGGAAGATTGGGATTATGTCCTTTAATTAGGCTCAAGGTCTCTAGGCCTGTCATACCAGGCATGTTTTCGTCTAGAAATACGATATCAAATTTCTGTTCTTTACATAAATCTACTGCCTCAGAACCATTATTTACTGGAGTAATTTGATAACCTTTGTTTTCTAGAAAAATAATATGGGGTTTTAGCAGATCAATTTCGTCATCTGCCCATAAGATTTGATAATTTTGCATAGTTTATATTTGAGCCGTTAAATTTATTTGATTTGAAGAAGTTAAAAAAGGTAAACGATCCTATTTATGGATTCATTACAATAAAAAGTGAATTACTTTTTAGTATTTTCAATCATCCGTATTTTCAACGCTTACGCAGGATAAGGCAATTGGGTTTGAGTGAACTGGTTTATCCTGGAGCTACGCATACTCGCTTTCATCATGCATTAGGCGCAACTCATTTAATGGGCCTAGCATTAGACCACCTAAAGGACAAAGGAGTTAGCATAAATGAGACAGAATATGAATCAGCCCAAATTGCAATCTTACTTCACGATATAGGACACGGACCCTTCTCACATGCTTTGGAGTACAGTCTGATCAAAGGCATAACGCATGAAAATATCTCATTGCAATTCATGAAATTGCTTAATAAGGAATTCACTGGGCGATTGGATACTGCAATTGCGATGTTCAAGAACACTTATAAAAGAAAATTCTTCCATCAATTAATTTCCAGTCAACTTGATGTCGACAGACTAGATTACTTAAATAGAGATTCTTTCTACACTGGCGTATCTGAGGGCAATATCAGTGTTGACAGAATTATTAGCCATTTGGATGTGATTGAGGATGAAATTGTAGTTGAAGAAAAAGCCATTTACAGTATTGAAAATTTCCTAAACGCCAGAAGATTGATGTATTGGCAAGTTTACTTGCATAAAACAGCACTTAGTGCAGAAAGAATGCTAGTCCACTTAATCAGCAGGGCGAAAGAGGTTCATAGCTTAGATAATATCTCAGGTCCGCTAAGATATTTTCTAGAGAATGACTTTTCTTTAGAAGAATTTCAAGAAAATCCTGAAATTGTTCATCAATTCTCAAAGTTAGATGACTCAGATATTTGGCATGCCATCAAAATATGGGGAAATAACAAAGATAAAGTGCTGAAAAATTTAAGTCAGCGCATCCTCCAAAGAGATTTATTCAAAATCAAACTGGGAAACGAACCACTGAAAAAAGTAGATATTAATACTTTGAAAGGAAAAATAACGCAAGAATTTAATTTATTAAATAAAGAGGCCGCCTTCTTCATTTCCCATGGTGAGGTAACCAATTCAGCCTATGTTTTAGGCGGAAAAAGCATCAAAATAATTACCAAAAAAGGGCATTTAATGGATATTACTCAAGCAGCCGATTTACCAAATATCAAAGCTATGAGTAAAATAGTCAAAAAATATTACCTATGCCTGCCTAAAACCGTATCTTTGTAAATTATAGCAACCATAATTAGAATACATGGAATTTAGCGTAAATCAAATAGCTGGAATGATCGGAGGTACGATTGAAGGCGATGGCGAAAGATTAGTAGACAACCTAGGAAAAATAGAAGAAGGTAAAGCCCGAACAATCAGCTTTTTATCAAATGATAAATATGAAAATTTTATTTATAAATCTGAGGCAGCTGCCATCATAGTCAAAAATAATTTCACACCAAAAAGTACCATTAAACCAGCATTAATAAAAGTTGAAGATCCATATTCTGCCTTTACTAAGCTTTTGGAAGAATATAACAAGATCATGTCTTATGCTAAATCTGGTATAGAATCACCTGCTTTTATTGGTGAAGGAGGTACTATAGGAGAAAATATATACAGAGGTGCATTTTCATATATAGGCCATAACGTAAAAATCGGTAGCAATGTCAAAATTTATCCTCAAGCTCACATTGGAGATAATGTAGTGATTGGAGACGGCACCATTGTTTTTCAAGGTGTTAAAATTTATGCTGACACTAAAATTGGTAGTAACTGCAACTTTCAAGCTGGCGCAGTCATTGGAAGTGACGGTTTTGGTTTTGCTCCTCAAGCGGACGGCACCTATAAGACTATCCCACAATTAGGGAATGTTATTATTGAAGATAATGTCAGTATAGGAGCCAATACAACCATCGACTGTGCCACATTAGGTTCAACCATTATAAGAAAAGGCGCTAAAATTGATAATTTAGTGCAAATTGCTCATAATGTTGAAATAGGCGAAAATACTGTAATAGCATCGCAATCAGGGATATCGGGCAGCACAAAGATCGGTAAAAATTGTGTGATTGCAGGACAAGTGGGAATAGTTGGGCATATTGAAATCGCAGACAAAACTACTGTAAGTGCCAAATCAGGTGTTTCTAAAACAGTGAAAAATCCGGGTACCATTCTTTCCGGAATGGTCGGTTTTGAACATAAACAGTATCTCAAAGCAAGTACTTTATTTAAGAGATTACCGGAATTACACCAACAAGTTCAGCAATTGGAAAAAATAGTTTTAAATTTGCCGACTGAAAAAAAGAACTAAATGTATAATAAGCAGCATACCATTAATAAAGAAGTTAGTGTTTCAGGTGTGGGACTTCATACTGGTCACAAAGTAACATTAACCTTCAAACCAGATGAAATTGACAGCGGTATAAAATTTCAAAGAGTAGATTTACCAGAAAAGCCAATAATTGAAGCTGATGCTGACTTAGTGGTAGATACATCACGAGGCACGACCATAGCAAAAGGAGAAGCTAGAGTATCTACCGTAGAGCATGTTTTATCTGCATTAGTTGGTTTACAGATTGATAACGTTCTTATTGAAGTAGATGGCCCTGAAACCCCTATAATGGATGGCAGTGCTACGCTTTTTTATGAAGCTTTGGAATCGGTTGGCTTATTGGAGCAAAATGCATTAAGAAACTTTTTTGAAGTTCCCGAAGGCCTCTTTCTCACAGATGATGAGAAAAACGTAGAAATGGCTTTATTGCCTGTAGATGACTATAGAGTAACAGTCATGATTGACTACAATTCTAAAGTTTTAGGTAGTCAGCATGCCTCATTAAACAACATTGCAGATTTCAAAAAGGAAATCTCTACTTGTAGAACTTTTGTTTTCCTTCACGAACTACAGCAACTGTATAACAATAATTTAATCAAAGGGGGCGATCTTAACAATGCTATTGTGGTGGTTGATAAATTGGTTTCCGATGAAGAATTAAAAGAACTCGCTCAAATTTTCAACAAACCAAATATCGAGGTAAAAGAAGAAGGAATTCTTGATAATATTGAATTGCGGTTTAAAAATGAGCCCGCCCGACACAAGTTATTGGATGTTGTCGGTGATTTAGCTTTAGTCGGTAGGCCCATAAAAGGTCAGATACTAGCTGCTCGTCCTGGCCATTCAACTAATGTTGCTTTTGCTCAAAAGATCAAAAAATATATCAAAAAAGCGGAGAAGTCAGCACCGAAATATGACCCTAACGCAGAACCTGTAATGGATATTGAGGGGATTTCTGCTATGTTAAGGCATAGATATCCTTTTCAGTTAGTAGATAAAATCATTCATCAGGATCACAAAACTGTGATAGGTTTGAAAAATATCACCATTAATGAAAACTTTTTTCAAGGTCATTTCCCCGGAAACCCTGTTATGCCAGGTGTTTTACAAATTGAAGCTATGGCACAAACGGGTGGCATTTTAGTGCTTAGTTCTGTTGATGACCCTTCTGAATACTGGACCTATTTTTTAGGCATTGATAATTGTAGATTCAGGAAAATGGTGAGGCCTGGTGACACTATCATCCTAAAATGCGAACTATTAGCTCCGATAAAAAGAGGAATAGCCAAAATGCAAGGATATGCGTATGTAGGAAATAGTATCGTCAGTGAGGCTACACTTACAGCGAGAATAGTTAAAAAAGATGAAGAATAAAGCCTGTTAAAGGGTGCAAGAACAAGCATTTTTTTGCTTAAATAATAATTTACATGGATAAGTCATTAAACTATATTCATCCTGATGCTAAGATTGGTCAGGATGTAATAATCGAACCTTTTACCTTCATTGATAAAGATGTAGTAATTGGAGACGGCACTTGGATTGGGCCGAATGTCACAATCAATTCTGGAGCAAGAATCGGTAAAAACTGTAAAATATACTCAGGAGCCACAATTTCAGCTGTCCCTCAAGATTTAAAATTTAGCGGAGAAGTAACCACAACGGAAATTGGTGATGATACAGTCATTAGAGAGTATGTCAATATCAGCAGAGGAACAAGCGATAGACAAGTCACTAAAATTGGTTCTAAATCACTGATAATGGCTTATGTCCACATTGCACACGATTGTATTATAGGCAATAACTGTATACTAGTTAATTCAGTTCAAGTAGGTGGTCATGTCTCAATTGACGATTGGGCTATCATTGGAGGAGCTACTGCGATACATCAATTTGTAAAAATCGGTAGCCATGTGATGATATCAGGTGGGTCTTTAGTGAGAAAAGATGTCCCTCCATATGTAAAAGCTGCTCGAGAACCCCTTACTTATTGTGGAATCAATTCAGTAGGATTGAGAAGAAGAGGCTTCAGCAATGAAAGGATAAACGATATTCAAGAGATTTACAGAAGTCTCTATTTAAGTGGGAAAAATAATGCTGAAGCCCTAGAAAATATAGAGACTTTGATAAGAAGCAGTGAAGAACGTGACAATATCACAGCCTTCGTAAGAAAGTCAGAAAGAGGTATTATGAAAGGTTATGGCAATTGAAATAACAGTGTTCTTAAATCAATAAAGAGTGAAATATCCTAGTAATATTTTTGAGGAATTATAATTAGGAGCTTATGCAACTAGTACTTGAGGGGCTATCCAAAAAATATCCAAAAAATAAGCTGTTTGAAGATTTAAACCAGACATTTGAGTCAAATAACGCTTATGCTATAACGGGAGAAAATGGGAGTGGTAAGTCAACCTTAGTGAAGATTATTGCCGGAGTAACAGCCCCTAGCAAAGGACAGGTGAAGTTTATAGAAAGAGGAAAAGATGTGAAAAAAGAGCACATCTATAAATTATTAGGTATTTGCGCACCCTACCTTACGCTGATTGAAGAATTCACTTTGAAAGAGCATTTAGAATTTCATTCAAAATTTAGAAGTCTTCAAGTCGGAAAAAAGCTGATGGATGAAATTGAAAATGCAAATTTGCATAATAGTATTAATAAAGCTGTTGCTGAATTCTCTTCCGGGATGCAGCAAAGATTGAAATTAATATTATGTTGTTGTTTTGAAGCTAAAGTTATACTTTTAGATGAGCCTACAGCACACTTAGATTCAAAAGGGATTGCTTGGTATAAAGATCTTTTAAATCGGACTATTGATGAAAAAATTACACTAATCGCATCAAATGACCCAGCTGAATACAATGATTTTGCCAAAAAAATCATTAATATTGGCATTGAATAAAATTAAAATATGAAATAAATTATTGGATTGTGAACAATAATTCAGATTTTTGAACATTAGATTATAATAACTAATTAACTAATTATGAAAATGAATATTAAACTTTTAAGCTTTTTAGCATTATCTTTTCTTGTGATCTTCAGCTCATGTAAAAAGGATGATGATCCCAGCCCTGAAGAACAGAAAATTGAGGAATTAAGTGGAACTTGGGATATTGTTAGTGCCAATGTTTTAGACGAAGATCTAACAGGTATTTCAATAAATTTCAATGCTAGTAATACTACTTATTCAGTATCTGGCCTAGCAGCATTCACTGACGCTAATTTAAATCATACTGAAGTCTTAGGTGCAAGTGGAAGTTTTAGTTTAAATGAGAACTTAGATGTTGTTACTTTAGCAAATGGAGGTGATTTAACCATAGGTAATATCAACAAAGAAACTGGAGATTTAACGTTGAGTTATTCAGCTCCTTATCCAAAAGCAACTGATAATGCAACTAATATTACGTTGAGCTTAAAGTTACGATAATATAAATTAAATTGTTTATATAAAGCCATCTGTTGAGATGGCTTTTTTTTTATCCGCTTGCCTATAAAAATGGAACTACTAAAAAACTACATCCCAGTTTCAGAAACAGAACAAAGATATAAAGAAAAAATGCTAGAACTTTACGAAACGAAAGGTGAACAAGCATTTAACCGCAGTAATTTAGAGGCACATTTTACAGCTTCCGCATGGATTGTAGATCCTTATTCAAAAGAAATCCTTTTACTGCATCATAAAAAACTAAATAAGTGGCTACAGCCAGGCGGTCATGCGGACGGTGAAACAAATTTAGAGGCAGTTGCACGAAAGGAAGTCAAAGAAGAAACTGCATTAGAGAACTTACATTTAATAAGAGATGAAATCTTCGATATCGATATCCATTTAATACCTGAGAACAAAGGAATTCCTCAACATGAGCATTTTGACGTCAGGTTTGCTTACTTTTGCAATGATATTGAAAAAACTCAAATCAACTTTGAAAGTAACGACTTCCATTGGATTAATTTAGACAAGGTCGAATCTTTAACAAATGAACCATCTATTTTAAGAATGAAAGCTAAATCAAAATTACTATTAAATGGAATATAGAATTCTGATATATGGGGCGAACGGATACACGGGACGACTAATAACAAGAGAAGCGAAAGAAAGAGGCATTAAAATAGACATTGCAGGTAGAAATGAAAAAGCTATTAAATCACTCTCTAAAGAATCTGGCTTTTCATACCACATCATTGACCTTTCGCAAACAAATGAACTAGAAAAACTCTTAAAAGACTTTGATACAGTTATACACTGCGCAGGTCCCTTTTCAGAAACGGCAATTCCTATGGTCGAGGCATGCATTAATTCTAGCACAAATTATCTGGATATTACAGGAGAAATCTGGGTGTTTGAAGATATAATGAAATATCACGAACAAGCAAAAAAGGCTGCCATCGCCCTTATTCCTGGAGTAGGTTTCGATGTGGTTCCTACGGATTGTTTATCAGCATATTTAAAAGAAAAGCTTCCAACTGCCACATCCTTAGAGCTAGCCTTTGTGGGTTCAAAAACAAGTATGTCTCGTGGAACTGCAGTAACAATGGTAAAAAACATTTCGAAAGGTGGTTTTATCAGAGAAAAGGGGCGAATTAAAAATGTACCCTTAGCTTATGATACAAAAGAATTCCATTTTTCACATCGAAATCAATGCTGCATGACAATTCCTTGGGGAGACCTAATGACGAGCTATCACCAGACAGAAATTCCAAATATAAAAGTATTTAGCGGAGCCAGTATTAAAATGATTAATCGCATCAAACGATTTAGAGGCTTCAAATTTCTATTAGCTATCGGGTGGATACAAAAATTGATAAGGCGTAAGATTGAAAACTCGATTACGGGTCCAGCTGATGCAAACCTAAAAACGGGAAAAACCTATATATTAGGACGAGTATCTGATGATACTGGTCGAAACTATACGGCAGAATTGATCACTCCAGAAGCTTATTTCCTTACAGCAAAGACCGCATTAGCATCTGCATTGAAACTGAAATCCCATAAAGTATACGGTTATTTAACACCAGCTCAGGCTTTTGGAAAGGATTTTATTATGGAATTTGAAAATGTGGAAAGAATTGACAAAACATAAAAAAACCCCGGTGAACCAAACCGGGGTAAACTATCAACCTTAAAATTACGCCCATTTGAATAAATGAATCGTAAAGCTTAATACAAATGTAAAACGCTTTTTTCAAACGTAAATAGCACAAACAGTATTTAAATCATTCATGTAAGGTTTTTTATATTTTACAACATTAATTGTTTAAACATATGTTCAAGGTTAACACTATTATTTTAGTAATTTGCTCCACATTTTTCTTCGCTTGCAGCCCGTCAGAAGAGGAATTAATGCAAGAGAGTAGAAAAAATATGGGCTCTGAAAATTACAAAGAAGCCATAAAATACTTAAATCAGGTACTTTCTAAGAATAATACTAATGCAGACGCCTACAATATGAGAGGAGTAGCATATTTGCAAATATTAGATTATTCAAAGTCAAAAGAAGATTTTACGGAATCAATAAAAAATGATTCCTCCAACTATAAGCCGTATTATAATAGAGGAAATCTCCATTTAGAGACCAAAAGTTACGAAAAAGCGCTATTAGATTACAATAGAGCTATAGATTTGCGACCAAATAATGCAGACTTGTTCATAAATAGAGCAACAGCATTATTTGAATTAAAACAATATGATGCAGCTCTAGAAGACAACAGATTTGCTATTAAACTATCTCCAAATAATTATATCCCATACTTGAATAGTGCGAAAACATTAATTCAATTTGGATCCTTCAGCAAAGCAGATAGTCTACTAGACCTAAGTCTGAAAATCAATCCTGAAAATGGCGAAAGCTTCTACTGGAGCGGATTCATAAAAATTAATACCGACCAAAAAGACGCAGGTTGCGATGATTTAATAAAAGCCAAGAATAGAGGCTTTCAGGATGCTATTGAAGCATTAGATAAGTTTTGTCAATAGAATTTCAAGGGAGTTGTACAACAGCTCCCTTGAAATCTCCAGCACACCTCAATATTACCTAGAAGCTAATAAAACCATTGCAAAGGCTATTACACTTAACCAAAATTTATAAGTTGCCAAAGCTGGAATCGCAATAATTCCTAATTCCATAAAGACCAGCACCAGTATTATAACGATAGCAACTAGCTTAATTAAATTTCTCGATTTTCTGCTCATAATTTTAAGTGTTTTGGTGATTTCAATGATAAATATATCATTCTCATTTTACAAATCTGCACTTCCTAAAAAATTAACTTAAATTTGCTTTCTGAAATATGGCAGAAATTAATAACGATATTAACCAGGCGAAATACATACTAGACGCAGACCAACTGATCGGTTTGCCGACAGAAACAGTATATGGACTGGCAGGAAATGGCATTAAATCAGAGGTTGTCAGTAAAATCTTCGAAGTAAAAAACCGACCTCATTTTGATCCATTAATCCTTCATTCGTATAGTTTGGAAGCAATTAGTGCATATGTCAAAGAAATACCTGAAACTGCAAAAGTTTTGGCTAAAGCATTTTGGCCAGGCCCTCTGACCATTTTGTTGGAACGCAATGAAAAAGTACCTGACCTAACATGCTCAGGATTAGATAGAGTAGCTTTCCGGATCCCAAATCATCCTAAAGCGCTTAGCTTACTTCAAATATTAGATTACCCTCTAGCTGCCCCTAGTGCAAATCCTTTTGGGTACATCAGCCCTACTAATTCGCAGCATGTTCAACAGCAATTAGGAGCTAAAATCCCGTTCATTTTAGAAGGTGAACTTAGTGAAGTTGGGATAGAAAGTACTATCGTTGGATTTGAAAATGGAGCAACTATAATTTATCGACTTGGGGGATTGGATATAGCTGCAATTAAAAAAGTAGTAGGCGAAGTAAAAATCCTTCCTCATTCAAGCTCAAAACCTGATGCGCCAGGAATGCTTAAAAGTCACTATGCACCACGAAAAAATATAATACTAGGAAAAATAGACGAGCTAATACCACAATATCCTAAGCTAAAACTTGGAACTTTAACATTTTCCAAATTTTATGAAGATGTGGAAGTGTCTCTGACGCTTTCAAGATCTAGGGATATGCACGAAGCCGCAAAAAACTTATTCTCCCTTCTTCGTAAATTAGACGAGAGTAATGTAGATTTGATAATAGTTGAAAAGGTACCGGCTGAAGGTTTAGGGAATGCTATTAATGATAGGCTACAGAGAGCAGCTGTTAAGGAAAAAATTGTATGACAATACCGATTTAAAAATCAAATCAGCATAAGTAGATTAAGGCGTGATCATAACTACTCTACCCATTTGAGCAAGTAGACAAGTTATAAATAGTTACAGCCAATTACATATAACCGAATTAAAAATAATAAAATACTCATGAAAACCGTAAAAGACTACTCATTTGAAAATAAGACGGCATTAATCAGAGTCGATTTAAATGTTCCGCTAAATAAAGATTTTCAAGTAACTGACAACACCAGAATCAAAGCTACTATTCCTACCATAAAAAAAATATTGGGAGATGGTGGAAAAGCCATTTTAATGTCACATTTAGGCCGACCTAAAAATGGTCCAGAGAACAAATTTTCTTTACAACATATAGTACCCGATTTAGAAAAGGCATACGGAACTAAGGTTCATTTCAGTGAGGACACTGTAGGTGAGAAAGCAGAATTAGCAGCTCATAACCTAAAACCGGGCGAAGTATTATTATTAGAAAATGTCCGCTTTCATGAAGGAGAAACTAAAGGCGATGAAGCATTTTCAAAAGCGCTGTCAAAATTGGGAGATGTATATGTGAATGATGCTTTTGGTACCGCTCATCGCGCCCATGCGTCCACCACAGTAGTAGCTAAGTACTTTGAAGATAAAATGGCAGGATATGTCATGGCTGCAGAAATAGAGAATGCTGATAAGGTACTAGAAAAGGCAGACAAGCCTTACACAGCGATTATGGGGGGAGCAAAAATATCTGATAAAATTTTAATCATAGAAAAACTACTAAATAAGGTAGATAATCTCATTATTGGAGGAGGAATGTCCTATACTTTTTTCAAGGCTATGGGAGGAAAAATAGGAAACTCTTTAGTAGAAGAAGATAAACTTGACTTAGCAAAAGAATTGATTCAAAAAGCCAAAGAGCAAGGTGTAGAGTTAAAATTACCGATTGATTCAATTGTAGCTGATAATTTCGCAAATGATGCTAATACCAAAATTGCTCAGAACCACGCCATTGAAGATGGATGGATGGGATTGGATATTGGACCCGAAGCAACTGCAATTTTTCAAAAAACCGTAGAAGAATCAAAAACCATTTTATGGAATGGTCCTATGGGGGTATTCGAAATGGAAAATTTCGCTAAAGGAACGAAATCAATAGCAGAATCTGTCGTGAAAGCTACGGAAAATGGAGCATTTTCTTTAATTGGTGGTGGCGATTCTGCGGCAGCAGTAAATAGCCTTGGGTACGGAGACAAAGTCAGTTACGTATCCACTGGCGGAGGTGCCCTACTTGAATATATGGAAGGCAAGGAACTACCAGGTGTAGCTGCTCTGAAAGCCTAAAATCAAACGGCTTCCTCTAGTTTTACGACTAACGGAAGTCGTTTTTTTATCTATCTTAAAGAGGCCTATTTCTTCAGTTTAGTGACCTCTTCCTTAATTTCTAGGACAATATCCGTCAGCTCTCTAAGGCTCATTGGAGGATTTCCAGTATTTTTAACATCTGGGAATTGAGTGCTGATAAATGCTTTTGCTTCCCAAACTTCCATCACACTCTCAATCGCTATTTCATAAGGAGAATAAACTGTATTATCAGAAACCATAAATAACACCCCTTTCTCGTCAGCATAATTAAAAACCCTCTTATAAACAACCCCCTCCTGCTCGCTCACTATTATATAGGTCTTGCCATTACGAATCGATTCTGGACTTTCTACATACTCACCAATTATGATGGTCCCAGGCTCAAGCGGCAACATAGAATCACCGCTAATCTCAAAAGCGCGATAGGTGTTATTTCTTGGTAAATTGGGCAACTGGAAACGGGGAAGTTCTTGTAAATACTCGGGATCCGCATAGCCATTAGTATAACCTGCCGAGGCTTTTTGAGGTACTAATTCAATATTCTCCCGCTCATGACTATCCACAGTAATTGCTAAAACTTTGGTGGGCTTTCGACTGACTACCATGGGACTAGATAAATCTTTACCCAATAAATCATCAACACTCACATTAAAAAGTTCTGATAACTTCAGTAAAGTTTGAATTCTTGGATCAGCCCTTCCCTCTTCATAAGAGCCAATCTGTGGACGTTTAACACCTAGCCCATCGGCCAAGTCTTGCTGCGTCCATCCTTTTTCCTTTCGCAGATATTTAATATTATTATTAATCAAGCTCATGTTTTTCAGGTTCAAGTACCAAAGTTTTAAAATCAGATACAATCATTGCTTTTCATTATTTGGTAGATTCCAAGAGTTTTTTAGAGAACTAATACTTTAAAGGACACCAAACCCTATGTTTTTCCAAATTCCATCTATTTGTACTCATTTTAATCTACCTTTTAAAAATTGTAATATGGTAAATCCGTCCTCTAAATATTTTAGGCCAACTACCTTATCCTTAGATTAAGAAGTTTTTTCAGAAAAATCTCAAAGACGAGCAAAGATAACTAGGCTTCACGAAAAATCATCACATCATTTCGTTCTCTGCATTCCCCATTTAAATTATACAAAACCTTTTGATGTAAAGAAATTTTATCTTCTGCGCTACTAAATCGATTCTTTATCCTTCCAACCACATCTCTCAACGTATCTTGTGGTTCTGCGAGGGTATAACCATACCAGCTACTTTCTCCGGATTGAGTCTGAACACGAAAATGTACCTGACATCGGCCTGAAATCAGACGTTTACTTGACAATTTAACTTTGACATCCATCTTCTTGTATATTTAGTAGTACAAGTGTTTACTATATTTATTAGTATTATTACTTATAAATTTAGTAATAAATACTATAAAAACCAACATTAAACTAAATATGTTAGTTTAATGTTGGGTTGGGAGATGCATCTACATATACTCGACTAAATTCAATACCTATAGATCAATTGACTAGAAGCTCCTCACATACAAGAAAGACGTAATGCATCTACTTATGATTGAACTATTTTTTCGAATTACTAGTGCTAAAATATACTGCTGATTTTAGAGTAAGCTCATAGCCTCAAATCCATTTCCAGCAAATTAAAATATAGCCATGATGAACATTGTAATGAGGCAGGATGGCCTTTCAAAAGGCATCTAACCTCTAGTTATCCGGAAGCTCAAAAAGACTACCAACTTAACCGCCAGAATAATCACTTAAATTTCAGATTAAAAAGAATAAAATACAGGAATCAAAAGTGATGCAATAATCCAAAAAATTATTCCTAAGGGTGCTCCTATTTTAAAGAAATCTTTAAATTCATAATTACCTGCACTATAAACCATGGTATTGGTTTGATAGCCTATAGGCGTCATAAAACTGGCACTTCCCGCCATCATTACTGCTACTAATAAGGGTAAAGGACTAAATACTAAAGCTTCTGCAATTGCCATAGCTAGCGGTGCCATTAAAGCCGCCGCAGCATTATTTGACATGATCTCTGTAAATACCATCGTGAGGAAATAAACTAGAGCGATGATTAAAAAAGGAGATATCTGACTTTCTGTGAAAGCTGTTAAATGGGTCACTAACCAATCATTCAGTCCACTTTTTTCCATTGCAGTACCGAAACTCAGAGAGCCGGCAAGTAGGAAAATAACTTGCCAATCTATCGAACGATAGGCATCGGTCATGCTTATAATTCGAAAAGCGCCCAAAATAAATACGCCTGCCCAAGCAGACGCTACAATGGGTAAAATATTGAGCGTAGCCGTTAAAATTACTAACCCTAAAACACCTGCAGAAATAAAGAGATTTTTTCTATCTGGTATATTTAAATCACTCTCTCTAATGGATAAAAAAGGTGCATTAGGGTTACTCTCTGCCTTTTGCAATAGTTCATAACCCTTCTTACTAGTTTGTAATAATAGAATATCTCCCACCTTAAGTCGAATATTCTCCATGTCAGTAAATTTCCGCTGACCACGATGTCGGATCGCTAGCAGATGGGAATGATAATTTTTTAAAAAACTTATATTTCTAAGTTTTCTGTCTACCAATTGAGTACCCGGCATAATAATCACTTCTACAACTTTCGTTTCTTCTTCAGGAAAATACTTATCTGTTATAGATTTTACGATAGAAACATGTTGATCTGCTACTACTTTCTTTACTTTATCCAACTCTCCTTTAATTAACATCGCATCGCCCGCCTCCAGCTTTGTACTCATTTCCGGATTTCGAAAGGACTCATCACCCCTTTTTAACTCCTGCACTTCAAAAGATAAATCCTTTTCCTCAAATAATTCTTCAATACTTATCCCCTTCTTCTGATCGGGTAACTCTTGTATCTGAATTTCAGTTAAAAACGTCTTTATCTGGTCCACATCTTGTAGAGGCTTCACTTGAGACTCCTTTGGCAATAAACGCTTCCCAAAAACCATCAAATAAACTAATCCCGTAACCAAAAAAACAATTCCAATTGGGGTCATCGTGAAAAGCCCAATTTCATTAAAACCATTATCATTAGCAATACCTGCAACTAAAAGATTAGTAGAGGTTCCAATTAACGTACACGTTCCTCCTAATATGGCACCGTATGAAAGTGGAATGAGAAACTTATTAGGATATAGATTCAGTTTTTTTGCAGCTTTCGAAACAATCGGAATAAAAGTTGCTACAACAGGTGTATTATTAATAAATGCTGAAAGTAAACCAACACCAGAACTCATTCCTAAAACAGCCCCACTATATGACTTATTAAAAAGTCTAGTTGTTAAAGGAGCTAATAACTTGATGACCCCATTCCTAATTAACGCACTACTTAAAATAAACATAGCCATCACCGTCAAAGTTGCGCTATTCGAGAATCCTCTAAAACTTTCTTCTGGCTCTAAGACTCCCAAGATAATCCAGAGAACCATTACACCTAAGGCTACCAAATCTACACCTAAAGTCTCTGTAGCCAACAATACAATAGCCGATACAATAACACAGATAGTGATTACAAAAGATAGCTCCATAGGTTTCGAATATAGATGTCAACTAATTTGTAAGCAAGAATATCTTCAAATACATCCAAATACACTAGGCAAAAATTCAATATTCTATACATGAAGATTTTAGTAACTATAAAATCAACGAACCAAACTGCTTATTTTTCAAACTTATATGTGTAGCAGTTATTCGCATATTAGACATTGCATTCCCGTATTTCTACTATTCAAAACTAACTTGCGATCTTGCACTATATTAATAGACTAAATTACAGAGCTATAAAAAAATATGGTCGAATAAAATCTTGGATAGTTTCATAATAAGACTTAGAAATTTAAAATGGCAGTGGGCGCTACCTTGCCTTATTATCAATTATTGTTATCTTATAATTATTACTAGTTTAAACACAATAAGTTTATTCCCTTGAAATTCGTAAAGCATTTACTTTTTTTATCAGGCTTAATTACATTAATTACTTCTGTGAGCTAAAGTCAAGAAGCTGTGAGAGACACCTTAAGCACTGACAAAAAACGTTATCTTTGGGACAATAGGATTCGTTCCATTATACTATGTTGCGAATATCTCCAATGAAAGAAAAATTGTAGAGAACACCAATAGTTTCTTGCGTTCGTATTGGTTAAAAGTTTCCGCTGGAACTTGGGCAGCATGGTCAGTTGGTGGGCCTGTCTATTCAAGTGGAATTACGGCATTAACAGGCTTAAAAAACATTCACATAATGTTTAACATGGGTATTGCGGTCTTACATGACAGAAAAATGAATCAAGAAGCTGTAAATAACCCATACCAAACAGGACAAATTGCATCAAAGTCTGATTACATTGATGTACGTTTGGCAGGAGGCATTGGATTAAGGTATCAAGAGCCTAAAACACCTTTCGTTTTTAGAATTAGAGTGAGTTACCCCGAATCCATCTATATAGGTTGAGGAGTGAGTTTCTAGCTCATCCAACTCAATATAAGTATTGCACACTGACTTAACTATATTCCTGCCAATGCAAAAGAGAAGAACCTTATACAACATAGCAAAATTA
This sequence comes from Marivirga sericea, assembly GCF_900177665.1. Taxonomy (GTDB): domain Bacteria; phylum Bacteroidota; class Bacteroidia; order Cytophagales; family Cyclobacteriaceae; genus Marivirga; species Marivirga sericea. The sequence goes on from NZ_FXAW01000005.1 coordinate 451,578, forward strand.
AGAATTGTAACTTTAGCTGCTTACATGAAGAGCTATTAGTATTCAAATTGCGGATTTGTTACTTAGAAAAGTACAGGCACAAAAAAAACCCTGAAAGATCACTCAATCAGGGTTATAAATAAAAGTTGGCAACGACTTACTCTCCCACCTTTTACGGCAGTACCATCAGCGCTGGTGGGCTTAACTTCTCTGTTCGGAATGGGAAGAGGTGTACCCCACCGCTATAGTCACCATAAAGCGTTAAATATCCTTATGATACTTTTAATCCCGATTGCTCGGGAGGGTGTATCAGTATTTTAAATTAATCTCACCTTTTGAGATTAATCAACATGTTAATGTGAAAGAGTCTTAAAGTAAACACAAGACTGTTGAACGGAAAGCTACGGATAATTAGTACTACTCGGCTATGACATCACTGCCTTTACACCTGTAGCCTATCAACCCCATCATCTATAGGGTTCCTTTAAAGAAGTCTCATCTTGAGGCGGGTTTCGCGCTTAGATGCTTTCAGCGCTTATCCCTTCCAAACATAGCTACCCAGCGATGCACCTGGCGGCACAACTGGTACACCAGCGGTTTGTCCAATCCGGTCCTCTCGTACTAAGATCAGGTCCTCTCAAACTTCTAGCGCCCACAACAGATAGAGACCGAACTGTCTCACGACGTTCTGAACCCAGCTCGCGTGCCACTTTAATGGGCGAACAGCCCAACCCTTGGGACCTTCTCCAGCCCCAGGATGTGACGAGCCGACATCGAGGTGCCAAACCTCCCCGTCGATGTGAGCTCTTGGGGGAGATCAGCCTGTTATCCCCAGAGTACCTTTTATCCTTTGAGCGATGGCCCTTCCATGCGGAACCACCGGATCACTATATCCGTCTTTCGACCCTGATCGACTTGTAGGTCTCACAGTCAAGCTCCCTTATGCTATTGCGCTCTACGCACGGTTACCAAGCGTGCTGAGGGAACCTTTGAAAGCCTCCGTTACTCTTTTGGAGGCGACCACCCCAGTCAAACTACCCACCACACAATGTCTCCGCTTATCACGGATTAGGCATCAGATAAAATAAGGGTGGTATTTCAACAAAGACTCCACCATGCCTGGCGACACAGCTTCGAAGTCTCCCACCTATCCTACACATATTTTACCCAATGTCAATGTGAAGCTATAGTAAAGGTTCATGGGGTCTTTTCGTCCCGTTGCGGGTAAGCGGCATCTTCACCGCTACTACAATTTCACCGAGCTCGTGGCCGAGACAGTGCCCAGATCGTTACACCATTCGTGCAGGTCGGAACTTACCCGACAAGGAATTTCGCTACCTTAGGACCGTTAT
>NZ_FXAW01000020.1 GCF_900177665.1 Marivirga sericea
CTTCAATGGGGTCTGGGGCATCTATCGGGTAATGCTTTTTTTCGTATTCATCAATTAGAAGACCTAGAATATCAGCTTCATCACTTTCTGGAGTTCCAATTTTAGCATCAAAGATTTCTTCAAGTCTGTTGAGGGCCTCTTGATATTCGACATCTGTTTTTATAAGCTTTAGTATCATAATTATCTATTTAAATGTTGTTGGCATCAATTTTATCGTATTCGGCATGCGTTCCAATAAAGCGGATAAATATCCACTGCTTTTCAAAATTGAACTTTACTACAAGTCGGTATGAATTTCCTTTGATGTTAAATATAACTCGTTCTTCTTTTAGTATACTAGCATTTGCATAAGTGTTTTTCACGTCATTCGGGGTTTTCCACTTACTGTTAATAGCTGTATCATACCATGTTTTAAGATATTGTTCAGAGTCAGCATGTTTTTCCCAAAATTCTCTTAAGGTTCTTTTAGCAAATATTCTATCCATGTAAAAGCTTCATAATTACAACAAAGATATAAAAATAGTTCTTAAAAAGAGAACTTTTATTAATGGATTTTGAGGAGCAGTAATTTTTTTCAAAGCTTAATTGAATACATTTAGATTTGTATGTTCACGAAATAAAGATTGTAAGAATATAATCTAATGAGGATATTTCATATTGCAGATTATTGTTGGCAACGCCACTGTATAAATTCGTGGCTGATTAAAAGTATAAAAATTTGCGTTAGCTACCGAGGCAATCCGCAGGATTGGCTTATTAAAATAATTTTTAATAATAAGGCAATCCTGCGGATTGCCGGGCTTTCTACAATGACCTACTGAACAGCCATGATTTATGAGCCCCTATGTAAAAGCATAAGTCCTTAACAGCTAACTTCTTAAATTAGGGTTTGAGAACAAAACTAAAAAGAAAGGAGCAAGGACTTATGAAGACTAAAGTTAATGATTTTTCAGGAATGAATATCTACGCTGGCATAGACGTTCACAAAAAGAGCTGGTCAGTCACCACTCTAGTAGACGAGCAAGAGCATAGAACATTTAATCAACCACCAAGTGCAGAAACATTGTATAAGTATCTCAGCAAGCATTTTAAAGGTGCCCACTATCAAAGTGCGTACGAAGCTGGTTTCTGTGGCTATGGGCACCATCGCCAACTTCTAGAACTAGGAATTGATAATATCGTCATTAATCCAGCTGATGTTCCCACCACAGGTAAGGACAAGGCTGGCAAGAACGATAAAGTAGACAGCCGCAAGATTGCTAAAGGTCTTAGAAACGGTAGTCTGACAGGTATCCATATATTTGATGAATCGGATCAGGATCTACGAAGTTTTGCCAGAATGAGGCATAATATGCAGAAGGATTTACGTAAAGCAAAGCAGCGTATAAAAGTATTCCTCAACTTTAACACCATTACTATTCCAGCGCATCTTGATGATGATAATTGGAGCAAAGCCTACGAGGCATGGCTTGAAGATGAAGTCCCATTCCCTACTGAAAATGCACGGACTGCTTTTGGGTTTATGCTATCCAATTATCATTACCAGAAGCAACAAGTCAGGCAGATAAGCAAAGAGCTTAGAGCATACTTCCGCAAATACCATAAACAAGATTATTTTCTACTGCGGACTATTCCCGGCATTGGTCCACTATCGGCCATTGCCCTTATCAGTGAATTAGGTGATATTAATCGATTTACCAATATAAACAAACTCAGTAGCTATGTAGGACTACTGCCGCTGACCAATAATAGTGGAGAAATAGAACGAGTGGGAGGCATGAGTTACCGCTGCAATAACTACTTGCGCACTATACTGGTGGAAGCTTCCTGGCAGGCTATTCGTAAGGATCCTGCCATGTTGTTGTATTACAAGAAGCATGCAGCCAAGGGTAATGGAAAGCGAGCCATCGTAAAGGTAGCTGCCAAATTGCTCAACAGGATCAGATATGTATTGAAAAACAAACAGGAATACGTACTGGGAGTAGTAGCGTAACTAATAACACAACATGAAATAAATTTTAACCAATTATGAGGTAATAATGAAAGAGGTGATCGCAAAACATCCGTTGCAATGCTTTTAGAGTATTTGCATTATGAGCATGCGACCCTCTTTACATAAGGTATTACAGGGAAATACGAAAAAGCATCGCTTTTATCGCAAATAGCAGCATGGCCTTATAATTTCATAGACAGAGAGCAAAACCGTGGACAGTGGATAAGTTGGCAACCCACGGGCCCTGCACAAAACTTAACCACAATCAACAGTTTCAACAATGGCAGTAGTGATTTGAAATAAATATCGTAAATTTATAGAGCAAACCTCCTAATTATAGTTGGCTAAAACTCTTATGGCTTTTCATAGCACAGAATGTTGTGTCCCGTTCGCTCTTTTTCCTAATTTGGTGAATGAAGCCCCATTTTGTTTCCCTCTGAGTCGTGGAATATGGCAAAAAATCCACTTTCGTCTGCGTGAAGTGTTTTAGGGATTATTATTTTACCACCGTTCCCTTCAACTTTATCAAGAATTGTCTGCAAGTTGTCTCCACCGTTCAAATAAATAGTAACTCCTTTGGCAGAAGGCTCGGAACCTTCTTCTTTCACAATAACTCCTGTTAACATTTGGTCTTCGTAGGGAAATAAACCCATTTCCATTCCAGGGAACTCTAATTTTTCAATTTCTATGCCTAAAATTTCTTTGTAAAAGTTAATTGCTCTCGAAATGTCTGTTGCTGGAATCTCAAATATTGATATAAAACTATTCATATTTTTATCGTTTTTGATTGTTTTTTCTTTAGTAGGATTTGAATTGGGGGCAGAAGTACCTTTGTTTTTGCAGGATACAATACCAAAAGTCAAGGCAATAATTGTGATTAATATTTTCTCTTTCATTTTATGTACGTTGTTTGCTGAACAAAATTAGAGTTGTTATGTCGCTTAGAATTGTAAAAATGCGACAGCCTTAAACTATTTGTAAAAAAGTGCGGAAAGAGCTAAATTTTCGTGATTGATAAACTCCTTGGGGTTTATTCCGGTAAATTCTCTAAAGTCTTTTATAAAATGTGCTTGGTCAAAATATTCACTTTGATAAGCAACATTGGTAAGGTTTTCTGCTTTTTGTTCAAGCAACATTTTTAAAGCTGTCTGCAAGCGAATTACCTTTCCCAATTGTTTAGGACTTACTCCAATTTGCTTTTTGAAGTTTCTTTCGAGTTGTCTTCGTTTTGACAAGCCATCTTTAAGGATTGAGTTTATTGAAGCACTTCCGTTTGTGGATAGAAGGGAATCAACTGTATTTTTTACGATTGTATTAATCGTTTTTTCGTCATTAAGCCTGTCCAAAAGAAATTTTTCGATAATGCTTATTCGTTGTTCCGTATTTTCTGCTTTGATTATTTTTTGCTCTAAATTATCTGCGAATTTTTTTTCAAAAAGTTTAGTTATGGATGTCTCTTTATTTACCAAATTATTGATTGGCTCAGAAACAAAGTTTGCAAAGCCATAAGGATAAAATCGGATAGCAAATGTTGTAACAAATCCTGTTGGCTCAATATAAAATGGTTCAATTGTTTGACCGATTACCATTGCACGAGGTTGAAGTATAAATTCATTTTCGGACGTGTAACGTTTTATATCATCTCCGAGAATAAACGCCATTTCAATACAACCATCAGGTACTATTCGCTGCTTTTGCGGTTCAGACTGTTTAGGCACTTCCAATGTCCAATAGCAACTAACTAGTGATTTTAGGTCAGAATGCGGTTTGTATGTTTGGTAGTCCAATTTATTGTTCGGAATTTTTTTCAGAGTGACGCACAACGGTAAGTTTAAGCATAGTGGGGGATTTAAGAGTGCTTCACTATCCGCTCACCGTAAGTTTTTAAGAGCAAAAGTGCTCAATTTCACTGTTTAACCCGCATTACGCTTATACAATGTTGTGGGTAGTATATCGTTCGGGTCTACCTCAGTAATTTTACCTTCTCGCAATACAATCATCGGACTATTCTTCTCCTTTTTGAACAGAACTAGCTTTCTGTAAGTCTCTTCAAGTCCTTTTACAATTTTATCGCGTTCTTCTTTTAATTGCTCTTTAGTTCCCATAATATTTTTCTTTTAACTCCTTCCATTGCAAAACATTGTTGACTGTAATTTCATTCATCGACCCTTCTGCAATAATTTCATAGCTATCTCCAGAGTTATTTACAAATAGCCAATTGTCCACTCTTGGAAGAAATAGATTAAAGAAGTTCTTCAATCCACTTTTATATCTTCTTCTTATCACTTCCTCTGGAATATGATGCCCTCCTTCTTTTACTCTAGTAGCTACTCTTGATATAGCCAATTCCTCCGAGTCTAGCAGAAAGAACAGACAGGTTACTTGATAACTTAGTTTCGTGGCTTTCTCAATAAATGTAACATAGCTTCTTGTCGAAAGTGTAGTTTCGAAAGCGAAACTTTCACCTGCTTCCAAGAGGTTCTTAATTCTTTTCAACATCATTCTACCTGCTTCTATACCCACTTTTTCAGGCTGAAAAGGTGAAATCCCCCGTGCAATTTCATCTGCATTCACAAATTCCTTGCAGTCCAGTATTTCTGGTAGAATTGTGTAGGAAGCAGTTGTTTTTCCTGCTCCGTTGCATCCAGCTATGACGTATAGTTTTTTCATCCGAAACAAATATACAAATTAATGGCGATCTGAACGGTACAAACCATTACCCACAACGCCTAGCTAAAATGCGTTTGCAACTCTTAGCTGACGAAGCACTAAATTAGCAAAGCCAAACCATAATTACAATTGCAAAGCAGTAAAAGGATAGAGCCACTAGGTTTGACTTTTATTTGAATGAAACTAAATGTTTGGCTTTGTGGTGACTCTGCAGCTTGAATTTGCTAGAAGCAGTAAGCAAATGCATTTTGAGCAAATGTTATGCACCTTTTAATACTCGGATTTCGTCAGCTAAAACAGGAACATTCCTTTGAATTATTCCCCATAACATCTCTGGTTCCACCGAATCGTAAGCGTGTGAAATAATATTCCTCAATCCAATGATGTTTTTAGAGGCTGTAATTTGAACGTCTGGGTTAATATCAATGATTTTCCTAATGGCTTCGCCAATGATTTCTAAATCCCTCTCTATAGCCCGTTGCAAAATAATATCATTAGAAAAATTGTTGAAGTCATTTTGAGTTTTCTGCTTAATAGATTCGATCTCCTCGATAACACTCTCAATGTCTAAAATGTATTTGAGTAGTTTAGGCTGCATACAAATCCACTTTTGACTGGTATACCTCTTCTTTGAGAATTGGGTTCTTCAGTGATTTGGTAGATACGAGATCGACTTTTCTATCTAAAATTTCTTGAAGGTGA
>NZ_FXAW01000004.1 GCF_900177665.1 Marivirga sericea
GTCCATACTCCGCCTCCATCTTCTCCTGTTAGCTGACCAAATAAATCGAAATTGTTAACCGTATTACAAACCGTAGCGTTTGCTGGAGTTCCGGCATCGGGCCCTTCTTCAACAACAATGCCTGTTAAAGTAAAAGTACAATTATCAGCATCTGTTACAGTGACATCATATGACCCAGCTGACAAACCTGTCTGGTCCTCTTGATCAGGCAAAGCTCCCGACCATGAGTATGAATAAGGTGCATCCCCTCCTACGGTATTGATATCAATTTCACCTGAACCAAGATTATCGCAATCGTCAATTACATTATTAACAAAAAGAGATAATTCATTAGTTTGATCAATTACGATACCAGCACCACCTATAGCTGGACATCCATCTGCTGAATTACCTGCTATATAAGTCCCATCTGGAATATTTCCATAAGTTAATGTTTGCGTTCCCGGATTGTAGCTTTTAGTCACTGATCCGAAGGGTGAACTTACTGCTACAGGACCATTAACATCAAATAAAATATAGTTTTGATGTTCAGTAGCACCTCCGTCTGTGAATGTTATGGTAATCACACCCCCACTTGCAAAATCACAGGTGTTAACAGTTGTAGCTCCTATCGTTGGGCATTGCGCATTTGATTGAAAGCTCCCCAAAAACAAAAAGGAACTTAAAAATATCAATAGTAAATATTTTCTCATACTCATTCTTTTTCAACTTTGATACCTTCCATTCCACCCAAAGTGACAGTGCACTCATTATTTATAGCTTGAATTAGGTACACCTTATTTTTACTAAGTCCCGCAAATGTTGCAGTACCCTTAGATTTAGTTATGTCTAATTGGGAAACAAATTCTCCTCCGGCACTTGCAGTATATAACTTTAGTACAAAGTCAATGCTAGACTCCGAATTTAATCTCACTTCAATGTCAAAAATATCTTCATTTACCTCAATGATTTCATATGAGAGCTGATCATTACACTCCACTAAACCCTGAGCAATGGAATAATTGATTAAAAATATCTGAAGACAGAATAATAACCCAATTGCATATACTTTCATCTTTTTCACCTTATTTAAAATCAAAAATACAAAATTGCTTTTTTTATAAATCGCAAATCTAATCCCTTTTAGTACATATTACATAAATTCGCTTAAAGAAAAACATAAATACTTGAATTTACATACATACGGAACAAATTTATCCCATGGATTCTTTAGCAATTCAAATATAAGCGATTCAATATTCTAAACAATAAAAAACAAGTAAAACTTTAAGTACTACAGTTTAAAATTCTACTAATCAATGTTTTATATCGATAATTAGAATTTTTACAAATACGGATAATCCTCAGTTCTACATAGGATAAAAGTATCGATTTTGTATCTTTGCAGAAATTAGAAGAATTTTAAATCAAAATTTATAATATGGCCTTTGATATAGACATGATAAAATCTGTTTACGCTGGAATGGATAAAAAAATCGCTGCAGCAAGACAGGTAGTCAACAAACCCTTAACCTTATCTGAAAAAATCCTATACTCTCATTTATGGGATGGTAAGGCAGAAAATGCCTTTACTAGAGGTAAATCTTATGTTGATTTTGCTCCAGATCGTGTTGCTATGCAAGACGCAACCGCACAAATGGCACTTTTGCAGTTTATGCAAGCAGGAAAAGATCAAGCAGCTGTTCCTTCCACCGTACATTGCGATCACCTTATTTTGGCTAAAGAGGGAGCTAAAGAGGATTTAAGAAGTTCTTTAACGGCATCAGGTGAAGTATTTAACTTTTTGGAATCAGTTTCAAATAAGTACGGTATAGGTTTCTGGAAACCAGGAGCTGGTATTATACACCAAGTGGTTTTAGAAAATTATGCTTTCCCAGGCGGAATGATGATTGGTACGGATTCTCACACTGTAAATGCAGGTGGTTTAGGAATGGTAGCAATAGGTGTTGGTGGTGCTGATGCAGTAGATGTTATGGCAGGAATGCCTTGGGAATTAAAATTCCCAAAATTAATTGGCGTAAAATTAACCGGTAAGATGAACGGTTGGACTTCTGCCAAAGATGTTATTCTAAAAGTAGCTGGTATTTTAACCGTAAAAGGTGGAACTGGCGCTATTGTTGAATATTTCGGTCCTGGTGCACAATCTCTATCAGCAACTGGTAAAGGGACTATATGTAATATGGGTGCTGAAATTGGTGCGACTACTTCTACATTTGGATATGATGATGCTATGGAGCGTTATTTGAGATCTACAGATAGAAATGACGTAGCCGATGCAGCTAATGAAGTAAGACCGCATTTAACTGGTGATGATGAAGTATATGCTAATCCTGAGCAGTATTTCGATCAAGTAATTGAGATTGATTTATCCACTTTGGAACCACATGTAAATGGCCCTTTCACTCCAGACAGAGCTACTCCAATTTCACAGTTGAAGGCAGAAGCTGAGAAAAATGGATGGCCAACCAAAGTAGAATGGGGACTTATAGGGTCTTGTACCAACTCTTCATACGAAGATTTATCAAGAGCATCCTCAATCGCCCAACAAGCGGTTGACAAGGGCTTGAAAACGAAATCAGAATTTGGTATTAACCCAGGCTCCGAACAAGTAAGATTTACAGCTGACAGAGATGGCTTGTTAAAAATATTTGAAGATTTAGATGCTACTATCTTTACCAATGCTTGTGGACCTTGTATTGGTCAATGGTCAAGAACAGGGGCTGACAAAGGGGAGAAGAACACTATTGTTCACTCTTTTAATAGAAACTTTTCGAAAAGAGCGGATGGAAACCCAAATACGCATGCTTTTGTAACGTCACCTGAAATGGTGGCAGCAATTGCAATAAGTGGAGATTTAGGTTTTAACCCATTAACTGATACATTAACAAACGAGAAAGGCGAACAAGTCAAACTAGACCCTCCATTTGGCGCTGAATTACCAGAGGAAGGATTCGCAGTAGAAGATAATGGGTACCAAGCCCCTGCTGAAGATGGTAGAAGCGTTGAGGTGAAAGTTGCTCCTGATTCTAAAAGATTGCAATTATTGGAAGGTTTTGATGCTTGGGATGGTCAAAATATTAACGGTGCCAAATTATTGATCAAAGCTTTGGGCAAATGTACAACTGACCATATCTCTATGGCAGGGCCATGGCTACGATTTAGAGGTCATTTGGACAACATTTCAGATAACTGTTTGATTGGTGCGGTAAATGCATTTAATGAAGAAACCAATAAAGTGAAAAGTCAGATCACTGGAGAATATGGTGCAGTACCCGCCACTCAGAGAGAATATAAAGCAAAAGGAATTCCAACTATAGTAGTGGGTGATCATAATTACGGTGAAGGTTCTTCAAGAGAGCATGCGGCCATGGAGCCAAGACATTTAGGTGTTAAAGCTGTATTGGTAAAATCATTTGCTAGAATTCATGAAACCAATTTGAAAAAGCAAGGAATGTTGGGCCTCACGTTTGCTAATGAAGCTGATTACGATAAAATTCAAGAAGATGACACTTTCAACTTCACTGACTTAAATGAATTTGCTCCGGAGAAGCCTATCACAATAGAAGTGGTTCATGCTGACGGCAGCAAAGATATCATTAAGGCAAATCACACTTACAATGATGCACAAATTGCATGGTTCAAAGCAGGTTCTGCATTAAATAAAATTAAACAGGAAGCTGCAAAAGCTTAGTCAATTGTTTCAATAAAAATATTAAGGGTTATTCATTGAATAGCCCTTTTTTATGCCTCATTATTTATACTGAATCCATATTTAGAGCAAATCCAATTTCAGATTAACATTTCAGTCAACTTTATTGTCTATTTATATGTATAATGCACAAAATAGAAAAATGACATTATTATGAAGGATTTAATTACACCAAATAGATCGTTAGCAGTAGAAACGGAAAAAAAACTGAATCAACAGATTGAAATGGAAGGGAAGTCATCTGCTTACTATTTAAGTATGGCGTCATGGTGCGAAACTAAAGGCTATGTAAATTCTGCCAAATTTTTATATGACCATTCGGATGAAGAAAGAGGTCATATGCTGAAACTATTTAGCTACATCAATGAAGCTGGAGGACATGCCAAACAACCTGCTATTAGCGAAATTAGACATGAATTCAACAGTTTGAGAGAAGTATTTGAATTAATTTTAGAACACGAAATCAAAGTAACGAAATCGATTCATGAATTGGTAGATCATTGTTTCAGCACTAAAGATTTTACCACTTTCAACTTCTTACAGTGGTTCGTAACCGAACAAAGAGAGGAAGAAACCATCTCCAGAAGGGCTTTAGAAATATTCGATATCATTGGTGAAGAAGGTATGGGCTTATGGCATATCGATATTGAATTAGGAAAACTTCACGGCATTGAAGGTACAGAAGAATAGATTACAATTTTAATCTTAGATAAAAGCAAAAACCCTCATAGTTCACTGAATTATGAGGGTTTTTAGTTAACTGTTCATCCAACTGCGCATATCTTCCATTAGATTTCCAAAACCCACATCATTATGGATTTCATGTTTTGATTTTGGATAGCTCTTGAAAGTAAATAAGTTGCTGTCCTTTGCAAAACCTGCTGTTGCATCGTGAGATATGACTTTATCCATCTGTCCGTGCGCTAAGAAGATGGTATGCTTGAATTTATGGGTATTATGAATCAGATACTCCCCTCCTTTTGTGATGGAGGTAAATAATTTAGCTGAAACTTTATCGTGGATTAAGGGATCATTTTCATATTTCTCGACTTCCTCTTTTATGCTGGAAATATCCTCTGTTTTTAGTCCTGATGGCTGAATTAAACTTGGAATAATATCGGCTACCCAAATCCCTAAATTCACTTTCCATTTTGGTGGTTCAAAAGCCAATTTGATCCAAGGGGAAGTCGCTATACCCGCTGTGATTTCATTTGATTGATCTTTAGCCAAATAATTCAAGATTATATTTCCTCCCATGCTGTGGCCATAGAGATATAATTCTGCATTCAAATAATCAACCCTTACATATCGAATGAAATACTCTATATCGGTCAAAAGCTGCTCCATACTAGGGGCATGTCCTTTTTTACCTTCAGAATTCCCATGACCTCTTAAAGTTAAGGCAATGACAGAAATTCCATTTTCATTAAAATATTCGGCAACTTTTTGAAATCTTCCAGCATGTTCTCCAAGGCCATGGACAATCAATATTATCTTTTCAGGATTTTCAGATTGAATGTATTTTTGGACTTCTAATGATAAATTATCGGAAGTTTTGAAATGTGCGATTTTCTTATCCATTATGGAATATAAATTAATTCAATACTATGTAAATAAATGCTGCGAAGGCAGCACCAGTTAAAGGACCAATAATTGGTATCCAGCTATAGGCCCAATCACTCCCTCCTTTTCCTATAATGGGTAAAATTTGATGCATAATTCTTGGACCCAGATCTCGAGCTGGGTTGATGGCATAACCTGTAGTTCCCCCTAGAGCCAATCCTATTACCCAAACCAAAATGGCAACAGGTAAAGCACCCAAATCGCCCAATCCAATTGGAGTATCATTTGCATCCATTAACTGCGGTGGAGTTGAAAAAAGAATAACAATGATGAGCACAAAAGTTCCGATAAACTCAGAAATAAAATTGGTTTTCACATCCCGAATGGCGGGGGCTGTTGCAAAAGGCGCAAATAACAAGCCTTTATCATCTGTAGCTTCAAAATGCTTTTGATAAATCAACCACGCACAAAAAGCACCAAAAGCTGCACCTAAAATCTGCGCTGGGATATAAATCCACAAGAGATTCCAAGCGAAATCACCTGTTATTGCTAGGGCCAAGCTAACTGCTGGATTAATATGAGCTCCACTATGAGGACCTGCTACTACCACGCCTATGAAAACTCCAAATGCCCAAGCTGTAGTAATCACCATCCAACCCGAACCGGCTCCTTTAGTTTTGGGTAAAACCACATTGGCTACTACTCCTGAACCCATCAATATCAACAAAAAAGTCCCTAAAAATTCTGCTATAAAATAGTTCATCTGCTTTTATGATTCTAACCAATCCTGACTGCGGTCTACCGCCTTATGCCAAAAATGCAATAATTTTTTAACTTCTTCTTTATCCATTTCAGGATTATAGGATTGCTCTGCCTCCCAGAGTGATTGTAAAGCATCCATATCTTTCCAGTAACCAACCGCCAATCCAGCTAAAAAGGCTGCTCCTACTGCAGTAGTTTCCGTAATTTTTGGACGTGTAATCGTGCAATCCACCAAGTCAGATTGAAATTGCATCAAGAAATTATTTTCAGAAGCTCCTCCATCCACTCGCATTTCCTGTGTTTTATGCCCTGCATCTTTTTCCATGGCTGCCAAAACATCATTTACTTGATAGGCAATGGCTTCCAAAGCTGCACGAGCCATGTGTGCTTTTGTTGTGCCTCGGGTGATACCAAAAAATGTACCTCGTGCATCTTGATTCCAGTGCGGAGCTCCCAAGCCTGTTAAAGCCGGTACAAAATAAACTCCTTCATTATCCTTTATTGATGTAGCTAGGGCTTCTGATTCGCTTGCTTTTCGAAACAACTCAAGGCCGTCACGTAACCACTGAATAGCCGCTCCACCAATAAAAACACTGCCTTCCAACGCATATTGAACCTTATCTCCAATTTGCCAGGCTACGGTAGTCAATAATTTATTTTTGGATTTTACAGGCTCTTCTCCAGTGTTCATTACCAAAAAACAGCCCGTTCCATAAGTAGTTTTAGCCATCCCCTTTTCAGAGCATAATTGACCAAATAATGCTGCTTGTTGATCTCCTGCAATGCCCGCTATAGGGATTTTATGTGAAAATAAATCACCTGCAGTTGTACAATAAACCTCACTGCTTGATTTTACTTCAGGCAACATAGACTTTGGGATTTTAAATAAATCCAACAATTCTTTATCCCATGTCTTCTCATGAATATTAAAAATCATGGTACGGCTTGCATTGGTAATATCAGTATAATGGTGCTTACCACTTGTCAGTTTATAAACCAACCAACTATCCACTGTTCCGAAACACAATTCTCCATTTTCAGCTTTAGTCCTAGCTCCTTCTACATTATCCAAAATCCATTTGATTTTAGTAGCAGAAAAGTAAGCATCTATAATTAAACCTGTCTTATCATTTATTTTCTCAGATAAGCCCCTCTTTTTTAATTCATTGCAATAAGATGCTGTCCTTCTGTCCTGCCACACAATGGCCTTATGAATAGGTTTACCCGTCTGCCTATCCCATACAATGGTGGTTTCCCTTTGGTTAGTAATGCCGATTCCTGCAATCTGATTAGGCGTAATATTGGCTTTGGTGATGGCTTCAGTGGCCACTGATGCTTGGGATGTCCAAATTTCAGTTGCATCGTGCTCCACCCAGCCTGACTGCGGAAAAAACTGCTCGAATTCCTTTTGAGCAACCGACACAATTTCTGCCTTTTCATTGAATAAAATTGCTCGTGAACTGGTAGTTCCTTGGTCTAGGGACAATATATATTGAGGTTTTTCCATAGTATTAATTGTAGTTTATAAAAATGAAACTTCTACTCTTAATTCAAATAGAGATATCTTTAGTTATTCTCTTTGAGTAGATATTTTACCTTTTTTAAAATCATTGAATATCCAGTTTTGCTTTCTTTTTGCTTGAACAAAAAGAATCAAAAATTCAAGAAAGTTAATGCTTCCAGCATCAATGCCCTCGCTGGCTTGTCTGCACAAGCAGGCCCGCTAAACTTTCCTCCCTCCCGCTTTTCCGAGTTCCTCGGAAGTGGTCGCGTTATTTCTTTTGCTACTGAGTAGCGATACATCTATTTTCTACTTTCAAATAAAGTTCTAAAGCACAGGGCTCACCAATCTATGACAGGAAAAGCTTCGTAAGCTTTCTCAAATTATACTCTTAATAATTGTCAAATAAACCCTTTTAAGATTCAATAAGATACCGAATTGCCAATTTATTAAAATCTTTCAATTGCTTATCTATCCAAGCCTCATCTTTTCCTAATTCTTTAGCCATAATTTCCGCTACTTTCGGAGCCATTTCCATACTTGCCTGAGCATCTAAGAAAAGTACCCTAATTCTTCTTGCTAAAATATCTTCCACTTTCATCGCCATTTCATTTCTACAAGCCAAAATCACTTCTGCTTGAGTAAAAGGGTATTTTGGATGTAAAAGCTCAGTCCAATCTGAATTTTCATTCTGAATCGCTTTAATAGATTTACGATCTGCACCGTAAACACCCAAATAATCTGTAGATTTCTCTTCAGAAAATGCATGAATCTTTATATCTGCTGACGTACTTCTAAGTAGTTTTTCTCCGGTCAGTTTAGTAAAATACTCTACAGTATCCTCTCCCATTTTACGAAAAGTTGTCCATTTACCTCCGGTTAGAGTAACGAGGTTACTATCCGAAATAATTACCTTATGACTCCTTGAAATTTCTTTTGTTTTTTCACTATCATCTGTAGGGGCAGCTAGTGGTCTCAAGCCTGCATAAACAGATAAGATATCACTTCTCTGAGGCTTCTTTGTTAAATAATCTTGTGCCGTTTTTAATACAAAGTCTATTTCTTTTTGTAAAGCAGCTGGCTCTAGCTTTGGTTTTTTCCGCATAGTATCGGTAGTTCCTACTACCAATTTATCGTGCCAAGGCACGGCAAACAAAACTCTCCCATCACTGGTTTCAGGTATCATGAGCGCATCTTCGCCAGATAAAAATGAACGATCCAAAACCAAATGAATCCCCTGACTTGGTCGTATCATTTTCTTGGCTTCAGGATTGTCCAATTGTAAAATTTTGTCTGCAAAAACTCCGGTTGCATTTACTACCATTTTTGCTTTTATATCATAGCTGTTTTTTGAAAACTGATCTTTTACCGACAGCCCTATGATTTTACCATCATTTGCTTTGAGCAATTGATTTACTTTAAAGTAATTTAAAACAGCAGCACCTTTTTCATCACAAGTCTGCGCCACGTTTAAAGCCAGTCGGGCATCATCAAACTGACCATCATGATAAATTACCCCGCCTTTCAAACCTTCTTGTTTAATGGTAGGCAAGCGGTCAATAGTTTTTGCTTTAGAAATGAAAGTAGATTTTCCCAAGCTTAATTTACCAGCCATCCAATCATACATTTTCAAGCCAACAGTATATTTCAATCTTTCGAATAACGTATAAATTGGGATTATAAAAGACTGATTATGAGCTAAATGAGGAGCATTCTTAAGCAGTCGACCGCGCTCTTTCAAAGCCTCTAAAACTAAAAAAATATCACCTTGGGCCAAATACCGAACACCTCCGTGTACTAGTTTTGTACTTCTACTGCTAGTACCTTTAGCGAAGTCAGATTTTTCAAATAAGGCAACACTCAAACCCCTCGAAACAGCATCCAAAGCAACGCCAAGACCAGAAGACCCACCTCCTATCACTACTATATCCCAAATCTTATCAGTATTTGCAATTTGCTTTATGTTGTCTTTTCTATTCATTTTGTTTCGCTTTGTTCAAATATACTACAAAAAGAAACATTACAAAAGCAATAACAAGAAATATTATTACTTTCGCTTTCTTTTTACTTGCTATTAGTTTCTTTTTATTACAATTTGTTATATTTTTGAATAAATGACTATTGCAGAAAGACATAAATTCATTCTAGACAAGCTTCAGCAAGATGGTTTTGTTAGCGTCACTGAGCTAAGCAATACCCTTAACATCACTAAAGTAACTATTAGAAAAGATTTAAAACTTCTTGAAGATAAGGGACTTCTTTATCGCTCGCACGGCAGCGCTACATTGGTTTCTCCTTATGTAAATGAAAAGCCAGTTGATGAAAAACAACTAGTAAACGTAGAGGAAAAACAAGCTATAGCTAAAGCTGCAGTAGCATCCCTCAGGATGAATGAAGCAATCATAATCGGGTCAGGAACTACTGTCGGGGCTTTTGCCCAAGCAATCCCAAGAAATTCGAATCTCACTGTTTTAACTTCTGCCATGAACGTCACTATGGCCTTACTCGACTGTAAGGATATAGAAATTGTGCAGCTTGGTGGAGTGGTAAGAAAGGGAAGTTCTTCTGTAGTTGGTCATTATGCTGAAGAAATGATGGAAAGCTTTGCCTGCAGTAAATTGTACTTAAGCGTGGATGGTATAAGTATAGAACACGGCTTTACCACTTCCAATATGATGGAAGCACATTTGAATGCCAAAATGATTAAATCTGTTCAAAAAACCATTGTTTTAGCAGATGCTAGCAAGTTCGGAAAAAAAGGTTTTGGTAAAATTTGTGATTTGGAGGATGTTGACCAAATTATCACCAACAAAAGTGCTTCAAAACAATTCATAAATACCTTAGAAGCCAAAGGAATCGAGGTGATCCTAGTGTAAAATCAACTAGGGAGCACTCTTAAGATATTTAATGTAAATATGCATCCATAGTTATTAATAATCCTATATTTGCATAGCAACGTAAAAATTCAAAATACCTTTGAGAAGAATCTTTATCATACTATTTCTATTCATTCTAATTTTGGCGAGTGGATATGGAATCTATTACTATTGGGACAAACAAAAAAGCTTAGATGCATGGTCTTTAGTTCCCGAAAACACATTCTTAGTTTACGAAAACAAGAACCTTGTTAGTGCTTGGAATAATATTCAAGACAATTCCATTTGGAAAGACCTTCAAAATATTGACTACTTCGCCTCTCTCAAAGAGAATTTTGAAGCATTAGATAGCTTGTCAGGAAGTAGTGGGATGCTTGATGATGTTTTTAGAAATAATCATCTTTTAGTTGGAATGTCAGTGATTGCCAATGATGATTTTGATTTTGTATTCTATCAGACATTAAAAAACACTGAACAAATCGAAATTATTAAAAAGATAGAATCAAAATTTGACGAATTTGAAAAATCTGAAAGGATTTATAATAAGAATACGATTTACGAACTGAAAAGCAAAAGAAATGGCAAGACATTTAGCTATGTGCTATTAAGAGGTAATTTCGTAGGGAGTTTTTCTCCTGTATTAGTGGAGGATGTCATCAGAAACTTAGAAAAAGACGAGACCAATTTTAAAGAAAGTATTGAAGAGGTATTTAAAATTGCCAATTTTCAAGATGATTTGGGAAATCTCTATGTGAATTTTAATAGACTGGATAAGATCGTAAAAATCTTCACCAAATCGAATCAATCAACGCTCTTCAATATACTTGCTCAATTTTCTGAAGGTGCATTTCTTGATCTCTTTCTGGACGATGATGATTTATATCTAAATGGTTTTACATTTCCTCATGACTCGATCAGTTATTTAAACACCTACAGCAACCAAAAAGGAGGAGATGTTACTTTAGAGAATTACTTCCCATCCAAAACGGCGGTTGTTCTTCACGAGCGATTTGATGACGCTAAAACCTTTCAAGATAAAAAATTCAACTTTTGGAATAAACTTGATAACGAATTTGGACAAAAGAGGAATCTGATTGCTGAACAATATGATACTGATTTCCGGGAATTTCATCAATTCATGTCAGGTGAGAATGCTCAAGCAATATTGAATAGCAACCAAGATTTAGAGGAAAATAAAAAACTTATTTTCATCAAAATGAATGATAAAAATGAGGGATTAAATAAATTCAATAAATTATCAGAAGAGGCTGCACTATTTACTAAGGATACTTTGTATTACGAATTTTATGCAGATAATGAGATCAGGGAACTGGTTATAGAAGAATTCCCCTATTATTTACTAGGTAAAGATTTTAAAGGTTTTACTCATACTTTCTTCACTTCTATTGATGATGTAATGATAATCAGTAATGATATCCAATCTTTAAAAGAGCTAATTCTGGATATGGAAACGGAAAACACCTGGGGAAAATCAATCAAAGAGAATCAATTTATAGAATCTACACTTCAAGAGTCCAACTTGAATGTATTTATTAATCTACCTCAAGCTTGGTCATTATTGCTCAGTAACCTGAATGATAAATGGACTGATAACTTCAAACAAAATGAATTTCCAGTAAAGAATTTTGACATGCTTGCGATTCAATTTAGTCATGAAAATGACCGCTACTATAGTAATGTAGAAATTTTACATTTGGACAATAAAGTCAATAACGAAATGAAATATTTCGATGAAGTGATGCAGGTCCAAATAGAAGCCCCTATTATTAGCAAACCTTATGTAGTTAAAAATCATACTACTAGCTTATTTGAAACACTAGTGCAGGATTCAGCATTCAACCTTCATTTAATATCTAACAATGGTGACGTCATCTGGACAGAACCATTAGATGCTCCAATTATAGGAGAAGTATTCCAAATAGATTACTATCAAAATAACAAATTACAATACGCTTTTGCCACTACCGAGAAAGTATACCTATTAGATAGAAATGGGATCGCACTAGAATATTTCCCGAAAACATTTGGCGATCAAAATATTGAGAATCAATATTTTAATGTGATTGATTACGATAAGAGTAAAACGTACCGCCTCTTGATAGCAAAAGAAAATGGTGATATTTTCTTAACCAGCAAGTATGGTGATGAATTAGGAGATTGGAAACCTCTTAAAATGAATGAGAAAATTGCTGCTAGGCCGGAACACATCAGGATAAGAAGTAAAGATTTTATGGTCGTTCTTCAGGAGAATGGAATGGTAAAAGTCATGAGCAGAAATGGTGAAATGAAGCCCAACTTCCCCCTTAATATAAATGACAGACTATCTGATAATTTATTTTTCGAAATTGGTAATAATTTCGAGAGTAGTTATTTAGTGACTATAACGAATGGTGGTGCTCTGGTAAAAACTAGTTTCACTGGTGAAATAAAAGAAAAAGAACAACTGTATATGCCGAATAAGGAGACTATTTTCAAAATAGTGAAAAATGCTTCTGAACGAAGTTACATTTTAGCTAGGCAGGACTTGAACAGAGTAAGTTTATTGAAACCATCAGGCGAAATGATGTTCGAGAAGGATTATATTAATCAGGATGAAATGGAAATCCAGTATTACGAACTGGCTCCAAATAAAGAAATAATTGCAGTAACCGATAAAAAACAAGCTTTCACTTACCTTTATACTACCGATGGACAATTAATAAACCAGCAACCCATAGAGAGCATGGACGAGATTGCCATGATTTACTACAACAAAGACAATGTTGTTCATGTCTATAAATGCCATAAAAACACCTTCAGTATTCTAAAATTTAATATTTAAAAATGAGATATTTTTTAATACTTTTTATCTTCATATCCCACAGCATTTTCAGTCAAAGTGAGGAAAACAAAGCATTACCTGCAAACAGCTTAGCTTCTCCAAAAGCCACTGTTAATACATTTCTTCAAAATTTGCAGGAAGATGAATTTCACCCCAAATTAGCCGCAAAGACACTTAACCCTCAATATACTAAAGGCAAAGATGCAGAATTGATTATAACTCAGTTAAAGCAGGTCTTAGATGGTGCGGGTGTGCTGATAGACATCGATGAGATTCCCGAAAACCCAAATTATGCAGACTCAGCTGACAAAGCAAGATATTATCTTTCCGAAATTGAGTTCCCACAAATTTACCTAGAAAAAAGTAATGACAAATGGTACTTTAGTAAAAAGACGATCGAAAAAACTGAAGAACTACACCAACAAGTCTATCCTTTTGGCACCGATAAACTAATGAATATTTTACCCAAAATGGGGACTCAGAAGATTATAGGCCTACATACTTGGCAATATATCAGTATATTAATTTTGATTATTATCTGTGTACTGATTCATAAATTATTAAGTTGGTTTTTCGATTGGTTAATTTACCAATTGCTAAGAAACAAGGGATACGGAAATATTGCGCACGATTACATCATGCCTGTAGCAAAACCCTTTAGCCTTTTAATTATTGTCGGTATTTTAATTATTCTAATTCCAGTTCTGCAATTACCGATTGCATTTAATCATTACTTTATTCTACTCCTTAGAGCATTACTTCCGCTTTTTGCCACTATGATGGTTTATAAAATTGTGGATATACTGGGAGAATACATGCTTAAAAAAGCTGCCCAAACCGAAACTACAATGGACGATCAGATTGTCCCAATACTCAAAAGAGTATTAAAAATATTTGTTGTGATTATCGGATTTTTATATATCCTAAACAATTTAAGATTTGATATAACAGCATTGCTTGCTGGAATATCCATTGGGGGTTTGGCATTTGCACTAGCAGCACAAGACACCATCAAAAACTTCTTCGGCTCTTTAATGATACTGTTTGACAAACCATTCCAAATTGGAGATTGGGTAACTGCTGGTGACATCGATGGAACAGTGGAAGAAGTAGGTTTTCGCTCAACAAGAGTTAGAACTTTTAGAAATTCGTTAATCACTGTACCGAATGGCAAATTGGCCGATATGCCAGTAGATAATCACGGGTTGCGGAAATACAGGAGATTTTATACAACTATTACCATCACCTATGACACGCCCACGCACCTAATAGAAGCTTTTACTGAAGGGTTAAAGAAAATTGTAGAAGAGCATCCTAAAACATGGAAAGAATTCTATAATATCTATTTCAATAATATGTCTGCATTCTCACTTGACATTATGTTCTATGTATTTTTAGACGTACCAACGTGGGGAGAAGAACTGAAATACAAAGAAGAACTCTTATTAAGTATAATGAAACTTGCTAAACAGTTAGGAATCAATTTTGCTTTTCCAACTCAAACGCTACATATGGAAAACTTCCCTGGGCAGCCATCGTTATCTCCAAAATACCAAGAAAAAGATCAGGTTTTGGAAAGGCTAAAAAACTTCTCATCTTCATCAAACCCGAAATAAAAGCTAATTTTGACTGAAAAATTTAAAAATAGGAACTAATGAGCAAGTCTAGTAAATACAGATTTGGGACAAAGGCAATTCATTCGGGAATTGAACCTGATCCGGCCACGGGAGCCATCATGACTCCTATCTATCAAACGTCAACATATGTCCAAAGCGCTCCAGGAGAGCATAAAGGATACGAATATAGTCGCTCTAATAATCCAACGCGTAAGGCTCTTGAGAACAGTCTTGCTGCTCTAGAAAATGCAGATTATGGACATTGCTTTGCATCAGGACTTGCTGCTATTGATGCAATTATCAAAACCTTAAAACCAGGAGACGAAGTTATCAGTACCAATGATTTATACGGAGGATCGTACAGGATCTTTACTAAAATATTCGAAGATTTCGGCATTCGATTTCATTTCGTTGATATGCTGGATGCCCCTGCCATTGAACAGCACATCAATGAAAAGACGAAACTCATCTGGGTAGAAACCCCTACTAACCCAATGATGAATATTATTGATATTGAAGCGGTTTCAAAAATTGCAAAAAAGCATTATGTTTTACTGGGAGTGGATAATACTTTCTCAACACCTTATTTGCAAAACCCATTGGATCTAGGTGCTGATTTTGTCATGCATTCTCTCACGAAGTATATAGCAGGGCATTCAGATGTTATTATGGGCGCATTAGCAACGAGCAACAAGGCATTTTCTGATAAAATTACTTTCATTCAAAATGCTAGTGGGGCGGTACCAGGTCCTCAAGATTGCTTTTTAGTCTTACGAGGAATTAAAACACTACACTTAAGAATGCAAAGGCACTGCGAAAACGGAGCTGGGGTAGCGAATTTCTTAAAATCGCATCCAAAAGTTGATAAAGTTTTCTGGCCCGGCTTTGCTTCACATCCAAATCATGACATAGCTAGCAAACAAATGCATGGTTTTGGAGGCATGATATCTTTTTCTTTAAAGGAAAATTCCCAAGAGGCCGCCACGGCAGTTCTAAAGAGATTTGAATTATTCACTTTGGCCGAGTCTCTTGGAGGAGTTGAATCATTAAGTGGGCACCCCGCAACTATGACGCATGCGAGTATTCCTAAAGAAGAGCGAATAAAAGTGGGGCTTTCCGATTCTTTAATTCGACTAAGTGTCGGGATTGAAGATATCGAGGATTTAATACAAGATTTAAAGCAGGCATTATCCTAAGATGATATGAAGCTGAAGCGCTATAGAAGTAAAAGAAAATACGAACCTATATTACCAGGGCCTCGCGAGTGGCCAGTGGTACAATTGAGTCGTAATAAAAAACAATTCCTTAAAGAAGTAGTAAAAGAAGCCTATGAGAGAATTAAAGGAAATACCAGAAATAAAACAGCTTTAATAGAAGAGCTAGAAACAACCTTATACAAAGAAAAAGCGAGAATTAGGCAAACTCCTTGGAAGGTAGATCCAGATGATGAACATCAATTCTGGGGTAAAGTAAAAGATGAGCTTCTGGAAATTTCGCAACAGAAAACCAAAGATGAAGAAAAAGCCAATAAGGTACTTCATAACATCATCGAGCGCTACGCAGAAGAAATTGCTGGAAACTTTAATACAAGCCACTACAGGTTTGCAAGAGGTCTTGTTACTTTCGGTTTCAATAGATTATTGAATGCTGCACGAATCAAAAAATTAGGTGGGTTTTGGAGCAATGAACTCACCATGAATGATAAAATCCAAATCAATGGCGAAGTTGAAAAATTGCGAACCTTAGCCAAAAAAGGAACAATAGTTATTGTACCTACTCATTCCAGTAATTTGGATTCCATTTTGATAGGTTGGGTTATTTACACATTAGGTCTCCCACCAGTTATTTATGGAGCAGGGCTAAACCTATTTAATATTAGTGTCATTTCCTATTTCATGAATAGTCTAGGTGCTTATAAGGTCGATAGGCGTAAAAAAAATATGATCTACCTCGAAACCCTTAAAGCTTATTCTGCACTGGCTTTAAAAAAAGGATGTCAAAGCTTGTTTTTTCCTGGTGGAACGCGTTCGAGGGACGGAAGGGTAGAAAAAGAACTCAAATTAGGGCTCTTAGGTACTGCCATTGAAGCTCAAAGATCTAATTATCAAGAGCATGGAAAAGATTCAGAAAAAATATTTATTGTTCCTGTCAGTTTAAATTACCACTTCGTTTTAGAAGCACCTAGCCTGATTAGGCAATATCTAGAAAAACAAGGTCAGGAACGTTATTATGTAGAAAATGATGAATTTTCTTCCTCTTACAAAATCATAACATTCTTGTTCAAGTTTTTTACTAAAGGCTCTGATATTTCGGTTTCCATTGGTGAGGCTATGGATATATTAGGTAATAAAGTTGACGAGGAAGGGCGAAGCTTTGATTCAAAAGGAAGAGAAATCCAACCGCAAGATTACTTTGTTTTTCAAGACAAGATTACAGTAAATAAGCAAAGGGAGGCAGAATACACGAGGATGTTATCCAAAAAAATTGTGGAACAGTATAGCAAAATTGCTCGCGTTTTTTCGAGTCATTTAATAGCATTTACTGCCTTTGAGATGATCCGAAAGCGGAATAAAAAACTGGACTTATTTTCTTTATTGAGATTGCCAGAAGAAGACCTTGCGATCGATTTTAATGAATTCAGAATCACTAGTCAGCGAATTAAAAATAAGATTGAAGATAGAATAAAAGAAGGTCGGATGTCGCAAGCAGAACATATGGACGATACTATCGATAACATTATTGAACATGGCTTATTGAATTTAGGAATGTATCATTCTAAAAGACCTTTAATAAAGACAAAGCAAGGAGATATAACCACAATGGATATGAATCTTTTGTATTTTTACAGAAACAGACTAGACGGATATGGGCTCGAAAAACATATTTGACAAACCAATTGGAGTTATCGGTGCAGGTAGTTTTGGGCTTTCCGTAGCTAACCTCTTAGCAGAAAACTCTGAAGTTTTGCTGTACGCAAGAAATCCCGAGGCATTAGAAAGCATAAATAAGAAAAGAGAATGGAATAGCTATCCCCTACATGAAAATGTAACAGCTATTGACGATCTACAACGATTAGCTGATACTTGCGACATTATTTTCCCCGTTGTGCCTTCTGCAAACTTCCGAGAGATGATGAGAAGTCTTTCACCTTTCCTTCATCCTTATCATATATTGATTCATGGGACTAAGGGCTTAAACCTTACGCTCCCAGAAGGGAAAACTTTAGCAGATATGCAAGTACTTGAAAGACAGCACATCAAAACCATGAGCGAGCTGATCATGGAAGAGAGTGTTGTAGTAAGAGTGGGGTGTCTTGCAGGTCCTAATCTTGCAAAGGAAATTTCGCAAGGACTACCAGCCGCCACTGTGGTAGCCAGTCCTTTTAATGAAGTAATCCAGATAGGACAACAATTACTAAGAAGTGATAGATTTCAAGTATACGGCAACCCCGACTTGATCGGGATAGAACTTTGCGGTGTCTTAAAAAACATTATTGCTATAGCTTCAGGAGCATTATCGGGCTTAGGTCTGGGTGAGAATGCACGTTCATTATTGATCAGCAGAGGGATGGTAGAAATGATCTATTTAGGAAAAGCATTAGGCGGCAATGTCCGGTCTTTCATCGGATTAGCCGGTATAGGAGATCTAATGGCTACCTCCCATTCTACCTTAAGTAGAAACTTCACCGTTGGAAGGCGATTAGCAGAGGGCGAAACGTTGGATAATATACTTGCCGATATGCATGAGGTGGCAGAAGGAGTCAATACTATTATGATTGCAAAAAAAATTGCCGAGAGTTTTAAAGTGAGAGCTCCAATTACCGAAATATTACACCGAGTTCTGTTTGAAGGGCTTACGATGGAAGAAGCAGTTCAATACCTCATGAAATATCCGCTTAATGTAGATGTAGATTTTATCTAATTCCTGCTAAAGCAAATTAAAATTCCATTCTATTTCTCATATAAAATTTTATCTTTGTGGTTCGCTAAAAAATTTGGTGACTGAAATAGATACTTGCTCGATTCATCAATATTTTGAATAAGTCAAATCAGAATTAAGTCAGTTTGCCGATTAACTTTTTAAAGCTAAAACTTAAATAAATATGGGTAAAGTAATTGCAATTGCTAATCAAAAAGGAGGAGTAGGTAAAACCACATCAGCTATTAATCTTGCAGCAAGTTTAGCTGCTTTAGAGTATAAAACGCTTATTGTTGATGCTGACCCTCAGGCAAATTCTACTTCAGGAATAGGATACAACCCTAAAGAAATAGAAAGCAGTATTTATGAATGTATGGTGGATGAGGTTGATGCTCAAGACATCATAGTGGAAACTGACCTAGATTACTTGCATATCTTACCTTCTCATATAAATTTAGTTGGAGCCGAAGTTGAAATGGTGAATATTAAAAACAGGGAAGAAAGAATGCGTGACGCACTTAAAAAAGTACGAAAAAAATATGACTTCATTATCATTGATTGCTCTCCTTCCCTAGGTTTAATAACTATTAACGCTTTAACTGCTGCTGACTCAGTGATTATTCCTGTGCAATGCGAATATTTTGCACTTGAAGGTTTGGGTAAATTATTGAATACAATTAAGATTATTCAAACACGTTTGAATAAGGATTTGGAAATTGAAGGTATTTTATTAACCATGTACGATGTGCGCTTAAATCTCTCTAATCAAGTAGTAGATGAGGTAAAACAACACTTTAGCAAAATGGTTTTTGAAACTTTGATACCTAGGAATATTAAATTAAGTGAATCCCCAAGTTTTGGATTACCTGCTATTGCTCATGATGCAGAAAGCAAAGGGGCAATTAGCTATTTAAATTTAGCAAAAGAAATAATAAACAATAACGGATTAGGAAAATAGCGGATGGCGAAGAAAACCAGAAAAGCATTAGGAAGAGGCTTAGGCGCTCTTTTAGAAGATTCAAACACAGACCAAAAATCTTCTAATAAAGAAACAAGGGATATAACAGATATATCAAGTGGGGCTTCTATTAATGAAATTCCATTAGACCAAATAGAGGTCAATCCATTTCAGCCTCGTACGGATTTTGACAAACAAGCTTTGGAAGAATTAGCCGATTCAATCAAAGTTCAAGGTATTATTCAACCTATTACTGTTCGAAAACTAAGCAAAGACAGTTACCAGCTCATTTCGGGAGAAAGAAGGACTCAAGCCTCAAAATTAGCTGGTCTAAAATCTATACCAGCTTATATTAGAATTGCGGATGATCAGCAAATGCTTGAAATGGCATTGATTGAAAATATTCAACGTGAAAATCTGAACTCTATTGAAATTGCTTTAAGCTACCAAAGACTACTAACGGAATGCGATTTAAAGCAAGAGCAATTAGGTGACCGAGTTGGCAAGAACAGGACCACCGTCAATAATTATTTAAGGCTATTGAAGCTTCCACCGGATATTCAATTAGCTATACGTGATAAAAGGATCAGCATGGGGCATGCGCGTGCCATTATCAATATTGACGATGTTGATAAGCAATTGGATGTATTCAATAGAACGCTAAAAGATGATCTATCGGTTCGAAAAGTGGAAGCATTAGTTCGAGAACTAACCAGCGGAGAATCTAGTGAGAAGGATAAACCAGCGAAAGCTGAAATGCCTTACGAAGCCAAGCAAGTGCAAAGCAAGCTATCCTCTCATTTTGGCACAAAAATTGGTATGAAGATTGACAAAAATAACAAAGGCGAAATAAAAATTCCATTTTTATCTAAAGACGATTTAAACAGAATTTTAGACATTCTTTCAGTCGAATTATAAAATGCGCATTCTAGTACTCATTTTTATACTTTCTGCAGCTTCTTCCATTGCAATTGGTCAAAAAATCCAACCAACGGACTCAACATTTCTCAAACTTGGAGATGGAAGCGAGGATATAGAAACGTTCCAAATGAAAGATAGCACACATTCCCCCAGGTTAGCTGCACTTTACTCAGCTATAGTGCCTGGTATGGGGCAGTTTTATAATCAAAAATATTGGAAAATACCGATTGTATATGCCTTAGGTGCATTAGCTGCTTCTCAAATCAAATCAAATCATCAAAATTACGTACTTTTCAGAAATGTATACTTCAATATCAGAAACGGTAACGATGAACAAATAGAAGATTATTTACAACTTTTTAATGAAGAAGCAGCTGAACGCAGATTAGAAAGTTATGAAAGAGACCGAGACTATTGGATTATTCTTGCTGGCCTGTTTTATGTGCTCAATATTGTTGATGCTACAGTAGATGCACATTTGCGAGAATTCAATATTAATGAAGATTTGAGCTTAAATATAAAGCCCAGTATTCAAAGAAGCCCATATAGTAATATGCATGCAGGCTTATCATTAAATTTTAGATTAAAATAATGAAATCGACATTAAAATTAAGCTTCAAATAAAAAATATTGATGATTAATTTTAATTAAAGATTACATGTGACAACACGATTATAATTAGATACACATGAAAATACTTTTAATTGGTCATGGGAAAATGGGGCAAGCCATTGAAGAGTTTGCAATTCAAAGAGGCCATAGCTTAGTTGCAACAGTTGATGTGAACGACACATTAATGCCTACTTTAGCTGAGCAGGCTGATGTGGCTATAGAGTTCACCCACCCTGATGCGGCCTTTGACAATATTAAGTTTTGTTTAGAGCATAATCTTCCGGTATTATCTGGCACTACCGGATGGCTGGATAAAATGCCTGAAATCGAGAAAATTTGTAAAAAAAATAGTGGAACCTTTCTCTATGCATCAAATTTTTCGATCGGTGTAAATTTATTTTTTAAATTGAATAAATTTTTAGCAAAGCTTATTAGTCCGCAAAGCCAATATAAACCTTCCATGATAGAAGTACATCACACGCACAAAAAAGATGCTCCAAGTGGTACAGCAATAACATTAGCACAAGGGATCATTAGTGCGCATGATCAATACAGCACATGGACAAATGAAACTAAAACTGATGAAGGACAAATTCCTATTACATCAGAACGAATAGGAGAAATCCCAGGGACACATAAAATCACTTATAAATCAGAAGTTGACCAAATTAGTATTGAACATGAAGCCTACAGTAGAGACGGGTTTGTGCAAGGTGCTGTTTTTGTTGCCGAATGGCTTCCTTCTCAAAAAGGAATCGTGAACATTGATGACTTCTTAAAACTATAGAAAATGAAGATTCCATTTTTCAATAAAAAAAAGAAACCAGCAAAACCTAAATCTAAAGTAAGAGAATGGGTAGATGCACTGGTATTTGCGGTAATAGCTGCCACATTGATAAGATGGGCAACTCTAGAGGCCTTTGTTATCCCTACTCCTTCGATGGAAGGCACTCTATTAGTTGGGGATTACTTATTTGTTAGTAAACTACATTATGGTCCAAGAACACCTAGAACACCCCTACAACTACCCTTAACGCATAGAAGATTTTATGGGACAGAAGATGTTCCTGCTTACCTTGACTGGATTCAATTACCGCAATTTAGATTACCTGGATTTAGTGAAGTAAAAAGAAATGATGCTGTGGTATTTAATTACCCAGAAGAATTGCAATACCCACTCGATTTAAGAGAATATTATATCAAAAGGTGCGTGGGAATCCCTGGCGATACTATTCAAGTAAAAAATGCTACGCTTTTCATTAATGATGAAGAAGCTTTTGTTCCGGAAGATGTTCAGTACAGCTATTTTATAAAAACAGATCTAACTATACGGGACAGGGTTTTTGAAGATTATAACATTTGGGATAAAATGTATGAGCCTGGATACGGCTACAGAGTCCACGCAGAGCCCGGAGATATTGAAAAAATGAGATCATTACCTTTTATAAATGAAATCATCTTTTCTCCTACATACAAAAATGGCCAAATATTAAGCACTGATAGCAGTGATGTAGACCCTGCTACCTTTCCAAAAACGCCAGAAACCAGCTGGAATAAAGATTTTTACGGTCCAATTGTGGTGCCTACGGAAGGACAAACCATAGTAATTAACCATAAAAACCTGCTCCTTTATGGTGATATACTTCGTTACTATGAACATTTAGAAAACATCCAGATAAAAGATGATAAGCTCTACATTGAAGGGAAAGAAGTTAAAGAATATACGTTTTCCCAAGATTATTTCTTTATGATGGGTGATAATCGCCATAATTCATGGGACAGCCGTTTTTGGGGGTTTGTTCCGAAAGATCATGTTGTAGGTAAAGCTTTGTTCATCTGGATGAGCATGGATCCTAATGAATCATTCTTCAATAAAATTAGATGGGAGCGATTATTCACAGGAATTAAATAGTCATTTCAAACATTAGAAGTTTTCTATTCTTTAAAACCCTCTCAAACCAATTTGAGAGGGTTTTTAGTTGATAATCAATTATCAGACTTGTAAAGGTCATTTCTTATACGGAATTTTACGCCATGAACAAAAAATCAACTCCATCTAATCAAGAGCTCAACAGCTACTTAGTTCAAGAAGATACTGAATTATTAAAGTATCTCATCTCCAACTACCCTAACAAAAAGAAAGCCTTGTTGAAACAAGTGATGGGTGGCGGTCAAATAAGAATAAATGGAGACGTTATAACACAATTTAATCATGGTTTAAAAAAAGGAGACGAAATCCAGATTAATTGGGCAAAGCCTTCTAAAAAAGTGAAGCTTCAAAAGCTTAATATTCTTTATGAAGATCAGGATTTAATCGTTATTGAAAAAGAAGCAGGACTTCTTTCCGTAGCTTCCTTAAAAGAAAAGAAGAAGAATGCCGTCCAAATTTTGAAAGAACATATGGAGGCAATTGACCCTAGAATCAAAGTTTATATAATTCACCGATTAGAAAGAGAAGCTTCAGGAATTCTTCTATTTGCTAAGAGCCAAAAAATACAAGAGCTCCTACAAAATTCCTGGGAAGATTACGTCATTGACCGAAAATATATTGCGATTGTAGAAGGTAAAATAAAAGAATCCTCACATACTTTAAGAAACTATCTCCGGAGCAATAAAAACAATCAAGTATTTATCGTTAATACACCTGAAAACGCTACTGAAGCCATAACCCATTTCAATCTACTAAAACAGAGTAATGCTTACTCAATGCTTGAATTCAAACTTGAAACGGGTTTCAAAAATCAAATCAGAGTTCAAATGGCACATTTTGGATTTCCAGTTACAGGAGATAAAAAATATACCGCAAAGAAAAATCCTCTTGGAAGAGTTGCATTGCATGCCAATTTAATGGAACTTAAACATCCAATAAGCGGTGAACATTTGAAGTTTGAGTTAGTTCCTCCTTCTAACTTTAGAAATCTAGTAGCAAAAGGTTAATTTACCAATATGTCAAAAAAGAATATTCTTACTTACGGACATTTAGCAGAGGGTTTTCAAGCATTTATTGCACATGAATATCCGGAGTTAAATTGTTTACTTGCAAAAGATAAAGAAGAAGTAGAAAAATTACTCCCTACAGCTCATTACATAGCTGGTTTCAATTTTCTTTCCAAAATGGATATAGATCATATAGAATGGATTCATTCATTTGGCGCAGGTGTCGACAGCTTCATTAAATTAAACCTCCCCGAAAAGTGTACCCTGACCAAAACAAAAGGGAAGATGGGGCAAAGAATGTCTGAATACTGCTTGAGTTACATCTTGCAAGATTTGAACAGGACGGAATTATACAAGATAAACCAAGCTTCGAAAACTTGGGATCAAGTAATACCCAAATCTCTCTCGAAACAAAGTGTGATTTTTTTCGGGACAGGAAATATTAGTACTGACATTGCGCAAGTCCTACAACCCATGGTTAAGAACATTGTAGGAATTAATACTAGTGGAAAAAATAAAGAGTTTTTCGATGTGTGTATCTCTTTCGATAATTTAGATATCGGAAATCTTGAAGCTAACGCTATCGTCATCAACACACTTCCTGCCACAGAAAAAACTCAAAACCTCTTTAACAAAGAGTTTTTCTCACAGCTTGAAAATATTTTATTTATCAACATAGGAAGAGGAAATTCTGTTGATGAAGCGGACTTGCTAGAAGCCTTAGATCAGAAGCACATTAGACAGGCTGTTTTAGATGTTTTTAAACAAGAGCCGCTTCCAAAAGAATCTACTTTATGGGAACATCCTAAATGTATAGTCACTCCCCACATTTCAGGAATAACGTTATTGGAAGATGTAAAGCAAAGTTTTAAGCTTGCTTATGAAGCTGTAAAATCTGGTGATGAGCATAAATTACTAGTAAATACTCAAAAAGGATATTAAAAAACTTTAATAAACCCATCAGGTTTGCTTTGAAAGTACATTTACAAGTTACCTCCGAAGCTGCATGATCTAAACAAGACTAAACCTGATAGGTTTTTCATTTATGATTCACTACTAGAATGGCAATTCATCGTCTTCGCTTGGTGGTGGTGTTTCTTGCGGCCCACTCATTCCATCTGATTCTGAAGTAG
Organism: Marivirga sericea; assembly: GCF_900177665.1. Taxonomy (GTDB): domain Bacteria; phylum Bacteroidota; class Bacteroidia; order Cytophagales; family Cyclobacteriaceae; genus Marivirga; species Marivirga sericea. Next base: position 25,349 of record NZ_FXAW01000004.1, read on the forward strand.
GATTACTATTCTGCTGCGAATTAGGAATTCCGCCCACATTTCCATCAGAGGCCCTATCTATTGCCCAAATTTTTACATTAGTATACCATTTGCCATTATACTCTCTGCTATCAATATTAATCTTCGCAGTTAGTTCCTCTCCTTGTTTTATATTAAAACCATCAATCTTATCTCCCCATACTTCAGCACAAACCTTTTTAGGATACTGCTCCTGCGTCTCAAAAATATAGGATTGCTTTCTCCATTCACCCTTTTTACCTTGGCCTTTTTCTTCAGGTAGGATGTCTACCACTTTTCCTTTTAATTCCATCGAAGTAAATTTATTATTTATGGCACAAAAATGTTAAATAAAATTCCCCTCACCTAATCTATTTTAGATTTTAAACACTAAAAGTATTGGTTTACATAACGGGCATTACTTTCTTTGCATTCCTATATTTATTAATCGATTCATGATCAAAAACTTAAGACTACTAGCTATTTTAGAAGGAATTTCCTACTTACTTCTTGGTGTAACTATGCCATTGAAATATATGATGAATATGCCTCAGCCTAATTATTTTGTAGGAATGGCGCATGGGATTCTCTTTATCGGCTATTGCGCATTAGTCCTTTTTGTAGCCCTTAAAAAAAATTGGACTCTGAAGCTTACTCTTTTATCATTAGCAGCTTCTCTAATTCCCCTTGGTACATTTTATGCTGAGTGGAAATGGTTCAGAAAGATGAACGATTAGGGTCTGATCATTCAGACGAATAAATGAGCTTTCTTATAAGCAATACGATTAGTCCAGCTTTTTGTCGATTGAAAAATGGAATTCTCTAACGTATTAAATGTTTCCACAAGCTTAATTTCCTTATCTTTGCACCTTTAAATTTTTACAGCTCATGGATTTAACTACTTTAAGTGCAATTGCTCCTATTGACGGACGATACAGAAACAAAACTCAACCACTTGCGGCCTATTTTTCAGAATGGGCATTAATCAAATATCGTGTGCATGTAGAAGTAGAATATTTCATTGCACTTTGTGAATTGCCACTCCCTCAACTTAAGGACTTCGATCAGTCCCTGTTCCCAAAAATGAGAACATTAGCATCAGATTTCAGTGAAAATGATGCCTTAGTAATCAAAAAAATAGAACAGACAACCAATCATGATGTAAAAGCTGTAGAATACTTTTTAAAGCAAAAATTTGAAGAATTCGGAATAGGTGCTCAAAAAGAGTTTATCCATTTCGGTCTCACCTCACAAGATATTAATAATACCGCAACCCCACTTTTACTAAAGGACGCAACTGAAAAGGTTTACCTTCCCTTTTTACAAGAAATCAAGGACACTCTAAACAAGTACTCAACCAAATGGAAAGACGTCCCAATGCTTGCAAAAACCCATGGCCAACCTGCATCGCCAACTCGTTTGGGTAAAGAATTTGCAGTGTTTGAAGTCAGGTTGGAAGAGCAATTTCTTTTAGAAAAGAATATTCCCTTTGCAGCGAAATTTGGAGGTGCTACTGGTAATTTCAACGCCCACCATGTGGCGTATCCTGAAATTGACTGGAGAGCTTTTGGCAATACTTTTTGTAAAAAATACTTAGGACTTAAACGTTCAGAACCTACCACTCAAATTGAGCATTACGATCATTTAGCAGCTCGATTTGATTCTTTCAAAAGATTGAACACAATTTTATTAGACTTAAGCAAAGATATTTGGCAATATATCAGCATGAACTACTTTAAGCAAAGGATTGCTAAAGACGAAGTAGGCTCTTCAGCGATGCCACATAAGGTCAATCCAATTGATTTTGAAAATGCAGAAGGTAACTTGGGGATTGCAAATGCAATATTAGAACATCTATCTGCAAAACTTCCGATCTCACGATTACAAAGGGATTTGACTGATTCTACTGTTTTACGAAATATTGGCGTACCACTAGCACATGGATTAATTGCTTTTGAATCACTGAAAAAAGGCTTGGGTAAATTGGAGCTAAACCCAGCAGCAATTGAACATGATTTGACAGATAATTGGGCAGTAGTGGCAGAAGCTATACAAACCGTGTTAAGACGAGAGTCTTATCCTGCACCGTACGAAGCATTGAAAGCTTTGACACGAAAGAATGAAAAAATCACCCAAATAACTATAGCAGACTTTATTGATAGCTTAGAAGTTTCAGATGCTATAAAAAATGAATTAAAAGACATCACCCCTTTCAACTATACAGGGATCTAAGTAATAATATAATTGTGCACTGCATCCAGTAAGCTATCAGCTCTGGGTGCAGTTAACTCCCCTTTTTCTTTTTCTCCAATTAGAATACCCTTCACCCCTATCTTTTTAGCTGCTTCAATATCACGTATTGAATCTCCTATCATAAATGACTCAGAAATATCTAGGTTCCATTTCGCAATCGCCTTCTCTAACATCAAGCTATCAGGCTTTCTCAGCAATGATTCAGTAGTAACAGGATGATGAGGACAGAAATAAATATCATCAATCAGATCGCCTACCTTGGCCTGTAACAGGGCATGGCAACTTAGTACATCCTCTTTACTATAAATCCCTTTTGCAATACCCGCTTGATTTGTAACGACAATTAACAAATATCCATGTTTTTTTAAGATTTCCAGGCTTTGTTTGACACCATCTAACACTAAAAAATCATTTAACTTGAACGTATATTCTCCTCTTTCTTTGTTCAAAACGCCATCCCTGTCCAAAAAAATACATTTATGTAAACTCATCAAATTCTTTTATAAATTGAACGGCAATATCTGAAAAGATTTTATAGTTTTGAAGTTGATTTGAATTTATGAAGGATAATTTAGTCATCATACCTACTTACAATGAGCGCGAAAACATAGAAGATATCATTCGCGCTGTCTTTTTATTATCAAAACGATTTGATATTCTGATCATTGATGATAATTCACCTGACGGAACTGCTGAAATAGTCAAAACATTACAGGAAGAGTATGACGGACACTTACATATAATCGAAAGACTTGGCAAACTAGGTTTGGGAACTGCCTATATCGAAGGTTTTAGATATGCATTAAAGCATCAGTATCAATACATCTTTGAAATGGATGCTGATTTCTCTCACAACCCATTGGATTTATTAGAGCTGCTTAACGCTTGTCAAAAAGAGAAGGTTCAATTAACTATTGGCTCTCGCTACAAAACAGGTGTAAACGTTGTGAATTGGCCTATGTCTAGAGTATTGATGTCATATATGGCAAGTAAATATGTGCGTTTTATTACGGGCTTACCCGTTTACGATGCTACCGCAGGGTTTATTTGCTATCACCGCTCCGTACTTGAAACAATTGACTTAGATAAAATAAAATTTATTGGATATGCTTTTCAAATTGAAATGAAATTCAAGGCTTGGAAACATGGATTCGGTATTGAAGAGGTGCCCATCATTTTTACTGATCGAAGTAAGGGTATTTCAAAAATGTCGAAAAAGATTTTTAAAGAAGCAATATTCGGTGTGATCCAAATGAAGGTGAAAAGTTGGTTCAAAAACTATAGACAGGCAGATCTTAACGTTTCTTCGACAAAGGCTCCGATTCAATAATTGCTTTTAGAGATTGAATATCTATATCATGCTTGCCTTGAAACTCAATCTGCTTTACTTCCACATTAAGTTTCCTGATTAATTCATTTTGCTCCTTTTTTCTTTCTTCATTAATGAATTCATCATCTGTTCCACGCAGCATATAAACTTCTTTAGCGTGCAATTTCTCGCTCAAACCTGAAAAATCGATATCAGGTGGAAATGCACCGGAGTGTAGTATGAGTCTGTCAAACGGGAAAGAGAGTTTCTCAGCCCACCTGCATATTGTAGCGGAACCTTGGGAAAACCCTAGTAGTGTAATCCTGATCTCACTTGAAGACAATGGTACTACTTGATCAGCAACTGAATCAAGATAGCTGATATAATTATTGATATCTAGTAGTCTCTCTTCTTTAGTCATCCACGTGCTGCCAACACGGCCTGAAAAACCTTCTAAATAAAACCTAGACAATCCTCCAGGGGCCACAATTACACGATCTCGGCCTTCAAGAGCTTTAAACTTTCTGAGAAAATACTCAGGAAGTTGACCATACCCATGTAAAACAAACCATATTTCCATTGTGTCGGATGAAATAGGCCCACTTTGATAGTACACTGCTTTGTGTTGAAAAACTGTTGTTTTACGCATTTACATGATCTAAAAAATTGGCAAATAAAAAAAGCAGGTAAAACCTGCTCTTTATTTAAATAACTTATAAAAATTAATTTTAACGCTTAAATCCTAAAACGCTTCCACCACAGTAATTAGAACTTCCTTCAAATGTGAAGGTGATGTAATAAATACCTGTCACCTGACACGGAAATGCTATACTAGATAAGGTGGATCCTTCATATTTTGTGGAAGCCACTTTTTTTCTGCTTGAATCATACAATGTCAAAACGATTCCATCTGTAGCTTCTCCATCGTTACAAATCCTGATTTGATAAGTAGCACCTTTCGTGAAAACATAAGAATACTCCACTTTATCTTTTGCTCCACCCTGTCCGTCTATATTATAGCTTTTCAAAAAAGTAAAGCCTGATTGTAATTTAGGAATACATGCTTCTACATGCTTCTCAGTATTACATTGAGCATATGTTTGCTGAACGGAGGCTGATATAAATATAATTCCTAATGCAAAGATTAGCTTTTTCATATAATTTCTTAGTTAATAATGTTCTCTCTAATTTCGTAAACCTGCTTTCTTATCGCTTCAATGTTCTCATCTTTCATAATGATTTCACTGGTACTATTGTCTTGAACAACAAGCATGCCATCTACAACTTCATAAGTTGGCTCACGATAAACAGTCTTTATCTCTATCTTATTAAATTCCTCCTGCAGCTTTACAAATTTATTTGATAACTGTCTGATATTAGGATCATTATCTTTATAAAAAGACATTAATAGAACCACATTATCCATAATTATCTTTTGCTCTGCAATAGTTTCTTTTAACTGCTCGCTATCCGGATTTTTTTCCGAAACTCTTGCTACGATATAAAGTGCTTCAAGCCATCCACCCGATAATAACAAAATACTCAAATTAGAACGCTTCTGTTCTTGAAGATAATTATTAATGTTATTGAAATTTTTAGTGGTTATTAATAGTAGGGAATCTAAGTTCTTGCTATTGGTCGCCAATCTCTTTATGGTACCGATATCAAAAAACTGACCAATACTTAAGTCATCGGCCAATGATTTTATGGAATTAAGGTAAAATAAGGCATCTTGATTTTGCTCATAGATGTTAGTGTAGCCTAAATCAGTTCCATAAACTCCTAATGCCAATGCCTTTTTATAATTGCTATTATAATCAGATATTTTTTCAGGATCGTTTAGATAACTCTTATCATATTTAGTATCCGATTCCTTTAATAATGTAGAAATTTCCAGAGGAGACGGTATCTGTTGGATGATGTCTGAAATGACATCTTCAGAGATAGAGGGTTCCTCTATTTTAACAGAATCCAGTACACCTGATATTTCATCTGCCGAAGGTTTCTTCTTCGAGTCGCAGGAGACTAGAAATGCAAATGCAACACCTAATCCCAAGAGTATGTTTTTCATAAAACTTTTTTTTATCATAACAAAAATAGAAATTCCCTTAGTTAATACAAATTCTCTTTTTTAAATATTTATTTTTCTCAATCTCTTGCTAATAATAGCAGTGATAGACTATTCATTTCATGATTCTTTTTTCCGAAATCGAATATCACCAAAAAACTTAATTGCCTTTCCAAAAAGTTCAAAATATAAGGTGATATATAAAATTAAAGACATAAACCATATTACAAGTATATTAAAATAAAATGTATCAATATATATTCCTGCAAAATACTTTTCCGGAGCAAAGAAATGAGTCCTGTAATTTAATGGGTTATTTGGTTTAACAGGTCTATTGAAGACAGGATCTATCTGTTGAATTAATTGTCCTTTGAATTCAATTACCCTATCTTCTACAGTTAAGTTCCTGACCAGATCTGCAAGACTTTCATTGTAATAGGCGTCTTTAGCATCATTTAAGTTAAAATCGTAGGAAGAATCATTCTCGAGATGAAACTGCAGCGTTTCTTTCTTCTTCACTGCTAGATTGAACTCATTAATGTAGTGGTCTCTTAACTGATCTACATACATGCTAATTTTATCAATCTTATCTTGATTAATAGATTCCGGATCTAAAAGTTTATCTAGGTCTTCTCCTTCTAAATTTCCTTTGAAAGGCTCTTTCTTAAGTGCATTATAAATTACTGTCGTAGCCTCTTCAATTTCTTTCTTCGCCTTTTGTTCTTCATCTCCGAGATCGTTCTCAATAATTCTTAGTTTTTCTCTAATTTTCTTTGTCAAGAAGGATGACTTAAAATCAGCTGATTTCTCATCTGATTCAATCTCATAAAAATATTCTTGATAACTATTATTCTTAAACATATCAACAGCTAAAGCCTCATATGCCCAACGCGAAGTCATTAAATCTGCTACCACCGGCACTTTACCTTTCGTACTAATAAAATCGTTTAGCTTATCAAAACTAAATAAGAGTCCACTTAAAATCATTTGCGGAATGAGTAATAGCGGTATCAAAATATAAACTGTGACGGCAGATTTGAAAGCAGCACTTACATTGAGTCCTAATACATTTGCAAAACAAGAGGTAGTAAATAGAATAGCCCACATACTAAACGTAGCATCCTTTATTTCTAACACCAGGACACCAATCACCACATAAGTTAAAGTTTGAATTGCAGATAGGGCGAATAGAATAGTTATTTTAGAGAGCAGATAACTATTCCAACTCAAATTCAAAAATGACTCTCGTTTCAAAATCTTACGATCTCTAATGATTTCTTCAGCACTTACCGTAAGCCCCATAAACAAGGCTACAATTATGCTCATAAGTAAGAAGGCAGGAAGATTATCATTAAACCTAAAGATATAATCTTCACCAGATGGCGCACTTCTATACTTTATTATGAAAGCTAAAAGCAAAGCCAAAAATGGTGCTTCCAATAGATTAATAAGTAAGTACTGCTTATTACTTATTTTTGAAAGCGTATCACGAATGGTAAAAATTACCGTTTGCTTTAATTTATTAGGAATGGATAAAGTTGAGGGTGGAGCTTCTGACTCTTCTTTTACAGGCTTATGATCAAAATGATCAAGGTAAAAGTCTCTCCATTGGCTAGGATTAATTTTTCGTTTGTTTGTTAACTGACCATATTCATCAACTACCTTCGCTTCTACAATATTGAATATCTGTTCCGGATTTACGTTTCCGCAAGTAGGACAAACCCCTCTATCAGCATCAACTTGATTCGTTTTTTGCTTGAAATAAGTAACAGCCTCGACCGGATGACCATAAAATATCTGATACCCACCTGTATCCATTATAATCATTTTATCAAACATTTTGTAGATGTCTGATGATGGTTGATGAATTACTACAAATATTAATTTACCTTTTAAGGTTAACTCCTTTAACAAGTCAATTACATTCTCAGAATCTCGGGAAGAAAGTCCTGATGTTGGCTCATCTACAAACATGACAGCAGGCTCCCGGATAAGCTCTAGAGCAATATTTAGTCTTTTTCTCTGCCCCCCGGAAATGGTCTTGTCTAAAACGCCTCCAACTCGTAAATCCTTTCTAGCTTCTAAACCTAAATTTTCCAAAGTATCCATTACTCTTTCGTGGATTTCTTCCTCGGACATTTTCGCGAAGCAAAGCTTTGCATTATAGTACAAGTTTTGATAAACCGTTAATTCCTCAATTAATAAATCATCCTGAGAAACATAACCAATTATCCCTTGCAATCGCTCTTGATCTTCATTTAAATCAAGTCCATTAATTTGGATTTTACCTTCACTGGGCGCCTGAATACCTGCTAATACATTTAGCAGTGTGGTTTTACCAGCTCCAGAAGCCCCCATAATGCCAACTAGTTCACCAGGGCCTTCAAAAACATTAACATTACGTAGTCCCAGCTCACCATTAGGAAACTGCAGCACAATATCCTTCGCATTGAAAGACAAGTTTACTTGCTCCGCATCTGATAAGAACTTTCTGATCAATTCAGAATAATAAAGAGCAGCACCTTTTGGTGTTTTAATGGTACTACCATGTGAAAACAGATATACAGAATCTGTTTTCATTATAAAACCGTTTAAATTAATTTCCTCAGTGCCTGTGTATTTAACGAAATACATATCAACACTTCGCACATTTAAGAAAAGTATTTCGCCATCGATATCTGCATGAACATGTAGAGCATCATCAGCAGGCGTTTCGTTATTCACTGAAAGGATATCTTCAAACTGCTCTAAGTCTGTTGTATCGCTTTTAATAACAAAGCTTTCGATTAGCTTAAATTCATCTTTAACAATATTGAAGACATTGGAAACCGTATCAATGATTTCCATTCGCTGCGCAGTGAAATTTTTATCAGCAGAAACCATTTCTAAGAGCTTGATAAGCACAACGACTTTTTGCTTCTGCGTAAGGGTTTTATTAATTTTCTTACAAATTGCTAAGGTTCTTACCGAATCCCGAACAGAGGTTAGTTTTTTCTTTTTTGCTTTTCCGTCCTCTTCTTCCTTTTCAGGCTCCTCTCCCCAGCCTACTAATTTATCATAAAGCTCCAGATACTCCTTAATAGAGTCTTGGTCAAGCTCTTGCTGGAAAAAACCGATAACGAAATTTCTTTCCTTTTCTGTGGCTCCTCCATCTTGCTTGGTAATTATTCCAAATAATTGAGTTAAGGCTTTGAGTATCTCTTCACTCATATAGAAAGACGATTATAGCTTATTGATAAAAATAATAGGCCATTTTTCTTCATGGCCTACGTTTAAAATTCAAAATACAATGCAATAATTAATAGGTTTTAAATTCAAAAGGAATCTCAACCAACTCTGAAAATTCTTCTCCAGCTTCTTCCATATCTTCATCATCTTCATGAAAATACCAATCAATCGTTACTCCGTCTATATCTTCTAGAGAAGATAATACATCAAGTATTAGTTTAGATGAGGCTGTATTGAAGTATTCTAACTTAAATGTAAATAAAGTCTCTGGATTAGGATCTTCACCGTAAGCCGCAATCCAATCCAAAATAGGTTGATAAAATTCTGCAGAATCCTCAGGTAAAGAGCGACCTGAAATTTCGAAAATTCCGTTTCCTTTATCTAATAATATTTTTGGGGTATCCTCTGTTCCTTCAAGGTTAATGATTTCCATATTTAATTTTATATTTTAAATTTAAAAGTTAAACTAAAATTTAGATTCTAAAATCTTAAGATTGTCGTGGTTAAAGAAAAGAAATGAAATCCCTCACCCATATCCTCAAAGTCATATTCTAATTTTTGACCAGATTTCCGCGCCATATCTACAAAACCTAAACCTGCACCGCCTTTGTTCGAAAGGCTATTTGATTTAATGATATCTTTATACATGGATTTTAAACCATCTTTATCGAGTTCATTGATGTCATCTATCCTTTTCTTTAAAGACTCCTTTGCATCAGTGTCGACTGGATTACCACTTGTTACCACATATCGATCATCTTCTTTGCCGATAATAAAAACTGCTGCATTTCGCTTAGCTGATAACGGATTAAAATCATCTGAATGTTTAACAATATTTTGTAAGCATTCCACCATTACATTAAAAACTTTACGCTTAATGCTTGACTCCTCACCCATAGAATCCATGTTGCGTTCTGCCATTGCCAAAACCGATTTGGTAATTTCTTGGGTAAATTCACCCTCATAAACCAAAATAAGGTTTTTGGACAGCATGGTTTTATGTAGGTCGTATATATACTTCATGTTGTTTTTAGGTTAAAAAGCCATTTCTAAATTATAGCCTAATTCATTTCAGGCCTTAAATTAAATAATTTTATTTATAATTAAACTTTTCCCAGTTAAAATCTAATACCGATTAACAATACATCATCTGTTTGCTTATAGTCTGCCTTCCAGTTTTCCCATGCTTCATCAAATATTAAATGCATTTCGTCCATAGATTTACCATGGTTGTCGACTATTGTCTGTCTCAAGCGCTTAGGTCCAAATTTTCTATTCTGTGGGCCACCAAATTGATCCGGGAATCCATCTGAACAAAAGAAGACAGAATCTCCCGTTTTGTATTTAATTTTGTGATTATCAAAATTGGTTTGATTTCTATAAATACCTCCACCAATTGGGAATTTGTTACCTTTTATTTCATCCAATTCACCGTTGGCATGCAAATAATATAATGGACGGTGAGCGCCAGAGTATTCTATCTGATTGTTTTTCTTATCGATCTTACAGAATGCAATATCCATTCCGTCTTTGGTCGTAGAATCATCTCTATCTTGTCTAAGCGTTGAAGTTACTCCTGCATCTAACTTATCTAAAATAACTCCCGGATCACTAATTTTTTGTGACCGCACAATGTCATTCAGTAGGAAATAACCAATCAATGAAATCAAGGCTCCTGGTACCCCATGACCAGTACAATCCACTGCCGCAATGTAAATAACATCATCCACTTCAATGTACCAAGGGAAATCACCACTAACCACATCCTTAGCTTTATATAGTATGAATGAATCAGGGAGCTTTTGTCTAATTACTTGGTTATTAGGAAGAATTGCACCTTGGATCCGTTTAGCATAATTAATTGACTCAGTAATTTTCTTATTCTTACTAGCAATTTCTAATTCTATTAATTTTCTATCCGTTATATCATGAGAAACAACCAATATAGATTCTAGGATCTTTTCTTCATCATATTCAGGAATAGCATTCACTTGCATCACTCTATCTCCCATTTCAGATGGAAAATCTACTTCTTCGGTCACCTTCTCGTTTTGCTCTCTTACTTTCTCTAATAATTGAGCCCACGCTTCTATAATCTTCGGTTCTATATCCGCTTCATGTAAGCCTTTTTGTATTACTTCATCTGGTCTTTTGCCGGTATATCTTTCAATCATTGGATTGACATAGAAAAACTTGCCTTCATTGTCAATTCGAGTAATCAAGTCAATGGAGTTCTCAGATAGAGCCTGCATTTTACTTCTCATGCGCTCTTCCTGCTCAGCTCGTCTTCGTTCAGTGATATCCCTTGTATTGAATATAATTCCTTGAATTGCAGGATCTTCTAATTGATTAGTTCCAGTTACCTCTACCCACACATATTCATCATCGCTATTCAAATATTGATGCTGCATGGTGATTGACTCATCAGGATTCTCTACTAAGTATAAGAACTGCTGATGAACTTCATCTCTAGAATCTGGATGCACTTTATCCAACTCAGTAGTATCAATGATATCTTCCTGTCTGTATCCTAAGATTTTCTCTACTGAAGGAGAGATGTAACGAACAATTCCATCCTTCTCATAAATAGTAATTACCTCAGAGGCATTTTCAAGCAACAATTGCATACGCTTCTGGGTACGATTTACTTCCTCGATTTGATCTTCTAGTCTCTGGTTAGTACGCTTTAACTCTTCTTGAGTAGCTTCCATTTCCTCTGCATTCTGTCTTAATACTTCCTGCTGCTCTTGAAGCTCTTGACTCATTGTTTGCGATTCTGCTAAAAGCTTACGAGTTCTTTCATTTACTTTAATATTAAATACAGTTCGGGCAATGATTAAACTGATCTCTTCCACAAATTTAACTTGGCTAGAATCAAATTTATGGAATCCTGCAAATTCTAAAACTCCGTAAACTTTTTCATCTGTAATCAAGGGAACAATTAAAATACTACTCGGACGCTGATCACCCAAAAGCCCTGAATTAACACTCACATAATCATATGGTATTTCCGTTCTTAATAATGTATCTTGTTCTATTGCTGATTGACCCACTAGGCCTTCTGCAAATTTAAATTTAGCCTTTAAATACTTCTTTTTGTTGTAAGCATAACTTGTCTTCATCTCAAGAAACAAGCTATCTCTATCATCATCATTCAGCACATAAAAAGCCCCTTGAATCGCATCTATTTTCTTTGTTACATACATCAAGATCTCATCCCCTAGCTGCTCTAAATTATCATTTGACCTTAATATCTCTCCAATTTCGGCAACACCCGTAACAATCCAGTTTCTTTCCTTATCCCTTTTCTCTGCTGCCTGAATAGAGTCCCGCATATTTATCAAGGAATTACCTAAAGTATCTTCTTCAGATATTGGCTTAAAGTTAGCCTTGAAATCACCGTCTCCAATCTGCTTAGCAAAATTGGCTGTATTTTTTAAGGAAGAAACATAGCCATCTAAAATCAAGGCCATTTCACCAATTTCATCATCTGATTTTTTAGGAACACTATTTGGCAAAATACCTTTCCCTAGTAACTTTAAGGTTTCCTTTAATGATAAAATAGGGTTTAGCAATACTCTTGAAAAAATGATCGAAATAATCAGAGAAAGAAATAAAATAATAAGCCCTGTGTAAATAAATTTCTCGATTAGCCCTCCCAATTGTTCTTTTACTTCACTTTCATTTACATGAGAGGCAATTCCCCATCCAACGGTGGGAACACTGCTCCAAGCAGACAATACCTCTTCTCCGACATAATTAATATCTTTAGCATATCCTTTTTCACCCAATGCCGCTTTTTGAACTCCAACAGACACCTTATCCTTCAAGGGAACTGAGGAAGGGGCCAAACTATCTACAACTTGTTTTAATGGGGAAAGAAATAACGCTTGATTTTCACTCTGAACTGTTAAGATGCTCTCGTAAGTTTTAAATTCAGTAGAGTTACTTTTAATGATCTCAAGAATCGGCTCCATATTTTTAACCAAAACCAACAATCCTGCCGGGCTATTATAATCATCAATTAAAGGCATTCCGTATAACACTAGTTCATTTTCTCCATATTGCTCAGGATTATTGAATGTGGCAGTATTTATTGCCGCGTCATAAAAATCTTCATCTATACTTTTAAGATCCGCTCCGACCGAAAGAGATGCTATTGAACTATTTGAATTAAAAATGATTTCACCATTCAAATCAGTAAGCAACACTGCATGTATGGGATAATTTTCCACAAAAGATCTCAAATCTGACTCAATTTGATATAAAATCGCTGTCTTCAAGCTATCAGCATTTAGTGTAGTATCCTCCTCCTGATATTTCCTAACACCAGACTGCACTGAAAGTAACCCAGAAATATGATCTGCATTATTTTGAATCCCTTCGAAAAGATCATCGATTTTATCTGCTTTCTGAGATGTATGGGACATCAACTTATCAAAATTCAATTTTTCAATTGAATCTCGGTTCATGTTATAGGTGATAAAACTAACTGTTACAACACTTACTAATACCACAAATAGTAGAATTGCGGTAATTTTAGTCCCGATTTTTATGTTTTTAAACATATTGAATTCTTTGATACTAAAAAATGAATTATTTCTTCTCTTTTTCTTTGTGACCTTCCTTTACTAAATCGTTAGCTAATAGCGCCAATGATTTTTCAACTAATACCTCCTGAGATTTACTAAAAGGTTTAAAAGATGCTATTTCCCCAACTCCTAATAGCTTGTTATCTTTAATAATAGGACACAATATTAAATGTGCAGGATTCGACTCTCCTAACCCTGATAAAATCTTAATGTAGCCTTTAGGTATATCTGATATATTTATAAGCTTTTGTTCTTTTGCAACTTGACCAGCCAAGCCTTCACCAAATTCATAAGAAACTGTTTGACTCTCTGGTAAAACAAAGGCATAAGCTGCAAAAAGTGATATTATATTCTTGTCTCCTATTTTGCCTGCCACATATATTGCACCCTGACTTGCCTCCAATTGATCAGCTAAATGAGATAATAATTTCTCAGCCTTTGATTTGTTATCTGATTCCTTTTTAATTTTAGCATTTATATCCTTCAATTCCTCATCTACATCCTCTTCTTCACCTTTGTTACTTTGAGTATCTTTAGAATCCTTTTTCTCTTTAAATTTTTCAATGTAAACCACATTACTTTCATCATCATTATTCTTATTGAAGAGATGCAGTAATATCGCAATAAATCCTAAAAGGACAGAGACTCCTGTAAATACATATAGTTCATCTAAAACAGGTTTTAATTCCGATATCTCCATCAAACTTATCAGGTGTGTTTCATTAGCAATCCTTTCTGGAAAAATGAAAAGATAATACGCTAAACCTATTATGCTTAACGTAAAAAGCAATGAGGTAATAAGTGCTAAGTTTTTATATAATGCTTTCATAAATGAATACTTCATTGGTAGAAAAAATCAGTTTATTTCATCAAGGACTGTTTGCTTCAGCAAATTTCAATCCTTTAAACTCTCTAAATCAGTTTACCAACATTTTACATTTGCGTTTTTAGTCGCTTTAAATATTACAAATATCATCTGCATACTTCATGCAAACATCACCAAATATATATAATTGTATTGCTTTTCAGGCAATAATTTAAAAATCATTTATACAATTTGTCCAATTCCTTCAAGAATTGGACAATCTCCTGCACCTTCAAAGTGTAATCGATTTCAGTTATCTTCTTTGCAGCATTAGGCATTGTATCAATCATGCATTCTTCTGGGTCTTGAATGATTGTAAGGCCCTTTCTGTCTTTAATCCTTTTCATTCCTAAAGCACCATCTTTATTGGCCCCCGACAATAAAATTCCTATTAATTTATCCCTATAATTATAAGCAGCAGTTTCCAATGTAATATCGATAGAAGGTCTGGAATTATTAAACATTTCTTCAGTAGAAAGGGCAATAGAATTACCAAGTTCTATAGACAAATGATAATTGGCCGGTGCCAAATAAACCTTACCTCTTTTGATATTTTCTTTATCAAAGGGCTCGACCACTGGCTTAATACTTTTTATAGATAATGCTTCGACAAAACCATTACGCACGTGTTTTAATCTATGTAAACATAGGATAATAGGTAGGCTAAAATCGGCTGGAATTGAAGACAGAATTTGGGTTATACCCTGAAAACTACCTGCTGATCCTCCGATTACTATCGCCTTATATTTATTATCAAGATTAAATCGAGCCATTGAGTACTATTTTGTACAGACCTCAGTCTTTAATTTTTTTATAAATTTTCTCCTCATTGTTTACGACAATGAATTTATTGGCAATTTCACACCATATTAAAGATTCCTTGGATCCTATAACGAGGTAACCATATTTGAATAAACTTTCGTGATGCTTTTTCAATACTTCATTTTGCAGGTTCTGATTAAAGTAAATCATCACGTTTCTACATAGGATTAAATCGAATTTATTAAAGACTACACCTTGAACTAAATCATGCTCTCTAAAAGAAACATTATTGATCAATGTCTTGTCCATGACTGCTTTTCCATTCTCTTCTTTAAAATAATCTTTAAAGCTACTCTTCCCCTCAAATCTGATGTAGTTCTTTTCATTTAACTCCATATTTTTCATAGAGTAATGTCCTTTCTTCGCTTTTTCTAGAATAACTTTATCAATATCGGTTGCAATGATTTTGGCTTTATCTAATATCCCCATTTCTTTTAAAAGAATGGACATTGAAAACACCTCTTCACCGGAGGAGCAGCCGGCATGCCAAATACTAATGGTGTTATGATTTAATAAAATGTTAGGGATCACATTATCTCTTAACTCTCTCCAAAATGGTGGGTCGCGAAACATCTCTGTAACGTTCACAGTGATCTCTGCTATAAATTCATCAAAGAAAGACTTATCATCCTTTAGCCTTTTGATCAGCAAATCAGCAGACCCAAATTTATAGAGCTCCATTATTCGAAGTATCCTTCTTCTAAAGGAGGACATGGCATAATTGGTAAAATCATATTTATATTGCTCCTTTACCAATTCAGTAATGCGCCTCAAATCCGATATTTCTATATCCTGTCTATTCATGTGGATTGTGCATCAGTTCTACTTAAAATCATTATATTCTCTCAATTAAAAGAAAACCATTGAAAAAACATTCTTAATGTATGTTTTATCTCAAAGTTTCTCAAATTCCTCCAGTCAACTATAAAAGAATATAGGATTGTTTAAATGTCTTTAATATTAAGATTAATAAATTATAACTGCAATAATAAAGAGCTGTTCTTACAAATTGTTAGACAATTCGTGATTTTCGACTAAATTTTTTATCTGTCAGTTTTTTGTCGAAATCATATTGATAACTTTGCCTGTCTGGAAACGAAAAAGAACTATGCAAAACATTTTATTATTGGGAGCAGGTAGGTCTGCAACTTCACTAATCAATTATCTAAAGAAAAATGCTGAACAAGAGAATTGGCATATTAAAATCGGTGATTTCGACATTACTCTTGCAGAAGAAAAAGCAGGAGGGCATCCAAACACCTCTTTCATACAATTTGACATCTTGAACGACATACAAACGAAAGATGAAATCGCGAAAGCTGATTTAGTGATTTCTATGTTACCTGCCCGATTTCATCCAAAAGTAGCGTCTGCTTGCGTTGATCAAGGAAAACATATGGTTACTGCTTCTTACAATAGTCCCGAAATAGATGACTTATCGGATATTGCTAAAAGTAAAAACACCTTAATTTTGATGGAATGTGGATTAGACCCAGGTATAGACCACATGACAGCAATGGAAGCAATGAATAACATCAGAAATAAAGGGGGTAAATTAACATCCTTTAAATCATATACTGGCGGCTTAGTTTCTCCTGAAAGTGACAACAACCCGTGGCACTATAAATTTACTTGGAACCCTAGAAATGTTGTTCTAGCTGGACAAGGGACCGCGCGTTTTATTAGGAATGGTAGATATAAATATATTCCTTACCATAAACTGTTTGGCAGATATGAAACTATTGAAGTAGCAGGTTTAGGAGATTTTGAAGGCTATCCTAACAGAGATTCCTTGGCATACAGAAAAGTTTATGGCATCGAAGATATCCCCACTTTAATTAGAGGAACTTTCAGAAAAGCTGGCTTTTGCGATGCATGGAATATTTTTGTGCAACTTGGCGTAACTGATGACACCTATAAAATAGAAGGGTTAGAAACAATGTCCAAAAGGGACTTCATCAATGCTTTCTTGAAATACGATAAATCAACCTCAGTAGAAGATAAGTTATGCGAAAGTCTAAATTTCAGTAAAGATTCGGAGGTATTTAAGCGACTGGACTGGATGGGTATTTTTGAAGACAAAAAAGTACCTATTAGCGAGGGAAGCCCTGCACAAGTGATGCAAGCCATCATGGAAGAGAAAATGAGTTTAGATCCAGATGATAAGGATATGATCGTAATGCAACATCAATTTGAATATGAAATGGAAGGAAAAAAATATCAATTAGATTCTTCTATCGTTTCTATTGGTGACGATCAAAGGGAAACAGCTATGTCCAAAACAGTAGGATGGCCTTTAGGTATAGCCGTTAAGAATGTTTTGAACGGAAATATCAAATTAAGGGGAGTTCAAGTGCCCATAAAAGAAGAAATATATGAGCCAATCCTAAAGGAACTACAAGGAATGGGTGTCAGCTTTAATGAAAAAGAAAGAGAAATAAATAATTAGAAGATCGTTAAAAAATCTTTCATTAGCTTAATATAAGAGGGATGGAAATTATTATTTTCATCCCTCAAGTAAATTTCAGCAGTTTCTTTCTTTATTTCTGTTTTACCTCTCTCAAACACATTAAAGAACCTTATGATTTTACTTTCCACTTGATGTCTTAGCGCGGTGCTCCTTGTGCATTGGAATCCAAGTGACTTCATTTCTTCTTCAAATAATGACATCTCGTAAGAAGGTAGCATAATATGTACCTCACCGGCTTCAGCCAAATTTTGATCCAACCCCGTAGCTAAGGAATTAAAAGAAAGGTGATTAGTGTGGTAAGCGGTGTTCTTCCCCTGATTAGTTTGAGACTGCAAATTATTATGAAAAAAAGGTGGGTTCGAGAAAATCAAATCATATTTATGATTAGTTCTATATTGCTTAAAGTCAGCTAATAATACCTTTAATCTGGACTCCCATTTTGAGTTCTTAAAATTCCTTTTTGACTCCTCAAAAGCAACTGGATTGATTTCAACAGCGTCAATTTGTGCTTGATGAAACCTTTGAGCTAGCATTAAAGATAGAACTCCTGTTCCTGTCCCGATCTCAAGAGCTCTTTTGAAATTGGATGAAGTTTGAATTGAAGCTGCAAAAACTGTAGCATCAGTTGTGATTTTAGCTGGGCTTTGCTTTTGATCCACTAAAAATTCTTTAAACTGAAAAACTGACATTAACTTCTTTTATAAAAATGTCTAAAACTGTAAAGACCCAGCAGTATCATAAAAACAGTAATACCTATTATTAATATATGATTTCTATTGATTAAGACTGGTTCTTTCTCACCAACTTTTCCATAATAATTAAAAGCTGCCCAATAATAAGGGGATTTTTCGATATTGCTAATAGACTTGTCCATTAAATAGGAAATCCGTGCCTCTTTTATAGATTTAGCTGGCGATTTGCTTTCTTTCAGATCTCGGTAGAAGTCCGTCATTAGCTTGGAGGTAGCATTATCATTCACTTTCCACTGTGTAAGAAGTATGTTTGACACCCCTGCAAATTGAAATCCTCTAGCCAAACTTATTGGAGTGGCTCCTTTTACTACTTTTCCAACACCAGTTTCACAAGCGCTTAAAACCACCAAATTAGCCTCAAAATTTTGTGCATAAATCTCTGGTAAAAGTAAAACATCATCTATAAACTCAATATAAGCAGGTACTGAAAAATCTCCACCAGAGGCATGTGTTGATAAATGAAGCACATCAAACTGCTTTGAATTCCTCAAAAAATTGCTCTTGGTGGCCTTTTCATTCAGGTCAATTTTTCCTTCAAAAACATCGCTAATCATCTCCGCTTCTCTTTTAGAACTTTTTAAGAAGCGATTAGAATTGCTGTAAATTGGAAAAACGCCATATAAAGTTTTTAATACTAGCTCTTTTTGATTTAGCTGATAAAAATTTAAAGATGTATTGTAAGCAATTGTCCATTTTGTTAGCCAAAACGGCATTTTACTGTAATTGCTATGGTTTACCTTTTCTTTTATCAAGGACTCGAACGGTAAGAAACTTAACAAGCCGTCCGGAATAATTATTAGATTCTTGTATTCCTGCTTTAAGTCTCTACCGAAAAGCTTGCTTAAGCTAAATGAAATATTTACAAAATTCGGAATGTCATTATTAATCAATGTCGATGACTCAAACAACAAAATAAACTTGACAAGTTCTTCCTTGAAAGATTTCTTGATGGAGTGTTTTTGCCATTTTATTTCATCATGCGTAATCCAAAACAAGTACAAATTTTTATCGCCAAAAAAGGTGTATAGTATTTGCGCACTTTCGGTTCTCAACTGTTTTTGGAGTAATTTGAAATTCACTTCCTCTTCCAATGCATTATGAGGATAATTCTTGTCAATACTGTTTTGCGTTTGACTAATTTGCGAGCTCAATTCTATAAACTGCTGGCTAAGTCTGGATCTACTGTTTTCATCAGGTTCTGCTAGCTGATTTCTAATCAATTTTCCAACTAAAGATTGTTGATCCTCTATAAGATCTTGATGCCGCTGTAATAAACTGTCAGTTGGATACTGCTCTAATAAAGATTTTTGATGTGCAGATACCTTTAAAACTCTAGCTTTACTTTTTTCGGCATAATGCAAAGCTCTCCATATCAGACTGTCATTTTTACTATATTGATGCTGTTCATATAAGATTTGTATGCATTTTTCACTTCTAGACCTGTTAGAAGTCTGAAAAATAAGTTTAGATTCAGCGTCATTAATATTTTTGAAAATCAGCTTTTCAACATAAAAGCTTAATTCATAATAGTCTAATTTCAAATCCGAATCATCCGTATAATCTGCATAAGCATCAAAAATATCAATTAAAGTATTTTCCGCATAAAGTAGAGATTTTTTCATGAATATTTCTTTCATCCCAACTGTTGGCAATAAGATATTTCTTGCTCGTTCTAAGTGTACTATTGCACTATCTTCCTCTTCCATAAGAAAATGAAACTGCGATTTCTCAACATAGAATTTCGCTAATTGTCGCGGACTCTTTTTCTCAGCTAGAAGGAGTTCGATTTCTACTAAAGCTTTTCGAGCAGCATTATACTGTTTACGCTTAATCAAGATTTGAGCCTTATTCTTCAGACCCGAAAGAGATCTAGCTTCGTAATTTTGGATCTTAATTTCAGCTTCTTTATGCTTTTTGAGCGCTAATAAATTGGTCGTAATATTGTTTTCTATCAGGCTTTTTTGATTCCCATTTATATCAACTTTTCTAAGATGACTCTCCAATAGCTCCAGTGCAGCGCTATAATTTCCAATATTGTGATAAACGACCGATAAATTAATTACTCCAGCAGTATATGCTATATGATTCCCTTGTGACTGAGCCATCTGCATGTAATGCGTAATTATGTTCTCTGCATCTGAGAAATTCCCAGTAATGGTCAATAAGTTACCTAGTGGTTTTAAGCAATACTCGATGATGTCATAATCTGTTAGATCATGATTACTGTAAAGACCCCAGGCTTTCCGGTATTGATCAACCGCATCATAATGCTTCCCATACTCTTTCAAACAGAAACCCAAATTACAATGCATAATGACCAGAGCTAATCGCTCTTGATCTGATTTTAAGCTAGAATAACGCTCCTTAATTTTCAATTGGTATAAATTGAGGGAAGTTAAAGTTGGGTATTCATCTACTAATTCATCCAAATCATGATAAATACTATCGCTCAAATCTTGAGCAGTTGTGTTAGTGCTTAAAACACTCATCATAAAAAGCGAAACTAAAAAGATAAAATGAACGGTGTAGAAAAAATCAGATTTCATACTACTCTAAAATTTCCAACTACCATAAAATTGCCATTGATGTGTCGGGGCTTTTAGGTAGAGATGATAACGAATACCAACACTTGGTCCAATCCTCACCTTTCCAAGATTAAAATCAACAAATGCCGCAGTATTGAAGTTAATAAAAGAATCACTAAACGTTTCTTGTTCAAATGTATCCTGCTCAGGAATTCTACGTACAAAATTTTCACTTTCTATTATTTCTGTATACTCTCCAACCCTTTCCAACTCCTCAGTAGACCGAATATCCCATTTGAATTGAATTCCCCCTGCTACAGCAAAAAAATCAGTTAAATTGTATCTGTAGGAGGTTGGCACTAAATAGAAACTTAAATTCTGAAATTCTGACTGTTGATTATAATCATAAACATCAGTAAACACCTCATCTCGCGGAATTCGCTCAATATATTCTCTACTACTAGAATAAGAATTGGAACCAATCATTACTTCTGACTGCCAATAGCCTCTAAAGGCTTGATAATTAGAAATTGTAGCGCCCAAAAACCATTCTTGATAATTATTCAAACTTCCTGTTCTCATTACTCCTCCCTTCACACCCACAGAAAGTCCTGGCGCAAAGCGAGTAGTCGCATAATTGGTGATAATGGGTTCATTTTTATCAAAATAAATGGCCGTTTGACTTTGGGTCTTTTGCTTTTTTATTTTTCCCTTCAGAGGGATTTCATAACTTACAAAACCTTTCGTAGAATCATAAGAATTCACACCTTTCTGATTACTTCCAGGCAGATAAATATTTTCGAAAGTAAATATGACCTTATTTTCTAAAAAGGTCGTATCAAGACAACTATACGAAACATCCTCTTCAGGGCAGATTTCGCATTTAGGATAGAAATCTAAGAGTCTAATTTCCTTTTGATCAAATATTTCAGGCACGTCCGTTTCTAAACGAACGGTATTGGCTGGCCCTTCACCATTATTCTGAAATTGAATTTTATACTTAAACTCTTTCTGATTTCGGTTTCTAAAATCCATTAAATTGGCATTGGTTGTCATCTTATTGGGATCATGAGAGGTCACTATTTCCATTTCCATTTCTTTTACGCTATGGTTTGCTGACTTAGTATTTGGGACATAAATACCTCTAATGCTAATAATAGCACTTGTATCTTTCAACATTTCAGGTGTCGTACGCAATTGAAAAAATATATTTCTTTCTTCCCCTGGTTTAAAATCAATAAAGCCAATTTGCTTCATATCGCGAAAAACTTCCTTTGAGCGCTCAATCGTTTCATTAAGTTCAGCTTGGTCAGTAGTGTCTTGGGTAAACAAGGAAGCTTTGAAAGATTCTCTATTACTAAATGCCAACATTGATTGAAAAGGACTAATTTGCTCTATAGCCAAGTGTTCATCAGATAGAATAGGGTATTCATTATGATAGGGTCTGATATCCATTAGCTGAAAATTATCTGACCTATACTTCGATTCATTATAAAAGAAGTACAGTCGTCCATTTGTAAGTTCATTATGCGGATTTTTGTAGGTAAGAACTACTACTAATTCTTCATTAGGAATAGGCTCTCGATTTTTACTGAAGTCAAATAATTCGCCTTCATTTAAGAGTGCAGCTGATTCAGTATTTTGATTCTCAATCTTGTCAACTTTAACTTTTTTAGGCCTGGTAGTTGGGGTTTTACCAGCATCATAGTTATTGGTGACCCACAGCTTAACTTGATATTCTCCTTCCTCTCTAAACGTATGTTCAGGATTTTCTTCTTTACTTAATGTACCATCTCCAAATTCCCAAAAGAAAGTATAATACCCTTTGGGTGCTCCAGAAATTTGAATCAGAGGAGGAGTGTCAACATCGAACTTTGCCACATTTCCCTCAAGTACTGTTTTAATCGTAGCCTCCCGGAAAACTGAATCACCAGAGTTAACCTTTTGAGAAAAGCATACTTGAGAGAAAAATAATAAAGGAAGAATATATTTATGCATGAGACATTGTATTGTTTTATTCAACTTTGAACTTAGTAAATTATTAGGTAAAATAACATACTTTAAGGAATAATTATACTTATGTAACTATTATTACTGCTTGAAGAATCGGAATTATGGTCTACTAAGAGCGAACTACTATACACTAAAGAAAAACTAATTGCTACCAACAGTAGTAAGACCCATTTAAATCTTTTATTTCTGAAAAACATAATGATAAAATTAGCGTGAAATGGCTCCACAGGAGATCTGCAGAGCCATATTGAAAAGTAATTTATTAAGGTAAGGCTTCGATCGCATTGTAAACATCGCTCTCTGTCCCTGTGATAAAATCATCTTCTTCGAAAGTATAAACATCTCCATCTGCAACAGTTTGAGGCTGTATCGAATATTTCCACTCTCCATCTTCTTCGGTGATAAAGATCACGTGCATCTCCAAACCAATAGGAATTTCACCATAGTGTTCTGAAAAGGAGTTAGCAGTTTCATTGAAAGTATCAAGCTGAGCTAAAGCATAAGGCTCTCCATCGTAGTATAAATAAACTGAACAATTCTGGATATGATAACCATTAGGTACTATCACTTCCAATGTTGTTTTGGGTCTTGGATCGTTATAAAATCGATCTACATTAGACCATCCAAATCCAGAAAGAAAACCATAATACTGATCCCCTTCTACAAACAAATTACCGGCCCCATCTGGACCTAATCGATCTTCTTCCCAAGCAAGGTTCTCATTTTCATCTGTCTGACCATTCCAAAGGGTCATCTCTTGATCTGCACCACCTGTTAAGTCAGTTGGAACTACTAATTTCATATGATTTGAAATATCTAACTGTTCGCCATTTTGTGTTACATTGACGTAGAACTCACCACCAGAAATTAAAAGTGCCTTATTACCATTTTCCCTAATGCCCATAGTAGGTTTGTTCGTAGCTAACATACGACTTGCATCAAATATTTCAATAAATTCTAGGTCTACAGGGCCAGTAACAGCTTCGCCATCTAGTTTTAAAGTGCCTGCATATATTTCAAGTAAAACTCCCTTTTCTGATTCAAACTCAATTCCTTCCTCTGCTTCAAACTGCGTCTCCTGTCTGATCTGATCAAGAACTGAAGCTTGGAGTTGCCGAAACTCTTCTGATGTGGGCGTTTCAATCATTTCTTCAGGTACCACTTCATTAACAGGATCGTCATCATTACATCCGTAAAATAATACCATTGCCAAAAGGCTGACTGCGAATAAGTTTTTAAAATTTTTCATAATTATTTATTTCATTTGATTCGCCCTTATATCAACTGTCTTGATCTCCTGTTACCCCTAATTCATATATTTTTTTTACTTTCGTATAAAACTCACTCAAAATGTCAGTAGAGAACCATCCTGATCAATACTATATTGATGGAATAAACCAAAATGAAAGCAAGGTCATTAGGGAAATCTATGACCAGTTTTCTGAGAAGGTAATTCATTTCATTTGTAAAAATAACGGCAATGAATCTCAGGCATCCGATATTATTCAGGAGGTTTTGATCATCATATTTAAACAAGCTAAGAACAATAACTTAACACTTACTTGTCCATTTGATGCTTATTTTTTTCTTCTATGCAAAAGAAGATGGTTAAATGAATTAAAAAAGAATGGTAGAACACAGGTAACAAGCGGAAGCGAAAATTTATCTATAGTCGATACTACTTTTGAAGCAGTAGAAGAAACGCTGCTTCTTTCAGCAAAAGAGGCCCTTTTTCAAGAAATGTTTCAGCAGCTTTCTGACGCATGTCAAAATTTACTAAAGACCTCTTTTAAAATTAATAATATGGAGGAAGTAGCTAAAAAATTAGATATATCTTATGCCTACGCTAGAAAGAAGAAGTCACTTTGTGTTGGGAAACTAACTGAGCTCGTTAGGTCATCTCCAAAATACAATTCACTTAAAAACGACTAACTATGAAAGACCAAGACTACCGTATATTTGAAGCTTATATTACCGGCGATCTGGAATCTGAGGAGATGGAGCAACACAACAAAAAACTTCAGGAGGATAATGACTATAGAGAGTCTTTCGAACTTTATAAAACCTTAAATGAACATCTTAAGAGTGAGTTTGAAAATACAGAAGACTTAGAGCAGTTTGAAAAATCTGTTTCCAGCATTTCCAGTAACTATTTTGAAAGGAGAAAGCATCCGAAATTTGCTTGGGTGAAAATGACAATAGCTGCATCTATCATCATAGCTATTGGTTTGTATTTTCTATTCGGTGAAGTATCAAAGCCTCAATATCAGGAAGTAGCACAAATCCCTACTATTCACCTGAGCGAAAGAGGTGCAAATGTGGAAGTCTATTTACAAGCCGAAAAAGCATTTAATCAAAGGCAATATGCACAAGCAATTGAATTATTTGA
Source organism: Marivirga sericea (assembly GCF_900177665.1). Taxonomy (GTDB): domain Bacteria; phylum Bacteroidota; class Bacteroidia; order Cytophagales; family Cyclobacteriaceae; genus Marivirga; species Marivirga sericea. Next base: position 50,632 of record NZ_FXAW01000004.1, read on the forward strand.
TCAGATCCTTAGAGAAGACAATCAAATGCATTCTATTAGGTTATACCAAGCAATTGCATACATGGAAACTGGGCAAGCAGAAAATGCCAAAAAATTGTATGATAAAATTATACAGCAGAAAAATGCTTTTAGTGAAGAAGCACTCTGGTATGCAGCTTTAAACGAACTAAACAAAGAAGATTATCCGGCCTGCAAAAGTTATTTGAAGAAAATCAAACCCTCTGCAAGCCGATATGAAGATGCTACTAATCTTCTGAATGAATTATAGATTTATCAAATTCTAGAAATAAAATCTAAATGAAATACCTCCACCAAACCATAACCCTGGAGTTGGTGCGAAATCGAATGTAGGTTTCATATCTATTCCTATGACAAACGGTATGTCAGTTAATGTATACTCCAATCCTAAAATACCATCCAAGCCAATTGTAAAGCCTCGGCCCCTACCATCAAAATAGTAACCAGGTCTTGCAATGTTATCATCAAACAATCCCATATGAGCACCTGCGCCATAATACCAATTCAGATAAGGAACATCAAATGCATTGGCATGTCTTTCGTAAAGACCTGTAATTTCGAAACCACCCCTATAACCGGACAAGAGACCTTCTACGGCATCTGTTTTACTGATAAAGTGTTTACCAGTAATGGCTGTTGGATAGCCTCCTCTAACCCCAACTGCTGTCTTATAATCTTGTCCAAAAACAGCAGTTGAACTAGCAAGTAAAAAAATAACCACTACTACTTTTAATCTTTTCATAAACATAAATTTTATCTTATTCCCCCTCTTTACGAATCTATTCTAGATAAGATTACCTATTTTCAAAACCTTCATCTATCATATGTGGACCATTTTCTGCCTTGGCTACAGCTAATCGATCGCAACGCTCATTGTCAGGATTTCCTGCATGTCCCTTTACCCAATGAAAATTTATGTCATAACCTTTCGAAGCATCCAGATATTGCTTCCAGAGGTCAACATTTTTTTTACCCTTGAAATCTTTTTTTATCCATCCGGCCAACCAACCTTTTGTGATAGAATCTATTACATACTTTGAATCACTGTAAATATGAATAGGATGTTTTTTAGTTTTCAAACTCTTCAAAGCCACTATAATTGCAAGTAGCTCCATTCTGTTATTTGTAGTATTTCGGTATCCGCCTGAGATTTCTTTTACTTTTTCTCCAAAGCGCATTACAATTCCGTAACCACCAGGGCCAGGATTTCCTAAAGCAGAACCGTCAGTATAAATAGTTATCATAATATGAATTGTCAAGTTTGATTCCAAAAAGGTTGAAATGGGTTCAAAATCAGCTAATAAAGGCCACTTCCTATTTACTCACTAGACTTCTATTAGAAGAAATTCTTAAATAATTTGATAGAAATTGCTAGCAATATAATACCAAATACTTTTCGCAATATACTAAATCCTGCCTGTCCTATTTTCCTTTCTAACCAACCGCAAGTCTTCAATACAATGAATACCAAAATAAGGTTAATGACGATCCCAACAATTATATTTGCAGTCTGATATTCTGCTTTTAATGAAATTAAGGTGGTCATAGTACCGGCTCCAGCAATTAATGGGAATGCAATAGGCATGATAGACGCACTTCCAGCCGATGCATCTTCATGTTTGAATAAAACGATACCCAAGACCATTTCCATACCGATCAAGAACATCACAATAGCTCCTGCTATGGCAAAAGAAGCGACATCTAGTCCGAAAAGATTTAGAATTGATTTTCCTAGGAAAAGAAAAGCAATCATAATAACACCAGCTACAATTGTAGCTTTACCTGATTGTACATGACCTAATTTTTTTCTTAAGTCAATGACAATAGGTACTGAACCCAAAATATCAATTACTGAAAATAAAATAAGGGAGACGGAAATGATTTCTTTAAAATTGAGCATATCGTAAAATTTTGCGCAAAAGTACGATAAGAAAAGCAGCTTTCAATTCATTTTCTCAAAACGAATTAAGAAATTAATTAAATCAATGTAGTGTTGATTTGGAATAGCAGGAAAATTAGCAATTCTGATCGTATCATCTTTCAAATCACCATATCCATTCCCAAGTATAAAACTTTCTTTTTCAGCCATTTGCTTCAATTTCTCTATCACCTCCTTCTCCCCTTTTAAACAAAAGACAGTATCGGAAAGAAGCTCCTCTGAATGTACCAAAGGAATTAATTTCTTTGCATTCTTGAGCTCCCCATAAAACATTACTTTCCTCTTTTGCAAATTGCGGTGAATGGCAGATATGTTCTCAACATTCTGAAGCAGCCGATTTAGTAGAAAAATATTAGCAATATTGGGCGTGTGATGCGTTTCGTGGTTTAGAGCATTCTTCCTTATGAAATTGAAAGAATTGTAATGCATATTTTCACCAATTTCAATCGCCCGATCTATCGCTTTAGGACTTACAACCATCAAAGCCATTCCTGCAGGCAATCCAAAGCATTTTTGGACTGAAGCATACCAGATATCACCAAGATTCCAATCAAACTCATAGCCAGCCATTGAAGAAGTCGCATCATAAGCTATCAACTTCTCAGGAAATTCATTTCTCACTTTTTCCTGAAATGATTGTGGAATTACAGTTCCATTTGAAGTTTCATTATGCGTGAAAGCTAATAACTCTACCTCTTTTTCAAAAGACTGCAGGGATGGATTTTCCCGCACATCAAATTCATTTCCTTTGGATTTGTGATGAATTTTTTGAGTATACTTCCACCACTTCTTTCCAAATGCCCCATTGAAAAAATGAGAGGAGCTAGCCTGAATAAAGGACTGTGAAATGATTTCCCAACATTCGGTAGCAGAAGAGACGACTATAATCTCATACTCGAGGGGAACATTCAACTTTGATTTTAAGAGGCTTTTGGTTGCAGAAAATAGATTATGGAAAGCAGTTGATCTATGGTTTCTTTCCATGATTCCTGACTCCATAGCTTCTTGAAAATACCTCGCCACTTGCGGATAAATCTTCGAGGGCCCAGGATAAAAGTTATACTTCATTGAAACTACTTACCCGTAAACAGTGGTTTTCTTTTCTCTACAAAAGCTTTCATTCCTTCAGTTTGATCTTCTGAGGCAAAGGTTAAATAGAAGTTTTTACGCTCAAAATGTAATCCTTCATCCAAATGAGTTTCAAAGGCTCTATTGACAGATTCCTTGGCTAATTTAGCAGCAACAGGAGACATTTGCGCAATTTGTTCTGCTAATTCAACTGCTGCTTCCAGATACATTTCCGTGGGCACAACATTATTCACTAAACCATAATGCAATGCCTCTTCAGCACTCAAGAAATTCCCAGTTAAAACCAATTCCATTGCTTTGGCTTTTCCTATTGCGCGCGTTAATCTTTGAGTACCACCAGCTCCAGGCATTACCCCAATCTTAATTTCAGGCTGTCCGAATTTTGCTGATTCTGAAGCCACAATCATATCACAAGTCATGGCTAATTCACAACCACCACCTAGAGCAAATCCCGAAACTGCTGCAATCAAAGGCTTTTTCGTTTTCTTAATTTGATCCCATGTGCTGAATTGATCCACATTTAACATGTCTATAGCAGTTTTGCCAGCCATTTGCTTTATATCTGCTCCGGCTGCAAAAGCTTTTTCGTTACCTGTCAAAATGATTACCCTGACATCTACATCTTCATCCAATGCTTGCAAGGTATTCTTCAATTCCGTCATTAATTGTAAATTCAAGGCATTCAATTCCTTAGGCCTGTTGAGATTTACAAGCGCAATATGCTTTTTATATTGAGTGTTTACTTTTATGAATTCCATAACGTAAATATGAAAAAGCAGGAGAGTATAAAAAAGAAAAACCTTCTTTTTTCAAAGAAGGCTTTTCGTGTTAAACAGGTGTATGAATAAAATTTGTGTTTGTAATAGTATATACTGCAACCACTAAAAAAGTAACCCCCCAAAAATAAAATATTTTATAAATGTGAATAGGATAATCATAATTGACTCATTATCAGTGAATTGAGTGTGAATAAAGTTAGAAAATAAAAATGAATGAATGAAAGTCATTGGACTATTTCCTGCTCGGCACTCTCTTTTCTGTTCTCTTTATTCTTTTTCTTATTGTCCTCTGCTAAGTAATCGTTTATTTTAGACCTAATCTCTTGATTGGATAAGTTGTGGTAGATGGTGCCATTTCGAGCAACTGATAATTGACCAGTTTCCTCAGAAACTATCAAGATAACGGTATCTGTTGCTTCTGACATTCCAATAGCAGCTTTATGGCGTAGCCCAAATTGCGCAGGAACATCTTTTTCTGTTACAGGCAATACGCATCTTGCGGCTGATATACGTCCTTTGTGAATAATAACAGCACCATCATGCAAAGGGCTCGTTTTATTGAATATCGAAATCAATAATCTTTTTGACACAATAGCATCAATTAAATCGCCAGATTCGGCATAAAACTTTAGTTCAGAACCTTTGGAAAGGACTATCAAAGCCCCAGTATTAGTACCTCCCAATGATTTGGAAGCCTCAATGAGAGGAGTAATATTAAATTCATCCCCTTTCTTTCTTTTTTTCCAGGGAAGGTTGGACAAAAAGCCATTTTCAGAATTAAAAGATGTAGTTTTTCCTAATAGTAACAAAAACTTTCTTATTTCTTGCTGAAACAATATGATAGCAGCAATTACTCCAACCCCCATAAATTGGCCCAAGATGGCTGAAAGTAATTCCATTTCTGCCGCTCTTACAACCAAATAAATTAAATAAAGAGATAAGAAACCAACAAAGATACGGACCGCAACACTGCCGCGCATTAGGCTATAGACTTGAAATAATAGAAAACTAACAAGTCCTATATCTAAAACATCTACTATACTTACTTCTAAAAACCCTATGTTAAATCCAACTATCAATTCTTCAATTTATTAAACAATTTTACAGTTTCTGCTGCTTCTTTTACATCATGTACCCTCAAAATACTTGCGCCATTTATTAATGAATACATGTTTAATGCCGTTGTACCATTTAAAGCTTGCATGGCTTCACCTCCTAATAATTTATAAATCATAGACTTTCTTGATACTCCAACAAGTACTGGGCAATCCAATTCCTTAAAATAGGACAAATTCTTAAGCATTTCATAATTCTGATCTAAGCTTTTTGCAAATCCAAACCCTGGATCCACAATGATATCACTTACTTGCAAAGATCGCAGCTTTAAAATTTTTTCACTTAAGTCGTAAACAACATCCTTCATCAAATGATCATACTCCGTTAAATTCTGCATAGTTGCAGGCGTGCCGCGCATATGCATAAGAATATAAGGAACTTGCAGATGACTTACAGTTTCAAACATTCCTTCATCCAAATTTCCACCAGACACATCATTAACAATAGATGCACCTGCTATAACTGCTTGCTTTGCTACTTCAGAACGAAAAGTATCAATGGAAATCACAATACTTGGAAATTTCTCAATTAAGATTGAAATCAAGGGCAATACCCGGTCCATTTCTTCCTGTTGAGACACTTCGGCTGCATTTGGTTTTGTTGAATAACCACCAATATCAATAATGTCTGCACCCTCCACCATCATTTTTTCGACAGATCCTACTGCTTTACTTAAATCAACATTTTTCCCGCCATCGTAAAACGAATCTGGCGTTGCATTGATAATACCCATCACCTTTGGGTAGGTCAAATCCATTAAGTTCCCTTTAACGAGAAGTGTTTTTTTATTAGAAAATGCTTTATCTTTCGCTTCCAAATATTATTAATGTAGAATTTATATAAAAAACGGTAGTTAATGACCCAAACCGAAAGCGAATATAAGCAAGTTATTGCGCTGAGTAAAGATGTTTTCGAAAAGAAAACAAAAGATTATGGAACAGCTTGGAGAATCTTGAGATTACCTTCAATAACTGATCAGCTCTTTATAAAAGCCCAGCGCATTAGATCTGTACAAGAAAAAGGAGAACAAAAAATTCAGGAAGACATAAAAAATGAATTTATTGGCATCATAAATTATTCAATAATAGCCATAATTCAAGAATCACTGCCAAAGGATGCTCCACTTGAAATTCCCGTAAATGATTTGATGCCGAAATATGAGCAAGTGGCTGACGAAACTTTACAATTATTATTGAATAAAAATCACGATTATGGTGAGGCTTGGAGGGATATGAGAATAAGTTCTATAACAGATATAATTTTAATGAAATTATACAGAGTGAAACAAATAGAAGATAATCAAGGTAAAACACTCATATCTGAACCTATAAAAGCCAATTATCAGGATATGATTAATTATGCTGTATTTTGTTTAATCAAGCTCAGTAATGTCTCTTAGTGGATTCATTAGCTGATCTCTGTCAGTATTTGATCATTACATATAATGAAGAAGATTTTTAGAAATGCAATTCTTGACGCAATAAAAAGAAGAAAAATAATATGAAGGTACTAGTCGATATCATAAGATACATTGTAGGTGGTTTATTCATTTTTAGTGGATTAGTTAAAGTAGTGGATCCAGTCGGAACTGCCATTAAATTAGAAGAGTACTTTGCGGTTTTTGCGGGAGATATCGCTTCATTTTTCTCTGTTTTTGAGCCTTATGCCTTGGTAATCGGAATAGTATTGAATGTAATAGAAGTAACCTTGGGAGTTGCTTTAATCATCCGATGGAGAGTTAGGTACACTATGAATCTACTCAGCATCATGATTATCTTTTTCACCTTTTTAACATTCTATACCGCCTATTTCAATAAAGTAACAGATTGCGGGTGCTTTGGTGATGCTATTACTTTAACACCATGGCAGTCATTTACAAAAGATATTATCCTAGTTATCTTGATTGGATTTCTCTATCTAAACATTAAACGCATCAAAGAAAGCACATTTGGTCCAAAAAATATCATTGTTATATGTACCACTGTGGTCAGTTTATTACTATGTATTTATTCTGTAAAACATCTTCCCATTATTGATTTTAGAGCCTACAAGGTCGGTACTAATATTCCTGATGCCATGAAAGCGAAGGAAAACCCACAATTTCAATATACTTTCGAAAAGAATGGAGAAGAACTTAAATCTTATGAATACAAATCAGAAGAGGAGGGCTATACACTTGTAGGTCATGAAATCACCAACACGGAAGCTTCAACTCCAAAAATCACTGATTTCGCAACTTGGAATGAATCAGGAGACAAAACTGAAAATGTATTAAGCGGGCAAAAATTATGGATTGTAGCTTATGATATCTCTAAAGCTAACACAGAAGGATTAATTGATATTAATGATTTGCTTTCAAGGTTAAGTCCAGAAATAGAACCTATTATTTTGACATCCTCATCTGCTGAAGACGTTTTAAGAATCAGAGCTGAAAGGGGTATGAAAACCGATTTCTACTATGCAGATGCTACCGTTTTAAAAACGATTATTCGATCTAATCCCGGGCTAGTCTTAGTTGAGGATGGGACAATTAAAGCAAAATGGCATTTCAATGATGTGCCTGATCCATTTGAAATCACCCAAAAATTAGATTAATGCGTTATTTCCTTTTAGGCCTGCCGGGCAGTGGCAAAAGTCATTGGGGCAACATTTGGTCGAGCACTCTAAAAAGTAATTATTTCGATTTAGATGAGGTAATAGAAAACAATGAAGGAGAATCAATTTCAGATCTATTTAAATCTGAAGGAGAAGAATATTTCCGCAACCTTGAGACGTTCTATCTTAATAAATTAATTAATAATTATAAATCCCTAATTCTTTCGACTGGTGGAGGCACTCCCTGCTTTAATGGCAATATGGATCTTATGAATAAGCAGGGGCTCACCATATTTCTGAACCCGCCAGTTGAAGAAAATGCAAAAAGAGTATGGAAACCGGAAAACACTAATCGCAGACCCATGTTTTCTGATTGTAATTCTTTAGAAGATGTTCAGAAACTCCTCAGCAAATTAAGAAACAATAGGATTACTTATTATCAGCAGGCCGCAGTAGAATTGAAAGATTGGAACAAAAACACGGTGTCGGATTTAAAATAAAAGGTTGCTATAATCTACAATAACAACCTTTTACAATTGCAATGTCTCTGTTAAAATGACTTTCCCAAAGTAAGTCTTACACTTGATATACTTGATTCAGAAGTTACGACATCACTTCCCGCATAAGCAGTAATTTCAGGATTGCTGAAACTACTGAGTCGATAAGTTGCATCAACAAAGAAGCCGTTTTTTCTCATGATACCTATCCCCGCTGAAATTGATTGTCTATTACGCTCAAAATTACGGTAAGGATTGTCAAAATAAGCAAAACCTACTCTTCCTCTTAAAATATTCCATCTTGCTTCTGCTCCTACTTTTAAATTAAATGTACTTTGCAAATCACTTCCTACATCAGGAGTATCGCCACCAAAGGCTCCATTGGTACTGCTGTAGCGTGCTGAAGCATAATCTACATATTCTAAATCAGCTGTAAGAAAACCATACTTTGATATAAATGCAGTAGCGCCTACCGATATTTTTTGTGGTAATCGAAGACTATAGGCAGGCACATCATTTACTACCTCCTCTTCATAGCTGATGTTTTCTTCATCCGTTTCCGGATTGTAGATAAAAAATGACTCCATAGAAATCTCTTGCGTTTCAGTCAAAGAAATAAAAGTTGGAGTTGTATAGGAAAACCCTAAGTTTAGTATATTTAATGGCTTATAAATAGCTCCAACAGTAAATGCCGCACCTGTACCAGAAATCGTAGTCTCTTCGTTTAACTCCATGTAATTCAACAGGTTATTTGAAGGCGTCTCTCTAAAATCCCTGACTTGTCTATAATTTAAAAAATTTATATTAGCAGAAGCTCCTAAATAAAGAACATCATTGTAATTAGCACCATAAGAGACATCAAGTGTAGTCAATCCGCTGTAACTATCAATATTTTCTGTTTGAACTGCTGATTCAGTTAAATAACCATCTGTAGCACCATCATAATCATATCTGTCTACAATGAAATTATCATCATTAGTGGCAAAAGTTTGCAATAAATAGGTCTGGTAAGCCAAATAGGTGTATGTATCTGAATTGGCAACATCACTTATCTCAGTTTGGAAATTGAAGACTCTAAAACCATCATCCGTCAAAAAGGGAAATAAAGCACTTTCTGTAAAATCATAGATTAAACCATTCTGATCCTGCTCAACTGTACCTCTATAATTAATATTATTATAAAAACTTTCCTTCTGATTTATAGCTATGCCGAAAGCTCCAGAAATCCATTTCGAGCCTGCATACTCCTCGAATCTACTATGAAAAACCATTCCCATATTTGGAATTTGAAAATTCCCTCCTATATTTTGCGTGCTTTCTCCTTCATACTCTGCGCTATAGTCTCCTATTCTTAGCACCGGAGATAAAGCCCATTGAGACCGATTATAAAAACCCAGTCCTGCCGGATTTCCGGAAATGCTACTGATATCACCACCTAATGAGACGTTAGCTCCTCCTAAACCCACAAATCTCGCTGAACCTCCGCCATCTGTTTGACTAAAGCGAACTGCATCAGCAGTGTAAAGGGGTACTTGAGACATTGCATTAAATGAGCATACTGAACATATAAATATAGTAAAGAAATATTTGAGCGTTTTCATCGGTTTAAAAGTTAATAGTACTTTAAAGATTTGACAGAGATTATCTGTAAACTTTAAAAAAAGATTAAAAATAAAGCGTAAAAAAAGCACCTAGGCTTAGGTGCTTTCATATATTATCATCCACCTCTACCACCTCTGGACGAAGAGCTACTGCCTCTTGAGCTGCTTCCTGAGGATGATCTACTTCCTGAAGATGATCTACTACCTGAAGACGATCTACCTACAGAACTGCTACTCCTTGAACTAGAGGAAGATCGACCGAAAGATGATGAACTTCTACTAGAGCTTGATGATCTTCCGTAAGAAGAATTACTTCTACTTGACCCTGATGATCTTCCGAAGGATGAATTACTTCTCGAGCTGTTTCCATACCTAGAACTAGAATTACTGTTAGAACTTCTACCTGATGAGTAAGAAGATCTGTTTGTTCTTGAACTATTATAGTATCTAGAACTATTGTTGTACCCAGCACTATTTGTCCTGCTTAAATTAGAAGAGTTGCCTGAAACTGTTCTACCTCTATTTCCAGAATAAGAAGCAGATCTAACGCTATTATCAGAAGTTGAACGAGCATACTGAGCAGTTCTTGATGATCTACTATAAATTGAATTATCTGAATTATTGATCCCTGCCGTCCTACTACTATTAGCTCTATCAGAAAAACTTGCTGTTCTTGCAGATCTATCAGATACTTGTAGAGCACTTCTACTTCTATCAGTTCCTGCATTTCTACTCACATTATAGTCAGCAGTTGAATTTCTTGTTCTACCGCTAGCTATTCTAGCGCTAGATGCAGAACGACTTATCCTAGGCGAACTTGTATAGGTTCTACTTCTTCGATTCAAATTATTATCAGCTAAGAAATGTCCATTGTAAAGGGCTGAGTTATATCCATCATAAAATCCGTTTCTATATCCATTATTAAAGCCCCATCCATAAGAACCACCCCAGAAGGAACGTCTCCAAGGATTTCTATAGGCAAATGGGCTTCCCCAAAAAGGATCAAAGAACGGATCGTAAAAACCTCTACCATATCCCATTGACCAGTATGAACCTCCCCAAGAATTAAATCCAAATCCTACGTTAAATCCTGGACGAAACATAAAAGGATCGTAAAATCCTCCTCCATACATCCATGGATCATTCCAACCGTACATCATCGGATTAATTCCACCATACATCATAGGATTTATTCCACCATAGTAATTATGTATCTGGGTTTGTCCATTTTGAGCGTTTTGACCTCTTCTTGCGGCATTCTCATCATAATACCAGGCCTGATCCTCAGATTGCTCTAAGGCGGGTGGCGCTTGGTTCAATTCAGCATTTTGTTGCTTTTCTTTATCCTTTAGATCATCAAAACCATTATCAGTTGATTCAAATTGATCATAAGCGTAGCCTGATTTTTTCAATTCCTCAGCCTTACGCTTCTCTTCCAAGGCTATTTTTTCGTTCAATACCTTTCTATCTTTTGAGGTAAAGTACAAGTCATCATTTTCTACTTTAAGATCAGATTGTCCAAATCCGACCTTAGGAATAAAAAATATGCTAATAAATAATATAAAGCTTAAGGTTTTCATGGCTACATAATTTAATGTTTCTAATTTTACAACGATTATTATCGTAAATTGATTTCAATATATGAAAATCTGTTGAGATAATAATCAATAATATTGACACAAACTTCATACCAAAAATCATAAAATGGCAAAAGTACTACCAAAAAGAAGTGAAGATTACTCACTATGGTACAATGAATTAGTAAAAAAAGCGGATTTAGCGGAGAATTCTGCAGTTAGAGGCTGTATGATCATTAAACCCTACGGATTTTCAATTTGGGAAAAAATGCAACGAGAGTTAGATGATATGTTTAAGGAAACAGGTCATCAAAACGCGTATTTCCCTTTATTCATTCCTAAATCTTATTTAAGTAAAGAGGCTGACCATGTGGAAGGTTTTGCAAAAGAGTGCGCAGTAGTAACTCACTATCGCTTAAAGAATGATGAAAATGGTAAAGGTATAGTAGTAGATCCTGATGCTAAATTAGAAGAAGAACTGATTGTAAGACCTACATCTGAAACAATAATATGGAATACATACCGTAATTGGGTTCAATCTTATCGTGATCTCCCTCTTTTGGTAAATCAATGGGCGAATGTCGTCAGATGGGAAATGAGAACTCGACTCTTTCTAAGAACAGCAGAGTTTTTATGGCAAGAGGGACATACTGCACATGCAACCAAACAAGAAGCTATTGAAGAAACCGAGAGAATGATCAATGTGTATGCCGATTTCGCTGAAGAATTTATGGCCTTACCAGTTATTAAAGGTTTAAAATCTGAAAGCGAAAGGTTTGCAGGTGCATTAGAGACCTATTGTATTGAAGGTTTAATGCAGGATGGAAAAGCGCTACAAGCAGGAACTTCTCACTTTTTAGGTCAAAATTTTGCAAAAGCTTTTGATGTGAAGTTTGCGACAAAAGAAGGTAAACAAGAATACGTTTGGGGCACCTCTTGGGGGGTTAGCACTAGGTTAATGGGAGCCTTAGTAATGGCACATTCTGATGATGAAGGTCTAGTATTGCCTCCTCGTTTAGCTCCTATTCAGGTTGTAATTGTACCTATTTATAAAACGGAGGAAGACCAAAATAAAATAGCTGAAGTGGCAGAACAGCTTAAAAAATCATTAAAGAAAAAAAGAATCACGGTTAAATTCGATGATAGGGACACACATAAGCCTGGATTCAAATTTGCTGAATGGGAATTAAAAGGAGTTCCGTTAAGAATTGCCATAGGACCTAGAGATTTGGAAAACGGCACTGTGGAGTTAGCAAGAAGGGATACCAAAGAAAAGCAAACTGTTAACATTGACGGAATTGAATCAGTAATTGAAGACACTTTAGAACTGATTCAGCAAAACATCTACAAAAAAGCCAAAGATTTCAGAAGTGAAAATACTTTCCAAGTAGATACTTATGATGAATTTAAAAAGCAACTAAATAAAACCGGTGGATTTATAAGTGCACATTGGGATGGAACGGCTGAAACTGAAGAAAAAATAAAAGAGGAAACTAAAGCAACAATCCGTTGTATTCCTTTAGACGCCCCAGAAGAAACTGGAAAATGTATATATTCAGGAAAGCCATCAAATAAAAGAGTGCTTTTTGCAAAAGCTTACTGATTTTAACTATTTTTAGACTTAATTTTAATCTATGGTAGGTATCATTTTTCTTATTCTGGCAGGCTTGCTGCTAATTATCGCAGAATTAATCTTTGTCCCAGGTACTACTTTTGTGGGTGTCATTGGTCTAATGCTCACAATAGTTGGTATTTTCTTGGTGTTTGATGAATATGGAAACACAGCAGGCTACTGGACAACTGCAGGGACTGCTGCAGTAACTATTATCGGTATTGTTTATAGCTTTAAGTCGAATTCATGGGATAGGTTTTCTCTAAAATCAAGCATTCAAAGCAGAGTAAACGATGAAGATATTTTCACTTTTCAAGTGGGCGAAAAAGGAAAAACTATTTCTGATTTAAAACCGATTGGAAAAGCCGAAATTTTTGGCAAAATTTACGAGGTGAGAAGCAAAGGGGAATGGATAGGTGCCGGCCAAGAAGTTGAAATTACCAAAATAGATTCAAAAAGAATATTTGTAGAACCAATTAAATAATATGGATACATCGTTAATTTTTATTGTAATAGCAGGAATAGTACTTTTTTTCGTATTCCTGTATTTTGTGCCTATCAACCTGTGGATTACCGCAATTTTCTCGGGAGTAAAAGTAGGCTTATTCGAATTGGTTTTTATGCGAATCAGAAAGGTTCCGCCAAGAATTATTGTGGAATCTATGATTACGGCCACCAAAGCTGGTTTGGAAGTCACCACCAATGAACTAGAGACCCACTATCTGGCGGGAGGTAATGTCCCTAACGTCATTAAGGCTCTAATCTCTGCAGATAAAGCCAATATAACATTAGGGTTTAAACAAGCTACTGCAATTGATTTGGCTGGTAGAGACGTTTTTGAAGCTGTTCAGATTTCAGTTAATCCAAAAGTAATTACTACCCCTAAAGTGGCAGCAGTGGCAGCAGATGGAATTCAGCTGATAGCAATTGCCAGGGTGACTGTAAGAGCAAACATCCAACAATTAGTTGGTGGTGCTGGAGAAGATACCATTTTAGCCAGAGTTGGTGAAGGTATTGTTACCTCCATAGGATCTGCCGCTTCACACAAAAATGTTTTAGAAAATCCTGATAAGATTTCAAAATTAGTCTTACAAAGAGGATTAGATGCTGGAACAGCATTTGAGATACTATCTATTGACATTGCAGATGTAGATGTTGGTGCTAATATTGGAGCTAAATTACAGACTGATCAAGCATCTGCCGATTTAAAAGTTGCAGAAGCGAAAGCAGAAGAAAGAAGAGCTATGGCAGTTGCTGAAGAGCAAGAAATGAAAGCGAAAGCTCAAGAAGCAAGAGCAAAGGTTATTGAAGCTGAGGCACAAGTACCGCAAGCAATTGCTGAATCCTTCAGAAGTGGTAATTTAGGAATCATGGATTACTATAGAATGCAAAATATTCAAGCCGACACTGATATGAGAGATTCAATATCTGGAAGCGACAAAGGAACAAGTTCAGGTAAGAAATCAGGTGGCGGAAAGAAAAATGATGATAAATAGAACATAATAATCGCTTCAATAAAAAAACGGCTCTGCTTTTAATAAAGTGGGGCCATTTTTATTATGAGCTATGCACAATTCTAATTTGGCTGATTTATATTTCTTCATTCTTTTTTCTTATTTTCGGGTATGGCAAAAACAATTCAATTTCAGTTGTTAGATGTATTTACATCGGAACCATTTGGTGGTAATCCTTTGGCTATTTTCAACCATGCAGATGGTTTAAGTGCAGAGCAAATGCTTAAAATTGCAAAAGAATTAAATCTATCGGAATCAGTCTTTTTAAGTAAAACTAGTTCAGATGCTGATGTCAAAATGAGGATTTTCACTCCAGGCATGGAGTTGCCGACTGCTGGACACCCTACCATCGGAACTTCCTACTACTTGTTAAAACATAAAGGAATTATTCCTAAAAAAGAGAATGAGTTACTTTTACAACAGAACATAGGGAACTTGAGAGTGCAATTTGAAGAGAAAAATGGTGAGGTTACTAAAATACTGATGGAACAACCACTCCCTAAATTTGAGCAAACCTTTAAAGATAAAAAACTAGTTGCATCCCTGCTTTCGATAGAAGAGGATGAAATTGAAGAAGATTTCCCCTGTAGAATAGTAAATTGTGGCAATCCATTTTTGATTGTTCCTATCAAAAATTTAAATGCAGTTCACAAGCTCAAACTCAATAATGAACTATTTAGTGAAATATTGGATGAAATTTTCATTACTGGAGTAATGGCTTTCACCTTAGAGACCGAAAATCCTGAGCATTTAACCCACAGCAGAATGTTCGCTCCACATATTGGCGTACCGGAAGATCCTGCCACAGGTAGCGCACATGGTCCGCTTGCATGTTATTTACATAATTATAATATGGCAGATTTGAATGAACTATCAATTGGAGAGCAAGGATATGAAATCAGCAGACCTAGTCAGGTAAAAATGAAAATTATCCAAGAAGACGGAAAAATTTCGAAAGTTTTAGTAGGTGGTTCTTGTGTTCATATCGGTGGGGGCGAAATCAGAATTCCGTAATAAATGCCTAAACACAAAATACTTTTTGTATGCCCCTACCCTTTTGATGAAGCTCCTAGTCAACGTTTTAGATTTGAGCAATATCTCCCACTGCTCGAAGAAAATGGTTATCACTTTCATATAGCCCCATTCTTAAATTTAAAAGCCTGGAAAATTTTATATAAACCTGGAAATGGCCTCCAAAAGCTCTTTTGGTTAACTAGATCCTATGGAGAACGCCTGTTGCTTTTACTAAAGCTAAGATCATACGATTATATTTTCATTCACAGAGAGGCTACTCCCTTTGGCCCGCCTTTCTTTGAATGGACTACTCGATTTATATGGAAAAAAAGAATTATCTATGACTTTGATGATGCCATTTGGCTAGCGGATCCAAGTGAAAAAGGAAGTCTAAAAGCAAGAATGAAATGGAAATCAAAAGTAAAGACTATCTGTAAATGGAGTTTCAAAGTGAGTTGTGGGAACGATTATTTAGCTCAATTCGCAAAGAGCTACAGTGAAAACGTGGTTATAAACCCAACTACAATTGATACTAAATATCATCAACAGCACCGCATATCAGAATCCAAAACAATAACAATAGGTTGGACTGGAACTCACTCTACTCTACCTTATTTAAAACCAATAATTCCAATTTTAGATAAACTATATATTAAGAATGATTTTGAATTACTAGTTATTTCCAACCAAACTCCTGATTTTGATGTCAAGTATATGAGGTTTATTCAATGGAATAAATCAACTGAAATTGTAGATTTGAATGAAATTGATATAGGTATTATGCCTTTAACAGATGACATCTGGAGTCAAGGAAAATGCGGATTTAAACTTTTGCAATATTTAGCCATCAACAAAGCTATTGTTGCATCTCCAGTTGGTGTTAACCAAAAATTAATCAAAGAGAGCGATGCAGGATTTCCTGCAGAATCTGAAGATCAATGGAGCAAGGCAATTCTTACACTGTTGACGAATGATAGCTTAAGGCAAGAATTAGGAGATAATGGTAGAAAATACATACAGGACTATTATTCGGTTCAATCAAATTCAGAAACATTTTTAGGTTTGTTTCAGTGAGTCCAAACATAAATTTATATTTTCAATTAAAATTCAATACTTTTATATACACATACCACTTAAAAAAACGAATATGAAAAAAATTTTTACTGGAACTATAATAGCCATTTCCTTAATGGCAAATGTACAACAATCTCAAGCACAGGACTTTGAAGAAGTGATTAACTCAGGAATTGGGGATGCAAATACCTATTTGAGAAACTACATGGATCCCGTTGCTAGTTCAATTGGTAATGGATTAGCAAATGGATGGTATAATACAGCCAGACCACACAAGACGCTTGGTTTCGATCTAACATTCAATGTAAATTTGGCAACAATTCCTGATGCTGCAAAGACCTTTGAATTTGTTGCAGGTGACTACTCAAACGTTGAATTAGTGGATCCGTCAAACACAACACTTCCAACTTTTGTGGGAGGGGAGACGAATCAGCAATTAGTGATTAGTAATGATGATGGGATAGATGGTCAAGGACAATTCAATCAAAATATTGTTGCTCCTTCTGGTATTTTGGCCGACTTGGATTACCCTGGCCCATTGGCTATCCCTACGCCAACCATACAATTAGGCGTTGGGATTGTAAAAAGTACCGATTTAATTATTCGATTCACACCTCAGATCAATGTTGGTGATTTTAGCTTTCAGTCTTTTGGCTTCGGAGTTAAGCACGATTTCAAGCAATGGATTCCTGGTATGAAGTTACTACCGTTTGATCTATCAGGTTTAATAGGTTTCAATAGAATATCTACAAACTATCAAATCGATGAGCAAGCAGGCCAGTTTGCCGAATTTGGAGCTAGTGCTACTACCGTTCAAGCTATTATTTCTAAGAAACTACTATTTTTCACACCCTACGCTGGCTTAGGATTTAATATTGTTCGTTCAAATTTTGCAATGAAAGGTGACTATGAGTTCTCTGGAGACAATGAAACTTATACTGTGACAGACCCTATTGATTTAACATTCGATGGCAGCGGTGGCCCCAGATTCACAATTGGTGCAAGAGCAAAAATACTTTGGGTGTTAGCTTTAAATATCGATTACACTATCCAAAAGTACAATACACTTTCTGTTGGATTTGGTTTAAATATTCGATAATCCACTCCGTGAGTTTTATTTTTATGGCACAAATCAATGACTTGATTTGTGCTTTTTTATGCATAAAAATACTTTTAACAATATATTTGATCATTTTCAGTTAATATTGTAAATCAACTAAACGACATATAATTATGAAGAGTAAATTATTAATTTTATTTGTTCTATTTTTCTCACAACAAGCCTACTCTCAGCTGGGTAGCGGGAATATACTAGTTGGAGGAACTGCACAATTTCAAATTTTTGAAAACGCTGATTTTCAATTTTTTACTATATCGCCAAATGCACAATACTTTATCAGTGAAAACCTTTCAGTTGGTGGTGCTCTCGGATTCACCACTCAAAGGAATAATTTAGGCGAGAATGACTTTACAAGGACAAATACCCTTTCAATTAGTCCAGAAGCTAGGTATTATGTAGACTTAACTGAAAATGTATATCTGTATGGTGCTGCACGAATCGGATTTGGCTTTGGAGGATCAACATTTATCGATGGTAATGACCAAACAGAAGTGAGCGACAGGTCAGTGTTTAACCTAGGAATAAATCCTGGAATTCTTTATACACCAGGATCAAAGATTGGTTTTAATTTTGAATTAAATATGATTTCTTTCGGGAGAACCTCTGTTACACCGGCAATTGGTAATACCACCACTGTATCTAATTCTTTAACATTAGGGATTAATACATTTGCTCCTACATTCGGTATCTACTACGTTTTAGGTAACTAACCAAGCAAGAAATACGAAAGCCTCATTGGTTAAAAATCCCAATGAGGCTTTTAAAATTTTGAGGTAGGAAATAATTAAACTTTTGTTGGTAGGTATATTTTAACTTTCGTCCATTCCCTTTCCTTACTTTCAATATTCATAGTACCTTCGATTTTCTTTAAAATTTCCCTGCTATTATAAAGCCCCATACCATTTCCATTTGAAAGCTCTGTTCCCCGGTAAAACATATCAAAAATATAGGGCTTTACTTTTTCCGAAATTCCTATTCCGTTGTCAGTAATTTCAATTAAATGGAAATCCTCGTTTTGAGTTACTTTGATACTAATTTCAAATTGATCCTTTCTAGTGTCGCGATATTGAAAACTATTTTTCAACAAACTTTTTAAAATAATCCCAAATCGGTCAGCATCAGTCCTTACGAAATAATTATTAGGAATATCAATATTCAATTTAGGCTTTACATCGTAAATATTATCAACGAAAAAAACCATTTGCTCCAATACATCTCTTAAATTCACTTCTACTAAATTAACATGAGTGTGAATATTGGTAGCTACATTACTAATATCACTAACAAAGCCATTCAATAATCTTAAATTAAGCCTCAAATGATGTTTCAACTCATTAACTGTTTGTACATCAGAGATTTCAATCACCTTGAGCAAGCCTTCTAATGAAGCTATAGGTCCTCTAATATTATGTGAAACACTGTAGAGAAATTTATCTAATTCATGATTTATTTGATTCAAGGCTAGATTTTGTTTTGTGATCTCTTCGGAGAAATGCATGTTTTCAGTCTTATCTTCTAAGATGAAAATAAATCCCTCTTCCAAGTGATGCTTCTTCCCTACTGCAATAGCGGAAGCATTGATAAAAACCTCCTCTGATTTCTTAAGATTATGGATCACAAATGAAAAGTTTACCTGCCCTCCTTCCTCATTCAATGTTTCAATCTTATCCCAAAATTGAGAGATACTCTTAACATAGATAGCATCAATAAAATTGAAGTCTTTCTCTATTTCACGTCCAAACAAACTTTTAAACTTTTTATTAATCCAGATAGATTCAAATTGACGATTAGTGTGTATTAAACCTAGAGGTAATTTATTTAATAATTCCCTATTAACCGACATATCTACGAATGGATGCTCGATTAATTTTTTTCCACTATCACGAGCAGCACTATTTAGTTCATTTAACTCCAACACTTGAACTAGTGCTTTTCCTTGTGTCTGAAAAATAGGGTTGAATAAAAACGTTTGATTGCCGTGACTCAATTGCAGTGAGCGAAGTTCAATTTCACCTTCGATATCTTCTTCAAATTTTGACAATAAGCTGTCAAATTTGTTATGATTGTTTACAAACTGTTGATTTACATTTAAATATTGATGAGATCTCAGGTCTATGATAAACATTGGATCTTTACCACTTTCAAAAAAATCAGTAAAGCTTAAAAAATCCCTTTCCATCCCTCTTTCAACGGGTAAACAGTAATTTTGATTTCTCTTCAACTTTTGATGCAAATCTTGAAACATGATACAAATTTACTTTCTCTTGAACCCCCAGAAAAATTGCATAACTGGAAAACATTACTTTAGTATAAATTAGCTATAAATACCATAAAGCTGGGGATCAAATCCTTATATAAGGTTATTTAGTTTATCTTACTTAGAAAAATCAAATTTCTCACGTAGTTCTGGAGCTATCATACATCTATTTGATTGGTTTTCCGTAAAAATGCTACAACGATATAGCGCGAATGCTATTTTTAATTAAGAGGGAGCAATTTCCCTAGATTTGATGGGGTTTGATTTAATGACCCTTATCTTTGTGAAAAGAAAAAAATTTCAGCAAATATGTACGGAGAACTTCAGAAAAGACTACAAGGCGAATTAGAGCAGCTTGAAAAAGACGGGCTTTATAAGAAAGAAAGAATTATCACCACTCCACAAGGTGCTTCAATTAAAACTGATACAGGGAAAGAAGTTTTAAATTTTTGTTCTAATAACTATTTAGGACTTTCATCTCATCCAAAAGTACTGGAAGCCGCAAAAAACACTTTGGACACTCATGGATTTGGGATGTCTTCTGTGAGATTCATTTGTGGTACACAGGATATTCATAAAGAACTTGAGCAAAAAATAGCAGATTTTTTAGGGACGGAAGACACAATCCTTTATGCCGCTGCTTTTGATGCAAATGGTGGAGTATTCGAACCTATTTTAGGTTCAGAAGATGCAATCATCTCAGATTCATTAAACCATGCTTCTATAATTGATGGGGTAAGGCTATGTAAAGCTGCAAGATACCGCTATCAAAACAATGATATGGCTGATTTGGAAGAACAGTTGAAAAAAGCAAAAGATGCAAAAAGTAAGATCATTGTAACAGATGGAGTTTTCTCAATGGACGGTTATGTAGCGCAATTAGATAAAATTTGTGATTTAGCTGAACAATATGATGCTTTAGTGATGGTGGATGATTGTCACGCAACAGGTTTTATAGGAAAGACTGGAAGAGGAACTCACGAGCTCAACAATGTAATGGGAAGAGTAGATATCATTACAGGAACACTAGGAAAGGCATTAGGTGGAGCCATGGGAGGATTTACTTCTGGTAGGAAGGAAATAATTGATATGTTAAGACAAAAATCAAGACCTTATTTGTTCTCTAACTCACTAGCTCCTTCAATTGTAGGAGCTTCAATAGCAGTTTTTGATTTATTGAGTGGTTCTACTGCTTTGAGAGATAAACTCGAAGACAATATAAACTACTTTAAAGACCATATTAAAAAAGCAGGTTTTGATATAAAAGATGGAGATTCTGCAATCGTACCCATTATGGTTTATGATGCAGCTTTATCACAGAAATTTGCCGATAGACTTCTGGAAGAAGGGATTTATGTTATTGGCTTCTTCTTCCCTGTCGTGCCCAAAGAGCAGGCAAGAATTAGAGTACAATTATCTGCTGGACATGACAAAGAACATTTAGATAAAGCGATTGAAGCTTTTACGAAAGTCGGGAAAGAGTTAGAGATCATTTAGAAGAAAGTCCGGAGCAGTTAATAATTGCTCCGGACTATTGGTACAAATCACAAATGATATATGGCTTCCTGTTTAGCTTCATATATCTTAAACATTGCTCTTATATATTCTTCCATTTCCTCTGAAACGGATTTAATTTTTTCCGCAATATGCCGTAAATCATCCTTTTCAAATTTATCTATATCAATCAAATTGGTCAATCCTTTCATGGTGACGACAGGCCTACGCATCACATGGGAGATATCAAAAATCATTTGGTCTAACACACTACCATAGGCTTTTTGAATGGTAAAATCCTCAAGCACACCTAAGCAGCGGTACCTCCCCTCTTGCACTCGCGAAATATGGAGCCTAACGATAAAATATTTCTTTTCTCCCAAATTATTTGAACAAGAATAGACATACTCCATGCTCTGATTATCTCGTATTTTTTGAATCAAAGAATAAAAATCAGCAATTGGCATACTTAAAACATTAGCTACTCTCTTCTCAGCAGAACAATCATTTGAGAAGCCGGGATGCTTCCTGATCAAGTTTTTGCTAAAATGATTATAGTGCAACTCCTGATCTGCATCTACTTCAAATTCAAAAAAAGAAGTAGGCAAGTTTTCCATATTCAGATAGCCCGGTAACTCTCTCCTCTGGCTATCAAAAAAATCAAGATATAAATGATTAAGATATGTTCCAATCGAATCCATATGCTTCATCAATTGGTCAAAAGCACTATCAATAACTTGGGTTAAAACAATTCCAGCTATTCCTTTCACTTTATTATTACGGTCCAGAATAGGGTAAATAAGTAATTGCTCATTATCGGTATACGATTTGAAAAACGATATATTTTGGAATAACGTATGGAATTTCAAATTAGGCACATAAATTACCTCCTGATTGAGTTTCGAAAATCTAACGCTAAAAATCTGATGATCAATATTCAAATGAAAATGAGCTTCTTTTTCTAAATCATAAAGTTGATGGTAATCATCTTCCCACAATATTAAAAATGACTGCGAAGCTTGAGAGAGCTCACATAACATTTTCAAAACTGGGTTCATTTTTTCATGGAGAATCTGATGCCTAGGCTGAAAGTACGGATTATCAAAGGTTTTGGGTAAGCTCATAGGCGAAAGGTTTAGAAGTCAAATAATCCCTATTTACATAAGTATTCTATTAGTGTTTTTAAACTAAAAAAACCCTCAAAGACGGAACAAATGATCTTTAACAACAATAGGGGAGAAGTTAATTATCACTTTAAAATGTCCCGTCTTATCGGGTGATGTCGTTAAATATATAAAAAGGTCTTGGTTGAATGCGCAATGCATTATTCCTTAACGACATTTCAAAGGTAGTATAAGCGAACTTCTTAAAAAACACCATAAAAGGGGTATTTTAAACTATAAATAGGGTATTTTAAACCCCCTTTCTAGGGTACTAATTCTACATTTTGGATATACTAGACCCGACTGCAGGATTTCTTCTATTCAAGCCACGATAGCCTTAAACTCTTATTAAATAACATTTTATCAGCACCTTACACTGAAAATGCCATTTTTAGCATCTACTACACTACGTTTATCAACAAGCAGTAAAAACCACCATTTTTTAAAAAAAACACCCCTTTTCTTCTGGCATTATCCTGAATGCAAAAGTAAAATATACCTGCAAAATAATTTAATAAACCCCTAAACAGGTGTTTCTCAGCAATTTAAATACCCCTAATATTGTGTTATCTTAAAAACGAAAACACTTAACAACAATAATATGAAAGCTTTAAAAACAATTAAGTACGCATTAGTAATCGCAGCAATCTTCACATTTTCAGCGTGTGAATTAATTGAAGAGCCTAATATGGATACAACAGATTGTACAGGTTGCTCTGAGCCTGATGTAAAGGAAATTGAAGAATAGAAATAAATTTTATTTCCTGCCTCATTATTGTAAATTTATACGATGATGAGGTTTTTTTTATTCCATTTAGTGCTAATCTTCTCCCAATCTGGAGTTTCCTATTCACAAGAAACTGAAAATGCCTATTTTGATCAGGCAAAAGAGTTACGAAATAAAAATCAATTAGACTCCTCTTTTCATTATTTCGTTAAAGCAAAAAATCTATTTCTCAAAAGCCAGGATTCAATCGGGTTAGCACTAACAAATAACTATTTAGGCTTAATTTCATTGAGCAAAAATGATAAAAGCAATGCTTTGAATTATTTATATACAGCGATAAAAATAAATAAAAGCATAAACAATAAGGATGGGTTAGTGGGGAATTACAATAATTTAGCGAATTACTATATTAAAGAAGATTTAAAATTGGCTCTCTCCTACTATCAAGAAGCTCAGAAATTGCTCCCCAAAGAAAGAAAAGATACTAGATCGGCAATTATCAATATGAATATTGGTGTGATTTTTTCTTCTAAAGACGGAGAATATTTCAACTACGACTCTGCAATCCACTACTATTTGAATTCATTGGAATCATTCAAGGCAATTAATGACTCTTCTAGTATGTCTTTCTTGTATCATAATCTTGGTTTTCTATACGAATCAAAAGATAACCTTGAAGCAGCTATGAACAGTTATGAAAGGTCAATTGAATTGCGTCAAGAGTTAAAAGATGATCAAGAAGGATTAGCAAAATCATTCATGGCCAAAGGAAATATTTTGCTTAAACAGAAAAAATATAAAGAGAGTCTTGAACAGTATGAGAAAAGTCTTCAAATAGCAACCACATTAGGAGATGAATATAGAAAAATGAATCTCTATTCTAATATGGTAAAAGCAAAAATGGGAATCGGGGCTGTAGAAGAAGCCTCTGTACTGTTTCAGGAATATAATCATTTGAGAGATTCTCTTTCAACCAGCGAAAAAATGCAGGAAGTGAAAGATTTGGAAACCAAATATGAAACCGAAAAGAAAGAAGCAGAAATAAAGGAACAACAGTTGGCGATTGCTGAAAAAAACTTTCAAAAAAATCTTTTCCTAGGCTTAAGCATTGCTCTAGTGGTCTTAATTATCTCCACTATTTGGTTTTTCCTTCAAAAGCAGGACTATCTGAAAAAACTAAAGAATGAGGAAATCTCCAATATGAAGACTGAGCAAGAGCTGAAGGAACTTAATGCTATGATGCATGGTCAAGAGGAAGAAAGAAACCGAATTGCCAGTGATTTACACGATCGACTAGGTGCAAGATTATCTTCCATCAAATTATTATTCCAATCTGAACAAAATGAAACTGCCTCCAATCTGAAGGGTAAATTATTGGATAATATTAATGAAGCCATTAAAGAAACGCGAGAAATTTCTCATAATCTTTCCACTGATATGTTAACACGCTTTGGCCTTGAAACAGCGCTTAAAGATATGGTCAGAACTATCAATGAAGCAGAGAAAATAAAAGCAGAGCTCGCAATTTACGGACTTCAAGCAAGGCTACCCCTAGAAGTGGAACGTAATATCTATCATATTGCATTGGAGCTAATTAATAATACCATTAAGCATGCTGAAGCAGAAAGCATCACGCTACAAATAAGTCAAGCAGAAGAAGAAATTAATGTGTTTTACGAAGATGACGGAAAAGGATTTGATGTGCAAAATGTGGTTGATTCCGGAATGGGTATGCGCAGCATATATGCGAGAGTAAATACCATAAGCGGTGCCGTTTATTTCAATTCAAAACCGGGCAAAGGTATTAATGTGGTGATGACTATTCCTGTAAAAGAAGACCATAGCGAAGAACAGAAATCAGATGAACAAAATTCTTTAAAATCTAAGATGGCATGATTGTCTTTCTGCAGTTTGAATCTTGATTTCCGACAGAATTCAGCCGATATTTTTATCTTTGTAGTCTATGAAGAAATTACGCATCGTTTATATGGGTACCCCGGATTTTGCGGTGCCCTCTTTGAGGATATTAGTAGAAAACCATTATGATATCGCAGCTGTCATCACCGCTCCTGACAAACCCAAAGGCCGGGGACAAAAGCTGTCACAATCGCCTGTAAAGGAATATGCACAGTTGGCTGGCCTTAAAATCATGCAACCCAATAATTTGAAAGATCCTGAATTTCAAGCAGAATTAGCCAGTCTTGAGGCCAATTTACAAATAGTAGTCGCATTTAGAATGCTGCCCGAAGCCGTCTGGTCAATGCCGGAAATTGGTACTTTCAATTTACATGCCTCCCTCCTACCACAGTACAGAGGTGCGGCCCCTATTCATTGGGCTGTAATGAACGGAGAAACCGAAACGGGATTGACAACTTTCTTTCTCAAACATGAAATAGATACGGGAAGTATTATTATGCAGGAAAAAGAGCCTATTTCCCCTAGTGATACAACAGGTACAGTCTATAACAGGCTCATGGACAAAGGGGCCGAATTGGTATTAAAAACAGTAGAAGCTATTGAAACTGGGGATTATGAGCTACACCAGCAGAATGAAAACCAAACGTTAAAGCATGCCCCTAAGCTGTTTAAAGAGAATACTGAGTTGAAATGGACAGAACCCGCAGAAAAGCTCTATAATTATGTTAGAGGCCTAAATCCATTCCCTACTGCGTGGGCAATAATTAACAATAAAAAATATAAAATTCATGAATCCTCTATAATTGATAAAGATTCAACAGGAGAAATTGGAAAATTGATTACTGATAATAAAAATCACCTCCATATTCAATGTAACCCAGGGATTTTGGCTTTAAAAATAATACAGCCAGAGGGTAAAAAAAGAATGGAGGTTGCAGACTTCTTTAGGGGGAACCAACTCTAATTATGAATTGTAACTCCTTTGAATAATCAAATCCGCTGTTTTTTGGGAGGTGTTTTCATCTCCCATCATGTCTTTTAAAACCTGATAATCGTTTAAGACCTGAGCCCTTTTATTTCCACCGGGTAGTATCTCTTTCAATTCAACAACTAAATTTTCTAAAGTAAATTTTTCCTGTATCAATTCCTTAACGGCTTCTTTTTGCAGAATTAAATTTACTAGTGATATAAACTCTACTTTCACTACCTTTTTGGCTATGGCATAAGATATTGTACCGGTTTTATAGACCACCACTTCTGGTACATTGAATAAGGCAGTCTCTAAAGTCGCAGTTCCTGAGGTTACTAAAGCGGCTTTGGCATTGGATAATAAATCGTAGGTTTCATCAAAAATCAAACTCACATTTAATTGATTCTTCACTTTTGAATACAGTGATTTATCCAAATTTTTCACACCTGCAACCACAAAATGCTCATCAGGAAATGCTTGTGTCACTTTATACAAATTATCCAACATGTGTTCCACTTCCTGTTTGCGACTACCAGGTAATACAGCTACTACATTTTGGTCTTTAAAGCCGAACTTTTGATTTGGTTTAAAATCACGAATGGCATCTAGAAGTGGATTTCCCACGTAATCAACCTTGAAATCAAAACCTTGATAAAATTCCTTTTCGAATGGTAAGATGACATACATATAATCTACATTCTTTTTAATTTTATAAGCTCTTTTCTGATTCCAGGCCCATACTTTTGGAGAAATATAATAGTGAACTGGAATATGGTATGCTTTAGCAAACTTGGCAATCCTCATATTAAAGCCTGCATAGTCGATCAGAATTATGGCATCGGGTTTAAAATCTAAAATATCGTCTTTACAAAATTGAATTTTTTTGCGGATAGCTCCAAGGTGCTTGATTACTTCCCAAAAGCCCATATAGGCCATCTCCCTGTAATGGACCACTAAATCACCACCAGCATGCTCCATTGCATCTCCTCCCCAACAGCGAATTTCTGAATCTGGCTGTATTGACTTTAGTGCTTTAATGAGGTTACTGCCATGAAGATCTCCAGAACGTTCACCGGCAATGATATAATACTTCATTTCTTGAGTAGTTCTTGTGGTCTTAACCTAAATAGCCTTTTTCAAAAGCCATTTTCACCATATGAGAAACATTCTTTGCTTCAAATTTTTGCAACAGTAATTTGCGATAGGAAGTAATTGTATTTGGTGCTAAATCGAGTTTCTCAGATATCTCTCCTGATGTATCCCCTTCGCTTAAATGCTGTAAGATCTTGCGTTCTGTATCCGTTAATTTCACTCCTCCCTCTGACTCCCCGTAAACGCGCATTTTCATAGCCATTTTAGCCATTACATCCTGAGAGAAGTAGGTTTTTCCTTCCATTATCCTCTTCACTGCTGAAAGAATCTCGCTTTCGCTAACATTCTTCAACACATATCCATCCACTCCTACATCCAATGCATTTTGAATATAGCCTTCTCTATCAAACATGGACAGTATTAAAATTTTTGTTTTAGGAAATTTCTTTTTAATAATTTCAGTGGCTTCTATACCGTTTAAAACAGGCATATTCAAATCCATTATCACTACATCTACTTCATGATCCGCTAAAAAATCTAGTACTTCCTGACCGTTTGATACAGTGTCTAGAATAGTTAATTCTTCTTGCTTTGAAAGTATAGATGACATTCCACTTGCTAGAATCTCATGATCATCAGCAATT
Source organism: Marivirga sericea (assembly GCF_900177665.1). GTDB lineage: Bacteria > Bacteroidota > Bacteroidia > Cytophagales > Cyclobacteriaceae > Marivirga > Marivirga sericea. The sequence goes on from NZ_FXAW01000004.1 coordinate 78,441, forward strand.
AACAATTTTATTGGATAGGATACTTCGCTCATTCTCAAATCTAAATTTATTCAATTTGACTTACAACAATATAGGTAGAATTAGATCGAATAATAGTGAGAAATATTGACTTCAGAAAAATAAATTAAAGCCTCTAAAATATTTTAACCACCTCTCCTTTTGATCCGAAAAATCAACTAATCTTCAGGAGCCTAATTAGGCAGGTTCCACCCCAACCCTCGTGATGTTTTCATTGATGTTATCACTTTCCACTAGACCATCTCGCATCCTGATTATTCTATGAGCATATTGCGCAATATCGTCCTCATGAGTTACCATAACAATAGTATTTCCTTGATCATGCAAATATTGAAATAATTCCATGATTTCGTATGATGTTTTAGTATCGAGGTTTCCTGTTGGTTCATCAGCTAGAATAATACTAGGATTATTCACTAAAGCTCTGGCAATGGCTACCCGCTGACGCTGTCCACCAGAGAGTTCATTCGGTTTGTGATAGGCTCTATCTCCTAATCCAACACTAGTTAAAACTTCTAACGCTCTTTCTTCCCTTTGGGACTTACTAAAACCAGCATATACCAAGGGGAGAGCAACATTTTCTAAAGAAGATTGGCGTGGTAGTAAATTAAAAGTCTGAAATACAAACCCTATTTCTTTATTTCGGATTTCAGCTAAATCATTTTCTGAGGTCTCACTTACATCTTGCCCTGCTAACTGATATTGACCTCTCGTTGGTGTATCTAAGCACCCAATAATATTCATTAAGGTTGATTTACCAGAACCAGAAGGTCCCATAAAAGCAACATATTCTCCTTTGTCAATATTAATGGTTACTGACTTCAGTGCTTCCACTGTCTCAGTTCCCATTTTATATATCTTAGCAATGTCTTTGGTTTGGATTACAGATTGTCCCATTAATTTTATTATTCATTGATAGTTTAAGATGAAAATTTAATTCAGAAGTATGGTTTACACAATTGATTTGTGATAAACGGAAACTACCAGGGCTTTTGTTCCATTTGCTCCTTCATAGTCTCATATTTATCAGAAAACTCCTCCCACTCTTCCATTGTTAATAACTTAGCTAAATCCTTGTATGAATCTTCCGCATAATTCGTCAAATTTAATTTCAATGCTTGAAAAGTATACGCTTTCAATAGTTCTACACTTTCCGAATTTAAACGACTAGCTTGGACTAAAATTTCGTAGGCTTGTTCAGGCTCATTATTTTCATTAAAATACTGAGCACTATACAACACTGCTGATTCAAAAAATGGATTTTCCAGCCCTAGCCGCTTCATAATATCATGAGCCTGAGCATTTGGGTCTTTCTGAAGTTTCTGGTATGCTTTCCATACTAACTCATAATTATAGGGATAGGTTAGTAATATGTTTTCATCAACCTCTTCGTCTAATTTATCATCCTGAGTCACTGCAGCCAATAAAGCCAATAAATTGTTTTGATATATAAGCAAACCTTCTTCATCCTTAGAAATTTTGAGGGCCTGCAAATGCTGCTTGGCTTGACCAAATTTAGCTTTATTGATGAGCGCTTCTCCCTCATTTAGCTTCAATAATGTCAAGAAAGGGGAACCTTCCAATTGAGTTTTAATTGAATCCTTCTCCTTTTTTTGTAATGAAGAATTCGTTTTCAACCATAAATACTGAAAACTAGCAGGTAAAAGTGTTGAATTTCCTTTCAAAAATTGATAAAGCGGATCATTTTCTAAGACTTGGATAGAAATTGACTCTGTATCTAACTGTTTTTCATAAACTTGAGCAGCTTCAAACAATCTTTCATCTAAAATTAAAGCAATAGTGCGGTAAGTATTTGCTTTGCTCATTTTCAAGTCAGCTGCCTGTGCAAAATGCTCGGCTGCTTTGGTATAGGCCTTTTGTTCCAGCAACCACAAGCCATGCAATAGATAATAAAAACCGGCGTCTGAAATATTATCATTCTCCAATTCATATATCAAGCCATACGCTTCCTTGATCTTACCTGCATAATTTAATCTTGATGAAGTGGCATATTTTAAAGATTTATCAAATTCTTTATTCTCTGGTAAATTTCCTAACCAGCTAACAGAATCTGACTCAAAATCTTGATGACCCAATGACTTATTTAATGTCAGATTAAATAAAAATGAAAAGTCATTATAGGTTAACACTTGAGGTATTTTATTAGCTTCTACATTAATACTATCAATAAAATCTCTCTTTCTATTGGCTAAAGCCAAATAATTGGTTTGATACGCAACAGATTTATTATTTAATTCAGATTGTTCTGGTAAATCCTCATCTATACCTTTCTTGGCAAACAGTGCTAGACGATTTACAGCAGAAACCTCCGCAGTCTCTCCTCGACTAGCTGCTCTTTCTGCAGCATCAAAATAAATAAAAGATGAATCTGCTTGATTTAACTTTTCGAAAATCAATCCTTTCATATTTAAAATATAGGAATTGTCAGGAAAATCCTTCTGAGCCTCCTCTAACGAAAATAATGCTTCAAAAATAAGGTCTGAATTGATTTGTGCTTGTACCTTATTCAAGTAGGATTGCACGCTTGGTCTTTTAAAATTAGCTTGCGAAAAATAGGTTGAAGCCTTAACCCAATTTTTAGCATCATATTCTCTTTTACCGAGTTCAAAATTATGCTTGTGGGAGGTTTTAGCATACTGTCTCGCTACTTTAAAAGTTGTCGTAGCTTTCTCTTCTTCTCCAATGTAAGCGTAATAATCAGCGAGTCCTATATAATAACCCGATATAGCTTGATAATATGGCAAATAAGAAACTCTTAAAATCAAAACGACTACAATTCCAAAACCTACTGCTCTCACAAGATTGTAAGGAATATTGACAGGTCTGAAAACCACTGGGTAGATTCCGTGTCCTGCCTTTAATAGTGCTACAAAATTATACAGGACATAAAAGAAAAACAAAACTCCAAAACCAAGATGCGAGAAGATGATCATATCTTCAAAAGTGTCCATCAGCGGATCATTTCCATTCCTAAAGATCCAAGTCATCACGGAAAAGGCCATTATTCCCAGAGCTAAATACACATAACCTCCTAACGGCCTAAAAATCAATTGCTTTTTAACTAGTTCACTTCTCTTTTTAAAGCCCCAAATACCTAAAACAGCGGACACAGCAAATAATACAAATTCATTTAGATACACAATCTCTATATCAATCATATTATCATTCTTTGCAAAAGTAAGGCCGACATAGATTAGGTAAAGCATGGTTATCACAATAAAATGAAGAAGATTTGAACTGCCATCCTCATTCTTTTTTGCCGCTAATAAATAGAGAATATGTAGTATAATGTCATATGCAACATTGAATATAAAAATGATAGATAAGATTACGGGGACTATAATTCCGTGGTGAGCCATAAAAACAACTGGCGCTTCAATTCTAGATCCCATGATCACAAGAGAGAGCAATGCGATTAATAACAACGCAAAACTGAGCCATCTTTGAAATAGGCCGGCATCTTCTTTAAATGCTTGGAAATAGTAACCCGTAACAAGAAATAAGCCTACAAATAAAAATGTAAATAGCTGGTTATCGATACCAAAAATATTCAAGAACTGAAGCTTGAGCGTAATAATCCAGACGACAAAGACAGACTGAAAAATAATAAACCACCATCTGCTTAGGTAGGTAGCTGCTGTCATCATAATACTAAAACAACAAAAAATGACGGCTATTAAGAGATAGGTACCACTCAATTGGAAGCCTGCATCTAACGAAAGAAATGATTGAAATATAATATATGTCCGTGCTGGCACCTGTAAATCAAAAACAAAATCTTGCACATTATGCAGTGACAATTCGATGCTTTGGGTTTTTCGAGCCACTTCCTTTGGAAAAGCAATATCATCACTATTGTATTGAGAATAAAAACTATAAACAAGGGATAAAAAGAAAACAAAAAGGAGCACCTGATAAATGCTCCTGTATTTCCCACTCCAGTCTTTCCAAAAATTCAATTTATTCATTTCCTTCTTATTCAATTACTTTAGGCACTCTAAAATAGTCATCATCCTTTTTTGGAGCATTTTTCAAACCATCTTCATGCGTGATTTGCCCTTTGACTTTATCTTCCCTCAATTGGTTAGATTCAAATGTCATAGATTGCAGAGGCTCTATATGATCTGTTTCCAACTCCTGCAATTTCTCCACAAAAGAAAGCATATTATTCAAATCTTTCAGCATTCTTTCTTCAGATTTTTCATCAAACTGAAGTCGCGCCAAATGGGCTATCTTCTCCAATGTTTTTTTATTAATGCTCATCCTATTGCTGGTTTTTTAATTCATTTGAAATGATATCGAAAACCTTTGTTTTTAACGCCGGTATATCTTCCATATTGAGTCCTTTTGTAGGAATTGGCTTATGATAGATCATCCGCATTTTCTTCCTACTAATCAAAGGAATTCTGGTATCAGGCAAAATTATCCAATTATCTGGAAGACTCACAGGCACAAGTGGAATTTGTTTCATAATAGCTGCTCTAAAAGCCCCATCCTTAAACCTACTCATTTCAGGAATTCTTTTAGACAGTATCCCTCCCTCCGGAAACATTACCAAAGACCTATCTTCTCCCATCTTGTCGATAGCTTTATGCAGGGCTTTATAAGCATTAGTGGGACTTGCTCTATTTACTGTAACATGCAGTTGGCTAAACATATATCCGAACAAAGGTATTTTAGCCAAGGAGCTTTTACCTACATAAACCACCGACTGAGGAGCAAATCCAAAGCTTACTATGTCCAAAAGTGAGAAATGATTAGAACAATATACATATTGGTTCTTAGCGTTTATTTGCTCAATACCTTCTACTTCCGTTTTTATGCCTACTAAAAATAAAGCTACATTAGCCCAAATCTTATTTAGATAATAACAGTGTTTATGCCATGCTTTATTAGCAATAATGATCAGAAAAAAGGGATATAACAGCAGCAGTAAAACAATAAAAACAATTGCACACCAAACTGTGTATATCTGCTTGAAAAAATATCGCATACTTTAAAGCCTAAAAATAACAAATGACAAAAGAATTAAAAAATAAAGAAATTTCCATTGGGTGGGATGTTGGTGGTTGGAGTGGTAAAAATCATGGGCTTTGCGTTTTGGAATATGACAATAGCGAAATTACACTTTTAAAGGCAACAAAATTGAATGTTTTCCAAATAAAAAATGAAATTGAAAATATTTTAAATCTCTATCAAAACTCTCATGAGATAATTTTAGGAATAGATGCTCCATTACAATTCCCTATTTTATTTAAAGAAATCATTAATCAAAATCCGTGTAATATCTTCCATTCAGTTCAAAGTGAGCTGAAAGAAAATCCTATTGCATGGCGTATAACAGATTTATATATCAAAAATAATTTTGGCAAAACGCCTTTAAGTGCTTCTTTTAGTTTTCTGACCAGCAATGCCACAGTAGCTATTACAGTGCTTGGAGAATTGAAAGCGAAATTTGCTGATTTCTCGATATTACCATTTGATGCAGAAAGTAGAATAAGAGCTATAGAGGTATATCCTGGACTATTGAAAAGCACTAAACTGAAAAGTCACCCCATCTTTACTGTTTACCAAAAAATACTTGAGATGAACAGTTTTAAACAAATCAAAGGCTTCGACTACTATTTTCAAGACGCTAAAGAAAAAAGCGATATTGCGGATGCTGTAATTTGTGCTCTTTATGGACTAGGTTTCAGTGGGAAGAATCAAGAAATTCCTACCATTAAAAACGATATCCCTAAAAAAGTCTTGCTAAAAGCAAAAGAAGAAGGCTGGATCTATCATCCTGATATACTTTGATTCATTTTTGACGCTAGTATTTTAGACCTATTGTTGAATCGAATAAATAGGATTACAGCTGTAACACTTAAGCCAGTGAGCAATCCATACCAAACGCCTTTTTCTTCAAATCCAAAAGTAAATGCTAATAAATAGCCAGTTGGTAAGCCAATCACCCAATACGCCATAAAAGTAACAACAGTTGGAAGCTTTACATCGCCCATTCCGCGCAAAGCACCCAAACCTACTACTTGCACTCCATCTGAGAGTTGGAAAAGAGCTGCGATGATTAATAAAGAGGAGGCAATCTTAATTACTTCTTGGTCAGAGGTATATAACATGGGTAAATAGTCATTTAAACCCAGAAATACTAAACCCGTAAAACTCATAAAAATCACAGCCATCAAAAAACATGTGAAAGCGGCAATACGCATAGTCGGTATGTCTCTTTGACCTAATTGATTCCCAACTCTTACAGTAGCAGCAGCAGATATACCTGTAGCCATCATATAACTGATAGAGGCTAAATTCATAGCAACCTGATGAGAAGCAAGCGGAACAGCACCCATCCAGCCAATCATAATTGCAGCAGAAGCAAAAGCCCCTACTTCAAAGATATACTGAAAGCCAGTAGGAACACCTAGATTTAGTAACTGCTTAAAAGAAATTGGATTCCAAATAATTACTTTAAAATATTTCCAGTAAACTGCAAATTTCTTGTAATACCTCACGAATAGTGCCATTGCAACAGCCATCAAAATTCTAGAAATAAGAGTAGCCCAGCCAGCACCTACCAAACCCATCGGTTCAAAACCTAATTTCCCAAAAATTAATATATAATTAAGCACAATATTAATGACATTGGCACTTATTGTAATATACATGGCCTGTTTTGTAAGGGATAATCCCTCTGCAAATTGCTTGTAAGTTTGAAAAATCATGAAAGGCACTAAAGAAAACCCTATAATTGCCAAATAAGGCTTTGCCAATACCACCACTTCTTTCGGTTGATCTAATATATCTAGTATAAAACCCCCAAAAAGTAGAATTCCAAAAAGAAGCAACCCAAAAATAAGATTGATCACAAAACTATGCTTCATAAAGCGCATAGCAGAACGATGATTTCCCTCTCCATCGGATTGTGCAACCAAAGGTGTAAGACCAAAGGAAATCCCAATTCCAAACATCATGGTGACACTGAACACGGCATTAGCAACGGAAACGGCTGCTAATTCCTCTGTTCCTACTCTCCCCACCATGACTGAATCTGCTGTACCCACCAGCACATGCCCTAGCTGGCTTAATACAACTGGATATGCGAGTAAATAATTACGTTTAAAATGCTCCTTAAAATCTTGGGCTTTCATTCTTTCCGATTCACAATGCAAAACTAGTAATATTATGGAAGTAAACGGTCATCAAAATGGATTAGAATATTCGAGTAAAATCAAACATATTGTAAAAGCTCACTACTTCCAAGATATCCTTCTTTACACCAATAGGTTTAGTAATCTGAAATTTAAAAAGCTTAAATAGTCAAAATAAAACTAGAATTATAAAAAATTAATAAATACAGATAGGTATAAACAACCCAAAATCTAAATATTTTTATTATCTTTATCTTATAATAAATTGTAATAATTCAATCGTTATGGGTACTACAAAAAGACTTTTTAATCTAGTGTTTTTAGGATTAACTTTTTTCGCATTTGCGCACTACCAAGCTAATGCGCAGAGCGTAAAGAAGTACAATAAATATATAGAAAAAGCTGAAAAAAAGTTTGACCAGGGCAAATTTGAGAAAGCTTTAAAATTTGTTGATAAACTAGAAAGCAAAAGCACCCAGAAATTTGGTGCTGAAAATCAATTTTTAGCTGTCGCAAAACTCAAGCAGGCCAAGTACAATTGGGCATTAGGGCAGTTTGACGATTACTACAAAATCAATTCTGATGCATTAGCCATCAGCCAAAAAACTAATGGCGAAAACTCCATAAGTCATGGAATCAATTTAATTGATGCTGCCCAAAATATGGTTAATTATGGCAACTACGTGAAAGCCTATGATTATTTGGAGCAAGCTATTGACTTATTTCAAAACTCCGATGCGGCTGACGACTTGTATTTGAGCGAGCTAAAGCTCAAAAAAGCTGAAATACTCATCGCAATTGGGGACTATAACAAAGCATTGAAACTAATTAACCAAGAAGAAGCATTTTACTTACAAAGAACGCTTGATAAAGATAATAATTTAAAAAATAAGCAGCTTGAAAAAAGATTTGAAGATGCAGCAAGAATGATTACGCTCAAAAGCAATGCATTGAGACATAAAGGAGAAATCAGACGTGCTGACTCTGCATTTTCAACTGGGGAAAGTTGGATAAAAGATAAGCTCAATAAAAGAAATAAATATTTTGCTGACCACCTCTACTACTTCGCAGAATTTCTAGAGGAGAATGGGACTAGAGAGCTACCGTTTAGCTATTACAGTGATGCTTATATTTATTCCATCTCTGCCAATGGTGCTAATCATCCATCCACACTTAAATATCTTGAAAAGTTAGTTCTCAATACTATTAAAGAAAATAATATCTCAAAAGCTTTGGCTTTCTACAAAGATTTAGAAAAAATTCTCAAAACGAATTTTGATAAGAATAGCTCTCACTTTGTTAAGTTAGCTACAATATCATTTGAATCAGATCTTCGAAAAGGAGATATAAAAAAATTAGAGCAAGCTGCAGCTAAGTTATCAGACGATAAAAATCTATTACCTGCAGATCACCCCATTAGGATAGAACTATTGAATACCTTGGTTAAAGTAGCTTCAGCTAAAAACAATTATCAAAATGCCGAAGGCTATCTTAATCAGATTATTGACATTAAATCAATGCTTTATGGTGATACCAGTGTGAGTACTTCCTATAGCAAATTAGATCTTGCTCACCACTGGGTCGACCACACTGATAAATTCGAAGATGCTGTAAAAATCTACAATCAAGAATTCTACGGAAAAATTGAAAAGCAAATCACCACCAAGCACTACAAATATGTTAATCTCTTAAATCACCTAGCCACTACCTATCAGATTGATGATGATTATGAGAAAGCTTCAGATTTGCTAGATGAAGCGCTTCTAGCCACTAGAACAAAATATGATAACCAAGATATCGATTTCGGAAAAGAATTAAATCTAATAGCTGATTTGCAAATAAAAATCGGAGAATACGAGAAAGCTGAAGTTAATATTGCAGAGTCCATTAGTATTCTGCAGAATTTTGATACCGAATTCAGTATTGTATATTATATCATGGCGCTAGAGACGCAAGCGAAACTACTATCTATCAAAGGATTTTTCGATGAAGCTGAAGATGCATTAGAATTATCGCAAAAACTCTACTCCAGAACAATTCCAAGTCCTGAATATAATCCACTACTCGCTTCTCAAGAACTAGCTTCCGTTTATCTGAAAGTAGGGAAATATGGAGAAACAGAAAAAATTCTACTTAAAGCTCTAGAAAGAAATACAGAACTATATGGAGAGGATAGTAGAAAATTAATCTTACCCATGGTTGATTTTGGAAGGTTGCAATTGATAAAGGGAGATTATACTAAAACTGAAGAATTAGGAAGAAGAGCCTTAGAAATATCAGAAAATACTTTTGGCAAGAATTCTACTAAAAATGCTCCTGCAATTCTCCTATTAGGAGAATTGTACGAAACTTTAGGAGACTATGATAAATCTGAAGAGTTCTATAGCCGTGCAATATCAGTTTTAGAGAATCAATTTGGAAGAGATCATGTAGATGTTGCCACATCCATTTCAAAGCTTGCTATTGTTTTGTTCTACGAAGGAGACGAAAATGCTCAAAAAATTGAAGATTTGCTGTTTGAAGCTAAAACTATTGTTGGAAAAAGGTTCTCTCCCAAAAGTCCTTTGTATGCTGATTTACTAAAGGATATGGCAAGATTTTTCATTTCAGAAGATAAATTAGAAGACGCTTTAAGCTTTTTAGAACAATCGGAAGACATATGGAAAGATAAAGCTGGAAGGAGAAATAATATCAAAGCTGCTGATATCCATATTTTACGAGGTGACATCTTTTATAAGCAAAGAAAGTGGAATGCTGCAGAGAGCGAATATAAAGAAAGTCAAAAGCTGAATGAAAAATTCTTCAATGATCAACATCCTGAATATGTGAAAGCGACCTCCCGTATGAGCAAGGTCTATTATATGGATGGGAATCAAAGAAAAGCTAAAACGTATATTGAAGAGGTAATGAAAAATTACAACGTCTTTATAAAAGAATATTTCCCAGCTTTAAGTGAAAGAGAGAAAACCAAATATTGGAATACGATCAGAGATGATTACGACTATTTCAATACTATGGCCTTGACTATGCATGACCGATATCCGGAGATGATACAAACGGTCTTTAACAATACACTAAAAACAAAAGGACTATTATTGAGCAGTTCTATCAAAATGCGAGAACGTATTTTAAATAGTAATGATTCCATCTTAAAGACGCAGTATTTCGACTGGCTAGATAAAAAAGAGCTGCTTTCTAACGCTATTTCAATGAGCAAGGAGCAACTTGAAAGTGAAGGTATAAATCTTTCACAATTGGCCAGAGAGGTAGAATTAATCGAAAAATCACTAAGTCAGCAATCAGAACTTTTCAGTGAGGGAATTGTACAGCAAGACTATAACTGGGAGCAGATACGAGAAACCCTGCAGCCCAACGAGGTGGCCATTGAGATGGTCAGATTCAGGCATTTCGATCATTATATAACAGATTCAGTAGTTTATCTAATGCTAATCCTCAAAAGTGAAGAAAAAAGTAAACCAGAATTCGTAGTGATGGAATCTGGTAACGATATGGAATCTAAGTTTTTCAATAACTATAGAAATGCCATCAAATTCCGAGTGCAAGATAATTTTTCATATAAAAACTTTTGGGAGCCAATTGAGAAGGCTGTCGGTCTCAATAAAACAATCTATTTGTCACCTGACGGGGTTTACAACCAGATCAACTTGGAAGCAATCCCAATTGGCAATCAGCAATACTTATTAGACAAAACAAACATAGTGCTAGTCAGTAATACGAAAGATTTGTATCTGAAAAAGAATGCAAGCGAAACTTCACAGGATGAAAAAACCGCATTACTGTTTGGAGACCCCAAGTTTTACCTCGCTTCAAGACAAGAGTACATAAGTGAATTTCGGTCTGGAGCCACTCAAATCAGTGATTTACCTGGAACTAAGATAGAGATAGACGCCCTGACAAAACTTTTCGAACAAAACGGTTGGACCACATCAAACTATCTGGATACAAAAGCAGCAGAAGAAAGAGTAAAGGACATGAAAAGCCCCAAAGTTTTTCACATCGCTACGCATGGGTTCTTTACTGAAAAGGAGGATAGAAAGCAGGATAACAGTTTCGAGAATAATCAAATGAGCGAAAATCCATTGCTTAATACGGGCTTAATGCTGAAAGGATCTGGAGATTTGCTTACTAAAACCCGCTACAATTATAATATTGAGCCTGGCATTTTAACCGCCTATGAAGCAATGAACCTCAATTTAGATAAGACTGATTTAGTGGTCCTTTCTGCCTGTGAAACTGGCCTCGGTGAAGTACATGGTGGTGAAGGAGTGTTCGGACTCCAGAGATCTTTCCTTGTGGCGGGAGCTAAAACACTAGTCATGAGCCTTTTTAAAGTCTCCGATGAAGCAACTCAGAAACTAATGGTTTCTTTCTATGAAAAATGGTTAGAAACTGGAGACAAGAGACAAGCCTTTATTGATGCCAAAAAAGAAATTCGCAATGAATACAAAGACCCTATTTATTGGGGGGCTTTTGTGATGATAGGTATCTAGCAAAGACACTAATAGCGAGAGGTTCTACTTCTCGCTATTCTTTTTCCAGTCCCTAATAAAATTACTCCAAGTCATAGGGTTTAAAAAATTATTGGGTGGCACTATTCCAGTCATTTCATATAACCTAGCATATCTCCATTGGTCATAATAGGGACCATTTTGCTCATTTTGGGTCTGCAATAAACCATTTAAATCCTTTTTAAAACGATCTAGCTGTCTTTTCTGAACATCCGTTAACTCAGACTTTACAATTGTATCAGTAAAGTAATCAACATCAGGCAGAGGGTAGACTGTAATTTCTTCCAACAATACATTTTCACGTACCATCAATTCAATTAGGGAATATGTTTTACCCTCTAATAATTTGGGGATTATAAAAGTTGAGTTTTGATACCCAACACTTCTAAAAGTTATGGTATCACCAGGATAGGCTAAAAATGAAAAATAACCCGAGTTGTCTGCTACCGTACCGCTTTTACCCGCACCAATCAAAACCGTTGTAAATGGTACCGGCTCCATATTTTCTGCATCTAAAATTACACCCGTTATGTTGATGGGGTCGTCTTCTTGAGCACAAACTGAAAAGCTAAAAAAAAGTATCGGTAGTAGTATAAAAAGATTATTTCTCATGAATTGTAGATTTAATGGTCCCAATTGTACTTGTCAAGTGTTTCTAAACAAGCATTTAACAATTGAACGGAATCCAGAATATCTTGTTTATGTGCCATTTCAATAACTTGATGCAAATTCCTAGTCGGGATAGAAATAGCGCCTGCAATCGCACCATTTTTTCCCATTCTTTGCAAGCCTGCAGTATCGGTCCCACCGGCAGTTAAAATCTCCGGTTGCCATTTAATACTATTTCGATCGGCAGTCTGCTTCATGAATTCTACCATCCTATAATCGCAAATGGTCATAGCATCTAGAACTTTAATTGCCGTTCCTCCTCCTAGTGAAGTTACTTTTTCATGCGCTTGAGCACCAGGTAAGTCAAAAGCGATCGTAGTATCCAAAGCTATTCCAAAATCCGGATTAATATTATGAGAAGCCACATTAGCACCTCTTAACCCTACCTCTTCTTGCACTGTAAAGACTGCATAGACATCATAGGGGTGGTTCTTGATCGTTTTTAAAGCCTCAATTAATACAAAGACTGAAACTCTGTTGTCGATAGATTTGCAATTAACACAGTCCCCCATTTCAATTAAACCCCTTTCTCTAGTGACCGCATCTCCAACAGAAACTATCTTCTCAACCTCCTCTTTACCCATTCCTAAGTCAATAAAATAGTCTGTAGTTTTGGATACCTTATTCCTTTCTTCAGTAGACATCACATGAATGGGTTTAGAACCCATCACTCCTATCACATCTTTTTTACCGTGCACAATTACACGCTGAGCTGTCAGGGTTTTAGGGTCGAATCCTCCCAAAGTGGTGAATCTGAGGAAGCCATTTTCATCTATGTGTGTTACCATAAAGCCGATCTCGTCCATATGGGCTGCAACCATTACTTTTTTACTCTCAGGATTACTCTTAGCCTTCTTGATTGCATAAACATTCCCCAGATTATCTACCTCTACTTCATCAACCAAGGCTTTAACTTCCTCAATTACTAAGTCTCTAATCCGTTTTTCGTGTCCTGGTGCGCCAGGTGTTTCACATATTTTTGAAAGTAATTCTATATTGAAATTTTCCATATATTCTATATTTTAACTCAATCAAAATTAATTGAAATCTATAGCTATAAATAATATAAAGGGGAAAAAATTGTTTTCGGAAAGGGAAATAGAACAAAAAAAAAGCCGATTGGCGACCAATCAGCTTTACATTCAGAATCTATAAATTACTTAAAATTATACTCTTCTGACACCAATGGCATTTAAGCCTTTCTTACCATCTGTAGTTTCAAAAGTTACTTTATCGTTCTTCTCGATATCGTCTTCTAAACCACTTACATGAACGAATATTTCGTTCTCTGTTTCGTCTTCTACAATAAATCCAAATCCTTTGTCTTCATTGAAGAACTTTACTGTTCCAGTACTCATAAAATAAATTGTTATTAATTATAAATTTGAAGCAATATACGTTTTTTGATTAATTCTGTTACTATTGTTGGAAATTAATTTTATATGAAAAAATTATTATTAGTTCGCCATGCAAAATCAAGCTGGGATTTTCCACATTTAAAAGATTACGACCGCCCTTTAAACGATAGAGGTAAAAGAGATGCTCCAAAAATGGCTCAATGGCTTTCTTCAAAAGCACAAAAAGCTGATTTGATAATCAGTAGTGGAGCTGAAAGAGCGAAAAACACTGCAAGAGCTTTTCGGGCTGTGTTGAATACTCCATTGAGAATTGATGATGATCTCTATCATGCCAGTCATTCCAAATTATTGAAATTCATAAAGCAAACTGACAATGCTATAAATTGTCTTATCTTAGTCAGCCATAATCCAGGCTTAAATGATTTAGCTGATTATTTGCTTTCTGGCTTTCCAGACAACATTCCTACAACAGGTATTGTAAGTTTAAATTTAGATATAAAAAAATGGAATGAAGCTTCTCCTGAGAAAGCGTCACTCCATTTTTTCCAATATCCTAAGAATTTATGATTACTTCACCTCAAATGACTCCATATTCTCTTCTTTGTCTAAAACAAATTTCAATTTATATTTTCCCTTAGCAATGAAATCATCTTCAATTTTACAATTCCAGTGAAAACTTTGATAGCCTTTAGATAATTCCTCTTCCCATGAAGTTAGGCTTTTGCCTTCTTCATTCAATACTTCAATTTTCAGGTTGGCTTTTTTATCGGAATTATGAAAAACTGCTATTTCCATATTGGGAACATATTTTTTGGAATAGGGATGCGACTTCTCGCCCCAGTTCTTACTGAAACGAATATCGCCTAAGCCGAAAGTCACTAAATGATCTCCTGCATTACGCACAATTTTATGTAGGGGCTCAACATCCATTACATAAATACTTCTGCCATGCGTACCTACTATCAAATCAAGGTCTCTCGGATGAATTACCAAATCATAAGTAGCTACGTTAGGTATAGCTCCCAAATGCTGCCAATTGTCTCCATTATTGAAACTTGTATAAAGTCCGTGATCAGTTCCAATATAAAGCAGTCCTGCTACTTCTGTATCTTCATAAATGACATTCACTGATTCGTGCGGTAAGTCTCCGCTAATAGACGTCCAATTTTGACCATAATTCGTACTTTTATAAACATAATTATTAAAATTATCTTGCCTGTAACCGGTCAATGAGAGGTAAACGGTAGCTTCATCATGACTTGAAGGGTGAATACTACTCACCCACAAATCTTCAGGAATACCGTTGTTTAAACTTTTAATAGTTTGACCTTCTTTAAGCAACCAAACGTTCCCATCATCTGTTCCAAAATATGTTGTTCCAAAGTTAAGTGGTGATTCTGCAATCTCAGTGACAGTACCATAAGGAACATTACCTTCCTTCCCACCATCAGTTAAATCACCTGTAATCGCAGTCCAAGTGTTGCCTTGATTTAAACTTCTGTAGACCTTCTGTGCACCTATGTAAATAATATCAGGATTATGATGACTCATCACTACTGGAGTTCTCCAATTAAACCTTAGCCTATCTTCCCCTATGTTATGCTGGGGAGTAATATATATTCTTTCGCTAGTCTCTCTATTAATTCGGAAATAATTACCGAATTGATATCCAACATAAACGACATCATTATTTCTTGGATCGGCATTCACAAACATCCCATCTCCGCCGAAAATACTTTCCCATCTGCCTCTAACGTTAGGAACTGTACGAGAACTTCCAACCATCGTACCGTTATCCTGTAGGCCACCGTAGATATTGTAGGGTTCTTCCATATCCACATTAACTGTATAAAATTGTCCTACAGACATACTATTCTTATGATCCCAAGTAGCTCCACCATCATAAGAGATGTAAAGACCTCCATCGTTTCCTAAAATAATATGCTCATCATCTTCAGGATTAATCCACATGGCATGATGGTCAGCGTGAACTCCTCCAATGGAATCTGTTCGACCAAAAGTTTCTCCACCATCTCTTGAAACCACTAAGGGGACACCTAATGCATAAATTGTCTCTGGATCTTGCGTTGCAATTCTTACTTCACCAAAATAGTATCCATAAGTATAATATACTCCTGATAAGTCATAATCATGCGG
Source organism: Marivirga sericea (assembly GCF_900177665.1). GTDB lineage: Bacteria > Bacteroidota > Bacteroidia > Cytophagales > Cyclobacteriaceae > Marivirga > Marivirga sericea. Next base: position 94,338 of record NZ_FXAW01000004.1, read on the forward strand.
TTTTTGCCAAGTTTTGCCTTGGTCTTCTGATTTGTAAACTACCGCTCCTTTCACATCGGTATCGAACAACGCTTGATTGGCATCTCCTAAATATTCGCTCAATGCTTGTGGCTTATAACTTCCAGCTTTAACTTCTTTCTTTACATTGACCGCATTATACTTTTTAGGGAAACTATTGTCTTTTAGGTATGTATCTAACTCTTCATCGTTCAATGCAATAAAATCCTTTACTGACATTTCTAAGAAATCAGATGCTGATAAGCTTTCTTTTTCTGCTTTTTCCTTTTTAGTTTCCTTTTGGTAATCGACCAGTGCATACAAAATATCAGGATTGGACAGCGAAATATCCAGGCCGATTCTACCTGTAAATTTATCATCTTCCATTCCTTCCATTGACAGATTCCAATTTTCACCCCCATCAGCAGTCGTGTAAATTCCTGATCCAGAGCCATTTCCTATAAAGTTCCATGCATATCTTTTTCGCTCCCACATGCTAGCCCATAAAACATCAGGCTTTTGAGGATGAATGATTAAGTCTATAGCTCCCGTCTTGTCATCCACATACAAAACTTTCTTCCAGTTCTTCCCACCATCTATGGTTTTATATACTCCTCTCTCTTCATTATCAGAATATAAACCACCCATAGCAGCAACCCAAACTGTGTTAGGGTCTTCAGGATGCACTACAATTCTTCCGATATGTTGACTTCCAGGCAAACCTATGTGTTCCCAAGTTCGTCCTTTATCGGTTGTTTTATAAATTCCGGAACCAGCATAGCTACTTCTACTCGAATTATTCTCTCCTGTACCGACATAGATAATGTTTTCATTACTAGGTGCTAAGGCAATATCTCCTAAAGTCAGTGCACCCACATTATCAAAAATAGGTTTGAAGCTTATACCATTATTAAGGGTATGGTATAGACCACCCGAAGCATATGCAATATAAAACTCTTTTAAATTGTTTTTATTTACAGCGATGTCTACGATTCTTGCTCCCTGTATTACAGGGCCTACATTTCTTGCAGGATAGTTTTTCAAATCAGACGATTCAGCTAACGCTTTCCTACTTTGAATCCCTTTCAGAATGGAAGCGGCATCAGTCGGTTTCACCTGACTAAAGAGGACTAAAGGTGCATATAAAAACACAGAAAGTGAGAATAGTATTCTTTTCATAATGATCAAATTTTGTATTTGACGAATATCTAATAATTACAGGATACTTTTTATTGAAAAGTTATAGTCGGATAAAATCGTGGATAACCAATAGTATCAATCTAACTTTTTGAAGAATATTCTCACTTTTGGCTGATCATAACTATCATTTTGTTTTTCATACCAGATGGTATTATTTACAATATTGAAAGTTATAAAGGACTCTTCACGATCTTTATTATCATAAAAATTAACTTTGGTAAGAGAACTATTGGCCCTCCAAAATCCTACGTTTTGATCCCCTTTCTCGCTTCCGTTGTAAAACCGACCATTTTCCGCTAGTACAATCCAGCGTTTTGGAAAGGCGTATTTATCAGTATTGTTATAGCCATTTACTGTAATCTTATCAACTACCCACTTTCCAATAAGTGCATTTTCCTCTGCAATTTCTACTTTTGGTAATTCTCTCTTCCGATTTAAAGTGATATTGAAGTGATTCTTTTTATCAGTCAAGTAGATTAATTCATCTGACGCTTTAACTTTCCAGGTTTTTATATCATCAAAAGGGCTTCCTTGCATCATAACCAGTTCATTCTTATCAGGCTTTATCATCCAAGCTTTTTCGCTGACAGAATCTAGCAAGCCGACTTGATAAGTTCCCTCTTCGTTGAAAACTAAATAACGTGTATTGTTATCCAAATACTCGTTGATCATTTCATGACCATTTGCTTTCACGGAGGCGACATACCACTTCCCAGTCAACATTTCTGGAGGGGTAGTGTATTTACAAGCTGATAAGCCACTGATAATAACAAATATCAATAATTGATATCTTGAACGCATTTTTACATTTTTAGTAACTATTACAAATTAATGAATTAAAATGATTCCATTCAATTCATATTAAATATTTTAAAACCGTAACATCATCTGTACTTTAACTTCAGATTTTGTATTTCCTTCAATTTCTTCATTACCGCTCCCAATTGTAAACTGATCAACATATCGAAATTGCGCATACCGTGCCCAAAGCTGTAATTTCTTTGAGAATTTATACTGTAAAAGGACGTAAGAACGACTTCCCTCATTTTGATAGGCAGGGATTGAGAAAGCATATAAAACATCCTTTTCATAGACATATTGCCTATTTTCAAAATCATCAGTATCAAATATTGAATAGCGAGTACTCAGACGAAATCTACCAAAGTCAAAATTTATATCTTGTATCAATGCCATACCGCTCGAATAATTACCTAGCTGCAAAAACTCACTAAATTGAGCTCTCGTTTTAAGAGAAACTATTCCCTTCGGACGGACATCTAAATTGATAATGTAATTCCGCTTTTCGGCATTAGTTAAACCGTAGAGATTTGGATTACCTTCAAGCTCCACATTTCGTTCTTTGTTTTCCACCCTCGCTTGAGCATACAGTTTTATTTGTCTGCTGAAGCTATAGGCAATCCTTCCCAAAAACTCATTACCCGTTGATGGACCATCCGCTCTAAATCTCAACCATGGGAAACTGAAACGATCATAATAGCCAGACATAGTCAATTTCTTAGAAGGCTGAAATTTCAATCCCCAATATATTCCTTGTTCATTTATATTTCTAGTTCCTTCTCCAAAAGCTGTGCCGTAGAAAGTATGAAAATCCCGTTCATATTTTCGAATGATAAAGCTGGTCTGCAAACTTGGCATGACAGAAGCAATAAATCCTCCTAATACCCCAATTCCACCAGAACTACTTATAGCACCTTCGCCAAATAAGTGAAAATTCCGCCAATAATAATTGGTAAAAAACCCATAGTTTTGGTTTTGAGTTCCTCCAAACTCAAATTGGTTATACTTGTTGGGTTGCCGGAAATATGGCCGGTCGTAAACCGTTTGTATATAATTCAAGCCAATATTCAAATTTTCACTTTTGGTATTAAAAAGTAAATTACCTCCAAAATTCTGAGCCTTAATAGCATTCTTTCCAGCAAGTTCAGATTCCGTCCTGTGGAAACCACTTAATCTGATTGATGTAAAGAACTCTTCGGCACTTCTTGCTGAATCCAAATCTATATTTCCATTGATAGGGTTGTAGCTATAGAAAGTCGTCAAGTCCAAATTATCATTCAATTCGAATGTAGTTGCTACTCCTCTGAAAAAGTTTGTTTCTAAAACAGATGTATAGGGTAAAATTCCTAAATTACTTCTTCTGGCAGTAGCTACAGTTTGACTTCCTTTTCCTAATGCAAAACCAGCTCCAAATAATAAGGACTGCCCAAATTGCAATTGGTAGTCACCCAAAATAATATTTTTTAACCTTCCTTGATTTTGCAACTGAGCATGGAACGACCAATAATCCATCCCATATTGATCACGAGCTGGGTCCCAATTGAATTGCTCCCCTGCATCTTTTTCCGTAGTGAACCCAATACTAAAATCATCAGTATGTTTTACTCTGAAGCGCGTATAGACTCGGTAGGGATCTCCCAAATACTTTCTTTCTCTTTCATTTTTGGCGATATAGCCCTGCTTTTGTTCTAAGATCCTATCCGATCTTACCATCAAGTAATTATTTTTCTCATTCAGTATCCGTTGCAAAAGTGGACGATTGTCCGCCTGCAAACCAGTTTCACGAACGGTCACAAATGGTAATATTTCGTAAATTATCTTGAGGTCAAACTCAGGTATAGATTGTAATTCATGTATGCTTAATAGATTGCCCGCTGTAGCTCTGTGATTCAAAAATTCATTGATTTGGAGATTAGACAGAAGAAGAAGTGACTGTAAATCTTGTCTATTGGCAGTATTTAAGTTTACTGGAGATTGATAGTGTTGAAATAAAGCTTCGTAAATATCCTCATAATTGGTGTTCTCATCCTGCACCGAAAAGTTACGCTCAATAAAATCTTCTAAATCTAATTCCTCATCTTGGCATATTGCTAGGAATGGCAGCAAAACTAATGAAATGAGTCCTATAAAATATCGGCTTCTCATTTCTGTCTCAATTTATAATGCATAGAAATACTATGAGAGAACCCCATTTCAGCATGATTGCTTAAAGCATAATCCCAGTGAAAGCTCAAGTATTGGAATCCAAGACCATAAAAAGATTGAAATGATCCACTATTGACTCCTGTTCTTAAATAAAACTTTTCTAGCAAATTATATTCTGCACCCACTTTAAAAATAGTGGATTTCAAAATGTCTTTTTCAATTTCTGCGTTAAGCATAAAATAATCCCTTGGTCGGTATGAAATTCCAAGCTTCAACAAAGTAGGGACTCCTTGCTCTTCACCAGATTTCAAAGTTGATTGCGTAATATTTAAAGCTTGAGCTCCCACTATTAGCTGAGGGGTTATAGTAGCTATCCCCCCCAAATCGACAGAGTATGTAGCAGTGGATCCAAAGTCCATCACTTGATATTGAAGATAATTCACTCTACCTCCAAATTGGACGATACCTAGTTTTGTGGCATACCCTAGTGAAAGCTTATGCTCATTATAAATATCATCGCCAAAGCGAAATACATTTAATGCAAGGTAACCAAATGGCACTTCACTGGTCACCCCGACTCCCATAAAATCCAGTCCGGTCAACCCAAAACGATTTTCATAAGTTGCACCAACCTCAAAATTTTCTGTAGTTGTAATTCCTGCTGTATTCTGAAAAGAAGCCCAGTAGCCTCCCATAGTAACAGCAGCATCGCCCATTCCTATTACTCTACTTGATACAGGAGCATAAATTGACTGTGCATGAATATGTAGTGTAAATAGCAATAAAACGGGGAGTAGGTTGAATATTTTCATGCACTAAACTAAATAATAAGCTCAAAGTCATTAATTTAGCTAAGAGCCATAATAAACTAAAGATGAAAAATTATAAAAAATATTGGTTATGCGCAATTATTCTGATCAACTTTCATCATGATATTTTATCTCAAACTGATTCCATCTTTTATGAATCTGGCAAACTGAAAGCCTTTGGTCACCTAAAAAATGGTGTTAAAGAAGGTGAATGGAGATACATTTATCCAAATGGTGAAGCAAATGCTGTAGAAATTTTCAAAGGAGGAAACTTAAATGGTAAAGTAATCCACTACTATCTCAACGGACAACTATCGTCTCAAGAACACTGGATTGAGGGTGAATTGGAAGGGCAGGCCATATATTACTACAAAAATGGACAAATTGAAAAGCAAGGAGTATATTTAAGCAGTAATTATCACGGGTCTTGGGATTTTTTTTATGAAAACGGTAGGCTACGTCAGATTGGAAATTATGAAAAAGGAGTTCCCGATGGCCCTTGGCAGTATTTCAATAAGGCGGGACTAATTGTACAAACAGGTGATTACAAAAATGGAAAAGAAGATGGCTTGTGGTTATATTTTGATGATAAGGGGCGAAAGACTTATGAAGGCCACTTTAAAGAGGGTTTGAAAATAGGTGATTGGTACTACTATAATAGATTCGGTAAAAAGAAAAAAATAGATAAATTAACGCTAGATTAAATCCCAGATTTCACATTAATAAAAAAACCTGCTTCATTTAATGCATTTATGGAGTATTCCAATCGTAGCACGGCATCATAATAAGTAACAATATCGACACCGGCTCCATAACTGTAAATATATCGATTAGAAAGCAATGGACTAACGGTAGTATTACTACTTTCTGGCAAATTATTTTGAACGTATCCATGATCGAAAAACAACTTAAAATAAGCTGCAATGGGCACTTTCCTAAACTGCTTTAAAGGCATAAGCTTTCCTAAATTGGCTTCAATTGAGAACAACCTTTTCTTTAACTCTGTTTTATTCATTATGTAATGCTGTCCTTGAATTACATAAAGCTCGTAGCCTTTCAATAAATTATTAGCAAAACCAAGCCCTTGCATATTGCTGTAGGGTTGAAAACTCGGATAACTTGTATACCCCGTAACTGATGAAGCAATATTGAAATTATATTTTAAAGGCTTATAATGAGCAACATGCGCTTGAGCATGTCCCAGATTAATATCGTTAAAGATACCCAATCCTATTTTAGATAACCTGCCATCTATGAGAAAGCCTTTCAAAGGATAATTATTTCTATCTCTGAAATCTCTTCTAAAAATATAGGTTAATCCAAAATAATCCTGCTCAACGTCACCGTCTCTACTCAAGTAATTTGAATTAAATTGAAGAATTTCATCTATCATTGTAGTTCGAGAATAGGTCAACCGAATTGAATGGGTATTATAATAAGACTCTCTATAAGTGAAAAATAAATTACTTGTCAGAGTATTCGAAATTATCCGCCTCTCGCTATCATCTCCAAAAATACTGTCTGCATCAATGAAAAGTCGTTTATTTCCTACATTAGTATAATCTAGTTGATCAAGTTCACTATATGAGAAGTTAAATCCCATACCAAAGGTCTGATTTTTATTGAGGTAAGGAATATTATATCCTAAATAAAACCGTCTCTTAAATCCAAATTGCGCCATGGCAGATAATCGCTCATTTAGCCCTCTCACATTGAACTGATCAAATTTAAATCCATATTCAAATCGATCTGTGGCTGCACCCTGATTGAACAGCCAGTCACTAAAATTTCTATCCGCTAACTTAAAAATGACACTGGGCCAGATATACCACCGTTCTTCTACAAAGAAAATAAGCTTAATATTATTATCACTGCCATCAATAAATTCAAGTTCGGCTCTAACACTAGTGAATAAACCAGTATTAAAAATTTTATTCTCATCCAATTTGATCAGCTCTTTGAGCTCTTTAAAAGGATAACTTACATTGGGTTGTATATCTATTTCCCTAGTGATGATTTTCCTCTTAGTTTTTTTATTACCCCTAATTTCAATCTTCTCTAGAAAGAGAATTTGATTTTGAAGGCTATCTTTAGTCTTATTTATTATCTTAAGTTTATCCAAGTCTGTATCAACTGACACTTGACTTTTTGCGTTATTTAATAGAATTAAAATAGAAAAAACGGAAATTAAGCTAAGCCTGAAAACAATCTTCTTGCTTAAGAAATAATGAAAGTCAATATTTATAAATCTATTTTTGATTACTAACAACTTTTAAAATTAATAAATAGAGCAATTGGATAAAATTAAAAAAAATAGGATCACAAAAATCATACGAAAAATAGCCATTGCTCCGGTATTATTCTATCAATATGGTATTTCTCCCTTCTTTCCGTCTTCCTGTCGCTTCACTCCTACTTGCTCTGAGTATACAAAACAGGCGATTTTAAAGCATGGGTTGATAAAAGGTTCGAAATTATCAGCGAAACGGATTTCTAAATGCCATCCATGGGGTGATTCAGGTTATGACCCTGTTCCCTAAATTCTTTTTTCAGCTTTCAAAGATTGAAAAATGAAATAAATTCCAGCTAATACTAACGGTATACTGAGCCATTGCCCCATGTTTAATGCCAATCCGTCTTCAAAAGCTACTTGGTTTTCTTTTATGAATTCATAAAAAAACCTTAACCCAAAACATGCAATCAGGAAGATACCGAAAAGTCTTCCATCTGCCAATCCACTTCTGTTTTTATTCCATAAATAAAATAAAAGCAAGAAAATTAGAAAACAAGATATTGCCTCGTACAATTGCGCAGCATGTCTGGGTACTCCATTTCCATAGGTTGTTGCATATATAAACGCGCCCTTCTGATTGTAGTCAAATTTTGCGTCTTTTGAAAACTCAACATGCTGACTGATATTTGACTCTTGTAACTTATTTAGTAATTGCGTTTCAGTGAATCTCTTTACGTCCTCCAACTTGACTTTATTACTGTAGGCTACCACCATTTTCACAGGATATTCAAAGCTCTTCTCCGGACTACCATCAATCAAACTGGAAGATTTAGCTCTCTCCACTTCTACATCCTCTATTGCAGAGGCCAAGTAATTTACTCTCAATTCTACTTCACGCCCAAACACCACACCATAAGCTTTATCTGTAGGCTCTCCTATAATTTCTGAATTCATGAAATTCCCTGTTCTTATCAAAGCACCCGTTATAGCCACCACTATAACGATTCTATCCAAAATCCATAAATAATTTATATCGCTATATTTTCGAGCAAACAAATAAAGTGCTATTAGAATTCCTGCAGCTCCGCCATGACTAGCCAGACCACCTTCCCAAATCTTAAGTATATCAAGCGGATTACTAAAGTAACGAGCAGGCTCATAAAACAAGACATGCCCTAAGCGCGCTCCAATAATCGTGGCTAGCACCATATAAAGCGTTAATACTTCAACTTGCTTTTCCTTTTTACCTTCTTTTTTGAAGATATAGAACATAATCTGTTGAGAAATGATAAAGCCTAAGGCAAAAAGTAAACCGTACCATCTCAATTCAGTAAATCCTAAATCAACAATGTAGGGTTTGGGTGACCACACTATATAGCTAAGCATATTTAATTTTCGTTTAGCACAAAATTAGGGTAAAAACAGAAATCTCAATGATTTATTCCAATTTTTCCAATTCTTCTAGTTCTTCTTTGAATGATGATGACAATATTGGGAATCTACACCAGGTTTTGGGATCCACGTTATAGTCATCTAAGTGAAAGGAAACGGCAATTCTTTCTCTTTTCCACTGATTTCGTGACCAAAGTCTAAAAAACTTTCCAATGGAAGGTTTTAAAATTTTACCATTTCCCTTCCATGAAATCTTAAGTTCTTCGTAAATCTCAACTGGAGAAAGCCTTTCTTTTATTGCCAATTCTTCTATTCTCTGTAAGAGAGGATAAGGCATTAAATCTGTTTCATCCGATTGAAACTGATCCTCTGGTCTCAATTCTGCAGTTGGTTGCAAATTATTCACGAAGCTCAAACTACTATAGCCTAGTTTATTCTCTGCCCATTTCAACCATTGAATAATAAAAGGCTTATCTATCGCTGCAATAGGTGCTATACTCCCACTAGTATCACCATCCATAGTAGTATAACCAACGCTCCCCTCACTTCTGTTGGAAGTAGTTAATAGTAATGAATTTTTGATATTAGCTAAAATCCAGATGATTGGAGAACGCGCTCTAGCCTGAATATTTTGAAGAGCAATATCATCTTGCTCCCAATTTAATTCTCGGCCAATACTATCGGCTATTTTTTGAGTGTATCCTCTTACTTCATCATCAATATTCCAATTATAAAATACTGCTCCAATCTCTTGCGCTAATTTTTCTGCTGATTCAAAAGTAGCACTGCCTGAGTTTTCTGTACTCTGATAAGCCGTAGTAAAAATTCGGTGTGCTATTTCCTTTTTAACATCTTTATCTTCTTTCAAATCCTTGAGCCATGACTGTTTATGGATCTTTTTAAGAAAAGTTTCTACGCCCAATTCTTCAATTCCCAAACGTATCATTTCCGCAACCAAAACTGCAGAAGTAGAGGAATCAGCACCTCCGCTTAAGGAAAGAACAAAACCGTTACTGTGACTTTTCCTCATGTAATCAAACAAAGCTAAACTAACAGCCTTCCTAAACTCTTGGTTTGGGTTTGAAACAAAACTATCAGCAATTTTTGCATGTTCATTTTGTGTATCCCAAATACCTAATTGATAATTCTTGAAGGATAATAATTCATTTCGGAATTTCAATTGACCATTTTTAGCTATCATGATTTCGCCATCGTAAATCATCCTTCCTGCTTCATTCCCAAGCAAATTAGCATAAATATAAGTGCAGTTATATTTATGAGAGCTATCCACTACCAGATCTTGCCTACTTAAAGATTTGTCAATAGCAAAATGACTTGCTGACGGATTTAAAATTAGATTCACTCCTCTCTTAGCTAATCTATTAGCTGGCCGGTCATCCCTCCAAGCGTCCTCACAAATTTCAAAACCGATTTTATAGTCTTCAAAATCGATCACATAATCCCCAATAGGAATATCAACACCATTTAAACTAATACTCGATTTTTTGCCAACCTCCCACGCCAAAAACCATCGCGGCTCATAATGCACTCCATCTCTAGCTAAATTTTGTTTAGGTATTATATATTTGATCTCTCCATTGGAACAGAAGGCAATGCAATTATACATTTTGTCTTCAAATTTGATGGGTAGTCCGGCGGTAAAAGCAATATTAGGGCTAAAAGGAAGTATCTTCTCCACTAAACTTTTTAATGCTTTCCTCCACATCCAATCACTTAAAAAAACATCCTCGCAGCCGTAGCCACAAATACTTAGTTCAGGAAAACAAAGAATTTTGACGTCTTGATCTTGCGCATTATTCAATGCCTCTAAAATATTAGAAGCATTTCCTTCCCAATCCAACGGAACCTGATTAAGTGTTGCACCTGCTATTCTCATGTAGTAATAATTTAATTTCTTTAGGCTGAATTGAATTTTTAATAAATAACAAGTAGATCTCTACACAAAATTCGCCTCTTCATATTCAAATCACTTTAAACACATTTTTCATCTTAAAGCTTCTAGCGAAATCAATAAACCACCTTTTTAGATTCTCAAAAAGTGGATAGCTTTCGATAATTTCAGTTTATCATTTTGTTTAACTACGATTCTCAAAAAAATAGACTCACACTGACTGAAATTGACAAGTTCAAATAAGATTCAACTTCTTGCATGCTTTGAAGGCTGCATTCTGTTCTGCTTTCTTTTTATTTAGCCCTGCACCTTTAGAGATTTTTTCACTATTTACAATAATAGCAGCTCTAAATTCCTTTTTCGTACCCTCCTGCCTATAATCCTCAATATCAAATCGAATTGATTTATTCTCTTTTTGAGACCACTCAATTAAAATACTTTTATAGTTGGTATTGTTTTCGATTATCTCATCTAAATCATAATGAGGTAAAATTAATTTATTAATAATGAATTTCTGGCAATAAGTATACCCTCTATCAATGTAGACCGCACCGATAAAGGCTTCCATCATATCACCATAAATGGATTTAAAATGATAGCGACTTCTAGAAAAATCAGATTCTAACATTTGGCTAATACCAATCTTTTTTGCTAATAGGCTTAAAGATTCTCTATTAACTATTCTAGAACGTATTTCTGTAAGGAAGCCCTCGTCCTTAAAAGGATACTTTTTAAAAAGATAATCAGCTACAACAGCACCGAGGATTGCATCTCCTAGATATTCTAGTCGTTCATTAGATGCCCTAAAACCATTTGGAAGTGTTTTGGCTATGCTGGAATGCTGAGTAACCAGACGGAATAATTCTAAACGAAAAGGCTTGTAACCTACAATAGATTTGATTGCAGCTACAAGCCTTTTGTCTTTTTGAGATAATTTTTTGAAGGAAGTGAAAAATCGCCTAATCAAAGTCGGAAATTAATCTAACTTTCTTAATATGATAGAAGTATTGTGCCCTCCAAATCCGAAGGTATTACTCAATACAGTTTTCACTTCTCTTTCTTGTGCTTTATTAAATGTGAAATTCAATTTTGGATCGAATTCCTCATCATCAGTAAAATGGTTAATCGTTGGAGGAACCATTTGTTTTTCTAGAGCGAAAATACATGCCAAGGCCTCAATTGCTCCAGCTGCACCTAACAAATGACCAGTCATTGATTTGGTAGAGCTAATATTAAGGTTGTAAGCATGATCGCCAAATACTTTTTTGATTGCTCTGGATTCACTTAAATCACCTAAAGGGGTTGAAGTACCATGTACATTGATATAATCAACACTAGTTGCATCAATTTCAGCGTCTTCCAAAGCATACTTCATTACATTTGTAGCTCCTAGACCTTCGGGGTGCGGTGCAGTCATATGGTGAGCATCGGCTGACATTCCACCACCGATAACTTCAGCATAAATTTTAGCACCTCTAGCAACAGCATGGTCATACTCTTCCAAAATCAAAGCAGCACTGCCTTCTCCTAAGACGAAGCCGTCTCGTTCCTTATCAAATGGTCGAGATGCTGTACTGTAATCATCATTTCTTTCGGATAGTGCTTTCATAGCATTGAATCCTCCTATTCCAGACTCCGTTACGGATGCCTCAGAACCACCAGAAATAAACACATCTGCTTTTCCTAATCTAATATAATTGTAAGCATCAATCAAAGCATTTGTAGCAGAAGCGCAAGCTGATACCGTCACGAAATTTGGCCCTCTAAATCCGTATTTAATGGATATTAAACCAGCACAAATGTCCGATATCATCTTAGGAATGAAAAATGGATTAAATCGAGGATTTCTATCGTTTGTAACGAAATTATCAACCTCTTCTTGAAAAGTTTTTATACCTCCAATTCCTGAGCCCCAAATCACCCCAGCTCTATCTAAATTAATTTTAGATAGATCAAGCTTAGAATCTTGAATTGCTTGCTCAGCGGTAATCATACCGTACTGAGTGAAAGGATCCATTTTTCTAGCTTCTTTTCGATCGAGGTAATCTTCAGCTTGAAAGTTTTTAACTTCGCAAGCGAATTGCGTCTTAAATTTGGACGCGTCAAATTTAGTAATGGGACCGGCTCCGCTTGTACCTAAAGCTAAGTTCTCCCAATATTCTTCGACAGAATTTCCAATAGGTGTCAAAGCACCCAGTCCCGTTACAACTACCCTTTTTAAATTCATAAATGAATTTTGAGCTATTAAATTATTTTACGTTTTCTTCTAAGTAAGAAATGGCCTGTCCAACAGTACCAATGTTTTCGGCTTGATCATCCGGAATAGAAATATTGAATTCCTTTTCAAACTCCATGATCAACTCCACTGTGTCTAGTGAATCTGCTCCTAAATCATTGGTGAAACTTGCTTCTGCAGTCACTTCTGACTCTTCTACTCCTAGTTTGTCAATGATAATTGCCTTTACTTTCTGTGCTATTTCAGACATTATTTTAGAATTTTAGTTTTAAATACTCCGCAAAGAAATGTATTTCCCTCATTAATGTCAAACTATTTTTTTCCTTTCGTACAAGTATTTTGCTTTCTGGGCTAACTTTACCCATCAAGTTTTAGATTAAATTGAAATATTTATAACTTAATACTATGAATAAACAATTGTGGCAAGATACTTTCAGTGTAGACTTCCAATTGCTGGCCATCTCCTCCTCATTAACTGATTATCAAATGGCATGGCATATTAACGAACGCTCTAATTTTTCATTGAAAAGAGTAAAAGATCACTTTATTGAATTGAAAAAAGGACACTTTCTCAATACATCTTGCTTTCAACATCAAACAGACAACATATCAATAAAATTGTTAAAAAATAAATTAAATGAAAGTGATGCTCCCCAAGCTTTCCTCATTCCTGAAATGAAAAATATCGACTATTTCCTGTTAATTAAGGATGATACCGAAGAATTAGAAATACTTAATGTAAAAAGTACACTAAGTAAAATAAAAAATGTAATTTTGATTCAAGTTTTAGATGCTAACCGCTTAAAATCGGTTGTGAATTTAATGACTTAAAGAAACTTTCACCGAAGATGATGCCGATGAGGCATTCCTTTTCGGTTGTCCTAATCAAATCGGGACTAATTGCGACATTTAAAAGAAAAAGAATTACACATGAAACGAGAAAACATCAAATTCAACAAATCAAAGATTGTAGCGACAGTTGGCCCAGCTTCCAACACTAAAGAGATGCTGCAAAAATTAGTAAAAGCGGGTGCAGATGTTTTTAGACTCAACTTCTCTCATGGTGACCATAACGTTCATCAGCAAACGCTACAATACATAGAGGAAATTAATAAAGAATGGGGAACTAATATCAGTATTCTGCAAGATTTACAAGGTCCCAAAATTAGATGTGGTGAAATAAAAGATGGAAGTGTTGAAATCGTAGAAGGCGATGAATTCATAATTACTACAAAGGAAATGGTAGGTGACGCTAAAAAAGTTTCTACCACCTACCAAGGCTTACCTTCAGATGTTAAAAAAGGAGATACTATTTTAATTGATGATGGTAACATTCAATTGGAAGTGATATCTTCGGATAAAACGGAAGTTAAAACCAAAATCATTTATGGCGGTGAATTGAAATCTAAAAAAGGAATCAATTTACCTAACACAAATGTTTCCGCTCCAAGTCTAACTGAGAAAGATTTAGAGGATTTGAAATTTGGGTTAAAAAATGAGGTTGATTGGATAGCCTTATCGTTCGTTCGCTCGGCTGCCGATGTGATCGATCTAAAAAATCGAATAAAATACAATGGGAAAGAATGTAAGGTTGTCGCTAAAATAGAGAAGCCAGAAGCATTAAAAGATATTGACAATATTATTGCTGCCACTGATGCAGTTATGGTTGCTCGTGGTGATTTAGGTGTTGAAATTCCAATGGAAGATGTTCCATTAGCACAAAAAATGATCATTAGAAAATGTAATGATGCTTGCAAACCTGTCATTGTGGCTACGCAAATGATGGAAAGTATGATTGAAAATCCAAGACCAACAAGAGCAGAGACCAATGATGTAGCTAATGCCATTTTAGACGGTGGTGATGCAGTAATGCTGTCTGCAGAGTCAGCTGCAGGACATTATCCTGTGGAGTCTGTTATGAGTATGTCCAATACCATTGCGAGTATTGAAAAGCACGATTCTATCTATCACAGATATGGTCATGTTACACGAGAGTCAATCACATTCAATAGTGATAATTTGGTTCAAACAGCATGTAAACTAGCTGAAGAAACAAATGCAAAGGCGATAGTAGGCATGACTAAATCTGGTTACACCGCCTATCGATTAGCAAGCCACAGACCTAAAGCGGGCATATTTATTTTTACACCTAACCATGATTTGTTAGAAACCATCAATTTAGTATGGGGTGTAAGAGGTTATATTTATGAAAACTACGAAAGTACTGATAAAACCTTTCAAGATATCGAAAAAACATTGAAGAAAGATAACCATGTTCAAAGCGGAGATATCATTATTTTAATGGCTAGCATGCCAATAAAGGACAGAAACCGAACTAATATGTTGAAAGTAACCGAGGTGAAATAAAAAGAGGTTTCTCAAAAAAATAGCCGTCAAATGAATGATTTTGACGGCTATTTTTGATTTATCCTACTAAGGAATGAAATTTTCTATCAAAAGCTCAACTTAGTTGAATTTGTTCTTAAGATTTTTAAACGCACTTTTCAATCCATCTAGTTGATTTTCTGCCTTTGACTTTAAATCTTCTATATCTTCCTCATTCGCGTTTTCAATTCTATTTATAAAGGCTTGAGCCTCCTCCATTTTTGATTCTAGCTCTTGGGCCTCTTGACTACCTTCCAACTGACCCTCTGCATAAGCGCCTTTCGTTTCAGCTTTCAATTTTTCGAAATCCGCTTTCCATTCATCATACTGCGAAACAATTTTTTGTTTTAAAGCATCTTTAGTATCCATAATGAGTTAATTGTTTTAGTTAAAAAAGTATATAATATTTAACCCCTTAGAATAAATATTGTTACATTTCTATATTATTTCGACTTAGTTTTGTCAGATGAAACTATCTTCTTAAGCGGAATCTCAACAAAAATCAAAGTACCTTCTTTTGATTCAATAGTCATTCGTCCTGAAAGACTTTCAGCTCTTTTATTCATGTTAAATAATCCAAAACTTGAATCAGCATTTAATTTTTCCTCCACATCAAATCCTTTACCATTGTCTTCTATGGTGAGCTGCAGTAAATTATCATGATATGTTAATTGCACAAAAACTTCAGTAGCTTCAGCATATTTAATGATATTATTTAACGCTTCTTGAGTAATTCTGAATAGATTGTATTCAATATTAAGATCCGTAATTCTTTGTTTTACATTGGTGTAAAAATTAAAATCAGTAGTTTCAAAAGTTGTATTGAATTCATCCAGCAAATCCTGAATAGTTTCTAAAAACCCAAAGTCTTCTACTGACTTAGGGATTAGCTCATAGGCTATACCTCTTGTCTCTTGTAATCCTTTTCGTAGGAAATCAATTCCTTTACCAAATTTCTCTCGCTCTTTTTCAGTAATCTGAATAGACTCAGTACCTGTAGACTGAATCGACCCTTTTACTAAGGATTCAAAATTCATTAGCGCAATAGTCAATGTCTGCTGCAAGCCATCATGAATATCTCGTGCGATCTTACTTTTCTGTCTATCTTCTGCTTCAATTACAGCTGACATAATTTTTTCCTCATAGTTGACTCTATCAGTGATATCCTGGCTTACCATTAAAAACCCGCTTTGCTTTCCTTTAGAATGCAAAGGGCCAATAACCGTTGAAAACCATTGAAAATTTTCGTAAAAATTAAATGCTCGTGTAATCACATTATGGTTCTTCTTGGTAGCGGTCACTTTGCTCATAGTGGCCAGAAACTTCTTCAGCTCGTCTTCAGGAAGGAAATTGGTAATACTCTGACCGATATGCCTCATTGTTAACCCATTACTATCTTGATTAATCTCCAGAATAATACCCTCCATATCCGTATGAACAATTTGGGCTGGAACGTTGTCAGTAATAATTTTTAGCTTTTCTGACGTTTCTTGAAGCTGCTTGAAATAAAAATCTTTCTCCCTTAATGCCTTCACCATGTGATATGCATTATCAATATCAAATTTAAGCCCATCAAAATTATCTGACTTTTCGTGAAAGCGATAAATATTAATTTTATTGATAGCCTGCAGCATGACTTCTTGGTTCACTACCCCAGTTAATAGAATCCGCGCTACTTTCGGTTGAATATTTTCTATAGCCTGCAAAAACTCTATACCGTCCATGACGGGCATGATTTGATCAGTTAATATAACATCGACTTCATAATTTTTAAGGTAGCCGATAGCTTCATTAGGATCATTAAAACCCAATATTTCATAATATTCTTCCAGATTGGCCTCTAGAATTGCAAGATTAATTTCATCATCGTCCAAATAGAATACCTTAGGCTTTATATTTTCACTATCTTCCATAGGTCAAATTTTACAGTTTTATAAAGTTATTATTATATTTCGAAATGATAAAAGTTTTGCTAGTAGATGACCACAGATTAATTAGGGATGGTATAAGGTTTTATCTAGAAAAAGATGGCCATGAGATCATAATTGCTGGGGAAGCAAGTGACGGAAAACAAGCCTTAATTTTTTTAGACAACAACCCTGACGCAGTCGATATTATGCTGACGGATATCAGTATGCCCGAAATGAATGGAGTCGAATTGGCCACGGAAGTCAATAAGAAATATCCTGCTATTAAAATCATTGCACTCACTATGATTAAAGATAGTCAATACGTGAAACAAATGTTACAAGCAGGGGCATCGGGATATTTGTTGAAAAATGCACGAGAAAAAGAAATCGTAGAAGCTGTCAAAGCGGTTTACAAAGGTGAATCTTATTATGCTCAAGAGGCAACTAAAGCTATTATGGACTTTATGAGTAAGAAAAAGCAAGATTCTGATGTGGTGGCTATTTCTAAACGAGAAAAAGAGGTCCTACGATTAATTATTGATGAGTTAAGCAATCAAGAAATTGCTGACAAATTATTCATCAGCATTAGAACAGTAGAAGCACATAAAAGAAATTTGATGGAAAAAACAGGCTCTAAAACTTTGGCTGGATTGGTCAAATATGCTATCAATAATTTTTTATTTGAAGATTTATAAGGTAACAGAAACAATGGAAATGAAGCCTATATGAAGAAATTTATCCGCCCAATTATCTATTCATTTCCAATACAATTAGTTCTTAATCATTTTAAAAAGAACCAATTATTGCTTTTATGCTGGGTATTATTGTTTTCTATAATCAATGGTGGTTTCGCTAGAGGTTTAGGCATCCCTTATCTCTTTTTGTCTCCAGAATATTTAAATAAGGTTAGCTTTCAAAGCTATTTTATTGTTGGACTTACATTAGGCGGCTTAATTGTCGCTTTTAATATTGCCTCTTATATTTTAGATGGTTATAAATTTAATTTTATCGGGACCATCAAAAAGCCTTTTTCTAAATTTTCGTTAAATAATTCGGTTATCCCATTAGCTTTCTTGATAAACTACATCATTCAAATCATTCATTATCAAATGATTTATGAGTTTATGGAATTTCGTCACGCTTTATGGTTAGCCTCAGCACTACCTGCAGGTGTTTTCATTTCGATATTTATCTTACAACTTTACTTTTGGTTTACAAATAAAGACTTTAGAGAAGTGATGGCCGAGCGAGTGGAACAGCGAATCAAAAAACTAAAAATTGGTAGGATAGCTGCTTTAAAGTATCATAAGGATTTAAAAAGAAAACAGGCAGACGTAATAGGCTACTTTGACTTAAAATTTAGATGGATTAAAGTCAGTCAAAACAGCAATCAAAAAGTGTTCAATGTGATCACTAGTATTTTTGATCAAAACCACCTAAACACAGTGATTGCTGAAATCTTTATTTTTGTAATCATATTGATTTTAGGTGCATTCAGAGATTATCCTTACTTCCAAATCCCAGCTGCTGCAAGTGCAATACTTTTTTTAAGTATAATTCTGATGGCCATCGGAGCCATTACATTCTGGTTTCGCTCTTGGGCGATAACGGGAGCAATTGTTATTTTCTTCTTAATAAATTATCTTACCACTCTTGATTTTTTAAGTAAAACACATTTTGCACACGGCTTGAATTATGAAATAGCTCCAGTCAATTACGATCAAAATAGTATAGATAAAGTTACTGATCCTAGAGCTTTAAATGAAGATAAAGCTACGACTTTAAAAATTCTTAAAAATTGGAGGAAGCAATTTAAAGAAAAACCAAAAATGATTTTGCTCACTGCAAGTGGTGGTGGTCAACGTGCAGCATATTGGACTATGAATGCATTACAAAATGCTGATAGCATAACAAATGGTAGCCTATTCAAGCATACCGTAAGCATTTCAGGAGCCTCAGGTGGTTTAATTGGTGCTGCATATTATAGAGAACTAAAGTATAGACAAAAAAAAGGAAGTGATCTCAATCCATATAGTTCTGATTATCTTTCTAATATTGGTAAAGAAGCATTAAACCCAATAATATTTAGCTTATTGACCAATGATATTTTTTTTCGCTATCAATCTTTTGATTACGGTGGGTATCGCTACCCAAAAGATCGAGGATATGCTTTTGAACAAAAGCTCAATAGAAACTTGGATGGCGTTCTTGATAAAAAGCTCTTTGATTATAAGCAAGCAGAACTAACTGCCGAAATACCGATGCTATTCTTAGCACCGACTAGCGTCAACGATGGCAGAAAGCTATACATCACTCCAAATAGTACTTCATACATGTCAAGTGCATTAAGTGCAAACGATTCTTTGAACACACTGATGGACAACAGAAGTATAGATTTCTTGAGAATGTTCAAAAATCAAAATGCAGAGAACTTAAGCTTTTTAACTGCGCTAAGAATGAGTGCATCTTTTCCTTACATTACTCCAAATGTTAATCTTCCGAGCGAACCTAGTCTTGAAATAATGGATGCTGGTTTAGCGGATAATTTCGGAGTGAGTGATGCCGTACTATTTCTGTATAATTTTAAGGATTGGATTGCAAACAATACTTCAGGGGTTATTATTTTGACAGTTCGAGATTCAAAAAAAGCCGCAATAATAGAAAAAAGTCAAAATCTTTCCATTTTAGAAAAACTATCCACGCCTATAAGCAATATTTATAATAATTGGTCGAATGTTCAAGATACCAGAAATGACTTGTTGATAGAATATGCCACAGAATGGTTCCAAGGACAATTAGTTCACGCAATGCTTACTTACGATGCAGGCGTTCATTTCTCAGGCGACAGTCTTGACAATATGAAACATATTGAAGAAAGAGCATCATTAAACTGGAGACTTACTGGAAGAGAAAAATCAAATATAAAAAATGCTATACATAGCATAGAAAATCAAAAAACGCTTAAATGGCTTAATCAAGCATTAGAATCAGATGATTGATTCATTTCTAATCTTGTTTTAGGTAAAGCATTTGGATACTTTTCTTGAATGAATACTAACATTTTTTCCCTAACCAAGCAACGCAAATCCCAAGCAGTTGGCGAATCTTTTGCTGACATTAGTAGTCTAATTTGCATTGCTTTCTCGGTACAATCTGTTATTTGCAATACCTGTGAGTTTTTATTCCACAAGTCTGTAGATCCCAGGATCGATTCAAATTCTTTTCTTAATTCCTCAATCGGTACAGTGTAATCAGTGTATAAAAATACACTACCTATGATATCAGCAGAATTTCGAGTCCAGTTTTGGAATGTTTGCTCTGTGAAATAAGTAATGGGCAAAACCAATCTCCTCTGATCCCATATTCTAACCACAACATAAGTCAAGTTTATTTCTTCTATCCAGCCCCATTCATTTTCCACTAAAACAGCATCTCCGATTTTAATTGGTTGAGTAAAAGCGATTTGAAGTCCAGCTAGTAGGTTCCCAATTGTTTTTTGGGCTGCTAGACCTATAATGATACCTGCCACTCCTGCTGATGTCAAAAATGTCGCACCATATTTACGCACACCATCAAATTGCAATAAAAATAAGCATAAGCCGATCATAACTATTAGGAAAATAACGATCTTCCTAATGAAAATAATTTGAGTAATGACTTGTCTTTCCTTTATATTATCAGCTCTATCTGTATTAAATTTTTGGTTCAGTACAT
This sequence comes from Marivirga sericea, assembly GCF_900177665.1. Taxonomy (GTDB): domain Bacteria; phylum Bacteroidota; class Bacteroidia; order Cytophagales; family Cyclobacteriaceae; genus Marivirga; species Marivirga sericea. The sequence goes on from NZ_FXAW01000004.1 coordinate 115,069, forward strand.
CCTGTAAAAAATATACTAATCGAACTGCTACAATAGTGAAAGAAGCAATAATTAAAGATTCTGATATCAGCAGCAACCATTCAGTTAGATTTTCATTCAATTCAAAACCAGGAATCATATTATGCATGATTAGCATAGGAATGAATAAAAAGATACTGCCTGTAAACCGCCTCTCCAATAGCTTTACAAACTTCCTATCATCCTTTTTATTCAAAATGAAAAGTGCTTTAAAAAAAACGAAACGAATTACAATCCCAATGATAATTGAAATTAAAGTAAACAGTAGTAGACGCAAAAAAGGCTGTTCTAATCCCAGCGAATTGAAATACTCAATCATTTTTCTTTTCTAAATTCTTAGGCAAATTACATTTTCGTTCCATCTTTCACCTGAGGTTAACTAGTGTTTTTAGAATTGAAATCTTTTAATCCCTGAGGAAAAACAACTCTGAAGTTAACTATAAAATTATAGGAATGTCGAAATCTTAGAATATTAAAAAAAGCCGAGTTTTACTCGGCTCCAATATTTATTTCAATTTATTTTTTGTTTGTTGTATGATGTCTTTAAAAGCTTCCGTAGAAGAAAAGAAAGCATCACTAAGCTCCTGAGCTGCAATATCACCAAAATTCTCTACCCTGCTATATTTTTCTTCCAACTCATTTTGGAGCTTCTCCAACTTTTCCAAATTTTCTGAAATCTCCTCTTTTCTATCTGCTTGAGAATTTCTTGCTTCAGCTTTTAATAGCTCAAATTCTGTTTTCAATTCATTTATTTTCTCCGAGGAAGAGTTCTTGAATTCTTCATGTTTTCCCATTAATCCATACAATTTAAATTAAAAAATCATTCAAATGCCGCAATACCGGTAATTTCCTTACCTAATATTAACAAATGAATATCATGTGTTCCTTCATACGTTACAACAGACTCGAGGTTTGCCATATGGCGCATCATAGGATAATCTCCTGTGATCCCCATGCCGCCGTGGATTTGTCTGGCTTCGCGCGCTATATTAAGAGCCATTTCTACTGCATTTCGCTTCGCCATTGAAATCTGAGGAGTAGTAGCCTTCCCTTCCTCCATCAATTGAGCCAATCTATAATTCAATAATTGAGACTTGGTGATTTCAGTTAACATTTCAGAAAGTTTTTTCTGTGTCAATTGAAAAGAAGCAATCGGTTTCCCAAACTGGATACGCTCCAAAGAATATCTTCTTGCAGAATCATAGCAGTCCATAGCTGCGCCAATAGCACCCCAAGCAATACCAAATCTTGCAGAATCTAAACATTTCATTGGCGCTCCTAAGCCTGATTTACCTTCTAGTAAATTTTCTTTAGGAACTTTCACATTATCAAATACTAGTTCTCCAGTAGTGCTCGCTCTTAATGACCATTTTCCGTGGGTTTCAGGAGTAGTGAAACCCTCCATTCCTCTTTCTACTATCAAACCATGAATTCTTCCCGTTTCATCCTTTGCCCAAACAACTGCTACATCACATTTCGGCGAATTCGAAATCCACATTTTCGCACCATTTAAAAGATAGTGATCGCCTTTATCTTTAAAGTTAGTAGTCATCCCACTTGGATTAGAGCCATGATCTGGTTCTGTTAACCCAAAACTTCCTAGCCACTCCCCAGATGCTAGTTTGGGTAGATATTTTTTGCGTTGAGCTTCATTTCCAAAAGCGTATATCGGATACATCACCAAGGAACCTTGAACAGAAGCGGTAGATCGCATGCCAGAATCTCCCCTTTCAATTTCTTGCATTATGATTCCATAAGAAATATAGTCTAATCCTCCACCACCGTATTCTTGGGGGATGGTTGGGCCAAAAGCACCTACCTCGCCAAATTTCTTCACGATTTCGTAAGGGAAATGGGCTTTCTGAGCCCATTCTTCAATATTCGGGCTGATCTCCTTTTTTACGAAATCTCTGATAGATTGTCGAATTAGTTTGTGCTCTTCAGTAAGCAATCCATCTAGTACGTAAAAATCTGGTGACTCAAATCGATCGGTTGATTGATTATTCATATCTGTATTTTTCAATTTATTGTGTGAAATGGAATTCGCAATAACTATTCAATTGGTGATCACTATATTTTCACCACTGAATTTTTACTGCTCACTTCATCATTATTAGTCGTTTTTATTTTTTGTAGCTTTGTAAGCTCATTCGAATGATGCAAATTTAAAAGTATTTTCAAGAAACCTTCAAAAAAGGTGAAATTTGCAATAGTCAATATATTTTATCCTATGAACAAAGAACACATCAATAAAAGTTTAGAAAAACTGAATCTCAAGTATCAGTCGATGGGGCAAGACTTATCAGCTTATCTTGACGGCTTACTTTTATCAAATTATACAACCTATTGGAATTACATAAATGTTGATACATTATTGACTTTGCAAAAGCCTAAGACTGATTTCCCTGATGAAGAAATCTTTATTATGTATCACCAAATTACTGAGCTCTATTTCAAGATGTGTTTAAATGAAATGGAGCAAATTGCACATAATGGCCAAATTATTGGTGAAAACGGAGAGGATTTAGGTTGGAATGAAAAATTAGATGTTACTTTTTTCATTAAGAGGCTAGGAAGAATGAACCGGTATTTCGAAACTTTAACACATTCTTTCGATATTATGGTCCAAGGGATGGAAAAGGAACAATTTCAAAGGTTTAGGATGGCATTATTGCCTGCAAGTGGTTTTCAATCTGCACAATACAGATTGATAGAATTTGCTGCTACGCCTTTGATTCAATTGGTAAGAAAAGAAAAAATAAATGACTGCCTGAATGCCTCGATAGAAGAAAAATATGAGCATATATACTGGAAAGAAGGAGCTACAGAAGTAGAAACAGGGCAAAAAACACTTACGCTAGAACAGTTCGAAAAGAAATACAAAAATGAATTTATAAATTGGATTAAGCGTTTTGAACAAAAAAATATCTATCAAAAGTATCTGGAACTTGATCGAGAATCAAAAAATAGTTCTGAATTAAAAGAAGCTTTAAGAAATTTCGACTTAAATGTAAATGTTTTTTGGCCTTTAGTTCATTATAAGTCTGCGGTTAGATATTTGCAACAAAATAATAAAGATGTAGTAGCCACCGGTGGAACCAATTGGCAACAATATTTGCCACCAAGATTTCAAAAACGTATATTTTTCCCTGAATTATGGTCAGATAAAGAAAAAAATGACTGGGGAAAAGGTTGGGTTGTGAAAGAAGTTTTTGGAGAAGAATAAAATGAAAACTGTATTAAGCATCATATTGATTCTATTGCCTGTGGTATTATCTGCTCAAGGCAAAGAAGTAAAAGTCTATTATGACGATGAACGGAATCATCTCAAAGAACGATACTTTGTTAAAGATCTAGATCCTAGTATTCTATATGGAACTTACGAATCGTATTACATTTCAGGCGAGCTGAAAAGTAAGGGACAATATGTGAATGATGAAACCTACGGCCAATGGAAATATTATTATGAAACAGGAAAGCTAAAAATGCAAGGACAGCTGAAAGATAATTCAAATCATGGATTATGGTCATACTATTTTGAGAATGGTGAACTCAGAATGGAGGGAAAAATATATGAAGGCTTACGACAAGGAAATTGGAAATATTTTTTCGAAACAGGAGTTCTTAAAAGTGATGGGGAATATGTTGATGATTTAAAAAGCGGTTTATGGACCTATTATTCAGAAAATGGTGATTTAAAAGCAAAAGCGATTTACAAAAATGGTGATGGGGTATATAAAGAGTTTTATTCTAATGGAAATTTAAGATCAGAAGGTTTCATTAAAGATGAAAAGAGTGATAGCCTATGGAAGAATTATTATCAATCAGGTGCAATAAAATCAAAAGGACAATATTCTGAAGGGGCTAAGGAAGGTAATTGGGTTTACTTTTATGAAGATGGCAATATTTCAGGAGAAGGAAAATACCTTCATAATTTAAATCACGGAAAATGGGTTTACTATCATCCGAATGGTCAAGTAAGTGCTGAGGGTGCTGAGAGGGAAGGAAAAAAGGAAGGCTATTGGAAACTCTATTTTGAAGATGGTCAACTAAAAGGAGAAGGGGTGTATGATGCAGGCAGCGGAGAATACAAAGAGTTTTATGAAAGTGGTAAACTGAAGGTAAAAGGAGCAGTGGTCGATGGGAAAAGTGAAGGGCGTTGGGAATATTTTTATGAATCAGGCGAAAAGGAAGGCGAAGCGGACTTTCAAAAAGGGAAAGGACAATTCACAGGTTTTTATCGAAATGGTGATAAAAAGATGTTGGGTACTATTGAAGATGGAGTCAAAACTGGAACTTGGGAACTATATGATCACGAAGGAGACGTAGCAGGTTACTATAAACCAATATATGAAGACTATGAGCCACTTTTAAGAACTGCTAAAAACCCCAATAATAAGACCAATGAAAATCAACAATATAATAAGCCTGACTATCGATATAAATCAAAAAGCTCATCTTATTTCAAATCTAGAAACAATGACTTCCCTACTTTAATACTTCAAGCTAATCCATTCAACATGCTTTTTGGTGATTTACAGGTTTCTTTAGAGCATAATATCCAACAGCGAATCGGCTATGAGTTACTATATCACACATTTCGTAATCCCTTCTTCGCCAATTCCCTTAATCTTAGAGCAGGAGATAATTTTTTCGAAGGTTTTGGATTTAGTTTCAGACAAAGATTCTATCATAAAGACACTAAAGTAGGGATGCCTTATTTTGGCCACTCCATTTCTTATACAAACGTAGATAGATTTAAGTATTACGAAGATAATAATCAAAACGAAGTAGTTTCGGCAAAAATGAACGGGCAAGGTGTCCGTTATGGTTTATTAGTAGGTAGCAGGATCCTACAAAATCTGAACGATAATGGCTTCACTTTTGACATCAACCTCGGTATCAATTTTAACTATTACTTTTATGGTGCAGTAAAAAACGAGGGAGAAAGAAATGAAATCTTTGATGATTTAATAAACAACCCATTCAGAGTTCAACCCATTGTAGGGCTTTCATTTGGCTATGTTTTTAAGCTGAAAAATGTAAAAACCTTAAACCCATAGTATTAAGATTTAATAATAATGATAGAAAAAGAAGTAGTTTTAAAGCCAGAAGAGGCTTTCAACGAAGAAGAAGTTTTAGCCCTTATTGAAAAAAAACTGGGTTTAAAACCTCATCAAGATTTTAGAATTGCCAAACGATCCATAGATGCTCGCTCCAAAGAAATTAAAGTCCGCATCAAAGTAGACATTGCAGAAGGAGATCCACTGCCAGACAGGATAAATTATAAAATTAAAAACCTACCCAGCGTACACAATGCGCAACAATCTGCTATAATTATTGGCGCAGGTCCTGCAGGACTGTTTGCAGCGCTTCGACTTATTGAGTTGGGGTGGAAACCCATTATCTTAGAGAGGGGAAAAGACGTTCGAGGCAGAAGGCGGGACCTAGCCGACATCAATAAAAAACATATTGTAAATCCTGAAAGCAATTATTGCTTTGGCGAGGGGGGGGCAGGTACATACTCAGACGGAAAGCTTTACACTCGTTCGAAAAAAAGAGGAGATATCTATAGAATTTTGGAAATTTTGGTGGCCCATGGCGCTAAGGACGACATCATGATAGATGCTCACCCCCATATTGGCACCAATAAATTGCCTAAAATCATTCAAGAAATTAGAGAAAGTATTTTAGCTCATGGAGGCGAAGTGCATTTTGACACAAAAGTAACAGGATTTAAGGTAGAAGAACATGAGCTTAAATCCGTTACCACAGCCAATGGAAATGAATTTAAAGCAGATGCTTTCATTTTGGCCACAGGTCATTCCGCCAGAGATATTTTTCGTTTATTGCATGAAAATAAAATTCTCATAGAAGCTAAGCCCTTTGCCTTAGGAGTGCGTGTTGAGCATCCACAACAAATCATTGATAAAATTCAATACAAATGCGAAGAAAGAGGGCCTTATTTGCCCGCCTCCTCCTATGCGCTAGTTCATCAAACCTATTTTGAAAATAAGCAAAGAGGTGTATTCTCATTTTGCATGTGCCCAGGTGGATTTATAGTTCCAGCAGCCACTGAAAGCGGAGAAATAGTAGTCAATGGCATGAGCCCTTCAAGAAGAGATTCGCGCTTTGCTAATTCTGGAATTGTGGTTGCCATTGAATTGGAGGATATGCAAGATTTTGAAGAATATGGTCCTTTAAAAGGCTTAGAACTACAAAAAGTCATTGAACAAAATGCCTGTAAAATTGCTGGAAATAGCCAAAGTGCTCCTGCCCAAAGATTAATTGATTTTACACAGGGAAAGATAAGCCATGATCTACCAGATACTTCCTATCAACCTGGCTTATTTTCCGCTCGGATGGATGAAGTCCTTCCTCCATTCATAACAGAAAGATTGAAAACTGCCTTCAAAGCATTTGGTAAAAAAATGAACGGTTATTTCACAAATGATGCTGTTATTGTTGGAGTTGAGAGCAGAACCTCCTCTCCTGTTCGTATCCCTAGAGACAAAGAAACGTTAGAACATTCCGAAACTAAAAGGCTTTTCCCTTGTGGAGAAGGAGCGGGTTATGCCGGTGGAATTGTTTCTGCCGCCATGGATGGAGAAAGATGTGCAGAAAAAGTTGTTGAAATTTATCAGAATAAAAAATGAGTAAGAAAACAGTCATTATAGGAGCTACTACCAATCCATCAAGATATGCATATTTCGCAGCGGATAGATTAACCAATGCAGGGCACGAAATTGTACCCGTTGGAATAAAAAAAGGAGAAGTATTTGGCGAAGAAATTTTGGATATCCGAGAATCTCCAAAAGTTAAAGATGTTGACACTATTACACTTTATTTAGGCGCCAGGCATCAACCTGAATATTATGATTATTTACTCACTCTTAATCCCAAAAGAATCATATTCAATCCTGGAACGGAAAACCCTGAATTGGTAAATTTAGCTAATGAAAGAGGAATAGAAACAGAATATGCATGTACTTTAGTAATGCTAGGAAGTGGGGTATATTAATTAAAGAGAGAAGTAATTAGACTATTTCTAGTAAATTAAATTATCAATATTTTTTAGCTAGAATGGTAATTAAATCATAATAAAGCCTTTTTTTATACTTAACAGCTTATCTTCCCCTGACCACTATCTTCGTTTTAAAATTCTAATAAATGAAGATAAGAGACTTAGCTATTCGTAAAAAATTTATTCTTTCCTTTTCTTTATTGTTGTTCATGATGCTAATCGGAGGAATAGTGGTAGGCTATCTGTGGAGTCAAGTAGATAAATATCAGCAAATAAAATCTGATGTGGCTGAATCCATGATGCGTTTTGATAATGCGCAAAAAATCGAGCAAGATTTCCTCATATTTGGCTGGAAAAAAATTGACTTTTTAGAAGATGGGCAAAGTAACCTTACCCAACAGTTTCTTACTAAAATTGATGAAGTGGCAAAGTCTTTAGAAGATAAAACCACAACTGAATTTATTGAAAATAAAAACCTGTCTAGCGAATTCAGTTCAATTCTAATCTCCATTACCAGCTACAAAAAATCATTTGAGGAGTTGCGAAAATTACTTTTTGTTCGTGGTTTTAAAGACCACGGCCTTGAAGGGGAAATGAGAAGTTATGTTCACGATCTTCAAAAATGCGAATCTGCAGAGGAAAAAGTATTTGCCTTCAGCCTAAGGAGACATGAAAAAGATTTCGCACTGCGAAAAGATATGTCATATACAGATAAATTACATAATACTGCCGATGAATTTATTGAATTTATCAAAAATGCAAATGTTCAGCATTTTCCCCACATGACTGAGGTTTATAAAACAAAAACCATTGAAGCTATTAAAGCTTACAAAAATCACTTCGATAAAATTGTTCAAACTGAAATTGCAATTGGCTTGAACGAGAAAGCAGGGCAATTCTTACAACTTAACCGAAGTAAAAAAGAAACAGAACCGAAAATTTCTTTATTATATCAAAAAATCAATGAGCAAAATAAAGCATTGCGACAGACTGCTAGTTTAGTAATCGGAATAACACTTTTATTATTATTAATAACCGTTTTTGCTTTAGTTTACTATCTAAGAAAAACCGTTTCCAAACCGATTATAAAGTTGGACGATATTGTAAAGAAAGTATTAGCAGGTGATAGCAGTGCAGGAAAAGAATTGAATTATAATGGAAAAGATGAGATTGGCAGTTTGAATGAAAATTTCAGCCTTATGCTCGAAAATTTGAGGGAAAACCTTAAACTTATTAAAGACAAAAATGAATCACTAGAGCTTAAAGCCAAGCAAGACAAAGTTAGAAATTGGGCTATAGAAGGATTGAGCCATTTTTCCGATTTGATGAAGAGTAATAACGCGGATTTGAGTGAATTTGCCGATTCAATAATCCGTGAAATCGTAAAATATGTAAATGCCAATCAGGGAGCTTTCTTTATTCTACATGATAAAAAAGAACAAGTATATATGGAATTAAAAGCATGTTATGCCTTTAATAAAAAGAAATATATCCATAAAAAAGTGGAAAAGGGAGAAGGCCTAATCGGACAAACGTGGCTAGAAGGTGAATATATCTACATGACTGAAGTTCCAAATTCTTATATTAATATCACATCAGGATTAGGGGATGCGCCTCCAAAATCGATTATGATTTTGCCACTTAAAACTGATAATCAGATAGTAGGCGTAATAGAATTAGCTTCATTTCAAGTATTCGAAAAGCATGAACAAAAATTTTTACTGGAATTAGTCAACCGATTGGGAAGTGTAATCGAATCCATAAAAATGCAGGAGCAAACGCAAAAATTATTAGAGCAATCACAAGAAATGACAGAGCAAATGCGTGCACAAGAAGAGGAAATGCGTCAAAATATGGAAGAACTACAAGCCACTCAGGAAGAGATGAGCATAAACCAAAAATCATTAAATGAGACTATAAATTTCAAAGACATGCAACTCAATATGATGAATAGTCTTTTAGGAAAACTTTATGAAGGAATGCTGTTTATCAATAAAGATTATCAAATAGAAGCTTCTAATGATTATTTAATGGATGAGCTTCAATACAATCAAAATGATTTGTTAGGAAACCATCCAGAATTGATTTTCAAGACCTCCTTAAAGAAGAATATAGAGGGCTTACAAAATGATCCAAACTTCATTTTGACAGGAATTTCTGAAAGACATGAGGCCAAAATAATGGACAAATTCGGCAATATTTTTGATTCAAGATTTGTGATTACTCAAATAGAAAATAAAGGAGAAATTTATCATGCAGTACTTTTCAATAAAAAAGATGCAGAGTTTGGGAAAAGAGTCCTGAAACATCTGTTTCAAGCTAAATAATTACACTTTCTGAGCAATAAATTCACTGGAATTTAAGACTTCTATTTCACTAAAGTAAAAGTCATCTTTATCTTCAGTCAGGATAACTTTGCACCCAACTCGTTCGGCTGCATAATATTCAAAACCATCTTCCAAATCATGGATTTTTTTATTAGTTAATGCTTTTTTAACTCCATCTTGATCAGCGTCTGCAATTTTAATGTGCTGGCATAAGAAGGCGATTTTCTCTTTAGCTTTTTCCTCATTCACTTTCTTGGAAGCAAAGAAAAAAGCAATAGCTAAACAAATTGGAGAAGTATAAAATTCAAATTTAGATTGACCTACTAAACTTAAGATTCTAGCACTATAGTTAAAAAGAGGATATTCTTTATTGAGAACAGACACAAGAATATTGGCATCCAAAAAGACTTTCATTTTTTGGAAGATAAATATTCTGCCTTCATATCTTTTCTTTTACGAGCTTTGGTGTGATATTCAGCCTTTCCTTCCGCTACTTGATTCACCCAATCAGCAACTGGTAATTCATCTAATGATTTATATTCGCCCGTGGTCATTTGCTTGTAAAGAAACTCCGTAAGGCGAGATAAACTGATATTATTTTGCTCCGCAAATTGCTTTGCCTTGCCAATAATTTCTTCATTAAAAGATAAAGTAACTTTAGTGTCCATATCCCCTTTATTTTATTATACCACTAACTTATAATTTCTATACGTATAAAACAAATGATTGTTGAAATTCTATTGAATCCACCCTGCAATGATTTTTGTATATGTTCATTATGTCACCAAACGTGGATATTGCCTAAATCAATAGGTGGTGAAATAAATTCCACTGAACAGTTAACTTCTTCCGAACAAGTCGTCTTTAGTTTCAAGATCATGAACGTTCCCATTCTGTTTTAATCATGAATGAAAGCTATCTGTCTTAATATTGATGAGATTGAGCTAATTATTGCACCACAATAAATTCCGTGCCGTCATCCCTGCGCAGGGATGACGGCTCGAATCAAGATTGTAGATATCCAACGATTAGTGACTTAACAACTATTTACTGGATTCTTCCTATAATTACAAAGCCCCTTTAGTTGAAGGCAAATCATTCAAGCGACTCTCATCACGACTTACCGCCATTTTAATAGCTCGAGCCCATCCCTTGAAAATTGCTTCAATCTTATGGTGTTCATTATCACCAGTCACCTGAATATCCAAATTGCATTGTGCTGCATCCGAGAATGATTTAAAGAAATGGAAAAACATTTCTGTGGGCATATCCCCTACCATCTCTCTATTAAACTCAGCTTTCCAATTTATCCAAGGTCGGCCACCGAAGTCAATGGCTACTTGTGCCAATGCATCATCCATAGGCAAAAGAAATCCATAGCGATATATTCCCTTCTTATTACCCAACGCTTGCTTAAATGCTTCGCCCAAAGCCAAAGCAGTATCTTCTATAGTATGGTGCTCATCCACTTCTAAATCGCCATCCACTTGAATGGATAAATCTAAGCCACCATGTTTTCCCAATTGATCCAGCATGTGATCAAAGAATTTCAATCCTGTTGAATTTTCAGCTTTCCCACTACCATCTAGATCTAAATTGATATTAATATTCGTCTCGTTCGTTTTACGGGAGATAGCAGCCGTTCTTGCTGGCATTACTAAATATCGAGCTATTTCTCTCCAATCTTTGGAGGTTAAAGTAGCTTCCGCTAATTCATCACCAATAAAAATCGACTTTGCTCCTAAATTATCTGCCAACTGCACATCAGTTTTTCGATCACCTATGACATAACTGTTGGATAGATCATAAGCATCAGAGAAATATTTCTGCAGAAGACCAGTGCCTGGTTTGCGAGTATCCTTGCCTTCCTTTTCAAAAGTTCTGTCGATATGCTGCTCTGCAAATATGACCCCTTCTATCTCCAATTGCTTCAGCATCTTATTATGTGCCGGCCAGAAAGTATCTTCCGGATAGGATTCTGTTCCCAAACCGTCTTGATTCGTTACCATTACTAGCTCATAATCCGAATTTTGAGCTATAAATTGCAAAGCACTTACCGCATAAGGAAGAAACTCTAATTTTTCTAAAGAATCTACCTGAAAATCAATGGGTGGCTCCTGGATTATAGTGCCATCTCTATCTATAAATAATACTTTCTTTTTCATTTGATAGTAATTAAAAATGCAAAACTAGTGAATTGAATTTGATTTAAAACAAAAAAAGAAATATCTGAGTACCTCAAATATTTCTTCTCTTAAAATACGAATTACACCTGCTTAAATTCTATTTTAGAATATCATCATGGATCTTTTCCTTCTCACAAAACTCCAAATCGATAGTCCTCTTATCGATATCTGTTGCTTTAACGCGAACTGTACAGGGGTCTCCAAGCGTAATCATTCGTTTGTTGTTTTGCCCAATAATTCTGTAGTTCTTTTCATCAAATTCATAATAATCATCAGTCATATCTACTAATCGAACCATACCTTCGCATTTAGTTTCTATGATTTCTACAAAGATCCCCCATTCCGTAACACCAGTTACCAAGCCATCAAATGCCTTATCTTCAACAGAGGCCATAAATTCAACTTGTTTGTACTTGATTGAAGCCCTTTCTGCATCCGAAGCTCTTTTCTCCATTTCAGATGAATGCAAACATTTACTTTCGAACTCTTCTGCATTAACAGATTTTCCTTGGTCTAAATAATGTTGTAATAATCTATGGACCATCACATCAGGATACCTTCTAATAGGAGAAGTAAAATGGGTATAATATTGAAAAGCTAAGCCAAAATGAAATGAACTCTTTGTGGTATATTTAGCTTTAGCCATTGAACGTATTGCCAAACTTTCCAAGACATTTTGCTCGGGTTTACCTTGTATTTCGTTCATCAAGGAGTTCAAAGACTTGGCTACTGCCTTCTCTTCAATTTCTAATTCGTGACCAAATCTTTTGGCAAAAATAGAGAACGTACTGAGCTTTTCTGGATCAGGATAATCGTGCTGTCGATATACAAAAGTTAGTTTTTGATCACCTTTCTTTTTGGTAGCAATAAATTCAGCCACTTTTCTATTAGCCAGTAGCATATACTCCTCCACTAGTTTATGGGCATCCTTTCTAACTTTTGGAATGACGCCTAAAGGCTTTCCTTTTTCGTCCAGCTTGAATTTTACTTCCACCGATTCAAAAGCAATAGCTCCATGTTTGAAACGAGTATCTTTCAATTTTTTTGCTATCGCATTGAGTGTGGTTAATTCTTCTGCATGATCCCCAATTCCTGTCTCCAATACGGCTTGAGCATCCTCATAAGTAAACCTTCGATCCGAATGTGTAATAGTTCTGCCAAACCATTCATTATGAATTGTTCCGTTTTCATCCAATTCAAAAACAGCTGAAAAAGTAAATTTATCTTCATTGGGTCTTAATGAACAAAGTCCGTTAGATAGCCTTTCAGGCAACATAGGGATCGTTCTATCCACCAAATACACAGAAGTGGCTCTAAAATAAGCTTCCTCTTCCAGAAGTGTGCCTGGCTGAACATAATAGGTCACATCAGCAATATGAATTCCGATTTCGAAATGACCATTATCTAATTTCTTAAAGGAAATGGCATCATCAAAATCTTTCGCATCTTCAGGGTCGATGGTGAAAGTGGTGGTACTGCGCATATCCCTTCGCTTCGAAATTTCCTTGTCTGGCAATTGGTCACTTATCTTTTCAGACTCTCTTACCACAGCCTCAGGAAATTCCATTGGCAACTCAAATTCCGCCATGATTGAATGGATTTCCGCCTCGTTCTCCCCTGCTTTCCCTAATACCTTAATCACTTTGGCTTCAGGCTTTCTGTTTATATCTCCCCAGCTTTTGATTTCGGCAATTACTTTATCTTGATGCTGGGCTCCTCCCAATTTATCGTTATTGATGAAGAAATCGGTATGGATGTATCGGCTGTCAGGAATCATAAATGCATAACGAACAGACTTATCTATTCGCCCCACAAATTGGGTTTTTGCCCTTTCCACTATTTCAATTACTTTTCCTTCCTCTCTTCCATCTCTATTCTTTTTAGTGACTACCACTTTGACGGTATCCTTATGAAATGCTCCTTTAAGATTATCGGATTTCACGATGATATCAGTCTCTCTGTCATCAGAAATGATAAAAGCCATTCTTGGATTTACATGATCGACTTTTCCTATGATAAACTCAGGTTCCCTAGTGGAGACGTAGGTAGCTCGAGAGCCTTTTTCAATTCTACCTTCTTTCAGTAGTTCCACTAAAACTTTATCGATCAATCGCTTAGCCTCAGCTGTATTACTCCCAACAGCTTTCGCAATATTTCTAACCGTAAAAGATTTATGAAGATTATAATCTAGAATTTGAAGAACTTCTTGTTTAAGTTCTGGTATGCTTTTAATTATTCTTTTGGCCTTTTTTGGGCCTTTTTTATTTCTTTTTTTACTCATGTTTAAATTTAAAATGTTTTGAAAAGGATCTGATTAAGAGAATATAAAGAAATCAATATCATTCATCCTTAACTTTAATTATTTGCTCATCTTGCAAGATGGGTTGGCCCTTCATTTTTAGGTACAATTGGCAAGTGAGCACTACATCTTTCTCACAATATTCGGCAATTCTTTTTAAATCACCCTCTTTATAATAGACTTCATATACTTGACTTCCATCAATATCGTCTTTACTGGTGGGTAAATCAAATATATGAGCCAATAAATCTAATTTGGTATAATGTTTTCGGTCTCCGAATTTCCACATTTCTAATGTGTCCAAATAAGGAGTTTGCCATGGTTTCATAGTTGAAACGTCCAATATTGAAGGAAGTTTTAAACCATTGACCAATATCCGTCTGCAAATATACGGAATATCAAACTCTTTTATGTTATGTCCGCAAATGATGGAATTTGTATCTTCCATTTTTTGCAAGATTGGAATAAGCCTACTAAGCAATTTTGTTTCATCCTCATCCGCTAAAGTAGTTACTCTCAACTGCCTATTTTTCTCAGCACCAAACATCCAACCTAAAGAAACGACCACAATTCTACCAAATTCAGCATAAATGCCAGCCCTTGAATAAATTTCTTCTGCTGTTTCTCCATTTTTGGCTAGAAATGATGCTTTATGTTGCCAAAGCAATTGGTCTTTTTCGGACAAGTCATTGTAGTTTTCAGCTTGCGGAACGGTTTCTATATCAATAAAAAGTATGGCCATTTTGGTTGATTACTGGTTGAAGTTCGGTTTAAATTATGGAAAATATTTTACAGAAGGAAGTATGGAAGCTGGAAGTTTGAAGCTCAGACTTGATGTTTCAAGAATGTAGTGGGGAAAATGGAACGAGGAACGAGCTGGGAAACTCGTTACAGCGATGTGATGTAGGAAGTTGGGAGTGTTGTGCAGGATGATGGGTGAAGCTCCTTAATACGGCAATGCTATAAAGTCAATGAAATTTCCTTATCGAGTTTTTCGCTAAAGCGAAAAAACTTTTTTTTTCTTTTGTATCTACTGTGTTGGGACTTTGCTAATGTTGGTGCAGATTTCCACATTCTTTTTTTAACAAAATAGATACAATAGAACACAAAGGAAAATAACCAAGGTTATTTTTTAGGATTATAGTAAAAGATGAGACTGCACAGCTTAACTTAGTAGCATTGAATTCCCCAATGAGGGAAATATGAGTAGTTAAAGCTCGAGCTATGAAATCTAGTAACTTAATACTTGCTACTAGATACTGTGTCCCGTCTTGATTCTTGAATCTAAAATCTAGTCTCTAATTTCAACAAAATTCTTACTAAGACTATCTTTTTACAGGATAGGCTTTAACTTTGCATCTATTTTTAAGCAAAGACTTTAAATAACAATGACCTATATTTCACCTATTGAAACCAAAAGTTGGAAAAAACTACAGGAGCACTATAAGAATACTAAGGATATTCATCTCAAAACACTTTTTGAAGATGACAAAGGGAGATTTGATAAATTCACTTTAAATACTGAATCACTTTATATAGATTTTTCAAAGAATAAAATTACAGAGGAAACACTCAGTCTACTTTTGGATTTGGCAGTGGAAATGGAAATTCCTGAAGCCATTGAATCTATGTTTAAGGGTGATAAAATCAATCAAACTGAAGGAAGAGCGGTATTGCATACTGCTTTAAGAGATTTTTCTGACAATCCTGTCATTGATTCTGGTCAGGATGTTATGCCGTTGGTAAAAAAGGTGAAAAAACAAATGGAGTCATTCAGCCTAAAAATTCATTCAGGTGACTGGAAAGGATATTCAAACAAAAAAATCAAAAGTATTGTCAATATCGGTATAGGTGGATCTGACTTAGGACCAGTTATGGTGACCGAAGCTTTAAAACCGTATAAGGTTAAGGGAATCGACAGCTATTTTGTGTCCAATGTTGATGCCACCCATATAGCAGAGGTCTTGCAAAAAATAGATCCTGAAACAACATTGTTTTTAATTGCTTCCAAAACATTCACTACGCAAGAAACGATGACCAATGCCCATACTGCTAGAAGATGGTTTTTGGAAAATGGAGGTTCAGAAGAGACCATTAAAAAACATTTCGTAGCCCTAAGCACTAACAAATCGGGTGTAGAAAAATTTGGGATTGACCCAGCCAATATGTTTGAATTTTGGGATTGGGTTGGTGGAAGGTATTCGCTTTGGTCTGCCATTGGTTTATCCATTGCATTAAATATTGGGTATGATAACTTTGAAGAATTACTAAGAGGCGCTCATGAAATGGATATTCACTTAAAAGAAGCCCCTATATCTGAAAATGCGCCAGTAATTTTAGCTTTGATTGGCGTATGGTATAATAATTTTTACGGAGCCGAAACTGAAGCTATTTTACCATATGACCAATATTTACATCGGTTTGCTGCTTACTTTCAACAAGGAAATATGGAGAGCAATGGGAAGTCGGTAGATAGAAATGGGAATTCAGTTAATTACCAGACAGGGCCAATTGTTTGGGGAGAACCTGGTACCAATGGACAACATGCTTTTTATCAATTAATTCATCAAGGGACTAAAATGATTCCATGTGATTTTATCGCTCCTGCTATTTCTCACAATCCGATTGGCGATCATCATCAAAAACTATTGGCTAACTTTTTTGCCCAAACAGAGGCTTTAATGAATGGAAAAACGGAGAAAGAAGCTAGACAGGAATTAGAGCAAAAAGGTTTAAGTTCTGATGAAATCGAGAAACTACTGCCTTTTAAAGTCTTTACTGGTGATAATCCTACTAATTCCATATTGATGAAGCAAATCACCCCTAAGAGTTTGGGAAGTTTGATTGCGCTTTACGAACATAAAATATTCGTGCAAGGTATCATCTGGAATATCTTTAGTTTTGATCAATGGGGAGTAGAGCTAGGAAAGCAATTAGCTGGTTTAATCCTGCCTGAATTAGAGCATGACAATCCTGTTATTGGACATGATGCTTCTACTAATGGTTTGATTAATGAGTTTAAAAGGATGAGAAAGGGGTAATAAAGGTTGAGAAAAATCATCATCATAGGAGCTGGCGCAGCAGGCATTTTCGGAGCTATCAGCATAGCGACTAAAAATCCTGATGCTGAGGTGGTGGTTTTAGAAAAATCGTCTAAACTACTTTCCAAAGTTAAGATATCTGGTGGTGGAAGGTGCAATGTGACCAATGTTTGCCAAGAACCTAAAGAACTCATCAAACACTACCCACGAGGCCACAAAAAACTCAAAAAAGCGTTTGAAGAATTTGGCTCTAAAGAAATAGTTCAGTGGTTTGAAAGCAGAGGCGTAAACCTCAAATCGGAGGCAGATGGCCGAATTTTCCCCGTAACAGATGATTCGCAAACCATCATCAATTGCTTATTGAATGAATGCAAGAAGCACAAAGTAGTAATTAGAACAAAAGTGGCTGTAGAATCCATCAGTAAAACTGAAAAAGGATTTTCATTGAATATAAAGGGTTCAGAGAATATTGAATGCGATAAAGTTTTAGTTGCTACAGGAGGACACAATAAATTAGGAGCCTTCCAATGGTTAATCGATTTGGGACACAGTATTACTGAGCCTGTCCCCTCTCTATTTACATTCAATTTACCAGCTTCTAGTATAACAGCTTTATCAGGAGTTTCAGTTTCTGAAGTTGAAGTAAAAATTGCGGGCACTAAACTATCTTATCAAGGTCCTTTATTAATCACACATTGGGGATTAAGTGGTCCTGCAGTTTTGAAACTTTCTGCTTGGGGAGCCAGGATGCTACATGAAAAGAATTATGAATATTCGGTAGTGGTCAATTGGTTGAAAATTGACAGTGAAGAAGATGCCCGACAGAAACTTATTGAATTTCAATCTCAGAATCCTAAAAAGATGCTATTCAATAGTAATCCATTTCAATTACCGAAAAGACTTTGGGATTATCTGTTGACAAAATCCGAAATCGATGAAGAATTACGCTGGAATAATTTTTCAGGAAAGAAATTTAATAAGCTTATTAACCACTTGGTTGCGGACCTTTATGAAGCATCTGGTAAAACTACCTTCAAAGAAGAATTTGTTACCGCTGGCGGAGTAAAATTAGGAGATATCAATATGCAAACTATGGAAAGCAGAAGGTACCCTGGCTTATATTTTGCGGGAGAAATCCTAGATATTGATGGAGTTACAGGCGGATTCAATTTTCAAGCTGCTTGGACAACAGCGTGGTTAGCCTCGGAGGGGATTTTAGAAAATGAAAAAGCCCTTCAAAATTAATCAAAAGGCTTTCTATTATTCTTAAGAGCTATTTTCAAAAATCACCCTGCTTGATGCTCTGCCCTTAGTAAATCATTAACTGTCTTTACAGGGTTAAATGTTGACAATGGCACTTCTACAAAAAGTGTGATCCAATCTGACATAGCGCCATTCCACAAGCCTGGAAGTTCCAAAGCTTTTAATTCCTTGCCATCTTTGGATTTGCTGGTTATGAATCCTGTTTCTGGGTTTCTGTATTTGATCAGATCAAATTTTCTTCCATGTAAATCTTTAATACCACAAACTAAATCAACTGGATTAAAGTGCGTAGCACTTTGCAATGCTTTTTGTGCATTTTTATCATCAGGGTCTATTTGAGAAGTTTCTGCTATTTGCAGGTTTAATGAACCATCCTCTTCTTTTACCCAGAAGGGCCCTCCGCCTGGCTCTCCAGTATTCTTGACCATTCCACATACTCGGATAGGTCGGTGCAATAGATACTGCAGGTAGCCCACTTTCTCTGAAAATTCTAATTGGGCATAGTCGTCCTTAAATACCACAAACAAGTCTTTTCTTGCAAAATTCTCGATCTCCAGTAATTCTAGCTCATTGATATTTCTTTCCAACTGATTCTGATATCCGAATAATTTACTTTGAACACTCATTAATAATCCTGCTAAGGCTTTTTTATAATGTATTGTGTTCAATTTTAAATGGTCTGGCACCACATTATCAATATTCTTAATAAAAACTATATCATTATCTAAATCATTCAGATTTTCTAATAAAGCACCATGACCAGCTGGGCGAAATAAAATACTGCCATCGACATTGTAAAAAGGAGTATTATCAGGATTTACTGCTATAGTATCAGTTTCTGGCTTTTGTTGGGAAAATGTGATTTCAAACTGATTAAAGCCTTTTCTGACAGATTCAGCATGTTCTTGAAACAGCTTTTGGTGCTCTGGTGAGACTGTAAAATGTAATCGTACTTTTCCTTGAGCACCTCGCGCGTAATTTTCCCCTTCAGTAAAGTGCTCTCCAACAGGAGTTTTGATTCCCGATTTATAATCATGAAAATCCAATAATCCTTTTGGTAAATTACCATAGTTTAATCCTTCCTCCAGTAACAGAGCTTTTACTATTGCATGAAACTCTTTATTCTTTAAAGCTTCATCTAATCCATTTCCCTTCTCCTGCATTTTTTTATCCAAAGCATCAGAAAAAGCAAATTTGTGAATGTTCTCAAAGAAAGATTTTAGAAAATCATCTTGTTCAGCCTTGGATTCATCTTCTTCAAGAAAGGAATACAAATTTTTGAACATACGACTAGCGGCACCACTGGCTGGTACAAATTTAGTCATACTGTAATCGTGAGATTGCTTTTCATAAAAAGCTATAAATTCATCCTTACTTTTTTCAGATAATTGAATCAAACCATCCCCTACCGTTGCTGGTCTATCAATTGGCAAATAAGGAAATCCTTTTTTAAATCTTAATAATTGCTGCTCTACCAACTCCACTGATTTTCCTGCCTTCTGAATATCATCTTTTAATCTATTATCCATTTTATCGGGTTGTTAGGTTTAAAAATAAGTTTCTAAAGCCATTTTATAACTTTTTTCATAGGCTTCATATAAATTCTTCCAATCAAAAACTTCTGATAAATCCTCTGACATATTTCGCATGTCAATTCTTTCTCTACTTGTGATTTGAGTAAAATCCCACATCACATTAGTCAGTTCTTCAGCAGCTTCATCAAAATTTTTATTGGTTCTTTTTACTATAAACATTCCGTGTTTTCTATCTCCAATACTCACATTTTTCATATAATCACCGAATCCTGATAAATCAGAAGTCACTGACGCCACTCCTCTTGCCAAAGACTCCAAAGGTGTGTAACCCCAGGGCTCATAGTAACTTGGAAAAACTCCTAAATGACAAGCCCTTACAAAATCATCATACTCCATCCCAAATAAAGGATTGGTAGAAGAAATGAAATCAGGATGATAGACTACTTTAACTTTATCGGATTCCTGGTTGACAAGGTTTGCTGTTCTTAAGAAATTCAGAATTGCATCATTGTCATCATCTACTAAATTATGCGTTACAACAGGAGGCAAACCACCTGACTTCCAAGCCTGTATAGCTCTTCTATGTCGTAGTTTCCAGTAGTCATCTACCATGTCATTTAAATTCGGTAGTTTATGATCTCCTATACTAGATGCGGCCTGACGATATAATCTATTCTTAATCTGTTCCACTATAGCATTTGAATTGGTATTGATTTTATCCAACATCGCTCTTGCATTTAAAACATCAGGATTGATAGATTGGACCGGCTGGCGTGTAATAAAAAACATGACCACCGTCAAAGGAGATTTGGCTTGTTTCAACCTATGATTTAAGCGCGCTAATGCTTCCAATGTTAAATCGTAGCCCTTATTGGAATACTCAAACCTTCCTGATGTAAAAAAATATAGGGTTTTGTTCAAATCAAATGAATAACTTTTGAAAAAGTGCCCCATTATAAACTGTTCAAGTAAAAGCTTATATTTATGATGCAAATTTTGAACCTCATGCAATACAGAAAACCTCTCGATATTCAAACCATTGGGTAATATTTTATCAGGACTTCTTCCAAGCAAGTGAAAACATTCCTTCCCAGTCACCTCACTTACCGTAGTAAAAACATGTGCCCCATGTACACAAGCCCTTTCTAACTTCACATTTGCTTCTACATTAAAATGAACAGCCTCTTTATGCCAATCCATAAATGGCAGATGATCATAAAATTGCGGATCATTCATAGCTAAATATCTACCTAGTAGTGTGGCATGAGTCGTAAATACAGTTTGCAAAGGAACTTGATCTCTTCGTAAATTAGGAATTGCAGAACCTGCCATCCATTCATGAAAATGCGATAAAGGCTTAATTTTTTTATCGATGGCCACACGAGTCATTTCTGATAGAAAAATATGCACCATATATCCGAAAGCCAAAACCTCATCCATCAGCGGATCATGATTTTTGAAGTCTATACCATGATTCTGCCAATAATAATATTTAATATCACCCAAATGATGAAATGAAGATTTATGGTCAAATAATAAGGTTTGGGGCCTTCCTGAAACTAACCAATAGCCACTCTTTATATTCAACCCTTTTTCCCTACATATCCGCAAGGTTTCATCTATTACATTATGACCGAATTCTGCTTCTTCAAAATCTGTGGCTGCTTCTTTAGGAGCGTAGGGTCCCATTAGAAAATAATTTTTACCCCAATTTTTCACCATAGTAGGTACTTTGGAGCGAATCACCGTATAAATACCTCCTACTTGATTGCAAACTTCCCAGGCAACCTCAGTTAAAATATGTTTTTCATTATCAATCGTTTGACTTTCCTTCATAATAGTTCCTTTCACAATAGTTGCGATAGCTTTTATATAAGACTATCAATATTAAATCACACTAAATATCATCTTTTTAAAGCTGATTTCATCTTGAGCAATCAATCCTTTTGAGCAATTGTTCAATACACTCTTTTTAATTTATGAGAATATTCCCAAATAATGTCAGAATACGTTAAAATTTACCGGATTTTCTTTAAAAAATTTGAGCGTAGACTTATAAAACTTTAATTTAAAAAAAATAAAGAAATACTTAGTGTATTAACTACAATAAGTAGTTAATTTTGTAAATAATGTGGCGATAAATCGCTAAATATTAATAGGTTAAAATGGAAGAAAATAAAGATAAAACCCAAGAGTCTGAAAAGGATTTCGAGGGAAACTATATAGAGAAATTTCAGGAGCAGAAGGAGGAAGAATTCTACCCGGGTGGAATTATTAGCTGGAAACAAAAGAAAGGTAGAGTAAAGATTTATGCTCAACATTCTACTTTGGAATTAAGCATCATAAGTGAGAAAATTCTAAAATTCCGCTATGCTAATGACGGGTATTTCGAGGATGATTTTTCTTATGCCATTGATCCAGAATTCGAATCTGGAAATACGCATTATCATTTCGAAACAACCGAAGAAGCATTGATAATCAAAACTGATTTACTGCAGTGCGCCATTAAAAAGTCAGATGCGACTATTAAAATCCTTGATAATAATGGTAAAATTCTCATCGAAGATGAAAAAGGATATCATTGGAAAGACGAAAGAAGATTTGGAGGGCACGTGGTCATTTCTACCTTAAAATCTTCAAAAACCAATAAATATTATGGTCTTGGCGATAAAACTGGAAGCTTAAACTTAAACGGAACTCGCAGAGAATTGTGGGGTACTGATTGCTACGGATATGGCAACGAAACAGATCCTGTTTACAAAAACATACCGTTTTTCATGGGTTTAAACGATGGAGAAGGCTATGGTATTTTCTTAGACAACTCTTTTAGAACTTTCTTTGATTTTGGACAGGAAAGAAAAGAGGCGCTGAGTTTCTGGGCGCAAGGTGGTGAAATGCGCTATTACTTCATTTATGGACCTAAGCTTGAAAATGTGGTGCAAGATTATACAGAACTCACGGGAAGATCCCCGCTCCCACCAAAATGGGCCTTAGGCTATCATCAAAGTAAATGGAGCTATTATCCTGAAAAAACAGTTCGAGAATTAGCTAAAAATTTCCGAGACAAGAAAATTCCATGTGATGTTATTCATTTAGATATTGATTACATGGATGGCTACAGAATCTTTACATGGAATAATGAAAGGTTTCCAAACCCTAAACAAATGATCGCTGATTTGAAGGAAGATGGCTTCAAAACCATAGTTATCGTAGATCCAGGTATTAAGATCGATCCACTTTACACGGTCTTTCAGCAAGGGGTTCATCATAATTATTTCTGCCAAAGAATGGATGGCGCTAGATTTAAGGGCAGCGTTTGGCCTGGACCGTGTCATTTCCCAGACTTTACAAATCCTGCTGCAAGGAAATGGTGGTCAGGATTATTCGGAGGTCTTATTCAAGATGGTGTGGCTGGAGTATGGAATGACATGAACGAACCGGCTGTATTTGAAGAAGGTACATTTCCACGTGATGTAAGACATGATTATGACGGTCACCCATGTAGTCATCGAAAAGGACATAATGTTTACGGAATGCAAATGGCCAGGGCCACCTATGAAGGCTTAGAACAATTTTCGGGCAATAACAGAAGCTTTACCATTACTCGGTCCGCATATGCAGGAATTCAAAGATTCAGTTCTGTTTGGACAGGCGATAATCTAGCATCATGGGAGCATTTAAAAATTGCCAACATTCAATGCCAGAGACTCAGTGCATCGGGTGTTTCCTTTGCAGGCTCTGACGTTGGTGGTTTCATTGGCGCTCCTGATGGTGAATTATATACACGCTGGATTCAAATGGCAACTTTTCATCCATTTTTTAGAACGCATTCATCCGGTGATCATGGCGATAAAGAACCTTGGCAATTCGAAGAAAAATATTTGAATATTGTCAGAAAATTTATCGAAATGAGGTACGAAATTATGCCTTATCTGTATACTACCTACTGGCAATATTCAGAATATGCAAAACCTATGTTGCGTGCTATATCTTTGGCTTATCAGCATGATAAAGAGACTTTAGATAGGGAAGAAGAGTTTTTACTTGGACAACACATATTAATTTGTCCAGTTTCCGCCCCTAAAGTGAATCAAAGAATGATGTACTTACCTGAGGGTGAATGGTATAATTTCTGGACAGATGAGTTATTGTCTGGAAAAAGAGAAATTAATGTTGAGACGCCTTTAGAGCAAATACCGATGTTTATTAAAGCAGGAGCAATTCTCACTATGCAGGATAAAATGCAGTATGTGGATGAATTTGTTCCCGAAAACATCAAACTGCATGTTTATAAAGCATTGGGTGAAACGGAAAGTGAATTATATGAAGATGATGGGCTTTCAAAAGATTTTGAATTGGGCATCAGTACATTGCACACTTTTACTCAAAAGCCCGTTGATAATGGAATAGTTATTCTTCATACAATAGATACAGAATATGATGCCGGTTATACAGGATTCGAAGTGTGTTTGCATGGTTTTGAAGATCCATACAAAGTAATAGTAGACGGCAATACCATTAATATAGATCAAACGTCAACTTTTATTGTCGGTAAAGAATTTACTGCCATTGAAATCGTAAAACAGTAACCTTATAAAAAATTGCTCATGGAAGTATTGATGATCGGACCAGGAAAACCAAGCCCACAGAACAGCGGATTGGGAATCGCATGCTATCATATTGCCCAACATTTAGCTGAAAACGTGCATTTGAAATTATTCTCGGTCGACAGCGCAAATGAATTAGCAGAACAGGAAACTGAGCAAAGCAGAATTGAAACAATTAATTGGCAAAAGCTCACCAATAAACAGCAATTAAATGCCGATTTGGTTCACCTATCTGTTAAAAGCGGACTCAACCCGTATTTTTATGCAGGAAGTATAGAAATTGAAGAGCGTCATAATGATACCATTGAAGTATCTGTGCAGGAAGCATTAGAAGACTTCAGTCAAAAAATCATCTCCAAAAGCAGAAATTTAGATTTTGATATTATCTATGCCCATGATTGGACCGCCATCCCTGCAGCAAAGAAATTAAAAGAGTTGAGGAAAAAACCTTTCGTTTTACACATCCATGCTTTGGACTATGATCGAAGCGGAAAAAAGAGCAATTCTTGGTTATTTGACTTAGAAAAAGACGGTATGCAAAAAGCTGATTTAGTGATAGCTGTTAGTGAATACCATAAAAATATTATGGTCAAAGAATATGGTATTTCAGCTTCCAAAATTAAAGTAATCCATCACGGACTAGCGGAATTAAATCCATCTGATTACAAAGCTCCTTTCAAAGAAGATATTGTCCTTTTTTGCGGAAGATTAAGTCAGCAAAAAGGTGCTATGACTTTTATTGAAATTGCAGAAACTCTAGTGAAAAAAGAGGATAAGCTTCGGTTTGTAGTTTGCGGGCAGGGTGAATTAATGGAAGAAATGATTGCTTCCGCTACTGAAAAAGGGCTGATGGATAAGATACATTTTACCGGTCACTTGCCACAGGAGGATATTTTTGCAGTCATGAAAGCTTCCCAAGTTATGGTAATGCCTTCATTATCAGAACCCTTTGGCTTATCAGCTTTGGAGGCCGTAGGTTTAGAAGTTCCCTTAGTTCTGTCCAAAAATTGCGGTGTGGCTGATGTTTTAAAGAATGCAAAAACAGTTGCTACAAAAAATGTAGACGCTTATGCGACCGCTGTACGAGAGATATTGGCAGACAAAAAGCAAGCGATCAAGGTCGCAAAAGAAGACGCAGTATCGGTTAAGAAAAGAAACTGGAAAGATGTTTCATCGGAAATTTTATCAGCCTTAAAGCAAGTATAAAAATGGATAATTACCAAATCATACATTTTAATCATCCCATCGAGGTGAAAAGCTTGTCATTTTTAGACATTGGAAAAGATCTTTCAGCTGTAGATGAGGATAAAAGTCAGCAAGACTTTGTTGATGATTTCGCTGACCTGATTCACTCAAAGCTGAAAACCGTTTTAAAAATGGCAGATCAAGAAAAATCTCCTTTGGTATTTTTCAGCTTGCCTTTTTTGAAGTTTCTCAAAAAGCAGGATCTGAATTTGATGTTGGAGATCAAAAAACAAGTAGATTCCGGAAAAATACAACTGGTCGGCTCCTGCGCTTATCATTCTTTCAGCTATCTATGTTCTCCACTTTTATTTAAAAAAGAGGTGGAATTGTATTTGAATGGATTGAAGGAATATTTTAAAAAGAAACCAGGTATTTTCATCAATACTGCTTGTTTGTATGATGATCAGGTGGCCGAAATAGTAAAGTCATTGGGTTACCAAGGAATCATTGCCACCGCAAATCCTTGGCATTTAGCGGGGAAACATTCAGGGCAAGTATATAAATCGAATACTGCTCAGCCCTTCAATATTTTATTATCAAATGGCGATGGTCCAGATAATTTCCAAATTAGCCTGGTTAATGGTTATGGAAGTGCTTATAACTCAGACTTCATAGATAAATCAGTTTCCAATGAGAAACAAATTCAAGAATTATTCATGATGGACAGTTCAGTTGAGCACTCTGTCTATGCTGTGAGTTTACCTTTAAGCTCTCCTTCATGGGAACATAAAATTCCTGATTACACCAATAATCCACTACAAAAGGCATTATTGAAGCAAGGAGCTGATTTGGTTAAGCAATTTCATGACAAATTATCGGCTGAAGACTTCAAGCTATTAATGCTTTTATGCCAACCCGAACACCTTTTGCAAATCAATCAAACTAGCAAAGAAGAAGGCTATGACCATTTTATTAGCAGCATGAATTGGTTGACAGATATTAGTTTGAGGTATAAGTAACTAGAAATTAGTACTAAGTTTTAGGTTGTAAATTGTAAATAAGTAATTCTGCTTCGGCAGATGGTAAGAATATTGA
This sequence comes from Marivirga sericea, assembly GCF_900177665.1. Taxonomy (GTDB): domain Bacteria; phylum Bacteroidota; class Bacteroidia; order Cytophagales; family Cyclobacteriaceae; genus Marivirga; species Marivirga sericea. Next base: position 141,649 of record NZ_FXAW01000004.1, read on the forward strand.
ATCGCTTTTTTTGGAAACACCCTATTTATGATCTCTTCTATTAACTTAGTTCCATGCCCCCTTTTTGTGGGGAAAAAATGAAGCTACCTATTTCTGATACAGTTTCATTATATCACCTGCAATCTTTTCAGATGAAAACTTTGCCAAATGTTCTTCCAAACCAATTAGCATCTGCTCATTAAACTCATTATCATCTGCTAATCTCACCATTTGAGAAGCTAACTCTTCATGATTTTTTGGATCAGCATATAAAGCTTGTTTCCCTCCTGCTTCTTTCATTGCAGATTGCTTGCCCGTAACTACAGAAGTACCAACAGCAAGGGACTCCAAAACAGGAATACCAAAGCCTTCAAAACTTGATGGGTAGACAGAAGCGACTGCTCCTTTATACAAATACGGCAATTCTGTAAAGGGAATATTGTTGTAAATTCTAACGCTTTGATCAAGCTTTAGCCTCTTAATTTCCTTTTCTACTTCTCTTTGATAATCCGTCTTCTTACCCACAATCAGAAGCAATAGATCATGTTTAACTTGATCCAGAACCAATTTAAAAGCCTGAACCAAATCCTTGGCATTTTTCCTATCTTCAATTGAGCCTACATACAAAAAATAAGGTTGATGCAAACTATACTGATCTAATAAGTATAGTAGTCTTCTCGTTTTCAAATCTTGTTTATAGATAGGGTGTACTCCCTGATATATAACATTAATTTTGGATGAATCAATGCCCAAAAATTCAACGATATCTTCCTTTGTCTGCTCACTTATAGCAATAATCTGATCTGCTCTTTTACAAGCTGATTTAAATTTCCTTTTATATATCTTTCTGTCTAAAAATGGATAAAAATCAGGGTAGCGTAAAAAGATTAAATCATGTATAGTAACAATTTTCTTTGTTTTGCTATTCAATCCACTTGGCAATTCATTACTCAACCCATGGAAAACATCTGCCTTTTGCTTAACTGCTAGCTTACCTATTTTCCGAGATCGCCATCCACTTTTCATCGAACCTACTTTCCAAAGACCTGAGGGCAAAATTGTCACATCCTTATTTTCTTTATAGAAAAGAGCTGCTTCTTCACGTTTTGATGTTTTTGGTGTAAAAAGTGAATACTGGTCAGCAGGGTAATGCTCTTTTAAAGCCGAAATCACAAATCGGCTATAGTTGCCTAATCCTGTAAAATTATTGAAAGCACGTTTGGCTTCAAAAGCTATATGCATATTAAAAAATTAAATCAGTGAATAAGTATCTACCCAAAACTAAATAAATTTCTTTTGTGGTACCCATTACTTCTTTAAAAAGAAAGATAATTTGTAGTTTTGCACTCAAGCGGGGAATGAATGAATCAATTTAAAGTAAAGACATTAGAAAACGGGATCAGAGTAATCCATCAGCCAGTAAGTAACTCCAAAATCGTGCATTGCGGATTCGCTTTGGACATTGGAAGTCGTGATGAAAAACCACATCAAGTAGGCATTGCCCATTTTTGGGAACATATGGCTTTCAAAGGCACCAAAAAACGTAAAGCTTTCCACATTCTCAATAGATTAGACTCAGTAGGTGGTGAATTGAATGCTTATACTACCAAAGAAAAAATCTTCTTCCACGCTTCTGTTTTAGAGCAATACCTAGATAAAGCAATGGATTTATTGGTAGATATCACATTCCAATCCATTTTTCCAGAAAGACAAATTGAAAAAGAACGACAGGTCATTCTTGAGGAAATGGCGATGTATAAAGATTCACCTGAGGACGATATTCAAGATCAATTTGATGAGGTGATTTTCTCAGACCACCCACTTGGAAACAATATCTTAGGAACTGAAGAAAGTCTCAAAAGCTTTACTCGAAATCATTTTTTAGATTTTTTAGAAGAAAATTTGGATACTGAACGTACCGTTTTTTCTATAGTTGGAGATATTTCTGACAAAAAACTAGAGCGTTATGTTAAAAAATATTTAGAGCCCATTACTCATCATAAAAGAAAAAGAGAAAGAGTTCTTTTTGAGATTTATCAGCCTAAAACATTAAATTTCAATAAAGAAATTTCTCAATCCCAATGTGCTATTGGAACTACCGCCTACCCAATTCATCATCCTAAACGGCTAGCCTTTTTCATGTTGGTTAACATTTTAGGAGGGCCAGGTATGAACAGTCGGTTAAACATGGCTTTGCGAGAAAAATACGGATTTGTGTACGCTATTGATGCGGGTTATCACCCATTTACCGATACTGCCCTTTTTAGTATATTTTTCGGAACAGATCCTGGACAGCTTCCGAAAAGCATAATGTTGGTAAAGAAGGAACTCAAGAAGTTGCAAGATAAGTCTTTGGGAAGTTTACAATTGCATGTTGCAAAACAACAGTTGATGGGCCAATTAGCAATGGCCGAAGAAAACAATATGAGTTATATGTTAATGCTAGGCAGAAGCTTGTTGGATAAGGATAAAATCGAATCATTAGACGATTTATTTGCTCAAATAAAACAGATCAGTGCTAAAGATTTACAAGATACGGCCAATGAGATTTTTAATGATGATCGATTGAGTATCTTAACTTACAAAGCAAAAAGAAGATAATTATGGAATTTTTAGATCCTGATTTAGAAAAATATATTGATGCCCATACAGAGCCTGAGAACGAACTGCTCTATAACATCAATAGAGAAACCCATACGGAAGTGTTAAAGCCAAGAATGTTGAGCGGACATTTACAAGGTAGAGTTCTTTCCATGCTATCTCACATGATTCAGCCAGAAAATATTTTAGAAATCGGTACCTATACCGGTTATTCAGCACTCTGCATGGCAGAAGGCTTAAGAGAAAATGGACATCTCATCACCTTAGATGTAAATGAAGAATTAGCAGAAAGAGTGCAAGGTTATTTCAAGTCTTCTGAATTTTCCAGTAGAATTGAGATGAAAATAGGAAAGGCCCTAGAGATAATTCCCACACTAGATAAAAATTGGGATATGGTCTTTATTGATGCAGATAAATCAAATTATTTGAACTACTATAAACTTTGTATAAAACAGGTCAGAAGTGGTGGATATATTTTGGTGGATAATGTATTATGGAGTGGAAAAGTACTAGAGAAAAATAGAAAAAAACTAGATAAAGACACGGCTAGTATGCTCGAATTCAACGAATTTGTGCATCACGATGACAGGGTTCAAAACGTATTATTTCCAATCCGAGATGGATTAATGATTTTAAGAAAAAAATGAAAATAAAACTTCCTCTTTTAATAGCAGCTATTTCTTTTCTCTCTACTGAGTTGTGGGCACAACAAGTTCCTGCACGTATAGAATTTGCTAATATGGACTTTAGACTGACATCAGGGGCCATAAGAGATATACAGGCTGATGTCGATGCATTGACTCGTAGTGAAAAATACTTCCAGAAGAAATTGGAACGTGTAGATATGTATATGCCTATAATTGAAAGAATATTTAAAGAGGAAGGGTTACCAGAAGACTTTAAATATTTGGTGATTCAAGAAAGTGCACTGGTTTCGGATGCAGTTTCGAGTAGCAATGCAGTGGGGTTTTGGCAGTTTAAGGAAATTTCAGGATTGGAAAATGATTTAAGAATTGACCGGAATGTTGATGAACGGATGAATATTGTTTCATCTAGTCGTGCTGCAGCAAATTATCTAAAAGATCATAATAAATACTTTGATAACTGGGCTTATGCTTTAATTGCCTATCAAAGAGGAAGAGGTGGCGCAGCGGATGTGATTGATGAGCGCAATTTTGGCAACAGTAAATTAAAAATAACCAGTGATACATATTGGTATTTGAAAAAATTTCTTGCTCATAAAATCGCTTTTGAAAACACTCTAGGCACTTCAAAACCTCCCTACTATTTAAAAGAAATTGAAAATGCAAAAGGAACCACTTTGAAAGATATTTCCAAAGAAGAAAACGTTTCTGTTGAGCTGTTAGAAGAATATAATAAATGGATAAGGAGAGGTAAAATTCCTAATGACAAAAACTACACGGTTATTGTACCGCTAAGTAATTTAGAAAAAATTGAAAAGCTACAGAATCAAAAGAAAACCGATTTAGAGAATTTACCAGGAAATATTGATGACTCATTGCAGCAAAATTTCCCTTTGGTAGATCAGTACCCTAGCAAGTCTGATCGTTCAATACCGCATGAAGTGGAAATCAATGGATTAGATGGCATTTATGCCCCAGCTGGATATACTGTCGAAAAGTTAGCTGCATCAGCGGGAGTAGATGAATACAAATTTAGAAAATGGAATGACCTAAAAATTAGAGAAGGATTAAATACAGGGAAAATATATTATTTAAAAAGAAAAAGAAACAGGGCTAAGTTTTACTATCATACGGTGGGCAAAAATGAGAATATGTGGGAGATCAGCCAGAAATACGGACTAAAATTGAAGAAGCTCTACAGAAAAAACAGGATGGAACCTCCTCAACAACCTAAAACAGGGCGAGTTCTATGGTTGCGCCACAATCGACCGTCCAATGTTCCTGTTGAATATAGGAATTCTCCTAACTATCCGACTAAAGAAGAGACGGACAAAAGAAACCCTAAAGTTGAAAACAAGGAGCAAACAGGAGAAATTGCTGGTCAGGAATATCAATCTGAATCACCTAAAGTTCTGAATGATAGTCTAGCCAATGATAACATTTCCATTTCAACCGATTCAACTGATTTAGATTTTGAGCAAGGTAAAAATATTAGTAATGCTCCAGATAAAGAGCACGATAGCCTTCTTACTTCCAAAAAGGAATTAAATGTAGCCCAAGACTCTTCTCTTATTAAAACCGGAAAAATAAGCTCTTCAGTTCAGGAAGAAACTGATACACAAATAGAAAATGATGAGTTCCCTCAATTTGATGAAAAAGAATTCATAGACTATTCTATCAAAAAAGGAGATACCTTTTTTGCAATAGCTAACCGATTCAACATGAAGATTTCCACTTTATTAAATGTTAATGATTTAGGAATAAGAGATACTTTATCAATAGGGCAAGTAATAAAGGTGAATAAAAACGGATATTCTAAAGAAAATTCAATTCCAGAAAAACAGGAGATTAATTCTAGTGCAACCGTAAATCCAGCTGAGCAAGTCATTCAAAAAAACATAGAACACAGAGTCACCTCTGGTGACACCATGTATGCATTGGCAAAGAAATATAACGTCAGCTTGAAAGAACTAATGGAATGGAATAATAAGGAGGATTACAGCTTAAAGCAAGGAGAATTAATTCTAATTAAGCAGAAATAAATACAGTCAATAGATAAATTCTTGCTAACAATACCGTACATTTGTGACATCTATCGAAAAAATTTAGCATTTCGGTAGATTTATGTTTTAATTAAAAAAAACTTTACTTATGTTTAGAAATATCTCTAAACAGAGAAAGTTAATCAATAGATTACAAGGGTAAATTTCATGGTAACAGCTACAAAAACTGTTGATTTAGTGATGCTTGTCGATGATAATGATACTGATAATTTCATTAGCAAGCGTATTATAGAAATAACTGAGTTCGCAAAGTATGTCGAAATCAAAAATTCAGGTAAAAGTGCTTTAGAGTATCTGGAACAGCATAAAGATGATGCTGATAAACTTCCTAATATCATTTTTCTAGACATTAATATGCCAATTGTTGATGGATTTGTATTTCTATACGAATTTGAGAAGTTTTCAGATATCGTAAAGGACAAATGCAAAGTTATTATTTTATCAAGTTCTGATAATAAAAGAGATATTGATAAGATTGTAAATAATGATCACGTTATAAAATTCATTACCAAACCCCTGACTGAGAATGCTTTGAATGAAATTCGTTCTCTTGATCTGTACTAAATAATCAATTCTTTTAACTATATCTTTATTCTATGAAGATAATTCAATCGTTGCTTTTAGTTTTATTTGTTGCTACAACAGCCTTTGCTCAAACTGACAGCATTCAATCTGACACCACCTACTGGCACAAGGGTGCCGTTCTCAATTTGAATTTCTCTCAAGTTGATTTAACTAATTGGAACGGTGGAGGTCAAAGCTCCATTTCAATTGGAGGTTTAACTAATTTCAATCTCAAATATGCGAAAGGGAAAAACGCTTGGGATAATAGATTAGATATGGCATATGGGTTATTAAGACAAGGAGACGGAGATAATCCCTTCATCAAAACTGATGACAATATTATTTTAGCTTCAAGATACAGCCGACAACTTAAAAAAAGAATCTTTATTTCAGCTATTGTAGATTTTAGGACGCAATTCGACCAAGGGCTGGATGAAGAGAATGAAGTTATTTCACGTTTCATGGCACCTGGATTTTTATTAGCCAATATTGGACTTACTTATCGATATAAAGAAATTTTCACAGCGACTCTATCTCCTCTCTCATCAAAAACAACCATTGTAACAGACGACAGTCTGTCTAATGCAGGAGCTTATGGAGTTGATGCAGGTGATACCTATAGATTTCAAGCGGGTGTAAACTTTTCTTCCTCTTTTCAAAAAGACCTCTGGGAGAATGTAAACTTATCTACAAACCTAAACCTGTTTTCTGATTATGAAAAATTAGGTAATATTGACATCAATTGGGAAACTGCACTAAATTTCAAAATCAATGAATTCCTATCAGCAAGCTACAGTACTCAATTAATCTATGATGACGATATAAAGTCGAAAGAAATTATTATCAATGAAGCAACTGGAGAAACTAGAAGTGTTGCAGGTATACAATTTAAAAGCGTGATGAATATTGGCTTAAACATAAAAATATAAATAACTTTTTAATACAGAATTAATTTGTTCAACCTACTAAAAACCCACTTTAAGGATTACCTTAACTTTCTAAAAGAACCAAATCCAAATCCGAATCATAAAAAATCTCAACTTAATAAAAAATGGCAAACCCTGTTCATTTTTATTATAATCGATTTTTTGATGATTCTTCCTGCTATTTTACTAATACAGCTAATCCAAGAAATCACTGCTATAGATTTAGATGATCATGCCCTTGCAGACCTAAGCAATCAATTTGGGATTATGGGTCTAATTCTTTTGGGAGGAATAGTAGGTCCACTTATTGAAGAAATCATTTTTCGCCTTCCCCTAAACTACAAAAGAAACTATCTATTCAAGTTGGTAGGTGTTGTAGTAGGAAAAGAGTCCGTAAAGAGATTTTGGTTTAAGAATTATTCATTATTTTTTTACCTTTTTATTATTGCTTTTGCCTTAGTCCATATAACCAACTATAAAAACGAATCACTCAGCATTCTTCTGTTATCCCCCATTTTAGTTTTGCCTCAAATTATCGGAGGAACAGTCCTAGCCTATTTAAGAATGAAAATTGGCTTCTTCTGGGGCTTTTTGCACCATGCTATCTTTAATTCAATCTTAATGATATTAGCATTATTTATCAATTTAGAAGAAAAAGTGATGATCGATAATGAACATTATAGATTGAAAATAGAAGTGGCTGAGAACCGGTTTGGCAACCAAAAAGTAGTTGACATTAATAGAGACTTCGACTTTATCTCTGAAATCGAAATAGAATATGCTCAATTCAATCAAATAGCTAAACAAATGGACTGGGACACGGTAAGCCAAAAGCAGAACCGTAAATTCTTCAATATTGAATTCAATATAAAAAATTTACAGATTAACAGTGACTCTGTTTTAAAATACCATCTGAAAGAAATAATTGAAGATCAATAATCAGTATCGAGTCCAAAAGTATCTCTTAACTTTCCCAACAAAGGATTTTCTTTCAACATGGCCTCAAACTTTTCTTTAGGAGTATAAGGTCTTTCTGCAGCCTTTTCAATATTGACATGGTGCTGCAATTGAATTCCCTTATTTTGAAATCTCTTCCTAATAAATCCCAATAAATCAGCTCTTATTTTTTCAATTCCATCAACCTCAACCGGATTTGTCAATTCAATAGTGATCATCTCCCCTTCTAATTGCACAGCGCTTTTCAATGAGTTTGCAATTACAGGGCCAATATTATTCTGTTTGATGAATTCTAAAATTATCAACTTTACTTCACCTTCATTGAGTTCTTTTGAATCTTCATCGTGAATGTCCTCATCCAATTTTTGAATAGTTTCTTCAGGCGTTTCTTCTACTAAATTTTTACTATCACTGGACTTGATTTTCTCTCCAGGTTTTGGAATTGAAGGCGAAGATTTTAACGGCTTCTTTTGAGTAGCCTTCTCTGAAATCTGCTCAGCTAAAGATTTGTTTTTATTATTGGCTGATTCTGAACTATTAATATTGCTAGAAGAGTCCTCTAGCTCACTTTTTTTTTTAAAACTGCATCTTGTTGTTTTGCTAAATCAACTGCATTATTAATTTTTGCCAGCTTCATTAAAGCTAATTCCACTGCAAGTCGTTGGTTTTTACTACCCTTATATGATTGGTCCGTTTGATTTAAAACCTGCAAACCAGATAGGATAAAAGAAGGAGATACTTCTTGAGCTTGTTGTTTGTACTGAGCCTTCACTTGTTCTGAAACTTCTAAAAGTTGTAAAGTAGACTCATCTTTACAAACCAATAAATCTCTTAAATGAGCAGCAAGTCCATTTATGAAGTTATGACCATCAAAGCCTTTTTTTAGAATCTCATCGAACAGTAATAACGCTTCAGGTATTTTTTCATGGTTTAAGGCATCTGTTACTTTAAAATAATAATCGTAATCTAAAATATGAAGATTATCTATTGTAGCTTGATAAGTGATTTTATTGTCAGTAGAAAAAGTAACGATCAAATCGAAAATGGACAGCGCATCACGTAAGGCGCCATCAGCTTTTTGAGCTATCAAATGCAGTGCAGCTTCTTCCGCTTCAATTCCTTCCCTGTCTGCAATATCTTTTAAATGGTCTGAAATATCAGAAACTTTAATTCTGTTAAAGTCATAAATTTGACATCTTGACAGAATAGTGGGTATTACTTTATGTTTTTCTGTAGTGGCTAAAATGAAAATAGCATAAGAAGGAGGCTCCTCAAGTGTTTTCAAAAACGCATTAAAAGCTGCGTTGGAAAGCATGTGAACCTCATCAATAATGTAGACTTTGTATTTCCCGTGCTGAGGAGGTACTCTGACTTTGTCAATAAGATTACGAACGTCATCCACAGAGTTATTTGACGCTGCATCTAATTCGTAGATATTTAATGAAGAAGAGCCCTCCATATTATCTACCTCAAAATCATTGATCAGTCTAGCCAAAATTCTGGCGCAGGTGGTCTTCCCTACTCCTCTAGGCCCGCAAAACAATAATGATTGCGCTAAGTGATCATTGTCTATTGCGTTCTTTAAGGTAGTGGTGATGTGTTTTTGACCTACTACTTCATCAAAACCTTTTGGTCTATATTTCCTTGCTGATACAACAAAATTTTCCATTAGCGCAATTTATAAATACCCTTTTGATTTTAGGATATGAAATAAGGATAATTATACTTTTTTTTCAAGATTTTTCTGAGTTGAAATCTGTAACAGAATCTCAACCATAAAATTCCACGAAATTTCTAGGTGTTTCGTAGAGCGTCAATTTATGAAGACTTGAACCCTCCTGAAGGTCCTTCACCTTTGGCTCCAATATTTTCCAAAATTCAGCAATAATTATTTCGCAACTGGCCATTTTACCTTCCAAGAAAGGGACGTCCATATTAAGGTTTTTATGATCCACCTTGTCAATGACTTCAGACTTGATTAAATTACTTAGCTTTTTTAAATCAACTACGAATCCTGTGTCAGGATCAGGCTCTCCTTTTACTGTTACAATGAGCTCAAAATTGTGACCATGCCAATTTTCATTGGCGCATGGACCAAAAACTTCTTCATTCTTCTCCCTGCTCCAGTTAGGATTAAAAAGCTTGTGCGCTGCGTTAAAATGTTCTTTACGATTAACGTAAACCATGTCAATCTTAATTTTTAGGGTGCAAATATACGTTTATTCATTTATAATAAATAGTTTTGCTTAAAGAGCTTATTACAAAAACATACTTTTTATGATAATAGTTACTGGAGCCGCAGGATTTATTGCATCAAATCTCATCAAAAAACTCAATTCTGAAGGTTTTAACCACATAATTGCAGTAGATAGATTTGATAATCCTGAAAAAAATAAAAATCTGGAAGACTTAAAAATTCAAAAAAAAATCGAGCGAGAACAATTTTTTGAATGGTTAGACAAGCAAAATGAGAAAGAAGTTGAATTTATTTTCCACCTAGGGGCTCGAACAGATACAGCTGAATTTGATGTTGATCTATTAAACAAACTCAACACCGAATACACTAAAAAAATGTGGGAAAAATGTATTGATATGCAGATCCCACTTATTTACGCTAGCTCTGCTGCAACCTATGGGCTAGGTGAATTTGGTTATGAAGATGATGAAAATAAAATTTCAGAACTGAAACCTTTGAATCCTTATGGAATCTCGAAAAATGAATTTGACAAATGGGCACTGAAACAAGATAAAAAGCCCTTCTTTTGGACTGGGTTGAAATTTTTTAACGTTTATGGCCCCAGAGAATATCATAAAGGCAGAATGGCTAGTGTGATATTACATGCCTACAAGCAAATATCTGATACTGGAAAGATGAAATTATTCAGATCTCACAATCCCGATTTCAAAGATGGGGAGCAAATGAGAGACTTCGTTTTTGTATACGATGTGGTAAATGTTATGATTTGGTTAATGCATCATAGAAAAAATTCAGGAATTTACAATCTGGGCAGCGGAAAGGCTCGTACTTTCTTAGACTTAGTTAAAGCCGTTTTCAGATCGATGAATAAAAAAGAGGATATTAGCTTTATTGATACTCCCGAAGATATAAGAGACAAATATCAGTACTTTACAGAGGCAAAAATGGAGAAATTAAAATCGATAGGGTATCCGCATGAATTTACAGATCTAGAATCTGGAGTAGATGCTTACATGCAAGAAATGAAACTATAAAGAAATATATACGATTAATTATCGTATGTTACAACATTTAATTTCACATTTGAACTATTAATTTACCAAATCCAAAAAATATGTTTGAACAATTAGATCCAGAATTACTAGATAAAATTCAGTCCTACGCATTTGAAATAGGAATCAGTTTAATTAAGGTGATTCTCATATTCATTGTAGGTAGAATCGCTATTAGTTATATCATGAAAGGTCTAAACAAAGCCTTCAAAAAATCTGAATTAGATGTGTCGCTCGTCTCATTCCTAGGGTCATTCTTTAGGTTTGTTCTGTACATTGCACTGGTATTAGTAATCGCGCAAAGCATTAATATAAAGATTGCTGCTCTACTTGGAGTATTAGGTGCTGCCGGTTTAGCAATTGGTTTAGCCTTGCAAGGTAGTTTATCCAACTTTGCAGGAGGTATACTCATTTTAGTCACCAAACCGTTCAGAGTTGATGATATCATTGAAGCTAAGGGGTACTTTGGAGTAGTAGAAAAAATCGATATTCTTCATACTTATGTCAGGACATTTGATAATCAGGTTATAGTGATGCCAAATGGAGCCTTAGCTAACGCAGATGTGACCAACACGACTTTGAAAGACACTCGGAGAGCTGAACTTAAAGTAGGAGTAGCGTATGGCTCTGACATTTCCAAGGTCAGAGAGATCATTTTAGATGTTGTATCTAGAGATGAAAGAATTCATGCTGATCCGGAACCAGCTGTGAAATTTACCAACTTTGGCGATAGCTCTTTGGATTTAAGTGTGCGCGTTTGGACAGATACTGAGAATCTGTGGCCAGTATACTTCGATAATTTAGAAGAATTAAATGTAGCATTTATGAAAGCTGGAATTGAAATTCCATTTCCTCAAAGGGATGTACATATGAAAACGAAATAGAGCTCACAAATAATGTAAATGGAGCCTTCGACTAATCGAGGGCTTTTTTTTGCAAAAAAAATAGAAAAATAAACAACTAATGAATCTAATATCGTTCTTTTGAGAAATAATAAATGACAGCTCGTGAATAAACTAAAGAACTTCCTTTCCAAAGCAATATTCATCACTACACTACTTCTAATTACAGAAATCGCCTATTCTCAAAATTTCGTAAAAAAATATATTAATAGCATAGTAAATGACACTAGTGATATATCAAAGCCGCAATTTTTAATCTACCCTACAGTTGCTTATGCTCCTGAAACCAGCTGGGAATTTGGATTAAGCTCGCTGCTTGTCTTTTATGCTAAACAAGATACAACGAATCGTTTAAGTGAAGTCAACGGTTTTACCTTTTTCACCTTAGAAAATCAATATGGCTTGTGGTTTGATCATGCTATATATTCTGATCAAGATAAATGGTTCCTTTTAGGTCGCCTTCGTTTTCAAAGCTTTCCGCTTTTCTATCACGGCATTGGTATTAATTCTCCAGAAAAATACATAGCCAGAGTAGATGCCAATCAAATATTTATCAAAGAACGACTTCTCCGTAAAGTCAAAAAGAATTTATTTGTTGGTTTGGAAATGGATTTTCAGCACCTGAGTTCAGTAGACTTTGTTGCTGCCGAAGATAGCAATATCGAACAGCTACCTTTGCCACTAGGAAATCAAGGATCAACGAATTTAGGCTTTGGAATCGGCCTAGTGCATGATAATCGACATAACGTTCTTAATGTGCGGAAAGGATTCTTTTCGGAATTGGCATTACTTCACTATAACCAAAGCTGGGGAAGCTCCTATGATTTCACCTCAGTAGTCTCTGACACAAGACTTTATCGGTCGGTAGGAAAAAATAATGTCTTCGCAGCTCAACTGCTGGGACAATTTAATTCAGGAAATGTTCCATTTAATCAATTGGCACTGTTAGGAGGAGAAAGCATTATGCGTGGGTACTATTACGGAAGATATAGAGACCGAAATCAATTAGCTGCTCAGATCGAGTATCGTTTCCTGCCAATTCCATTTAGTTTTACAGATCGAATTGGAGCTGCAATCTTTGCGGGTGCAGGAAAAGTATTTCCAGAAATAAGAAGTTTTGACCTCTCTAATATTGTGGTATCTGGAGGTGCGGGCATTCGTTTTCTGCTTTTTCCAAAAAAAGACATTTACACCAGATTGGATATAGCATTCACAAATGAAGGACCGGGCTACTATTTATTTATAGGGGAATCCTTTTGAGACACGCATACCTTTTAATAGTTAAATGTTTATGCCATTAAGAAACAGAAAATGAGGTAACTTCAACTATTCAAAAAATAAAATGCCTGTCCTAAAATCAATAATCTGATATTTTAGATAATCCAGACATGAAAAATCTTCCCATGCCAAATTGCATTTACGGTAGAATGCCAGTTAATTTTGAATCATCATAACAGTAGCGTGAAAATATTGTCCAAACAATCGGCAAATCAGCAGGATTTTTTTGCTAGGGTGTTGTTTTTCAATTAATAAGCATCTATCTTTGTGTCCCTTTTAGCGGATAGTTCGCCCGATCATAAATGTTTACTATCTGTAAAAAGCTAATTAATAAGGAGTTAAGAACTAACAAAAAGAAAAAATAGTGGATACGCTTAGTTACAAAACCATCTCGGCAAATAAAGCAACAGTTGAAAAAGACTGGGTTGTAGTAGATGCTGCAGGAAAAGTATTAGGTAGATTTGCCAGCGATGTAGCCAAAATTCTTCGTGGTAAAAATAAACCAAGTTTTACGCCTAATGTGGACTGTGGAGATAACGTTATTGTTATCAATGCAGACAAAATCCTTATGACTGGAAAGAAATGGGATGATAGAGTTTACCAGCACTACACAGGATATCCTGGTGGTCAGCGTGAAATCACCCCTCGTCAGTTGAAAGCAAAATCTTCTACTTTATTAGTAGAAAGAGCTATACGAGGCATGTTGCCGAAAAACAGATTGGGCAGAGACTTGTTCAGAAACCTTTATGTATATGAAGGAACAGAACACGGTCATGAAGCACAAAAACCTAAAGTTAAAGAAATCTAAAAAATCAATAGATGGAAATTATAAACACCATTGGTAGAAGAAAAACATCTGTTGCTAGATTGTACATGCAGTCAGGCAAAGGTGCTATTACCGTTAATACAAAAGACGTTAAGGATTATTTCCCAACTGAAATTCTTCAAGCAATCGTAAACCAACCATTTGCTACAACAAAAACTGAGGGTTCTTTTGACCTTAAGGTAAACGTTGATGGTGGTGGAGTTGCAGGTCAAGCTGAAGCAGTACGTTTAGCAATTGCTCGTGCTCTTTGCGAACTTGATCCGGAACATAGACCAGCATTGAAAGCAGAAGGATTCCTTACTAGAGACCCAAGAATGGTTGAACGTAAGAAATACGGACGTAGAAAAGCGAGAAGAGCATTCCAGTTCTCAAAACGTTAATTTTTTATTTACAATATATAAATTTAAACACTTATGGCTAAGCTTGAGTACAACGACTTACTTGAAGCTGGTGTCCATTTCGGACACTTAACAAGAAAGTGGGATCCAAAAATGGCTCCTTACATTTTCATGGAGCGTAATGGCATCCACATTATTGATTTGAATAAAACCTTGGCTGCTCTAGATGAAGCATGTCATGCTATCAAGAACCATGTTCGTTCTGGTAAAAAGGTTTTATTCGTTGCTACGAAAAAACAAGCACAAGACATTGTGATGGAAGAGGCAAAAAGATTAAATATGCCTTACGTAGTAGATAGATGGCAAGGTGGAATGATGACCAACTTTGCAACTATCAGAAAGTCATTGAAAAAATTGGCTAACATCGATAAGATGCAAAAAGAAGAGTCATATCTTAATCTTGCAAAAAGAGAAAGATTGATGATTCAAAGAGAGAAAGAAAAAATGGAGAGAGTTTTAGGCGGTATCGCTGACTTGAACAGGCTTCCTTCTGCACTTTTTGTTATCGATATTAAAAGAGAGCACATTGCAATCAAAGAAGCTCAGAAATTAAATATCCCAGTTTTCGCAATGGTGGATACTAACTCTGACCCTACTCAAGTTGATTATCCAATTCCTGCTAATGATGATGCATGGAAATCAATCAGCTTAATCTTAAAATCTTTCGGTAAAGCAATTGAAGAAGGATTGATGGAAAGAAAGGCAGAGAAAGATGATGCGAAAATGAAGCAGGCTGAAGAAGAGAAAAAAGCAGTAGACGCAAAAGAAGAATCTAAGAAAGAAGAGTCTTCGGAAAAATCTGCTGAATAAATTCTTTAATGAACAATATTGAATACTTTCAAAAAATTGAACATCGGGCTAGTTTCGGTGTTCATTTTTTTATTTAAACCCATTCACAATACAATATTTAAAACTTAAAATCAAATAAGCATGGCTATTACAGCACAAGAAGTAAAAAAGCTTAGAGAAATAACAGGTGCCGGCATGATGGATTGCAAAAAGGCATTAACTGAAGCTGATGGTGATTTTGACAAAGCCATTGAGTTTTTAAGAAAAAAGGGACAGAAATTATCTGAGAAAAGAGCAGATAGAGAAACTACAGAAGGTAATGTATTCATTAAAACCAATGATGATGAAACCCAAGCTTTCTTAATTTCTTTAACTTGTGAAACTGACTTTGTTTCTAAGAATGAAGACTTTCAAAAATTTGGTCAAGACATCATAGAAAAAGTTGCAACAGAAAAGCCAGCTGATATGGACGCACTTAAGGCCATTCCTTATGAAGATATCACCATTGGTGACAAGGTTATAGAAATGGTCGGTAAAATCGGTGAAAAAATCGAAATCAGCCACTACGAAACTTTGGAAGGTGAAAAGGTTGTTTCTTATGTTCACGCTGGAGCAAAATTAGGCGTATTAGTTGCTTTGAAAAATACCGGCGGAGTTGATGTTAAGGAAGCTGGTAGAGATGTAGCAATGCAGATTGCTGCGATGAATCCAGTAGCTGTTGACAAAGATGGTGTGGATTCTTCTGTAGTAGAGAAAGAAATCGAAATAGGAAAAGAAACTGCTCGTCAGGAAGGGAAGCCAGAAGAAATGTTGGAGAAAATTGCTCAAGGTAAATTGAACAAATTCTTCAAAGAAAGCACTTTATTACCTCAAGCTTTCGTAAAAGATAACAAAACTTCTATCGCTCAATATTTAGATTCAGTTAACAAAGGAATGACTGTTACTGAATTCAAGAGAGTAGCAATTGGATAAGATAGATTCTAGAATCTGGATTTAAGATTCAAGACAATAGATAAAGCCTTTGGATGATATGTTCAAAGGCTTTTTTTGTGTTTAGTAACTATTTCAGAAGTTGCTTTACAACAGTATCAGGGATTGATTTCAAATCCTCCTCATTATCAATATCTGTTAACTGTTCAAGTAAATAATATTTCACATTGAGGCTCTTGAAATCTTGAATTGTATCTGGGGCAACACTTTCAGTACTCCATTCCTTCTGTTCAAAGAGCTGGGTATATAATTGATTCATTCCCAATAAATAATATCCTCCATCATTGCTTGGACCTAAAACGGCACCTTTACTTTCCAATGTCTTAAAAGCCTCTGCTATAACTTTCTCATCCAACGCATAACAATCACTACCGATAACACAAACAGATTCATATCCTGTGTCAAATGCTTCTGAAAAAGCAGATTGCATTTTAGCACCTAAATCAGGATCTTGATTTTGTAATCGCTTATAAAAAGGTGCTTGATTTGGCCATAAATCATCTTCATCTATAAATGACGAATAGTAGATTGCTTTATCTGCTTCCACTTTTTCTGCAATTTCTTTAGTACTCTGAAGCATATTCTTATAAAAAGTAAGTGCCTTTTCATCACCAATGGTGGCTGCCAGTCTGGTTTTGCACTTACCCAATTCAGGATTTTTGACGAAAATAATGAGTAAACGCTTCTTATTCATAAACTTTAATTCCTTTACCTTCTTCCAACCATTTGCTCCATCGTTTATTGTAAGTATGCACACTATCGGTAATTTCTCCTTGTTGGTTAACTACATCAAAATCTTCATTCTTCCACTGGAAAATACCACCATACATATTACTTACATTTCCAAATCCTGCCTTCTTGAGTTTCTCTCCTATCTTCTCGCTCCTATAACCTACTGAGCAATAAACTACCACTTCCTTATCTTTTGGAATATCTTGTACTTGACTAATATCAAATCGGTCGTAATCAATAAATTTAGCGTAAGGTAAATGACTAACACTATATTCTTTTGCTGATCGAATATCTAAAATAACCACATCCTCTTGATTAAGTTTTTCTTTAACTTCTTTAGCCTGAACAAGAGGTACGGTATTGCTATAAAGTGATTGCAGTTTCTGGTCGTAAGTCTGCTGACCACAAGCCATGAAAGATTGTAGAAATGATATTAACATGATATTTAGCCAAATTTTAAGCATAAAGTCCCTTATTATTTTTTGTTCTCTGTATCAATTCAAATACGATAAAAGCTCCCAAAGAGATGTATTCTACCGCAACTATTCCTAAATATTCTTGATATCCTGAAACGCTATAGCCCCAATAGGTGAAGAAAATTGTAAAAGACCATAACACAGGAAATTTATATTCACTTAATATCCCCAAAACCAAAATAGGCAATACATACCACGGATGAACAGTAGTAGCAAAAAAGAAGTAAATGAGATAGGTCCACATCATTCTTTCTGGTAATTTCATTTTTGAGGGGGCTGAAATATTAAAAAGCACCATTGCTGAAAATGATAAAACACCCATGAGTGGTCCTGCAGTTGCAATAATATTATAACCTTTCACTCCATACCCTATTTTCCGAATCAGGTAATAAATACTGGCATTAAATTCAAAGTTCTGGAAATATAATGAAGTGCTGTTCAAAATTCCTTTTACAGCATCTGAAAACATGAAGGGGATAAAACTGATAATCGCGATCAAAACAGCAACAGTACTGAATGTCAAATATCTTCTTAAAGACAGCTTCTTGAAAAAACTTGCTAGCAGAATCATCGGTACAAGTTTAAAACTAATAGCTAAACCGGTGGCTAGTGCTGATTTAGTTCGATTTCCTCTATCGAATTCATAGATTGCCAACATCAAAAAGAATATAACAAAAACTTCGAAATGCAGATTTCCGGTTAATTCTAATAGCACTAAAGGATTAAAAGCATAATAAATCAAGAGTTTAGGGTCCTTCTGATATTGGATCAACACTTTTGGAAGCAGTATCAATACACCAAATTCTGCTAGAATCACAAAAACTCTAATTGTGATAATCCCAGCATTGACATTTTCAAAAACTCCTGCTATCAAAAACAAGAACTGATTAATTGGTGGATAAATACTGTAGTAATCAGGTGAATTGAGCTTCGAGAACAATTCAGGATTCAAAGCCTTGGCCTTTATCAATTCGGAAGGCATGAAGGCATAAGCATCTATTCCTTCCCACCATAATTTACCATCCCATAGAAAACGATAGACATCTTCTGATAAATTGGGGCTTAGAATTAATAAAAGCGCCCTTAGCAAAATCCCAAAAGCAATTATTTCCTTTAAGGAGAAGTCTTTTCTGCGATAAGCTAAGAATAGATGTAGAGCGAACAGCCCTACATATTGAGTACTCAAGATCAGACTCTCATATCGAAAAGTGAAGTAACTGATACTGATGAGTACTATACCCAATATCAGCAGCGCAATATACTTCAGAGAACCTTTCAACTTATTTGAGTTGCGGTTTAACAGAGTGATAAAACACCATGAGAAACCCCAGCATTAACATCAAATGGAAGATGATTAAACCGTAATCACCTAAGGAAACTCCTAGAAAGATAGCAAAAGCAAAATATAAGGCTAATAGCATTTCTATAACACTTAGCCAGCTAAATTGGAGCTTTATGTACTTATTATCTTTCCAACTTTTATTACTTTCAGAAATATTGAACTTGGGGGTTCTGATAAAAGCTGACTTAAAGCCGAGCAAACCTTCGGCTACTGCTAGCGCATTATGCAGAGACAAGCCCATCGAAACAGTAATGAACAAGGGGAAAGTTTTGAAAAAATACCTACCATGAGCCCTTCCTTTCATCAAATGCTTATTCGCAACCCAATAAAAGATAGCAATAGAGAAAAAACCTAATAGAAACACACTTCCCACTTGAAATAACAGCTTTAACTCAGGATGAATACTTTTGATCCAAAGCATTGGAACGCTAAGTACAGCTGTTATTAAAATTGCAATGAAAATAGAGCTATTGAATAAATGAAAAAATGCATGAAGCTTATTGGCAAGCCCAATTGGTGCTCGTAATACTTTTAAGAAGTTTTTCCTGGCAGTTTCTGCCCCACCTTTATTCCATCTAAACTGTTGGGATTTAATTGCAGGCATTATAATAGGCAATTCCGCAGGTGATTCAACATCTTCTCTATATAGAAATTCCCAGCCCTTCAGTTGAGAACGGTAGCTCAAATCAAGGTCTTCAGTTAAAGTATCCGCTGACCATCCACCTGCATCTTCTATGGTCTTTTTTCGCCAAACACCGCCTGTTCCATTAAAATTTATGTACGATCCAGCAGTATTCCTCCCTACTTGCTCCACTGTGAAATGGGCATCCAAACCAAAGGCTTGCAACCTAGTAAGCAAGGAATAGTCTTTATTAACATGCCCCCATCGAGTTTGAACGACTCCTATCTTCTCATTTTGAAAATGAGGAATAGTCGCTTTCAAGAAATGGGGTTGCGGTAGAAAATCAGCATCGAAAATTGCAATAAACTCTGCATCGGTTATTCCCATTCCGTATTTCAAAGCGCCCGCTTTAAAATCAACTCTTTCTGGCCTTCTGATCAGGGCTATATTGATTCCTTGAGACTTCCAAGATTGTACTTTAGCTTCCAGCAATTCAGTCGTTTCGTCATTAGAATCATCTAACAGTTGGATCTCCAATTTATCAGATGGATAATCTAAATTACATACTGAATCTACCAATCTATTGACTACGTACTTTTCATTAAAAACCGGCAATTGCACACAAACTTTAGGGAAATCTCCCTTCATTTCTGGTGTTTGAATCGATTGATTTTTTTGAAGTCTCTTAGCTTTCAAATAATGATAGGTAAGGTGTAATTGCCCTAAACTAAAAAAGAATATAAACAATAAGCTAAGTCCGTAAAGTCCAATAATAATCCACTCCCAAATCATGATCACAAATATTTAAAAATGGTATATAAAATTTTATATCCTGCCATTACTGTTCCGTATACTGTTCCAGAAACCTTCGATTTTCCGATTCGGTTCCTATACTGCATGGGTACTTCTGTGCAATTAAACTTCTTTTTGGCTGCTTTCACTTGCATTTCTACCGTCCAGCCAAAGGTTTTATCCGACATATCTAGTTCCACCAATCGGTTCCACCGAATCGCTCTAAAAGGCCCTAAATCAGTGAATTTATATCCATAAAAAAGTCTGATCAACCTAGTAGCTAACCAGTTTCCAAAAACTTGCGGAATAGTCATACTTCCTCCTTCTCTTTGGCCTAAAGCTCGCGAACCTATCACCAAATCCACACCATCATCTACTACAGGTTTTACCAACTCCGGTAATTGCTCCGGATAATCTGAATAATCTGCATCTAAAAAAACAATAATATCTGGTTTCTGCTCTTTGGACTGTACATATTCTATCCCCTTTAAACAAGCATTTCCATATCCTTTAGTCGGCTGATCTAAAACAATGGCTCCCTCCTGCTCTGCTGCCTCCCTTGTTCGGTCTGTGGAATTGTTATTCACAACAATGATTTCATCTACCAAGTGCTTAGGAATAGCCTTCACTACCTTACCTACGGCATTTTCTTCATTAAAGGCGGGAATGATGACTACTATTTTTGAATTCATTTGCTTTATTAGACTGCAAAAGTACGAATTCGCTACTTTTAATATGTCTCAGCATAGACAAATTTCACTATTACGATGGAAAAATTGTCATGTACCGAAAATCAAACAATGTCATTCTGACTTGATTTTGCAAACATTTTCTTTTGGAATAAGTTTTGATGTTGATACATCGATTAAAAAAATTCAATACTATGAATTTACTAAAAAATAGAGACGTATTAAGAAATTTATTATTTCAAGGTGACCAATTAAATACCTTAGCAGGAGGTGTTGCTAAAGTTGATTTCAAAATTGAAAACCAAACAGATGGTTTCTTGATTGAATTGAACGCACCAAGCATTGAAGCTAAACAATTTAAGGTAATATCAGAGCAGAATTCCTTACAGGTATTCGCTACGATAAATCATCCTGCTGAAAACCATGGAGTAATGATTCCACTTTTTTTCAGAAAGGTGCAACTACCAGCTTTTGCTAATACGAATGATGTGGAAGCTGTGTATCGCGACAATAAACTAGAAATATTTGTACCCATAGGAAAAAACAGCACAAGTAGTAAAAAAGAAATTAATATCAAACAATCATAAACCTGCGTGTAGAAAATCTATTTCTGCATTGAATTGCAATAGTACCAAAATCCTCTTCCTTATACTGGAGAGGATTTTTTTTACACTCTTATTTTCTTAGTTTTAATAACAATTAATGTCTTAGGCATAAAAGAACCAAAACTATGCATACTAAATACCTTGCCCTATTAGCCTTTTTACTTTACTCATTCGTACCATTTGCGCAGGAACAAGAACAAAAATTCCCCATCTCTTACTATGCTGGCACAGGAATGGGTGGGCACGACTTTTTAATGGGGCAGCATCATTACGTAGGAATCGACCAAAGTGTCTGGAAATTCTTGTATGCTAGTACTCATATGAGCTTTATACATGCAAACAACCAGAAGTATTTCAAAACTGAGGACTTATATCTGGATCAGCATTCCTATAATTTAATAATGCAATTGGACGCCAATATTAGAATTAAGATTGGTCCTATCACATTAACACCTCATGCTGGAATTTCATATCGTTACTCAGATGAAGTAATGTATTTATTAGGTTCAAATCAACCTCCAGAAACACCTCTTGAAGATTTCAAATCCTATAGAAAAGTAGGCTTTTCGGGCATAAGCTTTGGAAAGGCTGTCGGACTCAATTTAGAGTTTATGGTATTTGAACACACTTCCTTTGGTTTAAGAACTGATTTTCAAGAATATAACAATAATCCTACTAGTCTTACTACACTCACTTTTCAATTGAGAACAAATTTTACTCAACTTATTAAAGATTTGAAGGCTCCAATAGAGCATTAAGTCAAAATCCTATAATTCAAATCTGGAATTCTATTCAATCCTTCTATCAATTCATTGCTAGGATTCACTTTATATTTTCTTGATTTAGTCTCAACTTTATATCCATTCACTTTATCTTGAAGCTCCAATTTCACCTCACATTCTCCTTTGAAGGTCTGGCATAAATTATCCAATTCGACAATTAAATCTTCGGTAATGGCATTCAAATCTATGCTGATAGCCAAACTTTTGGTTCTTTTATCCCTTAATTCTGAAAGTAACTCGACCTTACTAATTTTGAATTCAAGTGCTTGATCACCCCATGGTTTTTTGCCTACTCTGCCTGAAATAAAAATAAACCAGCCATTTTCATAAAATTGCTTATTAGCCAAATAATCATCCCCAAACATAAAGAAGGTAAAAGAACCGCCATAGTCCTCCAAGGTTAAGGTTCCAAATGGCTTACCCGTTTTTGTTTGTCTATGCGCAATTGCCGTAACAATACCTCCCACTTTCACCTCATTTTTAGAAGCTAAGCTTTCCAGATCGTTTAATTCCGATACTTGAGTATTACAGAAGCTTTCCATTTCAAATCTATATTCATCCAATGGATGACCAGAAATAAATAGTCCTACTACCTCCTTTTCAATATTAAGCTTCTCTAATTCGGAATAGGGCTCCATTTCCATCACTCTTGGTGGTGGAATAGCTACTCCGCCCTCTCCTCCAAATAAAGAGGTTTGTGCACTGTCCTTCTCATGTTGGAGCTTTTGAGCATATTTAATGATCTTCTCAATTAAAGTACCTTCTCCATTATCGGAAACCAAAAACTGCTTCCTGTGATATTCCTTAAAACAGTCAAATCCACCAGCCATTGCCAGCGATTCAAAGGTCTTTTTATTAACACTCTTTAATGGAATTCGCTCTGCGAAATCAAAGATATCCTTGTACTGTCCATTTCCTTTTCGTTCTTGGATAATACTCTCCACTGCCGCGGAGCCAGCTCCTTTAATCGCTGCTAAACCAAAACGAATCTGTCCATTTTCATTTACCGTAAAGCCAGGATTTGATTCATTGACATCTGGTCCTAAAACTTCTATGCCCGCTCGTTTACATTCTTCCATGAAGAAAGTAACATCCGTGATTTGCCCCATATTGTTACTCAATACAGACGCCATGTACTCAGCAGGATAATGAGCCTTTAAATAGGCTGTTTGATAAGCTACCCAAGCGTAGCAAGTTGAGTGAGATTTATTGAATGCGTAGGCAGCAAAGGCTTCCCAATCTTTCCATATCTTCTCAAGTACATCTTTTGGATGTCCTTTTTCTGCTCCCTGATTAATGAATTTTGGTTTTAGCTCTTCCAGTAAGGCAAAGATTTTCTTTCCCATTGCTTTACGCAAGACATCAGCTTCACCCTTCGTAAAGCCAGCTAATTTCTGAGAAAGCAACATCACCTGCTCCTGATAAACCGTAATTCCGTAAGTCTCTTTGAGGTATTCCTCCATTTCGGGGAGGTCATAACTGATTTCTTCTAATCCGTTTTTTCGTTTCACGAAATTGGGAATGTATTCTAAAGGCCCTGGTCGGTACAAAGCATTCATTGCGATCAAATCAGAAAATTCTGTAGGCTTCAAATCACGCAAATACTTTTGCATTCCCGCAGATTCGTACTGAAAGATACCTACGGTTTCTCCCCTTTGAAAAAGCTCATAAGTCTTAGGATCATCTATTTGAAATTCATCTGGATCAAGCTTAACACCATGTCTTTCCTCTACAATTCGAACTGCATCTTTGATAAGGGTCAAAGTTTTTAAGCCCAAAAAGTCCATCTTTAGAAGACCTGCATTTTCCACCACCGCATTGTCAAACTGCGTGCAATACATATTCGAATCCTTAGCTAAAGCCACAGGTACGAATTTAGTGATGTCGTCTGGCGTGATAATCACCCCACAAGCATGAATACCTGTATTTCTAACGGAACCTTCCAAAACTCTGGCTTGATTGATTACTTTAGCAGAAGCATCATTAGCCTTCGCCAAATTCAATAACTCTTCAGCCTTACTAATGGCCTCACCATTATTCTTAAGCTTGGCTGATAATTTCTTTTTATCTGAAGCCAAATCAAATAATGCCTTGAGCTTAATGTCCGGTACCAGTTTGGCTATTCTATCGGCATCCATCAAGGGCAATTCCATAACTCTGGCAGTATCCCTGATGGCCGATTTTGCTGCCATGGTACCATAAGTGGTAATCTGAGCCACCTGATTTGCTCCATATTTCTCAATTACATAATCAATCACTTTTTGCCTACCGTGATCGTCAAAGTCAATATCAATATCGGGCAATGATACCCTATCAGGATTCAAGAAACGCTCAAATAGTAAATCATATTTAACGGGATCAATATTGGTAATTCCGGTACAATAGGCTACAGCAGAGCCTGCTGCTGAACCTCTTCCAGGACCAACAGAAACTCCCATTTCTCTGGCAGCCGTGGTGAAATCCTGAACAATCAAGAAGTACCCAGGATAACCTGTTCTTTCAATGGTCTCAAGTTCGAAATCGAGTCTCTCTTGGATTTCAGCTGTAATTTCAGAGTAACGCCTTTTAGCACCCTCAAATGTAATATGCTTTAAATATGCGTTTTCTCCTCTGTTGCCCCCATCTTCGGCATCTTTTGGATCGATAAATTCCTGTGGAATATCATATTTTGGTAAAAGAACATCACGTGCTAATTCAAAACCTTCTATTTTTTCCGCAATTTCAGCTGTACAAGTAATAGCTTCGGGATAATCAGCAAAAAGCTTTTTCATCTCGTCAGGAGACTTAATGTAGAACTCGTCATTAGGTAAGCCAAAACGATATTCTCTCCCTCTTTTTCCTACATATTTTTTGAGCTTTCCTTGCTCACCCGTGGTTTCACCGTCTTTTACACAAAGTAAAATATCCTGTGCTTCGGCATCCTCTTTATTGGTGTAATAAGTGTTATTGGCTGCGAAATATTTCACATCGTATTTCTTGGCAAATTTCAACAGTACCTCATTTACTTTTTGCTCTTCAGGAACTCCATGCTGGTTTAATTCAATGTAAAAATCTTCACCAAATTGTTCTTTCCACCAAAGGAAAGCTTCTTCTGCTTGACTTTCCCCTGCATTCAGAATTAAAAAGGGAATCTCTCCCCATAAACCACCAGTGGTAGCAATAATATTTTCTTTGTATTGCACCAAGGATTCTCTGTCAATTCGAGGGACATAATAAAAACCTTCTACAAAGGCGATAGACGAAAGCTTTGCCAAATTATGGTAACCGGCTTTATTTTTAGCTAATAAGACAGTTTGAAAACCGTCATCTTTATTTTTCTTATTATTTCGATCTTGTGTTAAAAAAAACTCGCAACCTACAATCGGCTTGATACCCGCCTTATTTGCATCCCGTACAAAGTTGTAGGCCCCCATCATATTCCCATGATCAGTCATGGCAATAGCAGGCATGCCCAATTCCTTGGCCTTATTGACCATTGATGGAATTTCAGTGGTCGACTGTAAAATAGAGAATTGAGTATGGCAATGAAGGTGCACAAATGATGTATCCGATAATTCTGATATATCCGCATTTTTAGCTTGCTTCAAGGCATCAGCTGCAGCTTTTTCTTCTGATTTCGAACTACTAGCAAAATTAGCTACATCTAATTTTGGAGGTTCATATTGAATCGCTTCAATGGGTGTGTTACCCAATGGTTTAACTACATTTTCTGAGATTAAACCAAAGAAACATTTGGCAGTGGCATCTACATCATAAGCAGCATCATGAGCATCGGCAAAATCTTGACCAAAAAGCTTCTTATGCAATTCAGTTAATGTTGGCCACTTATATCTTCCCCCTCTACCCCCTGGGATTTTACAGAAATCAGTTCCTTCATCTTTGGTATCAATAATGGGCTTTTCAGTTAACACTTCCACTGAAAGCTCTTTACGTAGCATTTCGGCTCCCATTATGGATACATCAAAGCTGATATTATGTCCAACGACTACATCGGTTTTCTCTAAAATAGTCTTGAAGGCTTCCAAAACCTCAGTCAGCGGTTTACCTTCTCTTTGGGCGCGTTCGGTTGAAATACCATGAACTTTCTCCGCATTATAAGGAATGTCGTATCCTTCCGGCTGGATGATATGATTTTGTGCATCCAAAAGCTCCCCATTTGCTCCATGCAATTGCCAAGCTATTTGGACACAACGAGGCCAATTGTCTGCATCACTTAAGGGTGCGTTGTAATTCTTTGGTAGTCCGGTGGTCTCGGTATCGTAAATTAAGTACATATAACTGTTGCTGAGAGGATGGTCATTTTTAGAGTTTGAAATTAGTGAAAGGCGGCAAGAATCGGAAGACAAAAAATAGATTTTTCGGAAGTTATGAAGTAAAGGTTCATTATGGTAATTAGATTATATTTTGGCAGCTTGTACAAATAAGGAATTGGAAGATGGAAGTAGGAAGTTTGTCGAACTTTAAATCACATTTCCATGCTTTTAAAAAGCAAACCATAGAAGATAAAGTACTTAAGATCTAAATTATGGTCAGTGAGAAATTATTAAAAAAACCGATTCTCAGCCAGATAAGCTAATAAAAGGAAAGCATAAAATCAATCAATCAAATCGAATAGCCTTAATCGGTTTCATACGAGCTATGAACCAAACAGGCAGGAAAAGAGAGATCAAAACGACTACTAAAACCAATAAATTCAAACCAATAATCATTTTAAAATCCCACAGAATCGGTACAAAACTCATATAATAATTTTCTTGATCAAGCGGAATGATTTGGAAGTAATACTGCATGGCTGCAAATCCAATTGCCACAACATTACCATATAGCAGACCTTTAAAAGTCAAACGCAAACCACTCATTAAGAAAATATTTCTTATCAATTTATTATTTGCTCCCATAGACTTCAACATCCCGATCATGGGAGTTCTTTCCATAGTTAGGATAAATATCACCGCTACCATATTAAAGCAGGCGACAAACAAAATCAAAGCTAAAAACAATCTCACATTCTGATTTAACAACTCTAGCCATTCGAAATATTGAGGATATTTCTGACTAGTAAGATTCACAAATTGATCGGCTTCTACCTTATCAAATACAATGGATTCTGCCTCTTCCTCATCCAATTCATCATTTATAAAAACCTCATAACCACCTACCTGATCTTCATTCCAATCATTCAATCTTTGAATCATTTTGATATCTCCAATAATGATTCTATCGTCAAAATCTTCCAATCCGGTTTCATAAATACCTACAATTTCCAATTGCCTGTACCGAGGAGGATTTTGCACAAAATACATGATCACTTTATCAAGTAATTCAAGCCTCAGCAACTGAGCAATCTCTTTGCTAATGATAACTTCCGTAGTATAATTTTCAGAATCAACGTTTGGAAACCTTCCCTTTATTAAATTAGAAGCAAAATTTGCAGTATCATAATCAGAACCTATTCCTTTAATCACTACGCCTTCCACCGCTTCTTCTGTTTTTAACAATCCTGCTTTATAGGCCACGCCTTGAACATGCTCAACGAAACTAAAATCTCGATGATTTTGAAAGAAACTAGTTTCGGTTGAAATAGGGGATTCATCAAAAGAATTGCTTAAGGTATATTTCGTCACTTGCATATGCCCCGCAAAACTGTAGACCTTATCTTTGATGGTTTTCTGAAATCCCCCCAAAATTAACAAGGCAACTAACATGATTGCTAAGCCAATCGCAATACTACTGATAGCAATCTTAAAAATGCTGCCAGAAAATTGACCGGTTTTAGAATTAATTGTTCGTTTCGCTATAAAATCAGGTAGATTCAAGAATTAACTTTATTTTTGATTTATGATTCAAACTGCAAATTACAATTTCATTAGCAAACTCATTCCGCTTTGCGGTCTATTTTTTGTGATTTTAATAAATGCTTGCGTAGCTCAAAAGAACACCATTTTACCTGCCGCATCCCAAACTGAAGAATATCTACCCTATTTGACAGGAAAATCAGTCGGAATGGTAGTCAATCAGACCTCCACGATTGGCGGAACGCATTTAGTTGACACCTTAAGATCACATAAAATAAATATAGCAAAAGTCTTTGCACCAGAGCATGGTTTTAGAGGTGAGGCTGACGCTGGGGCCACAGTTGACTCAGGTATTGATAAAAAAACAGGCTTGTCTATTGTTTCTCTTTATGGAAAAAATAAAAAGCCCACTAGACAGCAACTAGAAGACATAGATATCCTAGTTTTTGATATTCAGGATGTTGGTGCTAGATTTTATACTTACATCAGCACCATGCATTATGTAATGGAGGCTTGTGCAGAAAATAATATTCCTTTATTGATTTTGGATAGACCTAATCCCAATGGCATGTATGTGGACGGCCCTATATTGGAAATGGAACATCAGTCATTTGTAGGAATGCATCCAATCCCAATTTTGCATGGATTAACTGTAGCTGAGCTTGCACAAATGATCAATGGTCAAAAATGGTTGAAAAATGAATTGCAATGCGAATTGAAAATCATTAAGAATAAAAATTACAGTCACAGCGACCCTTATTCTCTGCCAATAAAACCCTCTCCAAATCTACCAAATGATCTAAGCATTGCACTCTATCCTTCTTTGTGTTTGTTTGAAGGTTCTGTGATTAGTGTCGGCAGAGGCACTAAAAAGCCATTTCAACAAATTGGCCATCCTGAATTAGTAGAGTTCGGACATACTTTTACACCTGTCAGTATGCCAGGAAGCAGTGCGAACCCACCTTTTGAGGATGAAAAATGTTTTGGGATTAATTTTGAAACAAAAGATTTTAAGGAGGGGATTTCAATAAAATACTTGATTGATTTTTATAAAGCATTTCCCGATAAGGACGAATACTTCAATAGTTTCCTAAGCAAATTAGCAGGAACTGAATCACTACGCCAGCAGATTGAAGCAGGATTTTCTGAAGAAGAAATCAGAATGAGCTGGCAGCCTGGATTGGAAGAATATAAAAAGATGAGAGAAAAATATTTGATTTATGAAGCCCCTTAATCCTCATGAGCCCCCTAACCCCCAAATGGGGGAATTGAAGGATGTTGGATGAAAAGGTCAGTACCGCAGGTCAGACCGGAAATAACAATGAAATGCTTAATTGAAATTATGAAGGTAGCATCTCGAAGTTTTTTTCAACCGTTTATTGTCAATTTTTATCTAGGTTCTTTACTCTAGATTCTAGACTATCGCCAAAAAACCCTGACTTTAATCATGTTAGCTCCTTATTAATCTCAGTACACTTCCGTTGTAATTTTGTCAATTTTGTAAAAAACAATCGGGAAGATGGAAGCGAAAACATTAGAAAATAAGAACTCTAGTATTCAAGCGAATGATTGGATACCAGCTAAATCATTTTACTCTTGTAAAAATGGAATCTGCAATAGTTGCTTATCCAGGCATGAAAACCGCAAACAATTGGTTTTACCGCTATCAAAATTAAAAGAACCTAATTTTAAAATTGATTTAGGGAATTTCTTGAAGAGCTTGGCTAAATTTGATAGACCGGTGTTATTTTATCATAGTGAACATCCTATCCAAGAACAAGTCTTAATAAAATTCACAGGTCATGAAAATTTCGAAAGCTCATTTAAAGTAGTCCAACCATTTTTACCAAAAACCATTATTCCAGCCACAATCATTTCACCATATGCTCTGAGCAAGAATAACAGATTAAAAGAGCACAAATTAGTAAGTTTGACAAAAAGATTTTTTCAACCGCTCGGGTTTATCAAATTGCATCTCCATTCTGTTGCTGATTATCATGAATATGCAGATAGTGAAAAAGTTGGATTGTTGATGATGCCTTTAAAAGACTTACCAGATTACATACAATATGCTATGAATTCTGAAGACTTGGATAATGTGATCCCTGCTATTTTTCAACCTTAAGTTAGGAGTTTATATAATCTATATTCCGCATTAGTCCAGTGTATTTGGTACGCTTCACTGCCGATTTTCTAAAAACCTCATTGAACACTTCTTTGGTCATCTCTTTCCAATCATTTTTGTCCATTTCCTTTAAAAGGGGATGAGGCTGAAAGGCTTTTTCTTTATGAGGTCTTGAAAAACGATTCCAAGGACAAACATCTTGGCAAATATCACAGCCAAAAACCCAACTCTCCATTTTATCGGAAAATTCTTTGGGCAAATCATCTTTCAATTCAATCGTTAAATAGGAAATACATTTGGAAGCATCTACAATTGTATCTCCCACAATAGCATCAGTCGGACAGGCATCAATACACTTCGTGCAGGTCCCACAATAATCTTGCATTGGACCATCTTCCTGCAGGTCTAAATCAATGATTAGCTCAGCCAAAAAATAAAAACTACCTCTTTGCTTATTTAATAACAAACTGTTTTTACCCAACCAGCCCAAACCACTTTTAGCTGCCCATTGTCTTTCCATCACTGGTGCTGAGTCTACAAAAACTCTTCCGTCCACCTCTCCTATTTCTTCATGGATACGGGACATAAAATCTTTCAACTTATCTTTTACGACAAAATGATAATCCTTTCCATAAGCATATTTGGCAAGTTTATAGGAGTCGCTTTTGGCAATATCTTGCTCAGGATAATAATTGTACATTAAAGAAACTACCGATTTTGCGCCTTCAACAAGTTTTGTGGGATCTAGTCTTTTATCAAAGTGGTTTTCCATGTACTGCATTTTACCATGGTAGCCTTTTTTGAGCCAGTTTTCCAGCTTTGGGGCTTCCTCTTCTAAAAATCCAGCTTTGGACACACCACAGAAGTCGAAGCCCAATTCAGCAGCTATGGATTTGATAATCTTGGTATTTTTTTCTTTCCTGAAGGACATTAATCAAATAAAGAACCTAATTGTGCAGGTGGTACATTCCCTAAATGCTTATAAGCCAATTCGGTGGCCTGACGACCCCTAGCCGTTCTTTTCAAATAGCCTTCTTTGATTAAAAAAGGCTCATAAACTTCTTCAATGGTGTCAGCCTCTTCTCCTACTGCGGTGGCTATGGTACCCAATCCAACCGGACCACCTTTGAATTTATCAATAATGGTGGTCAGAATACGATTATCCATTTCATCCAGTCCGTGTTGGTCAACATCCAATGCATTTAAAGCAATTTCTGCTATAGCTTTAGTGATAGTGCCATCTCCTTTTATCTCAGCAAAATCACGAGTTCTCCTTAAAAGAGTATTCGCAATTCTTGGAGTCCCCCTGCTTCTTCGAGCTATTTCGTAAGCAGCATCTTCTTCCATTGGAGTATTTAAAATAGCTGCCGAACGTTTTAGAATTTTCTTTAACAGTTCAGCATCATAATATTCCAAACGGGCATTAATACCGAAACGAGCTCTTAAAGGTGAGGTTAGCAAGCCCGAACGAGTAGTTGCTCCAATTAAAGTAAATGGACTCAAACTTATTTGAACTGATCTAGCATTTGGACCACTGTCTAGCATAATGTCAATTCTGAAATCCTCCATGGCGGAATAAAGATATTCCTCTACCACTGCATTTAATCGATGGATTTCATCTATAAACAACACATCACCTTCTTCCAGATTCGTTAATAAGCCTGCTAAATCACCAGGTTTATCTAAAACTGGACCAGAAGTAACTTTTAAACTTGATCCTAATTCATTCGCAATTATATGGGAAAGCGTAGTTTTACCTAAGCCAGGAGGGCCGTGCAATAAGACGTGATCCAAAGGTTCAGACCTTTTTTTAGCTGCAAGAACAAAAACCTGAATATTATCAACTGTCTTTTGCTGGCCAGTAAAGTCGCCAAAAGAAAGGGGGCGAAGGGCTTTTTCAAACTCTCGCTCTTCAGGATTCAAATGTTCCTCATCTCCAGTTAGGAAATCTTCTCTCATATCATCTGATTATTTGTGGCAAGTTAATCAAAAATGAGGATTTCGAAGGGATATTCATTCTTGACTTTTATGACAGTATTCATCTTTGATCTGCATCCGTTCTTCTAGAAAATCATCCAGATAAAAAAAATGACCTGCCAAAGACAAGTCATTTAAGGGTTGATAGCTTAACGGTTCTTACTCTTGCTTAAGGTAAATTTCAATAACTCCATTTTTAGCTATATCTCCATATTTACCAATTGCTTTTTTATCTTTTAATACAACTATGTGATCAATACTATTTGGTTCGATATCCTTGGGTCGGTAACCTAACTCTTTAACCTCACCTGCAATGACGAATAATATAGATTCATTTGTAAAATTAAGGACATCCAATACATCTTCCTTTTCGAAATTCATTTCCATTTGACCTGAAAAGTCACCTTCATTAGTTTCATATCTGATGTCAATGACTATGGATTCACTCTCCTTTAGAACCTCTCCAACTTGTGCCCCCACTATTTCGTTTGTGATAATATCAATCTCTGCAGGTTTCGCATTCTTTGAAGGCATTACTATTTTTATATTGTCAATCTGCCGTACACCCAAAGCATTTTCAATGCTGATATTTTTCTCAAGTAACTTACCATCAATCTTTACTTTTACATCAGAATTTCCTTTTGCTTCAAATTTTTGAAGAAGGTTCTTCAAAAGTTCTAAACTACTCGTATCCTGGGCTTGCCTTTTCTGATCTTTAAAAACAAGTTTATCTGGCTTAGGAATGTCAATTTCAGATAGATCTGCCACCTTTTGCTCAGTCTTTGCAATAATTTTTGACCTTCTAGTATCATCTTTTGTTAAGACATCAATCGTTGCTTTATCTATTTGATCTGGTTTAGAATCAAAATTTTTAGCAGGTTTGAATGTGAAAAACTCTGTAGCATAGTCGAATACATAAGTATTGCGATATTCATTTTCCTTGGTCCACTGCTCTCTATCATGAGTGTCAAAATATTTTCTTGTAAAGAAATGATATGATGCACCCTCATTGATCTCAAACATGGTAGCCATTTTATTTTCTCCAAATGGGAGTCGCTCATTTAAAGATTGACGTTCTTCATCCAGATATAATTTCACATTTGTATTATCTGTTTTTGCAATAAGCGTGTTTTGCGTCATTTCTAAGACTACTCCTAATCGACTATTTTCTGACTTAAATAATACATCCTCATTTGGTTTTTTCAAGTTCTGAGTGTCTTTCTCATTTTCTTTCAATTCCTTTTTTTCTAATGATTTAGATAGTGGTTTCGGGTCTTCTAGTTTGTAAAAAGTGAAGCTCATTAAAAACACAACTATCACCAAAAGGCTTAAGAAAGGCTTTAAACCTATATTTTTTTCAGGTTTCTGTTCAAAAATTCTCATAATTCTCATTTTAAGGTTTGATGGTTTATTTGAAAAAGGAATAGCATAGCTCATCGACTGCCTATAACTCTCCATATTTAGCAATGCATGTGCATAAACCTTCTTATCCGCTAATTGTGTGACTTGGTCATCACATCTATTTTCTCGTTCTCTTCGGATGTTTTTTGAAAGCCACCACATTACAGGGTGATAAAAGAATATTATCTCAAAAGACATGGTCATTATATTAACCAGATAGTCTTTGTGCTTTATATGATACAATTCATGCAATAAAACAGCTTCTATTTGCTCAGTTGGAATACTAGTAAAAAAACCAATTGGTAGAACAATCATTGGTTTTAAGAATCCAAAAGTAAAAGCAGTGTAGATTCTATGGCTCTCAAATACTTTCACATTGCATTTGATTTCTAGTTTTTCAAGCTCCTCAATAATAAAATGACTCCAATTTTCAGGTATAGTTTGTTGAGAGGAAATGATCAGAGATCGAGTATAAAAATAGCCTCCCATCATTTTTATCGTAAAAACTAAAGCACCAATCATCCAAAAAACTCCTAAATATTTTAACAATGATCCACTATTGAAACTCTCACTCCCTTCAGGACCAGAAAAAAATAGATCATGATTAGTTTCTAAGACTGAAGCTTCAGCACTAAAATCGTCAGCAGTTTTAACCAATTCTTCGATATTTACCTTTTGCCTTTCTTCCTGAAGAGCGTACTCTTGAACATAAAAAGTACCTACCATATTCAAGAAAAAGAAGAACAAAACGGCTGCTATACTTTTTTGATACTTATCAGCTGAAGATTGATTTGAGAAAATAGTGTCAAAAACCTTTAAGATCAGAAAAATCAGCAGTCCACTTAAAAAGCTGACTGCAACCCAAATACCGAATACTTGGATGATCGAAGACTGCAAGACATTCATCATTTTGAACCTCCCTTCTCTTTTGCTTCAATCCACTGCCTTAATTCGCGCAGCTCTTCTTCTGTGGTTTCTTGATTTCCCAATAGATGCATCATCATGTCTTTGGCAGAACCCTTAAATAAAGTCTCTGATAGCTTACTAAAGATCGAATTTTTGATAAGCTGTTCATCAAGCTCAGCAAAATATATGAAAAGCTTCCCCTCCTTTTTCCTACTTAACATTCCCTTATCGTGCATCCGTTGCATTTGCTTCAAAGTGGTGGTGTAGCCTACCTGTTTTTTTGCTTCCAATTTTTGGTGAATGTCAGTAACGGTCAAACCTGGTTTATCCCACAACTCTTGAAGAATTTCGAGCTCTGCCTCTGATGGTTTTTGCTTTTGATTGCTCATTTCATTTCTAATTTTACACTAAGTAAACGACAACTGTCGTAATATCCAAATACTTTCACGACAAATGTCGTAACAATAAAAATAATTTTATGAAACTGACTTACTTTCTTAATCGAATACCGTAGATAGTCTTGTTGCAGCACTTTCTGCAATTTTACACAAAATGAAAACTACAAATCAAAAAATCGTTTCTCCTCCCAACGAGGATGAAGTCAACTGGCCTGTTGTAATTGGGATCATTGTCGGAATGGTCATTATCGTCCTACTATTAAATTTTGCTTAAAATAGAAAGGCGGGAATAAAAACCCGCCTTCTTCTTTACAAACTTCAGTAGTTAGCAGTATCTTCTTTAAACTTAAAAAATTATATTGTGGTAATTATGGAAAATAAAGAAGAATTTATACATCAGGGAAGTAGCTTTTTGGGTAGACATCAAAATTACCTGTCTGAATTCGTTTACGGAGGCATTGATGGCAGTATTACTACATTCGCAGTAGTAGCAGGTGCTGTGGGTGCAGGATTAGATAATTCAGTGATCATCATTTTAGGCTTTGCAAATTTGTTTGCAGATGGCTTTTCCATGTCAATAGGAGCCTACATGTCTGCCAAATCTGAAAAGCAGCATTTTGAAAAACAAAAGGCTATTGAATATTGGGAAATTGATAATATGCCCGAAACCGAAAAACAGGAAATAAGAGAGATTTATATAGAAAAGGGATTTGAAGAACCTCTGTTAAGCCAGGTAGTGGGAGTCATTACCAAAGATAAAGATCGCTGGGTAGATGTAATGATGAAAGACGAACTGGGTCTAATAGAAGAAGATAAATCTCCATTTCAAACAGGATTATTTACTTTCATTTCTTTTGTGGTTATTGGGCTAATTCCGTTATTGGTTTTTGTTGCCGACTACATCAGAATTGAAATCACTCATAAATTCCTTTGGTCTAGTATTTTGACAGGAATTGGTTTTATTATCATTGGCTTTCTCAAATCTAAAGTAACCAATAATTCAATAATAAAAGGAGTCTCAGAAACTTTACTTTTAGGCAGTTTAGCTGCTGTTGTAGCTTACTTCGTAGGAGATTTTCTGGAACAAATTATTAAATAAAAAACATGAACATTTCGGTGAAATATAAGAAAGCAGTAAACATATTTCAACCAATTCCTTATTTCAAAACCCGTTTGGAAGGAAATTGAGCTGCTATTCTACTGCTAAAAAGTAAATCATTAATGATACACAGCTCTGATGCAGATGCGCTTTCAATCTACTTTAAAAGCAAAGTTTGCTATGAAGATGAGTACGATCAGGAATAATAACTTCCCAAAGTGGAATACACGGAAATAAAAGCTCCCTTAAAAAATGCGCTAGCATCCTTAATGTGCAGTCATGTACTTCTGTAAAGTGAGCTTACAAAAGGAGTTTATACGAAACTATCTCCTTTTTCAGCTTTTACCACATTTACAATTTCTTTTATTTCTTTCTCAGCATTTTTCCTACAAATTAAAATAACACCATCTTGCTCGGCTACCAGAAAATCATGTAAATCTTGAATAACAACTAAATCACTCTTATCAGTAGTTACGATATTTCCTGTTGCATTAAAACTCATGACATTTTTAGGTAAAACATTATCTTGATCATCCTTCTCCCTTATTTCATGCAAACTTTCCCAGTTTCCTAAATCTGACCAGCCTATATCGGTTAATAAGACAAAAACATTTTCAGCCTTTTCCATTATGCCAAAATCAATGGAAATATTAACACATTGAGTATAAGCTTTATTCACAAATAGATTTTCATTTACACTAAAATATTGAGACTTTCCATCTGCAAATATTTCTGCTAAATCTGGCAGATACTCTTCATAAGCTTTAATAATGCTTTTGGCTGACCAAATAAAAATACCTGCATTCCAAACAAAATCTCCACTTTCAATAAATTTTTGTGCTAATCCAATCTCTGGTTTCTCAGTAAAAGTTTTCACTTTTTTAATGGTAGCAGAATCAGGAATATATTGAATATATCCATAGCCCGTTTCAGGCCTATTAGGATGCATACCTAAAGTTATCAATTGGTCTTTTTTAGAAGCACTGTCTAGAGCCACTGCAATGGACTGATGGAAAATATCCTCTTTAAGGATTAAATGATCTGCGGGTGCAATTACCATAGAGGCTTCAGGATTCTTACTAGCAATCTTGTAGGCTGCATATGCTATGCATGGTGCAGTATTCCGCTTGTAAGGTTCTAGAAGCAATTGCTGACTGTCAATTCCTTCAATTTGCTCTTCAATCAAGCCTTCATATTCCTTATTTGTAACTATATAAATGTTTTCTTTAGGGAATTTTGCCAGAAACCTTTCATAGGTCATTTGCAGCAAGGATTTGCCTAAGCCTAATAAATCATGAAATTGTTTGGGTCTTTTGGAAGTACTAACTGGCCAGAGACGAGTACCCGTTCCTCCAGCCATGATTATCACATAGTTATTTTGATTCATAAGTTTTACGGTTCCGAGCACTTTAAAAAAAAGCTCGAATTAAAAAAATCCTCTTTAATAGTATGTAAAGAATATATTCAATAATTAACGCCCCCCTTCATACAAAAGTTATACAGGGAATTTCAGGGTTCAAAAATGCAAAATTAATGCTGGACTGGAAAACATAATTGCATATTCAGCTCTAGCAAAAAATACCCTGCTAAATAAATACCACTCGTCTCTAATAGAAATTACACTTAAACGATAATATTCTTACACTAAATACATTATATAAATAAAGATTTTAGGACAATCCTTTTAATATTTTTTACTAAATTCAAAGTATCTCATGAATAGCCATTAAATTTGACATGAGATTGAATAAATAAGTTTATAATTAAGCAATTTGTGCTAACGTGATGATAGAAGAGCAAGAAGCTACTTTAAAAGATAAATTAAAAGAGGTATTTGGATATAATCAATTCAGAGGAAATCAAGAATTGATTATGCAAAACCTAATAAACGGTAAAAATACCTTTGTGATCATGCCTACGGGCGCTGGAAAATCCCTTTGTTACCAGTTACCTGCAATTTCAAGAGAGGGGACTGCATTGGTCGTATCTCCTTTGATTGCTTTAATGAAAAACCAAGTGGATACGTTAGTGGCACTAGGAGTAAATGCTGCCTTTTTAAATTCAACATTAACTAAAACAGAAACCAAACGGGTAAAAAAAGAAGTCATGAGTGGCAACTTAAAGCTTCTCTACGTAGCCCCTGAGTCTCTGACAAAAGAGGAAAATGTTGAATTCTTAAAACAAGCTAATATCTCATTTGCTGCAATAGATGAAGCACATTGCATTTCAGAATGGGGTCATGATTTCCGACCAGAATATAGGCGAATAAAATCTATATTACAGCAAATATCCAATATACCTATTATAGCACTTACGGCCACCGCGACACCAAAGGTGCAACTAGATATTCAGAAAAACCTGAATATGGAAGAGGCTAACGTATTTAAATCCTCTTTTAATAGAGAAAATCTTTATTACGAAGTTCGACCAAAAAATCAGGCCAAGAAACAGCTCATCCGATTTTTGAACGAAAGAAAAGGAAAATGTGGTGTAATCTACTGTTTGAGCAGAAAAAAAGTAGAGGAAATTGCTGAATTCTTGAATGTAAATGGTTTTAATGCAGCTCCTTATCACGCTGGTTTAGAAAGTGCTACTCGCATGAAGAATCAAGATGACTTCTTAAATGAAGATACTGATATCATTGTTGCGACTATTGCCTTTGGTATGGGAATAGATAAACCAGATGTTCGGTTTGTAATTCATTATGACACTCCGAAATCTGTTGAAGGCTACTACCAAGAAACAGGAAGAGCTGGAAGAGATGGATTAGTGGGAGATTGTTTAATGTTTTACAGCTATAACGACATTCTTAAACTTGAGAAATTTAATAAAGATAAGCCTGTTACGGAAAAGGAGAACGCTAAGCTCCTGTTAGAAGAAATGTCTTCTTACGCAGAATCTTCCGTCTGCAGAAGAAAACAATTACTTCATTATTTTGGTGAAGAATTTGACGATTATTGTGGGAAATGTGATAATTGCAAGCATCCGAAAGAAAAATTTGAAGCCAAAGACGAAATGATAACAGTGTTAAAGACTGTTAAACTTACAAAGCAAAGATTTGGGATAAACCATTTGGTAAACGTGATTAGAGGGTCGAAAGATCAGTATGTGACCAGCTATGACCACAATAAGTTGGATGTACATGGCGTGGGAGCGGATCAAGATCCTGAGTTTTGGAAATCAGTCATTCGACAAACAATGCTATATGGGTATCTATCAAAAGATATCGAGAATATTGGCGTTCTAAAAATTAATGATGCTGGAGAAGCGTTTCTAAAAAAACCGACTGATATTCAGTTTACTGTTAATCACATTTATACGGATGATGGGGATGAAGATCAGATAGAAAAAGATTCCGTCTCTGCTAAAGCGTTTGATGAAACCCTTTATTCACAGCTTAAGGCCTTACGGAAAAAGGTTGCTAAATCAAAAAACTTACCACCCTACGTTATTTTTCAGGATCCTTCACTAGAGGAAATGGCCACCACCTACCCAACAACAAATGAGGAAATGGCCGCTGTTAACGGAGTGGGGCTAGGAAAAGTACAGAAGTTTGGAAAGCCTTTCATGGAGTTGATTAAGGAGTATGTTGATGAAAATGATATTATTACTGCTGCTGATGTAATGGTGAAATCATCTGTCAACAAATCCAAAATGAAAATTTTCATCATCCAACAAGTGGACAAGAAAATTGACTTGGAAGAAATTGCTGAAATGAAGGATATTTCATTTGAAGAATTAATTGATGAAATAGAGCATATTTGCTATTCTGGAACAAGATTGAACCTGAATTACTACTTGAATCAAATTATCGATGATGAAAAGCAGGAAGAAATTATGGATTACTTTCTTTCAGCAGAATCTGATAGCATAGATGATGCAATGGATGAATTTGAAGAGGAATTTAGTGAAGAAGACTTACGACTTATGCGGATTAAGTTTTTATCGACCTATGCAAACTAATTCTGATGACTGCTTTAATCGCAGTCATTATTTTCATTAATTTTACTTTATATAAACTGCATTTTCTCAAAAGGAAATGAATCAAATTGACTAAATTAAATGAATATATTAATACTAGGCTCTGGAGGCAGAGAGTATGTTTTTTCAGAAAAAATATTAGAAAGTCCTAATTGCGAAAACCTATTTGTTGCTCCTGGAAATGCAGGAACAGCTAAGATAGCTAAAAACGTAAATATATCGCCTACCGATT
The DNA here is from genome assembly GCF_900177665.1 of Marivirga sericea. Taxonomy (GTDB): domain Bacteria; phylum Bacteroidota; class Bacteroidia; order Cytophagales; family Cyclobacteriaceae; genus Marivirga; species Marivirga sericea. Next base: position 181,769 of record NZ_FXAW01000004.1, read on the forward strand.
TCAAAAGCATAGCTGATTTCTGTTTAAAAAACACTATTGAAATGATTGTCGTTGGGCCGGAAGCACCCCTCGTAGCAGGAATTAGAGACTTTTTTGCTACAGATTCCAAATTAAATCAAATACAGATCATTGGCCCAGGAAAAGTAGGTGCTCAATTGGAAGGCAGTAAAGAATTTGCTAAGAGTTTTATGCACCGACATAATATTCCCACAGCAGCTTACTCCACCTTTACCAAATCTACCTTAAAAGAAGGTTTATCCTACCTCAAAACGCTGACCCCTCCTTATGTATTAAAAGCAGATGGTCTGGCAGGTGGTAAAGGAGTTGTTATTTGTGAGAATTTACGAACTGCAGAGCAGAGCCTAACTGAAATGCTTCAAGATGAGAAATTTGGAGCTGCTAGTGAAAAAGTAGTAATAGAAGAGTTTTTATCTGGAATTGAATTATCTGTTTTTGTCTTAACTGATGGAAAAAATTATAAAATATTACCAGCAGCAAAGGATTATAAAAGAATAGGTGAAGGAGATACGGGATTAAATACTGGCGGCATGGGAGCAGTTTCTCCTGTGAAATTTGCTGATGCTCGTTTCATGGAAAAAGTAGAGGCTAAGGTTATTAAACCTACTATTAAAGGCCTACAAACTGATAAAATAGATTACCAGGGTTTTATTTTCATAGGTTTGATGAATGTTGCCGGAGAGCCTTATGTCATTGAATACAACGTGAGAATGGGAGATCCTGAAACACAAGTAGTATTACCAAGACTCAAAAGTGATCTTTTATCTATTTTTAAAAGTATGAGTACAAAAAGTCTAAAACAGGAGGACTTTATAATTAGCGATCAAACTGCAGCTACGATTGTTTTGGTAGCAGGTGGCTATCCCGAAAAGTACGAAAAAGGGAAAATTATCAAAGGCCTAGACGATGTAGTACATGCGAAAATATATCACGCAGGAACTGCAGATGAAAATAATGAAGTAATAACGGCCGGAGGCAGAGTGTTAGCTATTACAGGAATGGGAGACACATTAGACATGGCCTTGAAAAATGCTTATGCAGGAGCGAACAAGGTATGCTGGGAGGATCTCTATTATAGAAAAGATATTGGCCAAGATTTATTGGCTTTAGATAGTCAGTGACCAAATTAATGTTGGAATTCAAGTTCGCTTTATAGCCAGGGGCTCATTAGACCTATAATGGCATCTCTTCTAGCGATAGAAAGTTAAAAGTGGCAGGCTTGCAATTCTTGCGAAAATAAGATCAAGTGAATATCCCCCTACTTTTCTTTTGGGGCATTGGTATTCATTTAAATCAATTGTAAAATGCTGTAAATAAGTACGGCTTTAAATAAGATATACTATGGGATGCTCATCATGCGGAACTAAAAATAAAGAGGGGACTACGACAGGTTGTCAAAACAATGGTGGTTGTAGCACAGGTGGATGCAATAAAATGAATTCTTTCGACTGGTTGTCAAATATGGATTTCCCAAATTATGATAATTTCGATATAGTAGAAATTAAATTTAAAGGAGGAAGAAAGGAGTTTTTTAGAAATATTCATAATCTTGATTTAGTTACTGGAGATGCTGTTGTGGTAGATGTGCCTAATGGCCATCATATTGGATATATTTCAATGCAAGGAGAATTAGTTCGTTTGCAAATGCAAAAGAAAAAAATTAAGAATGACGATGAAATAAAGGCCGTATATCGTATCGCAACAGATAAGGACCTCGAAAAATGGCATGAAGTTCAAAACAGGGAGATGCCGACCATGTATCGAGCGAGGGAAGTCATTCAGGAGCTTAAATTAAAGATGAAGCTTTCGGATGTTGAGTTTCAAGCTGATAATTCAAAAGCTACTTTCTATTACTCTGCAGAGGAACGAGTAGATTTTCGTGAATTGATTAAGAAACTGGCAGGAGAATTCAAAATAAGAGTTGAAATGCGCCAAATATCGCTCAGACAGGAAGCTGGGAGAATTGGTGGAATCGGTAGCTGCGGAAGAGAATTATGCTGTAGCACCTGGTTAACTGATTTCAAAAGTGTTTCCACTAGTGCAGCTCGATATCAAAATTTATCCTTAAACCCTAGCAAGCTTTCAGGCCAGTGCGGGAGATTGAAATGCTGTTTAAATTACGAATTGGACACTTATATGGAAGCATTAAGTGGAATTCCTGATGTTGAAAAGCCTATTCAGACCAAAAAAGGAAGTTTAGCTTTACAAAAAACTGATATTTTCCGAAAAATAATGTGGTTTAGCTATTCAGAAGACAACATCTGGCATCCTGTTAAAGTGGAAAGAGTTGCTGAAATAATAGCGCTAAATAAGCAAGGTGAAAAGCCTGATACTTTAATGGAAGATGTGCTCGAAATTGAAGATTCAGTCCAGATTAATAGTGATCTTATAAAGTTAGATCGCAAGTTTTCTAAACCGAATAAGAAAAAGAAAAAGAGCGGTAAATTCAATCCAAAAAAAATAAAAGCGGACAAAGTACCGAATCCCGAAAATAAAGGAAAGCCACAGGGCAACGCTAAGAAGCCAAAAAATAAAAAAAGGTTTAATAAAAATAAAAGCAATCCAAATAATAAGAAAGATCAATGAGGGTAGTATGTAGTGTAATTTTTCTGATGTTCTTTATTAGTAGCTGCACTGAAGAACGGTACTTTGAGGATAATTATGATTTCCAAGATCGGAGCTGGAATATGGAAGAATCCGCTGAATTTAATATAGAAATCGACAGCATTGAGCTACCCTATCAAATTAAATTGAATCTCAGAAACACTATGGATTATCCTTATAGAAATTTATATATAAAATACCAAGTGCGAGATTCTACTTATGTGATGGAAGATAAATTATTAAATATTAAGTTGTTTGAAGCTAAAACAGGAAAACCTTATGGAAACAAGCAAAGTGATATTTATGCTCATCAACTGTCACTGGTTGATTCTATGTTTTTTCCAGCAAAAGGAAAATATACGATAGAACTAAAGCAATATATGAGAGAAATGGAACTAGAAGGAATGATTTCTGCTGGAATTCGAATTGAGCAAATCAAGGAGCAATAAAGTCAGCATAGGTTTCGCAATCGTTTAGTACTAACCTTTTTGGTTTTCAGATTTGAAAGTTTCATATCCTTTCAAAATTCTGGCAGCAATTTCATATTCGCTAGATCTTTTGATAAAAGCTGGATCAAGATCCAAATACTGCATAAAATGAACTAAATCATCTCCTTTCAAACCAGTCAACTCAGTAACAATTTCCGAATTATACTTTTTATTGTTGGCGATTACGTTCCCCTGATTAGCTACCGTCTGATAATATTTCACTTTATTTTTGTGCTTCTTACTAAGCTTCTTTACAATAAATGAAACTGGTTTATTAATGGCATAAGCTAATGATTTAGTATAATCAGGATCATAGTTTTTAGGAATACTCCCTTGTGATTTGTTTGGGGTCATTCCAAAAGGAACAAAAGTTTCATTTTCAACCTCTCCCATGTCAATAATTTTTTTTCGGAATTCAGCTTCAGTATCAGGCATATTACTCACTCTAACTTCATCTAGTTGAATCATAGCAGGATTTAAAGTGAGACTCAAAAACTGTTCATCATTGATAACGAACTGCTTGGTATTAAAATTAATATTGGAAGCAATTATGGTATCTCCTTTATTGGCAACCAGCATAAAGCGACCATTCTCATCAGAAACAGCCATATTATTTGCTGTTGTATTCACCAAATGCACTCCATCTATCGGCAATCCATCTTCGCTGGAAGTGACTTCACCTTTTAGGCTTTGAGCATGCAAACCAAAGGTGGAGAAAATTAAAAATATGAATAAGAGAAATGTCTTCATATTACAGTAAAAACGTTCAAATTCGAATTGTTAGTATATAGAATTATTTAAGAAATGTCAAAAACTTAGTTTAAGTTCATTCCATTTCTGACTTTACGCTATACTTTTTATGCAAATCTATTATCTTTTTGGCTATTTCATAATCTGTAGATTCGGCTATGTAATCACTAGTTAGCTTCATAAAACTCATAAATTTCATTAATTCTTCACCTTTGAATCCAGTTAGTTTGGTCACTATTGCTTTATTGAACTTTTTGCTGCTTAAGATCTGCTGATCCTTTGCTGCTTTCACTTCATAATAATCACGTTTTGCTTTATGTCTTTTACTAAACTTCTTAGTAAAATAGGACATCGGAAGAGTTAATGTAGGCCAAAACTTTTCATTAGCTCCAAATTTCAAATTTGTTCCCCTCTCATACAATTTTGGTATTTCCCCTTTTGGTTTACCAGGAGTTACTCCAAACGGAATAAAGGAATCAATTTCAAGCACTCCCATCTTAACTACTTCTCTCTTAAACTCATGTTCATCCTTAGGTAAATTATAAACCTGTATTTCATCCAATTGAATTATTTCAGGAGTTAATAAAATAGATTGAAAATCTATCTTCTCAATAATTCTAAACTCTGATTTAAACCCTACAAAAGTAATTCTCAAAGTGTCGCCAACTTTACCTAATATTCTAAACTTCCCTTCCTCGGAGCTAAAATCTACCTCATCATTCGCAACATTTAATAGATGCGCTCCAGCAATTGGCTTATAATTCTCAGAAGAATAAACTACACCTTCAATATGATTTTGACAGAAGGAAGAAAAATGAATAATCAATAATAAGGTTGACAGATAATAAATACGCATTTAAAACAAACGTACTTACTTTTTCAATATTACTCAGCTGACCTATCTAACAATCTCTTATCAATATTTTTGGTGGTTTTAGCCCCCAGTTCTCTAAGGATCTCAGTCCTTCTTACTAGGTTGCCCTTACCGTCATAAAGCTTCTTCATTGCATCTGAATAACTATTTTGCGTAGTTTTAAGATTATTACCAACCTTAAGCAAATCATCTGTGAAATTGGTGAATTTATCATAAAGAGCCCCTGCCTGAGTTGCAATTTCAATCGCATTTTTATTTTGTAAATCTTGTTTCCAAATATAGGAAATCGTCCTAAGAGTAGCCATCAGGGTGGTTGTAGAAACCAATACTATATTTTTATCCAGTGCTTTCTCATACAAACTTTGATCTTCTTTCAGCGCAATTGTTAATGCAGGCTCATTTGCAATAAACATTAATACGTAATCCGGTTGATTAATATCATAAAGATTCTGGTAGTTTTTATCTCCCAATGTTTTTATGTGGGAATAAATACTATCAAGATGATTCTTTAGAAAGCGACTTTGCTTTTCATCATCTTCAGCATCAAAGTAATTGCTATATGCAGTTAAAGAAACCTTTGAATCTAAAACTAAATATTTATCATCTGGCATTTTGATGATGTAATCTAGTCGCTGGTTATCTCCCTCCTCATTCTTATAATTTTTCTCCTTCTCGTAATGTACTCCCTTTTGCAACCCTACCTTTTCTAAGATGGCTTCTAACTGCATCTCCCCCCAATTTCCTTGTGATTTAGAATCCCCTTTTAGAGCTCTTGTTAAGTTCTCGGCTTCTTTTGTTATTTGAAGATTTAATTCTTTCAAGGAAGTGATCTGCTCCTTTAATGCGCTATTCCAAATTAGATTTTCTTTATTGCTTTTCTCTACTTTTTCTTCAAATTTATCTATCTTTTCCCGTAGCGGATTTAGCAATTCCCCAATATTTGTTTTATTCTGTTCTGTGAATTTTTTACTCTTTTCTTCAAAGATCTCTTGAGCCAAATTTTTGAATTCGTTTTTAAATTGCTGTTGCAATTCTGCTAATTCAGTTTTATGTTCTTCTAATTTAATTTTAAGGTTTTTATAATCAGACTCAACGGTAGATAATTGTCTATTTAACTGAACATTCTTTTCTCGTTCCTGAGAATGCGCATTTTTTTCTTCTTTTAACTCTCCTAATAGGCTATCCTTCTGACTTTTTGCTACGCTAAGCTCAGTTAGAGCCTGTTGCTTTTCATCTTTTAAAACAGCTAATTCTCCTCCATTACTATTTTGAGATTTAAGAATGAAGTAAGCCAAAATACCTCCAACTACTAATCCGACCACTACTGCTATGATTTCCATGATATTACTATTATAAAGATGCTCTTAAGAAAAAACAAAATTAAAGATTCAAAAAGATAGATTTCCATAAATCCTGAAAAGTATTTTGAAGAGGGCATAAAAAAAGCCGGATAAACCGGCTTTCTTTCATATGTATATGTAAATATGTAAAAGTTCTATTAATTCAATACGAATCTTATAGGAATTACCCTTTGAGATCGTACAGCTCTACCTCTCTGTCTACCTGGTGTCCATTTAGGAGAGTTTTTCACTACTTCAACAGCTACTTCATCACAACCTCCACCTATACCTTTAACAGCAGTTACGTCTGTTAAGGAACCATCTCTCTCGATTACGAACTGCACATAAACTACCCCTTCTATACCCATTCTTTGTGCTTGTCTTGGATACTTATCGGATAATTGGTTAGCAACATAATCATAGAATGCTTGGATACCCCCAGAAGGCTCAGCTTGTTGCTCTACAATCTGGAAAACCTTGTCTACTTCCTCTTCTTCACCTTCATCTTCAAAGACTATATCTTCAATTGCATCATCCTGATTCATATCCATATCTAAATCAAGCTCGATATCTTCTTCAATTTCTTCTTCATCAGGTATCTCAATGATTTCAGGAAGTTTTACTTTTGGTGGCGGTGGCGGTGGTTGCTCCGTTGGTGGAATCTCCATGATATCCTCCATGTCATCAGTCACCGTACCTAAGTCCATGGCCGGCCCATCATCATAAAATTTGTACTCAAAAGCAAAAAACACCAAGGATATGGATATAACCAATCCTATGTTCAAAAAAAGCGTTGACTTTTTGTTGATGTCAGCTTTCGGATTCTTTTTAAGTTCCATAATTAAACATCGTTTAGATAGTAAAACTATTATTTAATGAATTAAATTCAAATTATACTTATAATCTTTTTGAAAAATTTGAATTTAAATTTTATAAATCACATAAAATACAAACCATCCTGCAAAAACTCCAATCGTATTTGCAAGAATGTCTAGTGGTTCAAGACCACGATCTGGAATAAAGGTTTGCCCAATTTCTATGATCAACCCATATCCTATACTGAGCCCGATTGCTAAAGGCACAGCATAAAATCGAAAAAACAAGAAGGTATATTGTTTAGAAAAACCCAGAATAAAAAGGAAGCACAATACTGCAAAAACAAAGAAATGGGCGATTTTATCAAAACTTAAGATTTCCCAAACATTTGTGACAGGCATTGATTCACCTGGCGTTAGGCCCAATAGTAAAATGAGCAAGAACCAGATAATTCCAAACAGATTATACCTGAGAAACATTACTACTCGCCTATCAATTCTTTATACTCTTCTGCCGACAACAACTTATCTACAGATGAAGGGTCGGAAAGTTTCAGTTTTATCATCCATCCTTTATCATAAGGATCATCATTTACAGACTCAGGTGCATCTTCTAAAGACTCATTAAACTCTAAGACTGTTCCTCCCACCGGCATAAACAAATCTGAAACTGTTTTCACAGCCTCTACCGTACCGAAAACTTCACCTTCATCTATTTCTTCATCAACCGTTTCTACTTCTACATAGACGATGTCACCTAGCTCACGCTGTGCAAAATCTGTTATACCGATATAGGCTTCATCACCTTCTACCCTCACCCATTCGTGATCTTTGGTGTACTTTAAATTGTCAGGAATATTCATTCTTATTTAATTTTAAAATGGCTACTGATTAATATTTCTCCAAAATTACATTCTTTTTTCGGATGCAAAAATAATTATTGCAATCCAAAGCGAACTTGTACACCAAAGGACGTATTTGTGGTTGGAAATGAGTTCTGAACCCTGGGTTCATTGAAGTTTCTTTGGAAATAAAAGTTCAGGTTTAGCCTATCATTAACTGTATAATTTACTGTCGGGCGAAGTTGGAAGTTTATTGTACCATCCACCAAAACATTTCGTCCATCGTCTAGAGTACGTTGAACCACTTCTGTATCCCTTACAGTTATACTTAACTGCATGGTTAAGTCATTATCTAATGATACCGTCCTTCCTTTTACTTTGAAGGGTAGCGTAAAATTTGGGTCCGTAAAACCGATATCAATTACTATATCATTACTTTTCTGATCTGTGATTTGAGATGTTTCAGTACTTAGAGCGACATTCCTTTCCTTTTTGTATTCGAATTTTGCAGTTAATCTTCCTGAACTTCTTAAGCTTACACCAATCAAGGGTGAGAAGCGTTCAGAAATTAGCACTTGACCTATTGTATAAACTGGCAAGTAAAATCCACTGTCAGAAACAACGGATGGTAATGGATAATTTTCTATGTTGTTATTCAGGTTTATTTGACTCTCCGCGTTGTAAAAAGCATTATTAATGTAATTATTAATAGTCAAAGTAGATACGTAGGCGTGACTTAAACTTACACTCGGGAAAACTTCCTTAACTGCTTTAATATTAGATAGTCCCTTATAATCGACTCTCCAATTAGGTAATGGTAATTTCGGAAATGGATTAGTTTTAATTTCATTAGGGGACGTCCCTGAGTAAGCTGCTAAAAAAGAAGGAATCAAAACATCTTGGTGATTGATTTGATATTCACCCCCATTCGGATTATTAGCAGATAATCTTTGTCTTAGTATTTCTCTGTTTTGACGGACCTCTTCAAATAGAGGAGAATTATTTTCATCAGTTGCTACAAATGATGTATTGATCATATTGTAGCTCATTATATAATTCCCACTTCGTGTTGGTGTCAGATTTACAAAAGCATCCTCCTGATCACTAAACCTGAATAACTCACTATAATTTTCATTTATGGTCCTATTAACATCCAACTGGATACTTAAATCTTTTGCTGGTTCAAGCGTTGCTTTCAGATCAAGCGTTTTTGTAATGGATTGTGTATAAAAATTTGATTGTGAGTTTGACCTAGCTAACCAATTGTTTTCTGCAGCTCTGTATCGAATATTGGGGTCTTGACTTCCTAGAATGAAAGGTAGACCAGGAGCTGTTAAAGAGGAATCTAAACCAAAAAGATAGGCTCTATTTCTAAAACCTGGTAGTAAGGTACCTCCCCGTTCGGAATAACTACCGGTGACGTTTTTCAATGACATGAGTAGTTTAAGAAACCCTTTCACTATCGGTGCCCCTGGTTGAGTCCAGGTGGTATCTTGTTCATTAGCCCTTAGTCGTGGTGGGTTATTAATTCTATTCAGAATTTTTACCTTATTGTAGAGCTTATTCATATCCAATCGCGAATTCAATCCCCATTCACTACTGTTTTGAATCAAGTGACCTAAAGTGTCAATCTGATTTAAAGAACCCGAAGTCCAGTTAAAATCAACTTTATAACGAGCCTCAGCAGAAACCCAATCTGTAAAAGGAATCTTTCCTAAAGGTATTTGATATCCCGTTACAACGCTCTGGTCAAAATTCTTCATTCTCCCTAAATTCTGAAGATTAGTCAATATACTATCTCTCTTAGCTTCTGTATTTATTTCTCCCGCCTCTTCATCAATTATAGAAAATGCTCTTGCAGAATAGTTTACATTTAGATTCTCTGTTAAATTCCAATCTAAGTTATAACTCCTATTTAACGTAAAAGCCTTCTGGAATTGAGGTTCTATCCCTTCAATTCCCAGTCTGTCATTTCTCAACTGAGTTTTCACGTAACTCCTATCCAAATCAGCACGTACCCCAAAAGTTGAAGGCAAAGGATTAATATTAATATCTTGAATTAATTGCAAATAAGGAGAATTTAAAAAACTAGCTTTCTTAAGAGGTGCAATACTGGCATTAGGAAATCCGTAATTGTAACCTACTGCGCCTTTGTAATTCCGTGTTTCAAAAACTGCCGTTTGTAAGTTACTCCTATTAATATCACTATACGCATATGTAAAATCAAAATTAGAAATAGCAAAAGGTAAGACGAGTTTATCGCTCTGTTTGCGTTCTTTTCTGACGTTTGTAAAATTGATACTTCTTCTTACTTCCTGATCAATCACTAAATTTCTGTAAGCTTCTGCCTCTTCGACTGTTTCAAAGCTTTGCAACGCAGCAACTAGAGGAATATCAGGATCTCTTGGATCAAAAAATGGGGTTGATGTGAAAGTTTGATAGCCTAAATATGTTGGGATTTTAATTCCTGACTCGTCCCCAAAAAATTTTCCTAAACTAAAATTTGCAGAGATATCATAAGCTTGAATAGTTTCCCGAGATCTTTGCGCAATATTTTGTTCAATTCCACCAAAGCCAACTGTAGAATAATTAGTCCCCATAGTAATATTAGCAAAATCAGCTAGTTTGGCATTTATTGTGGCATTAGCAGCCCAACCATTGGTTTGATCAAAATCGGTCACTCGCATTTCATTAGCCCAAACGCAAACATCTTGAGGTAGTGTCGTTCCACCATCCGGATTTCGAATCCCCACCATCATAGTTTGTAAAGAACTCATATCTGGTCTCCCCCTCACAGTCAGTGTATATTTACCAAACTGCTCAGAATAAGGTAATAGAATATTTTGGTTACCCAACACGCGATTTCTTCTTGATTTTAATTCATAAAGTCTGTTGATATCCAAATCAATTTCATTTTCCAATGGCCAAATATCTCTCGGATCAGTAGTTTGATAAGGTGTGATTTTAAGAGGAATTTCAATTTCATAATAATTATCATCAAAATCAGTACCTAGCCTTACAAAAGCTGTCACCGCATCATCATTGACATTTGCACCTTGAGCATGTAAAAACAATTTCAAAGTGTTATAATTGACTAAATCGAAATTCACATTTTTAAAGGCTGCTACTGCTTTTCCTTCCTCCAAATCTTCTACACATAATTGAATAGATTTTTCATTTTGACGCACCGGATTGGCTACCGCTGCTATATCTTGGTCCCGCGTAATTCCCGGTGGTAAAACATAAGGCACTTTACCAGGGCCGTTTTCTGAATTGGCCTCTATACTCACTGCAGAAATCACCAGGTTAGAAGGTTTCTGTTCAGGTGTTTCAATTATTCCTGTCCTCGACAGGGATCCATCATATCTACGCCATTGAGAACCTACCAAGCGGAAATCTGCCATTCTTAAAACTACCGGCTGTTCAAAATCTGTCAAAATAGTTCTTACATATCGGATGGTTTTAAATCCTTGTATATCACCTTGAGTTCTTGTCGGATTTCTTACCGGAATTCGAAATAAATACCATTTTACATTTTCATTTTCACCGGAAGCAGTTACCTCATCCACTATATAGGGATTGCTAGATACATTCAGGTTACTGGTTGTCAAAGGTACCTCATATTCATAATACTCCTCTAAGGTTGATACTGTTTTATCGTTATTCAAATCCTCCGAATCAGGATATCTGCTTCCAGAAGGATTAAAATTCTCTCCACCTGATTCTGCCGGAGTGTTCCCCTCCATATTACTAAAGTTTTTATAGCGTTCTATGATAGGAGCTTCTCGCTCATCAAATTCGTCTCCAAGAAAATACCTGAAGTTATCGGCTGCTACATCGCTCAATATTCTATCTTTTGCCTCTTGAGAGATAGCAGCACTTGAATTTATTTCGTTTACAAAATCGCTATAGAATTCACCTTCCAAATCGTTTCTAATTCCATCCAGTCCTACGTCTTGATTAGCTCTTGCACTAGGATCAGTTGAAAATACATCTGTTATAGGAGAATTTGAAGGGACTCGCCCTTGATCCGTAATATCTACTTCTGCTGCATTATCATAATTGGCAGGCAACCCATTTTCATAAGCTAGCTTATTATCAGGCAAAATATCTTCTGAGACACTGCCTAGATTAAAGAAAAGCTTCCCCCCTGTGGTATTATTAGTAGCATCTTCCGAGCCATCATCTACAACTCCTCGTTCTGTTTCAATGAACGGATCTAGTAACCAAAACTCTATATACTCAATATTATTTTTATCAAAATCGACCTCAGAAGTGATAGCACGGGTAATTCCACCCCAATTTTGTCTTGGAGTCTTTAACAAACCATCGGAAGTCAAGTCACTGTTAAAGTTATACATCCCTCTTTCCTCTGGAAAGTAAGCCATGTCAAATGTTTGTTGAAGATTTATACCAATATTTCTATCCCGATTTTTATAAATTTCTTGAATAGCAACACTTCTACCGTAGTGATTTTGCTTTGCTGACTCAGAAATTTCCGGTAGATTTTGACCTGTAGTTTGATAAATTGTATTATCAATATTGTACCATGCTAATTTGGCTCGCTTTTTATTTTCACCATACTTTCCCTGTCCCATGAACCGATTGTCTTCGGTCTTTGGAGGGGATGCCAAACTCCAACTAACAAAATCACTACCTAGATTATTCACCGTAACCGATTGTTCAAAGTCATCTAAATAAGCCGTTCCTTGCCCGTCTACTTGACTACTCGTACCAGGTATTAACTGAGCAAATTCTCCTCTCAGGGTTAGGGAAGATGGGGCTTTGGTATCAATAAATGGAATCAAATCAACCATCTTCGTTAAAAACGGCACTTCATCACTATAATTTAAATCAAGTCCCCATTTTGTGTTGCTCGAAGGTTCAGAGCCAATCGTATATCGTGAGACCCCTAAAGGCCGTTGTGTATGGCGAAGCACTGTGGCTCCAATATTAATTTTATCGCTAACAACGTAATCAAACCTAGTTCCAATCAATGTTTTAGACTGAAAATTGAACATGTCTTCAGTTTCAAAATCTATATCTAGATCTCTACCTGAACTCAAAATTCCGTCATTCAAAATAATCACTCTTCCTAGATTATAATCTACTCTGTAATCAATCCCTTCTTGAAGAGGAGTTCCGCCAGCACTAACCCTTACTGAGTTTTCTGCAATATTTAAACCAGGCAATGCGATTTCAGTAGATGATCCGCTTTCATATTGACCTTTTATAAAGAATTTATCCTTAGAAGTGAGCTGTTGTGCATCATTCTTGGTTGATTCATACAAAGTATTAAAAACATATTTACTTTTAAAAGTCTGCTCATCTGGTCTAAATTGCTGATCTAAACTGCTTCCAAATGGCTCTAATACGGGAAATATGATTTTACCTTCCTGCTGATTAATCGTAAGTCCATTGATATAATCAAAGTTTCCATCTGGTTGCGGATCATTATTTTGATTTAAGCTATCCAGGTTAAATACTCGAAGCAAAGGAATGTCTCGTAATGAACTCTCATGCAAACTTGGGTTATCCTGGCCTGTTCTATCATCTCTGTAGATTATTCTTAATTGAAAACCTTCCTGACTAATCTGATTTCCCTGAAGATTATAAATATTCTTCATCATCAAATCCCAAGTTGGAACATCAACGTTAATCTTCGAAGGCCTTAGCAACTTTAACAAAACAACGGCATCATCAGATCTACTACCATAGTTTTCTGCCATTTCACCCACTTGATAACGTTGACCATTATAAGTATATTCATATGCTACTGCTAACATCTCATCATTCTGAAGCTGTCTCCTTAACGAAACATAGCCCAATTCTTTATTAAAATTATACTCTGTTGCATCTAGCTTCCTTGCAACATTAATAATTTCATAATCAACTGTGCGAGACAAGGATGGACTAGAAGTTTCTAGTGAATTAAGGAAAACATCGTAATTCTTATTGTAATTGTTAATTTCACCCCACAAGCTGTTAGCATCGTTATCTGTGGGATTATTATTAGAAACACCAGATTCTAAAAATTGACTTTGATTGATATTGTTAGGATTAGCTTCTCCTAAATCCATAAAAGCAGCTATTGATCGTAAATTTTGGGTATTTGCAGTCCTATTTAAGATGTAAACCTCAACTCTTCTTATATCTAAACTAGAATTAACTCGAGGAAGCCCATTCAACCATCTCTCATAATTATTTCTAAAAAAGTGACCTAAAAAGAAATGCCTATTTTCATCATAATCAGAGGATCTTACTTCAAACTCCTGCCTTTGAGAGCCTCCTTCTACTTTTACGCTTTCTGCTTTTCCCCTTTGAGTAGAAGCTACACTGGTGACAAATAAATGACCAAACTGCATTTGCGTTTTCACACCAAAAAGGTTTTGTGCACCTGACATCAAGGAATTATTAACTGGCATACTTACATTACCAATTTCGATTTTCTTTAGTATCTCTTCTTCATAACCAGTGTATTCTACTTTCAAATCGTTCTGAAAATCAAAAGAATTATTATTAGCAAAATTAGCAGTAACTGCAAGTTTTTCTCCGACCTTACCGACAGCGTTCATATTAATTTGCTGATCAAATTCAAAGCTTGAGTAGCGTTGTTGCTGAACTGGGAGATTGGGGTTTTCATTCCTTGTAAATCGTCCTCCAAAATCTAAGGTAATGAATCCGTTTGGTATTAATTCTACAAAGCTTCCTCCAAAAAGTCGATCAAATACAGGGCTGACGTATAAAGGAGGAATCAACGATCGACCACTGACGGCACTTTCCCCATCTAATCCTAAGGAACGCTCTCTCCAATATTCCTTTAAAATTCTATCATCTTGGTAATTTGAAAATTCATCATATGACATTGATGAAGTAGGTCGAAAATCGATATCTCCTATAGTTTCATATATGGAATAATTAAAGCCTGTATCAATTTCTACATTAAGATTTAATGCTGCAGGATCTTCCAATAATAAAGGGCTATTACCTAAATCATTCGAAAAGGGATCGCCATATCTATCTTGAACCTGATAGGTGGGTCTTCTGCTGGGTTGGTATTTTCGTAAACTGTCAGCTTTGATACTATCTGTTTTTGATTTGACGGTATCCTGAGATTGCTGAACTTGCTGAAACATTTCAAAAACATTCTCGTTACTTTTTGAGAATAGGTTTTGATGCCCCCCAATAGAAAGGGAAAAAATAAAAACTACCCGTAAAAGAAGTTGAAAGCTTCTACTTTGCAAAATACAATTTAGTTTAGGCTGATTTCAAGGCTTGCTTAATTAATTGCTCTAAAGTAATATTTTCTTGATTAGCTTGCAATATCTTATCAATAACCTTCTCAGCAGAATTTTTAGCAAACCCCAAATTTATCAAAGCAGATAACGCTTCGTTTCGTAGGCTATTGTTTGAAACTACAGAAGATTGGCTAGATTCTGAAATTAATCCTTCTTTTTTATACTTATCTTTAAGCTCTAAAATAACCCTTTGAGCTGTTTTTCCTCCAATTCCTTTAATCGATTGAATTTGCTTTACGTTTTCAGCTACTATTGCCGATTTAATTTCATGGGGATTCATAGCAGATAACATTCCAATTGCAGTTGAAGGGCCAATTCCAGAAATTCCTACTAAATCTAAAAATACTGTTCTCTCCTCAGGCAAATAAAACCCGTATAGTGTTTGGGCATCTTCTTTGACGTGAAAATGAGTCAAAACTTTAATCTCCTTCTGACTTTTAAAAGCATCAAAAGTGGATAAGGGAATATTGACATGATACCCTACTCCCCCAACTTCTATGATGAGGTGAGTAGGCTCTAGTTCAACTAAAAATCCTTTTAAATAAGAAATCATAAATTTGACTGGATCTGATGATTTTGGGCATCTACGACAGAAATGGCTACCATATTAACTATTTCTCTAATAGAACTACCTAGTTGTAAAATATGCACTGGTTTATTCATACCCAATAATATTGGTCCTATTGCCTCAGCATTTCCCAGTTCCATTAATAATTTATAGGCAATATTACCGGATGATAAATTTGGAAATATAAAAGTATTGGCTCCTTTTTCAGCTAACTCACTAAAAGGATATGTTTCTTTTAATAGCTCTTCATTAACAGCAATGTTTGCTTGAATATCTCCATCTATAATTAGATCTGGCCATCGCTCTTTAGCTATTTGCCTGGCTTTTGCAGTCTTTTCAGGAATTTCACCTTTACTGCTACCAAAATTAGAATAGGATAGCACGGCCATTCTTGGTTCGAATCCAAAAACTTTAGCTCCTCTTGCAGTTAGTCCAATAATTTCAACTAATTCATCAACGGTTGGATTAGTATTAACCGTAGTGTCCGAGAAAAAGAAAGTGCCTTTTTTAGTCAATAAGATATACATCCCTGCAACTCTCTTACCTTCTTCTGCTCCAATAATTTCTAATGCAGGTCGAATAGTTTTAGGGTAGTCCTTTGTAAGACCGGAAATCATGGCATCAGCTTCCCCTAGTTCTACCATCATACTGCCAAAGTAATTCCGATCACGCATTAATTTTACTGCCTCATATTGCGTAACTCCCTTTCTTTTTCTTTTCTCATAGAGCACTTTCCCAAAATCGTTCCGCTTTTGATCATCAAGGAAGTTATCAATTATGTCTACACCACCTAAATCCAATTGGTGCGTTTCAATCAGTGCTTCTATTTTTTCTCTGTTGCCTAACAAAATCGGCACAGCAATTCCCTCATCAATAACCATTTGAACAGCCTTCAGAATATTAGCATTGTCTGCTTCTGAAAACACCACTCTTTTAGGATCTTTCTTGGCTTTGGTGAGTATTCTATTCATCAATTTCTGATCTACACCAATTCTTTTTTGAAGATCAACATCATATTGTGCCCAATCCCTGATATTAGTTTTGGCCACACCTGATTTCATTGCAGCATTTGCAACAGCAGGTGAAATCGTTGTAATTAAGCGAGGATCAAGAGGTTTCGGAATTAGGTATTCTCTACCAAAAACAATTTTTTGATCATCGTAAGCTTTATTAATCAATTCGGGAACGGGCTGCTTAGCTAGTTCAGCAATTGCATAAGCAGCTGCTAATTTCATTTCTTCATTAATCGCTGTGGCTCTTACATCTAACGCACCTCTAAAGATATAAGGGAATCCTATGACATTATTAACTTGATTAGGATGATCGGATCTACCAGTAGCCATAATGATATCCTTTCGCGCTGCCATCGCCTCAGCATAAGGGATCTCAGGGTCAGGATTTGCTAAAGCAAAGACAATTGGGTTATCTGCCATAGCTTTTATATGTTTCTTATTGATGACATTTCCAGCAGATAGACCTAAAAAGACATCCGCTCCTTTCATGGCATCCATTATGTCTTTAATTTCAGTATTTGCTGAAGCAAAAAACCTACCTGTTTCACTTAAATCATCCCTATCTTTAGTCAATAATCCCTTTCTATCAAACATATAGATGTTTTCAAGCTTAGCTCCCAAAGAATTATAAAGCTTACTACATGAAATGGCGGCAGCACCTGCGCCTAGTACTACAATCTTTACATCCTCAATCTTTTTATCTACCAATTCCAGAGCATTCAATAAAGCGGCACTTGAAATAATAGCCGTACCATGTTGATCATCATGCATTACCGGGATATTCATCTGCTGTTTCAATGCGGTTTCCACTTCAAAACATTCTGGTGCCTTGATATCTTCTAAGTTAATCCCTCCAAAAGTTGGCTCAAGTGATTTAATGATTTCGATCAGTTTCTTAGGATCCTTCTCTTGTATTTCTATATCGAAAACATCAATTCCTGCAAATTTTTTGAATAATACACCTTTACCTTCCATAACTGGTTTGGATGCATCTGGCCCAATATCTCCTAGTCCCAAAACAGCCGTACCATTAGAAATAACTCCAACCAAATTTCCTTTAGCTGTGTATTTATAGGCATTCTCTTTATCTTTTTCAATCTCTTTACAAGGCTCTGCTACTCCTGGAGAATAGGCTAATGCCAAGTCCGATTGAGAGCTTAACATTTTAGTGGGCACCACCTCAATTTTCCCTGGGGTGCCTTGCATATGATAATTTAATGCATCTTGTCTGCGAACTTTTTTTGGCATAATAACTCTGTAAAAATTTATGAATAGCATCAACGAGACAATTGCTACAATTCTCTCGCTTGAAAAAATTTTAATATAAGGGTAAATTTAGAAAAGACTAGAGTAAACAACAGGCAAAAGTTGTTTTTTTAATGTCTAGTCATTAATATTTTTAGGAAGCTTGGCAGTTCCTAAAATAGCTTTCAGTCTGCGCATAGGTTCACGCTTTGCTTCACCGGGCGCATCTAAATATCCCTCAACATAATACAAATCACCAGCTTCTTCATTTGCAAAAAGATAACTTACAAATGCGCCTCCTCTAGAATTATCGGAGTACTTCCAAAGTCCTTTAATTTGCAGCGCGTATTGGCTATTTAAATTTATTGTATCAATGACGAATTCCTTTTCATCTTGGCTAGTTAAATGCAAATCTGCAACATCTTTATCCGTGATATATCTCTCACCTAATGAATTCCTGAGCTCCTTAATATTTTCAGGATTGAATACTGATTCATCTTTGTAAGGCATCTTAACAATCCAAAGATTATACTCTTCCTTGGAATCTAATTCCCTTAACCAAAGAAAGTTATCTTCTTTTACTGCAATTTCATATCCATAAGGCACTACTAGCTCCAGATTCAATGAATCTTGAATGTAATTCATAATGCCTTTTTGAGCACTTTTTTTGAATGATGAGACAAGTCGCTCAGCTTCTTTATCATTGAAAAACTCCTTAATTCCAGATCTATTTTCTTGAATATTCTTAATTAACTCTTCTTCATTTCTTCCAAAAAGGTAAAGTACTTCTTGGCCTTTTGCATAAACATCCTCTTGATTGAAGGAAAACAAACTTGGATTTTTCTCAATTTGATTTAGGGAATTCTCAGTGAAATATCTCTTCATGTATTTTCCCTCTGGTTTTTGATTATCTAAAGTCGCAACGAACATCAGGTTCTGGGATGCTTTAAATATACTATTAAATTTACTGGGGTCTACAGGCTTTAAATCATATAATCTTTCATCTTGAGGGAGTACTTTTACGTTAGAAGTAAAAACTTCTCTTAGTAAATTTCCCAGTTCGCTTTCCCACAGACTAGGAGGAATGACCAAAATAACTTCTCCCGATTCGCCCCTCGCTTGTTGCAAATTAGCATTTGAATCTTTCGCTTGATCTCCTCCTTTTCGTTCATCCTCACACGAAACTGAAAAAATAGAGACGCATATAAATATCGATAAAATGTATAATTTATTGAATTTTAACATTGTGTTAGTTTTATGAATTTTCATTAATTTTCAGAATCTGACCTGGTTTTATTCCATTTCCCTCCAAATTATTTAATTTTTTCAACTTTTCTACCGTTAAGCCTTCAAATTTTCGGGAGATTTCCCAAAGCGTATCCCCATTCTGAACTCTATACTCACCTGTTTTCAATGCCACATTCTGGTTAGATACACCCTGCTGACTTATAGCTGTAAGTTTTTTATTTACATCATCATAAAAATCATCTGCTATCCAAATATTTAATGGTTGTCCAACCCTAATCACAGTTCCACTAATATTATTCCATTGCTTTAAATCCGCAATTCTAACTTTGTAAGTCTCTGCTATTTTACCTAGTACATCACCCGACCTCACTTTGTAAGTCAACTTTTGCCTTCCGTAGGTACTACCTACCTCATTTTTAGCTAACCTATTAAAATGTTCCTCTCCTTGACTAGCAAATCGCATAATTTCATCCATATTTTCGGAAATGAAATCCTTCTGATCAGCAGGAATTCTTAATTGATACATATGATGATTATCAGATACAACACCACGTTTAAGCTCGGGATTTAAATCATTTAAAGTCTCCAAACAAATTCCGGAATGTTCAGCAAATAATGGCAAACTTAAAAAGCTATTGATAGAAACCATTTCATAATCAGGCATATACTCAAATTCTTCTATAAAGAAATTATGCTCTTCTAAATAATTCATACTATACATAATAGCAATAAATTGAGGCACATAAGACCTTGTTTCTCTGTATAGATAAGGATAAATTTCCCAGAAATTCTTTTTATATCCACTTCTTCTGATCGCTTTTCGGACGTTGCCTGGGCCTGTATTGTATGCTGCTAAAGCTAAGGGCCAATCATTGTAAAAATATTTGTAGAGAAAGGTCAAATACCGGCATGCCGCATCAGTAGATTTCTCCATATCCATTTTTTCATCTAGATACCAGTTTTCTGATAGCCCATAGTCTACTCTTCCCGTAAGGGGCATAAATTGCCATAATCCCACAGCACCTGCCGGAGACTTTGCCTTTGGATTTAGTCCTGACTCTACGATTGCTAAATATTTCAACTCATCTGGCAAATTATACTTTTTCAAATATCGCTCTATCATAGGGAAATATTTCGTCTGCAATCTTGCAACTTTCCTAGTATAATCTCTATCTGTAACCGTAAAATAGCTGATAAATGAATTGACAATCGGATTATAGGTCAGTGGAATTTCATTCTCTATTTGAGATAATCTTTGTTTAATTGTTTCCTCCTCATATTCGGGAATAAATTCATACTGATGAGAAAAACGAACCAATTCCAGTTCTGTGGTATCTTTTGCAAAAAAGTTAAAGCCTCTTGGCAAGCTGATCGAAAAAGTATCAGGTGAAACGGTTTCAGGTAGAGAATCAATTTCTTGAGCATGTATAGGTGAAATAGCACAAACCCAATACAATCCTAAAGTCAAAATGATTTTCAATATCGTTCTCATAATTAGTAAATATAATCATTATGCTTTCATCAAATAGTCTGCAAATGCATATAATTCGCTCTCTTTGAATACATCAGTCATAATTTGTAAGCCAATCGGCAAATTTTGCGCATCTGTGCCATTTGGAATTGAAATTGCCGGAATACCACTCACATTAGCTTGAACGGTAAAAATGTCTTCTAAGTACATTTCAGCGGGATTATCTCTTTTGCCACCTAATGGAAATGCAGTGCTTGGTGTAGTAGGCATCACAATGAAATCATATTTCGACAACATATTGCGAGTTTCATCTCTAATGATCCTTCGTACTTTTTGTGCTTTGGTATAGTAGGCATCAAAATAGCTCGCTGAAAGGACGAATGTGCCCAGCATAATTCTGCGTTTCACTTCTTCTCCAAAACCATTGGTGCGCGAAAGCTTATACATACTTTCCATATTATAAGCTTCAGGTGCTCTGTATCCATAGCGCACACCATCAAAACGCGATAAGTTAGTACTTGCTTCTGCAGTTGTGAGAATGTAATAAGTAGGCAATACGTAATCTAAATGAGGAAATCTAACCTCTTCAACTTGATGACCTTGCCCTTTCAACCATTCTAATTTTGATACTGTAGCCTCTTTGATTTCTGTTTGTAAAGCCTCATTTTCTAATGTCTCCTTAATGTATGCAACCTTCATTTTTTTGTTGACTTGAAGGCTTTCTGCATAAAGTGGGACTTCTTCTGTGGAAACGGTGCTATCATAGTCATCATGCCCGGCTATCACTTCCAAAATAAGAGCATTATCTTCAATGACAGTGGAAAATACTCCGATGCAATCAAAGGAGGAAGCAAAAGCTATTAATCCATATCGAGAAACTCTGGAATAAGTAGGTTTGATACCTACTACACCACAAAAAGCGGCAGGCTGTCTAACGGAACCACCTGTATCAGTTCCCAAAGAAGCCATACAAAGTCCTGCTTGAACTGCTACTGCCGATGCTCCTGATGAGCCCCCTGGCACCCTTGAATTATCGGTAGCATTTAAAGTAGGTCCATAAGCAGAATTCTCATTAGAAGAGCCCATTGCAAATTCATCACAATTTTGAGCTCCAATGATAATAGCATCTTCATCTAACAATCTTTGAACTGCAGTTCCTGAAAATTGGGATTCGAAACCTTCTAATATTCGAGAAGCAGACCTGACTTCTCGACCTTTTTGCACCAAAACATCTTTGATGCCTATCACTAAGCCGAAAAGTTTACCTAATGGCTTTCCAGCTTCTAACTTCTCTTGAAGATTCTCGGCTTTGATTAAAGCTTCAGTTTCGTAAACATCTAAAAATACATTAAGATGCTTCTGTTCATTAATTTGCTTTAAATAATGCTCAACAACTGACTTTAGGGTATACTTCTCTTGCTTCAACTGATGCTGAAGTTGTTTTAGACTGTGATAGGACTCCAATTTTATTGGTCTTTAGTATTGCTACTTTCAGTGCTATCTGTTTTAGAGGTTGTGTTCTTTGTCCCTCCATCTTCTATATTATCTTTAATTTCTGTGGTAGCATCTTTAAATTCTCTGATGCCTTTACCTAAACCTCTTGCTAGATCCGGAATTCTTTTAGCACCAAAAAATATTAAAATCACTAACATGATCAGAAGAATTTCCCATCCTCCTAATCCTCCTAAAAATGCAAATACTGTGTTCATTGCTTATTGTATTATAAATGTGATTGTAAAGTTAAATAATATTTGATTGCCTAAGCAATCACTGATCAAAAAATTAAATACCTATTATGAGAAAGGTTAAGATAATAGAAATAGTTCAGTTAACTGCAGCAAAAATTAATTACTTCTTAAACAGCCACTGCTCAGGATTCAGCTTCTGGTTATTTTTCCAAACTTGAAATTGGATTTCTGAGGTACCATCATTATCTGTATACACTATACCCAAAGTCTCCTTAGCAGTTATTTTATCTCCTTTCTTAACCTTGACATCTTTAAGTCTGGCGTAAACAGTGAAATATTCACCATGTTGCACCATCACTACGTTATTCATGCCCGGTATGAAAGCAACATTTCTAACTTCTCCTGCAAAAACTGCTCTTATAGCTTCATTTTCATTGGTTTGAATATCGATACCATCATTATTAACTTGAATATTTTTATAAACAGGATGGGGATGCGTCCCGAATTTTTGAGAAATGAAACCAGAATTCACAGGCCAGAATAATTTATTTCTGTTACCAGCAAAGGAATCAGATAGCTCTTTTGCTTCAGGAGTAAGCGCAAATTTAGTAGAAGAAGTCCCTTTTGAACTTTTCTCTATTTCTTTCTTTATTAATTCCGCTATAATTTTCTCTAAATTATCAACAGCTTTTTTTCTGTCTTCGATTTCACTTTTGACCTGTTTTTCCCTTGTATTCAGCTCTGCAACCAGGCTACTCTGCTGCTGTTTCAATTTATTTAACTCTCTATTCCGGAAAATTTGTTCTTGCAACAAAGTGCTTTTTTCCATCCTCACCTTTTCTACGCTTTCTTTTTGGCCGATCAATAAATCTCTTATAATCTCAATTTGAGCAGCTTGCTGCCTCCGCATTTTTCCATAATACTCCATATATTTAAGTCTCATGAACATCTCATAAAAAGATGCTGAAGCAAAAATATAGGCTAGTTTACTTAATGATTGATTGCTTTTTTGAGTAGCATAAATCATGCTGGCGTACTCTGTTTTCATTTTATCTAGGTCGCTTTCCATAGAATTAATGATGCTGCCAATCTCATTCAACTTTTGATTTAACAAGTTAAGCTCATTTGAAATAGAGTTTGTTAAGGACTGCTGGGCATCAATTTTATAATTTAGCGCATTCAATTGACCGATTGTTGCCCTCTTTTTGGACGTTGTTTGATTGAGAATCTTTTCAGCTTGACTAATTTTTTCGAGATTTTCCTTTTTTTCTTTCTCGAGTTCTTCTCTTGATTTCTGGGCACTAGCCAAGTGTCCCAGTGCGAACAAGAAAAAAAATAGACTTATATGAAAAATACTAATTCTCATACTTACCCGGTACGCTAAAAGGGAAAGACATTGGGCTATCGCCTACTTCAACTTTCGAATGATTAATTTCTATCTGTGTAGATTCTTCTCCTTTAGTCCCTTTTGAAAGAATTTCAACATTGGTTCTAAAAGGAAATGCTTGACTTGCCACTATGTTAAACTCTGAAAAAATAATTTCCATTCTATTTCCATCAGGGATTTCACGAACTTTAACATTTTTCACTTTCCTGTTTTTAGAAGAAGCAAATGTTTCCAATTCAAATCTACCCCTTTTTTGATCAATTTTAAGTTCACCTGATCTCTTAGAGAAATTATCTTCTCGCTGGAAATCAAAAACTTGATTCCCCAAAATAATTGATTGAACCATTTGGAAATCTATTTCAAAATTGAGCGCATTACTTAAAGACTCGTAATTGTACCTATAAACGTCCTTATTCACTCTATCCATAAAAACAATAGTGTCTTGACTAATATAACCTCTTGCTGCTTCAATACCAAAAACTGGCGAAACAGAAATCCATATTACACTGTCCTTCTTCATCCGAATACTCGCACTAGAACTTAAATTTCGATCCGATGAGCTGAATCGAATTTTTGACTTAGCTTGCAAATATTCAAAATCAAATTTCTCTAGAGCGTATTCTTCCTCTATACTAGAGGTAGGTAGTAATTTCTTACCACATGAAGAGAAAATCAACACTACACAACAAATCAACACACTAAATAGACGCATCATAATATTTTTTTTCGGATATTTTTTTATCAATTAATTCAGAAGCTCCTCCTAAAGACTTAGCCTTCTTCCACTGTTCTAATGCTTTTTCTTTCTGACCCGTTTTGTATAGGGCATCAGCATAATGCTCTATTATGGTAGCAGACGATTGATTTTGAACCGCCTTCTCTAAATACTTTAGCGCTTCCTGATATTCTTCCTTCTGGAACAACACCCACCCGTAAGTATCTAAAAAAGTAGCATTATCTGGATTAGCTTTTACCATTTTAGAAGACAATTCCTTCGCTCGTTCTAAATCCCTCTTTTGCAATGACAAATAATATGCGTAGTTATTAATGGCAAAATAATTTAAAGGATTAGATTTTATAGCTTCTTCGTAGGTTCTAAAAGCTTCTTCATATTGCTTATCAGCATGATAGGCATCTGCTAATTGCGCTGCAAAACTACTTTTCATTCTATCATTTCCGTAAACTATAGATTTGCCTTGCTTCCAAAACATAATCGCCTTCTTAAAATCATTCATTGCAAAATGAGCGGAACCTGCGTACAAATAAAGTACTGGCTGATTAGGGAAATAGGAAATAGCCTCATCAGCATACTTAACCACCTTTTTATACTTTTTATTTTCCATCTCAAGGGACAATAAGTTTTGCCAGAGTTGAAGATTATCTCCATTCAACGTCACTGCCTTTTCATAAAAATATTTAGCGCTATCTTTTTGATTAAGTGCAAAGTACAAATCACCATTAGCAGCAAAGGCATTGGCATCAGTGGAATGAATTTCTAAAATACTGCTTCCCAAGGCTTTGAGTTTTTCTACTTCATCTCCTTGCGAAAGTTTTTGAATAAGGGCTACAAAATTATTCAACTTGGCTTCGAGCGGGATTTCCTCGGATTGAAAAGCTTTCTCAAAATGCTTTAAGGCAAGGATAGTCTCATTGGATTGTCTATACAATTTGGCTAACTCCATTTCAACCAAAGCTTGGTTAGGATGCTCTTCTAAATAATTTTTCAAGTAATTAAGAGCCTCTTCATTTTTATTATTTGAAACTAATATTTGAGCTACTGAAACGGCATATTCACTTATTTTAGGATAAGCCTCTACTAATCTTTTGCCCTCCGCTATTGCTTCTTTCAGCTTATTTTGCTTTAAATATATTTTCTGCTTTTGAGTGCTAACCTCCTCTAGTATTCCTAATCTTTTTTCAATTCTATCGTACGTTTCTAAAGCCATATCTGGATTATCGCTATAAAGATATAAGGCTGCCAGTTCTAGCAGGTAGTCATCTGGTGCGTCCTCAGAAAAACGATACAGATCTTCATAAGTGGAAATTGCGTTCTTTAGGTCACCTTTATCTGTTAAAATCTCTGCTTTTAGCGCTTGATAATAATAATTTTCCTTTTCTTTTTCTGTGGCTTTACTGATGTAAAACAGGGCTTGATCAGAATCGGAGCTTTGATGCAGAATCTTCGCTATTTTAAAATTTACAGCAGCATTTTCAGGCATTATTTGGTGTGCCTTGATAAAACTATCTAATGCTTTAGCCTGATTATCAATAGCTAGGAAATGCATCCCCTCGACTAATAAGAACTCTACATTAAAACGATCAACCTTCAAAGGATCTGCATCAGGCAAAATATCCTCTTGCATAGGAGTTTCAGGCGTCTGTGCAATAAGCAAAACCCCTTGCATCCAGAAGAAACAGGATATTAAAATTATTTTAAAAATGTTGTTCAAATCGCTTCTCACTATTATTCTGTCACCTTATTATAATCACCTATACTCAAATCTTTAGCTGAACCTTCATACAATACAAAATTTCCTAACATACTGTTTTTAATTTGTGCTTCAGATATCACGGAATTTGTTTGAATAATACTATTACTTATTCTGCTATTTTCGACCTCTGTTTCTTCTCCAATGGAAACGTGTGGACCTATCACAGAGTTCTTAACACTAACATTTTCACCCAAATAAACTGGCGGTATAATAACAGTATTCTCTATTTTTGCAGATTTGCTAATTAGTTCTTGCCCTTTTAAAAACTCCAGATATCGTTGATTTGTATACACTGTAGCATCTTTATTCCCACAGTCCAACCATTCTGTAACCGTCCCAGGTCGTAATTTTACGCCCTTCGCTTTCATATTCTCGAGTGCCACTGTGATTTGGAATTCTCCACCCGCATCCTTTATATCATGATCTAAAAGATATTGAAGTTCCTTTCTTAAATCCTCGCCTTTTTGGAAATAGTAAATACCAATAATAGCTAAGTTAGAGACCGGTGTTTTCGGCTTTTCTATGAAATCAGTAATAATATTTTCATCATTCACTTTCACCACACCAAAAGCAGAAGGATCATCCACTTTTTGTGTCCAGATAATACCTTCTTCTGAAGTATCTAATTTGAAATCGGCCTTAAAAAGAGTATCTGCAAAAGCTACTACAGTATTTCCATCCAATAGATTTTTAGCGCACATTATCGCGTGAGCAGTACCTAATGCTTCTTCCTGATAATGAATTGAACCTTTGGCTCCAACAGATTCCGCAATTTTCAACAAACTGCTTTCAATTTCTTTTCCAAAAGAAGACTTGATAATAAATCCAATTTGATCTACATCACTGCCGCAAACTTTTGCGATGTCCTCTACTAATCGTTGGACAATTGGTTTTCCTGCTATGGGGACTAATGGTTTCGGTACTGTTAATGTATGTGGACGCATGCGTTTACCCATGCCTGCCATTGGAATGATGATATTCATAATATTTATATTTTTATAGCCCCCTATCCCCCTAAGGGAAAATATTCACGGAGGAACATTAGTTTTTTAATTTGACCTTTTATCTATTTAAATTTTCGCCATAAGTTACTACAAAAAGCAAGGATTTATTTAAGATTTCTACTTCATTACATCCATGCGACTTTCCCCCTTTGGGTGTTAGGGGGCTCTATTTCCCCGTACTCCCAAAACCACCAGCACTTCGCTCAGAATCTTCCAAGCGTCCCACTGTTTTCCATTCTATCTGTTCATGTTTGGAAATTACCATCTGCGCAACTCTTTCACTTGATTCAATTAAAAAAGGCTTATCGGACAAATTCACTAATAAAATCTTAATCTCTCCTCTGTAATCAGCATCAATTGTGCCAGGACTATTCAAAACCGTAATTCCGTGTTTAAAAGCCAATCCACTTCTTGGCCGAATTTGAGCTTCATAACCAAGAGGTAATTCCAAAAATAAGCCGGTTGGGACTAAGATTCGTTCCATTGGCTTCAAATTAATGGGATCAGGTAAATCTGCTCTTAAATCCAAGCCTGCGGCACCATCCGTTTGATAAGCTGGTAATTCATTCTTTGACTTATTTATAACTTTAACTTGCATAATTTATTTTTCAAACTCAAAAGTATCATTTTAATTTATCGGAAAAAATCCTTTTCCGCTCATATAAAAACATTAAGCCAGCATACAGAAGACTAATGACGATTCCCAAGGTGTAGTTCCAAATGTTTGATGTTGGTTTGAGGTAGAAGAATACAGTAATTAAGGTTCCCGCTATCAGTACATTTAAGAATATTTTACCAGTAGGATATGGGATATAAAAATGTCTTTGACCAGCAAAATAGCAATAAATCATCATACTGAAATAAGCTAAGACTGAAGTTAAAGCAGCACCTGTATAACCTAAAACAGGAATCAGCAAAATATTCCCAAACAATGCGACCCCGCCACCTACCAAACTGATGTAAACACCATAATACGTTTTATCCGTTATTTTAAACCAAATACTAAGGTTGATATAAATCCCGAAAAATAATTTACCTAATAATAGAATTGGTACCAAAAACAATGCTTCTCTGTATGCCTCACCCCTCAAAAATATTCGACCTATTAAATCTGCATTGAGACTTACTCCTACCCAAATCAATAAACATAAAGCAACAAAATAATAAAGTACTTTTGCAAACAGCTCTGGAGCTTTCTTATCTTCTGCCTGACTAAAAAAGAATGGTTCACCTGCATAACGGAAGGCCTGAATAGCCAAAGCCATAAATACACTTAACTTGAAAGTCGCAAAATAAATACCTAAAGCCGCTTTTGCAGTAGTGTCTGTATAAAAGTTTGAAGGCAATAGATATTCAAAAATCACTTTATCCAATTGATCAACTGCCATTCCAGCTAAACCCATCAGGAGAATTGGATAAGCATAAATCAACATCCTTTTAGTCTTAGTCCAATCAAGTCGTATCCTGGAAAAGAATATTTCTTTATATAAAATCAATACCATTGAGGCATTGCCTAATAGATTGGCTAAAAAGACATAACCTATATCGTATGGTTTTTGGGTATCCCAATCCATAATGCCCGCTTTTGCCAAAAAAGGGAAAAGTACAAGAAATAGTAAATTGAACAATATACTAAATACAATACTGCTCATTCTGGTAACTGCAAACTTTTTTGCTTTGTGTGCTAATCGGAGTTTTGCAAGCGGAATTGCCACTATAGCATCAACAAAAAAGATGACAGCAAGGTAGCGGACAATGTATGTTTCAACAGATAATTCAAGAATCTCTATGATTTCTTCGGCTAAAATAAAAATACCGCCACTAAATATGATAGAGGTTAAAAGAATTGAAGAAAAAGCAGATTCATAATAATTTTCAGACTTTTCTTTGGTGGTAAAACGGAAATAAGCCGTTTCCATGCCATAGGTGTAAATGATATTTAAAAAAGCAGCGTAAGCATATAATTGACCTATACTTCCAAACTGTTCGGGAATAAAGACGGCTGTATGAAGAGTAACCAACAAATAGTTTAGCAATCTGCCCAAAATGCTTGGCAATCCATATAAACCGGCTTCAGATGCTAATTTTTTTAGTGGGTTCATGGAGCGAAGTTGGAAGCTTGAAGTTGGAAGAAGGAAGTTGAGAGACAGAGATTAAAAATAGGGAGATGACTACCAAAACGATAATTTAACTCCCTATTTACCATATTCTTTATAATTACTAATTAAAAAATTACTAATTATTAATTAATCACTCTCCTTTAAACTCAGCAGCTCTTTTTTCTAAAAAGGCTTTGGTACCTTCTTTAAAATCTTCCGATTTGCAACATGCTGCAAAGCTGTTGGCTTCCGTTTGATAGCCATTTTCTTCGCCTGTGTAATACGCATTTACGCTATCGATGACCATCCCAATTGCTAAGGGTGCTTTACTGTTGATTTTGCTTAGGATAGAATTCGCTAAAGTCATCAATTCTTCTCGATTTTCGGCTATATGATTCACTAAACCAAGACTTTTCGCCTCTTCAGCTCCTATAAAATCAGCCGTCATCATTAATTCCAAGGCTTTTCCTTTTCCTATTAATTGCGTCAATCTTTGCGTTCCGCCATAACCCGGGATAATACCCAAGTTCACTTCCGGTTGACCAAATTTTGCGTTTGGAGTCGCTATTCGCATATGACAAGCCATAGCTAGTTCGCAACCTCCTCCTAAAGCAAAGCCATTGACTGCTGCTAATACAGGTTTGTGGCATTTTTCAATCATTTCAAAAACTTCCTGACCATTTTCAGAAAACTTCCTGCCATTCATTTCATTGAGTTCTGATATTTCAGAAATATCCGCTCCAGCCACGAAAGCCTTTTCACCAGCACCTGTGATGATGACAGACTTTACTTCAGGATTATCATAAATATCTTGGAAAGCTTCACGCAATTCTTCTATAGTGGCGATATTTAAGGCATTTAGTTTTTCGGCTCTGTTGATGGTGACGGTTAAAACACCATTATCATTCGCCAGTTGTAGGTTTTCAAAATCAGCCATAAATGAATTCTAGTTTCTTTTAGCTTGCAAATATAGCGCATGCAGAGCCAATCACAAAGGGCTATTTGTTTTAATGATAACATCCATATAACTAAAACTCAGTTCTGAGAAGCTTTATCGACCAAATCCAGCGATTTAACGGAAGCCATGAATGCTTGACACCCAAAAACCATTGAGTGATCGTATAATAGGCATAACATGTAAGAAAAATAGGGTTTTCCCTGATTGAATAACATCTAGCGATACGAATATCTCGTATATTTGCATATCTAATTTAATGATTATGAAAAAGATTTTATTTTTATTATTGATAAGCTTTCCGGCTTTCAGCCAATCAAGTTTTGATGAGCAATCTGGAGCTTGGACAGCCAATTCAACTTGGAATGGAAGCAATGCACCAGGAACCTCTGGCCTTAAAAACATCAACCTTACCATTAACGGTACTGTGACTAGAACTGGTAATCTTGATTTTGACCAAAACGTAAACATTACTCTAAATAATAGTACAGATGACACTGATACTTTGATAGTTACAGGTGATCTTATTTTCAAAAACAACACTGTTCTAACCATTCGAGGTTCAAGTATATTAATTGTGCTTGGCGACTTGGAATCGAATAACAATATAAATGTTTCGTCTAGTGGTAAATTGGTAGTAGTTGGTTCCGCATCTACCGGTAACAATACCAATATTTCAAATAGCGGTGATTTTTATATTCTAGGAACAAATAATCTAGGCACAGGTGGTGGAAGTAATTATGCAGGAACTACTCCAGGAAATGCTCAAGATATGGTTGATAATGATCAGGCATTGGCAGATTACCTTGTTAATGAATTAGGAGTGACAAATGCTACTTTACCAATCGAACTAAAATCCTTCAATGCTTCAAAATCAAAGCAAAATATAGATCTAAATTGGGTTACAGCCAAGGAAGAAAACTTTTCCCACTTTGAGGTTGAACGTTCTCTAGATCAAAATAAATGGAAGCAGATTGGCTTGGTACAGGGCATAGGTGAAAGTAATTCGGATGTGCATTATGATTTCACTGACAGAAATACTGCGTTTGGCATAATCTATTACAGATTGAAAGCTGTAGATATTGATGCTTCATTTGAATATTCACCTGTTGTAAAAATTGAAGTTGGTTTTGAAGGGAAACTTGCAGTTTCACCTAATCCAATAAAAAATGTTTCTAATTTAAAAATTCAAGTACCAACTGAATTTAGAGAGGATCTGGCTTATATTGGTTTATTCGATCTAAACGGTATTAAAGTCCAAGAATTTAGAAATTTTGATACAAATGGAACTCTCCAAGTCAATCAGAAACTGAAGTCTGGCATGTATATTTTGAGGGTAAACCATAATGGCTTGCAAGAGAATATTAGAGTGATAGTTCAGTAGCCCCCTAGTCCGCCACCAACTGGCGGGGAATGGTCGCGGAAATACTAGTGCTGCTTAATATGAAACTGAAGGAGCTCGACTTAAATAATTAAAATTCATCATCATGCAACAATAGGGCTAGCCTCGCAGAAATGTGGGGCTTTTTTTAGCCCCCTAACCCCCAAAGGGGGAACACGCATGGATTTCGCGGACCAGTAAAATGACACAGCATCTTTACTTTCAAATGAAAAGAGCAAAATAATGTGACTCAGGAATATTCTGTATCACATTAAAATAAATAAGTATAATCTGTGAGAAAATTCCCCCTTTGGGGGTCAGGTGGCTTTAATTAAAATCAAACTCATCCGTTGAGGCTTCTGGTACTTCTTTCTCCTCTTTAATTTCTACTTCTACTGTGCCTTTTTTAAATTGAGCTTCTTCTTGCTCTCTAATCCTTCTAGCTATTTCTTTATCGTATTCAGTTACTTTGAATTCTGTTCTACGGTTGGTTTCGTGTTCCTCTTCGGTCTTTGCGTCTTGAATAATCAATTGACTCTCCCCGTAACCCCTAGCTCTAATTCTGGATGGATCAATTCCTTGAGAAATAATATAAGCAACGGCTGACTCTGCTCTTCTTTTTGATAATTCTTGATTATAAGCTGCATCTCCTCTGGCATCAGTATGAGAACTTAATTCTATTTTAATCGGTGGATTGTCTTCGAGGATAGTCACCAATTTATCAAGCTCAATAGCCGCATCTGCACGAATATTTGCGGAATCAAAGTCATAGTAAATATTTTCAAGTTCAAATGCTTTGTCTAAAATAATTTCTTCTAGCAAAATCTCCGTTTCAAATACTTTGTTAGTAATAAGTGCATCTAGCTTAGACTTATCTAATGATTTACCTTTGGTGGAGAAAGTCTTTCTTGTGGTGAAGTAATTATCTTTCTCTGCAATGATAAAATAGTCTTCTTCCTCAGAAACACGAAAGTTAAACTTACCGTCTTGCCCTGTCAAAATCTCGCCTAGCAAAACACTATCCTGAGAAAAAATTCTGACATTTGCACCTGGCAAAATTACTTCTTCATCATTGGAATTATTTGTGGTGGTAACACCTGCCAAGAAATAGTTTACAATTTTTAAATTTGGATCCTCATTTTTAAACGTATAAATATCATCCCGCCCTTCACCACCAGGCCGGTCGCTAGAAAAGAACCCACGGTCAGGAGAATACATAAAAACCGCAAAATCATCTTTATTGGAATTCATAGGTTTGCCCAAATGAGAAATGGTAATATCTCCTCCCTTTCGTTCAGCAACAAAGATATCAAGTTTCCCTAATCCGGGGTGTCCGTTTGAAGAAAAGTACAGTTTTCCATCTTGAGAAGCAGACGGAAACATTTCATCTTCAGGAGTATTAATTTTATCTCCTAAATTTCTTACATTTCCCCATTGCCCTCTACTATTAACGGTTGCAGAATATAAATCAACTCCTCCAAAACCTCCTTCTCGCGTTGAAGAGAAATACAAGGTCCGCCCATCTTCACTAAATGCAGGAGTAGAATTCCATGCATTTGGGTCATTAATCCTCATCAATTCCGGTTCGGACCAATTACCATTTCTATATCGGGTTATGTATAAGTTAACATCATTTAGGCCTTTTCTTTTCCCCGTATTTCCTCTGGCAAAAACCATGGTCCTACCTCTACCATCAATTGCTACGGAACCTTCATTTGCATCGGTCCAGTTTATAATAGAAGGGAGTTTCTCAATCTCTGTGGTATCAACATTTGCACCTTTCGAATCAACTTTATAAATATCAGAAAAATTATCTCCTGTCGCTTTGTAGACCCTTCCATCCTCATCACGAGTTGAGGTAAAATACAGCTCACCATCATGAAAGAAAGGAGCATATTCTGCAGCAGATGTATTAATATCTTTTAAGTTCTTTACCGTATAAAAAGTCTGATCTTCAAGAATTTCGTCAATGTTATATAAATTCTTTAGCTGAAATTCAGCCAAACGCTTTATCTCTGGATTATTAGCTTTCAGTAGGTAGCTCTCAAGAACTTCTTTGGCATTTTTATAATCTGAATTTGCCTTTAGGGCTAAAGCATAATTGTAAAAAACTTCATCCTCCTGATAACCAGATTCAATAGCAGCTTCGTAATAAGGTGCTGCTATTTCCAAGCGATTAGAAAGACGGTAAGACTCAGCAGTATAAAATAATGCTTGAGCGGCATTATCATTTTTCTCTACTGCTTGCTTGTAAAAATTGATTGCGGAGTTAAACTCCCCTTTCTCAAATTTCTTTTCTGCTTTTTTGTAAACAGAACATGAATTGAACAAGAGAAGGAAACCAATTATTATTAATGATAAATTTTTCAATGATTCAGATTTAAAATCTAAGTACTAAAACGAAAAAAATAGTAAGATCATACTTTTGTTTTAAAAAATCTCCCCATCCAGCTTTCACTAGCCGGTATCAACCAATTTGATTCAAATTGATTTTTATCAGAAACCATATTATTAAAAGTTAATAGATCAGCCGAGATTTCGTCTGACTCCACTTTGCTTTTAATGGACGACAAACTTTCTAAAATCACTTCGTCATTTTTTAAGAAAGCAACTTTACTTTTCTCAAGTAAGTTAATTTTCAGCTCATTTTCTAATGCTTTAATAAAATGAACCGACTTATCAATTGAACATCCTGTAGCAGAAGCATTTGTTTCATCTACTGCCAAAATGATAAATTGATCATATCTTATTTCTATGGATGCGTTGAGCTCTTTATTGTGAGCTGTCCATGTCTCTACAAAGGATTTTCCATTTTCTAAAATAAATTGCTTTTCATTTTCATTAAAAGCTCTATTGGCTTGATAAACCCAAAGTCTAGAACTTGCATCAAGATCTTTAAAATTAGTATACATAATTTTAGTATTAAAAAAGAAGTAATTGCCTATGCAGCGCTTCAACTCAAAACGCCTAATTATTTTCTCTGCTAAACGGATGCGAAAGTTAATAAGTTCGCAGGAAAGTAAAGGACAATTTACAATACAATTTACTCACTTGCAGATGCTAGTGGAGTTCAAACCTGCCAGGAGCTACCCAGTTACATTTTGATCAAGACCAATTGTCTCAATAATTTAAGTAAAGAATCCTAGCAGGTATATTGAAGTTGTTAAACAAGAATTAAGTTAACATCCCTCCATCCACTTGAAATACTTGTCCTGTTATATAAGAAGACATATCAGAACCCAGGAATACACATAGATCAGCAACATCTTCCGGTGTACCGCCTCTTTTCAATGGAATTGCATCTCTCCATCCTTGAACTGTCTTCTCATCCAAGGCATCTGTCATTTCAGTCTCAATAAATCCAGGTGCTACAGCATTTGATCGTATATTTCTAGACCCTAATTCCAGTGCAACAGATTTGGTAAAACCGATAATACCTGCTTTTGAAGCTGAATAATTTGCCTGACCTGGATTACCTTTTATCCCTACAACGGAGGTCATATTAATGATTGAACCACTCTTCTGCTTCATAAAGGTACGATTTGCAGCTTTTACTGTATTAAAGCATGATTTCAAATTAATATTGATGACATCATCCCACATTTCTTCCGTCATACGCATCAACAAATTATCTTTAGTGATGCCCGCATTATTCACCAAAACATCTAAGCTTCCGAAATCTGAAACTACTTCGGCTATCAATTCTTCAGCAGCTTTGAAATCTGAGGCATCAGAACGATAGCCTTTCACTTTTACTCCATACGCATCAGATAATTCCTTTTCTAGCGCTTGACCTTTTTCTACACTTGATAAAAAAGTAAAAGCTACATTAGCGCCTTGTTCAGCATATTTTTGAGCAATGGCCTTGCCTATTCCTTTTGAAGCACCTGTGATGAGTGCAGTCTTTCCTTCTAATAGTTTTGTCATAATGGGTTTGTAGTTGATTCTAAAAAGCCTAAAATTACAAGGAATAAGCTAATTTAGAAAATGAAAGGTAAAATAGAAGCAAAAACTATCACTGATCAATATGAATGGCAAATTGTTGGCGGGCTATTACTGCTTGCATTTGGCATTCATGTTTATAGTACTTTTGGTGGTCTAATATGGACTTCAGATTCCTTTCACTATTGGGCTGCCTCGAGGAGTTTTCAATCTGAAAAAGTTTTTCTCGCATGGGATGGGGGTGCTTATGTCTTTTGGCCTCCACTATTTCCAATTGTTTTGAGCTTTTTCAATGAAACAACTTACCATATAATTCATGTTATCTGCTTCCTGTCCTCTTTGTTCTTTATCTACCTGTTTTTCAAACACTTATACCCAAAACACCTAGTAATCATCAGCTTAGCAATCTTCATTCTAAGTGTGTATCCATATTTGATAAGCAGTTTCCTATGGTCTGAGACAATTTTTACTTTCTTACTTTTTTCAGGCTTATTCTATTACGAGAAATGGAGCCAAGCCAAGAACAAAAATTATAATTTGCTAATCTCTTCTATATTATTGACTTTAATGTGCTTGCAGAGAAATGCAGGCGTCTTTATAATATTCGGACTCTCCCTTTATTGTTTTGTTATTTTTCTAAAAGATCGAAATTGGAAATTTTTATTTACATCGGCTTTGATTAATCTTCTGATTGTGGCTCCAAACATTGTATGGAACAGCTACCATAAAATACATCAAACAGAAGATTACGATTTCTCAGATCGCCACTTCATAGTTGACTTTATTCCCAATCTAGAAACATACTCTGTAGAAATCATAAGGTTCTTCATTCCAATCCAAGCAGACACTCCCCCGTGGATACTACTAACTTTTGGACTCACTATTTTAACGCTGGTTTTTGTTCGCAATCCAAAAACCTTCCCATTGATAATTTTTTCGAGCTATATTATTTTTTTTATGGCTATGCCTAAATTTGAAACAAGTGAAACAGGGAGGTTTTTAGCCCCTGTTTTTCCATTTATAATTTTACAGATAGTCCTACTATCCAAAGAAGCTTTGTCTAAATTCCATTCGAAACGAATCAAAATAATAATTTCTACACTTTTGGCTTTACTTTTATTGTATAACATTGCCAGAACGGTACAAAATGTAGCTCAGTGGAATTATAGAAGTATTCACAATCCTAAGTCAGCTAAAATTTTTTTCTAGACCGTTTTCCATTAAATTTGTCAACGAATCGAAACGAATCCAAAATTTAATAAATAGATATTATGGCATCAAAATATGACATTATAGTAGTGGGCTCTGGTCCGGGTGGTTATGTAGCCGCAATCCGTGCCTCTCAATTAGGCAAAAAAGTAGCTATAGTTGAAAAAGAAAGTTTAGGCGGCATATGCTTGAACTGGGGATGTATCCCTACTAAAGCACTTATCAAAAGCGCCAACGTATTTGAATACATCAGCCATGCTGAAGATTACGGGATCACTGTAAAAGATGCTAAAGTTGATTTCACCAATATGATTAAAAGAAGCCGTGATGTAGCGAATGGCATGAGCAAAGGTGTTCAATTCTTGATGAAGAAAAACAAAATTGACGTAATTGATGGTTTTGGTAAATTAAAATCAGGTAAAAAAGTAGAGGTAGAACATGATGGTAAAAAAACCGAATATTCTGCTGACAGTGTTATAATAGCCACAGGAGGAAGAGCTAAGGAATTGCCAAACCTTCCGATTGATGGTAAAAAAGTAATTGAATATAGAAAAGGAATGAGCCTTGAAAAGCAACCAAAGAAAATGGTAGTGGTAGGCTCAGGTGCTATCGGAGTTGAGTTTGCCTATCTATATAATGCCATCGGTACTGAAGTGACAATCGTTGAATATATGGATAGAATTGTCCCTGTTGAAGACGAAGAAGTTTCTAAAGCATTGGCCAAAACCTATAAAAAAGCTGGCATCAATATCATGACTAGCGCTGAAGTAACTTCTGTTGACACCAAAGGCAGTGGTTGCAAAGTAACAGTAAAAACTAAGAAGGGTGAGGAGAAATTAGATTGTGATATAGTACTATCAGCAGTGGGTATTGCTACCAACTTAGAAGGAATTGGTCTAGAAGATGTTGGCGTTTCAACCGATAAAGGTAAAATATTAGTAGATGATTTTTACAAGACTAATGTTGATGGCGTTTATGCAATTGGTGATATTGTGCACGGCCCTGCATTAGCTCATGTTGCTTCAGCTGAAGGTATTATTTGTGTCGAAAAAATCGCTGGTGAGAACCCTGAGCCTTTGGATTATAAAAACATACCTGGTTGTACTTATTGCAGCCCTGAGATTGCATCCGTTGGATATACTGAAAAGCAAGCTAAAGAAGCCGGTTACGACTTGAAAGTGGGTAAATTTCCATTTTCAGCTTCAGGAAAAGCGAGTGCTGCCGGTGCTAAGGATGGTTTTGTGAAATTAGTTTTCGATGCAAAATATGGAGAGCTATTAGGAGCCCATATGATAGGTGCTAACGTAACAGAAATGATAGCTGAAATCGTGGCAGTACGAAAACTGGAAACCACTGGTCATGAACTAATCAAAACAGTTCATCCTCACCCAACAATGAGTGAAGCTATTATGGAAGCTGCAGCTGCCGCTTACGATGAAGTGATTCATATTTAGTGGTATTTTATGTCACAAGCCTCAGCTTGACACAGTGCAGGGGATAAAAATCTTCAGAAAATAAAACAAAAAGCTGTTAAGCAGATTTAATTAGTTGAATTTACTTAGCAGCTTTTTTTATTGATTTAATATCATTTATTTAGCAAACGAAATTTAAGACTATAGCACAGGCAATAAAAATATCAGAAGAGGTTCTCATAAAAGAACTCAAAGCTCAAAAAGCTAATGCTTTTGAATATCTGTACGATAATTACAGTGCTGCTATCTATGGAGTTATTGTGAGAATAGTTAAATCAGATGAGGTTGCTCAAGAAGTATTACATGATGTTTTTATAAAAGCTTGGAAAAATATTCACGCCTACAATGCAGAAAAAGGGCGTTTATATACTTGGCTGGTCAATATTAGTAGAAATGCTTCCATTGACAAGCTTAGATCCAAAGAAATAAAGAAAACAGGGAAAACCGATTCAGTCTCAGACAACGTACATACCATTGACAATGCAAATTCTACTGAGCTATCAATAGATGGTATAGGTTTAGAAAAAGTTTTAGATAAACTTTCAGGTGAACTTAGATTTGTAATTGATCAAATGTATTTTAAAGGCTATACGCAAACTGAAATTGCCGAAGAATTTGATATCCCTTTGGGAACTGTCAAGACACGCGCCAGAACAGCTATGCGTACATTAAGAGAATTGTTATTGTGAGTAAAATAGAAGCATACATATCGTCAGGAGTAATAGAAGCTTTTGTTATGGGACAGCTTAACGAAGCTGAAACAAAGCAATTACTGCAGTATGCTGATGAGCATGAGGAAGTAAGAAAAGCATTAGACGAGGCCGAAGAAACATTATTTGCTTTAGGTCAGAAAGGAAGCATTACACCTCCTGCCCTATCTAAAAACACCCTTTTTGAAGAATTGGGTATAGACATAGAATCTGATAAAGTTGATTCTAATCAACTGATTGAAAAAGAAATTAAGAAGGAAACAAAATCCTTTTCTATATATCCATATCTTTCAGCAGCAGCTAGTGTAATAGCTACAATTGGAATAGTGTTAAGTGCCTATTATTATAATCAATGGCAAGAAACAGAAGCAAAGTTATCCAATATTATGGCTCAAAACCAAACCATGGCTCAGCAATACAATGTGGTAAAAAACCAAATGGATCAGTATGCACAGAATGTAGAAATTCTCAGACAGCCTGGTATAGAAACTGTGCCGATGAAGGGTTTAGACATAGCACCAGAGGCTCAGGCATTTGTACATTGGAATAAAAAAACGAATGAGGTCTTCTTGAATGCTAAAAAGATGCCATCTAATCAGATAGACAATCAATACCAGCTATGGGCAATAGTAGATGGAAAACCGGTAGATATGGGAGTATTTGATGTAGCTGGTGATATGACAAGCTTATTGAAAATGAAAGCTACAGACGAGGCCTCAGCCTTCGCTGTTACGCTAGAACCGAGAGGCGGAAGCGAGAATCCCACCATGGAAAAAATGTATGTGATCGGGCAGATTTAATTACTAATTTGGAAATTAAGAATTACGAAGTGGCAGTTTTATCAGACATTGTCTTCCATTTTAAATTTATCAGTCTTTTTTAAATTATAAATTTAAGTACGAGCTAATCATAAACGACAAAAGCTTTCTATAAATTGGAATGTCCTAATTACTAATTCGTAATTATTAATTACAAATCACTTCTTACTTGCATTAAAAAGCTTTTGCTTTTCATCCTTGCTTAAGCTCTCATAACCCTTCTCAGAGATTTTATCCAAGATTCTATCAATTTCTTCTTGCTCAGTGACTGAAGATGCTGATGAGGATTTACTACTGCTATGACTTGCTCCAGCAGTTTGTTTCTTTTTGTACGTAACTTTAATCTTAGGTTTAGATCTAAAAATACTTTGAATAAAACCTAATGTTCTTTGAATCCAGAGGCCGAAGTCTGTACCTGCCTGTAAACCCCGGATATATAAAAAACCAATACCTGCGCCTCCCAAATGGGCTAAATTACCACCTGCATTAGGACCTGCTGAATTCAAAAGGGATAAAATTATATAGACTGCCACAATATATTTAATCTTCACTGGACCAATGAAAATCAAATGAAATCTGTGGTCGGGTAGTAAGGTTGCAGAAGCGGTAGCTACTGCATAAACTGCAGCGGATGCTCCAACCATACCATTAGTAGTTCTATCCGCTAAAAAAGGAATCAAATTATACGC
Source organism: Marivirga sericea (assembly GCF_900177665.1). GTDB lineage: Bacteria > Bacteroidota > Bacteroidia > Cytophagales > Cyclobacteriaceae > Marivirga > Marivirga sericea. The sequence continues at coordinate 222,189 of NZ_FXAW01000004.1, forward strand.
TAATATAAATACTACTGCTCCAGCTAAGCCTCCCAGCACGTATAAGTTAACCAATTTAGCACTTCCTAAATATTGGGATATTAACATACCAAACCAATAAAGAACCAACATATTCATTAAAATATGAAAGAAGCCTGCATGAGAAAAGGTATACGTTATTATTGTCCACGGTCTATAAATAAATCGCTCCAAATCGGGCGGAATCGTGAATTGGGCATCCACTATAGCATATAAACCTTCTACTCCAGAAAATTTACCTATCAAGGCTAATAAACCCAAGCCTACAAAAACCACAGCATTGATAATAATCAACTGGTTCAATGCATTATTAGGTCTTTTAAAATTTTGTTTTAACTCATCGAAAAATCCTGCCATCTTCTTTAATAAAATCTTCTATTATTCTTCTGCCAAATCTTTAACAGAATAAATGCTATTAACATCCCTCCCAAATGGGCATAATGTGCGACATTATCTCCCGGAACATTCTGTATGCCTGCATATAACTCATATAATCCGTAGAAGGTTACAAGGTATTTAGCTTTGATGGGAATGGGTGGGAATAGTAAAAATAATTCCGTATTAGGAAACAGGAAACCGAATGCAAATAAAATTCCGAATACTGCACCGGAAGCTCCAATTAAAGGAACGTTTCCTTGAAAACGCACCACTTCTTTTACCCTCTGAATACTTCCATCAATGTATTGCTGACTCCCAGGATTTTCTCCGTATGCATCAATAAAATCATACCATTGCCTGTAGGCATAGTTCGCATTTTCTTGGATGAAAGAAACAAAGCTTTCATAATTCGGATTCTCAATGTATTGTTCTGCAGCGCTTTCTAATTGTTGCATTTCAATGAAATTCACAACCCCATAAAGAATTCCAGCACCCACACCTGTTACCATGTAGAATATAAAGAATCTTTTCGACCCCCAGAATCGCTCTAACATCGGTCCAAAAATGAATAGGGCAAACATATTCCCTAGCAAATGACCAAAACCTGAATGTAAAAACATATAGGTGATGAATTGAAAAGGTTGGAAGGAATCTGCAAAGATATAGCGTAACCCAAAATATTGAGCCAATTCAAAATTCATGAATGAGGGAATAAGCAATAAAGCTATATTTATTATTAATAGGTTTTTAACTACTGGTGTAAGTCTGGCGAACATAAATCTTTAATCTATAAATTTAAATAATAAGTATAATACCTGCTGAGAAGGCTAATAAAACCTATCTAATTAAAAAAGCTTGCGATTCTATTGAGGTCAAAAATAATAAAAGTTGAATTACCGGAGGGCGCGTAATTGGGATTTTGACAAGCAAACAATTTATCAATTAGTGCATTCATTTCTTCTCCGTTCAATTTATGCCCTGCCCTAATAGCTGATCTTTTTGCCAAAGAACGAGCAATATTTTCATTTTTAGATACACTTAAAACATTTTTATTATGTTTAAATTGATCTATAAGCCCCTCAAAAACGGATTTCACTGAAGTATCAGTTAATTCTGTGGGCGCCCCATTAATCACCACTGTATCTTTGCCGAAAGATGATATCACGAAGCCTAATGCTTTCAATTCCTCCTCCATATCCATCACTAATGCGTAGTCTGGAGCTGATAACTGTACTTGCTCAGGAAACAGAAATTGTTGAGAACTCCCGTCACTATTTTGCAAATGACGATTGAACTTCTCAAATAAGATCCTTTCATGGGCTGCTTGTTGATCAACTAGCATTAAGCCTGACTTAACTTGAGTGGCAATATACTTTTGATGAATCTGGAAAATACTTGTTTTTGCTTCTACACGCTCATTTGGTGCAGAGGAACTTTGACTTGTCTCATTGATTGCACTTCCAAAGGTCATTGACTGCTGCGTATCATCAATGAATGCCTCCTTATCTTCCTCACTGCTTATTTTATCGCTTAACTCTTGAAAATTAGACAAAATCTTATCCCATTCTCCATCATTATCTTTCGGTTGTCTGAACTTTTGATAGTTAGCAGCTTTTGTCGAGAATTCATCAACTCTATTTCGTTTAGGCGCATTAAAACTGAAATTTACATCACTATCAAAATCCAATGCTGGTGCTACATTGTGGGCGCCTAGTGCTTGACGAATTGCCGCAGCTAAGATACCATAAACCATTCGCTCGTCATCAAACTTAATTTCCGTTTTAGTGGGATGAACATTTACATCAATTCTTTTGGGATCTATTTCTAGGCACAAAACGTAAAAAGGATGAGCTTCCTTGGCTAATAAACCTTCAAATCCATTCACCACGGCATGATGCAAATAGCCGCTTTTGATGTAACGATTGTTTACAAAGAAAAACTGTTCTCCACGCGTTTTCTTAGCAAATTCCGGCTTTCCAATGTAACCGTATATTTTTAATTGATCAGTGGTTTCTTCGCAAGCCACTAACTGTTCTTGATAATTCTTCCCAAACAAACCTACTATCCGTTGACTCAACTTTCCTGCATTCAATTGATATACATCCATATCATTTTGATGCAGACTAAAAGCCACGTGGGGATTAGCTAGAGCTATTCTATGGAATTCGTCAATGATATGACGCATCTCCACCGGATTTGATTTTAGGAAATTACGCCTTGCCGGTACGTTATAAAAAAGATTCTTAACTGAAATAGTAGTTCCACCAGTATGTGCAGTGTGCGATTGCGTTTTAACTTCTGAGGCCTCTACTTGAAGCAAGACGCCTAGCTCTGCATCAGCAGTTTTGGTTTTAAGCTCTACTTGAGCAACCGCTGCAATTGAAGCCATAGCTTCACCCCTGAAACCCATAGTCTTTAAAGCAAATAAGTCATCTGATTTTCTGATTTTAGAAGTAGCATGCCGTTCAAAACACATTCTAGCATCTGTTTCTGACATCCCTAAACCATCATCAATCACTTGAATCAATTGCTTTCCAGCATCTTTTACCACTAATTTTATTTTACTGCTCCCTGCATCAATAGAATTCTCTAGTAATTCCTTCACTACAGAAGCAGGTCTTTGGACTACCTCTCCTGCAGCAATTTGATTAGCAATTGCATCAGGCAATAACTGTATTATATCGAACATTTAATTAAAACTATAGATTCCAAAATTTGAATTCGAAAATGCTTTCAAAAGCATCAGCAGATATTAAGCAAACTTGAATTAAATATTATTTTCTTCTCCTCAAGAAAATATATAAAGGAACCAGCAATAGCAAAGCAAAATAAACATTTGCTCCGTACATTAAATATCCCCCGATGGATAAGCCCACAATCAAAATCATTAAAAACTGAAATAAATCTGCAGAGCGATTTGAAATTCTTCTGGTTTTATATGCCTCTCTGATGCTTTCAGCATTTACTCCGTTTCTTTCATTTTTCAATTCCTGCTTAATCCTATTGGTTCTTTTTTCCATATCCTCTTTTACAGGATCGTAATATCTTGGTTGAATTTCAAACCTTTGATGGCCTGGTATTCTAAATATAGATGGCATTTTCATAGTCACTTATTTAAAATTGATGAATAAAAGAACGAACATCTCGTTATGTAAGTTTAAATTGAGAACTGTTGATATGGTTTCAAATTAATTTAACAAATTAGCAGTTATATTCAAACTTACAGCATTCATTTTTCTTAGAAACAAACTTAATGTTAATTTAGCTTTTATCATAAATTCAAAACTGCCACATGTTCAAAAAAGTTTTATTCATAACAAATCTCCTTATTTTTTCAATAAATGTCATTTCGCTTGGACAAGAAAGGTCCTTTCCGCAATGGGTTAATAAAACCTATAATGAAATGAGTCAGGAAGAGAAAATTGGACAGCTTTTTATGGTGGCCGCCTATTCCAATAAAGATCAACAGCATACTGAAAACTTATCCCTTTTGATAGAAAATTATCACATTGGTGGTTTGATATTTTTCCAAGGTGGGCCTGGCAGGGAAATCAATATAACTAATGAGCTGCAAGCTAAATCAAAGATCCCTTTATGGATAGGGATGGATGCAGAGTGGGGTTTAGGCATGCGTCTGGACAGCACCATGAACTTTCCTAAACAAATGACTTTAGGGGCTATCCAAGATAATAATTACATCTATCAACTAGGCGCTGAGATTGCTCGTCAAGCAAAATTGATTGGCGTTCACGTGAATTTCGCGCCTGTAGTTGATGTCAATAACAACATTAAAAACCCTGTGATTGGATATCGTTCGTTTGGAGAGGATAAAGAAAATGTAGCACAAAAAGGCGTGGCCTATATGAAAGGAATGCAAGACAATGGCCTTTTAGCAAATGCAAAACACTTCCCAGGGCATGGGGATACTGATTCTGATTCCCACATGACTTTACCTGTTATTAATCACAGTACAGAAAGGCTAGACGAAATAGAACTATATCCCTTCAAAAAGTTAATTGAAAATGAGGTCAATAGTATGATGGTTGCCCATCTGCATATTCCTGCTTATGACGATACTCCCAATAAGGCTACTACTTTATCGAAAAATGTGGTAACAAATCTCCTAAAAGAAGAACTGGGCTTTGATGGGTTGATATTTACTGACGCCTTAAATATGAAAGGTGTCAGTGATTTTTATGCCCCGGGAGAAACTGATTTATTAGCATTTAAAGCGGGAAATGATGTTTTACTTTTCCCAATGAATGTCCCAAACGCCATCAAAATGATAAAAGAAGCTATTAAGAATAAAGAAATAGCTGAAGAAAGGTTAGAAGAAAGCGTGAAAAAGATTCTGCATGCCAAGTATAAATTAGGGCTGCATAAAGGATTTGAAAATTTAAATGCTGAGAATATCCATCAAAAACTTAATTCGACTAAAGCTCAGATTTTAAATGAAAAACTATACTCAGAAGCGGCTACATTAGCGAAAAATGGTCAGGATTTTTTGCCGATCCATATCCTAGACACCACCAATTTTGCTTCTCTCTCATTAAGAGGAGATCAAAATAGCATTTTCCAGCAGTATTTAGATAAATACGCTGACTTCACTCACTATAATCTCCCTAAGCAAAATATGGATCTCGGCGACTATAGTCAACTTATGAATCAGTTAAAGCAATATGAAACCGTCATAGTAGGCTTGCATGGAATGAATAACTCTGCCTCTAAAAGATTTGGTTTAAAATCGGAAGACTTGCTGTTTCTGCAAAATCTTTCTGAACAAGCAAATGTCATTCTAACAGTTTTTGGTAACGCTTACAGTTTAAAATATTTGCAATCATTTTCTCATATTCTGATGATGTATGAAGACAATGATATCACTCAAAAACTAGCCCCTCAAATGATCTTTGGAGCAAAACCAACAAAAGGTAAATTACCTGTTTCTGTAGCAAAGGAGATGAAGGTTGGCACTGGAATCACCACCAAAACTTTAAATAGATTTGGTTACAGCAATCCTCTTGATGTCGGTATGGATCCTAAAATATTAGCTGAAATTGATGCTATTGCAGAAGAAGCTATTAACACGGAAGCCACTCCTGGTGGTCAAATATTGGTTGCTAAAGATGGGCAAATCGTTTACGAAAAAAACTTTGGTTATCAGACTTACCACAAGTACTCTAAAGTTGAAGATGAAACCATCTATGACCTTGCTTCCATTACCAAAGTCACAGCTACATTGCAAAGTATTATGTTTTTGTACGATAGAGGAATTATTGATTTGGACAAAAAAATCAGTAATTATCTCCCTGAGCTTAAGAAAAGTAATAAACAAAATATGACTTTACGTAATATTTTGACTCACCAAGCAGGCCTAATTCCTTATGTTCCATTTTGGAGACAAACACATGACATGTTTGGCCTGAAAACACCCTTATACCAAAATCATGAAGCATCTCTCTATCCCAATCAATTAGCCTCAGGCCTTTATGGTCATCAAGTATTGGGAGATTCAATCTGGCAGTGGGTGATCGATTCGGAATTGTTGGAGAAGCCTAGGTGGCAAAAAAATTATAGTTATCGCTATTCTGATATGGGCTATTACATCATGCAAAAAATAAGCGAGCGCATGATGAATATGAGTTATGAAGAGTTTTTAAATGAGAACTTCTATAAACCTATGGGCATGAGCACGATGGGTTTTCTTCCTTTGTGCAGATTTCCTGAAAATCAAATTGCCCCAACAGAAAATGATTTAGTATTTAGAAATGATCTCATCAAAGGCTGGGTCCATGATCAAGGTGCTGCTATGGTAGGTGGAGTTGCAGGCCATGCCGGTTTGTTCAGTAACGCCAAAGATTTAGCCATCTTAATGCAAATGAACTTATGGGATGGTACTTACGGAGGTGTCAGATACTTTAGCAAAGGAACCGTTCCTTACTTTACCAGAAAGCAATTTGATGAAAATAGGCGAGGACTAGGTTGGGACAAACCTGTAGAAAAAGATGGACCCTCTCCGACCTCTCACTACGCCTCTCCTTTAACTTTTGGTCATACAGGATTTACTGGCACAGCCGCCTGGGCTGATCCAGAATTTGGGCTAGTTTATATTTTCCTTTCCAATCGAGTTTATCCAGATGCCGGCAATCGAAAATTGATCTCTTCTAATATACGTACAAGAATAATGGACCTCATTTATCAATCTATTTTCGAATACGAATCAAAGCAAGAAGATTATGTGAATTAACAAGCCAATCCAATTTTTTAAACATTACGACAGACCATTACGTTTTAAAATCCATCTAATAATAAAATTACTATTTAATAACAAATAAATGAATATAGGTATTGTTTGCTATCCAACTTTTGGTGGAAGCGGTGTTGTAGCTACAGAATTGGGGAAAGCACTAGCTAAGAATGGTCATAATGTACATTTTATCACCTATTCACAGCCTACCCGCTTGGATTTTTTCAATGAAAATCTTTTTTATCACGAGGTAGATATTAGAACCTATCCATTGTTTCAATACCCACCCTATGAGTTGGCTTTAGCCAGCAAAATGGTCGATGTTGCTCAGCATGAAAAATTGGATTTATTGCATGTACATTATGCAATTCCACATGCTTCAGCTGCCTATATGGCAAAACAGATACTGAAAGAAAAAAACATAAATATTCCAGTCGTAACTACCTTGCACGGGACTGATATAACCTTGGTAGGAAAAGACCCCTCCTACGAACCAGTGGTCACATTCAGTATTAATAAATCAGATGGCGTTACTGCAGTATCAGAAGATTTGAAGAAAGATACTTTAGAGCACTTTGATATCTATCAACATATAGAGGTAATTCCTAATTTCATAGATCTCAACAGATTTAAAAGACAGAAGAAAGAACATTTCAAGACCGCTATTTGTCCCAATGGAGAAAAGTTATTAGTACATACATCCAATTTTAGAAAAGTGAAACGAGTGGAAGATGTTATTCATGTCTTCAATAACGTTCGCAAAATAATCCCAGCCAAACTCTTATTAGTGGGAGACGGTCCAGAGAGAATAAAAATGGAAAAGCTCTGTCGTGAATTAGGTACATGCGAAGACATCCGTTTTTTAGGGAAAATGGAAGCAGTAGAAGAAGTATTATCTGTGAGTGATTTATTTTTGATGCCTTCCGAAAAAGAGAGCTTTGGCTTGGCTGCGCTGGAAGCCATGTCGTGTGAAGTTCCGGTTCTTTCTTCTAATGCTGGCGGAATTCCTGAGTTAAACATAGACGGGGAAACAGGATTTACTTGCAATGTAGGAGATGTTAAAGACATGACTGAGAAAGCTTTGTATATTTTAGCTGATGAGAATTTAGATCGGTTTAAAACTGCTGCATTGGAAAGAGCAAAGAAGTTTGACATTACAAATATTCTACCTTTGTATGAGAATTTCTATGATAAAATTCTGAAAAAAGAATTAGCTGAAAGAGCATCATAATAGAATTCGTTGAACAAATCCAGTAAGTAGTCGTTAAAAAGCCATAGTTAATCGAAGAACAACTTTTTAAAATTGTCACTTTTATTGATTATGGATATAACACACGAAAAAGACGTTAAAAGATCGGGTACGAAAAAACTATTTGAGAACCCGATACTAGAAAAATTAACAAGGAGTCATTTTTCAGTACCTCTAAGCATTTTAGCAATTATTTCAACCTACCTTGCTTATCTTGCTTTTACTCAATTTAATCTTGAGGTTACAACTTTTACAATTCTGTTTACTTTGGGTTTCTTTAGTTGGACCTTGGGCGAATATTTCATACATCGCTACATTTTCCATATGGATGACGATAAAAAATGGAAGAGATGGGTAACCTACACCTTTCATGGTATTCATCATGAATATCCAAAAGACAAAGACAGAATTGTGATGCCTCCCGCTGGTGCTATTTTAATCAGCAGTATAATTTTTGGAGTATTTTGGCTATTCCTTCAAGAATATGCCTTTGCTCTTGTACCTGGATTCTTAATTGGATATTTAGTTTATGCTTTTGTTCACTATGCTATTCACGCCTATCAGCCACCGAAAAACTTTCTGAAATGGTTATGGATATATCATAGCATCCACCACTACAAACATCCAGATAAATATTTCGGGGTGTCATCTCCAATCTGGGATTTTGTTTTCAACACTGTTCCTAAAAAGAAAAATTAATGGCTTCAGTTAGTGTATTAGGGTGTGGTTGGTTGGGGTTTCCACTTGTAAAGAAGTTACTAGAAAAAGGCTATACAGTAAAAGGAAGCACCACCACTAGCTCTAAGATACAAGAACTAGAAGCGTGTGGAATTGAAGCATATCATATTAATTTACCTGCGAAAAACATAAATAAAGATTTCTTCAAATCTGAGTATGTAGTGATAAATATTCCACCAAAAACATCGAACAAGGGTGTCAATCATCATTTTGATGGTATAAAATCTATTATCCATCACATAAAGCCTCCTCAGAAGATCATTTATATCAGCGCCACTTCTGTATATCCAAAAGTTGACTATCCCATAAAGGAAGAGCATGAATTGGACCAGCAGTCGGAAAGAGCTCAAGCCCTCATTCAAACAGAGCAATTACTACTAAATACTTTTCACAGTAATTTAACAGTGATTAGATTTGGTGGATTACTGGGTTACGATAGAATTCCAGGCAAATACTATGCAGGGAAAACCTTAGACCAACATGAGCAAAAGGTCAATTACATTCATAGAGATGATGCTGTAGGAATAATTGAAGCAATAATACAGCAAAAACGTTGGGGCCATATTTTAAACGGAATAGCCCCAAAACATCCGAACAAGAAACAAGTTTTTTCCAAAAATGCCAAAGATTTTAATTTTCCTCCCCCAAACTTTGCAAATACAAAACAAAGACTTACCAACAGAATAATCGAAAGCTCCAAAATTGAACATATTTTAGATTATTCATTCATTTACCCTGACCCGATTGATTTTTTTTATACTAATTAAAGAAATGACTTTTTAAACATTCTATTATTTACTATCATTCGGAAGTTTTACCAAAAGTTATGTGCACGCTAACATATTTACCACTTTCCGAAGAACAATACCTCTTAACTACCAACAGGGATGAAAGCCCGGACAGAGGTCAATCTGGATTTCCATCTTATCATCATGTAGAAGGAAAAAATATAATATTCCCTCAGGATCCAAAAGCGGGAGGTACTTGGGTGGCGACTTCAGATAATGGAATCAGTGTATGCTTATTAAATGGTGCAAATGAGCCACATGAATTGAAACCTCCGTATAGAATAAGTAGAGGATTAGTTGTAATGGAGGCTATCGAATGCATTAAGCCCGATGAATTTTTCAAGAATTATGATTTCACAGGCATTGAACCTTTTACGATGGTTGTGCTCTTCCATGACCCTGTCTTAAAAATATTAGAATTCAAATGGGATGGAGAAAATACATTTTTAGAGGAGAAAGATCCTAGAAAACCGCATTTATGGGCATCTGCACAACTTTACACCAAAAAATCTATCCAAGATAGGCAGCAGTGGTTCGAAAAATGGTTGAAAAAGCATTCCGATTATTCTATTGAGTCTATAATGGAATTCCATAGAAATGCAGGCTCTGGTGATTTAAAGAATGACATGGTGATGGACAGAGGCATTGTAAAAACCGTAAGTATCACAAATATTTCTTCCTTGAAGGGCATTATTAACATGACGCACAGCAACTTACTTCAAAATAGTAGTCAACAGATTAGCTTATCCCAACATGTGAACCAAGAGTTTTCGCATCATATTTTATAGAACTCAAGTAACAATCACTTCTGTTTATTTGTAATGTACCCTAAACATTTGGGTACCTGCCAATATATTCCCCTCAAATTTAATCAGATTACGGTAACATTCACCTTCCCAAACTAGTTAAGCAGAGATATGTTAGGTTATAGATTTACAAAATATTTAGCTCACAAAGATTTATCAGACACTACTTTTGATCAATTATTCAATGTATTCAATGAATTATTGATTATAACAGGTGGTGATGTTAGTGAAGCTTTAAGCTGGCTAACTAATATTGACAAGCAGTATAACATCACTGATGGTCAATATGGCATGGGAGATTTTATAGAGGATTTGAAAAATAAGGGTTTTATTTCGGATAAAACACCTGATGGTTCTTTCGAAATTACTTCTAAAACAGAGCAAAACATTAGAAAAAATGCCTTAGAAGAAATCTTTGGTAAACTTAAAAAATCAGGAAAAGGAGAACATAAAACCAATTTCACAGGCTTAGGTGAAGAAACTGGAACGGATAGGCGAAATTATGAATTTGGCGATTTATTGCACCAAATCTCTATGACCGATTCTTTACGAAATGCACAAATTAATCACGGTTTAGGTGACTTTATGCTAACGCAGGATGATTTGGAGGTAGTGGAAAGTGAATATAAGACGCAAACTTCAACCGTCCTGATGATTGATATTTCACATTCCATGATTCTTTATGGAGAAGACAGAATAACGCCTGCGAAAAAGGTAGCTATGGCCCTAGCCGAACTTATTACCAAAAAATACAAGAAAGACACATTAGATATCATTGTATTTGGTAATGATGCATGGCAAATACAAATAAAAGATTTACCCTATCTCCAAGTTGGACCCTATCACACAAATACCATAGCTGGCCTAGAGTTAGCGATGGATTTACTGAGAAGACGAAAGAATAAAAATAAGCAGATCTTTATGATTACAGATGGGAAACCAACATGTATGAAACAAGGAATCAAGTATTACAAAAACAGCTTTGGGCTAGACCCTAAAATATTAAATAAAACACTTAATCTTGGCGCTCAATGCCGAAGGTTAAAAATTCCAATTACTACTTTCATGATTGCCTCTGATCCATATCTACAGGAATTTGTCAAAGAATTCACGACTGTAAATAATGGGAATGCTTACTACAGCAGTTTGCAAGGACTTGGCAATTTAGTTTTTGAAGATTACAAAAGAAATAGAAAAAAAAGATACTGAATAGAACTTTATGAGCTACGAGAAACTCACTACGAAAGATAAATTAAAAATTACTACGCTTAAAGGATTGATGGAAAGCGGATATCAACCGAAAGCGGTTAAGGAGGAACTTAGGCAAAACCTCATCAAAAAAATGCAAGCTGGAGAAAATGTTTTTGAAGGTATTTGGGGCTATGAAGACACTGTCATTCCAGATATTCAAAGAGCGATTCTTTCTCGTCATAACATTAATTTGTTAGGTTTACGAGGTCAGGCTAAAACAAGGATAGCCCGAATGATGACCTTACTTCTGGACGAGTATATTCCCGTCTTGCAAGGTACTGAATTGAATGACGATCCGATGCAACCTTTGTCTCGTCAAGCGCAAGACATTCTAGAAGAAAAAGGTAATGATGCTCCTGTAGTATGGATGCATAGAGACGAACGCTACACTGAAAAATTAGCTACACCCGATGTGTCTGTAGCTGACCTAATTGGAGACGTTGACCCTATAAAAGCAGCCACTTTAAAACTACCATATTCAGACGAAAGAGTGATTCATTATGGCCTTATCCCACGTTCACATAGAGGAATCTTTGTCATCAATGAATTGCCCGATTTGCAAGCAAGAATTCAAGTTGCACTATTCAATATATTGCAGGAAGGTGATATACAAATAAGAGGATTCAAACTAAGATTGCCCTTAGATTTACAATTTGTATTTACTGCCAACCCTGAAGACTACACTAATAGAGGAAGCATCATTACTCCTTTAAAAGATAGAATCGATGCCCAAATAATTACTCATTATCCTGAAAGCATTGAAATTGGTCGTAAAATCACCCTTCAGGAAGCAGCTATTAAAAAAGAACAGCTCGAAGCTGTTGAAGTTAATGACCTTTCAAAGGACTTAATTGAGCAAATAGCGGTAGAAGCGCGAAATAGCGAATACATAGATGAAAAGAGTGGCGTTTCAGCACGTTTGACGATCTCAGCCTACGAGAGTCTAATCAGTGCTGCGGAAAGAAGATCTCTACTTAATAAAGAGCAAAAAGTTTATGTTCGTATGTCTGATTTTACTGGAGTGGTCCCAGCAATAACCGGGAAAGTAGAATTAGTGTATGAAGGAGAACAGGAAGGGCCTGGCATTGTTGCACAAACCTTGGTAGGGAAAGCTATACGTACTCAATTTGATCAATATTTTCCGAACCCAGAAGAATTAAGAAAAGACAGAGAGAAGAAGAATCCATATAGACCAATCAGCAAATGGTTCAACGATGGAAAAATGATTGATCTTTTTCATGATGATAGTGAGAAAGAATACAGAAAAAAACTAGAAAATATTCCAGGGCTCAAAGAACTTGTGAAAGATCATCATAAAAAATTGAACGAAAAAGAGAGCTATTTTATGATGGAATTCGCGCTTCACGGCATGGCTGAATACAGCTTGATCAGCAAACACGCATTAGCAAAAGGTCATAGTTTTAAAGATCTGTTAAGCAGCATGTTAAATTTTGAAGAATCATCTGATAATGATGAAGATTTTAATATATAATTGTATATTTGAAATAGAACCTTTGAATAATATATAAATTTGAAAATTGCTGACAATCTAATTGAGGAGATAGAGGATGTACTTGCTGAGGCTCATCAAATCTCATTAGAAAGTGTTCCAAATGCTATCAGCCTAACGGAAAAAGCACTATTTAAATCTCAAAAAATAAAGGATAAAAATGCTATTCATGCAGATGCACTCAATCAGCTTTCCCTTCTTCAAAGAAAGAATAAAGAGTTTGCTACTGCAAAGTCTTTAGCAGAAAGAGCTCAGTCGATAGCAAATAAAATCAATTATGAGAGAGGAAAGGGTGACGCATGTTATAATTTAGGAACTATATATAAAGCACAAGAAAAATACAGTGAAGCCCTGCCCTATTTAATTGATGCAGTTCACTTCTATGCTAAAATTAAAGATTATGGGTTCCACGCAAAGACTTTGTGTCTATTAGGTAACATCTATGAAGAATTCCATGATTTCAAAAATGCATATTTGGCATACGAAGAGGCATTGACGGAAGCTGAAGAGCAAGAAAATAAAAACTTAATAAGTGATATATATCTGAGCCTTGCCGGCATAAACCTAAAATCAGAAAAGGTTGGGAAAGCATCTCAATTAATAGAGAAGTGCATTAAAATAAAAATTGACACTGAGCAACAAGAAAAACTTGCCAGCGCTTATTACTTAGAAGGAAAAATAAAAGCTAAAGCCGGAAAACTTGATAAGGCAGAGGCAAGCTTTAAAGCGGCTTTGTCTTTATTTACGCAATACAACTTGCAATCGGGCATGGTGGAAAGTATGGTGAAATTGGGAGGCGTTTTTTACGAAGAAAACAAAATCAAAGAAGCCATAGATTTGCTAGAGGAAGCTGCTCAATTAGCAGAAAAAAGTCATTTTAAAAACAGCCTATTTAAATCCCATCATCTTCTTTTCAAATGTCTTAAACCAGTCAATACATCAAAGGCTCTTTACCATCTGGAAGAATACGTGAAGTTGAAAGAAGAGGAAAGTAATAAGTACATTCAAAATCTGGTGGACGGATATGAAGTCATTTCTCAAATGGAAGATCTTGAAAAAGATGCAGAAATTGAGCAGGAAAGAGCATCCATAATTGAAAAAAAGAATACTGAATTAGACTCCTTTTTTTACAGAGTTTCACATGACTTAAAAGGTCCAATTGCTTCACTATTGGGTTTAAGCGACTTAGTAGATAAAGATATCAAGGATCCTGATGCTCGCCATTTTTTTAAAATGTACGATCATCAGATTAGACGCCTGAATATGATAGTGATGGAACTCATCAATATCACAGAATTAAATTATAGAGATATAAAGCTTACTCCCATCAATTTTTATGAAATAGTGGATAACTGTATATCAGCCTATGCTTATCTACCCAATTATCATAAAATTAATTTCACAGTCGATATTGAAAGTAACTTATACTTTAAATCAGAATGGTATATCATTAATACAATATTGCAAAACCTAATCGAGAATAGCATTAAATATGTTGATGAAGCGAAGGAAGAAGCTGAAGTGAAAATCAAGATTTTCAAGTCGAAAGACAAGATTCATATTCAGGTAATCGATAACGGTGAAGGAATAGAGCAAGAGCATCAAAGTAAAATATTTGAAATGTTTTATCGAGCGAGCGCCAATGGCAGCGGAACAGGCTTAGGATTATTCATTTTAAAAAGAGCGATAGAACGTCTGAAGGGAGAGGTTTTAGTCAAAAGTGAAATCAACATCGGTAGCACATTCGAAGTAAAAATCCCAATTGGCCAAGAACAGTTGAAGTAATCAAGTTCGCATCAAAGAGGCTACTTATTTGTCATAATTATCCTACTAGAAGGTTTTTTTTGAGGATGTTCTAACTGAACAGTAAACAAAAAAATAATTTTAATAGTCAACTTCTTGCCATCACAAAAGTGACAATAACAAAAGTCAGAGAAAAAAATCAGTGATTTTCAATATATATACTCTCTTGATGAAATTTCACCTTTATCTCTATTAAAGCTTTACGGATTACGCTTACTGACTCTGGAAATCATCAGTATATATTAGCAGGCTCTATTAATTTCCCTGATAGTTTTCAATGCTATAAAAGATGCAAATAAGTAGCTGTGAGACTAGCAAACAAATGGAAAGAGGGGTACAGTTTACCAAATAGTGCAAATTTTGCATATTGCAATTCAACTATTACCTTAGCGAAATCAATTAAGGGGTGCCTCATAAAAACGGGCTGAGAACATACCCTGGACCTGATCCTGATAATGCAGGCGTAGGAATTAATAATATCGCAAATGGACATTTTAAATGAATTGTATGAAGGCCTTCTCAACATGGGTTGGCTCGAAGGGCTAGGTGTATTTTTCGGAATCTTGTACATCTATTTTGCTGCCAAAGAGATGATTTGGTGCTGGTATGCAAGCTTGGTCAGTGTGAGTATATATCTTATAATCTGCTACCAAGTACAGCTCTACGCAGAAATGGGTTTAAATGTGTACTATTTAGGAACTACTGTTTACGGCTGGTGGCATTGGCGAAACCCTAATAGAAAAGAAAAAGAATTAGCAATTTCTAAAATGAAACCGCAAGAACATGGAATATTTATTCTTGCTGGAATACTTTTCACCTTGGGATTAGGTTATTTTCTTATTGAAAAAACTGATGCTCAACTACCTTATCTGGATTCCTTTACTACAGTTTTCAGTATTTTAACAACGCTATTGGTCACCCGTAAGGTTCTGGAAAATTGGCTTTACTGGATCATTATAGATGCAGTGGCAGTCTATATATATTTTCAAAGAGAATTATATTTAACTTCCCTCCTAATGGCTGCTTATGTCATTATATCCGCAATTGGCTATTTTAATTGGCGTAAACTTTACCAAACCAAATATGCATGAAGAAAATTGCTGTTATAGGGCCTGAAAGTACAGGGAAAAGTACATTGACAAAGGATTTAGCTCATTACTTTAATGAACCTTTCGTAGCAGAATATGGTCGAACTTATCTGGAAGAAAATGGTAGTTTTTATGTTGAATCTGATTTGTTAAATATCAGTAAAGGAATGCTTGAAATAGAGCAAACACAAGCAAAAAATGCGAATCGATTTTTGTTTTGTGACACCGATCTAATCATGATGAAAGTTTGGTATGAGGTGAAATATGGGACTTGTCATCCATGGGTATTAGGTCAATTAAGGTCTAATCCTTACGATTTTCATTTGCTATGTGCACCCGACTTACCATGGGAAGCAGATCCATTGAGAGAAAATCCAACTACACGAGTAGAACTTTTTGAACACTATCAAAATGAATTAATTGATTACCAATGTGCTTACAGTGTAATTTCGGGGACAAACGACAGACTACAAAAGGCAATAGAAGTGCTTGAAAAAATTTAGTTTCGGGAAAATATTTGCATTCCCCATATTTCCAACTTATACTTGCAGCGTCAATGAGGGGTGCCTTAATATAACGGGCTGAGAGTATACCCTTGACCTGATCTCGGTAATTCGAGCGTAGGAATTTTGAATATAAATTAATACAAAATGGAATTAGTTAAACTAGCATTGGATTGGACTCCGAATACCAATCATACTGGCTTTTTTGTAGCTCAAGCAAAAGGATTTTATGATAAACTAGGTGTAAAAGTAGAAATCAGATCACCAGAAGTAGACAATTACGAAAAAACTCCAGCTAAATTAGTTGAGGAAAAGTGGGTTGAATTAGGGATTGCTCCATCAGAATCAGTTATCACTTATCAAACATTAGACAGTAAGCCGAATTTAACCGCAGTAGCAGCTATCTTACAAAAAGATGCCAGTGCAATTGTCAGCTTAGCAAATGGAAAGATTCAAAGCATTAAAGACTTGGACGGAAAAATTTATGCATCTTACAATGCACGCTTTGAAGACCATATTGTAGAAGCAATGATCAAGAAAGGTGGAGGAAATGGAGAATTTACTAAAAGCAATCCGGATAAATTAGGAATTTGGGACACCTTGCTGGAAGGCAAAGCTGATGCTACATGGGTTTTTATGCCATGGGAAGGAATCTTAGCAAAAAGAGCTGGAATCATATTAAATGATTTTCGATTAAATGACTACTCCATTCCGTATGGATATTCTCCTATTCTTCTAGCTCATCCTGAAGTTTTAGAAAGCAAAGGTGATGCTATTTCCAAATTCCTAAAAGCATCTGCCAAAGGATTCTTGTTTGCTAAGGACCATCCCGAAGATGCAATAAAAATACTGGCTGCCTCGGGCACGCAAGAAGAATTAAAAGATGAGAAGTTTTTGCTAGAAAGTCAGGAATCAATAAACCATTACTACACTTCAGAAAATGGTAAATGGGGCTTAATGGAAGATCAAAGATGGGAGACTTTTACTAATTGGTTAAAATCTGAAAACTTACTAAATAAAGAAACTTTATCGGATCACAAATCATTGTATACCAATAAGTTCTTATAAAAATATTACTCTTTTGAGTAGGGGTGCCTTAATACAACGGGCTGAGATCATACCCAATGAACCTGATACCGGTAATGCGATCGCAGGGATTTTGGTTAAGGAAAATGAAGGAGGTAATTACCCCACCTCCACAAGTTTCACAAACAAATTTATATATTTTAAATGTTACACATTTTACAAAGATCGCTAATCATATTAGCGACAGTGCTTTTATCATTTACTACTTATGCTCAGAATTCGATTAACGGAATTGTTAAATCCAAGTATGATGATGAAGCCTTAGTAGGTGCAAATGTAGTATTATTGCCCCTTTCAAAAGGAAGTACCACAAATGTTAGCGGTCAATTCACTCTTGATAACATCCCAAATGGTGAATATCAAATCAAGGTAAGCTATGTAGGTTTTAAAACTGAAGAACGCTCCATAACCTTGACTGAAGATCGGTCATTTTTCTTTTTTCTGGAGAAAGATAAGCTAATTGGAGAAGAAGTGGTGGTCAGCGCCATTCGAGCAGATAAACTTGCTCCCATTACACAGACGACCTTGACTGACCAAGAAATTAAATCCGTATTCAATGGGCAAGATGGGGCATTTGTATTGGAGCAATTAACCCCTTCTATTCAAGTGAATTCAGATGCTGGAACGCGATTTACTAATTATGGAAGTATGCGCTTAAGGGGCATCGATCAGGGAAGAATTAATATAACATTAAATGGAGTTCCCCTAAATGACATGATCGATCAGGGTGTGTTCTTTTCAAATTTTACGGATATTACACGAAGTATGGAAAGTGTGCAAGTTCAGAGAGGAGTTGGAACGAGCACAAATGGAACTGCTTCCTATGCGGGATCAATCGGATATGAATCAGAAGATATCAATACAGAAAATCCTGAAGCTACCGTAACTTTATTAGGTGGATCATTTAATACCTGGCAAGGCACCGCTGAGGTAAAAACTGGAATGATGGAAAATAATACTGCTTTTTATACTCGATTAAGCAGAACTTATAGCGATGGCTACAGAGATCATTCAGGTTCTGATGCCTACTCTTTCTTTTTTAGCGGAGGATGGTTTGGAGAAAAGGACATCATCAAAATCAACGGATTTAACGGAAGAACTAAAAATGATTTAGCCTATTCACCAGTTCCAGAATCCTTGATAGAAGAAGATCCAAGGACCAATGTCAACAATCCTAACGATATCGATGATTTCGGGCAGTCATTATTACAATTAGAGCACACTCACTTTTTCAATGAGAATTCGACTTTAACTTCATCAGCTTATTACGGTGCTGCAGGTGGAGACTTCCCGTTTACTTATAATGTTGATAGCGTAACTTTAGCTAGTATAAATTACCCCCTGTTTAATGATCACTACGGTGTAATGA
Source organism: Marivirga sericea (assembly GCF_900177665.1). Classification (GTDB taxonomy): domain Bacteria; phylum Bacteroidota; class Bacteroidia; order Cytophagales; family Cyclobacteriaceae; genus Marivirga; species Marivirga sericea. Next base: position 241,020 of record NZ_FXAW01000004.1, read on the forward strand.
GCTACTTTAACCAAAAGTACACTGATATAGAATGGACTACTGGAGTACATGCTTATCGCTTTAATAGAGAAAACATTGAACAAATGGTGCCGAACTTCGACAATCCTTATTATCAAGATCAGTCAATAAAAGATGAAATCAGTGGATTTGCAAAAGCTACCTACAGGATTGGTGATTTCAGCATTTTAGGAGATATACAAGCTAGATTTGTAACGCTTGATATGATTCCGGACACAGACTTCTTAGGTGCAGACCGTTCAATTCCAACATACGACTGGACCTTTATAAATCCAAAAATTGGAGTAACCTATGAGATTACTCCTTCGCTTAACGCTTATGCCTCTTATGGACGTTCTGGTAGAGAGCCCACAAGAAGTAATTATTTAGGAGATACACAGATCAACCTAGGAAATATTGACAGTTTGCAAAACCAAAACCTCGTACAACCGGAATATGTAAATGATTTCGAAACGGGAGTAAGATTCAATACAAAAAAAGCCAAAGTCAACTTTAATGCTTTCTATATGGATTTTGAGAATGAGATCGCTCCCATAGGTGAGTTCATCCCCCAATATTTTATACAGCTTTATGAGAACCAAGAGGCGTCTTTTAGACGAGGAATTGAGCTAGATTGGCAATTAGCACTTGTTGAGAAATTACAAATCAGAGGTAATGCTACTTATATGCAAAGTATCATTAGCGAATATAGTCCTGAGGGAAGTAATGAGGTATTTAAAGACATTAAAACACCTTATAGCCCTGAGTACTTTGCTAATATTACTTTACAATATCAAGCTTTTGAAAACTTTGGAGCCAGTATTCATACGCGATTTGTTGGGAAAAGCTATACAACATTAACCAACGATGAAAATTTTGTATTACCTAGCTATTCAGTAACAAATGTGCAGTTGTTCTCAAATATTGGTCAGCATTACAGAGTTGAATTGGATATCAATAATATTTTAAGTGAGCAGTACTATACAGATGGCGGTCCTGTTGGAAACGAAATGGGGTACTTTGTACAAGCACCAGCCCATTTCTATGCTACCTTTATTGCAAAATTTTAACTAAATAAACCCACTTAGGAATTCACTTTTCCTAACTGGGTTTACTTTTTAAATCTTTCTTATGAAAAACAAAACAATCATCCCATTTTATGATATAAAAAAATATCCTAATGAAGTGCTAGTAGTAGATGCTCACCATCCGCAAGGTTTTGATTTATCCCATTGGAGAGGAGCAGCAGTTCCCGAACAGTGCGAAGCTGATACTAGTACAGAGATTGTTTTAAAGGCAATTCAAAACCAACTTCCTGAACTGGGAAAAACTTATGTAACCAACAATCACTATGATATTGATGGCTTTTTGGGTGTCTGGGCCATTTTCAACCCAGAGAAAGCCTTACGACATTATGACCTTCTAGTTGAAATGGCACAAATAGGAGATTTTAGAGAGATAAACTTTCAATACTCTGAATGGAGAAAAGCATTAAAATTAGTGTGCTGGCTTAATGAAGCAGAAGCTGAAATATTTTACCCTCCTTTTGGAGCACCGGAAATAGCAGAAAAGGAAATGGAGGCATGCGTTCCCAAGTATGCGCATTTTCTAGATGCATTTAATGCGCTTATAGATTTATCGATTAAAGAAATTCCTTCAACAGAAGAGTTTCTTCTGGTTTTGAATCACTTAGATAAAATCAATCAGCAGGAAACAGTTCAAGATATTAGAATAAATATTGTTCAAGCTGAACAACCGCTCCACTATTACGCACTATACAGCAAAAGCCAACAAGCCGATATTGTTATGAGCATTTACCCTGGTAATCGATATGAGCTTGAATTTAAATACACAACATGGATCAACACGACTAGGAAGCATTTTCCTAGAATTAGCATGAAAAAGCTTTGTAATCAATTGAATGCCATTGAAGAAACTGAAAAAAAATGGGAAGCAGAACATTTCACTGATACTGCACCAATACTTCGTCTAACAGGGGAGAAATTAAGTAAAAAAGAGCGATACCAAAGTCCTTGTTTTCGACTTATCCACTCATCAAGTATTTCACCGGAGGATTTTCAAAATATTTGTTTAAACTATTTTAGAGAACATTATAAACCACTTTCAAGTGGAGAAACACTAGATTGGACAGAAATCCGAAATTTGAATGCGAAGATTTTTACCTAAAAAAACCTCCTAGATAGCAATAATCCAGAAGGTTTGAGATCCTTACTTCAAAAAATAGAGAAAATTAATTTTCTTTTTCTTCTCCTTTAGCAGTTAAAACTTCAGGCGCTTCTTTTAATAAGGTGTTGTACCAATTTACTAGTTTTTTCACATCGGAAGGATAAACTTGATTCTCATCGTAGTTTGGCAATACATGTTTCAAAAAGGACATGATCTCTTCTTTAGATGATTTATTATCAATTCCCAGATCATCACCGAATTCTTCATGCATGGTATTAAAAATCTTTTGCAAGGGTACATTCCCTTCTGCATCAGTAGTGTATATTGAAATCTCATCCAAGATGGACACTCTATCATGTGCATGGGCTACAAGTTTCTGCTTCTTCTCATCTAAAGATTCTAAAATAACGCCTGTTCTTGATGGTTTCACTACCTGAAACAAACCACCTTTTCCTGTAACTGATGCTATATCTTTTAAAGTCATTTTTTATCGTCTTATTATTTAATGGACGAATTTAGTGCAAACATTTCCGATATCACAAAATTGTAAGCTTGATTTTAATAGAAATTTGCCTTTTGACTTATCTAGCTTAAAGAAAACTTATTCCGGATCAAAAAAAATAGCCTCTCCAATTAAGGAAAGGCTATTTGACTTAAAAAAGTAAGATCATATTTAATTCCTTCTATTTATCTCATCACGGATTTTGGCCGCTTTTTCATAATCCTCACTCTGGATCATCTTGTCCAGTAAATCATTCAATTTATCCATCGGCATATTTTTCAATTTGTCGAAATCGGATTTAGAAGGGGGCGTTGAAGATCCAGATCCCGGTGAAGATGATTTTTCCACGGGCTTTTTCAATTCAGAAATATCGTCTTCGTCTTTTTCATCAGATAATACAATACCTGCTTCTGACATGATTTTTTCATATGTGTAAATAGGAGCGTCAAAACGTATCCCAATAGCTATTGCATCAGAAGGTCTACTGTCTATTTCTACCGTTTCCATACCATTATCGCAAACAATCTTGGCAAAAAACACACCTTCCTTCAAATCTGATATCACAATCTCTTTAACTGAATAATTGAAACTATGCGCAAAAGATTTAAACAGATCGTGTGTCATTGGCCTATTGGGTACAATTTTTTCTATTTCAATTGCAATGGCCTGTGCTTCAAACATTCCAATAATGATAGGAAGTCTTCTACTGCCGGGCGTCTCACCCAACACCAAGGCAAACGATCCTGATTGCGACTGACTAGACGATAAACCTAATATTTCTAATTTGATTTTATCCACAAGTGAATTTTAGTTTTGTGCTGCTTTTAATGCTTCCGTTAATTTAGGAACTACATCAAATGCATCTCCTACAATTCCGTAATCTGCTGCTGAGAAGAACGGTGCTTCTTCATCTTTGTTAATCACTAAAATATATTTTGAAGAATTCACCCCTGCTAAATGCTGGATAGCTCCAGATATACCGATTGCAATATATAATTGTGGGGACACTTTTACCCCTGTTTGACCAACGTGTTCGTGGTGAGGTCTCCATCCAATATCTGAAACAGGCTTAGAACATCCAGTAGCTGCCCCTAATGTTTTAGCTAAATCCTCAATCATTCCCCAGTTTTCCGGGCCTTTCATTCCTCTACCACCTGAAACTACTAATTCTGCTTCCGGTAATAATATCTCACCTTCTTGCTTATCTTGAGAAGTAATTTTTACTGCGAAATCTGCATCATCTAATGACGGTTCAAATGCCTCAACTGAAGCTTCTCCACCATCTTCTTTTAATTCTACCGCATTTTTCTTAATCCCAATAATTTTAGTTTCTGTGGTCATTTCTACATTGGCAAAAGCCTTACCTGTATAAATACTTCTTTTCACTGAAAATCCACTTGACGTATCAGGTAAATCAGCTACATTAGAAACGAAAGCAGCTTTCATTTTGGCAGCCACTCTTGCTGCTACAGGATCTCCTAATGAAGATTTAGCAAGCACTAACGTTTTTGCTCCCTCCTTTTCCATTGCCTGAGCAATTACTTTTGCATAAGGCTGGATGAGTCCTTTTTCTAACTTGGAATCTGCAGCATGTAAAACTTTAGAAGCTCCAGCTGATCCAGCTGCCTTCAAAACTGATTCTTCCACTGGACCAATTGCTATGGCGGTTACATCCTCTCCCATTGCCGCAGCATAAGATACTGCTTCAAGAGATGATTTTTTAATTTCGCCTTCTGCGTGTTCTATAAATACTAATATTGACATATCTTTTGTATAATTTCGTTCAACAATGATTAATAGGCAAATCAGTTAATCTTAAATAACTTTAGCCTCATTTTTCAACAATTTCACCAACTCTCCTACATTGTCGGCATCAATCATTTTTACATCACCTTTGGCAGGTGGCAACTCGTATTGCTGTAATTTAACTGCTTCCGAAGCATCTGATGGTGCAAGCACCTCCAACTTTTTACTTCTCGCTGACATAATTCCTCTCATGTTAGGAATTTTCCATTCTGCAATTGGCTCTTGACAACCTGCAATAAAGGGTAAATCCAATTCTAAATACTCCTTACCACCTTCAATTTCGCGGGCTAACTTAGCTGTTTGACCTTCGATATCTAATTTCATTACTGGAGAGATTGCTGGCAAACCTAATAATTCACCTACCATTCCGTGTACCATTCCGCCATTAAAATCTATTGATTCTCTTCCCATCATGATTAAATCATAACCGGCATCTTTAGCGTGGTTAGCAATTTGCTCCGCTACAAAATATGAGTCTGTTGGCTCCGCATCAATTCTGATCGCATCATCAGCTCCAATTGCCAATGCTTTTCTTATAGTAGGTTCTGTTTCAGAAGTTCCTACATTTAGAACTGTAACAGTACCACCTGAAGCTTCTTTTAATTCAACAGCTCTTGCCAAGGCATAATCATCATATGGGCCAATGATGTACTGCACTCCGTCTGAATTAAATTTTGTATTATCGTCCGTAAAGGAAATCTTTGCCGTTGTATCCGGCACGTGCGTAATGCAAACTAATATTTTCATAAAATATATTGAGTTTATAGTTCATTGCCTAAAACACTTTTTGTTAAAGACAATTTGAAGATTTATAAAGTATAACTGATATTAAAGCCCGAAGTTAAGTATAATTGAAAAAAATAAAAATTGAATCCGACTAATGAATGAAGATAGAATAGCACAACTTGAAAAATTTCTAGAAGAATCTCCCAATGATCCCTTTTTACTCTATGCTTTGGCTACTGAATACAAAGAAGAAATACCCCAAAAAGCCAAGAAACTTTTCGATGAATTGCTAGAAAAGCATGAAAGCTATATCGGAACTTATTATCATGCGGCCGCTTTGTATGCTGAATTCTTTGACAGAGATATAGCTGAGGAAATTTACCAAAAAGGAATTGCACTTGCTCAAAAAAATGGAGAACATCATGCGCTAAGGGAATTGCAGAATGCTTATACGAATTTTCAGTTTGAGGAGTAGAGAATAGATTTCAGAATCAAGAACCTAGATTCAAGATTTACAGCTGCGTTAAGCTCATCTCTATTGAAAAAAAGAAAGAGGCTTAAAAGGAATATGCAATTGAAAAAAGAGCTGATCTATTTTTTACCATAATACCTCCTGAAGAGCCAATAACAAGGCCTGGGTAGAAATCTTTAAAACCAATAAAAACATCACAACTAATACTAAAATCTTTTATTATTTGCTGGCTTATTCCTAAAACACAACCCAAGTCAGTTTGAGAGGCCAGTAGCGATACTGGGTCTTGGTCTTTTGGTTGCCATTTTCTAACTATTATACCAGTATTTATAGACCTGTTTCCAGTTAATAAATACTTAATTATAATAGGAACTTAAAAGGCAAAATGCCTTTGCGTTGCTGTGTCATCTAAAGTTGGAAATAGTGATCCTTTCCCGTACCAATATATTTCATCTACCAGTGGTGATTTACTTTTAGCCCTGAAATATAGGTTGATTCCAGACTGTAGTTGAACTCTATTGCCTATCACATTCCTTGAAACACTAAATCCTATGCGAGTTGCCATTGCCGGATAATCTTCTGTTTCAAATCCTGTCACAGCAAATTTGGTTATCCCTACTCCTACATTGGCACTGAAGTTATAAGTCTTATTCTGCTCACTATGACTTTGAGAATAGATAAAACACATAGAACATAGATAAAATGTAATAAATAGTATAAGTTTCATAGATTTTTTATAGCCAGATGGTTTTAACTAAAACCGCCTGGATAAAATATTATTGTATTATTATGGGCAATCTAACTCTACCCAGTTATCTCCTACACCTCTTGATGTAGCTTCCAAGTTTACTATAGTAAATTCAATTGTTGGTACAGCACCATCTTGCCAATATATTAGGTTATCTGTTAATGCTCCTTCATCTATCACAATATCTAATGCCTCTGAGGTAGTCTCTTGATCAGGAAAACTTTCACTATGACTATAGTTTTGTCCATTCATTGTTACTGTGATCCTATATGAACAATCTCTTGCAGCTAAGGATGTTCTATAATTATTCCAATTGCAAAAAAAGTGGTTCTTTTTTTTCCATAAGCTTGAACATATACTGTAGGAGTATAGTTGTTTTCTGATATTATAAAATCAGCTGATCCACTAACAAAAACCTTTCTGTCAATCAATAACTTTAAACTGCTTGTTAGAGTTAAATCAATACAACTGTCATCTCTCTAACATTTTTTAAAGAGAAGATTTACTTATTTAGAAATCCTAAATTACAAACTATGAAACTCAGCAGCTATCAGGAAAAACTGAATAAAGAAAACAAGACAGATTTTAGCGACTTAAAAGCCGTTTTCATCAATTGCACATTAAAAAAATCACCAGAAAAATCTCATACTTCCGGGCTGATAAGTATGTCAGCTGAAATCATGGAGGAAAATGGAGTTCATGTGGATATCATCAGAGCCGTTGACCATAAAATTGCTTTCGGGGTTTACCCTGACATGACAGAATATGGCTGGGAGAAAGACGATTGGCCGGCCATTCAAAAAAAGATAATGGAGGCTGATATTTTAGTTATTGGAACACCGATTTGGTTAGGGGAGAAATCTTCAATTGCTACTCAAGTGATTGAAAGATTATATGGCTTTTCAGGAGAAACAAATGAACATGGTCAATATGCCTACTATGGTCGTGTAGGTGGTTGCTTAGTGACGGGCAATGAAGACGGTATCAAACATGTAAGCATGAACGTTTTGTACAGCTTGCAGCATTTAGGTTATGTTATTCCTCCGCAAGCCGATGCTGGATGGATAGGCGAAGCCGGTCCGGGTAAGTCGTATATGGATAAAGGTAGTGGTGGTCCAGAAAATGAATTCACTAATCGAAACACTACTTTTATGACTTGGAATTTGATGCATATGGCTAAAATATTGAAAGCGCATAATGGAGTTCCTGCATACGGTAATCAAAGAACCGAATGGGATGCATCTTCGCATAAAGATCATCCAAATCCTGAATATAGATAGAAAGGAATTTACTTAAAGTTTATCATGCTTAGTGGCTCTACAAAACAATCCTACAGTTTTCTGGCATCAATGCAAAATCAACTTTGTAAGAGTTTGAATAAGTAATAAAATGTTATCTTATTCTCTAAAGAAACCTTAAGCAAAATTCTGATAACGCTGAGCCACTAATCCATTATTTATGTATATACATACAAGTTTCATTACTTTCTATCGAATTATTTTCTAACTAATTCTTAAAGAATGTATATTACGAATGAAAAAACTTAAACTTAATCAAAATATACATGTCAACTGAAATCATTAACATTAAGAAACAAGAAGGAAACGATCATCTTTACCTGACTGATAACGAAGGTCACGCTGGTAAGGATACTATCACCACCACTGTGAAGAACGGGGATACGGTTACTTGGAAATTAGACCCTAATGGAGGAATAGATCAAATTACTGGAATTACTGCAAAGCCCGGAAGTCAAAATCTTTTTTCGGAAGGTCCTGCACCAGTAGATATAAAAGACCCTAAAACGGATTGGACAGGTACTATAGGCAAAGATGCGACAGGCTCAGAGTCTTATACTATTGCGTATAAAATTGGAGATCAAGCTTTGGTAGATGATCCAAAATTGAGAATAAATAATTAATGCAACCCCTATTCTTTAAAATTATTATAAAATCAGCCTTAATTATCGGGCTGATTTTTACTGCTTTTACATCATCTTTTAGTCAAAATCAAGAAATTGCCGATAGCCTATCCTCCGTTCTTAAACAGCATCCAAAAAAGGATACAATTAGGTTAGAGCTATTACGTAATATTGCTGCAAATGAAAGAGATCTTAATAAGGCAATTGAATACTCCGAAAGCTTAATCCAACTTTCTGAATCACTTCAAAATCCTGTCTATCTTTATAGAGGTCACCTACAAAAAGGTCAAATTTTAAGAGAAAAAGGAGATTTTTCAGCGGCTATAAATTCCCTATTCAAAGCAGCTAAAGCAGCTGAAAAAGCCAATTATCAAGCAGGGGTAGGTGGTTCATATGCTGCGCTAGCCGATCTTTATTCAGTGAATGATAATCATAAAAACGCATCTTTTTTTTACAAAAAAGCGATAAAGGTTTTGCGCCAGGAGCAAGACTCTGTTACTCTGGCAACAGTTTTGCTAAATGCTGGAGATGAGTACCGAAATGCAAATAAATTAGATTCAGCTCTCCTCTATTTCGAAGAATCAGGGGAAATATTCCAAAAAGTAGAATATTTAATCGGTACTGCCTATAACTTGGGTAATATGGGGATGGTACATGCCTTGAAGGGCGAACATCAAATTGCCAAAAACAAAATGGATTTAGCCTCTACTATCCTTAAAGACATGGGTGATTTTTATCCCATAGCCACTTACGATCTATATATAGCCGACATTTACAAACAGAACAGTGATCTAGAACGTGCTATTGCCTATGCGAAACATAGCCTTAATATATCGAAAGAACACTCTTTAAAAGGGCAAATTCGAGATGCCAATCTTAAATTATCTGAATTATATGATGCTCAAAATGACTACCAGAAAGCTTACTTCCATCAAAGTCAGTACTTGGTGTACCGCGACAGTATTAATAATGAGGAAAAAATAAGGGAAATAGCGGATTTAAGGACTGAATATGAAGTATCGCAACGAGAAACTGAAATTGCCTTATTGAAAACCAAGCAAAGAAATCAGTATATCGTATTTGTCTCTATGGCTATAATTATACTTCTGTTAGGCCTTGCTAGTTTCCTTTACTACCGCAACAGTAGAAGAAAACAAACACTCAATTTAATATTAAAAGAAAGAAAAGAAGAGGTTGAAGCGCAAAGAGATCAATTAGAAGCCATTAATGTAACAAGAGAGAAATTCCTCTCCATTATTGCTCATGATTTAATGGGCCCTGTCAACTCATTTAAAGGCTTATCCACTATAATGGGGATGAGTATTCTGAATCAAGACTTGAAAGATTTACATGACATTCATACTGTTTTTGACAAGTCCGTTAATAATCTTTCGTCACTTTTAAGCAATCTATTGGATTGGTCTGTAACGCAGCGTGGCAATATTCCTTATCAGCCTGAAAAAATACAACTGAAAAATTTAATTGATGAATTGATTGATTTATTTTTCAATATAGCAGAATCAAAAAGCATTCGTCTGAGGACAGATATTCCCGAAACAATTACATTATGGGCGGATATGAATAGTGTTAAAACCATCTTAAGAAACCTAGTAAGCAACGCTCTGAAATTCACTGAGGAAAATGGCGAAATCCAATTAGTAGCCGAAAAAGCGAGTCCGTATGCGGTAATTAAAATCAAAGACAGTGGACTTGGAATGCCCCAATCGAAGATTGATTTACTATTAGCCGAAGATCATTTCGAAAGAAGCCAAGGAACCGAAGGAGAAAAAGGAATAGGCTTAGGACTGCAGTTGGTTAAAGAATTTGTAGATATGAACCAAGGTAAGATGGAAATCGAAAGTGAGATTGGCAAAGGTACCACTTTTATGATCTATTTGCCTAGCACAGCACCCGGACAAGCACTCTGATCCCAAAAAGGGAAATTACTTCCGAAAAACATAATGCTTTTAATTTAATCGAGTTTCCTTTAATTTAATTTGTAATTAGAATAGTTAGTAACAAAATCTATTGTTTCCTCGGAAGTAAGTCTGTGCGGTTTTCCCGCCAGCTGAATGGTTGGGTGCTATACTTTTGGGGCCAAGGAGACTACAACTCCATAGCCAAAGCCTCCCATTGCTCTGTTAATCCCTCTAGCTCAGTATTGGTTTTATCAAACTTTTGATTGACTTCAAAAAGCTTATCAGGATTGCCATAAACACTAGGCTTTGCAAGCTCTTCCTCTAAGACTTTCTTCTCTGCTTCCAACTTCTCAATTTGTGTTTCTACTTTTGCAAGCTCCTTTTGTTTGGCTTTCAATTCAGCATCTTCCAGATTATGTCTTGGCTTAGCTTGTTTTTCCTTTTTTTGTTCTTTTTTCAACTCCTGTTCAAAAGCTTTATCTTCTGCCTTTGCAGCTTCTCTCTTGGCAAACCAATCCTGAAACTCATCATAAGTCCCAGGATATTCCTTTACTTGATAGTCCTCAATCCACCAGATTTTATTCGCGACATTGGAAACGAAATATCTATTGTGAGATACCGTGATGAAAGAACCTTCATATTGCTGTAAGGCTTGAATTAAGATATTTTCTGACTGCATATCCAAGTGGTTCGTTGGCTCATCCAGCAGCAAGAAATTAGCATTTGAGATCATCGTTTTAGATAAAGCAACACGCGACTTCTCCCCTCCTGACAATACCTTAATTTTTTTAAAAACCTCTTCATCTCGGAAAAGGAAACAACCCAACAAATTCCTAAGCTCCATTTCAGTTCGATCACTTCCAGCTTGCTTTAATTCATCTAAAATCTCATTCTGAACATTCAATGACTCTAATTGGTGCTGAGCAAAAAATCCAAACTCTACATTGTATCCTTCTTCTCTTTTCCCTTCTATCATCTCTTGTCCTGCAATTATCCTCAGCAAAGTAGATTTACCTTTACCATTGGCACCAATTAAAGCAATCTTATCGCCTCTCTCGATATGAGCATCTGTATTTTCTAAAATCTTAATGTCCCCATATGACTTAGAAACTTCATTTAACTTAACTATATGGCGTCCTGATTTATTATTGATTTTAAAGCTAAAATTAATGGTTGCATTATTATCCACCACTGCTTCCACTTTATCCATTCTATCGAGAGATTTTACTCTTGACTGCACTTGCTTTGCTTTGGTTGCTTTTGAGCGGAAACGGCTAATAAATTGCTCCGTTTGCTTAATTTTCTGCTGCTGATTTTCATAAGCATTTTGTTGCAATTCAGCTCTTAGTGCTTTCTCTTCATTATAAAAACTCCAGTTACCAGAATACAAATTCAATTGCTGTTGATCTACTTCAACTGTCAGTTCGATGGTTCTATTTAGAAACTCTCTGTCGTGAGAAACTATAATATAGGCCCCTTCATAAGACTTTAGATAGTTTTCTATCCATTGGATAGAAGGTAAATCTAAGTGGTTTGTGGGCTCATCCAGCATCAATAGCGAAGGCTTTTCTAAAAGTAGCTTTGCTAGCATCACTCTCATTCTCCAGCCCCCAGAAAAAGTTTTAAGGGGACGACTAAGATCTTCAGTTCTAAAGCCAATACCCTCCAAGATTTCCTCCGCCTTTGCCTGCAAACTGTAGCCTTCCATCATTTCAAACTGCTCTTGGGCCTTGGTTAATTTATCCACTAAATCATCAGAATAATCTTCTTCCATTTTCTTTAGAATGGTATCAATTTTATCCTGCAATTTCAATGCTTCTTTAAAAGCCTGCATGGCTACATGTAAAATACTATCTTCAGATTGAAAAGACAGTAAATCTTGGTTTAGGAAACCAATGGTGCAGTCTTTACTCATCTGTACCTCCCCTTTATCAGGAGTAATATCACCGTTGATAATTTTTAATAAAGTCGATTTTCCCTGTCCGTTCAAACCAATTAACCCTATTTTATCTTTGGGTTTGATATGTAAAGATGCATTATCAAATAAAGGCCTGTCGCCTATGTAGTAGTCTAAATTATTAATAGAAAGCATATTGTAAAATTAAGTGGGATTTTGACAGAATAAAATCCTTTGACCGATTAGTTGAAAGAATATTTAAAGCTTTGTTCTTACCTCTGATTATATTTGTTTAATCTTTTGATATAAATATTAAACAATATTTGTTATGATCTGTTACAATAGTAAATTAAATATAAAAACTATGAGTAAAACAGAAGACACACAAAGCTGGCCAGACTTAGCCATTGGACTATACGACAAGCTAACTGGCAGAAACGCGAAAATTAATTATGATTTTAGTGATTTCAAAATCGGAGTACCAAAAGCAGCGGGCTCTGAAGAAAAAACTGAGTGGACGATGAATGGAAAGCTGAGTATCACTACAGAATCGAAATGAAGAGAGTCAAAGTAACAGCTGATTTAGAACTTGATAGTGAAGCTGAAAAAATCACCGTCAAAAGCGATGATAATGTTATAAATATCACAATATCATCTTCATCAGCTGTTATTTTCCCACTACGTAGTTACCTAAAATTTAAAAGCTACGTAAAATTCAGCAAAAACATTTGCCAGAAAATCAATGTAGTAATTTCTGGAAAAAAAGTTGCGACAATAGTGGATGGGCAAATACGCTACCATCAAAAATGGTGGGCTTTTCAATTTTTATTAGCTTCATTATTCAAAAAAGGAATATAAAAAATGCACTTCTCTAAATCGAAAAGTGCATTTCTTTTATTCTACTGTAAGGATGGGAAAAGGATTTATTTCACCATCAATCTCACTTTTTTCCTAATATTACCTTGTTTTACATCCACTATGTAAATACCAGAATTTAACTGCTTGTCAATTGGAAGCGGTTTACTGAAATCTGCAGGATTATGAATTGCTTCATAATGTCTTCGTCCTTGCATATCAAAGATTGAAACCTGAATTTTTTGCTCTCCATGGAAACCTGATAATCTCAATTTGATATTCTGAGATTGGGTTGGATTCGGAACTGCAATTAAGTCAGATTTTTGTTCCCTATTCACTCTTACTACTTCCGAATACTCAAACATACCATCATAATCGACCTGTCTGAGACGGTAGTAAGAATCTCCAGCTAAAGGAGAGTAGTCTTTAAAATCATAATCAATAGTTTCCTTGGAATCACCAGCTCCTTCTACTATACCTAAAACTTCAAACACTTTACCATCAAAAGAACGCTGCACCTCAAAGAAATCATTGCTTTTCTCAGAGGCTGTTTGCCATTTTAGATCAACTCTGCTTCCATTATTTTCAGCAGCGAAATAAGTCAGTTCTACTGGTAAAGGATTAGCAGGATCTGTTGAGCCCATAATAAAAATCTTCTCACTAAAAGACTGAGGAGAGGCAGATCTCACAATCCCTTGGTTTTGTGTACCGAGACCCGATGGAAAAGTTCCTCCTAGATTATCCCACTCGCTCGTAGCAGTATTGTAAACCATTACAGTCAACTGACCCCTATCGGAAGAACCGGATGCCACATCCGTTTCAGAGCCCCACGATAAATCAACACTTGAAGCTGTACCTCCAGTTGCATTGTCAGAGATCACATAATATTCACCTTGTTGCAAGGTCTCAATATCAGGATCTGAAGAACTCATATCATCAACTACTGCCACATCCGTCACGACATCACCTTCGAAGAACTGCGCTTCCCAAGTAAACCCTCCATTTACACCATTAAGAGTTGCTGGCCTCCATCTATTCGCACTACCAATCGGAAAAGCAAAGTTCTGACCAGCAGATAGAGGCTTAGATACCTTGCCTGTGATGTAAGAATTGCTTTTACCTCTAGAAGGTGAAACTGTAGCTGCTGCGCCTAGGATAACTTCATTTCCGTTTGCTATTACTAAACCATCACTTAGAGTCAATGCACCAAGCACTTCAATATCAGAATTTAAAACTACATTTTCTCCTTCCCCATTTTTCTCTATTGCCAAATTACGAAAGGCATTGGAACCAGTAAAGTCTCCACTAATTGTATTTTCAAAGTTTCCTCCTGAGTTGGAAATAAATATAAAAGTAGCATTACCAGAACCAGCAGCATTGAAAGAACCACTATTGTAAGTCAGACCTCTAAACACCCTGAATTCTAGTGCAGAACTACCTAAATTAACAGTTCCCCCATCAATGATCATATCACCCAAAATATTTACCCTTCTCGAATTATTTCCATTCAAGACGCCTCCATTAAACATAAAGTCCCCAAGTGTATTAAAAACTCCATTTCCTGCCAAATTTATAGTTCCAGAGGTGATAGTCGAAGAACCATTTACAACAACTCTTCTATTAGTGGAAGCATTAAAAACAGGACCATCAACAACCAAGTCCTCACAAATTGTAACATCATTACTAGGAAAATTTCTATCACCTGAGCCACTTAAGGTTAAAGTTCTTAAAGTAGAAATTCCGCCTAGCACAGAATAGCTTCCTGTACCAGCATATTCTAGACCACCACCAGAGCAAGATAAAAAGTCTCCTGAAAAGGCAGGTAGAGTAGCATTGATACCATCACTTATAATTTTCAATGTTCCCGTACCTTCGAGAATTCCTAATCTATGGTTAGTTGAATTAATAACCTCGAGAGTAGCACCATCATTTAAGATAGTTTTATACAATCGAATATTACTATCTGGTAGTTGAAGCGTACTCCCTGCAGGTATTTCAATTACAGCACCGGATGGAGGAATTCCATTTTGGGGTAAAGCAGTTGTATAGGTACTGCTAAATTTAATATCCCCAGTGGTTGAATTTTGAACTACATACGTAACTACATTATCAGGAATTGCTTGATCAATGCCTGCAAAGTAATCACCACTAATTCCATTTGAATTATCTCCGTTGAAATTAAAAGCTATCCTATTACCAATTTCATCTACTTCTACTGTACCAAATTTATTGATTTCATTCATCGCATTGTCAAATGCAAGAATTCTTGCGGCAATGTAATCTGTTTCATCCAATCCTCCTTCCGCAGCAAGCACAAGTGCATCATTATATTGAAATGTTACATCTGAAGAAAAATTATTGATGCCTTGTGCAGTCAATGTCCAATAATATTGTAGCACATTATCTATATCAGAACCTAAATTATCATCACCATCATCAACTGTTGGATGATATTCGTTGGCAGGATTGACAAATATAGTCCCAACAGTTGTTCCAGAGCTATTTGCGCCTGTACTTAAATCCAAAACAACAGGCGTATAATACGTCTGCCCCAATGGAAATGTAAAATCAGAGGTCGTTCCTGCTGGAAAAGTTTTGCCGACTCCTTTATCTGCAAATGAACTATTAGTTTTGATCATATTAGAAACAGAAAATGGCTGTACTGCAACTATATCGGCTGACTGTCCCAATAATATATTTGATCCACCTACTTCGAAAACACCGCCATTTAGTCTTAAACCACCATTAATATTAAAATTATAACCATTCCCATCAGGAATAGTCACTCCATTTGAGTTACTAATTGAAACTACTCCTAAGACTCCTGTACCCGAAATAGACCTACGTAGTTCTTGATTTGATGACCCGGCAAAAACCAATCCGTTGCCACCAGAGCTGCTATGCTCCCCGTCAATAACAGCATCTGCTCTTAAGGTAATTTCATTTCCTCCATCATTCAAATTACCATCTGAAATAGTAAACAAATCATTAATCTCAATATTATTATTGACATTTAAGCTACCCGCTCCTGTCTTCGTAAACCTAAAGAAATTATTTGTCCCCGTTCCCAGTAATTCCTGATTGCTTTCAGTTGAAAAAATAACCTCGTTGTTCTGGGCATCAAATGCACCATCATTTTCGTAATCGCCATTAAGCGTTAAGGTAATCCCATTACCGTTAAAGCTTGCTCCAGATTCAATGAAGATGTTACCATCTATAGTTAAAGGATTAATAGCAATAAAAGCAATAGGATTATTTGTTCCATTTATATTTAAACCTGCTAATGCAACCGTTGAATTGATTCCAAAATCAGTTTGACCCACTGGAGTGCTAACACCAAACACATTTATAGTTTCTGTGATTTCCGAAACATCTGGGTCTAAGAATAGAGCAGCTATAGTAGGTGTTGTCTGATGTCTTTCTATTGCGAGTGTTCCGCCTGTAAAGGTAAATTCACTCCCTACATTGTAGATTTGGAGCATTCCTCTGGTTCCTTCTGGCCCCGCCTGAGTTCCAATGCGAACATCTCCTCCAGTCTGTCTATATTTTAAAATCCCGGTATTTGCTGTGGTGATTGGCCTAATTTGTGATCCAACATTTAAGACACCATCTGAAATTTCTAAAATGGCATTACCTGAAGCTGAATACTCTATAAAATTATTTCCATTGCCTCCGGCATCATCCATGTCGAGGGTACCTCCTTCTATTAGCAAAGATCCATTAAGCAATATTCCTGAATCATCTCCATTTATTCTCACAATACCTTGTGCAATATTGAAACCTGAACGAGCTGGTATTGATAAATCCAAATCACCATTTAAAACAGTAATATCTATACCGATATTATTTAAAACTAAAATACCTTCATTTATTTCTAATGGTGAAAAAGTATTCGAAGCTGTCAACAGATTAAAGTCTTCTTGAATAGTAAAAGAGCTTCCAAGTCCACCCTGTTTGTTCATTACTATTTTATAAAAATCAGCAACATTTCCGTTAGTTTTTGAATAACTATGATTCCCTTCACCAGAAAACTCTATGATAACATTGTTATCATTTACTCCAGACCCACTACTTAAGTCAAAATTTCCAGGTCTTTCTTGAATGATATCATCGTTTACTATCAGCCTATGTCTTAAACCATTATTAGTCGTATTATCAACTGTCAAATTTGAAGATCCTGCTGAACCAATAAATCTTAGTCTACCGACCTCCACTGTTCTTTCTTGACCATCATTGAAAATAAAATTCCCACCAAGATATCCACCAATTCTCAAATCTTCTATGACGGTGATATCACCCTCTGCATCGTTATTAGTGCGGACGGTAGTATTTCCGTCCACAATGAAATCGTTATTAACGACTATATCACTTTGGAAAATAGCAATCCTATTACTATTACCACCTTCTACACGTAAATTAGGGAAAGTGTTAGTAGGTGGAGTAATATTAAAGGTTCCATTATTATCCAAATAATAAGCATATACAAAATTTTCATTGTTATAAAAAGATCCAAAATCACCCGTGATTATTTGTGTATTCCCAACGTCATATCTCTGCATAAATGTACCACCTGTACCAGTTATAATGTCAAAATTAATATTTGCATTATCACGCAAGACGAGTCTATTACTATTATTAAAAGGATTTTCGTATACGATTCTCGCAACATCCACTGTAGTACCATTCTGTACATTGATAGAATGTCTGATATTTCCTGAACCATCGTATCCACCATATCCTATAACAGCTATATCACCTGCTTGGGGAAAATCTCCAGCGGACGGTCTTGCTGCATTATTCCCAGCGCCATCGTGGGCTACAAATGACCAGTTATTGTTATCGTTCCAAAACCTATTGTACCAACTTGAACCATTGCTAAGTCTGGTATAAAAAATCTCTGGTGCACCTACAAATTTGCTTGCATCGCCTGCCGTATATGCCGCATTGATCAAATCAAACCCACCAGCTGGATTACCTCCGCCTTCATTTCCCCAGAAGAAAATCCTGATATTTGTTGCATCAACATTATCAATACCGGACGAACCCGGTGCACCAGCTTCTGCTTCTGCAGTTCTTGTAAATGGATCACTTTCTAATACATACCCAGGCACGTAATTATTCGGGAAAGAATTAGGATTACCGCCAGTGGGGTCATCCCTTTCTACAGATCTGAATCGAAGTCTTTCGACAACCGGTACTGTAGTGAAATCCCGATAATCAACTATCCAGTACCTGTCTGAAATATCATTCCCTAAAGGATAGGGCCCAGCTGTTGCTAACTTTTTGGTTACTGGAATTACTGTCATATATCCCTCATCTGTAGCAGATAAAAGCCTAATATTTCCTGGAGTAAATTCAGAGGTTGCATTATCGCCTGTTGTTCCAGTTCCAACTGGAAAAGAAAAAACCCGAGGATTTCCATTGGTATTCCCTTCATCATTGTTTATAAAACCTGGATTTGTACCATCTGCATTTACCTTTAAGGATAATCCTCCATCAGACGCATTTCCAGCGGTGATAAACATATCTTCTACGCTAAATTCCCCACTTCCATTTGGTCCATTTGCTTCATTAGTTAAATCAACCGCTAGAACGTCAATGGTCAGATTATGGATATCTAAATTAATCCTACCGTGTTTATATTGTAAATAGTCAATTTTTAAATCACTTATTAGGTCAATTATTTCTGCGCCACTATTCAGTTTTACAGCTCCAAATCTACTTGTATCAGCTGTAATAAAAACAGTTGACCCGCCATCATCCCTTAATTTTAAGATATCGTTTTCATAGAATTCTTCTGAAACATCAGGTAAATCAGGGTTAAAGACAGTAATTTCATCATAATTGACTAAAGTATCTGCATACATTCTAATACTGTGTGACCCTTGATCGACTGTACCACTTAAAACTTTGAAAAAATCACCTTCAATTCTAAAAAGGTTGTTTTCATTATCGCTCCTATTGGTTTTGCCTGATTCAAATGAGATCTTTTTTCCGGAAGGTCTATCAACTAAAACATTCCAGAATAGTTGCTCATCTTCTGGACCGCCGGTCTTGTTAAGAAAGGTTAAAATAGCATTGTCTGTACCTACAAATGAGGTTGTATTGGGTTTACTGATATCATAAACATAATCAGCTGCGTTTTCTATAGTAAAATTACTACCTATTGTTACATCATTTCCATTGTGGTCAAAAGTCACACCATCTTCTATCGTAAGATCATTCAAGACTAGCAAGTCAGGATTTACAATATTCGTAACATTACCGCCGGTACCAGACGCTCCGGTAATAAGGTCTACCTCAGTACCTGATCCAGCCGTTTTACGCATGATAACGTCCCAAAATGGCGCTCTTGAAGCTAATTTAAAATTATCATTTCGGCTAATTTCCATGATGATAGTACCACCGGAAACGTTTTGATTACCTGCTGTGCTTGCAATGAAGATTCCACCTGTATTTGCACCGGTTCTTGCACCTGAGACGTTGAGCGTCCCACCAGACATATTAAAGGTATTACCAGGATAAGTTAAACTGAAAGCGTAATAGCTAGTCGAGATATTATTACCCGTTACATTAACTGTACCTCCTGATTGCGTATACCCGCCTATATTTTCAGGTCCATTAACTGACGTTCTGATTTGATTAACTGTCATCACACCACCAGAAACAACGATGTTTCCATTGGCCCGAGTAGTAATTCCACTATTGATCGGTGCATCCATTGTACCACCCGATAATTGAATAGTACCGTAAGGCACTATAGCTGTTCCATTTGGTTTTGCTGCCGAGCCACCGTTGATCCACAGTCGTGCTGCTTCCGAAATATTATAATTGCCCCCGTTATTTAATACAGGAACATCAACATTGTTATTTAGTCGGACAGTACCTCTTAACAATCCTAATGCATTATCGTTTGTTGTTAATTGAGCTACCGAACCATGGCCGTAATCAGCCGGTCCGAATAGATTAAAGTTGGTAGCCGAACTAGCATTAATGTCTAAAATATAAGTTTGATCATCTCCTTTATCAACCTCTATTCGGTAGAAATTACTAACACCATCACAATCAACCGCCTGATTCTTAGTGTCGTTGATAAAGTTAGCATCCACTATTCCGTCATTCGCTTCTACGCCATAATTTGGAGCAATCCTATTTGTAAAAGCTAAAGTACCCGAAACAGATAAATCACCATAAAAATTAAACTCATGTCTAGCGTTTCCTGATCCAGTGGTAAAAGAGGCTCCTGCTTCAACCAGTACATCTCCATACGTACTTATCTCTAGACTATTGGTAGCTAAGTTGTTATTAATGGAAAACTCACCGGTTTGTAATGTTAAATCTCCAAACAACGTGTAGTCTGATGTAAGAACTGCAACATCTGAAGAATTATCAAGATTGAGGACAACATTATTGTAAATCCTATCTTGATTAAGATTAATTGCAGAGCCAATAATTTCTACAGTACCACCAACTATTGAATCAGCAAAAAGACCGGTCGATCCTGATGGAAAATTATCATTATTGGAGGCATCACCTGCAATGCTAATTGTCCCGCCCCCTGCTATGTTAGTAAAGTCGTGACCAGATGTATTTCCTATTACCAATCTTTCATTAACAGTAAGATTTAAAGCATCATTATCATCTGAATCCATTGTCACGACATCCCCTGCTAAAATAGTAATATTATCTTCATTTGTAGGTAAAACACCACCTAAGGGTGTCCTTAAAGCGCCAGACGGATCTCTTGTCCATGTCAGTGGGTCATTCCAGTCACCACTTTGAAAAGAATAGATATTTCCTGGAATCAACTGCTCCCCTCTTCCGATGGTGTAATAGCCCGTATTTAAATTAGTATTTCCTGCATCGATTATTAATTGATCGGAATTTTGTACGGCATAACTATTGACACTCAGGCGACTAAAATCGCTTACTAAATCTGGCCTGTATAATAGTACGTAATCAGTTGCGCTTCCAATAGTTAATCCAGCATTACCAAAATCGAAAATTAATTCTGCACTAACCGTTCCAGAATTCTCGATAAACCAACTTCTAGCCCAACGATCATCAATTTCAGGTTCCCCTAATTCAGTCAATACATTTTCGGCATGTGTCGTATTATCATGTGCAAATAATGCGTACTCGTCTATTCCATTTAAGGAATTATTAGCTTCATCAATTTTAAGAGCATCAGAAAAACCTGATTCAGAAAATTTCTCCGATCCATCTGCCGTGCCTATACCTCTAAGGTCAGTAGTGTAAGCACCATCTCGCAACGAAAATAGATCCACTCCGATTGTGATACTATACTTTTCTGACAAATAATTTTCAATTATTAATCTTTCCGCTTCGTTTAAGGATTTTTTATATGCAATTATTTCAGCGATTTTGCCACTGAAATCCTGGCCTGCATCGTACCCTCCGTCAACTGCATCTTGCTCACCACCGATAACAAGTGAGCCTCCATTGGTTATCGAGTTTCCATTAGCAATTGATCCGGTATTCACACTGGAGCCATTTTTAAAATGCTCTAGCGTACCTCCACTGGAATTCCAAACAGAGGTAAAAATATTAAAAGTAGAAACCCCATCACTAAAGTCTCCACCTGCATTATTCGGTCCAGTTACATAGGTTCCAATATTACCTGGATTAAAAAGCAAATATTCATTATTTGACGATGGAATAGCATAAGATAAAACCGCTTCATTATTATTTGCAGTTGCAAACACGATAATAGTTGAAATTTCATCTGATGCCATATTATTGAAAGGATTGACTACCAATCTTTCTGAATTTGTATCATCAAAGTCTACTACCGGAAGTCCATTGATGGCACTTAATTGATAGTCTGGCAAATTACCTGAAGAAGAAGCAGAAAAAACTGTTCCATTTCCTGAAATATCACTCCAGTTGGCTACGTCTGCTCCATCCGCAACACCTATAGTTGATGCATCCAACCATAAAAAGTTTTCAGCTTGCCCTGATGCCCCAGTTGCATTACCAATTCCAGCTGGTCCTGTCTGGCCATTTACACTTAGGGAGGACAAAAGCCCAGCCGAAATAATTGTAAGTAGAAAGTAGAATCTATTCATAATGGTTCTCATTTTCATGTAAGCTAACTGCAAATATACTATCCAAATATCAAATAAAAGTAATTTTAGGCACATAAGTTGCCTTTAATCGTCAAGATTTATGAAAAAAACGACCAAACTAGATTTTTTGCGGTTAGACATTAATTCTGGAACTTTAGATTTTTTTCTAAAGTCCTAAATAACAACATCTTAATAAAGTTAATGATATGATTATTATAAGATTAAAGTTATAGGAAATAACCGCTTAACCTCAATACAAATAGTAGAGAGACATCATCAAAGCTTGTCTTGACCTGACTTTAGAAATATACTTAAAAAATAAAAGGATGTAATTTTTTAAGTATTCTATCAATTTAAACTCCAATCAAATCCTACAAAAAAATTCCGTCCCATCACACTTCCGTAATTATAAGCGGTGTCAAAAAACTCCCCGAAGCCCAATGGGGTTGTTTCATCTTTCGTCCCGCTCAGAGGCGATATTTCCTGAACATTATCGAATATATTCCGAACACCAGCAAATACTTCAATTCGCTTAAATTCTTTTCTAATTTTAAGATTATGTATTGCAAAAGCAGGAGATAAAACAGCTCTCCTTCTTTCAATTTCCCCATTGACATTAACATCAAACACTTCTGGCATGGCGGTGGGCCCATTCCAGTTGAAGCTATAATTTAATTTTATATCGAATGGAAAACTATATTCTAATGATCCCACTCCTGACCAATCTCGCGAGTACATAATTGGTCTTTCTTCCAGAATATCATTTTCACTAAGTACTGCCTGCCGAGCATTCTGCCATTGAGCACCTACATTTAGATAAAGCCTTGCGCCAAGTTGATGGTTTATATTGGCACTCAAGCCGCGAGTGTAGGCATATGCCTCCGAATTGGCGTAAATAATAAAACCAGGCGTTTCATAATTAGGGATGATCTTATTGGTGAAGTAAGTATAAAAACCATCCAACTCAATACTTCCCTGTTGATTACCAAAAGTATAAACATGTTGGAATCCAAGTCCAACGTTAAAGGACCTTTCTGGATCTAAATCTTCCGTTATCAATAATTCTCTTTGTCCAGAAACAAAAGCATGGTCTTCAGTGAACAAATTTACTATTCTAAAACCGGTCCCACTATTGAAACGGAAATTTGTCCACTCGCTTAGCTGGTATTGAACATTGAGCCTAGGAGAAAAAATAAATCCATGTCGATTATAGTAGTCTACTCTAGCACCAGATAATGCTTTCCAATTCTCATTAATTGTCCATTCGTCCTGCACGAAAATACCAGGAACAATTTGTAAATCCGGTTGATTACTACCCTCATTTTCTGTAGCTGGAGAGTTGTCATCATAGTACGTTATTCTTTGGCTAAAACCTGATAAAAGATTATGGTTTCCTAGCTCATTTTCATAAATGAAATTGGCAAATGCTTGATGCTGTTGGGCTTCATAAAAAGTATCTCCATAATAACTATCTTGCCAATGCTGACTAGCAGAAAATTGTAATCTAAAAGGGCTGTCTCCATATTTTTTATCACCGAATAATTCCCAGCGGTTAGTAAAAATACTCTCGCCATACACCTGGTCACTACCTCTTAATTGTTTATAGTTCCTGTCCCTGACATATTCCAAAACCCCATTTCTTCTGTCTTCAAAGTAATATTTGCCCCCTAAAGAGAATTGCTTCTTTTTATTTTCTGAAAAATTGAAAGCAGAAAATCGATCTCTCAGTGCTATGTCTGAAAACAAATCTCCATTTTGATCTACGAAACGATTGGCCATATCCCAATGCACTCCTGAAAAATGTTTCCATTCATCTTTTCCATGCTGCGCAATGATATTTCCTTTCCACTCTCCAAACTGCGAATAGCTTGAATTAAGCTTTATACTGTTTCTTTCCGCATGTGGAGTTATAATATTAATTACCCCTGCCATAGCTTCAGATCCATAAAGCGTAGAACCAGGACCACGCACCACTTCCACTTTTTCCATCATATCTGTGGGAATACTATTGAGTCCATAAACGGTTGCTAAATTCCCATAAATTGGAATTCCATTAATCAAGAGAGAGGTATAAGCACCCTGTAGGCCATTGATGCTGATTTCGTTGGTATAACAAACACCACAAGCGACATTTTCTTGAATCCCATTGACCATCGAAATATTTTCCATCAAATTTCCTGATCCTTGTGAAAAATCATTTAGAAAATCTGCTTTAAAAACTTCAACTTTTACAGGCGAATTCCTCAAGCTTCTTGCTTGCATTTGCCCACTGACGACCACTTCATTTAAACCTAACTTATCAGGTAAGAGTCGAATAGTATGTGATTTACTGAGGTCCATTTTCTCTACCTCAATTTCGCGTTTCTGATAGCCGACATAGGAAATCCAGATTAATGTACTTCCCTTCTCTACTTTTAGCGAAATGACACCATTTTCATCAGCTGTCGCTCCATATCCAAGATCATTATCATAAGCTGTGGCAAAAGGTAATGGAGCTCCATTTTCATCTTCTATGAGTAGTCTGACTTCCTGAGCTATTGAAGTACTGGCTGCAGTTATAAAGCTGATTATGAACAGTAAAGATCTTAACATGAATTATTTTTAGATTAATCTAAATTATTATTAATGCAAATATAAAATATATAATTAGATTACTAAATTTCTAGAAAAAGGTTTGTCAAAAAAAACAATATTCTATGAACAATGGATTTTTATTAACTTGCATTTCTTAATAACCAATCCATGAGATATTTCTATTTAGTTATCTTAATCAGTATTTCATTCTTTGCAAACGCACAGGAAGACAGTATTCAAATTGCCACTGACCGGCCAGGGTTCTCAGAATATCCTAAAACTATTCCGTCAGGATATTTTCAAATTGAAGCAGGCTTTTCCTTTGAAAGTGAAACGGTGAATCCAACCGATAGACTTCAACTCATTAATTGGAATAACACATTGTTGAAATACGGACTACTAGAGGGCTTAGAATTGCGTTTAAGTCAATCTTATCAAAGTGAAAGATTGTTGGAAGGTGGGCAAAGCCCTCAATTTATTTGGCAAAGTTTCTCTGGACCGGTTGTAGTGGGGACGAAAATTGATTTACTGCAGGAATCTGGACTAAAACCTCAAACAGCAATAGTTGCAGAATATGGCTTTAATACATTCAGTCCTGAAACCTTTGAAAGAAATAATTTTTACAGAATCCAATTAACTTCCAAATATCAACTAAACCCTGAATGGTATCTCATGGGGAATTTAGGATATGATAAGCGATTTAATGATTTTGGCCGACTGAGATACACCGTCAACAGTGGGTATAGTTTGAATCAAAAATTATCGATTTATGCGGAAATATATGGTTTCTTATCAGAATCAAGAACCCCCTTAAATTACTTTGATGGGGGACTTATTTACTTAATTAATCCAAAACTTCAATTGGATGTCCATGCAGGTTTTGATATGGTTCAACAAACCAATAGTTTGGTGGAATATCAGCAAAGCTTTATCGCATTTGGTTTAGGTTATTTATTTAAAGTTAAAAAATGAGTCTAAAAGCTTACTTTGATAAAAAAAATAATTTTGAAGCTGGTTGTGATGAGGTGGGAAGGGGCTGTTTAGCCGGACCAGTAGTGGCTTCAGCAGTGATTTTACCCAAGAGTTTCAAGCATCCTTATCTTACTGATTCCAAAAAATTGAGTGGAAAGAAACGAGCAGAATTGGTAGATGTCATTAAAGAGCAAAGCATTGCCTGGGCCATAGCTGAGTGCAGTCCTGAAGAAATTGATGAAGTCAATATCTTAAAAGCATCTTTTTGGGCCATGCACAAAGCATTAGACCAGTTAACACGAAAACCTGATTTCTTATTGATTGACGGGAATCGATTTACACCCTATGCTGGATTATCTCATGAATGTATCATAAAAGGAGATAGTAAATATTTCAGCATTGCCGCAGCTTCCATCTTAGCAAAAGAATATCGAGACAATTTCATGAGAGATTTAGCTACTATTCATCCTCATTACGGTTGGGAACGGAATGTGGGATACCCAACTCGCCAACACCGAGAAGGCATTCAGAAATTCGGTATAACTGAATATCATAGAAAATCTTTTCAACTATTGCCAAAGCAATTAAATATTTTTGAAAAAACGAACTAAAAAACTATTAGCATGAAGAAATTTAAAGTAGGCTGTGTTCAAGCTACTCCTGCCCTATTCAATAAATCCAAAACTATGGATATTGTATTAAATTGGATTCAAAAAGCCTCGAAACAGGATGTCCAATTATTGGTTTTTCCTGAAAGCTTTATTCCTGCTTATCCAGCTGGATTGGGTTTTGGTACTGTAGTTGGTAGTCGAACAGAAGCAGGGCGTGACCAATTTAGAGAATATTGGGAGAACAGCGTAGAAGTTGGCGCTGACGAAACTCAAAAGATTGCCAAATGGGCTAAAGAATATGAAATGTATATCACTATCGGCATTACGGAGAAAGATACGATAAGTAAAACTTTGTATTGCACACTACTTTATTTTTCTGATAAAGGATCATTGATGGGGAAACATCGCAAATTAAAGCCTACTGCAGCGGAAAGATTAGTATGGGGAGAAGGCGATGGAACAAGCCTATCTACTTTTGACACTTCTCTAGGTAAGATTGGCGGCCTGATCTGTTGGGAAAACTATATGCCTTTAGCAAGAATGGCTATGTATCAAAAAGGTATTGAAATTTATGTGGCTCCTACTGCTGATTCACGAGACAGCTGGAATAGTAGCTTGATCCATATTGCTTGTGAAGGTAGGTGCTACGTGATTGGATCTAATCAATTTATCAGGAAAAGCGACTATCCTGAACATCTGCAAAAAGAATTAGCAGAAGATCGTCCAGAAGTATTATCAAGAGGTGGAAGTGTTATTATATCTCCCTTAGGGGAAGTATTAGCTGGTCCTTTGTACAATGAAGAAGGATTATTGACCGCTGAAATCGATCATGACGAAATCATCAGAGCAAAAATGGATTTTGATGTGATTGGTCATTACGCCAGAAACGATGTATTTGGATTTGATGTAAATAGCCAACCCGATATTAGTAAAGACTAGTGATTGAAGGAAAAGTTGATCAAAAAGCTTAGATTTTTAATCGAGCTATTCTGTCTTTTGATGGTTAAAATCATCTTGTATTTAAATTGAATGGCTTCATAAAAACGGATAAAAACCAATCATAGAAAAAGCCCAACCTAGAGAATCATTTTATATTTCCACAATCCTAATTCAAATATCTAAAATTTCCTCATTTTTGCAGTCCAAAAAATAAAAGGAATGATAAGAGGAGCAATATTAGTTTTTTTAGGTGCTTGTAGTTTTGGAGTTTTGACCACTCTAGTAAAAATTTCATACGAAGAAGGATTCACCTTAGCAGAAGTTACAGGTGCACAAGTATTTTTTGGAGCTGTGATTCTATGGTTGATTTTAGCAGGGAGAGCTTTATTTGGGGCCATTAAATTCAAATTCACATGGAAAAACAGCTGGAAGGTTTTGTTAACTGGAATCAGCACCGGCTTGGTAAGTTTATGCTATTATAAATCCATCCAAGAATTACCAGCTTCCATTGGAATTCTCTTATTAATGCAATTCACTTGGATCAGCATGTTATTAGAAATAATTATTCATAGAAAATTCCCGACACGAATGCAGTGGGTTTCGGTAGTCTTCATTCTCTTCGGTACATATTTAGCGGGAAATGTTTACAGTCTAGATAATATACCTTTTAGCTTGGAAGGAATCGGGTTCGGATTCTTGGCTGGCTTTTTCTATGCCGTTTTTATCTGGGCAAATGGAAGAGTTGGAAATGCTTTGATACCCGTGCAAAAAAGTGCTATGATGATTACAGGCGCTTGTCTTTTCATTTTTGCCATATTTCCACCTGAATTTTTATGGAATGGTAGTTTGACAGCTGGTTTATGGTTATGGGGCTTGATTTTCGCCTTATTTGGAACTGTAATACCGCCTCTATTTTACGCGTATGGAATCCCGCAAACGGGAGTAGGCCTCAGTAGCATTTTAAGTTCAGCGGAACTACCTGTTGCCGTCTTCTTTTCAAGTTGGCTTTTAGCAGAAGAAGTTACAGGATTACAATGGGTGGGAGTTGCTACAATACTTTTGGCAATTGTAATTTCAAATATAAAACGCCCCCTAACCCCAAAAGGGGGAATTGATTCCACAAAATAATATATCAACTTTGTCACAATTTAATATCATTCGATTATTAAAGCAATTCAAGTATTAAAACATTAATTAAAATACAAAATTAATTCCGTGCGTTTTCCCCCTTTGGGGGCGAGGGGCTGGGCTATTTGGCTGGACTCCACTCTGAAGGATTATCTCTCCACTCTTTCAAAGTGGCTAATTCATCAGTTTTAATTAATTTCTTTGCTAATGCTTCTTCCAGAAGATGGGGATAATCACTTAAACAAACTAAATTAATTCCTGCATTTTTGAAATTCTCAACCGCAACATCGAAACCATATGTAAAAATAGCCGCCATCCCTAAAACGTCCGCACCTTGAGCTTGCAATGCCTCCGCTGCCTTTATAGAACTTCCACCTGTTGAAACTAAATCTTCAACCAGCACTACTTTTTGACCTTTCACTAATTTACCTTCGACCAAATTTTCCATACCGTGACCTTTAGGCTTCGATCTTACGTACATAAACGGCAAATCCAATGATTCTGCAACCAAAACACCTTGTGGAATGCCAGCAGTCGCAACTCCAGCAATAGCCTCTGCTTCAGGTAATTTCGACCTGATTACGTCAGACAAATAGTGCTTAATAATGCTACGCGTTTCAGGAAAAGATAATGCCAACCTGTTATCGCAATAAATGGGTGATTTCCATCCAGACGCCCAAGTGAAGGGTTTCGCAGGTCTGATTTGGATAGCTCCCACATCTAATAATTCAATAGCAATGGCACGTGCAATTTCTGATTTGGCGATGGTAATCATAAGAAATAATTGAGTTAGAATTTGGGTCGAATTTAGGGTTTTTATTGGCAAGGTTGAAATAAAAGAATAATTAAGGAATCAAAATCTATCCCGCTCTTAGAATGATGCAAAATGAAACAGTTAATTTACTAAACTCAACATCCCCATTTTGTCTATTCTTAATTTACCTTCATCATCGAGTTTTCTGACCATCGATATAACTTTTTCTTTGGCATAGCCTTCTATGTTTTCTGCAAGTCGCTCTATATTTAAATGAGAATCGTTTAAAATTTCTAAAATCTTTTGCTCTAAATTCTTCTCATAACTCGCTGATTTTTTTTCATTAAGACATACATCACAAACTCCGCAAACTTCTTCTTTATACTCCCCAAAATACTGCAATAACTTTAGCGTACGGCATACTAAATCATTTTCTACATAATCTTTTACAGCAAGAAGTTTATCGTGCTTACGCTTTTTACGTTCTTCCAGTCTTTTTTTATTAAGCGGTAGTTTATTAGCGTCATGACGAGCCTCCAGAAAAGTCAATTGTGGTGAATCAGACTTAGGCGAATAGTCTATCACATTTTCTTTATCGAGAAATTTTAATTGCTTTACTACCTCCTGCGGGCTCATTTCGGCTATTTTGGCAATCTGTAATTCATTGATGAAAATAACTTGTTGATAGAGGTCCCCTCCGTAAATCCGCAAAACTGTCTTTATAACCTTTTCAAACTTGGCATTAGCAATTTCGTAAGCATATAGGTTTTTAAAATCTAGATTGATATGCAATCCTGACGGGCGAAAAAACTGTTCATTCAATTGTATAAATCCTTCCTCCTCTAGTACCTTGAGTGCGTGAAAGACAGGATACACTTCATATTTATTATGTTGACAAAAATCCTGTATTTCAAAGTCAAAACTTTGCATTTCACCAGAACCAATGGCAATTTTAAAGTAATTAGCCAATGACTGATATAATCTTTTGAGGAAATCAAAATCAGGATGTGCTAATTCATGTCGTTCCTTCATTTCTTTGAAATCCTGAGGATGATATAGTGCCACCGCAAAAGCTGGCTTTTCATCACGCCCTGCTCTTCCCGCTTCCTGATAATACGATTCTAAATTATCAGGTAATTCCCAATGTATGACAGTACGGACATCAGGTTTATCAATACCCATTCCGAAGGCATTGGTAGCAACAATAATTCTAGTCTTATTCGTTAACCAAGCGTCTTGCTTGGCGTTTCGGTCTGCTTGTGAAAGTCCAGCATGGTAAAAATCAGCAAAGAATCCATTTTTTTTGAGTAATTCGGCTATGTCCTTTGTGCGCCTACGGTTTCGTGCATAAACAACAGAGGTACCATTGATCTTACGTAAAATTTCAAATAGCTTCGCTTCCTTATTTTCGACTTTCCTGACGGAATACGATAAATTATCCCGAGCGAAACTCTTCTGAAAAACATTTGCTCTCTTGAAATTGAGCTTGTCCTGAATATCAATTTTAACATCCTCAGTGGCAGTAGCCGTTAAAGCTATACAGGGCAAGTCAGGAAATAATTCTCTAAAGTCAGCTATCTGTAAATATGGCGGACGAAAATCATAACCCCACTGAGAAATACAATGTGCTTCATCAATTGCTAAAAGGTTAAGATTCATTTTCTTGGCCCTTTCGAGAAATAAATCTGTTTTGAGACGCTCAGGGGAAACGTAAAGAAATTTATAGGCGCCATGAGCAGCATTATCTAAAAGAATATCAATTTCTCGATAGGTCATGCCAGAATAAACAGCCGCAGCAGGAATTTTCCTCCTTTTCAATTGCTCAACTTGATCTTTCATCAAAGCAATTAGAGGAGAAATAACTAAACACATCCCTTCTGTCATTAAAGCAGGAACTTGAAAACAAATGGATTTTCCACCGCCAGTGGGAAGCAAAGCCAAAGTGTCTTTAGCAGAAACTATAGAATCGATAATATCCTCCTGCATACTTCTAAAGGCTTCATAGCCCCAGTATTTTTGGAGGACATCAATGGCTTTTAAGTTCTGCATTTCTGGCTTAGCAATATTTACAACTCTAATATGACTTTAATATTAATGATTAGCTTTAAAAACAAAAACTGCTAACAGAATTAATTGCTCATCTCTAAAAACTTGGAAGAAAGAAGTTTTGCTATTTTTCAGTTTTGAAACTACACTAAGCCTTTCAAATATAGATTAAACTCTAAAGATGTAATCGCTTTAAATTCATCTACCTCCAAATCTTCCTTAATATTTTCATCAAAATGCATTTTAGTTTTCTCCAATTTCTTATCAGGATGGACAATCAACTCTAAGCCACTGAAATCCATTGGGTTCACCTGAACTAAAACGATATAGTCATCAAAAACTCTTTTGTAATACTCGTGAACTACTGCACTGCTTTTCATAGAATTCATTCAATTAGTCTAAAAATAGAAAGGTTATGGTTTGGGATTGGTAAACTCAAAACCGCTGCCCCAGCCATGTATATATAAAAACCGTCAGCCACTTCAAGCCTTTCACAAGGACCACTTACACCACAATATTCACTATTTTCTTTGGTACGATAATCATTTTCTTAATCGGCCTATCTTCGATCCATTTTTGCACTTTAGGATTTGCTAAAACAGCCTTCTCAATTTCTTCTTTTGGTGCATCCAATGCAAAAGTCATATTATCTCTGTGTTTTCCATTTACAGAAACAGGATAAGTATGCTCCTCTTCTTGTATAAAATCAGGATTAAATGTTGGCCATCCACCTTCTGATACACTACCTTCATTACCAAGCAATGACCACAATTCTTCACAGATATGGGGTGCATAAGGTGCAATAATTCTGATTAGATCGCTTAAAACAGTCTTATTGTTACATTTCAGTTCTGTCAGGGTATTGACACAGATCATAAATGTAGAAACCGAGGTATTAAAAGAGAAGTTTTCTATATCATACTCTGCTTTTTGGATTGCTTGATGTAAAGCTTTTAGAGCTTTCTTATCAGGCTCAGCATCAACCACTTTAAAGTTACCGTCCGTATCATGGAAAAGTCTCCATAGTTTTTTCAAGAATTTGGCAGTACCATCAATTCCATTAGTATTCCATGGTTTAAACTGTTCCAATGGTCCTAAGAACATTTCATAGAGCCTTAAAGTGTCAGCGCCATATTTTTCAATCACGTCATCCGGATTGACCACATTGTACTTGGATTTGGACATTTTCTCTACTTCTGATTTAGTTTTGAAATCTTTCTCATCAGAAACAGTTTTAATATATTCACCATTTTGCCAATATCCACCTTTGGTATGAAATATAGCGTTCTGATATTCTGGAAATTCCTTTATGAAATTTGGAACATCAAGAACCCCATTTTTTACAAAATTAATATTTGCATAAACATATGTGTAATTTTCTAATTGAGGTGTTTCTCCATTTAAATCCTCTTTAGAAAAAATGTCAAGACTTGCAAACTCAAACTCTTCTTTGTCCAATAGTTGAACTCCTTTCGATCCAGCAACTCCAATATTGTTAGTTCTTGATTTAGTACGTAATAATTTTTCTGAAATACCTTGAATCATTCCTTGATTAATCATCTTTTGGAATGGCTCATCTACACTGACATAGCCTAAATCATATAGGAATTTAGTCCAGAATCTAGAATACAATAGATGTCCTGTAGCATGCTCAGAACCCCCAATATATAAATCTACATTTTGCCAATACTGTTGTTTTTCTTCATCTACAAAAGCATCATTATTATGTGCATCCATGTAACGGAACATATACCAACTAGAACCTGCCCAGCCTGGCATGGTACTTTTTTCCAACTCGTATCCTTCATTTGTTTTCCAGTTTGAAGCTCTTGCCAAAGGGGGCTCACCATCTTCTGTAGGTAAATATTTATCTACTTCAGGTAATTCTAATGGTAATTGGTCTTCTTCTAATAAATAAGGAATATCATTTTTGAAATAAACAGGAACTGGTTCACCCCAATAGCGCTGACGACTGAATATCGCATCACGCATTCTATAATTGATTTTAGCGTAACCGATTTCTTTATCTTTCATGAAATCAATCGCCTTCATTTGAGCATCTTTTATGCTTAAACCAGTCAAGAAATCAGAATTGATGATTTTTTCATGCTCATTAACGACCTCTACTATAGCTAAATTGAAATGCTCGGCAAATGCTTTGTCCCGATCGTCATCAGATGGCACTGCCATTACAGCACCTGTTCCATACCCTGCCAATACATAATCGCCAATCCAAACCGGTATTTTTTCATTCGTAAACGGATGAATCGCATAAGCCCCAGTAAATGCACCTGATACTCTTTTGACTTCCGTCATCCTTTCGCGTTCTGAACGATTTTTAGCAATGCTTACATAGGCTTCAACTTCTTGCTTCTGCTCAGTAGTAGTGATTTTTTCAACAAGCTCATGTTCTGGAGCCAACACCATAAAGGTCACACCATAAATAGTATCAATTCTAGTCGTGAAAACTTCTATTTTCTCTTCTTGATCTACTAATTGAAATGCCAACTGAGCTCCAACTGATTTTCCAATCCAGTTTCTCTGCATCTCTTTAACCGGCTCGGGCCAGTCAAGATCCTCTAGACCTCTTAGCAAACGGTCAGCAAAAGCAGAGATTCTCATACTCCACTGCATCATTTTTTTGCGCTCAACAGGATGCCCCCCTCTTTCACTATAACCATCTTTTACTTCATCATTCGACAAAACAGTCCCCAAAGCCGGACACCAGTTTACTACTGCCTCCGACAAATAGGCAATTCTATATTTTAATAAAATTTCTTGTTTTTCTTCTTCAGAATAGTTGAACCAATCTTCGGCACTGAAATGTTCTATCTCTTCATCACTAGCAGCTTTAACCAATTGATTGCCTGTTTTTTCGAAATGCTCTTCTAGCACTAAAATATGACGAGCTCTATTGTCCACTAGGTCATACCAACTGTTGAATAACAATGAGAAAATCCATTGCGTCCACTTATAAAAAGAAGGATCGCTTGTACGCACCTCTCTCTCCCAATCATATGCAAAGCCAATATTTTTTAATTGCTCTATATATCGGTTAATGTTTTGCTCAGTAGTAATAGCCGGATGCTGACCAGTTTGAATGGCATACTGCTCAGCGGGAAGTCCAAAAGAATCAAATCCCATTGGGTGAAGCACATTAAACCCTTGTTGCTTTTTATACCTTGCTACAATATCTGAAGCAATATAACCTAAGGGGTGCCCTACATGCAGACCTGCTCCAGAAGGGTAAGGAAACATATCCAATGTATAGTACTTTGGTTGATTAAAATCATCTTTAGCTTTGAAAACCTGGTTTTCTTCCCAGTAGGCTTGCCACTTCTTTTCGGTTTCTCTGAACTGATATTCTGACATAATACGGTATATATTAATCTATTGTAGATTCCAATTTTATTTAAAGTGCAAAATTAAGGCTTTTGACTTGGGAAGGAATAGAATAATGCAATCTTTTCAAAAAACGGGATAAAAAAAGGTGCCCGAAAGCACCTTTAATCATTAACCAACTAATCACTAAACTAAAACTAACTAAAAAATTTCTTTAAAATAGGATTCGATTCCTTTAGGTGTTCGTTTTTAAACTCTTGCTTTTGAGCATGTCCTAAATTAGCATTAAGCTGAGAACCTAAAAGAAAAATCAAAATACCGACCACTACTCCAATCGCAAGGAAAATATTTCGACTCAAATTTTTACTCTTTTGCATCTTTATCCTATTTATAAACTTCTTTTACAATGATTATGCCAAACCCCAAAAAGTTGCATTCATTTTTTTCTTTTTTCTTAACGAGATAAAAATTACCTTCGTATCCAAAATCTTAAAAACTTATGAAAAAAATATTTTTATCGATTCTAGTATTTGCAGCGCTGCTTAATTCATGTAGTCAAAAAGAAAGTTCAGAGCAGACTTCCGAGCTTGAAGAAAAAGAAGAAGTTGAAATTGAAAAAGAGTCCGATTTTTTAGGGGAATCTTTTGAAGTTGAAAATGAAACTCCATTGGATCTTTTGATAAGCGACATGAATTCAAATGATTCTGTTATGGCTGTAGTAGAAGTAAAAGTGACAGAAGTTTGTCAAGCGAAGGGTTGCTGGATGAAAGTTGATTTACCAAACGGAGAGTCAATGCGTGTAACTTTCAAAGATTATGGCTTCTTTATGCCTAAAGATTTAGCTGGGAAATCCGTGAAAATGTACGGAACAGCTAAAATTGAAGAGACGGATGTCGAAACCTTAAAACATTTTGCTGAGGATGGAGGAAAATCTGCAGAAGAAATTGCTCAAATTACTGAACCTAGAATGGATTATAAGTTTGTGGCTTCAGGAGTAAAATTATGAAGCTTTTTGGGTGTTTGAGTAATATTGCATCCTAACTAAAGCAGTCAAATTTAAAATTTGACTGCTTTATTAATTCAAAATATAAGTTTTCAAATTTATCGGTATAACCCCCTACTCTTATCTCTACTAAATAATCTACGAAACCTGAAGCCGCTAAGCGTACTGAAGCCACCTACCAAACCAGCCACTGTGCCGGAAATTATCACCATATAAATCCCATCACTTAAGCTAAATAACTCTGCAATTTTATTAGACAGCATTCCGCTTGAATCATTGTGAATAATAAAAGCCTGAATTAACCATAAAAACCCAAGTGCAATAAAGCCACTAAAAAATGTACTTAGATTTTTACCAGCAACTATAGCTCCGGCAAAAAACGCACAAATGGCCATTGACCACCAAGGGAAATAAAGCAATGAAAAATGAGCTGCTACTACAATGATTATAGTTCTGATAATAAATTTCATTTTGCTCCGGAAGTTAAAGTTTGAGTGAAAATTATATTATTTAGGTCGGAAGCATTGGCCTTATTCTCCAATTCATAATATTCTCCCTTGCTCCAGCTATCAATTAAATTATCATAATAGTAACTACCTGGGTTTCCAGATTGACCTCCAGGGTAAACTCCGTAAGCCTTAATCGGATCCTCCATTGAAACTATCATTCTCCATGAAGGGCCATGCCTACCTGAAGTTGCATTTAAAATATGTTTATTTCCGCCAATTTGAATATTGTCTGTGCTAAATGGAGCTAAACGAGCTAAATGCTGAACCCTAGTGTTTTTAAAATTACTCCAAGTCAATTCTTTTTCATTAGCTGATTTCCAATTCTCCACTGAATCGACTGCAGATTGAAAACTCATTTGATACAAATCGGTAATACTTTCTTTTGTATCTGTTTCTTGATGGTCAATGTATGGATCATTGGGATACTCTTTTAGAATTTGAAGAGTGACAGGTAATTCAGGTCTTCTTACTGAATTTTTCAAACCGTAGAATTCGTCCCATAAATTTCGGTATAAATCATCCCAAAAAATCTCAAAATAGGCTGGAGCTGCCATATCTTGATCAGCCATGTAATTCCAAGTGGCCAAGGCATCAAAAGCAGTTTTCTGCTCTTCAGTCATATTATTTCGGTTAAGGCTATCCAGAACACCAGGTAGAATTTCTGAAGCCATTAGCCAATAGTTATCATTTTGTAGACGCATCATATCCTCAATCGTGATATTTTCTAAGGTTTCCAATTTGCGATTTAATCTTCTATTCCTATAATGCTCATACCCTCTATCATAATGATAATAAGGATAAGTGCTGTCCACTGGGATCTGATTAGCAGAACTTAAATACCCTTGTTCAGGATTCTTCATATAAGCATTATGTGCTCTTGGAATAAAACCAGCCCAATCCATATCTGCTCGGGAACCGTCCATAATAAATTTACCTTGTTCTTCCCATCTAAGGGGAAATTTACCATTGATCCATAAGGCTATATCACCATGAACATCTGCATAAGCAAAATTCTGGGCAGGACAATCATAATGCGTTAATGCTTTCTCATAGTCATCATAATCATTGGCTCTATTAAGTAAATGGAAGGTCATTTGTTCATTAGATGGATCGTGAGCTGTCCATCTCAGTGCAAAATTAGTTTTACTATTGCCTGGCCTGAAGCTTTCATCATACACAATAGGCCCATGATGCGTGTAATATATCGTATCATGGAAATTTTCATCTCCGCGAATTTTAAATTCTTGAATCACTTTTTGCGTCTTGAGCCATTTTCCATTGTACCTATACTCTTTTTTCTCAGCATTTTTGAAATCGATATGATACCAGTCTCTGACATCTCTAGTAGCATTGGTTACACCCCATGACACCTTATCATTAAAACCGATAATTACCCCCAATGCTCCTGGTAGAGTAGACCCAAATACATTGACAGAAGGAGAATTTAAATGCATAACGTACCAAATGGATGGTAGATTTAAACTTAGATGCGGATCATTGGCCAAAATTGGTTTTCCCGAAGCAGTTTTACTTCCGTGAACTGTCCAGTTGTTACTGCCATTTTGAGGGTCAGGCTCAGTCGCCTTATCGTCAGGAAATACAAGTGGGAAGGAAACAGAATCTGGTCGTTCCACGGTTTGAGGTTCAAAATCCCATTCTTTGGCTTTGGGAATGACAGGGTCAAAGTCATCGTAGCTGTCAGGAAATAAGAAATCAAACCTTTCTTTACCTAACATTTTTAATAATTGCGTATTCTCTGCATCACTGTCACCACCCGACAAATCGTTTGCCATATATTTTAATAGTAGCCCAGATTTTAAATTACTCCATTTTTCAGGTTTATAGTCGAGTAATTTATATTCAATAGGTAGGTCTTTATAGTCTAATGATGCAATATATTGATTTATACCTTCGGTGTAAGCATCTAGTATTGGGCCAATAGTTGGGTCTTCAGCCATTAGCTTCTCTGCTTTTTCAGCTCCATACAACAGGCCATTTCTCCGCTGGTAGCGGTCAAAATCCAAAGCATCTTTCCCTATGATTTCAGAAACTCTTCCTGCTGAGGCGTGCGTTTGAAACTCCATTTGCCATAGTCGATTTTGGGCTGTAATGTAGCCTTGTGCCATATACAGATCGTGGTCATTATTGGCATATACATGCGGTACTAAAATGGAATCATAGTAAACTTTAACAACTTCATTTAAACCAGCTATCGCAGGTTTTTCTTCAAAGGGAATAGTTTGATTTTCTGAATTGGCCCAAAAACCATTGTAAGGATCTAAAAATTTTCCTAGAGGGGGCACCTGTCCCCATTTATTATTTAAGCCCACAACCAGAGCCAATGCAATAAGAAAGGGGAAAATAAATTTTATAAAATTCATAAGGTTAGAAGCATTAAATCATCGCCTAATGTATAAAAAATTGGATTATTAATATAACAGATAGCCATAAATCTTTCTTCCAAAAATCAAAACGTATGTCGCCACATCTATTCTTACAAATAAAGTCAATTTTTTCACAGAAAATGAACATTAGGTTAGTGTTTAGCCAGCTTCTCTGATTCCAAAAAAGCTATCCCATTCTATATTCAATATCATAAATAGATTTATAGTTAATCCTCATACCCACTCGTTAAATACATTACCAACTTCCTTAGTTGAGCCTTGCTACTTCAGCCATATCTAAAATATAATTATCTTACTCATCTCATCTTTATTCCATTTTCAAAACTCACTTACAGGTGTAAAAATCGTTCAGGTCCACAGTAGGTTGGTACAGTTCCAGGTGGAATAAATTTCAATTCAACCACATGCATAAAGAAATTACAAGGAGTTAAAAAGTACTATGAGTTCAATTAACATTATGCACTATTTTAGTTAGACAATATATCGCTGCTCTTAACTCCTTTTTTCTTTATCGATATTTTTTTACTTTTAACTCCATGCATCAAGCCTGGAACCGATACGCCTTTATTCGTTTTGTGCTCTTTATGGCACTTGGCATAGTCACTGGTACATTCCTTCCTGATATCTACGAATTTATATTCTTTTTATTTTCGGTGATTTCTGTTCTATATTTAACTGCCCAATTTTTTAGAGGCTACCAATTTCCTGCTTTTCAATCTATTTCATTTGCTGTTTTAGCATTCCTGATTTGTTTTTCATTTGGTTATCTCAACGCCTATTGGCAATCCGAAAAGCATGATCAAACTCATTTGCTCCATGCAAATGTTGGGGAAATAGAAGCTTTTGAGGCCATTTTGGTAAATGCAGGAAAAAACACCGAAAAGACGCACGGATTTAAAGTAGAAGTGCAACGAGTTTTAATAAATGAAAAATGGCAAAATTACAGTGGTAATGCCATGATTTACTTTCAAAAAGACAGTCTCTCAAAGAGGTTAGAATATGGAAATCAATTATTAATAAAATCGAGCTTGAACGAATTAGCACCTCCCAAAAACCCTTTGGAATTTAATTATAAGCGTTTTTTAGGTTTTGACCAAATCTATCATCAACAATATGTTAGAAGTGGAAAATGGAGAAAATTAGCCGAAAGTAAAGGCGGTTTCATTATGGCTTCCTCCATCAAAACTGGGCAATATTTGGAGGCTATTATGAATGAGCATATCAAAGATGAGCGCTCATTGGCCATAGCCAAAGCGTTAACTCTAGGGATCAAAGATGAACTCGACAATGAGTTACGAAGTGCTTATGCAAGTGCAGGTGCTATGCATGTATTGGCAGTAAGCGGATTACATGTTGGGATCATTTTTCTCATTATTTCGACCATTCTCAGTAGATGGAGAAACCATAAAAAAGGGAGAGTCTTTTTTGCGATCATTAATATTTCAGTGCTGTGGGCTTATGCTTTTATTACGGGTTTATCTCCTTCGGTGCAAAGAGCAGCCATGATGTTCAGTTTTATCATTTTAGCTCAAGCCATGCGTAGGCGAACCAATATTTATAATACTTTGGCAGCCTCTGCTTTTGTATTGTTGAGTATAAACCCCTTTTTATTGTTTTCAGTTGGCTTTCAGTTGTCTTATTTAGCAGTTTTGGGGATAGTCTTTTTTCAGCCAAAACTCTATGGACTATTACAATTCAAATTTACTTTTTTGGATAAAATTTGGGCTATTACCTGTGTTTCAATTGCAGCTCAATTGGCAACTGCTCCTTTAGGCTTACTTTACTTTCATCAATTCCCTACTTATTTCTTCCTATCCAATTTAGTGGTCATCCCCGCAGCATTTGTAATTCTTAACAGTAGTCTAATTTTACTAATTAGTTCATTTTGGGAATGGGCAGCTGAGTGGATAGGTTACCTTATTGATCACTTTATTCAAGTAATTAATTTCTTGGTTTTTAGTCTGGATTATTTACCTAATAGCACTATTGATGGGGTTTTTATAAATACCTTAGAAAGCTGGCTGATTTATCTGGCTGTATTCTTTGTTGCACTATTCATTGCAGAAAAAAAATTGAATTACTTCAAATTAACTGTTTTAAGCTTGTTTTTGATGAGTATCAGTATTTGCTGGAGGCAATATCAAAACTTTCAAGAAAAGCAATTGATAGTCTATGATACAGGTCAACATCATGCTTTGGCAATCAGAAATGGGTTCTCTCAATACCTACAAGTAGAAGAAGGATTAGCTCAAGATAAAAACAAACTTCGATTTCATGTGTACCCCAGTCAATTAGAGGCAGGGATAGCCGATTTTCACCCTGATCGTTTCGAACCTAAAAACCAACAAGAGTTGTTCAAAGATTTCAAAGGACTCAAATTCTCTGTTTGGAATAATAAGAGAATTATCCACTTGCATAAGGAAATAGATGAAGATTTGATCTTTGAGCATCCCTTGGAGGTAGATTTAATAATCATAAGTAATAATGCTTTAAGGAAGCCTTCCAAACTTCATGATTATTTCAATGCCCAAAAAATTGTTCTAGATGCTTCCAATTCTTACTATAACATTCAAAACTTTAAAGCTAAATTTGAGGAGGAAAATTTAGATTATTACATAGTGCCGGAAAAAGGTGCTTTTGAATGGAAATTATAAACTATGGAATTAACGAAAATTGAAATTAAAGACAGAATTGGGTATATTACTTTAAACCGACCTGAAAAAAGAAATGCCTTAAGCTACGAATTTGTGGGTGAGCTGAAAGAAGCTTTCGCTCAATTGAAAAAAGATGATAGTGCAAAGGTAATTGTCTTGAGAGCGGAGGGAAAAGCTTTCTGTGCGGGTGCTGATTTGGCTTATATACAAGGTTTGCAAGGCAATACTTATGA
The DNA here is from genome assembly GCF_900177665.1 of Marivirga sericea. GTDB lineage: Bacteria > Bacteroidota > Bacteroidia > Cytophagales > Cyclobacteriaceae > Marivirga > Marivirga sericea. The sequence goes on from NZ_FXAW01000004.1 coordinate 282,309, forward strand.
AGAAAATCTAGAAGATTCCAACCACTTGAAGGAGCTTTTCTTTGAAATTTATACTTATCCTAAAGTGGTGATAGCCGAAATTCAAGGTCATGCTTTGGCTGGGGGTTGCGGGTTAGCCACTGTATGTGATTTCTCCTATACTGTCCCCCATGCTAAATTTGGTTATACAGAAGTGAAAATAGGCTTTATTCCAGCTATTGTAAAAGTGTTCTTATTAAGGAAAATTGGGGAAGGAAAATCCAAAGAATTACTTCTATCCGGAAAATTATACGAAGCCACTGACGCTCAAAAGATGGGGTTGGTCAATGAAGTGGTAGAAGCCGAAAAACTATCAGAAACTGTTTACGAATTTGCTCAGCAATTGATCCACAATAATTCAGGACAGTCCATGGCGTTCACCAAGCAAATGATAGCTGAAGTCCAGGAAAAGGGATTGGAAGAAGGATTGCAATATGCAGCTGAACAGAATGCAAAAGCACGTGCTTCAGAAGATTGTAAAAAAGGAATTGCAGCCTTTTTAAATAAGGAAACGCCTAGTTGGTAACAGGCGTTTTATAGCCTTAGTATTCTAAATTTATAATCCTAATGTAAAACCAACTTGGTTAGGGCTTAAATGTACATGTGATAAAAAATCAGAAATCTGAGTGCTTTGCTTACTGTGGACAGTATGTAAAATAATATCAAATACGAAAAGAAAACTACCTTGTAAAATTACAGACTTGCCATAACCTTTCAACCGTTCCGGCCTTCTGGTCGTATTTTTGGCTCTTTCCATCAAATAAAAACCTCCAGCAATATAGGCCAGATCAAGGCCTGCATTGAAAAGTAATGTCTTTTGGAAACTTACTTGATCATCTAGTAATGCAGAGGCGTTTTCAGGCATTTCACCAGTTGCAGTGAAATAATATCCTGCTCCCGCAATGCCTAAATTCACAACATTCCAAATCAAATTCATTTCATGAAAATAGGCTGTTTGTCCAGTAGTTTGGCTTCTTCCGATTGCACCCGTTATCATATTTCCTACTGCCCAAGTGCCGAGAATAGCCATTCCAGTTTTCCTTATCTTTACATCCTTTTGGTGAGATTCTGTAACAGAAATACGCTGCGCAAGGGCATCGAAACTCATAAGAGTAAAAGTTAATAGGAGTGTAATAATATGCTTCTTCATAATGATTTCAATTACTCTGTTTTCCAGTTATTTTAGCTGCACTAATACTTCTACAACTAAGCTATTGATTAAGCGGTAGAGTATTGATTTTTAGTTGTAATGTTCAATAGCATGATAAAATAACCTAAATGAAAATAGTATAAGCGCTATACCTACTACTTTGTTCATTATATTCAATCGTTTGGGAGTTACCCATGCTCTTAGTCTATGTGATAAAGCTACTTTTGAAAAGTCTGTAATGATTAATGTCCCAATGATACTTGAGAAAAAAATGACGACCTCATTCTCATCATATTCATAACTCTTAGTAACCAAAGTCATCACTCCCAACCAATATAATAAGACAAAGGGATTAATTCCATTTAAAATAAATCCCTTGAAAAATTGCTTGAAAAAATTTGACTTTTGTGTATTAACTTTTTGCTCTTCTAGCTTGACGCTCTTTTTTCTTAGACTTATAATTCCAGTAATCAATATAATCAGGCCGCCTACAGCTCCCATCCAAACTGAGACAATGTCATTATTCTCAAAAAGCCTGACGCTAAAATACATTAAGAAAATATAAGCCGTATCTGCAACAGCAATACCTAGAGCCATATAAATCCCGGCTTTAAAACCTTTGATGATACTATTTTGAATGAGTGCAAAAAAAACAGGCCCCAACATAACGGCCAATAGTAAACCAAACAATACACCATTGGTAACAACTGCAATCATACGCTATTTAATATCTTTTTCAACCAAGTAATCTAACCAGGCCTTTTGTTTATCACCTTTCAAAACACGGGGGAATTTATTTTGGCCACCTACTTTGCCTATTTGCTCCATAAATTGGATAAAAGCTTTGTTAGGCAGAACCTTTACAGTTATATCCTTTAATGCTGCAATTCTCTCCACTCTATAATCGTCATTTAAGTCCTTTAAGCGAGCATCCAATTTATCCTTTAGTACAGTCTCATCAACTTCAGACTTATCAGTTCCCACATACCATTCATGACCAAATAAGGAACCATGTTTGACACCTAAAACTGTAAATTCCTTTAAATCAAAGCCCATTTCATTAGCAACATCGGATAATGCATGATTCATATTATCTACTGAAAGGTGCTCTCCACAAAGACTTAAAAAATGTTTCGTTCTGCCAGTAATTACGATTTCTGAGTCTGCTTTGGACACAAATTTAATTGTATCTCCAATCAAATAGCGCCAGGCACCGGAGCAGGTGGAAATTAACAAGGCATACTCAACATTTTCTTCTACTTCATCAATCATAAGAGTTCGAGGATTTTTCAACATATTACCCTCCTCATCAAAATTATCTTCAGTGAAAGGAATAAATTCATAAAAAATCCCATTATTTAGTACCAGCCGCATGCTATCAACTCCCTGATTAGCTTGAAATGCTATAAATCCTTCGGAAGCTAAATAAGTCTCAATATAATTGATATCTCGACCTAACAATTTTTGAAATCCTTTCTTATAGGGCTCAAACGCTACCCCTCCATGCACATAAATCTCAAAATTAGGCCAAATCTCATGGATATTCTCTAGCTTGTAATGCTTTATGATTTTTTCAATCAAAATAGTAATCCAAGCAGGCACTCCTGCAATAATGGTGATATTCCAATCTTTTGCTTTGAGTGTCATTTGCTCAAGCTTATCTTCCCAATCCTTCTTTCTTGAAATAGCTTTACCGGGCTTATAGAATCGTTGAAACCAAAAGGGTATTCTGGAAGTTGTTATTCCACTTAAATCACCTTCAGCATAATTACCATTATCTTGTAAATCTGTACTTCCACCTACCATTAATGTTCCTCCTTCAAAAACTGAAGAGGGTAAGCCTTCGTATCGGGAGAGTGATAATATCTGACGCACACTAGTCTTCTGAATAGCCTTGACCATTTCCAAAGAAACTGGAATATGCTTAGACGAGGCACCTGAAGTACCCGAGCTTAGCGCAAAATATTTGATCGCTCCGTGCCAGGTTACATCTTTCTCACCATCAAGACATTTATGCCACCAATCCTGATACATTTTATTATAGTCGTGAACAGGCACCTGTGTTTTAAAATCTTCGTAAAACCGCTTATTGTCCTGTTTTTTTAAAGATTGCAAAATCTCTGAAAATCTATATGCTTTACCAAACTGCGTATTACGGGATCCAATGATTAATTTACGAAATTCTGTTTTCTGTAATTCAAAAGGAGGGGTATAATCCTGATCTAAACTCTCTCGAATCCGTATCCCTTGTTTAATAAGATTACCTAAAAGTGTCATGTATTTTATGGTTGATAATCAAAAGTTGAAAATTTAATCAAAGTAAAAACATAAACTTTTACCTTTGAAATTAATTATTAGAAAGTAGTCCAATAGACAAATATATAACATTCAAAATATATAAAAATAACTTTAACATAAAGTCACGAACAATTTATTTTATTGATTTAACATCGTAAACCAGTTTTAATGAGCATAGCGGAAAATATAACAGAAGTTAAAGATTCTTTAGGAACTTGCCATTTAGTTGCAGTTAGCAAAACCAAACCCAATGAGGATTTGATGGAAGCCTATGAAGCCGGGCAACGAGCCTTGGGTGAAAACAAAGTACAAGAATTAAGCGATAAGGCAGAAGCATTACCAAAAGACATTGAATGGCATATGATTGGCCATTTGCAGCGCAACAAAGTGAAATACATTGCTCCTTTTGTGCACCTAATTCATTCTGTGGATAGTGTTCGCTTGCTGAAAGAGATTAACAAACAAGGTAAAAAAATAGACAGAATTGTGCCTGTACTATTACAAATCCATATTGCAGAAGAAGAAAATAAATACGGTCTAGACGAGCAGGAATTGCATGAATTATTATCTTCAGAAGCCTTTAAGGAAATGGACCATGTTGATGTACAAGGCCTAATGGGAATGGCGACCTTTACTGATGACAAAGATAAGGTTAGAAGGGAATTCAAGGGGCTTAAAAAGCTATTTGATAAAACTGCTCAGCAATACAATGACGAAAAACTGAATCTTAAAGAATTATCAATGGGCATGAGTGGAGATTACAAAATAGCCATTGAAGAAGGCAGCACGATGGTCAGAATTGGAAGCAAAATTTTTGGAGAACGACCTGGAGGGGGATGGTAGTTTGATAAATTTCTAGATCAAATTCAAAGTAGACATAAGTTTTAAGTAAAAATACATTTAATAAAAAACGATGCCACACAAGTTAATCATTATAATAGGAAGTATATCTGGGGCAATATCAGTGATTTTGGGTGCCTTTGGAGCGCATGCTTTAAAAGATAGTTTGACTGCATCAGGAAGGTTAGACACCTATGAAACAGCAGTTAAATATCAAATGTACCATAGCTTAGCACTAATTCTATTAGGAATTTTAATGATACATTTCCAACATAAATATTTAAGCTATGCTTCTTATTCCTTTATCATAGGAACGATCATTTTCTCAGGTAGCCTGTATTTACTTTGTGCAACTGGAATTTCTAAATTAGGAGCTATTACTCCTATTGGAGGACTTTTTTTAATTGCTGCCTGGGTTCTTTTAGCTATTGGTATTTATAAAACTGCCTAAAGCTCCTGCCGTATAGTTGTGTATGGCTAATTCAGTAAAATGTAAAAATTGTGGAGAATGGAACTCAATTGAAGGGTCGACTAAACAAAAATGTGCCAATTGTGGCGAAATAATCCAAGATCCTACTAAGGAAAGATTAGATAAGATCAAAAAATATAAGGAAGAACAACTTGACAAATGGATGTTCACTATCAAAGAGCAAGATAACGCTTTGGTTAAGTTCGCAAAAAAGACTGGAAATATAACGTACATTGTAATTATGTCTATAGTTGGTTTTTTCGCTTGGCTTGCTGCAGTATTACCACTATAAGGATGAACCTTAAGACTTTAAAACACCCGTTAATCTTTGGTAGTATTCTACTTTTTCTAGCTCATCAAATAATCGAAAAAGTATTTAACTATTCAGTTCCTATACTTCATGCTTATCTTGATGACCTGCTTTGTATACCCATTGTGTTAGGCATCGGAACACAAATAATTCAATGGATACACCCTATCAAAGACTTCTATTATTTGGATAAAAACGTAGTAATAACTACCACACTATTTTTCACTATTTTATTCGAGGCTATACTCCCACTCATAAATCTCGAATTATATACTGCAGACTGGATAGATATTTTAATGTATGGAATTGGAGGTACACTTTTTTATCATTTAATCAGCAAAAAAGTAAAAACTGAATACATCATTTTCTTACAGGGTTTAGAAAATGATTAATTCTGTTGCTCTGGAAATTTTGTTTCTTGCAGCTTATCATTGAAGTAGATTTCAGTCTTTAGCCATTCTCCCTGACTATTAAAATACTTCCATTCTTCCACTTTTTTATTTCCTGCATATTTCGCCTTTAATGCAATCTGGCCATCTTCGTAATACTTGAAATGCTCTCCATGAGCTTTTCCAAATTTATAGATAGTAGTTTCTTTTTCTTGTCCATCTTCAAAATAAGAAATTTCTAAGCCCGATTTTTTACCAGCTTGATAATTTACTTCATATTTCGATTCCCCACTTGAAAAATATTCTGTGTAAGCACCATGCAATTGTCCATTGCTGTAATTCTCATTTTTAATAAGCTCTCCTGTCTTATCGTAATAATTCCAGGTTCCAAAGGGCTCATCACCTTTAAAATACTTTTGAAATTTCAGCTCTCCTGTTTCCCAGAATTCTTCTAACTCCTTGTCCCTACCTTCATTAGAATAGATCGTTTTGGTAATCAAGCTTTGATCTTTCCTATATTCTAATACTTCACCAAAAAGAAATCCATCTTTATAGTTTCGTTCAACCTTCACTGTTCCACTAGGATAATATGAAATATTTTCCCCTTCTAGCTCACCATTTTTATAATAACCTATTAGTAGCAAATTACCTTCTTTATCGTAGGTTCTAAACTCTCCAGATTTCACCCCCTTTTGGTTTTCAAAAATGGTCTCCAGCTGTCCATTTTCAAAAAATGTTTTAAATTCACCGCTTAATTTTCCATCTACATAATGCTCCTCCGTTTTCATATTCCCATTAGAGTAATATCGTTCCGTTATGCCATTTGGCTCACCTTTGCTATAGGTAATGCGCTGTGCTAAAGTGCCATCATTGAAGTATTCCAAAACTTCTCCATCTGGCTTTGCATCTTTAAAGTCACTTTCACTTTTCAATTGGCCATCAGGATAAAACAACTTCAACTTCCCATTCAATGTATCATTCTTGAAATGTGCTATTTGCAAGACGTTACCTTCTTCACCATATACCACTGTTTCTCCAGTGCGATTACCATCTTCAAACTCAGTGGTTCTCATCAGTTTACCATTCGGGTAATACATCTCAAAAATGCCTTCCGCCTGGCCCAGCTCAAACAAACCACTTGCCATAAGTTCTCCCCCTTCGTAGTACTTTTTATATTGCCCGACAATCTGGCTGCTATCACCATTAGCGATAAAATAAACCTCTTTGGTTTTACTTTCAGCACTATCATAGTAATTGGAAACCTTTTGCAGTTCCTGTGCTATCAGGGCTTGTGAAGAGATTAAAAAGAAAGAAAGGAATAGAATATATGCTCGCATGGAAACTTTAAATAGAGTTAACAAAAAACAGCTTGTAAACATAACTTACAAGCTGTTGAAATATTATAGAATAACTAAAAAGTAAATTTAGTTCATCCAATTTAAGATGATTTCACTTTTCAGATTTACGTGTTTTACATTTTTTCAATAACAATAGCAGAAGCACCGCCCCCACCATTACAAATACCTGCTACTCCGATTTTACCATTCTTTTGGTTCAATACTGAATACAAAGTAGTCATGATTCTAGCACCGGAAGCACCAAGCGGGTGACCTAAAGCGACAGCACCACCGAATACGTTCACTTTCTCAGGATCTAAATCCAATTCCATATTATTAGCAATGGCAACAGCTGAGAACGCCTCATTTATTTCATAAAAATCTACTTCTTCTTTGCTTACTCCAGCTCTTTTCATTGCGATAGGAATTGCTAAAGACGGAGCAGTAGTAAACCAAAGTGGGTCTTGAGCTGCATCTCCAAATCCTCTAATTTTGGCAATTGGTTTAATCCCTAATGCATCCGCTTTTTCTTTGCTCATCAATACTAATGCTGATGCACCGTCATTGATAGTAGACGCATTGGCTGCAGTCACTGTTCCCTCTTTTGAAAACACTGGTCTTAAAGAAGGTATTTTTTCAAATCTTACATTTTTGAATTCCTCGTCTTCTGTGATCACCAAGGGATCTCCTTTTCTTTGTGCTACTTCAACGGGAACAATCTCTTCTTTGAAGCTTCCATCTTCCGTTGCTTTCGCTACTCTCTGATAAGACTTTATAGCATAATCATCTTGCATTTCGCGAGTGATTTTCATTTCCTTTGCAGTATTGTCAGCACAGTTTCCCATAGGGAATTTATTATAAACTTCCCAAAGCCCATCATTCAAAAGACCATCCACTAATTCACCATTACCATACTTGTAACCGTAACGAGCTTTCGGAATATAATAAGGAATATTGGACATGCTCTCCATCCCACCAGCAACTATGGTATCTGCATGACCTAACATAATGCTTTGCGCACCAAACATAACAGATTTCATTCCTGATGAGCAAACTTTGTTTACTGTTGTACAAGGGACATTAAAGCCGATTCCAGCACCTATAGCCGCTTGTCTTGCAGGAGCTTGACCAAGGTTGGCAGAAACTACATTTCCCATGAATACTTCATTCACCTCTTTGGCATCTACATTAGCTTTAGATAAAGCCCCTTTAATAGCAGCAGAACCAAGCTGAACTGCGCTCAAACTAGCTAAACTTCCTCCAAAACTGCCGATTGGTGTCCTTACAGCAGACACGATATATACTTCTTGCATTATTATTTTATTTTAGTCGTTTCAATGTAAAATTAATTAAAATAAGCTTGAGATAAAACTTGATTCCAGATTACCAGTCTGGCTTTCCTGAATCTTGCCTTTTAGTTGCTTTTTTCCTCAGTTGCTGGAAATATTGAGATTCTTTATTTCGCAAAGCTTCCAATATCATTTGGGCTTTTTCTTCAGAAATATTCATCTCTTCCAACTTTTGTTTGGTACTAGGGTTCATTTGCTGCTCTTCCCCTTCTTTTTTCTCTTCCCCTTCTTTTTGTTGCTGTTCTTTTTGCTCTTGCTCTTTTCCTTTCTCTTGCTCATTCTGTTCCCCATCTTGCTGTTCAGCATCCTCTTGTTGTTGCTGCTCTTCAGCAGTTTTATCCTCTTGGCTTTCTTCTTGATTTTTGTCTTTCTTCTGATTTTCAGAATCTTTATTTTCCTTATTCTGCTGGTCCTTGCTTTCTTGATCTTTATCCTGTTGATCCTGCTGATCCTGATCTTGATTCTCTTGATCTTTATTTTGATCTTGCTTTTCTTGCTCCTGCATTTTCTTTTTCAACAGCTCATAATTGTAGCGTGCTTTTTGATTACTAGGATCCGCTTTTAAAGCTTCTTTGAAAAAAGAAAGTGCACTTTCATATTCCTTTTGCATTTCCGACAGATTCCCCATTTGTAGCATCGCTTTTGATTTCAACTGAGAATTTGGAGCATCTGAAACCTTCCTGTAAGCATCAAAAGCGTTTACTGTATCTTTTAATTGAAAATAAGCATGTGCCCTATTGAGTTCCGCTTCTGGGCTTTCGTAGCTTAAAGAATCAAGCAAATACGTATAATGTTCGACTACCTTTTCATAATTGCCATTTTTCAAAGCTTCTGCTGCTCTTTCTTTGGCGGCATTAGCTTTAGCAATTTTACCAACCGGATCAATAGCCGACAGATGATAAGATATAAATAGTCCAATTAATATGAATGTTATGCTCTTCATATTTTGATAATTTTAAGTGTAGTTACCAAATCTAATAGCAACAAGATAATAGCTGCCATTAAGAAATAAAAATACTTGTTAGCTGATACATCAACAGTTTTAGCGTCTTTTAATTCCCCTTCAATATTATTGATAGTGGAAATTAATCTCCCAACTTCATTTCCATTCTTATTGATTTCAAAATATTCTCCGTCTGTTTGATCAGCCAAATCTTCTAAGGATCGAGAATCCAGTTTAGTTATAATGTCATTTCCGCTTTTATCTTTTCTAAATCCCCTGCGAGTTCTAATTTTACTTCCCTCTTCAGTACCCACTCCTAATGAGAACAAGCGAATGCCTGAATCATTGATTTTGGATATAGCACCTTCTGTATCGTCACCAAAATCTTCTCCATCACTAATCAAAATGATGATCTTAGATTTTTGCTGACTAGAAGGAGCATCTTCCGATGTTAATTTTTCATGGGCCATGTTTAACGCACCACCAAAATCGGTACTGCTGCCAGGTACCAATCCTGTATTTAAAGTCTCAATAAATAGATTTAATGCATTCTGATCATACGTTAGCGGACATTGCACAAAGGCTTCAGATGAAAAAATCAACAAACCAATTCTATCGGAACTGAAAGCATCTACTACATTTTTTAATTCGTACTTTATTTTTTCAAGTCTTGTAGGAGCTACATCATTGGCGTCCATTGAAGCAGATAAATCTACTGCAATCATAATATCCTTACCCACTGCTTTGATTTCTTTCTTGTCATCACCAAAAGAAGGACCTAAAAGCGAAACGATGAGTAATGCAAAAATAGAGCTTCGTAATAAGAATTTGGGTAAGATGTTAGAATAAGCTTGCCCTACCCTTTTGGCAACCGTAAAAACCCTATAGGTATAAGCCAGATAGAGCACCAAAAAAATAATAATAAAAATAATCTCTTCCGCCCCGAGGGAGTGAATCCAAGTCATAGATTTTAATTTTTACAAAAATATAAAAGCAAACGTAAAGGGCAACGTTGAATTACAGCTAAGGTAAATAAAAACGGTAGAAAGATTGGGTTGTTATATATTTTGTTGATCTATCCATCCTAACTTGTAAGAATCAAGTCTTGCCGTTAAACTCATATCATTTTTTAAAATAGCTAAGATTCAACCCTTTATTAATCTTTAGATCACAACAACTGAATAAGGTTTTCTTACTAAAAATTGAACTTATACAGATAATTATATTAAAAAATATTATGGCATTAATTTGCTGGCATACAGCAGGATGAAAACTATCTCTAAAAAAAGTTAGATTTATTTTGATTCCTATTTGGTAGAGACGAAAAACTTCCTTTATATTTGCATCACTTTTCGGAAACGAGAAGGGGATTTGAGTTAAAAACCCGGAGAGGTGGGTGAGTGGCTGAAACCACATGTTTGCTAAACATGCGTACGTGTTAAAGCGTACCGGGGGTTCGAATCCCCCTCTCTCCGCAAGTGTTCTTATTAAGAATTAGGAGATTAACAAAAAAATCTCGGGGTGTAGCGTAGCCCGGTATCGCGCCTCGTTTGGGACGAGGAGGTCGTAGGTTCGAATCCTGCCACCCCGACTATTAGAGTTTAAACACTCACAAAAACCCCTTAAATTCAGTTTTAAGGGGTTTTTTATTTTATTTGTTTTCAAATAATACCAAATAAAAGCATTTCACTGGTGAACAAATCGGTGAACACCAAAATTTGGCTGGTGAACACTTTTATTTTAAGTTTACTGTTGTTGTCTGCTGAATATATTATTTAGTTGCTTTTGTGTCAGTGCCCATTTTGAGCAATAGGTAATGTTTAACCTAAAATTACTGACATGCAAAGTACATTTAACATCTCGTTTCTAATCAGAAAAGCAAGAGGTTCTAAAGAAAACAGAACCATCTATGTTCGTATTAATGTAAATGGAAAAAGAGCTGAGTTTTCCTCTCAGCAGTCCATCCATGAGAAACATTGGGATTCAAAAAAATGCTTTCCAAAAAGCAACACAATCGAACTCAAAAGAATATGTAATCACCTCGACAGAATAAAATTTAATCTGTCTGAAATCTATCGTGAGCATATTATTCAAAATCCTTCAATGTCTTCAAAGGATATTAAAAACCTGTTTTTAGGAAATGGACCCTCGGAGGATAACTATCTTTCAGATATTCTCACTTACCACAAAGAAAAAATGAAAAATACTTTGGCTTCTGGTACAATGAAAAACTATGGTGCAACAGAAAATTATCTGAAACGATTTTTAGCAGCCAAGCATAAAACGGATGATATCAAATTAAAAGAAATAACTAGTAAATTCGTCTTTGATTTCGAATATTACTTGAGAACATCCAAGCCCATTGATCATCACAATCCACTTTCTAATAATGGAGTAATGAAGCATATGGAGCGCTTTAAGAAACTAATCAATCTCGCAATGAAAATTGAGTGGATTGAAAAGAATCCATTTAGAAATTTCACTCCAAAATTCGACAGAGTTGAAAGAGAATTCTTAACCGAAGCAGAATTAACCAAAATTAAAGAAAAGGATTTTGGCAGAAGGTTAGAGCAAGTCAGAGATATTTTTGTGTTCAGCTGTTATACAGGATTATCCTTTATAGATGTGGCCAACTTATCCGAGGAAAATATCATAATTGGAATGGATGGTGAAAAATGGATCTCAACCCACAGACAGAAAACTTTTAACAAAGTATTTCTTCCATTACTCCCTCAAGCGGAAGTAATATTGGAGAAGTATAAAGACAATCCTCAAGCTCAACATAGAGGTGTTCTACTTCCAGCAGCTTCTAACCAAAAAACAAACGCCTATTTAAAGGAAATTGCCGACCTCTGCGAAATCAAGAAAAAGCTAACATTCCATATAGCTCGTCATACGTTCGCAACCACGGTCACACTTACCAATGGAGTTCCAATTGAAACAGTAAGCAAGATGCTTGGTCATACCAAACTGGCCACCACTCAAATCTATGCAAAAGTAGTTGAGAATAAAATCGGCACTGACATGGCAGCACTTAAGCAAAAGCTTAGCAACAATGAATTAGTAAAAAAGGCAGATTGATCTGCCTTTTTTTGCTTTAAGGGCACAATAAATATAATATTAATTAGTTTGTTTTATTGTTGTTTAACTACTGTAGTATATTTATGAATATTGATATAGTAATAAACAATTATAAACGAACCAATATTTCAGTCAAAATAGAACCAATGCTCCCCACTTTTGAACCAAAATTATTACAAACTCAAACCTTAGTGAAAAGTGAAGTATGAATTACAGTTATTTGACTATATCGTAAATGAATATTTTAATTCAAAAAACAATAGACCGCCTCTAAAAGAAGAAGAATTTAGAATATGGGCCGAAGACCTTGAGAGAGAAGAAGAGAGGATTAAACAATCCTTTATGATGTTAGCCTTCAGTGAAATTGAAGATAAGATCATCGAGCGTCAAATACAGCTTTATCAACAAAAGCTAATCCTAATTTCCAATCATATCTCACAGCAAGTCGGTTACCTATCGATCGAATATGAGCTTCAGTTAAAAGATGGAGATTACCTTTCTCAACTGGGTTTAATACTTATTGATTGTATCACAGCATTATTGACTTTCATTGAAAAACACTTTACCAAATACTTTAGCCAGGATAGTCAAATTCCTACATCCTATTTTATCAATTCGCAGAATCAATTGAGGAATCAACTAGTAAGAGTTAAAGAATTAGGTAAGCTAAAGAAAATTGATTCCTCGCTCCTTAAGATTATCAATCATCATATCAATACATTTATTGACAATCCAAAAAATGCTTCCTACAGAAAACTCATTTATTGCAAAACCTTCCTCGAGGAAATTGAAACGATTCTTTCAAGAGATTTAAAAGGCATTCGGCTTGAGAAGCAATTTATTTCAAACTTACTCTACTTGAATTTTAATGTATTTGCAATTTACAACTATATCAGCCTCAGGATAAAGAAAAACTATCAATCTAAATCTACTTATAGAGAGCAATTATTGCTTCTGCAGCTGTTCAAAAAGCTCATCAATCAATCACAAGTGAAACCTGATTTCGAATTCAACCAGGGTGTAGAAAGTCTAAAAGCAAGCCTAATAAATTGGGTCAATGAAGAGATATTCTTTTTCAAAGAAAGGAAGCAATTGGCAATTAAATTTAACCATCACCACACATTGATCAACAGGCCAGTATCAAACACCAAGATTTATAGCAAATTATCCGTAGGTCAATTAGCTTATTTAATGAAATTATTAGCAAACTCAAACATTATTGCTCCTGAAAATACCTCGAAGTTAGTAGAGTTCATTTCTAATAATTTCTCTACTAGTAGTCAAAAAGATATCTCACTCAAAAGCTTAAGAAACAAAATCTATTCTCCTGAAAATACCACCATTGAAAATGTTCAGGAAATAATGGAAACCCTGGTAGAAAAAGCCGAAAAAGATAAATCTTTAAATTAATTTAAATTTTTTTCGACCAAAATCGCTATTTCAAGCAAATTGAAGGGGGTTGCAGGGGGTTGCACAACCCCTTTGCAACTGTTTTCGCATTCCTCCTTTTTGCAGCTTTGCCATGACAACAAAAACAACTAAAATTTATGGCAGCAGAAGTTATCACAACAGACGACTTACGCGAATTCAAACTCGAACTCGTGGACGAATTCAAAAAGCTCCTTTCGGAGCAAAAAGGAGTTTCAACCAAAAAATGGCTGAAATCAGATGAGGTTAGAAAACTCCTGGGCATTAGTCCAGGAACACTTCAAAATCTCAGGGTAAACGGCACTTTGCCTTTCACTAAAATGGGCGGGGTTTTATACTACGATTCTCAGGACATTCACAGCATTTTGGAACAAAACAAAATAAGCTGATGAATACTCAAGAAAACTCAGTAAAGGAACCGGTGAATTTCATTCACCAGTTCCTATCAGCAATGGATAAAATTTCTGAAACTCCTGAAATGAATCCGTCTCATGTTAGTCTCTACATTGGCTTGTTTACTATTTGGAATTATAGCCATTTTAAAAACCCTATTTCCATCAGTAGAAAAGAGGTCATGACGGTTTCAAGAATAGGCTCAAAGCACACTTATCACAAGTGCTTAAAAGACCTCCACAAAATGGGCTTTCTGAAATATTTTCCATCTCACAATCCCATGAAAGGTAGCCTAATAGAGATGTTCATTTTCGGTACAAGTACTGAACAAGTACTGAACAACCTTAGGGGCAATATCGGGACAAGTACTGCACTAGCTGGGGGCAATAGTGGTACAAGTAGTGAACAAGTAGTGCACCAGCTTAGGGGCAAAAGTGGTACAAGCAGTGAACAAGTACTGCACCCTTACATAAACAATACAAACTATATAAACAATAAACAATATATATATGAAAAAAATAAAAATTCAGAAAAGGAAAAAAAAGGACAAGCTAAAAGCAGCACAAATTCAAGAACTTCAGCTCCAGTCTCGGATTCTGGCGAAAACGCATCACCAAAAGATTCGCATTTCTCACCACCATCAAAAAAAGAGCTGAAAGATTTCTTTAAGCAGCAAACCGAAGAATATTCAATACCGGTTCGCTTCGCTCCCGTGGAGGCTGAAAAATTTTTCAATTACTATTCCGCCAAAGGCTGGAAAGTGGGTTCAAAATCCCCCATGCAAGATTGGAAAGCAGCCGTCCGAAACTGGCTCTTGAATTTCAAAAAATTCAACAACATCCAAGAAGGAAAAAACGAAGCCGGCAAACTCCACAACAATGAAGATAAAAGCTATGATGTGCCGTTGTGAAAATTAATTAATAGGACTAAAAACAAAGGCACTCGCTTAGCAAATACGCACGGTCCCAGAGCGGGTTGGTCTGGTGAAAAGGCGGGCCGGAGCAGGCCTAGTGCGTAGTAGCATCTTTTCACCATGCCTTTTGAATACTTTTTGGCTAGAAAAAGTATGAAACAACGAAATTCAACTAATAGCAAATCCAGAAGTTAATTGCAATGAATGATATTAAACAACCTCAGAACTACTCCTCCTCAAAATTCCAATTCGAAAAATGCCTGGTATTCCTCCACAAAGCAGGTCAATCAGAATTCGGAAACCACTTCAAAATTCTTGAAAAAGACCATGAAACCATCTTCAAAATACTAGCCTATTTCTATGAAGACGAAGAGATCTGCAAAAACTACAAAATCTCAACAAGAAAAGGACTCTTACTTACCGGACCAGTAGGCTGCGGCAAAACAACGCTAATGATGCTATTCCGCCACTTCCTCCACTCAGTCCATAAATACCCAGTTAAATCAACAAGAGAAATTTCTTACGAATTTCTCGACCATGGTTTTTCCATCATCAACAAATACTCAAAAGCCCACTTCCAACGCTACCAAGACCAAATGGTGCCACGAACCCTGTGCCTCGATGACCTCGGCTTGGAATCCACAATCAAGCATTTCGGCAACGAGACCAACACTATAGCTGAAATACTTCTTAATCGCTATAGCCTTTTCACCTCCAGAGGAATGATTACACATGCTACAACCAACTTAAATCCTGATGAATTGGAGAATCTCTATGGAAACAGAGTAAGGTCACGAATGAGAGAAATGTTTAATCTCATCTCGTTTAATTCAAAAGACAAAAGAATATAGCATTGAACAATGTACATATCTCTACTCCCTTAAAGCATCAATTTAATCCAATGACATTATTAGGAAGCCTTACTTTCTATTTTTGATTTTTCAATAATATCAAGAAGCTCTTTTTCGATTGGCATTGATTTCAATGGCGGCACATTTGCACCACCCGTATTCCCCACAGGAATCCTTCCCACAAAAGATTTCACACCCCCTACAAGTAATCTAGGTATCTGCCCAATAATTTCTTTAGTGCTTTTTATTCTTATGCCAAATTTTAACATCAACCAATGAACTTCGGAATGTTGAAAAGGATAGGGCTGGCCTAAGACATGAGCCCGTTCTAACTGTTGCCAGGCTTTTGGCAATTCTTTTTTATTTAAGTATTCCCTATATAATTCCAATTCTTTGCAGTAATAAATTTTGAGTCTTTCAGGCATTAATGTATTGAAATTCATATCAAAATATTTTTTGAACGAAAATACAGGATAATTCAATGCAGTAGAATTGCAATTATTAGAAAGTAAAAATGCTTTATATTATTTCTTCAAATTGCTCTATGAACAAGTCTAGGCATACGGCCAAAAGTATAATTAAAGTTTGAAATTTTTCAAGCTTACCCACTATTAACAATCCATTTACAACTCAACTAGCGCATTTCCCGCAAATACCCTTTACTACCAAATTCGCCTCTTCTGATATGAATTTTTGTGGTAAACTAATCTCTGGGATTTTATATTTAGGTAGGCAAATGGTCTCATTACATTCCTTGCAATGAAAATGGACATGCAAGTCTCGCTCTAATTCACATTTGCAACCATCTTCACATAATGCATATTTGGGTGCACCTGTACCGTCATCAATGCTATGGACTAGCCCATTTTCCTGAAATGTTTTAAGCGTGCGAAATAAGGTCACTCTATCAGATTTTTCCACCTCCTTTTCCAAATCAGTCAAACTAATGGCAATTTCTTGATCTAGCAAGGCTTCTAAGACCAACAGACGCATAGCCGTTGGTCTAATATTCTTTTCCTGTAAATTCTTTTCCAGTTCCCTTATTTTCATTTCTTGATCTTTAACAATCATCTAACTCACAATTTTCCTCCATGCTTTCAGTTTCAATCGTAATATGATTAACAGATTCATCCTTTAATTCATTACGAGCTTTTTTCTTGATCTCTGAAAGCTCCGATAATCTAAAATCTTCTTTCAATCTTATGTGAATACTCATAATATGATAATTTCCGTCCAAAGACCACACATGGCAATCGTGCACATCTTTAATCTCATCAATCACTTCCAATTTCTTCCGTATTTTATCAATTGATACATCAGAAGGAATTCCTTGCATTACAACGAGCAAACTCTTTTTTAGATTCTTATAGACATTGTATAGCACGAATAAGGATATTAATACAGAAAGTAATGGGTCAATAAATGGAGCATCAAAATACATCATGATAATACTTCCTATAAACACGGCAACCCATCCTAATACATCCTCCAGTAGGTGCAATGAGACTACTTTTTCATTCAGAGATTCACCCTTTCTCAGTTTAAAGACAGCTGCTCCATTCACGATAATGCCCAGTATAGAAAGGTACAGCATTCCTTCTACATTGGTTTCTTCAGGATTGAAAAGACCGGGAATTGCCTTAGTTAAGATAAATATAGAGCCTGCCACTAATACTATGGAATTTATGATAGCACCTAATAGGGAAAATCGTTTATATCCAAACGAAAAGGTCTTTGTTCTGCCTTTTTTGGACAATTTTTGAAAATACCAGGATAGGCCCAAGCTCAAGCTATCTCCCAAATCATGTAAGGCATCAGATAAAATAGCCAAACTATTGGTGTACAGCCCACCAATAATTTCAATTATCGTAAATGCGAGGTTGAGGAAGAAGGCTAATTTTACATTGCCTTCAGAATGATCGTGTGAATGTTCGTGATTATTTCCCATAATTATTTTGAAAGATTTAAGATTCTTATTGCGCCTCGAATCACAAAGGCGAAAACTATTCCACCAATTACTAAATCTGGCCATTTACTCTCTAATAAATACACCAGTACACCCGCCAAAATCACACCGCCATTCACAATTATATCATTAGAGGTGAAAATGCTACTCGCTTGCATGTGAGCCTCATTACTTTTTGCTTTATTGATTAGCCAGAGTGTCACTAAATTTCCTGCTAGGGCTAGGATTGAAATTATAATCATCCAGTGAAACAAAGGTGTTCCACTTTCAGTAAAAAATCTTCTCAATACCTCCAAAAAACCTAAAAGAGCCAAGCCCATTTGAAAATAGCCACTTATTTTTGCCACTTTCTTTTTCCTAGCAACAGCAGCACCAACTGCCAATAAACTAAGCCCATAAACAATAGAGTCTGCTAGCATGTCCAAGGAATCAGCAACTAAGCCCATAGAGCTTGAAATCCAGCCTGTAGTCATCTCAATTACAAAAAAGACTAAATTTATTCCTAACACCCACCAAAGTACTTTTCTCTGCTGCCGATGATCAACAATTCCTGGCAAGTCTGCTTCTTGGGTGTTTACTAATTTTTCATTCAGTTGAAGTTCGGCTAGGGCGTTTTGAATGCCATCAATTTCAGCACTATGATATACCTGCAATTGTCGATGGGGAATATCAAATTCAAGCTGCTTAACCTCTTCTAAACTTTCTAGTTTCATTCGAATCATCTGTTCCTCAGAGGCGCAATCCATTTTATGTATTTTAAAAGTGCTCTTATTCATATTTTGTTAAATATTAACTGATACAAAACCGCATGTTCTGAAAATTTTGAAATTCAATCTAATGTCCATGAGAAGCCTTACTTTTATTCATCTCTGAAATCAAATAGTAAGCATCACTCCATGCGACTAGCGCCCCTGCTGGAAGTGGCTCCAGAAGTTTTATCTCAACCCATCCATCTGCCTTCAACCCAGTTCGTATTTCCACAGCTTGAAAAGTCCATTCCGTTTCACCGTCTTTTTGAAGCTCTTCTGCAAGGAAAATATAAGGCTTTCCATCTTCTTCAATAATGGCTTCCTCTGGTAATGCTATGGCTTGCTTAATACTAGTTTCAATTCTAGCATTAATATACATACCGGGGATTAAAAAATTTTCCTTCTGCTCAATTTCTGCATGAACATGTACCGCTTTTGGGTTCTGCTCAAATTTCTTTCCCACAGAATAAATTTTAGCAGTCAAATTTGCACCTGGCACTGAAGCAACCGAGAATTTCATTTGTTGGCCTACCTCCACTTTATGAACATCCTTTTCAAACACCATCAAATCCGCATGAACATGTTCTGTATTCACAATCATGAACATTTCAGTTTGAGGCTCAACATATTGGCCGATCTGAACTTTGACTTTTTCTATGTACCCATTTATAGGACTGACAACAGGTACATACTGATAAATTTCACCAGCCTGAATTCTTCTTATGTTTAAACTTAATTGTTTCAATTGAGCTTCATAACCCTTCATTTCTCCTTGTTTTGCTTGGTAATTTGCTAAGGTCTCCTGGTAATCCTTTCCTGAGCCTACTTCCTCCTCATAAAGGCGCTTTTGTCTTTGCATCTCTTTCTCAAGATACTGGAATTGACTATAAGCTTGTATATAGTTACTTTGAAGATTGCTGAGATTAGGGTGTGACAAAAAAGCCAATACTTCACCTTTTTTAACCTTATCTCCTTCAATCACTTTTATACTTGTTACATTGGCTCCTAATATGCCAGTAACGGTAGCTTCATGCTGTGGAGGAACTTCTAAATGTCCATTTGCCTCCACAATTCCAGATAGGTTGCGGCTAGGCAGGGAATCCACCTTTATCCCTAGGCTTTCAAACTTAAGATTGGAAAGATGTAAAACAGACATTCCTGCTTCTTTATGTCCAGCCTCTTCTGCTGATTTATCCTTCGTATTATTTTCTATTCCAGTTGATTTACTGCCACAAGCTGTAATTACTGTTCCAAAAAAGAAGAATACCAGAATATATATAATTTGATTTTTCATTGCTTTATGTTTTATAAATCTGATGATTTTATGACTTATTTTGATGTTTTTAAATAATATTCTAATTGATAGCGACTTTCTAAGTACTGGCCAAAGGCATTCCAAGAATCCACTTCTACACTGATAGCATCTTTTACATTTTGTAGAAAAGAAACATAGTCAATAGCTCCTTCTCTGTAGGCTGCAATAGCACCTTTCCGCTGTTCGATAGCAAGTGGCAAGGCCTCTTCACGGTAATATTTCCAGGAATCGTACCATTTCAGATACTGCGCTCTAACACGATTGTATTCATTGTTCAATTTCAATTGAGTCTCTTTATAATTTTGCTTAGCAATATCCTTTTGAATTTTAGCAGACTGCGACCTACCTAGTTCAGGTGCAAAAAATAAAGGAATTTTAATACCTACCTGATAGGTATAAAACCCAGACTGGCCTGCAATTTCCTGTCTGCCATATTGCCCTTGCAACTTCGGCAGAAACTGTGACCGCCTCTCCCTTATGATGGCATCTGCCACTTCAACTTCTTGTGCCGAAATATCCAATAATGGATGACTTCTTAGAGAATCTGCCACAAAATTTAGGGGATCTTCTAATTGTTCTGATGGAATATCTGCTACGGTGAATAAGCTGTCATTAGCAAACCACAGATTCAGTCGTTGCAGGGCACTTAGGTAGTCTCTGTAGGCTTGCTCTCTTTCAATATGTACTTTGTTGGCCTGATTGGCTGTTGCTAAAAATTCTAACTTAGAAGTAGCTTCTGTTTCCAATCTGATTTTAGCTGCTCTCTCTATATCCCTAAAAACAGAATCAAGTTTATCGTAAACTTCAAACTTATTTTTTGCTACATAAAGCATTCCCCAGGCAGTACTTACTTCGCGCTCCAGCTCAATAATGGATAGCCCAAGTGCTTTTTCTGCTAATACCACCTGTTCCTTTTGAAGGTTTCGCTTAGAGGCGACACCAAAAACATCAATATTTTGCTGTTGAAAGCCAATGCTTGTGTACACTCCATTAGAACCATTGCCCGCTTCTTCTCTTCCTGTGAAAATCTGAGTATTCCCCAAATCCCAAGCTGTTTTCTTTAGTACTTGTTGCTTTTCAATTTCCAGTTTTGCCGATTTGATTCTAGGATAATTCTCGACCGCCTTTTTCTTAGCCTCATCTAAAGTGATTTCAGCAAACGAATCTTGCTGAACACCTTGTGCATGGCCTGAGCTTGACAAACCAAATAATCCTCCACAAATGATCAGTATAATAATAACATTGACACTTGGTGATCTTAGTCCTTTTCTCCTGTCAATTCTTCCTTCAACAAAAGTGTAAAGCACTGGCAATACTACCAGCGTAAGCATCGTGGCAGTAAGCATCCCTCCAATGACTACTGTGGCCAAAGGCCGCTGTACTTCAGCTCCTGCGGAGGCAGAAAATGCCATCGGTAAAAATCCAAAAATATCGGTTGTTGCAGTAAGCATAATTGGTCTGATTCGTTCTTTGGTTCCTGTTAAAATTCGTTCTCTAATACTTGTAACACCTTCTTCTTTCAATGAATTGAACCGATTGATTAATACCAACCCATTCAAAACGGCTACCCCAAATAGTACGATAAAGCCTACCCCTGCTGAAATACTGAAGGGCATATCTCGCAGCCAAAGAGCAAAAACACCCCCAATTGCAGCTAGTGGAATAGCGATATAAATCATAATGGATTGCGAGAAAGATTTTAAAGCAAAGTATAACAGTACAAATATTAAGAAGAGTGCTATGGGTACAACAATCATCAAACGACTTTTTGCCCGCTCCAGATTTTCAAATTCACCGCCATAGCTTATATAATACCCGGGAGGTAAGTCAAGCTCGGCATCCAGCTTAGCTTGAATGTCTTTCACTACAGATTCAACATCTCTGCCTCTTGTATTGACGCCCACATAAGTTCTCCTATAAGTGTCATCGCGTGAAATCTGCATGGGTCCTGGCACATAACTAATGTCTGCTACCTCTTTAATGGGTACTTGCGTACCGTCTGGCAAATCTATATACAGGGTCTGTAAATCCTCTATACCTTGCCTGTAGGCTTCATCAAATCGAATGACTAAATCGAAACGCTTTTCTCCTTCAAAAATCACCCCCGCTACTCCTCCAGCAAAGGCTGAGCTTACATATTCATTCAGCTTTTGAATGTCCAATCCATATTGCGCAATCTTATCGCGATTATAGCGCACTGTCATTTGAGGTAAGCCTGATGTCCGCTCAGGATTAACATCTCCGGCACCCGGCACAGTCTCAATAATTTCAGCCATTTCCTGTACCTTCTTAGCAAGAATATCTAAATCATCACCATATAATTTAACGGCAATATCTTCCCGTACCCCCTCTAGTAATTCGTTGAATCGCAGCTCTACCGGCTGTGTAAAAACAAAATTCACACCTGTAAGATGCGTTTCGAGCTTTTCCTTGATTTTCGCTATCAATTCATTTTTTGTCTTAGCGGAAACCCATTGATCTTTATCTTTTTCCAATATTAAATACATATCGGCTATGTCCATTGGCATGGGGTCTGTTGGTATATCTGCCACTCCAATTCGAGCAGTAACGGTTTTAATCTCAGGGAAATTTTCGAGCAAGAGTTCCTCTATTTTAACCGAAACCTTCTTCGATTCACTAAGCGAACTCCCAGGGCGAACTAATGCCTGCATGGCAATATCCCCTTCATCCAACTGAGGTACAAATTCGCCTCCCATTTTGGAAAATGTATAACCTGCCACCCCCAGTAAAGCAATGGCAAAGATGATAACCAGCATTTTGAAGCGTAAAGCTCCATTCAATAAAGGGAGGTAAGCATTATGAATGGCGCTTATGATTTTATCGCTCACCTTTTCTAAGCCTCGCTCAAATCTGCCAAACCAATTCTTTTTATTCTGAATGGGCTTCATCAGTAAGGCCGACATCATCGGAACATAAGTCAAGCATAGTAGAATAGCCCCTATCATGGCGAAGCCAAAGGTGTAAGCCATGGGCTGAAACATTTTACCTTCTACTCCTGTGAGAAATAAAATAGGAGCAAAAACAATCAATATAATGATTTGACCAAAAAATGCGGAACCCATCATAGTGCTACCTGCATCATAAGCCAAATCATCCATCATGCCCTGATTAAATTTTGCTTTACCAGACCTAATCCGCTTTTGTACTTGATAAACAGTTCCTTCAATAATGATGACAGCTCCATCAATGATAATCCCAAAATCAATGGCTCCTAAACTCATAAGATTAGCCCAAACACCAAATTGCTTCATTAGTATAAAAGCAAATAGAAGCGAAAGCGGAATAGTAGTAGCGGTGATAATACCACCTCGTAAACTACCTAAAAGCAATACCAAGGCAAAAATCACAATTAAAGCTCCCTCAATCAAATTGGTTTTAACCGTATCAGTGGTTCTTGAAATCAAATCACTTCTGTCGATAATCGTATTAATGCTTAAACCTTCAGGAAGCGATTTTTCCACTTCTTCCATACGGTCTTTCACATCCTGTATGACCTTATTTGGGTTAGCTCCTTTGAGCATCATGATAATGCCACCAACTGCTTCTTTTCCATCCTGGGTAAAAGCTCCATAGCGCACTTGATTTCCGAAATGCACTTTTTCCGCTATATCCGCAATAGTGATAGGAATACCGTTTTCTGTCTTCACCGATATCTTACGGATATCATCTAATGATCTAATTAAACCTTCTCCTCGTATGAAGTTAGACATGTGGTTTTTCTCTATGTAGGCGCCTCCCGTATTAACATTATTTCTAGCCAGTGCCTCATAAACTTGAGAAATACTTACGTTCATGGCATTAAGCTTTTCAGGATTAATGGCTACTTCATATTGCTTGATATACCCGCCAAAAGAATTAATATCAACTACTCCCTTCAGTAAGGTCAATTGCCTTTTTACGATCCAATCTTGTATACTTCGAAGCTCCATTGGGGAATATACCGAGTCATAGCCCTCCTCAGGCTGAATAGTATATTCGTAAATTTGACCCAAGCCTGTTGTTATCGGCCCCATACTTGGGCTTCCAAATTTATCAGGGATGGTTTCCTGTAAGTCGTTGAGCTTTTCTTGTACTAATTGCCTGGGCAAATAAGTACCCATATCATCCTCAAATACGATGGTTACAACCGAGAGGCCAAACCGTGAAACTGACCTAATTTCATTGACTCCCGGCAAGTTACCCATAGCCAATTCCACAGGGTAAGTCACAAACTGTTCTATATCCTCCGTGGCTAGATTAGGCGAAACGGTCATCACTTGCACCTGATTATTGGTAATATCGGGTACAGAACCCAAATTGACCGTGTACATGGAGTATGTTCCAACTCCTATGAGTGCCATAGTGAGCAGACCCACAATAAATTTATTCTTTATAGAAAAAGAAATGATTTTATTAATCATAAGACTTTTAATTAGTTATTTAAAAAGAGGAAAATGGACACAATCTAATTTGAATGGTCATCTTAGAGACCAACTCAATAGACATCATCAATACCTACTTAAAGCTTGATGAGGTGTTTATTTCCTTCAATTTTTAATGAATCATTTAGATTTTCCTCAGGCTGAAAGAATAAAAGAATCTTCCAGCTGTTAAGGCTTCTTGGAATTGCTCATTCAATCAGTATAGTAGTACTCCTTAGCAATTTCTAAATACCAATCATTGCCAAAAGGGCGCACCTGTCCTGTTGAATAAAGCTTTATAGACGAGGAGGTTTTAGGAAGTCAAAAATTTCAATAGTCCTGAAATCCTGATAATAGAGAGAATAAGAACCTGATAATAGATCAGGATGTGAAAATGGAATTTCTGTTATAGGAAAGAAATGGAGATGGCAGCAATGACATACACAGAGCGGTGAACAAGCATCCTCTTCTTGATTATGCTCGTGGCTTTGATTTTCATTTGCCAAATCACGATAAGAAGTGATTTCTTGATCATTATTTATTGATTTAGCATCAGAGCAGGGTATCCCGCAAAGCGCAATCAAATAAATACTCAATATGTAGCATAAAACTTTCACGAAAGCAAAGGTAGAGATTAAATCCATGCAAGGCTATTGCATTTATGCAACTAGGCAAATCAAAAATATTTGTAAACCGAAATCAAAGCCGTTTATGATAAATCACTCTTAACATATTAAAAATTTAACTTCTCCTAATCGAGCTTCCTGCGAAACAAAACGCATTGGTAAATTTTAAACTGAACTTTTAATCTCCTCTGGAACAAGCTGTCTAACTTCTATATAATCAATTCTCAAAATATCCCTTAAAGTGGGGATAAACTCACACCCCTTACTCAGTCTCCTCCTCGGGAGAAAGATTAAGTATAGATTTCCAGCCATTAGATGCGAGCTAGTCCAATAGCCGAAATCCATCTCAATCGGTACCATTAACTTGAACATTCTTCAATTCTAACGAATAAATGGCGTGCAAAAACAATGATGTCTGATTTAAGGTTGATTACCTGTGATTTTCTGATAACACCTTAAATTACCTAGCTTTTGCTTAGTAGCCTACAAAATAAATCGCAACAAAATGGAGCAATTAGTTAAAGACGAAAAACTTGAATTAAAATATCAACCAGGAAAAGGCGCTTGGACTTACCATATTCAAATTCCGAACACAAAACACATAGTGGGGAAGTGGGGCTCTATGAAGGTTTCAGGGACAATTGACGACTATAAAATAGAGAGTCATAACTTAGCAAAAATAGGAGATCAGGATAAACTCATTTCTATAAATAGCACCATTAGAAAAGCAATCAATAAAAGCGGTGGCGACACAGTAAAAGTAACCCTCTATTTACAAACTTCCAGCGAGCAAATTACCGAAAAGGAAGTTTTAGAAACTTTCAAAGATTCAGGTGTATTGACAGCATTTAAAAAAATGCCAGAAGAAGAAAGAAATGAAATTATCGGGAAAATAATTCCTTTGAAATCAGAAGACAAGCAAGTAAAAATGATTTTGAAATATATTGACCAACTGAGTAAAAATAATAATTAAGCAGACTCCATTTGATTTGCTTTAATAGGATATTTAAGTACCTAAATCAAATTCATAATCCCTCATTTTACAACCTCCACCTCCTTCAAAACATCCAACCCCTCCAATAACCCGTTAATCTTCCGAACATGATTCCCTACAATCCCTTTATAAAACGCTAATTGCTCTTTATTATCACCAATATTTTCATACTGTTTTTTGAGCCTTTCTAACTCCTCAAACGCTTTTAAAACAGTAGGATCACTAGTCAAATCCTCCACATGCATTTGCCCATATTTAGAGACCAAAAATGTAGGATAAAACATATTCACAGCAAGATATTCCTTTGGCTCAGTGGTAAATAATTCATGAGCGCTTTTTGCTCCATAAGATTTTAAGATTTCAATTGCCTCCAGTAAAGATTCTTCCTTATTCTCAAAAACTTCATAGGCTGAATAATGAAGTGATTCAATATCATCTACAACAGTCTGGAAAGTGTTAGGTGTTATGGTATTAGGATTGGCACCAAATTCCAGGAATAGTTTTAACCGCTCAGGATCTTCAC
Source organism: Marivirga sericea (assembly GCF_900177665.1). Classification (GTDB taxonomy): domain Bacteria; phylum Bacteroidota; class Bacteroidia; order Cytophagales; family Cyclobacteriaceae; genus Marivirga; species Marivirga sericea. The sequence goes on from NZ_FXAW01000004.1 coordinate 308,672, forward strand.
TTAATGCCAGGGAATACAAACTGATAACATACTCATCATCATGGGTATTAATATCCGCTCCCGCTTCATTCACTAAATAGCGTATTACATCATGATCCAATTTACTATAGTAGCTCGCAGTAGCCTGAAAAATAGTTTCCTTATCTGCATTCCGGGCATTAATATCAGCTCCTTGGGCAATCAAAGGTTTTATCCTTTCCATAAAGCCTGGACCTCTCTTTAAATTCTCATAGAGTTTATCATTCAGTGCTGAACCAAAGTCATATTGTGCTGATTTGCTCTCTTGATTTTCGAAAATGAATCGAGTTAGTTTTAATACTTTATTGAATTATACAAACTTATACAATTATCAACATTAAGACTAAACCTAAAGGTTTAGCCTTCATATAAAATTCATATATTTGAAATGAGTAATTTCAGGATTTAGTCATATCAATTAATTTTAAATGCCAACACTCAATTGAAAATAAGAGATAAAATCAATGAAAGCTTCAAACTCAAAAAGCAATTCGAACACCTTTTAGAAGTAGCTAAAAAAGCAGTAGAAATGGCAATAGAACAAGATGAAAATGCAGCCTCAGCTTGGATTAACGACCAAACGAAAGACCTTGAATTAAATTAAAAATGAGCAACAACCTTAACCCAAACCAAAGTGAATTCCTCCTCTACGTTTCTCAGGCGGGAGAAGTAAAGGTAGATGTCTTATTACAAGATGAAACCGTTTGGCTTACCCAAAAAGGTATGCAAGAGCTATTCGAAAAAGCCAAATCTACAATATCGGAGCATATTAGTAATGTATTTGAAGAAGGTGAACTGGATGAGAAAGTGGTAGTTCGGGATTTCCGAACTACCAGTCCGCATGGCGCTATCAAAGGGAAAACACAAGAAAACACCGTAAGGTATTATAACTTGGATGTCATCATTTCTGTGGGTTACCGAGTAAAGTCACAGCGTGGTACACAATTCCGTATTTGGGCAACCAAAGTTTTACGTGAATTCATTATCAAAGGCTTTGCTATGGATGACGAACGTTTAAAACAAGGTTCTGCCCAATTTGGTAAAGATTACTTCGATGAGCTGCTAGAACGAATTCGGGAGATTCGAGCAAGTGAAAGAAGATTCTACCAAAAAATCACCGATATCTATGCTCAATGTAGCATTGATTACGATCCTAAAGCAGAAATCTCGCAGACATTCTTCAAAACAGTGCAAAACAAACTCCATTGGGCTATTACGGGTCATACCGCAGCTGAAATTATTAAAGAAAGAGCGGATGCTAAAAAACCGCATATGGGCTTAACCACCTGGAAAAGCGCACCAAAAGGAAAAGTACTTAAAACCGATATAGTAGTAGCCAAGAATTACTTAGAAGAAAAAGAACTCAAAGACCTCAACCGTATAGTCACCATGTATTTAGATTTTGCTGAGCTTCAGGCAGAAAGACAAAACCCTATGAAAATGAGCGATTGGATAAGCAAACTGGATGGCTTTTTACAATTTAATGATTACAAAGTTTTAAAGGATGCCGGTAAAATCTCAGCACAGATAGCCAAACAACTAGCAGAAAAAGAATACCAGAAATTCAGAGTAGACCAAGATAAAAATTTCGAATCTGACTTCGATAAAGAGGTAAAACGCATCACCAAAAAACGGAATAAATAGCATGTAAAACACCTGAGGAAATGCAAAATATTCGAATCAAATCATCCCTTCAAGATTTCAATGAATCAATAGCACCTGTGATTGACCATTTAAAGGAGTTATACAAAAAGGAAATTAGAAGTGACCGGGGATTAAGAAATGCTATCGAGAAAAGAAATACTTTAGATGAACAATTGCAGACTATTTTTACCAAATCATTTTCTGATCAGGATAGTTGGTTATGGAATAATTATGAATCTTATGGCATTGACAAATTTATAGGGTGGCACTATATAGGCAAAGAAGATACTTTTCAAGATAAATGTAATAACATCAATAGAACCTTAAATAACAGGATAGAATTTTTAGATCAATTCTCATCGATACTTCCTCACTTAGATGTCATTCTGAAAAGAGAGCCTTTAATTGACATTGAAAACCCTAATATTGAAGATATTCTTTATCTGATACTTTTCAAATTAAATAATCTAAAAGGAAATAATCTAAATTCTGTCCAGTGGATTTTAGCAGGAAATGGAATTACTCTCCCTAGAGGTGATGATGAATTAAAAGAAATTATTCAAGAGCTTTTAAAGTCTTCTTTCATAACAAACGATTATAAATCATACCAAATTACCATTAAAGGAGAATTGCAACTAGGTAGATGGCAACGATCCAGAGAAAGAAAAAAAGTTAAGCAAAGTAAAAATTCCATTGATGAAGTAATAAAAGAACTCAAAATACTGGGCCTTGGTCAAGAAATACTATTTAATGAATTAGAAGAACTCAATGCACTAAGTAAGACCTTAAACCAGAAAAATTGGAAGCAATTGGTGAAAGGAAAAATATTTGATCTCACCTTATCAGAAATCATCAATAAGGAAACAGCTTCTTTCATAGTTTCTAAAATCTTACCAAATGAAGATTTTAAATACTTATTATCAAAAGGCAGTGAGAACTTATGATTTATCAAGTTCAAAGTAAAAAACAAACTGAAGCTCCCAACTAGTACCGGTTACCTATTCAAAATAGTATAATCTAAATTCCACGTTTACCGTTAAGCACAGTTTAGTCAAGAAGGCAACCTTGTCCGCTTGTGCCCATCATTTCAAAAACCTGTAAATTACCCAGGGTGGTAAAAAATTAAATCAAACGCACCAGCCTTTCAATCTCCTTACCTTTTGGGGAAGGATTAAGGAAGGGGCTTTTTGAGATAGAACTAACAATGGAACACCATCAATTTTAAATAGTATTTTTATGCATTCATTATCGCTTTTCAATACTTTTTGCATAAAATCACTAAAGCGTTCTATCATTAAATTGATGCAGAAATCAACTCAATTCCCTCCCTTGGCAAGCGTGGTGATTGTGCCCAAACTACCTTAATTCGGTCAATAATATTGAATAGCTACAATATGCCTTATATCAAAATACTGTATTTAAGTATTTGCTTAAATAATGAACTTCATTAACTTGCATGCGTTATGGAAGAACAATTAATGTTACTATGGATAAAAATCAATCATGTATAAGGGTATTGGCTGATGAAGTACAAATTCAGCAATGCAAAGAAAATCTCGAAGAAAACAAAGAATCATTCGGTAAGCTGAGTAGCATCCTGAATTTAGCCGGTAATGAGGTCAGACTGAAAATACTTTACCTTTTAGAACAAGAAGGCCAATTATGCCCCTGTGATCTTTCCGATATTTTGGGAATGAGTATTCCTGCAATATCTCAGCACATCCGAAAAATGAAAGACCGGAATATCATCACAGGAAAACGAAGCGGTCAAACCATTTTTTATGCAATTAATGAAGAACATTTAGAGCTTCTAAAACCCTTGTTTCAGGAAATCACAGTTGGTGACAAAAAAGAAATGATATGACTACGCAGGAAAACTCAAGTATTGAATCCAATAATAACAAAAAACTTTTAGGGGCAGGATTAGTATCTGCAATTGCAGCATCAATATGCTGTATCACCCCGGTTTTAGCCCTGGTTTCAGGTGCATCTGGGATTGCTTCCACATTTTCGTGGTTAGATCCTTTGAGACCATATCTAATAGCACTGACCATACTGGTTTTAGCTTTTGCCTGGTATCAAAAATTGAAACCCAGAACGGAAGAGGAAATAGCTTGTGCTTGTGAAGAGGACGAAAAACCCAATTTTTGGCAAAGCAAGAAGTTTCTGGGAATTGTAACGGTTTTTGCGGTGGTGATGATGGCTTTTCCTCTGTATGCTGATATGTTTTATCCTTCACAAGATCAAAAACAGACTATTGTGGTAGAAACTGATAATCTGCAAACTACCACTTTCGAAATCAAGGGGATGACCTGTAATGGCTGTGCTTCGCATGTAGAGAATGATGTTAATAAACTAAACGGTATAGTGGAAGTAGATGCGAGTTACGAAGATGCTGATGCTATGGTAAAATATGATCAATCAAAAGTAACTAGTGAAGAAATTAAGGCAGCCATAAACGGCACAGGCTATAAAGTAATCAGTCAGAAATAATTATGAAGAAATACGATTTATTTGTAATTGGCTCTGGCATGGCAGGGATGAATATCGCCAATCGCTGTGCCTCTAAAGGATTGAAAGTAGGCATAACGGATGAATTACCTTATGGTGGTACTTGCGCTTTGCGCGGTTGCGATCCGAAGAAAATTATGCTGGCAGCTACGGAATTAAAGCATCTTGCCACTAATCTGGCGGATAAAGATATATCTGGTATTCCTGAAATTTCTTGGAAAGACGCCATGAAAAGCAAACAGGAATTTGTGGAAATCATGCCTGCTAAATTGGAAGAAGGCTATGAGAAGAACGGGGTTGACACCTTTCACTCTTCTGCTCGCTTCATCAAAGAAAACCACCTTCAGATAGGGAAAGAAATCATTGAAGCAGATAAAATTGTGATTGCCACAGGAGCGAAAGCCCGTCAGCTTAATTTTCCCGGTGGAGACCTGGCACTCACTAGTACCGACTTTTTAAACTTCGAAAACCTTCCTAAATCTCTAATATTTATAGGTGGCGGCTATATAGCTTTTGAATTCGCCCACATGGCTGCTCGCTATGGCAGTAAGGTGACTATTATTCACAGAGGAGAAAAACCTCTGGAAAATTTTGATCCTTTTATTGTGGACCAAATTACTAAAACCACGGAAGAATTAGATATAGAGTTAATACTTAACACAGAGGTCAGCAAAATCGAAAAATCAAAAGCTGGATATAAGATTGCTGCAAATCCTGATGGTAATGAAAAGAACTGGGAAGCTGAAGTGGTAATTAATTCAGCAGGAAGGCTGCCTGCTATTTTTGACCTTGATTTAGATAAAGGCAATGTGAAGTTCACTCAAAAAGGAATAGTCGCAAACGAATATCTGCAAAGTACATCAAACCCAAATGTATATGTTGCCGGAGATGCCGCTGCTACTGATGGCAAGCCTCTTACTCCTGTGGCCGTGATGGAGGGTCATATTGTGGCGTCCAACATTTTAAAAGAAAATAGCAAAAAGCCTGATTACAGTGCTATACCAACTGTGGTCTTTACCTCACCAGCAATGGCATCAGTAGGACTATCTGAAGAGGAAGCCAACCAAATGGGATTGGATTTCATTGTTAAAAAGAATAGTGTTCCTAATTGGTTTACAGCCAAAAGGCTCAATGAAAAAACATATGCCTTTAAAACGCTTATCGAAAAAGATAGTGGTAAAATTTTGGGTGCACACCTTACAGGATCCCATGCAGAAGAAGTGATTAATCTTTTTGCCATGGCCATTAAAGGAGGCCTGACTTCAAAAGACATAAAAACCATGATCCTTACCTATCCCTCAGCAAGTTCGGATATAGTGTACATGGTCTAAATATTAAAATCATAAAAATAGAATTCGAATGGAAGTAATACTAAAATCGACAATAAAATGTCCCAACTGCGGGCACGAAAAAACAGAAGAAATGCCAACAGATGCTTGTCAATTCTTCTATGAGTGTGAAAATTGTAACACAGTTTTAAAACCACAAACTGGTGATTGCTGTGTCTATTGTAGTTACGGAACAGTAGCATGTCCACCGATCCAACAAAACAAAAGCTGCTGTTAAAAAAGCTCCAAAAAACGAACGTATCAATAAACATAATACGTTCGCTTTTCCTTATTCCCATTTAAAGCTCTCTCTAAATGAATTATTAGGCAAAGACCATGCGCCTTGCCCAATTTCCCTACATCCCTTTCACAATCCAAAAATTTAGCCAAAGCCCATGGCTCCCCCAGCCGAAAGCCTTTAATTTCCCTAAAGGGTAAATCAAAGACCCTCGGCTAACCTGCCGCACTTACCCGCCCAATCCTTCCCTCATAGCTTTTGCTTTTTTTTCTGTTAAGCAGATAAAGAAGTAAAAAAGCAAAAGGAAACGGTCTTTTTGGCTCCCAAGCCAAAAAGTTGTTATTTGATATACCAGCCGCACGGCCAGGCACTATGGTGTGCTGCACTTGGGCTGCGGCAAAGGGTCTCGCCAGCATTGGCTTCAGGCTTTAAATAAGTATTGATTTATAAGGTATTTAAAGCCAAAAGCCAACCCCTTCGGGGCAAGTGCTGTCATGCCCCTTGCAGCTTAGCCCAAGTGCATCACGGCAACCTACCTGGTCTGTTCCTTTAAACCTCCGCTTCGCTACTGTTAAAAGCAACAGCCCCCGGTTGCCCGAGTTAGGCTCGCCTGCGGGCGCCCCCGGGCTGCGGCTTGTCATGGTTTTTAAAAAAAGCTGTTAGTGTTTATGATTAAAACGGCTACAGCTTTTTTTAACTAAAAACCACGCCAAGCCTTGTTCGCTCCGTTACTCTCCGCTCGTGGCTAGCCCCCGTTTCCTGCGGTCACTCTCGGTCTACCACCCGGGGTCGCACTCGCAGACGGCTCGACACACAGCGGATTGCAAACCATTCCGTAAACTCCATTTTTTGCAACCGCTCTTCCTGCGTTCACCTTCCCACATCTTCCCGCATGGTGCCTTGATCAAACTGTAGTGCCAATACGATAGGACGGCATTCCACATCCATTCCCAAATTCCCCACCACCCGTTTAAGGTGCGGCTTTAGGCCGCATTGAGTTTACCCCAGGAATTTGATTTGGAAGTTCTTTTTACCATTTATGCAGATTCATCATCAATAAAAAAATAAATAAAAGAGGAAAGCAATATCGGGCTGCTTTCGCTTTTAGGCCGCAAGCCCAAGCCCTTTGGTTTTTTTGAGAAATCTCCATACCGCCTGTGGCGGCTTGTATTTCCCAAAAAAGGCTTGCCCCCTAAGCGATTCAGCCCGAAAAAAAAAGGCTTTCTCTTTTCTTTTTTTTCGTTTTTTCTTTTCTCTTTTAAAAATATATTATGTGGAGGTGCAGGCTAATAGGAAGTAGAATTCTCGTAGACAGATTTGAAACTATTTTATTGTATTTACTGCGATCAAACTGACCTGCTCGCGGATTCATAAACCACTTGAAAATATTAGCACCTGCTTTAAATGAAAAATCTCACTGGACACTTGTTGCATGCACAGTCAATTGTGGAGTTTGAATAAAGTTTGTCTAGGAATACGAAGGCAAAGTCAATTTCTCAATTCAAATTTACATGGTTTTGGCTGATTAGCCATTTATGAAATAGAGATGGTGATAAATAAAAAAATAAAAGAACCTCAGTTAACCAAGGTTCTTTTATTGTAAAACTGTAACGCTATATTAGGACGTCACATTCAAATTTTTCAAAATTTAATTTCCACTTCGGCAGCTAGGTCTAGGCCATCTGCAGCAATATCAAAAATCTCTTCATTGCTAGTTTCACTGATAACGATCACGCCTTCTATTTTTGTAGCTCTTTCTAGCATGCCGCTTGTTACTCCGGCAAACCAAACAGTAGGGTCGAAGGTCACCTCTGCAACCACATTTGCTCCCGCAGAAAAAGTAATACTACCTTCCTTCTCAACCTCAAATGTTTCACCTGAGTTAAATTCAAATCTAACTGGATGTGACTCATTATTGCTATCTATAAATGTCCCTTCTAATAAAACTGAAGGTATTTCATTCTCATCTAACAATTCTAATTCTACTCGTGCCTCAGCATAGGTTCCGGCTGGGAAAACGAGACTACTAAGATCCGGGCTTGTTGCTCCCGTAGCAAAATCTATCACTACGTTTTGTTGAATATTTACTTCAACAGAATCACCTTCGTCCGTTTCTGCTTCAAATTCAATTTCTGTTAAGGTAATAGAACCAGAAGTAAATTCAAGCGAGTTTGCTGCTACACGTGAATTAGAAGGGACAGATGTGGCAGTATTAACTGTATTAAATTGCATTTGCACCGTTGGCTGAGTTGTTTCTGCATCTTCACTACATGCACTAAAAATGAGCATTGAAGCTACGAAATATGCTGGGATTGACTTAAAATAATTTTTCATAAGGATTAAATTTTGTTTGTTTAAAATTGGTTTAGAAGTTCTGAAAGGCTTCGTTAATTAGTTTTTAGAATACCTACTCCCTTCACTATCTATAAAACAGCTGAGCTCTAAAAACTCCTACCTCAATTTTGAAATTATTTTGCTTTTTTTAAAAAATTAGAGAGGAGCCTTGTGCCTGAATAAAAAATAGGGAGACCAAAACTGATCTCCCTATTTGTTGATCTACTTTAATTGCTTTTCTTAGTCCTCTGTATCTTCATCCTCCTCATCCTCGTCAATATCTCCATCCTCGTCATCATCCTCACCAGCATCTAAGATATGGTCTAAGTTTGAGGCAATTGTTTCTAATATATCCACATTCGAAGATTCATTGATTCTAATAACACCATCGTTATCAGCTGTTGCTGTATTTAAATCAACTCCTGTAAATAGAACATCTAAATTTAGTAAAATTAGCATTTGGTTTGCAGCACCGGCATCCAAGACAAATCCGGTCTCGTTTTCCACTTCAAACTCAAGCTCATCGCTATTACCGTATTCCACAGAAACAACTTCATTATTCGAGTTAGTAAATTCAAACCCAACAAAAATTGAATACCCTCCCTCAAGGATTGGTTCCATTTCGATTTCAATTTCTTCGTAGATGCCCGGTGCAATCTCAGCCATACCAAAATCAGGGGTACTTGTTCCTCTAATGAGGTCTACAATAAACTCTCCCTCAAATTCTACTTCTTCCTGCTCATCTTCACCTTCTTCATCTTCCGTTTCAGCTTCTTCCAGAGTTTCAAACTCTAACTCTGTAACACCAAGCAGTATTTCAGTGAATACATATCCTGTATTAATGCTTCTAGCATTAACCACCGATTGATTAGTTTGTGCTTTCATTTGTAGCTCCACCTGTGCATCCGCAACGTCCACATTTTCCTGGCTGCAGCTTTGGAGAAATAAGCCAATAGCCAATGCTAATGCAAACATAGAACTCCTCATTATTAAATTCATAAAACTAGTCTTCATCTTATTATTTGTTTAGTTAAAAATTGTTTTTTATTAAATGGTGAATTGCTAAAATGCTCTTGTAATGATTTTGAACTATTTATACTGCATTCACTAATTATAAAACAGATAAGCTTATCAAACTCCTACCTAAAATTATTTTATTTTTTTTGTGTCAATTAGTCTTACACCTAAAAAAAATAGGGAGATCAGTTCTGATCTCCCTATCCGTTGATTTACTCTATGTGCTGTTAGTAGCCCTTAGTATCTTCTCCCTCATGTGCGCCAGTAGCTTAGGCTTGATCTATTTTTGAAGTGAAGGCTTGTGAAGTTCGGCTACCCCTAGAAAATCTATGTAATTCCAAATTGAGTGATACTGGATCTTTTACTTTATATACAATATAACTTCATTCAATTGATCGGCTTTACCTTACATATTTTCCGTTTAATCAGTGATTTCTGCCCAGTTAGTTTGCTGGTCTTATATCATAAGTGCCGTCTCCATCTAAATTTGTCAATTTAATAGTGACCAACCATTTCCCCTCTTTTCCTTCTTTAGTTTCACCACTAAAGGTATCATTTTCTCCTTCAGGTCTTGTTTTGTTGAAAACCTCATTACCCTTGGCATCATTCAAAATTATCTGGCAAGAACCACCAGGCGCAGTCGTCACATCAAAATTAACTGAAGCCTTTTTTTCTTTATTTTCCCACACAAAAGAAAAGGTTCCGGAGTCTCCATCTCCCGTAAAATCTCCGAGAGCTTCTACATTTCCTGTTAACTCAATATTTCCTGAATAAGTGTTTTCAATTACTTCCTTGTTGTCAAATTCTGAGTACTCTTTACAAGAAGACAATGCCGTTAATCCTGAAATTAATACTGCTAGCGATAAAAATTTAATTGCTTTCATTGTGTTATTTTTTTGGTTTTCTACTTATTAGACTTTTCGGCCTAGCCCCGTTTATTAAAGTGGCTTCTGGTCTCCATTTACTTCAGTTTAAAAATATTGCTTTTTAGTACCACAATTCAATATCTGCAGATCATTTTCAGGAATATTCAACCTTACCCATAGCTTCATTCTTAGCTTCAATGATCTTTCACTTAACAGTCATTATAACATTAATTACTTCATCAGTATCCAATGCCGTAATCTTTATAGAGTCATTATTAAAATTTTCAATTCTCCAGTCTCTGTTAAGTAAATTTAAGTTACCGTCCGAATCAAATTCAGTGGAAAGTTGCAAAAATCCGTCATCACCGCTAGTTTCCCATTCGCCATCAATTTCTTCTGAGTCTGTTTTTGCAAGTAATATATTGTCTTCTAGAAAACTGATATCGATACCCATAAAAAAATCGGATTTATCGACAGCAGCAGAATCATACTTCGCCACCATCCAAATGCTTTCTTTTAAAATATTGTTTAGTTCAGTAACATCTATATAATTATCATCCTCCTCCTCCTCACAACTATCTTCATATAATTCAACGGCTGCTTCTAGTTCTTGATTGCTGTTAATGCTGATCATGTCATTATCAAATAAGACCAAATCAATTGGATAAATAAGGCTTACAATTTCACTATCTTCTATCTGATCAAGAAATTGATAAAGTTCTCTGTCGTTTTCTATGGTGGTTGTAGTAGCTTGTTCTCGTATTTGATTATAAATGGAAAATGTAATTGGATAAACAATATCCAAACACTCAATATCATCGTCATCATCGCATTCATCAAGTAGGTCTTCTAGCTCATCCATAGTTGCAATAGTCACCACGGTATTATCAGGTAGAGAAACCTCGATGGGGAATTGAATTTCAATATTATCCGAATCATCTTCTAGCTCATCAATGATATCTTCAATAAGGTCAAAATCTTCTTCTGAGGTAATTTCAACTGAAGCTCCATTGATAATAACTGTAAATGGAAATACAATTGAAGTGCAACTGCTACCATCAATTATATTATCACCAGATCCCTGCTGCTGACTAATTCGGAAAAGAAACTCTCCGCTTTTTGATTCTAGTGAAATTATTTCCGTAGGAACAGGAGTAACTATTTCCTGCGCTTCTTCTTGACAACCATAAAGGCCGGAAATGAGACTCAAAATTAATATAGAAAATAATCGACCTAAATATTTCATGATGGCATAGTTTTTTGGCCTATACTAATAGAACAGATGAACATGATAAATTCCTACCAAAAAATAAAATTATCCCTATTCTTTTTTAGTCTCTAAAGCTACATCATTATTACACTACAAATGCTTCCAAATTAGGATTTCCCTACAAAAAAATGAATCTTCACTTATATTTACACTTTTAAAATAATTTAACTTCTTTGGATAAGAATGCTAACAAACCAACTGCCAGAAGAAAATCTTGATGTATGCAAGGAATCCGTTTTCAGTGAGCTATTTGCTAAATACTCAAAAGACTTACATAATTTTCTCTATTACAAATTTGGTGAAGCACTCAATCCTAAAGACGTAGCTCAGGAAGCATTTGTTAAATTATGGAATAATTGTGCAAATGTAACTTACAAGAAAGCAAAGTCTTTTCTTTTTACAGTGGCTAATAATCATATGCTCAATGATATTGCAAAGAATAAAACAGCTACGAAATTCAGAAACATTAAGCCTAAAAGCTACACAGTAGAATCTCCGGAATTTTTATTGGAAGAAGATGAGTATATGCAAGCTTTACAAAATGCTATCAATTCCCTAAGTGAAGACTTAAGGGCAACTTTCTTACTCAACCGTATCGATGGTAAAAAGCATCAGGAAATTGCTGATATGTTGGGGATTTCACGTAAAGCAGTAGAAAAAAGGATCTATAAAGCACTCAGTTTGATAAGAGAAAAAGTGGACGGTATATAAAGTGAAGAATTTGGGTAGGAGATTCTAAAACTCATCTGTTATATATATGAGAAACTATGACACAGCAAGATTACATACAAAAATGGTTAGAAGGAACACTCTCTGAAGAAGAGCGCCAAGCGTTTGAAAAAACGCAAGATTATACTGACCTTCAGAAAATTGATAACCACCTTAAATATTTTAAGGCACCTGACTATAACTCAGAAGAGGAATATGCGGAAGTAAAGTCTAAATTGTCGAAAGGGGCTAAAATTGTCTCCTTTGATTGGGTTAAACCCTTGCTTAAAGTTGCTGCGGTACTATTAATAGCAGTGATTGGGTATGGAGTTTTCTACTCTGTGTCAACAGTTCATTTACAAACGGAGCTGGCAAATCAATCGGAATTTTACCTTCCTGACTCATCAAGAGTTTTAATGAATGCTCAAAGCGATCTAAACTACAACTCTTTTAGTTGGCAAAATAATCGAAGTCTTGAATTGCGGGGGGAAGCCTTTTTTGAGGTGACGAAAGGTTCAAAATTTGATGTCGAAACTTCACTGGGTACAGTAAGCGTTTTAGGAACAAAATTTAATGTAAAAATAAGGGATAAATATTTTGAAATAGTTTGCTTTGAAGGAAAAGTTCAAGTAGAATATGAAAGTAAAAAAGAAATTCTCACTGCTGGTAAGATGTTTAGTGCTCTCAATGGGGCAGCTGTAGTGTCAAATGTTAGGCTAGAAAATCGTCCTTCATGGCTCTTAAATGAAAGCAGTTTTAACAGCTTGCCTTACTCTTACATTATAGCTGAATTAGAAAGGCAGTATGATGTAGAAGTGACCACAAGAGGAATTGATACCACGGTCTTATTTACGGGCAGTTTTCAGCATAATGACCTTGAACTGGCATTAAAAGCACTTACAGCTCCTTTGAATCTCACATACAAGATTAACGGTAAAGAGATAATCTTAACTAGTGAAAATTAGCTTAAAAATATATGTAATACTATCTAGTTTAAGCATCATCTTCAGTTTTAATGAATGCTTAGGACAGGTTGCTGATCAAATTCATAAACCCATACCCTTGAATAGAGTGCTGGATTCTCTTGAACAGGCATTTGATGTGAAATTTAGTTATGTTGATGACCATATAGGAGACTTATACCTCGAGAAATATCCTTCTTGTGAAAAATTAGAAATTTGTATAACAGAGATCGAACAAAATTTTGATCTCAAATTTGAAATTCTGAATGAAAGATTCATAACCATCCTTAAAATTGATTCAAATCTGCAAACGTTCTGTGGTATCCTATTTGATGCGGAGACTAAACAGATGTTGGAAGGAGCTACAGTGATGATTAAAGGTGGAATTGCCATATCTGACGAGTACGGAAAGTTTTTAATTAAAGATGCTGGATTTGGTGACAGTATAGTAGTTCAATACCTGGGATACCAATCGAAAAAGATAGCAGTACAGCAACTTCAGACGGGAGACTGTGCCAAAATAGGTCTTACACCTCTCATTACTATGCTTAAAGAAGTTACTGTTCAGAACTTCTTAATAAAAGGAATTGACAAAAAAGCAGACGGTTCGCTAAGTATTGATCTCCAAGAAACGGAGATCCTCCCTGGCCTAACTGAGCCCGATATTCTACATACTGTGCAAAAGTTGCCAGGTATCCATAGTATAAATGAAAAAGTGTCGGATATTAACGTAAGAGGTGGTACAAACGATCAGAATTTGATATTATGGGAGAGTATTAAAATGTATAAGACAGGTCACTTTTTCGGTTTGATTTCGGCTTTTAATCCCTATTTAATCCAAAAAGTTCGCCTAATAAAAAACGGAAGTTCTGCAAAATATAGTGAAGGCATCTCCAGCATAATAGATCTGAAGACCTTTGATAAGGTAGATAAAGAGTTTGAGGCCGGGGCAGGAATCAATATGTTAAATGCAGATGCATACCTAAAAATACCTATAAGTGACAAGATAGGATTACATTTTTCTGCTAGGAGATCATTTGCCGAAGTGGTTAACTCTCCGACTTTTAGTAATTATTTTGAGCGTGCCTTCAGAGATAGTGAGGTATCGAAATTCGTGAGTGGAACGGATACACTTGCCACAAACAAAAATTTCTATTTCTACGACTACAGTGGCAAATTACTGTACGATATCTCTAGGCGAGATAAGTTAAGAATAAGTTACATCAATATTTTCAATCAGATTGGATACGAGGAAAGTGAATCATCATCTGTCAGGCAAGAATCAAAAAACAGTGAACTCCAACAGTCAAATCGAGGCGCAACTGTCAAATATGAACGTGTATGGAGTGACTTTGTGACAAGCTCCTCTTCTCTGGCTGTTTCTTCCTATAATTTAGTTTCCACAAACTTCGATATCCCAAATAACCAGCGTTTTCTTCAAGAAAACCAAGTATTGGATGTCAGTGTAAAATCCTCATTAGATATGAGATTATCTGATCATTTCAAATTGCAAACTGGTTATCAATTTAATGAAATAGGGGTCAGTAATCTAGATGATTTGAATAATCCAAATTTCCGAAAGTTCACAAAGGAAGTGCTTAACATTCATGGACAATTTACAGAAATCGCCTATAACTCAAGTAGTGGTCAGACATTGAGTCGATTTGGATTGAGAGTTAACTATTTTGAAAAATTTAATAAGTTTCGCTTTGAGCCTCGTTTCGCTCTTAATCAACTCATTACGGATCATATTACAATCGAATTATTAGGAGAAGCTAAGAGTCAGGTAACCACCCAAATTATAGATTTTCAAACAGATTTCTTAGGTGTGGAGAAAAGACGTTGGGTTTTGGTCAATGAGGATGACATACCTATAGTAACCAGTGGACAAGTTTCACTGGGGGCTCATTACAAGAAAAATAACATATTGCTTAGTGTTGAAGGCTATTTAAAGCAAGTGGACGGAATAATTACCTCTAGCCAGGGTTTTCAAAATCAGTTGGAATTTGTAAGAAGTTCAGGGAGTTACATTTCTAGAGGTATTGATATATTACTTAACCATAGGATAGAAGGTCTTAATTATTGGATCAGTTATTCCTATTCAAAAAATATATATGACTTTAAATCATTACGACCTAGCCAATTTCCGAACAATCTTGATATTAGACATGCTTCAACTTTAGGTGTCAGTTATAGCATGAACAAATTAGACTTTTCATTTGGACTAAATTATCAAAGTGGCAGACCTATAACTGAACCAGAAAATTTATCTCCTATCAGCGATGGAAGTATTAACTATCAAACACCAAATAGCAGTAGATTAGGACATTATCTACGTCCTGACTTATCAGCTAAATATCATTTCATGATGGGTGATAAGATTCGGACGCAAGTCGGTTTTGCCCTATGGAATTTCACTGATCAAACAAATGTTGTTAACCAGTACTACATTATCAATAAATCGGAGGAAATTCAAAAAGTAAAAGAAAAAGGATTGGGACTTACTCCCAATTTAATGTTTAGAATAACACTCTAACTTGCAGGAATATTTTAACAATATCTCTGAATAAAATTCTGGTCAGTAGATTTTTTGAAAACTGACAAAACTAATATAAGTCTAAGTGTGGACAAAGCACGGCCCAAATCCTGCTTAATGTGTATTTTAATTAAATAAAAAGGAACTTTTAAATCTAACATTGATTCTGATCTGACAATAACTTTTTCTTAGAGTTAAGTACTCACCTGTGATTTCCCGCTAAAGCTTCCCATATTTTAGTCAATGAGGAGATTTATATTGAGTTCGACTGAAAAACTTAGTACTAAGCTTAAAGGATAAGTTGGTGTCAATCGGAAGATTTTCATAGCTGATTTCCTACAAGATTGCTAGCTATCCCAAAAACTCTTTACCAGCTTTCCTGCGTCAGGACAGTAGAAAAATCAATCCAAACATAGTGAAATTTACAGGCATGCGGATGAGAAAGATGACAAGAGTTCGCGTTGCCGGCTACAAAAAAAATCTCCAGCATCCTTCCCGACTTCCAAACCCTTCATGCTCGTATTTTTTATGTGCCGCTCTTGCATCTATCTCACCGTTCCTGTGTGGATGCGCACTATGTTTAAATTAATTTTTAGAGTGCGCATCGCCAGCAAGTGGCTGGTGGCGTACGTTCGTCTTCGTCCAGCGTTTAGTTTAACGCGGTTTCGTGTTCAGTCTGAAGGTTATTATTTCCTTCGGTTTTTGTGGTTTGAGATTAATTTCTCGCCATTGCCGTTTTAGTTTTATTGCCTGGTGGGTTTTGCCTGCCAGGTTTTTATTTTTTTGATCATTTCTCTGTGAACTGGACATAAAAAAACCGTAGCTATGAACTACGGCCTTTCTTCCTGATTTTCTTGACCACCCATTTCATGGCCAAGGACATACAAAAACTAACTAATGCTCCCACAGCTGCCAAAATGCAAGTCTTTATAATATCAGCACTTTGCAAATTGACTAGCACTGTCAGGATTGTTCCACCAGCTGTGCCCGCCTTACCGTGGACTTGCATCTCCCTTGTTTTTTACCTCAGGTAGTGGAGGAATTTTTACCTCATCATCCACCGTCACCTGACTGACTGCAGTAAGGACACTGGCGCCAACGGTCAGATATCCTGCAACGGTGACCAAGCCAGCTGGAAGCGTAATAGGCGCTCCTAAAATAGCCCCTCCTGCAGCAGCCAATACCAACCCGACTGTCCGCAATTTTTTAAACAATTTTGGAGTGGGCCTTTTTACCCTTTCTAAAATATTCATAGCTGATTTCTCTTTAATAGTGATGTAAATATGATTATGATGCTTTTGAGCCTCTTCAAAGACTTCCAAAAGCTTGTCCATGGCTTCCCTCGATCGGACTCCTTTTCCTATCCCTGTTAGCTCCGCTACAGGTGCAATGCAGCCTTCCAGTTCTGTTCTCGCATCATTCGCAGGATGGATTAAAATCCAACTCCTTCCAGGAACGCTTTTCAATATCAGATGAAATCCCCTTTCATGGGTAATCCTCTTTTCCATCAGGTATCTCCCTTCAGGAATGCAACTGATAAAAGGCTGATTTTCCTTCCACGGAAGTTCAATGGTATGGCAGATTTTTTCACTGCCATACCTTAGAATCCCATTCGTTCCGCTCGTCCTGTAATTTCGAATAAGTTCAAAACTCATTGCTAAAAAAATTAGACGTTATCAACCTCCACCAATGCCAAAGCATTGAAAGCACCATTTTTAAGCGGATACATCGTTCCATTTACTTCCTGCAAGAACTCTACTCCAAAGAGCAAAAAGATGGGCTGATCACCAGCTGTAGGTACAGTGGCAGTCAAACTAATAGCTGCCTCAGACTGTGGTCCAATAGCAATGTCATTACTTTCTGCAGTATCCAAATCAAAAGACTCCGCATCGAAATCAACCTTACTTGCTGCAGATATCAATCGCATATGGGTAGCCCCTCCAGGAGCAGCAAAAGTATTCTGAGGAATAAAGCTAGGAATCTCCACCGTGGCTTCGCCAGTTGCTCGATCAATAGCAGCCGAAAAAGGCGCATACATGGTCGCATTCAGTTTCCCGCTTTGATTGAACTCGAAGCCCTTCAGCAATTCAATATCACCTTCACTAGCCTTTCGTTCGCCTCTATCGTTGGATGTATCGCTTTTCACGACCTTCACCATTTCTCGGGTCATTCGGCTTGCCACTCGGCCATCAGCTGCCTTCAAAAGCAAAGGACGGACAGAAGTTCTCAAGAGCCTTCCAGCTTTTCCAGCTCTCCCAAACTCAGCGCCATTTTCCCTAGTCCTTTGAAAGGCAGGATCATTCTTCATACGCTCTTTGTCGATGCCTCCTTTTTCCCTGGCCAAGTAGCCATCTTTCGTTTTGTAGAAAGACAAATCTCCGATTTTGCCTTTCAGTTTGATAATTCCTTTTTGTCTTGCCATAATTGAAAAATATATTTGATGAGCCACCAAAGTATTTCTCAAATGAGCGTTTGTCAAAAACTGACTTCCGTTAAAGGTCGTGTTGTCTTAATTGGTAATTATTGTCGTTATAGCTTTCAAGAAATTGGCTATATTAGTGTACAGCATCCTTATGGATAAAGTATAGATAAAGTATAAGATTATGATATTGAAAAGAACCGTTATCTATCCAAAGGACATACAGCGCATTACAGGTAAAAGCGAGCGCACTGGAAGAAGGTTATTAGAGAAGATTCGAGAAAGAAGAGGGAAAGAAAAACACCAGCTCATAACAGTTTCCGAGTTCGCAGATTACACTGGAATAGATGCTGAAACAGTCCATGAATACCTCACAGATTAAGCCAAATATTTAGGTTCTAATCCAGAAATTTCCCACCTTTTATTCATAAAATTTGCCCTTTTTTGTGTATATTTAGTATATCAAAGAAAAGGTCTTTGATACTATAATACCTGAAATACTGACACAAAGCAAAACAAATAGAATCATATTAGTGGTGAACAATTCGGTGAACACCAAAATTTGTTTAAATATAACTAACTGGCAATAAGGGCTTAAATAGTTGGAGTTGCAATCCTGCCACCCCGACAAGCCAGTAGATTTTTCTACTGGCTTTTTTTATGCCTTTACATTTTTATAAATTTGAGAAAATTGCAAAAATGCCAACATTACAACAATCCTTCCAGCTTCGCCCCTATCCTAGAGGTTTCCATTTAATAGAACAAGAGATCGAGGAAAATATGCCGCAGTTGAAAGATATTAAAGCAGGTATCGCTCATATCTTTATTCATCACACTTCGGCTGGGCTTACCTTAAATGAAAATGCGGACCCTACTGTTAGGGGAGATTTTGAACGTCATTTCAACAAAATGGTGCCCGAAAACATGGATTACTACCAACATACTACGGAAGGTTCAGATGATATGCCTGCACATATTAAAGCTTCTCTGCTAGGCAGTTCGGTGAGTGTTCCTATTCAAAATGGAAAGCTACTAACGGGAACTTGGCAGGGAGTGTATCTATGTGAACATCGAAATAATGGTGGTGGCAGAAAAATTACGATTACAGTAATGGGTGATTAAACCCCATCATCAATCATTTTAATTTATAATAATCTCTAAATTAAGTTATTATTGATTTCTGGGTTTAGTTCACTTAAATCCTTTGCAAAAGAAATTTTGTCTTTTGGCGAAATGATTATACTTCCAAAGTCACCATGCCTGATTTCAATCCTATCAAAAGAAGGTGCAGGGGCAGAAAGGATACTGCTAGTTTTAGAAATCTTCTTTATTTCATTTATATTAATAGACCTAAACGAAAAGAAGCCCATCTTGATTTTCAACTGCCCATTTTCAACGCTGTACCCCGTCTGAAAAAACATATGTAAAATGAAACCATACAAAAAGAGTAAGACGACCAATACAAGTGAAACCAATTGACCCAATCCATTATTAAGAAGGTCAAATATAAAAGGAGCAAAAAAGATCACGAATATAAATACTAACAATCCGTAGGATACTTTTGAAGGGTATTTCTTATGCATTTTCGTATTAGGTGTAATAAATTTCATTCAAGATAAAAAATTCTAATGTACTTCAATGAAATTATTCATTCACAATCGTTCGAAAAGTAAGATTTACTCTAGGTGAAAAAATCTTCTTTGTAGGAGGCAATCGATGGAGCCAGTGAGATTGCGTTTCATCCTTCATCACCAACAAGCTTCCATTTTCAAGCCAAACTTCTACTTTCTCCTTTAAATCTTTATGTTTAAACGCAAATTTGCGCTCTGCTCCAAAGCTTACTGAGGCAATAGCTCCATTTTTCTTCAAGTCTTTTTCTCCATCACTGTGCCAGGCCATCCCCTCCTCACCTGAATGATATAAATTCAATAAACATGAATTATAAGATTCCCCAGACTGTCTTTCTACTTTTTGCTTTATTTGTTTTAGCGCTTCGGTCCAAGGTTTGGCGTATTTAGTAACCTTAGAATAGGTGTAGGAAAATGGCTTTTCTGCATACCATGCTACTTTGCGCTTTGTAATGATTTCTTTGCCGAAAATAATGGCTTTATCATGTTCCCACAATATTTCATCCATAAGTTCATTGTACAATTGGGAAGACTCATTATCACTGAATATTTGGCCATAGTAGTTTACCTTTCCATCGTAGGGCAGTAGATTTTTATTAGGATCAAAAGGTTCATTGAATAGCTTCATATAACGGGTTCAAAACAAAATTAATTAGTTTTCTAGTTTTTGGAAATCGAGAACCAATCTTACCCTCTCATCTTTCTTCCAAATCAACAATTATTTCATTCTTGCGATTAAAAACTTCATAAGGTGCATTATATCCAAAGAAATAGAATTTATTAGCGTACGGCAAACCTTCTTTATCTAAAGCAGAAATCAACTTATTTTTATACTTCTCTATTTTTTCATCATTTGCCCACCCTCCAAAAGAAATAGCGGCAACTTTTTTGGCAGGTTCTTTATAAAATTCAATTTTTGCTTGATCCGGCTTTGGTAAATCTTCCTTATCGTATTTCTTAGGCACCAAAAACATCATCGTCATTGAATCTTCTAGAGACATGCTAACAGGTGAGGTCATTGCTATTTTTTCATTACTTTCATTCCCTCCAAAAATATAGCCTGCCAAAATAGAAAACCCTTTACTCGACATTTCTTTATACTCGCTTTTAGGCAATTTTACAGACGTAAATAGGCTTTCTTCATACATACGAACTTCAAAGCCTTCGTACTTCTTAATTAGCTCGTATGAATAGGTTTCTATATTTCTTTGACTCATAATACCGAACACTTGAATTGCTATAAAAACCAGCAAGAGTACGCCTAGTATAATCAGTAAGATTTTCATTTTATATGATTTAGAGATAATATATTATGTAAGACTCTAAAAACGTGAATTCGTTTAGACTGTTGTAATTCAACACTTGATAGTACATACCTTATCACTTCTAGTGGGGCTGAAAAAATAAAGGAAAAAACACATCTACACAGCATACAGCTCCACGTACAACTAACTATGTAATAATATTGAACTATAACTTTTGACTTTGCTAAGCTGCCTAAAAGGAATACTCCCTCCTGTTTATCTCACCCTTGCATACTCTTCCAAAGCTTCGTAAAAATCATTAGACTTAACCAAATTCAACAAACTCGCACCAGCAATTAAACCTGCTCCAATGAAAACACTTGGTGGTGGCCCGCTCTCTTCTGGTTGAGATAGACTATCATCATTGACATTGCTCAAAATACCCGTCAAGACCAGAACACCTCCGAGACTATACATTAATACTTTGGCTACTGTTACACCCTTGCTTTTATTTATGAGCTTCAGTGCACTTGGATAGTCCTGTAAATCCTCTTTCAAATTTGATCTATTTACTGGTTTAAGTGTGCTCTGGTCAATACCATAATATTGAATATCTTTCTGGTTGGTGGTATACATAGGGGTACTATTAGGTCCAAAACCTCCCGTATTATTAGTGTACATTATACTAATCTCATATACTTTCACCCCATTTCTATTTAAAATTTCATCTCCCCAGTAAGACCGGGACAAATGCTGAACAGGTACTTTTAGGGTAAATCCGTTATCTTCATAAACCCGAACTGAATCTACCTCACTTGCTTCATATCTTTGTTTGTTGGGCTCTTTAATTTTCAAATTAGCATCACCCAGAATGCTTGAACTCCTGAAACTTAATCGAGAAGCCTCAACTTGGGTTCCTGATTTTAAAAATACGGTGTATCGTGATTGACCTTGCGTAGAAAAAGATAGAGAAAATAGAAGTATTAATAATAAACTGAATCCTAAGCCCTTAGATATCATCTTTAAAATTTAGTGTCGAAAAACTTTAAATGTAATAAAAAATATACTCTAATAGGTAATACTTCTTAGAGCAAAATAAATTCTAAGGTTAGATTTTAAATATTTGATACCTAAAACCTTAATATTTGGTTCATATATTTAGTCTAGTGGGACTAACAAGAGCGGGATTTTAGAATTTTTAATTATTCCAGCCGATACGCTCTCCATAAATGCTTTGTACAAAAAATTATGGTCGTGATGCCCTGCAATAATCAGATCTGCTTTCAGCTTTTGAGCTTCTTTGATCACCATTTCTACTGTTGCCCCCTGCACTAATAAAGCCTCTGCCTCTACTCCTTTGCTAAGTAGCTTTTCTGTATATTTTTGCAAAAGCTTATGTTCATCTCGCAATTCAGAAGCTCGCATAGCTCTTATATATTGAGGTCCTACTCCATAACCTAAAAAGTCAGGTTCAGGGGCAGCGATATGGACAATCCAAATTTTTGCTTTGAAGGCAGCACCAAGTTCATATGCTTTGTCAAGCAGCAATTTTTCCTGCTCGTTAAAATCTAGGGAAACCAATATGTTTTTCATAACATTCAGGATTACAATTTTACAACACTTCTCTACTTTAAATATACGATTTCTCATCGGAAATGGTAAAAATGCTTTTGATTATAAAAATCCTGCGAACTTAATTCCTGTTGGCTCAACCATATCCTTTTTCCAAGTCGTCTGGCACTCGAATTCCACTTGTAATGATTAATGTAAAATCGTTTCGCTCGATGATACTACATTTGAAAAATGTTTGCGTTGAACATTTGGGTTCATAATTATTCCTTGGTCTGCTTTTATTCTTAAGATTAGGTCTGTTTGTAAAGATGATTTCTGAAGGCATTCATTTGCTGAAAATAATGAAATAAATTCTTTTGGCAATCAACCTGTATACTGCCTCGAACAACCTTATTCCCATTTCCTTTGGATGGAAACTTTTAAAAGGGACCAAGCGATTTTGGCTAGCCTTATAAAAACACTTAACAAAAGCCATGAGAGATAGTCGTGATGTTAAAAACAAAAATAGAATTCACATCGCTTTATAGTATACATTTTGAGAAACCTACAAATTCAAAATAACTTCCAATTCATTAAAACCAGCAAAATACCCATAACCAAAATCAAAATTGCTATAAGGGGGTAGTGGCTCCTCAAAAAATAAGTCCAAAGCCCTATAGTCAATCAAGTTAGCTTCAAAGTCATGATATTCTTGAGAAGTAGCAGCAAATTTCACTATTAACCTTCTGTTTGCTTCAGGTAAAACCTCTCTATTGAAGGCCACTGCAATTTTTAAAGAATCGGATTCAAGACATTCATCTTTAAAATCGACAACATTATATAAATTGGCTCTATTTGAGGCTGATCCTCCTCCACAAGCGGAAATAACAGCTTCCTCAACAGAGGTTATCATTATGGGTTGAAATCGATTCGCTTCATTGTATCCTACTTGCAAACTCAAAAATTGCGGCAATGCTCCCTCAACTTTCCATGCTGACCTTAATAAATCTGTATAGTTAAAGTATCCCTTCTGATAGGGTTCTAAATAAGATGAACCTACCTTAGGTTTCGAGGGTATTTTAACAGAAGTAGAAAGCATATTTCCATAAGAAGTTTCCACCCATAAGCTATATTGAGAGGCCATATTGGGGATATAATTTGCTTTATATTGACCTTCTGAGGTCAATTCCAGAAGCGTGCTATCTTCTCCATTTTCAATCAAAACCACTCTTGCATCATCAATGGTTCTGTCAGATGAAAACTCTCCCCGTACCGGGGCAGAGTGGCTTATTCTTGCCTCTACTGTAGAATCTGCATTCAAATGAGCATAAACTACAGGTTCTATAGGGTATTCAACACCATCAAAATCTACATTGGTATCACATGCCATTATCACAAGCGTTAATAAAAAACTGAATCTACTTATTCTCATTTTCTGTTTTTAAACAAATTAATCTGATAAGAAACATAAGGCAAAAAAGGAAGAAAGCCCTTACCCGAGTACTGATTTTCAAAGAAATCAACTGTCCCACTAGTATTACTCCCTGTCATTTTTGGGGTAAGATGATAATAAAAAGGATTCACTCTATTATAAGCATTAATTACCCCAAAAGACCATTTCCTATCTCGACCTTTCTTGGTAAAACTATATTCGGCCCCCAAATCCAAGCGGTGATATATTGGTAGGCGACTATTGTTCCTTGGTCCGTACACCACTTGTTCCAGACCTCCGGGATTTTGAATAATTGCACGAGGAGCCGTAAAAGGCCTTCCGGACTGCAAATTAAAAACGGCGTTGAAGTTCCATTTTTTACTCGCCTGATAATTTAAGGATAAACTCATATCATGTCTTCTGTCAAAATTGGCTAAAAATACTTCGCCTTGATTTATACCATCAAACTGTCGGGTATTCACAGAATACGTATAAGATAGCCAAGAGGAAAATTGCTCCCATTGCATTTCATAGTAGGTCTCAATTCCATATGTTCTTCCGACCCCTTCCTTTTCTACAATTTCGTCTAAAGGACCTGCTGCAATACTATAAAAACTATAGCCATAAGGATAATCAATTAAATCGTTCATTATTTTAGCATATCCTTCTATGGATAATTCACCATTTACGGAAGGTAAAGCTCTTGAAAACCCGCCATTGATTTGATAAGCAATTGCAGGACGAATATTTTCACCTGCCGGAACCCAATTGTCATTGGGCAAACCGGAACTGCTGTTTAATAAATGGATGGGCTGTGCCATTTTGGTGAAACCTAAATTAAAACTCAAATTACTGCTCCATTGGTAATCTAAAGAAATTCGAGGCTCAGGAATGGCATAAAACTCTGAGCGGGAGAGATAAAAAGAGTGCCGATATCCCCCATTAATCTTCAAATAATCGGAAACATCATATTTTAAATCCAGAAACAAACCCGTTTCCCACAAACTCTGAGCACCGAAATCAGTATTATCTGATGTTTGATTATAAAAGCGAGGATTGAAGAAATAGTATTGTTGCTGAAGCCCGATATCCAATGATAGTTTCTTATTAATTTCTTTATTCAATTGAGACTTTAATGAAACATTATGCGTGGCAGAACTATTAGCAAAAGCAGTATCAACTGCTGTATTCTGCTCATTGGATTGCAGCGCTTCTAACTGATATTTATATCGGGAATACGTTAAAGAATTTTCGATAATGAAGTCATTTTTAAGCAAGCCAGTATGCTGTAAGCTCGCTAATTGATTGCCCCAATCGATATGAAGCTCATTGGTTAAGGGTGTATCTCGTTCCTTCGAAGTAAAATAATCTCCTGTCTGATAGACTGAAAAAGTCAGTTTATGATCTTCGCTCGGTTGAAAATTAACTTTTGCATTTACATCTTCCATCCAGTAATTAAATGTATTATCGGTCTGTCTATAGGTGTATCTTATATTATTAGGAATTAAGGCGAGGGTAAGGTAAGTGCTTCGCCCACTTAACATATAACTGAATTTTTCTCCATTCCCTGAAAGAATAATATTGGAACTTAACAAACCTATGCTTAAGCTCCCCTTTCGCTCCTCACTTTCGCTTCCGTCTTTCATTTCAACATCTACTATGGACGATAATCTTCCGCCATATTTGGAAGGGAAATTTCCTTTATAAACAGTTGCACTCTCAATAGCATTCTGATTGAAAACAGATATAAAACCTAATAAGTGAGAAGGATTAAAAATCACTGCTTCATCGAGCAATAACAAATTTTGATCAGGTGTTCCTCCCCTAACAAACAAGCCGGTAGTTCCCTCATTTCCGACTGCAATACCGGGAAAAAGCGTGAATGTTTTCAGAATATCAGCTTCTCCCATCACAGGGGGGATAGATTTAAGCTTTTCAATATCCATACTGACGGAACTTCTTCCTACTTGAGTTTTAGAGGCTTTGGCTAATACTTCTTGCAAAGTGATCGCTTTTAAATCAACGTAAAGTAAGGTGTCTGATTTTGGATTAAATGTAATTACTTTCTTTTCATGGCTCGAAGAAGATACTTCCAAACGTAAATTCTGATTGGCTTTCCAACTAAAAGTGAAAAAACCAGCACTATTGCTTTTTAGTCCTTCATCTTGATGGTTTGTATATAGCGCAGCCTGAACTGGCTGACTTGATTCTTCTTCTGATATATAACCCGAAATTTGTATTTCTTGGGCTTTTAGTAAACTAAAACTAACTGTAAAAAGAAGGAGCAAGATGATATGCTTGCTCCAACTAAACATATATAACTTCTTAAGCATTATATATTCAAATTACAACCCCAACTATTACCCGCATCCCCTCTTCCAGAATGGTAAGAATCAGCACTATCAAAACTGAAATTACAACTTGCATTGACACAAAATTGAAATGTTTCATCAATTCTTCTAACATTACTCTTCTCACCAGAATCAAAGGAATCAGTTAAATAAATATTTCCAGCAGTTGGAAAATATTGAATATAATCAACATCATATTCTAATCTTAGCATTGGTGCCTTATCTCTAAACCAAACCCCTGCTGTTTTGACATAATGTGTTGAATTTGCTCCAATCCCACTATATATTGATCCAATATTTACTGTCCAAAGTCGACCTCTAAACCTGCAATTAATGTTACGATAAATACGAGGCCAATTTGAAATCTTAACTCTTTTTGTGTAGTCCTGTCTACAATCTTCATTAGGCATTCTTAAAGATTCGCCACTACCTCTAATAACCTCTATAGTTTCAACATTACTCAATCGACCTGTTGTATTATTTTCTAAATCTGACAGTTTTTCAGATATAAAAACTCGCTCATAGGTAAATTTGTAATACTTCTTACCAATTTTAACAATCCCTGATTCATTCACAACAGATCGAATATTTACATCATCAACAATTGGCTCTAAATATTTTTCACCATTATCCTCCACTATTTTGGCAAAGGCTGAATACTTTTCTGGATTAGAAAGCATCTCTTCCACTTGTGATTCATTAATAGCCTCATAAGCATCAAAATTTGATTTAAATTCAGAAAACTGTTTTTCGAATTCTACTAAGAATTCGTCTTTAGTGTTCGCATTTTTCAAAAATTCACTAAAATCGTCCATAGATTCAAAAGCAACAATACCTTCTTCTATTACAATCTTTTCAAAATTTGAGTTTTCGGCTTCAGTTTTCGGCATAACATTTTCTTCATTGTTACATGAAGCAAAAACTATCACTAACAATAATAAAACATAGTTATGTAACGTAATTTTTTTCATTTTTACATATTTAAAGTTGAAAATTTAATTTAAATCAACTTTCCAACACCACTAAAAACTTGAAATGAAAATTGATTCGAGATGAAAACACTTAGGTGAGTTCAAGTCAATAATTTCACTTTGTAGGTTTGGTTAAAAGCTGCTTTCGCTAGCACTAACAACTTTTCATCCATACCATTTTTCAATAGTATTTTTGAATTGATGCTGCAAAGAAAAAAAGGAAAAAATGTAAAGACAAAATAAATTACATCAAATATTTAGTATTTAGTTCAATGTTAAAACATATAAAAACAGAATAATAATACTTTTAATCATCTTTAAACCGTATGTGTAAACTAAAAAGCAAATAATTATATTTATAATACTTATAAAACTGGCATTAGAACATAAGAGATTGAGAAAGGATGAGAACTGATTAGGGCTTGATAAGTGTTTTTTAATCAATAAAAAAAGCCGGCTAAACCGGCTCTTTTGTCAACTCTCTATTTCCTACTTTTCTTCCAGTAGCTAATTACGGTCTGACCTTCGGTACTGACCATATATATCATACATCCATCACCCCTCATCTAACACTTTACCTAACCCACTCCTTCACATCATCAGGAGTTACGCTAGGAATATCCAGTTTCATTTTCTTTTTCAAACCTGAAATCTGGTGATGCAATTTAGTATGCTTAGTTTCTTTCAATTCTTCTACTGTCATGATTCCTGCTTCCATTACAACTGGAGCCCATTCTTTAGGAACTCCTGCTTTAACAAAATCAGCCTCTGTTGCTACTTTAGCTTTTTTCTCAGGTTTCATTTGTGGAAAGAATAAAACATCTTGAATGGAATTGCTATTCGTCATGATCATACTCAAGCGGTCAATTCCGATTCCAAGACCTGCTGTGGGTGGCATTCCATATTCCAAGGCCCGTAAGAAATCTTCATCCAACATCATCGCCTCATCATCCCCTCTTTTACCCAACTCCAATTGCTCTTCAAATCGTTGACGTTGGTCAATAGGGTCATTCAGCTCAGAGAAAGCATTACAAATTTCTTTTCCGTTACAAATTGCCTCAAAACGCTCTACTAAACCTTCTTTGGTAGCGTGCTTTTTAGCAAGTGGGGACATTTCAATCGGATAATCAGTTATAAAAGTTGGCTGAATCAATTGTGCCTCACATTTCTCACCAAATATCTCATCGATCAACTTTCCTTTACCCATGGATTCATCTACAGGCACATGCAATTTCTCAGCAGTCTTCCTGAGCTCCTCCTCATTCATTTCAGAAATATCAATACTTGTAAAATGCTCAATAGCTTCATACATGGTATAGCGTTTCCAAGGTCTTTGGAAATTAATAATATTTTCCCCCACTTTTACTTCCGTGGTACCGTGAATGTCCATGGCAACTTTTTCCACCATCTCCTCCACCAAATTCATCATCCATTCATAGTCTTTATAAGCTACATAGAGCTCTACCTGGGTAAATTCAGGATTGTGGAATCTTGACATTCCTTCATTTCTAAAATCTTTAGCAAACTCAAAAACACCATCGTAACCACCTACAATTAACCTCTTCAAGTATAACTCATTCGCAATTCTTAGATATAAGGTCATATCTAAAGTATTATGATGCGTTTTGAACGGACGAGCTGCCGCTCCTCCATAGAGTGGTTGTAAAATTGGTGTCTCTACCTCCAAATAACCCTTGTCACCTAAGAATAAACGCATAGAATTTACCAATTGCGATCTTTTCCTGAAAGTCTCACGCACTTCAGGATTTACAATCATATCCACATAGCGCTGCCTGTAACGTTGCTCAGAATCAGTAAAAGCATCATGCTTTTTCACATTCCCTTGTTCATCGGTAGTTTCTTTTGTGATAGGTAGTGGCCTCAGAGATTTCGTCAATACAATTAGTTCTTTTACATGAATAGAAATCTCTCCTACTTGTGTGGTAAAAACATATCCTTTAATCCCTACAATATCACCGATATCTAGTAACTTCTTAAAAACAGTATTGTAAAGCGTTTTATCTTCCTCAGGGCATATTTCATCCCTGTTGAGATAAAGTTGAATCCTACCTGTACTATCTTGAATTTCAGCAAAAGAAGCTTTTCCCATTATCCTTTTGCTCATCAAGCGACCAGCTATGCTGATATTCTTATAATTAAGCTTATCTAGCTCATAATTCTTTTTGATATCAGCTGCATTTGCATTCACATCAAAGGTTTCTGCGGGATAAGG
This sequence comes from Marivirga sericea, assembly GCF_900177665.1. Lineage (GTDB taxonomy): Bacteria > Bacteroidota > Bacteroidia > Cytophagales > Cyclobacteriaceae > Marivirga > Marivirga sericea. The sequence continues at coordinate 337,933 of NZ_FXAW01000004.1, forward strand.
ATTAATCCCCAGTTTCGTTAATTCTTCCCTACCTTTTCTTCTTTCTATTTCTTGTTCGCTTAAATGCATCATGGTATTAACTCAATATATTTTGGAATCGCGTATCTACTATTTTAATCTGCAAAGATAAGGGAAAGTATGATAATTTTTATGTAGAGATGCTAGATTCTAGAGCCTAGATGCTAGACAAAAATTCTAATCTAACAATATATTAGAACAAGTAGTCTATTTATACCAAAAACTGCCCATTAAGGGCATTCTAATCAATTATGCTCTTAGCTTCGGTACTGGCTTAGTTGTTATTACCCTAAATACATCTTCCTACTTTAACTTTTTCTCCTCTCCTCTTTTCTCCTTTGCAGTTCCTCTTTTATTAGAGAAAACTCTCTACTACTTTGTCCAGCTACTGCAGTATTTTCTTCAGCTCTTCTGAATAGATACGGCATTACTGCTTTCACAGGACCGTAAGGCACATATTTAGCAACATTATAGCCTTTGTGCGCTAAGTTAAAAGATATATTATCGCTCATTCCGTACAATTGCGCAAAGGAAACTCTTTCGTCTTCTGGCTTTATACCATGTTTATCCATCATATACGATAAAAAATAGTTGCTATACTGATTATGCGTACCGTTGAAAACATAAAAATCCTCTAGGTTTTCCACACAGTACTCCAAAGCAGAATTATAATCTATATCCGTTCTCTCCTTAGAACTTTGTATTGGGTTAGGATAACCCATTTCCTCTGCTCTATCTGCCTCTTTCTCCATATATGCACCCCTCACTAGTTTTGCCCCAATAAAATATCCCTTTTCCTTGGCTCTTTTATGCGCCTTTTTAAGGTTTTCAAACATATCTGCACGATACATCTGGTAAGTATTGTAAATGATAGCGGTTTTTTTGTTGTATTTTTCCATCATTTGGTAAACGACTTCATCAATCGGATCTTGTAACCAGCTCTCTTCGGCATCGATTAAAATCCGAACATTTTTATCATAAGCTGCTTTACATATTTTCTCAAATCTTTCAGTATTCCTTTTATGAATAGCCTCTTCTTTTTCAGTCAATTTCTGTCCTGCTTGGATTTTTGTAAAGATTTTCCCAAGAGCAATTCCTGAGGGCTTAAATACACAAAAAGGTATATTATCATCATCTGCCGCACGATCAATGGTTCTTAAGATTTCATTCATCGTTTTATCAAACCCTTTCTCAGTTTTTGCTCCTTCAACAGAATAATCTAAAATACTTCCAATCCCATGCGAAGCTAATTCATCAATTGTTCCTTGGCTGTCTTTGATAGTTACGCCACCGCAAAACTGGTCGTAAACCGTCCAGTAAATTATCTTGCTTATTGGTAGATGTAAAGCAAATCCTAACTTCACAAAAAATTTACCAATCGCTACTAACCATCCCTTTCCCATTAAAGTGAAGAGCCAATACGCTTTTCTTAATTGTCGATCCGACTTACTGGTAAATGCAATGGATACATCATCAAATATTGGGTTTGTTGTTACTTCCATAAAATTATTTTAAGTCCGTAAATATAAGGAAAACGATGTCACGTGCATTTTGTTAAATTCATTAAATTGCATCTTTTTACAAAAATTTTCATGAAGATTAAAAATTGGTATTCAGACGGTAAACCTTGGATCATAGCCGGTCCTTGCAGTGCAGAAACGGAAGAACAGTTGCTAGCAACCGTTGATGGATTGGTTAAAACAGGTATAACCACGATTAGAGCAGGAGTTTGGAAGCCAAGAACCCGTCCTAACAGCTTTGAAGGAGTAGGGAAAATTGCATTTCCATGGATTAAAAAAGCTAAAGCCCTTCATCCAACTATTCAATTTGCAATTGAAGTCGCTTCAGCGGAGCATGTGGAATTAGCATTGAAAAATGATATCGATATTTTATGGGTGGGTGCTAGAACCACAGTAAACCCCTTTAATGTTCAAGAAATAGCTGAAGCTGTTAGAGGGTTAAAGAATACACCAGTTTTAGTGAAAAACCCTATCAATCCTGATTTGGCACTGTGGATTGGAGCATTGGAGAGATTTGATGCAGTAGGAATCGATAAAATCGGGGCCATCCATAGAGGATTTTCTACTTATCAAGAAAGTATTTATAGAAATATTCCATTATGGCAGATTCCAATTGAATTAAAATCGCGTTATCCTGAGTTACTTTTGATTAACGACCCAAGCCATATCGCTGGTAAAAGAAATCTCCTTTTTGAGATCGCTCAAAAAGCAATGGATTTACAATATGACGGATTAATTATTGAATCTCATCGTAATCCTGACGAAGCCTGGAGTGATGCGGCACAGCAGTTGACTCCCGATGCCTTGCAGGAAATGCTGAGCCGAATTAAGATCAGGGAAAAAAGCTTCCCAAATAGAGATTTTAAGAATGAATTAGAAGGAATAAGGGATCAGATTGATGAAACTGATAAAGAACTATTGGAAGTATTATCAAGAAGATTAGAATTAGTGAAAAAAGTAGGTCACTATAAAAGAGATAAAAATGTTGCGATATTTCAGCTGGAGCGTTGGAATAAAATAATAGAAAACCGTCCTTTATGGGGAAATAAGCTTAATTTAAACACTGATTTTGTAAAAACCATTTATCAGAGTATTCATGATGAATCTATTCGGATTCAAACAGATATTTATAATGAACAATAAAAAGAAAATTTATACACTTGGCCCCAGGGGATCTTTCCACCACTTGTCATGCGTTGAATACTTAGGTGGACAAAACGAAATAGAATTCTGCGAAAGCTTTGGCGGAATCTTTGAAGCCGTAAGAGCTGGTCATTTGGGTTGGATAGCCTTATATAATAGTTTAGCAGGGATAGTTGAAAATCATGAAAATGAGATCAATAAGAACTTTACTTTGTTGGATGAAATGGATTATGAGGTGAAATTATGTATTTGTGCTGCTCCTCAGACAAACTTGAAAGCTATAACAAAGCTCTATTCGCACGAAAAAGCATTAGGGGAAAGCAAGCGATTTATAACTGAAAAATTAGCAAAAGCCGAATTAATCAAATGCCCAAGTACCTCACATGCCGCACAGCAAGTAGCGAATGAAAACAATAAAAATTCAGGGGCTATTTGCCATGCAGAAACTGCTAAATTTTATGGACTGGAAATCATTGCTAACATCCCAAATAAGCGCAAAAATGAGACTAGTTTTGGGTTGTTTGCGGGTTAAAAAATTGATTATGAATACATTAGAGACTAATTTGAAATAAAATCTGTATTCATCCTTCTTTGATATAAATTTTTACCTACTCTATTTATATGGTCAAGAAGTTCTGGATTATGAATTTTATGATATATTGATACATCAAATTTGTATGGAAGCATTATATCATCTAAATCGAACTCAATTTGATTTAATAGACTTAAGTCAATATCATCACCAATTAAAGAAATATCGATGTCTGAGGCTGGTCTATAATTACCCATAGCTCTTGAGCCATAAATCAGTGCTTCTTCAATTTGAGGGTAATTTGAAAAAACAGACCTTATGTTAAAAATATCATCTTTTGTTAAACCTGAATTTTCCATTTAAAACATTTTTCCTTGTTCCCCACTTCTTTTAGATTCCATATTTTTTTGGAATTCCAAAAATGCTGGATAATAATCATTTAATATCCTTTGATAAATTTCATCGGCAATATCTTCATCATAGGTATGTGAAGTTTTATTTCGGCTACCAATCATATCCATCCAAATTTTACCATCTGAAACAAGATTCAACTGAAATGCCTCTCTAGTAGCATCTCTACTCCCACCAACTTCAAAGTTCCCTTGATATTTGGCATAATCCTTCATTACATTCCAAGCTAATTCATGGGTATATTCAAAACGTTGAATTAAGCCTTCTTTTATCATTTCATCCAAAACATCATTCAAATCATTTTCATCAAGCGATTCTTCTTTATCCAAAACATTTTGTTTGATATATTGGATGGCTTTCGTAAGCTTTTTTAACGCTTTCACATAATTTGAAAATCGCTGCTCCCATCTGATATCTTGTTCCATATTATTTAAGATCAATATTAGACGAATTTTGAGTATAACAATGAAATGTAAAGTTTAATTGTTATAAAATAAAATTACAACCTAAATCAAAGTAATAATAATGACTTCCTAAATAATATGACATTACCTACTTATTCGAATGAAAAGCAATCCTATTTCCCTCTGTGTCCATACATATACTACAAAAACCGTGTTCACCAATTGGCTCTTTTTGTTGAATCACTTTACCACCAGCACTTTCCGTTCTTGATACTTCTATTCCACAATCTTCACTAGTAAAATAGACTAATGTACCGCCGGCTCCCGCTTTCATCTCCTTAGTTTTACATAGTGCTCCGCTAATATTACCACCATCTTCCGCCCAGGGAAAGCTAAGCATTTCTAAATCACCAAAACCTCCCGGTGTTTGCATCGGTATCATTTCAATTTGTAATACTTCTTCGTAGAATTTTTGAGCTCTGCTCATATCTTCCACGTAAATCTCTACCCAGGTGAAGGGGTTCCTTGTATTTGTTGCCATGCTTTAAAATTTAAGTCTCGTTTAGCGTTTGTTTTAGTATAAAAGTGAGTGTAAATTCATAATCAAGACTCCAAAATCTTCTTCAATTTCAGCAACCCATATTCAAAATCGGCTCCTAACATGGCATCGAAATCCATCGCTAGTAACATTAGATTCATCGGGTAATCCATTTCGCCTTTAAAGCCCCATATCACTTTTGTCTTACTCTCGCCAACAGATTCAAGTTCTATATAAGCTTTTTCAGAAGATTCGAAGGGTTCGAAAAACCTCAAAGCATAATCAATCCTTTTGCCTTCTTCAATATTTAATATTTCTTGTTCTCCCACTCCCACTTCACTACTATCACTGGCCCAAGTAGAAATAAATCCAACAGTGGCATCTACCCCTATGTATTCTTTCTTCATGTAAGGATCCATTGAACTCCATTTACTGAAATTATCTTGATTCTTTAAATACTTAACATATTCAAAGACCTCAGTTCTGGACTTTTCTATTACTATCGTTCGTTCTGCGGAATACTTTCTTTCGGTAAATGCGGCCACTATTAAGGCCAAGGCAATGATTCCTAAAAGAGCGAATCCAATGATTTTTAAAAGTTTCATAGTTCAATAGCTTAAAAAGTATCATCTAAAATAAGCATTTTACTTGAACAGTTGAATAAATCGAAGAGTATTATTGTCGAAAAATGAGTGAAGCAAAGACCTTAAAAGCTTAAAAAGCAGTTTTCTACTCACCTAAAGTACATTTATGCATTATATTCTGCCGAACGTAGTAAAACCAAATAATAAAAGCTAACGAACGTTAGATAAACCAATTTTTACAATTTTTTAAAAATATTTTAGAATTTTATTTTGTTTTACAAAATCCTCCGTCTACATTTGGAATATGATACACGCACAAGGACGATTTTATTTTTACTTTTATTTTAGCCCGCTTAGGCGAGTCGGTCCTTGTTATGCTATGTAATTACTAAACTAAATCATACTACAAGCCCGATTCGAAAGAGTCGGGCTTTTTTTTTACCCTCATTCGCCCTATTGAGCTTCGGATGGTAGAAAAGACATAGTTGAAGGAGAATAAATATCAATTGAATTAGAATATAAACAATAATATTATGAATACTTTGAAAATGAAAGATTGGGGGCTAGGGCTCGGTAAGCATGTAGTAATCGCAGGACCTTGCTCAGTAGAAACAGAAAAGCAAATCGATGATCTGTGCAACAGCTTTGAACGTGAGCCACAAATAGGCATGTTCAGAGGTGGCGTATGGAAACCTAGAACACGCCCGGGCAACTTCGAAGGACTGGGCGAAGAAGCATTACCTTGGCTTCAAAAAGTGAAAAGCCGCTTACATATTCCTGTTTGCGTAGAAGTAGCCAATGCCAACCATGTAGAGTCTGCACTAAAGCACGATATTGATGTTCTTTGGATCGGTGCGAGAACCACAGTAAATCCTTTCTCAGTTCAAGAAATTGCAGATTCTTTAAGAGGTGTTGATATACCTGTTATGGTTAAAAATCCTATTAATCCTGATTTGGCTCTTTGGGTTGGAGCATTAGAAAGAATGTACGATGTAGGTATTAATAAACTAGCCGCTATTCATAGAGGTTTTGCAGATCCTTACGATAAAATTTACAGAAATAAGCCGAACTGGAATTTAGCTATGCAATTAAAGCTGGAATTACCTGAAATTGAAATTATTAATGATCCGAGCCATATTTCGGGAAAATCAGAAATGGTACAAGCCGTTGCTCAAAGAGCCTTGAATTTCGGTATGGACGGATTAATGATAGAAACACATCCTAATCCGAAAGAAGCCTGGTCTGATGCCCGCCAACAGCTTAACCCCGAACAATTATTAACTTTATTGAAAGAAATTTCTTTCCGAGAGCGCATAGACTTTGAAAATCAAATTCCTGAAAATTTGAAAGAAATGCGAGATTCAATCGATCATATTGATCAAAAACTAATAGATTTACTCTCTGATCGCTTTCATTTGATTGACAAAGTTGGTGCTTATAAAAAAGCTCACGAATTATCAGTTTATCAAGGCGGAAGATGGAAGGATGTATTGGATAGCAGAATAAAGCTGGGAACTGAAAAAGACATGAGTGAGAAATTTATGAAAAGCATGTTGATAGCTATCCATGATGAATCCATAAAAAGACAAGAAAAGCAAATTGCCAATAAGGATGTTGAACCTTTAACAATTATATGAGCAAAGTATATTTTCAAGAATTAAGTTTTTTAAAAGCACTTCTAGCTTCACTAAAGTACTCACAGTTATTTGTTCTGGTAGACGAAAACAGTAAAGAAAATTGCTATCCACTCATTGGAGAGTATTTGTCAGATCATCAAATAATTGAAATCGTTTCGGGTGAAAGACATAAAACTCTTGACAGCTGTAGCATGATTTGGAACGCTTTGACCAACGCTACAGCAGATCGGCAAGCATTACTGCTTAATTTAGGCGGAGGGGTAATTACTGATATGGGTGGTTTCTGTGCAGGTACCTACAAAAGGGGGATTCGATTTATCAATATCCCCACTACTTTATTATCTCAAGTGGATGCTAGTGTTGGAGCTAAAACTGGTATTGATTTTAATGGCTACAAGAATCACATCGGATTGTTTTGTGAAGCTGAAGCAGTTTTGGTAAATCCGAAGTTTCATGAAACGCTTCCACGAAACCAACTGGTTTCGGGTTATGCTGAAATGTTGAAACATGGCTTAATTGCAGATAGGAAGCACTGGCAAGATTGTTTAAATAACGGATTCGAAAATTTTAGTAACGAACTGATTCAACATTCAGTAAAGATAAAAGAGAAAGTTGTAGATGCAGATCCTACGGAAAAGGGAATTCGTAAGATTTTAAATTTTGGACATACTATAGGGCATGCGATTGAGACTCATCTGTTAAATACTGAAAAAGCATTACTACATGGCGAGGCCATCGGATTGGGAATGATAGCAGAAGCATTCATCAGTAAATCCAAAGGCTTACTAAATTCGGAACAGTACAGTACTATAACGCAAGAATTACAAAAGATTTACCAAAGTTCAAAAATAGAAAAAGCCTCTTATCCTGAGATAATAAGGCTTTGTAAACAAGATAAAAAGAATAGTAATGGACAAATAAGCATGAGCTTACTCAATGGCATTGGTGAAGCTGTCTATGATATTCAAGTTGAAGAAGAACTTATAGAACACGCTTTAAATGAACTATTATAACTTCATTTTTTTACGAAAAGACTTTGCACCATGTATTGCTGAATCACTAAAATCATTTAGCCACTCTGAATCGAAACTGTCTTCAGTGTGTCTTTTGATATTTCTTAATCGATCCGCTACAGTTCTTGTAATTTTTTTACCATTATTGCTCTTCAATAAAGCTCCAGCAGCAACAATAGTAGCTGCTCCAGCTAAAAATGAAAAAATTGATTTACTTGTGGCACTCATTTTATTTAAATTTTAAGGTGATAATTGCATAACGAATAACTTATAAAAACAGTTTGACTTAACAAAAGATATTTTGAATTATTTTATAAATAAATATAAAAATTCTATCAACTTGGAATTTTGTTCTATCAATTTGCCAAGCTCAAAAAGCGAGTCCAATAGATTATTGACTATGAATGCGCTATCTGATGGGAAAATTAAGATTGGAAATCTCTCGACTGCGAGAGACACGCAAACCTTAATCAGTCTATTAAAAAATGAAGTTGAGCAGAGCACATTTGATGTGCTAGACGCAGGTACTGCAATGCGATTTCTTACCGCTTATTTTGCTGTAGCTACTAAAAAAGAGATCCTTTTAACAGGGACAGACCGCATGCAAAAGCGTCCAATAGGGATATTAGTGAATGCCTTAAATTCTATTGGTGCTGAAATAGCTTATGAAAAAGAAGTGGGCTATCCACCATTGCGAATAAAACCATTGCAAATGCAAATTAGCTCCAAAATTTCCATCCCAGGAAATATCAGTAGTCAATACATTTCTGCTCTGTTGATGATCGCCCCTACCCTGCCGAAAGGATTAGCAATCACTATTGAACCTCCCGTTTTTAGTAAGCCATATATCGACATGACATTAGGCTTAATGAAATTATCCGGAATTCAATACACTCAGCAAGAAGATGTAGTCTCTATTACCTCTCAATCTTACCAAGAATGTCTACAAAATGTTGAATCAGACTGGTCTGCAGCTAGTTATTGGTTTTCAATTATTGCACTATCTCCCATAGGGAAAAGGGTGTTTTTAAAGGGGTTAAAAGCTGAGAGTTTTCAAGGAGATCAAGTGATTAAAGATATGGCGAAAAATCTTGGAGTGCATTTTCACTTCGAAAACAATGGGATACTGCTTGAAAAAGAAAATTCTATTCAAAAAAGTTATCTAAAGTTAGATTTTAAAAAATGTCCTGATTTAGCTCAAACGTTTTTACCCTGCGCAGCTTCCATGAAAATTAGTTTGGAAATATCAGGATTAGAGAGTTTAAGAATTAAAGAAACTGACAGAATAAAAGCATTGCAAAATGAGCTCTCAAAATTCAATTGTCAACTTACAGAACCCGAGCAAGGGCTTTGGAAACTAGATAGTTCAAATTTTAGGGTGCAATCGGGGATTGAAATTGAAACCTATGAGGATCACAGAATGGCGATGGGGTTTGCCCCTTTAGCAATGAAACAAAATATTAGAATTAACGAAATAAATGTGGTTAATAAGTCTTATCCCAGTTTTTGGGAAGACTTAAAATTATTTGGATTTGAGTTGATTAAGCAATGAATTGAAGTATGAAGGAGCTTTCAACATCCTACTACCATACCAACTGAACATTTCTCCATCTACGATAATAAAGGTTGATTTAGGAAATCCTGCTTTCAGTTCTTTAATGTGCTGATCCTGAAACGGAAAAGGTTCTGAGGAAAGTAAAATAAACTCTGGTTGGGAATCAACGATTTCATTCATCTCAATTGCAGGGTAGCGCTCCTTTTGAATAACATTCTTCAAACCACAGCTACTCAACATATTGGAAATAAAAGTATCAACTCCAGCCCACATCCAAGGCTTTTTCCAAATACAATAAGCTACATCTATAGTTTCGCTCGGCTTTTCTAAATCATTGAACTGTTCCTTAATGTCAACTGCAAGCTTATCAGCCTTGTCCCGCTCCACTACCAACTTACCAATGTCTTTCATCATTTCTAAAGCGGAATCAAGATCAGAAACATCAGAAACATAAACCGAACATATTTTAGCTAACTTTTCAATATAGGCTTTAACATTTTCTTCTTTGCTCGCTATAATCAAATCAGGTTCTAGATTCTTTATTTTTTCTATATGCTGCTGTTTTGTCCCTCCTACTATTTCCTTTTCCTTTAACCACTCTTGAGGATGAACACAGAACTTAGTAATACCGATAACTCTTTCTCCCAAGCCCAAATCAAACAGATATTCAGTAATAGAGGGAACTAAGCAGATAATTCTTTTAGGTGCTGCATGTAGATTTAGTGAATTACCAATTTGATCAGTTAAAGAATTCATGAATAACAGGATTATCAAATTTTAAACATAAAAAAAGCCTCATCCTTGGGACGAAGCTTATTATTTAATGTTTTAATTTCTAAATGGTAATCCCCATATTTACCAATTGACTAGATATTTTCAAATCGCTATTATCAAAAGTAGCTTGATTAATTTCAAATTTAAGTTTCCCTCCCACTTCTCTAAAGTTAATGGAAGAACCTTTCTTACCCAAACCAGTTTTATCTGTGATAATCAAGGTGGGTTTTGTATCAAATCTTTCTAGGATAGCTTCAAAATCTTTGCTCTTGTTCGAAGCCAAATAAATAATATGCGCATTGCTGATGGCTGAAACATCAGAAATGTTCATGATAGTAGCATCTTGACCTTTAACTTTTCTTTGACCGTAAAGTTTATTTAATTGCTCATATACATCATCGTCACCATACACAGCAATTACAAACTTCCCAGACTTTGTATCTGCTGGCCACTCTATGTATTTAATAAAATTAAAAATTAACATGGAGTGAATTTCATGCATAGGTCTTTGAGCATTAGCATCAAAAGAATTAAAGTTAATTGCTACAACAAAAAGTAAAATGAATATTTTAAAAGTATTTTTCATGATTAGGATATTTCAGTACTAATATTTTGATAAAATTAGTACTATTCTATAGAAAATTATATTCTTAAGCAGAATTAACTATTCTTAGACATTAAAACATTGCAAAAGTGCAATTAATACTGTAAATATTTTTATTAAAAGTAAAAAACCCTAGCAAACAGATTGTATTAATCTCCAGCTAGGGTAAAAAACTAAACTAAATCACTATATTTTATTAGATCAAAATCCCCATGCTGGACAACTGATTTGAAATTTTCAAGTTGTTACCGCTAATAGATTCTTGATTAATTTCAAATTTTAACTTACCATTTATCTCTTGGAAATTGATACAACTTCCTCTTCTACCCAATCCACTTTTGTCAGTGATCAATAAAGTTGACTTACCAACAAACTTTTCTTTGGCTGCATCAAATTCTCTACTTCTATTGCTTGATAAGTACAAAACGTGAGCGTTATTTACAGCATTTACATTATCTACATTAACAACTTTCACATTTTGACCCTTTACAGTTCTATTGGCGTAAAAGTTTTGAATTGTAGACGCTACATCTTCGTCTCCTACTACAGCAATTACAAAATTACCTGCTTTAGCCTCTGCTGGCCATTCAACATATTTAATAAAATTAAACATGAGCATGGAATGGATTTCATGCATTGGTCTATCGCCCGATTTCAGACTAAAACCAAATACCATTAATGCAATTACGATAACTACTCTATTGATTCTTTTCATTTCTTTTTTATTGATAATTTACAATACAAAGGTAGAATAATGATTTTTATCAGTAAATCGAAAAAGCACCAATAGCTTTCAGAAGTAATATTTTATGAGATTAAGACAAATCGTATTTAAAATTGTGCTTGTCTTTAAGGTTTACAACGAATGAATACAGTAAATCTATTACAGATTGAACATCTTTGCTGTGTACCATTTCCACAGTGGTGTGCATGTACTTGAGCGGAAGTGATACTAAAGCAGAAGGAACGCCCTCGTTGCTATACGCAAATGCGTCAGTATCAGTACCTGTAGCTCTACTTGCAGCTGACCTTTGAAAAGATATCTTCTCTTTTTCTGCTAGGTCAATCAGCATTTTTAAAAGATTATTCTGCACAGCCGGTCCGTAAGTTAACACAGGCCCCTTCCCAGATTTTTGATCTCCACTTTCAATTTTATTGTAAAGAGGAGAATGTGTATCATGGCAAACATCAGTAATGACAGCTACGTCCGGTTTAATTTGATGAGCAATCATTTGAGCACCTTTCAAACCCACTTCCTCTTGAACCGAATTTACTATATATAAAGCAAAAGGAATTTTGTCCTTATTTTCATGGATTTTTCGAGCCACTTCTGCTATCATAAATCCTCCCATTCGATTATCTAAGGCTCGGCCTACTATATACTCCTTGTCTTTCAGATACATTAACTCATCATCAAATGTAATTACACAGCCTACGTGCACGCCCATCTTCTCAACCTCCTCCTTATTATCAGCGCCTACATCAATGAAAATATTTTTTAATTCAGGTTTGATATCATTCTCCTTGTTTCTAACGTGAATGGCAGGCCATCCAAAGATCCCCTTTACAATACCTTTATCAGTATGAATATTAACTCTTTTTGATGGAGCTATTTGATGATCGGAGCCTCCATTTCTCACTACGTAGATATAACCATCATCGGAAATATAATTTACAAACCATGAAATCTCATCTGCATGGGCTTCTATTACTACTTTGTAGGGCGCCTCTTTATTGATAACAGCGGCCACAGTTCCATAATTATCCTGAATGAACTCATCGGTGTAAGGCTTTACATAATCCAACCAGAGTTTTTGCCCGCTAGTCTCAAAACCTGTCGGTGCTGCGTTATTTAAATATTTGAAAAGGAAATCTTCCGCTATTTTATCCATAATTGAATCTTTAATTATTTAACTATGCTAAGATAAGCGTTGCCCATAGTAAAATGTTACCCAATACTGATAAAATCTGAGAAATGAAGGCCTAATTTTTACCTGCTATCAAAAATGGTAGCAGAAAAATTGCTCCTACAGCCGTAAAAGATAAATTGACAGCAAATCCTACTATCCTAAAAGGTAAAAGTATTAACCATATTAAAGGATAAAGAAATAAAGCTATAATGGCTAGTGGCCAACAGATAACTAGCAGAATGCACCAAAGTAAAAATCTTATCATGACTATTATTTTTTTTAAAGCATGATTCAATTGCTGTGCCAACACTTAAAAAGACCTCTTATTAAGTTCATCGGGTATAGAAACAAAAAGTGTACTAGAACTGAACATTGAGATGTTCGGTTATGGACAATAAAAAACCCACAAGCTGTAATTCACTTGTGGGTTTAAAAGAGTATCAGTTAAAAATATTTTATTGATTCTTATAAATGTGTCCTTTCTTCATCACAAATTGAACTGATTCCATGGTTTTGATATTTTCGGTTGGGTCATCATTAACCGCAATAATATCTGCTATTTTCCCTTCTGAAATTGATCCAAACTTGTCATAAACATTCAAAAGCTTTGCCGGAGTCTTTGTCGCTGAAATAATAGATTCCATTGGTTTCATACCTGCTTCCACCATATATCCAAATTCTTTCCCATTATCGCCATGTTTAAATACTCCCGCATCAGTGCCAAAGGCTATATTGACACCTGCCTTGTAGGCTTTACCGAATGTATTTTGAATTTTAGGGCCAATAGCCTTTGCTTTCGGAACCACTACTTCCGGATAATAACCTTCTATTTCTGCTAATTCAGCAACACTTTTGCCTGCAGTTATAGTCGGAACATAGTAAGTATCATATTCTTTCATTAACTCCATAGTTTCCTCTGACATCAATGTTCCATGTTCGATGGTTTTTATTCCAGCACGTATAGCACGCTGCATTCCTTCATCGCCATGCGCATGGGCCGCAGTAAGCATTCCATAGTCATTGGCAGTCTCTACTATAGCTTTTAATTCATCTTCAAAAAATTGCGGGTTTTGACCGTTCTTTGCCATACTTAAAACGCCACCTGTAGCCGTTATTTTAATAACATCGGCTCCATTTTTATATCGCTGACGAACTGCTTTTCTAGCTGCTTCCGGGCTATTCACAACACCTTCTGCTGGACCAGGATTTCCCATCAAATCATCTTTATAGCCATTAGTCGGATCTGCATGACCACCAGTTGTAGCAATCGACTTTCCTGCCGAATAAATGGTAGGTCCATCAACATAGCCCTTATTAATAGCATCCCTTAAACTGCTATTGACTCCGCTGCCCCCTAAATCTCGAACAGAAGTAAAACCTGCCATTAACGTCTTTTTAGCGTAAACTGTAGATTGGAAAGCAATATCTGCATCATTTAGAGTAAAGCGTTTAATATAGCCATCCTTTGAAGTTTCGCTTTCCAAATGCACATGCATATCGAATAAACCTGGCATAACCGTTTTAGATTTCAAATCGATAGCTTTTGCCCCTTCCGGCACTTCTGAGTAGCCCTTTTCCACAGACTGGATTTTATCTCCCTCCAGTATAATGGTCATTTCTGTTAAGACTTTTGACTTTTCCACATCAACTAATTTACCGCAATGCAAATAGGTGGTTTGGGCTGCAATGTTGAAGCCAAAAAAGACAATCGTTAGTACTAGTAAAAGCTTTTTCATATCGTTATTTTATTTTTTTCAGAAGTTTATCAATTGCCAATTCAAAGCAAATCCTCTGGATTGCTTATATATAGGGATAGTTCATGATCACTCAATTCTGGTGCCTCCTCTTCGTCTTTAGCAGTTACAATGGAATTAGTCATACTTCCAACCAAACCACGATTTAGCCCCATACGCTCTGCTATTATTGCACACATCTGAGCTTCCCTTTCATCCAATTTATTATCCACTAACATCATTTGGATGTATTCATAAAGAAAAATAATTTTCTCCTTTATGGTTTCAGGTTCATGAAAATCTACCTCAGAAGCTTCCAGCAATATCTCATCTACTTCTTTTTCCGACACTCCATTTTTTCGACCCAAGGCGTACAAATATCTTTTCTCTTCTTTGACAAAGCGGTTATCAATCTTTGCTAATTGATGTAAATGTATGAGGTGAGAGTATATTTTAACAGTAGACAATTCGAGATCAAATTTCATTATCAACAAATACTTGCATTAGCAAGCAATATACAAAATGTTGCAGAATAATTGAGCTAATTCTCTTATATTGAAATTCATGAATTTTTTAGCACATATATTTCTGTCTGGTGAATCCGATGAACTCAAAATAGGTAATTTTATTGGTGATTTTGTAAAGGCATCCGATATGGAACACTACAATAAAGCTGTAAATCAAGGCATTCGGATGCATTGGGCGATTGACGAATTTACCGATCATCATGATGTCGTACAAAAAAGCAAAGACAGACTACGTCCAAAATATGGACATTATGCAGGAGTAATAGTGGATATCTACTACGATCACTTTTTAGCAAGGAATTGGAAAGACTATCATTCTGTAGATTTAAGATTATTTGTAAATAGAGAATACAAGATGCTAGAAAATCATATCAGTATCCTTCCGAAAAAGGTAGTACATATGCTTCCTTATATGATAAAATACGACTGGCTTTTTAATTACCAATACTTTGACGGAATAGAAAGGGTGATGCATGGAATGGCCAACAGATCGAATTTCAACTCAAAAATGGAGCAGTCTGTTGTTGAGCTAAAAAAATACCATAAAGAGTTTGAGAAAGAGTTTCAGGACTTTTTTCCTGAGCTTCAGGCATTTTGTGAAGATTTTTTGGAAAATAAATGAGTAGAAATGAGTACGATTAAGAAAGCTGTCAGGTTTCTTAATTAATTAGTGTTTCAGTTTATTGTTAGGTACCTCAGCGAATTGAGTAAAACCTGACAGCTTTTAATGCTCAAAAACCACTGCATTGCCCATAGCAAATTTTAATTTACTTGAATACTGCAAGTGCATTATCATAAGTGCAATAAACGAAAAAAGCAGCTTCAATTGAGCTGCTTCTTTACTTTATCTATTTATGTATTTGCTTACTATTTACATCTTCACCAATTTTTTCATGGCTTTTCCCTTAGCATTAGATATTTCTAAGAAATACATATTGCTATGAAGGGCACTGATGTTAAGTTTCAAATTATCTGTGAAGCTTTCTTCCTTTAGCACCGTACCATTCACGTCAATAATTCTGGCAACGGCTTTACCTGGAATTTGAACATTTACAAAATCGCGTACTGGATTTGGATAAACTGATACTTCGATTTTATTGTCTATTCCTAGTATATCTTCAACACCGAAGATAATTCCGTCCTCATTCACTGCTGCAGATATAATCACTGGCGTACCCTCTTCGTCCATTGTGAATGTCGATCCTTCTAAATTTACCTCTTTACCTATTACAGACAATTGTACCTCATATTCACCAGCAGGTATACCTTCAATTTCATAGTTTCCATTTGTATCTGTGCTAACAGTAACCATCAATTGACCATCAGACACACGAATTAGGGAAACTCCTAAATCTGCAATACCTTCCCCATCTAAGTAACGACCAGTTAAAATTCTGTCATTTCCATCAACATTACGCACCACTCTTCCGGTAAGTTTCCCATTACCTGTAAGTAGATTTGCCCCAATTGGTATCATTTGGATCCTCATATTAGAAAGGTTAAACGATACCGAGAGTGCTTTAAAGAGATTATTTGTATTACCATAATAAGTTTTTTGGTAATCATTTGATTGAATAGATACCAGATGAAGGCCTGATGGAACCTTAATAGAAAATTCTCCAGAAGCATTTAGAGTTGTTGAATAATTTACTACATTCCCGCCAATTAAAGAAGTAACGGTCACCTTTTCATTTCCTAAAGGATCATTGCTATCATTTATAACCACGGTTCCTGCTAATGTAATTGAATCATTTTGCTGTAAAGTCCAGTTATGAACAGGGTAAGCAAACGGATAATAACGCCAAATAGAATTCTCATTTGAAGAAATATCCCATCCAGCATCTTCGAAGGTAGCGATCGTTTTTAATTCCGCCTCTGTTTTAGGCTCTATACCGCTTTGACTAGCTTCTTCACCAGTTTCTGATAGCCAAAATGTATTTGAAATATTTCCATTCAGTGTTATTTCAAAATCTGAAATTAGTCTATTAGATCTCTTATAGCTATTCGAAATGGTACCTTCATCATTCGTAAGTACTAGACCACCACCAAATGATGCCTCTACTGATGCCCAAGAATAACAATTACTAATACTTCCAGAATTCATAGAACCAAATACAGTATTATATAGACCAGACAATGACCCAATCACAAAGGATTCATTCACTATTCCAGTGTTACTATAAACCAACCCTGAAGAATAGTCGCCATCCATACTCCCAGTAAAGTAGCATTTTTCTATAGTACCTGCATTAGCTTTTGCTATGCCTCCTGGATATTCATCATCAGGAGAAAATATGGAAGAGCCGCTCTCCCCGCCATCGGCTACTAGTGTACCGGAAGCACGAGACATAGAAATCTGGCCTGTAGGGTTGTTTCTGTAAACAATTCCTCCTATGTCAGCATCACCTTCTTCACACTTTGCTCGAAGATTCAAATTTGTTCTACTATTCAAAACTAGCCCTGAGTTTAAAAAAACAAGACCCCCTAATTGAGCTTTATTTTGGAGATTGGCATTTTGCTCAATATTAATTGAACCTTCTACAGTACAATTAACTACAGAAGCATCTGCCTTAACTTCATACACTAAACCTGAAGCAGTGACTATAGACTCAAAACCTCTGGTCTTTAAATTGACATTCAAGTTCATGTAAGTATCCTCAATCCTACCTGAACCATTTAATGACTCAATTAATCCTCTATAATCGACAGTTTTAAAAAGTACACCATTGGTTATAATATCACCTTGATAAGAAAGGCCTTTTACCAATCCAAAATTTTGCTTAGCCAGGATACAAAAACCTACAGTACTGACAGAATTTTCTCCAAACGATAATTCGTTGAATTCGAAATTATTTACTATTTTTAAATTGGTAACTTCTCCAAGCGCACCTATCGTCTCTATCAATCCAGTACTTAATAGAGATTCATCCATTGCATCATAATTAATATTATAGTTCATTAAGGTATTGCCACCTCCATTATATTTACCATTGAAGGTCCCGATTCTACCTATAGAAGTATTCTCAAAGTCAATATCCTGCGTTTGTAGGAAAAAACTATCCCAATCCTGACTGCGCTGAGTAAAGAAAATGTAATCCTCTACATTTGATATCAAGAATGGATTGTCTTCTGTTCCCAATCCTCCGCTATAAGGCTTCGAATAGGCAGCTGAAATAGTAATAGCTGCATTCCCTAAGCCTGCGATGTCATTAACAGCATTGTCAGCAATAGTTATGGAAACACTGTCCCCTTCCTGTACTCCGTCATCTACTTTTACCATTACAGAAGCACTTATGCTATCAATCAAAGTAAGGCTTGATTTTGTTAGTTTAGTAAGTTGAATATCCGATGTCTCAAAGTCGGAAACACCTTCACTGAACCTTATAGTTATTTTGACTGAATCATCAAAAATGACTTCCCCTAAACCTTCAATTGACACTATTGGCTTTGTTACATCATAAATTAAGGCTTTAGCTATACTGGCAGTAGCTTCATTTCTGGCCGAATCAACTGCCCTAGCAGATAAATCATAAATTCCTACTTCTAAACTATTAATTGTAAATGACCAAGATTCCCCCGTAATATTTTCCTCAGCGACTGGATACTCGGTAGATCCAACCGTTACGAATAAGCTGTCCAAATTAGTTTCCACAATAGTACCTGTTAACGTAATAGGGCCAGTGGTGGTCACTATTTGTTCATTGATAGTCACTACAGGATCAGTATTATCATATTCTATCGCTAAGGTATTGGAAGCTTCGTTGTTATTGCCAGCTACATCAGTCAGGGCACTTGCCGCTACCGATATAGAATACTCCCCATCTGCTGGAAACGTAATATCCGCAGTATACACAATATCATCTGTAGTGTTGAGGGCTCCCACTGTGGCATTGGCCACGCTGATATCTGCTGCTTCAAAACCAGTTACTTCTTCGCTGAAAGTAATGGTAATGTTTAGAGGGTTCGTATTGGTGATTGCACCCGCACTTGAAGATATAGTAACTGTTGGAGCGATCACATCAGGAACAAAGAGTTCATAAACTTGTACTTGACCGGCCGCATCTCCACCAGTGTCATTTCCTTGAGCACCTACTGAATATTGACTTCCGTCTGCATTGATCGCCACAGAAGAACCAAATTCATCATTAGCAGCTGCTCCAGGTATAGAGTCTAACTCTGTCCAGGCAGAAGACTCAAATTTAAATAACTTGGTATAGCCGTTTTCTTTTCCTGTTCCTGCTGAAGCGGGAGCGCCAACAACAAGATGAGAACCATCTCCTGAGACCCCTACATTTTTACCGAAATCACCATTAGTATGGTTAGAATTAATTCTGCTACCCAATACTTGCCATTTTGGAGTAGAGGAAGCATTGAATTCATATACCTCAACATAGTTTGGATCACCTGCTAACAATCCATTCGGTGCACCTACAGCTAGTCTCGAACCGTTATCAGAAAAATCTACTGATCCCCCCCATGCTGAATTCAAAGTTCCTATTATTGTCTCAGACCCTGTCCAGGCATTTCCCCAGCTTCCAGCAGATTCTCTATAAATTCTCACTACACCTGCTTCATCGAAATTACCTGGCACTGAAGAGTAGCCAGGCCCACCAACGGCTAATACTTTGTCGGTACCTGTCACTTTTAAACTAACTGATCTTCCAGCGCTTTCAGAATCTTGGCTTCCATTCACATCATTACCTACTTGATTCCATGTACTAGCAGCTCTTTGATAAACTCTTACTGCTCCTCTTACAGATCCTCCACCATTAGCATTTGGTGCGCCAGCGGCTAAGAAACTGCCATCAGAAGAAACACTAATAGAAGAACCGAAGTTTTCCCCAGATGCTCCATTCAAAGTTTGCAGTAAAGACCAGTCGCTACCGCTCCATTCGTATATGTATATTCTGCCTGTAAAAGAAGATGCTCCGCCATTTCCATCACTATTGGGTGCACCTATCACCAAAATATTACCATCATCACTAATATCAAGTCCTGAACCATAACTATCATTAGCCACTTCACCCACTAATGAAGGACCTTTTTGAACCCAGTCGTTATTTACAAGTTCGAACACTTTGACCTGACCAGTAGATAAGTCATTGGTATTAGCTATATGACCTGGTGAACCTATGGCCATAATATTTCCATCAGAGCTAATGGAAACATTACCGCCTAAATTATCGGATGCTACACCATTGATGTTAGACCCTAACTGATTGTAAGTCTGACCCAGCAATAAATTTCCTGACAACAGGAATAAAATACAGAGTAAAATTCTTGATTTCATATATGTAATCTTTAAATAAGTATTAATACAATTAGAAAAATTATAGTAGAAAATTAGCGAAATAATCAATCTATGCTATCAATAGTGTCATACATTCGATTATGGATGTGTTTACATAGATGAGCGACAGGTATTTGCAGTCCAATAATGTTGAAAAAGCATTTGTTTAATTAAATTACTTTGTATCAGTGATTTAGGCTAGATGTAAGTATGCGCTTTAATGTGTAGAAAAACTATAAGGCTTGAAAACAAAAAAGCTGAAGAGATGATAATACATCTCTTCAGCTATTCAATTAACTCACAAAAATCTAGGTCAACTACTGAATCACAATCGCTACTTTATTCAATTTTTTCGCTACCAATGTATCGGTTTGAACACCTAAATTATTATTATTCATTTTACCTTTTTCAGCATGAACGTGATATACTTTCGGATCTAAATCCTTAAAAGTAACTCTTCCTTTATCGTCTGTAATTTGAGAATCCATTACAGGGTTTTCACTTTTTCTGTAATCTTCATTGCTACCATAAAGCGTTACAGTCGCTCCTTCTTGGATGTTTCCTAAATCATCTTGTATGGTAATTCTTAAATTGGTCTTAAACAATTGAGAATTTTCATCCTTAGGAGTAAACTGAAAGAACATAAAAGCCGATAATACTAATAAGCTTAATGCAAATGTTAATTTTTTCATAGTTTTTGATCTTTGGGTTGTATTACGTTTCAATAAGTCAAATTGTTATCTACTCAATGAAATTGATATAATCTAAATTTAGATTACTCCAAGTCTAATAAATTGATTTTACTAGTAAAATTATCCTTTAGCATTTCTTTATTGATTAAGTGAAAATTATCCCTACTGAAATCCTTCCTAATCTGACCATCATTCAATAAAAATATCTTATCACAAAGATCCGTTAAACCTGAAATAATATGAGAAGAAACTAATACCGTTTTCCCCAAATTTTTAAGGTTTTTGATCAATTCTGAAATCATGATATTACTTTGAATGTCAACTCCATTATATGGCTCATCCAAAATGAAATAACTGTTTCCTTGTAAGAGTATAGCGAAAATAGCCAATTTTTTCTTCATTCCAGTTGAATATTCAGCAGCATACTTGTCCAAGGGAAGTTCAAAAATATTTTTCTTATCTATATCATTATGTTTTTTCCCTCTAGCATCACACATTAAAATTATATATTCTCTGGCTGTTAGCTTTGGTAAAAAGTAAGGCTCAGTCAATAAAAGTCCTAAATGATTCTTTAATGGTTTGTAATCCGAATCAATGGTTCCGATATAATCTTCTAATCCCGCTATGCATTTAAACAGAGTGGTTTTACCACTACCATTCTCACCCACAAAGCCAAAAATTTTTCCACTGCTCAATTCAATGTTGATATCATTTAAAACCTCATTTGAACCATATGACTTAGACAGATTACTTACTTTTATCATTTTAAAACTTTACTTAAACTTCTTAGAGATTGAAAATAGAAATATAAAAATGTTATGAGTACTATTGGTGGAAAATAAAATGTCACAGATAGAACAATGCTTTCTCTTAAGCCAGCTTGCTTAGGAAAAGCAGAATATTTCATGAAAATAATAGCTACTATAAAAAACAACCCTAGTCCATATAGAATTAAGAGTTGATGAATATTTTCATAAAAGAAAAAGGATAGCAATCCAATCAAAGGCAAATAAAGTATACTATTACAGAAGGCGGCAACTCTAATCTTCTTTAATAAAAATCCTCTTGGCTTTTTAATATGTGACCATACATAAACTTTATCTTCCATAAAAGAATAATAGCTTAATGTGCATAAAAAACTTAAGCCAATTGAAAATAAACCCAGATTAAAATTATCAACCTTAATTGAAATAATTGTGATAGCATAAATTATAGCTACAGCTAAAAATGATCTTCGGAAACCTATTATGAATTCAAATGGAAGTTTTTGAAATGGGGTTGGTACTATAAACCGAAAATTCGATCTCCTTTCAAATAATGTCAATGTTGAAATAATTACTACTAGTACTGAAGAAACCAAGAAGGACTGGTTTATCACCAGAATTGTTAAAAAAGGAATAGAAATGAATAAACTCTCAAAAAGTCTAAGTAAACGAAACTTTCGGACTCCATAACAAATTTTCAAAAATGTATTCCTTTTAGAGTCTCCTATCCTGATTGAAAAGAATAGTGGTAATACAACATACAAATATTTAGCATACTCGTATTGAGAAAATAAAATAATAGAAAGCCCTATGAAAGATATTGAGGCTAAAACCCAAGCCAATAAAACATTCAAATCAGCCTCTTTTATATGCCTATTTATTATTTTCCACTGTATTTGAAAATATACTTTCATTGATAGTTCACCAATTTAGTCGCATTGAATCCCCCTGTTGTTAAAAACAAAAAAAGCAACAAATCTTTCGATCTGTTGCTTTTAATAAAATGATATTTATTAATTAAGCTGTTTGCCCAATTAATTTTAAATGTCTTGTATGTGAACCCATAGCGGCCATCATAGATGGAAATTCATTATAAGCAATATTGAATTGCTCACAAGTTTCTTTCACTAACTTATTGATTGCCGGGTAGTGCACATGGCTAATTCTTGGGAATAAGTGGTGTTCAACTTGGAAATTCAAACCGCCTGTATACCAATTTAAAACTTTGCTTTTTGTACCGAAATTGGCGGTCGTTCTGATTTGGTGAATAGCCCACTCTGTCGGAATGATTTTTTCTCCTTCTACTGGGGCATCATGGAAATCAGTTGATTCCACTACATGTGCCAATTGGAACACTACTCCAATTGTCCATCCTGTTACTACTGACACTATTAAATATCCTAGAAGAGTTGCTAAAGCACCCTTCATCAAGATAGGCAACACAAAGAATGTCGTGATATACGCTAATTTAGTAGCCCAAAAAATGATATGTTCTTGAGCGCTCATTTTAGCTAACTCTGTATTAGCCACTTTTCTTGTGAAATACTTCTTAAAGTCTTGGAAGAAAACCCAAAATGCATAAGAAGTAGCATATAAGGGATAAGCATAAACATGTTGAAATTTATGATACCATCTTTTCTTTTGATGAGTTGATACTCTAATGAAAGGTCCGATATTAATATCATCATCCATTCCCTCAATATTAGTAAAGGAGTGGTGATTCTTATTATGTTTATTTTTCCAGATGAATACTACACCACCCATCAGGTTCAGTGTTAGTCCCATCATGTAATTTACGTGCTTATTATTTGAAAAACTTCCGTGAGCACCATCATGCATTACATTAAAACCAATAGCGGCCAAGTTTAATCCAAATACTGCACACAAAGTAATAGAGAGCCATACTGGCATGCTTACAAATACAATTAAGCTGTAAAGGGTAGCAAAAGAAACCAATAAAATAGTGGCTTTAGTGTAAAGTTTGCTGTTACCCCAGGTTTTCAAATCGTTTTGTTTGAAATAGGCGTCAACCTTCTTTTTCAGTGTTGGGAAAAAGTTGTTGTCAGTGATTTTTGTTGCTGATACTTCTTGCATAGTTAATTCAATAATTGACTTGCTAAACGAGCAAATCTAATGTTTCGTTCATAAAATTAGAAGTAATTCATAAGTACTCATAGAAATTAACAAATAAATCGACAAATGTGGAAAAATAAATCAATTTGTTCAGTAATTTCTTTGGAAACCTCTACATTATTTAAACAAACACCAAATTTTAAGCATGAATATTTAAACATATCCCAATACTTTCAATTGTATAAAAATAAAATCCTAGCTGCTAAATTAAAATTGCCAAAGCTTTTAATCTTTGATAACTTAACTCCATGGTTGACTTGAAACAATTGTAATTATCTCATGTTTTACCCTTATGAAAGAATGATTAAATCCAAGATTGCTGAAAAGTCGTAGATGTGACAGAACATTTCAAACTTTAGAAGTAATATTGTCATCAATTGGGAAATAATAAGAACATAGCGCTCATATTCTTCAGCAGAACCTCAGCTGGTGAAGCAAAATACAAGTCTTGGTTTAAAGAAAAGATAAAAAATAGCTATGCAGCTTCTCTATTAATCAATAAAGCGGAAAGTGCCGTTCAAAAATCCGGTATTCCTTTCTACCATTTTCATGAAAAAAATCAAAAAGGAAACAATTTTGGGGAAAGAATAGCCAATGCCTATCAAGAGGTTTTTGATATGGGTTATGAACAAGTGATTTCCGTTGGAAATGATTGTCCTGACCTAGAAAATATCAATTGGAGGCAAATCTCCGTAAATCTGTCCAAAGGAAAAACAGTTTTAGGTCCTGACACCAGAGGAGGAGCTTATTTAATTGGTATTCAGAAAAAATACTTTGATAAAGGCCAATTCGAAGCACTAAGTTGGCAAAAAAACACACTCTATCAAGAGCTTTCACTACTCTGTGAAGTTTCTACCAAATTAGTGGAGTTAAATCAATATAGAGATATTAATTCTTCTCACGATATCCGCCTACTATCCAATGTAAAAAAGTCAATTGATAAATTTAGACAATTACTATTTCAACTCTTGAAGCCTTTCAAGGTCGTGGCGATTGAATTTCAAATAGTAACGCACGATTTCTACATTTTCAAAGATTCTCCTTTAAGAGCACCCCCAATTAAATAAGACTTTCTCATTATTTAGAGACATTTGCGCGAGAATGACATAATTTTCACGATTAATTAAATGTCTCCTTTCATACTTCTTCTTTAAACGACTATTACAAAATTACTATGCGAAAATATTCGTGCCTTTTGCTGTCCCTTATTGCTATATTCTTTTCCAGCTGTGAAAGCTCAGAAGAGTTACAAGATTGGAAAAATGCTTCATGGAGTGAAATTAAGGAGGAAGCAAGCAGCACCACCGTCAACTTTATGATGTGGCAAGGAAGTCCTATTGTCAATGATTACATCAACAACTATGTGAAGCCTACTTTAAAGAAGAAATATAATATCACGCTGAATATTAGTAGTGGTCAGGGTCCTGAAATCGTGCAATTGATGATGGGTGAAAAACAAGCTGGTTCTGAGAAGGGACAAGTAGATATGGTTTGGATTAATGGAGAAACATTCTTCCAACTTAGAAAAATAGAAGGACTTTGGGGTCCATTCACAGAGAAACTTCCTAATTCACAATATATTGACCTTAATAATCCATTTATAGGAATAGATTTTCAGCAAGAAATAAACGGGATGGAATGCCCATGGGGGATCAATCAATTTGCTTTTGTTTATGATTCTAGTAAGACCCCTGACCCACCTAAGACACTCGCTGAACTAGAAACATTTGTAAAAGTAAATCCTGGCACTTTCACTATATCCAATGATTTCTCAGGCATGACCTTGTTAAAATGCTTCATGGCTGAAATGAGTGGAAGCCCTGATGGATTGGATGGTGAATTTGATCAACAAAAATATGATACGCTTTCAGCACAACTATGGGATTACATCAATCGAAATAGTAAATATTTTTGGAAAGAAGGACAAACCTTTCCTAAAGAACACAGCAAAATGGATCAGATGTTTTCCTCTGGAGAAATTCTACTTTCCTATGGTTTTAGTGAAGGAGGAATTGAGGATAAAGTATT
The DNA here is from genome assembly GCF_900177665.1 of Marivirga sericea. GTDB lineage: Bacteria > Bacteroidota > Bacteroidia > Cytophagales > Cyclobacteriaceae > Marivirga > Marivirga sericea. The sequence goes on from NZ_FXAW01000004.1 coordinate 363,743, forward strand.
ACAAGGATTATTCCCTAAAAGTACTAAAGGCTATGCCTGGGAAAACGGCACGGTACTAAATTCTAACTATTTAGGCATCACCTATAACGCGACCAATACAGCTGGAGCTATGCAGGTAATCAACTTCTTAATTTCACCGGAAGCTCAATTAAAAAGAGCAGAGCCTTCAGGAATGAATGCCAATCCTGTATTAGATATTTCAAAACTTCCAGCAGAGTACAAAACCCAATTTGAAAAGATTACTGCAAGGCAATATGGTCCTTCTTTAGACGAATTATCGGAAAATGCCATTAAAGAGCCTGCACCAGAATATATGCTCAACATTTACGAAGATTTTAGAACCTACGTCCTTGAAAAATAAAGAGAAACATATCGGGTTTATTCTATTTGTGGTATTTGCAGTGCTACCTTTTACACTTGCATTTGGCTACGCCCTGCTTTATTCATTCGGGGTAATCGGGATAGTTAATGAAGGTTTTACGCTAAAGTTCTGGAAAGAAGTTTTCACCTCCTCCACCCTTGGGGTTTCATTCATTTACAGCAGTGTCATTGCTTTAATTGGCGTGATTCTTTCGGTAAGCCTGGCGCTTTGGATTGTTCTGAAATACCGAGAAAGCTTCGGTAACAAATACTTATCCTTTATTATTTACATGCCATTGGCAGTTCCGGGTATTGTTTCAGCATTTTTCACCTATCAGCTTTTCGCTCAATCTGGTTTTTTTGCAAGATTAAGCTATCAACTGAATTGGATTGAAACTGCACAACAGTTTCCTGATTTAGTGAATGACAACTGGGCTATTGGCATCATCATTACCTTCATCAGTTTACTCACTCCTTTCTTCATCCTGCTCTATTTAAATATTTATAAAGATGAAAGAATAGAAGAATTAAGCCAATTATCCAGAGCATTGGGTGCAAATAAAAAACAAATTGCCCTTAAAGTCAGCTTGCCGATTATGCTGAAAAAGTCTTGGGTTCTGATTGTCCTTTATTTCATCTTCTTATTAGGAGCTTATGAAGTGCCACTCATTTTGGGACAAGAATCTCCACAGATGCTATCGGTTCTAATTTTAAGGGAATTAAAGCAATTTGACTTAACGAAAATATCAGAAGGGTATGTAATGGCAGTGCTCTACACCGTGGTCATCATGTCAGCGACTGTATTCATTTTTTCACGAAAAAAATTGAGAAATAATGCGTATTAGTCTAAAGCCATTTTTCTTATCCATCATGGTATTGCTGATCCTCTTTCCTTTTGTGTATCTGCTATGGTTGTCCCTTTCTGCAGATTGGTCATTCCCACAGGTGATGCCTGACTATTTCGGTTTAAAAAACTGGAAGGCCTTATTGATTTCAGAAACAGGCTTATTGCGGAGTTTTTTTCAATCAGTCATCATTTCTGTTTCGGTAGGTTTTACCGCTACCTTAAGTGGCTTTGTCATTAGCCGAAATATCGCTTATCATCCCAAGAAGAATACATTAACACTTTTAAGTTATTTCCCCTATATCATTTCACCAGTTGTTTTTGGAGCATGCTTGAGTTACTTCTTTTTGAAACTGGGGATTTTTGGACAAATGACGGGCGTCATTGTAGCTCAGTTCATGATCAGCTTTCCTTATGCCTTGATTTTCTTCAACAGTTTCTGGGGAGAAAAGACGAAAAATATGGAAGATTTGGTCTCTACCTTAGGTGGAAATCGATTGTCCAGCTTTACAAAAGTTTTATTGCCGCTTGCCAAAGGAATGCTGTTGGTCTGCTTCTTTCAGACTTTTCTCATTTCTTGGTTTGAATATGGCTTAACATCTGTGATAGGAGTTGGCAAAGTACAAACACTAACTATCAAAGTATTTTTATTCATCCGCGAGGCCAATTACTTCTATGGTGCTTTAAGCTCTTGCTTATTGATTTTACCGCCTTTAGTGCTGATGTATATCAACAAAAAATATGTGTTCAATAAACTGACCTGATGTTTTTAGAAATCCAATATATCAACAAAAGCTTTGGAAAAGAGCAGATCGTAAAGGATCTGAATTTTTCGCTAGCTCCACATAAAACGCTTAGTATATTGGGTAAATCAGGTTGTGGAAAAACCAGCATGCTGAAAATAATTGGGGGTTTGCTTAAAGCAGATAGTGGTAATATAATTTTGGATGGGAATGATATCAGCGAATTGGAAGCTGAAAAGCGAAACATCGTTTATCTCTATCAAGAAGATTTACTATTTCCACATTTAAATGTATTTGAAAATATTGCTTTTGGTCTTCGTATCAAAAAGCAAAAAGAAGCACATATTCAAAGCAAGGTAAAAGAAATGCTGGAGCTTTTGGAATTGGAAGATCAAGGCCAAAAAATGCCTCATCAGCTTTCAGGGGGCCAAAGACAACGAGTTTCCTTTGGAAGAGCTATTATTATCAACCCTGCTTTGCTTTTATTAGATGAGCCTTTCGGTAGCCTGGATGCCGGCACTCGACAAAGAATGCAACAGTTATTTAAGGACATTGCCCACAAATTTAAAATCACTTCACTATTTGTCACCCATGATTTGAAAGAAGCAATTCTGATGGGAGATGAAATCGCCTTTATGCAAAGTGGAAAACTAAAATTATATAAAAACAAAGAAGAATTTATAGCAGACCCATCAACTGGTGTGCAAAACGAAATCGGTTTTTGGGAAAATCTAATCCCAAAAGGACAAAACATAATTTAAACCAATACTAAATGGAAACGAAAAATATTTGGATAGATACTGACCTCTCTGTAGGCATGAAAAGACATATCAGAGAAGGTTATTGCGATGTGGATGATGGATATGCTTTATTGCAATTATTCAAAGCAGACAATGTTGAAATAATGGGGATAAGTGCTGTTTTCGGTAATACGAAAATCGATGACGCTTACCGCCTTTGCCAGGAAATGAGCACAAAACATGCAAAAAATCAAATCCCCGTTTACAAAGGAGCAGGTTCAGCCATCGACTTAAGCAAAGTAGAAACAAATGATGCGGTAGAAGCTTTGGCTAGTGCACTAAAAGAAACTCAATTGACTATTTTAGCCATAGGTCCCGCTACTAACGTAGGACTACTCCTATTGAAATATCCTGAATTGAAAACCCAAATCAGAGAAGTGGTTTTAGTGGCTGGCAGAAGGAAACCTACTGACTATTTTAAAATTGGGAATCAAGGAAATCACGCAAGGGATTTGAATTTCGATCTAGACAACCAGGCATTCAACATCATGTTTGAAGCAGGTATAGCAGTCACTCTATGCCCATTTGAAATCTCAAGCAAAGTGTGGATTGGCGCTGATGATTTAAAAAAACTGGATAATGGCGAGGCCGGAAATAAGTGGCTGGCAGAGCATTCTCAGCCATGGTTAGCACAATGGATCAATCAAGGAGCCACTGGTTTTAATCCATTCGATGTTTTGGCTAGCCACTACATAATTGCTCCTGAAGATATTATCAGCGAAGATCTAAAGGCACAATTAGAAATTCATCCGGACGATACTGTCAAAGACAATAATAAGGAGGTATTTAAGAATTATCTTCTCTGTGGCAATGAAGGAACATTTCCTGTAAAATACTGCCACGATGTGGTATCAGACTACCATGAAAAATTAATGGAATCTTTAATCAAAAAAAGCTAAGCACAATGATTAAACTTGATAATCAATTAGAAACCATCAATACCTATTTACAAGATCAAAAATGGTTAGACGATAACGAAAAAGTAGTATCAGTTGAAAAACCTGGTGAGGGAAATATGAACTTCACGCTTAGATGCAGAACTTCAAATAACCGCACTTTCATCATAAAACAAAGTCGTGATTTTGTGGAGAAATTCCCTCAAGTTCCTGCTCCGGCAGAACGGGTTCTGAGAGAAGCAGAATTCTATGAAATCATTAAAAAGAACCCTGATTTAAGCAGTAGGACTCCGGAAATTCTCGCAGTGGATGAAGAAAATCATATCATCCTCATGGAAGATTTGGGCGAGAGTAGTGACTATACTTTTTTATATCAGGAAGGTAAAAATTTGTCGGAAACCGAGCTCAAAGAAATCATGCATTTCATAGCCGATTTGCACACCCATTTTACTACCGAAACATGCTCAAAAATCATCCATAATAATGAGATGAGAAAACTTAATCACGAGCATATCTTCAAATTCCCATTCATGAAAGACAATGGAATGAATCTAGATGATGTGATGCCCGGTTTGGAAGCCGTTAAGCAGGATATTATCTACAATGAAGCGCTTCAGCTGGCACTAAAGCACCTAGGTGACCAATATTTATCTGATGGCAAGCATTTACTTCATGGCGATTACTTTCTGGGAAGTTGGCTCAATACAAAATCAGGCTTAAAAATTATCGATCCGGAATTTTGTTTTTTCGGCCCTAAAGAATTTGAAATAGGCGTATGCATGGCGCATTTGTATTTAGCGCAGCAACCCTATCCTATTATTCAAAAAGCAATGGATTTCTATAAGGAAAAAGCACCATTTGATGATGTGTTAATGATGAAATTTATGGCTGTAGAGATGATGAGGCGCATATTAGGTCTTGCACAACTACCTATCAATCAAACACTAGAAGAAAGAAAGGCTTTAGTAGAAAGAGGCGTCATGATGCTCACAAAATACTAAGATTTAAAGTAATCGATTCAACCCAAATTAAAATGAAGAAATTAATACTTATTTTATGCTATTTACTGAGCTTTAATTTATCGGCTCAAGATAGCAAAACCTATTCATCTGTAGTCATTGACTCAAAAGGAGAGCCCATTCCAGGAGCAGTTGTTAACGAAATGGGAACCGAGAGATTTTCTGTTACCTTAAGTGACGGAAGTTTTAAACTAAAAACTCCATCTGAAAATTTCACTTTAAGCATTCAATCCTTAGGTTTTAAAGATTTTAAGGTAGAAATCAATAATGGATCTATGCCTCCTGAAATCAAGCTGACTGAAGATTTGGAACAATTGGATGAAGTAGTGGTCACGGCTTTGGGCATTGAGCGTGAAAAACAATCGCTTGGCTCGTCTGTAACCCAAGTTGATAGCCGAGCATTAAGTGATGTTCCCCTTACCAATGTCGTCAATAGCTTGGCAGGTCAGGTGGCTGGTGTCCAAATTACCAATGGCTCCTCAGGTGTAGGTTCCTCTTCAAGGATCATTATTAGAGGAGAAAACTCACTAAGTGGTAGAAATGAGCCCCTTTTTGTGGTGGATGGCGTGCCCATTAGTAATAGACAAATAACCAGTGATTTAGTAAATGACGGTGCACTGCAAGAAGTAGATTACGGGAATGGTGCTGCGGAAATAAACCCTGATGATATCGCTTCCATTTCTATTTTGAAAGGTGCTGGTTCTGCTGCATTATACGGTGCAAGAGCTGCAAATGGTGTGGTGCTCATTACCACCAAAAGAGGAGAAAGAAAACAAGGATTTGGTGTTAGTACCAGCAGTCTACTAACTTTTGAAACGCTTTTAACACTACCTGATTATCAAAATGAATACGGTGGTGGTTCAAATGGAGAATATGCATTTCAGAATGGAATCGGTGCTGGAATAAACGATGGCGGCATCAGTAGTTATGGTCCTAGATTAGACATTGGCCTAATGATTCCACAATTCGACAGTCCATCTGCAGATGTTAATGGAAACCCTGTACGAGCCGGTGATGTAAATGCCAGAAGAAGAGCTGACGGTACTTTTACTGACATTACCGCTACTCCTTGGGTATCAAGACCTGACAATGTTCGCAATTTCTTTGAAACAGGAATCACCTCTCAGCAGAATATTGCAGTTCACTCATCGAGCGAAAAAAGCAGAATCAGATTAGCATATAGTAATTTGAGAAATGAGGGCACTTTACCGAATACTGGTTTAGATAGAGATGGAATATCATTAAGTCTGGACCAACAGCTGACCAATCGAATCAGCATTAATTCCTATGTGAATTATATCAATTCCAGAAGCGAAAACCGTCCGAACTTAGGCTACGGATACGAAAATCCAATGTATGGATTTAATTGGACGGGAAGGAACTGCAACATCGCCTCTATGCGCGATTATTGGCAAGCCGGACAAGAAGGTACCCAACATTATGACTTTAATTATCTGTGGCTGACCAATCCTTATTTAACGCTTTTTGAAAATACCAATAGCTTCAATAAAAACAGGCTTTTAGGAAATGCATCAGTGAATTATGACATTACCGATAAGCTCAGTTTAAGCTTGCGCTCGGGTATAGATCGCTACAATGATGAAAGAGAATTCAGAAGGGCAGTGAGTACCAATCGAAATCCATTTGGTAGTTACAGAGAAGACAATGTAGTCTACAGTGAAATGAATACTGATATTTTATTGACTTATCGTGATCAAATCAATAATGATTTCAAATATTCCATATCAGGAGGAGCGAATCGCTTTGACCAGCAAATTTCCTATGCATATTCTCAGGCAACACAACTAGCTTTGCCAGGAATTTATTCCTTAGCGAATTCCAGAACGCCTTTACAAGGAAATAGTCAGGAGTTCAATAAGAGGATCAACAGCATCTACGGAATAGGAAATATAAGCTATCAATCTAAAGTATATTTAGATTTGACCGCTAGAAATGACTGGAGCAGTACCCTACCTGATGATTTTGCTTATTATTCAGCAGGTTTGAGTTTTGTTTTGGATGGATTGATGGAGACGGCTGACAATATTTCTTTTGCTAATGTGAGATTAAGTGCTGCCAGTGTGGGGAATGATACAGATCCTTATCAGACTCGGCAAACCTATGTTTTCAATCAAAATTATGGCTCTTTGTTCAGGGTGACAAACGAAACTTTGCTGAAAAATCCTGACTTGAAACCCGAACGCTTAAATGCCCTAGAAGCAGGTACGGAAATCCGACTTTTCAATGATCGATTACAGATTGATATAGCTGGCTATCAAAATACTAGTATCAACCAAATCATATCGCGACCGGTTTCTAATGCCTCTGGTTTCCAAAATAAAAATGAAAATGGTGGGGAAGTACGAACACGTGGATTAGAAGTATTAGTAAGTGGAAGAATTATTAATAAATCAGATTTCAAATGGACTAGCTCCGTCAACTTTAACACTTACAATAGCATTGTAACGGAACTTCCAGAAGGTGTCAGTCAGTACGTGACCGGAGTTGCCAATGTATTCGGTGGATCAGGAGGTTCTAATTCCGTTTTTTATATAGCGAGAGAAAATGGCCGAGTTGGTGATATGTACGGAACTGGCTTTGTAGAAATTGAAGGTGAGACGCTATACGAAAATGGCTTACCCGTTCAAGATGGAAATTTAAGATTATTAGGTAATTACAATCCCGATTTCATGTTTGGATGGAATAATCAAGTCACTTACAAAAATTTTGTATTCTCCATGTTATGGGATTGGCGCCAAGGAGGCACTATTGTTTCTAGGACAAAAGCATTGGGAAGTACTTCAGGTGTTTTGCAAGAAACATTGGAAGGAAGAGAAAATGGCGTTATTGGTGATGGCGTAATGAATACGGGAACCGATGAAAACCCCGTATATGTGGCCAATAATGTAAATGTTCCTGCAAGTCAATTTTATAATAATTTTTATGACAGAGGAAATGAAGCCAGTGCTTTATATGATGCTTCATACATTAAGCTGAGACAATTGAGTTTGTATTACACCTTAAGTAATTCATTTGCTGAGCGAATAGGTTTTCAGAATATAAAAATTGGGTTCATCGGTAGTAACTTATTGTTATTTACCGAAAATCCACATTTCGACCCTGAGTTGAATGCTCTCCAAGAAACCAGCATTACTTACGGAGTGGAAGATATGTCTTATCCTTCTACCCGAAGCTTTGGTTTCAGTTTAAAAACAAATTTTTAAGTCCTTTCAATGATGAGAATTATGAAAAATATAGGAATCGTACTGATGCTGTTAATAATGACAGCTTGTACAGATAATTTTGAAGAAATAAATGAAAATCCGAATCTCCCTGAAAATGTAAGTCCGCAGTTCTTGCTGTCTAATATCATTTCGGTTTCGGCAGATCGAAATACATACGAACAAGGGTTTAGATTGGCTAATTACTTAGCTCAATTTTCTGCAAGTGTGGAATTTGAAAGAATTGATCGCTACGAAATGGGCTCCAATAGTGGGTATTGGAATACTATTTTCCGACTGCTGTCAGATATCCGGTCTATGCAGGAAATCGAAGGCACCAATGAAGCATATCAAGCAGTGGGAGATATTATGAGATCCTATTTGTTTTCACAATTAACGGATATGTATGGTGATGTTCCTTACACAGATGCCATCAATGCTTTAGATGGGAATTTCAGTCCCCGATACGATACCCAAGAAAGTATTTACATGGATAACGAGACGGGTATTTTGGCAGTGCTAGCTCAGTCAGTGGAAACTTTAAAATCAACAAACTCCAGCATTCAAGGTGATATGATGTTCAATAATGACCTGAATCAATGGGTAAAGTTTGCCAATTCTCTCAGAGTTCGATACTTTTTGAGGGTCAGTAATAAAATCACCGACTTTAGTGAATTGCAATCAATAGTGGCGAATGAAGATCTCATGCAATCAAATGCTGACAATGCTGTAGTACCTTATCTTTCATCAGCTCCTAATCAATGGCCCATGTCATTAGCAGGTTTAGGGCTTTATCAAGAGCATCGGATGACGCAAACGGTAGATTCCATACTAACCTTATGGGATGATCCTCGCATTGCTATATTGTATAAGCCAACAGAAGAAAGTGTTCAGAATGGAAATCTAGAGTATAATGGTTTATTAAATGGACAGAGCAGAGAAACGATAGCCGAAAAAGGTATTAATTTAAGTAATATCTCCTTGTTTGGTTCAGTATTTAGAGATGTACCCAATGGAGTAGATGGCCAAATTATGCAGTATGCCGAATTGCAGTTTGCCTTAGCGGAAGCTGCTCTAAAAGGCTATATTTCAAGGGATGCCAATAGCTATTATCAAGAAGGATTGGCTGCAAGCTTTGACTATTGGGGAGCAAATCTACCCGCTGATTATTTTACAAGACCTTCCATAGCTTTAACAGGAAATACAGAAGATGATTTAGTGAAAATCTTATCTCAAAAGTGGTTAAGTCTGATCAATAACGGACATGAAGCATGGTTTAATGTGCGAAGAACAGGTATTCCTAACTTGAAAGCGGGTCCTGATAATTTAAACGGTGATAGATATCCTGTACGGTACCTATATCCTGAATCAGAACAAGCTACTAATGCCGAAAATTTTCAAGAGGCTGCACAAAGAATTGGTGGAAATACTGTTAACAGTAAAGGTTGGTGGGAAAGTGATTAATTTAATTAATAATTAGTAATTGAATAATTAATAATGGGGCTTGTCGGACATAATAATAGTAACGAACCTACTATTGTATCTGACAAGTCACTATTCTTACATATTGATTCTTGACTCTTAAATCTGATCAAATGGAACTAATATTTGTTTACAATGCCAATTCAGGAAAATGGAACGGGTATATGGATATCATGCATAAAATATTTTCTCCTAAAACCTATCCCTGCAGTTTATGTGACATTACCTATGGAACTTTCAAAATCCGGGAAGAGTGGGCTGAATTCAAAAAAACATTGGATATTCCGCTAACATTCTTGCATAAAGATGAGTGGTTGGAGCAGTACGGATTTAAAGACCAGCTACCCGCTATTTTCATTAAAGAAGGTGATGATATTAAGAGTTGGATTCCCGCAGAAACGCTGGATCAGCAGGATTTAGGCTCTCTAAAAAAATTAATAAGGAACAAATTGAATCTGGCTATGAAATAATTTACCGATAAAATTGTAGTTTTATTTTTAAACTATCAACTGCGACCTGATTATGTTAAAAATATCTTTACGAATCTTATTAGTTTTAGTAGTAGCGTTCATTTGTTTTTCATTTTATTTATCTCCTCGGCTGGGGACACTTATTCCATTAGGAAAAGAAAGCAGGAGCCAAGCAATTTATGATCTATCATTTGATACTATCCCCACAAATAATTTCAACATTACCTACTCAGATAGATCTGCTGATTCATTTTACCACGAACTTAGAAAGAAGTATAAACTTGATAGCATTGTAAAAGGTGCTAAAACTGATTTCGATAAAATATTAACGATTCAAGGCTGGGTGCAAAGCAGATGGGAACATGACTGTTGCAATACTCCGAAGGAAAATAATGCGCTCTATATCTTGGAGCAAGCAGAAAAAGGGGAAAGATTTAGATGCGTGGAATATAGTACGGTAGCAAAACAGTGTCTTGCATCTTTAGGATTCAAAGTGAGAGGATTAGGTCTAATGACGAAAGACATTAGCGATGTTCAATCTGGGGGTGGACATGTAGTGAATGAAGTTTATATACAAGACATTAAAAAATGGATGTATTTTGATCCTCAATTCGGGGTAATCCCAACCTTAGATGGTGCTCCGTTAAATGCAGTCGAATTACAATATAGGATTAAGAACGGTTTATATTTCGATCTTATTAATCCTAACCAAACAACAACTAAGGAAGATTACATAGAATGGGTTAGCCCTTACCTCTATTACTTCACTGTGAATTTAAATCAAGGAGGTATAGGTATCTGGGATCGGATCGTAGGAAATAAAAAAAGCTTGACTTTATATCCTAAAGGAGCTGAACAACCTGCTTATTTTCAAAAAATATTTAGGCTCAATACCTCTTATTATACACATTCCTTAAGTGATTTTTATCCGGAACTATAAGGGCGTGATGTTGCAAAAATCAATAACAAGACTTATTCGTCTATTATCTATGTTCTAGTTTCTAGGATCTTTTCATAAAACATCATTAGCCAAATTAGCCAATTCTGACCGTTCCCCTTTTTCGAGTGTAACATGCGCATATAATTCATGTCCTTTGACTCTATCAATTAAATAACTCAGTCCATTGGATTGAGAATCTAAATAAGGAGTATCTATTTGATTGACATCCCCAGTAAAGACAATTTTAGTGTTCTCTCCTGCCCTTGTGATAATGGTTTTCACCTCATGCGGAGTAAGGTTCTGTGCTTCATCCACTATAAAATAGATATTGGATAAACTTCTTCCTCTAATATAAGCTAAAGGCTGAATAGTAAGTTTCTCTTTATTTACCATATCCGTGATATTCAAAAACTCTCGCTCATGTTCTTGAAACTGATGCTGAATAAATTTAAGATTATCCCAAAGCGGCTCCATGTACGGATTCAATTTCGATTTTATATCCCCAGGTAAATATCCAATATCTTTGTTCGACAGTGGAACAATTGGACGAGCTAAGAATATCTGTTTAAAATCTTTACGTTGTTCTAATGCAGAGGCCAAAGCAATTAAAGTTTTTCCTGTTCCAGCAACTCCCTGTAAAGTCATTAACTTAATTTTAGGATTCATTAATGCATGGATCGCAAAAGCTTGTTCTGCATTTTTGGGCATAATGCCATAGGCAGCTTTTTTTTCTACTTTATCAATCTGGTTCGTAATCGAATTATAATACCCTAAAGCAGAATTTTTATTGCTCTTTAGGATGTAGAAGGTATTATTCATGGGCTTTTTCTTACCCAATATGTCAGCTACATCACAGTGGTAACTATCATAGAGTTGATTAATCGTTTCAGATGAAACGGTTTCTATCTGCTTCTTACCTGAATGCAAATCGCTAACATTCTTCACCTTTCCAGTTTGATAGTCTTCTGAACGCAATCCACAACTTTTAGCTTTTAACCTGAGGTTGATATCTTTGGTGACTAAAATGACGGTTTTATCTTTCAATTCTTTTTGGAGTTGAACCGCACTGCCCAAAATTTTATGATCGGGTATATCTTCCAAGAAAATGTTATCTGATTCGACTGTCTGTTTATTAGGCATCAAGACTTTAAAAACACCTTTAGATTTTCCATTTAAAGGAATCCATTCGCTTAGAGATCGGCCATCAGCCAATTTATCGATCATTCTAATGAACTCTCTTGCTTCAAAATTCTTGGTATCATTTCCTTTCTTGAACTGGTCAAGTTCTTCTAGAACTGTAATGGGAATTGCCACATCATGTTCGGCAAAATTCATGATAGAGTCGTGAGAATAAATAATAACTGAGGTATCGAGTACAAATACTTTCTTTTCTTTCTTCGCCTTCGCCATATATGTTAAAGTTGATCGGTTTATAGAATCAATTTAAAAAATATTCGGGATTGTCAACTAAAACTAAGCGGGTAAATATTTAAAAAATATATAAGTGACAGATAATCAATCGGCTATAAGAAAAGAAATAATATTGTAGTAATCTTCAAAAATCAAACCCTCCAAAAAAGCAATAAGCATTACCTTCAATTCAGTTGATTCATCGTTAAATATTTAAGTCGAAACCCTGCTTCAATAAAACAAGAATTTGATCGGTTTGAACCCATTTAGCCTCTTCACAGGAGAATATATAGCCTATCATCAATCAATGAATGCAGTTAAAATAAAAATAAGCAACAAAATCAGTACCCAAAGTAAAGTTCACTCCGTATATCAAAATAACTACCTAACAATCGGTAGGAAAAACAAAGAATTCTGTATTTTTGACTTCAGGAAACGAAAATAGATTTAGAGCATGAGTGTTAAGACGGCTAAGAAAACCAATATATCAAACGAGATTTTAGAAAAGGCATACCGCCTGATGCATACCGCCAAACGGATGGCTGAAATTTACGATGAAAATAAAGCCATTGCCTCAAAATATGTACATAGTACTTCACGCGGACATGAAGCCATACAGTTGGCTGCATCTATGCAGCTAAAAGCTATCGATTACTTAGCACCCTATTACAGAGATGAAAGTATTCTATTAGGAATTGGCATGGAACCTTATGAATTAATGCTTCAACTAATGGCCAAAAAAGATGACCCCTTTTCAGGTGGACGCTCATACTACAATCACCCTTCCTTAAAAAGAGAAGGAATGCCGACCATTCCGCACCAAAGTTCTGCAACGGGAATGCAAGTAATTCCTGCCACAGGAATGGCGCACGGCCTGAAATTTAAAGAAGAGCATGGTTTAGGAAGTGATGGAGAAAAACCAGTGGTCGTTTGTTCTTTGGGAGATGGATCTGTAACAGAAGGAGAAGTGGCAGAAGCATTCCAGATGGCTGTACTTAAGAATTTACCCATCATATATTTAGTACAAGATAATGACTGGGGCATATCCGCCACTGGTAAAGAAATGCGCGCTATGGATGCTTATGAGTATGCCGCTGGTTTTAAGGGGTTGAAAAGAATGCAAGCTAATGGAACCGATTTTGAGGATTCGTTTAATAAAATGGGAGAAGCGATTAAATATGTCCGGAATCGTAAAGGCCCAGTTTTACTGCATGCAAATTGCCCACTTTTAGGTCATCATACTTCTGGAGTGAGAAAAGAGTGGTATAGAGGTGAGGAAGATTTAGAAATGCATGCCTTGGGTGATCCAATCCCTAAATTTCATAAATACCTACTAAAGCACGATTTCTCAGAAGAAGAATTAAAGAAATTAGAAAAAGAGGCTATAAAAACTGCAGATGAAGCCTATCAAAAAGCTTTAGATGCCGAGGATGTTGATGCAAGCGATGTGGAATTACATGAATTTGCAGAAACGCCCATAACTGAGGAAAAAGGACAGAGAAAACCAAAAGGGGCTGAAAAATCAGTAATGGTCGATGCTGCTTTACATGCTGTAGATGATATTTTACAAAATAATCCCGAGGCATTATTCTATGGCCAAGATGTTGGTGGTACCTTAGGTGGTGTTTTTAGAGAGGCTGCAAACCTAGCCAAGAAATATGGTGATGGCCGCGTTTTCAATACTCCTATACAAGAAGCTTATATCATTGGAAGTACGGCAGGTATGTCAGTTGTGGGTGCAAAACCAATAGTCGAAATCCAATTTGCAGACTACATTTGGCCGGGTATGAACCAACTAGTTGAAGAATTGTCAAAATCATGCTATTTGTCAAACGGGAAATTCCCTATCCAATCTCTAATTAGAGTTCCTATTGGTGCTTATGGTGGTGGTGGACCATATCATTCAGGTTCTATTGAATCTACTTTATTAACTATAAGAGGAATTAAAGTAGTTTATCCATCCAATGCTGCAGATATGAAAGGCTTAATGAAAGCAGCTTTTCATGATCCGAATCCAGTAATTATGCTGGAGCATAAAGGCTTGTATTGGTCTAAGGTTCCCGGAACTGACGGTGCAAAAAACCATGAACCGGATGACGATTACATTATTCCTTTAGGTAAAGCTAGAATTGAACAGGAAGCTGATCAGGATAAAATTGACAGTGGAGAAAGTATGACCATTATTACCTATGGAATGGGGATATATTGGGCAAAAGCAGCTTCAGAGAATTTTAAAGGTCAAGTAGAAATTGTTGATTTAAGGACTCTAAATCCATTGGATTGGGAAACGGTAAAAGCAAGTGTTGAAAAGCATGGTCGTGCCTTAGTTTTAACTGAAGAGCCTTTATTAAATTCTTTTGCGGAATCTTTGGCAGGTAGATTAAATCAACATTGCTTCGAATATCTGGATGCTCCTGTTAAATCCTACGGTGCCCTGAATTTGCCGGCTATCGGCTTGAATGTTGAATGGGAGAAAGCAATGTTGCCAAATGCTGAGAAGGTAGAGAAAGAGATTGGTGATTTGTTGGGGTATTAGCCCCCTAACCCCCAAAGGGGGGAAGATGCACAGAATACAGTTTAGGCTGAGGTAAGATTATAGAGGAAATCATACATATATCCACACAGCTAATATAAACCATCATTTCAGTGCGTCATTGCGAATCCCTTTAGGGTGAAGCAATCTAAAATTAGCTAAAGCACTCTAAAGTTTGCTTCGGGACCTTCCTTAGGGGAAGTTGAACTTACGATGACGCATAGAAATGGCCAGGGATTTCATAGTGTTGGTAGAGTGAATAAGGAAACTCGAAGTCTCATATCAAATTGAAAGCTTTTGCTAGAAATAGGAGGTTGATTAATGTGGGGCGAAGCGTAATTAGGTCAGTACCGAAGGTCAGACCGGAATTTGCCAAGGATATCTAGTGTATGAACATTTGCCAAAAAAATATAGTACTGATCACTAATTACTGCGAAAGCGGAAGCCTCTAACAGAAAAACGAAATAAACGAAAAGAGCACTCACATCAATGCGAGTGCTCTTTTGTTATATAATAAACTTAAATTAATCTATTCCTCATCAGCCGCAAGACGAACCATCATGCCATCCATATCAGGATGCAGTCTTAATTGACAAGCTAGTCGACTATTATGTTCAGCATTTGGTAGGATATCTAACTGATCCATTTCTTGATCACCCGGATCATTTAAATTATCAAATCCTTCTTCTACTTTAACATGACATGTAGCACATAATGCCATTCCACCACAAGTTGCCAAAACAGGATATTCATTGGCTTTCAAAAACTCCATCAGGCTTAAGCCCATATCAGTGGGAGCTTCCAATTCCTGTACATCGCCAGAATAATCTTGCACTTTAATTTTAATATCACTCATAATTTAACGCTTGTGGATTTTAATTAACAAGCCACAAATATAAATTAATTAGAAAGATTCAATACCGTTTACAGTAGTATATTTGAAACTTAAATGCTTTTCAGGATAAATATGCTTGAAGGCAGATTGTGCCATCAAAGCCGCTTCGTGGAATCCACATAAAATCAACTTCAATTTACCTGGATAGGTATTAATATCACCAATTGCATAGATACCAGGGACATTGGTAGAATAATCCGTAGTATTTACTTCAATTTGGTTTTTATGAATACTCAATCCCCAATCAGCAATTGGTCCTAATTTTGGACTTAAACCAAACAAAGGAATTAAATAATCAGCCTCAAGCTCTATTTCAGATTTATCAGCTCCTTTCACTTTAACAGAGTTCAATTTCCCATTACCTGAAAGAGAGGCTAAATTACTTTTTAGTAACAAATTGATTTTCCCTTCTTTCGCTAATTCAAATACCTTATCGGCAGAATCTGGTGCACCACGGAAAGTTTCATTTCTGTGGACCAAAGTGATTTTTTTAGCAATTTTGGAAAGCTCAATCGTCCAATCCAAAGCAGAGTCTCCCCCACCAGCTAGAATTACGTTTTTATCTCTGAATTGCTCAGGATCTTTCACCATGTAAGAAACTCCTTTTCCTTCAAATTCAGCAATTTCTTTCATAGGTGGTTTACGAGGCTCAAAACAACCTAATCCACCTGCAATAACAACCACTTTACAGTCTATTTCAGTACCATCAGAAGTTCTTAAATTAAAACCAGTAGCTGTTTTCTCTACCTTATCCAATCTTTCACCCAAAGTGTAAGTTGGATTGAATGGTTTTATTTGTTCCGTCAAGTTATCAACTAATTCTTGCGCTTTGATAGTCGGATAACCCGGGATATCGTAAATAGGCTTCTGCGGATAGATTTCAGAAAGCTGTCCTCCTACTTGTGGAAGGGCATCCACTAAATGGCAACGTAACTTCAATAATCCTGCTTCAAATACAGCAAATTGACCTACAGGGCCAGCTCCGATAATGCAAATGTCAGTTTGTATCATTGTTTTTCGTAAGTTATTATTGGTATAACTTCAATTCGCTGACAAAGTTCGTATAAAAATAGTTGTTTTACTAACTATATTCAAAAATCTTGATAAAGTGCTTTTTGCTAGGATTCTAATCAAGCGCATTCACAACTTCCCTGATCTGTATTCTAAATTCTTCTTCCTGCAAAATTGCCAATTCAAATGCATTCATGCTCATCTGCAGTTGAACATTCTCAAAAGCGGACAAATTGTTTAGAAAGTAGCTCAGATGAATTTTATTTCCTTCCATATCGGTTGCGTACAACGCCTTTGTCAATAATGAGGCAGTCGAACCCCCTTTGGATCCTGAATGCTTAAGCCACTCTTGATTAAGTGGGTTTTCCATGACAAATTCTAAAATCGGATCAAGGTGTTGATGCACTTCCTTAGGCAAAATTGATTTGGAATTGAGTTTTTCCATTAATTGCCTATATTCCTTTGCAGTAGAAGCAGGCAAGCGATCAGACCATACTTTCTGAACCACTAAACCGAAGTCGTTAAGACTATCATTTTTAAAAGTGCCCGCTTTAAGCTTTTTATGGATTTCCCTACAGGCATTTCGATACTCTCTATTACTTAAATCTTTAATGCTTTTAATAGCCTCAATATTACTTTTTTCAGGAAACAGATAGTCTCTTATAAAAAGAGAGGAAACCAAGTAGTAAATGGAATCATGTTTTTCTATACCTAAAAGCTCAATTCGGCTATTGATATTTTCTAACCCCAATAAATCAATCAAGTATTCGGTATTAGCGTTAGAGCTATACTTGATCATACCTTTCGATATTTCTGACAATGATACTATGCTATCTTTTTCTAGTTCCAGATTGTTAAGCCATGCTTTATGAGCCCCGCCATCTGTCGCTGGATAATGATACTTCTCCAAGTCTGAAACTGAGCACTTTTGATCGGGATTCAATTTTCCCTCCGCAACTTGATAGGCATATTCTATTGCAATGATTATTTTCACAGTGCTGGCAAGCGGCAGCATTTTAGTTTCATTATACTCTGCCAGCACCTTTTCGTTTTGACTTAAACTGATTGCTATTCTTTCAGGGTTTTCTCTAATAAAATCTACAATTCTCTTTTTATCAGGCTTTACCATAAAATATGCTACTCCAAAGCCTGCAGCAAGGATTAAAATAATAGCACTAACAATTATTACTGTTTTTTTAAACATATTCTTTTACTTTTCAGATGTTTCTAATTCTCTTTCAATTTTTTCAATGTCATGGACTACTGGCATCAAGTCCTTTGCAATCGCTTTCATATTTAGTTTGTAGATATAAAAATAAAGCGCAGTTAAAAAAATAATATAAACAAGGTGACCGTAAATATTTTCAGACAGCAAGCCCCGAAGAAAGCTATTTTCCCATTGAACATCACGGTGAAAATAGGCACTTGAAATCATAAGGAGTAAACCCGTATAAGGAGGCAACAAATACCAGTATAAAACACTTTTCAGAAGTTTTACCTCTTCCTCTACATATCTTTTTTGTTTATTCAATTGATGTTTTAGTGTTGCATTGGTACCAAAATCAGTCTTTAAACCTCTTGTCTTTTTAAGTTTATAGATCACGTATAAGAACCAAACCGCCATCAGGAGAACCCCTGATTTAAAGAGATAATAAGGCACTTCAAAAAAAAGGTAAAGGGCGATGGGCAAAAGCAAAATGGCCAATCCTATCTCCAACTGATTCCTTTTTCTAATACTCTTATCCAACTGATTTGCTTTTCTTTTCAATTCATTAGCCAAATCATCATAGTTGAGGTTCAACTGAATATTTCGACTTGATCCCTTCCAAATGTTTATTAAATTTTGATCATTCATAATGTTCTAATTTAGGTGTAAGACAAGCATGCAAAATTTCACGAATTCGCTTCATTTTAACCGCCACATAGTTCTCACTAATCCCAATAGTTTCACTGATTTCTCTGTATGATAATTCTTCTAAAAAGAGCACAATTACTGCTTGATCAGCTTTATTTAGTTGATTGATGCAAGCCTGCAAGGCTTCATATCTGCTATTTTCATCTTGAAAATTTGAGTCACCAAGCTCCTCAACTTTTATAGCATCAAGACTAGTAATCTTATCGCTTGACTTTTTATGTTTCAAGATAGATTTATAGCATACATTGAGTGCGATCCTGTAAATCCAAGTACTTACTTTGGAAGTCCCTTTAAAAGATGGGGAAGATTTCCATATTTGATAAACTACCTCCTGAAACAAATCTTCTGATTCAAAGGAATCGGTAGAATATAGTTTGCAAACTCTGTAGATGCTATGCTTATTTTTTTCAATGATGTCTACATATTTCTTTTCTGTCATTAATCTATCGTTATCAAAAGTCCTCTTTTGGGTTTCTACTTAGTTGGTTCCCGATTGTCGAAAAATATGACAAAAAATATTAATTATTTTGAAAAAAAATTCTCGAGAAGGTTTAATGTGCCGTAAATTGGGCTATCCTGCTCAGGGAAAATTGTAAGATTTTATTCTCCCTCCAGGGAAAGGTGGTAATTCAACATGATGCTGTATTATCTTTGTTTCTTCTAGGGTAATTTTCTGATTGAACCCTTAATTTGATTGTATTGCCTTATAAAAAATAATCTGCTCTGCTAATTCATGACGAGTAGTATCTTGATCCTGATCGTAAAAATCATAGTACAAATCAATTTGATGCCTCCCCTTTTCTAGCTCCGATATATCTACTATGGATAACAATCCATCTTGTCCTGTTTCCGATCTACGTTGATATATAAAATCGTCTTCTAACAATTGTCCATCTAAAGCAATTCCATAAAATTCTTCTAAGCATTTGGCCTTTAATGAATCAATATTTATACCGTCTGCGCCTCTTAAATTTTCATAATCGCAGGAAGTTAATATCAATTCTTGTTCATATTTAGTAGTGTGTACAACAAATAATTCTATGTAAGACTGATCATAAACATAACTGTCAATATGCATATAACCTGAGAAAGATCCGTCATTTACTTTATCTCTGTAATTACCTTCATCCAATCTATATTGTGAATCACCTTTTGGGACTAAAGCGATTGTTCTGCCAAGGACAAAATCTCGGGACTGAAGCCCTCTCACAGCAAAAAAAGAAAATACAAAAAACACAATTATAGTTAAGCTAACTTTCCATTTCTTATGATTGCTAATTAGGCCGTAATAAATATTTCGGTATAAAAACGATAATGTTATCCATCCAGTAAACCGATATAATGGATAGAATATCCTATTGAAATACGGAATTCTTTTAAAGATCCCCAAGGTCACCAAATCTAAAAGCATTATAAAAATTGCAAGACTAAAAAAACTATCCAAGAAGGATATGCTAAAATCATTAGAGCCTACAAGAAGTCGTGTAATTTCAATACCACATATGATTAAGAGTAAAAAAAATACCAAACCCAAAAGCCACATAAAAATTAAGAAACTAATCGCAAATAAAGTGCTGCAAATTTTTTCCAGCTTAATAATATGTTGAGTATAATTACTTCCTGCTTTTATGTGGTTCTGAAATCTCTTTGGATAATTCAATCTTTCAAAATTGACCCCCTTTGGATAAACATAGCTCAGCCCTACAAATGCTGCCCATACGCTTCGGAACAATAAATGAACTACAAAACCCAGAATAAGGATTATATTAGCATATTTCAAAATACTACTCAAGCTATCATTAGCAGTTGTACCTGAAAAAATTAAAGCAGAATTATATTCTAAAAAGTAATTAAATTCATCTATCAGCGGATAAATCTTAAATAATCCAAACAACACAATACCAGATATTAGTATTTCAGGCTCCCAGCTACCTTCTTGAACTCTTTTTAACCAGGCAGGTGTTTGATATGCATCTTTACTTTTCTCTTTGTTACTCATTTTTCCTAGGTTCATTTCTATTATCCATATCGGCTGTAATCATCCATTTCCCCTCTTCTTTCCGTAAAGTCAGAATAAATTTACCAATAGCAGGCCAGCTTTCATGCACTTTATAACCACCAATGATATAGCCAGTTGATCCATCTATTGAATAATCGTATGCTTCTAACTCTAATTTTCCTCCTGCATTTTGGTAGGCTTCTTCAATATTGGATCTACCTTTGGTGATGGGCTTATTGGGCCTTAAAATGTAACCATCCTCAATAAAAAGGTTAGCTAGTTGAGTTGCATTAGAATTTTGCCAATGTGTCTCATAATCGCGAAGTACTCGCTCTAATTCTTTGGGTAAGTCAATTGTTTTAGGATTTTCTTGTGCAGCTGCATTGCTCAATGCCACTGATAGATTTAATAAACCCAAAAACAATAAGCACTTTAAGTTTGATAGTTTTTCCATATCTACCGATATCTTATCCTAAAAATAAATTTAATGATAAGGAATCACAACTTTTAGAACGGGTATTTACTAGTCAATTAATCTATGCATTCATTTGCGAGGAGCTCAATTTATTTATTGAAGTAGTTTCGAATGCAGTGTCTTTTCCTTTTACAATTGATCAATCAATACTTATTAAAATACACTTTAACCGCTTAAAAACATATTTTCAATAAAGAATATAATACATTTTCTAATTATTGATTATATTAAAAGATTATAGTGGCAATTCTCAAACAGAGGGCATATGAAAACCAATGATATTACCACCATACTCAATCAATTAGATTCCTCTAATCCGAAAGTCAGTGAGGAATTGTATTCCATTTTATACAAAGAATTAAAAATTACAGCTAAATCAGTTCGTAATCGGTGGAATGGAAACGATACGCTCAACACCACTGCCCTTGTGCATGAAACATTCTTGAAAATTGTACCTGAGGATACAAGCTGGCAAAATAGATGTCACTTCTTTTTTATAGCGGGTAAAGCCATGCGGCAAATCCTTTGCAACTACGCAGAGAAGAAAAATGCTCAAAAACGTAAAGCTTCTCAAGCAACACTAGACGTAGAGGATTTCAAGGATATAATACCGTTAAAT
This sequence comes from Marivirga sericea, assembly GCF_900177665.1. Taxonomy (GTDB): domain Bacteria; phylum Bacteroidota; class Bacteroidia; order Cytophagales; family Cyclobacteriaceae; genus Marivirga; species Marivirga sericea. The sequence goes on from NZ_FXAW01000004.1 coordinate 385,375, forward strand.
GATAGAACGATAATCGAAATCCTATGTCTTGAGAACCTTCTAAAACGCCTAGAATCGGAAGATGCCTTATACGGACAAGTAATTGAGTGCAGGTTTTACGGGGATATGACGATTAAAGAAACTGCAGAAATTCTTAAGATTTCTGAGGCCACAGTTAAACGCAAATGGAATTTTGCCAGAGCTTTTTTATTCAAAGAGATTAAAGCAGCATCGTGATATGACAGATTTAGAGAAAGCAGAGCAACTATTTGACCAAGCTGTCAAACTACCACAAGAAGAGCGTGAAGAATATCTTAATAAGACTTGTGGAAAGGACGTTGATACAAAACAAATCGTGATGGGAATGATTAAAAATTTCGATGAAGCATCACGGTATTTCAAGAGCTTAAAGTTATCCTGGTCCGATGATTTTGATTACACTGATTCCCAATTAGGGTCTTATAAAATTCAAAGGCTAATTGGAGCAGGTGGCATGGGGAAGGTATATCTTGGAGCAAGAAATGATGGTCTTTACGAACAAGAGGTAGCTGTAAAAATCCTGAAAGTAAATTCACAGTACTCAGCTCCAATTGATAATCGCGAACAACAAATATTAGCGGATCTTGACCACCCAGGCATAGCCAAGATCTTTAATGCTGGTAAAACTGACAGCAATCAAACTTACTTGGTAATGGAGTTGGTGGAAGGAATACCAATTGAAAAGTATGTTGAAAGTGAAAAATTAGGCTTCAAAGAAATTGGTCAGTTGATGTTACAAATTGGTAAAGCCGTTCAACATGCCCATCAAAACAGAGTGATTCACAGAGATCTTAAACCCTCCAATATTCTAATAAACAAAGGTGGAATCCCCAAACTACTGGACTTTGGAATATCAGTCTTGGATCATCATTTAGAACAAGAAAATTTCCAACATATTATCACCCCAAACTATTGTGCACCAGAACAAATTGAAGGCAGCAAACATATAAATGTCACTACAGATGTGTACTTGCTGGGTGTATTATTTTACAAGCTCATAACTGCTAAAACGCCTTTTGAACTAAATAGCTTAAATTACGAAGAAAGAAAAGAAAAGATAAAAAACACACCTCCTCCTTCAATAACAACAAGCATAAATAAGAATAGCTTATTAATTAAGGACTTTGATAAAATTATAGCAAGGGCATTAAGTAAAAAACAAAAAAATAGGTATCAGTCAGTTGATGCCATGATGAACGAAATAGAAGCAGCCCTCAATGTTTTTCCCTTAAGGGAAAGTAAAAATAATCGAACTACTTTATTTCAAAAATTTATTAAAAGAAATAAAGTTCCAGTAGCCATTTCTACTATCGCTATTGTATTAATCGGTATACTATCGGGAATATATATTTCTAATCTTAAGCAAGCACAACTCACTGCTGAAGCTAAAGAACAAAAAGCACAGGAAACTTTGGCTTTTCTGCTGGATCTTTTCAAACAAAATGATCCCACGGTGAACCTTGGTGACTCCATGAGTATTGGTGTTTTGCTAGGAGAAGGACTGAAGAATGCCGTGCAAATCAAGAACCCTAGTACAAGAGCTGCCGTCTTTGCGACCCTTGGGCAAGTTAACATATCGCTAGGTAATTATGAAAAAGGAGAATCACTTCTCAATGATGCCATTAGCCTGTATAAAGAGTTGGAGAATGATCAGGCGATAGGTGAAGTACTGTTCAAAAAGGGGTTGCTAAAAAAGAGAACTGCTGACAATACGGAAGCTCTGGAACTTTTTTCGAGGGCTTTGGAGCTTACAGATGATCGCAAAGAACAAATTAAGTTGAAAATTCACCAGGCTGAAATTTTCGCTATTTTCAACATTGATTCTGCTAAAATTTTAGCTACTAGCGCCTTGAATGATATGAAGGAAGCTGAGCTTGACCGTAAGGAAGAGATACTTAACTTATTTAATATTACGGAGATTGGTCTCGGACACCTTGACAAAGTGCAGACAGATAGCGTGATGAATTATAAAATCACTTTGGTGGATGAGTTTCGGTCATCTTACCCTGAGGAAAAACTTATACTTGCCCGTTTTTATAGCAACTTATCTTTAAACTATCGATGGGCAAATAAATATGATTCAGCCTTAAAATACTCAGACTTGAATTTAGATTTACTGAATACAGTCTACGGTAAGGACAATATTAATACGGCAAGCGGATTACTACTGATGGCAGAAACTCAAGGCTGGAGTGGCAATTCCGACAGCGCTGAGTATTACGCACTTCGCTCATTAAATGTTAAAGAAAGTCTTTTAGGCAAAAATCATCCAAGTCAAATAGATGAGCTGGGCTTGATAGCCAACAGTAAGATTCGAGATGGAAGTTTTGAGGGTGGAGAAGAAATTCTCAGTCAGGCTTATGAACTTAGTAGGAATACCTATGGTCTCTATAATCAGATCACTGGGGACCGTCTGTTTGCTCTTCTACAACATTATAATCGCATGGGAAAATTCGAAAAAAGCGTAACCCTTTATCCTGATCTGATTAAAGTTGACTCCACCACCTACGGCATGACTTCAAATACTGCGACCACCTATCTTGATTATGCTTGGGCACTGCGTAGTTTGGATAGCACTCAAAAAGCATTGAAGCAATCTTATAGAGCAAGGAGCATTTATGAGAAAGATATAGGAAAGGATCATTATTTATATGGTATGGCTTTGTTTAACATAGGCGAGTACGGAATGGAATCTATGCCCGAGAAGGCTTTATTATACTTCGATTCGGCAGTAAATATTCTGAAAAAGAAAATGCCTGAAAATCACCCGAGGGTAGGTAACTATCAGCATACCTATGCAGAAGTGCTTAGTGATCATCATAATGACAGCCTATCAAATGTACACTACGTAGAATCGATTAATAATTATAACATTAACTACGCAGAAGATGAACCTGATCGGGTAGCTACCTTTCAAATAAATTATGCGAAACGTTTGCTCGATCAAAATATGAAGGACTCAGCACAGGCTGTTCTCATGACGGCTTCAAGGCTAATTGAAGAAACGGAACAAAATCAGATCAAAAATGAAATAGCTGTGCTTTTAAAATCAATCTAGTTTTAGGCTTTGGGTGTTTCAATCTGCAAAACAATGATAATCATCTATAAAAATAATCTTCCAAATTAAGGCAGCAGCATTACTTCGTTGGAAAGCGCTAGCAAAAGTCTCATCTCTAAGAGTTTTAAATGACACAAAAGGTTAATATAAAAATAGGTTTTAGAACGAGAAAATAGGCCCATTTTCATCATAGCCTTCGCGACAAGATCGGTCATACTTCACTACCTTATCGGGTTGACCATCACCATCTAAATCGTGGACCTTTTTGGATAAATTTCCTGCTAAATCATAAAAATAGACAACCTCCTCTTCATTTACCCCATCGTTATTTTCATCAGCATAAGTACTCTGTAGTCTACCATTTTTAGATTTTGTACCAGAAACTCGATCAACTGTACCATCAGCATTAAGATCTACCTCTGTAAATTCATGTTTCCCTTTTATACGCTTAACTAACTCAATTTTATCCCATTCCTTATCACCATTTAAGTCGTAGTACACCTTATTTCTGAAATTATTCTCATCGTATTCGTAGGCAATAATTTGATCCCATTTGCCATCTGCGCTGGTATCCTTCTTTTCCTTAATCCTTAGATAAGATTTATCAGGATGCTGATCAAAAACAGTTCTTTCATCTATAGTGCCGTCAGCATCATAATCCCACTCTTCTGCTATGATGCTACCATTTTGATCTCTTTTGAAATGCTGAATTTTATTAACTTTCCCATCGCTATCGGTATCCCACTCCTTTCTAATAAGAATCCTTGCGTCTATTGAATCCACTATATTTCTTAACTCCCAAACTGTCTGACCATTATATTCAACAATTTCCTCATGAGCCATAAACGCATCTCCTTTATACAGCATGGTGTGCACACTATCCCATGTTCCATCTCCGTCAGTATCCCACTTCGTCCCGACAGCACGACCGCTTTTGTTATAATTCGGGCTGACCATTCTGTCAATTTTTCCATCAGCATTATCATCGAATTTGGAAAAGTAAGCGCTATAATCTTCCACCTTCTCATAGTAGACTAGAGCGTTGTATATGCCATCTGCATTAGCATCAATTTTCATCACACATTCATGGACTTTTGCTGGCAAATCATCTGGTTTATAATTCTTTAATTTATCCCAATCTTCAGGCTCATCTAATTTCAGCCAGGCATCTTTCCCTTTGATCATCGCATCTCTAAACACTACGGCCTTTAACTGGCTATTATCATAATTAAAAACAAGTGTTAGTTTAGACTTCCCGGAGGGAACATCGAAAGTAGCCTCCTCTCCCACTGCGATCCCTTCCTTATAGATGGTCTCTTCACCAGTTAAGTTATGCTTCAAAATGATTCGAGAAAGTGGCTGCTTTGTGCCATTAATAAATCTAAATGGCACTTTCTCCACCTCCTTTTCACCAGCTGCTTGAGCCACTTTTTCAAGAAAAGATTGTGCACTAACAACCGAGGTGCTAAACAAATAGAATAAAACTGTCAGAATTAAGGCATAAATACTTTTCATAAGTAAAATATAGTTTTTGATGTATAAGGAGTGGAGTCTCGTACTTTTCAAAGCTATTTTGTGATTGGTGAAATCCTTAAATTTTAATACCGATAGTACAAAACACCACTCTTTTAGTTCTTTATGCTCAAACTTAATCTACCGCATATTTCTTGATAACATCATCATCCAATTCAAAGATTGACTCTCCATCCTCAGTGAGGAACAAGTGGTAATCTTTATATACTTGGTTTTTAGTTTCTCCACCGCTAGTTGTGGTAAAGGTTCCGCTTTGGTCATTCAATATATAGCCCTTCACAGCCCATTTTTCCAAATCGATACCAATAATCCCTCTCGCTCCTTCAAAGCCTTCTGTTTTATAGATAAAGAAGGTATCTCCTCTGTAATCGTAGTTAAAAAAATAGTCAGGAAGCTCCATTTTATTTTTGACTGCAAATGTTGCAGGGTCATGAGCGACAAGCCACCTCATTCCATAGGCCACCATTAAGTCATTATTGTATAAACGAATATCACCAGGGCTTTTAAAAGGTAGATTCAAAGGAATTTCTTTCCCACTATTGATTTCAAAAGCTTGCACATCCTCAGGCCAGAGACGCACATAAATACGACCATTCGTAGGGATTATTTCGGAATACCGTGTCGACTTCAGCTTCAATTCATATAATTTTTCGCCACTTGTAGCATCAAAAGCCAACAATACAGGTCGCGATATAAATCCGGTTGTATTTCCCTTGATAAATAATACTCCCTCAGCACCGAAATATCGATCCACATTTATTTTTTCGGTTTCTGATTTCCAGATCTCTTCCCCTGTATCCAGATTGTATTTTCGCAATGTAAGCTGATCTTGCTTCATAGAATTGTTTAATACCTCAGGGTAGAAAGCATAAACGTGGTTATCAAAGATCAAATCTTCTTGTTTACTTCTGTTACCCACTGTTAGGTCTATTCCGGTTAAGAAAGACAGCGCCTTCAAGCCTAATTCCGAATCAAAACGATCTTCATCAATATTTTGCCAAATGAGTTCTCCTGTATTTTTGTCGTATACATTAAGAACTATGCCCATCATGATAATTTTATCATTGTGAATAATAGGAAAATGATCTCCATTGGTATAAAATTCACTTTGATTCATCAACTTTCCGCTTTTGAGGTCGATAAGTATTATCTCATCTCTTACAAGCCCGCTTTCGGAAGCATTGAGAATAGCATTACCAGTGCTATTGGACCTAATGGCTGCTTCTGCAATTTGGTTACCTAAAGATTCATCTTCAGTGCCATAAAATAGAGCCACCCTCTCTTCTGGGAAAATATCTGCATTGTGTAATGATCCGATGCTTTCTGTTGAAAGCTTCCAAATAGTTTCTCCTGTTGCAGGATTTAAGGAGTAAAGATTCTTTAGGTCACTTAGATACATTTCATCCCTCTCTTGATAATATCTAAAACTTATATTAGTTCTACTACCCGTCTTCCAAACATTACCAGTGAATTCAGGCCTGTTCCAAATTTGTTCTCCATTGTCTATATTAATAGCATGAAAACCATTATCTGTAGATAATAGGAAAGCATTATGTGTGGGCAGAAAAGACACTATTGTCTCCCAGTCTCCACCGAAGTTCTCAGCGTTTAAAGTAAATTTCACTTTACCTGAAGGTACATCAAGGGCTGAAAGCGAAGCTTTGGAACCCGAAAACAGATCGCTAACTCCCTTGAAAACCAATAAGGTATTATGATCCCATGACCAATAAGCTCCTTTGTAGCTTCCTTCCCCTTCTGCTAGATCATTCTTTTTTCTTTCCCAAAGTGCTGCTCCTGTTTTACCATCTATAGCAAATGCAAGAGCTGACCCAAATCCCTTTGGTTCTTCTTCAAAACCAATTAGGTAGGAACCATCTGCTTTCATCGAAGCTGTAGCACTGGCACTTTCAGGCATTGTTTTTTCATACACTTTTCGAAACGTCACTTCCTGAGATTTACAACCGACAAAAAATAATAAACTGACAATCAATATATTAGCTGGTAGATTATTCTTTTTCATGTTTCCTATATTAAAGTTTTTTTTTTATAGATAGCTTATATTACCAACACACAATTTTGTGCTGAAATGGTCCAAGAAATTTATATGTTTTAATGACACCTGAAAATTAAAAACAAGGAGCATTGCATGCTCCTTGCTATTTCCATGCTCCATTTAATTACTGCAATGGCGGACAAGCCCCGCTTGTGAATACCGGCCCACTCACATTATTAGAGAATTCATTCGTTGTTTGATAATCAGAATTTATTATAACCTCATCGTTTACAAAAATACCGTACTTTGCCCCATTAGAAATGGTAGAATTGGTTATGGTAAATTGAGAATTACAAAGTTCGATATTGGCATTATCTGGATCTGAACCATCTCCCGCATAAGAGACCTCTACATAATCAAAGGTACCTCTTGATGTGCCTCTATATTGAATGCCAAACCAGTTGCCTGGCTGTTGAGTTTCCGCTGTAAAAATGATAGGATTATCTGCTGTCCCTATCGCATCAAAGGTTACATTATCAACCCATATATAAGCCATATCAAGCTCGAAAACTGCTCCTGCCTCTATTTCAACATCACTATTGACAATAAGGCTTCCATCAACCAAATAATTATATGCTGGCCATGTGCCATCGTTGCTAGTACGAGTCCCGTTCATTAGTATTCTATCATCTCCATTATTACTGAAAGTTAAGTTACTAGCAACATTTACTAAATCCTTAGGGGTAAGATATAAGCCGTTTGAAGTATTATCCGAAAATTCGACATTAGACAAGTTCAGTATATTTTCACCATTAGAATTCGCTTGAACACCATAGCCCTCGTTATTACTTAGTTTAGAATTGGTTAAGTTGAAAGTTCCGTTTGTAGAAGTATAGATCGCTGCGGTACCTTGTAAAGTCGTTTCTCTTCCAGATGAAGAAATTTTCACATAGTCTAAAATGCTATTGGTATTATCACGAAAAATTAAACCTTGCCAAAAAGCTTTTTCATCAGTTTTTCCTATAAAGACAATTGTATCAGTAGATGTACCCTCTGCAATCAATCTACCTCCATTTTCCATTTCAAGATGCGTATCTGCATCAGCCTCCATTCTTACACCTGACTCAAAAGTTAGAATCGCTCGAACAGATTCTGTTCCTTCAAGATAGGCATCAGGTACATCAGGATCATCACAAAGATTTGGAATAGTTGTTTCCTCGGTAATTGTTGCATTTATGACTGTTGGAATAAAAATATTAAGCTCCACTGTATCATATACAGGATCCCAAATCCCATCGCTTACTTCAAGCGCCAAGAAATACTGCCCTGCTTCATCGGTTGTAAATTCAGGGCTAGCTGAAGTTTCAGCTGTGATACTTGAATTTGCATTTGAAGGCCCTTCTGCAACACTCCAACTATACGTAATAGCATCTCCATCAGGATCGGAAGAAGCAGAACCATCTGGCAGTACTATCCTGCCAGGTATACTACACTTATTTTCTCCAGCATCAGCAGCCGGTGGTGCACCTGGATAAGTAGCACTGATCAGTATTTCATCAGTAACAGGATCTGAATAGCCATCCGTTACACTCAATGTAATCAGAAAATCTCCCTGTTCATCTGGTGTAAAAGTGGCCGTTGCCTGATCTGCATTGGTTATAGTAGCAGTACTTGCATCAGGTGCATTTGTAATAGTCCAACTGTAGGTAAGTTCATGCCCATCAGGATCACTCGAAGTCGTGGCATCCAAAGTTTGTTCATCATCAACAAATACCTCTAAATCCTCTCCAGCTACAGCTGTAGGGACTTCATTCGTTGCGGTGATCGTAACTTGATCTGTAACAGGTCCCGTCTTGCTATCTGTAACCGTTAGTAATACGACATAATCTCCTACAACATCAGGTGTAAAGGAAGCCATGTCCTGATCATCGTTGCTAATCGCTACTGAACTTTCTGAAGGAGTACTTTCAAAGGTCCAGCTAAAACTTAAGTCATCATTATCCGGATCAGAACTTCCCGAACCATCCAGCATCACTTCATTTCCCACGATCACCTCAATATCTTCGCCACCGATTGTAGCCATAGGGGGATTTGAGAGAACAGTGACAAGGAGATTATCTGTGGCTGAATTTTCACCATCATCTATAACAGTTAAACTAATTTCGTATTCTCCATCCACATCTGGAGTAAATGTTGTCTGAGTATTGGTAGGTTCATCAACATCGGCACTGCTGCCAGCAGGAGCATTGACAATTGCCCACGCATAGCTAAGTTCAGCATTTTCAGGATCAGTTGAACCTGAGCCATCAAGTGTTGCTGCTTCACCTAAAGCTATCGATATGTCATCTCCTGCATCAGAAGAAGGTGCTTCATTAACTTCCTCATCTTTTTTACAATTCGTTAAAGCGAAAGTTATGCTAAGGCAAATAAGTAGTTGTATAGTTCGAATAGTTGCTTTCATAATATAAGGTTTACGTTTAAATAAATATATTCTTACTCTTTTTTAAACAGTACAGAAAACATCATCAAAGTGGCTCATTGAAATTGATATTTTCTAAAAACTTAATTTAAATAAGATTAGAACACTATTTATTGTAAAAATCGGACTTTGGAGAAACAGAATTTGGATTTCCTTCTTTTTGATAATAGTTTTTAGGATGGATTTTTTATATCGACCACCTCGAAGAGATTTAGAAGAATTTATAACTGGTTTTGTAAACTTGGAAGGAAGCGCAGATCACGCTAGTACAATCCCACTGTATCCGAATAATTGTTCTTATTTAACTTTCAGCTATTTAAAAAGCGCAACATTTCTACATCAAAATGATAAGTACCAACTTCCTAAACTATTTGTTTCCGGCCAGGTAATGGAAAGTAACCTTCGACTTGTAGTCAATGAAAGAATAGGCCATTTAGGAATTGAATTCAAGCCAACTGCCTTCTATAAATTATTTCAATTTGATATGAGTTCTATTATAAACATGTATGTGCATTTGTCGGAAATTGATGAATATCATGTGACTCTTCTTCAAAAACTCGAAGACGTTGAGGATTTTCAAAACAGATGCAATATTCTTGAAGGTTATCTCTTAGATAAAATCAAAGGTGCAGTAAAAACGGATAGAATAGACCATTGCATCAAATTACTAGAGAAAAATCCAGCAACTAAAGTAAAAGAATTATGCAGGATAGTAGCTGTGGGTGAACGGCAGTTAAGGAGAGATTTTCTAAGAAAGGTAGGAGTATCACCAAAAGTATACGCTAAAATACAACAAATAAAACAGGTGTTCTTAATGATCGACCAGGACCAGAAAGAATCCTTAAAAGAATATGCTTATAGTTGTGGGTATTATGACGTAGCACATTTTATCCATGCGTTTCAAAATGATATAGGTCAAAACCCTTCAAAATTCATTGATAGCTACGATGATTATCTGTCCTTTTATCTCAGCAATAGAAGGGAATAAATTTTTACTATCAAATGAGCATCCTTTTGAACTGAAAAAGTAGATAGCACTACATAATAAATTAAATTCTCGTAACAGATAGTATAAAAAGATCATGCCTAGACATGAATCCAACCCCAAAGAGGGTAATATTAAATGCAAAACACCTTCAATCAAAGCCATCACCTACGAATTGATCATGCATACTACAAAACTGAGCAGGTAGACCTCCGAATTTGTGCTGCTTTAGGCTTGACTGCAATAAACTTCATTTCAAAGCTACTAATGATTGAAAAAATACTGATTTTAACGTAGTTCCTCGCCCTTCAAATCACCTTAAATCACAAACTATACTACATTATGATCTTAACTTAGTTTTCTCTCTATCCAAAAAAGCCCTAAAACTGATTGGTTTCCTATTTAAAATATCCTCTATCATACTGGTAGTCTCAGGTGACTCCTTGAATCTAGGAAAATAATGCAGCATAATCAGCACAAAAATATAGGTAAGCCGCTGCCCTTCCCTTAGCTTTCTAAATATGAAGGATAGCAAATTAGGCGAAATAAATTTCACTTCTTTATCTACCACTTCGCTGATTTGCTGTGCGAATTCTGAGAAATTCAATAATTCATCATTAGTCAATTCATATGCTTGATATCGATGAGCAGAGACATTTAAGAGAATTTTAGCTGCTACTTCTCCAACATCTGTCACATCCACAACTGTGAACTTTGCATCCCCTGCGGGTAAGTAAATCATTTCTTTCTCTACAATATCTTTTCGCAAAGTTGTAATGAAATTCTGCATGAAATAAGCGGGTCGCAAAAAGGTATAGGGAATCTCACTTTCCACTATCAACTTCTCAATCTTATGATGCGGAATATAAGATTGTTTTTCAGCACCTTGTACTGATAGAAACACAATATGCTGAAGGCCTTCTTTTTTTACTGCATCAACCAATGGTTTAAAAACAGCTTCCACATCCGCAATATTGGGAGGTCTAAGTAAAAAAAGTATATCAATTCCATTTAAATATTCGGAAAATTGTTCTGGTTTCCCAAAATCAAATTCTTGCTTGGAAAATCCAGCTGTCATTTTCGTATTTCCAACAGCTTCGGCAGTGTTCCTGACCCCTGCTATAATATTTACATCTACTTCATTTTGCGAAAATGAGGAAAAAATTGCTTGGCCTACATTGCCAGTTGCCCCCGTTATTAAAATATTCATGATCTAAATTTTATTCACTTACAAATGGCATTTGAAAAATAAACTCATCAGATTCGATTTGCTTCACAATGAAGTCAGCTAAATCTGTACGACTAATTTTGGTAGAAGCATTTACCCCTACCCATCCTACTCGGTATTTACCCTTGGGCTGTTCATTAGTTAATCTTGGTCCTCTAACTATCATCCATTTAAGGTTGCTGTTCTTCAGAATCTCAGCGTGTTTTACAGCATCATCCAAGACTTTAGGGACTGCTACTTTCATAATAAAACGAATCATTTTATCTGGGAATTTGGGTTCGTCTTTTTCTGGAAATGGCAATCCACCACCTGAAAGTGAAATGATTTTTTCAACTTTTGACTGCCTCATCCCCTCCAAAATATTTTCAGTGCCCCTGCTTTGCAACCATTTAGGTGATCCTTTTACATGTCCAAACAGACTCAAAACTACATCACTACTTTCTATGGTTTTTTGCACATCTTCCAGATTTAAGACATCGCCTTGGATGATCTGAAGATTAGAGTCATTGATTTTTAACTTATCAGGGTTTCTGACTAAAGCTTTGACTTTGAAACCTTTTTTTAAGGCTTTTTCTAAAACTAATTTTCCAGTCAGCCCTGTACCACCGAATATTGCTAATGTCATCATAAATTCTAATTTGTTTTAATGATTTGAACGTAAAAATAGATAGCTTGAAGACAAATATCTTTAGAAATTATACTTACCTTTTTGTTAGTATTGGCTTTAGAAATAATTGATTAAATTGAGAAAAAGTGACTGACAAGAAAATACAAATAACGGCCCGTTGCCCAATCAGAACAACAATGGAATTGTTAGGCGGAAAATGGAAATTACTGATTATCCAACAACTCAGAACTGGGGACAAGCGAAGCCATGAGCTAAAAGAACTTTTACCTGATATAAGTGAAAAAATGCTTTTTCAAGAATTAAAATCCTTATTGGAATCAGGCCTCATCAGCAAAAAAACTGAAAGTAAAAAACCACCCAAAGTTGTTTATTCGATTACCATAATTGGAGAAAAAACTTACCCTCTTCTTAAAAGCATGCGTGATTTTGCTTTAGAATATGAGGCATTCATTGACCACAATATTTAAGCGAAGCGCTTTATGGTAAGCGCCATTTATCATTTCAATTTCATCCAATCGCAAAATTTAATTTATATTTATGCTTAATAAATTAAAGACCTCTATGAAAAATCTGTCAGTCTTTTCACTTTTTCTCGTCATCAATATCTCGGCTGTATTCTCTCAAAACCATTATGGCAAAAATGGAATGGTGGCTAGTGCTTCTACTTATGCCTCTCAAGCAGGAATAGAAATTTTAAAAGCTGGAGGAAATGCTGTAGATGCAGCTATTGCAACAACTTTTACTTTAGCCGTAACCTGGCCCTTTGCAGGAAATATTGGGGGTGGTGGATTTATGGTGATCCATACAGAGAATGGAGAAGTAACCACTTTTGATTTTAGAGAAAAGGCGCCTTTTGCCTCCTCCAAAGATATGTTTTTGGATAAAAACGGTAAGCTAAAAAGCGGTAGCAATCATAATACAGCTCTCGCGATTGGGGTTCCGGGTACTGTCGCTGGATTATATGATGCCCATCAAAAATACGGTCTAATTCCTTGGGAAAAACTATTAGAACGAGCCATTCAATTAGCAGAATCTGGTTTTCCTCTGCCAAAGTCCCTTGCGAATGACTTCTTTCAATTTGCAGAAGCCCCCGAAAAATATCCTGAAATGCAATCTTTTATCAAAAGAGATGGAAAAGTTGTAGGTTTTGGAGAGGACTGGAAACAACCAGCATTGGCTGAAACTTTAAAAAAGATTCAAAAGGAAGGTAAAAAAGGATTCTATGAAGGAGAGATTGCAGAAGCTTTAGCAGATTACATCCAATCACAAGATGGTATCATCACTAAAGAAGATTTGGCGCAATATGAAGCGATCGAACGTTCACCTATTCAATCTACTTTTAAAGGCTACCAATTGTATGGAATGCCACTGCCAAGTTCTGGAGGAGTAACCATCACTCAAATGATGAATATGTGGGAACAGCTGGAAGAAACACCTATAATTGGATCCGTTCAGTATTATCATATTTTAGCAGAAATAATGCGGATAGCTTTTCGGGATCGCGCTAAATATCTTGGTGATCAAGACTTTATAGAAATTCCAGAATTAGAAAAATTACTTTCTGACGAATATGCGACAGAGCTTTTAGAGGGAATAAATTTTGACAAAGCCGGTGAAAGTACCGTAACAGAAATACATTCAATTCATGAGGGACAGGAAACCACACACCTTTCGGTTATGGATGCAAATGGAATGGCAGTTTCGATGACTACTACCCTGGAGCAAGGCTATGGTGTTAAAATGCAATCCCCTGATTTAGGTTTTCTATTAAACAATGAAATGGGAGATTTCAATGCAGTTCCAGGAAAAACAACCAATAACGGACAAATTGGGACACCAGCCAATACGATTGAAGCAGGCAAAAGAATGCTTTCCAGTATGAGTCCATTCATAATTACAAAAAACAATTATCCGTTCCTGGTGATCGGCAGTCCAGGTGGACGAACTATTATTAACACTGTTTTTCAAACTATTCTTGGTACCACAGTTTATGATTACCCAATGGCTCAAGCCATAGAAGCTCCTAAAATTCATCATCAATGGCTACCTGATAGAATTATCTATGAAGAATACAAAATGGCTCCTGAAACATTAAAAGCTCTAGAAGCAATGGGACATGAAATCCAAATGAGAAGTTTTTTAGGTAGATTAATGGGGATAAAATATAATGCAGAAACAGAATTTATGGAAGGGGCTGCTGATAGCAGTAGTCCAGATGGAGGTGTGGCAGCCTATTAATCCAAGGTCTCCTTTTCTTGTTCAATCATACTCCAATAAATTTTATCTTCTGCATATACATAACCATCATGCATCACATATCCTTTTTTATACAATGCAATAGTATTTTCCAATTCAATGCTAGCCTCATTCATTTTGCCCTGCGCCTTCAACGCTTTAGCTAAATAAAAATGATTTTCGGCTAAGTCATTATATTCTAGCTGCTTTTCAAAATTACTTTTAGCCTTTTCTAAGTCGCCAGCTTCCAAATATAAAACGCCCAAATGAATGTAATCATAAATTCCAACTAGATAATCATCAGTAGCTAATTGATTTTCAATGATTTCAATTGCTTTATCATTATTACCGAGCCCTCTATAGCAAAGTGCTCGCACTACTTCCAAGTGATAGACTCCATTAGCGGAATGCCCTATATCCTCATGAGTCATTCTAGATAATTCTTCTATATCTACTATAGCTCCGCCATAGTCTTTAAAAAATTGATGTCTGCAGGATGCTCTATAACCCAAATTTCCGATTGGATCGTATTTCACAGCCAAGTCTATAAGCCTTTTCCATTCCAAAAAATCACCACTTTTCAGATAAGCTACCGATTTTGATCTGTATGCATATGAATAAGTAGAATCTATTGCTAAGGCATTGTCCATTACGATTTGAAATTCCTTACTGAACTGATAATGCCCTGTTGCATTTTCAGTTTCTTTACATGCTTCATATTTCAGACTATCTCCCACATGTAAAAAGTAATTACAGTTTGGTTGGGCTAGAGTTAGAAAAGATATGGAAAATAAAATTATGGTTAAATAGAGCTTCATCGGTTTTCGTTAGTTAAGGCATGATTTCAATAATTTTACCATTCTGGATTTTAAAAATTAGATATTGATAATAATCTAGGCTCATATTGTCCATTTGATCCATTTCAATCGGAAGCCAACCATCCATTTTTTTAGTTAAATCAAGGAGCTGATTACTAATTTGAGGTTCAAATTCCATAGGTTGATATTCAGCATTCATAGACATTATTCGAAACCTGCCTGTTTCACCCTTACAATTCACTACAAACCGAATTCGCAAAAGCCCACTCTTTTTTGATGAAACTGGTTTATAATTCTTATTAAAATATTGAACTATAGCCGGTTTCTCTCCTTTGTATTGGACACCTTTGCTAAAATTAAAATACTGCCTGATATCCTTATCTGCATAGCATAATTTAAAATCAGAATTATCTGTTTCTTCATCATATTCGATATCTCCGACCCAGCGTAGATAAGATTCTTTTTCTTTTGTGGTATTACTATTACATGAAAAAATGCAAATAGAAATAGAGGTGACAATTAAAAATAAATTCTTCAATTGAAAGGGAATAAGGTTGATAGTTTTATTAAATTTTAAGCTACTAAATGACAAGATATTTTATTTGTGCTAATCTGTACAACTCACATCTTGTAAATTTTCATCCCAACAATGGAAATCAGAATCACCAAAATGATTTTCACTTTTTACTCTTCCAAATTTCAAATCACTACTCCAGTCAATTTCAATTAAATCACTTGTTTGGGTATTAGAAATTTCAACTGAACGGTTGTAATCGCTATTCTCATCTCGATTATAGATAATGAAGCTTCCCTCTAACACTCCTTGCTTTTCAATGGTAAAAGTGGCATTTGCCTCTGTTCGGTCTTCATTTCTAGACCATTCGGTGTTAATCCAGGCTGAAGGATTTTGAGGACTTTCATAAAGTGTCCAACCACCATTATTTCCATCTATATCTGATGCTCCCTCAAACCACACAAAATCCTCTACATTATTAGATGTTGAGGAAATATAGCCTTTCCAAGTCACATTACTATTGACCACATCAGCTGTAAGTCTGATAGATAAATCATTTCCATTTGCAGAAAATGAACTTTCCCAAGTCCATACCCCTGCTTCTAAGTCGTAGAAAGGCTCTTGAGCTATTGTTGCTTTGAAAGCAGTAACAGGAATTACTAAATTACCCTTTAAAATTGCAGAATAAACGCTGACGTTTAGAGCTGAATAGAACCAATTTTCAATGGTTTGATTTCGCTGATTTGCATCAGCTTCAAAATCATCGAAGTCAGGGGCCATACTATATTCAGGCGGCAAAACTGGTTGTGGGTCTTGATTATTCTCATCATCTGAGTTGCAAGATGCCAAAATGACTAATATACTGAAGAGTAGACTTATAAGCTTTTTCATTACTTTTTTTGTTTTATTCTAATTCATAGATACAAAATAATTGGAATTAGTTGGAATCTCTCCTTCTAAACGTTACAAAAGTTATTAAATTATGATGATTAAAAATCATAAATAAAGAAATAGTTTTAAATTAAACTAAGACAAATTCTGGTAAATACTCTCCAATATCCTCTTGAACTCTTGAAAGTCCTGTTCTGAAAGGTTTTCCCAAGCCTTCATCCTGATTTTTTGAACCTCAGGCAGACATTCTTCCACCATATGTTTCCCCTCAGGAGTTAAGGCTATTATAAAACTTCTCCTATCACTTGGATGGGGCTTACGTTCGATCAATTCCTTGGCTTTCAATAAATCAATAATGCGGGTCATGGTCGGATGATCTTTGAACGTATTGATTGCCAACTCTCTTTGGTTTACTTCGCCCTTATCGTACAATTGCTTTAAAACTGCCCACTGGTCAATGGTGATGGTCCAGCCCAATTCCCTGAATCTTTGCTTTGCATATTGCTTAACCCTGCGCGCTGTCTGGTCAAGTAAAAATGAATATCGACTGTATTTTTGGGCTTCTTGCATTATTAATAATTAGTATAACAACAAAGATAGGGAAAATAAGCGGAATGAATCAGACTTCAGTTTTGGATAAATAGCTTACAGTATTGAAACAGTAATTAAAGAATTGACCTAATTACACTTAAATTTAAATCAGCTATATTATTCCTTTAATGACAAGACGTTTTTTATTAACAACAATGTACTATTTTCAATTAAGGAAATATCGTCTAAAAAAGGCCTCTGCAGTTAAATAATTGATATCCCTCCCAAAAATGGTCAGTTAGTAACACATCAAAACAGTTAAAGAAATTGAAACCGGAAACCTTATTCATCCATGACTCTGCGGACAAACAGGATATATTAGATGTTATGAAAATATAGGAATAAGTGGCCCGTATTCAGTTTAAGAATTAGCAAGACCTAATCATGGAATAATACTTACTCATGACGAAGACATGATGAAAATTTTATCTCAGTTTTGTAGTAAAGAGTAGTTATGAAAATGGATTATTTCAATCAGAAATCAGAGTGCTTAAAATACAGGAAACTGACAAAAAAGGATATTCAAGCTTGGGTATCCTTCTTTGTAAATCATGATTAGAAATAGACCTCTAGTGACTTCACTAAAGGAAAGTCCATTATTGAAGAGGTTCTGTCATGGTCTCTCCCCCTTGTTCTCACAAAACAGTTTTTCACCAACTTTGGCTTAAACCAAAATAAATCGGAAAGCAAACCAATACAATACGACAATCTTGGAGCACAACTGCAATTACAATTGGATTAAAAGGCATCTCTGTCACCTCAAATCTTGCTTGAAGTGAAATTCAAAAGTTCAGTAACAGAGTCTAATCAGGGATGAGAATTGAAAATCAAATCTTCATGAACCTATTATTTTTGTAGTCTATCTAAAAATTGAATCAGACAGATTTGAAACATTAACTGAACTTAATAATATCCCAGAGGAATATGCCTTTTGGAGAGAGTTTTATAAGCATCCAAATGGAGCAAAAAAATCACAGATATTGTCATAACTTCACACGATTTGAATTTAAACACAGAAACAATTAAAGCAGTTAATGGAATTGAAAATTTAACTGTTGAAAGTGGCAAAGAACACTTAATGGAAGTTCATTTTGATAATGACATTCAAGGGAAATCTTTTGATTTAAGACCTGAATTACCATTAATTATCTATTTGTAAGGCAAAAAAAAGGTGTGATGAGGAATTGCGGCTACATAATAATCGTTTCTAATCTCAAACTAAGATCTTTACAAATAATGAAGACTGCTTCTATCAATTTTTTAATTCATTGCAGGATTCATCTGCTCTGCAGCCTTTGCTCTATCACTTAGTTAATTTCTCTTTCTCCTTTTTTCGGCTTAGATCATTAATTAGCCCTCTTTTTGACTTTGATCAATTAAACAGATCTGAATAATAATATAAAAAGTTCAATAGATACAAATAGTACATTTTGGGTGATACCTACTTTTTTAATTAGACATATCTTTACTTGGCAAAGGGAAATACCCCCTAATTTCGAACGGCTATCAAAAGTCTGAAAAGCATTTGAATTCAATGCTCTTTAAAAGAAATAAGCCTTAAACAATAATTTTAAAGTAACTAATGAAGAAAATAATTCTATTTTGGGCACTACTTATGTCTGTTAATACAGTTTTTGCGCAAACTAGCTTACCCGCAATCAAGCCATCCATTCTAGATTCAATAGCCCTTTCATACTGTAATCCCGGTGAACCTGGAATGGCAATAGGAATTGTTATAAATGGGGAAACCGTTTTCAAGAATTCTAAAGGAATCGCAGACCTTACAAACAACCTTCAAATAACTGATTCATCGACATTTAATATCGCCTCTGTTTCAAAGCAATTTACTGCATTTTTGACTCTCATTGCTGAAAAAGAAGGCAAATTTAACTTAAGTGATGATATTAGACAGTATCTGCCAGAACTAAAGACATTGCCTCATAAAATCACAATCCAGCAACTCGCCAATCATTCTCACGGTTTACCAAACTACTCTGATTTAATCGAAATGATAGGTTTTGGATTGTCTTCCCCATTAAGCAACATACAAGTAGTAGAAACTCTTTTGAACGTAAAACAAGTGAGCTTTAAACCAGGTACAAAATATCAATATGGTAATTCAGGGTTTATACTGCTCGCTGAGATATTAAAACGTGTATACGATAAGCCGTTTACTGTCCTGATGAAAGAAAAGGTTTTTGATGCTCTTAAGATGACTCATACGGCCATAATTGATGATCCTAACACCATTGTAAAAAATAAGGCAAACGCATATAAAAAGAAGGGGGATTCCTTCACTAAATTTCCTAGCAGACAAATGGAGAGTGGCTCATCAAATGTTTATACTACATTAAATGACATGCTAAAATGGGCAGTATATTTTCAAAACCCTCCTGAAGATGATGAGAACAGGATTAGGCAGTTATCTCAAAGCACAATATCTATAACCAAAACTGGAGATTTACATTATGGATTAGGCCTTTATACTGAAACTTATAAAGGACTAAAACTCATTTTTCATGGTGGAGGAACCGCTGGCTATCGGGCATATATTTTACATGTCCCTGAACATAATTTTTCGATCTTCACCTTAGGTAATAAAGAAGGGTTTGATGCGCTACATGTAATTTACGACATTCTAGATTTGTATTTTGATCAACACTTTGAAGAACCTATACGGGAAAAAATTTCTCCTACGAAAAAAGAGTTGGAAGCGTACGCAGGAACCTACAGATTTCAACCTGGACAGTACTGGGGATTCAATGTCGAGAATGAACGTCTCTATTTTAACGGTATAGACAAGCCCCTTTCATGGGTCGCAAATAGCAAATTTGATTTCTTTCTACCATTATCAAATATAACCTTTCACCCAAACTCGATGGAATTTAGGATAGGTGATATGAATTATCAATGCGAAAAAATTGAGGTAAATCCCCCCGTTCTTAGTTTAGATGAATTAAAAGTATATGAAGGAATCTATAAAAATGAAGAATTCAATATTTTTTATGAACTGTTATTAAAAGAAGACAAGCTTGTCGCAAAACATCTCACAAATGGTGAAATTATTTTAAATCCACTATCAGAAAACAGCTTTTATGCAGAGTACCCCTTAGGAGAATTAAACTTTAAGCTCAGCCAGAATGGAGAAGTCAAAGGATTTACCTTATCGGGTCAAAATTACAATGACATAACATTCGTAAAAGTGAATTGATACTTTTAAGCATTCTATCAATAGAAGAGCATTTTACTTGTTAAAGGGAAAACTACTAAAAACACAAAGGTCTAATTATCTACAAAGTTAGTGGAGACCCGCTACTACTTTGAAATTATATTCTTTGTATGAAAAAATGAATGGAAAGATCAGTTATCGAACAACTGGAGCTAGCGGAGCTCTTCTTGATGAATACGAGAAATCAATTAAAGAACTCATAACTATAATCATTGACGTTCCGGTAGATGATTTAATTAAAATCGTAGATTCAAGCACACATGATGAAGACTGTAAATCAATACAAACTATTTTAGCTCACGTAGTTCACAGCGGTTACACATATGTAATCGAAATTAGGAATTGGTTAGGCGAAAAAGTTCAATTCATGGATAAAGAACTATTGCGAAGTGCTGCTAAATACAAAAATGCCTTGGGAGATATGTTTCGCTATACTGAAAAACTGTTTGAAGATTATCCAAATCTTGAATTGCACGAATACAAATCCATTAGAAAAATAAATGTACGATGGGGACAACAATATGATGTGGAGCAATTACTTGAACATGCAATTGTTCATATACTAAGACATAGGAGACAAATACAAAGATTCAAAGAAAAATAACTAATAAAGCAAGAAACTAACAATGCACATTAAAATTAGGCAAAATGGTAGAAAAATAAAGAGTTTTGACCCGTGTCTGACTTTGTCCTAAACTTTCAGTTAAGCATTTCGAAATCGTATACATATGACAAACTTACGGTTGTACAACATTTCACGAGTGACGGAAATTGATAAAGAAATACCAGCCTATTATTCAACTTGAATTTGCAGCGTTTTTGAAATTATTGACGAAACATTGGAATCTCAATTGTAATTAAATACAGTTTCCTAAATTGCTTTTTTTCCTCACTCCGCTTTCACCAAGGCTTGAAATTCATCAGAAGAGGAACT
Organism: Marivirga sericea; assembly: GCF_900177665.1. Classification (GTDB taxonomy): domain Bacteria; phylum Bacteroidota; class Bacteroidia; order Cytophagales; family Cyclobacteriaceae; genus Marivirga; species Marivirga sericea. The sequence continues at coordinate 406,509 of NZ_FXAW01000004.1, forward strand.
TCCTACCTCGGTAATATCAAAGATCACATAACGAATTATCAGCTTTCCAGAGAAGTTTGATTTTATCTAAATCTGAAGATATCTCATTGGTAAAACCAAGGGTATCGCCATTACAATTCTGTACAAAAGATACATAATTAATACTTGGATTGCAGTTACCAGAAAAGAAAACTACATTTCCCTCGTACTGGGCTGAATTGAAGTAAGAATATTGATCATCCTGAAATTCTTCAATTGCATTTTTTAGCCAAATTAATTCTGTTTCAGGATTTCGGACATTGCACAAGTTTTCTGCATATTGAATGGCATCATCTTTACAAGAGATGAAAATTGAAGACGAAAGGGCTAGAAGCATACTAGTAGTTTTCAATATTTTACTCATATCAGTTTCTTTTTTTTACATATAAAAGGATAATAAAGTACTTCTCGACACTAACAGCCTCTCCTATTTGCATTCAAGTTAAAATTTACCTCTGATTTGTCAATCCACCAAAAAGAATGGTTTTAACGCTAAATGATTAATACATTTAGCTTCAAAAATTTGCAATAGTAAAATAAACGTACTCTTAAAAAATCGCTGATTTATTAAGAAATCATCCTTAAAATGTTAAAATCTAATTGTTAGTTAATTAAATAAGTAGAAGAATATTCTTTAATCGCTTACTTAATCAGGATGATATTTTTGACATCAAGATTGACGAAATTTAAGTTGTTGAATTCTGCAAGTGATAATAATTGTCATTCTACTTTTCTTTCTCAATAATTCTTGATCGGATACGGCTTAATGATTGAGGTTTCATACCTAAGTAACTGGCCAACTGATGTTGAGGTACTCGATTCAGTAATGCAGGTCTATTCTTTAAAAGATTCAGGTATCTCTGCTCAGGAGAAGAAGTTTTAAAATCATCAAAACTTCTTTGACTATTAGCTAAAAGCTCTTCTGACAATATTCGGCATAGCGTTTCAAATCTTGGGAATTTAGCAAAAACATCAGCCTCCATATCTGGGTTTGAAACACTCACAATCGAATCTTCAACACAAGCTATAAAATATTCTGAGGGTTTTTTAGTAAGCACGCAACTTGGGGTATGTCCCTCCATTTCTGTAAAAAACTCTGTTGTTTTTTCTTCACCATCTACATCATAAAAAGTTCTAATACACCCTTTCAAAACAAAATAACCCTGATTTGATGTTTCTCCTTCTCGTAAGAGGATCTCTCCTTTTTTAAAGGACCGGAACACATCTAAAGACAAAATTACACCTTTCTCATCTTCAGTGAGTGGCATATATTTCTCTATAAAGTCGAATAATATGTTTTGCATATAATTGATCTGCTAAGTTCTTGGAATCAGTTCAAAAATTTAATAAATATAATAAAATTCACTAAAGGAGTAAACTAAAGGCCCTTAAATGGGTAATTGGTTTACTGTCGTTACGAACTATTTCTACATAATTGCACAGCTTTTCAATTGTATTGACGTAACCTACCTTCGCAAACAGAATCTTAAACATCGTATAGTATAGTTTATGTTACTTTTATATTTCTAAAAAACTCCATTTACTCTTTAGCAGCTACTTTTTCGATAAGAATCGTATGTATTGCCCAAGTTATGGGCTAGAGAACATCAAATAATTTCACATATTTTGTACGGTTTAGAACCCAGTATATCAACGTACATTTGTAGTAGGTTATAAATAGAAAGTCCCCGTAAAGTAGAATCTTCATCATATAATTTTCAACTTGGGGACTTACTTTTTTAACCGGTTGAATAAATAATCAAGAGACCAACCTTAATCCTTTGTAGGGAAAACTTATAGCCTAAGACGCAGTAGTCAATTGCTACTATACTTAAGAAAGTAAAATTTTAAATTCCGGAAAATTGCAGAGTCTGTTTCTAATAATACTTTCATATATTTTCAGCATAGAAAAAGATATTTGGGCTTGTCCTTTATTAAAGATTAAAACCTATTTTACATTAAGGACTCTTTAATATACAATTAAATAAAATACTGCTAACCAATGCTGAAATCAGGTAATCATCTATAAACAAGATAATTCAAAAACGCGATTTCTATTTCCTGCTTATCTTTGTAAATTCCACAGGCACTGATTGTAGATTAATAGTCAGCGATGATATCTCGTCTGAGTTATTAGTTCTAAAATTTACAGCAAATTCTGGATTCATGATATCAGATATGTCCTCGAGGGGCTTCATCACAAAAACATTGTGGTGAAGGTGCTCCAAGAAAAACTTGTATGAAGGATAAATAGCATATAATTTATCCTCTTCTAAAACGATTTCTATTTTTCCGTACCCTTTGTGTTCATATTCACCAACGAAAGAATCTAAAGAATGCGTGGGCATCTTTGCCGCATTCATAGCCATGTTTAATTCATCCTTTTGGTAAACATCAGAAACAAGCACAGGATAATCATCAATTCGTTCGCTCTCAAACATTCTGTTCTTAATAATATCGGCAATCACATACGGTAAAATTGAATCATCTTGGTTTGATAGTATTGTGATGCCAAGATTTCTAAAAGGATAGGTAACCACTAGGGTACTAAAGCCGGAACTGTTACCTCCATGATAAACCTTAAAATCTCCGTTTTGAGCTTCTACCCTCCATCCTAGTCCATATCCTGTGAGGAATAATGAAGGCTCGTATTCTCCTCCCCTTTCGTTGTAGAACTTTCTAGCCTTCTTAACATAGCTTGTCGGTAATATCTGTTTTCTATTAACCACGCCTTCATTCAACCAAGCTAACATCCATTGAGCCATATCGGTTGAGGTACTTCTTATTCCCCCTGCTGGTTTATAATTATGGTATTCTTCAAACTGAACTTGATGAATTTCATTCTCATGAAGGCCGTAACCCAACGAAAAATTATTACTTCCTCTAGCATTTTCTAAATCTGTAAAAGATGAGGCCATTTTCAAAGGCTCGAATATCCTATTTTGAATTAAATCCTCCCAAGCCTTATTCGCAACTTTTTCGGCCACAGCTCCAGCGACTGTATAACCCATATTGCTATAGATACTACTTTCTTTTACTTCCCCTTCTGGCTCTAAATATTGTAATTTTTCTAAAACTTCTGAACGATCGGATTCAGGAAATAAAACTAAGGTTCCATTTACAGCTCCCAACCCACTTTTATGCGTAAGCAAATCCTCTAAGGTTATCAAATCATCCATCTTATCGTCATAAAACTTAAGCGTTGGGATGTAGTCAGATGGTTTATTTTTCAGTGACAGTTGATTTTCAGCTTCTAAAATCCCCAAGAGAGAAGCCGTAAAAGCTTTTGAGCAAGAGGCAATTGGAAAAACGGTATTCTCGTTCACTGGACTTTCGCTTTCTACATCTCTATACCCAAATCCTCTGTTGAATAAGATACTGTCCTTTTCAACGATAGAGATTGATAAGCCCATTGCCTTATAAGTTTCCAACCAATATTCAACCTCTTTTTCAAGGCCTTTTAACCGACTGTCTTCGTTTTGTGCCGAGCCAGAGAAGAATACAATACTAAATAAAGTAAGCAGTGCAATTTTTTTCATGCTGGAATATAATTTTGTCATTGATATTGTGATAATGAAACCCCCAAAATTAACCAAAAGCCTTCACTTTTGAAGTAATCCAATTTGTATTAATTATTTTAAAATCTCCTAGCAGCAAAAACGCTGTTGCAGCTATATAAGCCATAATAAGTGATTCCATTGCACTAAATTCTAACAATTTATATACTACAATTTGTGCCATAAAAGATAAATACTCATTTCATCCAATAGAGTATCTGTGGATTCCTGTAAATACAATTTGAAGGCCGATTAACTCCATTTAACGAGTGAAAGAACGGAAAATATTTACAGTTACAATTCTTAGTTATTCGTTTTGTTTTACGATTACAAAATATATTGTAGCGTTAATATGAAAGGGAAAAGAATCCAAAAAATACTCATCAAAACATTTAATTCAATGGCTAAACTATCTTAGTTCAATTTCAGAGATTTCATAGCGTCAATTTCATTTATCCTGAATAAGTTCAAGTGTATATTTCAAAACAGGATCATTATCATTAAGATAATCTTGTATACTTTTTTCTACAAAATGATCTGGCATAATCCCTCTATTATCTGGGAATTCATTTGCCGATGAAATGTTTGTAAACCTTCCTATATAATAGAAAACCTCTGTATTCGACAATTTAAAAACCCTCTGACCTCCGGTGCAAAAGTGATTCCCACCCAATTCTTCGCCAATAATGGTTGCCATATTTAATTTTTTAACTAAAGCCAGAATGTGTCCAGTTGTAGACCCCCCTTCACCATCTATTAAAAAATAAGTGTTGCCTTTGAATCCATTCTCAAATGGCTCAAAAGATTGACCAGCCACATTAGATCCTTCAGAGACCGATTTATAAATGAAAGGCTGCTTGGCGAGATGTTGTAATAAGTAAATACCCGTATTACCTGGACCACCGCCATTACTACGCATATCAACTATAAGGTTTTTTATGCCCCTATTTCTAATCTCTTGAAAACTTTCGTCAATAAAGTCTTTGTAAATTGTAAACCTATTCCCGTAATAAGCTCCTGAATTGATAATTGTTAGGACCGCTGTTTCGTCATTGATAAAATCTAAACATAAGTCTCGGCTCTTACACAGGTTTGTTGCGTAAACTCTTTTAAGTGGCTCATATTTGCCTAGTTGTTTAAGCTTTATTGGATGCTTTATACCCTCTAACCTAATTTCATACTTAGTAGGAAATCCTAGAGCATACGCTATATAGGCTGTTCCATATCCAGGATAAAAATATTCCTTACTAGTTTCAATATGACCTTGAGTAGAAATATGTTTATAAATTTCAGCTTGTAAGTCTACCACCTTTCTTCCATTTATTGTCAAGATTTCACTCCCTTCTTTAATATGAGAATTTGACAAGTGTTTTGTCACGTAAAGCTTATTGCCAATAAACCTTGTTTCAAGTGGAAAACGAAGTTCCGTAGGTAGCATTTCTCTTTCTTGATTAAAGTAACCTAAACTAGAATGAAAACAATTAATATTGGCCACTATTTCACTGCAGTGCCAAATAAACTCCCCATAAGTTGTGGAATCTGAGATAAATCTTTTCTTAGCGTCAACCACCTTCCAAAAATCTTCTTTAGCCATAAACTTAAAAGGATGTGGATTTACTGTTGTTAAGTTATCAGCCAATTCTTCTAAATCTGCTACATACTCTTTTCTAGTATATACTTTATAGAATTTATCTTTGTCTCTATTTTCATTCTCTATACTTAGAATAACGCTTTCTGCATTCCGGTTTTTAGGGTTCAGTTCTAGCGATTTTCTATAATTTTCTAAGGCTAACTTTATATCACCATTTTTTCTGTAGGCTTCTCCTAGACTATCGTAAGCATTAGCGGATTGTGGAAATTCGGAGACCAAAAGTTTAAAGATCTTTATAGCATCTTCTACTCGATTATCATTTAGCAATTGATAGCCTAAATTATTTAATTCATTCTCATCGCTAAAATTGTAAGAATCAAGATCTTCTAGTTTTAGCTTTTTGTAATACATAATAGCTACATCAATATCATCATATGAATGTGAAACTATTGCATCTTTAATTGATTTTTTTTCTTTATTTTGACCGTTACAGCTGAGAATAATGGTGCTGATTAGTAGTAAGAATAGTCTTGTAAATTTCATGTTCAATTTATATTTTTTACAATTCTACTACCTTAATAATTAAGCATCAGCGCTAAAAAGCTAAAATAAGGTTCTGATTCCTAAAACAGAACTTACTTTTTGAGTAAAAACTTAGAAGGTGTCATATTTGTAGATTTCCTAAAGGCCTTATAAAATGCTGATTTAGATTTAAATCCACAATGGTTACCTATTGCTTCAATAGTAAAGAGGGAATTTTCTTGTAAAAGCTCCTTCGCTTCATCAATTCGATACTCGTTGATAAAATCGGTAAAACTTTTACCAAAATTCTCATTAATAAGTTTTGATAGCTGGTGAGCAGGGGTATCTAGTGTCTCAGCAATATCCAAAAGCTTTAAATTCGGTTGGAGGTAAGGTTTTTCATCTATCATTAAAGACAATATTCTTTTAACTTCAACTTTACTTTTTTCAGAATGCTCTGACTTCGTCCTAATTTTTACTTTTTGGAAAATTTCATTAGCTACTTTCTTGTTTAAAATCATAAATATAAAACAAGTGTAGAATATTGAAGAAAACACAATAGAGCCCGTAACAAAGAAATCAAAAGGGATAAAAAAGAAAAGCATCCAAACAATCAACACTGAAATAAGAAGAATGATGAGCCAGTTCATCTTCAATGTCTTTTTATAATTTGATATTACGAAAAATCCACAGAGGAAAATATAAGCCAACCAGTGAGAGTTGATAATTGGTAGCAATACGCTTTTGTGAAATTCATTGTGGTCTGTAAAAGGCATCCATATCATAGTGATAACTACAATGACTATCCAAAAAAACAAATGATACTTCCATTGCTTAACCCAAAAAGAGCTAGGAGCTATTAAACAAAGAAAATAGGAAAATAGTAGTGGGCCAATTAATAAAAAAAAGGAAGGTCCAGTTTGTAAAAACCAAATTGGATCTTCTGTTGAAAAAGAATAGAATACTCCCTTTAAAATTCTTAAACTAAGAACGAGCATGAACAAGCCGAAAATTCGATGCTCTAGTTTGCTATATAATCTATTCAGTAAAATATATATCGATACTAATAAACTATTGAAAGCTCCAATAGCACCAAAAAAGAATAATATTTGAGAAAGATAGTTCAATGAGTTTGGTAGAAATCTTTAGTTTTTAGTCCATTGAATCCTATTTTGCACTTCAGTATTTTTGTGATTACTTCCATAACAAAAGAGGATAACTAACATATTAAATTGGTATATAAAATGTGTTTAATACCACTTGAAACTCAAAAATATCAAAAATAATAACAAAATGGATAGCGAAATTCGTGGATTAAGATTATAAAGATTATTTTTATTTTCAAAATAACATGTTCTATATGTAAATAGAATAGAGAACCTATAAAAAAGGCAGCGTGTCAGAGGAAATAATAATTTTATAGCTGTCCTAAAAAAAGGAGGTGATCAGATCTATAATATACTTTTCCAATTCATGAATGCTGATTTACTCCTTCATTACGCAAATACCCTATTAATTTTCACATCACTATTTTTCGCATTCTTTTTATTCTACGTAAAATCAAACAATAAAATTGGCAATGTTTTGCTAGCTCTTTTTCTACTGGTTAGAACTGTTGACATTATTCCCTCTACTTTTTCTTTTTTTAATTTTAATCCCGTTTTTGATATTTTAAGAATGGATATTGGAGCATTTTTTCAAGCACCTTTACTTTACCTGTTTACATTATCGATAATCTATTCAGATTTTAAACTCTCATCAAAACATCTTCAGTTACTCATTCCATTTATTGTTAGTACAGGACTATTACTTCCAAATTTTTATTTAGAAAATAAAAGCGAACAGCTTTTATTCTATCATAATTACACCCATACCTTCGAAGGTAAATTATCCTATATATTAGCTCATATTCAAAATCTATTTTATATCACAGTTACTTTTGTTTTACTTGCCAGGTACAAAAATCTCCTATTTGAAAACTATTCTGCAAATACAGATACAAATTATAAATGGTTGTTTCAAATGAATATCATTTGTTTGCTTTTATTCATATTTGCACTCATAAAGAATATTTATCGCTTTGGAAGTCATTTTGGCTATATTTCTACATTAAGATTCTCTACCTCATTGATTATGCTTGGCTTCACTTGTTGGCTTATTTTTAAAGCATTAAATGCCCCTAATTTATTTAGAGGAATTTCTTCGAATCTGCAATTGGCCTCCACATTAAAAAAAGAAAGAAATAACCCTAAGATAGAACTCTGGAATAGACAAGAAGAAAAACTGCAAGAGTATATGCTAGAAAAAGAGCCTTATTTAGATTCAGATTTAACAATTAAGAGTTTAGCTAGCCAAATTCAAATGGAAGAAAGAGACCTCTCAATTTTAATAAATACGCAATTAAATTTAAACTTTTATGAATTTATAAATAAGTATAGAATAATTAAAGCGAAAGAAATATTAGAAGACACAACACAATCAAAACTTACGATACTTGAAATATTATACCGAGTTGGGTATAACTCTAAATCTTCCTTTAATACCGCCTTTAAAAAAGCAACAGGAATCACACCTATAGTTTACCGGAAAAAGTTTCAAAAAAAAGAGTTCGAATAAATTATTCGGTCGAATAATACAACCTCATAGTTGTTTTTTTGCAGTAAATAATTTTTTCACTTATGAGAACTTACAAATACATCGTACTAATTACAATATGTCTTTTTGCATTAACATGCCGCTCCCAAAACGAAAAACCAATAACAGAACAAGAAACAGAACTTAAAATCAGCGCAAAAAGTATTGCTGAAATTCTATCCTTTTTCCCTGCTGATGAACCAGGGGGAACTTTTCTTGCAACACAAAATGGAAAGCATATCGCTTCGGCTGCATTCGGCAAAAGCAATCTAGAATTAGATATAGATATGCAACTAAATAATCTCTTCAACATTGCGTCCTTAACCAAACCTTTCACGGCTGTAGCTATTTTTACATTAATAGAGAAAGGAAAAATTTCCCTAAATGATACAGTATCGAAGTTTGTACCGAACTTTCCAAAAGAAGGTGGGGAAATTACTATTGGCCACTTGTTATCTCATAGCTCAGGTATGGAATACAAAAACGATGAACAGCAACGTAATAACTTTAAAAGAGCTATTAAAAACAAAAATAACCCTGATTTCATTCTGGAATATTTTACAAAGGAAAAGTTTGATGCCAAACCTGGAAATAAATTTGATTATAACAATGTAGCCTATCAATTATTAGGATACATCATTGAGCTCGTCAGTGGTAAAACCTATGAAGCATATCTGAAAGAAGTTTTCTTCACACCACTAAGAATGAACAATACTTTTTTAGAGAGTACTTCCAAAGTCATAAAGGATAGAGCCATAGGATACGATTCTTTTGACGGACAAGATTACCAAGTTAGGAAAATAGATAGTGATGATTCTTACTTCTATTCAGCAGGTGGCCTAATGTCTACGGTTGAAGATCTATCAAGGTGGTATGAAGCTCTAATGAGTTATGAAATTATAAGCCAAAAAAATCTAGAAAAGCTAATAAGACCTATTCAGTATAATAATGGCACATACGCAGCAAATGGATATGGTGTATTTACAGGAAACTTGAACGGTCATGATTTTGTACTGCACGATGGTTTAGGATGGGGTTACGGTGCAATAGTCTTGTATTTCCCAAAATCAAAACTTTTTATTGCACATTTACGAAATTGTGGGTACTGTAAATATGATGTTGGACTTTCATATGGTGCTCCTATCAAGATCGCATCAATATTACTTAATTCCGCATATTTCAATAATGACTATCCAAACACAGCACTATTAAAAGAATACGCTGGAAGCTATCAATCACCTTTCTCTAATGAGGTTAAAATTATCATAGAACAAAACAATAAATTATACTTGAAAAGCAAAAGACTTGGATCACTACTTTTAATGCCAATTAATGAGAATACTTTTTTCATCGAGCGAAATAATGAAACCATAACGTTTAAAAAGCAAACAAAAAATGAGTTTGAAATGATTTCTAATAAAGGTCTTCCGATTGTGTTCGAAAAAATTTAAAGCTAACCAATGCTACCATCATATAGAAGTAATTGCCATTTTCAGCTTGCTTATGAAAATATTCAGGGACTTACTGTGCTGCTTCGTTTATTTAATTAAGTGTTTTGAGCTACCCAGATCGTTAAATATAACAAGATAGATTATCATCCTAACTGTATCCTACTGTTTTGAAAGGTCTGTTCTCTATGGAGAAAAGCAAAGATACCCTATAAAAGTAAAACTATATGTAATTGGCGACAAGAAATACCTTCATTTGACTGATTAGTTACCTGCAACCGTTCACCATATAAAGACTGTTTCATAAATGAAGCCTACAGAGTTAAGAAACATTGTTTATTTGTATTTGATATATAAAACTTTTATAGTGGGATGTTTATATTGGTTTCACTCCGGTAAAGAAAAAGGTTCTGTAAATTAACAACATACAGAACCTTTTGAAAAATTTAGTTTATATTATTTGTTTTTATTTACGGCTTCTGACTAACTCTTTGCAAGTCCAAATCTTGAAAATCAAAACTGAAATCAATGAAACGTGAGATACCTTTCATTTTAATGCTTATTGCTTTTCCATCTTCATTCATTGAAAAACTAGCAAGGGCATCGGCTTTCATGTCTTGATACTCCCATTTTATAGCAAAAGTATTGCTTTCATAAAATACCATTTTCCCATTTAGCCTTGGTGACTTATAAGATTTGAACCATAATTCTCCATCTCTATCGAACACTTCAACCTTGCCAAACCAGTCATCCTTGTAAATCCCTAAATAGTTTTCCTTTTTAATTTTAACATTTTTGTTTGCCTCAACCTGATTCCAAACTTTTTCCGCATCAGGGTCCCTCATTGATATTCTTTGCTGCTGCATGCCTTTAGCCATCTCTAACCAGTTTATACCAGTTTCTAATTTCAAATACTCATCCAATAATATAAAACCCATCAGTCCATTCAAGAATTCAGAACCAGCAGCTTCCGAATTATTAAGAACAACAATACCAAGCTCTAATTCGGGGATCAAAGTTACTTCTGATGCCATGCCTGCTACTAAACCAGAATGTTCAACTTTGAAATACCCGTTAAAATCAGACAAAAACCAACCTAAACCATAGCCGGAAAAGTGGGACTTAAATGGCGACCTTGGGTCTGCTTGCTTATTAATAGCCGTATGTACCCGCCACATTTCTTGTTGCTGTACTCTAGGGAACAATGCTTCCTCCATTTTAGCACCATATTTACCTTCATTTAAATGCATTAACATCCACTTGCACATATCATTCGCGCTGGCCCAAATTCCACCGGCTGCACCATTCATTTTTTCCTTAATCTCAGAATTCCCTGAAATCACGGGGTATTCAATCACTTTTAAAGATTGGCCATCAAAAAAATGGGGAGAAGCTGGATTATCATTTTTCATTGCATGACTTATACTGCCATATGTATGATTCATGCCTAATGGATCAAAAATATTTTCTTCAACATATGTTTCCCATGACTTGCCAGAAACCCTTGCAATCAGTTCACCTGCAACTAAATATAATAAATTGTCATAATCGAATTTGGTTCTAAAAGGAGTGGTAGGTTCGAAATATTGAAAGGCAGTAAGTACATCATCAATTGTAAAATCCGAACCATCTGGAAAAATCATTAGGTCGCCAGCACCAAGCCCTAAACCACTTCGATGAGTCAATAGGTCTTGGATATTAAAGTTGTTCGTGACATACTCATCGTACATTTTAAACTCGGGTATGTAATCAATTACCTTATCTTCCCAATTAACTTTTCCTTGTTCAACCAAAATAGCCAATGCAGTAGAAGTAAATGCTTTAGAATTCGAGGCAATACCAAATGGAGTGTCTGCGGTTACTGCTTCTTTTGAATTGACCGAACTAACACCATATCCTTTGACGTGAACAATCTTTCCATCTTTTACTACACCTATTGCAAAGCCTGCAGTATTATTCATTGTGCTAAAAGCCTTATTTGCTATACTGTCAATTTGCTCTGTCGTCATTTGTGCATATGCAGATACAGAAGGCATTAATACCATTGAGCAAATCAAAATTACAACACTCCGGTTAATAAGTGCCTTTTTGAAGAAAGTCCTTTGATTCGCGTAAAAGTTTGTCATAAAAGTAGATTTCCTATAAGCAGGCACTATGAGCAACATCAGTAATAAAATTCCAAATCCATTGATATAATCAGTCATAATTGTGTTTTTTGTTATTAAGATTATTGTCAACTTAAGAAGGTTACAATTTTGACTAGATAACTCATATAAAACAGACCAAAACATATAATCAATTTGCACTGGTCTGGAAAATTCGAGTGCCTAATACATCCAATATATATTTTGACTAAGGGAGACTGAGAATTGCTTTGACTTCACCTACAAATATAAAAATCCATAAAACGATAAATGTTTTATGGATCTGTCAATTGTAAAAAAGATAATTTCTCTAGTCTTGACTAGAATTTATAGGTTGATTATTTCCTTTATTCGAGCGTATCTAATTTTTCTATCGCCCACTGATTATTTGAATCTAATTTTAAACTTTTATGGTAATTCTCAATGGCGAGCACTTTATCTCCTGAGTCTAAATAAGTGTCCGCCAGAATGCTAAAAATATACCATGAATCAGGTATAGCGGTAGCAAGTATCTCAAGTAAATCAATAGCTTTGTCAAACTCCTTGGACTCACGATATTTATTGGCGGCATCCATAATATATTTATCAGATATATTGCCTTCCATGGAATCTAGTTTGGCAATTGCGGCATCAAAACCTTGGGATTCATAGATTTCTATGAGCTCTTTGGTACCTATATATTTATTAGTTTCCGAAGTAGAACCTGCTAGCTTTTCACGTATCATACTTCTTACATCTACCCATCCATCCAATGGCCCCCTATTTGATAAAGTAGCGACTACAAGGTCTGTACTTCGATAAATATCCAATTCACCTGAAACGCCATGAGCGCCCCCATTATGTCCATACACTTCAATACCGTTGAACTTATTGAGCGTAAAACCATAACCGTAAGCATCGTGAACATCGTTAGAGATCATTTGTGCCAGGCTTTCTTTTGAAATCAGTTTATTATTTTTAAGTGCAATAGCAAATTTTAGTAAGTCTTCCACTGTGGAATAGGCACCTCCTGCAGAGCTGCCTTTGGCTCCTTTCATATAGGTACTTGTTGTCCAAATACCATGTTCATCTTTCTTAATGTATCCCTCGGCAATATTTGGAATTGATCTATCAGTTTCATAATTCCCTGTATTCTTCATTCCCGCGACTTCAAAAATGTTTTTATTAACATACTCATAGTAAGTATCTCCCGACAAACGCTCTATGATCATCCCAAGAACAATATAACCTGCATTGCTATAGCTGAATCCGGTACCCGGTGAGAACAGTAGCTCATCATCTCTAAACAAGCTAAAGTAATCAGCAATCGTTCTTACACTATGTTTAGCACGATGTTCGAATTTATTATTAAAAAAATCGGTTAATCCAGAGGTATGAACCAATAGCTGTTCTATCGTCACACTATCCCTCACAGTAGTATTTGGGTAATCTGGCAGCGTTTCACCCACAGTACTGTCAAGATTTAATTTATCTTGTTGTACCAATTGCATGATTGCAACGGCAGTAAACATTTTGCCCATTGAGGCTATTCCAAACTTTGTGTCAATTCTATTAGGGACATTATGCGCCAAATTTGCGTAGCCGTAAGCTTTTTTAAAAAGTACCTCCTCGTTTTTAGCAATTAAAACTGCACCGCTATAGCCATTCTCCTTGGAGATCTTTTCTAGATTTTCATCAATTTCACCAATCTTATCTCGATAGAGATTGTCCTGACTTAAGTCACATCCGAAGAGTAGAATTACAATTATATATGTAGATATCTTTTTCATTATGTAGTAATTTTATGGTTTTTAACAGTTCTCGTTCTGCTAATCTCAAGCTGTATGAACAGAATAATGAGCGTTAAGATTACAGCAGTATATGTTACGATGGAGTACTCCATAGTTCGAACATTAGTCGAAAAGCTAAACAGAATTCCTAAAACAGCTATTAAACCAACTGATAGTTTTAAAGCCATCATTGCTTTTGCTTTATAGTGGCCAATTTTACCTTGTAAGCTTTCCTGTGTAGCTATTGCCCCCAGAACACGCTCTTCCAAATCGATAGGATCATTAACATTATCTATTTCTCTAAAGATGTCTTTTAAGTGATCTTCCTTATTCATAATATTTATATTCATTAAGATTTTGCTCCTTAAGCACTTTATAAAAACTTGTTCTACCTCGGTGAAGAAGAACTTTTACATTGGACTTTGTAAACATGGTAATAGCTTCAATCTCCACCATATTTTGTTCATCGATATAAAATAGTTGCAAGACCAAGGCTTCTTTTGCAGGAATTTTCTCAAATACCGCTTTAATCAGTTTCTTCAACTCTTGTTTTTCTAGTTGACCAATTGCGTCATTCAATGCAGTTCGTTCACCATCTGAAATTGAATATTCTCCGACCACCTCATGTTTCCGCTTTTCTTGTTTGATGAATTGTAATGCCTTATTGACCACAATCCGGTAAAACCAGGTGGAAAATTTAGATTCTACTCGAAACTTATGTAGCGAAGAATAAGCTGCGACAAAGCTGTCCTGAACAACATCTTTAGCATCATCTTCGCTTTTCACTATTGAAACAGCGACTCCAAAAGCTTTATTTTGATACGTTTTTATGAAATAACTGAAAGCATTGCTATTACCCTTCAAGACCTCATCTATGTAGTGAGAATCCATATAAATCTATTTATTCTTTCTAATTTTCTTCACCCAGAAAAATGCTACAATGAGACTACTGCCACCAAACAACAGCATAAAAGAAGGGTAAAAAACCAATTCGTCAATTCGAAAGGCCTTTTCTAACATGTATGCCAATAGCAAACCGAACGCAACACCTACCATCAACAGCCCTAATTTTAAATCTAAGTAGCGATTGTTATTTGAAGGGGCATTAGTATCAATACCTTTTTCAATTTTAGCCATTCGCTCTAAATGGGCTGCTTTAATAAAACTATATATTGAGTAAGCTGCGGCTATAAAAAAGGTTATCAGTACTACTCCTGGTCCAAAGAAAAAATCATCCATATTATTTTTTTTTAAGTTTATGTGTGTTGGATATCTGTCAACACAAAAAGGTTACAGTTTTTTTGACAATAGTGAATTTATAAATTAACCTAAGTGTGTATAATTATAAGTTGTTGACCAAAAAACGGCTAAGGCGTACCTATACTTATTTTTTGATTTAAATTACGAAATCTCATTTCATAGATTTCATGGTTCAAAACAAATAGTTACGGACGTTTATAGTTGCTGTCTAAAATCCATATTAGGACTCAAACACCTATGAAAAATACTATATGTAGTAATAGAAGAAAGTTGAGATTGTAAAAAAGAAGAACTCCAGATAGCCAATTATCTCGATCGAAGATGGATAAAAAATAATTCAACTAAGGTATTAACAGGTCGGGCCGATGTTCAATAGAGTGGAAAAAACAGCCCTTTTTGCAACTGCCTTTCCTACTCTTTTGACTACTGCAATAAAACTTTATAGAAACTCTAGCTAAACCAGCTTCTTTATCACATCAAATCCTCAATGGCATTTTTAATTGAGTAAACATTACTTTTTTTACTATTAGTTAATATGATAATAGTATTATTATTTGAGATATCTTTATTAATGAGACATTCATAGTTTCCAGTGCTACCGTGATGAGTATGTTCAATTATCTGGTTTCCTTGATATTTTATTTGACCCAAAGCAGATTCCATATTCTTGATATCCAATTCAGCAGTTTCACCAAGAGCCTTTACAGAGTTTTTCTCGATTAAATTATATGAGTGAAGGCCTTTCAGGAGCTTAAATAAATCTTTAGTCGTAGTAGAAAATAAAAATATGGATGATTTTATTGTAAAAGGTGGTTTGTCTTCGATAAATTCATTGTTAAACGAAATAGCCATAGCACTCCTGTTTTTATAAGGAAATGATTCATTAAAGTGACTTTGATTTAGCTCTAATGGTTTCAAAATGTTTTGGGTAGCATACTCGGAAAAGCTTTTGCTTGATACACTCTCAACAATTTTTGAAAGTAGAAAAGGACTATAATTTGTGTATAAATAACCTTCTCCTGGCGTAAACTCCAAATCTGGTATTTCAAGCAAATCTTTCATTAGGACTTCATCATTTATTTCCGGATGTTTTCCCCAATTTATTTTTGGAAGACCACCAGTATATTGAAGTAAGTTTAGAATGGTAATCTGATTTGACCAATTGGGTAAATGACTCAAGTACTTTGATATTGGGTCATCTAATTTTAGTAATTCCTTTTCCTCTAATTGCATTATAGCGATCGCTGGAATTTCTTTATAAATAGAACCAATGTTGAATTTATCTGTTTTTGATAAAATTGTTTTTCTATCTCCATTAGAGAATCCAAACCCTTTGTTATAAATAATTTCATCATTTTTAGCAACCAATACGTTTCCGTTAAACTCGCCATTTTGGTATAAAGTGGTAAGTACCGAATCTAATTCATCGTGAAATTGGTTTCCTTTTGAACTAGAATCGGTGTTTTCGGTATTGCAGTTAGTAAATAAAAAAGATAAGGTAATTACTGCAAAGAGGGTTTTTAAAAAATTATTCATGTATAGATATTTAGGTTTATGATTTAAAATCGTATTCACTTTTTTATCCAGAGATTGCTTCACTTCTGGCTAGAATCCCTCCAACAAACAAGTTCTAACAATCTATTGATAGGTTTGTATCAATTACCCTAACTACTACCGTCACTACTTCTTAGATAAGTTAAGCTCATTGGAAATCAATACTGATGCAAACATATTAAGACAAAACGTAATCTGATGTTAACTTAAGTTAATAAAAGAACCCTCTCTTATATAACCTATAAATTGCTTTCAGAAAACTCTCTGGCTAAGTATTGCTTCAGTTTCTTGATTCTTAAAGAATGCTAAAAGTACTATGAATTATCATGTAAAAAATACTGCAAATTGCACTAAAAAAGGATAAAAAATATTTAGTCCCTTAAGCCTCCACAGTTTCATCTACTAGATTATCAATATGTTTTTATTTCCAATCATTTTTCTAAAGAGCATAATTCGATAAATAATAATTTATATCATGTAATTTTTAATAGAATAAGGACTAGGTGAAAATATCATAAATTGCTTATTCACTCAAATGCAGGAATCAAATAGTCTTCCACCATCTCGAAAGCTTGAGGATGGGCATATGGTTTGTTGTATTCCGTTGCGGTTATAAGAATAACCATTTCCAGTTCTTGCAAAATCATAAGATGATTCCCTCCATTTCCACTAGCTAAATAGGTGTCGTATTTTTTAGATGGACCTTGAAGGTCTCTGTTCCAAAATAAATAACCATAATCCTGATTATTTACAGTCGAAATTTTTTGATGAGGAGTAAATGTCTTTTCAATCCATTCTTCAGAAATCAATTGTCGACCTTTCCAACTTCCTTTATTTAGATACAATTGACCATATTTTGCGAATGAAAGTGCATTCATTCGGCACGAACCAGCCGTATTTGGAACCTTCGTAGGCGTATATTGCCAACGCACTTTTTTGATATTGAGCGGATCAAAAAGATTCTCTTCAGCAAAATCCTCTAAGCCTTCTACCGTCTGATCAAGTATATCACCCAATACGACAACCCCACCAGTGAAGTATTGCCAAGTGCCACGATCTGCCTGCTTTCTTAGTGGTAAATTCAATACAAAATGCACCCAGTCATCGGTTACATACATATTTTCTTCATTTCCTGGCGAACCATAATCGCTATCATTTCCATCAAAATCAGAGGACATGGTGAGGAGATCATTAATTGATATAGCAGCTTTAGCTTTATCATTGGCAATTTCCTCCTTACCCTTGTAGAAGCTATTCAGCCTTACAAATTCATTTTTAATAAATCCCTGATCGATAGCGATACCTACCAAACTAGAGGTGAAGCTTTTAGTCAGTGACCGAGTATCGTGAAGCGTTTTTTTCTTTGCTCCATTAAAGTATTCTTCTACTGCTAGCTCTCCATCTTTTAGAACAACAATGCTAGTTACCCCTTTGAACTTCCCTTTTAGAATAGCTTCCTTCAATGACTCAACCCTATCCTGATCAAAGTCTTTTTGATAAACCTTAAAATCATCTGATTTAGGAATGTTCAACTTCTTTTTACTGTCAGCAATAGCCGGCCATTCTTTTTTTATGTCTATAGATCCTCTTGCGATGATGTTTCCAACCAATGTCTCTTCTACAACTAAATAGGGCCTGATTGAGATAGTAAGACTGTGCGTTCCTTCACTCAATGCTTCATTTCCGCCTCCTTTGTACATAAATTTCTGCCACAGAAATCTCCCCCAATGATCTGGGTTGTCATTTCGTTTTAAGGGAATTCCATAGACTGTTTGTTCATTTTTTGACTGGCAACTACCCGCACCAAAGGGAAGCCGATTTTTATAAATCTCTTGTCCATCGACTTCAAAGATAAATTCAAAGTTGCCTTTATTACAGTACTCCTCCAATGAGAGGCCAGGTTTTAGCTCCTGCAAGTAAGCTGTTAGCGTCTTTGGTAAAAAGGCTCGTATGTTCAGTTCCGTTTGTTCCGTAAAAGTTATAGCCGATAGAAAGTCCGTTTCCTGGAAGGAAGCAAAGGGAATAAACTTATCCATAAAAGCAATCTCGCCTATGTGATCTTGATGCAGCTGATTTAAAATAGCACCTTTATTCACACTTGAGACGCTTTCGCCACTTTGACCAACAGCAATTCTACAGAAAATAAGACATAGTAATGACAGGATGAAAAATTTCAATTTCATAATTTTTGATTTAATGATGTAAAAGTTAAATACTTATTTAGAGGTCTTTTTTCATCCGTTTAAGGACTAAAAAAAATGCAGCAATCATGGAAGCGCCACCAAAAAGCAGCATTGAGGCCATATAAATAATGGACTGGTTGAGAGGCTTAACCAACATATTGAGATATAATCCAACTACCAAACCGACAGCAACGCCTATTGCTACCAATCCAATAATGAAAAAGATATAATATTTCTCTTCTGAATTGAACATATCCGGATTCGCTCCTAATTCAATTATGGCCATTCTTTCTTTATTTCTGGTTGTGTAGTAATAATAGAATATGGCCAGAGAGACTAAGTACAAGCTGACATATGATAGGGTAGTTCCAAAATCCATAATGTATTTGAATTAATTAGTTTGATCAGAAGACTTCCAATCTGGAATGGTGGTTACAATTTCTTTTGGTTTTTTACATAATTAAGAACGATAGGAATTAAAAAACCTGCTATAGCGAGTAGTAAAACTCCCATACCAACGATAGCTGTATCGTCATTCGATATACTTTTAACCCGTGTCCCAAGTGCTATAATCAATAAAACACCTAATACAACGACTAACTTGAAAGGCCAAGACGAAAGCATTGATGGTTTAGTAATCATTAGTTTTCGAGTGTATGGCTTTTCAATTTTTCGCATCACCTTTTCAGTCAATTCGCTGGAGGGTGATTTCAAGGAGGAGTTATCTTTTTTCATAATAAGTCATCTTTTCTGTTTGCTAATATCACTTTCAATTTTTGTCTTGTACGCATAAGCTTCACTTTACATTTAGATGCTTTCCAAGTGGTGATTTCTGCTATTTCTGCAATGGATTTTTCACCTAAATAAAACAAAGTCACTAGTAAGCGTTCATCTGGACGTAATCGGTCCAGTGCCAGCCCGATATACTGACGTAGGTTCTGAAACTCCAGATCGTCCTTCAAGTGAACCAACTCGGCATTATTATCAAAATACTGTTTAGAGACTTCTTCATTGCGTAAAAGTTGCTGCCGATTAAGTTTTGCCTTGGTTAATGCAGTATTGAAAACTATTTTGTAAAGCCAACTAGAAAAACGCGACTCTCCATTGTACTGATGTATGAATCTATAAATTTTGACGAAAGCATCTTGTACGACCTCTTCAGCATCTTCATGTTTCTTTACAATAGGTAAGGCGATATGAAAAGCTAATGACTGATATTTTTCAACTATATAGGAAAACGCAGGTGCATTTCCATTCTGCACTTCCTCTACACATTTTTGAAGCTTTTGATCGTCCATTAATAATTAAGAAGACTTTTAAATGGGTGTACCGGTTACAAAGTTTACATAAATTTTACTTAGTGAATTTAAGAAAGTTACTCAACTTCCGTGTCTTTATTAT
This sequence comes from Marivirga sericea, assembly GCF_900177665.1. Lineage (GTDB taxonomy): Bacteria > Bacteroidota > Bacteroidia > Cytophagales > Cyclobacteriaceae > Marivirga > Marivirga sericea. The sequence goes on from NZ_FXAW01000004.1 coordinate 426,590, forward strand.
TAATCTGACATCTGGCGGCTAGTTATTTCAGAAGATTCAAACGAAATAACACTAGTATCTTTTATCGTTTAAGATAACTTTACTAGTTGTGAGAATGATTGCTTAGCTATAGAATGGAGCTACAATTTGCATACACCTATTTAAAACGATCGATATTCTTGATAAAATAATTATCGATATCAGGTTTCTGTTCAGTTCGTCTAAATTGGAACACTGTATTTTCAACTGTTGTTTTATTGGTTCTAAATTCGATTTCATTTTTTATCACAAAGCCGGAATCAGACTTAATAATCCCATTTATTTCGTACAAATATGCTGAATTAAATGAATCTATTCTTGGTTTTTGTTTTTCAATACGGTAGAACTGAATTTTTATGCTGTCATTACTAATTTTAGCAACACCCTTATTTCCAATGTCATGCGGCTCAAATCCACAAATTCTTCTAATTCTACTTTCTTCAGATTTTTGAGATTCCAGCATCAATTCAATTGCTTCATGTGCACTTGCATAAGTATTGTCAAAAGTCATTTTTTTGGCACAATAATATTCTGTTAATCCGTCAACGCCACTAATATTAATAACAAATCCATCTTCATAGATAAAAAAAACTGAAAGATACTTTATTTTTGCCCCTTGAATTTGGTCAAAACTTTGAGCTTCGCGTTCTAATTCTGCAAAGTAGTACCCATTTAATTTTAAGTTGTTATCTGGAACTTGATTATCCTCAAAATCAATCAATTCGTGTTTATCATGGATCTTAAAAGCACCGCACGAGTTAAAAATTAAACTCAAAATGACCAATACAATGTTTTTCATTTTCAACTTTTTATTAACGGTCTTTGAAGTACATTTAATGAAGTCTGTTTCTAAATCCTTATGATAAAATATGGATCTAAATATTAAATCCAATCTTATATTAAACTGCTCTCAAATAGTCCATAATGCTTCTTAACCGTCACTCACTTAAAATAGAGAGACCTGGCAATAATTTAGCACTACAGATAAGCTTAATTCGTATTTATCAGCAGCCTACTTTATATATTTTGATAGCTTTATCTAGTAATTCCCTTCCTATTTCAGCAGATAAGCAGGAAGATTTATTAAAGCTTTAGAAAAAATAATAAGGTTTAAAATATATTTAAGTTAACTTACGTTAAGAAAACGGATCCATATTATTAATCCTTTGTCAAGAATAAGATTGGACTTCTTTTGGAGTTTTCTGAGAACGCCTTTTTCATTATCAAATAGTGCTTCGCACCCCAATTTGCTTTGGTTTTGCCCATTTACTTTGGAAAATTGAAACCCATTCAATACTCACCGAGTACTTATAACAATCGATATAATATCCTTAATAGCAATTTATCTTAGGGGATAAAAATTTTCAATCGTTACATAAGATATTTTGCCATCTTCTTTACTTAACAAAAATGAACCTCCCCATATTATTTCAGGATAGTGCAATATTTGTTTGGTCATATCTCTGATTACAAAGGGGGCTTTGGTATCTGGTAATGACATCATTTCTATTGCCTCACTGATTGAAAACCATTGAGCATCCTTTACATTTTCGGGGACAATCAATTCTCCGTCAATAACATTTGCCGTATAATGCTGCCTAAATTGAGAAATGCTTTTGTAATCAGATATAAACATAAAAATAGCGGCAATCTTTGGACTAGATGTTTTGAGACCAAAGCCAGAAGATAAATTTGTAAGTCCATCAATTATAGTTTCCTTAGCATTATGTCTCAATGCAGGTGTCATCCATCCGAAATCATTTTTTTCTAGTAGTATTTTACCTTCCTGATTATAAATCAATAGTCTTTGGATCGTATAGCTATCATTTCCTGTTTCTTGTGCATATAATCTAGCTCCGAAAAGCATTATAACTGAGATTAATAGTATTTTTTTCATTGTATGTTTTTTAAATTTTGAGATATTTTTGATTATTAATGTGTTAAGAGTTTATAAACATTACCTTAATTTCAGGACTTAAAGTCAATTTACTGTTCGCTTAATTTTAAGTGTCAACTTGACATTTTTTTCATTCTAAATCTTGATCACCTGAAACAAGAGGATACAATGATATGTGTTCGACTAAGAAATTTCGAGATTTAAAACACCTAAGGTCTACGGATTTATAAATTCAAAGAAATAGTTGTCTATAGATACTGCTTCTTGAACTTCGCTGGGGTGACGCCTTCCAATTTTTTAAAGGCCGAATAAAAAGAGGAGTTTGATTTAAAACCACACTCTTGTCCAATTGCTTCTATTGTGATCAAATTATTGCTACCGAGCAGCAACTTAGCTTCCTCTACACGGTATTCATTTATATAAGAGGAAAAAGTAATGTTTTTATTATCATTAAGGAATTGCGAAAGGTAATGTGGAGTGACCTCTAGTGATAAAGCGACATCAGATAGTTTCAAGTTTGGATCTTTAAATGGCTTTTGTACATAAAAAAAAGATTGAAGTCTTTGACCAAATTCCTTTGCTTCAACAGCTCTAATTTTTTTATCGACATACTTTTCCTGCTTTTCAAAGAAGAGAGAAGTTCGTTTAAATTTGTACAGCCAAATAAAAAGTACTGCATAAAAAACAAAAGTGAAAGACCATGCTCCAATGATGTAGGAACTATAGTTTGTGATTAAGTATGCCAACCAAACAACGGCAATTCCAATAGTTATCGTAATTAACCAAATGTCAAGATCTGATAGCTTACCATGATAAGTCAATAAGTTACGAAAGGGCTTCTTTAAAGTAATAATAGTGAGCAAAATATAATAAAACCATATGACATACATCATGTGCCTTAACCATTCTGAGCAAATCCAACACTCTTCACTAGGGAAAATTAATCCGGCAATCACTAGCAAAAGTACAAATGGAAATAAATGCTTTATTAAAGCAGCATGCCAGTTGAAATCTATGTTTATGACGGCCTTCACATATAGGTAGAGTAAAGGCCCTATGAAAATACATGCAAGCAAGCCCAATGGCGCCAAAGTATCGGATGATCCTTCCAGTATTACTACCAAAGTTGATTTTAATATGCGGATAGAAACTGTAGCAATTAACAGGGACAAGATCTTTGTAGATCCACTTTTTTTACTCGTAAAAAATGCAAAATACGAGGCAAGAAAGAACCCATTCAATGCTCCTATGCCGCTAAATAAGAAAAGTAAAAGATCTTGAAATTTCACGATTGTAAATTACAAACGATAATAATATTTACAAATACAAAAAACGGTAGGGGTATTCTATAAAAATAAACATTATCCAAAGCCAATACTTATCATCTGATAGTTTAAATCATTTTAATTCTTCTATTAGCTTAGCATCAATCTTCTCTGAAATTCTGATTTGGTAATACTCTTGATCTTTATTGCAATTTCTTCTCCTGTGATATTCAATATTTTTAATCCTTAGATTCGACTTATTACTATCACCACTGATAATTGCCAAGGATTTAATCTGCTTTCTACTAAGATGCTTACCCATTAGTAAATTTAAAGTATCTGCTGTACTGTTTCTTATATCTGATTCAAATTCATCCCAATTTTGCCTATCTAGCCATACTTCAATACTTTGTCTGTAATCCAAGTTAATCGTTTCATTTTGAATTAATGTTAATCCAAAAATCTTTGATAGCAGGCGCTTGTCATAAGTGTAGGCTTCAACAATTCGATTCTTTAATTCCTCCTTCGAAAAATGAAAGGTATAAGTCTTTTCATAATCGGATAATTTTAAACTGCACTTTAATAAATGCAAGGTGCAGCCAGAGGATAAAGCAATTAAAATTATTATCAATAAATACTTTACTTTCATTTAAATTCAATAATTCCATAGACTTAAAGCAAACCACCCGAAATACAGGCAATAGAGTGAGAAAAAAGTTACCCCAACAAATAGACTATTGTAGATTATTCTCAACTTACTATTCTTGAACAATCTTTGTCTTTTAAACAATATATATCCACTGTAGATATTGAAGACAGGATACAGTGCAGACAAAATGAATATACTCACTGACGTAATGGAAATTGTGCCTAACTCATTCAATTCAAAAAAAGATGAACTGCTAAGATAAACAGCCACAGAGCTAACAATTAGCAAAAATGGCAAAGCTATTAATATTGAAGGTTTTAACGTATTAACCCCTGATTTCTTGAATGGCAGAATCAATAATTTACTAAACGCAATTAGCGTTACAACAACACCAGAAATAATTCCAAAAATCAGTAAAAAGAGCATTATCGAACGAACATATGGATTAATTTTCACAAAGGTATCCTCATAATAAACAAGGACTTTTTCCTGATCGTTGGTACTTAAATAAAGGCTTACATCGCCATCATCATCTGAAAAGGCATTTAAGTATTTAATTTCGTAAGTTTCTACATCTTGCATAAAACGTTTTAAATGCAACTTATCTTTATTTATAGAAAGCTTCATTGTCCTAAAAGGAACATTGATGAAATTAACAAGGTCATTTGTTCCATTGAGCATTTTATAAGTTCCTTCCCATTTCGTATAGGTGGAAATATCTTCATTTATCTTAGTGATTTCAGACTTTTCTATAGGACTTGTATTAGCAAACTCATTTACCAATAGGTTCATGATTTTGTAAGTACTTTTTTGAAACAGACTGGTGCTTATGGCAATTCCCAAATTTTGGGATCTACTGAAAATATAGTCACTTGTAAAGCCGATAATTGAGCCATTGTGCGCTTTAAATCTCAAATTTTTATTTGAAATGTACCTATCGTACATTCCCAAACTATATCCTGTTTCTATGTTATTGGAGATTTCAAAATCTGATTGAAGTTGTTCCATTTTTTCAATTAGATGAGGTGATAGTATTTGTACAGAATCAAGTTCTCCTTTAGCAAGGAAGAACTGCAATAATTTCGTCATATCATCGCCATTGCTTATTAATCCTCCTGCAGATTCACCAATCAAATTGGGTGTATCACTAGGTGTTATGCCATTCTCACTCTGTTGAAATCCCTGAATTAAAGTAGGACTTTTATTGGTGGATAAATAAAACGTATTATCCATGTGAAGCGGGGTTAAAATGTTTTCACTAATATATTGCTGATAAGTTTTGCCACTTACTTTTTCAATCACAAAACCTAAAATAACATAACCAGGGTTAGAATAAGAGAATACAAGTCCTGGTTTCCAATTAGAATGATATGATTTTCGATATGTCATTACCTCTTCTAGAGCTGACATATTAGAACTACGTTTTTTAATGATATCAGAGATATGCATATCGTCAAAGCCTGATCGATGTGACAATAAATCTTTGATCTTTACAGGATGATGCTCTTCCCAATTATTTGTGAATGGAACTTCTGGAGCAACTACCTTTAATTCATCTTCTAAGTTTAACTTGCCTTCACTAACAAGTTTCATTATGCCAAGTGCGGTCAGTGTTTTTGAAATTGAGCCTAAGGCGAAAAGATCGTCTTCCATCAACTTGATTTTCTGATCAGCATCAATACTGCCAAATTCTGATTGAAATAAAACCGAATCTTTGGTCACTACTCTTACAAATGCAGCGGGAGTCTTCGATTCCCTTAAAATCGAGGCAATGCTATCTTGCAGTTCTGTATTGGTTAAATTTTGGGAAAAAGCATTTAGTGCTGAAATTAAGTACAGGAATGTCAAAGCTATTGTTTTCATAATACTTGCTTTTATTTGTTTTGCTTAGTACAGTCAAAAGGCATCTCAACTAAACACCCAAGACTTTACTTCATTTACTGATCGCTATGCTTTTTTATAGTTGTTTCAGTTCAAAAACTTGCCCCCCTTGGTTCAGAATAAGAGTATTTTCAAAGGGTTTAAACCCAATTTCTATTCCGGCCTTAGAAAATTCAAAGACATGCTTTTCTGTTGGAGTTAATGTAAATGAAGGTTGTCCTTCAGCTTGGGCCTTTAGCTCTCCTTCCTCCACATAGATTTTAACATTCATTGGAAACCCTTCGGCACCGTAGTTTCCTTCATAAAGCTCAAAGTATTTCTCATTTCCTTTATACTCTTTGAAATCAGGAAGTGTATATTCTTTACCATACATAATGCTCAGTAAACCGATAGCAAAATCATTGGTAGGATAATGTTCACCGTTTATCATGTAGGTTACAGCAAGCCTATTGCTAGGATTATACATTGCTACGGAGTGCGTACCATAGGTGTCCCCTCCATGACCATAACTAGTGTGCTCGTAAAAGGGAGCTTTCATGATTCCCAAACCAAACCAATCATCCTCCATAGGTAGCATTGCTTTCAATGTTTTATCTTTTATAATTTCTTGATTGAATAAGCTAACCAGCAATGTGTTCAAGTCAAAAGCAGTAGAAGCAATGCCTCCAGCACTAAAAGTATTGGGGAAATAAAATTCTTCTACTTCTACCCATTCTCCTTTTTTCTGTTCGTAGGATTTGGCAATGCTGTTTTGCTCAGCCTCGTCATCTATGACAAAAGTGTTTTCTAAATTCAGAGGTGCTGAAATTTCGTCTTGAATAATTTGGGAGAAAGACTTGTTGTACTTTTCTTCTAAGATTTTACCCAATAAATAATAAGCTGAATTTGAATATTCAAATGAGTCGCCTGGTTGAAAAGCAACTCCTGCTGAAATAATTTCATCCATGATCTCTTCAGTAGCACGGGGTTTAGTTAACCAGAAATGTAAACTATCCCCCTTCGAAACATAATCTCGAAGTCCGCTAGTGTGGTTTAACATTTGTCTTATTGATATCTTATTGGCATTAGGTATTTCAGGGAAATAGTTGCTCAAATTTTCAACGAAACTAATTCTGTTGTCCTCTTTAAGTTTGGCAAACAAAACGCCAACGAACAATTTAGTGGTAGAACCAATTGCGTATTTTCTCTCTTCTAAACTACCTGTTTTGATATTTCTTTTTCCGAATGTCTCATTTATAACCTCTCGACCATTTTGAAAAATAGAGACTGTACCCATTAGTTGATTGCTATCTTCAAAGTGTTTGATATAGTTTTTGATTTCGGCACTTTTCTCAGAGTCAAAACTTATTTCTTGCGAATAAACGGCTTGACTAGTCGCTATGGCAAAAAAGAGTACTAGGGCTTTCATTTTGTTTTTCATGATTACATTTTTAAGTAGTTTAACATTGTACATAGTTATGCTATGTTTATAGATAAAAAATATTATTTTAATTTTCGTTTTAGGCGAAGCAATAGAGTAAGTAGAACATATAATAAAATTGCACTTATCAGCATTACAGGGATAAACCAGTTTCCCAGCACCTCAGAATAATGATGGTGAGACCGGTCTGGTAATATGCCGAGTAGAAAAAATTCTCCTTTTTTAAAAAATAACCCAACCTCATCAGGATGAAAGATCTTTTGAACGATCAAGAAGCCAAACGCTAGTAGCAGCAGATACATAATGCCAAATATGACAAATGAAATTCCACTCGCAATATTTAAGGATATGGCTTTGAAAACATGAATAGGATTGAAAGTTCGAGTTGCTTGTATGAGTTTTTTATCAGCAACCATTGATTTCAAGACATCCTCAGGATTTCCAAGTTTATCCAGAATCTCAACTAATTTTTCAATCTTTGTTTTATTCTCACCTTCTTGAAGTGCTTCATAAATATGGCTATTAAATTCCATCATTATATCAAAACGATCTTCTTTTGAAAGAGTAGAAGTCTGCCTTTTAATGCGCAGGATATAATTATCATATAGCTTTTGACATGTCTTATCTTGAAACTCGATCTCTTTCATCATTTTGACTTTGATATTTTATTAATAGCAACTCCCAAATCATTCCAATACACTGTCATTTCATGGAGCGACTTTTTCCCAGCATTACTAAGCACGTAATATTTTCTAGGAATTCCAGATTCTTGTTCAACCCATTTAGAACTAACTAAGCCTTCTTTTTTCAACCTGTTCATTAGTGGGTAAAGCGTTCCTTCCGCAATTTCTATGGCCGTGAATTTTTTAACTGCCTCAATCAATTCATAGCCATAATATTCATGCCCTTCTAACACGCTTAGAATGATAAAAGCCAGTGTCCCTTTTTTGACTTGAGACTTCCATTTAAGTATAAATTCCTCGTTCACAATACAAGTATATAACAAAATACATAGTAATGCAATGTATTGATTTATTTTTTTTAATTTAATTAGATTTCAGGCACTTGTTATTGATTTGTTGCTTGAGCGCAAGTTATTTTGCTATAATCAGACAACACATGCTTGTAATTCAATTACACTACCTTTAGGGTAGCTTGCACTAACGAATGTAATGGTTACTGTACACCAGATCTTTCCTTGTTATACTTTCCAAAGTCTTGCTTTCCTTTTTTATATCCTTTCAATATTTATGAGGCCACACCTTATTGCAGTATTCACTATATTTTGTCTAATTTAGAAACAGTCAATTCACTTCTAGAATCTCCAGTATTTAGGGTAGAGGCAGGTTCAAATAGCATTACACTCACTTCTTCTGGTGCATAAGGTTTATGTTCAATTCCTTTTGGAATAATAACAAATTCACCAACATTCAATTCTAAGGTTTGGCTTTTTAGTTGGATGAATAGTTTACCGCTAATGACAAAGAACAATTCATCTTCTTGTTCATGTTTATGCATGACAAAATCACCACGAAACTTAGCAAGTTTCACATGTTGTCCATTCAACTCCCCAACTATTTTTGGCGTCCAATATTCATTGAAGGATTTTAGCTTCGAATCCAAGTTAATTTTACTTAATTCCATAGTTAATCAGATAATTTATAAACTCTTTTGCCTTCCTTTCTTTGCTCTTCCATTTAGTTGGAACCATTTCTCTACCAAAAATATAAAGAGCAGTTATATGCTATCGAGCATAATCAGTATTGGATCCGATTACCTTTTTCGAGCTATTAAATGTTGAAATCATCTTTTGACTGCTCGACTTTTTTATAAATATACAATTAGAGGTAGATCAGGTCGTAAATCAAATGATTTGCCTTGAACGTTTTCGTCAAAATAAAGCAGCATCAAATTCTCTGTCCCATTTCTAACCCTTATGTTCTTTATGCCATTTATAGATTGAATCGTCTTAGTATTTGAATCCAACTTTGGTGATTTAATTATGATTTTAGTAATTTTTTTGGCCCCATTAGGGTGTCTATAGAACTGTCTAGCAAATGCATATTCATCTGGTATTTTGTTAAGGTCGGCCAAAGTTTCGAAGGTGTCAGACTCAATTTCTGGATAAACTACAAAAATAGAGGGTTCCTGTAAACGCAATTTTGAATTTTTTGCCGAATAGATGTTCGCCTGTTTCTCCATCCAATTTTGATGGTATCTAATTTTCTCAAATGGAATTTTCTCTACATCATAATCTTTTAATTTAAGAGCAATACTAAATGGTGACGCACCATTTTTTCTGTAATCATTTCTTTCAGCAAAATCTAATTGCTCATTTATGATGTTATTATTTGTAAACTCATTTTGATCATAAACAAAAATAAGTTCAAGATACGCGTTTAAAAAGTAAAAGTATTTTCCAGCCGTTCCTTGTCCTGTATGAACTTGAGAAAGGGAGTCGGGAATGGAGTTAAAACCGATATTAAGCAGCTTTTCTTTTGCTTTTTCTGGATTTGACACCCAAATATTGAAATGGTCGATCATCAATTCAGACGAAATACCTAAAATTGATTGTTCCATTTTTGACCGCTCATTTTTTTCGTTTCCGCAAGCACTAAATCCTAAAGTCAAAAATATAATTATTATACGATTAATTGATTTCATTTCATTTGTATTATGAGGTTCTGATATATGATAAATAGTATAGTTCACGTTTCATTTTCCCGAATAAAGACAAAAGTTTCAACTGTCAATTGTTTGAATAGGTGGTTACAGATTAGTTTACCTAGTTTCTTAACATCTGTCCAAGAACCCTTTATTAGGGTGTCTATAGAACTGTCTAGCAAAAGCATATTCATTTGGTATTTTATCCAGGGTGGCCAAAGATTCGAAGGTGTCAGGCTCAATGGATTTTTATATACGTTTTTGACAATAGTTATTACTTCCGAGTCCTGTAATGTAAATTCCAAGTTGCAGAGTTTGATTCTACTATATCTGGAAATCCATCGTTATTTAAGTCTCCTATTTCTATATTATAAGTATCATCTTTCAAATCTTCTCTTAAACCAATTTCTTTAAAATTCCCATCCTTTTGCCCTAAATAAACATAATTCCTTTCTTCTGAATTTCCTTCTACAATGTCTAAATATCCATCTTGGTTTAAGTCAGCTACCTTAATCGATGCAGTCAAACGTTCCTTTTTGAAATCAAATAATGTTTTAAAACTTAAATTTTTATCAGAAAAATAGATATTGTTCTTTGAACCTAAATTTCCTACAACAATATCCAAAAACCCATCTCTATCAAAATCTCCAATATCAACAGAACGTGAATCTCCATTTTCATTTCCGAAATTAATAATATGGGTGAAATTTAATTTACCATCATAGAGATAAACCTTGTTTTTTGATTGCCGTTCGGCTGTTATTAAATCTAAAAAACCGTCATTATTCATATCAGCAATTTTGGTTTGAATTGTTTGGTCGGATTCTTCTCCAAAAGTAATAATGATTTCAAAATTGCCTTGTCCGTTGTTTAAATAGATTTCGTTTTTTGGCTTTCCTATTTGAAATAATCAAGTCAAAATCTCCATCATTATCAATGTCCATTATTTCAAGGTTACGAGAAGGCGATAATGAACCAAATGGAATCCCTTTCTTTAAATTGCTATCGGCAGATCCAAAATATATTCTGTTTTTAATATTATCATTTACAACGACAACATCCATAAACCCATCGTTATTTAAATCTGCACTTTTAATAGAATATGAAGCATCAAGATACTTTCCAATTGGTTGGGCTGTTTTAAAACCTCCATTTCCATCACCGAAGTATAAATAGTTTTGTTCTGCCCAATGTCTACCATTTGCCACTAATGCATCTAAATTGCCGTCTTTATCAAAATCAATTAGAGAAATTGATGCAGTTCTGTTGGATTGTGTGCCAATTGAAAAGACTCCGTCAGCATTTATGAAACTGACATCCTGTGAAACTGCTTTAAATGATATGGTTAACATTATTATTGAAATTATTATTGATTTCATCATTGTTTAGGTTTGTATAATAAGTGTATTATAAAACAAATTTACTTCGAATTATTCAACTTCGATTAGTCCAAATCCAATCGGCAATTCGTTAGTTTTCTTAACTGGATTTAGGCTATCTAATGAAACACTATTATTATTAAATAAATCCATTACTTGTTGTTCGGAATAATTATTAAGCTGTGTAAATCTATCAATATGAAACGGAATTCCTTCTCCGCCAAAAAAGGTGTTACTTTTAGTTTCCAAATGAAAATGTAAATGCGGTGCGTCTGAATTTCCACTATTACCTAATAAACCAATAACTTGTCCTTTTTTAACTGTATCTCCAATTTTTACTTTTAGACTATTTGGAACTAAATGACCGTAGAACGCATAACGACCGCTGCCAATATCGATTATGACGTAATTTCCTCCAATTGTTTCACGAGTTATACGGACAGCCATATCCCTGGATAGAGGTTCGTTTTCTATAATCTCGTCTTTAACTCCGACAATTTTTCCATCCGCTACTGAAATTATTTCAATGCCGTAGGTTTCCCAATTCTCATTCTCCTTAGTGTCGTTATAAGCAAAATTACCACTAGGGGTAATAAGTGTCCAATCTATTGCGAACCTTTGCGGATAGTTAACTCGACCTTCTGTTAGAAATCGAGCACCTTGATGGCTTTCTGCTTCATAAAGCCATTTTCCTTTGGTTTTGAAAGGTAAACCTATAGAGAATTTGTTTGTTTCTGGTATTTTTATAACTGCAACTTCCATTGGATGCATTGCTATTTCTCCATTGCTTTTCGTTCTTTCAAAATAGAGTTTGTGAAAGATTTTTTCTGGAAATGATTGTTCTTTCTTGAAAATAAGATTGAGGTTTAGAATGCCAAATTCATTTCCTGAAAGTAATTTTAAATCATCTAAATCGTTATTTCCAGGTCTATCAAAATGTTCCTCAATATATTTAGTATCGAATAAAGCTATTGGGACTTCGTCTTTTTGTAAATCGTATATCTCAACTTTTTTTAAAGTAAAAGGTATTCTATAATTATTTGAAATATTCAACTCATACCTTAAGTGAACAGAATTGTTTGCAAATATCGGATTACTTAAAAAAGATACATCTGCTTGTATAACTTCAATCGGCAAATCAGTTTTCTTGAGTTTTTTCTGTAATTCCGTTTGAGTTTGCGAATTTTCTTGCGGTACCTTTGTTTTTTCTTTACAACCAAAAATGGTTAGAAAAAATACTACTAGAATTATTTGTTTCATTTGATTTTTATTGAGATGTTTCGATATCTGATAAAGTACTGGATCTATCGAAAAGTTAATTCATATTCTTAACTCAAATATCTATCTTTTTTTACCCTACGCTTATTTTCTGAATCTCTTGATCAAAATTAATTGGAGAGTCAGGATTATCACCTATACTTAAAACCACATTCCCCTTCTTCCTTCCACTTTCTACATATCGATGTGCTTCCACTATGTCTTCTAAAGCATACACTTTATCAATTATTGCCTTATATACTCCCTTTTTCCATAACCTCATGATCAGTCGCAATTGATCAACTGACTCCGAGGCATACTCCAAACCACCGACAGTTTTATAAACACCTCCTTTTTCAAGCAGGTGCTTACATCTGTTCCGTTTGGTCTTACCAAAAGCATCAAAAATAATATCAAATTTCATGTCTAATTTCGTGAAATCTTCTTTGTCGTAATAGATGATATTTGAAACTCCTAAATACTCCATAAGCGCTCGACCATCTGAACCACATACCGCATAAACTAGGCCTCCATAATAGGTTGCTAATTGAATAGCAGCAGTACCAACTGAGCCTGTAGCTCCGATAATTAATACTTTAGGTTGCTTACGCTCTGCTATCTTGAGTTTATCTAAGAAATATATTGCTGTTTGTCCCCCAAAAATTAGAGAAGCAGCCTCATCAAAACTCAATTTTTCCGGCATTTTAGACACCACACTGTTTTCTTTTACAGTAACATACTCTCCATAAGCTCCGAAATCATATCCAGTTAAACCACAAACCCTATCCCCCAAATTAAACTTATGTACCTTTAGGCCCATACCAATGACAATGCCAGAATAAACGGTTCCTAAAATTGGTTTTCTAGGTTTGGTAAATCCCAACACAAATTTCATTAGTAATCGAAGAATGCCACTAACAGCCATTCCACGAACTCTAACATCTGCTGAATTTACTGCTGTGGAAATAATTTTGACAAGTATCTCATCATCTTTCGGGACGGGATTGGCAACCTGATCGATCTCTAAAGTCTCTGGTGGGCCATATTTTGTACAGATAGCTGCTTTCATTTTAACACATGCTTACAATCAGAAATTGAAACCAAAATGCAATCCTGGTTCACCGAAAAGGAATTTAGACCATTTATCATTCAACTGTTGAAATCCATCAGGCATTTTTGAACTGTAAGGACGATGAGTAATTGCGATTGATGGTTGAATGAAAAATCTGTCTTTAAAAAGTTTAACGTGATAACCAACACGGTAAGTATTGAAAATATGAAATCCATTGCCAATTTTATTGCCGTCTTCATTCACAAAAGTTTGCCATGCATTCATTACATTAAGTTCAGCATATAAACCTTTCCACAAAAATCGCTGGTAAGCCAATGCGAAGCCAAAATCACGAATATAACCTGGGAACTCCTCCTCAGGTGTTCCATATGCATCATTTGTAAGCGGGTTAATTCCAAGTGACCAAGCATACTTCCAAGTTTTTAGTTCTAAGGAAATTACATCTTTTCCTGTAATTCGATACCCAAGGTTCAGTTGAACATAATCAGGTCTATTTACAGGAGATAAATTACCTAGCATAAATAAGGTGCTGCCAACAAAACACTCTTTATAAGTACTATCACTCTTCGAATATTGCGCTTTTAGCCCCGAATTAAAACTCATGAACAGAACAATTCCTATCATTAAAATTTTTACCTTCATTTTCTTATCTATTTTTAGTTATGATTTATAAGGCAAAAATAGACTGAGGATGCGTTAGCAATCGTTCACTTTAGTTAATAAAAAAGTAGAAAGCGCTTTTTTTAACTCATTTAACTTAGATGGATTACAGATTCGAGACTCTTTGAGATCAATTCTTTGAGATTTTTAATGACTAATTCTAAAAGTCAATGAAAACCCTTTGTTATGATTTTTTATTTCTTTCAATAAGTGCAATCACAACTATTGATAGACCAATTATCACTCCACTAAAAGAGTCTATAATTTCTCCTGTCTTAAATGCTCCGTAAATACCGGTGGCCACTGAAAGAAATCCAATCAAAATGAGTAAGTATCTTGTTTTTTTATCCATGTTTGTATTTTACTATTCTTCAATTTTGCAGTAAAATTCTGGTTAATTTGCAGCAACACTACAGCCTCGCTGCAGATTTACAGTTATCAATTAGTAATTGTAGGCATATTCAATTAAATTTTTTTTTGATCAGGTCCATGTGTTTCAATTTGTATTTTCAATCCCATTCAACTCTTAGCGAACAATAATATTACAATGGCGGCTACTTGTAATGCCGAAAATATTCCTATTGCTAATACAGACCTCACAATCAATCCAACTTTTCGAAAATTAAAAGAGGAATAAAATTGATAGTAAACTATGAAAACGTAAGCAAAAGTGAAATATGGCGTTGCTCGAAACATGAGAATGAGGATATCCTTTCCACTATAGAAAACACTTAAAACTGTCAAAGGAAATGTTAAAATAATTAAGGCCCCTGAAACATAAGTATTTAAAATAATATTTTCAGCAAAATTTATTTTACTTTTTTTAAAACTAAAGTATGATGCAATAGCCATTAAAGGGATGTTAATCAAATAGATAGCCTTAGGGTAATCCTTCATAAAGGACTCAATGGATTGTGTAAAACCTTTAACATTATCGTCTTCTCCCACTAAGTCTGCTATTTTAATTTCTGAATAGCCATCGACTAAATAGACAACTGTTATCAGCAAGATTAACAAGCTAAAAGCATTGAAATGATTAATTCTTTTGCCATTTAAATATTCTCTTATACTATGACCGGGTCTGGTAAAGAGTTCTTTAATTGTAAAGAAAAATCCTCTGTTAAGCATATAAATACCATTAAAGATCCCCAGACTAAAAATATCTTTCAAAGAAAATCGGTGTATTGAATTCTTTTGCCCACAAACAGCACAAAAGTTTTTCTCCACTAAGCTATCACAATTTAGGCATCTCATGCTTTTAGAAAATTTAATAATTTAGAATTAAATCAGTAAGTAATCCGACACTTCTTGTACTACCATAACAAGTCCAATTAAGGTTTATCTGCATATTTCTAATCCTTATACCAGAAGTCTTCTTATGTCTGAGAAATGAATTGCTTTGCTTGAAACACTATTTGATAACATATGAAATGATTTCAAATATGTGACAATCAATATAAAAGCCATGATCCATTTTCTATTTAGAGTTGAAAACCAAATCATCTAGCTTATTCCCCTTCGACCTTATAAATACACCTTCTAGTTACAATCTATATTGTATTGATAAGGTGTAATAAAATATTATCTGTCATGATCCCTATTACTTGCTTAAAAGTATATCGACCTTAAAACTTATCTATCACCCAAATTGTACTATTTGCTCTTTGCCGATAACTTTCTTTGCTGGATAAGAACAAGCTCTAGTCAAAAAAAAATAACTTAGGAAGTTGTTGAAGCTCGAGAATGAGCTTCTCAGAAAGTCAAAAATGATCAAATAGGATTTAACGTTTTCACGGAAAACCCGTCCGAATAAACTGATTAATGGTCTTGAGATGCCAAAGGGTTTAAATCCTCTTTAATCGCCATTCTAGCTGAGAGTAGCTTTACCTTTTGTTTTTATATTAAGTATAAAAGATGCTACCTAGCTAGTGGTTTTCTTGTTTTTATTTTGTCCTAATCCAAAAAACTTGAGTACACAGATGGAATTTCAATTAATTTTCAAAAAGTTGGATAGTATAATCTAAAAGCTCTGGACCTCCGGTTTTTCCATGACCAGGTATTACCATTTCTATCTCAGGAAAATAGTTTTTTATATTTTCGACTGTTTCGGGCCAATCATCTGTTGTAGCATCGGATATATTTCCTTTTTTCGCATTCATATGCTTTATTAGGCATCCTCCAAACAAAGTTTTTCTACTTGGTATGTATCCAACGATATTATCTTCTGTATGTCCTTCTCCGAAAAATTTTGCGTATATAACTTCATTTCCAACGTCAAATTCCATCGACTTTTCAAAACTATACTCAGGTAATATTTGGATATTTTCTTTTGCAAGTTCGATAGTCCTTATTGTAGCAAAAGATTTAATTGATTTTGAATGAAACATTTGCAAACCTCCTAAGCAGTCAACATGAAAATGAGTAACAATTACGGCTTTAATCTTCTTTTCACCAACCCACTGAATTAATTCCGATGCTGCTTTATTATTAGTAGGAGTATCAAATATAATGGCTTCATCACTATTAATATAAATCAGCCCATTGCATGGGTATTTCCCGTAATTTTTACTTTGTAAGTATGAAGTATGGACAAATAGATTGTTGTGTATCTTTTCTATTTTTAAAATTTCGGACTCATAATCACTAAAAGCCTGTTGGCTATAGTTGCAGCTCATCAAAAGCAAAATAACAAAAGAAATAAGTACTAATTTTCGCATATTCAGCAGGTGTTTTTTTAGGGATAAAGAAGATAATTCAAGCGCATCGATTTATACTCTGAAAGCTGGGGCTCCCAACTATTTCGGATTTCGCGCTCTGAGGCACCATCTATTATTTGCTCCCTAAACAAAGATGAGCCAACTAAATATTCAATAGAGCCCATCTGATTACTCAAATTTGAATTGAAAAAATTTTCCTTCTTTGGATGAACACTATAGAGTTCTAAAATCCAGGATAGGTTAATCTGTTTTTCTTCTCTAAGTTTATTTACATCGTGATTGCGAAGATCGATTCCATAACACTCTTGTCCGTTAAAAATTGGATTCTCCGCCATTCCTTTTATTCCGATCGGTGTAAAACTAAAATTATAGATATCCTTTAGCGCAGGACTCCCAAGAATCTGGAATGGATAATTTGTGCCACGCCCGTGATTAAGATAAGTGCCTTCAAACATACATGTTGAAGGATATAGCAAAATAGCTTGTTGTGAATTAAGGTTTGGTGATGGATTTACAGGCAACTTATAGGGTAAGTCATGAGAATAGTTAGCAACTGGGACTATTTCTATATCACATTGCACGCCATTTTCTAACCAACCCTGACCGTTGGCCATCATCGCAAACTCCCCCACTGTGAGTCCATGTGACATGGGAATTGGAAATTGACCTATTCCCGATTTATATTTCAGATCTAAAACAGGACCGTCTATTAAATAGCCATTTGGATTAGGTCGATCCAAGATGATTAGCTTTTTACCATTCTCATAGCACGACTCCATCAAGTTTGCTAGAGCATTGATATTAGTGTAAAACCTGCAGCCAACATCCTGAAGGTCATAAATCACAATATCTACATCTATTAAATCCTCCTTACTGGGTTTTTTCTTTTTGCCATACAAGGATATTATGGCAATTCCTGTCGCTTCATCCACTTCGTTACTGACCTTTGCTCCTGCACTGTAATTTCCACGAAACCCGTGTTCAGGGGCAAATACTTTTACGATATCTACTTCTAAAAGCAATAAGCTATCAATCAAATGTCGCTTTCCAATTATTGTTGTGGGATTAGCCATTACAGCGACTCTTTTGCCTGCTAGTAGCGGAACGTATTTATCCGTCCTTTCTGCTCCTGTAATTATTGTGCTTTGGGTAACTTCAGGTACTTTTAATGCCGTCTTTTTCGGTTCCGAAATCAAAAAAGTAAAGGCAAATAAAACAGTAACTATTAGTAAAAAAGCAAACTTTAACCTCAAAGAGATGACCATAAATTTTAAAATTTGATAATGAAATTCTGAACCCGAAAGAGGTTCAATGTTCTATTTCTCTTTTCAGAAGAATTTCTAATTGTTTAGTTTCCTTCGTAGCCAAATGTTCACAGGTTCCGAAAACTTGTGGAAAATTATTTTCCCCAGAAAGTATGAAATAAGTAATAGAGAAATTAGATAGGGAATTAGCCAATTTGACCCAATACTTAACTTTTCGAAAAGTTGCGCTCCAAAAATTACAATAAACATATGAGTTAAATAAATCTCATAACTATAAATACCCATGTTTCTAAGCCAGCCAAAAATATAATGTCTGTTTTCTTCTTTTGACTTGTGTTTTTCGTGCATCCAAAATAGAATGAGAGAAACTCCAACGGAGAGAATGGTGATATTTAACCCTAAATCCACAATTCCAGCTTTATAGATGAAGCCCTTAAAAACGAAAATCAGAATGACCATTGACCATCCTAGAGTTAAAAAAAAATAATTCAAAGCTTTGGAAAAGGTGAGTTTTGAAGTAATAATTGCTGTCATGCAGCCTAAAGCTATTGAATCTACGAATGCTAGATGATTTTTATCTGCCAGTTCGTTTCCCTCGAAAAGTTGTGTACGCGCCCAAGGTGACACAACCAAAAATAAGCCTACAATCACTAAAAATCGCCATTCCTTTTTAAGAAACAGACAAATAATTGGGAAGAACAGGTAGAAAGTTTCCTCTATTGAAATTGACCACAATACATCCCAGTTTGCTGGAAGATAGCCAACTTGGATTTCTAACCAATTGATATGAAAAGTCAACGCAGAGAAAATAGCTCGACCTAAGGATGTTTGATCTGCGTTTATGACAAAACCCTGAACATCCAAAACATGTAAAATGGATAATACTAACAATAATACGGTAAGCAACGGAATAATTCTTGAAAAACGCTGCCAATAAAACATTTTAATGTCAATTTTGGAGAGTGACGTCCATTTTCTAATAATGGAATTTGTAATTAGATAGCCTGAAAGCGTAAAAAAAACTACAACACCATAAAATCCACTCCAAAACAGTAAGGAAAACAATTTAGCTGGTAGCAGTTCCTTTAAAAAAGTATTTGAAATCCCGAAATGAATATTAAGGTGCAAGAGGATCACAGCCAAAATACTTAAACCTCGCAATACATCAATTCCAATATTTCGTTTCTCTATTTTTTCCATCAAAATTCTAGTAGCCTCTGCTATCAAAGCTCAGCATTTTAGATTAAAATGTCTTTTATTCAGCTTTGGCGACCTTGTTATGTAAAGACCAATTTAGACCATACTTTCTAGTGCTATTGGTATAATACATATCTTGGTGGTTTTAATCCATTCAATCGCATATAAACAAGCATTTGTGCTCTGTGATGCGTTATGTGATCAGTGAGTAATAACAAAATCTGTCTTTTAGTTCTATTCGCTCCAAAGTACTCTAATCGTTCTTCAAGTCTATTGGTATCGAAATTTTTAATGAACTCAATGGTTTTATCAAATGTGTAGTCGATCGTTGCGATCATCTCTTTTTTTGACTTCTGATCAACCTTCAGTTCTACGTCCGTTTCCCAATTTCTGGCCTCACGCCCTCCCATTAGCGATTCACTATGCCAATCCATTGCCCAAGCAATGTGCATTAAATTCTCCGCGAAGCTCATCGATTCTTTTGTTGCCTTAAAGTCATATTTATCTTCTGGCATTGTTTCAGCAACTAGAATCAAATAGTCTTTTGACCTCTCCAACCTTTCTAAGTATTCTTTAATAAACTTATTCTCCTGCGCAAATGCAGATGAGACAGATAAAAGTATTGCTGTAAAAACCATTGTTCTTTTCATAGTAGTTTCTGTTCTTTTTTTAATATAAAACCTGCATATTTTTTAATATTCAATTATAAATAATTTATGATATGCGACCTTCCTAAAGGGGGAGTTTACTGACTACTAGATACTTTGATATTTTCAAGACACCAAGCTGCAGCACGTAGTGCCAAATAAAAGAAATATGTGTTTTATAAATAAGTAACATTTTCATATAATATTATAATTTCCCTTTGCCCATTCTATTGTGGGCTCAATCCAATCTTTTAGAGGCTTAAACAAGAAACCGTGACCCAATCCTGTTTCTAGTTCAATTTCTTTAAAATTGACGATTTCACAGCTTGACCTTCTCTTTCGTTCCACAGCCGAAACCCCATAGGGATCTGATTTTTCATAAATTGTTAAAATGTTACCACAATAGTTGATTTCTGGTATATTTTGAAGGTCCGACTCCCTAAAGCTTGCTATGAAGACAAAGTTTAGGTTGGGATTATTACAAAAAGTCGAAACATATTGTGCAATATAACCACCTTGGGATGTGCCGACAACCGTGATTTTATTAGGTTCTATTCCCTTTCTTATTAAACTGTCAATTTGGTCTACTATTCCTGTTGCGTAATCTCTGGCATTTAGGTTAGCATCCCTCTTTTCACTAATAACCGTAAAATTATTTTTTTCAAATTCCTGAATTATTTCATAGTATTCCGTCCGTCCAAATTCTGGATGAATCTCATTTAAATCATGCGTTTCTAAAAATCGGTTATGTAGAAAAAAAATAACGCGTTCTTCTTGTCTCCCACATGATAAAAGTAAAGAAAACAGCATTGCACTAGTTGTAGTTATTATAAAATTTAACCTAAGAAAGGCTGATTTTTCTATTCCCTGTATTTTATTAAGGGTAAGAGACATAAGTAAAAGATTTTTGGATTATTTTCCATCTACCTTCATATTTTAGCAAGAGTAAGTAATCTGAATAAATTCTTCGCTTATCAGGCATATCAACTTGGATTTTAGCGCTTGCAGCATTATTTTCATAATCTATGGAAATAATTGTACCGATGCGATTACTTTTTTTACCCGGTGTTACATTACTTATATCGTGCTTACCTGACCAAATTTTTAAACTATCCTGCGAAACAAAGTACAATTTGAAATTTTCGTGGAATGCATCTCTCAATCTTTCAGGTTCTCCATTAGCTGTCCCTTCAATATAATCATTTAAAGTCTCTTGGATTAGCTCAATTTCGGTTTGGGCATTGAGATTCAAAGCTCCGAGTGTTAAAATTGCAAAAAGTATAATCTTGGCGTTTTTCATATTTTTGTTTTATTATATATGATCTTTCAACTTTCTAAAATAAAGCCTAAATAGCATGCCTATTTCTCACTTTCAGCCCGGTTCAACATCAAGGAGGAAAAAGTTTTGACCCCGACTCTTATACATTCTTCATCTACTCTAAAATTTGGAGCATGATTCATTGCATTTATCTCCTTTTCCTTATTTGAACCACCCAATAAAAAATATACTCCAGGTATTTTCTCTTGAAAATAGATAAAGTCATCATTGAAATAGGGTATTTGTCCATAGTCCTGCATGAGTAGTTCACTGCCAAACCTATTTTCAAGGAATCGACTAGTTTCACTTGTTAATTTCTCATCATTCATTACAGTTGGATTTTCTTGAATAAAAGATGCAGAAATGAATTTATCTTCATAGCCACTGCTATTAATTACTTCTATTATGTTTGACAATATATTAGATACATTTGACTTCTTTGTTTCATAAGCATCAGCTAACAATTCCCATTGATTACTTTCTTCGTGGATTACAAAATTTTCTTCCATAAAAAAATAGTCTTTGAACATAGTATTTGCGTTGGACAGCCCTCGTGTAGTATCAAATGCTAGTGGTATCTCCCACGGTTTGTTTCCATCTACAGTCCTTAATGTCTCAATTCTAATTTTCTCATATAAATCTTTCAACTCTTTTTGAGAGATACTCTTCTTAAAAGAAAGTTTTATTCGCTTCTGATAGGCATAGAGCTCATTCGCTTTAGTCATAATTTTCCCTACAGGCAAAGCGGTAACATGCAAGGTGTAGATCTCATCGAGATTCATATTTAAAAAATCCTTGGTCTGAACAATATTCTTTGCTCCTTTAAATGGTTCTTCCTCAGGTTGAAAGATAAAATATATTGTGCCGCTCAAAAGATCTCTATTCTTGGCCAATACCTCAGCAATTCCAAGACCAATCGCCATGTGCACATCATGCCCACAACCATGTTGTACACCTTCATTTTTAGATTTGAAAGGCACGTCATCCAAAAAATCATTAGGTAAAGCATCCATATCTGCTCTCCAAGCTATATTTCTGCCAGCTGATTCACCGTGAAGTATCCCTATTACTCCATTTCCAGCAATGTCAGTTTTAACCTCTAAACCTAACTCCTCTAAATACTTAGCAATAATCTTCGCACTCCTTACTTCATTTCCTGCAAGCTCAGGATTTTCATGAAAATCTCTTCTAAGTGCTACTAATTTGGTACGGATTTCATCTGTGGTTTTTTCGATCCTTAAGTAATTGTTACTTTCATTTTTGTTAATACAACCATTTAAGATTGTAAATGACAACATCAATAAAATAAACCAACCTCTTAAATTCATGTTTATAAGCATCATACATTATATTTATCCCTACAAAAAATATGTCTGGAATAGAATCATCATAACTTCAAAGTATTTTTTACTCTAGAAATAATAGTCTACATCTACATCATCAGCTATTTTTAGACCAAATACTTGGTGTAGTATATAAATATGTTCCACCAAGTAAGTAACGCCTTAGAAAAGAATGTGACATCTACTTTAATGTAAAAATAGAGCATCAATGCGTTAAAAAAGTAGTCTCTTTTGTATGATTATTCGCTCAAAACTCTAACACATTTAGCAGTACACTAATGTCAATTATTAAAATACTATAAATAAAGTTCAATTTGCATTGAAACTCTATAGTAACACTTCAGGCTTAATGGAATACCATTTTTATCTTTTCAATTACTTTTCACTAAGCGATTTCAAATCACTCTTTCTGAAATACCGGTTTTCCTCAAAATGCTTGAAGCAGTACGCCAAGTTTTCATCACCTAGTTCTTTATTTACATTATTTTCCAAACAAGCCTTAGCTATGAAGTAGCTGAATTCAAGTTGAGCGTCCGCAAACTTATTTTTCCCTTCCTGGAAAAAATTAATTGCTTTTTGATCTTCTGTTAAATCATTCATAAAGAAGCTATAATACTGCATCAGATTCGCTTTTAAAATGCGTTGGTCCAAATCATCTTGACTCTCGAGCATCTTCTTTGCAAGCAGCATTGCCTTCTTATAATCACCTAACTTTTTATTATAGATAAACAGCATATGTGTTTGCTGTGTATAGCCATGTACCTTGGTTTCATAATCGATAAGTTGATTAAAAACCTTTTTATTTTTGGACTCAATACTCATTTCGATTAAGCTGTAAAAATCATCTTCCTTCATTTTTGTATTAATTCCGTAAGCTTCATTATTCTTATCTTCGTACTCTCTTAAGTAGTCATTTACATCAAAATCTTTGGCTGTTGACTTTCTTGCGAAATCACTAATATTTCTATACTCATTAAAGAGGAATTTCAGCCCTTGTGATAATGATATAGCTGGCATTTCATTATGATTAGCATTAAATCGCATCACTTTTAGCTTTTTATTTTCGACATTTCCCTCAAGATGTTGAGCCAATTCTTTGAATTCAAAATCCTTCGAACCATATCCAATAAACACTTGGGTTGCTTGATTCGCCTTCAAAAAGGATGTCACTTTGTTTTTGAAGGTATCTGAATATCCGCCTAAAGAAAGTGAGATAATTCCCCTAAAAGGATTGTTCTTTTGAAAAGGTAAAGACATCACAAAATGGGCTGTGTTTGAATGTCCAATAATAGCGTTGTAACCAGAGGTGCTAAATTTTGAATCTACAAAGGGTAAGACTTCCTTAAATATAAAATCCTTCAGGCGCTGGGAACCTTCCCTATATATTGTTTCATCAGAATTTGGAATTTCGCTAACGTTAGGCGTGGTTTCATACCCTCTATCATTATGAAATATACCAACAACTATTGCCTCTGGTATCACATCTGAACCATAATCGTAACCGTCATCATCTATGGTCAGTTTACTTAAATGAGAAACGTAGCTTGATGTGATATTAAAAAGCGTATTGCCATCTAAGGTGTAGAGTACAGGATATTTTTTTAAACTATCGTAATACTCTGGAAGATAAATTTTTACAGTCCGCTGTTGGCCAGGAAAATGTTCAGATTGGAGATTATAAACCTTGTAATCTAAAACGCTGCTTCCTACTCTAGCTTGAGCACATAGTACTGGCGATGCTAATATGAGTATTAAAATACTCAAGAAAATATTCATGGTCGATTGTTTGCTGCCAAGCTGTGGAATCATCTGTAGAAAAATTTATTCATTAAATATAAAAATCAATAAATGTCTTTTTTTATGTAAAAAAGCATCACTAAGTTAAGATCAACCTTCAACCTCAATAAGCTTTCTATTAAAAAAACACACTGTCATTGCAGGATAGCTTGTGTATTGTCTATTGTAAGCAACATTTGAGTAGAAATCACCCGTGTTGCTTATTATCTATTTGTCGAGAAGATCTTAACTATGCAAATTTAATTGAAGGCTGAAGTTTTTACTTAGTCTTAATTGCGTGATATTTTTAAGCTTTATAATAGCACACTAAGGACCGTTTGATGAATAGCTACACTCCTCAATTGCAATATTTTTAAACTTCTTGTGAATTTTAAATCGAGTAATAGAATTCGCTAGAGAGTAATAGCTATTATTCAATTAATAAGATGACCTGATTTAAGAAAATTGCAGAACTGTTCAAGGACTAAGTAAATGTCATCATTTAATATGAATACTACATTTTGCATCAACCTAACAAATCATTTAAAAACTCTTCTACAGGCATTTAAAAGTATTTTTTTGTACTTCCTCTCAATTTATCTCATAATAATGCTATCATATTTGCTAAATATTTCATCAATTATGAGTGATTGTAACCGATACAAATTGGAATACCTTTGAAACAGGTTAACAAGTAAAAGCCCCTCAAAGTAGAATCTTCTTCAAAATTATTCAACTTCGGGGCTTTTTTACTTACATATTTTTTTAGAATCTGAGATATTGTTTTTCGTCTACACCTAAGGAACAAAATGTGACAACCTCTTTACAGGTAAAATCCGCAACCCAAAACAAAGAAAATCATATGAAAACAAAAGAGATCTCAATTAAAAAGACTTTGTCGAAAGAACGGTGTATTGATTTCTTTTTACGCTATGGATTCTTCATTTATTCTGAAGAAGAAAAATCATTAATAATGAAGAAAGCTGGTCGAGAATTTACTACTTCGGGCGAAAAGCTACCGAAAAAATTATCAGTTTTGTTTCAGGATGGTGAAACCGTTTTTAAACTACAATACGATATGTTTATTCTTTTTGACACTGGAGACCTAAAAAAAGAACTTGATGCGATTTCTACTCGCCTAAACTCCAACCTAGATAAATTGATGTGATTGAAATGAGCTCCTATTGGTTTTAATTTAATTTCAATTACTCCAAAAAGTATTTATTTTTATAAATAGACTTCATTTAGTCATCTAAGACTCAGAAACGGAGACCTTCCCTTAATCAAAACAATTGATTTAATAAATCAAAGTAGTTTTCTATTCAAGCTATTAGTACTTTAACTAATACAAATTGGGTGATATTATCTTCTAATTTATTAACGTAAATTGCTTCTTTATTCTACTAATAAATGCAAATACGATTATTCCTATTTTTACTGATAGTATTCTCTATTAATTCAACAGCGCTATTTTGTCAAAAGTTTGATGTTAGGCATATTGACTATTCCTATGGACTAAGTAGCAGTAATATGACCACTATTAATCAGGATCGTTTTGGTTTCATTTGGATAGGCACTACCCATGGAGGCCTTTACAGGTGGGATGGGGTAGATCTAAAATCTGCAAATGAAGATTTAAGTTATTCTTATATTAATGATATTTTATTTGCCGACAATGAGAACAAATACATTTGCACTTTTACCGAAATTAGTAAACTTGAAAACACGAATCAAATAAGAGCAAATATAGATTTGAAGCCCGAATTTGAAAATCAAAGAGATAGAATTGCTAAGTTATTTAAAGTTAAAAATAGAATAATAGTATTCACTTATTCCGGATGGGCATTTATTCTTGACTCTAAAAGTTTAAAATTAAAGCAGAAAGTTCTTGTTGCTAAAGATTTCTACAATTACAGAATTATTCAGTCAGACAACTCATTTTTACTTTTTAATACTAACTCCTCTGTTCAACTAAACATTGATGCTGACAGTCTATTTTCTAATGTTCCAAAAGTACCCAAAAAGCACCCAGGATCGAGAAAAGCTGAATATGGTGATGCTGTTTACAAATATAGTTTGCTATCAGAAGACCAAATATTTATGCAAACTGATGATTCCCTCTTTGCCCTAAATCAAAAAAATTTAGTAGTAAAAAAAAGATATAGCTTGGATTTAGCTGAACCTATTTATTCTCTACTAAAAATAAGGAATGAATGGTGGATAGGAACCAAATCGGGTTTATATCTATATGTAGAAGAGGAAAATCAACTTAAATTAGAAAGTAAGATTTTAGGCCAAACAACTAAAATGCTTTATCGGACCTCCGAAAATATCTGGGCAGCCACTATGGTAGGTTTTTTCAATATTCACAAGAAAAAAATTCAGCTGATTGAAGATTCTCAATTTCAAGGACCACTCTATAGTAATTTTGTTTACGTAAATAATTCAGTGTGGTCGTTGAGCTACTTTGATGGAATTAAGATATATGAGAAAGGAGTAATAAAAGATAGTATTAAGCTGGAAAACCCCATGAATGTACTTCCGAGGTGCATGTCTCTTTTCGATGATGATTCCGTGTATTTGGGTACACCAGGCGGATTGTTTAAGCTAAGTATTGATGACAAGACGCCACGACTAGTATCTAATTTCAAATATTATATTACATCAATTACCGCAAATCAAGACACTCTACTAATTGGCACTGCAAGAAATGGCTTCTTCAGTAAAGTAGGAAATACAGTCAAACATTTTTCTGTTGATAATAACAGTATAAAACTAGGGTGGACAGGTGCAATTACATCTTATCAAAAGTACACTTTTATTGCAAATGAAAAAAACGTCTTCCAGCTCGTTAACGATTCCCTGAAAAAAATTAATTTGCAAAATAAATTGGAATCTGACTTCGCTGTTACAACATTAAATGTTAACAATAGAAAAGAATTACTCATTGGAACAGCTAGTTCTGGTATTCTAATATATGATCTGGTTCAACAAAAGGTAATATGGCATCTCAAAACACCCCAGTTATCGTCAAACACAATAAATTTCATCAAAAAAATCAATGGCTATTTATGGATTGGAACAAACAAGGGTGTTGATATTATTGAAGGGAATGATAGTTCTTTTACAGTATATAATCTGAGCAATATATCAACCCTTGGGGGTGCCGAAACTTCTTTGATTGCTATAGAAGAGGTTGAAGACAAGGTTTGGATCGGCACTATTGCAGGGATTATTTCTGTCCCAAAAAATATAATAGAGCAAATTAAAAATAATGATCAAAGTCAGACTATAATTGAAACTGTAACCTACGGAGAGAAAAATATAGTCTACCCTATTAAAAATAATAATTCCATCTCTAAATTAGAAATACCTTATTCGACTTACGATATTAATATTGCATTTAATTCAATGCAATTTGACAATAAAAATAATGTTTACTACTACAAACTAGTCAATTATGATCGTCAGATTAATAAGGCGCAAAACTCTAAATTAGCTACTTATAAAAGATTACCTCCTGGCGACTATACCTTTGAGGTTTGGGAGGATAATCCGTTCCCGAGCAAAAGAAATGTAGCTTCTTTTAAACTATCAATCATTCCCCCCTTTTATAAAACAACCTATTTTATAGTGGGTATAATTTTAATTGCACTATTCATTCTTCTATTTTCGATCAAGAAATTCTTAGAATTAAAGGAAAAACAACTTTTGGTTCAAGAACAAATAAGAAATGAAGTAAGAAATGAGATTGCCATTGATTTTCATGACGAAATGGGCAATCACTTAGCAAAAATTATTAATCTTTCTGGTATTTTAAAATTGCAGGAAATCCCCTCACAATTTGTATCTACAGTTGATAAGATTGAAGAAAACACTAAGAAATTGTTTTCCTCTACAAGTAGTTTCATTTGGTCATTAAAAAGCCAAAACAACAATATTCATGAGATCTTTTTCTTGATAAATGAATTCTCAGAAAGTCTATTTCATAACACTGATACTAATCTTAGATTCTTTAATAATCTAAAAAAGAAACCGAAGCATCTTAACGTTAAAATGAGTAGAGATTTAACTTTGATTATAAAAGAATTACTTACCAATATTTATAAGCACGCAAGTGCAAGAAACGTATCCATAACATTTTCCGATGACACCGATATTGTGATTACCATTGTGGACGATGGCGTTGGATTCATTCATAAGGAGGATGTCAAAAATGGAGGATTATCTCATATCCATCACAGATCAAAACGTTCAGGAATTGAAATAGACTTTAATTCAAGAACTGAAGGGAATTCTGGAACAAAAATTATATTAAAAATTAATCAGCATGTTTAAGAAAAAAGTAATAATCATAGAAGACCAAGATGACTTGCGCGACAGCTTTGAACTTATTGTGAATGGTACAAAAAAATTTAGAGTTTTAAA
Organism: Marivirga sericea; assembly: GCF_900177665.1. Lineage (GTDB taxonomy): Bacteria > Bacteroidota > Bacteroidia > Cytophagales > Cyclobacteriaceae > Marivirga > Marivirga sericea. The sequence goes on from NZ_FXAW01000004.1 coordinate 455,443, forward strand.
GACCTACATTGATGGGGAGTCAGCTGTAGCTGAAGTGCACAAAACTTTACCTGACATTGCTATGGTCGATTTAGAATTGCCTGGCATTAATGGCATCGAGACCATTAAGATTATCAAAGAGAAAAGCCCTAAAACGGAATGTATTATTGTCACCGTATATGATGACCCTAACCTTGTATTTAAAGCTCTCAAGGCTGGCGCAGCAGGTTATATTATAAAAGATGCTAACTATCTGGAAATTATAGATTCTTTAATACAGCTTGATAATGGCGGTGCCCCCATGAGCCCACAAATTGCAAGAATCGTTATCCAAAATTTCCATATCAACGAAGATTCTCCCCTCTCAAAAAGAGAAACCGAAGTGTTAGAGCTGATATCAGAAGGGAAAAGTTATTTCCAGATTTCAGAAGAGCTCTTTATTTCTAAAGACACGGCAAGGTCGCACATAAGAAATATTTATATCAAACTAAATGTGAATAGTAAATCAGCTGCACTGGCAAAAGCAAAGAAAGATCATCTGATTTAAAATAGATAATAATTTTTAAGAAGCTATTTATTCACCTATTCTAAAATTTACTATTTATGTAAATATTGGGCTTGAGGTAAGCCAATTTCTTATTGAAATCCAGAAAAACATGAAAACGTTTGAGCAAATTACCTCCGAACAAAGCCGGAATATCTGATTCCACCTTTGTCTTAACTAAGTCAGCAGGCATATTATATACCTCAAAATCACCTAAACTAATCTTTGGCAGTAGTACTAAGTCTGACTCAGCAATGGTCCCGTCAGTACCGTAGCTAATAGACTCACCGATCAATAAAAATTCATTATCAAGCTTATTATTAATCACGGTATTATAATAAACTTTGAAAGTAGAATTATAGCCAGTATCTAACATTGCCCATATCTTTACTTTTTTCCTTCCTTTATAAATAATTGTTTCTATGTAAGGAAGACCACTAATAAACTTGATTTTACATTTACTATATTGATCTGAAAGTGTAGGCAATTGATCGTGAATGATCAACTCTGTGCTCTCAAAATTGAGCTGTATTATTTTGTTCTCAAAAAAATTCCAACCAATTAGACCATCTAGAATATCAGCTTCCGGGTAAGCAATCCCCAGTATATCTACTCCCTCATAATTATACTTCCCCACCAAAACTTGATTTCTTAAACTCTTATCTTCCTTTGAAATGCCATTTCCACCTTTATTCAAAACCACAGTATCGAATTTAATCTGTACGTTCTTTGTCTCCATTCTTGTTTTGTTAATAACAGTCGTATTTGCACCTAAATCAAAAACTAAATCTAAAGTGTCTGAACTATTAATCTTTCCCTGGACATACATGCGATTATCATCCTTTAAATTGAAAGGGATTATTTCTTGTCCGTTTGCAATATTGCTGATCAAGAAAGTCATGAATACAAATACAATACATTTCATAAATTCTCTAAATTTCTCTTTGGTAGCACATAATCACTAAAAATTCCAACAGACATTTCTTCCAGCTACAAATTCGGTATTTGGAAGTTTTGATGCTAAAATAAGTGAACTGCCTGAAGTCTAATCGCATTCCATAACGAACTTAGTCTGGCTATTGAACACTCTTATAAATCAATTCTTTAGCCTTTGGTAAATAATCAGAATTCGAAATGATTCTGTTCTTAGGCACAAAATCCTCTCTTGGAGTTTTATCAACATGGTAAAGCTTTATACCCGGGAATTGATAGCCTATTTTAGTTTCATCCAATTCAAAAGCCCAGATCCCTCCTAATAAACCAGCCATTTTGGTACCAACGATTTCAGCTCTATCAAAACTATCAAATCCTATAGATATTCCTTCTCCCATACTCCCTGTCCACCGCCCAACTAAAACGATAAGTGGTTTATCATAGGCATCACCTCTGGGTATTACTAATTCTTCCCATATTTGCTTGATTCCTGTATCTTTTTCGTCACCTACAAACCTATAGCGTTGATAGGGCATTTCTTCTGTAATGATCGAGAGCACTAAGCTATTTTTCATATTTGTTAATTATGTACTAAGGTCAATTAAGCAATGTACTTTTGGGAAGTGTTTTCAAGAATAAATCAGATTCTCAATAAAGTCGTGAAAGCCTGTTTCGTCCACATCCAAAACTTTCTTTAAGTTTTCAAAAAATAAACCTCCATCCTTTCCAGAATAGACTAACTTTAAAACATTTTCAAATCCTTTATCTTTAATGACTGCCTCACAGATAAAGGCACTCATTACGAAATAAGAAAAATGTCTATTGACCGATGATTTTCTGCCTTTCTTAAATTCCTCTAAAAAATCAATATTTGGTTTCCTTTCAATTTCGCTTCGAAATTGTGCTTTTAATTCTTCTATTGACTCGTAGCTTAAGCCATAACCCCCAAAATAGGTTGAAATACCATTTACAAATGGCCAGTAAATTTGTTCTCGATTTGGAAGATTGTAGTACAAATAGTCACCGACATAGCCAAATATATAATTTTCATTATCTGTTCCCGTCATGTAAATCTCGCCTTCGCTATCTGTAAAGCCTAAATCATAACATAAAAAGTTACAATTATTTGCACTGTAAATAAGCCCATATGATTTCAATAATTCGTCTATACTTTCAAACTTATAATAGTCTAAGGGTGATTTTTCTGTGTGAGTAAGCGTTGATAGCTCATCTCTAATTTCCGAAAATTCCAAAGCTTTCTGTTTATTGAAATTTCCACTATAGTAATAGGTTATATTATCATATTCTTCAGATTTGAAGTTCGATGTTCTTTCTTCGAAAGGACTGTAAAACCGGTAATGATCATTATAAGGAACGGCTTTCACTTCTACAATTCTATAAATAAAGGGCTGACCATCTTGAGATCCTGATAGAGAAAAAGTAATAAAATAGATTTCGCCTTCATCTCTTTCTGAATAAGATTTAATGACAATAGGATTGTTGAACACCCTACCTGGACTATTTTTACCAAAGCCCACCAGCTTATTAAAAAAGAATTCATACTTTCTCTGATGCGTAGAATCCACATACTCATTTGAAAACTTCCCCTGTTGAGCTTCGGTTAAAAATGCATTCAGAGACTTCTCTAGTTTTAGCGACTTGATGCTGTCTTTTTCAGCCAACTCGAGATTAAAATTTCTTTCCACTTTTATTTGAGCTTGAGCAAGCATGCAAGCTGCTATGAAAATAATAAACAGGCTAATTTCTTTAATTGTAAGCATAGATTATAAGTTAAATTGTTCTTTTTATTGACCTTAGCAGTACCTACCGAAAGCTTTGAATATCATTTATTTACAACTCTCTAAGGGAGACTAATTCACTTATCTGAACTGACTCCTATTCTTAGAATTCGGTATAGTCCAATTTTGTTAAATCATTGGTTTTGATATAAATAGATTCTCTATCAGCATCTATAATCATATTGAACCTCTTCAAGACATCTCCTCCGATAATACTCATTTGCTGCTGACCTATTTGACCTTGATAAAAGCCAACAGGAACTTGTATCAACTCAATATTTCCCAATTTGAAATTTGGTAACAGTCCTTTTTTCACCTTCACCACGTTTCCAAATGAGTCTCTTAATTCCTTCTGATCTACAATTGCGATTCTTTCTCCAATTTTGCTTTCTACAGCAAATTGATCGTCAAATAATAGCGCCCCACCATAGCCAGAGTGAATTAGAAACAAATTTTCATATTCCATTCCATCGATAGTAGTTTTCCCCTCTACAAATAGATTACCGTCTATATTGACCAAATTCATTTTAAGATACTCCTTTGACTTCTCTGGTAATTTTTCATAGAGCACCAATAAGCCGTCCTTAAAATCAATTTCAATGAAGTAGCCTTTAAATAAATGTGGCCCAAATTTACCATCCGTTGTGGGTCCTGATCTTTCATCTTCATAAATAGTAAGGCTGTCCCATTTTAGAGGGCCGATCCTCATCCTGTTATTATTACTAGATCTCCATACAGCTCTTCCTCCCCAGGTGCCCACATCACTCTCTTCATCCCATGAAATACCTTCTAATCTACTGGTAGTTTCTCTTGTTAATGTCACAGAGTTAGCCGCAGTATGAAACATTAAATCAAGTGTATCACCATCTCCAATTATAGCTTTAATAGAAATATTATTGTGACTTGTAAGTGTAAATGGTATGGCTTCAACAATATTATTAGAAGAATTTCGGAAACTTCTTTGACCATAAAGCTCTTGACTAGGAGAAATGACTAAGAGCAAATAAATTAATTTTTTACTCAACATTTTATATCTTCCCCATATGTGTAAGTCTTCATAATTAGCTTCTTATGATAAGTTGCGGGCCTTTCTTCTCTTTCTCTAAATTAAATTCAAGCATATCTTAAGCCTCAATATTTTTAATACCGATTGGTATACTTGCCTTTTATAAACAGGATTAACTTTCATTTCTTCTTCAATCCAATTAATTGTTTGCAGTTCATCAATAGGCATCAAAATCATATCGCATCCGGCTATTGAGGCCTTGAGAGTAGCCTTACCAAGTACTGTAACTGCTTTCATAATATTCAGGGCATCTGTAATGACAATACCTTTAAAGTTCATTTCATTTTTCAGTAAATCTGTGACTATAGTTCTAGAGCAGCTAGAGGGTAAACCCTTCGTTCCAAATTGTTCGTTATTTATTACTGTAATATGTGAAACCATAATAGAAATAACACCATCTTCTATAAGATGTCGGTAAACATCTACTTCTTGAAGTGGACCATCGATGTATACGGATTTCTTGTGCGTATCCCCAGTAACTAAGCCATGGCCAGGAAAATGTTTAGCAGTGGCTACAATATTATCAGACTGTGTAGATGAAATAAATTGATTACTCAGCATCACAACAGAATCTCTATTACTACCAAAACTCCTCGATTTGATTGCTTCGTTATTAGGACTTAAATCTACTACTGGAGCGTAGTTGTGATGTATTCCTACATCTCGTAATTTTTGATTTATAACTTTAACAACAGAGTCACACTGTTCGAGAGATTTAATGTCAATGGTATTCACCATCTTCTCGGTTCCTAATATCCTGCCGTTAAATAAGCTTGGCTCAGCATCCATGCTATTTATCAAGGGAATGCTACCATTATGTGTGGATATCTTCTTAAGGTCTTTGATCAAAGATTTATGATCCTCTTCTTTGCCTTTCAAATATACCACGCCTCCAATTAAATTTTTCTCAACTAAATCTTTTACAGTCTCATCTGATTTCCCAAGGTCACCGGCAGATGTAATTACCATCTGTGCAATGCGCTCTCGTTCAGTTAAAGTATTAAAAATGCTATCTGTCAGCTGAGCCAAATCTGCATCATATTTATAGAAATCTGCTAGTGAGTATTTTAGCCCTTGAGCTTTAAGGTTAAATGTTGAAAAAAGAAAAAATAAAGTTGTAAGGAAGACAAATTTCCATGTCATTGAAATAAAAATTATTTTGAAAAGTTTTATCTAAAAATACAATATTGAAGACTACACACAATCACTCAAAGTGTTTGATTCTAATTTAAAGTTGTAAGCCCATATTAGGAAGCCCCATATTACTTTCTTCACAGTGAACTCTTTGATAAAAAGGGTATGTTTAGCAGAGTTAACACACTAACGTTGATTTCAGATATCTAATTGTGCGGTCTGTCATCATATACGTCCTCGATAAAATACCCTTTTGCATTGTATGGTACTTCTTAGAAATTAGTCTTACAACTCTTCTTAGTCAACTATTGCTTCTTCGACAATTATTTCTATCCTATCTTCGCTAATCGTTTCTCTCTCCTCCTCAACAACCACAGCAGTTATTATTTCAGTCTCCTGACTGGAATCACCAGTGGCTTTTACTACAACTCCTTCAGCTGTTGATTCGATTATTTCTTCTACTATGACTTCTAAGTCATTGGAATTCGTTTTTTCAGATACCACTTCATCGGCTACCTTCATTAGTTCCTCTTCAATGACAATAGCCTCATTTTGTTGTAATCTATCTTTTAAGGACTCTGGCTCTTTAGAGCAGGATAAGATAATAAAACTTGTCATAAATAGTGTAAAAATGCTGAATGTTTCAATTCTTTTCATAATTAATAAAGTTTTAGTTTAAATAAATGCAATAATCCAATTTCTGTACATAAGGATCTTTTGCTTTAAGTTTTATGATATACTTACTTATTGATACTTAACATCTTAAGTTACTAACTTTAGCTTCGTTATTACTTAACTTAAGTTAATTAACGTAGCAATTTGAAATTTTCTCTTTTTGGCCAATCTTGACCTCATTCTACTCAAGTAATATGAGGTAATTCCTATAAAAATAGCCAATAGCTTTAGCGTTACCTTTCCAATTATATCAAGATGAACTTTCACCAAGTTCAAGTAACGCTGTGCTGGAGATTTTAAAAGAAATTCAATCTAATTAAATGAAATCACCCAGAAAAATGGTGCTATCTCGCAACAAATAAAAAGTACGGATGAGCTACTTTACTTATGAAAGCCAAGACTTTAAACATTCACATAGATAATTGTCTGATAGAATCAATTTATCTTTTAAAAGTGTAAAAAAAGATAACACCAAGCCTTTGGTGCTATCTTTTTAAAATAAACCATTAATCCAAAACAAATCGTTTCGCCATTAAAGCATTATAAATCTTGAATATCATCTGTCATTGTTTGGTCAAAACAGTGATACCCGCATCACCGAAACCGTTAGACCAAGAAAGAGTTAATTGACCAGTTGATGCATCATAGCTTCCTGTTCCATTAAAGACATCGCCACCATAAACCGTGTCGTCTTGGTCAACCATTACTAGATCACCACAAACATAGTTTACGATTCCAGGGTTGTCGGCTGACTCATAATGATTTTTATATAGTCCCCCTGTTACGTCAGAAAATTGTAGCTGAGTATCTGAGCCATCAACAGAAGTGATTTCAACCACATTAGTTACACCCTCTGCTTCTGCTGGCGTTGTACCAGTAGTTACTACATTGTAAGTTCCAAAGATAGCATCAGGAGCTGGGCACGAAACTGCCAATGTAACAGTCGCTTCAGCATATTCCTCTAAAATGGGCACTGAAGCATTAGTAATTCTGAAAACGATAGTCACAGGGTTGTCTACCTGCAAGTTATCATCCGAAACTTCAAAATTAATCGGAGCAGTGTACTCACCAGCGGGAATTGTAATTGTACTTTCAGAAATCATCTCAAAATCAACACCTTCTACTGCCGTAGAGGCTTCTGAATCAACTTCATATGTTAACTCAACTGCTGAATTACTAACAGCACCACCAAATGAAACAGTTATTGAGGATGCAACATTTTGCCCATCCGGAACAGCTATGAAATTTTTAGTAGGACTAGCTCCACCATTTGCTTCCACTATCTCAACAAAGCCCTGATCTGTAAAATCTGTGATCAACTTTGAAGTTCCAGGCTCTTCGAAACATCCTGTAAGGAATGGTACGAGAGCCACGATATATACTATATATAATATTTTCTTCATATCTAAAAAATTTATTAATTATAACCAGGGTTATTTACCAAAATGTCCTCACTTAAACTGATTTCAGCTTGAGGTATTCTAGGAAGAATTCTAAAATCCTCGTAAGGAACAGCTCCAGTTCCTGCAGCTGCAGGCTTAGAAATGTCTCTTCCCAATCTTTTCAGATCAAACCATCTATGACCCTCTGCCATAAATTCGATTCTTCTTTCTCTTAGTACATTATCAACCGTTGCTGATACACCACCCGCTAAACCACGAGCTGCTCTGAATGCATTTAAGAAAGGATCACCTGCGCCAGGGCCTAAAGCCTCTGCCGCAATTAAGTAACCTTCTGATAATCTCAGAATCGGAATATTTTCCTGAAAAGGAACAGTTCCTTTGTTACCTTGCCATTTAGTAAACTCCTGACCTAAAGTCTCAGTGTTAAACATCCCGCTTCTCACATCACCTGCTTGAGACTCAATAGCTGCAATAAGCTCGTCACTAGCTGTAATAATGAATTGGCTACCTCCTGTATCATTCATTAGCAATGAATGCAAACTGTTATTGGCACCGTCAACTCCATTCCAATCAGCAACACCTAAATCTGATGAAAACACTGCTTCTGGATGAAATACGAAATTAGCATCATCCCATGAAGCTACATAATCAGCAGCTGCCACTAGGTCAGA
>NZ_FXAW01000019.1:0-2304 GCF_900177665.1 Marivirga sericea
AAAGTAAATGATGGAGGCATGGAAAGTACTCGATATAGGAGACACTACTATTTAAGTGCTGGTTATATTTTCGATCAGCTCTTTTCTTTAAAATTTAAGCCTTCCATTCTATTAATGTATATGGATAAAGATAATTATGCACTGGATCTAAATGCTTCCTTTCTATTAAATGAGACGATTTGGCTTGGGGCATCTTTCAGAAATTTCGGCACCATTGGCTTGAATACGCAAATGAAAGTGGGAGAAACACTGAAATTGGGATACGCCTTTGAATTGCCTGTCAACAATACAGCCCTAACAGGCTTCGGAACCCATTCACTCATGGTATCACTCGATCTTGAGCTTTTCGGAAAACATGGACTAGGCAGAAGATTCTTTTAACAAAAACTGGTCGATGGTTTCAATACGAAATTAACCTGCGTCATTTTTTTCTCAACTCAACGTCCATTTATCTGATGTTTTATAAAACTCAACATCAGCATTCTTAACGGACAGTTCCCAGCAAAGTAAAATAACATAAAAAAATTAATGCCAGCAAAAGATGAAAATGATTATAAACTCTCATCACTTCAAAATGGCGATAATTCTTGTTCCATCAATACGCTTCGGACAATAAAAGTGGGCCTTCGGACAATAATGTAAGGCACTCGTCCTTGATCGATTTTAGATCTGTGGATAAATCATTAAATTATATTAAATATTGGTAGGATAATTTGCTTCAAAGTCTTTGTTAAAAAGAAATACTAGAAGACTAACGAATGATTAGAGCTATTTCTCCCCATTAGTTGCTACTCATGAACTGCGAAAAGGAAATTGAAATACTGTAGTTAAACGAATCCGTGGGCAATTCAGAAACACAAAATATGAAAACAACGATCAAAACAATAGCACTCCCCTATCTGATTGATTCAATGAATTGTGCTACACCAGAAACATTATATGCAACTGAAGCAGAATTGACCTCATTCCACTTACCTTCACTTCCTCAGGATCAAAATACCTCAAGATGAAAAACTTAATATTAATAGCCGGCATCTCCACTTATTTAATGTTAGCTTTTGAGTTTTCAACACAAGCTCAAAATTCCTTTATAACCACCTGGCAGACTAACGACACCCAAATCACCATACCCACTAGCGGAGGTGGGTATAATTATGATATCAGCTGGACCAATCTTAGCGGCTCAGGAATAGGAGATGGCTTAGATAATGGCATAACAGGTAGCTACACTATTTCAGGATTAACTACTGATACCTATCAGGTGCAAATTACTGGTACTTTTCCTAGAATCAATTTTAATAATAGCGGAGATAAAGATAAAATATTGACTATTGCGGAATGGGGAACTATTCAATGGTCAAGTATGGAAACTGCATTTTATGGATGTACCAATCTTACAGTCCCTGCCACTGACGCGCCTGATCTCTCCAATGTCTTGTCATTAAATCAAATGTTCCGTGGTGCAACTACTTTCAATGAATCGATTGAACATTGGGATGTAAGCAATATTGTCCTATTTTTTGGGATGTTTTGGGATGCAACTTCCTACAACCAACCTTTAAACAACTGGACCCTAACAAATGTCAAAAGTATTTCGAATATGTTTCATGGCGCATCAAGCTTTAATCAACCCTTAAATAATTGGGTCACAACAGGACTTACGGATATTAAAGTAATGTTTAAAAATGCCGTTAGTTTTAATCAATCAGTCAACAATTTTGATGTAAGCCTTGTACAGGATTTTGCGGGCACTTTCGAAGGGGCCACTAGTTTCGATCAACCCTTGAATAATTGGGATATGAGTTCTGCAAATACCTTGGCGCTTATGTTTTACCAGGCTAGCTCCTTTAATCAAGATTTAAGTAGCTGGGATGTAAGTAAAGTTAGTACAATGGGTTTTATGTTTGGCTTTGCAGGCAGTTTCAACCAAAATCTTGGAAACTGGGACATAGGAGAAGTTGCAAGTATGACTGATATGTTATTCCGATCAAATCTATCTGTTTCAAATTATGACAACACATTAATTGGATGGGCTACCATCAGCGGTAGTGAAATTCAAATACCAACTGGTATAACTTCTTTTAGGGCCTTTGATCTTTCTTATTGTAATGCTGAGATTGCACGACAATTTTTGATTGATAGTCAAGGATGGGAAATAACACTAGATTCAAAAGCCTCCATTTGTCCACCTACCATAACCTCTTTCTCACCTACTTCGGCGGCTGCGAGCGCCACCGTCATCTTAACTGGTACGGATTTTACGGGTGCAACGGCTGTAAGCTTTGGAGGGACGCCAGCTTCTTC
>NZ_FXAW01000019.1:3384-5613 GCF_900177665.1 Marivirga sericea
GCAACGGCTGTAAGCTTTGGAGGGACGCCAGCTTCTTCATTTATCGTAGATTCACCAACACAAATTACAGCCATCCTTGCGGTCGGTAGCTCAGGATCAGTCCAGGTGATTACTCCCGGCGGTACTGCGACACGGGCAGGATTCACTTTAATAACATCGCCTGAAGTTAACATTACATCTTTCACGCCCATTTCAGGAGCCTTGGGGGAAACGATAACTATTACAGGTACAAATTTCACCAGTGCTTCCTTTGTAAGTTTTGGCGGAACTCCAGCTACTACTTTTACGGTAGATTCACCGACACAAATTACTGCAACACTGGCCAACGGCTCTTCCGGTACCGTTGAAGTAGGTACGCCTTCAGGCAGCGCATCCTTGATTGGTTTTATCTTTATTCCTGCTCCAACGATTACAGGATTTTCTCCAATAATTGCCGCAAGTGAAGCCACAGTAACCATTACCGGAACAAATTTCACAGGCACAACCGCAGTGAGCTTTGGCGGAACAAATGCGCTTTCTTTTATTGTAACATCTCCAACAGAAATCAATGCAGAAGTGGCAAACGGCACTTCCGGTAGTATTGAAGTGACAACGCCTGGAGGCAAAGCAACATTAGCAGGATTTGAATTCATTGAGGGACCAACTATACTCTCTGTTTCACCAACATCGTTAGGGGCAAACCAAATAGCTACCATTATAGGAACAGGTTTCACAAGCACTTTCTCTGTAAGCTTTGGCGGAACAGAGGCCCTATCCTTTGCTGTCGTTTCTGACTCGGAAATAACTGCTGTAGTAGGACCAGGAGCATCAGGTGATGTTATTGTTACTTCACTTGGTGGTACAGCATCTTTCTCCGGTTTTAAATTTATTCCAGCACCAACTATTAGTTCATTTAATCCAACATCTGCATTTGAAGGGCAAATTGTGACCATTGTAGGAACAGACTTTTTAAACACCTCTTCTGTACACTTTGGCGACTCTAAAGCAATTTCCTTTGATGTAATATCAAATAATGAAATAAAAGCTGTAGTAGGATCAGAGTCATCGGGATCAGTGATGATAACTACACTAGGTGGTGCAGCCTCAAGAGAAGGCTTTACATTTCTGTTTTCTCAAATTGCTTTATCCCGTAGTGAAAATAACCCTATTGCTAGTGAGCAATCTGAACCGATCTTTTTAGGAACTGTGTTAACAGAAGAAAGTCTTCAAAGTGACTTTATTATTTCAAATACTGGAAATGCAAATCTACTGATTTCAAATATTACTTCATCAGATGATGCTTTTGAGATCGTGAATTTCCCGAGCTCAATCGACCCTGGCTCGAGTGGTGAATTCACAGTCCAATTTAATGACTCAGATGTTGGGAATTTCGAAAGCGAAATAAGAATTGAGAACAACAGTTCTAACAGCCCAGCATTTGTTTTTACAGTTAGTGCTGAACGAAGCGGTGTCAATGTCATCGATAATGAAACTGATTCTGTCATTATTTCTAACCAGAACGTAGATGTTGGCTCTACTATTCTAAACGTGGATGTTAATAAAACTTTTAATATTGAGAACTTAAGCTCCAACTCTGTAATTGAGATTACAAGCATTCTTATTGACAACCCTGTATTCCAAATAACTAGTGCACCCTTATCAATAGCACCTCTCTCCACCGAAGAATTTACAATTAGGCTTAATGCAAATACCGTAGGTCGATACCTAGCTATTGTTTTAGTCACCACCAACTTAAATGAGTTTTCCTTTCAAGTAGTAGGTGAAGTTCTACCAGAAGCATCAACAGAAATCAATGTTTATAATGTGGTTACTCCGAATGGTGATGGAAGGCATGACTATCTTCAAATTGAAAACATTACAGAATACACTAATAATTCGGTAAGCATCTACAATCGATTAGGTAATAAGGTTTTTGACATAAACAATTACAATAATAGTTCTAAGGTCTTTGAAGGCCTCTCTAATAATGGTGAAGAACTGCTCACAGGTAATTACTATTATGTCATCGATAAGGGTAATGGGGATAAAAGAATCACTGGGTTTTTACTAATTAAGAGATAATCAAATGAAGAAAATTTATAGGCTTTTATTCGTCTTTATTGCTTGCTGTTCTTTTAATGTAAGCGCACAGCTTGATCCCCTATACAATCAGTATTTCTTTAATCAAGCCATGATCAATCCTGCCTATACAGGTGTGAACGATGTTTTTAATGCTACTGCTATCAGCAG
>NZ_FXAW01000008.1:0-260000 GCF_900177665.1 Marivirga sericea
GCATGCCGAATACGATAAAATTGATGCCAACAACATTTAAATAGATAATTATGATACTAAAGCTTATAAAAACAGATGTCGAATATCAAGAGGCCCTCAACAGACTTGAAGAAATCTTTGATGCTAAAATTGGAACTCCAGAAAGTGATGAAGCTGATATTCTAGGTCTTCTAATTGATGAATACGAAAAAAAGCATTACCCGATAGATGCCCCAGACCCCATTGAAGCAATTAAAATTAGAATGGAGGAGATGGATTTGAAACAGAAGGATTTGGTCGGTGTAATTGGTGGAAAAAGTAGGGTTTCTGAGATTCTTAATCGAAAGAAAAAGTTAACTGTTGATATGGTTCGCAGCTTGGCTTTAAGATTAAATCTATCAGCGCAAATTCTAATAAACGACTACAAGCTAATAAAATAATAAAGTTGGCAACATTAGCTAAAAACAATGGCGGTTAGATGGTACTTTAACATATTCTCACTATTTTCTACCTTTATCTGAGATTGAATGTGAGGGCTTTTAATTCGCCAAAGTTTTTAGCCATATCGTTGGCGGTCATGAAATATGAAGACAGTCTAATGAGAAAATTAATAACTTTGCTATTTATGGTGCTCGTTGAGACGTTGTCTTCATTTGGACAGTCTGACAGCGCGGGATTTAAAAGTGACTTAAGAATTTTTCAAAAAGCACTTGAGGAAACACATCCTAATCTTTACAGATTTACTGCCAAAGCCAAATTTGATACAGTTTTTGACTCTATCGATCAAAAAATCACTCCAAAAACAACGGAACTAGAGTTTTTTCGGCTTTTATCAAAAATTGAATCTTTAGTTAGAGAAGGTCATACATATCTACTGCCTTCGGAAAGTTTAACTCAACAACTGCAGACGAAAAAACTTTTCCCCTTTGAAGTCACAATATCCGATAGCATCATTGTTGTAAAAGAGAGTTTTGATAAAAAACATTCTAGCTACAAAAACCGAGAAATAAATGCTATCAATGGAGAAAAGTCAGAGGATATAATTAATCAGATTGCTAATTCCACAGGATTAAAATCAGGATATAATAACTCCGCATTACTTAATATTTTATCATTTGAAAATAACTTTGCATTTTCCTATTATTATTTTATCGACACAACCAGTACATTTCAGATACATTTTGAAAACGAAATTGTAGCAATTCCAGGGATTGATAACTTCAAAGGAGAAATTTATCCCAAGTTCCCTAAAGAATGCGACCCTCCTTTTGCTTTACAAATAGATTCATTAAAAAGGATAGCAATAATTAAAATAACAACATTTGCTTATTGGACAGTCTCTTCTAGTAAGAAAGAATACGCTGAAACATTTTCAAAATATTTTAGCGAAATTGAGAAAGCAGGAATTAAATATCTGATTATAGATGTGCGAGATAATAGAGGGGGTGAAGAGATGTTAGCAGCGGAACTACTGACATACTTAGTCAAGAAAGACTTTAGAATCTATAAGAGTGCGAAAGCAAACACTTTGGATTTTAAATATGATTTACCAAACAGTTCCAAATTTAGCTTTCGTAAAAAAGACTATATTAAGACTGATTCGGGATACTTTAAAATTCAAGATAAAGTCCTAAAAACATTCTCTCCTAAGTCTAAAAACCATTTTGATGGCCAAGTTTATGTCCTTTCAAATGGTGGATCTCGTTCTGCAGCATCTATATTGTTATCCCTTATTCGTTTTCATAACATCGGCATTATTGTTGGTCAAGAATCAGGAGGAGTCTTTGAAGACGTTGACGGGCGAAAAAAAATCAAAATTACTTTACCTTACTCAAAAATACAGTTAAGCTTCCCCGCATGGAGTTTTAAAATAGATGTAGAAGGTGGTGATAGATTTAGAGGTGTCATGCCCGACTATATCGTAAAGAGAAATATACGCGACACCCAAAGTAATAAGGACCCTGAATTAGATTTAGTGTACAAATTAATAAGCGATGAATGAATACACGAACCGCCAAAACTAAAATATAGGTCATTGGGCATATAGCGCTAAAATTGAAAATGATTACATTTAAGAAAACATGAGGGTAATTGGTAGTTTGGAGTCTTGAAGTGTCCAGCGCCCATCTTCTAAACCTTCACAATGTCGTGCTAAGTTAAAGGCACATCCTTTACACTTACTTTGAGTAAATGAAAATATCGGAAAAACATATAGCCGAAATAGCTGACCTACTTGACATGGGGCAGGTATGCTACGTCCATAAGCAGACAGATGAATTGTTGCATCACACAGACCCAGATTCACTCCACTTTGATCCCGACCAGTGGAAAGATATAATTTTATCAATTAAAAAAGATAGAGAAGCTTTTATCAAGTTTGACCCATTGGACAGTCGTGATAGTTATAATGTCATGTCTAATTTTGCTCACTCAATAAAAGACATGTCAATATCTGAAAAGCTGTTGGACACATTAGCTAGGCCAAAACCATTTCAGAATTTTAAACATCAAATTCAGTACTTAAATTATACGGACGATTGGCACCAATTTAAGCAGGCAGCTATGATTGACTGGGTCAGACAGCAAATAGAAGAATAGTAAATCACTGTGCACAACATTCCATAAAACCAATTTGCTCAGCACCCTGTTGCAAATTCAGCAGTAGATAGCCAGCAATTTATGCTTTCACTTCGTGGCAGTTTCATCAACGGAGGACGGAGCATTGCAGGGCTCATCAGCTTTTAAAGTAATTCAATTAAGTCTAATACTTGCCATCATCGGGCGGACAAGTTTTTACAGATCCACTGGATATACTGTAATAAGACAACATCAATTTAATCTGACATTCTACCTTGGTGGAAACCGCATAAATTGTTTAGATTCGTTTTTCATAGCCCACATAGGCAAACAGGTTTTATGTAGGCGTTAGTCATTTAGAAAAATAAGTATGTTGAATAAAAAGATCATAATACTACTATTTTTAATAGCGATAGTTTCTTTGTTTTTAGTAACAAATAGAAACAAAATAGTGAGGCACTTTTATCCTAGAGTCGCAATCGCAGAAAAACACATCAATAATATATCTGTAGAAACTCCAAAAACTTACGAACTTCTACAAATTGCCTGTAGCCTAACACCAACATTTCAGAATGACCCCAATTTACTTAATAAGAAAAGCGAATATTACTCCGATGTTGAGAAGTACTTTGGGTCCTTCTCAAACCACCCGCTGATTCAAAAATTAGAGAATCATCTTGATTTTAAGTCCAACCTAGCTATTAGACTACATTCAATTAGCTATGATGTAAATAACAGCAATGAACTTGAACAAAATAACACCATAAGATTCAATCCTATTGTTAAAAAAATCTTCTATTGGAATTCTTTTCTCATTTCAGAAAACCAAAAATTGATCAACGACTTTGCCAAGCAGACTGATTTCGCATCCTTTTATGAAAAACATGAACATTATTACCAAGATCTAGCTGAAAACTATCAAAAACGTTGTGACTTTGAAGGAATGAAGCTCTGGTTAGAAACGAAATTTGACAATGAGCACCAATCCTATAGGGTCGTTTTCTCACCTCTTACAGGGGGACTCCACTTTACATTAGCCCTAAAAAACAATCAAGAAATGAGTCAAACTTTTATGTTTGTAAGTTCTAATTTGAGACCTATTGACACATTAGATATTGACAAGGCAGAAATCAGCAATGGTCTTCAATCAAGAGTTGTTTTTACCGAAATTGATCACAATTATGTCAATCCTTTAACCGACCAATTTATTTCAGAACTTGAAAAATCAATGAAGAATTATAAGGATTGGAATATTCAATCTAAATCAAACTATAAATCAAAGTACAAAACATTCAATGAGTACATGACCTGGGGAGTATTTAGCCTTTATGCATTAGATACTTACACACCCAAAAACAGCAAAAAAATAATTGAGCGAACGACTAGACTCATAAATGATCGGAGAAAATTTCATAGATTCGAAGATTTCAACAATGAGTTAATCCGACAATATAAATTGAAAGGTAAACCTAAAATTGAAACTCTTTATCCAATAATGCTGAAATGGATGAGAGAATATGCCTAACACTGAATATGAAATCGTAGCAGCCTGCGGGATGCTACGCTTCGTACACTAAAAGTCCTGGTGAATGTGACAAAACATTCGTAATCTGAACTAAAAGTGAAAATAATGAAGAAACTAAATAGAATAATGACGAACATCTGCTCAGACAATTTAGCAGAAAGTCGAGATTTTTACACCAAACTGTTCGATTTCAAGGTGGATTATGATAGTGATTGGTTCATCCATCTCATTTCGAAGGACAAAAAACTGGAATTGGGAATAATCGACAGAACAAATGAAATGGTGCCAAAAGGATTTCAGAATAATCCGCAAGGATTTTATGTAACTTTTGTAGTTGATAGTGCGGACGAAATATTTAAGATTGCGGAATCGGAAAAATTTGAAATTGTTAACGAACCAACTAACACGTTTTACGGCCAGAGACGTTTATTGCTTAAAGACCCGAATGGAACTTTAGTTGATATTTCTTCACCAATTAAGGATTTTGAATTTTAAAATAGCTGGAGGATTTGAGTGGGCAAAAAATCAATTTCAAAGAAAAAAAGTGAAGTAGTACAGCAATGAATAAGCACATAGGCATGGTGGTAGTAAATTCAGTGCTTGCAGCCTACTATAAGTTCGTAAGGGTTTGAAAGTTTGAAGTCTGCAGTCGCCTGCATTGCCTAAACTAATCCGTTGTAGGGCGTTCCAAAATACCAAAGTATCACCAGAATGGATAGAACTTTACAAAAAGTGTGGCAAATAGACCTCAAAATTGAGTCTATAATTGATATTGACTTATTGGAAAATTAAAAATTGCTAAACAGCCTCGAGTTTTGGTACTTTCTTTCCCTGTCTTTATAAGCAGGCAGGCTTGCCAAAAGTTCATTAAAAAGATCAAACTTACACCTCACCTATTAGTAAACTATTTTACAGAAGTGCAACAGGAGCATCATACAAGGTAACAAAGCTGGTCCATAAAAAGCATCCTTGGGTGTTCTCACAGAAATCAATTAATTTTTAAGCCAATTATTTACCTTAAAACTCGTAATTTTTAGTACATTCGACATTTAATGCTCATGCTATCACTTCGTAAAAGATTAATGAGGTAATCAAATTATGTTACGGGTAAAAGTTTTTTTGTTAATAATCATTTGTAGTTCGGCTCTTCATGCGCAAAATTTTAGAAAAAGTCTTAGAAAGGCCGATCAATACCTAAGCTTTAATGACTATGATAGAGCCATAAGTTATTATAAAAAGGCCCTGAAACATAAGCCTGGGAATGTAGAAGCCACTTATGGGCTGGGAATCGCCTATTTGTTCGATTTTAGCAATGATGAGGCACTCAAACAGCTTACATTAGTCAAACAACTTGATCCTAAAGTTGGAAATAACATAGACTATTATTTAGGACTTGCTCATCAATACGATTATAACTTTGATGAGGCTATCAGGTATTTCGAAATTTACGGTGATAAAAAAAGGAAAAACCGTTATCAAGCCGACCTATTGATTACAGAGTGCTTAACGGCCGATTCGCTATACAGTACTCCTAAGTCGATGGTTGTTGAAAACCTAGGGCCAATGGTCAATTCACAAGAGCATGATTACACACCCGCATTAATGGCTGACGGCAAAACACTGTATTTTACTTCAAACAGACCGGGTTCTACTGGTGGCAGGAAAGGACAGGACGGTAGTTTTTATGAAGATATTTACATTTCTTCCCTACAAGACGGGCAATGGAGCAAGGCCCAAAAACTGGGTAAGAAATTAAACGGTGATTATCATGACGCTGTAGCTTCTATCGCTCCTGATGGGAAAACGCTTTTTGTATATTCTGAGAAAGGTAATGGCGATATTTACTTTTCAAATTTTAAAGATTCAACGTGGACTTATCCTCAACCGCTTAGCAATAAGATCAACTCAACTTTTTGGGAAACATCAGTCTCGATAACTGCTGATGGACAAACTTTATATTTCTCAAGCGCGCGTCCGGGTGGTTACGGTGGTTTAGATATTTACAAAACTACCAAAGGAGAGGATGGCGAATGGGGTTCTGCCCAAAACCTTGGCCCTATAGTTAACACCCAAGCCTCGGAGGACGCACCGATGATACACCCGGATGGACATACCTTATATTTTAGTTCTACTGGTCATCAAGGAATGGGCGGTTATGATATCTATTATAGTAAAATAGAAGGTCAGGAGTTTCAGTTGCCCGTTAATTTAGGGTACCCGATCAATACTGTTTATGATGATAATTATTTTGTGATCACGGCCGATCTTAAGCATGCATATTATGCTTCCAGAAAACCAGGTGGTTTAGGGATGGTAGATATCTATCATGTAGACATGGAAGAAAAAATAGAAGAGGAAGAAATCGTGCAGCCTGAGCCTGTTTTAGTAGAAAATACTGTGATAGTTTCTGAAAATGACAAAGAAGTAGAGGTTAAAATTGAGGAGCCAGATACTAAAGCTATGATTACCGTATTTAAAGGTAAAGTGCTTGATGCCAGCACGGGCTTACCAGTTGGTGCTGAAATTAAGATGGTTGATAACAAGAATAATACCTTGACTGCAGAAGCATTTGCTGACCCAGAAACAGGTGAATTCGAATTGATTGTACCGGAAGGAGGCAATTACGGAATATCTACGAGCAAAAAAGGCTATCTCTTTAATTCAATGAATTTTAGGCTACCCGAATTTTCTGAGTATCAGGAAATAGATGTTTCAATATTGTTGGATAAGGCTGAAGTAGGTACTAAAATGGTACTTAAGAATATTTTCTTCGACAGCGGCAGCTCAGATTTAAGAACGGAGTCCTTAGGTGAGCTTCAAGTGATTAAAAACCTTCTAATGAACTCACCTGGCCTAAGAGTGCAAATAAATGGGCATACTGATAATGTCGGAAATTCAGTTTACAATAAGTTGCTTTCTAAAAAAAGAGCTCAATCTGTGATAGATTTCCTGATTGCAAATGGTATTAAAGCCGATCGTTTAGAAGCTAAAGGCTTTGGAGAGGAAAAGCCCCTAGTATCAAATGATGATGAAATTGGTGGAAGAGAGATCAACAGAAGAACCGAAATAGAAATCTTAGGTGAAAGTCAAAATGGTTAATTTTAGGAAGTTAACTTTAAGTTAAGGGTTTTCTGTCAAATGCTGTTCTTGAAATAATGATATGGAGCAATCTACAGCTAAGATAAAATAAAACCTAAGTAAGAGATGAGAAAAATTATAGTAGGCATTGTAATTCTAGCCTTAACTTTTTTGACAAGTAATATTTATGCTCAAAAGACTATTAAAGCACAAAAGCGATTAATAGGTGGTAAGATTGAAAAAATTGAATTTACCGATTATATAGAAAACACACCTGATAGTAAGGAATTTAATAAAAAATTTAAGGTACTTGAATTTTGGGCAACTTGGTGTAAACCCTGCTTAGAAGCTGTTCCTCATTTGAATGAACTAAAGTCTGCATTTAATGATGAAGATGATTTGGTATTCTTGTCAGTAACTTACGAGGCACCAGAAAAAACTCAAAAGGTATTAGAAAGAATAAAATTTGAAACAATTGTTGTTTCAGATCAAACTAAGAAAATTCACAATGACCTAAATATTGAATATAAGGGAATGATGATTTTGCCACGAACAGTTTTAATTGATAATTCCAACAAAATTATTTGGTATGGAACACCAACTGAATTAAGTGCTGAAATAATAAGGAAGTTTCTAAAAAATGAGAAAATATAACTCTTGCCGACATCAGGCTAGAAGTAAGAATATAGATGGTCAAAACAGAAAACTTCGATAAAGTTGAAATTTCTTCGCAGGAAGAACTACGATCATGGTTGGTGAAAAATCATCTTCAATCTGAAAGTGTGTGGCTTGTCACCTTTAAGAAAGATGTACCTGATAAATATGTTTCTAGATGGGCAGTTCTTGATGAACTTATATGTTTTGGATGGATTGATGGAATCAGAAGGAAATTAGATGATCGAAGAACTATGCAATTAATATCCCAAAGAAAAGTAGAACATTGGGCGAAAACGTATAAGGAAAGAGCGGCAAAGTTAATAGACGAAAAGAAAATGCACCAAGCTGGTTTGAGTGCCATTGCAGCTTCAAAAGCTAATGGACTTTGGAACTTCATGGATGAGGTTGATAATCTAATTGTGCCCAAAGACTTATCTGATGAGCTTTCAAAATTTAATGGGGCAGCACTTTTTTTTGATTCAATTAATAGCTCAAGTAAGCGGTTTGTTCTTAGGTGGATCAAACTAGCTAAAACAGAAAAGACCAGACAAAAAAGAATAGCAGAGCTGGCTCAGCTGTCCTTTCAAGAAAAAAAATTACCTGGAAGTTAAATTCACCATCCTCAAAATCCAACGAATACTAAAGAACTAGGGAAGAGTATTTATCCATAAAATGTAGACTATTTGAGGTATTAATTTTAATTTCTACTTAGCACGATCTTTAATAGGAAGGTATGCTTAATTTACTCTCCATAATAAGTACATTTAATAAAAGACAAAAGAAACAGGGTTAAGCATTCCCTTAGCATAAGGGACAGCCGAGAATTTTGAGGAAAACTTTTCATTTTTCAAAAACTAATGGTCCTAAAAAACCTGATACGACTTACTCCAATCGATAGATTACTTTAGTATTAAGTGCTTTTTCTACCTCTGAATACGTTATCTGAACATTTTCACCCTTTCCGCTTGTGCTGAACATAGTTGATGGCACGCCTTTGCCCTGCAAGTAAGCTCTGATCGCATCGGCCCGTTTTTGAGTTAAATCATTGTGGTAGATGGTCACAATTTCTTCTATAGGTTCTCCCGCTATGGCTGTGCTATCTTGCTGGGTCATAACGCTTGCTGCTGTGGAGAGAGTATCGTACTGATTCGGTGATACTAAAAGTGTGTCATATCGAATCTCAGGTAAACTATCTGCATTTTGTTCCGACTCGGTGATGCTTTGCTGATATACTTCGAGCTGAAAATGGTAGTCGCGGTTTTGCTTCATAAGTGTGATCAAGCGGGCAAATTCTTCCTCAGCACCAGCAGCAAAAGCTGCAGAATGCTCTTTAAATCTAATGGAAACTGGATATTTCGCACCTTTTCGCAATGTTGGAAGCATAATATCCGTTACCACCTTTTTAGAGGAGGCCAGATCTTCCAGATCAAAAAAATCACTATAGTAGCCAAAGCCTGTTTCTTTCGTTTCAATGTAAAAATCCACTTTATGGCCTTCTGGTAAATAGATTCCAAAAGTTTTTTCCTCCGGATCGAGAATTAAACGAGCTAATTCTGCACCTGACTCAACATCGGTAGCTTTAACCAACGCCTTAGCAGGTAGGTTTGTAACTGTTCCTTCCAGATAATATACGCTGGCCGGCTGAAACTCCTCCGGTACTTTCACCATGTATAGATCGTAGCTGCGCTCATCTTTTTCATGGATGTAGGCCACATCCCCTAAAGCGGTAACGCCTATATAACGATCATGTGCTTCCGTATTAAGAAAGTCCATTGCGACAGGTTTGCTCCAGCTATCCCCTTCTTTTCGGCTCATATAAAAATCGTAATTTTCACTGCTATTTAATGCTGCAAAATAAAGGGTTTTATTATCAGGTAAAATCACTGGATTAACGAAGGATGATGAAGTTAAATCTAACTGTATCTCTTCTGGTTCTTTCCAGTATACATCACCCAAATATTCAGATGCAAAGATTTTGCAGTTTCCGCCAGAGGGATCCAGCGTTTCGCAGCGGCTAAAGTATAAGGTTTTGCCATCTGCCGAAAGGGTGGGGTCCATCTCATGTAAGGTGGAATTTAAAGGCTTACCAGGGTTGATAGGCGTAGCCCAGTTCTTGCCCTGTTTTTGTTGAAAGCGGATATCGTAGCCGCCAATTTTTGGTGCTTTTCGAGTGGCATATATCAATTGTTCACCATCATACGATAGGTTAAAGGCACCAAAAGGAATCATATCTTTATTAGGGATGTCGATTGGAAGCCCTCTTTGCCAGTCATTACCGATTGCGGTGCTTATAAAAATTTCGGGCTCTCCTGAATCTGTATAATCAGACATATATACAATGGTGCGACCGTCAGCCGACAATTTTGGTGCATATTCGTTGTCGCTCCAGCTAGAAATAGTGCTTGGGAGCTTCCGCTTTTGCGCCTGAGCTACAGTGGTGAAGCTTAGTAACAACAAGCCGATTAATATTTTTTGCATAATCTTGATTTTAAACTGAATATACATAAAAATGGCATTAACAGAAATAATCCTGATGCTTATCTAGAGAAGTTAAACAGAGTTGCTAAGAGGAGCTGTAAAAGAGCGAAAGAAATGACTCTTAGCTTCAACTAGTAAAGGATAATCCGAATAATTAATTTCTACAGTGAATTACTTTATGCACAAGTTCAATCTGTTTAGGGTTTACTAGACTAATGATTATGGGAAAGTCAAGCTAGCAGATATCAACTTCTTTAGCGATTATTTCTACAATAACTGTTTTGGTTTATCCATTTTTGTATTACTATTTTGATATAAAATCCAAATCCTATTTTTCACTAAACAAGGATTCCAGGACTATAGTGTACTCTTTTGAGAGATCCCATATTTCTCCATCTTTTAGGCCTTCATCAATCAGTTCCGAAAGCTTAAATGATTACATTTAGGCAATGATAGTTTTTTAAAGGCTGAACACTTGAAAAGAATCAAAGTAAAAAAGGGAGAAATTCTACAAAGGAAAGGCGACCTCAATAGTAAAGTTTACCAAGTAGAGTCAGGTTTATTGCGTAGCTATGCGATCAGCGAAAAAGGGAAAGAACACATCTATATGTTTGCGCCAGAGGGGTGGATTATTGCCGACAATGTTGCCCCAGATGAATCCTGTGATTTATATATTGATGCACTAGAGGACTCCGTTATTATAAGGAAAGAAAAGGAGGTTCAGAGAGGACACGATATGCAAAAGTTGCTAAAACGCTTAAGTGTTTTACAAAAGAGAGTGATAAGACTGATGTCTGCATCGGCTGCTGCTCGATATGACCACTTTGTTGAAACCTACCCTGATATTGTGCAAAGGGTTCCTCAAAAAATGATTGCTTCTTATTTAGGTATTACTCCTGAAGCTTTGTCTACTGTTCGCAGCAAGCGAAAACAGTAACATTAATATCGAATTATTTTCACTTCTTAATGTAGATTAATGCATGGGGCTAACGCCCGACCTACATTTGAGTTATATTAAATAGAATTTTATTTGACTTCAAAAGCATTAGCTATTGACACTTCCAATTCAGCGGTGTCCTTCAAAGTGAAAAAATTATTGTTTTTAACCATTGCGGGAACACTAACTGATTTTTCAGGAGAAATTACTTTTGACAGTGATGACTTGGATCAGGCTAAAATCGATGTGAGTGTAGGTGCATCTACTATTGATACCGGCAGCTCAAAGAGAGATGAGCATCTTAGGAGTAAAGACTTTTTCCATGTAAATGAGTATCCTAAAATAAAATTCCAATCTACTTCTATAAAGTCCCATGCTCAAGCATATCATGCGATAGGTAAACTCTCAATGCTTGGTGTTGAGAGAGAAGTAAGTATTCCTTTTTCATTTGATCAAGGTCGATTTAAAGGAGCATTTTCTCTGAACCGATTAGACTACAAGCTTGGTGAAAAATTCCCAGCATTTTTTATTGGGAAGAACATTCAAATTTCAATCGATTGTAAAATCAAAAACTAATAAGAAAATGAACTCAAAAACAAAAAATATAATAGGATGGATTTTAGCGGTGGTGTTGGCCCTTGCTTTTGTAATGGCTGGAGGTGTGAAACTTTCAGGACAAGCTGAAATGATACAGAATTTTGAAAAATGGGGCTTACCTATAAGGGCAATGTACTTAATAGGTGGGGCTGAAATTTTGGGAGCGATCGGCATCTTAATTCCGAAAACGCGATTTTTAGCTGTATTGGGATTACTGGGTTTAATGTTAGGAGCTATAGGAACTCATTTATTAAATGGAGAAGCTTTTATTCCACCTTTGGTATTGCTCATTTTATTAGGGGCATTAACATGGATCAGAAAACCCTTAAATAGTAATTGAAAAATGCAGAAGATACTTGCTTTTGGAGCTTCTAATAGCCCAGCCTCCATCAATAAAAGGCTGGCAATTTTTGCGGCTAATCAACTAAAAAATGTAGAGGTTACCGTGCTAGATTTGAACGATTTTGAGCTTCCGATTTATAGTCCTGTCATTGAAAAGACAGCTGGTATTCCAGCAAATGCTCAGTCTTTTTCAAAATATATTCAGAATGCTGATGGAGTAATAGTGTCTTTAGCCGAACATAATGGTTTACATACTGCAGCATTTAAAAATCTATGGGATTGGATGTCTAGACTGGGAACTCAGAACATTTGGAATGATACACCTATGTTTCTTTTAGCTACGAGCCCGAGTAGGCGTCCGGAATCAAATGTAATGAAGGTTTCGAAATTTCTGTTCCCTCATTTCGGAGCAAAAATCATTTCGAGCTTTAGTCTGCCCTCATTCAATCATTTTTTTAAAGATGATAAAATAGTAGATCCTGAAGCACAGGCTGAATTCCAAGTACAATTAAATCAATTTCAATCTTTTATAAATAAACTCTAAATCAATTAACTATGAAAAAATTAAACTTTTTATTCAAAACAAGCGCAGTACTTTGGATCCTTTGGGGCTTTGTACACATCTTCGCTGGTATAATGACTATGAAAGGTATTCTCACTGATGAAATAAGTGCCTCTATTAGTGGTATTGCCGATGCTGTGGATCCCTCAAGTCTCACAATGGATTACCCCGAAGCGGCAGGAGCAGTAATTGGACAACACGGGTTTAATTTATTTTGGATAGGGCTTATTACCTTCATCTGTGCTTTTTTCATTTGGAAAGGAAATAAGAACGCCATCTTTTTAGCTGCACTTACAGGGGGGCTGGCAGATCTTGGTTATTTTCTATTCCTCGACTTAGGAGGATTTGTCAACTTCGTACCAGGTACCATCATGACCTTGATATCAAGTGCTGCTATTTTGACAAGTTTCTACGGCTATTTCAAAGCGAAGAAATCCTAAAAGCAATGATGAAATTTATTATTCTGCTGGGGTGTATTTTTTCGATAGGCTGTTTGCCAACGCTCTATGCTCAAGAGGAAAGATCAGCTGCTGATGTTCCTCCAATTAAGCAAATGCGCGCAGAAGAAAACTATTCTTTTCTTGAGGGGAGAGATTCAGCTCGGCTATTGCTAAAATCCTTAAAGTGGATGCCCATCAGCCGAAAAAAGAATGTTTTTCTATCCGTAGGTGGTCAATACAGGCCAAGATTTGAACATTTTAGTAACGTAAATTATACAAGCGAAAATCAAAGCTATTTTTCGCAGCGTCTTGCCTTGAATGCAAACCTCACTTTGGGGAAATATTTTAGGGTTTTTGGCGAACTCTATCATGGAGCCACCAGTGCGGGAGAAATAATGCTACAATCCGATGTAGCAGACTGGCATCAAGCATTTGTGGAAATTAAACTTCCGCTAAAAGAAAGGAACAGTCTTTCTTTTAGGTTTGGACGACAAGAAATGGATTTAGGTGGAAGTCGACTCATTGGTTTAAGAGAAGGTCCAAACATTCGGCAGAGCTTTGACTTGGCAAAGTTTAGAGCGCTACTTAATGATATTCAAATTCTCGCTTTTTATGGGACCTATGTAAAACCAAATTTCGAGGCCTTCGATAACTGTTTTGATTTATTTAATTCTAGTCGTGCTGATCCGATCGTTTGGAGTTTAGGAGCGAGACTTCCATTGGCAGAAAAACATTCATTTGATGTGTACTATATCGGTTTTCAATCGGATCGTACGAAATTGAATGATGTAGTAGGAAAAGAAAATAGGCATAGCCTTGGCGTGAGAAGTTTTGGAAATGCTGGAAAGCGGTGGATGTATAATACGGAAGTGATTTACCAATTTGGAGATTTGGAAGGGAGTAGGATCACGGCCTTCAATGTGGAGACCGATTGGAAATATAAATTGAGAACTAAAATAGGGACACTTTTAGGGCTTAAGCTTGACATCTCTTCAGGTGATCGAGAGCAGGGAGATGATTATATTCAAACCTTTAACCCACTTTTTGTAAATCCTGCTATTTATAGCCTGGCTGGTTTAAATACACCAGCTAACTTAACTAGCCTTCACCCTAATATCACTTTTATTTTTGATAAAATGACGGTTTTTATCGATTATGCTTTTTTCTACCGAACTTCCCTTAATGACGGATTGTATGCTCCTCCCAGATTTCTAATCCGAGAAGGCAGCGGACAGTCTGATCGAAATATTGGCGACACTTTTGGACTGATGATGAGCTACCAACTCAATCGTAATACCTCTTTCGACCTGAGAACGACCTATTTTATCGCCGGTAATTTTATTGAAGCTTCAGGACCCGCTGAGAACACTTTTTATATAGCTCCTACCTTCAATTTTCGATTTTAAGATTACTAAGGATAACCAGCTAGAAACAAATCCTTTAGTTTTTACTAACTTCATAGAAGATTGAAAGTTAAAGGTCTAGGGCGTTACATCAGTTTTTGAATTTTATTAGGAACTGATTTCTTAAGAGATAGCCTGAGCTATCATCATATGAATTTATGAATATGTAATTCTTGTAATAGAGGGTTTTAATTTAAATAAGCTAGAGAAGCTTCTAGTGCCATATATTTGAAATTAAGGGTCAGATGCTAATTGTATTTTACTTTTATATCGGTAATTTGATTGCCTGTGCTTTCAACAGCTTTGTAGTAAAGTGGATGGATTTCAGGTTGTTGTTATTGATGATTTTTGCTTCATGCTTGGCGAATGCTGCTTATGCTCAGACAGCATCAACGGTAACAAGTGAAAGCTCAACTAGTAATAAGTCACTTTTTTCCATTGGTGTTGGCGCTCAACATGGTTTTATTTTTCCCCACTCTGTAGATGTGCAAAATACAAGTGGGGCAAGACCAACAGGTATCGAAACTATATTCAGCTGGCAGCGCATCGATTCAGCCAGTTTTGCTCTTTGTCATTGTAATCCTCGCCAAGGTTTATTGCTGTCCTACTATGATTATGATGTTGATTTGTTAGGCAAGAGTGCGACTGCAGCTTATTTGTTGGAACCTACTTATGGGATTAGTAAGACTGTGCTATTCTCAGTGAAAGCTGCTGCTGGTCTTTCGTATTTAAGCAATCCATATGATAGTATCCTTAACCCTGGAAACCAATCTTACAGTACTCCAATAAGTATCTATTTGCTGGTGGGTGTGGGAGTATGGATAAAATTGTCGGATAATTGGTGGTTGAACCCGTCCATAAACTATCAACATATTTCTAATGGAGGTATGCGTCAGCCGAATAAAGGTATTAATTGGCCTACTGCAGGTATTGGAGTAAGTTATCAACCGATTCCTCGTCCTCTGTATAAGGGAGTTCGGACCAAAGAAAAGTTTTGGAAAAATTACTCCGCTCGCTATGATTTTGCAGTATTGGGCACATTGAGTAGGGGGTATAATGCAGCTGGTGAGCGCCAGAGGTTTTTTGTTGGTGGTTTAGCTTTTCAGGCAGCTAGGCAAGTGGGTAGCTTAAGTATGCTTACAATCGGAACAGAAGTTTACTTTGATGAGAAACTTCAAGATCAGCTTAGCAGAGATGGTTTTGAAGCAAGTCCGGTGAAATCTGGCTTACTATTGGGGCATGAATTTTTGCTGGGTAGGTTTCAATTTAGTCAGCGCCTTGGTCTGTATATATTTGACCAAACGCCTTATTATGATCGTATTTTTCACCGTTGGGGCATTCAGTACCGATTAAATCGATATTTGAGTACAGGAATTAATCTATTGGCACATCGGCATGTGGCAGAGTTTATAGACTTTCGACTGGCTTATACTTTTCAGAACAGGAAGGAATCGAAGTAAATAAGCTCCTTCAACTCTAAAGCATAGATTCTTACAACTTTTGAATTAAACGTAAGAATAGGTCGAGTTAAAGAATAATAGCAAATTGCAGCAATTGAAAATTTTAATTAGTAATGGATAAAGTAAATCTCAATCAAAAATTCTCTTTGTTTTCAGAACAGTGGTCACCCAAAATTGTGGGAGAATTAAACGGGCAACATGTAAAACTTGCTAAACTTAAAGGAGAATTTGTTTGGCATAAGCATGAGCAAGAAGACGAACTCTTTTATGTGGTAAAAGGAAGCTTTAAAATGGAATACCGAGACCGGACTGTGGAGGTTCGTGAAAACGAATTTTTGATAGTCCCAAAAGGAGTAGAGCACAAGCCCGTAGCAGAAGAGGAAGTCTGGGTGATGTTGTTTGAACCTGCCTCTACTTTAAATACAGGAAATACTGAAAATGCAATGACCAAGAAAGATCTGGATCGGCTATAAAGCCATTGATGACTGTATTAAGAGGCGGGCCTACTAGTGGTTTTTTGGACGCGGACTATCCTAATAATCTTCGAACTTAACGCTCACCATGCTGTTGTACTCCATGCCGAGTAGTTCTGCTGCATTTCCTTGCTTAATCCCTATTTCTAAAACACCCTGATCATTAAAAATGGCAAAAGCTTCGCCACCTTGGCTCTCGTAATAGTGCTGTTGAACTCCTGTTAAGGAGTAATTTCTAAACTTGATCTGTACGCTTTTTCCTTTGCTTAAGATGTCATAATCGTACTTAAGAATATCTGTTATTAGATTTCCGTAGTCATCTATATGGACTACATGTCCTTGAATAATCTCCCGCGTAGCTTTCACTTTTGGAGTAATAAATCTTTTAAATGATTCAGCGCTTAGCTCTTCCCCGATCTCATCTAAATTACCAGCTTTCAGGATTTTTACGGCTGCAGGAGCCAAAACGTCTTTTGTCGAAAAATTTCCAACTATGCCTTCCGAATTGATTTTAACTATTTTATCAGGGTTCTTTTCTCTGAGTAGGCTTAGCAAACCATTATTACTGGCCAGAAAAAAATGTTTTTTAACTTCAATGGCAATCATAGCTTCATCTGGTTCAGAACAGGAATTCACAGCCACTAAATGCACGCTACCTTCTGGGAAATCTTTATAAACGGACTTTAAAACATATGCTGCATGAATGATATCGTGCTTAGTAATGTTATGGGAGATGTCAACCACTTGAAGACTAATATCTTCGCTCAGTATTTTGGCTTTCACCGCTGCCACATAATGGTCGCGCCAACCGAAATCTGATAGAAAAGTGATCAAAGGCATACAAAAAATTGAATTATTGTTAAATTTGTTAAAAACAAAACTACATAAATTTCAGTACTAACACATTGAGACATCATAAATAAGAAAATCATTTGGTAGAAAAAGTTATTACTTTAGAAAATGTATCCCTTGTGGATTTTTTAGGCGTAGAGAACCGCAATATCAACGAGCTCTCGTCCGCTTTTCCTAAATCTAAAATTATCTCACGAGGAAACGAAATAAGAATACAAGGAAGCACTCCGGAAATTATCCGTATCAATCAAATTGTGCATTCACTGGTTACGCACTATCATAAATTTGGCAAAATCACCGAAGAAAGTGTGAAAACCTATTTGAATGAAGAGCATGAAGAGAGCCAGAAGAAGCTGGACGTTAACGCAGATGAAACCTTGGTTTTTGGCACTAAGGGTTATGCCATAAAAGCGAAAACACCTAATCAAATAAAATTGGTGGAAGCAGTGAGAAGAAACGATCTTGTCTTTGCGATTGGTCCGGCAGGAACGGGTAAAACTTATGTGTCTGTTGCTATGGCAGTACAGGCTTTGAAAAATAAAGAAGTCAGAAAAATTATCATTACGCGACCGGCTGTAGAGGCAGGTGAAAATTTAGGCTTTTTGCCAGGCGATTTGAAAGAAAAAATTGATCCTTATTTACGTCCGATTTATGATGCATTAGACGATATGGTGCCGGCAGAGAAACTAAAGTACTACCAAGAAAATCGTGTTATAGAAATTGCTCCATTAGCTTACATGCGCGGAAGGACTTTGCATAATGCTTTTATTTTGTTGGATGAAGCGCAAAATACTACCCCCATGCAAATCAAGATGTTCCTGACACGTATGGGGCCTCATTCTAAAGCGATTATTACAGGCGACATGAGTCAGGTTGATCTGCCGAAGAGGCAAAAATCTGGATTAATCGAATCTACTCAGATCCTCAAGGATATTAAAGGAATTGGTATAGTACATTTGAAGGCAGAAGATGTGGTAAGACATAGATTAGTTAAACATATTATTGAGGCCTACGATAAGAATGATGCATTGATCGAAAAAAAGGACAAATGATTACAGTAAAAGTAGTTGAAACCCAAGACGAACTGAAACAGATATTTGCTATTAGAGAAGAGGTATTTGTTAAAGAACAAAAAGTGGCTCCTGAGGAGGAATATGATGAGTTTGAAGAAGTTGCCACACATTTTATTGCTGTAGATGAAGAAGGGGTGCCTTGTGGTACAGCACGCTGGAGATTTACGCAGAATGGAATGAAATTAGAGCGATTTGCTGTTTTGAAATCTCATAGAGGTAAGGGAGTAGGGCAGGCCTTAGTGAAGGAAGTGATTGATAATATTGCGCTTAATCCTGAATCAAGGGGTAAGAAAATGTATATGCATGCGCAACTTACTGCTGTAAATTTGTATGATCGATTCGGATTTCAAAAAATTGGCGATCAATTCGAGGAATGCAACATTATGCACTATCACATGGAAAAGATGATGTAAACTCCGCTGCTTACTACTGAAACATAAAAAGACGGTGGTTAGTCTGATTTGTAACCGAAAGGTGAAAAATCAACTTTGGATTGCTTTTATGAAAATGGTAAGAGGAGAAGCTTCTTTATTTTAATCCTGATCTAATCGAGCCTCTAAATAATGCTCAGCAACTCCATAATCCTTTTTTAGGCTGGCTATTTTAGCATCAATTGCTTCTATTTTAGGTCTTTTACTGGCCTTCGTCCCTACTAACATCACATTTTTTCTTGTATGTTCATTAGAGATGAATTCGAATACTTTGGTGTTATATTGGTTTTTTTCCAATAGCAGCGCGCGTATAGTATCAGTTACCATCTCAAACTGACGCTCTTGAAAAATGCCATATTTAAGAATAGGGTTCTCTTGAGGAATTCCTTTCGCACTTTGGCGAACTTGCTTATGACAGCATGGTGCACATATAATCAGTGAAGAATTGGACATCAATCCTTTATAAATAGCATCGTCCGTAGCGGTATCGCAAGCATGAAGCGCAATCAATACGTCAATTTTTTCCTTATTATAATTTTCTATCCGTTCTGAAACAAACGACAGATTAGTATATCCACATTTTGTAGCAACCTCATTGCAGTAGCTTACGAGCTCTTCTCTAAGTTCTATCCCGGTCACTTGTACATCCAAATTCCGCGTATTGCGCAAGAAATCATAAAGTGCAAAGGTTAAATAGCCTTTACCCGAGCCCATGTCTACAATATTGATTTGTTTAGGAAGAGGGGTAGATTTAAGCAAACCATCTATGATCTCTAAGTATTTGTTAATTTGCTTATACTTGTCGGCCATTTTAGGGATAATTTTTCCCTGCTTATCTTTTATTCCTAAATGGAACAAATACTCACTATCAGAAGCGCGCTTTTCTTTCTGATTATCATGATGTGCCGGAAGCTTATCGCTGAAGGTAGGGGGATTATTTGTAATAGTAGCTTTACCCTTTTTATTGAATCTAATGGCAACATCTTTCTCCAGAGTAAATAAAGTAGCGATGCGGAAAGAATTCTGCAATAGGTGCTCTAATTCCTTTATAGCTTCTTCAAAAGCATAGTTTTTTACTTGATCATTCGTTTTGAAGCGATAGGTGAAAGAAATCATTTTTTCTTTTTTAAGCTCCACTTCACGCAGGTAAACGTTTTCTAAATCTTCCGACTTTCGAATGGGTTTACTTAAGGTAAGCTTGACAAAGGAATCCTGCTTAATAGAATCTTCTATTTCCTGGAAAAATTGTTGCGTTTCATTCATATTAACTGCAAATCTAAGGAAGCTTAGTAAATAAACCGCACTGAAATTAGGTAAAGGATCAGATAACTAGTTTTAGCAGAGCTTAGTTCCTTGCAGCGTTTCACGCTTTACAATTTCGAATGAGAATAAAAAAAGCAGGCCTTTCAGCCTGCTTTTGAAATCATTGTGAAAGGGTGATACTATTGGTAATAAAATCTTTCGTGAACGATTTTACCATCTTCCCATTTTTGAACACCAACTTGTTCCATGTTTACTCTGTTACCGTCTTGGAAGGTAACATCCATAGCAGTCTCATGCATTACAATTCCAGCTTCTTCATCAGAAGTGATAGCTGTTACTTCCATTCCATGAAATTCTTTAATCATACCTAAGAACTCTTCTTCATGCTTTCTGCACTCTGCTTTACCTTTCCAGGTTCCTCTTGGCTCAGTGATTACTACACTCTCGCCATAGTACTTATCAAATGCATCTAATAATTTTCCTTCGCCTATTAAGTTGTAAATGTCTTGTGTTTTTTCTCTTAGTGTCATAATGTTTTTATTTAATGTCGATACAATATATGTATATACATGGAAATACCAAAAAGGTTTGAATTTTATCAGAATATTTTGAAAGTATTTCCATACTTAAACCTGCAGACTCAGATGGCGAAAGTGAAAAATCAGTTACATATCATATTACCTTGCTGTTTATATAGAAAAAAAATTGAAGTATGAGGCTCTTTAAGAGACTAAAGTCCTTCTTTAAATAAAAAAACGAGCGAAGCAAATTAAAAAATTAATGTCTAGGTGTAAGATTATCTTTTAGCAGCCACTAATAAAGAAAAAGATAAAATTATGAGAAGGATCAAATTATTATTTCTAGTGTTAGTGGTGCCATTTCTAGCCTCTGCACAGCAAATTAGTGGAGACTGGTATGGTCTCTTAAAAGTCCAGGGTATGGAGCTTCCACTTATTTTCCATATTACGGAAACAGAAGGCAACTATTCTGCAACAATGGACAGCCCAGCACAAAAAGCCTTTGGTATGCCGGTTAGTTCGGTAACATTTATTGACGGTCAATTACATTTGCAGATCGCCAATATTGGAGCACAGTACAAAGGAGCACTTTCGGATAGCAAGATCAAAGGAAAATTTTATCAGGCTAACCAGTCTTTCCAGCTCGACCTCTCTACTGAACCTATAGCCGCGAAGGAGCTTGTTAGACCTCAAGAGCCGACCAAACCCTATCCTTATGATACAGAGGAAGTAAGCTTTAAAAGTGAAGAAGGGACAGTGACACTGGCCGGGACACTGAGTTTGCCAAAAAATAAAAAGAATTTTCCTACAGCCATCCTGATTTCTGGTTCAGGACCACAAAACAGGGATGAGGAATTTATGACCCATAAGCCCTTCCTGGTGCTGGCAGATCATTTAACGCGAAATGGCATTGCAGTTTTACGCTATGATGATCGAGGCTTTGGAGCATCTACTGGTGATCATAATGCGGCTACAAGTGCCGATTTTGCCACCGATGT
Organism: Marivirga sericea; assembly: GCF_900177665.1. Taxonomy (GTDB): domain Bacteria; phylum Bacteroidota; class Bacteroidia; order Cytophagales; family Cyclobacteriaceae; genus Marivirga; species Marivirga sericea. The sequence goes on from NZ_FXAW01000008.1 coordinate 21,644, forward strand.
TAAAGCGGCTATCAAGTACTTACAGAGTCGAAAAGACATAGATCCGGAGAAGATTGGTTTGATTGGTCATAGTGAAGGAGGCCTAATAGCGCCCATTGTGGCCGCTGATGTACCAACGAGTTTCATGGTGTTACTGGCAGGCCCTGGCGTCCCCGGAGAGCAAATATCTATACAGCAAATCGAGCTATTAGGGAAGTTGCAAGATGCAAACCAACAAGATATCAAAAATGAAATAGCGATCATGAAAGGTATATTTGAGCTAATAAAAAATAATGAGGAGGATATCGAAGTTTTAAGAAATAAGCTTGAAGTTTACATTAGCCATCAGATGGAGAAGAATAAGGTGGTTATAGAAGGAATGAGCACCGAAGAATATAAAGAAAAGCAGATAGCTCAGTTGACCAGACCTTGGTTGCGGTATTTTATAAGCTATGACCCAAGACCGACCTTGGCAAAAGTGACATGCCCAGTGCTTGCACTTAACGGAGAAAAGGATGTGCAGGTAGCTGCGGAAAATCTTACAGCAATAGAAAAAGCCTTGCACAAAGGAGGGAATAAAGAAGTGACCATTAAAGAATTTGACAGCATGAATCACCTTTTCCAGCTCTGTGAAAAGGGCGCAATGGAGGAATATGCTACAATAGAGACCACCATGGAACCTATAGTACTGGAAACGGTCTCAACTTGGATCAATAAGCAGAACTAATGAGTAGCGATTTTTATCATTCTTCTATTGTGCCTTATGCAGCCATCATTGTCAAGATCTGCAGGGCGTATACCAATTCTCAGGAAGATTTTGAGGACTACTATCAGGAAGTTTGTCTACAAATCTGGAGAAGTAGAGAAGGTTTTAAAGAGCAATCTGCCTGGTCAACCTGGATCTATAAGATATCCTTGAATGTATGCCTAACGCTCTTGAAGAAAAGGAAAAATAACGAGACCATTCATTTCACCTCCGATGTATTGCCAGATTCAGTTACAGTAAGCAATAAGGCTTTTGAAAATGAAGCGCTTAACCAATTATACACAGCCATCAAGCATTTATCGGAAGTAGATAGAGCAGTGATTCTCCTCTATTTAGAGGAAAAGCCGCAACAGGAGATTGCAGAAATTTTAGGTACTAATCCAAATAATATTGGAGTACGAATAAAAAGAATAAAAGAACGACTTAAAAAAATTATAGATGAAAAATTCAATTGAAAATATATGGAAAGAAGGCTTCCTTGAAGAGGGCACCTTAGATTTACCGAAGATTAACAGATTATACGAGCAGAAATCACAACACATTGTGGATAAAATAAAAAGTAGATTGAAGTTCAACCTGAGGTTAATTATTGGGATGGCTATTGCTATACCTCTTATTTATTTCCTACTCGATGCTGTATGGGAAGGGCTGGCAATATCTGTCCTAATGTTGGCAACAGCATGGTTCAGTAAAAGACAAATTGAGCAAATAGAACCAGTAGAAACAGGACAAAATAGTTACGATTATTTAAAGTCATTTCAGGAATGGTTGGATACCGTTTTACTAAAAAATGGTCGTGTGATCCGTTTTACGTACCCAATTTATTTTTTGATCGTCATAAATATGATTTTTTCTAGCTGGTCCAGTCAGGAAGAGCTAGTCAATGAAGTAGTACAGAAATTTCCGGATGTCACTTTTATAGGAGATGTTCCGCTTATGGCATGGGTCTTCACTGCTGTGGTAACAGTATTGATGCTGCTGTTTTCTAAGCAGATTTACAATTTTGATGTGAGGCTTATGTATGGGCGCATCTTCGATAAATTAGACGCTACTATTGAAGAGATGGAAAGTCTAAGAGCATAGAGCTTTTTATAATAAGGTATAATAGCGATGGGTGTGGGCTCATCGCTATTTTTATGTTTTAGAAATTATTTTCTCATCGACCTCATCTTTCCTGCTTTCTTAACTTATTAGCTTTCTGACAAGGGGTCCTAATTTTTAAATATCAATAGCGCTCTATCCTTGGAAATCTACACTCCATCATCAAGAATCTTCCTTTCGGTAATAAAAAATAAGAGATGAATGTTAAAAGTTCGACTTTTACCCTTGTCAAATAAATAAAACACTATCAAATCTAAGCTTATGAAGTTAACCACATTAAATAAAATCGGATTAATATTTACACTTTTATTTTTACTGCAGGGATGCGTTGATAATCATGCTGCAAACAGCAGTTCAGAAAAATCACGAAATCAAAAATGGCTTGAAGACATTACCTATTTTCAGAATGAATATCTAACTGGTTCGGAAACATTCCCTAATGATTCCTTAGCTAGTTGTAAGTTAATATTATCCAGCTTAAAGTCGAAGATTGATTCGCTCTCTGATCCTCAAATCATCTTGCAATTGTCTAAATGCGTAGCAATGGCTAATAACGGGCACACGCTTATTCCGCTCGGTTTTATGGATAAAATACCACTGCGTTTCTATCGATTTTCCGATGGTCTTCATATTATAAAAACCGACAGTGCTTCAAAAGAGTACTTAGGTTCAAAAATTTTAGAAATCAATTCAATTGATATTGAGGAAGTCGAAAAAAAGCTCAAGCCGTATTTACCAGGAGTCGACCGGTGGAAAGAATTTAAAATGACCGATTATCTGAACAGTCCAGAGACTTTGAACGGAATTGGTTTGTCCAATCCTGATGAAATGACACTCACTTTACTGAAAGGGAAAGACACATTAGTGTCTACTTTCAGAACAAAGGAATTGAAAGATATTTATTACGGTAATTGGGCAGACTTATATCCAAGTGAAGCTGATTCTGACTGGGAACATATCTTAGAAGCAAGTAGCAATAAACCTCTTTACCTCAACCGCATGAGGGAGGGAGTTTTCTTTGAGTTTAACGATTCTGAGCAGATAGCTTACTTTAGCATAAATGGTTATTGGGATACGGCCGATGATTTTAAGGGTCAAATCAAAGAATTTGTCAAGGAGCTAAAAACGAAAACTGACTACGATGTAGTTTGCGATTTAAGATACTTTACTGGTGGGAATTATATAATTCCTGTTGACCTGGCAACGGAACCTCCCAAAATCATTAAGAGCGATAAAAATATATATATGATCACAAGCAATATGACATTTTCCGCAGGACTTGTTACCGCAGCCCGCATCAAGTATTACGCGGGCGATAAAATTGTTGTAGTGGGAGAAGAAGTGGGCGACAATTTAAAGTTTTGGGCCGAGAGAGATATGTACAGACTGCCCAATTCAGAAATTAGAATAGCAGATGCTAGTGCTGAGCACGATTGGCAAGACGATAGTTTTACATTTGGAAAAACTTTCTGGGTCAACTCGTTTTACGGAGTTGCAGCAAAAGATTTACATCTTGACAAAGAAATAAAATTAAGTTTTGAAGATTACCTGAATGGAAAAGATCCTATTCTAGACTGGATTTTGGCGGATGCTAAATAAAGATTTTAGTACGGCTGTGGTAATTTTTTATGGCTCCTATTCTGTTGCTATAGTACATACATTTTCATATAAAACAGAGCCATCTTTATATTCTAAGGCAGCTTTTTAAGATAAAATGCTTATGTTTTCAATGATGGTGACTTCTAGCGGTAAGGTATTAGATCGGGTGGTATTCCTTTCTAACTGTGAAAGCCAAAAGCTTTCTTACGTTAATTTTCTTAACTTTATAAAGGGATAAATTCCTTCTAGCTTGATGTATTTGAACTTGAAAATTTTTTAATATGAGTGAGAATCACAGTAATCCGTTTGAAAATTCGGAATTGACCACCATATTGGTGGTGTCTAATATGGCTAAATCCAAGGCCTTTTATGTAGATGTATTGGGAGCTGACATCTTTCGAGAATACGGGGGAGACTCTCTGGTATTAAAATTTTTAGGGGATTGGATTTTGCTAGTTACTCCCGGTGGACCCACAGCAGATAAACCCAATACTCATTTTGTTTCACCCATAAATAGAGATTCAGTCAGTCACTCATTTACAATCAGAGTTCAAGATTGCAATAAGTCTTATGAAATTTTAAAGGGCAGAGGTGCTGAGTTTATAACACCTCCTGTAGTAAATGGTGCTGAAACCAGATGCTTTTTTAGAGATCCGGATGGTCATTTGTTTGAAATAAGTGAATACCGAGCAACTTAATAAATGATACAAAATGGATAAAGTAAACCTTCAACAGAAATTCTCTCTATTTTCAGATCATTGGTCACCAAAGATTGTGGGTGAACTGAATGGGCAGCATGTAAAACTTGCGAAGCTGAAAGGGGAGTTTGTTTGGCATAAACACGATGAGGAGGACGAACTCTTTTTTGTGGTGAAAGGTAGCTTTAAAATGGAATATCGAGATCGGACAGTGGAAGTGAATGAAAACGAATTCTTGGTTGTACCCAGAGGTGTTGAACACAAACCCGTTGCTGAAGAAGAAGTTTGGGTGATGCTTTTTGAACCCACTTCTACTTTAAATACAGGAGATGCAAAAAGCGACTTAACCAAAAATGATTTGGATAGCATCTAGCATCAACTTTTTAACAACAGAAATCTTTGCTCCGTTATAAGCCAAAGAATAATCTATCTCATTTAAACAAACTTCTCCCGAAACTGCAAATTAAACATTCCATAAAGTAAGCACAATGCACTGGCTACTATCAAGTACAATCGGTTTTTGAAAATAATGCTGTGCCAGATGAACTCGCTCATTTCTCTTGGTTCTGAAAATGGGTTAAGAAAGACATTGTATACATTGAATCTTAGAGGTTCCGAAAACACAAAAAAGATAAAGGAGACAATTACAAGCACAATTGCAGTTCCGTTTCCATTTTTGATTAAGGTAGATAGCATAAATGCTAATGAGGACAGGAACATGATAGGGAACAGCACTTGCCCCATCATTGGGAGTAAATTAAAACGATAAAGTGTGAAATTTGCAATGCTGCCTAGGACCAGCAGGATAACAAATGCCACTCCAACTGCCAATATAAAACGAACTAACCATACTTTATACCGATAGTTCGGGATACCAAAAATGGTCTCCAGCATCTTGGAATCATCATCATTCTGAATTCCATAGGCCATAGGGTAAAAGATCAGTAGCAAGCCAGGAAATACCAGAAATCCGTACATAACCGCCTCATTAAAATCAGGATCATCAAAAATGGCAATTGTGATGATAAATGCAAAAAACAAAAAGGACGCCACCACAAAGTAGACGAACTTGTTTGCGAATATCACCTTCACATTGTAGGTGATTAGTTTATATAGTAGCAATAGATAGCTTTTCATTTTTTTGGTATTTTATGTTTCATTTTTGCAAGCAAGGTAACACCCCTATTATCCCCGCCAGCTGGCGGGGATAGCCGCACTGATCTTATTCTGTGCGTATTCCCCCTTTGGGGGCTAGGGGGCTTTCTTTGCGGCCTGGGGGCTTTTACTCTTCATCAACCACAAATAAGCATCCTCCAGCTGGGCCCGAACTTGAACGGCATCTTCCCTTGGTTGCGCGCCTGCCAAACATTTCACTCTAATCTGATCTCCTTCACGCATGTGATGTACAATCAGATAGTTTTCCTTCTCACTTTCAAATTCTTCAGGAGAAAGATGAAATTCCCAGACCTTATCATTGGCTAGCTCTGCCATGGTCGTAGGACTACCGATATATTCAATATTTCCTGAAATAAGTACTGCCAAATTATTACAGCTACTAGCGATATCCTCTATGATATGCGTAGAGAAAACCACAATTCGTTCCCGACTTAATTCTACCAAAAGATTCCTGAATCGGATTCTTTCTAAGGGATCCAGACCTGCAGTAGGTTCATCCACCACTAATATTTTAGGCAGGTGAAGCAAAATTTGAGCAATCCCAATTCGCTGCTTCATTCCTCCGGAAAAAGAGCCAATTTTCTTATGCTGATGCTCATCCATATGCACCGCTTTCAGTACATATTGCACTCTTTCTTCTCGGACATCTTTTTGGCTGATTTTACGCAGTATCGCCTGATAATCGAGAAATTCATAAGGCGTCATATTTTCATAAGTCCCAAAAGCTTGAGGTAAGTAGCCAATCAACCCCTGAAGCTCTTCTCTTCTCATGTTTGTATCATGTCCATTGATCCAGATTTTACCATAACTCTGATCCATAATTCCGCATAGTATTCGCATTAGGGTAGTTTTACCAGCACCATTAGGCCCTAAAAGTCCGAACATGCCTTGTTCAATCGTCAGGCTAACTCCCTTAAGGGCTTTGAATTGTGACTTCTTTGGTTTTACAAAAGGGATAGCCAAGAGTAATTTGTAATACAGTCTTCTGATTTTTGCAAAACGCCCTTTAATCTCATCAATTATGACAGGCTTTTCTTTAAGCTTTCTAGCTATTCGCGCCAAAAACAAACCTGTAAACCATACAATAATCAGGAAGACACCAACTCCTTTTGTCTGGATATCGCTATAGAGATAGGCTGCACTCACGATAGGGAAGGCCCAGTACAATAGCGAATAGATGAATCGTATTAACCTTTTCCCCTTTTGCGCTAGCAGGGCTACTTCCTTAAAAATAGATAGCAATAAGGCATGAAGCGAAATCATAAATAGTAGTTGCCAGAACGCTTTGTCCAGGAAGAAATAGATAAAATATAATAGGAAGGCGATTAATGCTCCTTGCCATATCGCATTTTGCAATACTGCCTTGACGGTAACCGGTTCCTCATTACGTTTTTCAAACAATCGCCTATTGCCTTTCCATTCTCTGATCCATCGCTTATCTCTTCCATAAATTTTGGTCAGGCTTTGGATTTCAATATGCATGGCCTCATCAGAAGCTACCATTTTGGCATTCGCTTGTCGTAAGGAAGTCATGATGAAATAGGTGCCTCCCGGAATTAAAATCACGGCTGCCAAAAACCAAATGATTTGCCATAATGCACCTTCTATTTGGAAATAGATGAGAGCTGCAAATCCAATTAAAAGCACGATTTGCACCAGCTTCGTACTAGTTTTAAGATTTCTAAACCAGTGTAATACGCTTTCAAGCCCTGCACTCATGGTAGGAATGTAGATCAAGGTAAGCACGGTAGCAAAAGCCAGTCCGCCCATTACGGTGACAGCAAAAGGTTGTCCTATGCTGGTCACATATTCAGCATCACCCATTGCCAAGGGCAACATGGCCACAAAAGTGGTTATGGAAGTAATGAGAATCGGCCTAATCCGAGAAATTCCGCTCATCATCAGGGCTCGATATTTATTGAAACCTCTTCTTCTAAGAATTCGGGAATAATCAATTAATATAATGCCGTTGTTAACTACAACACCCAATAATATCATGAGTCCAATTAAAGTATTAGCATTAAGTAAAGAATTACCTGTAAATGTAAGACCTAGGAACGCACCTATACCTGCCAGCGGGATTGAAAACATAATTACCAGTGGTAGGTATAGCGATTCAAAAACAGCTGCCAGAATCATGAAAATGATCATTATGGCGGCAAAAATGAAGAAGTATAGCTCATCATACATTCCTTCATCATGGATCACATCCACGACCATGCCTTTAGGAATATTTACACTGCGCACGATCTGGTCAACCTCCATTCTGGAAGATTCAAGCAGGGATTCAGATTTTAATACTTCATCAATAAAGCTATAAGTGATTTCAATCCTTTTTTCCTGGTTTAATCGGGTAATGGTACTTTCTCCTGAGGAGTAAATTACCGAGCCAATGTCGTCTAGAGAATGCGCTACTCCTGAGGTGCTGGTAACCGGCATCTCTCGAAGGTCTTTCATTTCTTTGGCTTTTCGAACCTGGTTTTGAGTGTGAATGGTAATCTCGAATTCTTCACCTCCGCTCACAAAATTAGAGCCTGAAGCAAAGGATGGTTGAAAATCATTCAATCCAATAGCCACATTTTGCAGGGTGATATTATTGTCACTCATGCGCTTTTGATTAAACAAAATATGTGCTTCAGGCCGTTCTGGGCTAATATTTACATTACTTCTTTTGATGGATTGTAAGCCCGTGACATAATTGTTGATATCACTGGCGATAATTTTCATCAGCTCAAAATCCTGACCTTTGACGATGATTCGTTCTGAGGGAGAGCCAATTCCCAACATGCGCTCAAAGTCAGAAGAAGCTGAGCTGCCCACTCCACTTTGCCCGCCTCTAGCACGAGGGGGTTCATCCAAAGAAATATCCATATCTTCAAAGTTGTTGCTGATGCTTCTTAATTTGTTTTGAACATCTTTAACTGAGACGGTATCTAAATCTTTAAATCCTTCAACCAGCATTACGGTAAGCACCGCTTCACCTTCCGAAACCTGACTGATTAATTTATCCACCACTGGAATTTCCATCACTTTCTCTTCCAATTTTCTGGTTTTAATGTCAGTAGTTGGCAGAGTGGCGCCTTCCGGCATTGTGACAAATAAATTCATTTGCGAATCATTCACTTCTGATGGTCCTGACATGCTCACCAAAAAACTTAGACCAATAGTTACGAAGAATAATACTAAACCTCCAATGACGGTGAGCAAGGGTTTTCTGAAGCATGATTTTAAAATCACCATATACTTCTGAATCAGACGCTGGCGGATAGAAGCATTTTTTATCAAAGGAGCTTTTTCCTCATCATCTTTATTAATGGCAGCATGTGCCAACATCGGGATTAATACCAGTGCCACTACCAATGAAACCAATAGGGTTGAAATAATGGAAATTCCGATATGTGTTCCGATTTTCGTAATCAGGAAATTGGAAGAAAATATAAAGGGAAGAAAAACGGTTACGGTGGTTAAAGTAGCTGCAATGACTGATCGCATCACTTCTTTGGTGCCATCTACCACAGCATCTTCTTTTTTCTTTTTATTGACTACATGGCGGTAGATGTTCTCCAATACCACCACACTGTTATCCAAAAGCATCCCGATGGCAAGAGCCATACCAATTAGGGTCAGGCTGTTGACGGAAATACCAGCTGCATAAAAGAAGTTGAAAGCAGTATAGACTGAAATAGGAATGGCTAAGGCAATGCTCAAAATAAACTTTAATCTTCTGAGAAATACCCATAAAACAAATATAGCGAGAAGACCACCAGTCACTGCCAAATTTTTGATCTGGTCAATGTTTTTAGTCATCAGCTCCGCTTGATTATTTTGTACTACCATTTCTACCCCCATTGATTCCAAATCTTGATTGATGCCATCAATAGTTTCAAGTGTTGCATCAGAAAGTGCAATGAGATTAGCTTGAGTTCCTTTAGATAATCGAATAGAAACCGCATCTTTACCATTGATACGACTGAGGGAAGTTTGTTCTTTTACCCCAAAGAATACTTCGGCTACATCGCTAAGCAGCAGGGGACCTTTTTCCGAAACTACCAGATTCTGGATGTTTTTGATATCCTTTAATTCAGCTGTTATATTGACAAAAATCTGCTGTCCGTTTCGTTCTATCTGACCTGCAAAAGCACTTTTATTGGAGTTTTGGGAGAGTACATTGCTTATGGTGTTGGGAGTAATGCCGTTAGCTTCACAAATTTCATCATTCATGATGATCTCTATTGTTTTTTGACGACCACCAAATACTTCTACTCCTCCTATACCGTCAATGTCATTGAGTCGATCGGTTATATACTGATCAGTGACATTTCTAACACGATCTACTCCGCCACTTCCCAACACCTGCAAATCCATAAAAGCATTGGTAAACTGATCCGTATCAATTTTTACAATATTTACTATAAACTCAGAGCCAAGCTCAGATTTGATGGCACTTACCTTTTGTTCCAGCTTTAAGTAAGCATATTTTATATTCACGCCTTGGCGGAAAGAGATAAAGATCATGCCTTGCTGACTGTCCGCATTGGCGGTGATTTCTTCTATGCCTTCCATAGTACTGATGGCACTTTCCAGTGGAATAATAGCTTCTCGTTCCATATAATTTGGATCCACTTCTGAAGTAGCCCCTACCTGCACAATCAATACTGGTAGTTCCACATTAGGGAAAAGCTCAACTGGTAATTTGTTGTAGGATATATAGCCCATCACCGTGAAGCCAATGAAGAGCATGGAAACCAATACTTTCCTTCTAATGATCGTATGTAATAGTCCGTTCTTACCCATTGGAAGCTTCTTTTTTGGCGCTAGATGTCCCTTTAATCTTGCTGATTAAATTTTCTATACTTTCATAGAAGCATGGAATCACAATGAGGGTTAATAAAGTGGAAGAAAGCAATCCACCGATTACCGCTACAGCCATTGGGGCACGTAACGCAGCGCTTTCCCCAAAACCAATGGTTAAAGGCAACAAAGCAAGGATAGTGGTAAGACTTGTCATGATGATAGGTCTGAATCTCCTTTGTGCAGCATCCAGTATGGAGTCTCTTAAATCCATGCCGCTCCTTTTGTTTCGATTAATGCTATCCACCAGAATAATTGAATTATTAACCGCTATTCCGGCTAGCATGATGATACCAATAAAAGCCATCATATTTAATGACATTCCGAGGATCCAAAAGGAGGCGAGTGCTCCAACACAAGCTAATGGAATGGTAAGCAATATCGTGAACGGATGTAAAAGGGACTCAAACTGAGAAGCCAAAACCATATACACCAACAACACAGAAAGAAGCAGTGAAAATAATAAGTTATTCATCGACTCCTGTCTTTTTACTTCCTGACCGGCTACACTTATTTTGTATTGTGGAGGAACGGACATTTCTGCGAAAGCGTCATCAACTGATTTTACAATTTGATTGTATGCTTTGTCTTGATTGACTCTAGCACCCACGGTTACCATTCGGCTTTGATTTTTGCGGTAAATGGAATTGGCAGCATATTGTATACTGATATCGGCAATTTCGCTCAATGGAAATTCTCTGCTGCTGCTTTTAATGCGCATATTTTCGAGTCCGTTCAGCGAGATTTTAGGGACTTTCACAAGGATATCCTGCATTTCCCCGCCTCGTTCCAAGCTTCCAGCCTTCTTGCCTTCCAGTTGATCCTTTATTTGGACGATAACATCTTCAATGGATAAGCTCAATAAGCCCGCTCTGTATTTATCTACATCTACTTTGATCTGCGGAACCCCTTCTTCCAGATTGGAAACAGGTTCATAAATGTCTTCATTGCTGTTCAATATCACCATCACTGAATCGGAAAGTGCACTAAGTGCTTCGAATTCAGCACCACTTACTTCTACTAGCAATGGCATCTGCTCTTCACCTAAAATTGCATTAAGTGCGCTTTCATCATTGCTAAAACTAGCAGTAAGACCTGGGATGCCTTCGAAATAAGTAGAAAGGGCAGAAGTGACTTCATTAATGTCCAATTCTACATCCTCTTTGAAGATTAATTTTAAACTGGCTTTATTCTCATCATATACATTTTCATTATCAATCCCCGACTGGCTTTTTTCAGGCCCGATATGAGAATACACATGCTCCAGCTGCTCTTCAAACAAGATCGATAGTTGACCTTCAATTTGGTCAACAGTAGAAGAAGTCCTTGAAAGTGGTGTTCCATTTGCTAATTTTAAATCAACTGCAATCGCTTTGGTGCCCGCCTGTGGCATGTATTCGCTGCCAATAATTTCAATTAATTGATAGGAACCCAAGACTAACAAAAAGGATAAGACAATAAAAGCAATTCTGTAATGAAGTACCTTATTCAGGAAGTCTCGGTAGACTTTATATTTCAGAGGCTTTTCCATTTGCTTGGTATTATCCTTGCGGAAAATTTGAGAAAAGAGCATTGGGATAACCAAGATGGCAACAGCCAAAGAAGAAATTAAAGAGAAAGCCACAGTCCAGGCCTGATCTTTAAACAACTCACCGGATGGTCCTTGCAAGTAAACAATCGGCAAGAAAACCACAATAGTGGTCAGTGTGGAGGCGGTAATGGCACCACTGACATCACTGGTTCCTTTTATTGCTGCATCGATTACACTCATTCCTTCTTCCCGTCTTCTGAAAATGGCTTCAACTACCACAATAGCATTATCTACCAACATTCCAGCGCCTAAAGCCAGACCACCTAGGGTCATCACGTTTAAGGTAAGCCCGTTAAAATACATCAGATTGAAAGTGGCGATAATAGAAACTGGAATCGCGACACTGATGATAAGGGTAGATCCTATTCTGCGAAGGAAAACAAATAAGATGATTACAGCGAAAAGTGCCCCGTAGAGTCCTGATTCTTTTACTTCATCGATAGCGCCTTGTATAAATCTGCCTTGATTCTGAATGATGACAAACTCATAACCCGGAACAGATTTTTTCAACTCATCCAGAACTTCGGTTAATTCATTTACGGCATTCACCGTATTGTATTTTGTTTCCTTAAAGATTGAAAGCCCAAGACTTCTTTGTTGGTTCACTCTAACAATGCTGTTAGCTTCCTTATCCATGATTTTTAAAGTGGCTACTTCACGCAACAAAACCGGAACCTGACCAGAAGTGGAAGTCTGAGGATTTGTAGCTGATTGTGCCATTTCAGCATTCACATTAGTGGAATTAGGATTGCTGCTTGTGCTTTCACGATTGGTATATCCGACTACCAATTCCTCTAAATCTTCCGAGTCTTCAATAATGCCAAGGCCTTTAATCACATATTTTCGACCTAGTTCTTCAATAAAACCACCCGATACATTGCGGTTATAGTTTTCAATTTTGGCTACTAAATCGTTTACTGTTAGTCCGTAAGAAGCGAGTAGATTTGGATCTGTTTCTAAAACCACTTCTTTTTCCTGCTCTCCTGAAAGTCGAACCTCAGCTATGCCTGGCAAACGGATGATCTCATTTCTAAAGTTATTTTCCGCCACTTTTCTGAGGGCCTCCGTATCATTAGAATTGGGATTGTAGATGCCCAAGATCATAATGGGAGTAGCATTTGGATCAAACTGAGAGATTACAAATTCTTCAATTTCCTCATCTAAAGAAAAGCTAGAGAGCGACTTTTGTAGGTCCAGGAATGCCTCATCCATGTCTTTGCCCCAGTCGTATTGAACTGTAACACGACCATAACCTGTTTGGCTAATGGAACTTACTTCTACCGCGCCATTTTGCCTGATGGCAACCGACTCTATAGACTCTACAAATTGCTTTTCAATTTCTGATGGAGGTTTTATTCCCGCTTTAAGCTCCACAAATAAAGTGGGATTCTTCAGATCGGGGAACAATTCAATTGGTAATTTACCAAATGAAATGGTGCCTAATAAAATGACGGCCAGCACCAACATCAGAATGGAAATGGGGTAGGAAACGGCCAATGAAACTATCTTTTTCAAATCACTTGGGGTTAAATATTGAAAACATTACAAACTGACTACTCATCAGTGCTTATTGTAATACACTTACCTTCGATTTATTTCTCAAGGTCTCAAATCCACTCACAACCAATCTATCGTTGATTTTGAGTCCACTAATCACTTCAATGTCATCCATGGTTTCTAATCCGGTTGTGATTTGCTTTTCAGTAGCAATACCGTTTTCCACTATAAAAACCACTTTAGCATCTTGTCTAGAAATCACGGTTTCTTTTGGAATCACAATAGTGCTATCACGCTGCTCAGAAAGAATGGCCGCTTTAATAAACATGCCCGGACGAAGAGAATGCTTATCATTATTGATTTGCAAAACACTTTGGAATGTTCGGGTTTCCGGGTCGATGATGGGTGAAATCTGGCTAATCTTACCTTTGATAGTGTCATTACCCATATTGTAATTGGTGATTTGGACTAATTGATCAAGCGTCACTTCCGGTAAATGCTTTTCTGGTAACTTAACATCCATCAAGAGATTGTTGTATTCCATCACCTTGAAAAGTGCTGTACCCTGATCGATTTTAATTCCATTGGTGTGATAAGGCAGTTCTACAATTACACCATCAAACGGAACTCTAACCGCCATTTTGGCCAATTGAATTTCCGCATTTTCGTAAGAGTACTTTGCGTTTACGTATGAAATGGAGGCATTTTTTAGTTCAGTTTGGGTAACCCCACCTTTGTCATATAGAGATTTTTGCTTTTGTAGATTATTGTCGGCCAACTCCAGGTTGAGCTTTTTTCCCTCAACTTGCAATCCGTTGACGAACTCTTCATTTTCAAGTCTGACCAACACCTGACCTGATTTCACGACATCACCTAGCGCAAAGGGTCTTCCTGTAACTGGATTTCTTTGAAGCCGATAAAGACCACTCATTTCGGATTTCATTTCTCCTTCTTTGGAAGAATAGACCGTACCAGTGGTTTCGATAAACCTGGAGATGCTTCTGGGCTTGATGGTTTCAACTGATACCGGAATTTTTATTTCTGTTTGAATATTATTCTCTTGGTTACTGCATGACCATAAAACAATCATTATTAGTAGGGGCGTGAACCCTTTTAATAGCTTTTTCATATCGTTATTGTTAAATATTGACTTCTAAGTTGTAAGTGTTTTGTAATAGGTTTTCGAGCTCATTTAAAACTTAAAATCTATCACTAGTATCTGTTAATCATTACGGGTTCGTTTTTCTCAAAATCGTAAAGTGACTGCACCTTTAAATTCAGTAATTCCATTCTGTAATTGATCAATGCATCAGCCAGTGCGCCTTTTTTCTCCGAAAGCTGGCTTTGAAATCTATTGAGATCGATACTAGTCAGATCACCGTTTTTGTATCGCTCTAGGTTAATGTCATAGGTAAGTTTGGCATTTTTTACATTTTGCTCCGCAATGGAGATTTGGTTTTCCAGGTTCTGCAGATTTCTGTAAATTTTTCTAATGCCGATAATGATATTATTTTCTTCCACCTGTAGGTCCACCCGATTGATTTCCAGATTAGCATTGGCGGCATCCATTCTGGCTCTGTTTTCACCCCAATCCCATATCGGAATGTTGAAAGTGATGGCTACTCGAGGGTTCAAATTGGGCTGTTCATAAACTTCAGGCGCTTGTTCGTTATCACCGAATACGCCCAATGATAAAGCAACAGATCCTTTAAACTCATTTAATGCTTTGGTTCGGGTTAATTCAAATTGCGATCTTTCGATAGCCATTCCACGCTGTCTCAACTCCATTCTGTGCTCTAGTCCATGCTCTATAGCTTTTGCCAAATCCACCTTTCTAGTAATGAAATCAATATCAACCGCTACTTCTATATCCTCATCTAAATTGAGTCCGAGGAGGAGCTTAAAGTCATCCGCGGCATTGTTGAGTAATACTTCGTTGTTTTCTAGGGTGGATTTGGAAGAAGCAAGGTTCAATTCCGCTTGATACAATTCCTCTTTCGCTAAAAGGTCAGCTTCAACTTTATTCAAGGTGATTTCATAGCTGACTTTTTGATTTTCATATTCATCCGTAGCAATTTCTAAATTATTTTGACGCTGATAGAAATTGTAAAAAGAACGGGTTACATCCTGTTCCAAACTAAGTAGTTGGATGCTATTACTGATCTGAGCATTCTCAAGATTCAGTTCTAATTCCTTCAGTTGCAGCTTCGTTCTGTTATATGTGAAAATGGGCTGCTCCAGCTGTAGGTATAGGTTGTTGCTAAAAGTTTTTGTTCTCACATCTTGAAATTCAGAATAGTTATCTCTATAGCCGAATTGGTTGATCAAAGAGATGCTACCGTCAGTCGCTACGATGGGCTGAGTTACCGAAAAATTAGCAAAGGAATTATAATCTTCATTGGTGTTCCATTGTGAAAATAGTTCGTTGAAATTACGATTTCGATTATAGTCGAAGGGCGTGACATCCAATGAAAACCTTGATTTTAAGGAGGCACGTTGAGCATCCAGACTACGCTGATTCCCGTAGAGATTTAATTTAGATTTCTTGATATTTGGGCTTTTTTGCTGAGCAACTTTAATGGCCTCTTGGAGTGTGAGCGTCTGTTGTCCCATTAAATTTTGAGACATTAAGCTACATCCCAAAATGATGAGTACCAGCACTAATGGGCTGATTCTCATTGGTTTTCTGCTTGAGTTTTCTGTAGTTCTGTTCATAGTTTTATTGCTTAACCCATTTTATCGCATCTGCATAAACTGTTCGAAGGTCACATTCATCTGTTAATGAAATACTTCCTCCTTCTTCGTTGAAATAATAGGACCCCAGGTAATTCCAGCCGGGTTCCGCATTGGATATATTGTAATTGATATTGTCTTCGCCATCGGCATGCTTGATGATGTAGTGATAGAAATACTGCTTTCCATTGCTATCATTACCACTATATGCGTCTTGATTTTTTCCTTTCATATAGGTGTAGAGATCATAGAATCCTGCTTCCTTTATTTCTGGTGTCCAGCTAGCCACTTTTTCACCACTGCCCGAGCGGGTAAAGTGTGCCGATCGTATGACAGTCCCGAAATACTCAGAACCCGTTGTGGCTAACCATTTGGAATAAGGCCGATCCCATTCCCCATAGTATTTTTGTTCAGTAGTTTTTCGACTGTCCAGATAGGCTTTTAAATAAGTAGGTTTTATGGGACTGAAGCTGCTGAAATTTTCATCTTCATTATCCACAATGACTTCTGTAAATGCCAACTCTTTATCTTCTGTAGCCAGCCTTTCACCCTCAAACATAGTAGCATTTTCACGCTTGCTTAATGTCCCGAATGGCATGGTGATTTTAGAAGGTATGTTTCGGGAGATTAAAGTGTTAATGGTGATATTATTCGGTTTTTCATCCAAAATGAAGCCTAACTCTTTTGTTTCTCCCTTTTTAATTAAGGAAAGCTGTCCTTCAACTTCAGTTTCCGTTTCCTCATTCACTTTCCCTCTATAAAATTCGCCATCGCTATTATCTTTATTGTCAAAGATTATCTCAATCACTCCATCATTATCACCACTGTTTTTAATTTTGGTCAATATTTGATAACGCTTTCTATCCCCATCCAAAATTTCATATTTCTGAAGTTCTAAAATCTCAAATGCTGGCTGCGATGTCTCAGAATAGACTTTTTGAATAATTGGATCAATATCCAAATTGAATTCATTCAAAAGTGCTGTTCTGAGATCCTCATAATGGGTCAACTGGTGGTTATGTGCACTGATCCATTCATAGAGAAAAGCTTTTAAATTGGGTTCTCCCACTAGTTGTCCAAGATAAGAGAAGAGGTATTCGCTCTTCAATTCAATAGACTTCTGGATTTTATTGAATTCTGCCTCTGATACAATCTCGTTCAGGGAGGATTCTCGCATCAAGTCGTTGCATTCTTCCGTAAAGGAAATCCCATTTCTGTTTCTGGAGAAATCTCTTTGAGCCTGCTTTTCATTCACCAGATAGTTAGCAATGCTCCGGTTTAGCAGTCCCCATTCTTCACTGACAAAACCAGTATTGTAGGTATAGTAATTGGGAAAAATCGAGTAGTCAGCATCATCTTGGTTATAGCCGTCAAAAGTGTAGTTGGCTCCAATCTGCTTGGTGATTACTCTTTTAATGAGATCATTGAATACGTTGGCCTGCTTCTGTTTATCTGTTAAAGTCTGATTTTGGGACTTTGCCTGATTATTCATATCCCGCAATTGCATTCTGAGATCTAACTGCCGGATATCACCTCCTTTTTCGGGCCAAAAGACGGTTTCCGGCTGTAAATAGGCCTGATGTGTTTCGTACACTTTTGTGTAGGCTGAAAATTGAAGTGGAGTTTCTACAAATTGTAGCCTTTTGAAAGGGTAGGAAATTTTTTGTGCATCTTCATATTCATTGGAAAGATCGGTAATGAGTGAACTCAAAGTATCTGGAAGTTGATCAAGGTGATCCGCAAAAAAATCATGGTCACGGTAATGATATATCGCATACTCAATGGAATCTACCATGATTTCTTTTTTCACATAATCGCCTACTGCAAGGGAAATTTGCGAAAGGGGATATTCTGGCTGGAATTCATAAGTATTGTCCTTTACTACTGATTCACCTTGAGAAATGGCCATCTGCCCCTCATGTGTTTTCACTTTCAATTGAAAATCTATGAAGGATAATCTTTCTTGCTTAGGAGTTTTAGGACTATATCCAATTTGAGTATCAGGATACCACATGACGTCTTTGGTGAGCAGCACATAGTCAGATTGCAGAAAGGCATATTTCTTTTGCAGAGAGAAAGTGAAATATTCTAAAGGCGATTCATATCGTTCTTCATCAACTTCCAAATGTGCAGCTGATTCCTGAATAGTACCGCTATACTTCAGCTCTACATTCATTTCCTGTGCTGGTGCCAGGCTAAATCCTTTTGTGATAGAAACAATATGCAGAGTTTTTTCTGCTGAAACAGATTGTCCATTCACTAGCACCTCATCGATTTTTAGCCCCGGATTTAGGCTGAAGTAGATTTGATTGAGGGTTTCAGTCGTATTGTTTTTTACGAGCATTGCTGAATTCCCCATGATTTCATTTTCTGAGAGCTCCAAATCGATGGAATGGGAAAGAATGCTAATGTTGGGTTCCTCTGCCCACTGTCCGTTGAGGCTAACCATTTGCGCTCTTAATTCTATCGGATCTTGACGCATATCCCATAATCTTAGCATGATAATGGAAGAAAATGCCAAAACTGCTAATCCAATTGCTCCTGTTAAAATCTTGGTCGTTTTGTGGCTTGAAAGTCGATCCAATAAAAAGGCAGTCATAAATAAAAAGGCAATGCCCAAGATGAAATAAAATGACCGTTGGATTAGCGCAAATTCCATGTCTTGGAAACCGGCAATATCAGAAGTGAACATGGGCAATCGGAACCCCACGAAATCCAAAATATTGGAAAACTGATCGAAATAGTAGATCAACTGCACCCCGGCTAGTCCTAATAGCAATACAATGCTAATGGGCTGGTTCTTTAAAATGGTCACCAGTAGGAACGATATTCCCGTGGTAAACATAATGGTGGGCATGCTGGTCAGCAAAGGATACAGAACGTAAGTCAGTGGCTCGAATGTGGTGTAGGGGCTGGTAATATTGAAGATCAGCGAAATCGAAACGAAAATCAGGTTTAACAGAAAGAAAAGCTTAAATAATGCTAGTGCTTTCCCTAACACATAATCTAAATTGCTAATGGGGCGCACAAAAAAGACCTCATTGGTATCCACTTTTTTATCTTTCTTAATCAAGCCAGTGGCCAAAAACACCACAGCCGCTGCTTGTGGAATGCTGATCAGCACCAAACTGGCATAAGGCATCATCCAACTATTGGATAGGAAGGCCCATCTTGGTACATCTGCCTCAGAAAAAACGGCAATATTAAAAATAGTCAAGAAGCCTATACCGGCTATGGCTAATATTCTGAAAAACCAATTTCTCCAAAGCACTTTCGCCTCAAATCGGGAGATGGTCAAAATGTTTTTGATTGAAATCATACCAGTGATACGCCTAGTTGGTTTTCCATAAAATATACATAAGCATGCTCCAGGTTAGGATTCGCATGAGTCGCTTTAGGATGCGGTGAATTTTCAGCAATCAGTTGCACTTCCCACTTTCCATCGATAGGAATGGTAGAAACCACGGAATATTCCGTTTTGATTTTGTTGAATTCTTCATCGTTTAGATTGACTTGCCATACATGCCCTCGAACTTTTTCTATCATCCCTTCTGGAGATCCTTTAAAAGCCACTTCTCCCTTATTGAGCATGGCCATATTATGGCAGGTACTGCTGATATCGCCCACAATATGAGTGGAAAGAATAATGGTCACATCTTTTTGACTTAAATCAGATAAGATGTTTCGAAAACGAATTCTTTCTTCCGGATCTAGGCCAGTGGTAGGTTCATCAATCACCAATAACCTCGGTTCGCCAATTAGTGCCTGGGCTATTCCCAGCCTGCGTTTCATCCCTCCGGAAAGTTTGTTGGCCAATCTTTCACGCACATCCAAGAGGCCAACCTGGTCCAACAGTTGATCTACTTTGATGATTCGCTCCTTCTTTTTGAGCGAGGTGGATAATTGGGCAGCATAATCCAGGAACTCCCAGGTCTTAAGCTTTGAGAAAAAGGTAAAATCCTGAGGAAGATAGCCTATGCGAGTACGGATTTTTTGTCGGTGCTCATTAATATCCATACCGTCCATTAGGATGGTGCCGGATGTAGCTTGCTGTGCGGTCACCAAAATGCGCATAAAGCTAGATTTACCAGCGCCATTAGGGCCTAGCAAACCGAACATTCCGCTGCCGATTTCCAGATTTACATCTTTTATAGCAGTATAGCCATTCGGATAGGTCTTCGTGAGTCCTGTAATTTGTATATTCATAGGGCTTGAAAGTTGATAGCTTTAGGTTGTAGCCGGTATTTCGTTTTAATGGATATCAGTAAGAAGCTGCAACTGCTTTTTTGTTGCAGCTCCTATTAATTTGTAGGTTTAATGCACAATTAGTCTACCGCTTGACAACCTGCTACTTTCATCTTTTTTGATTTGAATTTCACTTGTGCCAATTAAGTGCAAATAGGAGTCATTGGTCATAGACGCTTTCACAATTTTGATGGGCTCATTTGTCACTACTTCTGCTTCGTCAATTATTGCATTGAGCGTGTCAACCTCAACATCTTGTAAATTGAAATAAGCAGAATTCTGGATATTTAGATTAATCGTAGCTATTTCATTGCTTGCATTCACCCTAATCCAGCCAGCATTCTGCTGAATATCTAAGCTTTCCTGTTGCAGGTCATATATGTATAGGCTAGCATTATCAACTCTCAAGCCTTTAAAGTTCGATTTTGACACATAAATCGATATATCTAAGGCTTGTTTTTTCTCCAAATCCATGGATTTTATACTTAGTGTATCACCCTCTAGATCATATTTCAGATATTGAAGTACATCTCCCGAAACACTTTTTATTTCTATTCCTGGTTTATTGGAGCCGTGAAGCGCAATTCGATGGCCAATATCCACAAGTTTAAGGTACTGCACCGATTTAATGTCAACAGTTTCCGAAATACTATTGCTATCATCTAAGCGGTTCAAATCCCCTTTCAAGCGCATTTCAGTAAATGCCACAATCATATAAAGGAATAAGAAACCGAAGAGGCCGATCAATATTTTATTGCTTAGTTTCATAACGATCAGTTAATTTTTTCAATATGTTTTTTCAATTCAGTGGCGCTAATGCCTAATAGCTGCGCTTGCTTCAAGAATTCAGGCAATATCTGCTTAAAGAATTCTTCTCTTTTGCTCTCCAAAATAATTTTAGGGGCATTTTCATTGACGAAATAGCCAATGCCTCTTTGGTTTTCGATAATATTCATAGCTTGTAGTTCACTGTAAGTTCTCATAATCGTATTCGGATTTACCCCCATTTCAGCTGCTAATTCTCGCACTGAGGGGATTTTCTTGCCTGCAGGAAATTCACCATTCACCACCTTGTCGGTAATGCTGTCCGCTATCTGCAGAAATATGCTTTTGCCGTTTTGAAATTCCATTTTATACCTCCCTTTCTTTTAATTTTCTGTAGGCCACAAATAGTATCACCAGATTGGCGATGATGGCAAAAGTGCCAAAAAATTGCATTGCGCCCTTTTCACTACTCGGTATCAACCACATGCTCTCATTAGGTTGGTATTTTCCTACCCCAAAAGGCTCCACTATGATATAGAGACAAGCCGCATAAAAAATGACAATTATAGCCACTGCAAAAAGTGTTTTAACCAATGGTTGTTTGCTGAACATGGCCCCGCCCGTAAAAGGCAAAACAAAGCCTAACATCACCAATGCTATGATCATGGTCATAAACCAGGATTGAAATTCCTGTATGGAATCAGGGAATTCCAAATCTGTAGCCATTCCAAATCCAATGCTTTCAAATTTTTCAGGGCTGAACAGATTGAAGAAATAGCCTTGAAAGTGAAAAGTCAGCCAAAATAGCCCCGGGAGCAGAATGACGACTATGCTTAATCTGGTGATCAATTCAAATAGAAACTTTTCCAGCACCGAGCTGGGCAGCATCAAATAATTGATGGTGCTTTCTTTACTTCTAAAGGCCGGGAAAGAATAACCGGTATAGAGAATACCAAATACGGCTACAAAACCGATAATAAACCCTCTGAACATTTCCAGATCATGTGGTTCCCGGTCATTGCCCATTTGCACAATAGTAAGCAGTAGGAATATAACCCCTACATAAGCGATGGACGCAAAGAACAACAGCTTCTGGTTTTGGATATAATGCTGTTTGGCCAACATTATAAACCTTTTGAGATTGAATATATTATTGGACATATTTTTTCAGTTTTTCGTGGCCATTGGCAATGGCGTTAAACAATAACTCTATATCAACATTGGAATTTCCGTTTTCCTGTGGAGTAATGACCCGAAAACCGCCCGGCACCATTTCGCTATACAAAATATGCTCGCCTTCAGCGGATGAAACCGTGGAGAAATTCAGCTGTGAGCCAATTTCATAAAGGTCTTTCTGCATAATGAATTTGCCATTATCCAGCATCAATACCTTATCAATCAAATTTTCTACATCTTTCACCTGATGAGTAGAAATGATGACCAACTGATCTTCATCCAAAGAACCCGCCAATACTTTACGGAAAATAGATTTTGAAGGAATATCCAGTCCGTTTGTAGGCTCATCGAGCACCAACAAGTGGCATTTGGTAGCCAGCGCAAAAGAAATCAAGAATTTTTTCTTCTGCCCGTAAGAAAGCTTTTGCAAGCTTTTGGTTTCCGGTAGTTCAAAATCCTTGATCAAGCGAAGGAGCAAATCCTTATCAAATCGAGGATAAAAACCAGCATTGGCTTTCACATAATTATTGATGGAAATAGGAGGGAGATGAAACTCCTCCGAAACAAAAAAGACATCCTGTAAAAGAGAAGGCTGCCTCTTTGAAGGTTCGTGCCCCAAAATAGAAATATCACCCTTGTCAGGAAATAACAAACCGATCATGAGCTTGAGCAAGGTGGTTTTCCCTGCTCCGTTTTTACCCAAAAGGCCGACTATGCTGCCCGTTTGCAACTCGCAGTCCAGCTCATTAAAGAGCGGTTGCTGCTTTTTAGCGTAATTAAAAGTTAGATTTTTTATTGCAATCATTATTACTGATTTAGTGTACTACTTAACTAATACAGTACAATAGTAAAGCATTGATTTTAAATATGCAAGAGAAAGGGGGAAAAAGTTGAGCCCCCTAACCCGCCAATTGGCAGGGAGTTGGAAGTAGGAAGTTGGAAGTGAAGATACCACTTAGGTCAGTACCGAAGGTCAGACCGGCAATAGATTAAGGTTGGAAGTAGGATGATGGATGTTGGGTGAGGGTGCGTCAGGCTATGTCAGTACCGAAGGTCGGACATTGAGCATTGTGAGGAGTTCGAAGATTACAGTTAGAGGTACAAAGCCAGAAGTTGGAACTAGGATGATGGGTGAGGGATGTGCGGTGTGAGTCATTAGGCATTGGTGTTTTCTAGAAGGGCTGACTGATGGCGTATCTATAAGTTTATTCTTTTCATTTTCTATAGGGAGTAAGTACCTTTGCTCTCCGCTATAGTAAAATAATTTGCAGCTTACAATTTCAAGTGCGGTCATGAAAAACTTTATATCTATTGTATTCCTTCTATTGTTCATAAATGCAAGTTGCACAGACAAAGAGGTCAATCCCAAGGAGCTAAATTCTTATGCGCTATTGCGTTCTACAACAAGTACAACCAAAGAAGTGGTTTCTTTAGACGAAGAGGAGAAATCGGTCACTTTAAGGTCTAAGTTTGTTGGCACCACTACTCGTGTTGGAAATTTACTTTATGTATTTGATTATTGGAATCTTGAGGTCATTGATTTAAATAAGATGGAATCTATAGACTTTAAAGAGTATACCTCAATTCCTGATAGTGTTGACCAGCTTAGGCAAATTGTAGCCACCAGCGATCACCTGATTGTAGCTTTTCAAAATTTTTCTACTGCTGTTATTTCTTTAGTGGTTCTTGATATCAATTCGCTTGAGCAAACCCAAATAATAAATCTTGATCTGGAAACAGAGTTCTACAGCATGGCTTCTATTGGCAATAGAGTGTTTTTTTCTTCACCATCAGGCCTATATTCTATTGATGTTAGGGAAGAAACTTCGGCTACTCTGGTATCAGATGACTTCTTTGGTTTTCCTGTTTTCAAGGTACTGGATGATGATAATTTGTTGATGGTAACTTCTGATAAGCTATACGAGCTTTCTGCATCAAATGATAATATCACAGAAATCGGCACTTTTAGTAACGGCCTTTTTATTTCGGATCCTCAAAACTCTTCTGTAGCTTTTGATAATAAAAATGCTACCGTATATCATGCAATTAGTGTTCCACAACCCTCACCCTATTCTTACTATCTGTCGCAATATGATATCAGCACGCAAGAAAGCACAGCATTAGTTGAATCAACTTTTTCTGAAGAGTTAGAGGTCTATGCGGATGGCTTACGATCATTAATTTTTGATATGCAGATGAATCAAATTGTCTTAGCTGGCCGAACGAAGGTTCAAGTATTCAATACTGATGGCAGTTTGTCTCAAGAATTTGATTTTAGTGATCGCTCTGTAGAGGTCGTCACTGTGTTTTGAAATAGTTATTATAGAACTGCAATGGCTTCGGATAGTCTTGTTTGCTCAGCTACAGGAATGAAATTCCTAGCGCCTGAGCTATGGAAATTTTATCACTTACATAACTTATTCAAGCAACATTCTTTTTTCTTGCAATCTAGAAGCTTTACCTATAATTAGGGAACTTATGAAAAATACTACAAATCCATTGATCCAAATAAAATTTTGATCTGTGAGTGTGGGAAGGAGGACAAAAATGCGGGCCAGACGAGGATGTGGGAGGAAGCATATTTTTGTCTTGAATTTTTATTTCTTTTTGTTCAAGCAAAAAGGAAAAAATAGAAACTACAAAATTTAATTTGGTTTTTGATTTTAATAAATAGATTCTAAAACCTCGAAATTTGTAAAAAGCCTTTTAATTGAGGGTTTTTTAGATGATAGTATTCTATGAAAAGACCACCTAATTCAGATTAGATCCTATTTTGAAGGTGTTTTTTATTTATCAAAAGAAGCTTAATTAATCTGCGATGTAAATAGAGGTGATTGCTTTTAGCTAGAAAAGCATCAATTCCAATGAACAAACTGTTCTAAACGCTTTCCTACGTTCAATATTTACCAAAAACTGGACATAGTACCGAATTCTGTCCCGTGTTTGAACATGTTTTTACCTTATGTTCAATATTTTGAAAAATCTGGACATTAAATCGATTCTCAAGAAAGAAAATTTTAAATTTAGTATGCTTAAAGCTATTACTAAACTTGAAAATAAGAGCCTACATACCTTCAGACCAAGCAGCCGTCCTTCAACTATTTAATTGGAATACACCGTAATATTTTGATGAAACGGAAAGAGCAGGATTAGTTCATTACCTGGATAATGAAACGGAAGATTACTTTGTAGTAGAGGATGATGGAGAAATAGTAGGAGCGGGCGGTATTAACTACGAACCGCAATCCAAAGCAGCTGTAATTTCCTGGGATATAATCAAACCCACTGAACACGGCAAAGGAATAGGCAGGAAATTAACCCAACATAGAATTCAGCATATCAATACAAAGCCTGATATTAAAAAGATCATTGTTAGAACCTCCCAGCATACTGACAAATTTTACGAAAAGATGGGCTTTAAACTCCTTAAGGTTAAAAAAGACTATTGGGCTGAGGGTTTTGATTTGTATTGGATGGAGCTACTTAATAAAAAATAGAATCATATAGGGATTTACATCATAAATTTGATTGGAATGCAGGGGATTTTATTTCCTGTTCGCTTCTGGGAATACCATAATTTGAAGCAATAGTACTCCAATTTTCAACTGCATTTTTTACCTGATTTATAATAGTTGTTGCTGTTTTTCTATCTAACCGAAAATACTCATGGACTTCCATAGCCAAATCGGTATCTAAAGCATTATCATCTTCGGAAATATTTAATTTTAAACCTGTTCCGGTTTCCACGGGATTAATATCGAATGCTGGAGATAAATGCCAACCTTCATTAGATAATAGGAATCCATGATTTCTTAAATGGTCATCGGTATTGGAAATACAAATATTGAAAACAATTCTTCTCCAAAGTTCCTGTAGATCTTCTGACACATTAGCACCATGAGTTGTGATAAAGTCAACCAACTCCAAATAGCTTGCTCCTGTAGAGGCATCGGCTCCATCCGTATAGCCTAATTGCGTCATGGCCGAGGTGAAATGAATTCGTTCTCCCGTACTGCTTCTGTCAAATCTTTTTGTCAAAAATGTATGATGATGACTGGAGAATTTTTGGGCTTTACATTCCGACATATTGATACCTGCAGTCTTGGCCAAATCATAGGTTACCATTTCCCATGCGCCTAGATTGTGATCATCATTTTTGCTAGGAAATTTAGCAATCCATAGATGATGATTTGTATCTAACACACTTGCTTTAGGTCTTGCACCACCTAAGGAAGAGCCAGGATTAACGAGCATGTTTAACCATTTCAAATATTCTGGGTCGTTAATAGCGTCCTCTTTTTCAAGCTTTAAGCTTACTTCCTCTAACTCTCGGATAGAAGTCCATGGAGGACTGGCCTGCCTTTCGTCATCATTTAAAAATGGGCCGCTTGGATCAAGTTTAAATCGAAGTCCACCCATACGGTGTTCATCATAAACTCCTAATAAATAATCGGTTTCGAATAATTTAGTTGCTTTTCTATTTTCTGATCTTGCTTTGGCAGCCTCTCTTCTTTGTATTAATACTCTTCCCCATCGGTCAGGCGAAGAATCAAGAAATAAGCCGAAATTAAATTTTTCTTCATCATTCAAATATTGAGGACCTGAATACAGTTGCAGATCAGGATCTAAATTGTGCGCAAAGCCTGATGACAACCATTCCTTGTGATATTCGAAAAAGAAGATTTCTTTCCCTCTTAATAGTTCAGCGGTTAAAACACCCATTAGCTTTGGACCTTTTACCTCTTTCCAGTCTGCATATACATATAAGTCTCTTTTTGACATCACGCTTTCTTTTTAGGGGCTCTTTCTTTGGTTGACAAACCAGCATCTTGTAGTTTTCTTCCCAGTATATCATCTTTAGCAAGCATTAAGAAATCCTTTTCAAGACCTAGAACTTTTAAAACATTAAGGTAATGCCCTATACTAACCGATGCTTTGCCCTTTTCAATTGAAATAAGTGTATTCCTCCCAATGCCAGCCCGTTCTGCGACCATTTGCCCGCTAAGCTTTCGTCTTAGCCTTGCTAGCTTTATTTGCTCGCCTACATTAGCTAGAATTTCCTGATTTTTTGGAAGTAATATAGCTTTCTTATTATTCATAATGTTTAATATAATAAACAATTATACTATATTTTGTTTGAAATAACAAACATTATGATTTACTGTGTTTTAGTTTAATGCATTTTATTCGTTTATTTGACTTATTGAAAGACTGCGCATTTTCGACCAAGACCTAGATGCTAAAGACGTTTTTAAAATTAAATTCTATATTTACGTCTTCGGTTAGTATTGTCCTTTTCACCCTATTGTCAGACTCATTTTTTATGGACCAATTTATCACCATTGCCACCTTTCAATATCCGCATGAGGCGCACATTATCCAATCCAAATTAGAAGCTGCGGACATCAAAGTATTTCTGAAAGATGAGTTAACAGTACAGTCTCATAATTTCCTGTCGAATGCAGTAGGAGGGATAAAACTACAAGTGAGAGCAGCCGATGTACCCTTGGCGGTAGCTTTGCTGCGTGAAATGGGGGTAAATGTTGAGCCACAAGAAGAATCCGGAGGGTACTATAATTGGATAGATGCGAAAACGAATAAAATCCCTATTCTAAAGCATTGGGCGGTTGAGTTGCGAGCAATTTTTATCATTGCCTTCATTCTGATCAGTATAGTAGTGATTGGTGGAATAATCATCTCAATTGCTCAAGCTCCTACAGAAGCGGAAAAGCAGCAAATGGCGCAACAAAGGGAAGAAGAAAGAATGGAGCATTTGCTTTACGACTATCATTATCCTAAAGTAGATAGTTTACTAGAAAGCAACCCACAGCAGGCAATTAATTACAGTAAACGCCTATTAAGAACGGATTATCCTAAAAACGCTCAATTATATTCCGACATAGGATACGGATATATAGCACTGGATTCTTTTGATTTGGCCATTCGCTATATGAAAGCATCGAAAAGCTATGGTTATTCGAGGGAGGACAGATCAAGTGCAATAGCCTATTGCCATATTCAGCTGAAGGAGTATGAGGAGGCGATAGAACTATACAAGGAAAGGGCTAGTTCAAATTATAAGGCTTACTTAGCAGTTTCGGACGTATATTTGCTTCAAAAAGATTATAAGAATGCAGCAAAATATCTGACTACCTATCTTGAGAAAAGAGAAGATGCTTATTTACTAGCCTACACGGAGAAAGACTTTCAGTTACTGAAATTGAAAAGAGACAGTATTAAAAGCTTAATCAAAGAGTAAATGGAAAATGCAGAAGCCTTAGTCTGTCCTTATTGCCATTCCGATCATGTAGGGAAAAGCAAAAAGCCTTCTTCCGTCTTTGTGATCTTATTACTCTTTGTAGGCCTGCCGGTATTGAAATACAAAAAGGAATACCATTG
Source organism: Marivirga sericea (assembly GCF_900177665.1). Lineage (GTDB taxonomy): Bacteria > Bacteroidota > Bacteroidia > Cytophagales > Cyclobacteriaceae > Marivirga > Marivirga sericea. The sequence continues at coordinate 50,220 of NZ_FXAW01000008.1, forward strand.
CTACGATTGCTATCAGGATTTTAAGCTAGACTCAAAGGCCAAGAATTAAAGATCATACCTCCTAGAAATATTCTATTAAAACTACCGAATATACATTTTTCGACTAAGCCCTAAATTCTTAGGATGTATTTAAAATTAAATCCTATACATTTACAGTCCATCATTAACCAAAACCCCAAAGTCGAATTTCAAATTGTTTTTCTGGGTTTAGGTTGAAGGTGTATTGCGGATGAAGTAGCTTTTGTTGTTTTAGGCGCAGTGAATTAGGGTGTAAAGTGCATTAATGTTCTTTATACGGTTGTTAGCTGCAATTCCGTGTATAGCTAAGCCATTGACTTCGCAAGCTAATGGAACAGCAGAGAAATTAAAATATTTAACTAACAGACAATAACTGTAAAGCACTTATTTTAAACATTATAAGTAAGAGTTCATCCGAATTAAGATTAAAAAATGTCAAAGTTCACCATTGATAAATTACAGAATGTGATTGTTCAAATGAAGCTACCTGTTTCATTTGATGTTCTGGATTCTCTAACAAAAGAGAATAAGGGTAAACCTTATATGATGCAAATTGATAATATTCCAGCTAAAATTCATTTCAAAAGGATTTATGATTTCAGATATAAGGATGATTTTGAAATGGCTCCTTTTTCAAAAATGGAAGAGGATAGATCTGCCTTATTATCATATATGCAGGTCCAAGTTTGGTTTGATAAACAAATGATTGAGTCAAGTAGAATTAATAAAAAAATCATTACGATTATACCTGATCAATTTGTGGATATTGCAATTGAGTATCTAAATAAGTTTATTAATATTTATCGCAGCATAACAAATTCATTTTGGATAAGAAACGTAGTTCTTAAAGATGTTTTCAACTATCAGTATCTTTTGTTAGATACCGAAGGTCAACACCAGACAGTAACTACCTTGATCCCTAAACATCATATGATAAGATTTAATGGTGGAAAGGAATTTGAACTTGAAGAAAAACAGGAGGACATTTTACGTCACTATTTGCTTGAAGATTACTATGGTTTTAAAGACGATATAGTTTCTTCGATGTTGGACAATTTTAATTTAGGGAGATATAATTTTGCGCTAATTCAGTCCGCTACACTTTTTGAAAATTTTATATATACAGAGCTTAAGAAGAAACTAAGTAATACCAAACTTGACAAGATTAAGAAAAAACCAGAATGTGGATGTTTGGCAGGCATTTCTGAAGTATGTAGCAGAGGTATAAAGGAATATTTCGAATTTGACTTTGGTGCCACCAAAGAATGGGAAGATGTAAAAAATTATATGCTAAAGCTAAGAAATAGAATTGTTCATGGAGAGTTAATTAAAAGCATATCAAAAAATGAATGTGAAAAAGCACTGGTGGCAGTAAAAGCTAGTCAAGAGTTATTAATTGAAAAGGTATTTAATAAAAGCAGCTAACACTAAATATAGGTCATTGGGCAGATAGTGCTAAAGTTGATAATGATTACATTTAAGGAAATATGTAGGGTATTGATAGTTTGGAGTCTTGAAGTCCCCAACTCCCCATATTCTTAACGTTAAAGTCAATTTCAAATGATTAAAAAAATAATATTAAATAATTATCGCTGCTATAATAGTCATGAAATTGATTTTAAAAACCTTTCAATAGTCGTTGGTAAGAATAATGCAGGAAAATCTACTTTAATAGAATCTCTTCGTCTAATATCACTGGTAACAACTAGGTATTCAAACCTTCCATTTAAAAGTCCTCCTTCATGGACGGAGTTACCTAGAGACCATAAAGGAGTATCTCCATCTTTAAAAGGTATAGAATTTTCAAAAGAGAATCTTTTTCATCTATATAGTAACCCTCCTGCAAAAATTGAAGCTATTTTTAAAAACGAATTCAAAATCACTCTCTACATTGGCAGTGATGGTGAATTCCATGCCGTGTTATTCGATAAGCAGGGGAAAGTGATTCAATCTAAAGGTGAAGCGCGAAATGTAAAATTTCCACAGATTAATATATTGCCACAGATTGCTCCACTACAAACAAATGAAGAAACGTTAAGAGGTGATTATGTTCTTTCCAATTTGTCATCATCATTAGCTTCCAGACATTTTCGAAATCAACTAAATCAATTGAATTCTAAATACACTGAATTTAAACGAATGGCAGAAGAAACTTGGCCAGGGTTGAGAATTAGAGAGCTTCAAGGAAAAGGTCCTTTAACTGGAAACAAACTATCTCTTATGGTTCAGGATGAAACATTTGTAGCAGAAGTTGGCTGGATGGGTCACGGACTACAAATGTGGCTACAAACAGTTTGGTTTCTTGCAAGAAGTCATAAGTCATCAACTATCATATTAGATGAGCCGGATGTTTACATGCACGCTGATTTGCAAAGAAAACTTATTCGTTACCTTCGTAATAGATTTGCTCAAGTTATTGTTGCAACACATTCCATAGAAATAATGGCAGAAGTTGAACCAGATGAGATCTTAGTTATTGATCGTAATAAAGATAAATCTTCATTTGCATCTAATCTGCCAGCAGTACAAAGTATTATTCATAACATTGGAAGCATTCAGAATATTGAATTAGCAAGACTCTGGAATGCAAAGAAATTCTTAATTGTTGAAGGAAAAGATGTTTCTATTTTAAAAAGATTTCAAAACACTTTATTTCCCTTTAGTAATGAACCTCTTGATTCAATTCCTAATATGCCTTGTGGTGGATGGGGAGGATGGAATTATGTTGTTGGTTCTCAAATGTTACTAAAAAACGCAGGTGATTCCAAGATAACTGTTTATTCAATATTTGATTCGGATTACCATTCTGAAGAAGAAAAAATTAAAAGGATTAATGAAGCAAAAGCTCACAAAATTGAATTAAAAATATGGAGAAAAAAGGAGATTGAAAACTATCTCATTTCAGACTCAGCTATTTACAGATTGATTCGGAAAAGTAAATCTGTTTCTAAGACTATTACTAAAGACGATGTTACAAGAAAAATTGAAGAGTTAGTTGATTCTCTTAAAGATGATGTTATAGATGCCGTAGCAACAGAAATTAATCACAAAAAACGAAATTACACTGCGGGTAAGGCACATTCAGAAGCTCGTAACCAAATTAACCCTAAATGGGATTTAGAAAAGAGAGAACTCGTTTCTGGCAAGAAAATCTTAAAGAGACTAAATATTTGGTCACTTACTGAGTGGAAAACATCATTCAGTGCTTTAGCTATAGCTAAAGAAATAAAATTGGATGAAATTCCTGAAGAGATTAAAACAGTAATTACAAAAATAGAACAAAATAAAAGACTCTAGCAAGCTGTATAAATCATGACTGGTTGTTGGTCTATGAAGCTTTAGTGCTACTTAGTTAACCGGTCAATCCGCACCTTGATTTACGATATTGTATCATAATAAGAAAGGAGGTATAATAGTAAACCAGTCAATCCTGCGGATTGCCTCGGTAGTTAACTGAAATTTTTATACTTTTAATCAGCCACGAATTTATACAGTGGCGTTACCAGCAATTATCTGCATGACGAAGACAGTAATATCAATACTTATCTTTCTTGCTAACATCTTAATTCCGATTTGGGTGTTAAGCTTATTCCCAACACCCTGCGGATATGGACTTTGTTTGCTAATCTACTACCCGATCATTTTTACAACTGGTGGACTCAGTGCATTTCTTTATTACAAGTTTAGCAACCGACTTAAAATCAACAAGACTATATTAATTTCAATTCTCTTGGTGGTTGACGCATCAATTCTTGCTGTAGCCTATCCAAAGGGTGAGTACCACCCAATAAATCAATGGAAATCGGCACAAGTCGCATACGAACGATATGACGAACTTTTACCCGAAGATCTGTTTGAGTCTATTGAAAGCAGGAATTTCCTTTTGACTGCTGCTATTGACCATAAATTCACTATTCCTGATCATGTATTTGAACTTCACTGTTGCACCGTGGACAGTACTGGAAGCTGCGATCTAACTGTTAGCCGACTTCAATTTTACGTACTCAACGACTCAATGATAACCTCAAAACCCGATACAGTTTTGCAACTATCAAACGGTATCGTTTCAGTACATGGGACATTTGACTCGACATCACTAAACCTTCGATTTTCCACGGACAACTTCGGAACATTCAAGAAAGAATATGACAACTTTTCTTCTAATCTAGGTGAACGAGGAACTGGCATAACTGGACTATCAAAAGACACGGCTAACATCCGACTAATGATATGGAAGCAACCTGCAAAATTTGAATACAAATTCACGAAGAAATTCCAAAAATGGCTAACGGACTAAAAAGCTGGTAACAAATGCTATGAATGAATGGGGTTTTATCAGTCAGGAAATATTCGTGGGGCTTGGAAAGTCCGCCACAAGTTTTAAATTTAAATCAAGGCGTGGCTATGTGCGAGACGAGAGGTTAGTGCTTTTTAATCCCCACTCATCATAGCTGGTCGTTCCAAATCATCCCCTAAAAATCATTAATGAGGAATTTTATATTTTTATTACTTATTCTCTTCACAAGTTGCAACAGGCCTTTATACATTAAAGACCGACACTTTAAATCCGCAGAAAAAGAGTATAAAATGGATACTGATTTAAAAGTATTAGTATACAAATCTTTAGAAAGGGCATTCGTAACCGAAAAGGATATCGCTGATTACAAATTGATGTGGAAAAAACATAGGATCTACGTGTCGAACGAATATCAAGCTGAGAAAGACGACTTTAAAAGTCAAGAAGATTGGGACGAAACCGTATCCTATTTAAAACCAAATGAAGTCCCGAATGCTATTGGGGAGGTTAAGTTTTCACTGAAAAGTAAAGAAGCGCTTCAAAAAATATCAGACAGGACCTGGGAAGATTTTTTGCATGCGTCATTTAGTTTAATAAAAATCGAAGGAAATATAGCGACCATAAAAATCAATAACAGCTGGATTGTAAGTAAGCACACCAAAGACATGGCCTATTTAAGTGGGGGCGGATATACTTGCACTTATAAGAAAATTGATGACGTCTGGGAATTTCAAAGAAAAACCAGTTCATGGATTTCGTAGGGAAGACTGGCTACTGCTACCACCATCCTCCAAATGCTGGATTTTTATCTATGAGCTTTTTCAAGCAAGTCCATAAAAGATGTAGTTAGATAGATGTGGAATAATCATCCTATTATACCCATAAATGTATAAAATTACACAAGTATTACTTATTTCTTCTCTTTGCTTTTGAGAATGTAGAAAGATTGTCCTTGATCAAAATTCATTACCCTTGCGTCCATATTATTGATCATCATATTTTCTTCTTTAAATCCACAAACATCTAGTTGATCCAAAGCTATTTTAGCTGCAAATTTTAAAATTTAAAATAGTATTTAGATATTTGTCTAAATAACTAAATAAATGAATTCAATTTTTAAAGCCTTAAATGATGAAACCAGGCGTGAAATAATCGAGCTGCTCAAAGATCGGGATATGAATGCAGGACAAATTGCCGAGCGATTTAATATGAGTAAGCCTAGTATTTCGCATCATCTGGATATTCTCAAAAGGGCTGATTTAATTACCAGTGAGAAAAAAGGACAGTTTATTGAGTATTCACTCAATACTACTATACTGGAAGATTTGGTGAACTGGATTATGACCTTAAAAAAATGAACTATGAAGCTTAAAAAAGAACTACCATTAATTGCGATTGTATTATTACCGCTTGCTTATCTAGCGTTTGTATGGAATGATTTGCCTAATAGAGTACCCATGCACTGGAATTTGCAAGGGGAAGTTAACCGATATGGTGATAAAACAGAACTGGTTCTCCTTATTTTATTACTGCCTGTTCTGGTCTATTTCTTATTGTTAATTGTGCCTAAAATCGATCCTAAAAATAAGCTACAACGTATGGGAGGGAAGTATGATAGTATTCGATTTCTGGTGACCACCTTTGTTTCTATCCTTGCACTATTCATTATTTATTCGGCAAATAATGAATCTGTCACGAACCCGAACTACATCCTGTTGGGGATAGGCCTGCTTTACTTCATACTTGGGAATTACTTTAAAACGCTAAAAGCCAATTACTTTATAGGAATTAGAACTCCCTGGACTCTGGAGAACGAAGAAGTATGGAAAGCCACTCATAAGCTTGCGGGCAAGATGTGGTTTGTAGGGGGTATATTGGTGGTGTTGTCCTGTCTTATCTTCGAAAAGCAAATGAACTTTATTGTTTTTATGTCCATCACGATCATCATCAGTCTTGTACCGGTGATCTATTCTTATTTAAAATTTCGAAAGCTTAAAAATCAACTATCATGACAACGAGATGGTCATATATACTAGCAACTTTTGTTCTAAGCTTTCAAGTGAATGCTCAGGCCATTAGGCAACAAGAACCAAAAGCACCCTACAGCTATGAAGTAGAAGAAGTAGTGTTTCAAAATACGATTGACGGAATCTCACTGGCGGGCACTTTGACTTATCCTCAAAAGGGATCTGATTTTCCAGCTGTAATTCTGATTAGTGGGAGCGGCCCACAAGACAGAAATTCTGAACTGATGAATCATAAGCCATTTTTAGTAATAGCGGATCATCTTACGAAAATGGGTATAGCTGTCTTGCGGGTAGACGATAGAGGGGCTGGAGAATCTGAAGGTGATTATAATAAAAGTGCAATGAGTCATTTTGTAAAGGATACTAAAAGTGCCCTAGATTTTCTTAAAACATACAAAAAGATTCAAAGCAATCAAATCGGACTGATAGGTCATAGCTTAGGTGGGAATATAGCGCCTATTGTGGCTAGTGAAAGAGAAGATATTGCATTTATCGTCTTGTTGGCGGGTTCAGGGATTAGGGGAGACCAGTTGATGCTCTTACAAAAAGCGATGATTGAGCGAAAAATGGGAGTGCCAGAAGTATCAGTAGCACAAGCCCAAACAAATATGAAAGGAGCCTATGACATCATATTAAATTCGGATGGGAAGAAAGAAGAGCTGCAGAAACAGTTAAATGAATACTTTACCACCAAATTCGCTGGGATGATTCCTGAACAACAAGTGAAAACCATAGCAGAACAAATGTCGTGGCCATGGTTTGTAGATTTTATCAAATTTGATCCCGCTCCAGTCCTTCAAAAAGTAGATTGCCCTGTGTTGGCAATAAATGGCTCGAATGATGTGCAAGTACCAGCAGAGGAAAATTTACAGGCGATTGAAAAAGCACTAATCGCCGGAGGCAATGAAGATATTCAAACTCAGGTACTGGAAAAGCTGAACCATTTATTTCAGGAAAGTGAAACGGGTTTGCCAAATGAATACGCTACAATTCAACAGACTTTTTCACCAGTAGCACTGGAAATCATTACCGATTGGATTGAGGAAAGAACTAAGTAATAGTGTGAGCAGAAGCATAGTCATTGTATCTCCTGTTCCCGCCTTCTCGAGCGAGTTTCGAAGCATAAGGCGTTCTTTGCATTGTCCTGATTTTTACATAGAAGGTTGATCCAAAAGCTGAATTTAGGACAGTATTGATCTTAAAATTCATTATTCAGAATTGTAAGACACTACGGATTTCCATATTTCTATTGCCTCGCACTAATTCCATCTGTTTGTAAGAGCTTTCTTTAGCTAAAATCCACCTCCAAGTAGCCAAGATTTTTTTATTAACATTTTAAGTCGATAGATAACCATTTTGTGTAGGTACTCTACATTGTGTTAAATAGTGCTTGTCTCTAGCTTTGTAATAAAATTATTACAATCAAATTCAGAATCTTATGAGAACTTTTGAAATCATTTTGCTAGTGGTGGTCACTGTGCTTCCTTTCGTCAAAAGGAAAATGCTATTACAATTTCGATCCCACTATATTTTAATTTTCCTGGGCGTTTTATTTCTTCTGCATTTACTAGTGGAAGGAGCACGTTGGCAAATGTTTCCTGCCTATTTCTTGCTGCTAATAGTAGGGTGGAGAATAAAAGCAGTAGATATTTCACAACCCCCTCGTTTGAATTTTCTACGGGTCAGTGGCTATTTTATTTTCTCTCTTTTAGCCATACTAGCTTGGGTGTTGCCTATGGTTTTACCTGTTTTTGATCTGCCAGAACCAAGAGGGAGTTATGAGGTAGGTAGCAAAATAATTCATGTAAAAACCGATCGTCCAGAGGAAATCACTGAAAAGCCAGATGATAATCGGGAATTTCTATGTAAAATTTGGTATCCAAGTAACACTGATACCGATGATTTAAAGGGAGAAAGCTATCTTGACCCAAGCGGTAGAGCTGGTTTCGCAACTAAGTACGGCTTACCGGCTACTGCATTGAACTATTTGGAGCATGTCAAAACCTTCGTTTATCCAGATATCCCAGTCGCAGTGGGCAGCTTCCCGGTTTTGCTTTTTTCACATGGTTATGGTTCAAAAGCGACAGGCTATTATGCACTGCTTACTGAGCTGGCAAGTCAAGGCTATATTATCGTCAATATGAATCATACCTACGAAAGTCTAGGCGCCAGCTTCCCTGACGGTAGCCAGAAATTCTTTGACTATGATTATCAGCAAAAGATTTCTGAATGGAATGCCGAACTTATGGATCCTATGAGGAAAGCCTTTAAAGATGACATAACTTATGAAAAGAGACATCAGATAGCGGCTCCTGCCATTCGAAATTATTTCGAAAAAGATATTCAGGCACGATGGGCGAACGATATGAAATCAGTATTGAATTTATTGGAGGAATGGAATGCAAAAGGTGCTTTTGCCAATAGACTTAATTTGAATAAAATTGGTGCTTTTGGGCATTCAGTAGGAGGAGGGGCAATAGGAAGGTTGGCCATACAAGACCCAAGAATAAAAGCTGCTGCTAATTTAGATGGTATTCAATGGGGTGAGATGATCGATACGACTTATCAAATTCCTTATCTCTACATTTCTGCAGATTGGCCAGCCGATCATGAGGATATCAACTCGCATGTTTATATTAATAAAAGTACTGACTATTTTTATGAGACAAAATTGTTAAATTCTGGGCACCCTAACTTCATGGATATTCCTTTCATGGTTCCAGTCAGTGCTTTGGCGGGAACTGGCAATATTGATCCTTACGTGGGGCTGGAAATTGTGACTAAATTAGTGGGTGCTTTTTTCGATCAGCATCTACTTGAGGCTGATCAAGTAAATACTCAAAGTGTAGGAGAGCAGTTCGATTTATTAGAGATGAAAATTTACAAGGGGGATTCCATTAAGTAGTTATTGACTAGTCAGATTCCGGGAGGCACTAAGGTTAAGAGGTGCCTCTGGGGTCTGATTTTTTAGTGTTTTTGAACATTTTGACCTCGGAAAGGCAGTTGATTTACGAAAAAATTAAATTTTATTTAAGATATAAATCTGCATAAAAGCATGTTTAAATAAAATTTCATTTTATAGCTCCAGTAAGTGAATTTTGGTAATAATTAAAAAGTTCGATAAATAGTTGAAATTTTAAACAGATAATTCATATTTTGGAAAACAATTTCACCAAAATATCAAGATCTTGAGTATATCGATAAGTAAACCGTGGCTTAAATCAGCCAGTATATGTACTGTATTATTGGTAAGCTCTTCTGTGCTTCTAGCTTGGCTAATTGGAATTGAATCTATTCTAAGCCTTATTCCCAAAGCACCTACTATGAAGTTTAATACGGCTTTGCTTTTTCTTTTTATAGGGCTGGCTATAGCCTTGGTCGGCCACCAAAATAAATATCTTCATACGTTTGCCGTACTAATATCTGGAATAGTATTTATTATCAGTTTTTTAACGCTCTTCCAATATATTTTTTCTTTCAATTTTGGGATTGATAACCTATTCTTTGAAGATACAATTACGAGTACATATCCTGGTCGAATGTCGCGAGCTACTGCCTTATGTTTTCTGTTGTTATCGACAACCAAAGTATTAAGAGGAGTTAAGACAACCCATGATTTGAAATTTCTTAATTATTTGGTGACGCTGGTTGCCATTATTTCACTCCTAGTTTTTTCAACTTATCTATTACAATTTGTAACAGATAATTATGTATTGATTTTTAATTCAATGGCATTGCATACTGCCATACTATTTTTTTTAGCCTCTTTAGCTATCTCGCTCAAACATCCAGATCATAGTTATGTAGGATTCCTTACCGGTAAATATGTTGGAAATAAACAAGCAAGGAGTTTGTTGCCTTTTGTTGTGGGCTTACCAGTAATTTTAAGTGCGGCACTACTTTATTTCTTAAATTCGGGTGTGTTGGCCACAGCCTATGGAGTAACTTTATATACGGTCTGCTTTGCCGCTATCAGCATTTTCTATTTTTCCTTTATTTTCCAGAAACTCAATATATCTGATCAGGAGCGCGTAAAGCTAGAGGAAGAATTACGAGCATCAAATCAAGAGCTTTTTCAATACAAAGCAGCATTAGATGAAAGTTCTATCGTAACGATCACTGATGTAGAAGGAGCAGTGATCTACGTAAATAAAAAGTTTGAGGAGATTTCAGGCTACACAAAGGACGAGGTGATTGGTAAAACATTAGAAATAGTGAATTCAGGTCATCATGGTGATTCATTCTTTAAGAGCATGTGGAATACCATAAAAGCGGGTAATGTATGGGTGGGGGGACTGAAAAACAAAAAGAAATCTGGTGATTTTTATTGGGTGCATACAGTGATAGTGCCTCTACGGAATACGAAAGGAGAAATTGAACGCTATATTAGCATAAAACAAGATATTACACAGAAAACAATTCTATCGAATCAATACAAGAATTTAAAGTTAAGAAATAAGGAAGTAGAACAGTTTACTTATCTGGCATCACATGATTTACAAGAGCCTTTAAGGACTATGAAAAGCATGAGTGCCCTTCTAAAAAAGCGCTATGGAGCAGAGGAACTCGGAGAAGATGCAAAAATTGTAGATTTTATATCAGATTCTGCAGTAAGAATGAGCACTATGGTTAAGGGATTATTGGACTATTCGCTTATCGGTTTAGATAAAGAACCCGAAATGGTGGATACTGCAGCATTACTAGGAATAGTTAAAGAGGATATTCAAACCCTTATCGAATCAAAGGATGCCACGATAACCTGTAGGGATTTACCAAGTTTAAAAGCCTATAAGACGGAATTGCGACTGGTTTTTCAGAATCTTTTACAAAATTCCATCAAATTCAGGTCACCCGATAGAGAACTTGAAATTTCAGTTTTTGCCCGTAAAAAGAAAGAATCCTATGAATTTTGCGTTCAAGACAATGGCCTTGGGATAGATAAAGATCATTTGTCTTCGATTTTTGGTTTATTTAAACAATTACATAACAAACGTGCTTTTAAGGGTACGGGAATTGGGCTGGCTCATTGCGAAAAAATAATTCATTTGCATGGAGGTAGTATTTGGGCAGAGTCAGGGCCCGCTGAAGGAACTTCAATTTATTTTACAATACCTGTTTTTTAATATATGAAAAAAAAACTGAACTGTATATTGCTCATTGATGATGATGAGGCAACAAACTTTTTACATAAATCAATACTAGAAGAAGCTGACATTTCGGAAAAAATCATCGTCAGGGAAAATGGGGAAGAAGCTATTAATTTTTTGACAGCAAGGTTAGATGATCATAATTATCCTCAACCTGATTTGATCTTCTTGGATATTAATATGCCAGTATTGGATGGTTGGCAATTTCTTCAAAAATACAAGAAATTACCCCCTCAGGCAAAAGGGAAAATCGTACTTTTTATGTTGACAACATCTCTCAATCCTGCTGATAGGAAGAGGGCAGAAGGAGAATCGAACGTGAACGGATTCAAAACAAAGCCGTTGGATGAAGCTATGATTGATGAAATATTGAATGAATTCTATCCTGAATATTTGTAAGGTACTGTCTAAAATTTACTAAAATTTTTGGTTTAAGACGATCAAGCTTGCTCTCTAGTTCTTCAATTTTAGTTTCCAGTACTTCCACTTTATTTGCTACTTATAGTTTTTTCCTAAACCTTCTGTCGACTAGTCGTTTAAATTCGGCCCGTGTAAAGCCTATCTCTTTCCCTTGCATGATCAACTTAAATTTTTCATTTAGGCTTTCGTCCTAATTCCTGTAATTATTGCCAGAAATCTCTTGATCTCTCTCACTATTGAAAAGGCTTTAGTTTTCGTAGTCGCACAGGCTGTGCTTAGATAATCCGGTTCTTTTAGCGGCTTTAGATGGTTTACTAATTAAAATTTCTGATTTTATTATCACTCCGGTAAAATAAGAGTGTCCGATCCTATTATTGCATCATGAAGTATAACACAAGAAGAAGTTGTGAGTGAAGAAGGGGGTTCTAAGCCTTGAGGGCAATGAGGCCATTTCATTATCAGTTTAATTTCATCACTTCATAGAATAAATAGTTCATGATTTATGGTTTAAAAAGATGATTAAGAACGATCAAGTTTGGCTAGTGAGTGAATCGAATCCAAAGCCGGATAATTATATTGCAATTTTTTGCGTGGATGCCAAAAGTAAAAAGGACAGATTAGGGTTTACTGTTTATCCTAATTCTAAGGAGGCAATGGGTAGGGCAAAATATCTTCAAGTAAAATATGCAGCTAAGCAGATTAGGCTTTTTTATCCCAATAGCGTAAGTATTATTATCAAAACTAGTATTCAAACTCATCAAAAAAACCTACCAAAATCCAACTTTTAGGACATCGACTTTAGAAGTAAGCCTAACAGTTATTTTATTGGGAAGCCACCTAAGAAAATAGGTAAGATAAAAATTTAGAAATTCCAGTAAACCAGCATAAATAATAATTAATTAACCTAAATAAAACGAAAAATGAAAAACACCTTTTTATTGATTTTAGCAGCAGCATGCATATTTCTGAACAAGAAGCTGTATGCACAAGAGAGCGAAGAGGTAAATACCTTATTGGATAGTAATTCAATCAATACGGAAACTATTGGTTTTTTTATTGTACCTACTGTTGGTCTTACTCAGATGGATGGAAGTACTACCTCCTTATTGAATGTTCGAGCTGGCATAAGCCTTAAAGATGAGATCTCTTTTGGAGCTTATTTTAGTACGGCTTTAAATGAAATCAATCCTGAAAGTGAGACAATAGCAAACGTTTATATGGATTATTGGACAGTGGGAGCTTTTGCAGAATATACGCTTTTATCCAAGAAAGTTTTCCATTTAAGTTTTCCATTTTACGCGGGTTATGGAGAAGTCCAAATGGATAATGAAAATGGTGATGCAGGATTGGGTGAGGCTAATTTTTTGCAAATTGAACCCTCAGCTCTTTTGGAAGTAAATTTGCATAAAAATGTGCGCTTCAACTTAGGCGGAGGGTATAGGTTTATAGGAGAAATGGACTACAGGAATTTTAATCAGTCCGACATTTCAGGACTTACGGCTTACATCGGCCTAAAAATTGGTCTTTTCAAATAGAAAAGTTGATTTGAAAAGAAGTGGCAAGTGTTAATCAATTAGCACTTGCCACTTTCATTTATGATTAGCCGATCCTGTTTAATTGCTGCTGGTTTTTGAAACCGATCTGCAGTTTTCCATCCTTCTCGTATACATAAGATCTCTTGATATGACAATATCTTATAGGGGCTAATAATACACTTCTCATGATTTCAATATATTCATAAAGCGTACTTGGTGAAATATCTAATCTACTTGCCAACTCATGTGGTTGACCGGTTGCTTTCATGCGGATGAGCTGATCTATCCTGTTCAGCTTATCCACCATTTTAGGGAATAATCTACTCATTGGTAAAAACTTTAAAATGTAACTTTTGAAATAAGATAGTTGACACTTTAGAGTCTCAAATCAGTAGGTTTCTTTGCAGTAAATATATTTTTTGAACTAATCTAAATGATTGAAAGAACTCATCAGAATGAAAGTGAAAATCAGAGGGCTGGAAGAAGATTTTTGTTGACCTACCAATGCTCTTTGTTACTTCTTTGGAAGAAATTCTTTGCGAGTGACTAAATTCCTCTATTTTTTCAGTTTCATTTTTTTCAAAGGCTTCCTGCTGATGGTAACCGAAAGGAACCAACATGATGAAAGCCAGGAAAAAGATTAGATGCCTCACAATCGAATATAATTTAGAAAAGGATAACGGAATTGTTAAATGTTGGGTTTGCTTTAAGCAAGAATAAATGATGACTCATTCTAGCTACGCCTGTCTACCGATAATGGGATTATTCAAAATTCAATGATTAGAAATAAATTAATATCTTTCGAAATGACTTTGCGTAACTTTCTTTTTCTAGGTCTATTTATACTTAGTATTTCATGTCAAAATAGAAGCCGCACGGAACAACAATATCAGCAAATTGTAGAAGAGGGGTATAATTTAGCTATTCCTAACAAAGATGTTCAAGCAGTTTTGATTTTATTTGGCGGCTATCCTGAAAGGGCAAGCGATATCAAGAGAGAGTTTGATATTATGGATAAGGCAATGAATAGAGGCGTTGCAATATTATACTCTAATTTCAATCAAAAAATTTGGCTGTCAGAAAATGAAATTGAAGCCTTAGCTCTTCAAATGGAGCAAGCACTGAAAAGACATCAGCTGCCTACCAGTAATGTATATATCGGTGGGTTTTCTAGTGGTGGTAATGTAGCATTACTGTTAGGGAATCATTTAGCTGCAAATAATGAAAACGAGAGGAATGCGAATGGCGTTTTCTTAATCGATTCACCAGTTGATTTAGTAGCTTTGTATCAAAATGCTGAAAGAAATGTTAAGCGAGATTTTTCAGTAGTTGCAATGGAAGAGAGTAAGTGGCTGCTCCAAAAGTTTGGGTCTAGTTTAGGAAGTCCAGAAACTAGTCTGGAAGTTTATGAAAAGCATTCCGTTGTAACCCTGCAAACGAGTAATATATCAAATCTGAGTCAATTGAAAAATGTCAAACTGAGACTTTATACAGAGCCTGATTCGAGTTGGTGGAAAGAAAATAGACAAGCAGATTTTGAGCAAACCAATGCTTACCAAATTCAGAAATTGTACGAGTTGCTAAAGCTCAGAGGCTTTGAAAATACCGAGTACATTCCTTCGCAACTAAAAGGATACAGAGCAAATGGTGATCGCCATCCTCATAGTTGGTCTATCGTTAATCAGGATGATTTGTTAGACTGGATTCTGAGGAGTTAGTTTATGTTTAAGTAATTAAGTTTTTCTAACCTCAATTTTTCAACCACCCCAAAACCTCCTGAAAATGATCATCCTTTGCATCTTTATGGGTTAGTAAATTAATGTGGTCATAGTCATGTTTATAGCCTTGTTTTTTACCAATTACTTTGAAGCTAAAGTTATCTTGATCCCCTATTTCTCTTAGTAAACGCCTGCAGTCAACAGGATGGCCGATTTGCTTGTCATTGGCACCTGTTATGGACAAAATAGGAGGTAGGTTTTTACTTCGTAGAGCCGCTGCATAATCAAAACCATCTCTAAGGTCTTTCCAGTCTCGGGAGCGCACCCATTTGTTCACTTCTAGAAAATAATCTTTGGCTTCATCGGCACTGCCTATTTTATATTTTCTGGCGGGTAAATAGCCTTTAGTTTTAGCTAGGAAAGTGCAGTAGCCAAACCATAATAAATCTACTATTAAAAACTTTTTAAGGTTGCGGACTCTAATGTCTCTTTTGCTACCAAAAAAGGCCATTGATTTCAAAGTAGGCGCTTCATTCTTTGCTAAGTAGGCCAGTAAGTGCACGCCTCCCCAACTATGGGAAACCCAATGATCGGGTTCTTTACCTGCAATGTATTTGATTTTTGCGATGAAATCCGGAATATCTTCTTCAAAGGCAGATGCCATTCCAAAGTTGTTGTCTCGACTTGGATGTGGCTTGCTTTTACCCCTTCCTCTGAGATCGGCTACAAATACATCATATCCATTTTCAGCTAAGAAGGGCGCAAATCCCTTCCCAGATTTGGAATAGAATATTTTGCCGTCTTCTATGCTGCCGTGGACTAAAAATACTGTAGGAGCATTCTCTTTGGTATAAAATCGTTTGAGGTGAAGCTGGTAATTTTCCTTTTCAATAAATAAACTTTCTGATTGCATGCCTGAAATTATACAAAAAGTAGTAGGCATGCATAATAAAACGCAAGATTTTTTTATAACCACTAAGTTACTCTAAGACTGTCACAAAGGACACGAAGAGAAAGCTAAAGCTTTATATTTACCGCAAAAGAGGCAAAAGAAAACAAAAGGATAGCCAAAAGCTATAAAAAACTCTTGCAAAGACGCGAAGACGCAAAGTTTTCACAAAGGAAAATATGTTTTTTGTATAATTGGCTATTAGATATTTCTTTAGGTTACGAGGTCGTTGCGTCATAGCGACTTTGCGTGAATAACCTAAAAGTCTTAGACTTTCTTGTTTTCCTTTTTCCCTTTGTGAAAAGAAATAGGTGGGAAGACCCAGTTACTGATTTGGTGCATGGGGTAGCAATCCAGCAATTTGGTATTGACCTCCAATTCTAAGCCGGCATAATTTTCTTTATATTTTCCTCTGAAATAAGTGGTCAAACCATCATCGGTTCCTTTGTATGGGTAATTAAATTTTACTCTCCAAGTATCCATTTTTTCATCTATACTAGCTTTCCAGGCTTCGGCAAATTCTTGCTCTAACTTATTGGCAGGGTCAAATAAGATCCCGATTTCTGTTTTACGAACTTCTCCATTTAACACAGGCGTAAAACTATGGAAAGAGATATGAATAACTTGATGATTATGATGTAAATGCTGTTCTATTTTTCGTTCAATTTGATTTCTGTAAGGCAGATAATATTCTTCAATTAGGCTCTCTTTGACTGCTTTAGACATAATTGTAGAAAATTCAGAGAATAGTTCTTCATGTCCTAAAGTGCGATTGCATTCAATCAATAGCCGGCTAATGGAATTAGAAATGAGTTTATCATCAGCTCTTCGGCTTATATATTTCCCAATCTCTAAAGCACCTCTATCCCAACCTCTGTGACTTTTCAGAATTTCCTCTTTTCCTTTAAAATAGGATCCATAAAGCTCGGGGATTTCATAGCCACCATGCTCGCAAGAGAATATAAACTTTGTCATGTTCTTAGCTTATAAAGCTTATTTTCGGTTAAGCAATTTACCAAAAGTTGATATTCCTTCTTAATATTTTCTGCAGACCATTTTTGTTCTTTTAGATTTGCTAATATCCTTTGAGATAGGTTTCCATTTTCTAAAATGTAATTGATGATTGCTTCTTTCTCTTCTGATATATAAACATGTTTTAAAATGTGCTTCCAGATTTTTTCAATGGTTACCTTTTCCTCCTGATCTAAATCGAAGATTCGAAGATATTCTTCATTCGAAATGATATTTCGCCCACCTTTTTCCAGTGCTAATCGGTAAATATCATAGAGTTCATACTCGTCAATCGGATCGGATTTTTTTACAGCAGGAATGATGAATTTCAAAGCTTGCACCACAAATTCTGCTAATGCAATATCTGCAGCAGGACACTCTTGTAAATCTATAATACGAATTTCAATCGCATTTCTGTCAAAACGAGCGATGGCACCTCTTGAATTTAACCATTCTTCTTGTAAGCTGCTATCCTTATCAAATGGAGCAATGTCACGATATATTTTATTTAATATCTTCCCCTCATAATCTGCTTTATTTTGTACAGATTCTGGAATCACCTTTCCTGTAATGGATGGAACTCTCTTTTGGTTTTGTTCATAGAATGCCAAGCGATTATCTAATACTTCAGATTTTTGTCCATCGAAAATAGGAGAAGAAGCAGATAAGGCCGGAATTAAAGGCATAATGAGTCTAATCGCTTCATGGAGTACATAAAACTCTTCATCGTTTGCGAAGGGAAGATTAATATGCATACTCTGCAAATTTCCCCAGCCATGGCCTTTGCAGTCAAATATTTGATTATATCTGCTATATATTTCATTTCGCTCGTGGGGCCAAAGCTTTACATCTGTCATTGGGTTGAAGAGCGGGTGCATTGCAGTTGGCATTAACTGACAATCCATTTCCGCTAAAATCTCATTGATTTCTTTAATATTGTCATGAAAATCTTGAGATAAACCCTCTACACCAGGCATAGGTACGGTGGTTTTCAGTTCCAAGACATGCAAAACCAACTCATTGGACCAGCTGATGTTTCCATTGTCTAGTTCATCGGTAATGTGGCCGATTTTCTTTAAAATGAGTTGATCAGAAATAGGAGCAGGCATTAGCGTTTTACGGTTTACAATCATGTATTCCAGCTCAATGCCGATACATTCGAAAAGGGAATAGGTTTTGGTTGGATTTATTGCGCCCATTTTATTTTATATAATTTGTTTATTCTATGTTTTATAAAAGGTACTTTTCCAAGTTTAGTTGGATAACGCACCCAAGTAAATCAGTGCGTCATTGCGAGCGCATCTAAGCAATCTAATTTAGCAGATAGTGTCTAGCTATAGATTGCTTCGGTCGTTTCTCCCTCGCAATGGCGGTATTTGCTGCTGATATTTAAGTAGTTCGCCTTAATTAATACTTATTTGCTTAGATTTTTGAATGCGATTCAAGAACACATCCATCATTTTACTGTATAGCTTTTCTTTCAATACAGCATCTTCCACGCCCGTATCGATATTGGGATTATCATTGATTTCAATGACAAAAAATTTATTGCCTTTTTGCTTTATGTCCACTCCGTAAAGACTTTCACCTATAAGTTTGGATAATTTTTCAGCAGTTTTAATCAAAGCAGGTGGTGCTAATTCCACCGGCATGGTTTCCACCTTTCCGTACTGCCCGTTTTTATTCCAATTGACGATTTGCCAATGTTCTTTGCTCATATAATATTTGCAAGCATAAATCGCTTCTCCATTAAAAACACCTACTCGCCAATCGAAATCGGTTTGCAAAAATTGTTGCCCAACGATCAAGTCTGATTTCTCTAACAAATCCGCTACTTTCTTTTTAAATTCTTCCATATTTTCAGCTTTGCTCACACCCTGACTGAATGCGCTATCAGGTTGTTTCAGAATGATAGGAAAGCCCAAAATATCAGGGGCTAGTTGAATATTTTCCTTATGGATGATCAGTGTTTCGGGTGCATCAATTTGGTGCATCTTTAGCAATTCGGCTAAATATACTTTATTGCTACATTTAATGATACTTTCCGGATCATCAACCACCACCAAACCTTCGGCTTTGGCACGCTGTGCAAAGCGGAAAGTATGATGATTTACAGCTGTTGTTTCCCTGATGAATAAGGCATCATAGGAAGAAAGCGTACTGTAATCGTCCTTAGTGATTAAGTTGGCCTGAATTCCTTTCTGATTAGCAGCTTTGATGAATTTTTGTAATGTCTTTTCTGAACTTGGTGCAGTTTTCTCCTTTGGGTCCCATAATATAGCCATAGAATAGGCAGAGGAAGTTCGCTCTGGAACTGTGAATTTCTTAGCTTCAAAATATTTTTTGGTTGCCTCTTCTACAAATGCCCCATGGTCTTGAGGAATGTCGCCAGAAGCTATAGGTGTAATATTTTGAATGGTCCATTTACCGTCTCTCATGGTGAATTGAGCGCGGATAAATGGAGATTGAAACAGGTTAAATAACTGCAAGCTCAAAGCATCATATTTCTTGGAAAGATTTTTACCGAAATATATGCTCAGCGTAAATTTTTCAGATTTTATATCTTTTAATGACTTCTGGATTAATGAATCCAATTCGGTAGATAAAATTTTCACAACAGGGGCTGATTTCATTTCCTGAATAGTTTCAATACTCGGTATAGCTTTATGCTTTCTAGCAGCCGCCAACAAGGAAACATAATAGCCCGTATTTTGATATTTATAATCTCTACAAAGATTAAATACTCGTGCATTTTTTAAATTTGAATAAATAGGGTTTGTCAGGTATTGCTTACCAGTGACAACTTCTATGTCTTTAATGTCAAAATCCCAATCTTTTAGGCTAGTGACGGTTATAATAATCTTCATTTGTTTATAATCAATAGGTTGGCGTCATAAGTAATTACCCCTAACAGAATAGCGCAAATTAAATGGTCAATATTTACTGAATACAACTGTGAATCAAACGGATTTCCATGCAGAGGATCTGCTACTTGCACACTTTTATTTTCGTAATTAATTCCACTCAATACCACGAAATGACCAGAAGGTTGACCCTTAATATCATCATATAAAATGGGGTCCCCATACTCTCTTTTTTCATTGTAAAGATAAGTAGCACTCAAGCCTGTTAAAATAGGGATGTCCTGAATTAAGTAGGAATATAATAGATCTTTATTTAGTGTTTTGTAGGTGATTGTCCCCCCATTTTCTAAAAATTGGATATAAGCTAAAGAAGCCTGTTTAAACTTTGGGGCTTTTTTATACTTTAGTTGTTCTTTTAATTTTCCAACTAAGTTGATGTTGTCATCTTGAAACCAACTTGGATCAAAAATCTTCAGATTGAAAGTTACGATTTCAGCTTTGAATCCTCTCTTCAAAGCATCTATGCCAAGCATTACGGCCAAAGTTCCCCCCTCTTCCAGATATTCGATAGAGTCGATTACTTTTTCTAAGCTGATGTTTTCGTTAAAATATTGATAAACAGCATGTAAACTTGTAGGGCCACAAGTGCTGTCAGTGGGTTGTCTGGATATATCCAGTTGGAGTATGTTATTTTTCAATTTATGTATTAAAAAGTAACTCGATAACGCTAGATTCTAGGATTAGTTTCTTTTGATTAGATATTTTTTCCAGTTTTTAAAATAAATTATATTGTCTTGATTATCAGTGATTAACACTTTCTATTTCCTTATGAAAATATAGCTGATATATGCTATGAAGATTGCTAGAAAAAGTATCGCTTCCCAGCGGTCGAGTTTTTTGCTTTTCAGCGTGAACATGAAGATAAATAACAAAATGGATCCTCCGATTAATACATAAAAATCGAAATTCATTTGTGTATTGAAATTCAAGGGTTTTACGATTGAATTGATTCCTAATATAAAAGTCAAATTAAAGATGTTGGAGCCGATGACATTGCCAATGGCAATATCTGCTCTATTACGATAAGCAGCAACTGCGCTGGTGGCTAATTCCGGCAATGAAGTACCTGCCGCTATTATCGTTAAACCGATTAACTTCTCACTTAAATCAAAGCTTCTAGCAATATCGACTGCATTATCAACCACCAATTTGCCCCCAATCACTAAACCGGTGAGCCCTCCTAAGATCATTAGCAATGTTACCCAATGACTATGAATTGGTGTTTCATCAGGCAGATCCAAGGTGTGGTTGTTGTGTTTTACATTATAAAATACATAGAAGATAAACGTGACAAAGAGTAGCAACAGGATTATTCCATCTATTATTCCAGAACTATTACGATCGCCTCCAAGGAAAAAAGTATCATTTACTAAAATGAATAAGACGATGACTAGCCCCATACTAAAGGGAATTTCTTTCCAAACTGTTTCAGATTGAACAATTAATGGTCGGATAGCACCAGCAATTCCTAAAATAAGGAAAAGATTAAAAATATTACTACCAATTAAATTACCAAAAACGACATCATCTAGACCTTGCGAACTTGATACTAGATTAACCACTAATTCAGGCGCAGAGGTGCCCATGGCCACTATTGTTAAACCAATTGCAATTTCTGAAACATTGAATTTTTTGGCAAAGGAGGAAGCTCCGCTAACCATGAAATCAGCGCCTTTTATTAAAAGTACAAATCCTAATATGATGAATACCGTATCTAGAAATAGTTCCAAATTGTAATATTGTATGTTGGCTCATCAAGTTAGCATAAGTATTGCTAATGGGAAACAGGAGGTTTGAAAATTTATCAAAATAGTGTAATTATTCTTATTTTAGATTCTGAAAATAAAATTTAATAAAAATGTAATATTATGGGAAAAGGAGATAAAAAAACGAAAAAAGGTAAAATCTGGATGGGAAGTTTCGGAAATACGAGGCCAAGACCAAATGCCTCTTCTGATAATTCGATAGCAAAAGATGCAAAACCTAAGGCTGAGAAAAAGGAGGCACCTGCTAAAAAAGCAAGTACAGCTACTAAAGCTGCAACAGCTAAAAAAACAACAGCAAAGAAAAAAACTGAAAAAGCTGATAAATAATTTTGCTTATTTGAAATTGCCGTTTACATTTGTGCAAATGCAAAAGCGAAATACAAATATCATCTGGTGGTGGCCTTCTAATATTTAGAGGACAGCATTGGTATATACAATATTCAAAACCTCGCTGTCAAGTGAGGTTTTTTTTTGGTCAAAATGTATTAAAAAATGATAAATAAATTAAATAACGCATGGTGGTGGCACAAGAAAACATCTGAAACTGGATGAAGGGATATGCCATGCTTAATTGCGAACAAAAAAAGGCTTACCGGACATCCGGTAAGCCTTTTTTTATGCACTAATTTCTAACTAAACCTGTCAGGTTTAGTTTTGACAATTTGAGTTTGGAAAGGAGAAATTTTAATCAATAGATTTATTAAAACCCAAAAGGTTTTAATGCCAAAACTAATAACAGATGAAAATAAAGAAATCACACATTACGCTTCCAGCAGATTCATTTACTCCGGTAGCTCTTTACCTACGATTGAGAGATCAGTTTCCTCATACTTTTTTGATGGAAAGCTCTGATTATCATACTAGAAGGAATAGCTTTTCATATATAGGAGTGCAGTCAATATCGGAAGTAAAGGCCACCAAGAATTTATTTTACACCGAAATTGAAGGGGTGGAAAAGATGGAGGAATTGAAAGATAAGTTATCACTTCCCAACAAACTTCAAGACTTCATTAATCAGTTTGAAGCGGAGGATATCTTAAAAGGAGAGGAATTTGAAGAAAGTGGATTTTTCGGGGCAACCGGCTTTGATGGTGTGCAATATTTCGAGGATATCGATTTTGACAAAGTAGAAGAAGACATTCCGTTTCTACGCTATCACTTTTATCGTTTTGTATTGGTTTTTGATCATTTTAAGGACGAGCTCCATGTATTTGAACATAAACTCGGAAAAACCTACGATTTTGATTTAGATGATCTGGTACAAGTTATTTTAAATCGCTCAGTTCCACAATTCCAGTTCAAAAAAGTAGGAGAGGAAAGCAGTAATATGAATGATGAAGAATTTTTGGAAATCATTAATAAAGGTATTGCCCACGCGCAATTAGGAGATGTTTTTCAAATGGTCCTTTCTAGAGCTTTTTCCCAGGAATTTAAAGGAGATGAATTTACCGTTTATCGTGCTTTACGTTCTCTTAATCCTTCTCCTTATTTGTTCTATTTTGATTATGGAGATTATAAGCTATTCGGTTCGTCACCTGAAGCACAAGTAGGCGTAAAGGGGAATAAAGCCTTTGTAAACCCCATTGCAGGAACCTACAGAAGAAGTGGGGATGATGGTGCAGATGCAAAATTAGCTGAAGAACTATTGAAGGACGAAAAGGAAAATGCCGAGCATACGATGCTGGTGGATTTGGGTAGAAATGACTTGTCTAAGCATGGAAGTAATGTGAAAGTCGATGTTTATAAAGAAATACAGTTCTATTCTCATGTTATTCATTTGGTGAGTAAAGTGACGGCTGATGTTCCCGAAAAATCAGCGGTGAAACTATTGGCTGATACCTTTCCAGCAGGAACTTTGAGTGGTGCCCCAAAATATAAAGCATTGGAATTGATCAATAAATACGAACCAACAGGAAGAGGTTTATATGGTGGTGCAGTGGGTTTAATAGGGTTGAATGGAAATTTGAATCATGCTATTGTGATTCGGTCATTCATTAGCAAAGGTAATAAGCTCAATTATAGAGCAGGGGCAGGAATAGTTGCTTTATCTAACCCGCAAAGCGAATTGCAAGAAGTGCACAATAAACTTTTTGCTTTAAGGAAAGCCATGGATAAAGCAGAAAATCTATTTGATCAACATCAAAAATAAGAGAAGGAAATGAAGATATTATTACTCGATAATTATGATTCCTTTACATACAATTTGGTGGAGGTCATCAGACAACAAAATTTAGGAGTTGAAATAGATGTTATCAGAAATGATAAGATTTCGGTCGAAGAGGTGGCTATTTACGATAAAATCCTCCTCTCACCCGGACCGAGTGTTCCTGAAAATGCAGGTATTATGCTAGACTTAATAAAACGTTATGCTTCTAAAAAACCTATACTGGGAATTTGTTTAGGCCATCAAGCCATTGGGCAAGCTTTTGGAGGTAAACTTTTAAACATAAATCCTGTTTTGCACGGAATTCAAAGTGAAGTAAAGTTGGATTCTCATTATCTCTTTGAGGGAGTTGATCAAAATATTAGCATCGGAAGATATCATTCTTGGGTAGTAGCTGATGAAGATTTTCCGACAGAATTAAAAATATTAGCACGTTCTGAAGACGGTCAGATCATGGCGGCTTGCCACAAGGAGTATGATGTGTGCGGATTGCAGTTTCATCCTGAGTCGGTGATGACACCGGAAGGTAGCAGGATTTTGAGAAATTGGATAGAGAGAGATGGAAGTAGGAAGTTGGAAGAGGGAAGTTGGGTGTAGGCTGTGGGGTGATGGATGATTAGGTCAGTACCGAAGGTCAGACCGGGGTTAGCTTTAAACTGAAAATATGATTGAATTAAATAGTTGGAAAATGGAAGTTGGAAGAGGGCAGAAGGATAAGGGGTGATGGATGAAGGAAGATGTGAGAACAGAAAAATAATTGAAATAGCTAGATATAAGATAAAAACAAATGAAAATAGAATAGAGATATCTGAGATTAAAGAATAGTCTAATATCTAGATTCTAGGATCTAAAAATCTAAATTAAAAATGAAAGAACTTATAAATAGATTATCACAGTACAATACCTTAACCAAGGAGGAAGCCAAAGCAATTTTCTTAAGAATTGGCCAAGGGGAATTTAATAATTCTGAATTAGCAGCTTTTATGACGCTTTTTATGATTCGACCTGTGACGGTGGAGGAATTAAGCGGTTTTCGTGATGGCTTGATGGAATTACGTGTACCTCTTGATTTATCGGCATATGACGGTATGGATCTTTGCGGTACAGGTGGTGATGGTAAAAACACCTTTAATATCAGCACCATGTCAGCATTTGTGGTAGCTGCATGCGACCAAAATGTAGTAAAACATGGTAATTACGGAGTTTCTTCAAAATGTGGAAGTTCTAATTTATTGGAACATTTTGGATATGAATTTACAAATGAACAATCAGCCTTAGAGCGACAATTAGATGAAAGTGGAATTTGCTTCTTGCATGCTCCTAAATTTCATCCGGCGATGCGTTTTGTGGGGCCAATTCGAAAAGAATTAGGAGTAAAAACGTTCTTCAATATGTTAGGACCATTAGTAAACCCTGCAGTTCCTAAAAAACAAATGGCAGGAGTTTTTAGTCATGAATTAGCAAGAATATATTCGTACTTATTTCAAGAAACGGATACTCGTTATAGTGTAGTTTATGACTTAGAAGGATATGATGAATGTTCACTTACTGGAGAAACAAAAATATTTTCATCGAACGGAGAGAAGATTTTGAAGCCAGCTGATTTTGGATTGGAACAAATCAAAGCAGAAGAGATTTACGGTGGGGAAACAATAGAAGAAGCAGCTAAAATATTTACAAACATTTTAAAAGGTGAAGGAACAAAGGCTCAAAATTCAGTGGTTTATGCCAACAGTGCCTTAGCTCTACAAGCAGCTGGAAAATATAGCTCTTTAATCGAAGCAGGCGAAGCAGCCAAAGATGCCATTGAATCCGGAAAAGCTAATGAAGTATTTAAAAAATTGATTAATAAATAAAATCTAGATTCTAGACTCTAGAATCTAAAATCTAAGGAAAATGAACATATTACAACAAATAGCAGAATATAAAAAGGCAGAAGTAGCAGAACGTCAAAAGCTCTTTCCAGTGGAATTTTTGAAGCAAAAGCTATATTATAAATCAAAGCCTGTTAGTTTGAAATCATACATTACTGATGCCAGCAAAACAGGAATCATAGCTGAGATTAAAAGGAAATCTCCTTCTGAGGGATCGATTAATCAGCATATTTCAGTAGAGGAAGTTTCCATCGGCTATATGCAAAGTGGAGCAAGTGCCTTATCAGTTTTAACAGATGAACCCTCTTTCGGTGGCAGCTTAAAAGATCTTGAAATTGCTCGAAAGTTTAATTACTGTCCGATTCTTCGAAAAGATTTCATGTTGGATCCCTACCAGGTATATGAAGCCAAAGCCCATGGGGCGGATGCTATATTGCTAATTGCAGCCATGATTGATAGAACTTTATGTCAGGATTTGGCTGCACTTGCTCATGAGTTAGGTATGGAGGTTTTGTTAGAGGTGCATAGTCAGGAGGAATTAGACAGCCATTTGGGAAATTATGCTGATTTGGTAGGAATTAATAGCCGAGATTTAAAGAGCTTTGAAACGGATTTAAATCTCTTGGCTTCTTTAGTTGATCAGGTTCCAGAAGGAATTGTAAAAGTTGCAGAAAGTGGCCTAAAAACTCCAGAAGATGTAGTTAAAATGAAAGAAATAGGCTTTCAAGGCTTTTTGATTGGTACTACCTTTATGAAAAGTAGTCAGCCTGCCAAAGCCTGTCAACGGTTTTCTCAACAAATAAAAAGTGCATTAGCAAGCAAAGAATTTGTAAAATAGTATAAATCTTAAAATCAAAACCTTCAATACCATGCAAAAGCATAAAATTAAAATCTGTGGAATGCGGGATGTGGAAAATGTCAAGCAAATATTGGGGTTAGAGCCTGATTATTTAGGGTTTATTTTATTTGAAAAATCTTCTCGTTATGTCTCCAAAGCACAAATGAAAGAGCTCATCAAACTTAATTTTGGAGAGACTGAAACAGTGGGGGTTTTTGTGAATGAGAGCGTTGAAAAGATCTTAGCTTATGCAGATGAAGGATTTTTTAATGTAGTCCAGTTACACGGTACGGAACCTCCAGAAACAGTGGTAGCATTAAAAGAAGAAGGTTTAGAAGTGATTAAAGTGTTTTCAGTAGATGATGATTTTGATGCTAAGGTTTTAAGTAAATATGCTGAGGCTGATTATTTCTTATTCGATACGAAGGGAAAATCACCAGGAGGAAATGGCATCAAATTCAATTGGGAAGTATTGGAAAAAAGTAAAATAAAAAAGCCGTTTTTCCTTAGTGGAGGTTTAGAAGTAAAGGATGTAGAGTTGGTAAACAGTCTAAGTTTCAAAAACCTTTACGCTCTAGATTTCAATAGCAAGTTGGAAACGGCCCCGGGATTGAAAGATTTGGAGAAAGTTAAAGAATTATTAAAGCCCCCTAACCCCCAAAGGGGGAATGGGTGAGTGCTAAATTACATTTAGGTCGCACCGAAATGGCGAGAAAATGTTGGAAGTGAGCAAATAGAAGACAGGTGATTGAGACTTAAACTTAAAACCTGTTACTTACTAATAAAAAGAGAAATAATTAGAAATATACGGTGAATATCTCTGTACTAGATACTAGATACACACTAGTCAATACTAAAGAAATGGAAATTAAAATAGATGAAAACGGATATTACGGAGAGTTTGGAGGAGCTTATATTCCTGAGCTTTTGCATCCGAATATTGAAGAACTGAAAAATAATTATTTAAAAATCTCAGCCGATCCCGAGTTCCAAGAGGAATTTAAAGCTTTGCTGAAAGATTATGTTGGTCGACCAACTCCTTTATATCTAGCAAAGAGACTTTCAGCGAAGCATGGCGCTAAAATTTATTTAAAACGTGAGGATTTGAATCACACCGGAGCGCATAAAATTAATAATGCTATTGGGCAAGCTTTATTGGCTAAGCGATTAGGTAAAAAGAAAATCATAGCGGAAACGGGAGCAGGTCAGCATGGCGTGGCAACTGCTACTGCTTGTGCTTTATTGGACTTGCCTTGCAAAGTTTTTATGGGAGTGAAAGATATGGAAAGGCAAAAACCAAATGTAGAACGCATGCGGATTTTAGGAGCCGAGGTAATTCCCGCTACTTCTGGTTCCAAAACCTTGAAAGACGCCACCAATGAAGCTATGCGCTTTTGGATCAATAATCCTGATGATACACATTATATTATAGGTTCGGTAGTGGGACCGCATCCTTTCCCAGATATGGTGACGCGTTTTCAGTCTGTTATCAGCGAAGAGATGATGGCGCAATTGCAGGAACAAGAAGGGACTAACGCGCCAGATTATGTAGTGGCTTGTGTAGGAGGGGGTAGCAATGCTGCAGGAGCTTTTTACCATTACTTAAATAATGAAAAGGTGAAATTGGTTGCTGTAGAAGCAGCAGGACATGGTTTGGATAGTGGTGAAACAGCGGCTACTACTGCCAGAGGAAGTTCAGGAGTGTTGCATGGCTTTAAAACATTGCTCATGCAATCAGAAGATGGACAAGTAACAGAGCCCTATTCAATCAGTGCTGGATTAGATTATCCTGGGATTGGACCCCTACATGCACATCTATATGCAAGCAAAAGAGGTATTTTTAAATATGTGACTGATAAAGAAGCCATGGATGCAGGAGTGGAGCTGAGCAAATTGGAAGGAATTATTCCAGCAGTGGAAACCGCTCATGCTTTGGCCGCATTAGATCAGTTTGAGTTTAAGAAAGATGATATAGTGGTCATTAATCTTTCTGGAAGGGGAGATAAAGACTTGCAGACTTATATTAACTTTGGCAATTATTAATTACGAATTATGAATTTTTTAATTACGAATTTGGAATTGAGGATGACGTATCTGTCATGGTCTTGATTCTAGGTTCTAGACTCTAGATTCTAAAAAGAAATGACAAATAGAATTGAACAGATATTCCAGGAAAAGGATAGAGAAAAGCTGACCATTTATTTCACGGCAGGCCATCCTAAATTGGAAGACACTACCATCATCTTAAAAGCTTTAGATAAAGCTGATGTAGATATTATCGAAATAGGAATGCCTTATTCAGATCCCTTGGCAGACGGACCGACTATCCAGCAAAGTAGTATGAAGGCCTTGGCCAATGGAATGAATTTGGACAAACTATTTGAGCAATTAGCCGATTTAAGAAAACTTACGGATAAGCCGGTATTTATCATGGGTTATTGTAATAATGTTTTAAAATACGGAACTGAAAAATTCTGTAAGAGATGTGCGGAGGTAGGGATAGATGGTTTGATATTGCCTGATATGCCGATGCATGAATTTAAATTACAGTTTAAGCCTATTTTTGAAAAGTACAAATTGAAAAACGTATTTCTAATTACTCCGAAAACGTCCGAAGAACGAATTCGAGAAGTTGATGCGCAAGAAGGGGGCTTTATTTATATGGTGAGTAGTTCAAGCACCACAGGGGGCAGTTGGGGAGATAGTCCGGAGCGATTGGACTATCTGAAACGGATCCAAAAGATGAATCTAAAAACCCCAAGAATGGTGGGATTCGGAATTAGTGATCATGAAGCGCTCAGTATGGTCAATCAATATGCAGATGGAGGCATCATTGGAAGTGCCTTTATAAAGGCTTTGGATGAGAATGATTTAGAAAGAAGTGTGGAGAGGTTTATTGGAAAGATAAAGCCTCCTAGCCCAAAGAAGGCTCCCTAACCCGCCAACTGGCGGGGGGGTGTCAGTATCTGAAACGTGCACTTATAACCTAAAACTTATAACGATTAAAAAATATAAACAATCTAAAATCTAGGAACAGCACCAAAAGTCTTGACTCTAGATTCTAGACTCTAAAAATCTAAAATATGATTTTACAATTAGAAAAAAACATAAACAACATCCAAAAAGAAGATCTGATCTCCTCTTTGGGAAAGTTCACCAAATCAGTGAGCGAAGTGCAAACCCAAAAAGGCTTTTACTTAGTGGCCTTGGAAAAAGGTGATGTTGACATACGTGAAATCGGACATCTTTCAGGCGTAAAAGATGTGCATGTGGTATCAGATAATTACCAATTGGTTTCCAAAAAATGGAAAGTAAATCCTGCAGAGATCAAACTGCGTGATGGAGATATTATTTCTCAGAATCATTTCAATATTATGGCAGGGCCGTGCAGCATTGAAAACGAAGAACAAGTGGATGCAGTCATTGCACATTTGGTCGAAAATAATGTCAAGATTATGCGAGGAGGAGTTTATAAGCCTCGAAGCTCACCCTATTCTTTCCGTGGTTTGGGTATGGAAGGCTTAAAAATGTGGCATGACAAAGCCAAAGCTGCTGGTATCAAAATTATCACGGAGGTCATGCAGGTTTCTCAGGTAGAGGAAATGTATGATTTCATTGACATTTATCAGGTTGGTGCCCGAAACACTCAAAATTTCAATTTATTGGATGAATTAGGTAAGGTTGATAAGCCCGTAATGATTAAAAGAGGAGTAAGTGGTACCATAGAGGAATTGTTGTATTCAGCGGAATATGTTTTCAGTGGCGGGAACGAAGATTTAATTCTTTGCGAAAGAGGAATTAGAACGTTCGAAAATATGACACGCAATACATTGGATATTAATGCTATCCCGGTGTTGAAAGATCGTTCACATTTACCAGTGGTGGTGGATCCCTCTCACGGAATTGGCATAAGAAAACATGTTGAACCTATAGCTTTGGCAGGGATCATGGCGGGTGCTGATGGAGTAATATTTGAACTGCATCCAAATCCTGAAAAAGCGATGAGTGACGGACAGCAATCATTATATTTTGAAGAAAGTGCAGCTATGATTAATAAAATGAAGAAAGCGTATGAGCTGAGAGGGGAGTTGAATTAATCCTGAATTACATTTTGCTTCCTATATGTAATGGGAGACGGAAGAAGTTCTTCGGTTTTCAATTAGGTATTTGTAAACTAATTATATAATTTTAAGTTTTTCTGTAACGGTGTTTTGCAATAAAATCTATAAGTAGATGTTTTAATTGATATGTTTTTTCGAATCTTGCATTTGTATGTTGTTAGACAGCAATGTTGTAAGTGTAGGAAATAAAATATTCTATCGAAGAAAAATGCAACTACACCGAAAAAAATAGATCAAAAATTCATTGTATTTGTTTTTTTGTATTAAAAATTACGTATTATTGTAATCGAATACACGAAAAATTACATTTAAAACTACTAAAATTAAATTTTTAACACATAACCCGCTTAATATGAAATACTTACTAAAATGCACGATTAAGCTTTCCCTAGTCTTGAGCTTTTTGTTCTTTGGATATGGGCTTCAAGCGCAGATCGGTTTAGGTGCTAGCGTTGGTGCTAACATCAATCAGTTAAACTCTCCTGGGGTTTATACAGGATTCAACGGGGGCCTTTTTGCTTCTTATGACATTCTGTTTTTAAATGCAAGGGCAGGGGTAAGCTATAATCAACTCGGTGGTTCTAGACCAAGTTACACTGATGCTCCGGCTGGTTTTGATTTCAGCACAGAATACATTAATAGGCAATTGGTCTTTCATAATGTTGAGATTCCGATTTATGTAAATGTTTACTATCCGGGTTCAGAAGAGGCAGCAATTAAACCTCGATTAACAGTCGGTTTTGCATATGGATTTAATGTAGCTACAATTGAAAAAAGAGATTATAGGCTCGTAAATAGATCTACTGGAGCTTATGCGGTATATTCCGGAGATAAAGAAAATGTAAGAGGAGATTTTGTTAACC
The DNA here is from genome assembly GCF_900177665.1 of Marivirga sericea. Lineage (GTDB taxonomy): Bacteria > Bacteroidota > Bacteroidia > Cytophagales > Cyclobacteriaceae > Marivirga > Marivirga sericea. Next base: position 81,892 of record NZ_FXAW01000008.1, read on the forward strand.
ATCATTTTGATATTGCAGGTGGTTTCGGATTTGATTTTGCATTAGAAGATGACAGAAAAGGATTTGTAGAAATAATGTACCGTCAAGGATTAAATCAAATGAATAATGTTGGATTAGGTAGAATTGGAAATGTGGGGGATGTATACACCAACAGTATCATGTTAAATTTCGGAATGACAATTTTTAACCTGTAATTTTTAACCTTAATAAATAATAATTCAAATTTTAACTTAAATCAATAATTATGAAGATCAACAATTTACTTAAAATGTTCGTGGGGGCATTGGTGATGACATTCATCATTTCTTCCTGCGCTGACGATTTTACGGAGGAGGATTTATTGCAAGCGCAATATGACCTTGCTCAACAACAAGAAGATAGAGAAAATGCACGTGAAGATTCTATTGACAATGCAGGCAAACAAGCTGCTGTTGATGCTTTGAATCGAGCAGGTCAATTATTAGATTTTTCTGTGACAGTGGCTACTGATGAAGCTGGTGTGGAAGGTGTTACTATCTCAGCTACTAATCAAGCAGGAGAAACAGCTTCAGCTACGACTGATGCTAATGGAAACATTACTTTTACAGATATTCAAATGGGTGGACATACCATCAAAATGAGTTCTGCAGATCACGTTGATTTATCTTTCGAAATTGATTTTGGAGTTCCTGAAAGAGGAGTTCACTATGAAATTATCGATGGACAAGTTATTCCAATTGAAACTTCAGAAAGTGCGCGTATCACTGCAATTCCTTTAACAGGTATGCTAACTAGTACCGTTAAAGGTAAAGTAACTTTTGAATCTGATGTAACGAATGATTCACCTGAGATTCCTCAAGGTGTTACGATTAGAGCGAACTTGACAAACGCAAGCAACATTGTATCAACTACTAACAATAATGCAAGTTTTTCAGGGTCAAATTCAAGTGCTACTAGCATTACATTTACTCAAGCTAACATTGGTTCTGCTGAAGTGGATGGTACTACTGGTGATTATCTTATGACTTTACCGGCTGTTCCGGGTCTAGGTCTTACTTATGATTTCTTAGTTCCTAATCTTGAAGCTGATGCTACAGTTGCTTATAGCTCAACAGATGGAGGTCAAACTACAGTAGAAGGTGGCGTTGCAGTTGGTACATTCCCTGCAGTTTTCGGTGAAAGCGCTGCAACTACAGGTGGAAGCGATAATGTTTACACTACTAATACTTACAGTAGTTTAAGAGCAGTATTTTCTGAGCCGGCTCCTCAAGGTGCTGGATTTACTTTAGATGTTGCAGGTACTTTCCAAAGAAGTTTAACTGCTGGTGATTATGATTTTCCAGTTGAAACAATTGGCGGTATAAGAATTAGAACGACACAAGGAGCTGGTTACCAGTCATCTCCAGTTGCAACGATTACAGGTGGTGGTCGTGTTGCTCCTGAAGACAGCGCTGAGGCAAAAGTAGGAATGGAATGGAGAAACACAGGTGCTACTCTTGCAATTAATAATGCTGGTGAAGGCTATATTGTTGGAGATGTTTTTGATATTGAAATAAGAAGAGTCGATGGTGATGGTAATGATGTTCCTTTGGCCGGCGTAGCGCAAGTTTCTGCTGAGGTTACAGCTGTAAACGGAACAGGTGGAATCACGGGTATTGATATTGATGATTTACCAACTACTGGTGATTTCTGGGATACTTGGGATGATCTTGGTACTAATGAAGTAGCTTCTATTAGAGGTTTTGAAGACGATTTCACCAACCCTGGTGGAGATGAGGATGCAACATTTACTGTAACTTATACAGGTAGACTTACTGACCTTGATATCGAAACAGGTGGAGAAGGTTATGATTCAGCGCCTACTATTACATTAACAGGTGGAGATGCTACTACAGCTGCTACAGCAGTAATTGAAGCTATGGAGTTCCAGTACCGTTTTACTCCTTCAGCTACCGTTACTACTCCATATGTTTTATTACCTGAAGATATCTATTTTGCATATACTGAATTTGTAACGGATGATCGTTTTGTAGAAGCTCCTGAGCCAATCGTTGTAAACGCTAAGCACGAAGCTGCTTCTGCTGATATCGACCTTGTTGATGGTGAGTTTGACGACTTCAGCAATATTGTGGCAGGTACTGGTTATACAGAGCCTGTAACAGTAACATTCCAAAATCTTGACGGAACTGTAGCTTCCGATGTAGAAGTGACATTGACAGGTTTTGATACTAACAGTGATGATTTAGAAATCGAATGGAGTGAAGATTTCATTATTGTCAATGGTGGATCAGGTTATACTGATGATGTTAATGACAGTGGTGCTTTAGTTGGAAACAATTTACCAATTGGTATTGGAGCTCCAGAGAATGGAACTACAATCATTAGAAATATCAATTATGGACCTGGATTCTTATTAGATGATAGAGTTCAATAAGATTTTGTAGAATCTTAGTGTATAAACCGATCCGGATATCCGGATCGGTTTTTTTATGTTTTTTTTATATTTTAATAATTTTTAGTGCTTTATGGGCAAGGATATGAATCTTGTGATTTAATAGTCGTGAGTTTGCATAAGTCAATAGCGCTAATTTTTTTGATAGCAGGGATAAAAGGGATTATCGCGTATGGTCCTTTTATAATGAATTTGATATTTGTTATCATTTAAGATATAGAAATATTTGTTAACTATATTTATATGGTTATTTTTACAGTTCAAATATTAATTGGTTCAATATGAAAAGACATTATAGAATTGAATACTTACTCGCATTACTAATTTCATCTTTTTTTGTAGTGGTCTCGTGTGACAATCAAGATCCAGGTCCTACGCCTGATATGGTGAGGCAACAAAATGATTTGCTAGAGGGCACTGACGAATTACCAGATTTTTATGTTGAACTATCTTCAGCTAGCCCAGGATCTGCCACAGTTCAGGAGGGTGAAAGTTTTGCTCTTCAAGTTCTAAATCCAAGTGAAGTTGATCAGGATATTGATGTAAACCTTTCTTTTTCTGGCGCAGGTGAATACGGAGAAGATTTTACTATATTAGGTGCTGACTTGAAAAGTGTTGATGCAGATGGTGCTATCATAACAATTTCTAAGTCATTAAAAATTGCTGAGTTTACCGTAGCCGTGCTCCGTGATGGGGTTACTGAGGGAGATGAATCGGTAACTGTTTCGCTTGAAAGTGCAACGGCCGCTGATGGAACAGAATTTACAGTAGATGAGGGCGAGCGTGAGAGGTTCTCAGCTACAATTACAATTGAAAATAATCCTACCATCGCAACGATTGCCGAATCTGAATTTGAAGTTACTGTTTCTAAAAACAGAACTGTTATTATTCCGGTAGTGCTTGATATGCCTGCTATTACTGAAACGACTTTGACTTATGATCTTACAAATGAAAGTGGTCAAGTTGGTGATTTATATAGTGATCTTACTGGAGGTTCTATTACGTTTGAGGAAGGAGAGACTGAGAAGAATATCAGAGTCTTTATAGAGGACGCAGCTTTTGATGCATGTAATGATTTAATTTTGAAAGTTAGTATCGCTGGTTCAGTGATAACTGGTGATGATAATGATGTTGAAATTAGTACCTCAGATAATGAATCAATTATTACGATTCCATTAGAGGCTTGTCCTAACCTAACGTATTGCGATTCGAAAGCTGATACACAGGCAGATGAGTGGATCCAAAGATTTGTATTAGGTTCAATTGATAACAACAGTGGAGTCAGTGGTGACTATGCAGATTTCACTAATTTATCTACTGCTCTGCAGCGAGGATCTACTGAAAACGTATTTTTTCAAGCTGGTTATTCTTCAATTCTTTGGTCTGAAGCTTGGAATTTATGGATTGATTTAAATCAGGATGGTGATTTTGATGACGCAGGTGAAAAGTTATTAAATATTTGTTGTACAGCTGATCCTAGCCTTTTAGCAACTACCATTACTATTCCTGCAAGTGCTTCATTAGGAGCTACAAGATTAAGATTCACTATGAGTTACAATGGAACAGTTGGTCCGTGTGATGATTTTACTTTTGGTGAAGTTGAAGACTATACTGTTATAATTACAGATTCTCCAACTGATGCAAATGAAACCCCAATTAACGGATCAGAAGTTATTGATCTTGGATCGGAAGATGATATTTTGTTCTTAAAGACAGATGGTGTATCCAATAGTGATAAATTTGATGTATTGATCAATAATATTGATACTTCTGAACCAATACAGATTTACAATACCGCTAATGATTTAGTTAAATCAGTGGATGCAGAGGGTGAACGTACAACCATTAATACAAGCGATTTACCTAAAGGTAACTACACAATACAAGCACAAGCTGGTGGAAAGACTGTTAGCGCAGAGTTTGTTGTAAAGTAAGAGATACTAGAAATAGTCGTGAATGACTAAATATTTTAGTCTCAAATTTAAAAATAGCACTGGAAAAAAATCTGGTGCTATTTTTTTTAGAATTTTTTATGAATTCCTTGTTTTTTTTCTGGTTGGTTCTTTGAGGTTGATAAGAGGTCTAGTGATTTGTGTTAGGCTTCAAGAATAGTCAGAATTGGGGCGGTTCAGCACCTACCTTTTTGATCCGATTTGCGTAGTTTCGTTTTGATTCTTTCCAGCAGTTGCCTAGTTTTGATTTTTACTCACAACAAATTTACCCAAATGAAAAAACTTTATTTTGTACTTATTTTACTGTTCACCAGTTTTATGAGCTTTGGTCAAACAGATTGTTCGACCGCTGTTCCCATAACAGAAGGTACCCAAACCCAACCGGCAACTCCAAATGATAATTACTATTGGTATGAGTTTACAATGCCATCATCTGGAGGTAAATTAAAAATTGGGTCACCAGATGGAACGAGGGTTGAACTTAACAGTAGCTGCACAGGATTCACGAATACTTTATATGTTCAAAGTTTTGGAGATCTGCTATATTATGATGCTGAACCAAATGAAGTTATCCTGATTGAAGTTGAGGCTGGTAATACTGAAAGCTTTGAATGGACGGTAGAAGTCCTAGATTTTGTAACTGGTGAATTATGTTCTACAGCTGTTGAAGCAGTAGAAGGTACTAATAATATGCCTTTAGAAGGAGGTGGCCAATATTGGTACACTTTCACAATGCCCGATGTTGAAAATGATATAGTGTATTTTATTTTACCAGATTTTAACTTTTCTGATATTAAAGTATTTGAAGGCGACTGTAGTAACCTTACAAATGAGAGAAATATTTTAGCTAGTTCAAATTTGGGCAATTCAAATTTTATTGCAAATCAACAATACTTTATAAAAATTGAAATTAGTGGTCAAAGTAGTTTTGATTGGACAATTGAAATTCCAGAAACCGGGGAGAGATGTTCAGTTGCTAAGACCGCTATTGTTGGGACAAACACTTTGCCAGCAACTGATTTAGAACCTTATTGGTTTAAATATACTACGCCAGCTGATGTAGCAGGAAAAAAATTACAAGCCAACGTAAAAGAAGGTGTTGAAATGATCCTTACGAAAAATGGTTGTGGATCAAGCTCAATTGTGCAAGAAAGAGACAGTTCTGTTTTTGCTTTGGATTTAGAAGCTGAAACTGACTATTATTTTAGGTTTAATAATATTGAGGGCGGTGATTTTGATTGGGAATTATTATTAACAGAACCTGATGCTGGAGACCAATGCAGTGATCCAATCGTAGCGGAAGAGGGGCAACAATCAGCAGATTTCACACCACAATGGTTTAGTTTTACAGCTACTGAGGCAGCCACTTATGAAATTTCATCTGAAGCCGAGACTAGTGATAAAGGAACAGTTTTGAAAATTTATGATAGTTGTGAAGGGACTATTCGAGCAGAGAATAATCCAAGTGGATATTCTTCCAAAGCAAAAATAAGTTTAGAGTTACAACAAGATGAGACCATATTGCTATTATGGGAGTCAGATCAATTTAATACCCAAGATGGATTTACTTGGACTGTATATAACACCTCTAGACAACAAATAACATTTAATCCTATACCTGAAAAAACCTTTGGAGATGATGATTTTGAATTATCTGCCTTTTCAACTTCAGGGCTAAATATAAGCTATAATTCTAGTAATACAGATGTAGCTTCAATTGAAGGCTCGATTGTAACTATTAATGGAGCTGGAAAAACTGTCATAACAGCTTCTCAAGAAGGAAATGTTGATAATAGTGCAGCTATTCCCGTTGAACGATCTTTAGTAGTCAATAAAGCTGAACAGGAAGTCAGCATTACAGCAATTGTTGAAAAGTTCACAACCGATGCGCCTTTTGAGGTAGAGGCAAGTTCGACTAGTGAGCTTGCATTAACTTATGAAGTGAGCGGTCCTGCGACAATTGAAGGATCTACTATCAGCTTAGATGGAACCACAGGAACGGTGGAAGTGACCGCAAGCCAAGCAGGTAATGATAATTACAATTCTGCTTCAGAGACAATCAGTTTCGAAGTGACCGAAGACCCATGTTTAGATTTTGCAGCTAGTGCTACTGCCGCTAATGTAAATTGCGCAGGAGAAGCAGATGGGACAATCACAGTTGAAACTACAGCAGGAACTGCTCCATTTACTTATAGTTTAGCTGGAGCAGAAGGAATAGAAAGCAATGAGTTTACTGAATTGACAGCGGGAGAGTATACGATTGAAGTAACAGATGCAAATGGCTGTACTGCTACCACCTCTGCTACTATCTCTAGTCCTGATGCTTTGGAAATTACAGCGGAAGTGGAGAATAGCAACAGCATTTTAGGAAATGGGAGTATAGCATTGACGGTGACAGGCGGAACAGCAGACTATACTTACAGTTGGAGCAATGGAGCCGAAACAGCATCAATCAGCGAACTGGAAGTAGGAGAATATACGGTAACTGTAACAGATGCCAATGACTGTAGTATCGAAGAAAGCTTTACGATTGGTGGTGTTACAGCTAATGAAGAAGCCTTGTCGAACGCCATTACGATCTTCCCTAATCCGGCAAAAGACATCGTTCAATTGCAGCATAGCGAAAAAGCGAAAAGCTTGAAGCTGTATGATGCAACAGGAAAGTTGTTAAATGAGATCTCTACAGAAGGAAGCAGAACTGAATTTAATGTAAGTCAGTTGCCTTCAGGTTTGTACTTCATCAAACAAGATGGAGCCTCTCCGATCTACAGATTTGTAAAAGAATAATTGAATTAGAATCAGGGCAGATCTTTTCAAACTTCTGCCTTGATTCCTTTAAAAAATATAGAACCAACATTAAAATCAAAGAGATGAAGAATATATTAAAATATACAGGTTTTCTGGCTTTAATGGCCATCATCATAGCCTCTTGCAAAGGAAAAGATGATCCGAAACCAGATGAAGATACACAAGCAGCTATAATTGAAGCACTGCAAGGCACCTGGACGGCCAGTGAAGTAAGAAAAGATCAAACGGTGATCTCAGATTTTGCTGATTTCAGCATTACGCTATCGGATAAGAATTATACTACCCAAAATGGGAGTCCTGTATGGCCGGAAAGCGGTAGCTATGACTTTGAAACTGCCGAAACAGAGGATGAGTTTCTTAGACAAGACGGAAGATTATTTACTGCTAATGTAAATAATGGGTCTTTAACAGTAGTGATCATTTATGAAGAGGAAACTGGCAGAGGAGAATATGGGACTTACGAGTTTGTGATGGAATAATCATTCGCAAATTCAGATTAAACTAACTACTATCAAAGGCATCCGCTCACTAGCGGATGCTTTTTTTTTGATAGCCCGCCAGTCAAAAGCTACAAGATGCAGGATAGAGTTAATAGTAGTAGATAAGATTCTGATGCGGAGAAAATGTTTGTAATATTTCGTAATTCTGTCACTATCAACAAGGTAATCTTCGGAGAACAAGAAAATTCTTACATGTATTCTACTAGCTTTCATCGAAAACAGAATGTCATACTCTTAATAAGCTATTATTTTGCTTAACTTTATGTATAGAATTAATGCTTAAATGCTCTCATGAAGGAATTGTATCTTTTACTCCTTTCACTTTTCATTAGCGGATCTGTTTTTTCACAGGCTCCGCAGCAGCGTAAATGTGCTGCTCAAACTTTGCATGATTATCAAATGGATCATGACCCATTGTACAAAAATCGCTATAAGCAGATTCAAAGAAATACAAAAGCCTTTCAGGAAATACAAAAATCTTTCAGGAGTACAGCCTCTACTACCGTAAGAGAAATTCCTGTCTACGTACACATTATATATGATGAAAATGTTCCTGAACAAAATCTAAGTAACGCTCAAATTGAATCACAAATTGAAGTGTTAAATGAAGACTTCAGGGCTTTAAACACGGATGTTGCTGATGTTCCGACCGAATTTGAAAGTTTAGTATCCGATTATCAATTGATTTTTACCTTGGAAGGTATTAGCAGAAAATCTTCAACTGTAGTAGAATGGGATACCGATAACAAAATGAAAAGTACCGCAACTGGAGGAGTTGATGCTATTACGCCTGAAACGCACTTAAATATTTGGGTTTGTAAAATTTCTGGTGATATTTTGGGATATGCTCAGTTTCCTGGAGGCTCTCTTCCAACAGATGGAGTTGTTGTGGGACCTAATTTCTTTGGTAGTTCTGATTATGATACTGATCCTTCAAATCCTTTTTATTTAAGTTCGCCTTATGATAAAGGAAGAACTACTACGCACGAAATCGGGCACTACTTAAACTTAAGACACATTTGGGGGGACGGAGGTTGTAGTGTAGACGATGGAGTAGGCGATACTCCTCTTGCAGCCGATTCGAACGGGGGATGTCCCTCTTATCCTTCAAAATCATGTGCTGAAAACACCGAATTCACTAGTGATATGTTCATGAATTACATGGATTATACAAATGATGCTTGCATGTTTATGTTTTCAGAAGGGCAAAAAACGAGGTCTTATGCATTATTTGAACCGGGTGGTTTCAGAGAAAATCTTGGAATAGTTCAGGATGGTTGCTCTTTATCAGCACCTACAAACTTGTCTTTGTCCGGTAGAAGTACCAATTCTTTAAGCTTAGTTTGGGATGCAGTTGCAGAAGCGAATAGTTATGACGTTTGGGTTAACGGCATAGTGAGTAATACGCTCAGTAATTCTATTGACTTAATTGATTTAGCAGAAGGGAATACATATACTATAAAAGTGACTGCAAAATGTAGTGAAGGTGGTATTGGAGCGTATTCAGAAGCAGTTTCTTTTAATACTTTAGGGTGCTATAGTAGTCCTCTTACATTTACGCTCAATACTGATAAATATGGTGACGAAACTTCATGGGTTCTGTCCTTGGATGGAGTTGTGGTTCAGACTGATTCAATAACTTATGGTAATGAAACTACCTATACTGAAAATTTTGATTTTGAGGATGGTAATTATACTTTTGAAATCAAGGATTCCTTTGGAGACGGGATATGCTGCGGTGAAGGGAACGGCTCGTACACTATTACCGATGCTGATGGTAGGATCATAAAATCAGGTGGAGAATTTGAGTTTAGTGAAACCGTAAGTTTTTGTGTGGGAGTACTTGAAACTGTAGATTGTGAAAATACCATGAATGCTTCACTAGGTATCAATACCGTTGTTTCAGCTCCTGCTGTATATGAATTTAAAGCAATGGAAAATAGTGAATATATTATAAGCTCAGTTGGTCTAACAACAGTAGATACTGATTTAAATATTTACAGCGATTGCAATACCATCATTGCGGAAAATGATAATGCAGAGAGTTTACAATCAGAAATTAGAACGATTTTAGAGGCGGGTCAAATTATTTATATTCAGTGGAACGATACTCATAGTACTGACGGGTTTGACTGGTCCGTTTCTTCCGGAAAAAATTTGCAGTCAATTACTTGGGATGTACTATCAGATAAAAAAGTGAATGACCTGCCTTTTGAATTGAAGGCTACTGCTTCCAGCAATTTAGAGGTTTCCTATTCATCTTCAAATTTGCAGGTGGTTACAGTAAATGGTAAAATTGCTACTATTATCGGGGCTGGCGAGGCTACAATAACTGCAATTCAAGAGGGGAATGAAGATTTTTTAGCGGCACCTGTTGCTCAAAAAGTATTAGTAGTTAGTAAAGTAGATCAGATTATTAATATTTCTTCGATTCCTAACAAATATACTACTGATCACGATTTTGAATTCGAAGCAGAAGTCTCAAGCGGTCTTGACCTCACTTATGAAGTTTCAGGTCCTGCCAAACTTAATGGAACTACTATTAGTTTGGAAGGAACGATTGGAGAAGTGACCTTAACTGCCGTGCAAGTAGGAAATGAAGTGTTTAAAGCAGCCACAACTTCAACCTCCTTCCAGGTGACGAAAGATCCTTGTTTAGACTTTGTTGTTTCAGAGCTTATCACATCAGACATAAATTGCTTTGGTGGACAGGATGGTTCAATTGAAGTAATGGTATCGGGTGGTATAGAACCCTACACGTATAGTCTAAATGGAAGTGCCTTTGGCGAAAATAATACCTGGGAGGGTTTATTAGAAGGAGAATACAGTTTAGTAATAATGGATGATAGCAGTTGTGTTTTGTCAACCACTGCTACCATTAAGAGTCCAACCGCTTTGGTAGTTGACGAAAAGGTGACCAATAGTAGCTCTGTTGCAGGAAACGGAGCGATAGATTTAACGGTCTCTGGAGGAACTAAAGACTACGCTTACGACTGGAACACAGGAGCCAATACTTCTTCAATAGAAAATCTTGAAACAGGTATTTACTCCGTTATTGTAACAGATGGGAATGGATGCAGTGTAGAAGAAAGTTTTGAGGTGGGAGGAGTGACTTCAACTGATCATGAAAAAGATGACGATTTTATTATTTATCCAAATCCAGCAGAGAATGTGATTCGCATTCTGCACAATGCGGATTCGGATTACTTAAATATTTATAGTGTCAAGGGGGTGATAGTGAAATCTACAACTATCATTGGAGAATCAACTGAAATTGATGTTAGTAATTTATCTTCAGGTCTATACTTTATTCGCCTAAATCAGACAGGCAGTATGCAGAAATTTATTAAAGAATAAGTGTGCATTTTATTTCTAGTACAGAATGTATTTGTTTTCAAAGATCCCTGCTTAGAAACAGGGGCTTTTTCAGGAAATCTAAGAAAATTCGGGAGATAGAAGCTTACTCTCCGCTTTAATCAAGAGCTTTACTCAACAATGAAAGGCTGAGCATCATCATCGTCTATCATGAAGAAATTAGACGGGGTGAGTTTGGTACATATGAGTTTAGACTGAATAGAAGAAGCTAGCAATAGCCCACGTTTAGGTAGTGGTTTTTCAGGAGCCCCTGTAGCAATACAGGTTTTTTTTTGTAGGTAAAAAAAGACTGCTATTGCTAACAGTCTTTTAAGGTGAAGGTTGGTTGTAATGATTTAAATATTACTTCTTACTTCCAATCGGAGGTAAGTTCATTTTGAATTCAAAGTTGAATAACCTTCCAATGAAAGGGGAGGCTGTGAACTCTCTAAATTCTGAATCAAATAGATTGGTTACCTGCCCTGAAACAGTGAATTTATCATTGATTCTATAACCTAAACTCACATCAACATTCACAAAGCCTCCCAATGGTCCGTAATTCCAAGTGTCTGTACTTCTGGCATCCTCTACAATCGGAGTTCCTCTGTAGGTTAAATCCTGCGTTTCTGCTGCTATTTGGAAACTGGAGAAGTAATCGTATTCCTCTACCCATCTAGTGAAGATAGTACCGAAAAATTTGCTTCCTGAGTATGTTAGTCCAAAGCCTGCTCTGTTATTTGGTGAGTTCACCAATACATCCAGTTTATTGACGACTCCATCGTTATTGAAATCATTTTCCATATTGTCTTCATCAACCGAATAATCGAAAAAGGAGTAGTTGAAATTCAAGCTTAAGCTATTGCTTAAAGCATAATTAAGGCCTAAATCAAAACCGTAAGTGTCTATTTCTCCAAAATTGATATAGGTGGCAACCAATCCGCCATATGCCCCATAACCTGATTGTACTTCCTCAATGGGTTGGTCACCTCTCTGTGTAGCTACCCCGACCACTGTAACTGGACTCAAAAAGTCTTTGGACATGTTGTAATAAGCATTAGCATCAAAGTATAGCTTTTTAGTAACTTTACCTTTGTACCCTAATTCTATAGTCTGAATTTGTTCTACTCTTTGAGGTGCCACTGTGCTTCCATCAGCTAAAGTAAAGCCTTCCGCATTTCCCAAAATCAAACCGCTGAACAAATCACCATACATATTTAAGATGGTTGGAGCCGCTATACCTTTGCTGTAAGTCAACCTTGCAGCACCGTTTTTAAATGATTTTACAATTCCTCCCTTAGGCACGAAATTGAATTCATAAATTTGATGGTAGTCACCTCTGGCAGCTCCTGTTAGTTTAAATCCATTTCCTAATTTATAATCCAACTGCGTATAGAATCCAATCTGGTTGATGGTGATATAATCATTCTCATCTTCGTCTAAAAGGTAGGTTCCATGGCTATTTGCCATATCACGTTGGAATTGAGAACCTACTACTATATTCAAATCACCGATGCTGTTGTTGTGTTGAATTTCGGCATTTATTCTTCTTGAATCATCTACGAATAGTGCTCCTGTTTCGTAAGAAAAATCTCCTCTTGCTTCAGCATCGCTTAATCCTGCATCGATTCCGCTGTAGTAGCGTTTAGTCCTATCGTCAATTGAGTAGGTTGAATCTGTTTTACTAGTGGTGTAATAAGCTTGTGCAAACCATTTATCTGATATGAATTTCAAAGTGTAATGGTTAATTCTCCAATCTTTAATTTGATTTCTCCCAACATTTGTAGGTGCTAAATAAGTACTGCTGCTGCCACCCCAAGTAGCTACTAACTCCGCATTATCTGCAACTTCATATACCATTGAAGCATTTCCTTTTAAAAATTCAAAGTCATTATCTAATTCTAGTTCTTCCTCTGCAGATTTATAGATATTGCCTTCGCTGTCAATTCTATTGACGTAAACTGAATCTGTAAATTCAAACTCAGTTCCTCTTGTATATTCTCCTGATATTCTAAAAGATAGTTTATCGTTGATTTTTTGTGCATGTCTTAGTCTGCCGGTAAACATGTTTTGATTGCCAGCTCCCAAAGCGAAGGTTGTCCCTTCTGATGTTCTTGGGTCTTTCATGATAGTATTTACCAAACCGTTGTGTGCATTCGGCCCGTAAAGTGCCGCATTTGGTCCTAATATGACTTCTACTCTGTCAATATCTTCTTTTATAAAAGTAGAAAGTGGACCCAAAGGAAGCCCTGTTGCAATTAGCGTTGCAAATCTACCATCATTAACTTGCAAGTTTTTAGCATTAAAATTGCTATTAAAACCTCTTATGTTAACGCCTGTTCCGATTACACCAGATCTAACAAATTCAACTCCTTTTACTCGAGAAAGTAGCTCGCCTGCATTAAAAGAAGGGAGCTCATTAATTTGTCTTGAGTCAATTACTTGGATAGTAGCAGGAGTTTCAGTGATTTTTTCAGCTCTTCTGGTGCCAGAAACTACTACCTGATCAGATAGATATACCAAGGAGGGGGTCATCGTAATGGTTCCTAGATCTGAACTGCCACTAGTCTCTTTTTTTATGGTTTCAAACCCAATAAAACTAAAAACTAAGGTTGGATTTGATACGGAAGTTTTTAGTTCGAATGTTCCATCCGTTCTTGTCGAGACTCCTTCTTGAGTTCCTTCAATCATAACATTAACTCCGGGAAGTGGATCTTTGGTGTCTCCGTCCATTACTTTTCCAGTAATGGTTTGCTGTGCATAACTAATATTTGCCCAAAAAAGGCAAATACTAATTCCTATTGTAATTATCGTTTTCATAGTAGTTGTATATTAAGTGGTTTAATTGTTTTCTAAAAAGTTTTTCATGATTTCGTTTACTTTTTTAGGCTGATCAAAATGTACAAAGTGACCTGCGTCAGGTATCATTTTCAATTCACTGTTTGGAATGCTTTCTTTAGCTATTTCTCCTATTTTATTGGTAGTTAATTCTTTATGTAGGTAGGTGTTAGGGATCAAGCGGTCTTCAAGTCCATAGCAAATCAATGTTGGCTGAGTAATTACCTGCAATTGGTCAAAAATGGGTTCATTTAACATTCCCATTACACCTTCTGCCACTACATAGCTGTAGTCCATAAATTGCTCATCAGATTTGATTTTCATTCTGTCTTCGTACATGAATTCTGCCCTTTCATCCATCTTGTAAAAATTTAATGCAAGGTTTGCACGATACTGTTCGTCTGATACTTCAGCTATGCTTTGAGGAGTGGTAGAATTTTTGAATATTTTCTTTTCTTGAGCAGTAAAGGTTTCAATACCTGCAGGAGCCATCAATAGCAGAGTTTTTACTTTTTCTGGTTTTTCTACAGCCATCTTTAAAGCAATTTGTCCACCCATCGAGTGGCCTACGATATGAGTTGAATTAATAGCAAGATGATCCATTAATTCGAATAGGTATTGAGTATGGAAACTCATATTTGCTTTGTACTGACCTTTTGAAGACTTTCCGTAACCGATTAAATCTACCACTATGCATCTATAGGATTTGGATAACTCATTGACCGTATATTTCCATGCAGGTGCATAGCTAGCTAAGCCATGGATGAATAAAATAGGCTCTCCTTTTCCCAAATCAGTATAGGCCATTATCTTATTATCAGAGAGCTGGGCCTCTTTCATCTCAAATGGATACGCTAGCGCTTGAAACTGATTTTGACCGGACACATTTTTAGTAGCTAAACCCATAACTATCATTATTAGTAGAATAATACCGGAGGTGAAATTCTGGGTGGAGTAAGAATATTGTACTTTCATTTCTCATTTGTGTAAAATTAACTTTGCTTTAAAACTGCATTGCTAATCTATGAAAGCTTAATTCAAACCAAATGAAGAATATTATTAATGAAGGGTTGACTTTTAAGAGTAGGGTAGTTGATTAATTCTATTTTAGAGCAAATAGATAACTAATTAAAAATTAAAGTGGGTGCGACTATTAGAATTTAGAATAGTTCAGGTATGACTTTTTGGGTGTCTTTTAGTAGTTCATTAACCGCTTTACTTCTGTTGCTGATTTTGTCATAGATTTTCAAGAAATCACTAGAGAATTTCCTTAATTCATTTAATTCAATTTTTTCACTTTTATAAGATGCAGCGAACGAATACCATTCAAGTGTTGCTACTGAGCTTATTTTTTGCAGATACTTTTCCTCTCTTTCTAAAAGCTTGAATTTGCTAATGTATTGCAATATTTTCCGGTAATGTCCTTTGAGAAATAATGCTCTAAAATACACAGTGAAGAAAAAATGCCATCTATGCTCTAGCAATTCCTTTTTATATGCAGAAAGGAAGATCTCAGCATGCGTGATGGCTTTATTCAACTCTTCTGAGTCTGTTAAACAGCGAACATAGGATGCCACAAAGCTCACACGATGATGAAAATTAGCGCTTTTCTTTGCTTCCGGAAAAGCTGTTTTCATTAGGCTTAGCGCTTGCGGTGTTTTTCCCTTTTTTAATAATACAGTATTGAGATTATTCACATAATGTAAAAAGTCACTATTTTCCACTCTTATAGACAAGTAGCCATATTTTTCAGCTAAATCTAGTTGATTGGCCTTGCTGTGGAAAAGTAAACGGTTTCCGTAGTAGTTAATCAGAATTCTTTTACTGTAGAAATTTCCAGATTCTAGTAAGGGCTCAACCTCTTCAAACAAATTCTCCATTTGTTCTTGCTGGTTGTAGTTATAGTAGAGAAAGATAAGTCGCACCAGTGCGTAGTAGCGATTCATCCCGTCCATCATAGGATCACGGAAAATGGTTAAAAGCCAACTTTCCCACTGTCTGGATTCCTTATCGTTAAAAGTATATTGGTTAGTAATATCAAAAGTAGCTTCTTGTATTCTCCCGTAAACCAATCGGCATTGGTCGTAATTATGCTTATACCGATTAACAAAATTTACCGCTTCATTGTATTCCTTATGACGCATCCTCACCAAAAGATAATTCAATAAGTGCATAGCTAATTCGAAGCGCTTCATGAAATAGTAATGTGATGTATCCGTATTCTTAATTAAGGTTAATAGAATCTGTTCATCTTCAGTGCTGATCGCATCATTCATTAATTTCTTTTCTAACTGAATAAGTTGATCAAATTCTTTGTCCACATCCGCACTATTGAGGTTTTCGCTGATCCAGTGAATCATACGCGAATATTTTCTTTTATCAATGTGAGTTGAAAAATCAGGTTGTGGAGTTACCCCTGCGACTTTTTCATGGGTTTGCTTTAGTATAGTAAGATTATCAGGGTCGGCAAATTGCTGTTTTTTGAGCAGATATGTTGTTTCATGAGGTAAGAGACCTAATATGAACTCGTTAAATTTTTTCAGTTTCTGCTTTTTCAAAAGGATAGTGGACTATTGTTAAACCGTAATGCTAAAGTCATGAAAATTAAGATATTTTAGAGGCTAAATCAATAAATGATTATGCTTATTTTAACGTAGCATCTTCCTATCAATCTTACCAGTATCATTTTTAGGGAGCTCTTTCATCACTTCAAAATATTTTGGCACTTTGTATTTTGCCAAATTCTTGATGCAATAAGCAGTTAGATCAGATACTTCTCTTTGCCCGTTTTTGAATACTAAAAAAGCTTTTCCTACCTCACCCCACTTGTCATGTGCAACTCCAACAACACAAACTTCCTTAATTTCGGGATGCTTTAAAATGCATTTTTCCACCTCGGCTGGATATACATTTTCGCCACCTGAGATGTACATATTTTTGATTCTATCCACTACATATAAATAGCCATCTTCATCTTCTATTAGTATGTCTCCGGTTTTAAACCATCCATCTACTATTGCTTTCTCTGTTTCCTTGGCATTTTTCCAGTAGCCAGTTGTAACAATAGGGCCTTTGATCCACAGTTCTCCTTTTTCCTGCTGACCGGCTTTAACCCCCTCTTCATTTACTAATTTAGTATCTACATAAAAGTTAGGGAAACCAATAGAACCTCTTTTTCTTATAGCATCTTCTGCTTCTAATGAGGTAATATTTGGCCCACATTCTGTTAAGCCATAACCTTGTCGAATGGGCACTCCTTGTTCATTCCATTGCTCAATTAATTGTATAGGAAGTGCTTCTCCACCTACGATCATGTAGCGTAATTGGCTAAAGTCTATTTTTCTAAAATCATCACATTCACTTAACATTCTCACCATGGTCGGAACCAGCATGCTAATGGAGACCTTTTCTCTTTCAAGAGCTTTCAAAACATGTTCTGAGTCAAATTTAGGCATCATAATTAAGGTTCCACCAAAATGAAGAATGGGAGCAGTCAGCACATTCCAGCCTCCCGTGTGAAAAGGAGGCATTACATTTAAATATATATCATCGGAGGTTATCTTTAATCGAATTGAAGTGTTAATGCTATTCCACAGCATCATACCATGTGTATAAATAGCCCCCTTTGGCTGACCAGTTGTTCCTGATGTGTAGAGTATGAATGCGGGATGATTTTCTTCTAGAGGTTTCGAATTATACTGAGCTTTTTGCGCTTTGGCAGCTGATAAAAGCCAGTCGCTATATTGGGTAAAACTGATTACTTTATCAGCGACTAGTTGAGGTACTTCTTTGAGTAAACTTCTATATTCTTCAGCGACTATTATCAGGCTGGGATCAGAATTTTGAACCAAAAATGCTATTTCATTGGCGCTTAAGCGGTAATTTAATGGGACTAATATGATCCCCATTTTCTGTGCTACGCCTAGCAACGCTACATACTCTGCATCAAAATCTCCCAATATCAAAAGTCGATCTCCCTTGGTTAAGTTAAAATCTTTCTCCAGAATAGTGGCTACGGCATTAGCACCATGATTGAGCGATTTATAATCATAGCCTTGGCCGGTACCAATATTCTTCACGGCTAGTTTAGTGGGACTATAGGTACTCCATTTTTCAAACCAATCACATTTCATCTTTCGCTTGTTTTGGTAATACAAAATAAAAAAATAATCCGACAAAGGATGAGCTTAGGATAGCTAGCGCAGAAGATATGGCAGGATTTTTTACTTCACCTTTCATATAAGGGGTCAATCCTCCATAGTATATGCTGAAATAAACAATCAAGGCTGTTAGTGCTGCAAAAAAAACTGCTTTTGGATGCGTCCTTTGAAAGAACATGCCGAAAAGGACTGGAATAAACGCGCAGGAAAAATAGGCGTAAACACCATTTTGAGCAAATATAGCCACACTCATGTTCGGGTTCATCAATTGCTGATAGGAAAATATGAAGGAGACAACTGCCAAAAGTATAATAACTATTTTATTAACCAACATTCCATTCTTTGGCTCAGTCAGTTTTTCTCTGATGTTTTTAGGACTGATTTTTAATAATATATCAGATGTAATGGTAGTGCTTAAACTTTGAATTAAACCTTCCAAAGTGGACATGCCTGCCGAAATGAGTCCAAAAATAATCACTATACTGATGTAAACAGGAAATTTGCTCACGACATAGGTTGAAATCAAGCCATCTGGAGCAATGGCACTTCCTTCATTCATTAAATCAGGAAATTCAATTCTAGCATATAATCCTGCAATTACTACTAAGAAGAATAGGAATTGCACAATTGAACCCACTATCAAGTACCGATTCACATCACTTTCTTTCTTTAAGAGGAGAGACTTAGTCAATATATGAGGTTGACAAACGATCGCGATACCTACCACCATTTGGCAAAAGATGATTTCAAAATAATCTCTAAAAATAGGGCTTTTCGGGTTTAATGGCTTTGTTAGGATAGGGTCAATATTGTTGAGTTTCTCCATAAACCCGCTGATGCCTTCGTCTAAATATTCATATCCTGAAGCTATTAAAATGATAGCCACAATCAACATAGACAAAGCTTGAATGGCATTGGTGTAAACCATGGAGTTTGCTCCGCCAAACATCATATAACCAAAAATGAAAACTACAACTCCTGTTAGCACCCAAACAGCATCCACGCCTAAAGCTTTGGATAAAACCTGACTGATTCCTACACAAATTAGCACAATAAAAGTGATCAGAAGTAGGGACAGGAAAGCAAAAAATAACGAGAAGCCTTTGCTTTGATAGCGATTGCCCATCCACTGTGCCATGGTCAAAGCAGATACTTTACTTCCGAATTTTCTGAATCCTTTTGTCAACAATATAAGTGAGAAAACAGCTGCAATAGGCAAGGCTAGACCATAGGAGATAAAGGCACTAATGCCATAAGTTCCAATTAAACCAGGATTGATAATAAAGGTAGCCGCACTTGTCATGGAGGCCGCTAAAGATAGACCGACAAAAGCAGGAGAGAAGGAAACACTTCCCACAGCGTAATCATTCATGTTTTGAGTTTGCTTAAAACCCTTAAAGACCAGATAAATTACAGCTATTGCATAAGCCGAAAGCAAAATGGTGGTGGCAGTTGCGACCGGGATCATTCCTATTAAAAAGTTCATATTGTGCACAGCGTAAAAATTTAAGTTTAGACTTTAAAAGCAGCACCCGCGAAAGATAAACCTCCACCAGACCCAATTAAAAATATAGTATCCCCTTTTTTTATTTCTCCATTACGAAAAGATTCATCTAATGCCATGGGAATAGCCGCGGAACCCGTGTAGCCATATTTATGCATAATGTATTTGGCTTTGTCTTTTTCCAGACCCAAATTATCTAACATTTCGTGAATAGCATTGATATTGATCTGAGTCATAAAGAATTTCTTTACATCTTTTATTTCAATTCCGGCCTCTTTTGCCATTCTATGGCTCATTTCTGTCCACATAGTTGGATTGAGTTCCTTTGGGAATTTCTTCACAAATTGAAGCAGATGCTTTCCACTATCCACTACATCATGATTGACAGGAATGCCCGTTCCGCCAGCATAAACACCCATCCAATCATGATACTGCCCTTGCGTAAATTGATGTGCGTTTAAAAATCCACTATCTGTATTTTCTTTAGCACTCAAGATCACGGCTCCTGCTCCATCAGCAAAAAGTGTGACGGTTTTTTTATCCTTCCTATTTAGGTATTTGCTCATGGCATAAGCGCCTATGACCAAAATGTGTTTGTACTGTTTGTCTGCAATAATGTATTTTGAAGCTGTATCAATGGCGCTTACAAATCCTGCACAGGCAGAATTCAAATCAAAAGTACCGGCTCCGGTAGCCCCAAGCCTATGTTGTAAGACTGCGGCAGTGGCAGGGGAAATATTTTCAGGAGTATCAGTAGAGATGATGATTTGGTCTAATTCATCCGCTCTAATTCCTGCATTTTCAATAGCTTTTAAGGCAGCATGCTCACATAAATCGATGGTTGATTCATCTTCATCACACCAATATCGTTGTTCTATAGTTAAGTTTTCTCGTAACCAGGTGTCCACATCTTCTCCTAAAAGCTCATTGAAATATTCGTTTTTCAGTAATCTCTTGGGAACATAGGAACCAGTTCCGCTGATGGTTGCGTTTCTCATTTACTCTCTCTTTAAGTATAGATTATTTATTTGAAGCAGTCTTAATTATATTGTCACTGCCCCGTCAACATTTAAGGTAGTGCCGCTAATGAATGAAGCTTCATCAGATGCTAAGAAGGCATAAGCATTTGCGATTTCTTCAGGTTGCCCTAATCTTCCTAAAGGAGTTTTGCCCTCCAGCATATTAATTACCTTTTCAGGGATACTCTTTACCATTTCTGTTGCTATGAATCCCGGAGCAATAGCATTTACAGTGATGCCTTTTCTTCCTAATTCTTTTGCCCACGTCTTCGTCATTCCAATTACACCGGCTTTAGTGGCTACATAATTTGTTTGTCCGAAATTTCCATAAACGCCTACTACTGACGATGCATTCACAATTCTTCCACAGGCTTGCTCAACCATAAAAGGTGAAATAGCTTTAGTACAAAAGAAAACTCCGTTAAGGTTTACATCCAATACTTTTTGCCACTGCTCTATTGTCATTTTGGCTAAAGTAGCATCTTGGGTAATGCCTGCATTATTAATGAGGATATCGATTTTACCGAAATCTTGATAAGTTTGCTGGGCAGCTTTTTCAACTTGCTCAAAGGAAGTAGTATCTACTTGATAGAATTTCGTGTCGCTTCCTAATTCCTTGGCAGCTTCTTCACCTTTCTCTTTGGTAATATCCCATATTGCTACTTGAGCACCTTCCTTGATAAATTTTAGTGCGGTAGCTTTTCCAATTCCGTTAGCGCCCCCTGTAATTACTGCTACTTTATTTTTCAGTCTTTCCATAAATGTCGATTAATTTTGGAAAGCAAATTGAGAAATTAATAATTATAGCTCCATGTGCACCTCTTAAAAGTAGAGGTTGACTAAAATTATATTTTACTATTTAAAAGGTTAAAAAGTTGATTTAATGCAAATATTATAGGGTTGACTATTGTATTTCTTTTGGATGTTTGATCAATTGAAAATACTTTTCTTTTAATATTTGAGGATGGTAACCTTTCATAAACATCTTATAGATTTTTAAATTGGCTAAGTTTACCTGCCAGTAGCCATTATTTTCATACTTTCTTGCAGATACCAATACTGATTTTGGGATAATATGAAATCGGTACTTTTTCCATAATCTTCTGATCAATTCAAAATCTTCCATCACCACGAATTCTTCATCAAAGCCATTCGTTTTCTCAAAAACCGATTTCTTGATAAACATGGTTTGATCCCCTCCACGGCACCATAGCACTTTGAAACGGGTGAAAAAGGAATTAACAGCTAAAAAAGGATGCTTCGAGTCAAATTTGAAGCGGTAGCAACCGAAGTCAGCTCCATTTTCGATCGCTCTTGAAATATCTTTCACAAAGCTTTTGGGTGGTCTTGCATCCGCATGTACGAAATATAAGATATCAGCTGTTGCTTTTTTTGCAGCTTCGTTCATTTGATGAGCTCTTGAAGCTAGCTTGGTAGAGATTACCATCGCCCCCTTTTCTTTAGCAATTTCTCGAGTGAGATCATTACTTTCCGCATCACTGACTATAATTTCAGCAATTTTTTCATTTGCCAGTTTATGTAAATAATCCAGTAACTGCTCAATGTTATCAGCTTCATTGAGTGTCGGAATAATGACAGTTATTTTATTAATATCAGTTTGTGACATCTCTAATTTGTAATATTGCGTATGTTGATTGAAACAACTTACGAAATAACAATAATGAAGAGATTTAGCGGTATACTAATTAGTTTTTATTTAATTTTTGTGGGCTTTGATAGTTTTGCACAAAGTAAAATTAATAATGAACCCAATGAATTTGTCCGATTAAGCATGGAATTAATATCTTCTGTTAAAAATACAGGAGATTATCAAAACTATGTAAATGAATACAAAGCCTTACCTTTAAATACGTTGGCTGAATCCTTAAATACTGATCGAAAGATCAAGGCTTTCTGGATTAATACCTACAATGCCTATGTTCAAATTCTTTTATCAGAAGATCCTTCCCTTTTCGATGACAGAGGTGCATTCTTCAAATCGGATTTAGTAAATGTCGGTGGAGAGATGTTAAGTCTTGATTTTATAGAACACGGTATTATCAGAGGGTCTAAAGTAAAATTATCGATGGGTTTTCTTAACGATCCATTCGCTAGTAAACTTGAAAAACAATTTAGAGTGGAGGAGGCCGATGGTAGAATTCACTTTGCTTTGAATTGCGGAGCCACATCATGTCCTTATGTAGCTGTATACAGTGCATATGATTTAGAGAAGGAATTAGATCAGATATCACAACAATTCTTGCAAAGAACTACCAGCTACGATAAAAGTGAAGATGAGGTATATGTTACTACCTTATTTAGTTGGTTCAAAGGTGATTTTTCTGATGGAGGCGGTGTAATAGGATTTTTAAAGAAATACGAATGTATTCCTGAGAGTGCCGACCCTAAGGTCAATTATAAAGAGTATGATTGGACACTGGATTTAGGCAATTTCACAGAGTTGAAATAGTAAAATTAGTAGTAGTATAGTTTAATGGTTTATAGTTTAAAATTCCCTCAATCAGATTTTTGGTTGGGGGTTTTTTGTTGTATTTGTTTTCGGTAAATGTAATCCCTTCAAAAAACAATGAACTCTTTCATGTTTAGTTTAAATTTTATACATTTCAGATAACCGAGGTGCATTTAGCTGATTATATAAGGTAAATAAGTGTACCTTGAGGTGCACTTTGCCAATTGTTACACACAATTTCTAAAGCTAATCAAAATCATTTAGCTAGCTGGATGAAGAACATGAACTGGTAATAGAATGAGAATAAAAAGAGATATTTACAGAAAATGAATTTTTAAAAACTTAATCAACCCTTAATCCATATGCTACCTAGAACTAAAAGAATCACTTTAATCGCTTTTATTACCTTGCTAATGTTTCAATCTTGTGACAGAAAACAAGAAGAGACAAAGAACGAATCTCCAGTTGAGTTTAATCAAAAGCTTCAGGATGAACTAAGAAAAATGGCTGAAATAGACCAAATAGCTGCATACATACCGCAAGGGAAGTACAAGGAAATGACAAATGAAGAATGGAATTCTTTTAAAGATAGTGTCTTCACGACTCATCAAATTCGCCTAAAAGAAATTTTTGACAAACACGGCTTTGTTGGCTTCGACTTAGCTGGAGAGGAGGGCTCGTTTAATTTTTGGTTAATGGTTCAGCATTCAGACCATAATCCTGATTTTCAGGGAAAAGTTTTAGCTGACATGAGAATTAAAATGGAGAAGGGGAATGCAAGTAAAAGAAACTATGCCTACCTAACTGACCGAGTTAACAAAAACTTAGGAAAGAAAATTATTTACGGAACCCAGGTAAGCTACAACGAATATGGACAAGCAATCTCTCGACCTTTAGAGGATAGTGCTAATGTAAATGAGAGAAGAGCAGAAGTTGGTCTAGAATCAATTGAGGAATATCTTAACCGAATGACTGTTAGCCACTTTGAGATGAACAAAGAGAACATGTTAAAAAAAGGGATTACCGAACCAAAGCTGTACAAGGTGCCAAATGAATAATAAAGTGTGTAACACTAAATATAGGTCATTGGGCATATAGTGCTAAAACTGACAATGCTTCCATGTAATAAAATATGTAGGGAATTAGTAGTTTGGAGCCTTGAAGTGCCCAACGCCCCATATTCTTAACGTTATGCAAAAACTCAACTTGCAAAGAACCTAAGTGAAATGAATGTAGCTCAAAAATTGGGGTTTCCGGAGAATACCAAATTGTTAATAGTACATGCAGATGATGCCGGACTTTCGCATTCAGAAAATATGGCTACCATGCAATCACTTAAAAAAGGAATTGTCAATTCTTACAGCATTATGGCACCATGTCCTTGGTTCTATGAAATGGCTGTTTTTGCTAGGAATAATCCTCAATTTGATAGTGGAATACATTTGACCCTGACTTGTGAGTGGGAAAATTACAAATTTGGACCTGTTGTACCTGTTGCAGAAGTGCCTAGTCTGGTTGACGAAAATGGTCATTTCTTTAAAAAGAGGGAACAGCTTGAGAAAAATGCTGTGCCATGTGAAATCGAAAAAGAACTTGAAGCACAAATTGAAAAGTTGTTAAAATTTGGATTAACGCCAAGTCATATAGATTCACATATGTACAGTGTCGCATCAACCCCTGAATTGTTTAGAATATATAGAGACCTAGGAGTAAAATACGACCTTCCTGTTTTAATAAATGGACAATTAATGAAAATGGTAGGTCTAAATCCTGAGTTGAACATTGAGAATGGAGATTTTTTGGTTGATAATGTTTTTGTAGGTGAATACAAGTATTTCGAGAATGGGAAACTGGCAGACTATTATAGTTCTGTATTGGAAAACTTAGCAAGTGGAATAAACCTTATTCTAATTCATCCAGCTTTCGATAATCAGGAAATGAAAGGCATCACTATAAATCACCCCAATTTTGGTTCAGAGTGGAGGCAAATTGATTTTGACTTTTTCATTGATCAAAAGAAGAAATTTATTTTGGAACAAAATAACGTAGAATTAATCACTTGGAAAGATATAAAAAGGTGCATAGCAGATGGCAAAGATGAATATTCGAATTAAGGATTTTGAAAGATATATGCAAAGCTCATACTCAATCAATCCCAACAACTGGGGCGC
The DNA here is from genome assembly GCF_900177665.1 of Marivirga sericea. GTDB lineage: Bacteria > Bacteroidota > Bacteroidia > Cytophagales > Cyclobacteriaceae > Marivirga > Marivirga sericea. Next base: position 107,096 of record NZ_FXAW01000008.1, read on the forward strand.
ATATTCATTTTAGCTGTGCGTTCGTTCTAATTAAGTTGAAATGACAAACAAAGAGGAACACATAAAAGCAATTATTGGAATTCTACGAAATGAACTCGAACAGCTTTTTGCCTTTTTTGAGCAAGACCTAGACTATCATAAAATGGTTTATGAATTCTGGAATGCAAAGGACATTCTTGGACATATAACTTTTTGGCACGAGAGTTTTGCAAGAAATATTTCAGATTTAGGTAAGGGCATTAAACCTAAACCATTAAGAGGAAAGCTGTCAGAAGTTAACAACCAAAGTGTTGAAACAACAAAAAACGAATCGATAGAACACCTAATCAAACGACTGAAAGTCGCTCAAGCAACAATTGAAGAATTCATAGTTAATGACAAAATAAACCTCATACCCTACAAGAAGGGGGCCCGGGATTATACTAGGAGCGAGCATTTAGAAGTAGTATCAAATCACATTCATAAACATTTAAAAGACATTTCTAAAAAATATGGCACGACCTAAGGACAAAGCTGATTTGCTGAATTTGAGTAAAAAGAACTTTGAGCTTCTGATGGATTTCATTGAATGTTTGTCAAATGAAGAGCAAAACACAGATTTTCCGAAAGGAACAATGAATCGAAATATTCGAGATGTACTGATGCATCTTCACCATTGGCATTTAATGATGTTTGATTGGTACGTTGTAGGAATGAAAGGAGATAAACCAGATATGCCTGCCAAAGGATACACTTGGAAAACAACCCCTGAATTGAACAGGTGGATTTGGGAAAAATATAAGGCTACCCCTCTTGAAGATGCCAAACAAAATTGTAAATCCAGTTACGAAAAAGTTAGGAGTTTGATTGAGAAACATACTGACGAAGAACTATTTGAAAAGAAAAGATACAAATGGACTGGAACTACCTCATTGGGAGCTTATATAGTCTCGGCTACTTCAAGCCATTATGACTGGGCTATAAAGCTGATTAAGAAAGCGAAGAAGTAAAAAGGAAGCCTACACTGTTTGTGCAATCATGACTCCTAGCCTCGCCATGGAACATATATTAGCTTTTTAGAGAACAGGAAGACACAATGCGATATGAGCATTATTGGGTTGTCTCAGATTTTACTATTTAAATTTATAGACTTAAATTACGTCTTGAGAAATATTTCCCTACATATAAAATGAAAAATAGAGTACTGAAAAAATCAAAGAATAAAGTAATTGCAGGCATATGTGCTGGAATTGCAGAATATTTTGGATGGCAGCCCTCACAAGTGAGGTTGATGTTTGTTATTGCTATAATTTTAGGGGCCTCTGGAGTACTTGCCTACGTCATTTTATTCTTTTTAATGCCCAATTCAGACAGTAATGATTCCAGCCCTTTTAATATCAAGGATTTTGAGAAGTGAAAGTGGCAGTGCTGACAGGACGTAATTTTAAGCTTCTGTAACATCGTAGATATTCTTTTTTTTGGTTGGGTGGCTTGTTGTATTTGTTTTCGCGAAATGTAATCCCTTCAAAAAACAATGAGCTCTGTCAAGGTGAGTTTGAATTAATAAATCCTTTCTAAATCTTAATTTTAATTGCAATTGCCCTGTTCTTACGGTTATTTTAACCCTGAAATCTAATTTTCTTAGACTAACTTTTAAAACACGCTCTATGCTTGAGATAAATTTTCACGATCTAGCCGTACTGAAATTGTCTAAAATCTTATGAAAAACATCTTTTATGCAGAACCTTAGCTTCTAAAATTCACTTGCTGTAAAATATTTACGGCAATTGATCATAATCAGCTTAGAAAATATTAATGTAATGGCGCCTGCAACATCTGTCATTTTTGGATACAGTGCACCATAAGTTAAAGTAAATCTAACATCAGAAATTATGGCAAGTAATTCTGTACCTACGGGAGAAAAAGAAAGAGCATCATTATTTGCCGAAACGGAATAAGTCCGACTACAGACCATGAAATCAGCATTATTTAGATTGTTATCATTAAAGGATACAAATTCATATGCTTTTGAATGTCAAGTTTGGAACGAACCTAATTTCAAATTAATGATTCATCTAAAATATTGACATTATGCAGACACCATGAACAATTTAAAAAATTAGGGTCCTTGTCGTTTTCATCTTGTTCTATTACTTTAAAATTGCAGAAGGTTATAAAAAAAGTGAGGGAAAGTATAGTAAGCAAAAAGGCTCAAATCACACTCTTTATTTTATCTTGGAAATAGTAATTTCAGTGGATACATTTTTATTCAATTCCAATACACTTATATTTATTTTACAATTTGAATGAAGTTAGCCTGCCGTCCAAATGAAAACTAATAATCATTACATGTATCTTTATATCTAAGTTTAATAGCATTTAGAATTATTGCAAAATTCAATTTGATGCATAAATAATACTAATTTGAATACTCGATTTTCGGTGTTTCAATATTTTATTAAATAATATTGATTTATATAATTATTGTTTTTCTAATTATTTTATTAACTTCCTTAACCTAATCTTTGACAGTAAATCATTTGTAAATGAAAATCGCTGCTATTATTGTATTATTTTTCGCTTCATTAAATCTCACTGCCCAAAAAAATGTAGTGGATATCGACCTACATTTCTTTCGATACGGCCTATTTGAAGACCCTATTGTTGATAAAAGATCAAAAATTGAATATCAAACTAGGGTAAGTTACTTTTTAAATAAAAATATTACCATTGGTATAGACTATAATCAATTAAATTTTTTCCACTCTAGTGGCTCCAACTTTCACGATTCTAAATTGAGGTTAGCGGGTTTAGGGATGGGTTATAATACATACATCTCTGAGTTTTTAAAAATCAGATTTAGTCTTGGAGTAGCCAAAATTGATATTGAAAGTACAGATAGTTATTTCTATTCACCCCAGTATGATTTCGATATAGTAAGGAGGATAGATAATTCAGATGTATACTTTATTGAGCACAATTACTATGACATTTATTCCTCTATTTCTTTTGTTCAACAAATCACTAGGTACTTTAATATTCAACTTCAAATTAGAAATTACGGTGTTAGGGGGATAAATAAACTTGTTGGTTTTGATGATGTAAATATTACCTGTGGACTTGGTTTTAACCTTTATTCAAAGAGTCTATGAAAGTCTTGATTGTTACTCTGCTTTTCATGCCGGCCATATTGCTTGCTCAAAGGAATATAGCTGATTTAGAATACTATTTCATGCGAACTGAACAGAATGTGGATGCAATTAATTATCCGATGCATTTTCATGTTCCATTTTATATAGAAAGTAACTTTTCTATAGGCCCAGAGATTAATTCGTTTTCCTATTCAGAAGAAACTCAAGGTGTAACATATGATTCTAATTCTATAATCTATGGACTAAGATTTAGCTACATATGGAAAGTTTTACCTGTTTTTGAACTAAGTCCATTTGTTACTATAAGTACAATATCTTCAGATTACACTGTTGTGGCACAAAATAATCTGGTAGTGGAAGAAAGTAGTATTCAAAAACAACTTATATTTTCATATTTTGGCTTTTCAGCTCGGTATTTATTTTCCTCTAATATTTTTATATCTGCTAGCTTACATAAATATATCCACAATATTTATGGTGACTATTCTATTGATGTCACTTATGATGATAATTCATTTTCAAGTGCAAGTGGTGATTTTTCTGTTCTTCCTAAACCTGAAGAATGGGAAATCAATCTTGGCACCGGGTTTAAATTATACACTAAGAGATTATGAAGAAGATAGTACTTTTTACAATTGTAATGTTGTCCGTGACAAATATATTCGGACAAATACATGTATTTAGTGTAGAAACTAAGCCTCTGAGAGTTGTTGATATATTTCAACCCTCGATCGATGTTGTAATTCCAATAAATGTCAATAAAAATTTTTCAATTGGCCCAGAATTTTCTTTTCTGAAAAATGATTATAGGGGGTCTTCTGGCAATCTAAGTCAATCGTTCACAAGTTTTTTAGGTGGAGTTCGTTTTTCTTATGCTGTTATCCTTTCACCGACTTTTTCAATTAGTCCATTTGTAAACGTTGGGGTTAGAAATTCTTATTTTATTTCTAGTGGCAATGTTTTTGATAGATATTGGTTTTCATCATATGGCGGAATCACAGCTAGAATGAACTTAAATGCTAAGTTTTATTTAGCTTTAGATTTGACAAATTATTATATAAATAAGCGAAAGGTTCGTTTTGATTTCAGAGGTGACTCTGTTTCTTATTACGAATTACCAAAGATATTAGATGTGAGATTAGGATTAGGTTTTAAATTTTTAATTAAATCTATATGAAAAATTTTATACTTTTTATATGTATGACTTTATATTTTCCAGTTTTTAGCCAATCAGATAAACTGAAAATTAACTCCATTGAGTCTCATTACATAAAGTTTAGTCCTGACGGGAATACATATGCTATTGCCGCAGATGATGAGCTATTTATTTATGACTCCAAAACTAACGGTCTTTTGTATAATGAAACTGTAGATTTAAAAAGAATTTACTCTATTGCATTTATCCCAAACTCAGATGAGCTTTTTATTGCAGGAAAAAGTAGTTCTGGGAAAGGAGATATAATAAAGTTAGACTATTCTTTTGGTAAAATAGAATCTTTGTTCGCTGATTCAGAGCAAGAATACAATGAGATAGTTGATGTTGAATTAAATAAGTTTTCTGATACAATTTATTTTAACACCAGATCAGGTGAGATATTTAAATTGGGACTGAATGATAAGAAAAGCCATTTAATTTTTAACCACGCAAATGAAAGTTTTAAAGTACTTCGAATGGCATACAATCCAGTTGAAAATGTATTCAGCTTATCAACAGAGTATGGCGAAGTTTTTTTAATTCGTAATGGTAAACTGGTGGATAATTTCAAAATTAAATTTGAAAATACGTGGATAAGAACATTGGCTTTTGATCTAACAGGAAAGTTTTTATTTGTTGGTAATGATGAAGGAAAAATCAGAAGAATTGAGTTAAATGAACCTTACAAATTAATGGAACTGAAATCAACTAGTAAAGGAAACCTTAGTTCTTGCTCTATCAGTGCCGATAATAGATATGTTGCATTCTCTTATTCAAAAGGCAATATTGAAATATGGAGCATAGAACAAAATCAAATTGTTAAAACATATGATCTACAAGAAAGATCTTATTTGTATAACGTAGCTTTTTCTCCACTAGGTAATAAAATGCTAGTTGTTATTCAAGATTCGAGAAAGTATTTTAATTTTGATGTTAAGTTTTTAGGAATTGAACCAATCTACAGAGTTAAAGATGTAAATGATCAAACAGCACCTTTGATATATGTTTCTAGTCCTCCGCAGATAGATAATAATGAAATTACTTATTCAAAACCTTTTTATCCTATCAAGGGATCGGTGGTTGATGAATCAGGTGTCAATAGTTTAGTTGTCAACGGAATTACAACACCTATAAAGGAGAATGGAAATTTTGTCATAAATCTACCATTATCAATGGGTAAAAATTATGTTGCCATTGAGGCAACTGACGTTAATGGAAATACATCTGTTAAGCGTTTTGTAATCCAAAGAGAGAATGTTATTAATGATGATTTAAATATTAAAGAAAGTGAAAATTTCTTATTTGTGGTGGGTATAAATGATTATAAATATTGGCCTATTCTATATAATGCGGTCGATGATGCCAATACAATTACGAATTTATTAATTGCAAAGTATGGTTTTGAGTATAGTAATGTAAAAGTCCTTCTGAATGATCAAGCGACATCAAAAAATATATATGATGAGTTGAGAGCTTTAATAGAAAAAGTGAAGCCTGTTGATAATCTCATGATTTACTATTCCGGGCATGGATTTTATGATGAGCTATTAAATGAAGGATATTGGATACCAGTTAATGCTGAAATAAATGCCCCTGGAGAATACATGTCTAATAGTAATTTGCTTAAAATATTGAATAATATTAATAGTATGCATACTTTTTTGGTCGTGGATGCATGTTTTTCTGGCTCATTATTTGGACAACAGAAAAGAGGTTTTGTTGAGAATGTTGAAAAGTATAAGTCTAGATGGGGTCTTGCCTCTGGGAGATTAGAAACTGTATCGGATGGCTTGTATGGAGAAAATAGTCCATTTGCTCAAGAAGTGATAAATTTTTTAAGTAATAGTGATGAAAAGGAGATACCTGTTTCTCAACTAGTTCAACATGTAAAGGTTGAGGTTGCAAATAAAACAAACCAAACTCCTATTGGTAATCCGATTCTAGGAATTGGGGATCAGGGGGGAGAATTTATTTTTAGAAAGTCTGATCAATAGTTTGTTTTTGGAAGTTCGAATTATTTCTAACGTTGTGGTAATAGATAAATTTTTACGATGATTAACCCTAGTCCAGATTTTTTCTTTTATCTGGTTGGCAGATTTTAAAAAGCCTCATTAAAAGCAATGTAAAACCCATTGCTATCTTTCCCGATTGCATAATCCAATCTTACATTAATGTGCTTTTTGGTATCGAAGGTGAATCTTAATCCTGCACCTCCAGCGTAGTTCCATCGGTTCATTCCATAATCTCCCCAACTTTCAGCTGTTTGGCCGGCAGACGCAAAAGCTGTTAATCCTATCCGCCAAACAAGCTCTTGCCTTACTTCAAATTGACCAAGCAGTAAATTTTTGTCTTGAAAATATCCTTGAAAATATCCTCGCATTTTTTTATTACCACCTAATTGCGCTAGCCTATTAAAAGGAACATCGCCTACGTTAGATAGTGAAAAAGCATTGGCAGCTAACACTGTTTTATCAGCAGGAGAATAATAATAAGCGTAATCAAATGAAATAGCAGTGTAATTATGTGTACTACCTGTGAATTGGTGATTAGTTTCTATAAAACTTTCCAAGTAGTGACCTCTTCTAGGATAGTAGATAGCATCCCTAGTGTCATAAATCATCGCTGGCCCAATTCCGCTAGTTCTGTTAAAAGTACCGCCTGAAAAGTCCTCTTGTTGGAAATCACCCGAATTGTCCCATTCTATGATATCATAATTTTCAAACCAATAGCGTCCTCCCACAAATAAATTAGGAGCAGTTTCTTTTAGTAAGAATACCCTAACCCGTGGGAAGCTAGCCCTGTAAGTGGAAAATACATCTTGTTGGCCGTTATTTCCGATTCCATAAAATGGGTAGGCATAATTGTAGTAGCCTAACTCCCCAATACTTCGCCATTTATTTTGATCCCAAAAGATTTGAAAGGGCAAAAAGATCAATGTTTGTTGCTTGGTTGTATAGCCAGCTGCCAATTGAATTTGACTTGCATTGATGGGTTTTTTCCTATTAGTGAAAAAATTATATAATATACTAGCTCCATAAAACAAGCCAGCCTCCGGTGTGTAATATACCACAGGCAGGGGGAAAAGCGAATTTTTATCAGTTTCGAAAAGAGCAGTATCTAAATCAACTGTTTTTTTATCGATATTATCTTGAGAAAATGCGGTCTCCGTAGCAGTTAAGCTAATAGTTACTACTGTAAAAAATAAAAATATAAAGTTTTTAAAGGATTGTTCCATGAATATTGAAATAGATAAAATTATATTTTGTATTCAGTCAAATTAAAGATTATTTTCAATTCAGTTTTGATTGATTTTAATCGACTCGAAATATAATGAGAAATTATTGAATAGGAGAAAATGGACTCTTTCATTAATTTTTTTGCTAAGATGAAAAACAACTTATTAGTCATTCTTTTACTGGTCTTTTGCTTTAAATTATCTGCTCAAAATTCAGAAGTGGATAGCTTATTGGCTGTAGCAGAAAGTTCGAACGATAGCGTTAAAACAAAAGTGTACCTCGACTTAGCGGTTGGCTATCGTTCAGTTCAACCCAATACAGCTTTAAAGTATGTAAATGAAGCATTAAAAATTGCAGATCGAAATGAGAATTATGACCAAAAGGCATCCTCTTTACATATTTTGGGAGCGGTGTACACGGTTTTGGGAGATTATGAAAAAGCAATTGCTAATCTGCTGGAATCATTGCGGATTTACGAATTGCTAGGTGATTCAAAGGGTGTGGCAAATTCATCCAATAGTTTAGGAATTTTATACTTCAATCAGGAAGATTATGCAAGTGCCGAAACCTACTACAGTAAGGCGCTTTCATTGATTGACTCTTCAGAATATGCGATGAGTACAGCAGTTTACAAATTAAATATTGGGGAAGTTTATCAAGCAACAGGGGATAATGAGAAGGCCTTGAAATTGGAAGAGGAAGCTTTTAAAATTTTCGATCAGTTAGCTGATGTAAATGGAATGGCTTATGCTTTAGGGATTCAAGGAAAAGTTAACTTTCAAATAGGCAATGAAGAAAAGGCTATAAAGCTGACAAAGCAAGCTTTGCAATATTTGATCGATGATCAAGATTATTTGGGGGCTGTTGAATATTTAAATTTTTTAGTGAAAATTTATTTAAGTACTGGTAATCTATTTTCAGCCGAAGAAAATGCAAGCACTGCTTTAGAAATTGCTCATCAAATAAATTCTACACAGTGGAAAATAAAATCCTTTGAAAACTTAGCTCAAATTTTTTACAAGAAGCAATCATTCCAACAGGCCTATCAATATAAAGACTCGGCATATATTTATGAGAACCAATTGATGGATCAGGAAAAACAAAAGCAGATTGAAAACCTGAGAATAATTTATGAGTCAGAACAAAAAGAACAGGAAAACGAAATTTTACGAATTGATAAGGAGCTTAAACAAAAGCAAATTGCTCAACAGCGGATACTTAACATAGCAATTGGAAGTGTTTTAGTTATTTTAATCATTTTCGCAATTGTAACTTTCCGAGCGAAAAATCATAAACAAAAGGCAAATAATCAGCTGAAGATTCAAAATGAGGAGATTCGACAGCAAAGAGAAGAAATTGAAACTCAGGCAGAACGATTGAAAGCTATTAATACTGATGTGGTTAGAAAAAACCAGTTGATTCAAGAGAAGAACAAAAACATTACGGACAGTATCAATTACGCCAAGCGCATTCAAACTGCTTTATTGCCATTTCCTCGCCGGATAGGAAAAGAGCTTGAAGACTTTTTTATTTACTACAAACCGAAAGACATTGTCAGTGGCGACTTTTATTGGTTTAGCGAAACAACAGACAAAGTCGTGGTGGCTGTAGCAGATTGTACAGGACATGGAATCCCTGGAGCTTTTATGAGTTTTATAGGTCACGATATGCTCAATCATATCGTTAATTTTAAAGGTGTGACTAAGCCAGCAGAAATACTTAAGCAATTAAAATTAAGTGTTATTCATATTTTAAGACAAGAACAAAGCGATAATAGGGATGGTATGGATGTCTCTATTTGCGTTTGGGATAAAAAGAAAAATGCAGTAGAATTTTCAGGAGCTAATCATTCACTCATTTACATTCAGAATAAGCAACTTTATCAAATCAAAGGGAATAAAACTACTATGGGACTTGATGAAGGGAAAAATGTGAAAGATTTCCGCTCGCATGAGATCAGCTTAGTTGGCGATACTTGTTTCTATTTATTTTCTGATGGATATGTTGATCAGTTTGGAGGAGAAAAAGATAAGAAATTCATGATAAAAAATTTCCGAGAATTACTTTCATCTATACATATGAAGCACATGGAAACGCAAGGAATAATTATCCGAGAAACCATTGAAGATTGGATGCAAGAAGCAGAGCAAGTAGATGATATGCTGGTCTTAGGGTTTAGGATTTTTAGTTGATAATAGAACCCTTGTTATAGTAAATAAGTGGTCTTACCCTGAATTTCTGATAAAAGCATGATTTTAATGCTTGTAAATTACTGATTTTGAGTTATTTGAAAGCTATCTCACTTTTTTCTATGCTTAACTGATTCATCCTATTATTTTTGCAGCATGACAGAGCAAATTATTATTCTTGATTTTGGGTCTCAATACACCCAACTCATTGCCCGCAGAGTTCGAGAACTCAATGTTTATTGTGAAATTCATCCGTTTTATGATGCCCCAGAATTAACTCCTGATGTTAAAGGCGTCATACTCTCCGGGAGTCCTTGCTCAGTACGGGATGAGGATTCGCCAAAAATTGATTTAACCAAATATAGAGGGAGGGTACCTTTGCTTGGAGTGTGTTACGGAGCTCAATACCTTGCCCAAAATAATGGGGGTGAAGTATTGCCCTCTGAAATCAGAGAATATGGACGAGCCAAATTAACAAGCTTTGATCACGATAATGATTTGCTGAAAAATTTAACAACAGGCTCTCAGGTTTGGATGTCTCATGGTGATACTATTAAAACATTACCAAAAGGATTTAAGATTATAGCAAGTACACCTTCAGTGGAAGTAGCTGCTTTTGAACTTGAAAATGAGCCTACTTACGGGATACAATTTCACCCTGAAGTTACCCATACTTTGGAAGGTAAGCAGTTGTTGGAGAATTTTTTAGTGAAAATTTGCGGTTGTGCTCAAGACTGGACTTCTGAGATTTTCGCAGACATCACGATTGCAGAGTTAAAAGAGCAATTAGGCAATGATAAAGTAGTATTGGGACTTTCTGGTGGAGTAGATTCCTCTGTTGCTGCCATGTTAATTCATCATGCAATTGGTAAAAATCTATATTGTATTTTTGTAGATAACGGTTTACTTAGAAAAAACGAGTTTGAAGAGGTTCTTGAGTCCTACAAACATATGGGCTTGAATGTAAAAGGAGTTGATGCTAAAGATCAGTTTTATAAAGCGTTAGCATTACTTTCAGATCCTGAAGAAAAGAGAAAGGCAATTGGAAAAACCTTCATTGAAGTATTTGATCAAGAAGCGAAAGCTATTAAAGATGTAAAATGGTTAGCCCAAGGAACAATTTACCCAGATATTATTGAATCTGTTTCAGTAAAAGGACCATCAGCTACTATAAAATCTCATCACAACGTTGGCGGACTGCCAGAAAAGATGAATTTAAAAGTAGTAGAGCCTCTTAAAACACTATTTAAAGACGGAGTACGTTCAGTGGGAAGAGCTTTAGAAATAGATCATAAAATCTTAGGCAGACATCCGTTTCCGGGGCCTGGTTTGGCTATTAGAATTCTAGGGGATGTGACGCCCGAAAAGGTTCAGATCATTCAGGAAGTGGATTCGATATTCATTGGCATGATGAAAGAAAGAGGACTTTATGATCAGGTTTGGCAAGCGGGATCGATTCTTTTACCTATTCAGTCTGTTGGCGTGATGGGCGATGAAAGAACCTACGAAAGGGTTGTGGCTTTACGTGCAGTTGCTAGTGTAGATGGAATGACTGCAGATTGGGTGCATTTGCCGTACGAATTCTTAAGCGATGTGTCCAATGAAATTATTAATAAGGTAAAAGGGGTCAATCGAGTTGTTTACGACATTAGCTCCAAGCCACCGGCAACTATAGAGTGGGAATAAGCGATGCTCAACTTAAGATTGATGCTTAATTAATATTTTAATAATAATACTATGGGATTAAAAGCAATATTCATTTTTGGAGTGATTTTAATTTTGAATGCTTTTCAACTAAAGGCACAAATAAATTATCAGTCAGAGTATTTGTCGGGTAAAAACTACTTTAGATCTGGAGATTATCAGCGTGCTCAAAATCATTTCAAGAATTTATTGGAAACCAACGAAGATAATCCTTTCTATTTGTACGGATCATATTTTTATGGTATTTCAGCCTATGAAACGGGAAATAAGGAGCGCGCCATGGAAGTGCTGGGGGATATTAGAACTACTCATCCTGATTGGGATAAAATAGATGAAGTAAATCTTTGGTATGGCAAAATGCTAATGCAGGAAGGGAATCTGATGAAAGGACTTAAGGTATTGAACAGCACCGAAAAAGAAGATTTCAAAAATATTGCAAAAGAAATCAAAAAATCAACCTTAGCTTCCTATGATAGTATTCCACTTTTGCAAAAGGCAATGGAATTGAATCCATATGATGAAGTACTTGCTAAGTATTTAGCAATAAAAATCAACCAACAACCTATGGTAGATAGAAAGGTTGAATTGATGGAGTTTTTAATTGATTCTTTTGACTTAAATCGAGCTAGTTTTGATTTTGTAGATAAAAGTGTCACAGAAAAAAAAGCTACTTATAGGGTTGCTGTCATGTTACCGTTTATGGCTGAAGACTTATCTACCTCGAAGGGGAATAAAGGCAATCAATTTGTTCTGGATATTTATCAGGGGATCTTAACAGCTGTAGAGGAGCTTAATGAAAATGAAAAAAGGATCGAGCTTTTTGCTTATGATACGGATCGAGATAGCGTGGTAACAGCGAAAATTCTAGAAACGGAGGAGTTGCTGGAAATGGACATGATAATTGGCCCTTTATATCCTGTTCCGGCAAGTATGGTGCGAGAGTATTCTTACAAGCACAAAATCAACATGGTAAATCCATTGTCCACTAATTCTGAAACAATAGCAGCCAATCCTTATTCTTTCTTAATGAAGTCTACTCCGGAAACTCGAGCAAAAACAGCTGCACGCTTTGCAATCGAACATATGGAGAATAAGAATGCTACTATATTTTATGGAAGCAAATCCCAAGACTCTATTTTTGCATACACTTACAAGAGAATTTTAGAAGAAGACTCATTCAACATAACTTGGATTGCAGCCTCAAGGTCATCTACTGCTAGTACGGAGATATTAAGGACTTTGACGGAAGTTGTTGAGGTGGATACATTGGATAATAGAGGGAAAGTATATATCAGCAATACAGTTAAAGTTAAAGTTGGAGAGGGAGATTCTTTGGTGCTTTCAAGAGATACTATTGGTCATATTATGACGGCCGCTTCTGATAATCTTTTGGTTTCTAATGTTTTAAGTGCCGTTGATACCAGAAGAGATAGTATTCCTATAATTGGGTATGATGAATGGCTTGATTTTAGTCAAATGTCATTTGATCAATTACAACGTATGGGAGTGATTATGATCGGTCAAAATTATTTTGACTTCAGTTCTGTTGAGGTGGCAGAATTTAAAGAGACTTATAGAAAAACTTATAACAAATTACCTTCACAATATAGTTATGATGGATATGAGACCATGAAATTCTTCGGTGAAAAGCTTATTGAATTTGGAAACTATTTTCAATATGGTCTTTACAATGAAGGCTTCCAAAGTGGCAGTCTTTACTTTGGTTTTGATTATACCAATGCCAATGATAACCAAGTGGTTCCTATCATGAAAATGGAAGATTTGGAATTGCGAATGTTAAATTATGAGCAAATAGGAGAAAAACCATCCATGTTTACTGACTAAATTAAGAATATTAAAAATCATATTATTTATGCTGGACAAGTCCAAAAGCAAATCATTATTTAAAAAGGCACAAAATTTTATTCCAGGAGGAGTTAATTCTCCTGTAAGAGCTTTCAAAGCTGTAGGTGGCGATCCAATTTTCGTCAAAAGGGCAAAAGGAGCCTATATGTATGACGAAGATGATAATCGATATATCGATCTTATCAATTCATGGGGGCCGATGATTCTCGGTCATGGAAATGAAGCAATTGAAGCAGCAGTGGCAGATGCTTTGAAAAACTCTCTTTCTTTCGGTGCTCCCACTGCTAAGGAAATAGAAATAGCAGAGTTGATTACTCATATGGTGCCTTCAATTGAAAAGGTCAGAATGGTGAATTCAGGTACAGAAGCGACCATGTCTGCTGCTAGGTTGGCAAGAGGATTTACGGGTAGAGATAAATTATTGAAATTTGAAGGTTGCTACCACGGACATGGAGATAGCTTTTTAATTGCAGCTGGGAGCGGTGCAGCCACCATGGGAACACCCAATTCGCCAGGTGTTACCAAAGGAACCGCAAAGGATACTTTAACGGCTCCTTTTAATGATTTGGAGGCAGTTAAAAAGATAGTAGAGCAGAACAAAGGTGAAATTGCTGCTTTAATTGTAGAACCCGTAGCGGGAAATATGGGCTGTGTAATACCTCAAGAAGGATACCTACAAGGGTTAAGAGATATTTGTGATCAAGACGGTATCGTTTTGATATTTGATGAAGTGATGACGGGTTTCAGATTATCGAAGGCCGGGGCACAAGGTATATTTGGGGTGAAACCAGATATCACAACCTTAGGTAAGATTATTGGAGGCGGTATGCCTGTAGGTGCTTATGGTGGGAAAAAGGAAATCATGGATTTTGTATCGCCTCAGGGCCCAGTTTATCAAGCAGGGACGCTATCAGGGAACCCCATAGCGATGTCAGCCGGATTGATGATACTACATTATTTGAATGATCACGATGAGGTTTATGACCAAATTGGAGCATCAGGACAGTACTTGGCGAAAGAATTGGCCAAAGTAAATGCAGCACTTGGTAAAAATTATACGATTAATCAATTAGGTTCAATGATTAGTATTTTCTTCACAGATCAACCAGTAAATGATTTTGAAGGTGCTAAAAGCTGCGATACGGAAATGTTTGGGAAATATTTTCAAGGGATGTTAAATGAAGGCGTTTATTTACCACCTGCGCAGTTTGAATCATGGTTTTTATCTACTGCTTTATCGGCTGAAGATTTAGACCATATTGTAAAGTCACACGAAAAAGTATTAAAAAACCTTTTGGCTTAAGCAGATTGTGAGAAATAATTCACTATTTTTCCTGAATTTATTAAGGATTTTTCTCATTTAGGGACTACATTTATTGTAGTCCTAATTAATTATTATATTTACAGCTGTAAAAAAATAGAATTCTAGTGAAGATAGTTAGACTCATTCTCATCATATTGATTTCATATAGTTTCGTATTCAGTGCGGATGCTCAGTTTAGAAGAAGAACTGAAAATAAAACAGTCACGTACGAAGAAATGTATAACGATCCTTACGATATCAATAAATTATTCATAGGGATAACACCAGCCTATGGTGATGTACATGTGACCAACATTACTTCTGGCTTTGGATTAGATGCTACTTATTATCTGAAGGATAAGATGCACTTTAAAGCACATGCTCGAACGCCCTATTTTATTGGGAGCGACTTCGCTAGAAATGCCGCTCAAAAAAATGGGTTTGATCCGCAATCAAGAGCTAGAACTTATTTTTTTGCAGAAGCAAGTGCTTCTTACCATATATGGGATAGAGAGCAAGAGTCAGAAAGTTTAATTCCACTTTACTCAAAAAACTATCAGGGTGCAGAATGGGCTGCGAAAGTACCAAAAAGAGCACCAATACCGAATAAAAGAAGAGAAATATTGTTTGCTCGCTTAGGGGGTGTGTATTATGAAACGACATCAGAACTTAGTAGGGCTATTGCTTCGCAAGGAGTAGTGGTGAATCCTGTGGGTGAAACTGAACAATCTGCGAATTCCATAACAGGCGAAACTGAGGATGCGGTCTTTGGAAATGTTCTAGGGGCTGGTGTTGCTGTGGGTGGTGGTTTTACATGGATTAAGAACTTCGCAGCTAAACCAGACAAGACATATGAGGAATTAGTAGATGATCATGTGTTTTCTACTTTTATGGATTTATTTATTTTCCCAATGGTCACTGTTGAAAATTTCTTCCATCAACCGGCCGGTGCAACGCAGTTTTTCGAATATGATGCATCAACCATCAATACCTTCATGTTTGGCGGAAGAATTGGGATAGATGGCCACTTTAATCGAACATTAGGGTGGGGTTATGGAGCCGAAATAGGAATGCGTCCCGGCTTGCAAAAGAGAGGGTTTTATGGGCTTCTAAAAATCACCTTTCCGATGTACGGTACTAAGCTGGACTACAATGTGGAGGCTTTTGGTAGGTAATTTTCATAAAGCAGATTAAGTTTCTGATATTTTTACAAAAGTATCTATTATTTTTTTACTATTCCCTTAGTAATTTCGAATTATTATTTCGTTTTTTTTGAACCATAGTTGATTTTATTTGCTAATTTGACTTTTTATAAAAGCAATTCTAATTAAAATCATTAAGTATAATGGGAGTTTTGGATCTTATCACTCTGCTTATTTTCTTAGCGGCAGTTTTTACATTTATAAATGTTAATTATTTAAAGTTGCCATCGACTATTGGATTGATGATCATTGCACTAGTGCTTTCGGTCCTTATTCTTTTATTAGGTTATATATTTCCTGAAATCACAGATTTAGCAATTTCAATAGTCTCTGAATTTGATTTCAAAGAAGTCCTACTTGATGTAATGCTCAGTTTTTTATTATTTGCTGGTGCTCTATCCATTAATGTTAAGAGGTTGAAAGAAGAAAGATGGCCTATCTTGATTTTTGCTACAGTTGGAGTTTTGATTTCGACTTTTGTGGTTGGCTTTTTAATGTTTTATATTTTTGCATTTTTCGGTTACCAAATTGATTTAATTTATTGCTTGCTTTTTGGAGCCTTAATTTCTCCAACTGATCCTATAGCCGTTCTAGCATTACTTTCTGATGCAAAAGTTTCTAAAAAATTGGAAATCAAAATCGCGGGGGAATCATTGTTCAATGACGGCATAGGTGTAGTAGCTTTTCTCACAATACTTGGTTTAGCACAAACTGGAGTTGAAAACTTCAGTCTTGGTGGTACTTTAGGGCTCTTCGGAGTTGAAGTAGGGGGCGGGTTATTACTAGGAGCGATATTTGGCTTTTTGGGTCTGAAATTATTGGAAATAATTGATAATGATCATGTGGAATTAGAAGTGCTGGTGACCCTTTCTTTAGTGATGGTGTCTTATAAAGCTGCAGAGTTTCTTCATATTTCCGGTCCATTGGCGGTAGTGGTTTTGGGGCTGTTTCTTAGTAAAGAGGGACATGCTGTAGATAAATCTAAAGCTACTGGAGACTATGTCTATAAATTCTGGCACTTAGTTGATGAGGCCTTAAATGCAATACTTTTCATTTTGATTGGACTTGAAATCATTGTTATCTCTAAAGAATTTCACCCAGATTATTTTTTGATTGGATTATGTGCGATTGTTGTGGTCTTGTTTGCTCGCTTAATAGGAGTAGGAATTCCAGTGAAAATAATGGAAAGACTTAGAACTTTTGAAAAGAATACTTTGGCGATTCTGACATGGGGTGGTTTAAGAGGAGGCATTTCTGTTGCCTTAGCCTTGTCTATTCCCGATGATTTTGAAGCCAAAAACATTATTCTCTCTGCTACTTATTCTGTTGTGGTATTTTCAATTTTAGTTCAAGGTTTAACCATAAAAAAGCTGGTACCTAAAAAGTCTTAACACTATTAGGAACTTGTAGTTAGTGCTCTACTTTAATCCTATATTTGCTTAAAAGCCCAGGTAGTGCTTCAATACTGAATGAGGCAGCTTTCAATTTATTATTTTCAGGGTCGATAGTGTAATTTATTGCATGCCTAAAGTCGGCTTTTTGCAAATCGCAATTTTCGAAAATAGCAGCTGATAAATCAGAATAATTGAATTTTGTTTCTCTTAGGTCACACTCCCCGAAGTCTACTTCGATTAGCTTTGAGTTGATAAATTTAGTTTTGGGCAGCTGAAGTTGAAAGAAAACCGAATGATTAAGTTGGCAATTTTCAAAATTTACGTTTAATCCAAACGTATTACATTCGTTAAAATGAATCCCTAGAAGCTTGCAATCCTTGAAATCTACCGTTTGCAGAGATGTGCTCTTCATTTTGACAGAACTTAAATTGCAGCCTTCAAATGCGCAGTCGATAAACTTGAAATTTGAAAGATCGTAATCTTGGAAATTACAATTTCTAAAAGTGCAATGCTCGTAATCACCTTTTTTAAGTATAGATACCTTAAAGTCTACAGCATTAAAAAGTTCTTCCACAATAATATTGACCACCTATTTACTTGTTGTTTGATTTGATATGCAAATTATAGAATATATTTTCTTTTTTGGTAGAATCAGTTGCAATTTGTAATCCCCATGACATTTGTCATCTAATTCGTAACTTTTGTTACGCCTCAATGAATGTTACTACATTAATTTTGTTTATCAGTTTTGGAAAATGGTGGTACGCCTCATTTAAAAAATTGCTTTAATGAATGTTTAATAAGATTGAATTTTAACTAAAATATTATATGAGTGAATTATTAGATTGGATTAGTCAGCCATGGCCATGGTATGTGGCAGGTCCGTTAATAGCGTTGGTTATGTTCTCTATGTTGTTTTTTGGCAAATCATTTGGCCTGTCTGCCAATTTAAGAACTATGTGTTCTATTTTGGGAGCTGGTAAATCCTGTGATTTTTTCGATTTCAATTGGAGGGATCAAATGTGGAATTTGGTTTTTGCGGCAGGCTTAGTATTAGGGGGGGTAATATCCCATCTGTATTTAGGCTATGAGCCGGCTGCTAATATTTCTGAAACAACGATTACCGAATTGCAAGCTTTTGGAATTGAGAATCCTGGAGAAAATGTGGTGCCAATTGAGATTTTCAATTGGGAAAATTTACTTACTGTGCAAGGTTTTTTGATGATAGTGGTGGGAGGTTTTTTAGTAGGCTTTGGAACTCGATATGCAGGTGGTTGTACTTCTGGTCACGCTATTTCAGGATTGAGTGATTTGCAGCCTGCTTCGCTCTTGGCAGTTGTAGGGTTCTTTATCGGGGGGCTAGTTATGACCTACTTTATTTTACCTTATTTACTAGTGCTATAATCATTTTTAAATTACAAAAATCAAATGAAAGGAATGAAATTTTTAAGATATTTATTGATAGGAACTGTCTTTGGTATTACCCTTGCAAAGGCTGAAGTGATCTCTTGGTTTAGGATCTATGAGATGTTTAAATTCCAATCTTTCCATATGTATGGTGTGATTGGTTCAGCGGTTGTTGTAGGGATTATTGTGATTCAACTTATCAAAAGGAAGAAATTGAAATCGATTGATGGCGAGAGAATTATTGTTGCCCCAAAGCAATTTAGCTGGGCGAGATATATAATCGGGGGTTCAATATTCGGTTTAGGCTGGGCGATGACAGGAGCTTGTCCTGGTCCAATGTTTATCCTTTTAGGGAATGGAGTAGGTGTGATTTTAGTAGTAATTGCTGCTGCTGTATTAGGAACTTACGTTTATGGTAAGATAAGGCATAAATTACCACATTAATATTCAAATTAACTCGTAAGAGTGGCCGATTTTTAATTTAATTTAGGAGAAATGGACTTTTTGAAATTGATCAAGATGACCACAGGAGCTATGCTGGGTGTCTTGCTTATCGTGATCACTCTATTTATGGCGGTCCTTTTGATTGATGAAGCTCCACAATGGTTGGGTTTTTCATCTACTTATGAGAATAGGATCTGGAGCCTGCCTGATATTGAGACTAATTTACCGGAGGGTCAAAAAGGGAAACAAGTAAAATTTGGTTTTCTATTGGCAACTGAATCACCAAAATGGATGGGGCCACAAGTCATCAATAAGGATGAAAGATTATATGCCGGAAATAATCTGACTTGTCAAAACTGCCATTTAGAGGCTGGTACGAAACCAGGATCAGGATCTTGGGTAGGAGTGACCAATCGTTTCCCTCAGTTTAGAGGTAGGGAAAATAAGATAGGAACAATTGAAGAGCGCATTAATGGCTGCATGGAACGCAGCATGAATGGAGAAGCCTTGCCTGAAGATTCAGAACAGATGCAGGCTTTAGTGGCTTATATGGAATGGTTAAGTGAAGATGTTCCAGCCGATACAGTCGATTGGTATAAAGGTTTTGTAAGTATAAAAATACCAACAGTAAAAGCGGATACTATCTTCGGTAAGCAGGTATACATCAATGAATGTCAAGTTTGCCACGGGGAAGATGGACAAGGGACAAAGTTAACAGATGAGCGAAAGGGTTATCAATATCCTCCACTTTGGGGAGATGATTCTTTTAATCATGGGGCAGGTATGCACCGAGTATTAACGGCTGCGCAATTCATTAAAGCAAATATGCCGCACTTAATCGCTACTAAAGAAAATCCAAAATTAACGGATGAAGAGGCCTTTCATGTGGCAGCTTATATAAACAGTTTTGACAGACCATTAAAACCAGAAGCAGATAAGGATTTTCCTGATTTGAAATTAAAGCCTGTTTCTACTTCTTATGGTCCTTGGGATGATTCTTTTTCAGCTGAACAACATCAATTTGGCCCATTTCCGCCTATCATTCAATATTATGACAGTGTCTATCAAATTAAGAAAACCAAATAAATGAAGTTTACTTCTATAGTTTCCATATTGCTTTTATCTACTTTCCTAAGTTTTGCTCAAGACGATCAAGCTGAAAATAAAAAAGGAAATCTCAGTGGACAATGGCGAAATTACTATATGCATTCCTTCAATGAGGGAGCTTTACAAGATTGGTATACTATAGCCACAGGCTTAAAATTAAAATACACCTATGATTTTAATGAGCATTGGCAAGTTGGAGGGGCAGTTTACAGCAGTTGGAATACCGGAATCGGTAATGTGGAAGTATTAGATCCTACAACGGGAAGAGAAAGTCGATATGCAGCAGGTAATTTTAATGTTCAAGACCTTTCGCAACGGTTTATCGCCTATCCAGGGGAATTGTTTGTGCAATACAAAGCTGGTAATCATCAAGTAAAAATTGGAAGACAAGGTTTTTTCTCTCCGTTTATGAATGGGCAAGATGGTAGAATGATTCCTACCCTTTTTGAAGGAGCATTTTATAAATATGAGGAAAAAGGTAAATTAAAGTTCCAGTTGGGAGCGATTAATCGGATTGCACCAAGAAGTTACAATGGATTTGAAAATATCGGTCAGACCTTGGGGATTTATCCAGTCGGCAGAGATATTAACGGACAAGGAAGTGAATACAGAGAAAATTCGATATCTAATTATGTGGCTTTGACTAATGTTGATTATCAAATTAGCCCCCATCTAAAAGTTGAGCTATGGGATTATTATGTAGATAATATTTTCAATGTCCTCTATGTAAAGCCCACTTATAATTTTACTGACGCTGGCTTAGAATTGTCAGCAGAATGGTTGTTACAAAATAGGGTAGGAGAAGGTGGACATCCTGACCCTGCCTTACGATATGTGCAAAATGAAACGGCACAGATTTTTGGTCTGCAATTATCTCATCTTCTAACAAATGGAAAAATCAGTTTAGGATATGATCATATCACAGGTCAGGGTAGATTTTTATTTCCTCGTGAATGGGGGCGAGAGTTTTTGTTTAGTTTTCAGAAAAGAGAACGGAGTGAAGGATTTGGAAATAATCATGCGGCTGTGATGTACTACCACCAGAATTTCAAATTTTCTGATCAAAAGCTAAAATCGATTTTCAGTATTGGTCATCAATGGAGACCATCAGTGACAGAACCCGAGTTGAATAAGTATGCCATTCCGAATTATATGCATATCAATTTGGATTTATTCTATGAAAATGTAAAATGGAAAGGTTTAAAACCTGAACTGTTAATTACTTACAAATATAGGACGGGAGATTTTCCTGATAATCCTGTATTCATTCTCAACAAAGTAAATCTGTTCTTGATCAATGCGATTGTGAATTACAATTTTTAAAAATACAAAAGACTTCCTTGCGGAAGCCTTTTGAAACATGAAACACCTCTCGGTGTAAACTACGGAAACGGTATTTTATTTAAAATTGGGCTTCTTCAGTTGAGCCTTTTAAAGCTGTGGTAGAAGATTTACCTTGCATGACTGCATTTTGCACTGCGTCAAAATAACCTGTTCCTACAAATGCCTGGTGTTTAACCGCTTTAAAACCTTGCTTCTGTAGGGCAAATTCTCTTTGTTGCAATTCAGAATACCCAGCCATGCCTTTGTTTTTATAAGCAGTTGCTAATTCGAACATAGCAGTATTCAATGCATGGAAGCCAGCTAGCGTTATGAACTGGAATTTGTATCCCATTTCAGCTAGTTTTTCTCGGTATTCTAACATCTCATTTTCAGTCAGCTTTGCTGCCCAATTGAAAGATGGGGAGCAATTGTAAGCCAGCATTTTGTTTGGATATTTTTCCTTGATGGCCTGAGCAAATTCTCTAGCCTCTCCTAAGTCAGGATGAGATGTTTCACACCACACTAGATCAGCATATGGAGCATAAGCAAGACCCCGGTTAATCGCTTGTTCCAAGCCGTTTTTTACGCCAAAGAATCCTTCGGAAGATCTTGTTCCATCTAGAAATTTACGATCTCTTTCATCAACATCTGACGTCAATAAATTAGCAGCATCTGCATCAGTTCTGGCAATGATCAGGGTAGGAACTCCCATCACATCTGTTGCTAGTCTTGCAGATATTAACTTATTGATCGCTTCTTGTGTAGGGACTAATACTTTTCCGCCTAGGTGGCCACATTTTTTGGCTGAGGATAGTTGATCTTCGAAATGCACACCAGCAGCACCAGCTTCTATCATCCCTTTCATAAGTTCGAAGGCATTCAAGTTGCCACCAAATCCAGCTTCCGCATCAGCTACAATTGGAGCCATCCAGTGAATATCACCTTCACCACTTACCGACTGAATTTGATCTGCTCTTAATAGTGCGTTGTTAATCCTTTTCACCACATTTGGCACGCTGTCAGCAGGATATAAACTTTGATCAGGATACATCTGCCCGGCTAAGTTAGCATCGGCAGCAACTTGCCATCCACTTAGGTAAATAGCTTTTAGGCCTGCTTGTACTTCTTGTACAGCTTGATTTCCTGTAAGGGCACCAAGGCCAGCTACGAAATCTTCTTTCTTCAACAGATCCCATAGTCTTTCTGCTCCTAAGCGAGCAAGACTATGATCTATTTTTACAGTGCCAGCTAGTTTTACAACTTCTTCTGCGGTATACGTACGTTCTACATCTTTCCATCTTGGGTTTGAAGTCCAATCAGATACTAATTGATCGATTTTTTGTTGAGTATTCATGTCGTTTGATTTTATATAGTAGTGAAATTGATTTTATAAATAAGGGTAAGCTTTAAGCGTTAAGAAATCTTCAAATTCTTCGCTTTTCACTAGTTTTTTGAGGATATCTCTCGCTATTGCTATTTTTCCTGTTTCAACCCGTTTTTGACCGAGCATTTCCTTTACCTTTTCGGTTTCTTCCTCTAAGAGCATACAAAACAAAGCTCTATTGAAGATCTTACCATTTTTAAATGATATTTGGTGATGGTACCATTGCCATAATTGAGCTCGGCTGATTTCTGCTGTAGCGGCATCTTCCATTAGATTGTAAATTGCAGCAGCTCCCGTTCCTTGTAGCCATGATTCTATGTACAATAAGGCTACATTGATATTCATTCGTACTCCTTTTTCAGTTACCTCGCCATACATCACGTGTGGACTTGTTAAAGCAGAAGGTGTTGTTGTAAACTCCTCTCTGAGAACATGCTTTTGGTGCGGTTTTTCACCAATAATTTGTTCAAATACTGCTTCAACAGCAGGGATTAAAGCAGGATGGGCTACCCAGCTGCCATCGTATCCGGCTAGTGCCTCTTCTGTTTTATCATTTCTGACTTTATCTAATATTTTCTGATTTTGCTCCTCATCTTTGGTAGGGATGAAAGCAGACATACCACCAATCGCATGAGCACCTCTTTTATGGCAAGTCTTTACCAAAAGATTAGCATATGCTTTCATGAAAGGAACTTGCATGGTTACTTCATTTCTATCGGGAAGAATGTAGCCTGGTCGATTTCTAAATTTCTTGATAAAGCTGAAGATGTAATCCCATCTGCCAGCATTAAGTCCTGCCATATGATCTCTTAGCTCATAAATAATCTCCTCCATCTGAAAAGCAGCTGTAATAGTTTCTACTAACACAGTGGCTTTGATAGTGCCAACGGGTATTCCCAGTTCATTTTGGGCAAATACAAAAACTTCATTCCATAATCTTGCTTCAAATCTGTGTTCTAATTTCGGCAAGTAAAAGTAGGGTCCACTTCCGTTTCTGATCATTTCATGAGCATTATGAAAGAAATATAAACCGAAGTCAAAAAGTGAGGCTGAAATAGGTTCGCCATTTACCAGAAAGTTTTTTTCAGATAAATGCCACCCTCTAGGTCTCACTTTTAATACCGCAGGATTTGCTTTTAACTTGTAGCTTTTGCCTTGGTCAGAAGTAAAATCAATCTGCTTTCGTATTGCATCATATAAATTTTGCTGTCCATCTGTTATATTTTTCCAAGTGGGACTAGTGGCATCTTCAAAATCTGCCATGAAAACTCTTGCGCCAGAATTTAAAGCATTGATGATCATTTTTCTATCAACAGGCCCAGTGATTTCCACTTTCCTGTCTTGTAAGTCTTTTGGTAAAGGCGCAATTTTCCAGTCTAAGTCATTACGTACATCTTCAGTAGTTTTTGGAAAATCAAGTTCTTTCCCTTGCTTGATTTGATCATAAACCTGCTCTCTTCTGCCGAGTATTTCAAGTCGCTTTTCATTAAACCTTTCGTGCAGTTTATTTAAAAATGAAATTGCTTCATCTGTTAATAAGTTAAAGCCCTCTACTTTCTTTTTTGAATTCCTTATTTGTGCTGATGTAGTTTCCATGTGATTATCAGTTTTTTGTGTGATTGATATCTCAAATGTATATCAGCGAAAAATAAATAACAAGCGAATATTCGCTATTGGATTTTATTCGCTATCTTAGCGAATGCTTGGAAAGGAAGCTGGGTGGGATTAAAAGCTGTAAAAAAAAAATAAAAAACTTTTTTCGCTTGATGGGAGAACGATAAAATTCATAAAAAATCAGAAGAAATGGCGATATCTCAAGAAAATGTAAAATTGATATTTGGGTTAAAAGTGAGACAATTACGGATTGAAAAAGGCTTGTCTTTTGCTCAATTGTCAAAGCAAACAGGCTTATCAGCATCCTACCTAAATGAAATTGAAAAGGGTAAAAAATATCCTAAAATTGAAAAGATTAATATTCTATCAGAGGCGCTCGAAGTGACTTTTGACGATCTGGTGTCTTTGCAGCTTTCTAAGAAACTTGCGCCATTAGGAGAGTTGTTGCAATCAAATTTGTTTAAAGAACTTCCGCTGGAGTTATTTGGAATTGAACCAGCGCATCTTTTAGACCTTTTGAGCAACGCTCCGGCCAAATTAGGAGCTTTTTTAAGTACGCTTATCGAGATCAGTAGAAATTATGGGCTTCGTGTCGAAAGTTTATATCTAAATATGTTGCGCTCTTTTCAGGAGATGCATGATAACTATTTTGAAGGTAT
This sequence comes from Marivirga sericea, assembly GCF_900177665.1. Lineage (GTDB taxonomy): Bacteria > Bacteroidota > Bacteroidia > Cytophagales > Cyclobacteriaceae > Marivirga > Marivirga sericea. The sequence goes on from NZ_FXAW01000008.1 coordinate 132,254, forward strand.
TGAAGAGCAGGTTGAATCTTTCAGAGCGCAGTTCTTTAGCATGAATTCCTTTCCTTACACATTTGAGCAATTAGAGGAGGTTCTTAATTCAGAATACAATTATCAAGTTATTCCAAAAGGACTTCAACATCAGCAAGAGTTGAAACCATTACGTTCTATGACAATTCCTGGTGATGCTCCTCAATTGTTGATGAATCCGAAATTAACGGATGCACAGCAGTTATTCACTATGGCAAAAGAGTTGGGTTACCAGTATTTAAAATTAAGTCCGAGACCTTTTACCTCCAGCTGGATATCAGTCAATTCTTTTGAAGAGGTTTTGAATAATTATAAAGCATCTTATTTTGCTTGTGCATTAGCTTTACCGGAAAACACAATTGTGGAGGATCTGAAAAAGTTCTTATCGGAACCCCAGTTTAATGCCGATTTGCTCTTAAATATTTTAGAGACCTACCAATGCACTCCTGAAATGTTGATGCATAGAATGACTAATCTGCTTCCAAAGGTGTTTGGTATTAAGGAGTTGTTCTTTTTGAGATTTAGCACATCCAATGAAGAGACTTTTAAGCTGACTAAAGAGATGCATCTTTCAGGACTTCATAATCCTCACGGAACGGCATTGGATCAGCATTATTGCAGAAGGTGGGCTTCTATTGAGATTTTAAAAGAACTGCGAAATCAGGAAGAACAAAAACAAGATGGAGTAAAATGTAAAGTGCAGCGCAGTCAATACGTGAATTCTGATAATGAGTACTTGATTATTAGCTTAGCTAAACCTAGCAATAAAAGTATTGGACAGAATAGCAGCGTATCTATCGGGTTATTAATCACACCAGCGATGAAGAAAAAGGTAAAATTTCATAATGACCCTGCTATTCCTATTAGAATTGTTAATGAAACTTGTGAGACCTGTCCGCTCTACGATTGCCACGAAAGAGCCGCCTCTCCCCATGTCTATGAAGAAGCTCAGCGATTAAATGCCATGAGGAAAGCAGTAGATTTATTAACTAGAAAATAATTTTAATACTTGCGAGGGTAGCAATCACTAATGCTTTCTGTAACAAAAGTTACCTATTTAAATTTCAGATTAAGTATTTTTAATACAGTAAATCACTTAAAATAAAAGATCATGAAAGCCAATATGGGAACTGCAGATAAAATCATCAGAATTTTATTAGCGATTTCAGTCGGTATATTATATTATGCTGGAGTTATTTCTGGGACCTTAGCAGTAATATTAGGAGTATTAGCTGCGGTATTTATCGCTACAAGTTTCATTAGCTTTTGCCCGCTATACCTCCCTTTTGGAATTTCTACTAAGCGCAAAGCAACTGAACAGAAATAAAAAAAGCGACTCGAAAGAGTCGCTTTAAACACTATTCAACTATGAAAAAAAATGGCTTTCTTAGGTTAATCGGTAATTGTAATAGTTCCTGTCATTGAACTATGAAATTCACAATTGTAAAATAAAGTGTTAGGTGCATCGCTGGGAACGGTGAAAGTAATAGTGCCAGATTGAGCCCCATTATTCGTCACTCCATTATTATATGCATTTGAACTACCAGTTCCTTGCGTCTCGTTAATGTAAAACGGATGTCCAGAGGCATTTACAGTAAATGTGTAAGTTTCACCTCTCACTAACGTAATGTCAGGATTTGACACATTAGTAAGTCCGTTTCCAGTAAATTGGTAAGCGCTTGCTCCATCATTGGTCACATCATAATTAACAGTGCTTGCTGTCGATACTTCAATGTCCGAAAAGGTAATAGGGTTGTCAAAATTATTAGCTCCATCAAATTCATACTCTCCAACAACTCCATTGTCATTGTGTAGCATGATCCATAATGTTTCTCCATCTTCAACAGTTTCTCCATCAGAAAAGGAAATCTCAACATCTGTCGAAGTTCCTGTTTCTAAAGCTACCGGCTCCGAAATAATTCCAGGGGCTACAAAAGAGCCCATTCCATTATCTCTATGGATAACTACCCACGAAGGTTGTCCCACGGTGATGCTTTCTACTACTACATTACCATTTGTCAAGGTTTGGTCGTTTGCAGTAAATGTTCCGGTAGGGGCTTGAACTGTTATTGATTCTGTAGTGACAGGTCCATCAAAACCATTAGCTCCGTCAAACTCATATTCTCCTACGGTACCATTTTCGGTATGTAGCATGACATATAGCACATCATCTGCTGCTACAGTTTCTGTTAGCTCAATTTCAACATCAGTATTAGATCCAGCTTCTAATTGTACGGGAGTGGAAATAATTTCGGGTACTTGAGGTCCATCACCAGCTTCGTTACTAGCATGTACTACTACCCAAGCAGTAGCATTAACAGTTAATTCATTTGCAATAAGAGTGTTTCCTTGTATAATTTGATTGGCTGCTGTAATGCTACCACTTGGCGCTTCTGTTTCGAAGCCCACCACAATTATATTATTGCCAAATACTTCTGGGCCATCTCCATTATCTGGAAAACCATATTCTCCGTCCGCTGGGCTTTCAATATGTAACATAGGGAAAAGCATTTCGCCACCACTGAAAGTAGCGCTACCTAAGTCTATCATCACATCTGAGTTAGTGCCAGCTTCAACAAAAGTTTGACCAATCACTGGACCAGGGTTTCCATCACCATCATCTTCGTGAATTACAATCCATCCATCAACGGCAGCATTTACTTCTTCAATAGTGACCATGTTTTCATTCACTACTTGATTATTAACAGTTACGCTTGGGGCAGATATTTCTATTTCGGTCATTACTATTTCACCTTCCTCTGTAGTAAGTGGTGCGTCTAGTCCATTTGCTCCGTCAAATTCGTAGACGCCTAATTCGCCATCATCAGTATGTAGCATTACCCAAACATTCGCATCTTCGGATAGATTTTCAAAATCTATAATAGGGATTTCAATATCGCTATTATCTCCAGCTTCTACCAAAACCGGCTCTGAAATGATTTCAGGAACCACAGGCGCATCTTCTTCACTCGCATGAACTACTAACCATCCATTCTGATCCAAATTTACATTTGAAACCACAATAGTATTCTGCGAAATTGTTTGATCAGAGACCGTCAACATACCAGTTGCCATTTCTGGTTCCATCATTTCTTCGTCCTCTTCAGTATTACAAGCAGTAAATAATAAACTAGAAGCTGCTATTCCAAGCAACGCTCTTTTCATTAGTACTTTTAAATTTAGTTCTTTAATCATCATCATTTTTTTATGTTTTGATTTCGATTGGATTTACGCAGTTAATCAAAAATCAGATTTATTTCACTTTGCCTTTTGTAGAAAAGCATCTTGTTCATTTCCTGATTTTAGTGATTAAATTGCTTATAAGGTTAATACACTGTGGAATCCAATTGTTAAAAAAAAAAGTATAATTTTAAAAAGAACTAGCTTAGTTCTTTTATATTTTTAGTAGATTAGTATCATTATTTAAAGTAGGATAGCGATCGAATATGGCTTTTTTAATTCTACCTCAGAAATCCATTTTTATAGGTTGAAACGTATTTATTTCTCAGTTACCTACTAAATTATTTTCCATGAATTATAAAATCAATTCTTTACCCATTTTACTTCTTCTTTCTACATTCATTTTTGCTTGTGAATATGAAAGAATAGCAAGTCCAGAAACTGATTGCGGATCTAATAGCCTAGAGCTAATCATCGAATCCGTTCAGAATACTACATGTCAAGAAGCCTCAGGTGAAATAGTGGCATCCGTTAATGGAGATGCGGTTTATGAATTCAGATTAAATGAAGGTGATTTTGTTGCAAATAGTGTTTTTACGGGATTAGCTGCTGGTACTTACACTATTCAAGCAAGAAATATAAATTCAAATTGCGTTAGTGAGGAAATGGAGGCAAATGTAAGAAATGAGGGAGGTCTCCAGCTTTCTGTAGTTGAAACCAAGGATTCTAATTGTGGGACAAGTTCTGGTAGTATTCTGATTAGTCAGGTGGGAGGTGTCGAACCGATTGACTATGTTTTAAATGGCGATCAAAGTCAAACTGAGCCAGAATTTACTGGTTTATCGAATGGTAGCTATACGATCGTGGCGAGAGATGCGAATGGTTGTGAAGCTGAGATATCGGAGATTGAAATTAGATCTGGAATAAGTTTTAGTAATGATATAAAATCAATTATTACTACTAATTGTGCCGTTAGTGGTTGCCATAATGGTTCCCAACCCCCTAATTTTTCTACTGATGATAATATATTTGTGAACGCATCCAGAATTAAAACCAGAACTTCTGCAGGGACAATGCCACCAGCAGGCAGACCTGACTTGACAGAAGATGAAATTCAAGCGATTGCTTGCTGGGTTGATGATGGAGCCTTAGATAATTAATTATATGAAAAAAACGGTAATATTATTGATCATACAGTTTTGGGTCTTTAACTTATTTTCGCAACAAGACCGGGAAAAAGTTTTTAGAGATACTCGAGTTGTCAATGGCCATTCTACAGAGCTTCTTCCAAAAGGAATGATGAAATTTATTATTTCCCATAGGTTTGGAGATATAAGCTCAGGTATCCAACAACTCTATGGGCTTGATAATTCTACAATTAGGATTGGTCTAGACTATGCAATCACTGATTTTATCAATATCGGGTTCGGCAGAAGTTCATTGCAGAAACATTATGATGTATATTTAAAATACAGGTTATTGCAACAAAAGAAAGATGGAGGTAGCCCAGTTTCCTTAGTGTACTATACAAATGCGGCTGTCAGAACTATTCAAACGCCTCAAACTGAAACTTTATCCTTTACGAATAATCTAACCTTTGTTCATCAATTACTTTTAGGTAGGAAATTTAACGAATTTATTAGCTTTCAGATTATGCCGACTTATGTGCATCGTAATTTTGTTTTAGACCTAGAAAGCAATAATGATATTTACAGTTTAGGAGCCGCAGCAAGGATTCAAGTATCTAAAGTATTGGCTTTTAATCTTGAATATTATTTGAATTTACCTGATCAGTTGGCATCACAATACCAATCTTCAGCCGGACTAGGAGTTGAATTAGAAACCAAAGGCCATATCTTTCAATTAAATTTCACTAATTCATTGGGTATGATAGCTCCTTTGTACATAGCGGAAACCACGGGAAGAGTACAGAACGGAAATATACATTTTGGTTTCAATATCACCAGGGATTTTAAAGTTGGGGCAAGGAAGTAGCGATTATGAACAATGCTAAAAAATATAATATCAAAATAGCGATAGCAGTTGCCTTATTGCTATCAGCGGCTTCATTTACTTTTCTCGAGAAGCAAGAGATTAATTCTAAAGATAATCTCATGGAAGTTTTATATGCTTTAGGGCAAGATTATCCTGAGCATTACATTGAAAAACCTGATTCAGCTAATATAAAGAGAGGGTATGAACTAATTCATGTGGGTAAAACAAAATCAGCAGATGGAATTGCATCTAAGGCCATCAGTAAGTTTTATACCTGTACCAGCTGTCATAATGTTGAAAGAGAGGACTTGGATTTAACATTGGTTGATCAAGATGCTAGATTGGAATATGCAATGGAAAATAAATTGCCTTATTTGCAAGGATCTACTTTTTGGGGTATAGTCAATAGAGAGTCTTGGTATAATGACGACTACATCTTAAAATATGGAAGTTTAGTAGATGACGCTAAAAACAGTCTAAAAGGAAGTATTCAGTTATGTGCCACAGTATGTTCGCAAGGACGAGAGTTGGAGGATTGGGAAATGACAAGTATTCTCTCTTATTTATCGACACTTCAAATGAAAGTTGAAGACTTAGAATTGAATATTGCAGAATTTGAACAGATGAATTCCTTGGCTGAATCTAATCCGGATAGTGCCATTGCATTTATTAAATCTCACTACCTTTCTAAATCTCCGGCTACTTTTGCGGAATTACCAGAAAGTAAGGAAAAGGGTTATTCTTTTGAAGGAAGACCCCAATATGGAAAAGCAATTTATGAATTGGGATGTCAACATTGCCATCATGCTTATGGAGAAAGTGATTTAGTTTTGGATAATTCAGTGCTTACATTTAGATGGCTTAAAAAGCATATGCCAGATAATAGTAAAAAATCTATTTATGAAATTATTAGAAAAGGTTCTTACTCCGAATTAGGTCATAAAGAGTATATGCCTAATTATACTTTAGAAAAAATGAGTCATCGGCAGGTGGAAGATTTAAGGGCTTATATTGAATCAAATGTAAAATAATAAGGACTATTCTTTTTAATGATTAGTCCTTAAAAATCACTTTCAAAGCGTATATTTGCCGATATGATTTCCAAAAAATCAAAATACGCTATTAACGCTCTTGTCCATTTAGGTAGGAAATATGGTGAGGGTCCTACATTAATCAGTACCATAGCAGAAGAAGAAAATATACCACAGAAATTTTTGGAAGCCATATTGCTGGAGTTAAAAAATGATGGTATTTTAGGAAGTAAAAAGGGAAAAGGAGGAGGCTACTATCTACGAAAAAACCCTGAAACTGTAAATCTTGCCCAAGTTCTGAGGCTTTTTGATGGAGCTATAGCACTACTTCCTTGTGTTACATTTAAATTCTATGAACGTTGCGAAGAATGTAAGGACGAAGAAACCTGTTCTATTAGAGAAGCATTTCTGAAAGTCCGAAATGAAACAGTCAAAATCTTTAAAAGCCAGACTCTGAAAGGTTTAGTTGACAAGGAAAAAAAATTGATTGCTAAAAAGAAAGTATGATTAGGCAGATTACTTTTTCTTTAATGGGAATTCAATTGTGAATCTAGTGAATTTATGTTCTTCTGATTCACATTTTAACTTGCCACCAATTTTCTCCACTGCAACCTTTACTAAATATAATCCGAGCCCGTTCCCAATAGATTTTTCTGACCCTCTGTAGAACATTTCAAATATTTTGGGCATTTGCTTTTCCGGAATTCCAACGCCATTATCTTCAACAAAAAGGACGAAAGATTTATCCTTTCTTATTGTACTTAACTTTATTTCTTGTTGGGGCTTATGATCATCCGAATAAATTAAGGCGTTTTCCAATAAATTGAGCAAGATCAACTCGAGCATTTTTTCATCAGTCTTGAGTTCATTTTCGTTCTTCAAGTCAAATTGAAATTTGAAATTTGATTGTTCAACCAAAGGACTGATTTTCTCCATCACTTGCTTAAAGATAGTTGGGATGTCGATGGTATTATATTCTACTTGTGAATTGTAGATATTATGGACCTGCGTCAATTTATCCAAAAGGATATCCATCTCTTTAGTAGTTTTTTCGATCAAGTCTAAGTACTTATCACTTTTAGCTTCAGGATTCTCAAACCTGGCTAAGGCTAAAATACCCTTAATCCTGCTAATAGGACCTTTTAAATCATGAGAGGTTTTGTAGGTGAAAGTGTCAAGGTCTTTATTAGTCTGCTGAAGCTTTTTGATCGTGTCTTTGATTTTAGCTGTCCTTTTTTCAACCCTAGTTTCAAGTGCTTGATTAAGTTCTTGCAATTTGTTATTGATGGCAATTACTTCCTCTTGAGAGCTTTCCAGTTCATGGTTTTTTTCTAATATGTCATCTCTTTGTTGACTGATTTCCTCATTAAGATTTTGCATTTTTAGCAATTGCTTTTCAATCACCTTTTTTTGTTGGATGACTTCAAAGGTTCGATCAGCTACAATCAGCTTAAGTCTTTTTCGATGCTGTCTAATTCTATAGGTATATCCTAGCATCAAGAGCCATATAATGCTAACTACAATGATACTAAAAAGGAAGTATGCCCAAGTGGTCTGATACCAAGGAGGTAAGATCACGAATTGGTAAGAAGCAATTTCACCTTCAGTTTCGTATAGGTTCCTACCCTTCACCGTAAAAGTGTATTTACCAGCGGGTAAATTGGTATATTCCTTATTATTCATTAGAGACCAGTCAGACCATTTTTTATCAAACCCTTGAAGATAGTAGGAGTATTGATTTCTTTCGGGCTGTTCATAGAATAGTGCGCTATATTCAAATTTGATATTGTTGTCTTTAAATTCTAATTGAGGAATTGATTCCTTGGGTTGTTTGATTACTAATGTTGGAATGCTGTCAGTGGTTCTATATTCTTTATATGATCCGAAAGAAAGTATAGAATCATTAAGACTTACTTTTTTTATAAAAGTATTGAAGGGGATCTCTAAATCTACTTTCACTTTTTCATCATATCGATAGAGGCCTTCATTACCGGCTATCCAGATTACACTATCTTCGGCCTCATCAACATAAATGCTAGAGAAATTCTGATTAGGAATAGCTTTTAATGGTCGGGTTACTTTACGATAGCTCCCATCTTTCGTTCTTTCTAATTTTAATACGATTTGCTTTTGCGATTCCTCAATGACAGTCAGCCAAAAATTACCGTTTCGATCTTGATCTATGTTAGTGATATTCAATTTTTCATGAGTGATTTTTGAAGATGGAATAAATAAATCTGAAGAATCAGCTTTAGGACTTTTATTCAGCGCATAAAATCCTTTTGAGGTACTGAAAAGGATTTCACCATCTGTAGATTTTAAAATATTAATAGCATTAACATCAGGTAAGCCATGTCTTTGATTAAAAAATTGCCATATGGGACTTCCCTTATTGTCATTAATTAAGTATACGCCTTGTGATTTATAACTTAACCAATGTTGCGACTGCTGACTTAATATGCTATTACAGAACCCACTAATTTCTCCAATGTATTCTTCCGTTTGATCTGATATAGGTGAGTATTGAATTATCCCATTACGGAATGTAGTGATATTGTAATTATTGTCACCTGTTGGAAAGGCGTTGGTTCCTCCCTTGATAGATATGGTTTTAATTACATCTTCATTTTTGATTTTATAAAGTCCGTTATCCCCAATTGCAAAAATATAATCTTTGGTATTAAATATGTTGAATAGTCGATCTTTCGTATTTTCTACGAAGCGAAGTTTTTTTTTATTGTTAAAGGTGTATAAGCCAGCAAAAGACAGGATATATATTCGATTATTTATATTAAAAACCTCGTTGACTGACGTCTTTAAGTTAGAATTTTCTCCCCAAAACATTAACATATTACTTGCCTGAATTCGAGTAATTCCTTCTTGGTGAACTGACCAAGTTCCATTTTGAAAATCAGAATAAATATTTAAGTTAATATTGCTTGGTAATCCATTATGTATATTTAAGTTATTTAATATTGTATCTTCAATATTAAAACTAAAAACTCCTTGATTTGCAGTAGAAGCCCAAATTGAATTACTTCGACTCAAGGAAAGAATTGATTTCCCGAAGCTATACTGACGACTTGTTTCAATGATTGAATCGTTCCGAAATATGAATCCCTTATTTCGGGATGATCCTATAATGTACTTTTCGTTTTTATTAAGCCCATCAATAATATTGTTTCTTATAGATGACGGAATGCTTTTATTTGACCCTGAAATTGGATTAAGCTGATCATCGTCAAGTTTTAATAAAGCTTGATTAACTTGTTTTACATAAAGTTTTTCTTCGTGAATAAATCCTCCAAAACCTCTGTTTAATGGCCAATATTTAAAGTCATTTTTGCTATATCTGATTAAATAGTTTCTTGTGATAAAAAATATATCATTTTTGTTATGCAGTATTTGAAGGACGAGACCAAATCTTTCAAGTTTAAAATTTTTGCTTAATGATTGGTAAAAGATTTTATTCCTGTCGCTTGTATCTATGTATCCAAATTCATCATTACTCCCTACAAAAATCCTGTCATTTGAATCCTTATGGATCGTCCGTACAAATTTGCCTCCCGCTATTTCAATAAAATCCCATTCCTTTCCATCATATCGTAAAACTCCGTTTAAATTGGCAAAGTAAAAGAGTCCGTTCGAAGTTTGTATAATGTCCCAATTTGATATTCCTGCCTTATATTCCTTAGCGGAATAATTTTGTAACATGGGCGCGAAGTATGATTGGCTATTTGCAATTGATATTTTTAATATCAAAAGGCTTGCAACCAAAAAGCTGAGTGATAATTTTTTGGTTTGGAAGTTATGAATATGTGACCAACTTACTTTCAAATTCTTTTATTGATATTGCTCTGAAATAGAAATATATAGAATTTAATCTGAAATTATTAGCGATTTATAATATATGAGGATTTAACAGTAGGTATTTTCTTACTTTAGTCAATAAAAAAAAACGGTAGGAATATATAGTATATAACCTACCGTTTTTAGTACATCTTATATTATTAATTTTTATCTTTTCAAAGCATGAATTTTCTTTTTACTGAATTTTTCAGGAAATTCTTCATACCATTTACTGACCGTTTCTGCCCCTAATTTGTCATAGATATAGGAGAGTTGTTGACTTAATTTTTCTTCCTGTTGCTGCTGAAACTTTTGTTTCTCTTCATCGCTGTCAAACCCTATTATTTGTGCAGCTTTAGGTGTAGGTTCATGGTGCACAAATAAATTTAGTTTTTCATGACAAAATTTTTGATAAGCACGAGTATGCAAAATAAAATTATGCCACATTTCATCAATGATGATCAAAGAGTGATCAATAAACATGCGAAAGCTCTTTTTTTCTTTGATGTTTTCTGATGCCAACCATAACCATTTCTTAGTTTCGGTTAAGATTTCTTCGGCTTCTTCTCTGCTGACCGAATATCTTTCCATAAAACCTTCAATAATGACATTGTCCTCATTACAGTCCAATGCTGTTTCCAGGGTTGAATCGATTTTTGAAATTATTTGAGCCATTTCAATAAGAATTAATGGCTTTCACAAAGTGACATGCACGCTGTCTGGATATTGTTATTTTTATTGATAATTTTCTTCAATAATTGTGCTTTTTCTGTGTTTACTTTTGAAGTAGTTTTTGTAGAAGTAGTTTTCATTTCTTGTACTTTTTAGAGTTAAATTAAATTTTCAGAGCGCAAAGGTAATTTCTGCAAATTAGCACACAAGAAAAATTGCAACTATTTGAAATGCTGTATTTTAACCGATTTAATAAATCATGAGATAGTTAATTTTATTATTTAAATATGAATATAATTACGAAGAAGGTTCAAGGAAATTCATGAAGTTGTAAGGTAAGAATTATGATAAATTGTGACTGATTTATATCATAATTCTTAGAAGATGGATTTGATAACAAAGAATTTGATGGACTGTTTAAATTGTATTTAACTTATTAAGTCTTCTTCTTTTTCTTTTTAGCAGCAGGAAACAAAATATTATTTAAAATTAACCGGTAACCAGGTGAGTTTGGGTGTAAATTCAAATCGGTTGGAGGCTCACCCACAAAGTGCTGATAATCTTCCGGATCATGACCTCCATAAAAAGTCCAAAAACCTTTGCCAAAGATGCCATGGATATAGCGCGCCTCGTCAATTTCATTATTTTCACCCAGAATAACCACGTCAGGCTTTATTAATGACTTCCTATAAGCGGTAGTTTGTCCCATAAATCCCTTAACCAATTTTTCATGATTTTGAGTCAACATAGTGGGTATAGGATCCCATTTTGCAGAAAACTCAAATAAAGTAAAGAAATCATTTCCTTCTTTTATGCCAGGTCTGTCAATCTGGTTCTGATCGATATTGGAATATTCGTATTCCAACGGGTTCATTTCCAATTTGAAATTCTTAAAGGCAAGGGTTTGCTCATAATCTAATTTTTCTTGAGCATTAGGGTCTGCCGGATCCCCATCATACATTCTTGCGGCAATATCTATTCCTGCTGCGGCAAGTGCAATATCATAGGTGTCAGTAGCAGAGCACATGGCAAAAAGGAAACCTCCTTTGTTTACAAAACCTCTTATTTTTTGCGTGATGGCTAGTTTAAGTTGCGATACTTTTCTAAAGCCATGCTTTTTGGCCATGGCCTCATACTCTTTTTGTTGCTCTATATACCAGGGTTGATTGGCATAACTACGATAAAATTTACCGTATTGTCCTGTGAAATCTTCATGGTGTAAGTGCAACCAATCATAGTCAGAAAGACCTTCTGTCATAATCTCATCGTCAAAGATAACATCATAAGGAATTTCGGCATAAGTCAAAACGAGCGTAACTGCATCATCCCAAGGTTGCTTCGATTTAGGTGAATAAACAGCAATTTTGGGTACTTTGTCCAGTCGCATCGCATCTTTGTTAGAGGAAGGGCTCGCAATTTCATCCAACATACTATTAGCAGTCGCATCTGAAATAATTTCGTATGACACCCCTCTAATGATTAATTCATTTATTATGCTTTGTTTGCTTTCTATTAAAAAACTTCCCCCTCTGTAATTTAACAGCCAATCTATAGGAATTTCCTTTTCCAATACCCAGAATGACAATCCATAAGCTTTTAAATGGTTGGATTGCTCTTTATCCATTGGGATCAAAATTTGATTAGCCTTTGCACAAATGGTGGACAGAGAGATTACTAGTATAAGTAAAGTGATTTTTTTTAACATATAAGCTGCTATTATTGCGTTATAAATGTATAACTAAATATAATAAATGGAGTTTCAAATCAAAGTTTCTTACTTTTATGTAATATATCGTGAATAATCACATTAAATTGCTAAAATTTACAAAAAAATTGATTGATTTTGGATTATCTGGAAAACATTAAAGAAGGGGTAAGGTCGATTAAAGGTAATCGATTGAGGACTATTTTAACAGCTGCAATTATCGCAATTGGGATCACCGCTTTGGTTGGGATTTTAACCGCTATTGATGGCATACAAAACTCAGTAAGTGGAAATCTTGCAGGTTTAGGGGCTAATAATTTTGATATAGAAGCTAGAGGCCTAGACGGTAGGAGAAGTACTTCAGAAGGCAAAAAAGAAAAAAGGTATGAACCTATCGGCTACAAAGAAGCTGTACAATTTAAAAGTAAATACAATTACGCAGGCAATGTTTCAATTTCAACGAGAATTACAGGAAATGCAGAATTAAAGTACAAGTCTGAAAAAACAACTCCTACCATAAGAGTGTATGCTTCGGATGAAAATTATTTGATTCAAAATGCTTATGAGATCGATAAAGGTCGAAATTTTGCTCCGCTGGAGGTTCAGAATAACAGTGGTGTCGTTATACTGGGAGCCAATGTGGTAGATAAATTATTTAAGGAAAATGTAGACCCTGTCAATAAAGATATTTCGTTTTTTGGATCTCGTTTTAAGGTGATTGGTGTCCTGAAAGAGCAAGGTGGCATGGGAGGCGGAGGAGCTGATCAATCCATTGTTATTCCTGTAGGTCTATCAACTTTATTTGCAAACCGCACATTGCAGTATAATATCACAGTCGCACTTCCTGATCCAATATTAATGGATCAGGGGATTGCTGAAGCGACAGGAATCATGCGCGGAATAAGAGGAGATGGAATTGGACAAGAAAACTCATTCAATATTCAGAAAAGTGAATCACTAGCTGACAGATTGGAGGACATCGCAGGATATTTGAGGATTGGTGGATTCGCAATAGGCGCTATTACACTGCTGGGAGCTTCCATTGGATTAATGAATATTATGATGGTATCCGTCACTGAGAGAACAAGAGAGATTGGTATTAGGAAAGCAATTGGAGCTTCTCCTTCTAAAATCCGTTTACAATTTTTATGGGAAGCAATCGTCATCTGTCAAATTGGAGGGATAGCTGGAATAATTTTAGGGATAGGCATTGGTAACGGTATTTCTGCAATTATTGGTGATGGGGGATTTGTTGTACCCTGGCTATGGATGATAGTAGGAGTTACAATTTCTGCTTCCGTTGGCCTTATCTCTGGTTATTATCCTGCCTATAAAGCTTCAAAGCTGGACCCTATCGAATCATTGAGATATGAATGATCGATAAGTTTAAGAATTATGATTAAGAAATTGTTCCTCATAGTGCTCTTTGCAAATATCTCCTTTTCATTAATTGGAAAAGACAGCTATTTTAGAGGGTTTTATCATGGGGAAAATATCTTTGTAAGGAACCCATATTTAGGTCAAGATGCTGGATTTTGTATAGAACAGATTTATTTAAATGGTAAATTGCTGGTTGAAAATCCAGAAATTTCGGCATTTGAAATCGACATGGAAAGTCTTGAGCTCGATACTAGGGTAGTGATTCGGATTGTTCATCAAAATGACTGCCAGCCAGAGCTAGCTAATCCTGAGGTAATTGAAGCGGATTTAAAATTTAGCTGGCTTAAGATTTATGTGGATGAAAATCAGATTATTTGGATAACCACGAAGGAGGCTGAAGAAGGGTTTTACATCGTTGAAAAACAGATGGACGATGATTGGATGCCTTTAGATACTGTAAAAACAAAAGGTGGTATATTCATTAACCAGCATAGTGTAGAGTTGGATCATCTCAAGGGAGATAATTTATATAGAGTGCAATACCATGATCCTAAACTGGATGTCAACTATTCGGAAAGCTTTAATTTTTACTCTGATAAGGAAGAAATTAGCCATGCAATAGATGAAGATAAATGGATAATCGAGTTCACGCAAGAAGTAAGCTATTTACTCTATAATGATAATAGTAGGATTATAAAACGAAATAAAGGAGTCTCTTGCGACATTAGTAAACTTCCTAAAGGGCAATATATGGTCAAGTATGACAATAAAGAAGTTTATTTTCAGAAGAAGTAGTAAAATTTAGCACAGACTTGGAACAGTTTGAATTTAGGTTTACATAAATCTTCCACTTTCAATACTGTCGAAGTAGAAAAATTGTATTTGCGATAGTGCAATCTCTCATTTAAAAATAGTAGCTAAGGTTGTTTAAGCCTCTGATGTTAATTGTGGTATCTAGGAATCACACCTCTTTAAAATCTTTATTTTTAAAATATCGAACAGCTTACTAATCTGTTTTTTCAGAGTTATGAGGGAAGTTTATCCTGTCTATTACTGTATTCTTTACAGCTTTGTCGTGTTCAAACTTCTTTTTCTTCATATTATCTAGGTTGTCCTCAGGTAATAATTATTATTAAATTAGAATATTATTTGCTTGTCAATTTATAGAAAATAGGTCTCAATATCTGTTAAGTCAAATTTCTCATTCGTTTAATTCCTTTTTTATTAATTATATACAAATTTAATTCTAACAAACGCTTGTAAGTTATATTTAAGTTTTGCAATTTACTCTGCATACAGCATAAAATATAACCAAAACTAATTACTATGGAAATGAGAAAAATTTTAACAGTATTTTTAGCTTCAGCCCTTTTGTGGTCTTGTACACAAGATGATGAAGATATGAGCCTAATCGATGAAAAAGTTCAGCCAGAACAAGAAATTGAGATAGTCCCCAAAGAAGAAATTGATGCTATCATTAAAAATGCATTGGAGGAGAAGAACGAATTTAACTGGTCTGAATTAAATGATGTACAATTGTGGAGTGCTTTAGTACATTCTGACAGCATTTTGACAGTTGGTTATTTAGCTGCAGGTGAGACTAATATTAATGAAAGAATGACTTCTATCAATGTTCAAGCACCTAATTGGGTAAACTCAAGAACTGATATTATTGAAGAAACTCGATCTGTGATTGAAAGGAAAAGACAGATGACTATTACTGACGAGGATCTGCCTAATTTCTCGCATGAAGTATTGCCTTTTGTAGAGATGAAGGTGTCTGATCTAGAAGTTATTAGCAGACTGAGAACTTTAGATAATGTGCGATACGTAGAACCATTAAGCTACCAGGTAGACTTTCAGAAATATGGCGAAGGAGAGCGATATAGTGATTCTGGCTGTTCAAACGATCCAAATTATAATTTAGCGGGTTTATATACAGAGATTGCACCGGGTGCAAAAATGTCTTGGAATTATCCGCAAATGGGAATTGACCAAGCGTGGAATTATAGCACAGGTGCAGGAATTACCATTGGAATGATTGATACCGGGCTTTCCCCAAATCAAGATAAATTAGGTAGCCAATTCAATTCGGGTTTCTCTCAAAACAGAACAGTTGAAAGAGTTGGTACCTATCAAACAGGATCATGGTGGTGGAAAAAGTATGACGGTCCAGATGATAAATGTGGACACGGAACTTCGATGGCAGGCGCTGCAGTTGCACCTAGAAGCAACGATGGTTCTGCAGTGGGTGTCGCTTATAACGCCAATTTAGTAGGTATAAGAGGTACTAGTGACGTTATTGTTAATGGTGGTAATGAAAAAGATGGAGTTACTGAAGCCTTGGTATATTTAGGTAATCGTAACGATGTTAAAATTATTAGTATGTCAATAGGTGATGTATTCAATAATTCCAAAGTAGCAGACGGTATCCGCTATGCTTATGGGAGAGGTAAATTGATATTTGCAGCAGCAGGTACTTCAACCAGTTGGACAAATTGGTTTGGCGTTATTTTCCCAGCTAATATGAATGAGACCGTGGCAGTTACTGGCGTTAAAGAAGGTCAATACGAAAGATGTAATACCTGTCACTCCGGAAGCAAAGTTGATTTTACAGTTATTATGGAAAAAGCAGGATCTGATGCCCATCCGCTTTCAGTAGCAATGAGTGGAAATCAACCCTCAACTGTCGGTGGTTCATCTGTGGCTACTGCTACAACTGCCGGAATAGCGGCTTTGGTTTGGTCTAAAAATCCTTCCTGGAACCGAGACCAGGTATTGCAGAAACTCAGAGAGTCTTCCGATTTTTATCCAAATCGGAATTCACAGTTCGGATATGGAAATCTAAATGCGCTGACTGCAGTGCAGTAAAATTATTTAAATGCTGTAGAATAAAGGCTGTCTTGTGTCGAACAAGACAGCCTTTTTTTTGGTCTAAACCGGACTAGCGCCTTATGGAAATGTGCGAAAAAAGAGGATGTACGGATAATTTCATGCTGAAGTATTTACGCTTCATCCTAGTAATCTGACACTTCAGTCAACTTTAATTTATTATAATAGAATTCTACCCCACATTTGGTGCATAGCTCAACAATCAAAAGCACCATGAAAAATATTTTGATCATACTACTAATAATCGCTGGCATCAGGGTAGAGGCACAGAATCTCGTTGAAGGTTTTGTCACCTCTACCAAAGGGGATAGCCTACCAGGAGTGAATGTTTATCTTAAAAATACCTACGATGGCACATCTACTAAGGTCAATGGCTATTTCTCTTTTAAAACCTCAGCAACTGGTAATCAAACACTAGTTGCACAGTCTGTAGGTTTTAAAAAGCGAGAGTTTCCTGTTGTATTTAATGATGGACCTATCGAAATCGATATAGAGCTCAAAGAAGCTATTGACCAGCTAAATGCGGTGACCATTACAGCAGGAGCTATGGAAGCTTCAGATGCAAAAAAAGCAGTAGTGCTAAAGCCATTAGATATTGTAACTACCCCTAGTGCTATGGGAGATATCATCGGTGCTTTTCAAACTTTGCCGGGAACTTCCACAGTAGGAAATGATGGACGATTGTTTGTAAGAGGAGGCGATGCATCTGAAACGGCAATCTTTATTGATGGCTTGCAGGTCGGGAATGCCTTTGGAACAACTGCTTCTAATGTGCCTACTCGCACACGTTTCAGCCCCAATCTTTTCAAAGGTTCTTTCTTTAGCACGGGCGGTTATTCAGCTGAATACGGACAGGCACTCTCTTCAGCCTTGGCTTTAAACACAGTAGATATCCCACTTCGCAGCCAGGGTGACATCAGCATTATGTCATTAGGTGGAGGTTACACGCAAACTTTAGTGGGAAAGAATAATAGCATAACCGCTTCAGCTAATTATTTTGACCTTTCCCCTTATCAATCACTGATTAAACAAGATTTTGACTGGGAACGCAGCCCATATGGCTGGGATGCATCACTTGCAGCTAGCCAGAAATTGAGCAATGGAGGGATGTTGAAAGCTTATTTCCAAAAGGAGTCTAACGGTTTGAAACTATGGCAAAAACAGCCAGGTGAAGCAGGAAGAGGCACTCTAATTGGCATCAAGAATAAGTACACTTACGCTCAGTCTAATATTAAGTTGATCGGAAAGAATGGCTGGAGCTATACAGGTGGAGCTTCTTATTCTGATAATCTGGATCAATTTGACCTGGATAGCCAAATGGTAAGCCAACAAAATAGGCTAATACATCTAAAAGGGGTAGCGATCAAAGATTTTTCTGATGCTATTTCCTTAAAAACAGGTGTGGAAAGCACCTGGTCATCTTACCAAGAAACATTGGTAAATGAAGGCTTAAGTAGAGATTTTCTTGATCAACGCTATAACGTATTCCTGGAATCGGATTATTATTTGAGTAATCAATTGATATTCAGAGGAGGAGTACGTTCTGGATACAGCGTTTTGAATGATGAATTTTGGATTGATCCAAGAGCATCAGTTTCTTACAAATTTGAGCACGAAGGTCAGATGTCTTTTGCTTATGGCACATTTAGTCAACTGCCATTAGAAAGATTCAGAATACTTAATAACAATTTAGGGAACACAGAAGCGGAACATTTTATATTAAATTATTTCATTTCTAAAAGTGGACGAACCTTTCGTGCAGAGGCTTTTCATAAATCTTATGACAATCTAGTTACTTTTAATGGATATAATCAAGCACCGGAAGATATATCCTTAAGCGGACAAGGTTATGCAAAGGGAATGGATTTCTTTTATAGAGATCGCAAATCCATTAAAGAAACTGATTTTTGGATTACCTATAGTTTTGTAGATTCTAAAAGAAAATTTGATTCCTTCGAATCTCAAGTGCAACCCAGTTTTGCACCCAGACATAATGCTTCTGTAGTTGCTAAGCATTATGTGTCATTCCTTCAATCTCAGCTCGGAATGTCATTCAGTGTCAATGATGGGTATACGTATACAAATCCGAATTTACCCGGCGAGCAAAATGCAAAAACCAAGAGTTTTCAGGATATGAGCATCAGTTGGAGCTATCTGCCAAAACCTAACCTGATTATTCATTTGGCATGTAGCAATGTATTGGGTAGAGATAACATTTTTGGTTATCAGTATGGACAGGAGGCCAACGAATCAGGTTTGGTTCCCGGCATGCCTGTTGTTCAAGGAGCACCCCGGTTCTTATTCCTTGGCATCTTCTTAACACTTTCTAGTGATAAATCAGCAAATCAATTAAATAACCTATAAATCTAAAAATTATGAAAAAGTACACATTTATTATCGCACTTTACTTTATTGGAATCGTGAATTTAATGGCTAATGACTCTGCTTATGTAGAAGCTATGAAGAGTCAGTTAGAGAAATTTGAAGCAGCAAAATCAGCAGAGGATTTTCAAGCAGTGGCCAATGGCTTTTCTAGAATCGGTGAGATGAATGCTACAGAATGGCTGCCGATGTATTACACTGCTTTTTCACTTACCAAGGCAGGCTTCAGAACCGAAGGCGTAAAAGAAAAGGATGCGTTTTTTAAGCAAGCTCAGGATTTAATAGACAAGGCAGTAAATCAGCATGGAGAAAATTCCGAGTTAGTTGCTATGAAGGGCTATGCGTTGATGGGTGAACTGTCAGTCGATCCAGGAAGCCGTGGTCAACATATGTCTGGTTTGGTCATGAATACTTACAGAAAAGCACTTTCTTATGATCCTGAAAACCCAAGAGCCATGATTTTGATGGCACAAATGGAATACGGCACTGCTAAATTTTTTGGGCAAGGGCCAGAAAAAGCATGTGGAATGGCGAAGAAGAGTTTGCAGCTTTTTGAATTGGAAGCCAGTACTGTAAATGATAATCCACTAGCTCCCAAATGGGGAAAAGATATGGCTGAAAAAATGAGCCAGCAATGTCAATAAAAAGTGTTACTAAGCTTCGTTAGCAATACTCGTGTTTTAAATTTTATAGAAAATCAAGTTCTAGAAACATCCTCATTAAATTTATGAGTAGTTTAGGGCTTGGTTTTCTTAATGCTAAACTAATTATTAAGATGGGTTACTTTTACTTCATAAAGCAAGAATCAGCACCGAAGAGAATTGGAAAGTTTATTCTAGTAAACATACTAATTGCTCTAGGATTGGTAGTGTTTTTTTGCCCAAAGTGCTTTTTGAGTTTGAGAGGACTTAAGTTAATTTACCCCGATTTTATTTTCTCTTTTTTCATGTCTTCCTCCTTGGCTTTTGGAGGATTAGTGGTCGAAGCTTATTTTAACAAGAAAATCAGTTGGGTGAATTTCCCAGTGAAGCGCTTGTTGTTGACATTGCTTATCTATTTAACCTATTCATTTGTAGTAAGCTACTTGATTTCAGTCATTGGCTATTTGATTATGTTTCAGGAGATTACCCTTGATAACATCGATTGGGTGGCGATGATGGATGAAACAATTTTCCCTATCGGAGTTGCGCTAGTTCTTATTTCCTTATTTACAGCAAGGTCATGGCTTTACGAATGGCGAAATGCAGCAATTGAAGCGGAACAATTAAGAACTGAAAAGCTGGCTGGGCAATATCAATCCCTCAAAAATCAGCTCAACCCGCATTTTTTATTCAACTCTTTAAACGTGCTGACTAACTTGGTGTATGAAGATGCGGATAAATCTGCCTCTTTTATTCAGCAGCTATCCAGGATCTATCGGTATGTGTTGGATGTTCAGCAGGAAGAACTCGTGAGTTTGTCCGATGAGATTGGCTTTGCCCAAAATTACTTGAGCCTACAGAAATTAAGGTTTGAAGAGAACTTGATTTATGAGATCAAAATTGACCGAATTGATAATTTATATTTGCCTCCACTTTCTTTACAGTTGTTGCTAGAAAATGCCATTAAGCATAACATTGTGAGCATGGAGCATCCACTAAAAATCAGCATTTATCAAAGACAGGATATGTTAATTGTGTCAAATAATTTCCAACCGAAAAAGCTTGAAACTATAGACAGTAAAGGAATTGGACTGGAGAATATTCGAAAACGTTATGAATTGTTAAGTGATAGGCAACTGGAAATAATCAAAGCAGAGGCAGAATTTTGTGTGAAATTGCCTTTATTAACTTTAGCTAAATGAGAGTACTGATAATTGAAGACGAGCGACCGGCAGCTACTAGAATGAAACAGCTCCTTGAAAAGTATTTACCAGAGGCTGATTTGTTTGGTCATTTAGATAGCATTTCTTCAGCTGTGAACTGGCTACAAAAGGAGGTTAGCCCCGATTTGATTTTTTGCGATATAGAACTAGCAGATGGGCAAAGCTTTGAGATTTTTGAACAAGTGCAAGTCAAGAGTCCCATTATTTTTACAACGGCTTATGATCAATATGCTATTAAGGCATTTAAACTTAATTCCATAGATTACCTATTAAAGCCCATAGATCCGCAAGAACTTGAAAAAGCTATTGTGAAGTATAAAGAGCATTCAAGTCAGCAGCAATTTGACATAGGTCAGCTTCAGCAGCTACTTAAACTGCAAAACACTGATTATAAAAGTAGGTTTATGGTCAAAATAGGAGAGAAGATTCAAAGTATTCCGACTGAAGAAGTGGCCTATTTTTTTAGTTCCGAAAGAACCACTTTTATGCAGTCAAAGGAAAGTAACAAAAGATATATTTTAGATTATACGCTCGACCAGATTGAAGAAATGCTCGATCCAAAGGAGTTTTTTAGATTAAATCGAAAATATGTAGCTTCTTTTGAGTCAATTGAACAAGTATTGAGCTATTCCAATAGTAGATTAAAGATAAAGTTGATTGGCTGCGATGATCATGATATCCTGATTAGTCGGGAAAAGGTAGCGAAACTCAAAGAATGGTTAGATAATTGATCTTTACTTGCTTTCATTATAACTAATGCGGACTTTTGATGGCATCAGAAGCCCAAACCTTTTGCTACCTTTATATTAATTTATTTCTAATTGTATTATACCCCAAACTATTTTACTTACCTTTGCAACTTGATTAGTTATAACTTTTTCATTATAGTGTTAACTAATTGAATATCAGTTAATTTATTTATATTATTTAGATGTCAGAAATTAGAAATGTGGCGATTATCGCCCACGTTGACCACGGTAAAACTACCTTAGTCGACAAAATTATCTATGCATGTCAAGAATTTCGTGAAGGAACGGAATCAGACGAATTAATTTTGGATAATAATGATCTGGAAAGAGAGCGTGGAATTACCATTTTGAGTAAAAACGTTTCCGTTACATACAACGGTGTTAAAATTAATATTATTGATACTCCTGGTCACTCCGATTTTGGTGGTGAAGTGGAGCGAGTATTGAAAATGGCTGATGGTGTATTACTATTAGTAGATGCCTTTGAAGGGCCTATGCCTCAAACTCGTTTCGTTTTAGGAAAAGCTTTAGACTTAGGCTTAAAGCCAATAGTTGTAGTAAATAAAGTAGACAAAGAAAACTGTCGTCCTGACGAAGTGCACGAGCAAGTTTTTGACTTAATGTTCAACTTAGACGCTACTGAAGATCAGTTAGACTTTCAAACCATTTACGGTTCAAGTAAAAACGGTTGGATGAGCACTGATTGGAAAGAGCAGACTGATAATGTTTTCCCTCTTTTGGATGAAATCATTAAAACAATCCCTGCAGCACCTGTTAAAGAAGGTGTGCCGAAATTACAGATTGTATCTTTGGATTATTCTTCTTTTGTAGGGCGAATTGCAATTGGAAGATTGTACCAAGGTACATTAAAAGAAGGCATGCAAATTGGTCTTTGTAAAAAAGACGGTTCTGTTAAGAAAATGAGAATCAAAGAATTGCATACTTTCGAAGGCTTAGCAAGAAAAAGAGTGGAGGAAGTACATTCAGGCGATCTTTGTGCAATCATTGGTTTAGAGGGTTTTGATATTGGAGATACAGTAACAGATCCTGAAAATCCAGAGCCATTACCAAGAATTTCTATAGATGAGCCTACCATGAGTATGCTTTTCACCATCAACAACTCACCATTCTTCGGCAAGGAAGGTAAATTTGTTACTTCTCGTCATTTGCGTGATCGTTTGATGAAAGAGACAGAGAAAAACCTGGCCTTGCGCGTAGAGTCTATGGATTCTGAGGATAAATTTTTGGTTTACGGAAGAGGAATTTTGCACTTATCTGTTTTGATTGAAACGATGAGAAGGGAAGGCTATGAATTGCAAGTAGGTCAGCCACAAGTATTATTTAAAGAAATTGATGGCGTTCGTTGTGAGCCAATTGAGCATATGGTGATTGATGTGCCAGATGATGTTTCAGGTAAAGCCATTGAGTTAGTGACCCAAAGAAAAGGTGAACTTTTGGTAATGGAGCCGAAAGGTGATGTTCAGCATTTGGAATTTGAAATTCCGGCTCGAGGTATTATAGGCCTAAGAAATAACATGATGACAGCTACTGCTGGAGAAGCTGTAATGAACCATAGATATAAAGAATATGCTCCATATAAGGGACATATTCCTGAAAGGAATAAAGGATCACTAATTTCCATGGAAGAGGGTGCATCTACAGCATTTGCGATCAATAGATTGCAAGACAGAGGGGTCTTCTTTGTTGATCCAGGTGATGTGATCTACAAAGGTCAGGTTATTGGACAACATTCAAGAGATAATGATCTGGATGTGAATATCAATAAAGGAAAGCAGTTAACCAATATGCGTAAATCAGGAACTGATGACGCAATGAGAATTGCTCCGAAAATCAATTTCTCATTAGAGGAGGCTATGGAATTCATTCAGAAAGATGAGTATTTGGAAGTAACTCCGAAAAGCATCAGAATGCGTAAAATCTACCTTGATGAGAATGAACGTAAAAGAATGTCGAAATAAGGACTTTTCTTAATAGAATATATTCTTAAAGTGAAAAAGCCGGTTTTAATCGGCTTTTTTTATGCTTAATGCTTTTTAAGAGAGCTTTTTAATATGTGAGTAAATTATGGCGTTTTGTGGTGATAAATTGTAGATTCTTAACCACAGATGTTATAGTCATAATTTTTAGTAGGATACCATAATCTATAAAAAAATACTTATATATTTACATTGTAAGTTCAAATATATCCAAAACCTAAGGTCGTCTGCACTTATCAATTCTGCCTTAATTTTTGGTTCGGAAACGGCTCAAATATTCCTACAATTTTAATTATTTGGCATGCCTAAAAACAGGTGTGAGGGAATAAAGCCAATTTTAAAGTCATCAATTTATTGATATTCAAATAAGTACTTAGATATATTATACAACTATATTTTTTTTAGAAATGACTAATACGATCACAAAAATTTTTACAATTGCCACGATCTTCATTTTATCAGGATGTGCTGTATCCTATAAGCCAATTCATCCTGTTTCATTGAATTATGATTCTCATCAATCTGAAGATGGTGTAGAATTGTCCTATAAATATGATGTGCTAAGGCAGAATGGAAACAAAAAATATGCTAAAAAAGAAGATAAGAGAGGAGTAAAACTGATAGCTCTAAAAATTACCAATAATTCACAATCGGCTGTTAATCTTGGGAAAAACTTAACTTTATACTCAGGAAATAATCAAATAAGGCCAATGGAGCCTATGATTATAAAGGAATCGATCAAACAAATTGTGCCAGGATATTTGCCATATTTGCTATTAACATTTGTTAATTTAACCACCACAAAAGAACAGAATGGAATCATAGAGCAAAATGTTATCCCAATTGGTTTAGTGTTAGGACCAGGCATTACGGTTGGTAATATGTTGATTGCTGGAGATGCAAACACCAAATTATTAGATGAATTAAGATTATATAATTTAATAGGAAAAGATATTAAGCCTGGAGAAACAGTCTACGGAATTATAGGTGTTCGAGATATCGGTTATAGTCCGATTACAGTAGAGGTCACAAAATAAATCTTCTAAAGCCGGTTCAAGCCGGCTTTTTTTATACCTAAAATTTAAACCTTTCCCGCTTTTTTAGGACGTCACAGTATTGTAATAATTAAAGCCTACTTGAAGCGTCATACCTTTAAAAGAGATGACGTGCAGCTCTATCTTTTAGAGCTCTCTGTCATATCTTTTCTTCTACTTGATCAAGCAGATGTCCTGACCTTAGATTCATTCTTGTAAATCAAGCTTATTTATAGTTTTTCAGATGTATGAATTAATGAAAGAATTACCACTTTAACTCAATAAAATTTTAAGTGAATAATTTATATCTCCTATTTCATTATATTAGTACACAATTAATCAAAGTTTAATATATTTAAAACATAAGTCCCATGGCAGAATTAAAAACAAAACAGAACGATTCAAACGTTCAGGAATTCATCAATTCCTTTGCCAATACGGAACAAAAGAAGCAGGACAGTTATGAGATTGTAAAACTTATGCAATCTGTTTCAGGATTTGAACCCAAAATGTGGGGCGAATCTATTATCGGTTTTGGTCAGTATCACTACAAATCGAATAGGAGCAGCCAAGAAGGTGATTGGCCACTAATTGGATTTTCGCCTCGAAAAACTGCCATTTCATTTTATGTTTATAGTGGCTGTGCTGGTCAAGAAGAACTGCTTAAAGAGCTGGGAAAATTCAAGATGGGGACAGCATGTATTTACGTTAAGAAGCTTTCAGACATTAATCAAGAGCCTCTCAAAAAACTGATGAAATCCACTATTGAATATCTTCAAACAAAATACGCTTAATCAAACCAATACCAACATGGAAAAGGCAGCACAAACTATGATTGACAACCTGCATAAAAACACAGGGAAAACGCTGGAGCAGTGGATAGTGATCGTAAGAGCACAAAACTTTACAAAGCACGGAGAGATTATGAAATTCCTCAAAGAAGAACACGGTCATTCCCATGGCTTTGCTAATTTGATAGCGCATAAAGCAAAAGGCTCAGATGCAGGTTCAGCTGAAAACCAAGATGATTTGATTATAAAACAGTATAAAGGCAAAGAGCATCTAAAACCAATTTACGAGAAACTCATTTCAGAAATTAAAGGCTTTGGTACTGATATTGAAATAGCTCCGAAAAATAAATATGTGAGTCTAAGACGCAAGAAACAGTTTGCTCTTTTGAATCCAGCCACAAAAACAAGATTCGAAATTGGTATTAACTTGAAGGGCCAAGAGCCCAATGGAAAATTGGAAGCTGAAAAACCAAATGCCATGTGTTCACATAAGATGAAGCTCGAAGATATTAGAGACATTGACCAAGAGGTATTCAAATGGTTAAAGCTTGCTTATCAAAACGCAGGTTAATAAACTGTCCCTATTATTATGAGAATAAAAACTTACACCTTTATAGTAATAATAAGCATCATTTGCTTGATGTTGCATTCCTGCTACTACAAACCTTTTGTTGGTTATACATTAAATAAAAAAGGGTTCAAAAATTTTAGTAAAAAAGAAAGAATGGCGGGAGATAATTCAAATCCTGCCCGTGATTATAAGATAAATCGATATGATTGGGTTGTAGAAGTTTTCCCGGAACAGCAAAGAATTTCGGGAACAATGGATATACACTTGAACACTTTATCCTCCCAAAAGGTATTGCTCTTTGATCTTCAGAAAAAAATGAGGATTAGCTCCTATCATTGTTCAGTGGAAGATGCCCATATTAATAGAAAAGGTGATTTTTTGTACTTGAAATTTGATAAGCCTGTTCCTAAAAACACAAGCTTAAAGCTTAAAATTTCATATGAAGGAAAACCGGCAAATGTGGCAAGTCAAGGGCCTGTTCAATGGAAAAAAGATAAGCAAGACAGATTTTGGATATCAACTGTTACGGAAGGAATTGGTCCACACTTTATTATGCCTTGCAATGCTTTACTAAACGCGGAGGCAGATTCTTCAAGCATAACGGTAACGGTTCCCGACCAATTAGTTGCAGTGGCGAACGGACGATTAACAGGTGTTAAAAACCATAAAGGGAATAAAACGAAAACGTACCGATATCAAATCTTGAACCCTATCAACACCTACAGTTTATCATTCAATTTGGGTCATTTTGTGAAACTTACAAAACCCTACACTGATATCAGTGGCAGTGAAAGAGATCTAGTTTTTCAAGTATTGGATTACAATCAAGATACAGCTAGTTCCTTCTATGATCAAACGCCTATTATTTTTAAAGAGTTGGAAAAGCTCTATGGTGGATTTCCTTTTTGGGAGGACGGTAGTAAATTTATTGAGTCCACTTTTTCAGCTATGGAGCATCAGTCAGGTATCGCAATGGGGTCAAATTACAGGAATAATTGGAAGGAATTCAACACTACTTTGATTCATGAACTAGCACATGAATGGTGGGGGAACAGTGTGACTGGTTTGGATTATTGTGACATTTGGATGCATGAAGGGATGGCGACATATTCTGAAGCCTTAGTATTGGAAAGGATTTATGGTCCGGATGCTTACGATTTAAGGATAAAGCTGGCTGCGAGAAGGGTGAAAAATACGATTCCAATACTGAAGGAATGTGGTGTTCTATATAACAGTTGGGTGAACCCGGCTGATCAAGATATTTACAACAAAGGTGCATTAATGATGCATTCTCTCAGAATAGTGGTGGATAACGATAGTCTATTTTTTAACACTCTTGCGGATATTCAGAATGACTTGGCAAAACAAAATGTATCCACTGCCTCCTTAATTGCAAAGTTTAATAATTTATTGGGAAATGATTATTCATCTTTATTCGAATACTATCTAAAAGAAGCTAAACCACCAGTCTTGGAAGTGTTCATAGATAAAGAAGAAGATAAAATTTATTACAGATGGCAGGAAGAAATTCCATTCTACAAGGACGGAGAGATTTCAATTGAGCAAGATGATAAAGAATTCCATTTGATTCCCACTACAGCTTATAAATCGATAAAACTAAAAAATGCAATCCCCATTAGTTTTCAGATTGAGAAATCAATTTATTACACTGTCAAATATCAAAAAGAGATTTAAAAGACTTTAGATAAAATGAGATACTATTAGGATTTTCTTCCAGCTATTTGGGTGCAATTGATTGGCGTAATAGTTTATTACATACCTCTTAAACTCTGTATGATGTTTTTCTCTTTTGCTTGATTGATTATAGCCTTGGGCTTCAATTTGACTAGCTCGCCTTTATGGTTTTTGGAGCGACATGTTATTTATATTCTTCAAGATGATTTTGTATGTTTATCTGGATGATAGCGATAATCAACAAGAAAAACATTAAAAAGCACAGTTACTCACCACTAATCCCTCAATTGTGCACCTAATCGAATTTGGGCTAGCGGATTTCAATCATTTCTGTTAGATTTAAGAATTAGCATTAATAATAATCAGAAAATATATGAAGAATATAAAATCTATAGTCTTGATTAGTCTGCTTTTCACTGGAATTGCAGCGTCAGCGCAAAAACGAAAAATTGCAGTAGACACTATAGTGGTCACGAGCCACACTACCACCATTGAAGGGCAGAAAGTTTCCTATACCGCCACTACTGGGACTCAGCCTGTTTGGAATGAAACAGGGGAGCCCGATGCCACTTTATTCTATACTTACTACAAAAGAACTGATGTGCAAGATGGAAATCGTCCGCTCTTAATTTCCTTCAATGGTGGACCAGGTTCGGCTTCTGTTTGGATGCATGTAGCGTATACGGGTCCTAAAATTTTAAATATTGATGCTGAAGGTTATCCAGTGCAGCCGTATGGCTTTCATGAAAATCCACATTCTATTTTGGATGTAGCAGATATCGTATTCGTAAATCCTGCCAATACAGGCTATTCACGTACAATACCTGAGAGTGGAAAAGATGTTAATAGAGATAAGTTTTTTGGCGTAAATGCAGATATCGAATACTTGGCAGAATGGTTGAATACCTTCGTGACGCGCCACGAAAGATGGACCTCGCCTAAATACTTAATAGGGGAGAGTTATGGTGGAACACGAGTATCTGGTTTAGCCTTGGCACTTCAAGAGCAACAGTGGATGTACCTAAATGGTGTAATTCTTGTTTCTCCTGCAGATTATACTGCGATCAATTCTGATCCGGCCGTTTCTACTGCTATTAATTTCCCCTACTTTACGGCAGCAGCCTGGCATCATGGAGTACTACCCGAGGCCTTGCAATCAAAAGATTTGTTAGAAATTTTACCAGAATCAGAGGAATTTGCCATCAATACATTAATGCCAGCTTTAGCAAAAGGAGGATTTCTTTCTGAAGCGGAGAAGCAAGTGGTTGCAGAAAAGATGGCCTACTATTCTGGCTTATCAGAAGAATCTATTTTACAGCATAATTTGGATGTGCCCACCAGCTTTTTCTGGAAGGAGCTCTTGCGTGATGAAACGGGTCAAACCATCGGTCGATTAGATTCGCGCTATTTGGGTATTGACAAAACAGAAGCTGGGATTGCTCCTGATTATAGTGCAGAATTAACCTCCTGGTTGCATTCTTTCACACCCGCTATTAATTCCTATATCCGGGAAGAATTGAAATTCAAGACTGATATCAAATACAATATGTTCGGCTCAGTATATCCATGGGATTTCGATAACAATACTACACGAGATGATCTTAGAAAAGCGATGGCGGAAAATCCATATTTAAATGTGATGTTTCAAACAGGCTATTATGATGGGGCTACCACTTACTTCAACTCTAAATACACGATGTGGCAGATTGACCCAAGTGGTAAAATGAAAGATCGCTTAAGCTTTAAAGGCTATAGAAGTGGTCATATGATGTATCTGCGCAAAGCTGATCTTAAAACAGCAAATGACGACTTGCGGAAGTTTATTAAAGAGAGTCTACCTAAGGGTAAATCAGCGAAGTATTAAATCTAAACTTGAAAACTATGAGTAATAAACTGGCAATCCTTAGGGGGATCAATGTAGGAGGGAAGAGAAAAATTCTCATGGCAGATTTAAAATCCTTGTGCGAAAAACTTGGATGGAAAGAGGTGAGTACCTATATCCAAAGTGGAAATGTTATCTTTAAATCCGAAAAAGAGAATGAAGATTTGGGGAAAGAATTGACAGACGGAGTTTTGGAGCAGTTTGGTTTTGAAGTTCCTGTGCTCGTTCGTAATTCAGAAGAATTTCAAAATTCCATAGAGAAAAACCCATTTTACAATTCGCAAGCGGATATAACCAAATTACATCTCACATTCTTGAAAGAAAATCCGCAAGATGAAGATCTCCAACAAATCAAATTGCTTGGTTGTGAACCTGATCAGTTCGCTGTTGATGGTAAAGATGTTTTTATATACTGTGAGGGTAAATATCATCAATCAAAATTGACCAATAATTTTTTTGAAAAGAAGCTGAAGGTAGGCGCCACAACTAGAAATTGGAAAACGGTCTTAAAACTTTTAGACTTGGCTAGTGAGTGAGAATACTATTTATTAGCACTCTAACCATATACTCTTAATTTGTGCTTGATTGCAAAAACAAGCCTCTAAATTGCAGAGCTAAAAATTATCTGATCTACTTCCAACTTCCCGAGGCAAAGTGGAGTCTTAAATGAGTACATTTTATAGATATGAAGAGAACTTCCGCCCTGCTAGCACTTTTGCTTTTGACCAATATTCCGATATCATGCGATTGGAGATGTGGTCCTTTTACTCCCTTAGAAAGTAAAATTACAGATTTATCAGCAGTAGTGGGGGTCTTAGATTCCTCATTTAATTTCTCGACCGTAGAGTCAAACTATTTTAATGAAGCAGCTATTGAAGTAATTATTTCAGATATGGATTATTCTGAAACGGCAGCAATTGAGGATAGGATGAGGATTTCCTTTCTTTCTACAGCTTATGCATGTAGCCCACCTGATCCTCAGCCCTCGCAGGCTATTAAGTCTATAAAAATAACTTCTGATAAATCGATATATGCGGTAAATCGAAAATATGAAGCGGGTGAAAGTTTAAATGAGCTATTTCATATTGCGAAATACTCGTTCAATAATGAGAAAATTTCAATTGCTGACTATTTAGAACTACAGCAAAACTATCTGGATCACTTTGCCTACTTCGGAGACTACATGATTTTTCAATTAAAAGATAAACCAGATAGCATCATCAGCCAATTAATATTGATGGACTATGAATTTTCTGACGGAGAACGTATTAGTATTGAAAGTGATTTATTTGAAGTCGTTAACTAATTGGTGACCGTCAAATGGCATATACATTGTTTCACTAGATTTGTGCTAAATGCTCTCTATACCAGAAAAGAGGATTATTATTGGAGTATTCTGAAGGCAAAAAAACCAAATATGCAGAGTATTTATAGGTTAACAGTGTAAGGATTTTCAGCGATTTTATTAGATTGATTAGTCCAGTAGATCTTTTTTTATCTATTGTAAATCAAGCGAAGCTTTGCATTACCTGACCTAAAAGAATAATCGATATGACAGAACCAAAGACCAAAAAGAACGATGCTAATATCTTCGAATTTATTGACTCTTTGGCCAATTCACTGCTTAATTAAGTATTTTTGAAATAATGCTTGAAGTAATTAAGACCGGCTTAAACATCTATTTTCTGAAAATTGACAATCCCCAATCTATTCACTGCTCTTCCTCTACGTGGGTGATCATTTAGCTTTTCGAAGTATTCAAGTACCGTAACTTTATTGATTGTGGTATTGTCATATGGCTTGTGCTAAGTAAGTAGTCTTAATAGTTAAGTATCCCTTTTCAATATTCAAGTATTCATTCATTTCTATTTTGTCAATAACTTAAGAGAATTTTGGGTAATTAAAGACCTAGATCGTAAATGATTTTCTTATGTAGTTCTCGAAGTATTAATTTTTAAAATTTCTTTTTGGGGGATTAATTTAAATTAATGATTGCTGCCTTTGATCAATAAATAGAATTGCTGTAAGTGCCTTACAGTATCTTTCAATGTAAATAATTGATGATCAGTTAAATATTAATCAAAACATATTATTTGCAATTAAGGTTATTTCACAAAACTAATCTTATGGCAAAGCATATCTTACCCAAAGCAGAATGGTCTGTACTTTATGATCAATTGAAAAATCTCATTCCAGAAGCATTCGATAAAGAAGGAAACGTGATGAATCTTATCAAAGGAGACTGGAACGATCAAATGAATTTAAAACCATTCAATTCCTGTCTGGATGGTACTCAATTAGGTTTTTATCCAATGTTGAAGACTCAGGATGGAAAAGAGGCGGTAGAATACTGTGCTAAAGAGCTCGAAAGTTGGAAAGAAGTGCCGCTCGCCAAACGGAAAGAAATGGTGGGTAAAACCATCGATTTATTAGAAGAGCATAAAGAACTATTAGGTTTAATCTTGGTTTGGGAAATTGGCAAGCCATACCCCCAAGCTTTGGATGGAGTTCAGCGATGCATTGATGGAGTAAGATGGTATATCGATAATATTGAAGGAATGATAAGCGGGAGAGAGGCCTTGGGCCTTATTTCCAATATCGCCTCCTGGAATTATCCGCTTTCGGTTTTGGTTCACGCTTGCATGGTGCAGGTGCTATCTGGAAATGTAGTTATTGCTAAAACACCATCTGATGGCGGTCTTTGGTCGCTTTCACTTTGTTTTGCCTTAGCAAAAAGGGAAGGCTTGCCGGTTTCTTTAATTAGCGGCTCGGGCAGAATATTAAGTGAGGCGCTTGTGACGCATGAAGCAGTAGATTGCTTGTCTTATGTAGGAGGGAAGAGTAATGGTAGGTCAATTGCCAGCTCTTTGTATAATAAAGATAAACGCTACATGCTCGAAATGGAAGGCATTAACACCTATGGTGTATGGGAATTTTCCGACTGGGAAAATCTGGCTAAGCAGATAAAATCCGGTTTTAAATATGGCAAACAAAGGTGCACCGCTTACGTGAGATTTGTTGTTCAAAGAAATCTGTTTCCAAAGTTTTTGGATATGTATTTACCAGTGCTAAAGTCTTTGCGTTTTGGCCACCCGCTGTTGGTGGAAGAGGGGGAAGAGGAGTTACCTGATTACGATTTTGGTCCGCTTATTAATTCAAATAAAACAAGTGAGCTAGATGTGATGTATAATGATGCAATCGGCAAGGGGGCAGTTTCTATCTATCAAGGGGAATTGGATGATAATCTCTTTCTTCCCAATCAAGATACCTCAGCTTATTATGCACCAGCATCTTTATTAAGCCTACCGAAGAATGCTGAACTTTATCATAACGAGCCTTTTGGTCCTTTGGACAGCATTATTTTAGTAGATCATAAAAATGAGTTGATTAATGAAATGAATGTGTCTAATGGAGCATTAGTAGGTTCTGTTGCTTGCGATGATGATGCTGAGGCACAAGATATTGCTTCTCAATTACGAGCTTACAAGGTTGGAATCAACAAAATGAAGTCGAGAGGCGATAATGAAGCTACTTTTGGAGGAATAGGTGAATCTTGGAAAGGGTGTTTCGTAGGAGGTAAGTACCTGGTGGAGGCCGTGACCAAAACAAATGCTGAAGAAAAACTATTTGGTAATTTCCCTGAATACACGAAGCTTCCAGAAAATAGGGGTTAAATATATAGCTTTAATTTACTTAAGCCGATGTAATTCAATATCATCGGCTTTTTTTATGCCCTGTTTATTAAAGTTCTACGAAATAGGACTTAATTTTACTGCCACTATCTATACTTTTTATTGGTCAGCTATGCTTTTAATTTGGGTTAATCCTTCCTAAATATGGCTATTAAGCCTTTTTGTAGAATATTATTGTAGTTTTTGATCTTTATTTAGATTAAAATGTTGTTAAATTGGTATATATATGTTAAATTGATATACTTCGATACTATTTTAACATTCAGACCAGATTTTAAGCCAGATGAAATTAACTATTTGTCCTAAGTGCCAGTCAGAAGAAATTATAAAAAGTGGTATAATTAAGAATAGACAGCGATTTAAGTGCAAAAGTTGTAACTATAATTTCACGGTCAATAAAGTAGGGAAAGAAATTGATTCCTATTATGTGGTAAAGGCACTTCAGCTTTATGTTGAAGGAATATCCATGCGAGAAATTGAACGAGTCCTAGGAGTTAGCCATGTTTCTGTAAGCAATTGGGTCAAAAAATATAATATAAAAGCTCCGGAAAAATTCGAGTACCATCCTACCTATAAAGTGTTGTCGCATAGTGAATTAGTTCGATTTGTGGAAGAAGGTAATAATCTCAGTGAAGCAGGATTAATGATTACCTCATTAGGTGATAAATATATGGTTATCAGGTGGGAGCGATTTAGGTAGTAGCTATATACTTAGCAGAAGTATATATGTAAAAGTAGAAATAAGTTTTAGGTCGCTCACCTTTAGTCGACAAAGCAAGGGTTTTGTGAATGTTCACCATAAAATTTCACCGATGAAAAAACTTATTTTACTTAGTGTAGTCCTCTTCGGCTTTTCTCAGTTTTCGTTTTCTCAGAACGACAGCACTAAAAGCCCCTTGAAAAAGGAAAAAAAATGGGATGATGTCGCTCAAACGGAAGTAGATCATTCGTATAAATCGCTTACTGTTAAGCTGTCGGAAGATGGTGCCAAGTATGTACGATTTATTTTGTGGCACCAGCAATGGTTGCAAACTTCCAATCTTGCCATTGATGACGCCCCGCTAAATCTCAATTCATTAGTTCGGAGATCAAGGGTGTTGGCATTTGCTCAGGTGTCTCCAAGATTTCTGATCTTGACACATTTTGGCTTGAATAATTTGTCCGCGGCAAATATGAATGCGTTGGGTAGCCAAGGAGATGGCCCTCAGCTATTCCTACATGATGCTTGGACAGAGTTTAAAGTTTTAGATAATTCTAATGCACTTTACGTGGGTGGTGGTCTTCATTACTGGAAAGGACTTACCCGACTCGCGAACCAGAGCACACTGAATTTCATGACCATGGACAATACAAGGCCCTTTGTTCAATGGCATTCTTTGGGCATAACTGACCAATTTGCAAGACATATTGGATTTTACGCCAAAGGACAAATTGGTAAGTTTGATTATCGATTGGCTGCCAACAACCCAATGAACCCAGCAAATGCCTTAGGTCAAGGAGTAGATTTTATTAATGAAGCGAATGGAGGTGTTGATAGTGATTTAACCTATGCAGGAAGTGTCAATCCAGATGCAGACGGAAACCGAGTGGGGAATTCTGTTGTAGAAGGCTATTTCCGTTACAACTTTTTCGATACTGAATCCACTAAGCTACCGTATCAGGTAGGGACTTACATGGGTAGCAAGAAAGTTTTGGGAGTTGGTTTAGGCTTTTTTGCGCATCCGAAAGGCATGTTCAATACGGTTACTACAGAGCATTCAGATGTTACACATTTGGCTGCAGATATCTTTTACGATGCACCAGTTGGTACTTCCGGAAATGCCATTAATGCTTATGCCTCAGTCATTAATTTCAATTATGGCGAAAATTACATGTCTCGATGGGCGGGCACAGGAACAAATCTTTACGGACAATTAGGCTACTACATCGGAAAAGCCAAAATTATGCCATATGTGGCTTTTCAAACAGGAAGCTACGAAGCTTACGCAGATAATCTAAACGCATTTGACGCGGGTGTGAACTATTACGTGAACGGGCATAATGCTAAAATAACATTAGAATATCACACTATTTCCAACAACCCACTAGAAGGAGGACTTGATGCTAACGGAAATCCTAATGGTGTACAGCAATTACGATTACAACTTCACATCTTTTTATAAAACTTAACAGCTATGACAGACAAAAAAGCAAGCATGAAAGCATACTGGAAGAGAAATCTCCGGTATTTACTCATCCTACTATCCATTTGGTTCTTAGTATCCTATGGATTAGGGATTCTACTCGTGGAACCACTTAATTATTTCCATATTGGAGGATTTCCTCTCGGTTTTTGGTTCGCCCAACAAGGAGCAATCTATGTTTTTGTAATTCTGATATTCGCCTATGTTCGCTTAATGAACAAGTTGGATAAAGAGTTTGATGTGGATGAAAAATAATAGTTAAACTTTTAAAAGTTATTAGAAATGGATCAACAAACTTGGATATACTTATTAGTGGGAGTTTCTTTCGCTATTTATATAGGAATTGCAATCTGGTCAAGGGCCGGATCAACTAAAGAGTTTTACGTAGCAGGTGGAGGAGTTTCTCCTTTAGCAAATGGAATGGCAACGGCTGCAGACTGGATGTCGGCTGCCTCTTTTATTTCGATGGCAGGTCTTATTTCCTTTGCGGGATATGATGGTGCCGTATTTTTAATGGGATGGACTGGCGGTTATGTGCTTCTAGCTTTATTGCTCGCTCCTTACCTCAGGAAGTTCGGTAAGTTTACCGTTCCAGATTTTATTGGCGATCGCTACTATTCCAATACTGCAAGAACGGTAGCAGTTATTTGTGCGCTCTTTGTGTCATTCACTTATGTAGCCGGGCAAATGAGAGGAGTAGGTGTAGTCTTCAGTCGCTATCTTGAAGTAGATATCAATACAGGAGTGTATATAGGAATGGCAATAGTATTCTTTTACGCTGTTTTAGGCGGCATGAAAGGGGTAACCTATACGCAAGTGGCGCAATATTGTATTTTGATTTTTGCTTTTATGGTTCCTGCTATATTCATCTCCATGCAGCTTACTGGAAATCCTATCCCGCAATTAGGATTCGGTTCTACCATGGCTGGCAGTGATACCTATTTGCTGGATAAGCTAAATGGCTTACATGCTGAGTTAGGATTTGCAGAATATACGGATGGATCAAAATCGATGATAGACGTATTTTTTATTACCGCTGCCTTAATGGTAGGTACAGCTGGTTTGCCGCACGTAATTGTGAGATTCTTCACAGTACCAAGAGTGAAAGATGCTCGAGTTTCTGCCGGATATGCTTTGGTGTTTATTGCTATTCTTTACACCACTGCACCTGCAGTAGCGGCTTTTGCAAGAACAAACCTCATTAATACAGTAAGTAATAATGAGTATTCAGAAATGCCACAATGGTTTTCCACTTGGGAAAAAACAGGGTTGTTAACCTTTACCGATAAAAATAATGATGGTCGTATACAGTATGTGGCAGACGAAGAAAAAAATGAGTTAGCCATTGATCGTGATATAATCGTGTTAGCTAATCCTGAAATTGCGCAATTACCTAATTGGGTAATTGCATTAGTGGCAGCTGGAGGACTTGCTGCAGCACTTTCAACAGCAGCAGGTTTACTTTTAGTAATTTCCAGTTCTGTTTCGCATGACTTGGTGAAAAAACAAATTGCTCCGGATATCTCGGATGGGGCAGAGCTTTGGATTGCAAGAGGCTCCTCCCTTGTAGCAGTTGTAGTAGCGGGTTATTTTGGTATCAACCCTCCAGGCTTTGTAGCTGCCGTTGTGGCTTTAGCTTTCGGCTTGGCAGCGGCTTCCTTCTTCCCAGCTATCATTTTGGGAATATTTTACCAAAGAATGAACAAACAAGGAGCTATTGCTGGAATGATTTCAGGTTTGAGCATCATGCTATTTTACATGATCACCTACAAATTCAATCTTTTTGGTGAGACAACTTCTGCAGATTGGTGGTTTGGAATTTCTCCTGAAGGATTCGGTACTGTAGCTATGATAGTAAATTTCATAGTATCATTTGTCGTAAGTTCCAGAACTCCACCTCCGCCACAGCACGTGATGGACATAGTAGACAATATCAGGTTCCCAAGAGGAGCAGCGGAAGCAACGAATGTGCATTAATTTTTTAAATAACTAAAGAGAGCTGAAGTGTTAAAGTTCTCTTTAGTTATATTATATTAGAAGTGTATGAGATTACTAGAGACAGCCAAAAGATTAGCATTCATCAGTATACTTTTTATTATACTGTTCAACTTCCCGTTTATTGCTGTTTTTAATACTGCTCAAAATCTTCTTGGTGTTCCAGTAATGTACCTATTCGTATTTGTTACTTGGGCCTTATTTATAACGATACTATTTTTCTTTTTTAAGAAGAGAAATGTAAAGGGGGATAAGGAATGATAAGCAATTGGGCGATCATATTGATATCGGTAGGATACCTCTTTTTACTTTTTATGGTGGCTTATTTTGGTGAGTACCGAGCAAAGAAAGGAAAAAGCTTACTGAAAAATCCTTATATCTATGCTCTGAGCCTTGCAGTATATTGTACTGCCTGGACGTATTATGGTTCTGTTGGAAATGCTGCGGAATCAGGCTTGAATTTTTTAGCCACTTATATTGGGCCTACTCTTTTGGCACCGATCTGGTGGTTTGTCTTTAGGAAGATCATTCGAATCAGTAAATTTTATCGCATCACCACCATAGCCGATCTGATTTCGACTCGCTACGGTAAATCAGTTTCTCTGGGAAGTCTGGTCGCTATATTTTGCGTGTTAGGAATCATACCCTACATATCTATTCAACTGAAGGCGATCTCTTCCAGTTTTCAGATGCTTTATGACTTTAATCTTGAAAGTACGGTGAATGCTTCACTTTCGAATTTCATCTTGGCAGATTATACTTTATATATTACCATTGGCTTGGCAGTTTTCACCATCCTATTCGGTACACGAAATATTGATGCCACTGTGAAGCAGGAAGGAATGGTGACAGCTATTGCTTTTGAATCGGTTCTTAAGCTGATTGCATTCTTGGTGGTAGGTTTCTTTATCACTTTTGTCGTTTTTGATGGCTTTGATGATATTTTTTCCACTGCGGCAAATGATCCTTCGTTAAAAAGTTTAACCACTATAGATTTCGATGGTGGTTATTCAGAGTGGTTTTGGTTAAACATGCTTTCCATGATGGGCTTTATGTTTTTGCCTCGACAGTTCCATGTATCCATTAAAGAAAATACCAACGAAAAGCATCTGGATAAGGCAGTATGGTTATTTCCTTTGTATCTGTTGGTGATTAATATCTTCGTTATTCCCATTGCATTGGCTGGAAAAATAATGTTTGCCGGTCAGGAAGGTGTATTAGCTGATACCTACGTTATGGCTATACCGATTTTTCTGTCGAAAGATTTCCTTGCTGTTTTTGTTTACTTAGGAGGCTTTGCCGCAGGTACCAGTATGGTGATCGTTTCTACTATTGCTTTGAGCATTATGGTGAGCAATAATCTTATCTTTCCCTACTTGGTGAGCAATAAGCGCTTCATCCGATTTTTCAAAGGTAATTTTAGCGGTGTTCTCTTGAATGTCAGAAGAGCCAGCATCCTTATGGTTTTACTGTTGAGCTATGCTTATTACAGCCTAGTGAGTTTCCGCTTTCCGATCGTTTCAGTTGGTTTGATTTCTTTTGTGGCGGTGGCACAATTTGCTCCTGCAATTATTGGAGGAATTTTCTGGAAAGAAGGCAATAAAAAAGGAGCAATTAGTGGATTAGTGGCAGGCTTCCTAATCTGGTTTTTGTTTTTGGTATTACCAACAGTAGATCAGGCAGGTTTTATGGGCTTTATCATTCAAGATGAGAAGTTATTTAATCTTATTCCCTTAGCAGACGGGAAGGCCTTTGGCTTACCGATGAATAAAATTCCTGCAGCGCTGTTCTGGAGTTTATTCTTGAATACCGGATTATATGTTTTTCTATCATTAGTGTTCAAGCAAAAATCTAAGGAGCGAAATCATGCTGAGGTTTTTGTGGATGTTTTTAGGTATTCTAAGGAGTTCGAATCTACAATGATTTGGAAAGGTTCCGCTTACGTGCAGGATATAAAAGATCTTTTGACCCATTTTGTTGGGGGGGCTAAGACTGAAGAAATACTGAAGGAGTATGAAGAAAGATACAAGCTGAGACTTCATCCCGAGGAAAAAGCTAACGCCAAGCTCGTTAATTCGGTGGAGATGACTTTGGCCGGCCTAATAGGGTCTTCCTCGGCACGGCTATTAATAAGTACTTCCTTAGAGGAGGAGGAAATCTCCACCACTGAGGTATTAGAAATATTAAAGGAGACTCAGCAAATTGTAATTGTAAACAAACAATTGAAAGAAAAATCGGAGGCTTTGCAAAAGGTGACCCAAGAGCTCTTTAGTTCTAATGAGCAACTCTTGAAGATGGACCAAACCAAAGACGAATTTATCAGCACTATTACGCATGAAATGAGAACCCCCATCACTTCTATCAGAGCCTTCTCAGAGATTTTGCATGACGATGAGGATGTTTCTTTAGCAGAAAAGCAGCAATTTCTCAATACCATCATCAAAGAGACAGAAAGAATGGATAGGCTGATCTCTCAGGTCTTGGATCTAGAGAAGTTTAATACTGGGAAGCAGGAGCTTCATTTAGAATATCTAAAAATCAATGATATCATTTATGAATCCATTGATTCAGTTCAGACTTTATTGTCACAAAATAGTATTGAATTGAATACGGACTTATCAGATCATCATGATTACATCTATGCCAATAAAGATAGGATTATTCAGGTTTTGCTGAATTTAATATCAAATGCGATTAAATTTTGTGCGTCTGAGAAAGGACAGATCTCGATAAAAAGCAGTCAACAAGATGATCATTTTGTGATTGAGGTGATCGATAATGGTAAAGGGATAATGAAGGAAATGCAGCATACAATTTTTGATGTGTTTTACCAGGCACCGGATCAGACCCTTAAGAAGCCACAAGGCAGTGGGTTGGGATTGAGTATCAGTAAAAAAATAATCGAGTATCACCAAGGAAAAATATGGGTGGAAAGTGATGGGCAACAGGGATCTAAATTTGTTTTTACAATCCCTGTTAAAGTTAAAGAGAGTATAATAGAGTCTTAATATTGATAGATGAAGAAGATTTTGATAGT
Organism: Marivirga sericea; assembly: GCF_900177665.1. Taxonomy (GTDB): domain Bacteria; phylum Bacteroidota; class Bacteroidia; order Cytophagales; family Cyclobacteriaceae; genus Marivirga; species Marivirga sericea. The sequence continues at coordinate 172,848 of NZ_FXAW01000008.1, forward strand.
GGACGATGAGCCAAGTATTTTAATGTCGCTGGAGTTTCTGATGAAAAAGGCGGGCTATTCCATTTTCATTGCCCGAAACGGACGTGAGGCGATTGAGATAGTGGAGAGGGAGTTGCCTGATGGATTAATATTAGATATTATGATGCCGGAAGTCGATGGTTACGAAGTATGCGAATTCATTAAAGGAAATGAAAAGACTAAGCACATAAAAGTGATTTTTCTAACAGCAAAAGCTAAAGAAGAAGATGTAAAAAAAGGTCTAGAGGCAGGGGCGGATTTATACTTGAAAAAGCCTTTTGCTACCAAAGAATTAGTAAAGAAAGTAAAAGACATTATAAATTAAATTGTAAGAGCATGAAAATTCAAATTAATTCAACAGCTTCAGATATCATTATTACTATTTATGTGCTGTTAACACTCTTCTATAGGATAAGCTTTGAAGCTCAGGCTGGTGTCAGCGGGTTCACTTCATTAATAACAGGAGTTGTATTGCTAAGCTTTTTATGGCTTCTAATTAAGTTAAAAATATTAAATCCAAATTGGTTCGGTTTATTTAATAAGAAAACGACTAAGTCATGAACTACGAGGAATATTATAATCAAAGCATCAGCCATCCCATAGAGTTTTGGAAAGAGCAATCGAATCAATTGGATTGGTATAAGGCTCCGGAAAATATTCTCAGTAAGGATGAGCATAAGTATCCCCAATGGTTTGAAGATGGGCAACTCAACTTAAGCTATTTATGCATCGACAAACACATTAAAGATGGCTTTGGTGGTGCAATAGCGTTGATTTACGACTCACCTGTTACCAACACGAAAGAGCGCATAAGCTTTAACCAATTGCATCAGGAAGTGTCTAAATTGGCTGGTGGCCTGCAAAAGTTGGGCTTAAAAAAAGGCGATACCTGCATTATCTATATGCCTATGATTCCGCAGGCCATATATTCCATGTTGGCTTGCGTTAGAATTGGCGTGATTCATTCGGTAGTATTTGGTGGCTTTGCTCCACATGAATTAGCCATCAGAATTACCGACTGCAAGGCGAAAGCCATTATTACAGCCTCCCACGGCATTGAGATTGATAAAATCATTCCGTACAAACCTTTTGTAGATGAGGCTATCGATAAAGTAGAAGACAAGCCAAATCACGTCATCGTTTTTAACCGCAATGAAGAGCCTGGAGCTCCTCAAAAAAAATATGATGTAGATTATGCGACATTAGTGGATGGTGCACCCTCGGTGGAGGCAGTTCCCGTGGATTCTACACATCCTTCCTATATTTTATATACATCAGGCACTACAGGTACACCCAAAGGAATAATCAGAGATACGGGAGGTTATGCGACTGCCTTGAAATTTTCTATGAAATATATTTATGGGGTAGCGGAAGGTGAAGTTTTTTGGGCAGCTAGCGATGTGGGCTGGGTTGTAGGGCATAGTTATATAGTGTATGGTCCGCTGCTGAATCGAAATACTACTATTTTGTTTGAAGGCAAGCCGATAAAAACACCTGATGCTTCTACCTTTTGGAGGGTCATAAGCGAACATAAAGTAAATGTGATGTTTACGGCTCCCACAGCAATTCGGGCGATTAAGAAAGAAGACCCTCAGGGGAAATTCATTAAGAAATTTAATATGGACTCCTTACGCTATCAATTTCTTGCAGGTGAGCGCTGCGATTTAGCCACTTTGAACTGGACCAAAGAGCATCTAAAGGTTCCGGTGATTGATCATTGGTGGCAAACTGAGAGTGGCTGGCCAATGATTGCAAACATGGCGGGTCTAGAGCTAAAAAAAGTGAAGCCCGGATCAGCTTCTTTAGCAGTCTGTGGTTATGATATTAAAATCCTAAATGAGGAAGGACAGGAGGTATTAGAAGATACTGAAGGTTATGTAGCCGTGAAACTTCCATTACCACCGGGTACTTTAACCAATCTGTGGGGAAATCCGAAGCGCTTTAAGTTAGGTTATTTAGATCGCTTCCCGGGTTACTATTTTTCAGGGGATGGGGGCTTTAAGGATGAAGACGGGTACATCTTCATCACAGGAAGGGTAGATGATGTCATTAATGTTGCCGGCCACCGTTTGTCTACAGCAGAAATGGAAGAAGTTGTCTCCTCACACCCATCCGTTGCGGAATGTGCCGTTTTCGGAATAAACTGTGAACTGAAGGGGCAGAAACCTCTAGGGTTAGTGGTTTTGAAAACGGAGAATGAATTAGAGGAAACCGAAATTGAGGAGAGCATTGTACAAATGGTAAGGAAAGAAATCGGAGCAGTAGCTTCCTTTCGAGATGTGTTGATTGTCCAAAGATTACCCAAAACCAGGAGTGGTAAGATTTTGCGTAAGCTACTCCGAAATATAGCCGATGAAAAACAATACAATGTGCCATCAACTATTGATGATTTGCAGATTATTGACGAAATTAAGTCCGTTTATGAAAAGCAGCGTATCGGGATTTTTAAATAATAATGAGCGCTCTACGCTAAGTACTATTAATTAAAACTGAATTATTCAAAAATAACAAATATCAATTATGAGTAACTACCATATTAAACACTTAGAGGAATATTATCAGGTATATCGTAAATCAGTTAGAAACCCCACCGCTTTTTGGGAGGAAATTGCTGAAGAGCACTTTATGTGGCGTAAAAAGTGGGATAATGTGTTAAGCTGGGATTTTTCTAAGCCTGAAGTAAAGTGGTTTGAGGGTGCTAAACTCAATATTACTGAAAATTGCATTGATCGGCATCTATTCACCAGAGGAGATAAAACCGCTATAATTTTTGAACCTAATAGTCCAGATGAAGAAGCGCTTCATATTTCCTATAAAGAATTGCATAAGCGGGTATACAAATTCGCAAACGTGTTAAAAAATAATAATATCAAGAAAGGGGATAGGGTTTGTATTTACCTGCCAATGATACCTGAGCTTGCGGTAGCGGTCTTAGCTTGTGCTAGAATTGGCGCTATTCACTCAGTAGTTTTTGCGGGGTTTTCTTCAAACGCTTTGGCTACTCGTATAAACGATTGTGATTGTAAAATGGTCATCACAAGCGATGGATCTTACCGAGGAGCAAAAACGCTAGATTTGAAAAGTATTGTGGACGATGCTTTAGAAAACTGTCCTGATGTGGAAAGTGTGCTTGTCGCAAAGAGAATCAATTCTGAGATAAATATGGTCGATAAGCGCGATCAGTGGTTGCAGCCTTTGCTTGAGGAGGCTTCTTCTGATTGTGAACCAGAGATCATGGATGCGGAAGATCCACTATTTATTCTCTACACCTCAGGGTCTACAGGTACTCCAAAAGGTATGGTGCATTCCACTGCCGGTTATATGGTGTACTCTGCTTACACCTTTAAAAATGTTTTTCAATACCGCGAACCGGATGTGTATTGGTGTACCGCTGACATTGGCTGGATTACAGGTCATAGTTATATTGTTTATGGCCCTTTATGTAATGGAGCGACTACCGTAATGTTTGAAGGAGTGCCGAACTATCCTGACTTTGGTCGTTTCTGGGAAATAGTCGAGAAACATAAAGTGAATCAGTTTTATACCGCTCCAACGGCAATTAGAGCTCTTGCAAAAGAAGGGATATCGCATTTAGAAAAACATGATCTATCTTCTTTAAAAGTATTAGGAACTGTAGGGGAGCCGATCAATGAAGAAGCATGGCACTGGTATGATGATAATGTAGGGAAAAAGAAGGCGCCTATAGTGGATACATGGTGGCAAACGGAAACTGGTGGAATTATGATTACCCCTTTGGCCTTTTGTACGCCTACCAAACCGACATATGCCACTCTTCCATTTATTGGGATTCAGCCTGCATTGATGGACGCTGATGGCAATGAATTAGAAGGAAATCAAGTGGATGGTAATTTATGTATCAAATTCCCTTGGCCAAGTATGGCAAGAACAATTTGGGGGAATCATCAAAGGTACAAGGATACTTATTTCTCTGCATACGAAAATAAATACTTCACGGGAGATGGTGCCTTAAGAGATGAAGTAGGTTATTATAGAATCACAGGTAGAGTGGATGATGTAATTATTGTATCGGGTCACAATCTTGGAACTGCTCCTATTGAGGATGCCATTAATGAGCACCCAGCTGTAGCTGAAAGTGCAATTGTAGGCTTCCCTCATGAAATTAAGGGAAATGCACTTTACGGATATATTACTTTAAAAGATACCGGTGAAGGGAGGATTCATGATAACTTACGAAAGGAAATTAATCAGTTGATAACCGATCAAATAGGACCGATTGCTAAGCTGGATAAAATGCAGTTTACACAAGGCTTACCTAAAACCAGATCAGGGAAAATCATGAGAAGAATACTTCGAAAAATAGCAGAAGGTGATACAAGCAATTTGGGGGACACTTCTACTCTTTTGAATCCGGAAGTGGTAGAATCTATTATTGAAGGAAAGAAGTAGCTGTTAAGCTAAAATACTGCGTTTAAAATAGCGTAGTCTTTTAGCTTAGCATTAATTCATGATTTAAACTAAATGGCGAATATTATTTCTTCCAAGATAGCAGACTTTATCATACGCTTTCCTCCTTTTGATAAGGTAGCAAGGGAAGAAATAATACGCCTAAGTGAAGAGGCAGAGGTGCTTTATTTTAAAAAAGGCCAATTAGTTTTTCAGCAAAAAGAAAAAGCTAAGCCCTTTATCTATTTCTTGAAGGAAGGTGAGATCCTGCTAAACGAAAATAGAGATAAGAAGAAAGTTCTGATCGATGCATGCGATGAAGGGGAACTATTTGGAGTTAGAGCTATGCTTACAGGCAATCCTTATGTGTTTGAAGCCTTCTGTCAGGAAGAGTCGTTGGTTTATGCTTTTCCGCTTTCTATATTTAAACCTATCCTAGAATCTAATAAAGACCTAAGCTTATTTTTTGCAGCTGGTCTTGCTTCTGGCCAGAAACCTTCAGGGTTTCAGGCGATTTATCAACAGAATAAAGAGGCAGGTGGAGCTGATTTCTTAAGCTGGCAAAGACCTGTGGAGGAGCTGAGCGAACCCCTGATCTGTGTTAAGCCTACCGTATCTATAGAAGAGGCAGCAAGGGAAATAACAGCTAAATCTTCAAATGCTTTGATCGTGAAAGATGAACAAGGTAAAGCTGTGGGTATTGTTACCGATACGGATTTTAGAGCCAAAGTGGGTGGAGGAATTGCTTTAATTAGTGATCCTATTACAAAAATCATGTCTATCCAGCTAATTTCTAAAGAATTGGGACTGCCACTGGCGGAATATGTGATTAGTATGCTCAAACAAAATGTAAAGCATTTGTTGATCACCAAAAATGAGGAGGTATATGGAATCTTTAGTCAACAATCTTTATTCTCTCAACTTCAATTAAATCCTTTTTCAATTCTTTACAGTATTGAAGCAGCGGATAGCTTGGAAAAGCTGTGTTCATATAGAAATGAAGTAGCTTCTTTCCTTAAGTATTATTTGCAGCAAAATCTTAAAATCTCGGTTTTATCGCAACTTATTACGACCATTAATGATGCGCTCATTAAGAAAGCCATAAAATTCGCAATTGCTGCTTTAGAGGAAGAGAAGTACCTCAAACCTGATGTAGACTTTGCCTGGATTTCATTAGGTAGTGAAGGTCGGGAAGAGCAATTATTACAAACTGATCAGGATAATGCTATTATTTTTGGAGAGGTTGATGCAGCTCAGCTAAACTATACGAGAGAGTATTTTATCCAATTGGGCCGGCGAGTAAACGATACCCTCCATCAGGCCGGCTTCGAATATTGTCCAGCTAATATGATGGCAGGAAATCCTGACTGGTGCCTGACTATTTCTGAATGGGAGAAGCGTTTTCAGGGCTGGATTCGCACTCCAGAGAAGCAGGCTCTCTTGATGGCTACAATATTTTTCGACTACAGATATATCTATGGTGACCAAGGGCTGGTAGAAAGACTGGACAAGCATTTAAAAACTGAAATAAAATCCAATAGAATTTTTCTCAATTATCTAGCAAAAAATGCTACTCAGAATCCTGCACCGCTAAGTTTTTTCAAGAATTTAATCGTTGAGCGATCCGGTGCTCACAAAGAGGACTTTGATCTAAAGGGAAGAGCGTTAATGCCATTAGCAGACATTGCGAGAGTTTTATGTTTAGAGGCAGGGAATATCACGATTAAAAATACGGTAGAGAGGTATTTGTTTTTAGCGCAACAAGATAAATCAAGAAAGGAGGTCTTTATAGATGCAGTACAGGCTTACGAACTTTTACAACATTTTAGGGCTTCGGAAGGAATCAGAAATGATGATTCCGGAAGGTTTATTCCAATTAAGGAGATCTCAAAGTTTGATAGACAGGTATTGAGAAATGCTTTCGAACCTATTTATGCATTGCAGCAGATGATCGAATTAAAATTTCAGTTAAATTATTTCAATTAAGTGATGGGTTTTAAGTTTTGGCAAAAGAGTACTAAACCCGACTATCCAGAGGAAATTCTCGATTATTTTGAACTCAATAATTCTGATAAAGGGGTTTCGGGCGATTTTGTGGTACTAGATACAGAGGCTTCATCTCTAAGAATTGATCGTGCAGATTTATTGTCAGTTGGCGCAGTAAAGATTAAAAACGATAGTGTTTCCGTGAAAGATTCCTTCCATCTTTTTATTGATACGGGTAAATCAGGTATGACTGCTAATGTAGAGATTCACGAAATCATGGCATCTGGGAAAGAGCATAAAATGGAGCCGAAAAAAGTACTCTTGGCTTTTCTAAAATATATTGGAAATAGTATTTTAGTTGCACAGCATGCTAGGTATGATATTGGATTAATAAACCGATATTTATCGGAGCACTTTCCAGGAGTTCGTTTAGTAAATCAGGTCTTGGATACAGCTGACTTGGCAATTCAGAAAGACCAAAGAGATAATCCTGACCTTAAATTTAATCCACAGAATTATTCGCTTGACGCCCTTTTAGAAAGATACAAAATTGAACCCTTAGAGAGACATACAGCGCTTGGTGATGCCTATAGTACTGCACTTCTATTTCTTAAAATCAAATGATTAATTTGCTTACAGAAGTTTTTAAATGGAGTAATTAAAAAGCCGATGAAATTGGCTCCATCGGCTGTTATCTTCTTAATTACCTAATAGTTCGTTGTTTTTAATTATTAATTACTCAACCCCAAAGGTCTTCCATGCTGTATGGGGAACCCTCTTGAGTCCAGAAGCTGCCATCCACAAATCTGTAATTTTTATCAGATTTGCTGATTTCTTCGACCTCTTCTGGGCTTAGATTAATCTCATCCGCTTCAAGATTTTGTTTGATTCGACCTGCATTGGTAGATTTCGGAATCACCGATATCCCTCTGTTAAGTGCAAATGCAATTAATATTTGAGCGGGCGTTTTGCCGTGTTTTTGGGCTATAGATTTTACAGAGTCGAGCTCAAAAAGATCTGGCTCATCATCTTTCTTCATTTGGCTTACTCTATCTTTTGATCCCAAGGGAGAATAAGCTGTCACCAATATGTCGTGCTTTTTGCAGAATGTTACTAAGTCGTCCTGAACTAGTGCAGGATGTAGTTCGACCTGATTCATCTCCGGTTTAATGTCAGCAATTCCTCTCAGTTTTTCCAGATTATTTACGTTGAAATTGGCGACTCCAATATGTTTAGTGAGTCCTTTTTCAACCAAGTTTTCCATTGCTTTCCAAGTTTTCTGAATCGGAGCTAAGTCTTGTCCAAGAAAGTCATCACCCGATTTTGGAAATTCCGCTTCTGGCTTTAACGCAACCGACCAATGCATTAAATAAAGATCTAAGTACTCTAACTGTAAGTCTTTTAGCGTCTTATTTAGTGCAGGCTCAACATCCTCAGGAAGATGAGCATTATTCCATAATTTAGAGGTCACGAAAAGCTCTTTTCTGGAGCATAAACCGTCCTTGAACGCTTTTTGAAGCGCGTCTCCTATTTCTTTTTCATTTCCATAAATATACGCACAATCAATATGTCGATAGCCTACTTTAATGGCTTCTAAAACCGCCTCATACACTTCACCGGGCTCTGATTTCCAAGTTCCAAGACCTAAAGCAGGTAAAACATCTCCGTTTCTAAATGTTAATTTTTTCATTTGATAAGTTAGTTTTATAGTTTGTATTAGTATACTCATTGAATTCATTTATGTTGAACAAAATGTGAATTTCTACGGAGGAGGTCTATTTGTGACAATACTATACTATCATTTGCTTTGTGCCCTGCTGATACATAAAAGCTTTATCGAATCAGAGTTTTAGAGGGGTATTTGTTTTGTTATCGATTCGATTAAATTTGGAACCTTTATCCTATGTCAGGAGAAAAGTAGAGTAAAACTTGGAGAGCTGATCAGTTGGATTCAAGATATACCTTCAAGGAAAAACTTTCAGTGGATGAAGCTATTTCTTTGGTAAATTGTTGATTTAACTGGTATTGTAAATCGAAACAGCACAATGAGTTTAGATTACTAAAATATGAGCCGTTTCAACGAATCACTACTATTTCAATACTAAGCAGTGAATTCATTGTATTATTCCGTTAATTTTCTGTAAATGCAGAAATAGTTCAAAAGCATCACTATTTATAATTTTTCTAAATTAGACTTGTGTTAACTAATAAAAATAGCATAATAGGCTTAAAATCAGTTGTTTAAGCCCTTTTTTGTGAATTGCTTAATAAAAATGCCAAATTTGTATTCGAAATGTATTTGAAATAATAGCTTTGGGCAGTAGATTTGTACCCAATTAATAATTGGTGTTCCCAGATGCTAAATGAACAAATAAATATGTCCTTGAAAACGTATATTACTCGCTTATCTTTTATAGCATTCCTAATAGTGAGTTTTTTATCATTACCAAACGATGCTTTCGCACAGGCCGATGAGTTGCCAACAAGCGAAGAAGCTATTGCTAATGGTGAAAAACTATTTAAGAATAATTGTGCTGTTTGTCACCAGGTTCAACAAAAGATGGTTGGACCAGCTCTTAAAAACGTTTATGAAAGAAGAGAGTTGCCTTGGTTGCTTAATTTTATAAGTAATTCTCAAAAAGTCATTCAAAGCGGTGATGAGTATGCTGTTAATCTGTATAACGAATATGGTAAGGCGGTAATGCCTAACTTTGATTACTTTGCAGATGAGGAAATCAAAAGCATTTTAGGATATATTAAGTATCAAACTGAAAATCCACCACAAGAAGAAACTGCTGCTGCAGCTGGTGCTTCTACTGAGGCAGGAACTGGTGGAGGTAGTGGTATTCCATCAGAATATCTTACGCTTATCATAGTTGGATTTGTAATTGTCCTAATTTTGATTTTGGTAGTTTTGATTTTGATCGTAACGGTTTTAACGAAATTCATCAATCAAAAAGACAATGTTGATGCGAGAGATAAGGAATATGTAAATCAAAGCTTTAACCTCAATAAGTTAGTTAGAAGTAACGGATTTTTATTCTTTGTAATATTGATCTTTACAGCGGTTGTAGCAAAGACAGTAATTGATGGCCTTTACACTGTAGGTGTTCAGCAAGGATATCAGCCAACTCAACCGATTGCCTTCTCCCATGAGATACATGCAGGTCAATATGAAATTGAATGTCAGTATTGTCACACAGGGGTTATGATCAGCAAGAGTGCAAATATTCCTTCTGCAAATATTTGTATGAATTGTCATACTGCTATTAAAACAGAATCAAAAGAGATTGCAAAAATATATAAAGCCATAGATTATGATCCTGAAACTGGTGAATATGGTGATAATATCAAGCCAATAGAATGGGTAAGAGTACATAATTTACCTGACTTAGCTTATTTTAATCATTCCCAGCACGTAAATGTGGGTGAAATCGAATGTCAAACATGTCATGGTCCTATTGAAGAGATGGCTGTTGTAAAACAGTGGAGTACATTAACAATGGGATGGTGTATCAATTGTCACAGAGAGACTAAAGTAAATGCAAAGGGAAATGCTTATTACGATCAATTAGTTGAAGCACACGATGGTGGCGACTTGAAAGTAGTGGACATAGGTGGTTTAGAGTGTGCAAAGTGTCATTATTAAGTAAAAGAATTTAATCGACTTCATTAATCATAGATATGAGTGATCAAAAAACATATTGGAAAGGAACTGAACAATTAACAAATGATCCTTCATTTGTTAAAAATGCGGAAAAGGAATTTCCTGAGTACTTACCAATCAATGATAAGAAAGAGTCTAATGGTGGTAGTCCTTCCAGAAGAGATTTCTTGAAAATGATGGGGTTTGGTGTAGCTGCAGCATCTCTTGCTGCTTGTGAAGCACCTGTTAGAAAAGCAATCCCTTATTTAAATAAGCCTGTTGATGTAGATCCAGGTATTCCTAATTACTATGCTTCTACCTATTCAGTTGGTGGTGATTACGCTAGTATCGTTGTGAAAACACGTGAAGGTAGACCAATCAAAATAGAAGGAAATAAAAATTCTTCTATCACTCAAGGGGGTGTGAATGCGCAAGTTGAGGCTTCTGTCCTGTCTTTGTATGACCAAGAGCGTCTCAAAGGTCCTTTGAAGGATGGTAAGAATGCAGATTGGGGTACAATTGATAAAGAGATTAAGGAGCAGCTTCAAGCAATAAGCGATGCTGGTGGACAGATTAAATTAGTTTCAAATACTGTTAATTCACCCTCTACTTTAAAAGCTATTAAGGAAATGGCTGCGAAGTATGGTAATACTGAGCATATCATGTATGATGCGATTTCGCAGCATGGAATGTTGGTTGCAAATGAAACAATGTTTGGAGTAAAGGCACTTCCTTCATATGACTTTAGTAAAGCCAAAACAATTGTAAGTTTTAATGCTGATTTCCTCGGAACTTGGGTTTCGCCAATAGAGCATACTAAACAATACAGTAAGACGAGAAAAGTAAATAACGAGAACAAGAAAATGTCTCGTCACTACCAATTCGAGGCGAATCTTTCATTAACTGGGTCTAACGCTGATTATAGAACGCCTGTTAGACCCTCTCAAGAAGGATTAGTCGTAGCGGCACTTTATAATGAAGTAGCGAAAATGACTGGTAGTGCTCCTATCAATACTAATAAAGTTGAGGTCGCAAATATTACAAAAGCGGCTAGAGACTTGGTCGCTTCTCAAGGGCAATCTTTAGTAGTTGCTGGTTCTAATGATGCTGATATTCAACTGTTGGTGAACGGGATCAATTCCATGTTGAATAATTATGGCGCTACTCTTGATCTGAATCAGTATTCAAATGCTAGAAAAGGAGATGAGGCAGCATTCAGCCAGATGGTGAAGGATGCAAAAGCTGGAAAAATTAGCGCTGTTCTATTCTATAATTCTAATCCTGTTTATAATTCTGGACTGGGAGAGGAGCTGAAGACAGCCATGGAAAAGGTATCATTGACTGTTTCTACTTCTGACAGAAAAGATGAAACTGCTGATATAGTAAAATATGTAGCGCCTGATCATCATTTCCTGGAATCATGGAACGATGCAGAGCCTAAGAAAGGAGAATTGAGTTTAGCTCAGCCAACTATTTCTCCGCTCTTCAAAACCCGTCAGGCTCAAGACAGCTTCTTGACTTGGACTGGTAACAAACAAGAATATTATAATTTTCTTAGAAAGAATTGGGAAGAAAATCACTACAGTGGTCAGGAGCCTACATTCGATATCTTCTGGGATAAGACATTATATAATGGTGTTTTCACCTACAAAGTTGAAAGCAGTGATTTAGCAGCTCAATCTGTTGATTTAGCAGCATGTGCAAACAGAATCAATAAGTCCTACAAGACTGCAAATGAAGGTCTAGAGATAGTTTTCTATCAAAAAGTATCTATTGGGAATGGACAACACGCCAATAATCCATGGTTACAAGAATTACCAGACCCAATTTCAAAGGCCACTTGGGATAACTATGCCACCATCTCTCAAAAGATGGCGAATGATTTAGGAATCAAAATCTTTGAAGGTAAGACTTCAAAAATTAATCTTACAATCAACGGTCAAGCAATGGAAGTTCCTGCCTTGGTACAACCAGGTCAGGCTAATGGTACTATTGGTCTTGCTTTAGGATACGGTAGAAAAATGGCTGGGAAAGTTGCTAATGGTGTTGGATTCGATGTATATCCTTTATTGGGCCAACTAAATGGTACTAAGTCTTTTGCATTAACTTCTGGCGTAAGTATAGATGGAACTGCAGGAAGCTATCAGTTAGCTCAGACTCAAACGCACCAAACATTCATGGGTCGTGAGACTGTCATTCAGGAAGCTTTATTGGAAGATTACCAAAAGAAAAACTGGAAAAGGGACTTTCAACCTCATGTTGCAACGAGCAAAGGAAAAGTTGCCCCTTCTAAACTGACACTTTGGAATGGTCACAAATATAATAATCATCATTGGGGATTAGCAATAGACTTAAACTCATGTACAGGTTGTGCTGCATGTACAATTGCTTGTCAATCAGAAAATAACATCCCAGTTGTAGGTAAAGAAGAGGTAGTAATGAGAAGAGATATGCAGTGGATGCGTGTTGACCGTTACTATAGCTCTGATGCTGCTGCAGATGATACGAAAGGCTTAGAAAAAGCTGCTGAAAATCCGGAAGTTACCTTCCAACCAATGATGTGTCAGCATTGTAATAATGCACCTTGCGAAACTGTTTGTCCGGTTGCGGCCACAACTCACAGTTCAGAAGGTTTAAATCAAATGACTTACAATAGATGTGTGGGTACAAGGTATTGTGCTAACAACTGTCCTTATAAAGTAAGACGATTCAACTGGTTCAAATACCATGATAATACCAAGTTTGATAAAAACATGGCCATGAATAATGACCTCGGTAAGATGGTATTAAATCCGGACGTTACGGTTCGTTCTCGTGGAGTTATGGAAAAATGCTCTATGTGTGTTCAGAGAATTCAGTCAGGTAAATTGAAAGCGAAGAAAGAGAAAAGAAAATTGGAGGATAAAGATGTAACTACTGCATGTGCTTCAGCTTGTCCTTCTGACGCTATCGTTTTTGGAGATTTGAATAATCAAGATTCTGCTATTTCTAAATACTTGAAATTGAAAGAAAGAACCGATGAACCAATTAAAGAGGTGAATGAAGAGCGTGCTTACCATGTATTGGAAGAGTTGCGTGTAGCACCTAACGTTTGGTACATGACCAAAATCAGAAATAAAGATAAAGTAAATACTAAGGCTTAATTTAATAACTGTAGCAATATGGAAGTCACTTCACCAGTAAGAGAAGTATTAGTAACGGGAAATAAGACCTATCATGATGTTTCTCATGATATCTGTAGGCATGTAGAAGCCAAACCAAATCCAAAATGGATGGCGGCTATGGCACTTTCCCTAGGAGCACTATTTGTCGGAGGCTATGCTTTGGCCATTACCCTTTGGGATGGAATCGGCATGTGGGGATTGAATAAAACTGTAGGATGGGCATGGGATATTACCAACTTCGTTTGGTGGGTAGGTATTGGTCACGCAGGGACTTTGATTTCTGCAGTACTGCTTCTATTCCGTCAAAAATGGAGAACCTCTATTAACAGAGCAGCAGAGGCCATGACTATTTTTGCCGTTATTTGTGCTTTGTTATTTCCATTAATTCACACAGGTAGACCTTGGTTAAGTTTTTATTGGTTTGTTCCAATTCCAAATACTTGGGGATCATTATGGGTTAATTTCCATTCCCCATTATTATGGGATTTCTTCGCAATCTCTACATACTTCACTGTTTCCTTAGTATTCTGGTATATTGGATTGATTCCTGATTTTGCTACAATCAGAGATAGAGCGACTAACAAAATTTCAAAGGCTATTTATGGTGGTTTAAGTTTTGGATGGGATGGAGCTGCCAAAACTTGGCAACGATATGAAACAGTTTCTTTGGTTTTGGCAGGTTTAGCTACACCATTGGTACTTTCCGTTCACACTATTGTATCTATGGACTTTGCTACTTCGGTTATTCCGGGATGGCACACTACGATTTTCCCTCCATATTTTGTGGCTGGGGCGATTTTCTCAGGATTTGCGATGGTATTAACGCTAATGTTAGTGACCAGAAAGGTTTACAACTTAGAGGACTATATCACAATTAACCACATTGAATTGATGAATATAATCATCATGATTACCGGTTCAATTGTAGGTGTGGCCTATATCACTGAGTTGTTTATGGCGTGGTATTCAGGAGTACAATATGAACAGTATGCTTTCTTAAACAGAGCAACAGGTCCTTATTGGTGGGCATATTGGTCAATGATGACTTGTAATGTGATATCTCCACAATTATTCTGGTTCAAGAAAATTAGAACAAGTTTATGGGCTACATTCATTTTATCAATTGTGGTGAATATTGGTATGTGGTTCGAAAGATTTGTAATTATAGTAACCTCACTACATAGAGATTATCTACCGTCAAGTTGGGCAATGTTTAGCCCGACCATTTATGACATGGGAATCTACCTATTCAGTTTTGGTTTATTCTTTACACTGTTTTTCTCTTTCGCTAAATTCTTCCCAGTGATTAATATGGCAGAGGTAAAGGCAGTATTGAAATCTAGTTCAGGTGAAATTGAAAACAAAAAATAATTATGGAAAGCGGTAAAAACTTTATCGTAGGGATTTTCGATGACGAGTCAGTGCTTTTAAGCGCAGTTAAGAAAGTCCGCGGTAGCGATGTAAAAATTCATGAATGTTATACTCCATATCCAGTTCATGGTTTGGATGATGAATTGGGCTACAAGCGCTCCAGAATTTCCATAGCAGCTTTTATGTTTGGTATCACTGGAACTTGTCTTGCATTCTTAATGATGATTTATATGATGGGCATTGATTGGCCAATGATTATTGGAGGTAAGGATCATATTGCAATTCCATCTTTCGTACCAGTTGGCTTTGAGGTAACAGTATTACTTTCTGCTTTGGGTATGGTGGGAACTTTCTTTGTGATAAGTAACCTTAAGCCTTATGGAAAGCCTAGAATATACGATATTCGTAGCACAGATGACAAGCATGTTATGGCGATAGATTTGGCTAAGAATAGCAAATCATCTGATGAACTGAATGCGATTTTGAAAGATTCAGGTGCCGTAGAAATTAATGAAAAGAAGTTTTAAGTTGAATTATCAAATGATGAATAGAAATAAAATATTTCAAATCTTGTTTTTCGGCCTAGTGACAGTTGTAATGGTTGCTTGTAGTCCAGGTGAAGATAATCCGGGAACTGAATATGCTCCTAATATGTATCATGCTGTTTCTTATGAGCCTTTAACACAAATCACGGAAAAAGATGCTGGTGCTTGGGTTTCTTCTGATGAGGATGAATATGGGGAGTATTTTAATTCAAACCCAAACAATCCTTTTGGCATGACCATGAGAAGGCCAGCTGAAAATACTGTTCCTAGGGATGAAAATGGTATGTTACCTTACAGATTACCTAAGGATAGCGTGGAATTAGCGGCTAGGATAATGAAAAACCCCCTTCCAGAGACAGAAGAAATTGTTGCGGAAGGTAAGGTATTATATACCAAGTATTGTACGCACTGCCACGGGGAAAATGGTGGTGGATCAATGGATGAAACTGCAAAAGTAGGAGCAGTCTATCAAGGTGTACCATCTTATAGTGCTGGCGCTACTTCTCAATTATCAGAGGGACATATATTTCATGTAATTACTCATGGAATTAGAAGAATGGGAGCTCACGGTTCGCAAGTGCAGCAAGAGGACAGATGGAAAATTGTACGTTATGTACAAACTTTACAAAAACAAGATTAATATAACAGTTTTAAGATAAGTTATCATGGCTGAAGAAAAATTTGAATTTACCTCAAAAGCGAAAAAGACACTTTCGATTTTAGCAATTGTAGGGATTGTATTATTTGGACTAGGTACATATTTCGCTAGTACTGCTGATCATAGTGAAGAAGGTGGTCATGCAGAAGAAATGCATGACGGTGCTATTATGTCTGATGGGAATGATGGTGCTCATGTAACGGAAGATGCTGATCAGGACCATTTTGAAGGTGCTGAGCACACAGAAGCGGGTCATGGTGGCGAGCACGCTGGCAATCCAAGCTGGTTAAAGAGAATCTATGCTAACTTATGGATTAACAATATGTACTTCGTGGGTCTAGCGCTTTTAGGAGTGTTTTTTGTTGCTATTCAATATGTAACACAAGCGGGATGGTCTGCTGCGCTAATAAGAATCCCAATGTCTTTCGGTAATTGGTTACCAATCGGACTTATCTTGACTTTAGCAATCTTCTTTTTTGGAGGTCATGATATTTTTCACTGGACCCATGATTATTTGTATGACGTAAATGATCCTGAGTATGATTCAATCATCGCAGGCAAGCAAGGATATTTGAACACACCTTTCTTCGTAGCAAGAATGGTAGTGTATTTTGTAGTATGGTTCTTAATGTTCCGTTGGATTCGTAAAAAGTCCTTGGAAGAGGATTTGAATGGTGGAGAGAGTTATTTCTTTAAACTAAGAGGAATTTCAGCAGGATTTATTGTGTTCTTTGCAGTTACCTCGTCAACTTCTGCTTGGGATTGGGTGTTATCCATTGATACTCACTGGTTCTCAACAATGTTCGGCTGGTATGTATTTGCTTCTTGGTGGGTTACAGCTTTAGCAGCTATCACTTTGATCACTGTAATTTTAAAAGAGAATGGATACCTAAAAATCGTGAATACTGGTGTTCTACATGATTTAGGAAAATTTGTTTTTGCCTTCTCTATTTTCTGGACTTATATATGGTTCTCGCAGTTCATGTTGATCTATTATTCCAATATTCCAGAAGAGACTGTTTACTTCATAGAAAGGCTTTCAAGTGATCATTATAGTATTGTATTTTTTGTTAATCTTATTTTAAACTTTTTCTTTCCATTCTTGGTTTTCATGCCAAGAGATTCAAAAAGACATACTGTTTTCTTGAAGATCGTTACAATTATTGTTTTAATCGGTCATTGGTTTGATTTTTATCTGATGGTAACACCAGGTGTTATGAAAGAAAATGGAGGATTTGGTT
The DNA here is from genome assembly GCF_900177665.1 of Marivirga sericea. Classification (GTDB taxonomy): domain Bacteria; phylum Bacteroidota; class Bacteroidia; order Cytophagales; family Cyclobacteriaceae; genus Marivirga; species Marivirga sericea. The sequence goes on from NZ_FXAW01000008.1 coordinate 189,902, forward strand.
TATTAGAGATAGGTATGGCGATCGTTTTTGGAGTAGCCTTCTTGTTTGTAGCATTAACTGGATTATCTAAATATCCATTAGTGGCAAAGAATCATCCGATGATCAAAGAGGCAGAACATCATCACGTATTTTAATTTAATTTAGTAACAGCAATATATATGTTCAATTTAGCTATAGGTTTAGGAGTAGTACTTTTATTAGCAATTTTGTTCTTGATTTTCAGAATTTCATCTTTGATTGGCGTAGCCAAGGGAAATACTGATAAATTAGAAACGAGCTCTAATAAAATAAACGGTGCCATGTTTTTGGTCTTCTTGGTCGGAACTGGGTTCTTGTTCTTTTGGTATTCTTTTAAGGAGTTTGAAAATTATAATTTACCCGTTGCATCTGAGCATGGTTCAGAATACGAATTTTTATTCTGGACTACAATGGCTGTAACTGGAGTTGTATTTGTTTTGACTCAAATCTTATTATTCTATTTCTCTTGGAAGTACCAGTACAAAGAGAATTCCAAAGCGCTTTTTTACCCAGAAAATAATAAATTGGAAGTTGTATGGACTTTCGTTCCAGCAGTAGTGCTTGCTATTTTGGTATTTACAGGCTGGAGAGTGTGGACGGATATAACTGCACCAGCACCAGAAAACACTAATAATATTGAAATAATGGGCTACCAGTTTGCTTGGGGAGTTCGTTATCCAGGACTTGACGGTGAATTAGGTAACTCTGATTATAGAGTGATTGAAGCAACTAATTCGTTTGGTATTGACTTCAATGACAAAGCCTCATATGATGACTTTATTCCTCGCGAGATGCATATCCCAAAAGGAGAGCCTGTAACATTTAATATTAGGGCAAGAGATGTTCTACATAGTGTTTTTGCACCTCATTTTAGGTTGAAAATGGATGCAGTTCCTGGTATGCCTACTTCGTTTACCTTTACGGCTACTAAGTCGACAGAAGAGATGAGAGAAGAATTGAATGATCCTGAGTTCAATTATGAAATCGCATGTACTGAGGTTTGTGGTAGAGGTCATTATTCCATGAAGTTAACTTTGATAGTGGACGAACCAGAAGATTACAGAGCATGGTATGCAGAGCAGGAGTCATTCCTGAAGAGAAACCCTGAATATTTAACAAAAGTGCCTAGCGATTTAAAAGAGTTGGCTATTTTGAAAACAGGAATTGATAACAAAGAGTTAGACTAAAAAATTAAATCATAAAGTTATGTCAACAACGGCAGAAGTAAATATAGGTCAAGATGTTCAGCATGATGAGCATCATGATCACGAACAAAGCTTTATTTCAAAATATATTTTCACTACTGATCATAAGATGATTGGTAAGCAGTTCTTAATCACAGGTATAATGTGGGGGCTGATTGGAGTCGGAATGTCAGTGATTTTCCGTTTGCAGTTAGGCTTCCCTGAGATGCAACTTACTTGGTTGAAACCATTATTAGGTGGTTGGATTAGCGAAACTGGTCAACTCGATCCAGAGTTTTATCTTGCATTGGTTACAATGCATGGTACTATAATGGTATTCTTTGTTTTGACAGCCGGTCTAAGTGGTACTTTTAGTAATTATCTAATTCCATTGCAGATCGGAGCTAGAGATATGGCATCAGGCTTTATGAATATGTTATCATACTGGTTCTTTTTTGCATCAAGTGTGGTAATGATGTCATCTATTTTTATTGAGACAGGTCCTGCAGCTGGTGGTTGGGTAGTTTATCCGCCATTGAGTGCACTGCCTCAAGCTATCCAAGGTTCCCAGTTGGGGATGACGCTTTGGTTAGTAGCCATGGTATTCTTTATTGTTTCGATGCTTTTAGGTGGTATTAATTATATTACTACAGTTATTAACTTAAGAACAGAAGGAATGTCATTTTCTAGATTGCCTTTAACAATTTGGGCTTTCTTTTTAACTGCTGTTATTGGTTTATTATCATTCCCAGTTTTATTTGCTGCCGCTTTGTTATTAGTATTTGATAGAAGCTTTGGTACTTCTTTCTACTTATCTGATATCTACATTGGCGGGGAGGCCTTGCCAAATATGGGTGGTAGTCCTATTCTATATCAGCACTTGTTCTGGTTCTTAGGACACCCTGAAGTATATATTGTATTGTTGCCTGCTTTGGGTATCACATCAGAAGTAATTGCAACGAATTCAAGAAAGCCAATATTTGGTTATAGAGCGATGATTGGTTCTATGTTAGGTATTACAGTTCTTTCATTCGTAGTATGGGCTCACCATATGTTCGTTTCAGGATTGAATCCTTTCTTAGGTTCAGTTTTCATGTTCTTAACATTGATTATCGCGATTCCTTCAGCTGTTAAAGTATTTAATTACTTAACAACGCTTTGGAAAGGTAATATTATTTTTACACCAGCCACATTGTTCTCAATTGGTTTGGTTTCTTTCTTCATATCGGGTGGTTTAACAGGTATTTTCCTAGGTAACTCAGTAATTGACATTCAATTACACGATACTTATTTCGTTGTTGCTCACTTCCACTTGGTAATGGGTAGTTTATCAATATTTGGATTGTTAGCGGGTGTGTATCATTGGTTCCCTAAGATGTTCGGAAGAATGATGGATGAAAAATTAGGACACATTCACTTCTGGATGACGTTTATAGGGGTTTATATGATATTCTTCCCTATGCACTACATTGGTATTGCTGGATTTCCAAGAAGATATTATTCATGGACAAATTTCGATGCTTTCAGTAGTTATACTGATTTGAATATGTTTGTATCTATCGCAGCTTTTGTTACTGTAGCAGCTCAATTCTTGTTCTTGTTTAATTTCTTCTACTCAATGTATAGGGGAAAGAAGGCACCGCAGAATCCTTGGAGATCCAATACTTTGGAATGGACAACTCCAATTGAGCCAGGTCATGGTAACTGGCCAGGAGAGATTCCTAAGGTGTATAGATGGCCTTATGATTACAGTAAACCAGGAGCGGAGAAGGATTTCATTCCTCAGCATATTCCATTGTCGCAAACTCCTGAGTCTAACTTAGATCATGAAGTTGAATTAGCAAAAAAAGAAGTTGTTGATAAAACAGCTGATGCAAAGTCAAACGCATAATAAATCATTTAAAGTAAGCAGCTATTATCGTAATTTAGTAACAGTTACGGTAGTAGCTGTTTATCTTTTGATCCTTGCAGGAGGGATTGTAAGAAGTACCGGATCAGGTATGGGATGCCCTGACTGGCCGAAATGTTTTGGTCAATGGGTTCCTCCAACTTCCGTAGAAGAATTACCAAAAGATTATCAAGATTTTTATGCTGATTATAGACATCAGAAGAACATTAAGTTCGCAAAATATCTAGATGTATTTGGTTATTCTGAAATTGGGAAAGCCATTTTAGATGATGAGTCAATAAAAAACGAAGCTGCTTTTAATGCATCAAAAACCTGGACAGAATATTTGAATAGACTTTTAGGGGCTGTAGTAGGTTTGTTGATTATCTTATGTGTCTTGGGTTCATTAAAATATTTTAAGGCTCAAAAGACTATATTTATTTTAGCTTTTTCTTCTCTGATTTTAGTGCTAATCCAAGGCTGGATAGGATCTGTGGTAGTGTCTACCAATTTGCTTTCTTGGCTTATAACAATTCATATGGTGTTAGCTTTAGTTATTTTAGCGGTATTGACTGCTTTGTATTTTGTAGTTACTCTGAGACAGAATGCGAAGAAGTTACGCATAACGGACCATAAAAAGATTACTTATGTTCTTATAGCTGCGATGCTCATGATATTGGTACAGGTTATTTTAGGAACTCAAGTGAGAGAGTCTTTAGATTTGGTTGCGGAGAGATTAGGAGATGCGCTTAGAGGTAGCTGGATTGAAGGCTTAGGTTTGGAATTCTATATTCATCGATCTTTTTCGATCGCAATTGCAATTATTCATATTTATCTTTTGTTCAAATTGTATCAGGCAAAAGAAGAGTTGAAGAATATTTTTAGAAATGTGAAAATATTAATGAGCTTGATAATACTGGAAATCTTATCGGGTACTATAATGGCTTATTTTGCTATACCGTTTTGGGCTCAGCCCATTCATTTAGTACTAGGTAGTATGATTTTTGGAGCACAATTTTACATCTTTTTGCAGGTAGTTTATACTACTCAAAAAACTAATATAAAGGAGTATGCAATATCCTAAATCACAAAACTTAACAATCTCAGACTTTGTCTTGAGTTATGCTAAGAACTTTCTAATTCTGCTAAAGCCTAGATTAAGCTTTTTAGTGGCTTTTTCTTCCGCTTTCGGTTATGTGTTAGGTTTCAGCGGAAGTGGTATTAACTATGTAGTATTGGCTTTTTTATCTTTAGGAGGGTTTTTAGTATCTGGTTCTGCCGTAACTATAAACCAAATTTTAGAGGTTGAGTACGATAAAAAAATGGACCGAACGAAAAATCGACCATTGCCTACTGGTAGAATTTCTGTCCAAGAAGCTATTATATTCGCTATTATTACGGGTATAGCTGGCTTAGGATTACTTTTCATCTACACCAATGTGTTAACAGTTATCCTGTCATTTCTTTCTTTAGTACTTTATAGTTTTGTATATACTCCCTTAAAAAGAGTAGGGCCAATTGCTGTTTTTGTTGGTGCTATTCCCGGTGCTTTACCCCCTTTATTAGGTTGGGTTGCCGCTACAAATGGTTTTAGTATTGAAGCATGGATTATTTTTGGAATTCAGTTTATTTGGCAATTCCCCCATTTTTGGGCAATAGCTTGGGTGGCTGATGAAGATTACAAAAAGGCAGGCTTCAAGTTATTACCTTCAGGCGGTAAGAAGGATTTGAATACAGCAATTCAAATTATGATTTATACCTTGTTTTTAATTCCACTTGGTTTATTACCTACGCAATTTGGGATAACAGGAATTAACTCTGCTTTGGTAGCTACTATTTGCGGGGTTTTGTTTCTCAGTCAAACATTTTATTTGATGAAGGAATGTAGTAAGGAAGCAGCTTTGAAGATAATGTTTGGATCTTTTTTGTATTTGCCAATAGTTCAGGTAGCTTATCTTTTAGATAAAATTTAATTATGGAAACTTCTTTAAACAAAGAACAACAACTACAACCAAGTATAAAAATACTTTCGATGCACCCGCTAAAATTTGCATTGTGGTTATTTATTGTCACTGTAGTGATGATTTTTGCTGCTTTGACAAGTGCTTACATTGTAAGACAATCTGAGGGTAACTGGTTGATTTTTGAATTACCCAATGTCTTTTTGTACAATACCATTATTTTAGTGGCTAGTAGTGTAACGATGCATTTAGCTTATTTAGCCGCCAAAAAGAATAACTTTAAAAATCTGAAGCTTTTCATGATGTTAACAGCTGTTTTGTCTGTGGCCTTTTTTGTAGGGCAGTATGAAGCCTGGGGAGCATTAGTAGATAGAGATGTTTACTTTGTTGGGAATCCTTCAGGATCTTTTTTGTATGTAATTTCAGGTTTGCATGCATTTCATTTGATTTCGGGGCTGATATTTATATTAATTATGTTATTTTCGGCTTTTAAATACAAGGTTCATTCTAAAAATATGGTGAAAATGGAAATGTGTACAACATATTGGCACTTTTTAGATGGACTTTGGGTATATTTATATATATTTTTGTTGTTAAATCATTAATCCTATTTTGAACAGTTAAATTTATGGCAACTACTGCAACAATCGATACTACTACCAAAAGCAGATGGGGAGGTGGAGTAGCCCCTATGAATGCTAGTTATGGAAAACTCATGATGTGGTTTTTCCTCTTATCAGATGCATTTTCTTTTTCAGCTTTATTAATAACTTATGGTCTAATTCGCTACGCACATCCTGCTTATCAGGGTACAGTTTCTGAATTTACGTTCAGCACAGAATACTGGCCGATTCCTGAAATGGTTTTTGAAGCAGTTCCATTCTTGCATGGAGTGCACGCGCCATTGATTTTCGTTGGAATCATGACATTTATTTTGATTTTAAGTAGCGTTACGATGGTGTTAGCGGTTGAAGCTGGTCACAGAATGGACCGTAAGGGCGTGATCAAATGGATGCTGTGGACCATTATTGGAGGTTTAACCTTCTTAGCTTGTCAAGCTTGGGAGTGGAGTCACTTTATCCATGGAACTGCTGAAGGAACAGTCAATGCGATGGGAGAGACAATTTTTGGTGCGAATCTTACAGAAAATCAGTATGGTCCTCCACTATTTGCTTCTTTATTCTTTTTTATAACGGGATTTCACGGATTCCACGTTTTTAGTGGGGTTGTTATTAATTTTATCATATTCTTCAACGCAGTAGTAGGCACCTATGAAAAAAGAGGACATTACGAAATGGTTGAAAAAACGGGACTGTATTGGCACTTTGTCGATTTGGTTTGGGTATTCGTATTTACACTTTTTTACTTGATTTAACTTTACTTAAGATATGTCACAAGAAGAAACTAATAATGTTCAGGTAATCCCTGAAGATAAGGAAAAGACCAAGAAGATTTGGAAAGTCGCTGCTATATTGGCAATTGTAACAATAATTGAATTTATTTTTGCTTTCACTTTACCAAGAGGGATTATTCTAGTCTCTATATTCCTTGGATTAACAATAGTGAAGGCCTTTTATATAGTGGCTGAGTTTATGCACTTAAAGCATGAACAGAAAGCGTTGATCTGGTCTATTATGATTCCTACTATATTGATTTTATGGCTTGTAGTAGCTTTAATGGTAGAAGGCACCGCAATCTTTAATATCAGGAACTAAGCTTTTACAATTTGAATATATATATAATCAGGCTGCTTTAAATCGGCCTGATTTTTTTGTTTATGAAGAAGACGAAAATTTTAATTCTACTGATTACCCTCAGTTTTCCTGTAATACTTTATTTGTTTTTGAGGTCTTATGGTGAAAATGAGTTTGCATTACCGGTGTTTTTTGAAAATGAAGATAAATTGTATTGTAATGACTCAATAGTCGAGAAAAGTTCTGTTATATTTTCCGATTTGAACCAACGAGATTCTTTTAAGATTGAGGATGTTTACCAAGTAGACTTTAAAGTAGTTCATTTCCCTAATCTGCAAGATTCGCAAATTCAAACTATAAAAAATGAACTGAATAGAGTTTTCAACACCTTCAATGATTTATCACTGAATGTCCTAAGCTTGATAGCAGTTGGTGAAGAAGAAACTAATGTGAATTATAAATCCTTCTTGGCTGAAGATAGAGCGAAAACCTATCTTTATTCTGAGAGTCATACGGATTGGTTAGTGAATTGCTTATTCGGGTTTCCCACTGAGGAATGGGGCAGCAAGCATCCTTCTGAAGAAACGTTTCTTGTGGAAAATACTTTAGTTTTATTGGATGAAGACAACAAGATTAGAGGCTATTATGATGGATATGAAACAAAAGAGGTAGACAGATTGATTTTAGAGATCAGAGTTTTATTAAGTAATAAGTAAATGAAAGTGCTAGATACAAAACAAAAGTCATATATTAAGTTGATTTGGGGCTTGTCAATTGCTATTCCAGTTCTTGTTGGGATATTAATTTTTGCTCCTGAAAAGATTGAAGGAGCAGGGGACTGGGTATATATTTTACCGCATTTGAATGCTACTTTTAATTCGATTACCACAATTGTACTCCTTCTGGGCGTGTATTTTATTAAACAAAAGAATATTATTGCTCATAAAAGCATGATGTCAATCGCTTTTACTTTAGGCAGCTTATTTTTAATCAGCTATGTGATTTATCATTCTACGGCTGATTCCACTATATATGGTGATGTAAATGGTAATGGAATATTAGATGAGGTGGAGAAAAGTAAAGATGTGATATTTTGGAGAGGATTTTATTTGGGTATTTTATTACCTCATATTGTGTTGGCTGCTGTGGTAGTACCATTCGTACTCTTTGCGTTTTATTATGCGCTAACCGATAAGATTGAGAAACATAAAAAGATTGTGAAATGGACATTTCCGATATGGTTGATAGTGTCAGTCACCGGTGTTGTAGTTTATTTTATGATTAGTCCATATTATTCCTACTAATAAAATTGTTTTATCTTAATGTAAGAGAACTTATGGGAGTATTTATCAGTTCTATTTAAAAATTATAATAATGAAGAAGTTACTGTTTTTGGTATTTGCCTTCCTTTTTATTAATCTTAATGAGATCTTAGCTCAATGCGCAATGTGTCGAGCTACTGTTGAAAATAATGTCAATAATGGCGAGATAGGAATTGCCAGCTCATTAAATTTTGGGATCTTATATCTCTTTGCTGCTCCTTATCTAGTCGCGATGGTGATTGGTGTTTTATGGTATAGAAACAGTAAAAAACAGAATAGAAAAATCAATATTAAAGAACTCCTTTCAAGAAGACAGCATTCGTAATAAGTGCTATCCAATTTACATATTTACAGCTATTTCAATTTTAGATTCAAACTCCAGTATGATTATTGCTATATTGATGCTTTGTAAATTCATCAATTTGCTGTGAAGAAGTATTCTATTTTTATTGTAGTGTTCGTTTTAATAACGTTAATAACCTCACTTAGAAGTTACTATCATTCTAAAGAAGTAGATCAAGAGAACTTCATTGCGAAAACACAAACTAGGCTCCATCAAGAACTTCGAAAGGTTGAAAATGCTAAGAAAGAATGGAAGAATTATTTTGAAAGAAATAATTCTCTTGATTTCGAGTCTTTGAATGCCATTAATAGTGCCTATCCTTTCTTTATCTTTAAGAATACTTCTTTGGTTTATTGGTCTGATGAACATTTCGCCCCGGAGTCTAAGAAGTATCGGAAAGAAGGCTGGTATTTTGTTAATAAGTCGGCAGGTCAATATCTAGAATATTCTATAAAGTCAAAAAATGGTCAGATAAACCTAGTGTCTGTAGTTCCTCTATTTGAATATTATGATGTGAATAATGAGTATATTCAGTCTAGTTATAATACTGATATATTGCCCCCATCGAACATCAGACTTCATCATTCCAAAGTGGACGGATCTTTTGCTTTGAGGGATTTAGAAGGGGAACCGATTTTCTTTATTTCATTATTTGAAAATTTCGAAAATTATAATAAGGCACTGCATTATTGTATTCTTCTGTTAGAGTTTATGTTGGTCGGGATGCTGATTCTTCTACTTTGGAATTTCAGTAAACAGAGAAAATTCCTTTCGGTAAAGCTAGTGGTATTTATAACTGGAATCTGTGCCATATGGGGGATGATGGAAATTTTCGATTTTCCTTTTCATTTTAAGGTCTTAAGTCTCTTTGATCCTAAGTTTTTTGCTTCTTCCGATTTTAATCCCTCCTTAGGTTATTTGATAATAAATTGTGTGCTATTTTTCTTGATGGGGCATTTTTCGATTAAGCAAATTTCAAAGTACTTGAAAGAGCTTTCAAAAGGAAAAACTAACATAATGCTCTTGGTGAATTTGCTCTCTTATTTGGCTACAATTAGTGTTTTCTATTTTATTTATCTTATCTATATCCATTCTAATTGGGGCCTAGATAGTACTTTGTCGATCGAATTCAGCATATTTCAGATTTTATCCTTTGGGATTGTTTTGCTGTTTGGTTTTCTGACATTTCAGGTATTTACATTAACACATTTCTACAATGCTTCTCAACACCTAGACCCTATACGTTTTGTATTAATTCAATTATGTTGTTTTGGTCTCTTTTTGTTTTTTACGTTCTTTTTTGGCTATGCCATTGTTTGGATTGGGGGTACTGTTCTCATATTAAATGCAGTTATTTATTTTGCTAAGCTTGGAAAGGCATTAGAGAGCATAAATTTCTTGAGCTTCATATATTTGTTTTTATTGATTACGGCTGTCGCAGTAGTAAATTCCATTGCAGTGCAATCGTTAGAGAAAAAGAGCGAAGCAATGCAAAGAAACATTTTGGCTGATAGAATCATCAACGGAAATGATGTATTAGCTGAATATATGCTGGTGCAGTTGGACGAAAGTCTGAGACAAGATGAGTATATTAAGAGGCAGTTTTTGATGCCTTTAACTCCATATAAAACGATAGTTGATAAGATAGAAAAGTATTATTTGAATGATTATTTTGATAAGTATGATAAGTCTGTTAAAATTTTCGATGCAGGGGGAAATACTATTTATCCTAGTGGCACTCTACCCATGTCCTCATCTTATCCAATCCAGCAGATGAATGAACGAAACAGGAGAGGAGAAATAAAACTGTATTTGGTAGGCAACACAGAGGGAAATCAGTTACAGAGAAAATACATTTACGTTTTTGAGATCAAGCACTACGATTTTGTATTTGCTAAAATTGTTTTGGAATTTAAGCCGAAGAAGATCAGGCCAGATAATGTGTTTCCAGAATTATTAGTAAGAAATCGCAATGTTCCAATTTTTTCCGAGACGCCTTATGATTATGCGCTATATAAGAACGATACATTATCTTATAGTGTAGGCGACATTAATTTCCCTGATTTTGTCCAAAAAGAAATCACAAATGATCGTCAGCTTCTTAAAATTCAATCGGAAGGGGACTTTCAATTTAATGTTGTAGTGGATAATGATGAAAAGTTACTGTTCAGTAAAGTGAGTAATTTTTGGTATCGCTTTTTTTCTAATATTTCGTTCTTCTTTATTCTATGCTTTATATTGGTTTTCACTATTTCAGCTATTCAGTTCCTTAAAATTTATTGGAAAACAAGAACCATTGGGCTTAGTGCTAAAATTCAATTGTATTTTTCACTTGCATTTTTAATTCCGCTCTTATCGGTAAGTATATCAACCATTGGATTTGTGAATGCTACTTTTTTAGATGATATAGTTTCCAAATATGAAGAAAATACGAATAGAGTCGCAGGCCAGTTAGTTCCCTTGTTAATGGAGTATGAAAATGGAATCGTTGATAAGGCCAATTTAAGTAATGAAATTTCCACTATTACGAAAATCATCAATGCAGATATAAATCTTTATGATTTAAATGGTCAATTATTTCTTACGAGTCAGCCCCAAGTGTTTGAGAAAAACTTGCTATCCTATAAAATTAACCCGCAAGCTTATGCTTCAATTTATCAGAATGGTCAAAAAATGATCACACTGGAGGAACAGGTTGGAAATCTCAATTATCAATCTGCGTATGTTGGGATTCGTTCCTTTAATTCAGGCGAGTTGTTAGCCATTTTGGGTAGTCCATTTTTTAAATCGAATAAAGAGTATGATCTGCTTTTGACCGACCTATTGAATAATGTTTTTAATATTTTTGTGGGTTCATTTATCATATTCATCTTTTTGGCTTATGCAGCAACTAAAATTCTAACTTCGCCTTTAAACCTACTTAAGCAGAAATTGTCTCAAGTTAATCTATCTGCTGAAAATAAACCTATAAGCTGGCAAGTAGATGATGAAATTGGCTTGCTAATTAAAGAATATAACCAAATGCTTCTGAAACTGGAGAAGAGTAGACTTGCACTCAGTAAAACAGAAAAGGAGTCTGCTTGGCGAGAAATGGCTCAGCAAGTGGCACATGAAATTAAGAATCCGCTTACGCCAATGAAGCTCTCTTTGCAGCATCTTCAGATGAAAATCCAACGATCAGATGGCCCAATGCCTGATGCTTCTGCAAAAATTGATAGCATCTTATCGCAAATTGAGAATTTAAGTGATATAGCAACTTCTTTTTCTTCATTTGCTAAAATGCCTATTCCTGCAAACGAAAGGATTTGTATTAGTGAAATAGTAAAAAAGGTCGTTGACTTTTTTAAAGCAGAGAATGTCAATATCAACTTAAATTTACCTGAGGAAGATATTTATGCCTTAGCCGATCCTAAAATAATGGAGAGGACCTTTAATAATATGGTTCTGAATGCATTACAAAGTGGATCAGGAGATAGTAAGGTAGAAGTCACTTTAAAAATTGAATTGATCGATCAGCATGTGAAGATATCAATTCGAGATAATGGTATGGGCATACCTGAAGACAATTATAACAAAGTATTTTTACCTAACTTTACGACAAAATCAAGTGGTTCCGGTATTGGATTAGCAATTGCCAAGCGAGGAATTGAACATGCTGGGGGAGAAATTTGGTTTGAATCAGAGCCCAATAAGGGTACAATCTTTTATATTGAATTAAAGAGACTGAAGTAGTTTTGAACTGGGTAGAAAAATTCGGCTTTTTTGTTTTGTTGGGCTTTTTTATAAGTCCGATGCTCACGAATGCCCAAAATTACTGCCTCGAAACCACTTATTCAGCAATATCCTTACCCGACTCTGTCCTTATCATTCCCAATTCTATTGCGATTCAAAGTCAATCTGGAGAGACAGTGTCTCATCAACTCTCAGACGGATTTTTGAAGATAGATAAAGGAAATTCGAGCGATACGCTCTACGTTTGTTATAATTATATTCAGAGAAATCAGCAAATTGTTTCCACAGCAGTTCCTGAATATTTTTTCGATAGTACTGCAAGATTTAGAGAAGAGATTTATACAGAGAATATTACCCCAAAAACAACCCAAGAAATGCTTGGTTTGGGCGGTATTGAGATTTCAGGGGCTTTCATGCGATCCGTGTCCGCTGGGGCGCAGCAATCTGCAATGATGCATTCAGTAATGGACTTAACAATTTCAGGTGATATTTCTGATGAATTGAGGCTTCAGGCCCGAATGACTGATCAGCAAATGCCTTTTGAACCAGAGGGTAATACTCAAAGACTGCAAGATTTTGATCGAGTGAACGTTCAACTGCTCCATAAGAATTGGGGACTTGAAGCTGGTGATTTGAATATTCGATCCAGTGATCAATTGAATTTCTTAAAATATAATCGGCAGGTACAAGGGTTGGGTGTCTCATCTTCAAGACTGTCGTTTGATTCTACAGATGCAAATACCCAGATTGTAAGTTCTTTTGCAAGAAGTAAGACAGGTGTGCAAAATATAGCGCCTATGGAGGGGGTATTAGGGCCGTATCGGGTGGAGGGGCCGCAAAATGAACCTTTTATTTTTATAATAGCAGGTTCGGAAAAAGTGTTTTTAGATGGCAACCAATTACAGAGAGGTCTGGAAAATGATTACGTAATTGATTATAATGCTGCAGAGATCACATTTAATGCTAATATTTATATATCAAAATATAGCGTGATTCAAATCGAGTTTGAGTATTCAGACAGGCAGTATAATCGAAATGTGACATCCTTAATACATGAGCAATCAATTGGTAAGTTGGATCTAAATATTGGCTACTTTCAGCAAACTGATAAGCCAGACAGTCAAATAAAAGACTTAAGTCAGGCTGATTTGGATGAATTATCTTCTCTAATAGGGAACTCAAAGTATGCGGAAATTCCTGCCACTGACAGTTTAGGCTTTACTCTAAATAAAACGAGATATGCAAAGGTTGATACGATGGTGAATGCAAAGGTTTTTCAAATATTTGAGTTTTCACATGATCCTAAAATTGCGCACTATCAATTGAGCTTTACTATGGTAGGTGAGCACAATGGAAATTATCGAATTGCTAATTATGCTTCAAATGATGTAGTTTATGAATGGGTAGCCCCAATCGATGAAATTCCTCAGGGAAATTATGAACCCATCAAAAGAATGGCATTACCTCAAAACCAAAGAGTTCTTAACATTGGATTAAATTATCAGTTGAATGATGAATCAAATATAAGTATCGAGTACGCAGGCTCTGAATTTGTCAGTAATCGATTTAACAAAGATAACTCAAGATTAAATGGGAATGCAGTCTCCCTGGGATTTCAATCTTCTCCTAAGCCCATCCATTTTTTAGAGGACACCAAAATCAATTATTTTATCAAGTATGAATATTTAGATTCAAGTTTTGCACCAGTTCAGCCATTCCGTGCATTGGATTTTAATAGAGATTGGGGAGAAGAGGAGTCGGCTAATTTGCAAGCTGGGGAGGAACATTTGATAAGACTGGGAACTAGTATATCGAATAAGAATCAAACACTGGCCTATGATTTGGCCCTAAGGCAAAAAGAAAATAGCGGGAATGGATTTCAGCACAATGTCAATTTCGAAAGTAGTGGTGATTTTAGAATAAGGATCAATGCATTCTTAATGGAAGGTGAAAATGGCGATTTCAATACTGATTGGAAAAAGGCCTTAGTTGATTTTAAATATGCTAAATTTAAAATAATGCCGGGTTATAGATTCAGAACCCAACGGCATCAAATTCATAGAAATGATCAGCTAAGTGGAAGTTTTCAGTTTTTTGATAGTCATCAGTTCTATATTAATAGAGAAGATTCTAGTAAATGGAAGTTCAGTTTATCACATGAATTCAGAGCAGATAAAAGACCTTATGAAGGGATAATGACAGCTTCTGAAGATGCTCAGAATACACAATTGAAGTCTACCTTTTTTTTAGGACAGGCCCATAAGCTTTCCACCAACTTTTTGAGAAGAAGTATTCAACAGAGATCCGATTCTGCGCAGTCTGAACAATATCTTCAAGGGGGATTGAATTGGCAATCTTCGTTTTGGAATGACAATATCATTCAAAATCTAAGTTTTCAAACTGGAACGGGACGAGTTTTACAAAGAAGCTATTTCTTCATGGAAGTAGCAATAGGAATAGGAACACACTCCTGGTCTGATTTAAATGAAAATGGGGAGCAAGAACTTAATGAGTTTTTTGAGGATGAAACAGATTATGGAGATAGGAATTATGTAAAAGTATTGACGATGGGAAATGACTATCAAACTGCTTTTATTAATGATCTACAATATCAACTTAGATGGAAAATGCCAGTTGGATGGTCTAAATCTAATAATTTACTGCAGTACTTAGGTAAATTATCTGGGAGTTTTAATGCCAATTTAGACACTAAAAACACTTTTGAAGATTGGAAAGATAGAATCTCACCTTTCAATATTCGGGAGAATGAAAATATCCTATCCTCCCGAAACCTTTGGAAATCGAATTTCTTTTATAATCGAGGAGGGAAAGCATTTTTAGAGTCGGGATGGTCGGAATCGAATAGAAAACAGTTGCTTTTAGACGGTTTTGAAGGTATGGACAGAAGTAGTTTTCATTTTTCAGGAACTTTCAATGCTTTCAACGATTGGAATTTAAGTACGCTTTATAAATCTATGCAGAATAAATCTTTTTCAGATAGGGTGGAAGAAAGGGATTATCAGTTTAGTTCAGAAGCGGTAATTCCTAGTATAATGTGGCAAGGAAATAATAATCTGAGAGTCAGGGTATCCTATAAAAATGAAAACAAATGGAGTCCTGACGAAGCAATTGGAGGTGAGGTCTTAGTTAATTCTCTAGAGATATCGAACAAACTGATTCAATCAGATAAGGGTATTTTGGAGTCTAAGATCAGTTATGTTAGCGTTGTTTCGAAATTGGAGGACAATCAGAGTCCTCTTGCTTATGAAATGTTTGAAGGGCTCCGTGCCGGACGTAATTACGTATGGAATGTATCTCTAAGGAGAAAAATTATAGGTGATTTAAATCTTATTATTCAATATATAGGCAGAAAAAGCGAAGAGCAAAAAACGATTCATAATGGAAGCGTTCAGTTAACTGCCTTATTCTAAAGAGTCTTTCTTAACTTCTTCATAAACTTACTTGCAAAAATAAAATCTTCAAGATCTTCTTGACCCGAAGTCAAAATCGTTTCAGATGTTCCTTCCCACAATTTTTTCCCTTTAGCTAAATACATGATATGCTCACCTATTCCCATGACAGAATTCATATCGTGAGTCACTACGATGGTTGTAACATTTAATTCATGAGTAATTTCTTGAATCAATTCATCAATTAGTAAGGAAGTTCTAGGATCAAGACCTGAATTTGGTTCATCACAAAACAAATAATTTATATCATTTACAATTGCTCTGGCAATTCCCACTCTTTTTTTCTGACCACCACTAATTTCAGCAGGCATTTTTTTATTAATATTCTCAAGACCTACTCGGTTTAATACATTATTAACACGGTCAAGTTTTTCGTCTTTTTTCATGTCTGTTAACAGATCCAAAGGAAACATAACGTTTTCCTCAATATTTTTGGAATCAAACAATGCACCTCCTTGAAAAAGCATTCCTATTTCTCGTCTCATTTGCGCTTTCTCTTCTTTATCGGCTTTCAGAAATGCACGCCCATCATAGAGCACTTCTCCTTCTTCTGGTGTAATTAAGCCTACTATACATTTCAGCAAAACACTTTTACCAGTTCCGCTGGCGCCAATTATAAGATTAGTAATCCCTCTATCGAAATTTCCAGAGATGTCTTCTAAAACTTGAGTTCCATTAAAGGACTTGGATATATTTTTGATTTCAATCATCTCTTAGTCTTAGTTTAATAATAATTCTGCTAAAATGTAATCAGCTAAAAGTACTGCAATACAACTTTTCGTTACAGCACTAGTACTGGATTTACCTACTTCAAGTGCTCCTCCAGTCGTGAAAAAGCCTTGAAAAGCTGAAATCGAAGCAATCAAGAATGCGAATACGATTGACTTTATAAGTGCAAAAGAAACAGTAAACGGATTAAAATCAATTCTAATTCCATAGACATATTCAGTTTCAGTCAATATGCCAGTCATGGTGCCGGCTATATAGCCACCATATAAAGCAAGAAATCCAGCTATAACGACTAGTAGCGGATACATAATCATTGCAGCTATAATTTTTGGTAATACTAAATAGGAGGACGCGTTCACTCCCATAACCTCCAATGCATCTATTTGCTCAGTTATCCTCATCGTCCCCAAACCACTAGCTATACTAGACCCTACTTTACCAGCAATAACAATAGCGGTAATTGTTGGTGCTAACTCTAGAACGACCATCTCTCTGGTAACCTGAGCCACCACATAGTTTTGAATTAAGGGACTGACCAAATTATAAGCAGTTTGGACAGTGGTAACTGCACCCATAAAGGTGGAAGTAATCGCAACTATCAGAATTGAATTCCAACCGATGGAAATACATTCGTTGATTGTAAGCTTGAAGTAGGATGAAAAGGACTCGCGCCTCACAAACATACTTCCCAAAAATATAAAATAGGCTCCTATCGATTTCATGTGTGTAA
Organism: Marivirga sericea; assembly: GCF_900177665.1. Classification (GTDB taxonomy): domain Bacteria; phylum Bacteroidota; class Bacteroidia; order Cytophagales; family Cyclobacteriaceae; genus Marivirga; species Marivirga sericea. Next base: position 206,973 of record NZ_FXAW01000008.1, read on the forward strand.
TTTTTTATGCACGCTCTTTCCTACGTGGAATAGAATTTGAAATTATTATGCATATTACCAGACAGTTAAAGAAAATCTGTCCAGATTTATCTAAATTCATTTCAAAAGGTTGTTGTTTTTTGCTTCTTCAAATTTAAAGTTAGCATGAAATTTTTCTTTACAATAAAAGTTATTTCAATTCTTTGAATGTAATTGGATTTTTACATTATAAATCTGATTATTCTAATCTAATACGCTAATGAGCTTTGTAAGTTTGTAGAACTTCAAGTTTATTGCGTAGTTTCGTGCTTTCAAATCAAAGATAACTCAAATAGCAAATGAATAAATTTATAGTGATTACAGGAGGAACAAAAGGTATTGGAAGAGCTTTAGTACTTTGTTTTGCTGAAAATGGATTTGATATTATTACTTGTTCCAGGAAGTTAGCTGATTTAGAGGTATTAAAAGAAGAAGTTGAAAAATTGTATGGTAATAAAGTTTATATTAAAGCTGCCGACCTATCTAAAAAAGACGATGTGCATAGTTTTTCTGAGTTTGTTTTAAAAACTACACCTAAAGTTGATGTGCTAGTCAATAATACTGGCGTTTTCCTGCCAGGTAGTATACAAGATGAGCCGGAAGGTAATTTAGAAATGATGATGAATACTAATTTATATTCTGCCTATCATCTGACAAGGGGGCTTTTACCGGCAATTTTGCCAAATAAAAAGGGACACATTTTCTCTATGAGTAGTATAGCTGGAATTACTGCTTATTCGAGTGGTGGTTCTTACAGTATTACTAAATACGCCATGCAAGGATTTACCAAATGCTTGCGTGAGGAACTGAAAGAAGAAGGGATCAGAGTAACTGCCGTTCTTCCTGGAGCAACCTATACAGCAAGCTGGGAAGGAGTTGACTTGCCTCATGAAAGATTTATGAAAGCCGAAGATGTGGCGGAATCTGTTTGGTCAGCTTATTCGTTATCAGATAGGACAGTAGTAGAAGAAATTGTTTTAAGACCTCAATTAGGAGATATATAAATCCATGGATGAAAGAATATTTTTATCAGCTCCCCATATGGGAGGCGAAGAAATCAAATACATACAACATGCATTCAAAGAGAATTGGATAGCACCTTTAGGTCCAAATGTAAATGGCTTTGAGCAAGATATTCAAGATTACAATAATATCCCGTACGCTGCTGCTTTAAGTTCTGGTACGGCAGCAATCCATTTAGCGTTGATTTTATTAGGAGTTAAAACAGATGACGTAGTGATGGCGTCAAGCTTCACTTTTTCAGCTACCGTAAACCCTATCGTTTATCAGCAAGCTGAACCAGTTTTAATCGATAGTGAAGAGGAAACATGGAATTTGGATCCTGAACTTTTGGAAAAAGCTATTAAAGATTATGTTGCAAGAGGCAAGAAACCTAAAGCGATTATATTTGTCCATCTTTATGGTATGCCAGGAAAAATCAAGGAAGTAAAGGCCATCGCGGAAAAGTACGATATTCCGATTATAGAAGATGCGGCAGAAGCATTAGGCGCAACTTTAGAGGGGAAACCCTTAGGTACATTCGGTGATTTTGGCGTTTATTCCTTTAATGGGAACAAAATTATTACCACTTCCGGAGGGGGTGCTCTTGTATCACAAAAGAAAGAATGGGTTGATAAAGCTCGTTTTTTGGCTACTCAAGCAAGGGATGCAGCGCCTTATTATCAGCATTCTGAAATCGGCTATAATTACCGAATGAGTAATATTGCAGCAGGAATCGGAAGAGGTCAGATGAAAGTGCTGGATAAGTGGGTAGAGAATAGAAGATCAAATCATGATTTTTATTCTAGGGAATTAAGCTCAATTGGATTCGAATTCTTAAGAGAAGCTGAAGGTGCTTATAGTAATAGGTGGTTGAGCTGTGTTTTATTTAATGAAAAGCATACTACACAACCAGAAGAATTAAGACAAGAATTAGAAAAGTATAATATTGAAACCAGACCCTTATGGAAGCCAATGCACTTACAACCTATTTTCAAAAATTGTAAAGCTTATTTATCAGGAGTATCGGAAGATTTATTTGAAAAAGGACTTTGTTTGCCTTCAAGTTCTTCCTTAACGGATGTTCAAAAGCAGCTGGTTGTCGAAAAAATCAAGGACTTTATTAAATAATAGCTTTAATTATTATAAAAAAATATTAAATAGGTTATATTTGTATTGAAATGATTAAGAAAATTAACGATATCAGCTTTCTTCCCAGATGGATAATTTTATTAATCGACTTACTTTTGTTGATGTTTGCCATTGTGGTGGCCTACTTTTTAAGGTTTAATTTTAATGTTGCCGAAGTACTGGCTTTCAAATTCACAGAAGGTTTAGTTCTTTTCTTAATCTGCCACTTAATTGCAATATTTCTGACTCAAAGTTATGCAGGTATAATCCGCTATACTTCAATTGAAGATGGTTTAAGAATCTCATACACAACTTTTATTGGTACTTTATTAATAGCAATTGTTAGCTACCTTAATTACTGGTATACCGGAAGTGTTATTATTCCGCTTTCAGTATTGATAATAAGCTTCATTTTTTCTGTGGTTATTTTATTTTCTTACCGCGTACTGGTTAAAAATCTTTTTGCATATTATCGTGATGCAGTTCGTCACCGAAAAAATGTGATGATTTTTGGTGCAGGGCAATATGGTATTATTACAAAACAAGTAATTGACGCCGATCCAAATGCCAGAATGCGAGTGGTTGGTTTTGTCGATGATGACTTGAAGAAAGTTGGGAAGGTTATAAACGGAGCGCCCATTTATGATGCGGGTTATAATCTTGATGCTATCCTAAAAAAATATCATATTCACGAAATTGTTATTGCTATCGCAAATCTCTCGGTTGAACGAAAGAACGAATTGGTAGATTATTGCTTAAAAGCACATGTAAAGGTAAGAACTGTGCCTTCCCCAGATAAATGGGTAAATGGAGAATTAAGTATGAATCAGATTAAAGAGGTTCGTATTGAAGATTTACTGGGGAGGGAATCCATTAAGTTAGAAAATCCCAAAGTGTCTGAAAATATTGGTGGTAAAACAGTGTTGATCACCGGTGCTGCAGGCTCTATTGGTTCTGAAATCGCTAAACAAATCCTAAAAGTAAAACCAAAAAAGCTGATACTATTAGATCAAGCAGAGTCTTTCTTGTATGCAATAGATATTGAGCTCACAAATCTTGACGATAATCAAGAAATTGAGATCGTTCCTGTGATTATGGATGTAGCGAATAAAAGGAGATTAGAGATTGTTTTTGATAAATACCGCCCTGATGTCGTTTATCATGCTGCAGCTTATAAACATGTTCCACTAATGGAGATGCATCCTTTTGAAGCGGTGGCTACTAACGTTTATGGTACAAAAAACCTTGCAGACCTTTCCGTCCAATATAATGTAAAGAAATTCGTGATGGTTTCTACAGATAAAGCTGTGAATCCAACCAATGTAATGGGTGCTACAAAGAGACTTGCTGAAATTTATGTTCAGTCGTTGAATGATTCCAATTCGCATGATGTCAAGAATAATACTCAATTTATTACAACACGTTTTGGCAATGTGCTAGGATCCAATGGATCAGTGATTCCGTTATTTAAAAAGCAAATTGAAAAAGGTGGCCCGCTTACGGTTACGCATCCTGATGTAACCCGTTATTTTATGACTATACCTGAAGCTTGTCAATTAGTGATAGAAGCCGGTATCATGGGGTTTGGTGGGGAAATCTTTGTTTTTGATATGGGTAAATCCATTAAGATAATTGATTTGGCAAAAAAGATGATCAGGCTCTCGGGTTACGAAGTAGATTTAGATATTAAAATAGTTTTTACAGGTCTTCGCGAAGGTGAAAAATTGTTTGAAGAATTGCTAGGTGATAAGGAAACTACCTTACCAACTCACCACGAAAAGATATTGATTGCTAAAACAGAAAGAATGGCGCATGAAACTATTATTAAGGAATTGCAAAAACTTAATGATCTAATGAATGATGAAAATGAATTGGGAATGATTATGCAAATGAAAAACATACTTCCTGAATTCGTAAGCCATGCTTCGCGTTTTGAAGCTTTAGATCAGGAGTTAGCAAGTGAAAGAAAACGTAAGTGGAGTATCACCAGAAAAATTAGTTAAAGGTATTACTTTTTGCTTTTAATCTCTATCAAGCCTTCCTGATACTCATGAAATTTCTTCATCACGTATCTAATAGACCGATAGGTAGTCAAAAGAACAGTTCGTAATTCTACCTTATTCACCCAAATTACCTTTTCGATACCTTCCTCTTTTTGCGGCTTCATTTTTTTATCTTCCTGCAAAGTCATGTGATACCAACTTGTTTTTTTGAGGTGATTTTTTCCGTTTCTGGTATAAGTATGCCAGGTTTTGCATACCCTAGGGCCCAAGGCTACTTTCACATTGCATTCTTCTTCAACTTCTCTAACAGCTGCGGCTTCTACTTTTTCTTTCTTCTCAAGCTTTCCTTTCGGTAAGTCCCATTTTTTTAATCTATATATAAAGAGATACTTATCTTTTTTGGTCACAATACCTCCGGCAGCCGCAACAATTTTAAATTCTTTTTTAAAGCCCTTAGCTACTTTTTCATAATCGTAAACCTTGCAAGTTAGAGAGTCTAGCTTTTTGTTCTTGTCAGCAGATAAAAATTTATAAAACTCTAGTATATCAGCTAAACTACCTTTTCTGATCAGTACATCATCAATTAGATTATCAAATCGAATTTTTTCTTTTTCCGCATCAATAATAAGGTCATAATGCTCCCGGTCAATTACTTTGTCCATTGGAATTATGTAGAGCGGAACATCATTTATAAAAACTTTCATAAAATTGGTTTTGAGCAATGCAATTAAAAGAATAATTCAGAATGTGCCAATTAATACTTTAGAATTTAAAATGGAATTTGAGGAAATGCTCTTTGTTCAAGCTACCAACCAAAACATAATCTTGAAGTGAAAAATAGAAGCGAAAGAAATACTTTTTGATATGCATGACTATTTTAAATATAAGACCTAATTTCGCTTTATGGAATGAGCAAAATTGCAATTACTTTAGTCCAATTTTTAAAAGTCAAGTCGATTGGCGAATTTCATAGCACCATCATAAATAATTTGTACTCGTGAATTACCTTTCAGTAGAAAACATTACCAAAAGCTTTGGAGAAAGAGTATTGTTTGAAAACATTTCTTTTGGTTTAGCGCAAGGCGAAAAAGTAGCTTTAGTCGGCATCAATGGATCCGGGAAGTCCACTCTTTTAAAGATCTTAATGGGAGAGGAAATGCCAGATTCTGGAAATTTGAGCTTCCGAAATGAGATCAAAGTTGGATTTCTTTCACAGAATCCGCAATTTCAGGCTGGTCAAAATGCTATGCAAGCTATTTTTAGCTCCGATCACGAGTCACTCAATATCATAAAAGAATATGAGCGATTAGCAGAAAATCCGGATATGAATGATAAAGAGCAAAATCGATTTCAAGAATTGATGGAAAAAATGGAAGCACATCAACTTTGGGATTATGAAAGTCAGGTTCAACAAATACTTGGGCAATTAGGAATCGATGATATAAAGCAATCAGTCGAACATATGTCGGGTGGCCAGAAAAAAAGGGTTGCTTTAGCAGCCCAATTGATTGTTAAGCCAGACGTCTTGATATTGGATGAGCCTACTAACCACCTAGACATTGATGTTATCGAGTGGCTCGAAAATTACTTAGCTACTCAGAATATGACCTTATTAATGGTAACTCATGATCGCTATTTTTTAGATAGAGTTTGTAATGGTATTTTGGAAATCGATCGTCAACAGATTTTTAAGTACAAGGGTAACTATGAAGAATTTCTTGTTAAAAAGGAAGAAAGAGAATCAATTGAGCAACTGGAAGTAGATAAGGCTAGAAATCTTATGAAGAAAGAGCAAGAATGGATGCGGAGAATGCCGAAAGCTCGAGGAACTAAAGCTAAATATAGAGTAGATGCTTTTCAGGATCTGAAGGATAAAGCCTCTAAAAATCTTAAAAAGGATCAAGTTGAATTAGAAGTCTCTCAAAAGAGAATGGGAGGTAAGATATTAGAATTGAAAAAAGTTTCTAAAGGCTTTGCTGATAAAAAGCTATTTGAAGATTTTAGCTATACATTTAAAAAAGGTGATCGAATTGGAATTGTAGGACAAAATGGAACTGGAAAGAGTACTTTCTTAAATATAGTTACAGGTAAAATAAGATCCGATTCAGGGGAATTAGATTTAGGGGTTAATACGGAGTTTGGTTACTATAAGCAGCAAGAGATTCAATTTGACGATAACAAGAAGGTAATAGATGTTGTGCTGGAAATTGCTGAGCATTTTAAATTGCCTGATGGGAATGAAATAACAGCCGCTCAGTTTTTAAACAAATTCCTTTTCCCTCCTAAGCAGCAGCATGATTTTGTGCATAAATTGAGTGGCGGAGAGAAAAGAAGATTGCAGTTATTATTGGTATTAATTAAGAATCCGAATTTCTTGATTTTAGATGAGCCGACAAATGACCTGGATTTACAGACACTCTCTATATTAGAAGATTTCCTCGATAGATTTCAAGGTTGTTTGATAATAGTCTCTCACGATAGGTATTTTATGGATAATCTAACGGAGCAGTTATTCCTATTTGAAGGAGATAATCAGATTAAGATTTTTAACGGTAATTACACCCACTATCGAACAACTAAGGATGAAAGTCCAAAGGCGAAACCTGAAAAGAGTAAAGAGTCCACTAATAAAGAAAAGGCTAAGTCAGAAGAGAAGCAGAAATTAAGCTATAAAGAGAAAAGAGAGTTAGAATCAATAGACAGTAAAATCCCCAAACTAAATAAGCAAAAAGAAGAACTGGAAAGGAAGTTAGCAAGTGGAGATGGAGAGGCAGAGGACTTTACTAAATGGGGAAAGGAATTGAATAACCTTAATCTCGAAATAGAAGAATTAGAAATGCGTTGGCTAGAGTTGAGTGAACTAGACGCTTAATTTTTCTAAACATGTGATTATTAACATATTGAGTATTTATCTGCGTCCTTGGCTAAATAGGGAAGCTTATTTGAAGATTCTTTTTTGATATTTTTACCTATCTCTAGTTTTCTTTTGAAAATCATTACCTATATTTGCATCCCGTTAAGGAAATGCCTTAACAATTTCTTTTGAAATGCCTTGGTGGCGGAATTGGTAGACGCGTTGGTCTCAAACACCAATGGGGTAACACCCGTGCCGGTTCGACTCCGGCCCAAGGTACGCATAGCCCTGTTAATCACTTGATTTTCAGGGCTTTTTTGTTTTATAGGTGGCAGAATAGGTGGCAAAATTTATTTTTCCTTCTTTTCTCCCTTTGCGGAATCAATTAACAAATTTAACCCAAAACAGGAAAAGTGCGATACAATCTAAAAATTAACTGTGTACTAAAAGTTTGATGCCTTTTGTATTCTTTCGAAGCATTTAATGTCAATTAAGCCAAAATGCTAGTTCATATAAGATTGATGCTGTACTAAAATGAATTTTTCTATGCCTTTCGCATCTCTCTGTAACAAGAAACCAAACTCATAGCAGAATAAATAGACTTGCTTGTTGCTATTTTTCCAGTAATGAGTGAAGTATTTGGGGTCAAATCCATGCTGAAAAAGATCAGAAGATTTTACTGTCGCCTTTCCTGCTCGATTATAGTTTTTCAGAATCCTTCTATTGAGCTTAAGCTGTTTATCGATCTTCTTGAACAAGCTCGATTCTTTTTCCTTATTTCTTTGATAGTGAAAATTAGATTTGCAATAAGCACTACAAAACTTCTTGCCTTCCCTGCCCATTACTTCTTCACCACAATTCGGACATTCTTTCATAACCATAGATTTAAACGTTTATTAAACGTTTAAATCTATGGTTAATTTTGGAAAACTTAAAATTAGCGTCAGTATTTGCATTAAAAAAGAAGTTATGGCATTCGAAAAACAAATAACGCTCAAGCATTTGCTGATCAGTAATGAAAAGAAAATTTGGATTCAATTCTATCCTGACAAGGTTATTCAGGCTTTGATTAAATCACTATCTGGTATTAAATGGAGTGAAAAATACCAAATGGTGTACCTACCGAATACACAACAGAACTTTTATACCGTAATAAAGACCTTTAAAGGTGTAGCTTGGGTAAATATGAAGTATTTCGCTCCAAACAAACCGGTCAACACTTATGGAGAGGAGTTAAAAATTGATGATTTAAGACAGAAATACCCTAAAATACCCGAGGCATACTTTCAGAAATTAGAACTGAAACGGTATGCATTAAAAACATCTAAAACTTACTGCATATGTTTTGATAAATTTCTCCGACACTTTCCAAAAAGAGACCCAATTGAAATTCAGGAACATGATATTAAGGCATTTATCCAGAGACTGATACAAAATGGATTATCTAATTCCTCTGTAAACCAGTCAATTAATAGTATTAAATTCTATTACGAAATAGTTCTTGGTATGCCTAACAGGTTTTATGATGTTGAAAGACCGATAAAAGAAGAAAAACTTCCAGAAATACTAAGCAAAGAGGAAGTGCAGGAAATGATTAATAGAACTTATAATTTAAAACATCAATGTATTATCAGTTTACTTTACTCCGCTGGTTTAAGAAGAGGAGAATTACTTAATTTAAAGATCTCGGATATTGATAGTAAAAGAATGACTGTCAGAATTGAACAAGCAAAAGGAAAAAAAGATCGCTATAGCATATTAAGTGAAAGGCTATTACTTAAATTAAGATTATATTTCAAAGAATACAGGCCAAAAGAATATCTATTTGAAGGAAAAGAATACCATTGTTACAGCGCAAGTAGTGTCGTTAAAATTGTTAGAAAAGCTGCAAGGCAAGCTAAAATAAATAAAAATGTAAAACCACATACGCTTAGGCATTCATTCGCCACCCATCTTTTAGAAGCAGGAACTGATTTGCGATACATTCAACTATTGCTAGGCCACAATTCAACTAAAACCACAGAAATATATACTCACGTAGCCACAAATACTTTTAAAACTATTAAAAATCCCTTAGATTGCTGAAAAATATAAACTGAATAAGTGTACCCCGAGGTACACTTAGCGAATCGTTAGCTGTCATTTAATCAACCATGCTCAATAGAATTCTAATATCATCTCTTATAGCCATAAGTCTAAGTTGCGTTTCAAAACAATCCAATGAATACAAACTAGAACAATTGAGCATTCGACCTTTCATTAAAGATTCAATCAAATCATTTCTCGATGATCAATATGAATTTACAAGCCGTAGCATTGGTGAATTTGGAACTAAATCAGAACAGTACGAAAGAATTAAATGGTTAATATCCCAGATGAGTGAAAAAGAATTCATCGAACTTATTGAAACTGATCATAGTCTTTTGAAAACGCTAGGATTCCTTGGCTTATATCGCACTGGAAGTGATAAGACCTCCAAATACTTGATCCCTATCTTATCTGACACCTCAAGCTATGTTCAAAGTACTTCGGGATGTATGACAAATACTATTTCAATACCTGAATTCATACTAATAGAAAATTTCTCTTACCCAAAAATTTCTAATCCATTCATTGACAAACATGTGCACACAATTGATAGTCTTATCATCAAATATGACCTTAATGTCAGAACAAAATTAACAGACAGCTAACATCACATAAAACCCATTTGCTCCGCACCTTGTAGCAAAGTTAGCAGTAACTAGCCAGCAATTTATGTTTTCACTTTGTGGCAGCTTCATCAACGGAGGACGGAGCATTGTAGGGCTCAACTTGCCTTTAAAGTATTTCCGTCAACTCAAGTGTTTGCCATCATCGGGCGGACTGGTTTTTACCGACCCACTGGACCTACCGTTGGTGGACAGCATCACTTTAATCAACATACTGCCTTGGTGGAAACCGCATAAATTGCTTAGTTTAGCTTTTCATAGCTTACATTGGCAAACAGGTTTTATGTAGGCGTTATTTACAATTTAAGCGGAACATATACATTGCTTTGGTAAATAAACTAAAAGAATTCATAAAAACTCCAATCAAAATTATGAGAACTCATATAAATAAAGTCATTCAACTGTTTCCATTTTTACTTTTAATATTTTTTAGTGCTTGTAAGAACCAAACATCTGAAAATGGTAATCAATCATTTGAATGGGCAATAGAATCACCTGAAAATTCAGGTATTGATGAAAAAATATTAAATTCCTTAGTCGGTAAAATTAAAGATTCTACTCTTTATGGAGTGGATGCAATAATCTTGGTCAAGAACAAAAAAATAGTATTTGAAAAATACTTTAATGGATTTGAAGCTGACAGTTTACATAATGTAACTTCTGTTGGCAAAAGTATCACTTCAGCCTTGGTAGGAATATCAATCGAAAAAGGATATATCAAAAATAAGAACGAACAAATAATACAGCATTTTAGAGAGGATTATAAAATTGAAAATTTAAGTCTTGAAAAAGAAAATATTCAAATTCATCACTTATTAACTATGTCTGCAGGCTGGGACTGCGATGATTGGGATGAAAACTCAGTAGGGAATACAATGCATTTCCCTAATGTCCCTGATGACTTTGCATTTACCTTAAATCTTCCGATGATAAAACCTAATGGGGAAGATTTTTCCTATTGTTCAGGGGGAGCTAATCTTTTAGGAGAGATTATTCGTAGGAAATCGCAGTTAGGCTTAAAAGATTTTGCAAATAAATATCTATTTAATAAGATTGGAGTCACAGAAAATGAATGGTTTATTGCTCCAAAGACCACACCTTACGAATTTGCAGGGGGTGGTAATTTATTAAAACCTAGAGACCTAGCTCGCTTTGGTTTACTATATCTTAATGATGGTATTTGGGAAGGAGAACAAATAATTCCAAAGGATTGGATATCAGAAAGTACCTCTAGACAAATTGAGACAAGTGAAGATGGAGATTATGGATATTTTTGGTGGGTAAAAGAATATAATTATAATAATAAAATATTAAAAGGCTTTGAAGCTTCTGGAAACGGAGGGAATAAATTGGTCGTAATCCCTGAACATAATATTGTTATTATCCTAACAGGAAGTGCTTATGGAAGCGAGTACGTTGAAGGCGAGCAGGCAAAAAAAATAATAGAGGATTTCCTCTTACCTTCCTTAATAGAATAGATAAAAGTAAATAACATTATGTATGAAATCATAGCCACGCAAGGCAAACGCACAGACAAAGCTACGATTCATACATTAAACGTTATGGGCAATAAAATTAGAGGAGATATGAGCCAAGAAGAATCTAGTAAGGAACCACAGAATTCAGAACTATCCTCTGTAGAAGCAGAAGATATTCTATCATATATAGACGGAATTCCGTTACCACCAGCCATAAAGAAAAGCCTATGGAAATCACTTGGAAGGCTAATAACAGGGTTAGTAGATGTTCCAGTTGCTTATTTAGAAGCTAAAGTTCAAAAAATAAAAAGCGAAGCTGATGGCTTAAGTTTAGTAACATCAGAGGCAGCAAAATCTGCTTCTAAAGAATTTGGAGTTGATAGAGAATTGGTAAATCGGTCAGTTAATTTTTTCGGTGCAAAACTCTTAAGAGAACAGATTAATAGAGAATCTATTATGGAACAAGCTACTGAAGATTTAAAAAATGATCCTCCAAAAGAAGATTCTAAGGAAGAAATTGATGAAGATTGGCTTGAAATGTTTTCAAGAATTGCTGAGACTAAATCTAGTAAAGACGTTCAATTATTCTTATCTAAAATTCTTGCAGGAGAGATAAGAAAACCTGGATCATTTGGTGCTAAAACTATTCAGACCTTATCCACACTCGATCAGCGAACTGCTCAGCAATTTATGAAATTCTGCAATGTCAGCTTTGAATTACCCCAACTTGGAAATTCGATGACTTGTGTAATAAGTGAGCCATTTGGTAATCCCGCTAGCAATGGACTTCAAACTTTAGGACTTTCATACGATGTACTCACACAGCTTCAAGATGCAGGGCTTGTCAAACATGACTTTACCTCATACAGAACTTTGCCCCCTCTAATGTTCTCCATGCCTCATGTGATTGGAACAACCAAACTAAGCTTTAAACCAACCGCACTGACTCCTAGAGAGACTGTGAGAATAAAGGTTTTAAATTTTACATCTGTCGGATTAGAGTTAAGTCAAGTACTTCATAAATCCTCAAATCCTGTATATGTGGAGAAGTATTCTACATGGATCAAGGATAAATTTAAATTAGAATAAAGCCCATAACATCCTGTATAAATCATGGCTGTTCAGTGCGTAACGAAACTATGGCTCTTTGTAGATAGCCCGTCAATCCACAGGATTGACTTATTAGTGAAAAATTAATTTAATAACCCAACTGCGGATTGCCTCGGTAGTTAACTCAAATTTTTATACTTTTAATCAGCCACGAATTTATACAGTGGCGTTGTGTGGCATTAAAAAGACCGTGCCTGAGTTCAAGATTTAATATAACTAATAAAAAATATTTACATGCCTAATTATCCTCAGAGAAATGAAAACCATGTGTTAGAGAATAGGTCTCGAAACTTTTTAAGGAGATATCTTCCTCAAGAATGGACTTCCCAAGATGTTGAGTACGACTATGGGCAAGATATGCTAATTGAAATATCAGAAAATGGAGAAATGAGAGGTCTAGGATTGATTATCCAATTAAAAGCCTCACATACAGCTAATGTAAATCCTGAATTTGAAACACTGATTTTAAGACAACAGACGTATAATTATCTATGGGATAGACTTGAAGTTGTACTTTTAGTTAAATATGTACAAGAAGAAAATGAAGCTTATTACAAGTTGCTAAGTGAAGTTCAACCTCCCGAAAATCCAGACCAAGAAAACTTTACGATAAGAATCCCCAAAACTAATACAATTTCAACACTGGATTGGAATGTTATAGTAAATTATGTTAGGGAGATTACAGATTTGAAATTAAATGCAGTTAGAAATAGAAGACGATAATACAAAACATGGTAAATCACGAAAAACCTCAAAACAAAATAATTCAGTTTTGGCAACGTAATATTGTCCGAATATTATTTGCTGTTTCTTTGATTTTTAGTGTTGTATATAGGACAATATTAATAAATATCGAGGAAGCTTTTCCTTTCGCTTTTGAGTTGGGAGAAATAACATATTATACAGCTCTTGCAGTATTTGCATCTTGCATTTTTTATTACTTCATAGTCCATCTAAAAGAGAAGTCTGATAAGAGAAAAATCAAACAACTTGTGAATATGAGGTTAGAGCAAATTGAAATGATGAAAGGAATAATATTCAAGGATATAATATCTCAATCACAAGTGCAGGACAAAAAACAGGAATTTCCTAAATCAATTGAAGACTTAAAGGAAATTCTAAAAGGAATGAAGTTAACAGCAAGACCGCCAAGATATTTTGCAGGCTCTCAGCTTGTTGAAGTTAAAGATTGGTATACTTATTTTGAGTACAATTTTCATTATGACAAACATAACATAGAGATACTTCAAAAGCATATTACATTTTTGAATTCAGAAACGGTTCAGATGTTACATGACTTATCTTCCTGTATGTTTATTACAGCAATTCACCAATATGACCGAGAAAAGGGAACTAATGATTACGCTGATAAGTTTGAAAACCTAGCAGGTCCATTATACGATTATTTAACTAAGCTCGGGAATTTTAAAAAGGATTGCTGGCTATAAAATAACGCCACACAACAATAAATATACGTAATGCGGGGCGATTTGGTAAATTTGAACTTTAAAGCAATTAATAAACAATGTAGCGGTTTGATGCTGAAGTGTCTTGAAATCCCGCACTACGCATATTCGAGCCGTTGGGCATAATACAGATACATCCAAGAAATAAAATGAAACTCATAGATACCATAAAGTGAAACATTTAGTAAATTGATTCAGTGATAAAATCTGTTATCTCCATGTATTTTAGTAGATTAATTTCGTACACTTCCAAATGGTATCACACGTTTTTAGTAGGCTTTATATTGGCAACAATGGTTGTAGTCGTTTTAATTTTTCTCCAACCATTTGATATATACGGAAATGAAATAGCCTACAAAAACATAAAGATGATCGGCTATGGAATTTGTATCGTCCTTCCAATATTGCTTATTCATGTTTTAGAAGAGCTTTGGTTTAAGCGCACCGATGGAAAATGGCATGTTTATCAAGAGCTATTTATATTAATTTTAGGCTTTTTGTTAATTTCAATCACCTCCTACATCTACAATGTGACAGTGGTCAATAACCACACTATAGAATCAAGCCAAGTTTTTTACTGGGTGAAGGATTTTGGCTTACCCTTTATTCCTATTTTTTTTCCTTTCTGGGTGTATCTCCGATTTAGGTTTAGTAAAATTACTCTTCCATTCTTTCTTGATAAAAATACAAAATCGATTTTAATTGCAGGGAATAACCAGAATGAAGTAATAGAATTCCTTGAAAGGGATTTTATTATGGCGAAAGCACAAGCTAACTATGTAGACATTTACTATATAAAGAATGAATTGCTGAAAAAGAAAATGATCAGATCAAAATTTGCTAATCTAAAAAATAAAATTCCATTTGCAGAACAAGTCCATAGGTCGTACTTAGTTAATCCTTCACAAATTACCCAAATATACGGCAATACTCGTAAAGGCCACATTACCATAAAAAAAATTGAGGAAGAGGTTCCAGTATCACCAAAATACTTTTCAGCGATAAAAAAGTATCTTCAAGATCATTCTTAAAATTCTTGCTTCTACAGTAAGGTTCAAAGTTATCCCAAATGCTTCAAACCTGTCACAAAGTTTTTTTCATAAAGAATCTGTTCCCGTTCTTTGCCAGAATATTATTGAAATCAAATTAAAGAAATGAATAAAAAACTCAAAATTTTAGCAATTGTAGGCGTCTTCATTGTCACCCTTTTATTTACAGGCTGGCAGGTCTTTAATTACTATTGGAGAACTCGAGGTACGATCAATACATTTCATAGTTTTAGTGAACCTGATACTATAAGCTATACAGATATTAGATGGGTTGAGGACTCATATGGGCCTCTTAAAACCAATATAGGTGCATTTTTCGTAAAGGTGAAGTTAAATGGAATTGACGATTCTTTTTACATGCAATTTGACACAGGAACGTCTCAAAGTTTATTGTATGGAAAGACCTTAAATACATTGAAGCAAAAATACCCTTCTTTTGAACCTGTAAAGAGTCAGTCTGGTAGCTCTTGGTTAGAATCACCGAACTTAGTAATTGGTAAACTTAGTTTTGATGCGGAAAAAATACTCGCACTTGATGACCTTGGCAGTGATGAAATAGATTCTTCATTCATTATAATTGGTACGATTGGTTTTGACGCTATTGTTGGGAGAAAGCTGATACTTGATTTTAAAAACAATCGGCTGACTATTACAAATAAAGACATAAATAATTTAGGTTTTTCATTTACTGAAGTTGCCGGAGCAAGCATAGACCGTTTTCCTATATTAATTCCTGCGGTTGTAAATGAGAACAAGGTTCAACTATCGTATGATACTGGGTCAAGCATGTTTCCATTAGTAGTTGATAATCAGAAACTAATAGGTTTGAAAAACGCAGAACCAATAGATACTCTATGCTGTGTAACCAGCTGGGGGAAATCTTTTAATTTTTATAGAAGAAAATTAAATACATCTATCAAGATAGGAGAACTGACAGAAGAAAAACCTTACGTATATTCCTCCAATGCTATGGAGCAATACAGTATCTTTCCTAGCTGGTTAATGATGGGGCTGACAGGCAATCAAATGTTTTTGAATAAAGTAATTTTGGTAGATACAGAAAATAATATCTTTGGAATAAACAATTGATATAAACTATGCCCAACACTAAATATAGGTCATTGGGCAGATAGTAGTAAAATCGAAAATGATTACATTTAAGAAAATATGTAGGCAATCGGTAGTTTGTAGCCTCGAAATGCCCAACGCTCTATATTCTTAACGTTGTGGTGCATTAGAAACCTGCCTTAGCGAGCATTAATTAAAACGAAATGGGAGCAATTTCTGAATTTTACATTTCTAATTATCCGGTATTTACTACCAGTAAGAGTTACTACCAAGAAGTAGTGAACCTTATATTCTTAAGTTCTGACTTTCACGTATTCGAACGGTCTTTATCAGAAAGAAATCAACTGACATGGGGAGATAGTTATAAACATGAATATGAGCTTGAAGAAGTAAAAGCCTTTTGCTCAACTGCAAAAATTTGTAAAGAGCGATTAGAATTATTTGGAGCTTCATATGAGAAAGCTAAAGCTAATTTTGAAAATGTTATTGAATCATTAAAGGAGGATGAAATTTATGATTTTCTATTATCTGAAGAAATAACTTATGAGAGCTATTTAGAAAACATCAAGGAAATAATCACCTCAAAACTAAAAACTTCATCTTTTGATCTCAACTCTTACAAAAGCTTTAAAGATTACCTTCAAGAATATGAACTCGTAATTGAAGATCAAAATATTGCTTTAAGTTTATGGTCAATTTTGCATGTTGTTGAACCTGAAGCAAAGGTTGAATACAATTTAACAGATATTATTGAAAGCGGTTGGACGGTAGATTGCCCAAGTAAATCAGTTCAAACTGAGAAGATAATAGTATTAACGGAGGGTAAAACGGATACTGAATTTTTGAAAGCTGGTCTTAACAAGTTTTTCCCACAATTAGAAGGTTATTACCATTTTATGGATTTTGAAACTTCTAGATATGAGGCTAATGCTTCAAGGTTGGTTCATTCGATTAAATCATTTGTTGGATCAGGAATAAAAAATCGAATCATTGCAATATTTGATAATGACTCTGCAGCAAAAAAAGAAATTAATAACTTAAAAAAAGTACAACTTCCAGATAACATTAGAGTACTACAATATCCTAATATAGATTTAGCAAAAGAATATCCAACTATTGGTCCAACAGGAATTCAAAACATGGATATTAATGGATTAGCAGGTAGTATTGAAATGTATTTAGGTAGAGACTGCTTAATCGAAGATGAGAAATTCATTCCAATACAGTGGACAGGATACATGGAAACCATAGATAAATATCAAGGTGTTGTTTTACAGAAAGAACATATTCAAAAAAGATTTAGAAAAAAGGTAAAGGAATTTCACTCAGTTGAAACAGTGGCTGATAATTGGAAAGAACTAATTTCGATAATTGAGCTAATGAACAATACATGGCAATAAGAACGACACCACAACATTCTGTATAAATTATGGCTTTTAGTAGGTTATTGATACTTTAGGTCTTTGTAGATTACCTCGGTAGTAAACTTAAATTTTAGTACTTTTAATCTGCCACAAATTTATACAGTGGCGTTGGCGATCATCCGTGGTGCTGAGTCTGGGACTTCATGAAATTATTGAGGTTGGCAAGTTTGCAGTAGTAGCAATTGCGAATTTCATCATGCTTACTGAACTTAGCTTTTAACTATTATTCTAAAACATCGAAAAGAGAAAAGACGAGGAAGTTAACGACTAGGCATTATACTTTTTAAATTAAGACACTTAAATTACAGTTTTAGCAAAATGACCAGAAAAATGAAGAATATATTTACCTATATAATTATTTCAGTTTCATTGTTTATGTCCTCATGCGATACTGCAGGACTTTCAGAAGTCCCAATGGAACAATTTATTGGTACATGGTCATTACAAGGTCGTGGAATGTTTGAGGGAATGGAAATTGAAATCACAAAAGAGGACGAACTATTAATTGGAAGAGTGAGCAAGTTAAATGACAATAAATATATCCAGTTATTCTCCGTAAATAATGACGTATGGGTCAGCGAAATAAGTAGAAGATCCAATTATCAGTTTCGCTTGACTGAAAAAAAGATTGCAAGAGAACTTTTTGCCTTATACGGACTGTCATCTTCTAATGAGTTTAAAGTCGAATTTATAGATAAGGATACTATTGGACTTTCAGAAGAAGGAAAAGATCCGAAAAATGCAACAATTCGTTACGTGCGAATAAAATGACGATCGCCAACATTCTGTCATAAATCATGGCTGTTAGTAGGTTATTGTTCTTTCAGTTCGTTGCAGAAAGCCCGCCAATCCGCAGGATTGCCTTATTGATGAAAATTAATTTAATAAGCCAATCCTGCGGATTGCCTCGGTAGTTAACTGAAATTTTTATACTTTTAATCAGCCACGAATTTATACAGTTGCGTTAGCAAAAATTGAATCCACCCTAACCAATGTAACATTACCAAAAATAATATGAAGCATCTAATAATCTTATTATTCCTAGTGATTACGCTTTATCCTTTAACCGCTCAGGATATTAAAATTGGACCAAGACCTCAAGAACCAACAGAGCCATACCCTTATTTTTCAGAGGATATAATGTTTCAAAATAAAGAAGCAAATATTACATTATCTGGTACATTAACTCTACCTAATGGCCAAACTGATTTTCCAATAGTGGTTTTAATATCTGGGAGCAGCGCGCATAATAGAAATCAAGAAGTAGCAGGACATAAACCATTTTTAGTAATCGCTGACTACCTAACCTCAAACGGAATTGGTGTTTTGAGGTATGATGACAGAGGTGTTGGGCAGTCAGAAGGAGAATATGAAATCGCTGCTTACGCTGAAATAGCAAGTGATGTAGAAAGCGCAGTTGCCTACTTGAAGTCTAGAAAAGACGTCAATTCAAAGAAAATTGGTCTGATTGGTCATAGTGGAGGTGGATTGATAGCTCCATTAGTTGCTTCCCGAAGAAAGGATATAAGTTTTATCGTGATGATGGCTGCCCCAGCCATCCCTGGATATGAGCTGATTTTACTACAGACAGAAACCCTTAATAAAGCCAAAGGAATTAGCGATGATAAAACACAAGTCGAATTAGCCTTTTATGAAAGCATTTTTAGTGCTGTTATTGAATCCAGTGATTTAGATGAGACCAGATCTGACCTTTCAGCATCTTTTAAAGCTCAACCAGAGAGTTTACCTGAAGAAGTGAAAGTTGAGGACGTAAATAAAATTCTTCAGATATTTACGGCTGCATGGTTTCAAAATTTTCTCCAGTATGATCCAAGTGTCGCTTTGGAGCAGGTTGACTGTCCCGTTTTGGCAATAAATGGAGCAAAAGATCTGCAAATTCCAGGAGAAGAAAACTTAGATGCCATAAAATTGGCCTTAGATAAAGGAGGAAACGATATGGTGACGATCAAAAAAATGCCGAAACTGAACCATTTATTTCAAGAAGCTGACACGGGGTTGCCAGATGAGTATTCAACCATCGAACAGACTTTCTCACCGCTTGCATTAGAGGAAATTGAAGCTTGGATAAAGCTACAGACTAAAGAGTAAAGTAGTTTTGCTAACACTAAATATAGGTCATTGGGCAGATAGTGCTAAAGTTGAAAATGATTACATTTAAGAAAGTTTGTAAGGATTTGGAAGTTTGGAGCCTTGAAGTGCCCAACGCCCTATATTCTTAACGTTACCTGCAACCTAAATCGACATCCCAAGTAGAGAGCAATGTATGAACAAATAAAAAAGGTGCTGAGCAGTTTAATCCAACTTGATAAAGTAGAATTTGACTATTTTACAAGTAAACTGCAAATAAAAAATTTGAAGCGTAAAGAACTTCTTTTAAGGCAAGGACAAGTTTGTAACCATTCCTATTTCATCAATAGTGGCTGTTTGCGATACTTCTACAATGTGGAAGGTGAGGAGATAACAGGGCAATTTTTTTTTGAGAACGGTTGGTATGCTGACTACGGTAGTTATTTATCAGGCAAACCTTCTACCCAAAATATTGAAGCTTTAGAAAAAACAGAAATACTTATGCTTTCCAAGGCAGAATTGGACAAATTATTTGTGGAAATACCAAAATTTGAAAAATTTGGAAGATTAGTAGCTGAAAAAGCTTTTTTGGGCATACGACAATATAACGAGATACTTACCAAACAAACACCCGAAGAACGGTACCTGAATTTAATAAAAGATAGACCAAAAGTTATTGAATGTATACCTCAGCATTACATTGCTTCCTATTTAGGAATCAAAGCACCTTCGTTGAGTCGTATTAGAAAGCGTATTTTTGAAAATAAATGAAAATATTTTCACTGTTTTTCATTTCTTAACTTGGGTGAACGTTTAGCTATTCATTTTGATAGAATTTTGTAACGTAAATAAACAATTTTAAACGTTACAAGAAATGAAAAACTTAATCCTAACTCTTGCAGTGAGTATATCCTGCCTTTTCGCACAACTTGCAAGCGCACAAACCCATTTGGATGTTGGTGTCGGTTTGTCTAACCAAGACAATGGTTTACTGAGTATAGCAGTAAGAAAAGCATTCTCCGAAAAATTCCGGGCAGGAATTGAACTCCAAAGTGGTTTGGTAAACTACCGCTTTATTGGAGCTAAGGTTATCGATGAAGGCGTAAGCACCTCTATTAGCATTCCGTTTTCTGTAAGACTCTATGAGTTTAAAAAACTTCGACTTGATTACTATACAAGGGTTGGAGTGCGCTTTCAAAGTGTAGATCAATCTTTTGCTGACGAAAACAAATTACAAGCCAATACTTCTTTTGGCTTAAATGCTGAACTAGGATTGCAGGTGAGTCTGGCTTTAACTGAAAAGCTCAATGTTCAATCTGGTGTAACACTCCCTAATCTATTTGAAATCGACCCTGAGTTTATTTATGAAAATAATGTTACCAATCTTTTTGCCGGAGTGGGTTATCAATTATCCGAAAAATTAACTTTTATGCTTAGGGCAAACGCAGGACCAGCAGCGGGTGCATCAGGTGACTCACAAAAATTCATATGGGGCTTACAAACTGGTCTCCGGTTTTCATTGAAGGGAAATCAAAATACCTCAGCACTTCGCTTAGACCCACTTTACTAAACGAGAGAAATTAAAATCAATTTTAAAAACTGAAAAACTATGAAAAATTTAATCATATTATTTGCTTTTCTACTAGTTGGAATAAACGTAAATGCACAGAGTACATTAGAAACTACCTCTCAAAAAAGAAAAATTGGTTGGTTTATTACACCTGAATACAGTACGATGTTTCTGAAAGACCACACTGGCCACACTGTTGGCTTCTCAATGGGAGTAAAACTATTTAAAGATCACCTTAAAATTGGTTATTACAATTACGGTAGAAGTGGTCCTATCAATTCATATACAATCAATACACCTTTACCTGAAGGTGTAAGCTACAAAGGCCAATCTTCAATTGATTTACGGGCAGATCACGGAGCTTTCGGTTTAATGATTGCACCATCATTCACACTTCGAAAATCAAAAATAGAAATTGACTTCCCTATAAACATTGGGTCAATAGGTGCTGGTTTTTACTTGGCTGGTGATGACAGAAAGACGCCTGATAATAGGAGAGTTAGCGAATGGGAGAATGAGCTTTTTGAAGGAAATGATGCTGCTTTTGCAGGGATGTTTGAGTTTGGCGTTCGAGCTTTTGTACCCACTAAAATAGAAGGACTACAATGGGGTGTAGGTATGCATTATACGACCGTACAAGGCTGGACTACCTACGCAGATCCTTCAGGTGATTTCTATAATAATAAGTTGAGGGCTTCAGTATTCGTAAATTTTGGTTCAAAACGAAGACAATAACAATTTAAAAACATTAGAATTATGAAGTACTTAATCCTAACTCTTGCAGTGAGTATATCATGCTTTTTTGCGCAATTTGTAAATGCTCAAATAAGTGCAAACGAACAACCCTCAAAAAAGAAATTGCCTATTTATGGTGCTGTTAATGTGGGTTATGGAAACACCTTTTTCAGAGGTTATCTAGGTGAAATAGAAACCATTAATGATAACAGAGGTTTTGGCAGAAATGACGGCTACTCCTTTTCTACTTTTTATTATTGGGCACCGAAAGCATTTTTAGGCCTGGGTATTGGCACAGGCTTAAAGGGTATGCTTGCCCGACCTAATAAAGGTGGAGATAATGAAACCTACTCATATAACTACTATAATGTAGGAATAGGCATCAAAGATTATTTCCTTACCAAACGATTTAATGAAGGTTTTGCATTTAAAGCAAGTGTTGGTTATGGTCCTGCCAACGAACGAATGAAGTTTGGCAATACGGATACTTACGAGTTTCAAAATGCAAATGGCTTCACCTATTTGGGTGGTTTTGGGTATGCTATTCCATTTAAAAATAGCAATGCCGCATTTAATATTGATTTGGATTACGAGTACTCAAGCAAAAATGCCAAAATCACAGGCAATCCAAATACGGTCAAATTCATAACACACCATGTAAGTTTAAACGTAGGTATAATTTTCTAAATCTTTCAACATCACCAAAAATGAAAAATAATTTAATTGCAATCGCACTACTAATTTTTATATCAAATTTTGCCTTTAGTCAATCGAACAAAACACGCATTTTTGGCGAAGTTGGCTTAGGTGCTGGTCAAGCTTTTATAAATTCTTCAGGCAAAGCTTCATTAGAAACTGCACTTGGAGGCACTTTTGAACCAGCCATTGGTAACAACCTGATGATGGCTTTTTATGTTTCGCCAGAAAAATGGAAAGGTTTGGGTATAGGTTCCCGAATACAAGGCACTTTTGGTTCACCAACCGATGGCACAAATAACAGCTCGTATGTTTTTAATTATTACAATCTTTCCTTAGCTGCTAAGTATTTTGTTTTAAGCCAAGAGTTCAACAAAGGTCTGTATGTAAATGGAAGTTTTGGTTTTGGGCAATTTACAGCCAAACGACTTAATGAATCGACCAACGAATACCAGCATCAATATGCTATTGGTACTTCTTTAATGGCTGGAATGGGTTACACCTTTCCATTTAAGAAGAATGCTTTGAGTATAGAAGTTCAGTATGAAAATGCTAATCGAAGTGGAACAGTTGATAGAATCGGTGAAGTGAGTTTTGGGAGTGGACAAATTGGTGGAAATATCATTTTATCATTTTAAAAACACATCAAGATGACAGATCAAATCCATACGGTTTTAGGGGCATCAGGTGCAATAGGGCGTGCTGTAATAAAAGAATTGCAAACTAAAGACTACCAAATAAGGGCAGTAGAACGGAACCCGCGAATTAAAAAGTTAGAATGTATTGTAGCAGATCTATTAATAGCCGATGATACAATACAAGCCATTAATGGCTCTGCATACGTCTACTTATGTGTTGGTTTACCCTATGAAACAAAAATTTGGCAAAGAGATTGGCCACTGGTCATGCAAAATGTTATCAACGCTTGCGAAAAAACTAATGCTATTTTAATATTTTTGGATAACGTTTATATGTATGAACGCCCTTTTCCCGTCCCATTTTCCGAAAACCAACCTCAAAATCCAAGTACTGCAAAAGGTAAGGCAAGGAAACAAACAGCAGATATATTGCTCACTGCCATAGCTAACAAGAGAATTCAAGGCGTTATTGGACGTTCTGCTGACTTTTATGGCGAATATGCTAAAAATAGTATGTTTTATCCTTCTTTTTTAGAAAACTTATTGAAAGGAAAATCTTGACAATTTTTAAGTAAAAAAGGGGTGTCGCATTCCTACGCATTTGTGGGCGACAATGCAAAAGCATTGGTAGCATTGGCGAGCGACTCAACAACTTATGGGAAAGTATGGCATTTGCCAGTCGGCAGACCCATTAGTCCAACTGAAATTAATGAATTGATGAATGCCTCATTAGGTACTAATTTTGATTTAAAGTTTGTGCCAACATTTGTGAGAAAATTATTGGGTTTATTTATCAAGCCAATTGCTGAAGTAGAGGAAATGCTTTATCAGTTTGAAACAGATTATGTGATGGATAGTCGTAAATTTATGACTCATTTTCCGAATTTTGAAGTAACACCTTATGAAGTTGGCATTTCAAAAATGATTCAATCATTTAAAGATGAATATCAAAATTAAAAAAAGAAGAGGCAGCAGGTAACATCACCTATACTTAATGTGGGTTTTGGTGCTAAATTGAAAGTAAATGGGTTTTAAAAAACATATTGGTAGGCGGAAAATTAAATGCATTCTAATCCCACACTAAGCATAGCCAGAGCGTTAGCGGCAATGCGAAAAAAAATCATACTACTAAATAAGACCGAACAAA
This sequence comes from Marivirga sericea, assembly GCF_900177665.1. Classification (GTDB taxonomy): domain Bacteria; phylum Bacteroidota; class Bacteroidia; order Cytophagales; family Cyclobacteriaceae; genus Marivirga; species Marivirga sericea. Next base: position 231,158 of record NZ_FXAW01000008.1, read on the forward strand.
TATTATAATAATCGGTAGTATTCGACATTTCATACTTCACTCACACCTTTTTCCTACCCTAATAACACCCAAACCTTTGAATTCTCACATTAAATTTGTTCTCAAATAAATATTAACATTAATTTTATCAATATGAAAAAGATCGCATTTTTATTATTCTTTTTACTTGTATGCAGCAGCTTTATGTTCTGCCAAGTGCAAAAAAATTCGTTAGAAGTCATCAATACCTATCCACCACAATCGTACGGTAATTCCTACGATTATCTTTCACCAGAAGAAAGTTGGAGAATTCACAAAGCGGCTTATATAAAACAATTAAAGTCTAAAGGATTGACAGATGAGGAATTTAAAGAAAGTATGATCACTTATGAAAAAGACAAACAGGAGTTTATTGAACGAGTGAAAGAACAACACAGATTGGCAGCAATTCAAAGGGAGAAAGATGCCAAACAGAGAGCAAAAGACGCCATACAAAGGGAGAAAGATGCCATACAAAGGGAGAAACACGCCATCCAGAGAGAGAAAGATGCTATACAAAGAGAGAAGGATGCTGCACAGAGGGCAAAAGATGCAATTAAGAGAGAAATGGCTGAAGCGCAAAGAAAGAAATCTCAAGAATGGAGAAATAATGCAGAGAACATTCTAATAGAGAATGTATCCCTTAGTAATAGAAATAACATTAAATCAATACCTTTTGAGGTTACCTACAAAACGACTTTGCGAATTGGTATCAGAGCTCATATAAGTTCAGGTACTACTTTGATTGAAATCTACAATCCGGAAGGAACAAAAGAAGGAGAACTGTCATTAGAGCATAAGTCAAAATCTACTTCAAGTGCAGATAGTGAGTTTTTAAAAAAAACCTCGGGGGCATTAGATAAAACAATTTCAGGTGCTGAAGTTGGGGAATGGCAAATAAAAATCACATCCAAAAAATCGGAAGGTACTGTGGCTATGTCTGTCGCTCAATATGTAAAATCAACAATGGATGAGTAAAATAATAAAAAGCACTTTAGTCGTTTTATTGCTAATATTTTGTAGTCAAAATAAAGCATTTTCTCAAAATGCTGGTCAAATATCTGGCAAATTGATATTAGATGATTCTTGGGAAAGAAAAATATATGTGTCATATATTACAACATTCGAGAAAGAATATGCTGTTTCCAATGATTTAATAATTACAAGCGCAATTATTGACAGTCTCGGTAATTTCAAAATTGACTTAAACAAGACACCAACTAAATGGTCTTTATTACGTCTGCACGTTGTTAAAAAAGGTATTACGCCAAACTCTTTGGTCATTGGTAGCAGCAACGAAAATTTTATATTCTTAGTGGCAAAACGAGATTCTGAAATAGAGATATTTAATACAGAAGACATACCAATATTTTCGAATACGAGAATTGAGGGAGCCAGCTATATGAGTACATTTGACTACATTAAAAAATTAGCAAACTACCCCAATATCATTGACTACGACAATTCTTTAATAGAAAAGGAATTTATAAGAGAGGTGGTTTCGGAAAAGCTGAAAGTAGTGGCTGATACTTGTAATAATCCCCTCGTTTCCTTGTATGCGATCTATCAAACGGATTTTCAGTCAGATTACCTGGAAAATCCGAAATATTACCAGTCGTTTCTACTAAAATGGAAAAACGAAAACAGTTCCTACTTTAGCTCTTTTCAACAAAAATTTCCTGCAGAGAATCATCCTTTATTCACTGTAAACAATACAAAGTATTTTGTCTTTGTAGTGAGTTTTATAGGTCTGCTTGCAATCAGTGTTTTATTGTATTTTAAGAAGAAAAGTCAAAAAGTAGAACAATTAAGTATTCAGGAACGAAAAATATTCGACTTAATAAGAAATGGATTAAGCAATAAAGAAATCTCTGCAGAATGTAATATTGAATTGACTACTGTTAAGTCCCACGTAAGCAGTATTTACGCTAAACTGCAATTAAAATCGCGAAAAGATGCGATCAATTTTAAAACTAAATCATTATGAAAATCATACTTATAGCTACCATAGCATTGTTACTTTTCTCTTGTAATAACGATACCAATAAAGCATCGATAGTGAATATTAATGCAACAACAGGTGAGCAAAACCTGATAGTTGTTGATCAGGATTATATGAAAGCTAAAGAAATAGCATCCGAAGAAGGTAAATTGTTATTTATTGATTTCTATACCACCTGGTGCGCTCCTTGTAAGCAGTTGGATAAATTTGTATTCCAAAAGGACTCTATTACACAAATCCTGAGTAAAGATTTCGTATTGTTAAAATATGACGCAGAAAATGATACCATCTTTCATCTAGCCAAGAAACACCATGTGAGTAGTTATCCTACTGCCATCGTTTTAAACCAGGATGGCTATGTGGTAAATAGAAAATATGGGTTTCTGGGAGATGACTTCCAAACTTTAAGCCAGAGCGTAATGGACTTTACCAATGAAGCCATCACTTTGGATAAGGGGAATAAGTACCTAAAAGGATACTCAAACACGATTGAAGAAACGAGGTACCCGCAATTCTATATAGATTATGTGAATAGAACCAATACAAAACCCCAAACATCCTCCATTGTGGAATTTTTGAATAGCAAAACCGATTTTTTTAAAGAGGAGGATTTTACACCCTTGTTTTATTTTGGTCAATTTGCTCCAGCAAATGTTGGGGATATCATAGTGAAAGACAAAGAAAGATATTTCGACCTTTATGGAAAGCAAGACGTAGAATTATTACTTTTCTTTATCACATCAGGAAAATTCAGTAAAGCCATTGCTGAAAATAGCCAGGAAAAATACAATGAGGCAGTAGCGTTCGCCAAACAAGCTCTTAGTCAGGATTGGGTGGATGACATATTGCCCAGGTTTGAAATAGACTTATTGAAAGCGCAAAATAAATGGGATGAGGTGTTTACCCTTTACGAGGAACGCAAAAATAGGGGAGACCTTAGTGAAGGGGAACTCAATCATTTTTGCTGGGGCGTCTATAAGAACTGTGACGATAAAGAAGTGATAAGTAAAGCAGTTGCGTGGATGAAAGAACTAACAGAAAGAAAACCTGAATATTTATACTTAGATACTTATGCCTATCTTTTATATAAATCTGGTGATTTAAAAAAAACCGGAGAGGTGATTCGCCTTGGACTAAAAACAGCTGAGGAAGAAAAAGTGAGTGCCAAAAGCATGGAAAAACTGCTTAAAAAGCTATAAACCCATTGAACATTAGCATACTTAAATTATATCAAGTATGTTTATATCAAAATGTATAAAAAAGGATAACCGCTAACATTGTATAAGCGTAATGCGGCTGAAGTGCTAAAATTGAACGATTTTTACTCCTAAAGAACTTTGTAGTAATTGGTAAGAGATTTACTCCGGAATCCCGCACTACGCTTATACTTAACGTTGTGCACAAGCAAAAAAATAGTACCCTCGTTCTCAATAAAAAAAGAATAAACATAATAGCCGATAATGAAAGAAATTCAATTGATACTTTCAATAGCGATTGGGCAGGGACTTATTTTAGCCTTTTTCCTCTTAACTTCCAAATACTACAAAACTGAAGCAAACTCCTGGCTTTCGTTTGCTCTTATTCTGTTATCTACAATAGTTATTATTGATTTGCTAGGTGGCATATATCCATCAAATTCAATATTATTGGAGTTTTTCTTGAATGATATAGAGCTGGGTTTTTTGGTATACGTACCCTTGTTTTATTTTTTTAAGTTATCTACCTCAAGCTCGAAAAATGAAAGCTATTTTAAATTCTATTTGCTGATACCATTTCTTTTAGATACGGTCACTAATATCGGAATTGTTAGTTATTTTCCTCCTGAAAAAATTGCTGTTCATTCTGGTGTTCAGCTCTTCTATGAAATCGAAAGTATTCTTTCCATTTTTTTTAATGTTTTGCTTTGTTATAAATCGTTCAGACTCATAAAAACTTTCCGGAACGATTCTGATAAAAAGAGATGGATATACAGAATATGGCAATCAACGTTGGTTTTAATATCTGTTTGGATCATACTGACCTTGGGAAGTTTTTTGATGAATTCCACTTTAGCAATTTTCGTAGAAACGTTTTACGCTCTAATCTCTGTTTGGATGTTTTGGCTCATATATGAAGGGATTGTCAATCTAAAACTGATTGATAATAGGAAAGATATCAGCTTGAAGATGAATGCCAGAACAATTCAAGAAACACGTGTATTTATTGAAGATGAAAAAATAATAGACTCGAAAAAAAATAGCAACAATACATATAATGCCACCAATCGAAAGTTGAATTCTGAGCTATCTAATAGTCACTTCAATGTAATCAATGAGATTATGGTATCAGAAGCGCTTTATCGAAATTCAGATTTGAGTATCGATGATGTTGCTCAGCGAATTGATATGAGTTCTGGATATGTTTCCAGACATATCAAAGAAGCAACTCACAAGAATTTTACATTGTGGGTGAACGAGTACAGAGTGGCGGAAGTAAAAGTAATGTTTAGAGATAAAGAATTTGATAATTACACTACACTTTCGATTGGGCTTGAGGCAGGTTTCAAGTCAAAATCTGCATTTTATGCTACCTTCAAAAAAATAACAGGCGAAACACCTTCTTATTTCCGTAAAAAGAAGTCCTAATTTCTCCACTTTACCATTTTCAGGACTTTGGAATTTACTAACTGTGCTAGGTTTGTTCAAAAATCAAACGGATAAAATTGAAATTTCTTGGGTTGTATTATGGTTATGCAACATTCAATTAAATGAAATTTAAGTTATGAAAATCAACATCCTCAGATTAGCCTGCCTATCTTTTTTCTGCATAGTATCTACATCCTGTTCCGAAGATGATTTTGTCGGTTCAGATACTTTTATAACAGTTGTTAGGGATTTGCCGGATTTTACTAAAGTGGTAGCACAAAATGATATGGAAGTTCAAATAGTCTATGGTGATATCCAAACAGTAGAAATTACTGTAAATGACAACCTTCAAAACCAACTTAGAACCATTGTATCGAATAATATCTTGAGCCTATCTCTAGAAGATGGATCTTACGACAATGCCTTTTTTAAAATTAGCATACAAATGCCCAATTTTGAACGTCTGCAATTAAACGATAATACAAGAGGCGTGGTAAATTATAATGCTACAGAACTAGAATTTGAAGTCATCGGTTCGTCAAATTTAGAATTACAAGGAAGTGCCAACGTTATAAATACAATTATTAGAGATGATGGGAAAATAAACGGATTTTCCTTTACAACTGATATTGTTAATACCACTTCAAGAGATGCTTCAGAATTAACTATAACCTGTAATAACGGAATAAACGGAACTGTAAAACAGGCTGCTAAAATCCGTTATCGAGGAATGCCATCTATAAATGCGCAAACTTCTGACGCAGGACAAATTATCAATTCTAACTAAATGACATCATTTTTTATTGACAACTTAATAACCTACTAGTGAAGAAAGAACTTGGGTGTTTAAAATTTAATAGTTTGTTGAATTGCAAAAATTTAGTTTGAAAAACCAGTTACCAACATGTATAATTCATTGCTAGTTAGAGCCTACTTAGTAAAGTCCGCGCGGACTTACTATATATGCTTTATTTGCTAAATATCATGCTTAAACACACTAAGAATTATATACTAGAAATTTATATCGTATTATAGAATCGAAAAAAATATGAAGAAAATTCAGATTATAATTATCATGTTATTTCTAGGAGTGCAAAACATTGTTGCACAGAAAGTAAAACAAGTGTCTGTAATGGCTACAACAGAAGCAATTGGGCTGCCGTTTACAAATTATGCTCCTATTCACCCAGGTATCGAGGCAAGTATAACTTTTGCAAGGAATGAACAGGATAAAAGCGTACAGTTGTTTAATGCGAAAGCGGGTAGTTTCTATCACCGCAAATTACAAATAGCAGTTTATCTCGGTGGCGAATACCAATATTCTCGGAAACTATTTAAACAAAAAATCAGTCTTGATTTCCCTATCGGTTTAGGTTATTTCCATACTTTCTATCCTGGAGAAATTTACGAACAAAACGGAAATGGTGATTTCGAAAGAGTAAATCAGTTTGGTAGGCCTCATTTATATATTAATCTTGGTATCGGCCTTACATATATTGGCAGAGGCAACATCCAACCTTTTATAAGACAAGAAGCACTGATTCAAACGCCTTTTGCAAATGGAATTCCTGTAATTCCACACTCATTAATTAAAATCGGAGTAAATATTAAATTTGGAGAAGATGAAAATTAATAAATACTACATACTCGGTGCTATTACTTTGCTAACTATTCTTGCTTCTTGCGAGAAAAACGAAGTTCTACTTTTCGAAAACTACAATTGCGAATTTAGGTTTCAAGATAATAGCTCAGCACACCCTAAGGCAACACTTTATCAAAATATTCTTGAAAAGAATCGCAAAAATGGATTAGTGGGAGCGGTACTACTGGTAAGAGACAAAGATGGACTTTGGATAGGAGCCGATGGAAAAGCAGATATTGCGTCAAATGTTGATATGCAAAGTTGCAATAATTTTCTTATTGCAAGTATTAGCAAAGTGTTTACCTCTGCAGCAACTTACAGGCTTATTGACAAAGGAATACTATCTCTTGAAGACCCTGTAAGCAAATGGCTTGATGAAGCGGTTGTAAAAAAAGTAGATAACGCTGAAAAGGCTAAAATCAAACATTTACTATCTCATACTAGCGGGATTCCAGATTATTACACACTTCAATTTGAATTAGACAGGATTAATCGAATTACTAACAATTTTACAAAAGAGAAAGTACTTAAATACACCTATGGTAAATCAGCTACCAATAGTGTAGGCGAAACCTATTACTACTCGAACACAAATTTTCTAATATTAGCAATGATATTAGAAAAAGCTAGCGGACTTACATTTGAAGAAGTTTATCAGCAAGAGGTATTTACACCCTTAGAACTAAATTCTGCTTATTACAGCGAAGAGCGACCGATACCTGAAGGGTGCGTAAAAGGATATGTCGATATATATGGTAATGGACAATATGTTGAAAGCGAATTTTTATATAATGATGAGTTGGGTATCGGAGGAGATGGAGGGATTGCAGTGAACGCTTATGATTTAGCCATATTCTTTGAAGGTTTAATGAAAGGCAACCTTATTTCTACTTCTTCAATTAATGAAATGACAAATTGGTTTGATTTACCGGAAGATTGGACTTCTAGCGATGACCCTTACGGGCAAAACGAAAACGGGTATGGCATTGAAAAGTTCAATACGGTTCATGGTCCAGCTGTTGGTCATACAGGAGGCATTGATGGATTTAGTACCATCGCTTTATATTTTCTAAATGAAGAAGCTACTTACGTGCTCTTGTTAAATAGTGCAGGTAATGAAAAAGGAGCAATAGCTAGAGAAGAAATATATAAAGAAATCACCTCTGAAATGTTTAAATAAAGTGGTCAGTTTATTCGATTAAAAGCGTGGTGAAAATAGGCAATATTAACATTGAATACCCAATGCTTAAAGGGATTTCGAACACCTAAGTTTTCCTTACAAATGTAGGACAAAAAAATCGTGTTGAGTTCTACAAACTCCAGCATAATTGAACATAGAAACAAGAAGCAAGAGTCTATTTAGAGAAGAATTAAGGGTTTCAGTGTTATAATCTCAATTAGAGAAACAGTGACTTTCACTATGTACTTTTTCCAAAAAGTAGTTTGTGTTTAGATACAGAGGAAAAAAAAGCAAATGCACAACAAAACCTAAGAAAACATGGGGGGAAACGTACTGAAGGCTATCAGAGAACTCCGTAGATTAGTTCGTTGCGGGCCCACAGAAACTCACTGCGAAAATCCCCACGTTTCTTAGCTAAATCGTTGTGTTTCATACCGAAAAACCAGCCGCACAAACAGCACATTTGATTTTTTGCCGACAATACAGCCAAAGCTTAAAATCAAAAGAGCTGTTTTCCCCTTCCCAAATTGAAATTATATATCATTATTCAATACATAATTATATTGCTAAAGGATAATTTAATGTATATTTGAACTTTATAGTCAAAACGTAAAGACATAAAACCAATGAACAGAATAAAGAAGGTTTTAAAAGAACAAGGAAGGACTCAAACTTGGCTCGCTGAGCAAATTGGGAAAAGTTATGTAATAGTTACAAACTATTGCAATAACAATTCACAGCCCAGCATTCAAGTCTTAACTGAGATTTCTCAAGTTTTAGACGTTGACGTAAGAGAATTATTAGTTTCTACCAAAGACAATTTGAAAAATGGATAAAGAATTTGAAATTTTTAAAAATGGCAGTACTTGGCTTAGAGCTGACTTTCATTTACACACAAAAGCGGACAAAGAATTTGTGTATCGTGGAGAAGATAATTCTTTTGTTTCTGACTATGTAAATAAGTTAAGTGAAGAAAAAATTGGTGTCGCAGCAATAACAAATCATAACAAATTTGATTTTAACGAATATAAAGCACTTGCCAAAAAGTCTAGAAAACAAGAGATTTATCTATTGCCAGGAGTGGAATTATCAGTAAATGATGGGGCGAATGGAATCCACTGTCTTATGATTTTCAACCCCATTGAATGGCTTGAAAATGGTACGGATTATATTAACAGCTTTATAAACCAAACATTTGCAGGCAAACATAATTACGAAAACGAAAACGGACGTTCAAATGATAGCCTAATTGAGACTATAAAAAAGCTTGATGCTTTCGAGAAAGACTATTTTATTATAATGGCTCATATCGAGGCAAATAGCGGATTCTACAAAGAATTAAATGGAGGACGAATTACAGAGTTGGGTAAAGTGCCAATATTCCGTAAGGCAGTTCTTGGATTCCAAAAAGTAAGGACAAGAGATATAATTAAAAACCTTAATACTTGGCTTGAAAACGAACTACCAGCTTTTGTAGAATGTTCTGACGCTAAAAATATTGAAGAAATTGGAACAGGTAATACTTTAAATGGAGTTACGCAAAAAACATATTTGAAAATTGGTGCATTTAACTTTGAAGCTATAAAATATGCTTTATTAGACCAACAATACAGACTAGCACAAAACACGACTGACCCTATTAACGGATATATTAAATCCATCAGTTTCAAAGGTGGAAAATTAGATGGCTCAACACTTCATCTAAATCCGTCTATGAATAACTTGATTGGTATAAGAGGAAGCGGTAAATCTTCAATTTTAGAGGCTATTAGGTATTCTTTAGATATTGATTTAACTGAAAAGCAAAATGTAGATTATGACTATAAAACAAAGTTAGTTAACGCTTTATTAGGAAGTGGCGGTAAAATAACTTCGGTATTGGTTGATGACCAAGGAAAAGAATATGTAGCTGAGAAAATACTTGGAGATAGAACGAACATTTACAAAGATGGAGAACTTCAGCTTGGACTAAAGCCAAATGCAATTGTAAAAAAGCCTATATACTTTGGTCAAAAAGACCTTTCTCAAATAGGCGATTCTTTATCAACTGAATATTTGATTAGTAAATTAATTGGCGATCGTTTACTTAATAAAAAACGAGAGGTTGAAGAAAAAAATCAAGATGTTTTAAAAATTATCAATGAACTCAAAAAAATTGATTCAAAAGTTGCTAGAAGAGCAGACATTGAAGCGAAACAAGCGGAGTTGAAAATTAAAATTCAAGTTTTTAAAGATAATGAAATAGACAAAAAACTTGAAAAGCAAATCTCTTTCGACAAAGACAGCAATTTCATTAAACGTCTTGAAAAATTCGAGTTAAAAGTTATTGAGGGAATAAATGAATATGTTGGAGAATACGAAGATAGTTTTCAAAGCTTTAAAGCATATTCGTCAAAAGAGAATACCACAGATATTGATAAAATAAAGCAACATTTGATTGCCTTTGAAGGCATATTTCTTGAAACCAAAACTATTTCTTCAAGGTTAGTTACCGAAAATTTAGCTCTTGAGACAATGCACAAAAGCTTCAATGTAAAATATGAAGAGCTGAAAGAAGAATTTTCAAAAATCAAGCGAGAAATAAATCTTCCTAATATTCAGGCGGATGACTATGTTAAATATACAAAGGAACTTGATTTAACAAAAGCTCAATTGTCGGAGTTAGAAAAGCTTTCAAAAAAGAAAAAAGAATTAGAAACTCAGTTAAAACAGACTTTAGTATCATTACAAAAACTATGGCACAACGAATTTGAAATTGTACAAGAAGAAATAAAAAAAGTTAATGATGACCAAGATTCAATTAAAATAGCTGTTGAGTTTAAAGGAAACAAACAAGATTTCAAATCATATTTAAAAGAGAATCTCAGAGGAAGTAATTTAAGGGACAATAATATTCAAACAATCATTGACAGTTATAGTGATATGATTGCGGTTTATGAAGATTTGAATCTACCAAAAAGCAATATTTCTACAAACCTTTCAGATGTTCAACTTCATACGTTTCGAGAATATTTCAATTCAAATATTGAAGCCTTTCTGACGTACAGGATACCTGATAAATTTGATATTATATACAGAAACAGGCCATTGAATGAACACTCTTTAGGGCAAAGAGCTTCCGCTTTAATAATATTTCTATTAACACTAAAAGAGAGTGATTTAATAATTATTGACCAACCAGAGGATGATTTGGATAATCAAACCATCTATAATGATGTTATAAAGGTATTGAAAGAATTAAAAAACACCTCTCAATTTATTTTTGCCACTCACAATCCAAATATACCTGTTCTTGGAGATTGTGAACAAGTAGTTTCTTGTAGATATGATTCTAACATAATTGAGACTAACCTTGGGAGTGTTGATGATGAATCAATCAGAAAAGAAATAGTAAATATTATGGAAGGTGGCAAAGAGGCATTTAACAATAGAAAAAGAATTTACGAATTATGGACGCATTAGAATTATTGGATTTAATCCAAAAAGGAGAATCAAGCGTTGTGCAATTTAAAGTCCGCATTAATGATGCTTACAAAATAGGCACAGAAATGGTGGCGTTTTCCAATACAAAGGGTGGCTTAATTATCATCGGAGTTGACGACAAAAGCGGAGATATTAATGGACTGTCATTTGAAGAAATAGCAGAAACCAATCAGCTTTTGGCTAATGCTGCTTCAGATAATGTCAAACCTCAAATTTTTATTGAAACGGAAACCGTAGAAGTAGAAAACAAGAATGTCATTGTAGCTAGTATAGCTGAAGGAATGAGCAAGCCTCATACTGACAACAAAGGTATAATTTGGTTAAAAAATGGTTCTGACAAACGCAAAGTTGTAGCAAGAGAAGAGATGGCAAGATTACTTCAAAATAGTGGGAACCTTTTTGCAGATGAAACCTTAGTAAACGGAACAACAGTAAACGATATTGACGAAGACTTTTTCCAAGAATTTGTGCTTGCAAAAACAAAAAAATCTATCGAGGAAATCGGTCAATCAACATCAACCGTACTTTCTAATCTTGGAATGATAAAGGAAGGAAAACTTAGTCTTGGAGGACTACTCTTGTTTGGTAAAAATCCGCAACAGTTTAGACCAAATTTTACCGTTCAATGTGTGTCTTTCGTAGGAAATGACATAAGCTCAAAGGAATATCGAGACAAAGAAGAACCAATTACGGGAAATTTAAAAGAGCTGTACGAAAAAACACTCTCTTTTATTACTCGTAACCTAAAAAAGGTGCAAATAAAAGAGGGTTTTAACTCACAATCTAAATTGGAAATTCCAATCGAAACTATTGAGGAATTACTTGTTAATGCCTTAATTCATCGAGACTACTTTATTTTATCAAGTATTAAGATATTCATATTTGACAATAGAATAGAAATTACAAGTCCAGGAAGATTACCCAACACATTAACAATCGACAATATCAAAATAGGAACCTCGATTTCTAGAAATCCGATATTATTTACAAATGCTAGATATATTCTTCCTTTTGTAGGTGTTGGTAGCGGAATACCCAGAGCAATTGAGAATTCGCCTGACTTAGAATTAATCAATGATACTGAAAGAGAGTTGTTTATTTCTGTAATTAAACGTCCTGAATGAATAGCCAACGCTAAAAGCCATACACATTTGCAATTCGCTACAGCCAACGCTACGCCCAAAATTATAAAAGAGTATGTCTTTGCCAACGCTACGAACCGAACGGAAAAAAAGTACGAAAACACAACAATGTATATAAAAAATAGGCGTATTATTAGTAAAATCAAGGCTTTGGGCTCATATCAAACTTTGTGCTTAGCTGAAAGTTCAGTGCTTCGAAATCGCCTACTTTTCATATACTAAACGTTAGGTGAAATTTTATCGTATTAAAAATAACTCAAAGTTCTATTCATGAAATTCGTAAACGAAAATGGCAAAAAGTATGTTCTAGTTTCTTCCCAAAACCAATTAGATGAACTTCAAGAAAGGATTTCTCAGAACAACCCATTTGCTGATAAGTTCAAGTTTTCTGAACAGAGCCTCTTTATTGGTTTACTTGAATCATTAGGAATCAGCCATAAAGATTTTACGAAAAAGTATTATTACTACGACCCATCTAGGAAACTTCATATCTCAGAAAGCGAATTTGGTTATGTATGGATTAGTACGGCTGGATTAGTTGCAAAAAGTAAACCAAGCACTAATAGAGCTTTAAATTCCTGTTTAGCTCAATACTTAGTCATATCACTCCTTTTTAAGAAAGCAATTGAAGTTGTTAAGGACGAACGGGTTTACGATATAGACTCGTATAGCTCTGGTCAGTTAAATAAACTATCTCCAGCTATATTTCATAATCTCACGTTTTATATCGAGGTATTCTGTAAGGCCTATCTTTCACTTACTAAAGTCGAAATTCCTCACTCTCATAGCTTGACATTGTTGTATAATAAAACCGTGGATGCAATGGTCAATAATAAACATGACGACTCTCTTTTTCAAATATTGGTGTTAGACCCTCTTTATAAATTCGTTCAACATATTGACGAAATCCCAGGTAATTTCAAAGAACAGTTTATTAAGTACGATGACAACCTATTAGATGACTCGGTAATTTTATTTGATTATACTGGTCTAGTTGAGATGACATCAATCCTTGAATTATCTGTTGATTTTATATCTGCATACTATTACGAAGGAACAAAGACATATTACCTAGAATCAGATATTTATAAGAGAATGATGGATAAAGCGGAAACAGAGGAAAAAAAGAAGAAAATTCGTGAAATGTACCCGCATTTAGCTGGCAAAAAGAAAAAGTAACTTCACCTAATATCACCTATAAATTAATGGGGCTTCATCAGTCACGAAGGTTTGGTGGCACTTGGAAAGTCAACCACAATATGTAAATTTATTAATTGCTGTGGTTTTGTGCAATTGGCAAGCTTAGTACTTTTTAAGCCCCAATCATCATAGGCATAGCGTTGGCGGCATTAAACACAGATAAACCTGAAATATGGAAAAAATAGTAATTCAAGAAAGTTCGATAGAGCTTACTCATGGTCGAAAAGGACAAATAGCAGTAATAATGTATGCAGGAGACAACGATCCAGTTGCAAAACTGAATTTAGCAGTCTCCCAATATGTTGGAAATGTAGGACACAGTCAATTTGTTGACATTAGCATGGATAATCCGTGGGTTAGGGTTATTATCTCAGGAATTAATGAAATGAAGCAAGAAGATTTTGACCCATTGAAACACAAGTTGAAAGAATGGTAGTTGCGAATCTTGGTGGGGCAATAGAATATTGGCTTGGATTTCAGGATAAGATTGGTCGTTCATTTATGATGAATGAAAATGCTTTAAAATACCCTTTAGCGGACTATTTAGTAAATGAGGGTAATGTTGACTTGCAGTTAATTGACCTAGAAAGAGCTCACCCAAACTTTTCTAATAGGCAAGTAGATTTAACTGTATTGAATCCTCAAAATGCGCCAATCAACAATCTTTTCGAACTGAAACTTGCGAAAGTTGAAACAAGATACCAGTCTGAAAAACAAAGAATTTTTAATGATCTTATGAGACTTTACTTAGGAAGTTTAGTTTCTACTGACAAGTGCTATTTCATAATTACAGGCAAAACAACTCACTTTCAAACTGACTTCAAGAATTCACCGAATACAGGAATTAGGTTTTACGATAAGTGGTTCTCATTCATAAAAGGCCAAACAAGGACTTTTAATGTTGCAACCGAGACCAACTCCACGTATTGGGATATCTATAATGAATTTCAACAGAAATATTCTAAAAAATACAAAGGTCAAACAAGCAATACTTTACAATTGCCTAATCAAATAACAACAACTTGTGAATTTATGACTGCATTCAGTCCCTCATTAGTTCCTTACATGATTGGAGTTTGGTCTGTAAAATGAAAAGAACCACCAACAAAACCTAAAAGCAATAGCACCCTTCGGGACGCTACTGCTCATAGCCAGAACGTTATATGTAAAATCACACCACGAACCTGATGACAAAAATATATCACTATACAAAACTATCAACGGCAATAAAATACATTCTCCCAACCAAAAAACTTCGAACGAACTCCCTTTCGCAAACAAACGACCCAAGAGAAAACCAACCGTGGGCATTTGGAGGTGTTAACATCGATTATAAAGGTATCTATCCAAACACATATAATGACAAAACCCATATTGATCATCAATACCAACTCGGTAAGGAAATAAAGAGCAGAGTTCAAATTATTTGTTTTGTCCATTCGGATAAACGCCCTGGGTTTGAAAACGAAATGATGTGGGCTCACTATACCGAAAACCATGAAGGGATTTGTCTTGAATTAGATGAAAAGGTTTTCTTAAATGAGAATACCAACATCCCCATATTTCAACTCGAAAACGTAACTTATGGAACGAGTGATAAACCTTGGCTTCATTGGAACAGATCAAGGAACAAGGAAGAAAATATTAACAACTTCATCCAAGCGGGGTTCAAAAGTCTTGTTCTCTCTAAATCTGAGTATTGGGGACGTGAGTATGAAAAGCGCTTATTGATTTTATCAACAGATCAACATTATCTATCAATTCAAAAATCTCTCACTGGAGTCTATTTCGGAATATCAATGGATGCCAATTACCGTCCAGCAATTGATCGACACCTTAACCCTAAGCAAACTAAAATTTACGATCTTTATTACGAAAGTCAACGAATCAATGCGATGGAACGGAAGTTTGAAGATTTCCGACCGTCTATAATGAAGAAATATCTATGAATTATGAATTGGATCAATTGGAACGGCAAATGAAAGTCTGGAATTTATTCTCTAAATTTAATATTAAATTCGAAGAGTGCAGTTTCTTTGGTAGCCACTGAAAGATCCGCTCGTCCATCTTAAGCTATGTATCATTCCCGAAAGAGATATCTTGAAAAATGCTGGATTTGTGGTAACACTGCTGACTCAGATGAACATAAATTCAAAAGGTCGGATATCGTCAAAGCATATGGTAAAGGTCAATATGTGGAGAAGGGTGAATTTCAACCAATGTTGATCAATATAAGAAATTCCTACATTAGCGGATCAAATGATAAGAAGATAACGATTCGTAATGTTTTGTGTCAAAAATGCAATAATCATTTGAGTCAACCCTTTGACACTTCCTATGAAAAATTTTCTAACTATATCTCTAATCACATTGATCTCATTCAGGAATCAAATAAGATAGATTTTCAGGACATATATGGTGGAGAATGGCCTGATCAAATAATAAATTTATATAAATACTTTATTAAGATTTTCGGTTGTCGATTATCAAAAGAGGGTATAAAAATCAGTAAAAATGTTATCGAGTTTCTAACTTCTAAAAATGATAAGTTGAAGCATATGAAATTTAGGTTTGCCATTAAGCCTGATATAGTAAATCTTCAAAATTTTGGGGAAAGAGGATATCATCATCTTTATTTTGGGGGACTAGAATGGGTTGGAGTTTCAGAAAAAGAAACGGAAACAATTTTCAGTTGGTTTACTAATTATGGAATTAGCATTTACTGGGTGTATAACCTATCAATTGAATCAGGAAACAAATATCAACCATTCTTATTTCAAAAAGAGGAATTAGTCGAAGTCCAACAGAGTGAACACTTACCAAAGGAAAAGACCACTATCAACGGATTGGTTGATTTTATCGAAGGTGAAAGTTACAACAAGATTGATTTGATAAATTCAATATTATTTGATTAAAAATGGCAATGCTTACAACAATAAATATAGGTCATTGGGCTGATAGTACGAAAGTTGAAAATGTTCGCATTTAAGAAAAAAACTCAATAATACTGCTTTTTTGAGTCACAATTATACATGCTTAGTTTTCAATAATCTTAATTTCTTCATCATTCAATCCATAAAGTTGATATACCAATTGATCAATTTTAGCTTCTAATTCAGATACATCTAGGTCAGGATTTTCTTTTCTACGATTAATAATTCCGTTCACTTTAGAAGTTATTTCAGTCTTTTGACTTTCATTTGCCGTTGCAATAGGCACTTGGCTAAAGTATTTCCATATTAACTGATATCCACTCTGTATCTGAGTACAATGCTTGGAGATCAGCCACCAGCCTAATTTGGAATTGAGAATACCGAGTAAAGTTTTATCACCATTAGGAATAAACCACATAGAATTATTAGAGAACAGTCCATCTTCATCGTAAATGAAACACGGCTTTACCTGTAGTACCTGATACATTATTTTTGGATACAAAAATTTATCATAGTAATCACAAGCCCTCAACTCCCAATAAAAGTCTCCTTTATCTGTTCGTTTTTTAGCTTTTTCTTCATATTGCTGCAGGTGCTCAAAAACTTCAGGGAATTGGCTCTTAAACCAA
The DNA here is from genome assembly GCF_900177665.1 of Marivirga sericea. Lineage (GTDB taxonomy): Bacteria > Bacteroidota > Bacteroidia > Cytophagales > Cyclobacteriaceae > Marivirga > Marivirga sericea. The sequence continues at coordinate 248,011 of NZ_FXAW01000008.1, forward strand.
CCTTCAGGGTCAGCTCCTCCATTCTTTTTTGTGAACCCTTTTTCAAATTTTATTAAATATCTTGCAGGTTTTGCAGGAAAATATGGTTTTATTTCTCTACCCATTAAAAAAGGAAACAAGTGGCTTTTATATTTTGGATTATTTTTTAACCATTTTTCAGCAATTTCTTTTTCAATAACAAAAGCTTCAGTCAAACCCGTTAGAACTCCTCTTTTGGCACTTCCCTTGATCAAATCATTTAGAGGTTTACTTATAGACTTAATTTTTTCAAGTAAATGTTTGTCTTCTGAATTAGAAATAACCCACGTTTCATTATTAAGTGAATTCTGATTTATTATATTTCTATTATTGTCAATATATACTTGAAATCCATCAGGGAATTTAAGTGTATCTATGTTTATTACTTTTAAATCTTCATTGGGATTTGATTTTTGGGCAAATAAAATACACGGATATGTTGTAGCTTCTTCAAAAACTTGCAAGTCACCGAAATTTAAGAACTCTACAATATTATTTTCGAGTAAAAACTTTCTTGCATTTCTACCATATCCAGCTTGCATAAACTTATTAGGCATTATGTATGTGAATTCGCCATTCTTTTTCAATATGGAATATCCTTTTTCGATAAAAAAAACATAAATATCTGCTGTGCCAGAATAAGTAGGGAATGTACTCTTGAAATAGTTTTTAAACTCTTTTAATTCTTCCTGCCTGATATAAGGTGGATTACCAATGACTACATCAAAGCCCAAATAGTCTCCTTTGTCACTTAACACTTCTGGAAATTCAAAACGCCATTCAAAGGCATTATTAAAAATTGGGTTATTTTGCTTCTCCTTTATTTTTAGGTTTAAGTTTTCAATAGTATCCTCTATAGTTCTTTTATCCTTTAATTGCTTTTTGGAGAGTTTAGTATCAAATAATTGTTTAGACTGATATCTTACATATAATTTTTCGTTTTCTTTTTGTAAATCGCGCACATCACGATCAGAGTATTTAGCTATATCTGTTCTAAAATCCCCTTTAATTATATCTATTAGTCGTTCAAAGTCTCTTTTTTCTTCTTTGGTCTTTGCGTTTTGATATGACTTTACTGCTGCTTTATATGTGCCGACATTCCATTTTTTATTTTTCAGTATCTTACTTATGCTAACATCCAAATCGAAACGGCTGACTAAAGAATTGCCACATTTGATATTAATATCAATATTTGGGAGGGTTTCAAGTTCAGTTTCGTTTTTATAATAGGCATTTTTGAGAAGTTCAATCCACAAACGTAATCGACAAATTTTAACTGAATTAGGATTAATATCTACACCAAACAGGCAATTTTCAATGATTGCCTGTTTTTCATGAAAAAGAGCTTCTTGTACTCGCTGACTCTCTTTATTCTTGATAGAGTACTCAAATAATTCGCTGTCATCATCTGTAATAACTAACTCATCATTTATAACTTCAAAATGATACTCTTTTAGCCGTTTACCTTCTCTATCTTGAAGTATTTTTAAATCATTTTTAACTGCAATAATCTCATTGAGAGCTGATACCAAGAAATGACCTGAACCAACTGCAGGATCACATATTTTTAAGCTGTTTATAATAGTGTTAGCTTCATTTCTATCTTCTATTTTATCATATAGATCATCAAAATTTCTACAATTCCATTCCTTTATCTCATTGAATTTTTGAACTACAGATCTTCTGATGCTCTCCCTGCACATATACATCGTAATGAATCCAGGTGTGAAAAATGATCCATCTTTATATCCATTGATTTTTTCAAATATTAAACCTAGTACTGATGCATTAATTAAAGTTTTATTATCTTCTTGAATTTCCTCTGCACCTTCACTACTAAAGTCATAAGCTTCAAGAAAGGCAAATAGATATTCTAGGGTATTCAGTTTTCCAGTTCTTTTTTTTCCATTACTGTTTTTCAGTACTGTATTGGGATGCAATGGTATTTCCTTTTCGTCTCGTAGGTTGCTAATGAAAAGTGTATTATGCTCTAAATCATTTGGTTCAAATAAGGAAGAGTTTAGGTATGGTACTTTTTGAAAGCTGTTTTGAATTTCCTCGCTACGGTCATTATTTTTCTTTGCTAATACTTGGAAGAAAAGGCTGTTAAGGTCATCAAAATTTTTTATTTTCTTATAATTCAAAAATGCATAAGAGTCATCTCCTTTATGATAATTAATTAATTGAGCCTCCATTAGTTTTAGAAACAAAATTCTATTAATCCATGTAATACAAAGTTGAAGTCCAACATTAAAGAGTCTATCTTGATTTGTTGTACCATATTGATTTGGTTTTTCTAATCGATATATCTTATCTAAAGAGTCTAATTGGATAATTGTATTTTCAAGTAAAGTTCCTGCATTTTGCTCATTTTCTTTTTTTCTACCAATTACTCTTTTTCCACCTTGCTTTTCATCAGTTAAACCTATTATATGCAATAGTTCCTTATAAAATTTGCTGTCAAGAGAGTTGCTGTCATTTTTGAAGCGTAACTTAAGTAGGTGCTCAGGGGATAGAAGTTTGTATAGAACAATTAATTTATTATCGTCTTTCTCATCATTATTTAAAAGTGGTTTTTTATACTCATTTAAGTCAAAATGAGTATAATTCAATTGACCTAGTACTTTTTCAATAAAAGGATTTGCAATTTCTTTATAAAAAAAATCTGTAGTATTGCCACTTAAGCGACCAGCTTCAAATTCTTTAAATTGATTTACTAAGGGTTTATTATTGTAGAATAGTTTTTCGAAAAGTTGAGCATCAAAGATGAACCATTCACTAATATTTGTGGCTATTAAGTGTTTAAGCTCTTTGTTGTTTTGATGGACTCGTTCACGTAAATAATAAAGTAACAGTTCCTGTAATGCTTTTGTATTCAGTTTTTTGGTTGACAGCATTTCTGCCTTATTACTAGCCTTTTTAGTTTCTATAATTACCCCAACACTAGAGTCAGCACTTTTCCCATTATGTACTACTAAATCACTACTTTCTTTTGTATTGATATAGTGGTTAGGATCATAATAGGTCTTTTTTAAAAAATCTATTAGAACGATTTTATTATGTTCTTCACGTTTTTCATTATCAGCCCTTTCAATTAATTGAATCATATTGATTTTGAAGTTTTCAATAGACTCTCGGTAAGGCTTAACCTTTAGAAATGCTTTATTGAGTGATTGTCGGGGAGTCAGTATCTTATGGTATGACATTCAAATAAAAATAAGGATTTATAAATTGAAATCAATTTAATAGAATTTACTTAAAAGGTTAAATTATTCATGACAAAGTAAAATGGACTATTATCAATTTATACTGACCTCAATAGAATCAAGTTTATCAATATGATTTTAAAAAATCAATCTATCTGGTTTGAATCCCCCTTGTTCTTGCAAGTCAATATAACCTAGTTGATTTGTCATAAGTTGAGATTCCCCAATTTGAAAATCTTTCCTGTTTGCATGATGATGACCATAAATCCAATAATTGGGCTTAAATTCTTTAATAAAATCATCCAATTCAACTGCAAAGGCTTCATTCAATATACTTCCTTGGTATTTTAAAGGGTAATTTATTTTGGTGGGTACATGATGTGTAATTACTATTGACTTTTCATTTTCACTACATTCCTCCAACTCCTTCTGAATAAATGAAAGGCAGTCTTCATGAAGCTGATTATATTTTTTAGGTCTAAGGCTTAATCCATCGTCTTTAATCACTCTAAAATCATTCATGCCACGCTTTATGTCATTTGCATACTGATCTTCAATTGAAGTCCAAAGCGTGCTAAAGATGATTTTATAATCATGAAATTGAATTGATTTATTATTTAGTAAAATAACATTATCTCGAATTTGCTCTTGAAATGAACCGCTTCTTTCATTTATATCTGATTGGTAGTATTCATGATTGCCAGGGATCCAATAGGTAATCTCAAAATTATCAGAGACATAATCGAAAAAGTTATCTGCAGCATGCATCATGCTGAAAGGAATAATGTCACCTGCCAAAATCAAAATATCACCTTTACCTTCCAAAGGGTATTTTTCAATATAAGCCTTATTGAAAATGAATTCTAAATGAAGATCGGAGGCGAATTGGATTTTCAATGTCAAAAGATATAGAATCCAAGCTGATTTTAAAATTGTCTTCCGATGTCATTTAAGATTTTTAGAGTATTTATAAATGAGTGAAAATGGATATTCTCAAATTCTAAAACTTTCAACCAAATACAGACGCTGTTTTCAAGTGTACGCTAATTTAATACGGATATTTGTTGTAGATGATTTAAAGACACTTTTGAAGTCTTAATTATTAAAAACGTTAATTAAAACAGAAACGATTTTTTACTGTCCTCTAAAAGGATTTAGATTTTTTTCAGCTTTGACAAGTATTTAAAAGCGAAGAATAAATATGGAAATAATCGATATAATTATAAGCATCATGGCTCAAGTAAGCCCAATAAAAATAGTTTTACTTACTATATCACTAGCGTTGATATTGTGGACCAAAGCATACATAGCGGAATGGCAAAAAGATAAACAGGAAAAAAGGAGGAAGGCAGATATCGAGTGGTTTATTAGTCAAAGAAATAAATCGCCCTGAAAAGTGAATCAATCAAAATTAATTAATGGCCTTTCTTTTACTAAAAAAGCCATCAGAACCCCTCCCAATGGCTATATTTCAACCAAAACCTTAAAAAGTCAATTGACTTGACTTGGTAAGATGTTTTAAAGTAAAATAATTTATTGCATTATTTGGAAGGTGTAAATTCTCTACTGTGGTATTAATATTTGTTCTAGACGCTTCTAATCCGTTCATCGTCTGATTTATCAATTTCTAAATCTTCTATGTTGGGTGATTTCAAATAACCTTCATCTTTTATATTTAAGACATCATTAAATACAACTTTACTTATCAATGATTGCTCTTTTCTGTATTTTTTTGGAATACCATCGAAGGTTATATACCATCCTTCTACAATACCCTTATTGGCATATGACCTAATACCAGCAACTGTATTGTTAGCAATTTGCTTGTCATATGATACTCTTGACAGTTTATCTTTTGCTGCTCTCTCTATTACTCTTAGTGTTATTTTATTTAATTGAGAGACTGAATAGTATTGCAGCAATTCCTCGAATAATTGAACAGTAACAGCTCCCAGTCTTGCTGGCAGATCAATCGAGGCCAGTTCTACATTCAAGTATTCCATACATTCATGTAGCCCTATTCTTTTCCATAATAAATACCCATTATTTGGAGCTTTGATCAGTTCATTCTTGACGGATTCCAAACACTCTGAATATAGTTCTCGATTCGAAACAACATTTAGCTGCAGGCTTTGAGAATCTATAAGTGCATCTAAATTATCCTTTTCAATAAAATCTTGATAAACATCAATATCTACTTCTAAATTAATTCTAAGTGCATTTTTCTTCAAGAGAAGTTTAAAAATATCAGTTTTTAAAGAATCAGTAGGAGTTAAATTTGAAAATGGTCTGAAAAAATGAAATCGAGATACCTCTGAGGACAATTCCTCAACTCCTTTAAGATATGCTAGAAGGCAAATCATATCATAATATTCTAAATCCTTTAATGTTATTGGGTCTCCTTGTTGGCTAGTTAATTTATTTATGATCTTTTGATGTTCATCAAGTCTTCTGCGCTCATTTTCGTCCTGCTCTTTTCTTATTTCTTCAAGTCTAATCCGCTCACAATTATTACAAGTACATGTTTGAGTATTCCAACTAAAACTTTTTTCTGGATAGATAGTATGTTCACATTTTGGACATATCTTTTTGCCGCCGTATTTTTGTTCTGATTTAGAAGGGTAGAGTTTCCACATAAAAACATTGCAATATTCACACGCTTCTTCAATAATCTTAGGTTCAAATAGCCTATGCAGATTTGAATTTTCTTTAATACCAAATTCAATGATAAGAGCAGAGTTTTTTTCTTTGTAAAATCTATTGTACAAATCATTTCGGCTTTCTTTACTCAAATGTTGCAATTTGGGGTGAACAACTGGCTCAATTTTCTCGGTATCCATATGATTTCAATCTTTCCGTTGGTACTAAGTTATCAATATTTCTGGGTCAGACCCTTATAAGTTTCTATCAATCTTGAACTTTGAAGAACTGAATGCTGCGAGTAAGCAATCTGCCCTTAAATTTCGGGATGTTTATTCTGATATAGAATGTATGTGAATACACTGGGAAAATATTAGCCTCTATTTATTTTTATGATGATTGGTGTAAATTATATTATAAGCTTTTTGTAAATAGTTGTTGATTGTGTCAATATCTTTTTTCAGTAGTGCCAATTGTTTCTCGTCAAGTTTATTTTGCTTTGCGAAAAAATTTAAATTTCTAGCAATCTGATTTATGTTACTAGCAATTTTGGAGATACCATTGATCGTTTTGGCAACAATAAGGGCATCTTTTTTAAGGTAAGGTCTAATAGTAAAAGTATCATGTTTAATTAAATATCTTATCAAACTGCTATAATTGAATGGTACATTTGGCTCTAAGTCATTCAATTTAGCAATCCATCTATCCAAATTGGCCTTGTCTATTTCGGATATTCTCACAATAAGTCTTTCTCTTTTATCCATTTTCTTTTAAACTAAATCTATGATTTGTGCTAATATAACCCATGTGCGTACAATTTGTACATACATTGCCCCCCTCTTGCTACTGCTACTGTCAGTAGAATCATTGGACTATCCCTACTTATTTCTAGGTTCAATGACTTCAACACTATTGAAAAGTAGGTTTAAAGCGTCTTGAACCGCTTGCTTTTGTGTGTAATTAGTGTCACCGTTTTTTCTTTTTGTGTGGACGAAATCCTTAATTTTATTTAGATGCTCTTTACTCAAAAGAAAAGTCTGCCTAACGTACTCCACAGTTCTTCTTTGTTCAGATTTAGTCTCTTCTTGAAGGTCTTTGTTTATCTCAAAATTTGAAAAAAAATCATCAGTTGATTTCGGCTTCTGATCTCGTTTGATACTAATTCTACTTTTCGACATGGCTGTGAATATTGAAGATTTCATTTGCTAAATTTCTATAATCTGTGGCACCATTTGATTCGGGTGCATATTCAAAAATATCCTTACGAGCTGAAGGAGATTCTTTGAGCTGAACGCACTCTCTAATTCCAGTATTTAAAAGCAATCCGGGATAGTCATTCTGTATGATATTTTCTACTTCCTGACTTATAAGTTTTCTTCTATGGTGGCGTGTGAAAAAGACGCCTGATAGTTTTAAGTCAGGGTTTAATCGCTTTTTCATTTTATTGATAGTCTTAATAACTTCATCAAGTCCATCTAAGCTAAATTCTTGGCTCTCCAGCGGTGTATATACTTCCGAGGCTGCTACATAAGCATTTACAGATAGAAGCCCCAAAGAGGGGGGGCAATCCAAAATAATAAAATCTATGCTTACTGACTTAGTTAATTCAGTAAGCTCTTCTTGTAGGATATAAAATGCATCTGGATTAGTCCCGCTATTTTGCTCAAATGCGGCTAAATTCTTACTAGCAGGTATTAATAGTAAGTTCTTACGAATTTTCACTACAGTATCTTTAATCGCATATTCCTTTAATAAAACACCATAAACATGCTTTTTAGGATTAGTTATCCCACAAGACTTACTTAGGTTAGCCTGAGGATCCAAGTCTATTAAAAGCACTCTGTTTCCTTTTAAAGCTAAGGAAGCTGCTATATTTAGGCTGGAGGTTGTTTTGCCTACTCCTCCCTTTTGGTTTGATATTGCTATTGTTCGGGTCATTATTATGTATATTACTAGTATTACAAGTATGAAATAGTAACACTGGTAATACTGTTAATAAAGTATGGTAAGTATTAACAGTGTTACTATTATTACAAATCATTATTAATTCTGGGAGGAGTTTTTAAAGAAGGGTAAAAAATCATGAAACTGCTGATCTACTTCTTTAAATTCTTCGAAATGCTGTAAGCAGTAACTTCTGTAATAGTGTTGCACTAGACCAATTTCTTCTAAATCTTGACTTAGTAATCTTTTACAATGGCTTTGTAGTGTAGATCTGGTTGGAAATCTCTTGCTTTCATTCAGATTATGAGGTACAGCTTCAGCAGTGTTATGATAGCGATCAAAAAAAGTATCATTTATTTCCCCCTTCCTAAATAGATCAAATTGGGCAATCATATTACCAATATTCGGATCAATTACATCTGGGTTTACTTCATAATAGTCAGGATATATCGTGACCATATGGATCCAGCCTTTGCTTCTTATATTCTTAAAGAAATCTAACTTGACAAATTTCCCACTTAGTCCTTTGACTTGCTTAGGGCTGTCAAAATAATTTGATTTATTTAATCTTTGTAGTAGGCCACATAGTAGGGCTCTTTTATCATTTGGAGTTTCAGGCACACCTTCTTTTTTTGTATAACCTGAAACTATTCTCCCGCAGGAATAATAAATGTTATGCCTGAATGTTGACTCTTGCGTGTCATACTTTAATTGTTTGAAATGTTGATTTGACATTTTTTTTCTATTTTTTGTACTACAGTACATTTTTGAGACTATTGAACTTTAGAACGCTCTTAAAAAATTTAAGAGCTTGAACTATATGAACTTTAAAAAAAAAGCTCATAAGGAACCCTATGAATTAGACATGGTAATTCCATGCTTATTTAAAAGCTTTAAAAAGTTTGTTTGAAAATTGATCTAGATACTTTAGGGTGTCGGAATTGAGTATTACTTAATACATAGTTAATTGATTTTGTGGGTAATCTTATTAACTTTGTACTGTGAGGATTCTAAAAATCACAATACCTAATTACAAGACCTGGATTTTCCAGGTTTTTTATTTTCTTGAGGGCTGCAAAAGATGGCGATTCTTTCCCAAGGTTCTTTTGAGCTCAGATTTATAATACCGGACCTTTTTCGATCCAGGTAATTGTTCGTAAGGAATCTTTCCTTCCTTTTTATATTTAATTATTGTGGCTTCTGACACTCCGATGAAGGCTGCTGCTTGCCTTTGATTCATTTCATCATTTTCAAATTTTTGATTTCTATCAACATATTCCTGCTCTAGAAGATCTTTGAAGAATCTCCGAAATTCATCTGCATTTGCTAGCACTAATACTTCGTTTTTCATAGCCTTTTTTAGTTGGGTTTCTGCTGCTATATTCAGAGGATTAATTTAAATATTCAAGCATGTTTTGGGGGTTGAGCAAAAATAGTACCTTAAAAGTGCATCTTAAACGAATTGAGAGGGGGTAAAAATATTGCCCAACTTATTTGCTTGGGCAATTGAAGACAGGATTTATTGAGGTTTCTTTTTTAAGCTTGTCGAGAGTTCGGCTTTAAAAGTACTCTCATCTGTGTACCGTTCGGTTTTGATTAATTTCAAATTATTCCTGACACTATCATAAGAAAGACCTCGTAAACTATAGGTAGAAAATAAGGAGGAAAATACTTTAGATATATCAGTGTTAAACCCCTCTATGCATCTATGTTTTATCCATAATGCCAGGGTCCTTCTTAAGTAGAAGCTTGCTTGATGGAGATCATGAAATCTTATTTTGGAATTTATAAAATGGTAAGAAAATTTGTAATTACCCTTATGCTTACCCATTAATGAGCCAAATGACATAATGAAGCTATCTATGTCATCCTCAGAAATCGTCAAAATATTGCTGTTTTGAAGTTCATTTAGTGAATATCTAATTAGATCAGGTCGGATAATAATTATTTTTTCTTTTCTACTAATGCCAGGGAAAGATTCTTCAAGTCTTTTTTGATCATCCTCTGCTACAAAATCGCTAACATTATCAAAAATTATTTCATCAATTTCAAAAAGGTAATCTTCAACTGGATGTAAAGTTATATGTATAATGCCTTTAATGTTATTTAAATTGATTATAGGTATGAATTCAAAAACGTTTTGAATCCTACTATGAATAAAATTGACTATAGGAAGCAGGGATTTATTTTGATTTAGAACTGTAGCATTTTCTGATTTTACTAATTCAATCCAGTCTTTTGGGGATTTAATAAAGATTTGATTTCGTAAATCTCTGTAATCTATTTCACTTCTTGAATTGATAAGCTCTATTAAATTAACTTTCATATCAAGTACATCAGGACTACCTTTATTAGAGTTATTTATATCATACTTTAACTCTATTGATTTCTTCTGTTTGAATTTTTTTTTAATCTGACTTAATAGTAGAATGATTCGATCCCTTAATTCTTCTTCTGGATTATGATAAGTGACTTTTAATTCTTTCATAATAAAGGGTTGATTTATCTTATATGTAACTGGAACTTGGGTTTTGAAAAATGTTGTCAATAAAGTATTGCAAAGAGATCTATTGCTTATCCCAAGTATTTTCCATTTCAGTTTGCTTTATATTGTCAGCAATTTTCACATACTTCTTAAATGAAGATTCCTTTTTATGGCCAGTGATGCTTCTCACAACTAATTCCTTCATACCAAATATGAGTGAGTTTGTAACAAATGTTTTTCTAGCTACGTGACTTGTAATTAATTTATGTTTTGGTACTGTTTTTTGAAATGATTGATTGCCTCTATATTCTACAATTGTTGTTGGTGTATCAATTTCGATTTTTTCACAGCATTCCTTAATGTATTTATTATATTTCTGCTCTGAGATAGTCGGAAGAGGGTAGTGTATGGTATCTCTATATTTATCTAAAATTTCTTGAGCAAATCTGTTTAGTGGAATTTTTGATCCCACTTCTTTAGTTTTTTGAATATTCTTAATAATGTAACCTTCTAATATATTACTTGATTCCAGCGTTCTAAGGTCTGAAAATCGTAATCCAGTAAAGCAAGCAAAACAGAAAGTGTCTTTGACATGGTCAAGTTTTCTTGATTCAAAATTATGATTGTATAGTTTAAATAATTCTTCTTTTGTTAAGTAAATTACTTCCTTTTCTCTTTCATGTGTTCTGAATTTTTTAAAGTCTGTAGCTTTACAATAGCGTTTATCAATTGCCCAGTTCATAAAAGTTTTCAAAACTGAAATTACCTTAACAAAGTAATTGTCTGCTACATTCTTTTTTTTGAAAGCATAATCTCTAAGTTTCTCATAGAAGCCAAAATCAATTAATTCAAGTTCTATTTTATATTTTGTGTCTGTCTGAAATCTCTCAATAAAGTTTCTAATAGTTGTATAATTCTTGACAGTATTGTTTGCCTTATGCCCCTTGCAAATCTCTAAAAATTCATCAAAGGCTTGAAAGAAGCTAATATTTCTGGCATCAATCGTTTGAGGGTTCTCTAGCTTTGAAAGTATGTATTCTTCATTCAGCCGGATATTTTCTCTTAAAACTACTTTATTAATCTTTCTAATATTCTCCTCTAACTCTTCTAGTCTAGCATTGATAAGCTCAGATGTAATTCCTTTTGAGTTAACTGTTACATTTTTTACACGTGCCTTAGTGTTGTTCCAGGAGGATTGCTTTATCTTTGAATCTTTAATTGATTTTCTAATTCTTTGCCCATTGAAGGTTAGTGTCATCCAAATTGGTGCTTCATTATTAGTATCAATTTTCTGTTTATTATGGAAGAAAGTAATATTAATCATAAGGACTTAGGTGGCAGAAATGGTGTCAAGTAATTAATTTAAATTTAATTAACCGGCTTTAATTTGGTTTAAACCGTAAGTATACTTTGATTTTGGCGGATTTAAAAGTATTAAAGCATATTAAAGAAATATGCAATTCCGGCCCAAGGTACTAAAGCCTCCCTTGTGGAGGTTTTTCTTTTAGAAAGGTTTAGATTTCTGACTCCGAATTTAGTAAGGTATTGGAAATCAAATCATTGAGAATTTATTAAAATAATTATTAAACAGTGCATTGTTTAGAGCAAAAAAGCTTCTACATTTGCACTCCCAATACGGAAAGCGAGGCGGGAAAAGCAGTAGAAAAGTTGAGGGAATGGGGAGTAATTGGTCAGGA
>NZ_FXAW01000026.1 GCF_900177665.1 Marivirga sericea
AATCTCATCAAGTTTATTTTGAATCAATTCAACCATAATTCAAAGATACATGAAATTTCGAATAATCCTTAATCAATGCGGTGTGGTGCATAACGTTAAGCATATGGCTTTGTGGCGGTTTTCATTGCACTTTCCTGTCCACCAGCACAAACTCATTTAAATGTACTAAATTTTCTTTTACCGCTTTATCCGCCATAAGCTATATGTAGTGTTGTACTCAGTTATTCTAACCATAATTCGGAAAGACAGATATCTTGATATTTAGTTCCAGGATAGAAATCAAGAATATTAATCTTAAACTCTTTCGATAAATCAACCGCTTTTTTAAAGACAAACTTTTGAGCTTTTGTTGAATTGGCTAATTCAATGTCTTGTGTGTGTATTTTTCCAGCAGTGTCATAATATGTCAACGTCATATTTTTTGGCTTTGCATTCTGCACAGCTAAACCTTCAGATTTTGCAAAGCCACTGATGATATATAAACTTGAACAGATTTTCTGTTTTTCTGACTTTGAATTCACTTCCAGATATAAATTGTCACATATTAGATTAGATGGTCTGAGACACCAGGAAGTCATCTTTGTTCCATCAAAACCAAATCTCCAACTATAGTCATCATAATAGAGAGATTCTGCACAGTTTATATCATCCTTAGCCTTAATTTTATAGTTTGACTTCCAAACAATATTTAGGTTATCTTCATTAGTTGGTGTCCAATCTTGAAGACTTACCTTGACCTCATTTTTACTAACTCTATTAAAAAAAGGTTTATTCAAATTTAAATTTTCCCAAGAATCTTCAGGAAATTTTATTGACATTTGAAAATCTTTTATTTTAGAATTTTTCCACGTATTTGCAGTTTCAAAAATATATTTAAAATTTCTTTCTCCATTAGTGCTTGTGCCAAATGACCACATTTCATCTTCATAAAACCATGGTCTAACAAAAGAGATGCTGACTTTCTTAGTTTCACCAGGCTTAAATTGAATAGTTTTTAACTTCCAGATAATAAACGGCATAGTTGGTGGACTTTCTGCTTCGTGCATTCCAGCGTAATTCGTTAATGTATTTTTGAAATTTGCTCTTGAAACTAAATGTACTTTGTTATATTCCTTCAGCATTTCTGAATATAATTCATTGTCAAATTTTATCTTTTCTCCATTAATTGAAAAGGTTTCATTTAAAGGATAATAATCACCTGGGACATATCCTTGACCAGATTCGTATGGAATTTCCCAATGGGAAAACTGAGGAAAGGCAAGAGTAATCTCTTGTAATTCAGAGGAAGTATTATTCAAGAAAAATTCAGCGTTAAAATTTACTCTCTGGTCTAATTCTATATTTATTCTTTCTTTGATAAGCTCTATTAACTGTGAATTAGATGAGTTTAAAATTGTACCTCCACCTTCGCTGCTATAACGATAATAGCCGCCAAAATTAGCATAAGTGCTAAGTGATATGAAGGTGAAAATTAATATAAATATTTGCTTCATGTATTGATCAATTGAGTACAACGTTAGGCTATCAATCGTTTTGATTGGGAATCTTAGCAATTTGATGACCTTTCATAATGATTCGATAGCTGATGTTGTGTTTAGTATATTTTTAATTACTCCTAAAGTAATGCATTATAAGCTAATTGAAAAATACGATGTTCCTTTCTTAATACCATTACAATCATCTGCCATGTCAGTTGGAGTCATGACCTAATGGTATATAGCTGGGGCTATGTATTCCGTTGTCATGCCGGTAGAAAGCCTAAATCCACCCCTGATAAAAGCGATTGCTTTTTCATTAGCCTC
>NZ_FXAW01000002.1 GCF_900177665.1 Marivirga sericea
GAACATTAGTTCGTGCGGGTTTACCTACCCTTTTTTTAGGCAGGTTCAAGTCCTGCATGGCAGGCAAGCCCGCTCCTGGCACAAAAGCTTCTCAGAAATGAGAGGCTTTTTGTATTTTTGGATCTATTTCAAATTCATCTTGTTCACAGTATACGCTATTAAGAGCTCTCAAAGAAACTATATCTATAAAGGGTTGACTCAAAACCTGAAAGATAGAATTAATAGACATAATGCTGGAAAAAAAATACAGCACCCTGCTGTCCCTTTATTTTGATCTATACCAATGATTTCTCTACTAGGGAAGAAGCTAGAATTCATGAGAAATGGCTGAAGACCACTGCAGGTAGAAAATTCCTGAAAGAACTTCTTACCAAAAACATTTAAAATCTTGTGAGCATTAGCTCGTGAGGGCCTGCCTGTTTTCCAAACAGGTTCAAGTCCTGCATGGCAGGCAAGCCCGCTCCTGGCACAAAAGCTTTTCAGCAATGAGAGGCTTTTTGTATTTTAGGGCTACTACTATGTTTGTTATCTTTGCTATTAAGAGCTTCAATACAAACCATATCTACAAAGCTGTAACCTCCAGTATATAAAGGAGGATAATTACGCAAAATGTGCGGAGTGAAATGACTACCTCGCCTTGCTGACTATTTTTTCAACCCATTCCAAATAAATTTAAAACGAGATAAAGAGCTAAAATTCAGAAAAAGTGGCTTAAAAGGAGTGCTGAAAGGAAATGTCTTATAGACTTGCTCGATGAGCAGGCTTAAAATCTTGTTGTCATTGATTGGTGCAGTCCTTCCAGTTTAGAAGTTCTGGCTCATAGCGCAAAAGCTTCTCGGCAAAGAGGCTTTTCGTATTTTACATCTATTCCATTCTTATTGATAAAGCTGATTATTAATTATTGTAATTAGAAGCGAAATCTGCATTTAGGTTTGGGGAGCAGAGCATAAAAAAAGCCCTACATCTCTGTAGGGCTTTGCTCCTCTTCTTGGACTCGAACCAAGGACCCTTTGATTAACAGTCAAATGCTCTAACCAGCTGAGCTAAAGAGGAATTTTATCCGTTTGGGAATGCAAATATGCAAGGCTCTTTTATTATTTCCAAATAGTTCTTTTAAAAAAAATCAAAATTATTTTTCAAGGCATATTTTGACACTTTTTAGAGGGCTGATTTTAAAAAAGAAGCCAGAATGACATGTTTTAATAAGGTGAAATCTTAATAGTGAGACATAATGGCGTATAATTAAAATATATTGTAATTGGTATAGATTTTTCTATAGTGATTTTACATTAAATGTTAAACCTTAAAATATAATTGTTATGACACTAATAAAGTATAACCCAAGCTTACCAAATACTGAAAACAGAAGTTTTTCAAGTTTATTGGACAAATTCTTTAATGATTCATTCAATGGAGTTGGTAAAGAAATGCAACATTTTGCTCCTCAAGTAGACATTGCAGAGAGCAAAAAATCTTTTGAGATAGCAGTAGCAGCACCGGGAATGAAAAAATCGGATTTTAACATCGATATGAAAGATGGGTCCATTACCATTTCAGGAGAAAGAAAATTTGAAGAAAAGAAAGAAGAGAAGAATTTTCATTCCGTTGAAACACAATATGGATCCTTCTCAAGAACATTTCATTTGCCAGAAAATATAGAGGAAGATAATATCGAAGCTTCTTATCAAGATGGTATTTTAACTATTGTGATTCCTAAGGATGAAAAGAAAGAATTGAAAAGAACAATTCAAATTAAATAATAGCGAAAGTGAGCAAAAAGAGGGGGCCTGATTGCCCCTTTTTTATTAATACAATATGACTTAGAACAGTAGCGTTAATTCTGCGTTTTAATTTTAAGTTTAAAAAGAAATAGAAAGATGGAAAAGAAACAGTTTTTTATAGGAATTTTATTTGCCTCAATACTGAGTGCGCTGATTTCAGTCGGAGGATATATTTATTTTAATCCAAACCCATCAGCATCAGAAAATAAGAACTTTGAGGAAATTCAAAATGATAACACTCGTTTTTCAAGTTTTTTAGACGAAACGGTATATAATGTTCCGGAAGGAATTAATTTCATTTATGCTGCAGAACAAGTAACAAAAGGGGTAGTCCATATCAAAGCAAAAATGGACCGAAAAACACCTCAAGCTAAATCGCCTTTTGAAGAATATTTTAGAAATCAAAGGCCTCAACAATCCTCAGGCTCAGGAGTCATAATATCACCTGATGGATATATCGTGACCAATAATCATGTAGTTGAAAATGCTTCAGCTTTGGAGGTTATTCTACACGATAATCGAAGCTACAAAGCCCAGGTGATCGGTACTGACCCTAATACTGATATAGCATTATTGAAGATCGATGAAGAGGATTTAAACTTTGTAGAGTTTGGAAATTCTGATAATGCTAAAATTGGGGAATGGGTATTAGCAGTAGGTAACCCTTTTAACCTAACCTCAACTGTTACTGCTGGAATTGTAAGTGCCAAAGCAAGAAATATCAATATTTTGAATAGACAGAATAGATACGGGATTGAGTCTTTCATTCAAACAGATGCTGCAGTAAACCCCGGAAATAGCGGAGGTGCTTTGGTGAATTTATCTGGAAAATTAATTGGTGTGAATACTGCTATTGCAACTCCAACTGGAAGCTATGCAGGTTATTCTTTTGCAGTACCCTCTATTTTGGTCAAGAAAGTAGTAAATGACTTAAAAGAATATGGAGTTGTTCAAAGAGCCCTATTGGGTGTTAGTATTTTAAATTTAGATGATCCAAATTTGGAAACAAGAGAATTTCCAACAAACTCAGGAGTGTTCATCGGAGGTACTACACCAGGTAGTGCCGCGGAAGAAGCTGGTTTGCAAGCTGAGGATATCATCATCAAAATTGATGAAAAGAAAATCACTAATGTTGCGGAATTACAGGAGCAAATAGCACGTTTCAGCCCAGGTGAAGAGGTATTAGTGACTTACCTGAGAAATGGAAAAGAACAATCTTCAACTGTTAAATTGAAAAGCTTAGCCAATACTACTGAAGTTGTCACTGCTAGTACTGCTAGAGTGCTAGGTGGAGCTACATTCGAGGATGTAAGTGAAGAAGAAATGGAAGCATTAGATATTTCAGGTGGATCCAAAGTAGTGGAAATCGAAGATGGAAAATGGAAGGATATCGGAATCAAGGAGGGCTTTATCATAACAGCAGTAGATAAAGGCGCAGTGAAGGATACAGAAAGCTTAATTGCTATTCTTCAAAATGCAAGAGGAGGAATTTTGATCGAAGGCGTATATCCTGACGGATCAAAAGAGTACTATGGAATGGGTTGGCAATAAGCATAGACTATTGTAAATAATTTGAAAGGCACTCAAATACGGGTGCCTTTTTCTTTTGTTATCCTTTAAAAAAAGCCAATTTTGTGCCAATAAGAATTCAAAATACTTGCTGAACAGTTTGGTTTTCAGCTGAAAACGTGATTTAAACTATTTAAAGACCTATTAACACTTATTTTTTATAATTATTTAATACTATGGATATTAGAAAAACTTATGGCTTAGCGGATGCCTTAGAAAAATTAGGAGTAAAAGATCACAATGGGGGTACTTCTACTGGTAGTAATTGGATGGAAGGAAGCGGAAAAATAAGTTCTGTTTCACCGGTTGATGGAAAAGAAATTGCTTCTGTTGGAGTAACTACTGCGGAAGATTATGAAAAAACTATTCAAACGGCCTCAAAAGCGTTTACAACATGGAGTAACATGCCTGCACCAGCCAGAGGTGAGATTGTTCGTCAGTTTGGAAATAGATTAAGAGAATTGAAAGATCCTTTAGGTAGGTTAGTTTCTTACGAAATGGGTAAATCATTGCAAGAAGGATGGGGAGAAGTTCAGGAAATGATTGACATCTGTGATTTTGCCGTAGGATTATCTCGCCAATTATATGGATTAACAATCAAATCAGAGCGTCCTGATCATGCTATGCAAGAGCAGTGGCATCCATTAGGAATCACGGCTATCATTTCTGCTTTTAATTTTCCAGTGGCAGTTTGGAGTTGGAATACAGCCTTAGCATGGGTTTGTGGTAATGTTACGGTTTGGAAACCATCGGAAAAAGCGCCTTTAACGGGTGTCGCTTGTCAAAATATCATTGCGGAGGTTTTAAAAGAGAATGATATGCCCGAGGGAATCTCTTGTCTTGTTAATGGAGACTATAAAGTGGGAGAGATGATGACTAAAGACGCTCGTATTCCATTAGTATCGGCAACTGGATCTATCAGAATGGGTAAAATTGTTGGTCAAGAAGTTGCTTCTAGACTTGGTAAATCCATTTTAGAGCTAGGAGGAAACAATGCAATGATTATTTCCAAAGAAGCTGACCTGAAGATGACCTTGATAGGAGCTGTATTTGGAGCTGTAGGAACTGCAGGTCAACGTTGTACCTCTACTAGAAGATTAATTATTCATGAAGATATTTATGATGATTTAATCAGCAAAATGAAAGATGCTTACAAGCAAATTAGAATTGGCAATCCATTGGATGAAAATAACCATGTAGGACCGGTAATCGATAAAGATTCTGTCAATAACTACTTGAAAGCAATTGAGAAAGCAAAAGCAGAAGGTGGTAAAGTAATTGTTGAAGGAGGCGTTTTAGAAGGAGAAGGCTATGAAAGTGGTTGTTATGTAAAACCTGTGATCATTGAAGCAGAGAATTCTTTCGAAATAGTGCAGGAGGAGACTTTTGCTCCAATTCTATATGTAATGAAGTATAGCGGAGATATAGAAAATGCAATTGCACTACAAAACGGTGTTAAGCAAGGTTTATCTTCTGCAATTATGACTAACAATATGCAAGAAGCACACAGATACTTATCTTCACAAGGTTCTGATTGTGGAATTTCTAATGTTAACATCGGAACTTCAGGTGCAGAAATTGGTGGAGCTTTTGGAGGAGAAAAAGAAACAGGAGGGGGCAGAGAATCTGGCTCTGATGCTTGGAAAGCGTATATGAGAAGACAAACTAATACCTTGAACTATGGCAACTCTTTGCCTTTGGCTCAAGGGATTAAATTTGATATTTAATTTTTTCGATGAAATGCACACGATTATTCGTGTGCATTTTCTATATTGAATTGTTTTTAAACAATATTCATTTTATTAACTTGTTCCCAAATTAAAAACTGTCAATATGAGTAAATATCATTCCGTCATGTTAATCGATGATAATGAAATCGATAATTTGATAAATCAGAAAATGGTTGAAGCTGCAGGCTTATCTAAATATATTTATACACATACAGGTGCTAAAAGTGCAATTGAGTTTCTTAAGAATATTGAGCAATTAGCAGATGATATTGTTTCTAGTGTTCTACCAGATATTATTTTTTTAGATATAGACATGCCCTTAATGGATGGATTCCAGTTTTTAGAAGAATTCAATAAGTTGAAAGATAGCACAAGGGATAAATGTAAAATAGTGATGTTAACTTCTTCTATCAATCCGCAAGATGTTAGCAAATCTAAGAAGTATGAAGCAGTAAAGAAATATTTAAATAAACCACTTTCTCAAGAAAGCTTGACGGAGTTATCTATTTAATATCAAAATCATTACAATAAAAAAAGGCCATTTCATTTATTTTGAAATGGCCTTTTTTTTAAGAATTACTTTCTACAATACTAGCTTTTTAATAAGATCATCATTAAACTCTAAAAGTAAGGTTGGAGCAAAATGCTGAACAGGCTCAAGCGATTTAAACTTCTTCACAAGCTCGCTTATTTTTTCCTCTTTATTTCTTTTAGATTCACTTAATGAAATTTTCATGATTTTATTAAGTACCTGAATATTCATGCAATTTTCTTTGCCTATGATGCGGATTTGTCTTTGAATACTGTTGATCAACTGATTAAACAATTCATAATCTTTCATTAAACAGTATTCTAAGGCCAATAATGTTTTAATTTCGAGTTGAGCATTTTGATATTTCTTTAAGCTCACATCATTTAGTAAATTATTTAACCACTTAGCTGACTCTTCATATTTTTTATCAAAATGACAGCTTAAAGAACGGTAAGTAGCATAAGTGATGTATTGGGGAATGTCATCTCTATCGGGCTCAAAATCCTGAAACAAAGCCACATTCTCTTCAGAGAGCATTTCTTTTTCAGGCATTCTTTTAGCTCGTTGAATTTTTGTGATCAGAAACTGAGCTGGATAAGTGAACAAGTTAAAATTAGATAGAAAGCTTGCACATGATTCGTTGACCTCTTCAAAGTAGTTCTCTGCCTTCCTGTGAAGTCTGTAATGATTGTAATACTCTAATTTTAGAAATTCGTAGACTAGGGTCAGGTGGAAATAGATAGAATCTAAACTATATAATTCAAAGATGCCATCGGCCTTAGCTAAAATATCTTCTATGGGATCTAAATCAACACTGGTTTCATCCTCTTCAACGAATAATCTATGGAAAATATTCAAACAGTTTTTATAGATAAATAATCGATGGGAATCATAAATCTTGCAAGTATTAAGCATTTCCTTGTTCAACAGAACTAATTCCAATTTATTAGTTTCATCTCCAGTTAAAGAGTAATTGCCGAACTTAATAAAATAGTTACTTAACAAGTCCTCTGCTTTATCAACAGCAAGCATGTAAGCGACATGGCGATTATACAATTGACTGTACCCAAAATATTCTTCTGTATTCTGGTGCAATTTCTTTAGTGCTTTGTAGACAATCGTTAATTCGTTCGAAAGATCATAATCAATTAACTCTTTCTCTAGTTTTTTCAAAGTAGCAATTGCAATGGCTTTTTTCTTTGTGAAAATAATTTCATTAATATTAGCTACTTTCTTAAGAATATCCGTTCGCGGATTTTCCATTTGCTGAAGGAGATATTCCTCTATTTTTTGATTTAGTCTTGATCTTAAAGTATAATAGGCATTTGTATTCACTTCAAGCTCTTCCATAATGGCATGATCACTTGAAGAACTTTCACGCATTGACTTTAGTAGATAAGCAGATTTCTCTGCCCCGCCTGTAGATAGACTTTCGTGAACCGCTAAGTAATCAGCATCTGAAAGCTGCATGATTATATTCTTGAGTTTTGCCATAATCTTATTTATTTGCCATTTTCATGTCAATTCAAAGGAAAGTTAATTATTTAGATGAAAATCACATAAAAAAGTTCAACATTTATCATAAAACCTTACATCTAAGGCTGATTATTTCTGTTTAATCCACTTTTAATCCAGTAATTTTAAAGATTTGACGCATTAAACGATTACTTTTAAGTTAATCAGAAATTTAATTTGTCCACATAGTATGAAATACTTTTTTCTTTTCCTTGCAATAATGTTGGTCAGCTGTCAAGCTGACAATCCATCAGATTTTTATACTCAGGTAAATAAACTTGAAAAGATAGAAGGTAAGGCAGAATATAGTGATAGTCCCTTTTTGAGTGCTGGGAAGAAGCTTTACGTAGTGGGTCATCAAGACGGATTATTTCCTGATTTAGGTTGGCATGTGGAAGGAGAGATGGGAGGCGTTTGGCTACATCCTATTAAATTACTTGATGGTTATCATGGTGAGATAGACAATGGTGTAGACCAGGTTTGCCTGACAAAGGCCAGTAGGTTTTTCAACTATCCAGTTGGAAGTGAACAATTATTTGAATTAAACAAGTTGGGTCTAACCGTTTCTCAATTTCATTTCGTTCCACAGAATGAAAAGGGCTTGATAATAGCCTATCAATTTGAAAATAAAAGGGAGGAAGAGAATACAGTGCAATTTACTTTTAATGCATCTATTGATTTAAGACCAGTATGGTTAGCAGATTCTTTAGGCATTAAAGACGGCTCTGATGAAGGGGAATGGCAAAAAAGTAATGACCTATTTTTGGCCAAGGACAATAAAAATAATTGGTTCACAGCATTAGGAGGAAAAAGCTTTAAACCTTCGGATTCGGAGAACTCTTGCAAAGTGAAAAGAAAAGGACTTGGCTTTGATCAAGCAATGAGCAGATCCATCAAACTAAAAGGGAAGCAGAAGAAAACGATTTACTTTGTTGTAAGTGGTTCGGATCAAGATGAAAAGTCAGCCGTAAAAACGCATAAATATTTATCAAAGAACGCAGAGCAATTATTGCAAGATAAAATCAGTCATTATCGAGATATTCAGCGAAATAATAAATTGGTGACTAAGAACGAGCAGTTTGATCAGATGTATCGCTGGTTAAAATATAATTCAGAATGGCTTATGCAGGATGTGGTTGGCATTGGGACTGGTCTAACAGCAGGCAGCCCAGATTACCCATGGTGGTTTGGAACCGATAATGGGTATGCTGTACAGGGATTACTTGCATCCGGGATGCATGAACAGGCCCTACAAACCATTGATTTAGTCCTTAAGCTTTCTGAGAAAGTAAATGGCGATAGCGGCCGAATAATGCACGAAGCCTCTACAAATGGCGTGGTTTTCAATCCTGGAAATCTAAATACTACTCCCAAATTTATCAGCATGCTTTGGAAAGCCTTTGCCTGGACTGGGGATAAGCAGTTGCTGAATTATTATGATGTGGTGCAAAAAGGTGTGAAATGGATAGAATCTCAAGATATTGATGGAAATGGCTATCCTGACGGAGCTGGGATGATGGAAATTCATGGTTTAGACAGTGAAATGATAGATGTTATTAGCTATCAGTACGAAATGTATTTAGCAGCAGCAAACTTTGCAAAGGTGAAAGATGACAAAGTTTTAGTGGATGAATACCTTGTAAAGGCAAAGGATTTAAAGGCTAAGATCAACAGTGAATGGTGGGTGGATGAATTTAATTCTTATGCTGATTTTCGATCAACTAAAGTTCAAGCGCTTAAACTAATGGAAGAGGCTATTGTCCGTGCGGACAGTATTGACAAACCTTGGTCAGTTCAAGAATTACAGACGAAACTAGACACCTTGAAAAAAATGGAGATCAAGGAGACTTCACCATTTGTTGTTCATCATAATTGGATTGTAAATACACCGATGGAGGTTGGAGCTGCAGAACAAGCTAAAGCAGAAAAGGCTCTTCAAGCAGCTGAAAACTATCGCAACCGATTTGGCTTGTTCGTAACAGGAATAGACCGAGACGAGCAGCAAGAGAAAGCCTCTAAGTGGAAATCTTTTAGTTATGTGGGGGCAGTTATGACTTTGCCAACTGGCGTGCAGGCAATAGCTGAAGCTAAATATGGAAATCCGGACCGGGCCCTAGAATACCTTAAAATGTTGCAGCAATCTTTTAGCTACGCTTTACCGGGCTCTATGTATGAAGTTAGTCCTGACTTTGGAATGATGACGCAGGCATGGAATATTTATGCCGTAGCTGTTCCGGTGGTGGAGGAGTTTTTTGGAATACAACCCAAAGCATGGAAAAATGAAATATTGATCAAGCCTAATTTGCCGACAGAATGGACAGATGTAAAGCTGGAACGGATTAGGATTGGAGATAATCTGATCGATATCTCAGCTAAGAGGGTGGATAATGTTCTTGAATTTCGTGTTTCACAACTCTATAATTGGAAAATGATTTTTGAGTTTCCAAATGCTAAAAGTGTCATTTACGATGGTAATAAAATAAAAGGAGGAAAAGTGGAGCTTTACGATAGGCTTCATAATTTGAAAATTACTTTCTAAAATATTGGGGAAAACAAGAACATTTAAATAAGTGAAGCGTTTCTTCAGAAGTAATTTGGTAGTAAAAATAATCAGAAACATATGATGAATATAATAATAATCACAGCAGCTATTCTATTCCCTTTTATTACAGGAATAGTCAACATGAAAAGGGAGCAAAAAAAATTAGTGCTTAAAAAAGTGAGAAGTTAACAGCTTCTCATTTTTAGTTTACATTAATAGCTAAAATTTTTGTTGGTCAGTAAAGACTACTTCCAGTTGAACAATAGGTTATTTATGAAGTCCTACAAACATGGAAGTCCCAACTCCTAGTTCAGATTCTACCCATATTTTTCCAGCGTGATTTGCGACAATTTTTTTACAGGTGGCCAATCCGAGACCGGAACTCTTATATTTTTTATCTTTATTAATTTTAACGAATTTATTGAAAATTCTTTCCAAATTCTCCTCTTCAATTCCTATACCGTTATCATTTATTGTAATTATAACATAGTCTGATTGTATTTCAGCATTGATTGTTATTTCAGGATCAATCTCTGGTTTTCTGTATTTTAAAGAGTTCATGATTAAATTTTGAAACAATATTCTAAGTCCAGTTTCATTTCCGGTAATAACTGGCAAATTGGAGATTTCGATTCTTGCATTTTCGTCTTGAATCATAGTTTTTAAATATTCGACAGTATCATTTAGTAAAATATTTAAATCTACCTGCTCCCATTTATCTGTACTCATACCAATCTTTGAATAAATAAGGATTTCACCAATCAGAGTACTCATTCTCTTACTACTTTCTTCAATCAGCTCTAAAAAACGCAAGGATTTTTCACTTAAATTTTCTGAATCCTTAGATTTAATCAGCCGACTTAAGCTAGTAATTGCATTTGCAGGTTCTTTCAAATCATGAGCTGTAATATGAGCGAAATTTTCGAGATCTTTATTTTTATCAATTAATTGAGTTCTTGCTTCTACTAGCTCTTGAATTTGGATCGCCTCTGCAACAAGATAACTGACCTGTTCACCTTCAGTGAAATAAGGAGTTAAATTAAAAAGCACAGTTACTTCATTCTTATCTTTGTCCCATACAGTTACTTCATAACTTACGTTTTGACCATTCGCAGCATGTCCAACGGCTCTTCTTAAATTATCGTTTGTTTCTTTACTAATTTGCCACCAATATGTATCCCAAACGGCTCTTCCAACTACTTCTGCTTGTGATACTCCACCAAAAGCTAATGCTGGCTGATTTACCTCAAGCATAATTCCATTGGTATCTAAAAGCCCAATAAAATGATAAGTAGAATTAAAGATTCCTTTAAACCTGTCCTTTGCTTTTTGAAGTGCTAATTGAGTTTCCTTTAGCTCAGTTATATTTATATGAGTTCCATATACCCATTCTGGATTACCATTCTTATCTCTAGTGATAATCTTTCCTCTATCCATTATCCATACCCAATGTCCGTCTTTATGTTTCATGCGACACTCTGCATGGTATACATTGGTTTTCCCTTCAAAATATTCCTCTAACTTTTGATTTGATAACTCCTGATCATCGGGATGAGTAAGCCTTGCCCAGGTATCAACACTACTAGGCTCCAATTCTTCTTTCGTGTAACCCAGAATATTAGCCCAGTATTCATTAAAGCGGGTTTCTCCAGTCTTCACATTCCATTCCCAAGTACCCGCATGGGTTCCTTCCAAAATATTTTCTACTCGTCTTTTTTCCTCTAAAAGTTCTTTAAAGTATTTTTTTCGTTTAGTTATGTCCTGAATTTGTGAAATAAAGAACTGAAAGTCCCCTTCGCCATTTCTTACAACTGATACACTCAGAATAACCCAAATAATATTACCATTTTTATGGTAATATCTTTTTTCTATTTCATAAGCATCTGATTTTTTATCTATTAGCTGTTGAACGTTTAATAAATCTATTTCTAGATCATCAGGGTGTGTTAAATCTTGAAAGGTTTTAGTTGAAAGCTCCTCCTCTGTGTATCCTAGAATATCGCAAAGGCTTTTATTAACTTTTAGCCAGCTTCCTGTTGGTGAAACTAAAGCCATTCCTATTGAAGCATGTTCAAAAGCTGATTCAAATAGTAAATTCTTATCGATATTTTTCACAGGGATGTTCTATTAATTAATACTAAAATTTAATAATAACATTTTAAATTGGCAGCTTAATATTTAAAAAACAGGAGAGTTTCTGTTTTTTTTTACTTAAATTATTTTTCTATTAATTTATTTGTCTCTCTGGTAGTTTAACCTCAATCACAAATAGGACAGAATAGTAGGCAGCAGAGAGAAGAAGCATGTGTGATTAGCCATCCTTAACTTTTTACAATTGCAGCGATTTGCTTCAAATGTTCTTTTTGTAACGGCTTCATAAAATACCCTTCGACTAATCTGAATTTGCTGGATTTCTTTATATCTGCTTCGTCAGATGATGAACTAAGCATAAAAACATAGGTGTTTTTAGTAGATACAAAAGATTTAATTCTTTCTAAGAACTCCCATCCATTCATCAAAGGCATATTAATATCTAAAATGATCACATATTGCGTATCGACATTGTACTTATTTTTAAGATATTCTATAGCATAAACTCCATCCGAAAAAGTAATTATCTCTGAAGCAAGAGGACTATCTCTAATCATTAAATCCGTTAGCATAACGGATATCTCATCATCATCAATTACCAAAGTTTTGATATTCATCCTTTCTTCTTATTAATCTCAATTTGTTGTGACTTAAATATAACTCCTTTGATAATTTCATCTAATTCCTGTGCTGATTTTTGAATATGCCCATAAAAATCATCCTTTTGGTCCTCGGAGATCTTTCCATCGCGCAACACATTTACTAAACCTAGTAAGCGAGCTAAGGGTGCTCTTACCACATGGGATTGAGTCCAAGCGATTTCGCGAAGTACTTCGTTTTGCTTTTCTATAGCGTCTACATGGCTATTTCGTTCCGTTACATCATTTACCAATATGATTTCCGCCGGTTTACCTTTATATTGAAAGCTGTTGGAGCGGACTTCTACCTCAATGTGTTGCCCATTTTTTTTGATGTGAGTAGTTTCACCATGAAATAAATTTGAATGTGGTTGTTTGAGGGTTTCTAATCCAGCTTCCAAAATCTTTACATCAGCTGAAGGCCTAATTTGTGTAATATCCATATTTAGAAACTCATCGTAAGAATAGCCATAATGGGCAATTGCAGCATCGTTAACATCTAAAAACTTAAGCGTTTGCCTATCGAAAACCCACATGGGAAGGGGGCTAAAGTGAAAAAGGTCTGAATAGCGTTCCTCTGATTCTCTAAGGTTCACTAATATTCTGTTTCTTTCAATATTATAAACTATACTTTTATGTAAAACAGTACTGTTCAAAACATCCTTCAACAGATAATCTGAAGCTCCCAATGTTAAGGATTTAGCAGCAAAGTCTGCATCGGGATAACCAGTTAATATGATAATTGGTTGATTTTGTGATAACAAGTCCATCTCCTTTAGTAAGGGTTCGCCTTCCTTATCTGGCAAACTTAAATCCAACAATATAATGTCTATGTTATTATTGCTGCTAGTTAAAAATTGCTTTGCTGTATTAAAATCCTCTGCCCAGTGCAGTCTCCTGACTATATTTGCTTCTTCCAAATAATCTTCAATCAGAAGATAATCGCCAGGATTGTCTTCCACTACCAAAATATTATACCTCCTTTCGATCCCTTTCATAATGCCCATCTATTTAATTTTTTCAGCAGCTTTCAAACCTACTACAAAATTGCTCTATGCTAGCAAATGCTTTCGTGAACACCCTAATTTCAACTGGCCTTTCCTCACAACAGTTGTCATGGAATGAATAAGCTAAATCACTATCCTTTAGAAATGGAGAAGTAGTTAGCCATATAATTGAATGTGTCTATTTTCTATATGAGCTACTTTACCATTTTTAGCAGCTTCGATAGTTTTGATAATCTTAGTTTCTTCAAAAACTTCTCGGGCTGATACAGTATCCCCTTCATTATTGTCTACGGAAACTAAATGAATTGTCTTCATATGCTATATTCTAGTTAAAATCACCTTTATCAAAAGGGGCACTCCAAGGAATCCAAATCATTTAGCTCTTCTAAACATAATGCTCAAGTCATCTTAATAAAGTTTAAGCACTCAAAGCTATAAAAAATACTAATGTTTGAAATTTAACTCTTATAATTGATATTACATTCCAATTTATTGTACCGCTTGACTGTATAAAACAATCAAAATCTCACATGAGCTTCATCTTTAATTTAATAAAGAGTACATTTATCTTATTCTTAACTTTTTTAAAATCAACAACTTTTGTCATTATTTTCGGACTAAAAGTGATTTTTATTATAAGAATTGTGATTAAAGTACAAAAAAATTTCCTTTAAAAACATCTTATCTCAGAAAAAATAAATATTAATTTCAGAGTCTAATATTACTCTTGAGGTTCATACTATTTCCAAACCACAGCTTAATTCGAAAAATTTAATTCATAAATAAGTCCTTACTGATATGCGATAATTTCTCACGAGGGGATTTTATATAAAGGGATATATTTATATGGTTATGGTGCCTTAAACTTTTTCAAAAAGAAAAATTATGATTTTGGAATTGTAAAATAAAAAGTACTGCCTTTTTGGGCATCAGATTTCACCCAAATGCGACCATTTAATCTTTCAATTATTTTTTTTACGATTGCCAAGCCCATTCCCGTACCAGAATATTTCTTTTTATTATGAAGACGATGGAAAATGTTGAAAATTTTATCGTACGAATCTTCTTCAATACCAATTCCATTGTCTTTAACTGAAATCTTCCACTCATTTTTCAACTCGCTCGCTCTTATTATAATTTTAGGAGGAACCGCAGAGTGGCTGTATTTTAAGGAGTTTGCAATTAAATTACTGAAAATTTGAACTAGTGGAGATGGGTGACTATGTATTTTGGGTAAGTTTTTGAATTCAATATTGGCGCCTAACTCTTCAATCTTCTTTCTTTGTAAAAGGCATACTTCATGAACTACCTCATTTAAATCAACCTCGCTTATTACCTCTTCTGTTTTTCCAATTTTAGAGTAATCTAATAAATCAAGGATGATTTGACGCATTCTGTTTGCCCCATCCACAGCAAAATCTATATATTGTTGAGCCTTTTCATCCAGTTGATCCCCATATTTTTTTTCTAATTGACTTAAAAATCCAGAAATCATTCTTAAAGGTTCTTGTAAGTCATGTGAAGCTACGTAAGCGAACTGTTCCAATTCTGCATTAGAAATTTCAAGGTCTTTTGCATGTTTTGCCAGTGCCAGATTAGCTGACTTTATCTCTTGTTCTGCTTTTATTCTTTCAGAAACATCTCTTGAATTGGTTACAAAGCCTTGCACAGATGGCTCATTTATTAAATCAGTGATGTGGGACTCCATCCAGCGCCATTCTCCATCGCTACTTAAAAAGCGATAAGGGGCCAATTTAATGTTTTTTTGTTTTTTTAACTGTTGAAATTCGGCCCAAACGCGCTCTACATCCTCAGGATGAATAAAATCAAAGCCATTTTTTCCAATATAGTCTTCAGGCTCGAAACCCGAACCTTCGTTTGCAGGGCTAATGTATTTGTAGTTCCCTTCTTGGTCTAGAATAACAATTAAATCCATTCCTTCTTGAACCAGTGCCTTAAATCGCTTTTCACTACGCTTCAGTTGTTCTTCTGCTTTTAATTGATCCGTAGCATCTCTGGCAACACAGTTTATTAATTTTTGCTCTGGTACCCAATATGCCGACCAAACTACTGGGACAATATGCCCTTCTTTGTGACGATAACGGTTTTGGAAATTTCTAAAATGCTTGCCGTTTTGAATTTTCTCAGCTACTTTTTCAGTAAAAGCCCTATCCTCCTTTATCACATAGTCCATAAAGGGCTTCCCTACTAACTCTGTAGGTGCGTAGCCCCAAAGTTTCTCGGATGATCTGCTAACCATTTGAAATATGCCGTCTTTATCAATGGTACATAAAGTATCAAGAGAACTATCTAAAACTTGTTGAAGCTTTTGCTGGCTTTCAAGAAGTGCTACGTTTGCTTTTTGTGCTTCCGTTATATTCAGTGATGTGAGAAAAACACCATTGATTTTTCCATCTGCTGAAAAAATCGGTTTAAATTTTAGTTCATAAAATTGATGATCATCTTCTAAATTAATCTCTACTATATCTTTTACTTCATTCTTTTCCCAAACTCTTTTTAAAATCTTATCCCAACCTTCTTTCTGATCTGGCTTAACAAACTGAGTTATTTTTCTCCCCTTTTCGAGTCTTTTTTGAAAAAACAACTCTGAATGGACTGCCATCTGTTCATTGAATGAAACAATATTCAGCTCTTTATCTAAATACGTAAAGGCTTCCTCAGTATTATTAATGAGCAGTTCGAGTTCATTTAAAAGGGAAAGCCTCTCCGTTATATCGGTTCCTATTCCAAATATGCATCTCTCACCTTTATACTGAATTGTAGAGGCGGAAATAAACATGGGAACCTTTCCTTTGCCTTTTGTACTTAGCCAAGCTTCTAATTCGGTATAGCCTTTCTTTAGAACTTCCTGAATATGGTTGCTGACCTTTTCCTTTTCTTCTCCTTCAAAGAACTCGACCACAACTTTAGACCCTATTTCCTGCTCGTCATATTCTGTGACCTTTGGCAATTGCTTATTCCATAAAAGGAGTTCACCATTTTGATTAAAAAGGAAAAATACTGCCGGTAAATCTCTAATGATGTCCTGCGTAAGTGAATTCTGGTCCTTCAAGTCATTCTGAGATTCAACAAAATCACTTATATCTTGAAAAACCCCGATAAGTTTGCTTGGTTTTCCCTCCTCATCCTTAAAAATAGTAGCTTTCGAACGAACGTGAACAATATTTCCTGCTTTGGACATGAGCCGTTTTTCAATGAAATATTTTGCATCTTTTAGGAGTACTTCTTCCAGCAAAGCAGTGGCTCTTTCTCTATCTTCTGGATGAATGACTCCTATTCCTTTTTCGAAAGTGATCTCAAATTCCTGAGGTTGGTAGCCAAGCATTTTGAATACTCCATCGGACCATGAAAATTGATTTTCAAGTAGGTCTAGCTCCCATGTTCCTGAGTTGGTTAAGGCCTCGACTTGTTCATGCAATAGCTTTAATTTATCATAATCCTGAGCATCCATAGAAATCAGTACTTTATTAAAAGGGTAACCCTATATTTGTGAGGCTTTAATATAATAATTTTTTAATAAAGCAGGTTGAAGATGCCTTTGAGGCAGCGATATATTATCAAATTATTTTGCAAATCCTCTTGAGAAATATGTAACTGGGAGTCGGAGGTTAAACGACTCTACTCTCTTTCTTCGCTTGAGCATGAAAATCTAATATATAGATTGCCATAACGTAGAAAGGGACCATTACAATTCTGTAACGGGAAAGCGTTCCGAAATTATAGGTAGAAATTCCAACTCCGAAGGCAAATATTATAGCAAAAATCAAGCAAAAGAGAATGATTGGAGAGCGGATACTTTGAAGGATATGCACTATTTTGTTTCTATAAAACAAGCGAATAGTTAGACCCAATAAGAATACTGCTTCCATTGCAGATAAAAGCATTAAAGGGTTATTAACTTCCCAGAGGTAGGGTCTGAAAAGAGATACGTTTACAGCTTGGGGTGCTAATCGAATCATACTTCCAAAAGTGCCATCCAGTTCTCCAAGAGAATATCCTGAACCAGCGTCTCTACCTGTCCAATAACGAATATCATAAGCTGTTACCTGTGCTGTTTCAGCTATCTGATCAAGTGCATATCTGTTGTTATCTTCACCGGCTTTTAGTGCCACAAAATAGGCAAGCCCACCGCCAATAACGAGTAGGAATGGAGCCACTAAAACTCTAAGAACTAAGGATTTTATTCTGCCAATTCGGTAAAAAAAATACCACAAGATTAATGCAGGCATTAAGCATAAAAATATGTAAAGCTTCACTGAAGTGACTATATAAATTGCTGCAATTAAGAGTAAAATATTTAAGTAGAGTTTCTTGCGCTCAAAAAAGACTTGAATAAATGCGTAAACTAATAATCCGGTAGCTCCTAATGTAACAGTGTCTTTTAAAATGCCTGATCCCCAAAAAAATACAGTAGGGATAAAGAATATTGCAATGGCAAACTGAAGCTTAAGTTCAGGATAAATATTGCAAAAAGACTGGTACATCATCCACAAGCCCCAGAACGAAAAAAATGCAAAGAATAATGCCACTCCTGCATAAGAATTATAAGTAATGACACCGAAAATGGAGGCTATTCTTACTATAAAATAAGAAGTGGTATCTCTGTACATCCATATTTTAGAGGAGTATTGATATGTCTCGGCATCAAATTCACCATTGGCTGTAAGCAACTTTAATCCGGAAGAGAAATTTTGGTAGAAGGCATCAACTATGTGCGATGATCCATGTGTGAAGTAGGTATAAGTGTCACCTCCTCCGTAGTAAAACTGGTAGATTAAACCAACACCTATTGCTCCAAGCATTTTTAACAGTAATGCAGGGAAAAAATATATTTTTGTTTCCTGATCAGCAAAAGCGTCTCTTATTCCATATGCAACAAACATGAGAACTGAAAAAGTAACAGGCGCTATAAGAAAATCGATTGGTTTCACATCTTAAAACTACAAATCTTTCAACTTATCTTTAGCACTTTTAAAGACTGCTTGCTTTCGACCTGCTTTTTTCTTGGCTTTTTTATAATATTCTTTGGCTAATTCAGGTTCATCCTGTTTTTCAGCGATAATTCCTAAGTGATAAATACTGTAGAGGTAATAACCAGCCTCTTCTTCGCCCACATTTTCAGAGGAAACCATAGCTCTTTCGTAATATTTCTTTGCTTCATCTAAGTTGGCTTGCCTTTCATAGATTTGTCCTAAGAAAAAGCCAGCATATCTTCCTGAAGTACCTCCATAACCAGCTTTTGCGCTGTCGAGATTTTGAAATATTTCCAAGCATTCTCTTTCCGAATCTTGGATTCTGCCAGCGGTATAAAGTAAACGTGCATAGAAACGATGGAAATAAGCATTTTGAGGGAAAGTTTCATGAAGATATTCTGAAAGTTGTAGTCCTTTTCTTAGTTCTCCTTCATCTAAGGCCCAGATTCTCATTAAGAAATACTGTGCTTCTGTACGCGTATAGAAAGCATTTTGAGCTACTGTGGTGAGTTGTTTTACGCCTAATTTTTTATCGCCATCTTCAAAAAACCTTAGTACAGGCTTTAGTATTGGGTAATGTTCCGGCACCCATTCTACGTAATAATTGTACAAAGCATCTCCAAAAAGAAATTCTGGGCTTAAATTCTTATTCCCCTTGCTTTCCTCCATGTAGTTTAAGGCGTTTCGCGCTTCGAATGCAGCTTTTGTCCAGCTTTGATTTTCAGCGTAGAACCTGCCTTTAAATCCATGAATTGCGGCTAAGAAGAAAGTAGCTTCCATGCTATTCTCATCTTGTTCTTTCATGAATTCAGCGTAGAACTGTGCTGTGTCCAAGTAAGCAATCATTTTTTCATTGTTGGGATAATGGGTGGGCTCAGGTAATATTTTCCACCACTCGTTTAAACCGTATAAGAAATAAGGTAGTGGGTGGTTAGGAAAGCGAAAACGCAGCCACTTAAAATCTTGCTCCACTTTTTCATGCTCGGCATTGTAAATGGCATTTACAGAGGCATTCACTTCCATTTGGATGTACATGTTGTTGAGCAAAATACTGCTATCCTGCTCCATTACATATTGGGCCTTAATTGAGAAGCTTAAGGCAATTGAAATTGTGAGTAATAGTAAAGTTCTATACATTATATAAGTGCAACTACAACAAAATTAAAAAAGCTCGACTTAAATCGAGCTTTTAAAATACATATTATAACAAAATGTTTTAATGAGCCATCTGTTTCTCCTTGAATTTTTTGATTTGTCTCCTTAAAGCTTCAGAAGCAGCATCAATACCGGCTTCAAATGAATCACTTTTTTCCTTTGCAAAAAGTTGATTACCAGGAATATTTAATTTCACTTCCACTATTTTATTTGAATTGGTCGAGTCTTTATCCAATTTAAGAAAAACTTCTCCATCGATAAATCGATCATAAAAAGTTTCCAGTTTGTCTATTCTCTTTTGAATAAAGTCTAACAATTTTACGTCTGCGTCAAAGTGGATCGAATGCATTTGTAGCTTCATGATTTTTGTGTTTTATGGTTAAACTTACGCTTTAGGATGTGCTTGATCAAAAACTTTTTTGAGTTTGTCAAGCGAATTATGAGTGTAGACCTGAGTTGCGGCTAAGCTGCTGTGTCCTAACAGATCTTTTACTGCATTCAGGTCTGCTCCTTTATTTAATAAATGTGTAGCAAATGTGTGCCTCAGAATATGAGGACTTGTTTTACTTATGGTTGAAACCTGACTGAGATACTTTTTTGTAATGCGATTGATCATCATAGGATAAGCTTCATTTCCATTATTAGAAACGATTAGGGGGGTGCTCTCGTTGCCTGAAAATGATTTATTTTTATGGGAAATGTAAGTATTCAATCGACTTAATATTTTATTATGAAACGGAATGATTCGCTCTTTATTTCCCTTCCCTAAAACTCTTATAGTTTTTGATGGGATATTAAAATCTGAGTACTTTAAACCAATCAGTTCGGAAAGCCTAATCCCTGTGCCGTAGAGCAATTCCATGATCAAGGCATCACGGCTTCCTTCAAAATCATCTGCAAATTCAATAATAGACAATAGTTGATCCATTTCATTTTCCTGCACAAATTGCGGAAGTTCCTTGCTAGTTTTTAGCGCTTTGATTTTCTGAGTGGGATTTTCCTTGATTTCCTCTCGTGAAATTGCGAACTTGAAAAAGGCTCTCAAAGAAATGATTTTTCTATTGATGCTTTTCGGATTCATCTTTTCTTGCATCAAGGCCACAATCCATGCTCGGATATGACGATGCTCAACTTTTAGTAAATCTTGAAAGAGGTATTGGTTTTCTAGAAATCCGGAAAATTGCTTTAAATCGTTTTGATAGGAAATCAGAGTATGCCTGCTATAGCGTTTTTCAAACTCTAAATATTTCAGGAAAGTATTCAGCATATATTTAATAACCTATCTAAATTTTTGGCAAAAAAAAAGTTAGTATCCCTTCTCCGCAGTTTCTGCAAATGGATACTAACTTAATAAAATTATTTGATAAAAGCTAACTAAAAATTAGCTGTCTAAATCCCTCATTTTTTGCCTATAGGCGGCACGGATAACTTCTTTTCTTCTGGCAACAGAAGGCTTTACAAAGTGTTGACGAGCACGGACTTCTTTCAAAGCACCAGTCTTCTCGAACTTCTTCTTAAAGCGTTTCAAAGCTTTATCAATCGATTCGTTTTCTTTTACGTTTACTACGATCATAATTTACACCTCCTCTCGTGAATAATCTCTCAGAACTTCAGGCTTTTGTTTATCAATGAATTAGCCATTTGTTTTGAGGACTGCAAAGGTAGGAGAATGATTTTGGAAAACCTAATTGCTGGAAGCGTTCTGTTTTTTATAGCAGACCCGTCATTCTATAAAAATCATACATAGTTACTCGAAAGGCTTCTTTATGAGCTGTAGTTCTAAATAATGGCAGTTTTCCGTTTTTGGTATTTACATACAAGGCTACCTCATCGGTCAATCTATTATACAATTCCGTACTGAAGCGCATTTCATCTTTTCGTTTTTGCCCGCTTAAGGCAATTTTTCCTTGATCCTCCGATTCAATTGCTTCCCATAATACAGTAAATTCATCCTTTGCAATAGTTTTTGGCATTTCAATTATAGGATATACTCTATTAACTCGCCAATTTACCACCAATGAAATAGTAAAATAGAAATCAGTAGTATCTGTTTGTCGATCTTCGTGACGGTAGATTCTCCACCCTCCCTCTTCCATGACTTCCAAATCATAATTAGTTTGACGCATATTTCTGAAAAAAATATAGGCATCATCAGAATAGTTGAATCTCAACTTTTCCAATTCTACTTTTTCAGAAGTATTAACTGAGCAAGCTACATTGATGATCAAAAAAAGTAAGATGAATTTCTTCATGCTAAAGAAAACTGAAAATAAATGGTCTGGTTTTAATTTAGTTTAATTCTTTGCTCTATATCCTTTCGGTACCATGGGCTGACCTTCATCATAAGCATTTATATATAAAGTATCCGCTTCCTCTTTTTTGCCTTTGGGATAAACTATCCAAACGTCTAAAAGTCCAAATTTTTGATCTGCTCCAATGGTTTTACTGTTTAAGGTTTTGAAGGGGCAACAGCTTTTCACTCTTTCATATTTTATAGGAGTGCCGTCTTCCATTTCCAAAGCATTTAAAAAACGCATTCGGTTTTTCCCTCCTTCATGGTGGTTGGTTACGCCCACAAAAATGGGGTTTTTCTCGCTTCTTCCATAGGATTTATCATTGGTCGTAGTTCTTAAATAGATGGTAGAATCATTCACCATTTCATAGCTGTCTACTGTATTTTTTTCATTGGTATATTCAGGGTAATTCCGATCGAACTTACTTGGTGGTGGTTTACAAGCAAAAATAAAAATCCATAAAAATAAAATGGAAGTCGTTCTACTTTTCAATAAATAATTCATCTGTAGAATTGTTTTCGGTTAAATCTGATAACATTTTTTGATTGATAGGATTAACAGGTACAGCATTAATATTATCAAAGGAAATGCCTAATCTTTTAGTGGGTGCCAGTTCATAAATATCGTAATCATGCGCTGCTCCATTTCGCCAATGTATTTTTTCATAATCTCTGTTTTCGAGCACATACCATTCGTTTACTTGTTTAACAAATCCTGACTTAAAGTTTGAATCAAAAGCTTCTTTCATATTAGCAACACCACTTAATCTACTGGCATTATTTCCTACTGCAGCGTCCCGGATATAATGAACATAATATTTATTATCCTCAGGATTTTGTTTCCATTGAATCAAATAATGTGACCTTACCCCATCCTTGATAGTCTGAACAGTGAAAATATTCCTCTTTTTCCCTTCAATAGTTTCCTGAATTTTTTCGAATTGCACTATGGCATAATCATCTTTACATATGATCATTTTTGCTATGGGCCTAATGCTTTTTTTAAACATGAGCCTAGATGAGTCACTCATAACAGTCTTGATTTCAATATATTGTTTCTCATTACTTCTATACTCACCAATGATTTCAAAATAATTTTCCTTTACAAAGCCTTCATAAAGTAATCTTTGGGGGTGCTCTTTTCTTTCTCTTTCAATGGAATTACACAAAAAGAAATCATTTATATCTGAATTTTTTGGTCCCATTAATTTTGTGGGGTTTGCTTTATTTACTGTATAAGGCCCCAAATCCTGATATAGCCAATTTTGAAGAGATTGTCGCCAACTAATACCTCTGTTGTCTGCCGTTCTTCTGATTCTCAGAGTCTCATAACGAGTGTCTTCCGACTTTCTATTGATTCCTCGTTCGCTTAATAGCACAATTGCATCCAACATTCTAGAATAGGAAGTATCTCTAATTGTTGATTCCCTGTAAAAGGCAATCTGAGAATGTTTCCCTCTAGGATAGTTTTTTCGAATATTCTTTATGGCCTTTTCCACATACCAAGAAGCCGAGTCAAAAGTCCCTTTAATTACTACTTCGTCCATTGAAATTTTACTATTTCTCAAGGTGAAATTCTGCATTCCACCAAAGCTTATATTTTCAATTGGGATACTAAGACTATTATAGCCAATAGAACTGATGTTTAATTTTTCAAACCCTCTTTTTATACGAAGGGAGAAATATCCTGAATCATTGCTGATAGTGCCATATGCACTTTTATCTAATTGCAGATGAGCATAAGGAATTGGATTCTTATTTTCATCTAGCAGTCTGCCCGATAGGTTTTGAGCAGATATTACAAAACTGTTGGATATAATCAGAATGAAAAGCAAAAATTTTAGGTTCATTTTAAGATTGATTTAGAATCGAAACTAAGATATATGTTGTTTCATACAAAACATCATAGAATCATTTAATTACTTCCCGAAACCTAAAGCAACTTAGCAGGTGGTCATTAACCAAACCGCAAGCTTGCATGTGCGCATACATTATAGTGCTTCCCACAAACTTAAAACCTCTTTTTTTTAAGTCTTTGCTCAATGCATCTGACTCAGGAGAAGTAGCAGGTGCTTCTTTCATTGATTTTATTTTGTTGACAATGGGCTTATGATCTACAAAAGACCAAATATATCGATCAAAGCTCCCGAACTCCTGCTGCACTTCCAGAAACTTTTGAGCATTGGTTACGGCACCATTTAGTTTTAACTTATTTCGGATAATTCCTGGATTTTGCAATAACTCGTCAATTTTGGATTGATCAAAGTTCGCTACTTTTTTAGCACTGAAATTAGCTAATAGATTTCTATAGTTTTCTCTCTTCTTTAAAACGGTTGCCCAACTCAAGCCTGCTTGAGCACCTTCTAATATTAAAAATTCAAAATGCGTTTGATCATCATGAACTGGAACTCCCCATTCTTCATCATGATATTTTATATATTGTTCAAAACCTAAGCACCAAGGGCAACGCTCTTTATCAGTGGACATAGCTTGCAGCATTTATATCAATCGTAGTACCCGTAGCGTGGTCCATTAGGCCAGACATTAACATAGCGATCGTAGGTGAAATGTCTTCTGGTTCTGTTAATTTTGTCAAGGCGATATCATCCAATGCAAAGCCTTCTCCATACTGATCAATAAACTGCTGCGCCATGTCGGTTCTCACAAAGCCCGGTGCCACGGTAAAGGCTTTTATATTTTGTTTTCCAAAGGCTCTAGCAATGGATTTGGTTAAAGAAACAACGGCTCCTTTTGAGGTAGCATAAGCTAAGTAATCAGCTGTGTCTCCTCTAAAAGCAGCACGAGAA
This sequence comes from Marivirga sericea, assembly GCF_900177665.1. Classification (GTDB taxonomy): domain Bacteria; phylum Bacteroidota; class Bacteroidia; order Cytophagales; family Cyclobacteriaceae; genus Marivirga; species Marivirga sericea. The sequence goes on from NZ_FXAW01000002.1 coordinate 24,655, forward strand.
GAGATGTTTACGATGCGGCCACCAGTGTCTTGCTTTTGAAACTGCACTACGCTTCTTTTACATAACAATCCAACGGCATTCACATTGACATCCATTGTCTTCAACCAGTCATCGGTCCAGTCCACAGCATTTTTATGAATGTCTGATGAGAGTGCGATCCCTGCATTATTGACAATACCGTCTAGTCTCCCATCAAAATAGTCCAGTGTTTCGCTGAATAAACGTGCTACTTCCATAGCACCAGACAAATCTGCTTTGATGAGATGGATGCTAGATCCTAGTTCTTTTTTAAGCTTTTGAGCCGATTCCTCATTTCTGTTGTAATGAGCAACTACGTAAGCCCCGCATTCTACTAAGGTTCTGGTGATGGCAGCACCAATTCCTCTAGTTCCGCCAGTTACTAATATATGTTGATGAGCACAATCAATTTTCATATTTCTGAGAATAGAATTTACTAAGCTCAATTTAGTAAAAATTCTAATCTATAAAACTGTCTTTGACAAAATCATTGGGCAGGATTAGCTTCAAAATAATTAATTTCTCCGTTTTCAATTTCTAGATTGATCTGCAAGGGATTGCAGCAAACTTCGCAATCTTCTATATACGTCTGCTCTGAAATGCTGGCGTCCACTAACATACTGATTTCTTGAAAACAATGTGGGCAATGAAAGAAATGTTCTATCATATTTTGTAGTTTTGATTATAACAGAATTTTGTAATCAACGTTTCGAACTGTATGAAAAAATTAACTTTAACACTAGCGACTTTATTTGTTTTAATTCAAATCGCAAAAGCTCAAGTAGGAGATTCTTTTCCCGAAATGACAGGAACAAGTCTAACCGATGCAGAAATCACTGTGCCATCTGCTACACAAGATAAGATGACTTTAGTTGGGATTGCTTTTAGTAAAAAAGCAGAGGACGATTTAAAAACTTGGTTTCAACCTATTTGGGAAAGGTTTATCAGAGAGGCTGATCCTAATGCCCTTATTCCTGAAATGAAGCCTGATGTCAATGTTGTATTCATTCCTATGTTTACAGGTTTGAAACGAGGTGCTTCTGGTTCAGCAATCAGGAAAATGCAGAAAGACGTAGATAAAAAACTGCATCCGCATGTGATCGTCTACAGTGGGAAAATGGGTGACTACGAGGATCAGCTAAATATGAGTGAAAAGGACAAACCTTATTTCTATGTAGTCAATAAAGCAGGTGAAATTATTTATGCAACCTCGGGAAGATCATCAATGAAGAAATTAAATGAGGTGGAAGAAATGGTGACAGATTATTAAATCGTCCCTAAAAATTTGAGAAAGTCGAGAATCAATTGATAGAATCCGAAGAGGGCAAAAGCTAAAATAAGCACTGCAACAAGTCCTTTTATGAAAGTTGGTTTCTCTTTTTTGGCATTATCAGATTTCATATTATGCTATTATTTTAATTGCACCTTTCATTATCTCGGCTTTCACTTCTTTGTGTTCTCCTTTCAGTTCACCATCGACCTGTAGAAGTTCTGCTTGTTCACAATATATTTTCGCACTTTCTACTTTATAGATTTCGACATAAGGTGAGTTTTTAATATCACCCAAAAAGGATTCTAATGTCAAAGAAACTAAATCTCTCAGTGGCATAGGTTTGAAAATGATCAATTCGAAGCTACCGTCATCTAGTTTGCTTCCGGGATTGATAACTGCTCCGGAACCATAGCTAGAGGCATTAGCTAGCACAATCATTTCAGCTTTAACGTCTTTTTCTGTTCCGTTGAATTCAATAAGGAAGTCAGTAGCTTTTTTATCTATCAAAGAACTGAAGAAGGATTTTGCATAAGCGAACATGCCTCTTTCTTCATTTTCCTCAAAATCTTTGATCATTTGGGCGTTAAATCCTAAATCACTGAGGTGCAAGCAATAGTTTTTATCATTAATGCAAATCACGTCTATATCTTTGACACGCCCCTTCATAAGTGTTTCTAAGCTTTCCTCGACATCATTTTCGATCTCCAATTCATGGGCTAACCCATTGGCTGAGCCTAAAGGTATAATTCCTAGTTTTGTTTCTGAGTGAAATAAATTCTGTGCCACTAAATTCACAGTCCCATCCCCTCCGCATGCAATTAGGGTATCGGCTTGATAATCTGATTGCTTTTCTTTGATTTTTTCTTGATCATTTTGACCAGTTGTATAGAAAAGCGCATAATCCTTGTTATTTTTAGCACAGACAGACTTTATTTGTCTTTCCAGATTAGTCTTATCAGAATTTCCTGATTTGGGATTAATTATAAAAAGTAGTTTTTGAAATTGCATTAATACTAAAAATTAGAAATTATTCTACGTAGCTTAAATATACGATTTGCCCTTAATTTAAAACGATTATTAGGTATTATTTCTCCACCTAAAATTGTCCCCTTTATGGGCTATGGAAATCGAAACCAGATTTACCTGAAAGGTGGCGTTTTAGAAAACCGGCCTGAGTTTAATTCTGAAGCAGCGGACAAAAGAGGAAAAAATTTTAGGATTATGCTGTCTCGGTATTTGAGTTCTCCTATTCCGGACATGAAAGTTAAAATTGTACTAGGGGAGGAGAGATTCACCACCCAAACCGATGAATACGGTTATTTTAGTGCGTGGATTGAACCGAAGTACAAATTTGAACCGGGCTGGCATAAAGTTATTTTTAGCATAGATGAAAACGGGGAGGAGATTTACAAAGTCACGGGTGAGTTCTTAATTGTTGGAAGTGAAGCTCAGTTCGGAACCATTTCCGATATTGATGATACCATTTTAGTATCACATGCTACTCAACTATTCAAAAAGCTTCGGTTGATCATGACCAAAAATGCTAAAACAAGGTTACCATTTGAGGGCGTTGCTGAATTTTATCAAAAGCTTAGGGCTAGTGAAAACCCTTTTTTTTATGTAAGCAGCAGTGAGTGGAATTTATATGATTTCCTGCAAGACTTTTTTCAAGTTCAAGATATTCCCAAGGGGCCGTTTTTATTGCAGGAGTATAAATCAGGATTAAGGGATTTGTTATTTACTGGTGGAGGTAGTCATCAACATAAACGAGATAAAATAAAAAGACTGATGACACTTTTTCCGAACCTTAAATTCATCTTGATAGGAGACAGCGGACAAAAAGACACAGAAATTTATAGACAGGCATTGCACGAGTTTCCAAATCGCATTTTAGCAGTCTACATACGGAAAATCGGAAAGAAAGATGATTTTGATGAGAAGACCATGCATGAATTTGAAGATAAAGGAGTACCGCTCTTGATGTTGGAAAATACTGCGGAGGCTGAAAATCATGCTCAGGATAAGGGATTTATAATTAGTTAAAAAAAGGAAGCTAGCAAATATGAATTAACTTTATTTTTGTGCAAACACATTCTTAAACAACCCGTTACAAGTTTTGTAGTTAAAAATAAAACATAAAATTATGGGACTAAGAATAGGAGATACCGCACCAAATTTTCAAGCGGATACAACAGAGGGACAAATTGATTTTCATGAATGGTTAGGAGATAGCTGGGGAATTTTGTACTCCCATCCTGCTGATTTCACTCCAGTTTGTACAACCGAAATAGGCAGAACGGCTCAATTGAAAGATGAATTCGCAAAACGTAACACAAAAGTGGCTGTAGTAAGTGTGGATGATGTGAAATCACACAATGAGTGGAAAAAAGATGTAAATGAAACACAAAATACATCAGTTGAATTTCCAATCATTGGTGATGAAAAAAGAGTAGTGGCAAATCTTTATGATATGATTCACGAAAATGCTTCAGCTACTGCAACAGTTCGCTCAGTTTTCTTTATTGGGCCTGACAAAAAAATTAAAGCCACTATCGTTTATCCTGCTAGCACAGGAAGAAATTTCGCAGAAATTTTAAGAGTAATTGATTCATTGCAATTAACAGCTAAACATCAAGTGGCTACACCAGCTGATTGGAAATTTGGAGAGGATGTAATCATTACACCAGCAGTGACAGATGATGAAATACCAGCAAAATTCCCTAAAGGCCATACAGTTATTAAACCTTATTTAAGAACTACTCCTCAACCGGAATAGTAATGACAATTCAAAAAAAGGGGCAATCTACTTACAAACGGATTGCCCTTTTTTATTTATGTTCAAATGATAATTGTTTATTCTTCATAACCCCAATCTACTCCTGTCTTTAAATCTTTTATAATCAGTTTATTAGATTTAAGAATCGCTCTGATTTCGTCTACTTGGTCGTAATTCTTTTCTGCTTTAGCTTTTTTATAAAATTCAAGTAAAGAATCAATAATCGGATCAACTTCCGTTGGAGTTTCCTCTTTCAAACCTAGAATATCTTCCATAAACGTTTGATAAGTACTAGACATTTTTTCAAAAGCATCTTGTCCAACTTCGCCATATTTTAGTTGGCCTGTATGAAGAGAGTTGATTTTCTTCAGCAATTCAAAAAGCTGAGCGATGGTTTTTGCGGTATTAAAATCATCATTCATGGATTTATAACATGCATCACAAGCTAAATCTATCTGGCTGATGGCTTTTTCGTTTTTCTTGCCATCATCATTTTTAAAGCTGAGGCTTTTAATGATTTTTAAACCATTAGCCAGTCTTCTATAACCTTTTTGGGCCGCTTTCAATGCTTCGTTACTAAAATCTAAGGTGCTAGAGTAATGCGTTTGCATCATGAAAAAGCGAACAGTCATTGGCGTGTACCCTTGCTCCAGCATATCATGATTGCCGGTTACCAGTTGAGTAGGTAAGAAAGAATTTCCTAAAGATTTACTCATTTTCTGGCCATTTACGGTCAACATATTAGTATGAATCCAGTAATTAACGGGCTTTTTGCCATTTGCGCCCACAGATTGCGCTATTTCACATTCGTGATGTGGAAATTTCAAATCCATTCCGCCACCGTGGATGTCAAAAGTTTCGCCTAAATACTTTGTACTCATTACGGTACATTCTAAATGCCAGCCAGGGAAGCCATCGCTCCAGGGAGATGGCCATCGCATGATATGCTCATCTGAAGCCTTTTTCCATAAAGCAAAATCGAGCGGGTTCTTTTTATCATCTTGACCATCCAGCGTTCTTGTATTGCTTTGAAGGTCTTCAATTTTTCTTCCGCTTAAAATCCCGTATTCATGTGCTTCATTATATTTCGAAACATCAAAATAGATAGAACCATTTTTTTCGTAGGCCCATCCATTTTTCAATAATTTTTTATTGATTTCAATTTGCTCTACTATGTGACCAGTAGCAGTTGGTTCAATATCCGGCTCCAAAATGTTAAATAAATCCATCACTCTATGAAAACCATTCGCATATCTTTGGACAATTTCCATGGGTTCTACATTTTCGAGCTTGGCTTTTTTTCCAATTTTGTCTTCACCATCATCAGCATCATCTACCAAATGGCCCACATCTGTAATATTTCTAACATATCGAACTTTATAGCCTAAGTGGCGCAAGTATCGGTTTATGACATCAAAACTCATGAACGTTCGGACATTGCCCATATGGGCATCACTGTAAACAGTAGGTCCACAAACATACATCCCCACAAATGGAGGGTTGATAGGTTCGAATAGTTCCTTCTGTCTTGTCAGCGAGTTTTGTATCTTTAATTCTTTGTCCATATGGCAAAATTATAAATAAGATTCTCTTTTTCGGTACAAATTCGAGATTGAATTTATAGTTCTATAGTATTAATATATAAATCTGTTAGCCCAGACTATTTGTTTTGCTCAATTATTTACTCTAAATTTGCAACAAAGTTAGTAAAACAAGATCATGAGGGGGCTTTTAAGTCCCCTCTTTTTTATCGTAGAATGATAGGTTTAGACGAAAAAGTAAAGGCGTATTTACAAGAGATTATTACAGAGCCGCAATATTTTATTGTGGATATTGTAATTAGTGGAAACGATAAATTGAAAATTGTTGTACTACTTGATGGAGATGAAGGCGTTTCAATAGACTATTGTGCGAGCGTAAGCCGACAGTTAGCGCATCGAATGGAAGAGGATGAGGTATTAGAAAACGCTTATGTTCTGGAAGTATCTTCGCCTGGTTTGGATCACCCTTTGATGAACCAAAGACAGTATTTGAAAAATATTGGACGGAAAGTTAAAGTGGATACTACTGATGGTAAGTCTATCAGAGGGGAACTTTTGGAAGCAAAAGAAGACTTTATTCTTGTAAATCAGGAGATAAAGGAAAAAGGTAAAAAGAAAATAAAGTTGGAAGAGACGAAAGTTTCATTCGAAAATATAGACAAAACAAAAGTCTTGGTTTCATTTAAGTAACATGGACACATTAAATCTAATAGAATCGTTTGCCGATTTTGCAAGGCAAAAAAATATCGACCGTCCCACCATGATTCGCATCCTGGAGGATGTGTTTAAAACCATGATTCGTAAAAAATACGAAACGGACGATAATTTTGATATTATTATAAATGCTGATAAGGGTGACCTTGAAATTTGGCGTTTTCGAGAAATTGTGGATGATAATTCAGAAGATATCTGGGATCATGACAAAATCAGTTTGACTGAAGCTAGAAAAATTGAGCCCGATTTTGAGATCGGTGAAGAAGTAGCTGAGGAAGTAGAGTTAGAGCACTTTGGAAGAAGAGCTGTTACGACTGCTCGTCAAACGCTGATTCAAAAGGTAAAAGACCTTGAGAAAGATATCTTATTTAATAAATACAGTGAACTTGTAGGAGAAATCATCGCCGGTGAGGTGTACCAGATTTTGAGCCGTGAAACTTTATTGACGGATGCAGATGGAAATGAATTAGTGTTGTTGAAATCAGAGCAAATTCCGAAAGATCGATTTAGAAAAGGTGATTCTGTTCGTGCAGTAGTTCATAGGGTGGAGATGCAGAATGGAAATCCTAAAATTATTCTTTCGAGAACTTCTCCAGTCTTCTTGGAGCGATTATTCGAACAAGAAGTGCCAGAAGTTTATGATGAATTGATAACCATTAAAAAGATCGTAAGAGAACCTGGCGAGAGAGCCAAAGTAGCAGTTGAATCTTATGATGATAGAATTGATCCAGTTGGTGCATGCGTAGGGATGAAGGGGTCAAGAATTCACAGTATTGTAAGAGAATTACAGAATGAAAATATAGATGTAATTAACTTTACTGAAAATATGGAGCTTTATATACAGCGAGCTTTAAGCCCTGCAAAGTTAAGTTCTATGAAAATAGATATAGAGAATAAGCGAGTTTCAGTATATTTGAAACCTGATCAGGTCTCTTTAGCAATCGGTAAAGGAGGTCAAAACATTAAATTGGCAAGTAAATTAGTTGGGATGGAAATCGATGTGTTCCGTGAGTTGACTGATGCTGAGGAAGAAGATGTATTGATCGATGAATTCAATGACGTACTAGAAGATTGGGTTATTGAAGAATTGAAGAAAGTTGGGCTTGACACCGCCAAAAGAGTGTTGGAATTAGGTAGAGAAGAGTTAGTTAGAATGACTGACTTAGAAGAAGAAACAATAGACGAAATATTTAAAATATTTAGTCAAGAATTTGAGTAAGGGTTTTTATTACTCAGGTTCAATAATTTTTTAGCAGAATACAAAGCATTTATGTCAGAAGAAAAAATGATGCGACTCAGCCTTGCGGCAAGAAAATTGAATGTAGGTTTATCTACAATCACAGACTTCTTGGGTAAAAAAGGTTATGAGGTGGATAGTAAGCCAAACTCAAAAATTTCGGAAGAGCAATTTGGTATGCTCGCAAAAGAGTTTGCCTCCTCTGCACAAGAGAAAGAGGAAGCATCGAGCCTATCCATTGGTAAAAAACATAATAGCAATGTAGTGGTGGATTCGGATAGCGATGATAATGATGACGAAGAAAAAGTCTTAATTAAAAACGCTGGCGAAGGCAAGGAGAAAAGTACTCCGTCTGAGCAAAAGCCGACCGAGCAAGCATCTGCTAAAAAAGAAGAGACAAAAGATGATGTCTACAAATCTGAGAGCCCTAAACTATCAGGACCGAAAGTTTTAGGAAAAATTGATTTGGACGACAAGAAGAAAGGTAAAGCTGAGGAGCCTGCAAAAGCTACTGAAGAACCTAAGAAGGAAAAAGAACAGCCAGTAGCTGAAAAGAAAGCACCAGAAGAAGCTCCAAAAGGTAAGGTAGAGGAAAAAGAAGAAAAGAAAGAGGAGAAACCAAAGCTAGAGGAAAAAAAGGCTGAAGAGAAGAAGGAAGAAGAGGCGCCCAAAGGAAAGGTAGAAGAGAAAGAAGAAAAGAAGGAAGAGAAAAAGGAGGAACAACCTAAAGCTGAAACTTCAAAAGAGGAAGCTCCAAAGGAAGATAAGAAAGCAGAAGATAAGCCAACAGAAAAACTACCGTTAACGCAAGAAAAGCCAACAGAATCGACTATTGCTGCCAAAGCAGATTCTTTGAAAGGGCTTACGGTTCTAGGTAAAATCGATCTACCAAAAGAGAAGGAAAGAAAGGGTAAGAAAGGGGTTAAACCTGTAGCTTCTTCAGATGATAAGAAGGAAGCTAGAAGAGGCAAAAGACCTAGAAAGAGAATTGCTTCAAACAAACCTCAAGATGCACGACCTGGAGGCGGAACTGGTCAAGGAGCAAATAGAGCTTCAGGTCCTGGCCAAAATAGAGGTGGCGGAAGTGATAGAAATAGAGGTAGAAAAGGTAGAGTAGAAAAAGCAGAGCCTACAGAAAAGGAAATCCAAGAACAGATTAAGCAAACTATGGCACGCTTGAGTGGTAAATCACCAGGTGCTAGTGGTAATCGATCAAAATATAGAAAAGAAAAGCGTCAGACTCAGGCAGATAAAAGAGAGGGTGACCTTCAGCAACAAGAGCAGGAGTCTAAAGTACTGAAAACAACTGAATTTATATCAGCAAATGACTTAGCATCTTTAATGGATGTCAGCGTAAATGATGTCATTGCAAAATGTATGAATCTGGGAATTTTTGCTTCTATCAATCAGAGATTAGATGCTGAAACTATTACAATCATTGCAGATGAGTTTGGTTATGATGTGAAATTTACTGAGGCTGATGATGAAACGGAGGTAATAGAAGTTGAGGATAGCCCAGAAGATTTAAAAGACAGAGCTCCGATTGTTACGATAATGGGACACGTAGATCATGGTAAAACTTCATTACTAGATTTTATCCGTGAATCAAAAGTAACTGCTGGTGAAGCAGGTGGTATTACGCAGCATATTGGTGCTTATGATGTGATGACAGAGTCCGGCAAGAAAGTAGCATTCTTGGATACTCCGGGTCACGAAGCCTTTACAGCCATGCGTGCTAGGGGTGCAAAAATTACTGATGTTGCTATTATTGTAATAGCTGCTGATGATGCGGTGATGCCCCAAACCAAAGAGGCAATTAATCACGCGCAAGTGGCAGGTGTTCCTATGGTAATTGCCATTAATAAAGTGGATAAGCCGAATGCGAATCCGGATAAGATAAAAGAGCAATTATCTGCCATCAATATTTTAGTTGAAGACTGGGGTGGTAAATATCAGTGTCAAGAAGTATCTGCCAAATCAGGTGCGGGAATTGAAGACTTATTAGAAAAAGTATTGCTAGAAGCAGAAGTACTAGAGCTTAAAGCAAACGCAAAGAAATCTGCAGTTGGAACTGTAGTGGAAGCAGAGCTAGATAAAGGTAGAGGTTATGTTACCACTATCATGGTACAGGCAGGAACTCTAAAAGTTGGAGATGTAGTTTTAGCAGGAGCACATTATGGTAAGGTAAAAGCTATGTTTGACCACAAAGGGAAAAAGGTCGTGGAAGCAGGTCCGTCAACACCAGTTCTGATGTTAGGGTTAGACGGTGCGCCACAAGCGGGTGACCGTTTCAACGTAATGGAAACTGATCGTGAAGCAAGAGATATAGCCAATAAGCGGGAACAAATTCAGAGAGAACAAAGTATGCGAACTAAGAAGCATATTACTCTTGATGAAATTGGACGTAGATTGGCAATTGGTTCATTTAAAGAACTAAATGTAATTGTGAAAGGTGATGTAGATGGTTCAATTGAGGCATTATCTGATTCTTTACTGAAATTATCTACGGAAGAAATTCAGGTTAATATCATCCATAAGGCTGTAGGGCAGATTTCAGAATCTGATGTGCTATTAGCTTCAGCTTCAGATGCGATAATATTAGGTTTCCAGGTGAGACCATCTCAAAATGCTCGTAAAATTGCTGATAATGAGGAAATTGAAATTAGACTATACTCCATTATCTATGATGCTATCAATGAGTTGAAAGATGCCATGGAAGGTATGTTAGCACCAACTACTGAGGAGGTAATTACAGGTAACATTGAAGTTCGTGAGATTTTTAAGATTTCTAAAATTGGAACTGTTGCAGGATGTATGGTGACGGACGGATACGTAATGCGTAAGAACAAAATTAGGTTGATTAGAGAAGGTATTGTGAAATATGAGGGAGAAATCGATCAATTGAAGCGATATAAAGATGACGTTCAGGAAGTGAAGAAAGGGTTCGAATGTGGTATTAGTATCAAAGGCTACAATGACATTAAAGAAGGAGATGTGATTGAAGGATTTGAAGAAAGAGAAGTAAAAAGGACTTTGAAATAAAGTTTAGAATTAAATCATATAAGCAAAGCCGATTAGACGAAAGTTTAATCGGCTTTTTTATTAATGAGTTAGTGCATTTTTTAATTTTCTAACTAATCAAAAATCAATTATTTTAGTTTTAAATACGTTAAGCTTTTATGAATCAAATTTTTATCGATTACATATATCATGGTTAATTTTTCATCTCTACAACTAGAAGATCCTAAGGATATTCCCAATACTTTCATCAAAGCATGGAATAAGAAAGATGCTGTAATGCTGGCTTCTATTTTTGATGAAGATGCAGAATTTATAAATGTAACGGGTTTATGGTGGCATGACCGAAAATCCATTTTTAAAGCCCATGATTATGGTTTAAAAGTAATCTTTAAAGATTCAGAATTATCATTAAGGAAAACAAAGGTTAAATATTTAAGTGATAGAATTGCGGTGGTGAACGCAAGGATTCACTTGGATGGGCAAACTGATATCAAGGGTGTAAAGGCACAAGCTAGAAATACCATTTTTACATTTGTAGTACATCAAAAAGAGGACGGGCACTGGAGTTGTGCTTCGGCCCAAAATACCGATATAGTTCCTGGGAAAGAAACGCATATTGTGGATGAAGATGGAAGTATGGAGGCTGTGGATTATAGGAAAAAGGCTTAGAACTAATAAGTCAAGAGAATAATAATTATTTTACTATATTACATCATGCGTTATTTAATTCTTCTCCTCTTATTTAATTCTTCATTTATAGCAATTGCCCAATCCATAACTATTTACCAAGAAGCTGAGACAGGAAAATACTACCGTTCCAATCAGCTAGAAGAAGCTAATGAGTCCAAAGTGAAAACATACAAAATGGTTTTCCCAAATATGACAGTTACTTTTGCTGTTCAAATAATAGAAGAAATTAACAGAAACGATTCTACGATAAAAGTTTTTGAATGGGTGAAAACTACTGAAGGCAATCTGGAGAAGATATTTGATTATAAAGGTAAGGAGTTTCCTGACTATAAATTTGAAACACTTGAAAATGAAAGCTTACGAATATCTGACCTAAAAGGTAAACCTATTTTTGTTGATTTATGGTTTACCAGCTGCAGACCCTGTATTGCTAAATTTCCAGAATTGAATACTATTGCAAAAAAGTATAAAGACGAGGTTCATTTTGTTGCCATCACTTTTAACACTTCTAAAGAGGTTGAAAAACTATTAAAGAAACATCCACTCGATTTTATTCATGTAGTGGACGCCAAGCCATTCTTGAAAGAAATTGGTCAACAACTATATCCTAAAAATGTACTGCTGGATAAATCAGGAAGGGTTGTTTTTATAAGTGATAGTTTTACGCCCCTTGAAAAAAAAGAAATGCAAGACGTAATTGAGGAAATCCTTGGTTCTAAGTAACATTTTTTAGTTACTATCTAGCTAGTCAAATTGCTATTTCACCCTTGACATAAAATTCATTTGCATATAAGCCTGCATGTTACGAGATTGAAGAAACTTAAAATTCGTAATATGAGGAAATCATTTATAAAACAATGGATTTTTACATTGCTTGCTTTAGGCTGTTATTTTATAGCCTCAGCACAAGAAGTAGATTTAGAAAAGCTAAAAGGCATAGATGTACGCAGCATCGGCCCTGCTGGTATGAGTGGTAGAATTACCGCCATTGATGTGGTACACGACAATCCTCAGGTGATGTATGTCGGTTCTGCTTCTGGTGGTCTATGGAAATCTGAAAGTGGTGGTGTGGACTGGAAGCCGGTTTTCGATGAAGAGCAAATACTTTCAATTGGTGCTGTTGCAATTCAGCAGGACAATCCTGATATAATATGGGTTGGTACTGGAGAAGGTAACCCAAGAAATAGTTCTAATGGGGGTTATGGATTATATAAGTCAATGGATGGAGGAAAAAGCTGGAAACTGATGGGCTTAGAGAAAACTCGTAACATCCATCGGGTTAGAATTGATCCTAGAAATCCGAATACTGTATATGTAGGTGCAATCGGTTCTCCTTGGGGGGAACATCCTGAAAGAGGAGTTTATAAAACCACAGATGGTGGTAAAAGTTGGAATAAGAGCTTATTTGTCGATAACAAAACGGGGGTTGCGGAATTAATCATGGACCCGAATAATCCTAATAAATTATTCGCTGCTATGTGGGAACACAGAAGAAAGCCATGGACATTCAGTTCCGGTGGGCCAGGTTCTGGATTATACATGACTGTCGATGGAGGTGAAAACTGGAAAGAATTAACCGATGAGGATGGTTTGCCTAAAGGTGATTTAGGAAGAATAGGTTTAGCCATTTCAGCTGCAGATTCCAAAACCGTTTATGCTTTAATCGAATCTAAAAAGAATGCTTTATATAAATCAACTGATGGTGGTTATAAATGGGAAATGATTAATTCCGATATGGGAGAAATTGGAAATCGTCCATTCTACTATGCTGAGTTGTATGCTGATCCTTCCAATGAAAATAGAGTTTATACGATCTTCACTTATGTAAATGTAAGTGAGGATGGCGGTAAGTCATTTAAAGAATTAATGCCAGCTTATGGTACTGAAGTAGGGGTTCATCCTGATCACCATGCTTGGTATATCCATCCCAATAATCCAGATATGATGCTGGATGGAAATGACGGTGGGTTAAATATTACTTATGATGGTGGAGAGACCTGGAGATTTGTGCAAAATCTACCAGTTGGACAATTTTATCATATCAATGTAGATAATGATTATCCTTACAATGTATATGGCGGAATGCAAGATAACGGCAGCTGGATTGGCCCAGCTTACGCTTGGAAGTCGCAAGGAATAAGAAATTCATACTTTCAGGAATTAGCTTTTGGAGATGGATTTGATGTAATGCCAGATCCAGATAATTCAAGATATGGATTTGCTCAATCTCAGCAAGGTTTTGTCGTGCGCTATGATAGAGAAACGGGTAACAACCAAATCGTGAGACCGACCCATCCTGATAAAGATGTATTGTTAAGATTTAATTGGAATGCCGCCATAGCGCAGAATCCGTTTGATAATAGCTCTGTTTATTTTGGTAGTCAGTTTTTACATAAAACTACAGACAAAGGTCAAACTTGGAAAATCATTTCACCTGATTTGACAACGAATGACCCTGAAAAACAAAAGCAATTTGAAAGTGGTGGTTTAACTTATGATGCAACAGGAGCAGAAAATAACACCACCATCACCGCTATTGCGCCTTCTTCATTGAAAGAAGAAGTAATTTGGGTAGGAACAGATGACGGCAATATTCAATTGACTCAAGATGGCGGGAAAAGCTGGACTAAAGTTAGTACCAAAATCAAAGACTTTCCAGCGGAATCATGGGTCGCTCAAATCCAAGCTTCCACATATAATGCCGGAGAAGCATTTGTAGTAGTGAATAATTATAGAAATTTCGATTTCAAACCTTATTTGTTTCATACTACCAACTATGGTAAGAGCTGGACAAATTTAACTTCCGGAGATGAAGTTTGGACATACACCTTGAGCGTGGTACAAGATCCAGAAGAGCCGAATTTAATGTTCTTAGGAACGGATGGCGGTTTATATTTTAGTATCAACAAAGGCCAAAATTGGCAAAAATGGACCAATGATTATCCAAATGTACCAACTCGTGATATGGTGATTCATCCACGTGAGCATGATTTAGTAATTGGTACTTTCGGTCGAGCCATTTATGTAATGGATGATATCCGACCTCTACGGGAATTAGCTACTGAAGGCAAAACAATATTAGATCAGCCTTTGAAATTATTTACCCCTCCAACTGCTTATCAGGCGGTAAATCAGCAGCCAAGTGGTTCTCGCTTTGGAGCGAATGCGCTTTTTAATGGAGAGAATAGAAATTCTAATGCGATGATTTCTTATTTGATCAATGCCCCAGAGAAAAAAGAGGAAGAAGATAAAAAGGATGAGGAAGAGGAAGAAGAGGATAAGGATAAAATTACTTATGATTCCCTTAAGCTTCAGGTATATAATATGGAAGGCAAGTTGATCCGTACCTTAAGAGAGAAGGCTCCTAAAGAAAATGGCTTACACCGCATGTATTGGAGAATGGATGAGGCGGGACCACGAGGCCCTAGCAGAAGATTGACTAAAGAAGATGCTGAAGAGTCAGGCGGAGTGGATGTAATGCCAGGAAAATACAAGCTGGTGATGCACTTTGGTGAGCACAAAGACTCTACTGAGATTGAAGTGAAGTTCGATCCTCGATTGGATGTGAATATGAGTGATTTGCAAGCTCGTTATGATTTCCTAAAATCAGTCGAGGAAATGCAATTGAAAGCTTATAAGGCTAGTCAAAGAATTCTGAAAGCCAAAGAAACAGCTGATCACTACATTCAATGGATGAAGGAAAAAGATAAAGAAGCTTTCAAAGAACAAATTAAAGCAAGTAAAGCGATCAAGGATTCGTTAGAGGTATTGTTTGAGCCTTTCGTGGGCGAGGATTTCAGTGAAAAGCAAGGGATTATCAGAACGCCAATTCCTGATATAGGTGATAGAATTGGTAATGCTTATTATTATACTGCTGCTAGTTTCGACAAGCCTGGTGAAACCCAGAAGCAATTGAAAAAGCAGGCAGAAGAAGCACTGATGCCTGCAATTGTAGCGTTTAACAAATTCTTTGCAGAGGATTGGAAAGCCTATCAGGAAAGCATTAGCGAATTAGATCTTTCGCTTTTTGAGGAGTATGAAGCTATTGAATGAAAAGAAAAAGTTGGATTTTAATAATAACGGGAAAGCCTGTGGTAGAGATGCTGCGGGCTTTTGTTTTTATGCGCACCAAAGGTTCATTAGTATGATTTCTTATATTAATCTAATAACAATCAAGACCCCCTTCTCGCCATGCTTTACATGATGGTCTGTACACTTGCAGCTATAACCTATACATTCTACTTCTACACAAAGAAAGTCTATTAAGTTACTTGAAACACTAATCGGGTATTACGAACATGATAATTCCTGATTCTCAGTAATACAACAAGAACTTACTTGAATCAATTACAACAGCAAAACCCCAATTCACAAAAGCCTGACCTTTTATAATAATTCTTGCATTCTTATGTTTATACCTATGTAAATGATGCCCCAAGAACCAAATTAATAGCTATAGTAAAACCGTTGCGTCATTTTAACATTCCCAATTATTAAAAAAACTATCATGAAATATCTTTCACTATCCCTAATCATTATTCTATTTGCTTCAAATACATTATCAGCCCAAGAAGAGTATGAATCCGATGAAAGAGTGGCTTGTTTTAATGGGGATCAAGAATATCATTTTGGAGCCCTATATATTGATAGTGAGGGAGACACTATTACAAACGAAAAAATGGTGTTAAGACCATTAGGTAGGCCTTGGTTTTTCCAGATGCGCTATCAGGTGGCGGTAAAATATATTTACCATACCGATACGGCAGGCTATAAAAACTATCTTGATCCGGATAAATGGTGGCAAGAAAAAAATCAAAAACATTATGATAAAAAGGAGAGTATCGACTTTCTGAGGATGAAACGACTGGGGCAGTAGCAAAGAAAGGTATCATTTATATGCACCCTCCAAGAACCAATCAATACCGCATATTATCTTTTTCCCATCATCCTTTTGTTTATACGAAAGCTCTGACAGATTCTACCTTTAATTTTTCACGTAGTCTGGAATTCATAGGGATGGGCGGCCCTATGATACAAGATTATACTGTCAAGCCACTTGGCGACACCACTGTGAACAACTCAGAAGTTACAGCCTGGAATATATTGGCTACCTCAGGCGGAGATTTTAATGACTTCCATGAATCTCAGGATTTTTATGATTCCACTATGGAAGCCATCGTTACGAAAGAGTATGGTTTCATCAAGATGCACTACACTTTCAATAACAACATCAAAATTCAATTTGACTTGCAAGAAGTAAGAGCAATGGACTGATTAACACAACTGCGATTATTAAGCTACCATAAAGGGTTAAGTGAACTTTTCAATTTTCTAGTGTGGAAATGAGATTCCTTTGTAAATTGTATCTGGGCTTGGTGGTGTTAACTGCCACCCCTACAAAGCCTGTTATATTCTAAGTTTAAATTATGAAATCTATGGTCGCCTACGATGAATATTATCATACTGAAAACCTCTTCGGAGACCCATATCCCGAACTGATAGAATTTTTGGCTCATTATCCGAAAAAAGGGAAAGTGCTGGATTTAGGTTGCGGGCAGGGTAGAGATGCTATTGCCATTGCTCGGATGGGTTATGATGTTACTGGAATAGATCATTCCAAGGTTGGAATTGATCAAATGAACAAAATTGCCAAAGTCAAAAACCTATCCTTGACTGGGAAAGTAGGAGATATCTTTTCTTACAATGAGTGTCAAAACTATGATATTATTTTACTCGACAGTATGTTTCATTTTGCAAAGAAGGACAAGGCAAAAGAGATTGCATTAGTTCAGAAAATCGTTTCCCAGATCCGAAGAGAGAGCTTGGTCATATTCTGCATCCAAGACAACGGAGAAAAAGTTAGCATTCTAAACACCGCAATTGGTTTTGAAGGGAAATTGAAGAGGCTAACAGATCAGAAATTTGTTTATACTTTTAAAGACCAGGAAAGCGGTCACAAATCTGAAACCAATTATCGGATGATTGTAGTACAAAAATAAAAAAAGCAGCCACCCTTTCGAATGACTGCTTTAATCAACCAAAATTTAAATTCTTGTTATTCAATCACTACATCAAAAGTAGCTTGAATGTCGGTTTCACCACCTGCGTTGCTTGGGTCGCCATTTACTGCGCCCTCAGCTGATTTGTTGGGCTCATGTCTTAAAATGACTACTAAAGAACCATCGCTCGCTTCACCAGTTATGAAAACTGTTGCTAGTCCAATGGGATTTCCATTTCCATCAGCATCATCATAAGCAAACTCAATATCTAATCCATTACTTTTCTGAAAGAAAAACTGATGTTCTTCGTCTTCTTCTACTATCTCTGCAGTAATGTCTTCGTTTTCTTCATCGTTTCGCACTTCAATGGAGACATTGTAGCTTGTATTAGGAGCTAATGTTCCATTGGTATAAACTGGTTCGATTGGGCCATCTCCATCTTCATCAAAAATAGAGAAAGACACATCGTCTCCTCCGCCAACAGGGGTGAAGGTCATTTCCAGGGTTGTAATTAACTCTTCTTCATTTTCCGGCTCTGGATCTTCTGTATTACATTGTGAAAATAGTAATACGGCTACTAAAAGTAGCATGCTTCGTAAAATACTCATCGTTTGGTTTTTCATTTTTGATTGTTATTTATTTGGTTTTAAAAGTTTGTTTAAAAGATGTAATTGATTCGTAATTCAAAATTTCTACCTGTTTCAGCCGCGTAAAAACGTAAGCGATTCAGGTAATCTGTATAGTCGGTATTCATTAAATTGTAAATGCTTAATCCTACGTTTAATTGGGCATTCTCTAATTTTCGAGTGGTATCCAATGAAAAATTAGTAATGAAATAGCCTTCAGGCACAGGTACAGTTGCCCTTTCGTACGCCTCGGTTTCTGTGATAGGTGCTCTGAATTGTTCAAATACCTGTAATCCACTTAAGGCAAAATCTATTTCCTTAAAGCCAAGCACATTTGAAATTCTCCAGTTCAAGGAGTTTTCCCATCGATCGGCGGGCATGAAAATCAAAGGCAGTTCATTTGAAATATCGTTTCCTCTAATGATAGATGCTTTTGTATTGAATGTGAGATGATGAAAAAACTCATAGCTCCCCATAATATCCATTCCGAAAATATCTGCTAAGGTCTGCCTATATTGATAAACAGGAAAAGCTCCTCTGATAGTCAGTCTAGGTTCTTCGGGCTCTAAATAGATGTAGTTTTGAATCCTGCTTGCATAAGCATCGACTTTTACTCTTAATTTTTCTTTATGGTTATACTGCACACTATGTAACCATTTAAAAGAAGTTTCGGGTGAAAGTTGGTCATCTCCTTCCTCAATTGCCGCTACACTATGATGCAGGCCTTGGCTGTATAATTCATTGATGCTAGGCGCCCTTTGGCTCCAGCTTAAATTAGATTTGTATTTCAAATTAGCACTGAAATCATAACCACCACCCACTATTCCTGAAAACATATTGTATTGGTGCTGTGGGTTAATTAATTCATCATCTTCGTTAAATTTCAGGACATCAATACCAATAGCGTCAAATCGGAGACCTGCTTCAAGACTCCAATTTTCTTCAGCCCACGCTTCATTTATAAATGTACCAATCTGGAAACTGGAATAATTAGGAATCAAGGGTGTTGTTCCTGTACCGGGCACGTTTTTATTATTTTGATATTCATAATCTAATCCTATTTCGCCACTGAGATTGCCCCAAACAGGCTCATGGTGGAAAAGCAGTTTAGCCACATGGCTATCGAGTTGTAAGTCAACTGACGGTTTATTGCTTCTTCCTCCTCTTCTGACGTCAAATTCTTGTCTGGTATTTTGTTGATAAGCATATATAAAATCGAAATCACCATAATCAGAACGATCTAGATGGACTTTTGCTTTCAATAACTGGTGTACCACATTTTGCTTAGGATTATTGATTTCGTATGAAAAGTCTTCTGTGAAGAATGGAGGACGCTGATCTAGAGCTTCAAAAAAATTATCAACATTTCCTATGTGGGCGCCTCTTAATATTCCGATTTCAGTAGAGAATCTGCTGTAAAAAAGATCTGCTTGTAAATCCTGTTTTATATAGTTGGCTGCAGCGGAAAAATTCAATTCTTCGCTACCGGTATTTGTTAAATTGTAATTGGCTGCCTGCAGATCTCCTGATTTCTTGGCAGAAGATTGAAGTCTCCAATTAATAGATTTTTCATCATTTAGCAAGAAGCTGCCAGATATCATAGCTGAACCAATTCCCCCTCTTCCATTTGTAAAACCCACCAAATCTAGGCTACCGTGTATCAATGAATCAGGAAGAAGTGGCTCAGGTTCTAGCAGCAAAGCTCCGCCTATGGCTCTGGGACCATATTTGACAGAAGAAGCGCCTTTCACTATGGTGATTCGTGAAGCAACAAATGGGTCAATCTCAGGTGCATGGTCAACACCCCACTGCTGGCCCATTTGGGAAACTTCATTGTTGACCACTTGAATTCTGCTTCCATAGAGGCCATGAATCATAGGTTTATTAATACCAGGTCCTGTCTTGATGTTATAAACACCAGGTAAAGTGCTTACAGATTCTGAAAGAGATTTTCCTTTCAGCTTTCTTAATTCTCGGGTAGATAATACGCTTTCGACATTACTTAACAATACTTCCTCCCTTTTATGGGAGTGGACGCTTACGGCAGAAAGAATATTGTTTTTTTGTTCTAGGTAGAAGTCCTTTTTGAGATTTTGTATGTCAACAGATATATAAGTTGTGATAGACTGGAATTCAACTTGACTTATGACTACTTCATATTTATCATGACAGGATATTTTGATAGAAAAATAACCATTTTCATCTGTTTGCACCCCATCTCCTAGGGCTGGCAAGTAAATGCTAGCAAAGGCTATCGGCTGATGTTCAACTTCAGATAGTACTTGCCCGGAAAAAAGTGCAGAGCATTTTTCTTGAGCCAGTCCAAATTGAGCTATCATCATTAGCAAGCTAACTAGTAATATTTTACACAAACGCAACATTGTTGCAAATATATGAAAGTTGCGTTAACTTTAAGAACTTTTAAAAAATTCTTTTATCCTTTGGTGTAATTTTGAAATGGCAAAAATGGATGTCAAGCAATTTTTTAGTAGTATTGGGATATATTTTAGCTAATAATATGAAGACTATGAAGAAACTATTAATGATGATTCTAATCTGTGCTCCATTTTTAACTGTTGCGCAGGAGCAAGAATATAAAGAGCGTTTTGAACAGTTAGGGAGCATGTTACCTACTCCTAACTCTTACAGAACAGCATCTGGGGCGCCAGGAGAAAATTATTGGCAGCAAAAGGCTGATTATACTATCAAAGTAAAATTAACAGAATCCTCAAATAAGATTACGGGTTCAGAAACCATTACCTACTATAATCAATCACCTCATCCTTTAAATTATTTGTGGTTACAATTAGACCAAAACATGAGAGCGGAAGGTTCAGATAGTGAGTTGGTTAGCAATGCAACTTTCTTTAATGACACTATTCCTGCTAAATATTTGGAGCAGTATGTGGCTAACGGTGGAAGTTCATATGATTTTCCTGGAGGATTTAATATTGAATCTGTAAAAAATGCGGAAGGAGAGGATATGGATTACCTAGTTCAAAAAACAATGATGAAAATTCGTTTGCCTCAAACATTAAAGCCAGGAGAAAACATTTCTTTTTCAATTGACTGGAATTACTTTGTGAATGACAGAATGAAAGGGGGAGGAAGAAGTGGTTTCGAATATTTCGAAGAAGATGGAAATTCGCTTTATACGATAGCACAGTTCTTCCCAAGAATGGCTGTTTATAATGATGTAGAAGGATGGCAGAACAAGCAATTCCTAGGTTCTGGAGAGTTTGCCTTAACTTTTGGTGATTATGATGTTGAAATCACAGTTCCCGATGATTTCATTGTAGGAGCTACTGGCATGGTTCAAAATCCTAAAGAAGTTTTAACTAAGGAGCAAGCCAAAAGGTATGAAAAAGCGTTAAAATCAACAGAGCAAACATTCATTGTAACGGAAGAAGAAGCAATAGAGAATGAAAAGGACAAGTCTACTAACTATGAGACTTGGAAATTCAAAGCAGAAAATGTGAGAGATTTTGGTTTTGCTGCTTCCAGAAAATTTATTTGGGATGGACAGATGGTAGAATTAGAGTCCACAAAACCTTTTGCACAGTCATTCTACCCGAAAGAGGGAAATCCACTTTGGGAGAAAGAATCTACAAAAGCAGTAAAAAACACCTTGGTGTTATATTCTGAAAGAACATTTGATTACCCCTATCCTCAAGCTACATCAGTGCATGCTGCTTCAATAGGGATGGAGTATCCTATGATCTGCTTCAACTTCGGAAGACCGGATGAAAATGGGGAGTATTCAGTAAGAACACAATTAGGGATGACTTATGTAATTGTTCATGAAATTGGCCACAATTATTTTCCAATGATTGTCAACTCTGATGAGCGTCAGTGGGCTTGGATGGATGAAGGCTTGAATTCTTTCCTAGAATCAAACGTAATGTTTGAATATTACCCAGACTTACCTTATTCGGATAATATTCCGCAAGCGGTTACGGGCTATATGAAAAGTAGTAAAGACCAGCAAAGAGCCATCATGACCAATCCTGAGCAGGTATTGCGTTTAGGGCCAAATGCATATTCAAAACCAGCAGCTGCATTAAACTTATTGAGAAACACCATCATGGGTCCTGAACTTTTTGACGAATCATTTAAAGCGTATGCGCAAAGATGGATGTTCAAGCACCCCACGCCAGCAGATTTTTTCCGAACCATGGAAGATGCATCTGCAGTTGATTTGGATTGGTTCTGGAGAGGATGGTTCTACACTACGGATCATGTGGATATCAGCGTAGATGAAGTTAAATATTTCCGAATTGCTCAGGAAGAGTCTGATATGGAAAAGAATGCTAATGCACCAAAAGGTGATTTAGGAGAAGGGGAAACAGAAGAATTAAATACTGACTTCAGTGATGGTCCTAGTTACATTTCTGTTTCAAACACACCTGATTTTTGGTTTGGAGAATATCGCTCAAAAGTTGATGATGATGCCATTAAAGCTAGATACGCTGACAAGCATTTTTACGAGATTACCTTAAGCAATGAAGGTGGATTGGTTTCCCCTCTTTTATTCACTATTGAATACACAGATGGTGAAAAGGAAGAGAAATATATTCCTGCTGAAATCTGGAGAAAAAACGAAGGTAAAACCCGCAAGATGTTGATTCTTGACAAAGAAGTATCTAAAATCGTTTTTGATTCGGAAGGAGACTTAGCTGATACTGACAAATCTGATAATGTTTTTCCAAAGGAAGAAGGCAAAACTAAGTTGGATAAGTTTAAAGAAAAAGGAGAGTAAATTTTCCTAAGTTTTAAAAACTAAAGCCATCTCAGTTGAGATGGCTTTTTTTATAAATAATGTCTCGTCCCTAACTAAGTAGGCAAATATAGTCGCGGGAGGGAAGACAAAAATGCGGGCCGGTCTTGGCCTTTGGATGGGAGCATATTTTTGTCTTGATTTTTTGTATCTTTTTTATCAAGAAAAAAGCTTAAGAAGAAATTTATTTCCGATTAAGCCACCTAGAGCGGGGTTTGTCTTTATTATTGAATCAACTTCTTATTCCCTTCCAAGCCGTGTTCAAATTGAAGGGTAATATGACCGATTGAAAAATTCGTATGGAGTAAATCCTGAATTTTATTTTGAATATCATGTGTTTCACTCACATTTAGATCTTCTTGTAAATCTACATGCGCCTCTAAATGAATGGTATATTCATCCAATTGCCAAACATGGATATGGTGAATATTTTTCACTTCCTGTAATGATTCCACTTCTTCAACCAATAGTGGGATATTGATACCTTCTGGAACAAACTGCAAGAGGATTTTTGTGGAACTCCACAGTAGTTGCCAAGAAGTAGCAATTAAATAAACCCCAATCAAAATGGATAATACGCCATCTACCCAAGTAACTCCATAATATTTCATAGCTAAGCCACCACCCAATACAGCTGCAGAGAACAAGGTGTCTGATAGTAAATGTAAGAAAGCGGACTTCATATTCATGCTATTCTTTGCAAACTTTACTAAAAACAGAACACTTAATCCGTTGGCAATTATTGCAACACCTGCAAGCCAAATAACAAGATCATTATTGATCTCTAATGATTGTGTGATTTGTAAGCGCTCAACACTTTGCACTACAATATAAACAGCAACTGCAATTATTGCAGCTGAATTTACAAAAGCAGCTAGCACTTCTGCTCTTTTATAGCCAAAAGATTTACTGTAGGTAGCTTCCTTCTTGGCCAGAACAATAGCGACTAAACTGATGATGAGTGCAGCAACATCACTAAAATTGTGCATGGCATCGGAAATCAGTGCCATAGAATTTCCTACAATTCCTCCCACGATTTGAGAAACCGTAATAATGATGTTGAGCAATATGACCCATCTTAGCCTGTTTTCTTTTTGCATAGGGCTCAAAATTAGGAAACTTAGACGGCTTTACTAAGATTCAGCAGGTATTTATAACTGATAATAGACACCAAGTGACAATGAATTTGTAATCAATCGCTCATGGTATTTTTCTGAATTAAATGGGACTAGGGCTTGCATTTGAGCTTGTGACTTAAGGAAGAAGTTCAGCTTTCCTATGTCATATTGAGCTCCAATTCCTGCTGAAATACCGATTCCATTTTGATTATCGATTCCGTATGGGTCTGGTTCATTTATTTGAAAATTGAGTATAGGGCCTCCCTCAATAAAGAAGTATTTGAAAAATGATAGATTAGCATACAGGGGGATGTTTAGATTATCTACATTAAAGTCCCAAGTTTGAAGCTCCGCAGTGCTCGAGCCATTTTGTGCTTCCATTGATAATTGCTGTAATTGTAGGCCAGAAAGCAGTGTTATATTCTTTGACAATTGCAGCTTGTAGTTTAGCGAAAGTTGACTCCCGCTTTTATGATGGTACGAAGAGGCGCCAGCTAAAGACTCAAAATCAGTTGCTCTTCCACTAAAAACATGACCTGCGGATAAACCAATTGAGTGATTTTGTGAGTAGGAATAACTTGAAGAAATGAGCAAGGTAATTAAGACTATTAATTTATTCATAGTGTTTTGGTGATTGTTTCATTAACGACACCATTTTGAAAAAATAGGTTGGCATCAAAAAAGCCCTGATCACAAAAATGATCAGGGCTCAAATTTTCTAAAGTAGTTATTCTCTATTTGTCCATTTCCAATTGTAAGGATTGCGGAGTAGTCTCCAATTCTCCAATCTCAATTTTAGAATCGCCTTTTACTGTAATAGTAGCTTTAATAAAATCCTCCGCTTCTGCTTTATAGATATTTTCTACATATTTCTGAGGATTTCTGTCAATATAGGGAAACCAGGTGCTGTGAATTTGCACCATCACTTTATGACCTTTTTTGAAAGTATGTAAAATATCCTGCAAGGCGATTTCTACTTCATCTTCCTCATTGGGTACAAATGGTTTTGGGTCTGCAAAGCTGTCTCTGAACCTTCCTCTGAAGACTTCTGCACGCACTAATTGTTGGTAATTTCCCATTTTAATATTTTCGGGATTGTGCTCATAGTTTTCGTGATCACCAGGATAAACATCTATTATTTTAACGATGAAATCTGCATCAGTAGAAGAGATCGCCACTTTTAATTTAGCTGCAATTTCACCAGCTAAGGTCAACTGTTCTTCCAAAGGATCAGATTCCCAAACCAAAACATCAGGTCTGCGACCAGCATGACGTTGATCATCGGTCATATAGGGTCGTGGGGTAAAGGTTAGACTTTCTGTAAAAGAGGTGTAGGGAACTGGTTTAGCTGGGTCTGATACATAAGTAAACTCATCCTCATTACTGCCTTCATCATTGATCAATAATTTTCCATTCTTAGCAAAGCCTAAAGTATTTTTAGGAATTTGCGGTGGCCAAACATCAAATTTTTGCCATTCTTTCAAACCAGTATCAAACATATAGGCCTCTGGTAAATTAGGTTTCCCTTTTCCATCTCTCAAGAAGTGGTTGAAGAAGGTGCGCTCAATTTCTGTTTGATAAAAAGTGGAGAGGCTATCTCCAAAATAAATATGATTGACTGCTTGAATACCTCTTTCCCGTGCCCAATCACCATGACTCCACGGGCCAAAAACTATAGTATTATAAGCATCAGGGCTAGTTTTTTCGATGGTTTTATAGATATTTAATGGGCCATATAAATCCTCTGCGTCATACCAGCCACCTACAACCATTACTGCATGGTCGATATCATCTAAATGAGGGATAATACTTCTCTTTTGCCAAAATTCATCATAGTTTGGGTGTTCTACCGTTTGCTCCCAGAACTCATTATCAAAATGAAGCTTCTCTGTTATATTTTTAAGAGGCCCCATTTCTAGATGGTAATCATAGCCATCAATAGCATTGGCTGTTCTCATTCTAGCGAAAGCTTCGTTGTACCAAGATTCTTTTGTCGGACCATCAGTTTGATAACCAAAAACAGGGTAGGCTGCTGTATAACTTTGTAAGTAAGCGCCATTATGATGGAAATCATCAAAGAAGAAATCTCCAATGGGAGCCTGGGGTGAACTAGCTTTTAGTGCAGGGTGCGCATCAGGCAATGCGGCTGCAGTGTAGAAGCCCGGGTAGCTGATTCCCCATTGACCAACTTTTCCGTTCGTTTTTCCTTTTAGGTGCTTTAACAACCATTCAATAGTGTCGAAGGTATCGGAACTCTCATCAGCCTCTTTTTTATGTTTATTACCAGGAATATTAGGCGTCATGTTAGTAAACTTGCCTTCTGACATCCATCTACCTCTCACATCTTGATAAACGAATATAAATTTATCTTCCATTAAGTACTTTGAAGGTCCTAAAGAACGCTTATACTGATCGGCTCCGTAAGGCGCAATACTGTAGCAGGTTCTTTGCATCATAATAGGATGCTTTCCTTCTTCCTTAGGTGTATAAATAGCTGTATAAAGTCGGGTGCCGTCACGCATCGGAATATATACTTCTTCTTTGTCGTAATTTTCTTTTACGTAGCTACTCTCATCTTCCTTTTCTTGTGCTTTAAGGCTAGGATGTAAAAGGAAGCAAAACCCAATGAATAATAATATGTGTTTCTTCATTTTTAATTAAGTTTATTTTGGAAGGATAAGTTAGTAAATATGTATTTGAGTTAGGCGATAGGAGTTTAAATTTTGATGGATGGCAATAAGCAAATCCTTAAAAAATGAAAAAGATCTTTTAAAATGAATAGTTTAAAAGTGCTACAGTTCAAATATTCCAGTCGAGCAGTTTTGAATAGTTTCAAAAACAAAAAATCTTTTGTATCTAAACCTAAATCTACTAATTTGAAAGTTAAATCAATTGAAGAGAAATGGAACAGAATTTTACCCAATGTTCAAAGTGTAAGGCCTCAATCACGGCAGAAGATGTATTCTGTTCTAATTGTGGATATCCTGAAAACGCTGATCAAGAGGAAAAGGACAAATATGAGTACAGGATTAAGCTCAAAATGAATGTATTGAAAGATGCTAAAAAGAAGTTGAAAAATGTAAAAATATTGCTTTGGGTTCTTGCTGGTCTTCATTTAGTGGTTGGTTTAGCTTTCTTATCTCAGGAGATCACTTTTTATGACGGAATTGGTCCTATCATCGCTGCAGTGATTTTTATTGCATGCGTGTTCTGGGTAAATAAACAACCTCTAGTTGGGATTATGGCTGCTTTCATATTTTGGGTTTTGCTGCAATTGTCGGTCGTTTTGGTAGATCCCGCCTTATTGTTAAGTGGTATTATTTTGAAAATAGTATTTATTGGTATTTTTGTGAAAGGCATAAGCTCTGCAAAAGACTATAAGGAATTTTCACAAAAACTTCGAACCTTAAATGCAACTACCTAATGAAGAAATAGACATTTCGATTGAGTGTCATAGATGCGGAGAACCGCAAAAAAGGGGATATAATTTTTGCAATAAATGCGGAGCTCAAAATATTAATGCGTTTCGGAGAGAGTTAAAAAAGGATAGTAATTACAGCAGAAATTTAACAAATCTTGCCAGATACACCTTTGTTATTTTAGCACTTATAGTAGTATCAATCTTTACAGGTGATGACTTATATTCGCTTATTTTTTGGACTACTTGTTTTGCAATTGTAGATGTAATTTTTGGAATACTGCAACCAGAAGTCTGGAGCCTTTTCAGTATTAAAAATATTAAGATCAAGCCGCTTTTATTTGTTAGTTTATTTGGCATTCTCTCTGGCTTTTTAGTTTCTTACAGTATCGAAAAGCTAAATTTATTTTTAGAGTTAGAGACATATAATTCCATTGATATATTCAAAGACTTAGAGTACTCTTTGATTTCAGCAATTGTTTTGACAGCCGTTTTCCCAGCTATCTTCGAGGAAATGGCCTTTAGAGGGTTTATATTTAATAACTTGACAAGGTTGGCCGGTAAAAAATCGGCAATATGGGGATCTTCATTTTTATTTGGCTTAGTTCATTTTTCGCTTTTAAGCCTGTACTGGATTGTTCCTTTTGGACTGTTTTTGGCATACTTTAGAAATCGCTACAATACTATTATTTACGGTATAGTGCTGCATTTTATTCATAATTCAACAGTTGTTTTAATTGATCATTATGAATTGTTTTAGGGGATTGATTTTTATTGTGGGTATATTGTGACGGGTACTAAGCTCCATTTTGTTCACATTGAATGTAAAGCTCCTTAATGTTGTAAACGAAGACCATCTATCATTTTCCCTAAACTGTTTCTCTCCTCAACCGTTTGCATTTTAGTTGTCGCAGAAAAAAAATCAATGAATCAGATATTAGCAGTCGAAAATTTAAGTAAAACATATCAATCTGGGGAGAAGTCCTTAACAGTACTTTCTGATATAAATTTTGAAATAGAGCCTGGGAGCAGTTGCGCCATTATTGGTCCGTCCGGCAGCGGGAAAACAACTTTGCTTGGATTATGTGCAGGCTTAGATGAGGCCGGAACTGGCTCCATTATTCTGGATGGAAAGCAATTAGAAAAGCTTTCGGAAGACCAAAGGGCGGCTGTTCGTAATGCTTCCGTTGGATTTATTTTTCAAAGTTTTAACTTGCTACCCACTTTGACAGCTTTGGAGAATGTAATGGTACCGTTGGAGCTCCTAGGTAAAAAAAATGTGAAGCCAATAGCGGTTGATTTATTGGAAAAGGTGGGTTTGGGAGATAGAATGCATCACTATGCATCTCAACTTTCCGGTGGTGAGCAACAAAGAGTCTCCATTGCAAGAGCTTTCGCCAACCAACCTAAAATTTTATTTGCGGATGAACCTACAGGTAATTTGGATCAAGAAACGGGAGAAACAATTGAAGCCTTGATATTTAATTTAAATAAAGAATTAGGGACAACCTTGATTTTAGTAACGCACGATACTGAATTGGCAAAACGAACCGACCGCATCCTACAACTAAAAGGAGGTAAACTGATTAAAGATTCTGCAAGCGCAACATCTGAAAAAGCATAAATCCATTCTCATGCAAAATTTAAATTGGTTATTGAAAATGGCTTGGCGTGACAGTCGCAGAAATCGCTCGCGTTTAATTCTATTTATGAGCAGCATTGTACTCGGTATAGCAGCTCTAGTTGCCATCAATTCCTTTGGCGATAATCTTACTCAACAAATTAACTCAGAAGCAAAAGAACTTCTGGGTGCAGATGTAGAACTGGAAAGTAGAAGTCCCTTCCCAGATTCGCTCTATCAATTTCTGCAGGACGAAAACTTACAGCTTTCGGAAGAGAGAGCTTTTGCAAGTATGGTTTATTTTCCTAAAAATGGAGGAACACGTTTGATCAATGTACGAGCGGTGGAAGCTAACTATCCTTTTTACGGAGCTATAGAAACCACACCAATATCCTCGGCTAAAACTTATAATAAAAATCAGGACGCATTGGTGGACCAGTCTTTAATGCTGCAATTTAACATCAGTCCTGATGACTCTGTTAGAATTGGGACGACCATCTTCTCAATAGCTGGCGAAATCAATAAAACACCAGGGCAATCCGCTATCACGACAACGGTTGCTCCACCCGTTTTTATACCTTTCTCCAAATTAGAAGGAACGGGCTTGATGCAAAGGGGAAGCAGAATCAACTATAAATTATATATCAAATTTCCCGATGGAATCGATGATCAAAAATATTTTAATGAGGTTTTAAAACCGAGATTAGAAAAAGAAGAAATCCGGTTCGATGATGTGGAGGAGCGAAAGGAGGAATTAGGTGATGCTTATTCCGATTTAACTGGATTTCTAAATTTAACAGCTTTTATAGCACTTCTTTTAGGTTGTATTGGAGTGGCAAGCTCGGTGCAGGTTTATGTGAAAGAGAAGGTGAAGTCTGTTGCTATTCTTCGTTGTTTGGGAGCCTCTTCTTTACAGGGTATGTATATTTTTCTTATACAAATTTCTATTATTGGTTTTATTGGATCTATAATAGGTGCTGCGATTGGTAGCAGTATTCAGTATTTCTTACCACAACTATTTGCTGATTTTCTGCCTTTTGAAATAGAACTAAGTTTTAGCTTACCGTCATTCTTTCAAGGGATTCTTATTGGCTTATTAGCTTCTGTCTTATTTGCCTTGGTACCGCTTCTGCAAATCCGCAAAGTTTCTCCATTAAATGTGCTGAGAAGTTTGGGTTGGGGAAAGACATCTAAGGCAAGCCGGTTTGTCTATGTACTAGTTGTTCTTTTTGTATTTGGGTTTTCCTATTTACAACTCGATTCGCTGAAGGAAGCAGCTGTTTTCACAGTTTCCTTATTGGGAGCAGCCTTAATTTTAATGGGAGTGAGTAGGTTAATCATTTGGGCCGTCAGAAGGTTTTTTCCAAACAATGCACCTTTTGCAACCCGTCAAGGCTTAGCTAATTTATACAGGCCAAATAATCAGACTTTGATATTGGTGGTGACCATTGGCTTGGGCACTGCCCTTATTACCACGCTCATGCTAAGTCAAGATCTTCTATTAGATAAGGTCAAATTAAGTAGCAGTGAAAATCAACCGAATATGGTCCTCTTTGATATTCAGAGTGACCAAGTAGAAGAAGTAGTAGAAATAACGGAAAGAGATAGTTTACCTGTTATTTCTGAGGTGCCCATTGTTACCATGAAATTGCACAGTTTGAAAGGGGAGTTTGTTGATGCAATCAAAGAAGACACCACGGCAGGAGTTCGAAATTGGGTGCTGAGGCGGGAATATAGAGTGACTTACCGAGATGAGCTCATTGATTCAGAAACCATTCTGGAAGGAGAATGGGATGGGCGAGTAGAGTCTGCAACTGATTCTATCTTTATTTCGCTTGATCAAGGACTAGCAGAAGACATGAAAGTTGGATTAGGAGACCCGTTAACCTTCAATGTGCAAGGAGCTTTAATTCAATGTTATGTAGGAAGCATCAGAGAGATTGATTGGCAACGGGTGCAAACCAATTTCTTAGTGGTTTTTCCCGAAGGTGTTTTAGAAGAAGCTCCTAAATTCCACGTGTTGCTAACTAGATATG
Organism: Marivirga sericea; assembly: GCF_900177665.1. Lineage (GTDB taxonomy): Bacteria > Bacteroidota > Bacteroidia > Cytophagales > Cyclobacteriaceae > Marivirga > Marivirga sericea. The sequence continues at coordinate 55,520 of NZ_FXAW01000002.1, forward strand.
AAAAAGTAGAGAAATCCGCTCAATATCAGCAAAAAGTGGTGAGCAAATTCCCGAATATTTCCATCATCGATTTAGATTTAATTTTGAAAACCGTGGATGAGGTATTGGGAAAAATTTCTTTTGTGATTCAGTTTATGGCCTTTTTTAGCATCATCACGGGCGTAATTGTATTGATTGGAGCAGTAAATATCAGTAAATTCCAAAGAATGCAAGAAGCCGTGCTATTAAGAACAATAGGGGCAAGCAGAAAACAGATAGTGCGCATCAATTTTATGGAATATTTCTTTTTAGGAAGTATTGCGAGTTTAACAGGTATTATTATAGCTATTTTATCCGCCTGGGGATTGGCTTACTTTAGTTTTGAAACCGTTTTTGTTCCTAATCTGTGGGCTGTGTTAATCACCTATATTGCTATTACAGGACTAACCGTTTTCATTGGTTTAACGAATAGCCGATCTGTAGTGAATAAGCCTCCTTTAGAGATATTAAGGAAAGAAGTGTAGTTAACTTTAAGCAGATGAGCTTATAACATTTGACCCGACTGAAAATTTAGTAAGAGAAGTAGGTTTTCAGATTGCTTCAAAATTAGAAGTTCTACATTTGTTTATGTATCATTGGGTTTGATAAAAATCAAAAAGATTTTTTAGAAGATTTAAATGAAAATTATGAAGAATTTAGTAAAAGGATTTTTAGTGATTACCCTATTTTGTTTTAGTGCTAATTTATTTGGCCAAGAGTTTGGCTTAACGGCTGGATTGAACATGTCCAATGCTTTAATTAAAGATAATGACCAAACCTATAGTGAAAATTTCGATAGCAGGTTAGGGTTTCATGTGGGAGCAACAGCAGAAATGCCCTTGACAGACATGTTTTCTTTTCAAACTGGTTTATTACTTTCCACCAAAGGCTACCGTTCAAGCGAAGAGTTTTCCGGCTTTGGTATTACGGTGACGGCTGAAAGTAATTTAGATTTATTATACCTTGAAATTCCTTTAACTGGAAAAGCTACCTTTGATGTAGGTGGGGCACAGCTTTATGGTATTTTTGGCCCTTCTGTAGGAATTGGGCTTAGTGGAACCCTAAAAAGCGAGGCAGTTTCAGGAGGAAGTACTGTTACTGAAGAAGAACCTATTGTATGGGGTTCCAATGAGGACTCAGATGACTTTAGAAGGTTGGACTTAGGTTTATTGTTTGGAGCTGGAGTGGAGATACAAAGTATAGAAGTTGGAATAAATTACAATCTTGGTCTAGCCAATATCTTACCTTCTAATGCTAATGGCAGCAGATTTAGCAACAGAGTTTTGGCGATATCTGTAGGCTATAAATTCTAAAAGAGAATTTTCACAGAACGTTAAGTTGGTACGTGCATTTAGCACGTGCCCTTTACTATTCCAGTCTAATCCTGAAATTGCTTTGCTTATTTAGAGCTCACTATTTTGTATCGAGAATAGCTGGCTTAGGATATTTATCTTTTTGCTCAAGTAAAAAGGAGAGTAGAAATTGAAAAAATAAAACTGAACATAAGCTTGTAGCATCATCTATGAAAGCAAATCATTTGCACTTTTCTGTATTAACCCCCAAGCCCTTTCCAAATGTCCTTTAGTCAATTCAGGATGTCCACCTACCAATCTCAAAGTATATTTTCCATTCAGTTTAGTATGGGTGATAAATATCTTTCCTGTTCCATTGATATTTTTCAGAAGTCGCTCATTGAATTGATTAAGCTCTTGTTCATTCATCTTCCCATTATTAAACCGGAAGCATAAAAGGTTAACCGGTACTGGAGCTAACATTTCAAAATCAGCTGACGTTTTTATTTCAGTTTCTAACTCCTGCGCCCATTTAATATGCTGATCAATAATTGACCTCAACTTTTCAGCTCCAAACTCTCTAAGGACAAACCATAACTTTAATGCTCTAAACCTTCGACCGAGTTGAATATGCCAATCTCTGTAGTTATTTACTTCCTCATCGGCATCTGTTTTGAGGTATTCAGGGGTAATGCTATACGTCTGTTTTAATAAGTCAGGATCCTTGATAAAGTAAAGGCTGCAATCAAAATTCACAAACATCCATTTATGCGGATTGAATACCATGCTGTCTGCCATTTCAAGTCCTTTACTCATCCATCTGTGCTCTGGGCAAATCAAGGCTGCCCCAGAGTAGGCTGCATCGATATGAAACCAAATGTGATGTTTTTTAGCGATCTCACCAATTTTCTCAAGAGGATCAACAGCTGTAGTGCCGGTGGTTCCTAATGCTCCAAGCACGAAAAGTGGCTCATAACCTGAGTCAATATCTTTCTGGATTCTTTCTTCTAACTTTTCAGGTATCATGGCAAAGTTCTGATCAACTGGGATTTTTACAAGGTTTTGAGATCCGAAACCTGCAATTTTAACATTTTTATCAATGGAACTATGTGCCTGTTCCGATGCATAAACCCTATACTTTGGCATTCTGAAAAAGCCTTTATCATTGATTTGAAAGTTGCTGGCTTTTTCCCTAGCGGTAATTAGGGCATTGAATGTTCCGGTGGAGGCAGTATCTTGAATAGAGCCTGTCCACTCTTTTGAAAGGCCTAGCAATTCACGCATCCATTCCATCATGCGATCTTCCAATTCAGTAGCGGCAGGGGAAGTTAGCCATACCATTCCTTGAGTACCCAGAACAGACATCAGCATTTCTCCTAATATGGAGGGCTTACTTTTAGAGGCAGGGAAGTAGGCCAAGAAGTTTGGACTTTCCCAGTGGGTAATGCCAGGCATTATTTTGTCTTCAAAATCTTTAAAGATAGCAGTGAAATCTTCAGGATTATCTGGAAATTCCAGAGGGAGTTTAGCTTTTATATCACCGGGTTTTGAATTTGATAATACGGGGTACTGTTCTACATTTTCTAAATAATCGGCCATCCAATCAACCATGGAATGAGCATGCTTTCTAAATTCTTCTATATCCATCAAATACTTAATTGAACCTTCAGTTCAAAGATAAGCTTTAATTCTTGACGGAATAATTTATAGGAGATATAAACAAAAAAGTCTCACTAAAACTAGGCTTAGTGAGACTTTTGTAAAAAAGTGATAATATAAAATTATTTCTTCTTTTTGTATTTTTGGTTGAACTTCTCCACACGACCTGCAGTATCCAAGAAGATTTTCTTTCCTGTATAAAAAGGGTGGGAAGCTGAACTAACTTCTATTTTAACTACCGGATATTCTTTCCCATCTTCCATTTTGATGGTTTCACCTGAGGACATTGTAGACCTCGTTAAGAATTTCACGTCTGCTTGAGTATCCCAGAAAACAACTTCTTTATATTCCGGATGCGTATCTTTTTTCATAACTAATTAAATTAAATTATTGATTTCCAACCAATTCTTTTAAAAGGATTGCAAAAATAAGGTAAGCTTTTGTTCTTTCCAAGCCTCTTCTTATTTATCCGTGATAATTTTTAGTTAAATTGCAGACGTTAATGTATGCAATATGAGATTATTATTTACTTTCCTATTCGGTTTATGTACTTTTGCCGCTTTTTCTCAGGCTGTGAATGCTCCCTTGAATAGAGATTACTATCATCTTTTGGAAAGATTAGAAGTGCGGAATGGGAAGTTTTCAAACAGTTTTCACGCTTCTATGAAGCCATTTAATAGAAAAGAAATTGCTAAGTTTTTAGATAGTTTAGATGCTGATAATCTGAATAGGAAAGATAAATTCAATTATAACTACCTGAAAAATGACAATTGGGAATGGGTCGATAGTGCCGATTATAAAAATGAAAGAGGTGTTTTCGGCCATATTTATAAAACTAAGCCCGACTTTTTAAATGTGCATGAGAATGAATTTGATTTACATGTGAATCCTGTTTTGGCTCTTTCTTTGGGTCAGGAGTCTATGAGCGATAATAGACTGTATACTAATACTCGTGGACTAGAAGTCAGAGGACTCATCAATAATAAGCTTGGTTTCTACACTTTCGTTGGTGAAAATCAGGTGGTTTTTGCAAACCATGTAAGCAATTATATTGAGGAGTACAATGCGGTTCCAAATGAGGGTTTTTGGAAACCTTATGGTGATAATAATGAAGGGGTAGATTTCTTTACTGCCAGAGGATACATTTCCTTTCAAGCCACTAAGAATATTAACTTGCAGTTTGGTCATGATAGGTTTTTTATCGGAAACGGTGAGCGATCGCTTATTTTAAGTGACTTTGCTACGGGCTATTTGTTTCTCAAAGCTGAAACTAATATATGGAAGTTGAATTATACTAATCTCTTTGGATTGCAAACTGCTGATGTTGTTTTAAGGGGTAATCAATTATCCGGGACACAAAATCAATACCCAAGAAAATTCTTATCTCTTCACCACTTAAGTTATAATATCACGGACAATATTAACATAGGAATTTTTGAAGCTATTATGTCTGGTGATTCTTCCGTGGCTCAAAACCCAATAGATCCGGTTTATTTTAATCCCATTATTTTTTACCGTGCCTTAGAACAGCAAGATGGCAGTTCTGGAAATGCATTGGTAGGGATGGATTTTAGAGCTTTACTCTTGAAAAGATTTAGTCTTTATGGACAGTTGGTACTAGATGAGTTTTTGATTGATAATCTAAGGCAAGGTGGCTGGTGGGCCAATAAATGGGCAGTGCAAACTGGTTTAAAGTATTTTAATGCCTTCGAAATCCCAAATTTGGACTTGCAAGCAGAATATAATGTTGCTCGTCCTTTTATGTATGCTCACGACTCAAATTTTACCAATTATGCGAATTATAAGCAACCATTGGCACATCCACTAGGAGCAAACTTTGAAGAATGGGTAGCTACTTTACGTTATCAGATCACGCCAAGAATACACTTCCAAGCTAAAGCTGTAATGGCAGAATTTGGTACAGATACCACCCAGAACAATCATTTTGGAGGAGATGTTTTTAAGCCAAATAATAACCGTTACAGTCATATTAACCCTGACACTGGAAGCAGATGGCAGTTTGGTCATACTATAGGACAGGGGGAAAGCAATCAATTAAGGTTGATAAAAATGACCTTAAGCGTAATGCCTTATCATAATGTATTTGTGGATTTGAATTACAGCATCCGAAATCAAAATAGCGAATTTGGGAATAATACTAGTGAAAATAATTTCTATGGGGTTGATTTACGCTGGAATATTCCAAAACGAGAGAACCTATTTTAAAAGCTTTATGGGTTCAATAAGAGGAAAAACGAGCTAAGTTACTTTTTGATTTCTGACTTTTTTGCCATATCGTAACCTTCTTTGAATGCAATTACATATTTCTCTGTGTTCACTAAAAGATCAGTTACAATTACTGAGATTAAACCAATAAAAAGGCCAATAAGGTAATCTTTATTAATTTTTTTCATTTCCTATTTAAGGATGGTTCAAGTAACAAAACTATAAAAAATGCTGATAGTCAAAAAAATGTCTGACCACTTTAAAGTCAGACATTAATATTTTTTAAGTTTTGGGAGATTTATTATTTAACTATAAACTATTAAACCTTTCAAAAGCCGCTTTTTCTAGCTCTTCTCTTGCATCTGGATGTGCAATAGAAATCAAAGCTTTGGCTCTTTGTTTCAGGTTTTTACCATAAAGGTCAACCACTCCGTATTCGGTTACTACATAATGTACGTGTGCTCTGGTAGTAGTAACGCCTGCTCCTTCCTGTAAGAAAGGCACGATTTTACTCACTCCTTTTTTGGTCGCGGAAGGCATCGCAATAATCGCTTTCCCTCCTTCAGACAATGAAGCTCCTCTGATAAAATCCATTTGACCGCCTACACCCGAAAATTGCATTTTACCAATTGTATCGGCACAAACCTGGCCTGTTAAATCTATTTCAATTGCTGAATTAATAGCTGTTACTTTTGGGTTTCGTCTTATGATAGCCGTATCATTAGTATATGCTGCTTCTTTCATATGAACCAATGGATTATCGTCCATGAAGTCATAGAGTTTTTGTGATCCAACAGCAAAGCAGGTTACTAGCTTGCCTGTTTTCACTTCCTTCTTACTTCCGTTTATCACCCCGCTTTCTACAAGTGGTAGAATTCCATCAGAGAACATTTCGGTATGTATACCAAGGTTCTTATGATTTCCTAAATTTTGCAATGCAGCATTTGGTATAGCACCAATACCCATTTGAAGGGTAGCGCCATCTTCCACTAAGCCGGCAACATGAGCCCCTATTTTCTGCTCAATTTCAGAAGCTACTACTATATTATGTCCATGAATAGGTTCATTTGCCTCAATGGCAAAATCTACCTGACTAACGTGAATAATGCCATCTCCGTGTGTTCTTGGTACATTTGGGTTGACTTGGGCAATTACTAATTTAGCCGTTTGTATGGCGGGAATAGTTACATCTACTGAGGTTCCTAAAGAGCAATATCCATGTTGGTCAGGAGTGGAAATCTGGATAAATGCCACATCTAGTGGTAAAATATTTCTTCTGAATAACCAATGTACTTCGCTCAAGAAAATTGGAATATAATCACCTCTTCCTTCTTGAATCGCTTTTCTAACGTTTCCACCTACAAATGCACTGTTAATTCTAAAAGATTTATAAAAAGGCTCTTCTGTATAAGCAGCCCTTCCTTCTGTATGCAAATGCATGATTTCCACATTTTCCAATGATTGATATCTGTTGGATAGTGCGTCTATCAAAGTTACAGGAGTCATGGCTGCACCTTGAATAAATACTCTGTCGCCTGATTTTACATGTGAAACTGCGTCTTCTGCAGTTACTATTTTTAATGAGTTATCCATTGTTCTTATTGTTTTGCGATTGCAAATTTACTAGCCTTAAGATAAAGATTATTGACCAATACCAAAGAAAAGGTTGATTAATGTCAGGGTTTCTGAGATTAAGGTAACGTTTTATTGAGAATAACAGTTTATTCCTATCTTAGCGGAATATTGGTATTGAACTATATGTCAAATAATTATTTAAATATAAGAAAAGGAATGCTATTTCCTTTTCAATTTCAATTGCTGGGCTATATACTTTTATTGACGGGACTTGCAGTGTTAGTTATTAATATTTTGGCTAGTGTAATTCTTGTTGTAATAGGCGGATTCATCGTCACAGCATATTCAGGAACTGAATTCAAAGAAGGGCACTTTAGAGCATACAATGCTTTCGGTTTTATGAAATTTGGAGAATGGCAGACACTTTCCAAAGTAGAAAAGCTTTTTATTAAGAAGGTGAATACAAGTCAAAAAATGTATGGCCGGGCCAATCAAAGTTCAATAATTAAAAGTATCAGATTTAAAGCTTTTTTAAAGTTTGAAAACGGCAATTCGATTCTCTTTTACGAAACTAAAAACTACAATAGACTGAAAGAGAAGGCAGAAAATATGGCTAGGTACCTAAATCTAGAAATTGTTGATTATTCTAAGTAATGGACTATAGAGAGTCACTAAAATTTCAAGATTGATTTACAATGATTTGGCTTCTTTATTATCTTTATTTAATTCTTGTATCCAGTCATGAGCTTCTTCCATTTTTGAAACTATCTTGTAAGGAACCGGTTGATTTTGAAATGAAAAAATCATTTTTAAGACAGCCCTGATTGCTGTACTCGGGATTACGTATGCGGTACCTAAACAATAGTTTTGCATTAGTTTCCAATGTTGGTTTAACCAAGATGCCTGTTTTTTCTGATGAGATAATTTCGGAATTGTTGCTTTACTAGCATCAAAAATGATTGCTATAGTTTTGCGATCATCGTAACAGCTTTCCACTTCGTCCAAGTATAATTGGAAATTCTCATCTGTGCTTTTTTCTCCCGTAAAACTAACGGTAACAATTGGCATTTGGGAAGAATCGATTTTTGCGTAGGGCTTCATTCTAAAAAGATGTTAGATATCTAGAAACTACGTAAAATTAGTAATGTTTAGATTACTTTTGCTAACGCGTACTTTAGTTGAACTTAAAACAGCTTTTTAACTAAAAGCTATTCATCGAGTTTTCTTGTAGCACTTATACTTGCAATTTAAGCCAGAACATTAAGCGAGATCCGCTACGTTAAAGAAAGAATCATCCTTTGCCGGCAATTCAGTTTTGCCCATCAAATAGTGATCTACTTCTCTAGCGGCTTCTCTGCCTTCCGAAATAGCCCATACTACTAACGATTGTCCCCTTCTCGCATCACCTGCTGTAAATATGTTATCCACATTGGTTTTGTAATCATTGGCCTCAACAGTCCCTGTTTGTGTTTTATGCACGCCAAGGCTATCTAATAAATGATTTTCAGGATGCGTGAAACCTATTGCTAACAATGCCAATTCACAAGGCACATCTCTTTCAGTACCTTGGATTTCCTGCATACTTTGTCTTCCACCTTGATTTACCCACTCAATATCGACTAAAGTAATGTGAGTCAATTCTCCTTTTTCGTTGCCCTTAAATTCTTTGGTCAGTACACCCCATTTTCTTTCGCCACCTTCTTCGTGAGATGATGAAGTACGTAAAGTCATAGGCCATAGTGGCCAAGGATCCGCTTCCCCTCTATTTTGAGGTGGTTTTGGCATTAATTCCAATTGTAACACTGAACTTGCATGTTGCCTGTGAGAAGTTCCTATGCAATCAGAACCGGTATCACCGCCACCAATTACCACCACATTTTTTCCCTCAGCTGATATTTTATCTTTTACTTCATCACCGGCAACTTCTTTATTTTGCATAGTCAAGAAATCCATAGCGTATTGAATACCTTTTAATTTCCTTCCTGGGATAGGTAAATCTCTAGGGACTGTAGATCCGGTGCAAATCACAATGGAATCAAAATCATCTTTTAACATATCAGGATTAATATTTTTACCCACTTCCGCATTTACTTTAAAGCGAACACCTTCTTCGTCCATGATATTGATTCTGCGCTCAACATATTGTTTTTCCAGTTTAAAATCAGGAATTCCATAGCGTAATAAGCCTCCAATTCTGGATTCTCTTTCGAAAACAGTGACCCAATGACCAGCTTTGTTGAGTTGATCAGCGGCTGCTAAACCGGCTGGTCCTGAACCAATTACTGCTACTTTTTTGCCTGTTCTATCCTTCGGCGGATCTGCTTTTATATAGCCTAATTCATAAGCCTTTTCAGCTATGGTTTTTTCAATATGCTCAATGGCTACAGCAGGTTTATTAATACCCAACACGCAACTTGCCTCACAAGGTGCGGGACATATCCTTCCTGTAAATTCAGGAAAATTATTGGTGGAATATAAAATATCGGCCGCTTCTTCCCAGTTTTCCCGATAAACTGCATCATTAAATTCAGGTATGATATTACCTAAAGGACAGCCGGAATGGCAAAATGGGATACCACAATCCATACATCTAGCTGCCTGCTTTTTAGTTTTTACTTCAGGAAATGGCTGATATATTTCCTTGAAATCTTCTACTCTCTTTCTAGGGGACCTGCTATCCGGCAACTCCCTATCAAATTTTAAAAATCCGTCTTGTTGTGCCATATTATGCTACAATTTTTTCCTTCTCTTTTTGTTCCTCGACTTTTTTAGCCTCCAATATGCGTTTGAAATCATGCGGAATTACTTTGATAAATTGAGGAAGGTATTCTTCAAAGTTATCTAGTATTCGATGGGCTTTTTGGCTTCCCGTTGACTGCGCATGATAATTAATGAGGGTCTTCAATTCTTCCACATCTTCTTCCGATGGACTTTCTAAGCCAACCATGGCTTTATTGCAGTTATCCTCAAAATCTTGTTTTTCATCTAATATATATGCAATACCACCACTCATTCCAGCGGCAAAGTTTTTACCGGTTTCACCGAGTACGACTACTCTTCCTCCTGTCATATATTCACAAGCGTGATCGCCCACTCCTTCTACCACGGCTGTAACTCCTGAATTTCTTACTGCAAATCTTTCTCCTGCCATGCCGTTGATGTAGGCATATCCGGAAGTAGCTCCGTAGAAGGCTACATTTCCAATGATTATATTCTCAGAAGCATCGAAACTAGAGTTTTTAGGTGGGTAAATGATTAATTTTCCACCAGAAAGTCCTTTGCCGTAATAGTCATTAGATTCTCCTTCTATCTCAAATGTGACGCCTTGTGCTAAAAAAGCGCCAAAACTTTGTCCAGCAGAGCCTTCAAATTTATATCGGATGGTGTCCTCTGGCAGACCCTCTCCCTTGTATTTTTTACTGATTTCATTTGACAGAATAGCGCCAACTGCTCTATTGATATTGCGAATCTGGAAAGTGGAACGTATAGGTTTCTGACTATCCATTGCCTCTTTGGCTGTTTCCAGTAGTTCCCAATCTAGTACGTCTTCTAGCTCGTGTTCTTGCTCTATTTGTTTGAAAACCCCCACTTGTTCTGGGATATTTTCCTGATACAGGATTGGGCTCAAATCTAGATCTTTTAATTTCCAGAAAGGCACATCATTTCTGATTTTAAGCACCTCAGAATGTCCGACCATTTCATCAATAGTTCGGAAGCCCAATTGGGCCATGATTTCACGTAAATCCTCAGTTAAGAATTTGAAGAAATTCACCACATGCTCAGGCTCACCAGTAAATAATTTTCTTAGTTCGGGATTTTGTGTAGCAACTCCTACCGGGCAGGTGTTGGTATGACATTTTCGCATCATAATACAGCCTTCCACTACAAGTGCTGCAGTGGAGATTCCCCATTCTTCAGCGCCCAAAAGTGTGGCGATTGCTAAATCTCTACCTGTACGCATCTGCCCATCTGTTTGGACGGTAATGCGGCTTCTCAGATTATTTTTCACCAAGGTTTGGTGCGCTTCTGCTAAGCCCAGTTCCCATGGCAAACCTGCATGTCGAATGGAGCTAAGTGGCGATGCCCCCGTCCCGCCATCTGCGCCTGAAATCAAAACAACATCTGCATTAGCTTTAGAAACTCCCGCTGCCACAGTGCCAACCCCAGCTTGTGAAACCAATTTCACATTGATTCTCGCAGCCCGATTAGCATTTTTCAAATCAAAGATTAACTGTGCTAAATCTTCAATAGAATAAATGTCATGATGTGGAGGCGGTGAGATTAATCCTACTCCCGGCGTGGAATGCCTTACTCTTCCGATCCATTCATCAACTTTATGACCTGGTAACTGTCCCCCTTCTCCGGGCTTGGCTCCTTGGGCCATTTTAATTTGCAATTCATCAGCATTGGTCAAATAATAACTGGTTACGCCAAATCTACCTGAAGCTACTTGTTTGATGGCAGAGCGTTCCCAATCTCCATTGGGTTTAACCTCAAATCTCACTTCATCTTCTCCACCTTCTCCACTATTACTTTTAGCGCCAATTCTATTCATAGCGATAGCTAATGTGGAATGGGCTTCATGAGAAATAGAACCAAATGACATAGCACCAGTGGCAAATCTTCTCATGATTTTTTCAGCTGGTTCCACCTCTGATAAAGAAATAGGAACTCGCTTTTTGAAATCAAAGAGCCCTCTTAAAGTGAGTGTATCTTTAACTTGATCATTAATTTTGGAAGCATATTTCTTGTATAAAGAGAAATTAGCCGTCTTGGTCGAATGCTGAAGCAGATGGATGGTTTCTGGATTGAAAAGGTGCTTTTCACCTCTTTGTTTCCATTGATATACACCGCCAACTTCAAGACCTTTCTTGACGTGCTCATTTTTAGGGAAAGCTTGCAAATGTCTGACCAAAACTTCTCTTGCTAAGCCATCAAAATCAATTCCTTCAATTCTAGATATAGTGCCGGTGAAGCATTTTTCGATTACGGTAGAATGCAGGCCTAGGGCTTCAAATATTTGTGCGCTTTGATAAGATTGCAAAGTACTAATACCCATTTTGGATAAGATTTTCAATAAACCGTATCCAATGGCAGTTTGATAGTTGGCAACGGCTTCTTCCTTAGTGATGTCCTCACCTAAAAGCTTTTTATCATGTAAATTTTCTATGGATTTGATGGCCAGATATGGATTGATAGCACTGGCTCCATAGCCGATAATCGTTGCATAGTGATGTGTTTCACGAACATCTCCAGCCTCTACAATTAGACCGGTCTTAGTTCTTAAGTTCTTTTTTACCAAGTGTTGGTGCACAGCACCTGTTGATATGAGCGAAGGAATAGGGGCATGATTTTCATCTATGTTTTTATCGGAAAGAATTAAGACAACTTTTCCGTTATTGGCCGCATCTTCTGCTTTTGCACAAATAGCATTTAGGCCTTCTTCTAATCTGCCAGGAGCTCCATCAGCATTAAATACGCAATCGATGATCTCGTAATCAAAGCCGATATCTTTCAAATACATGAATTTGGCTATATCCGAATCAAGCAAAACAGGTTGTGATATATGTACTTGTTTTGCATGTGCAGGCGTTTCCTCCAAAATATTTAAACTTTCCCCTACTCGGGTGAATAAGGACATCACCATTCGCTCACGAATCGGGTCAATTGGCGGGTTACTCACTTGTGCAAAAAGCTGTTTGAAATAATTAGCTATATGTTGGCTTTGCTTGCTCAAAATAGCTAAAGGCGTATCGGCACCCATAGAGCCAATAGGTTCTGTCGCACGAACTGCCATATCTGCTAAAATTACTTTTAGCTCTTCGGAAGTATATCCGTAAGCCTTCTGTTTTCTTAGCAGGATATCTCCGGAGATCTTTTCAGTTTTGATTTCTGGAACTGGAAGGTTTCTCAATTTTACTCTATGAGCGATAATCCAATCTTGATACGATTTATTAGCCGTAACTCCTTCCTTGATCTCTTCATCAAATAGGACTTTTTGTTTCTCGATATCAGCCATGAGCATTTTTCCAGGCTGCAGCCTACCTTTTTGAATCACATCATCTGATGCAACTGGTAAGGCTCCAGCCTCTGAAGAAACGATCAATCTTCCGCTTTTAGTAATGCAAAATCTGGAAGGACGTAAGCCATTCCTATCTAAGGTAGCCCCAACTTTTTTGCCATCTGTGAATATCAAGGCGGCAGGACCATCCCAAGGTTCCATTATGGAAGCATGATATTTATAAAATGCCTTGCGGTCTTTGTCCATCATGCTATTATCTTGCCAAGCTTCCGGAACCAACATCATCATAACATGTTCCAAAGGTCTGCCGTCCAATACCAACATTTCTACTATTCCATCCAAATTGGCAGAATCTGAATGTTCTGGATTGGTTACCGGCAATAATTTTGCTAAATCTTCATCCGTAAAAACTTTGGAATCAAAATTGGCTTCCTTGGATTTCATTTTGGTGACATTTCCTCTAATGGTATTGATTTCACCATTGTGGGCAATAAAACGGAAAGGCTGTGCCAGTTTCCAATTTGGGAATGTATTAGTTGAAAATCTTGAATGAATAATTGCAAAGGCAGATTTGAACCGCTCATCCCTTAAATCATCAAAATACTCTCTCAGTTGATTGGTTCTTAATTGACCTTTATAGATTACAGTATTAGTAGACAGACTGCAAACATAGAATGCTTTGTTGTTTCCTTGTACATTATGGCCAATGAAGTGAGTACTATAATTTCGTAAGACAAATAGCTTTCTTTCTAATTCATCTACAGTGATCTCATTATTCGCTTGAATAAATACCTGCTCAATGATAGGCTCTACTGGCTTTGCACCTGCACCGGGCACTTTTTCGTTGACTGGAATGGTTCTGTAACCTAAAATTTTTAAATCTAATTCTAGGGCATGTTTATCTAATATAGCTTTACATTCCTCTGTAACCTTTGTCATTTTGGAGAAGAAGAATACGCCTGTACCTACAGGTTTATTATCGTCTATGGAAATATTGGCGTCTTGGGAAGTCCATTTGATGAAATGTTCATCAATCTGCAACATGATACCAGCTCCATCACCAGTTTGTTTGTCAGCCCCAGTTCCGCCTCGATGCTCCATATTTTCTAACATATCCAGAGCATCTTGAATAAGTTGGAATTCTTTTTTTCCATTGATATTAACGATGGTGCCTATTCCGCAGGCATCATGTTCAAAAGCTGAATTGTAAAGAGAATTATTGTGCATAAATTTGATAGTCAGTCAATTGTAAAGTATAATTTACTGATAAATACTAATCCAAAAAAGTAAAAAATGTTCGAATTTAGTGTAGATACTTAGTGTCTAAGTTACACTAACCAACTTTCATATGCAAATTTAAGTTCAGGGGTAAATGTTAGATTTGCTAATATATAAAACAGCCCTACACGATTTGAGCGAGATAGAGCAGTTTTTAAGTACTAAAAAAAAATTAATTTTTTGGCATGAGTTTAACGATTTTTCCTGGGCCTTCCACAGCAACGTAAATGTAGCCATCTGGACTTTCGGCTACATGCCTCACTCGGCCAATGCCCTCTAATAGTTTTTCTTCTTTTACATAGTTGCCTTCACCATCTAATACCACTCTATTTAAATATTGGAATTTAAGTGAACCCATCAGTATATTGTTTTTCCATTCTGGATACCGGTCACTTGTAACGAAAGTCATCCCACATGGAGCAATCGATGGATCCCAATAATGAACGGGTTGCATCATACCCTCTTTTTGGGTTTCATCCGTAATGATGCTGCCATCGTAATCAATTCCGTAACTAATTTCAGGCCATCCGTAGTTTTTGGCTTTCTGAACAATGTTTAATTCATCGCCTCCCTTAGGACCATGTTCGTGTGCCCAAAGTTCGCCTGTTTGTGGATGAAATTGCATTCCTTGAGGATTTCTGTGGCCATAGCTCCAAATGCTATGTTGCGCATCTGGTATTTGTACAAAAGGATTATCATTCGGAACGTCCCCGTTTTCATGTAATCTATGTACTTTCCCAAAAGGATTCCCAACGGATTGTGCATTATCCATTTCGCCTCTTTCACCTATAGTGAAAAATATATAGCCATCTTTAAAGTCTATTCGGGAGCCAAAATGAACCCCAGAACGAGTTTTTGGGAATGATTCAAAAATCAATTCTTTGTTCACTAAGTTGTCACCTTCTAATTTGGCTCTCATAATGGCTGTACTTCCACCACCATCACCTGGCTTTGAAAAGCTAAAGTAAATCCAGCCATTGTTTTCATAATCTGGATGCAATTGGATATCCAATAGTCCGCCTTGATTATTAGCGTATACTTTTGGAACCCCATTGAGTTTTTTGCCTGCATATTGATCATTTTCAATTACCAATATTTCTCCGCTGAGTTCTGTTACAAGCATTCTGCCGTCTGGGAGCCATGTCATTCCCCAGGGATTGTCTAATCCATCTGCAATGGTTACTACTTCAAAGTCTGCCGCAGCTTGTTGTTTTTCCGGGTCTGCTTGACAAGAAAGGACAATCAGTAAACTGAATAACAGTGTTGGTATAAAGATCGAATTTTTCATAGTTGATGATTTTTGCTACCTACTAGTATACCTAATTGATCAAAATATGTTGGATAACAGCGCTGATCGTCTCCAATAAAGCGAATCTATCATATTAAATAAAGACACTCTTTCCTATCCATTATAAATACTCTCAATCTCTTTTTGGTAGTTCCCTTCAATAATTTTCCTTTTTAAACTCAATTTCGCGGTGAGCTCGTGATTCTCTACCGTCCAAGCCTTTGGCAATAAAACAGTCTTTTTTATTCTTTCATATTGCGCAAATTGCTCATTGGATTTATCAATCTCCTTCTGAAATTTATCAATGATGTTTTGCTGCTCCACCATTTCTGCATCTGAAGAATACGCTATTCCTTTATGATGGCACCATTCTCTTAAAGCATCAAAATTTGGAACAATTAAAGCACCTGGGAATTTTTGCCCGTCACCTACCACCATCGCCATTTCTATCAAAGTCGATTCTTTGAGTTTATTTTCAATGTATTGTGGAGCAACATATTTTCCACCTGATGTTTTAAACATCTCTTTTTTACGATCTGTGATTTTAAGGAATTTTCCATTGACCATTTCTCCAATATCACCAGTGTGAAACCATCCATCTTTGTCAATTACCTCATCTGTTTTTTCAGGTTGATTATAATAGCCTTTCATTATGTTCGGTCCTTTAGCCAGAACTTCTCCGTCTTCAGCAATCTTTATTTCCACACCAGGTAAGGCAGGGCCCACTGTTCCAATCAACATGTCTTCTTTATTATACCTGTTGAAGGCAATACCAGGCGAAGTTTCGGTCAAACCATAAGCTTCCAAAACTGGGATTTGTGCGGACCAGAAAATAGTAGCTAATCGGGGTTGCAGAGCAGCTCCACCAGAAGCAATCAATTTTATATTTCCTCCAACTGCTTCTCTCCATTTACTAAAGATGAGTTTGTTGGCTAATTTTAACTGGAAGTTATACCAAGCCCCTTGATTTTTATTTCGATCAAATTTGTGCCCCAAATTCAAAGCCCAGAAAAATAATGATTTCTTAATGCCGGTCAGATCCATTCCTTTGGCTACAATCTTATCATAGATCTTCTCCAGTAATCTAGGAACGGTGGTGAACATGTCCGGCTGAACCTCTTTTAAATTATCTCCAATCTTCTCTAGATTTTCAGCATAATAAACCGCTACACCCCTGTAAAGATAAAAGTATACACTAGTTCTTTCGAATATGTGGCAAAGGGGTAAAAAACTCAGCGATTTTTTTAATCCATCAACATCTAAATTTTCATTAACAGCTTTTGCATTGCTCAATACATTATGGTGAGTCAACATTACCCCCTTTGGATTTCCAGTTGTGCCTGAAGTGTAAATCAAAGTAACCAAATCTTCAGGTGTTACAGCATCTCGATATTCTTGTAAATCGGTTTGATCTGTCTCACCAGATTCTTTTAATTCAGTCCATTGCGGAACGCTCTGCAGTTTATCAAAAGAGTAAATATTTTTAATAAACTCAAGTCCTTCTGAGGCTTTTTTTACTTTATCATAAAGCTCTTGATCTTCTGCAAAAACATATTTCAACCCTGAGTCCTCAAAAATAAACTTATAGTCTTTAGGCGTTATGGTAGGGTACATTGGCACACTCACTGCACCTATCTGCTGAAGTGCTAAGTCGATAAAATTCCATTCTGGTCTGTTTGAAGAAACTATTCCTACTTTATCGTTTTTGGCTAATCCCAATTTTAGAAAACCGCGAGAAATTGCGTCTACTATATTAATAACATCATCTGTGCTGTAGTTTTTCCAAACCCCATCATATTTATAAGAAAAAGTGTCGTTTAATGGATTGTTGGCTTTTTGATAATCCAATAAATCAAACAGTCGAGTAGGTTCCATAGTGTAGAGAGATTTAAATTTTCATTAATATAAATGAAAAAAGAGCTATTGCCATTCAAAACAAAAGGAAATTTTAAATTTTGGTATAAAATTAATTTAAACCTTACAACTTAGCGTAAGTTCTCCATAGGTTATTGATATATATTCATAATTATTCAATATATTTGATAACATCAAAATGTAATAACTCATGGATTTACTAAAAACCGGTATTATTATTTTATTACTAGGTGCGTTTTGCACATTTGATGTTTCAGCCAAAGAAAAAGAAGAGAAAGAGAAGGCAAAAGTTGAAGCAGAACCCGATAAAAAGAAATGTGATAAGAGCGATTCTTTAAGTAGCTTACGAAATAGAGCAGTAGTAAAAGACAGCCTAAATGAAGAAAAGAGCAATGCTCCAAGTTCAATGTCTTCAATGTCTTACAATATTTTATTTCAAGTGATCTATAGATACAGTTTTAAAGAGATTTTTGATTCTCCAGCAGCATCAGAAATTGTCACTAATTAAATCGAAAAGAGACATCTACTAGCTCGCAAATGCCTCTTTTACGTTTGTAAATTGAAAGTCTTTACTTAAAACTTTTCAATGTCTGCAAAGAAGAAACTTCCTTCGATTTGCGCATTTTCATCAGAATCAGAACCATGAACTGCATTTGCTTCTATAGAAGTAGCAAATATTTTTCTGATTGTTCCTTCTTCAGCATCAGCAGGATTAGTTGCACCAATTAATTTTCTAAAATCTTCAACTGCATTATCTTTCTCCAAGATCATTGCCACTATATTTCCACTCGACATATAAGCAACTAAATCCTTATAGAAAGGACGCTCTTTATGAACGGCATAAAATTGCCCAGCTCTTTCTTCGCTTAATTTTGTCATTTTCATAGATACAATTCGGAATCCACCTTCCTCTATCATTTTAGTGATTGCGCCTATGTTATTTTCACCCACTGCATCGGGCTTAATCATCGTAAATGTTCTGTTTCCAGCCATTGTGTTTATTTTATTGATTTGAATAAATTATGGTGCAAATTTAAAGGATTAATCTGATATGAAATATTATATTTCCTTAAACTCATTATGAATTCATTTTTTTCATCAAGTCACAGTCCTTTAGGCGTTTGTTTTTCATGATTTTCTTGTCAACTTTGCAAATCAATTTAATCCCCACAGGGTTAATCTGATTCATGCAGGATATTTTAAAGTTAAAAGAGGTTTTAGAAACACCTCAAAATATTGTAATTACAACCCACCAAAAACCAGATGCTGATGCGTTAGGCAGTAGCTTGGGGATTTATAATTACCTCGTCAGGACTGGACATAATGCCACGGTGATCACACCTACAGATTATCCCAAATTCCTTCATTGGATGAAGGGCAATGAGAATGTCATTGTGTTTAACGAAAACGGGAACGAAGAAAAATCAAGAAAGCTTGTGGAAGAAGCTGACCTCATTTTTTGTTTAGATTTTTCTAATCTTAAACGAATTAATGAGCTAGGAGATGCAGTTGGGGCTTCCAAAGCACATAAAGTATTGATTGATCACCATCGTGATCCTGATGACTTTGCTGAATATGCTTACCATGATGTTGATTCAGCTTCAACAGCTCAATTAATTTTTAAATTAATTAAATTATTTGGTGATAAAGAACAAGTGGATAGCGATACTGCAGATTGTCTCTATGCTGGTATCATGACTGATACGGGATCTTTTAAGCATCCAAACACGACACAAGAAGTTCATGAAATAGTAGCGGAATTAATTAGCTTAGGGGCAAATAATTCAGAAGTTTCCAGATTGATATACGATACTAACTCCTTAGATCGTTTGAAATTCTTAGGCTTTGCCTTGAGCGAAAGACTAACAGTTTTTGAAAATGAGCGTGCAGCTTATTTCGCCATTTCGATGGAAGATTTAAAAAGATTTAATTCCAAAACAGGAGATACGGAAGGATTGGTAAATTATGCGCTGTCGGTTGATGGTATAACAATGGCAGCGCTTTTCACCGAAACCGAGGATGGGACAAAATTATCTTTAAGGTCTATAGGCGACTTTGAAGTGAATGCATTAGCGGGAGAGTATTTTAAAGGTGGGGGGCATAAAAATGCGGCCGGAGGAAAAGTGGAAATGAGCTTGCAAGAAACTGTAAATTTATTTGATAAAATTATAAAGGAATATTCGTCACAATTACAAAACAGAGAAAAAATAGAAGTATATGAACAATTATAAAAACTTAGCAATTGCATTGATATCAATTATGTTGTTGGGAGCTTGCAATAGTGAGAAAAAAGAAAAAACAGCAGATGGAGTAGAATACGTATTAGTTGAGTCTGAAAATGGCGCTAATTTTGAGGAAGGAGATTTTGCTATCTTTTCCTTGAAACTAGTTGATAGCAAAGATTCTGTTCTTTTAGATAGCGAAGAAGTAGGAGAATTGCCCGTGCAAATTAATGATTCTATTCTGTCCAAAAGAGGGCCATTATTTTCCATTTTGAAAGAATTGCAACTTGGAGATAGCATCAAAACAAAGCTTACAGCAAGTCAGGTGTTAACAGAAGGTTTTAATCAGCCAGTGGCAGAGGACAAAGAAGCAGGTGAAAATTTGACAGTTTATGCGAAAGCGATTCAAAAACTTGATACTGCTGGGTTTATGGAATGGCAACAGCAAAAAAGAGCTGAGGCTATGGAGAAGATGAAGGAGGATGCGGAAAAGCAAAAAGGCATTGATGATCAGTTAATCAAAGATTTTTTATCTAAAAACGGAATTGAGGCAGAAAGAACAGAATCTGGCTTGTATTATATGATTACAGAAGAGACTTCTGGTGAGAAGCCGGCACCAGGTGATACTGTGAGCGTAAATTATGTTGGAAAATTAATGGATGGAACGGTATTTGACACTTCTTTCGAGGACATAGCTAAAGAGGCTGATATTTACAATCCAGAAAGAGAATACGGACCGATAGAGATTCCGATTGGAAAAGGAAGAGTAATAAGAGGATGGGACGAAGGCATAATGCTACTTAATGAAGGAAGTGAAGCTACTTTATTCATCCCGTCAGGATTAGCATATGGATCTCGCGCAGCTGGCGCTAAAATTCCGGCAAACTCATCATTGGTATTTGATGTTGAGCTAGTGGAGGTAAAATAATATGAAAAGGATACTATATTTTATGATAGCAGGGCTCATGGCAGTCCTGTTTTCATCTTGTGATGAGGATTGTGAAAATGAAAGAGGAGAATGTCCTGAAGAACAATTAGCTAAGGATGTTAATATTATAGAAGAATACTTAGCTGAGAATAATTTAACTGCAGAGAGAGATCCTTCTTATGATTTATTTTATATAATCGAAGAAGAGGGAAGCGGCCCAAACCCATCTAATGGCGAACAGGTAGAAGTAAATTATGTTGGAAAATTCCTTGATGGAAAGGTGTTTGATACTTCTATTGAATCTGTGGCTCAAGATGAAGGAATATTTAGTGCATCAAGAACTTACGAACCTTTCAGTTTCACTTTGGGACAAAGACAAGTGATTTTAGGTTGGGATGTAGGTATCAAATTATTGAATGAAGGAGGTAAGGCTACATTAATATTACCTTCCTATATGGCCTATGGTCCGAGAGGTGGAGGTTCAATACCGCCAAATACTGTTTTACTGTTTGAAGTAGAATTAGTGAATATCAACAATTAAAAATCATCAAGAATGATCAAGTATTTGTTATCGTTAAGTGTAATACTTTTAGGTTTTGTTTCTTGTCAGTCTGAAGTTCAATGTAATGAGTCTCCTGAGATTTCAGCTGATCAAGCGAATTTGGAAACTCAAATTAGCGAAATAGAATCTTATTTAGAATCTGAAGGGATAGAATACAGGACTCACCCTTCTGGTATCAGGTATTCTGTTATTGAATCTGGTACTGGCAATTCTCCTAATTTCTGTTCAGGTGTAGCAATTGATTATGAGGGAAGAGTTTTAGGCAATGATGAAGTATTCATTTCAGGAATTGGGACTCAGATTTCATTACGATCTAATCAGGTGGTAGCAGGTTTTAAGATTGCGCTTAGTTTAATGAACCGCAGTGCTGAATATAGATTGTTTATTCCGGGAGAGTTACTGATCAATAAGGGAATTAGTGAGGTTGTCCCAAGAAATATACCAGACGGAGACAATGTTGAGTTTCGTGTTAGACTAAATAGTTATTAATACTGTGAAACTTTGCTTCGCTACCAATAATGCCAATAAAATCAAGGAAGTATCCCATCTTCTAGGAGTAGAGTTTCAGCTACTCAGTTTACAGGATATAGGTTGCCATGAAGAACTGAGAGAAGATCAAAGTACCTTGGAAGGTAATGCTCAACAAAAAGCTGCTTACGTTTTCGATAATTACAATATCAGTTGTTTTGCAGACGATACCGGTTTGGAGGTGGAGGCTTTAAATAGCGAACCTGGAGTTTTTTCTGCTCGCTATGCCGGGCCTCAGCGTTCGGATGAAGATAATATGGCGCTACTGTTGGAGAGACTGGATGCATCACCAAATAGGCAAGCTAGATTTAGAACGGTTATTTGTGCATTCATTGGAGATCAAAAACATTTCTTCGAAGGGATAGTAGAAGGGGAAATAGCCTCGGCCCATAATGGGGATGAAGGATTCGGTTATGATCCGATTTTCATTCCAAATGGTTATTCGCAAACATTTGCTCAGATGAGCTTAGAAGAGAAAAATAAAATTTCACATCGATCGATAGCTGTGAGAAAACTAGTCGATTTTTTACAAACAAATTCATAAAGCGCATATAAAACAGTAGTTTTGCATTCATGATTAATCCATTCATTGTAGGCATCACGGGAGGAAGTGCATCAGGCAAAACGATGTTTTTGAAAAGTTTGCTCGACCATTTCCCGAAAGATGAAATTTGCTTAGTTTCTCAAGACAATTATTATAAAGATCGACATCTACAACCGAAGGACGAAAATGGTGTGGAAAACTTCGATACTCCCCAGTCAATAGAGTTTGACGATTACGCTCGTGATATCAAAATGCTCAAAGAGGGTAAGGCAGTGAGTCGAAAGGAATATACATTTAACAATCCTGATGTCGTGCCTAAGATGTTGGAATTCAAGCCTTCCAAAATTATAGTGGTGGAAGGATTATTTGTTTTTTATTTTCCAGAGCTTGCGCGCTTGCTTGATCTGAAAGTATTTATCGATGCTAAGGATTACGTAAAGCTCAAAAGGAGAATTATGAGAGATAATTCAGAACGGGGTTATGACCTTGATGATGTCTTGTATCGTTATGAAAAACATGTAGCGCCTACCTATGAAAAATATATTGATCCTTTTAAATATGATGCCGATATAATTGTTCCTAATAATAATAAATTTGATAAAGGCTTAGAAGTTTTAGTATCTTACCTCAAAAATGTGAGCTCATGACCAATCGCTTTGCAGTAATCGGATTAGGACAGTTTGGTGAATCGATCGCTAGAACATTAAGTGATAGTGGTGCAGAAGTGTTAGCTATCGATATTGATCTTGACAAGGTGGAATCAATAAAAGATGATGTGGCTTATGCAGTTGCTTTAGATTCCACTGATGTGAAAGCCCTTAAAGCGCAAAACATTCAGGATATGGATGCTGTGGTTGTGGCCATAGGTGAGAATTTTGAAGGGCTTTTATTAACAACTGTGCTTTTGTTAGAGTTGGAAGTAGAGCGTATTATTGCCCGTGCAGCCAATGCTCAGCAACGTATGATTTTGGAAAAAATGGGTGTGGAGGAAATTCTTTCCCCGGAAGAAACCGTGGGTAAAACCGTTGCAGAAATGCTCTTGCATCCCAATATGAAATCATTCCTTCCATTGCCTGATGATTATGAAATAGTTGAAATTAATACTCCTAATAGAGTAGTGGATCAAACCATCAGCGAAATAGGTCTGCGAGAAAAGTATAACCTTAACTTGATTACGGTTAAAAGGCTATATGACGAAAAAGTGGAGGGCGAATTAAAACAGGTAGAACACATCATAGGTGTTCCAAGAGCTGATACCTTCCTTAAAGAAACCGACATCATGATTCTTTTGGGCAAATCGAAGGATGTGAATAAGTTTATTGAGGTGAATAAGTAGGCGACTTTAACATTTTAACGTTTCGGTGGTTCATACAATACTACTTTTTAACCTAAAGAGACCATGCAGAATTCCACCTTTGTAAAACTTCTACTCCTTATCGTTTCCTTTGGCATCTTTTTGTTCAATTCTACCTACGGTATTATATCCGTAATAGTGATGCAAGGAACTATATTTTTACTAGAGTACAGGAAAAGAAAACTCAAGAAGTGATATTGTAAGGGGCATAAGCTAGAAAGGTATCTTATTTCTCTAGTTGATTTAAGTATAATTTGTAAATTGGTTTCAACCTTAAATTTTACTGCCCTACTTCATGAGAATTTTATGCTTTACCTTACTGTTTTTTTTCTTCAATACAGTACTTTTAAAATCTCAAAATACGAAGCTCGAATACAAAGAGATCAGTGGGATTTTATTGTCCAAGGCTGACTCATCCACTATTCCTTTTGCTAATATCCATTTAAAAGGCACCATGATGGGTGCTCATTCCAATGAAGCAGGACAATTTAGCTTTCGCTTTCCACTAAAAGAAAAGTATGATACTCTAGTGATTTCAAGCATTGGCTACGAGGATTTGGAATTGCTGGCCTCCAATTTAAGAAGCCAAGAGTTGAATTACTATTTAAGCCCAGAAGAGGGGATGCTTGAAGAAGTAATAGTTCAGCCTACAAAAGATACACTTCGGGCTATTGTAGGCGAGGCCGTAAGAAAAATCCCATATAATTATTCACGAAGGTCATTTCTATTGAAAGGTTTTTACCGCGAAATGGTAGTGAGGAACAATAGCTATGTTCGTTTACTAGAGGCAGCAGTTTCCGTACAGGATAATGGTTTTGATGTTCCCTATAGTCGCTTAAAAATCCGTTTGGATGAATTAAAAAAGAGTGAAGATTATATGGACTATAGTTTCTTTGAAAAAGTTTATAAATACTTCTTGAGTGGGGATGAAAATAATTTGTATAAGTCTTTTGAGTTTGATGGTATCAGAGGATATAACCGATATGAAGAATACAAATTATTAAATGATATCTACAGTAGATATGATTTTGAGTTAGATTCGGTTATTCAGTCGAGTGAAGGATTGATATATGTTTTAAGTTATTTTTCTCCCTCTTTCCACCTTGGAGGCCTTCAATCATTCGGAAATATATATATTAATGCTGATGATTTTGGAATATTAAAGTTGGAATTTAATAGTCAATTTTTCGCAGTTGAAGATTCCAATGAAGCTAGATTTAGTAAGGATCAAGAGAAATTGTTTTTGAATAGTATTTATAAACAATCAGTTGTGTCGTATAGAAAAATCGGTAAAAAGTATTATTTAAGTTATATAAAATGGAAAGCACCAGTAAGAGATGCCTGGCAAACAGAAACGGAAGATGGAGAAAATGCTGTACAGTTTTATGATGCCGCTTTTTACGTAACGGATGTAAAGACCAGAAGAAGAGACTTTAGAAGAGTTAAATATAAAGAAACCATGGCGGTGGATGAAGACTTATTTGATGTCGAAAAGTCCTATAATGAGGAATTTTGGAATAATTTTAATTCGGTAATCATTGATCCAAAGCTTGAAAAGGCTAAAAGAGATATAGAAGAAATGGACTCTCAATAAAGAATTGCTTATACTGTCCCTAAAAAGACGTTAGCAATCCACTTTCATTCTTCTTAAAAACTTTAGAAGCAATCAACAATGCAAAAGCTTTTATATTTCAGGAAATTAAAGTATTCTTAATATGAAATTTATTAAATTCCTAAGCAAAATTGGATATGCTGCTACAACATCCTTTGGTCTTGCAGCATTAATTACTGGATTTATTTCTGTAATTAGGTTAATAATAAGCTATAAATCTATCCAGAGTTTTTCTGAAGCAATGGAAATAAATCATTCAATTTTTAAAATATATGTAGTGCCTTTAAGTATGTCTATATTTGCTCTACTGTTAATTATCTACAGTATATTTGCTGTTTTGGGCAAAAGAAGATTAATAGACCAACAGCTGCCATTTAAAAAACTCTAAATTCATTTGCTTATTTCAAATTCAGGATGAAAACGCTCAAAATATTATTGCAAATAATCATTGCGATATCTTGCCTCTATTTTTTTACTGTGCACATAACAGATCAACCGATTTTATACGGGGTGGAGTTATCGTTTATATTTCCATTACTAGTTTTTACACTAGCAATTGCTGCTTTAAAGTTTGTGAGAAAGAGTAAATGAAGCTTTAGAGAATGAAGCCTATTTTCCTTCTCTTATTTTTCCTAACTTGCTAATCAGCCAAATTTTTTAATTGAAATGAAACAAAAAGTAGCCTTAGTTTTAGGTAGCGGTGGCGCCAGAGGTGTTGCCCATATTGGCGTAATTGAAGCCTTGGAAGAAAATGGATTTGAAATTTCTTCAATTGCAGGCTCAAGCATGGGAGCGGTTATTGGCGGACTTTATGCTGCCGGAAAAATGCAAGAGTATAAGGAATGGGTCACACACTTTGATAAAATTGATGTTTTTAAATTGTTGGATTTTACTTTAAGTCTGCAAGGTGTAGTTCGGGGGGAAAAGGTATTCAAAGAAATGCGAAAGCTGTTAGGAGAGTTTAATATTGAAGATTTTTCTACACCGTTTACTGCAGTAGCTTCAAATATCAGAACGCAAAGAGAAGTACTTTTCTCGGAGGGGAATTTAATGGATGCTTTGAGGGCGTCTTGCGCCATTCCCACTGTTATGACTCCAGTTTATCATGAAAATGAGGAAATTGTAGATGGTGGTGTGCTCAACCCTATTCCTTTAAATCGAGTAAAAAGAACGAAAGGGGATATCTTAATTGCCGTGGATGTTAATGCGGCCATCCCATTTGAAAAGAAGGTGGCTGTCACTGCAGAGGAAGTACAACAAGATGAAAAGAATAGACAATTTCTGGATGAATTTACAGATCGTATTAAAAGATATTTACCAAAGAATAGTGGGAAAGAGGCAAGCACCACTCCTAAAAAGCTAGGATATTTTGACTTGCTCAATAGATCAATAGATTTGATGCAGGAGAAAATGACCAGTCTACAAATGGAGCTCATTAAACCTGATATGCTAGTGCAAATTTCTAGAAATTCATGCGGAACTTTTGAATTTTACAAAAGCAATGAATTAGTGGAAATTGGAAACGCGGCATTTAAAAAATCTTATAGCCAATATAAAAATGGATTGGAAAGAACTGAATAGTGAACTAGGTAATATTGATCTTTACTGGCTTGATTTCATTTTGAAAGGGCATTTACCCAAAGATGCTAAAATATTGGATGCTGGTTGTGGTGAGGGTAGAAATCTCACTTACTGCTTTAAAAATGGTATGGATGTATTTGGTGTAGATCAAAATCCTGAGGCAATTCAGTTTTTAAAGTATTTTTCCAAGCAGTATGGAGTCCAAGATAGGGAGGCTAGGTTTCAGGTGATGAAGCTGGATAAAATTCTTTTCCCTAGTGAGACTTTTGATGTGATCATTTGCAGTGCCGTATTACATTTTGCTAAAAGCAAAGAATATTTTAGGGAAATGATAAAAGAATTAGTTCGCTTGCTAAAGCCAAATGGTAAAATGTTCATTCGAACTATGACAGATCGCTATATGGCAGAAGGCACTATTAAGATTGACCAGAATATTTATCAGCTGTCCGATCATCAAGTGAGGTTTGCAATGAATGGGGAGATATTTGTAAAAGATTTAAGCACTCTTAAATTAGAATTGATAGAGCCTTTTAAGGAAATTGTAGTTAATGGCAGGTACTCTATGGGAACATTTATGTTACAAAAACATTAATAAAATACTTCGAAATTTATTACATCTTAAATGACTCCTCAATTGCCCTGTTTCAATGCTTTAAAAACGTTGAACGGAAAATATGCACCCAAATTGGGTTAAAACAATACATCTCTTTACGATAGGTACGTCTTATGTAATTAAAAGTATTTCGAAAAATAAGTATATTTACTAATTGTCAGTATGAAAAAATATACATTTCGAAATATTATACTGGGTGAGGGGACTCATATAGAATCAGAAGGTGATTATCGGAAAGCTCTGCTGGTTGGTGTTTGTTGTCTAATTCTTTCATTTATTAGCACGGTTAACGGGTTTCTCAACGTATTTCTCTGGGATATATCGTTAACGCCATCGTTCATGGTGGGTGTCTTTGGAGGTTTATTTGGCTTTATGCTCAACAGATTTGGAAAGTATGAGCTAGCCAAACACAGTTTACTCCTTATTGCGATATTTTTTGTATTTATTTTTATGTCCAATGAAGGTAAATACTATGGTTCTCAGCTGTATCTATTTCCCATATTAGTCGCATCCATTACCTTGTTTGGCTATAAAAATGTAAAAATTTGGTTGTTTTATGGAGTAATTGCTTTTGCATGTTTTGTAATCAGTGAATTAACCGCCTATAAAATTGTATCGGTTGATACGATAAATGAAGCTAAGGAAGATAAGATCTACTTTCTTAATTACTTCTTTACTTTTTTGGGGTTGATCGTTGTGATTTATTTTCAAGTAAAATTGCAATATAAATCGGAGCAAAAGATTTTAGAGCAAGACCGGAAGCTCAAGGAAAGTGAAGAAAGATTTCGACTTGCAGTTGAAGGCACCAATGCTGGTATTTGGGACTGGGAAAACATCAATAAGGATCAACAATGGTGGTCCCCGAAATTATATGAATTATTAGGCTATAACCCTAAAGAGTTTTCCCCAGATCAAAATAGCTTTAAAAATCTATTGGCCGAAAAGTCAGATTATCCTCGTTTGGTAAAGGATTTTAAGAGACACTTAGAGTTTAAAGAACCTTTCTCAGTAGAATACCGGTTGAAACATAAAGATGGAAGTTATCGATGGTTTCAAGGGTCTGGGCAAGCGAAATGGTCTAATGATGAAAAACCCGTGAGAATGGTAGGGTCGCTTGTGGACATAACTGATAAGAAGATTAAAGAAGAAGAAATTAAAGAAAAGAATCAGTTGTTAGAACAGACAAATGCAGAGTTGGACAGATTTGTTTATAGCGTGTCGCATGATTTGCGCGCCCCATTAAATTCTATTCAAGGTTTGATTAATATTGGTGATACAACCGAAGATAGCCAAGAACTGAAGCAGCTCCTTGGGATGATGAAGAACAGAGTGAAGAAGCTCTACAGCTTTATTGATGAAATCATCAGTTTTGCACGTAATACTCGTACAGAAATCATCAAGCAGAGCGTCAGCCTTCGTGATTTGGTCAAAGAAACCTTTGAAAATACTCAATACCGAGAGTTATCAGCAGATATTGATTTTAGAATGAGAGTTGACGAAAATTTGGTGATAGACACCGATAAAGGTCGGTTAGGAGTAATTCTAAATAATTTGGTTGATAATGCCATAAAGTACCACCGGCACTCCCAGCCTGGAAAATATGTGGCAGTTCAAACCGAAGATCTGGGGTCAGAAATCTCAATCAAGGTGGTAGATAACGGGCAAGGAATTCCCTTTGAGGCACAAGCTAGAATCTTTGAGATGTTTTTTAGAGCATCGGAAAATTCCAAGGGCTCTGGTTTAGGACTCTATATTGTAAAAGATATGGTAGAAAGATTAGGGGGAAACATAGAGCTAGAATCTGAAAAAGGAGAGGGAACAACCTTCTCTATAAAATTACCTAAATCCTAAAATTCCAAAGACCCTGTTTAAATCGATTGTGGGTTTTTGTAGAATCTGATTAACAATTCCTTAAAGTTTTTTCATTTGCTGCAGATTTCAAATGGCCAATAGTAGAAAAATTTCTCACGTAATTGCCTAAAAGGTTCTATTTAATTTATCTTTGCGGAATGGCACAAAAAGAACTTAACACCGAAAACACGCTTTTTAGAGATATTGTTGCTCACGCAAAAGAATACGGTTTTGTATATCCTTCAAGCGAAATATATGAAGGATTGCAAGCAGTATATGACTATGGCCCCTATGGTGCAGAATTGAAGAAGAATATTAAAGAGTTGTGGTGGAATACTATGACTCGATTTAATGATGATATTGTTGGTTTAGATTCTGCCATTTTTATGCATCCTGATACCTGGAAAGCATCTGGTCACATTGAAAGTTTTAATGACCCGATGATTGATAATAAAGACTCCAAAAAAAGATATAGAGCAGATGTTTTGTTAGAAGAGAAAGCTGCTGAATACGAAAATGCTGGAGAGCAGGAACAGGCAAATTCCTTATTGAAGAAAACAGGTCAATTACTAGAGGCAGAAGATCTAGAGGCGGTAAGAGAGTTGATTCTGGCGGAGAATATCAAATGCCCAATTTCAGGAACTGCCAACTGGACTGAAGTTCGTCAGTTTAATTTGATGTTTTCCACACAAATTGGTAGTGTATCGGATGGATCTGGTAAAATTTATCTGAGACCTGAAACAGCACAAGGTATTTTTGTTAATTTCTTAAATGTTCAAAAGACAGCCCGGATGAAAATTCCTTTTGGAATAGCCCAAATAGGGAAGGCTTTCAGAAATGAAATAGTAGCGCGTCAATTTATATTTAGAATGCGTGAATTCGAGCAAATGGAGATGCAATTTTTTGTTCGACCTGGAGAGGAGATGGGTTGGTATGAAAAATGGAGAGATATGCGCTTAAAATGGCATAAAGCTATTGGTATAGCAGGAGAAGATTTAAGATTGCATAAGCATGAAAAGCTGGCGCACTATGCCAATGCTGCAGTTGATGTAGAATATAAGTTTCCATTTGGTTTTAAGGAAGTTGAGGGAATTCACAGCCGAACAGATTTTGATTTAAAAAGTCATCAAGAAGTTTCTAAAAAGAAGCTGCAGTATTTTGATCCAGAGGTAGGCAAGAACTATATTCCGTACGTGGTGGAAACTTCCGTTGGGGCCGATAGACTATTTTTGATGTTGTTCTGTAGCGCATTTAAAAATGAAGAAACAGGAGAAGGCGATAAAGTTAAAACAAGAACTTATTTGAAATTACATCCGGCCTTAGCACCAGTGAAAGCGGCAATTCTTCCACTTACTAAAAAAGATGGGCTACCAGAAAAAGGTCAAGAAATCTATAAATCACTGAAAGGGGCCTTTAATGTGGTTTATGAAGAAGCAGCTTCTATAGGTAAGCGCTACACTCGTCAAGATTTGATAGGTACGCCATTCTGTATTGCTGTTGATCATCAAACCTTGGAGGATGACACTGTTACTATCAGACATAGGGATAGCACAGAGCAGGAAAGAATGCCGATTGCTGATTTGGAGTCATATATTGCAAAAGCCACTTCCTTTAATAGAGTTTATGAGCTTTTACAATAGTATGCTAACTATAGGTTTTGTCTATATTCATATGTAAACAATCAATTTAATAAATCGTAACCTATTTGTATTTTTGCGGTTCATTTAGGTAGATATTAGTCATTAAACGAATTTTAAAATGATAGAATTAGCAGAGGATAAATTACAAGAAATAGTTGATGGAAATGAAATGGTAATGGTGCAATATGGCGCTACTTGGTGCGGAAATTGCAAGATTACTAAGCCAAAATTTAAAAGATTGGCTGGTGAGAATGAAAACATAAAGTTTGTTTATGTTGATGCTGAGAAATTACCAAATTCAAGATCACTTGCTGAGGTAAAAAATCTACCGACATTTGCTGGTTTTAAAAATGGCAAATTAATAAACTCTATTTCAGGAAATAAGCCAAGCATTATAACAGATTTATTAGATGAGGTTACCAATAATTAAACACGTTGTAGAATTCATTGAGAACAATGATGAAGATTATGTTGTAGAAAGCATGGATCTTCTAGAAGATTTGATTGAAGCCAAAGGGATAAAAGATGAAGAACTTGAAGTGATTGGAGAGCTATTATCTAACCTCTCTGGCGCTTTAGAGGTTCATAAAGATGTAAAATCCGGGACTCCAAAGAAGGAAGCTTTGAATGGGTTCATGAAAAGAGTCATGGGTTCTATCGATAGCTAATTTTTTACTCTTAAAGTTTAAAAGCACAATTTCATTTGAGGTTGTGCTTTTTTTTGTGTCATTTAAAAATCATTATATTGTATAGGAATAATTATAAATAATAGCTTTTGAATTCATTTTTGTTGTATTCTATCTTTTAAAAATTTTATTTTGTCGATAAATGTATTTGATTTACAGAAAACTTCTTCTTTATTCAAATTACATTAACTACTTTTCAAATTGGATATAAAATAGATATTATGAAAAAGCTATTATTTAAATCATTGTTGATACTTCCGATTTTATTCACAGGGCTTAAATTAAATGCGCAGTACTCAGGAGATTCATTTGCAAAAGCAAAGCAAAGTAAAACTGCAAATTTAACTTATGTTTATTCTGAGGCTCCGGGATTTGCAGCTAATATGGGTGGGGAAGTTCAAGGAGTTTGTGTAGATGTGATGAGTGATTTCGAATTTTTCCTTTTAGATAACTACGGGATCACTGTAAATTCCAAGATGGAAAAGAAGCATGCGGATAATTTTACTTCGTACTTAGATGCGGTTAAAGCATCATCCAATGGTGTATTTGGTTTAAGTAATACAACCATCACTCAAAAGCGAAAAGCATCTTATAATTTCAGCCCTCCATATATTACTAACATTGGTATGATGTTGAGTAATGAAGCATTGCCTACATTAAATGATATAAGCAAAATTGCAGAGGTTTTTGCAGGCAAAAAAGCGATAACGGTAAAAGGCTCAACTAATGAAGATCAAATTTTGCAGATTAAGAAGAAGTATTTCCCAAGCCTAACAATTGAGTATGTGAATTCTTTCGAAGAGGCAATGAACACCTTATCGAATAGTACTGATTATTTTGCAAACCTTGATTTCACCTATTATTTGGATGCAACAAAATCTAAGAAACCAATTAAAAGACATCCTGCCGGTGATCAAACTGCTGAAGAATTCGGAATTGTAATGCCAAAAAATAGTGATTGGGACAAACCTTTCCAGGAATTTTTAACAGAATCATACAGAGATAGCCCTAGTTACAGAAAAATTATTGCGAAACACTTAGGACGTAACGCACTTCAATTATTAGATGCGGTAGTGCAAGAAAAGTAGTGAAATAAATGTGGGAAAATAAAAAGCCTCTCGCCCTTGAGCGAAGAGGCTTTTACTTACCAAAACATCAACCATTCACTATGAATTAAACTATACCTATCTAATCTTAAATTGTAGGTTTTAGTTCCGTTACCTTAATAAATATTTTTTGCGAATTGATTTCCATAATAAAATCAACATTTCGCATAGCTATAGGGTCAATGTTCTCTTTTTGAAAGCTATGTAGTAATTTTCCGTCAATATCGTAAATTAATACAGCAGGTTCTTCTATTATATCAGCTGTAAAGAAGTATGGATTTTCCATATATGCTTTAACCTCTTTAATTAACTTTTCATTATCTAATACTTTTTCCTCATTTGCATATGCGTTACCAAATGCTAACATTAATGCCAAAATTACTATTGCCCTTTTCATATTATTTTGTTTTAGGTTCTTGTATTGGCTTGACGCAGAATATTGTAATAAAGTTGCTTCTCATTGCTAATAAATAATTTTGCAGATGTACTTTAGGTGTAATAAAAAGTACAAAAAACAAAAATAATATAAAACAAATAAAATACTGTATGATGACTTTGAGTCGGTATAATATTTGGATCCAACAAGCCTTGAAGATTTTTCATCAAGTCGGTTTTTCAATAACAGGTTAGTTTGTTCGCATGCTTTAAGGCAGGGACGCCAGATGTCATAGGTTTATGCAAGGCTCTGATATACAGTGTTGTATGGAACGTGATATGCAAGCTCGTTTTCAGCGGGAAAGTTGAAAATTGGACTTAGTTGGTCTGCTATTAAAGATTCACTCTTTTAAATCGTTTAAACCTAGAAATTGGAGTAAGTGCTTGTTTAGTTGTTGGATTTTAGCAAGAGTTGGTTTTCACTCTTCTTTTATTGAGAATTGATCAATTGATTCAGAGATTTATGTAAGAATATGTGCGTGAAAAAATAAAAATAACTAGTATTTAATTCATAAAACCTAAAAATACTTAAGGAGTTAATAATGTATCTACTATTAAGAAAACTCATATATGGATAAGCCGAATTCGTTTAAAATTCCAAATACAGATCAAAAAAGGATAGTGATTATAGGGGGTGGTTTTGCAGGGATCACCATGGCAAAGAAATTTGCAGGTAAAGATGTTCAAGTGGTGCTGCTCGATAGGCATAATTATCACACTTTCCAGCCATTGCTTTATCAAGTTGCTACTGCTGGTCTTGAACCTGATTCAATTGCTGGTCCATTAAGAAAACTGCTTGAAAATCATAAGAATATTTACTTCCGAATGGCTACGGTCTCAAAAATTGATCAGGTGGAAAGCAAGGTGCTGAGTAATGTAGGAGAATTGGCTTTTGATTATCTTATAGTAGCTGCGGGATCCAAGACAAATTTTTTTGGTCAGAACGAGAAATTCGAGAAGGCATTTCCGCTGAAGCAAATTCCTCAAGCATTGGATTTCAGAAGTCATATCTTACAAAATTTTGAAGAAGCAGTTTTGAGTTCTGATGAAGAAAAGATTCAGCGTCTAATGAATATCGTGATTGTGGGAGGTGGTCCCACAGGTGTAGAATTGGCAGGAGCTATGGGCGAACTCAAAAAACATGTTTTACCTAATGATTATCCGGATTTAGATTTTAGTAGACTTAATATCTACTTAGTTGAAGGGATGGATCGCTTGTTAGGAGGAATGTCAGAGTTTGCCGATAGAAAAGCGCAGAAATACCTGAAGAAATTTGAGGTTAACGTGAAGTTGAATACGATGGTGGACAGCTATGATGGTGAGAACGTAGTTTTCAGTGATAAAGCTACTCTTCCTGCTGCTACTTTGCTCTGGGGAGCTGGTGTCATGGGTAATGTGATTGATGGTCTTTCCGAAGAAAGTGTCAAGAATAGCCGATATAGAGTAAATGAGTACAATTTAGTGCAGGGTACAGAAAATATCTATGCTGTAGGCGACATAGCACTAATGGAAACAGAGGAGTTTCCAAAAGGACATCCAATGTTGGCTCCTGTGGCTATGCAGCAAGGAGAGCGACTGGCAAAGAATATACTAGCTGCTCTGAAAGGAAAAGAACAAAAGCCATTTAGCTATTTAGATAAAGGTAGCATGGCAACGGTAGGTCGAAATAAGGCAGTTGTTGATTTACCCAAGAATCTTCACTTTGGAGGCTTTTTTGCCTGGTTCATTTGGATGTTTGTGCATTTGATTTCAATAGTTGGCTTCAGGAGTAAAATCGTCATTCTCAGCAACTGGATCTGGAATTATTTTACATACGATAGAGGTACGCGTCTGATCATTCGTCCATTCGTGCCCAAAGTGAAAAGCCAAAAAGATAAAGTGCAGCAATAATATGATTTGATAGGCGGTTTCTTAAATCTCTAAAAAGAAGCTTATTTTGTGCTGAAATAAATCATAACTCTAAGCTAATCCCGAGGAAGACTCAAAATGGATAAGAAAGTACTTTATTGGACGCTTCAAATTGTTGGATGGACAGCCTACGGTGTGCTTAATATTTATTTGGCTTACTGGGGAGAGCGTTTGTCTACAGAACAGGCGATAGGCCAACTCATTTTGGTGCCTTTTTATATTTCCATCACGCACCTATACAGATATTTCATTATCAGAAATGGATGGCTGAAAATTATAATACAGAAGCTAGTAGTGAGAGTTATCATTGCGTGCCTAATATTAAGTATTATTAATTATGCCTTTTTGTTTGGGATTTCTTCGATTTTGGGCTTGCTGGACCCCACCTTGGATTTAAATCCAATTGTGATATTTTTGAGCATACTTGCCAATCTTATCTTATATTTTCTCTGGTCATTGGTATATTTCATGTATCATTATGTTGAGAATTATAATCGATCTTTAAAATTCGATGCGGCCATGAATGAAATAGAGTTGAATAATTTAAAATCTCAGCTTAACCCACATTTTATTTTTAATGCCTTAAACAGTGTTAGAGCATTGGTAGATGAAGATCCTGCGAAAGCAAAGAATTCTATTACACAATTATCCAATATTCTGAGAAACTCTTTGATTTTAGATAAGAAAAGATTGATTAACTTCAATGATGAATTAAATACGGTTATTGATTTTTTGGCATTAGAAAAGATCAGATATGAGGAAAGATTGATTACAGAATTTATCATTCATCCTGATTCTTATAAGTATCAAGTACCGCCTTTGATGATACAAACACTAGTGGAGAACGGCATCAAACATGGGATTTCAAACTTAACATATGGAGGAAAACTTTCAATTGAAACGCAGGTAGATGACAATAAAAAATTGAATATATTTATCAGAAATTCAGGAAATTTTAAGTTAGATAAAAGAAGAAAGCATAAAGGCTTTGGACTAGAGAATACTAAGCAAAGGTTAAAATTAATCTTCGACAGAGCAGCTTCGTTTAGTATCAAAAATGAACAGGAAGGAACAGTCGTAACTACAGTAATAATCCCTCAATTGAGTTATTGAAATTTTTTAAATTAGAAATATGAAAGTATTAATTATTGATGATGAAAGGTTGGCTCGCAAAGAATTGAGCAATTTATTAGCGGAATATAAAGATATCGAAATTTTAGGGGAGGCTGCCAATGCCGATGAAGCAGAGGAAATGATTGATAAACTCAATCCTGATTTGATATTCTTGGATATCCAAATGCCAGGGAAAACGGGTTTTGAGTTACTAGAGACCTTGGAGCGAACTCCAAAAGTTATTTTTACAACAGCCTATGATGAATATGCTTTAAAAGCCTTTGAGTTTAATGCACTTGATTATCTCCTAAAGCCAATTGAACCTAAAAGGTTAACAGAATCGATTAGTAAAATCAGAAAAGAAGTTGAGGCGCAAGAAGAACATCAAAAAAAGAGTAACCAACTAACAGTAAATGATCAAGTCTTTGTGAAGGACGGTGATAATTGTTGGTTTGTGAAGTTAAAAGATGTGAGATTATTCGAATCTGACGGCAATTATATTAAAGTCTATTTCGATAAAAACAAGCCAATGATTCATAAATCTTTGAATGCCTTGGACGAGAAGCTTGATAATAAGCATTTCTTTAGGGTAAGCCGAAAGCATATTATCAATCTGGAATGGATAGATGAAATTGAAACTTGGTTTAATGGCGGATTGATGGTAAAGTTAAAAGGAGGTGATAAGGTAGAGGTAAGCCGAAGACAAGCCACCAAGTTCAAAGACTTGATGAGCCTTTAATTGACTAAAAATAGGTCCGAAGCCAATTTATCAGCTAGCAGCCGGCCTCTTAAAGTCAGCTTCAATATATCGTCTTCTAAAATGCAAAGTCCTGAGTTTTTCCATTGCTCGATTTGAGGTTTTGCATTTCTTAGTAAATCATAATTTAATGTATTTTTAAGATACAGAAGATTGCAACCCTTGGCGGTTCGCAAAGAAGTCATTAAGTATTCGT
Organism: Marivirga sericea; assembly: GCF_900177665.1. GTDB lineage: Bacteria > Bacteroidota > Bacteroidia > Cytophagales > Cyclobacteriaceae > Marivirga > Marivirga sericea. The sequence continues at coordinate 92,389 of NZ_FXAW01000002.1, forward strand.
TAATACGGTCTTCTGTGGTTAAGATGTCCAGCTCTGCAGGAATCTCATTAGTTTTCAATGCATTCAAGTACTTTCCATTGTTAGAAATATTGAATTGTCTGTTTTTTCCATCGTAAGAATGCGCAGAAGGTCCTAGACCTAAATAGGGCTTTTGCTGCCAATAACTACTATTGTGTTTGGAATGAAATCCTTCTTTTGCAAAGTTCGATACCTCGTAATGCTCGTATTGAAATTTTCGCAGGAATTCTGTCAAAATATAAAATTGCTCGGAAGCATAATCTTCAGAAGCTTCATTTAACTTTCCTTTTTGCTGCCACCTACCAAAGACTGTATTGGGTTCAATCGTAAGACAGTAAGAAGAAATGTGGGGAGGTTCAAAACCCACTAAGGTTTTTAAATCCTTTTCCCAGCTTTTATGAGTAGCAATAGGGATTCCATAGATCAGATCCAGACTGAAATTATTGAATTCACTTTGCTTGATCCATTCCAAGGATTGAAAAGCCTCTCGACTATTATGTGCCCTGTTCATCCATTTTAAAACTTCATCATCAAAGGTTTGTATTCCTACACTTAGCCGATTAATGCCATTTTGAAAGAGCATTCTTAGTCTACTCGGGCTAATATCATCGGGATTTGCTTCGAACGTAATTTCAGCTTCCGATGAAATAGAATGATGACGATCAATCGTTTTGAGAATAGTTTTCAATTGATTTTCTTCCAGTAGGGAAGGGGTGCCACCTCCAAAATAGATAGATTCAATGATCGCTCCATTGAGATAATCATCTTGAAGCTCAATTTCTTTGCATATTGCTTCTACCATTTCGTTTTTAATCGCCATATTGGTGGAAAAATGAAAGTCACAGTAGAAGCATGCCTGCTTACAAAAGGGAATATGTATGTATATGCCTGCCAAAATTAATGCAAATCTAAGTCGAATTTTACAGAAGTGCCTGCTACTAGCTCTCCTATCTTTTATATGGAGCTCATTTTCTTTCGCTCAAAATTCTACTGACAGTTTATTACAACGAAAAGACATTATTCAGGATTCTTTGATGAAAATGGGTTATTGGGAGGCTCAAGTTAGAATTGAAGAACAAAACAGTCTCAATATTAGCAAGGGTAGACCGTACTATTGGGAGACTATTTTAGTTTATGAAGATAATTTACCAACTTTTATACCTTTCTTAAGCAATTTGAAAGGTACAATCGCTAATCAATTCCTCTTAAATAGAAAGCTAAACTCTTATATAAACACAAACTATCACAGATCGGGCTATCCTTTAGCTAAGGCAAGTTTATCCATAGATAATTTGAATGATAATGGTATTGAAATTTCAATTAGAATTGTCCCTCAAAACTTTATTCTGTACGATTCAGTTCGATTTCGAGGAGACAGCCAGTCAGTAAACACACCATATTTAAGTAATCTCTTAAATCTAAATTACAATCAAGAGTTTGATATTAAGTCATACCATCGTATTTCGGATAGAATTGAGCAGTTGGAGTTTATAAGTTTAGCTTCTGATCCAGAATTGAAATTTGCAAATAACAAAGCAATTGTGGAGCTAGATATTAAGAAGGAGAGAAGCAATCAATTCGATGCCATAATTGGTTTAGTGCCTGATGGCTCTAGAACCAATCTGACTGGGCAGGTGAATGCACGATTAAGGAATTTATTTAAAAGAGGTGTTGGCTTGGATGTCTTTTGGCAAAAATATTCAGCTAATTCGCAACTGCTGAGTACAAGATTGCAACAATCTCATGCTTTCAGAAGTCCTTTAGGTATCCATTTTGGGTTCGAACTTTTGCAAGAAGACAGTACATTTTTGCAAACAAGCTTGCAAGTAGGATCAAGTTATCCATTAGCGAACAGCTTTCAAGTAGGATTATCCTATCAAAGAGGCACTAATAACGTATTAAGAGATTTTTCGGAATCGGAGGTAGCAAATCTCAATCCATTGAGAAGTTCGATTGTAAATGCTTTAGTGATGGGCACAAGCTGGAAAACTCCTTTGACTTATCCGCAATTAAAAGATTATAGTTTTGCAGAGCTGGATCTGAGCGCAGGGATCAGGCAAATTATGAATTTTGCAGCATTGCCAGCTGCTTGGCAGGATGTTCCTCAAAACAGTACTAATTTAACTGGAAGGCTGCTATTGCATTGGCAAAAAGTATTAGGGAAGAGGTTTTTACTAGAGGCAATTCCTCAATATAGCGTAGTTCAAAATCAAGCACTATCTCAAAATGATCTCCTGAGGCTTGGTGGATTACAAAATTTACGTGGATTCGACAGGAATTTCTTCTACACCCGCTACTATGGGTTGCTTAACTTAAACTACAGATATTTTTTAGATCAAAAATCAAGTTTTTTTTTACTCACTGATGTTTCAAAACTGCAGTCCAATATCGGGTGGCTTTATGCTGCAGGGGCTGGCTTGGATGTAAAAAGCAAAAATGGCTGGTTTAGAATTATTTACGCATTAGGTCAAGAAGTAGGAAAAATGCCTGATTTTTCACAAGGAAAGGTGCATTTTGGTTATATTGCAGTTTTTTAGTAATCATCATTATAATTGAATAATAGTTAATGCAAAAGCTGGTATTCCTCTTTTCAATATTGCTAATTCTATCGTGTAGGCAGGAGAAACTGAATCTCGATAATAGTGAACCTAGTGCGGAGTCAGGAGCTCGCTTATGGCACCTAAGAGACACTATATCAACTTCTGAAAAATGGGGTTCTGACAGTGTCAGGCAGATATTGTTAGAATCTGATATTTTAAAAGAGGCACATCTTGAAACGAAATCTGATGCAGCTATTTACTTATTTGTAGGCGATAAATTGATTAAGAAATCGAGCAATGGCTATTTAGAACATTCTTTCAATGAAGATAAGGCAGAGCCAGTCTATTTACATTTAGACCAAAATCTTTCCGAACTGACCTACGGAATTTACACGCTGGAAAGTCGATCTCAAAATGGAGGGTATTCAAGTTTAGGAAAAGAGGAAAGAGCAAGACTATGGGTTTCGGATAATATTTTATTGATTTTACTACTTGGTGCGTCCCTTTTTATGGTAATTATCAAAATTAACTATGATAAACGGTATATTAATATTTTATCCTTCAACAAAATATTTACCACTCGTCTGAATGAGGGCGATCAATCTAGAGTCCGGATAATGGATGAAGACAACTTGGTTTTTGCTGGGTTCTATGCATTCTTAACAGCGGGCTTAATTTATTTCTTAGATATAGATAATAGTTTAGCATTTTTCGGAATCGGAGCCAACGGTATTATTGAGTACTTGAAAATATTGAGCATAGTTGCAATAGGATTAATAGCAAAGGTCATATTGATCTCAATTGCGTCTAATTTATTCGGTAATAGTAAAATACCTGCTTTTTATGTTAAGGAAATGCTCAATATTAATCTGTTTTTTATAATAATATTATTTTTTAGCTCTATTCTTATATACTTGTTTTTAGGTTCCATACCTGCTTTTTGGTTGTCTGTTAGCACATATGCACTATTACTATTTTACATACTCAGGTTGGTATTACTATATTTTAAAATATTAAAATTAAGCAGCTTCACTAATCTCTATTTATTTTCTTACTTTTGCACCACAGAAATATTCCCATTTTTAATTGGACTAAAATATTTCTTGAGATAAAACTTTTCAAAGTAGACCGATTAACATGTCAACAACTGTAAAAGACCGATTTTATCCGGTAAAAAGTATCATGGTTTCACAACCTGAGCCGGCAGATATTTCAAATTCTCCGTATCATAAATTGGCGGATAAGTACAAAATTAAAATTGACTTCAGACAATTTATCAAGGTAGATCCTATAGATTCTAAGGAATTTAGGAAGCAAAAAATTGATATTTTGAAGCATACTGCTATCATATTTACAAGTAGAAATGCAGTAGATCATTTCTTTAGGATATGTAAAGACAGCAAGATAGAAATGCCGCCTGAAATGAAATACTTTTGTATTTCAGAGCAAACAGCAAATTATCTTCAAAAATATATTGTTGTTCGGAAGCGTAAAGTTTTTGTAGGAGAGAGAACCGCACAAGATATTTTGAACGTAATTAAGAAACATAAGAACGAAAAGTATCTGTTTCCATGTTCTAATATCAGAAAGGATGATATACCATCATTTATGAACAAGGATGGATATAATTTTACTGAAGCAATTATTTATAAAACAGTTGCTGCAGATTTATCTGACCTCGAACATATAACCTATGATATCTTGGCGTTCTTCAGTCCTTCAGGAATAAATTCCTTATTTGTGAATTTCCCTGATTTCAAACAAAATAATACCAGGATAGCGGTTTTTGGACCAACAACGGCTCAAGCTGCAAGAGATGCTGGCTTAATTATAGATATTGAAGCGCCATTACCAAATGCACCTTCAATGACAGGCGCATTAGAACTTTATATAAAAAAAGCTAACGGGCTTAAGTAATTGTTTATTAGTTATTTAGGTATATATAATTCTATAATAACTTTAAATTAATTACATAAAAGCTTGAACAAAAGTTATTTTTATTATATTTATCCTTCTAAAGTGTTGAGGATATGAAAAAAACAGTACAAATATTAACTCTAATCTTCTTGATGGTGGGCATTTATAATGCACAGGGTCAAGACGTGCAGTTCTCTCATTATATGTTTAATAACCTTTTTAATAATCCAGCTTATTCTGGAGTGGAAGGTTATACAAAACTAACAGCAATGCATAGAACTCAATGGGCAGGATATACTCCTTCAAACGGACCTGGCGGTGGAATTAACTCTCAGCTGATTTCGTTAACCAGCCCAATTATGCGCTACAATAGTGGTTTCGGGTTTTATGTGTTAAATGATGAGATAGCCAATCAAAACTTTGTTCAAGTGCAGGTGTCAGGTGCTTATCATTTAGGGATTAAGGAATCAAAGATCAGCATTGGATTTAGAGGGGGTGCAATTACCCAAAATATTAATAAAGACGGATATATTTATATTGATGATGATGATCCTAATATTAATAACATCCAAGCAACTCAAGTTAGGCCGGATTTTTCAGTAGGCGTAAATTATCAACATAAAGATTTTTATGTAGGTGCAGCATTTAATCACTTGATTGAAGCTGAATTTGGGTTTGGAGCAGATGCTATTAGAAATCCATACCCTAAAGATTTTTTGTTGACTGCAGGATATACCTTTCCTATTAATTACGATGTAAATCTAACTCCTAGTTTTTTAGTAAGAACTACTGAGTTTAGTTCTTATACTTTCGACATTTCAGCTATGGCAACCTATAAAGAAAAAATATGGGGAGGGCTCTCATTTAGGCAACAAGAAGCGGCTATAGTAATGTTGGGTTATAGTTTCTTCAAAGAAAATACATTAAAACTTGGTTATGCTTTCGATTATACCCTTGTGGCACAAAGCGCAAAAAGTACTACTTCTCATGAAATCATGGTAAGTTATAGGTTGCCTGCCATATCTACATCGGGTAAAAAGGTAGTGCGAACGCCAAGATTTAGACATTAATCGTAAAAAGTTTGCAGAATAAAACTTTTTTATGAAAATTGTAGAGATTATTCTATAAATTATTTAAAATACAATAAAACCTTACAGTTCAGGGTTTAATTGTGTAGGTGTAAAGGATATATTTAATAATTGTCAATATATTAGCGTTTAGTTAGAAACAAATAGGTGTTATGAATAATAAAGGTGTTTTGAAAAAATTAACCCTATCAATTTTGTTTATTGCTACTCTTTTCCTTGAAGGCTGCGGTCTTTTCGGTGGTGGAGCTGGCGATGGTGGAAACTTGGTAGGAGTCGCAGGTAGAGAAGGCTGGTATATGTCTACTCCTTATGGTATGAGAGCGGTTCCAGCTGGAACTTTTCATATGGGACAAGCTGATGAAGATGTTGCACATTCGCAAATTAACTTCAACAGGCAAGTAACAATCGGTGGGTTTTACATGGATGAAACTGAAATCACTAACAACGAGTATCGTCAATTTATACAGAGGATGATGGAAGATTCAGCCTCAACTCTTGGGAGAGATTACATTATGACTGAAATCTATCCAGATACGACAGTGTGGATGAAAGATTTCACTAATCATATGGGGGATCCGATGCAAGAGTATTATTATATGCATCCAGCATTTGATGATTATCCTGTGGTAGGAGTAAATTGGGAAGCTGCTAAAGTTTTTTCTCAATGGAGAACTGATTATTTGAACTCATACAGAGAGTCTTTAGGGGAATTTCCTATGCCTGCATTCCGTTTGCCTTCAGAGGCCGAGTGGGAGTATGCTGCAAGAGGCGGTAGAGATATGGCCAAATATCCATGGGGGAATCCTTACATTAGAAATGCCAAGGGTTGTATGTTGGCAAACTTCAAACCTGGTAGAGGTAACTACTATGATGATGGAGCGGCTTACACTTCTGAAATAATGTCATATTTCCCTAATGATTTTGGACTGTATGATATGTCAGGTAATGTTGCTGAATGGTGTGAGGATGCATTTAATCCAGCTTCTGTTCCTTTGGTTTGGGATTTAAATCCAACGTTTTTTGATGAAAGTGAACCAAGAAAAGTTATTAGAGGAGGTTCTTGGAAAGATATAGCTTTCTATTTGGAAACTGGTACAAGAGCTTTTGAGCATAAAGATTCAACAAGAGCGTATATAGGTTTCAGATGTGCAATGACATACTTAGGTAGATCATCTGGAACTGAATTTTAATTGACTTTTTAAAAAAATAAAACAATATTTAGGACATTAACCATTAAAAACTACAAACATGAGTAATAAAAAAGGCGGATTTCAGGAGTTACTATTTAAAACCATAATGCCTAAGGTGTATGGTATTGGTGCGGCTATCGTTATTATCGGAGCCATGTTTAAGATTCTTCACCTACCGGGTGCATCTTTTATGTTAGGTGTTGGTTTAAGTACGGAGGCCATTATATTCTTATTAAGTGCATTTGAACCTACACATGAAGAAGTAGATTGGAGTAAAGTGTATCCAGAGTTAGCAGAAGAATTTGATGAAGAGCCTGCTCCAAGAAAGAAACAAATCTCATCCGCTGGTGGTGGTAGTACTTCACAACAACTCGATAAAATATTAGAAGAAGGTAAAATTGGTCCTGATTTGATCAAAAGTTTAGGTGATGGAATGAAAAGTATGGCTGATTCAGCTAAGCAAATGTCCAACTTAAGTAATGCTGCAGTCGCTACTAATGATTATGCTAACAATGTTAAGCAAGCTAGCAAATCATTATTAGAAATGAATAAATCTTATGACAGCACCGTGAAGGCAATGTCAGAGATGTCAAACGCTTCAATGGATGCAAAATCTTATCATTCTCAAGTACAAGCGGTAACTAAAAACTTGACTGCATTAAATCAAGTTTACGAAATGGAATTGCAAGATTCTCAGAACCATGTGAAAGCAATGAATAAATTCTACAAGAATTTGGCTACTGCTTTAGATAGCATGACAGAAGCAAGTAAAGATACTGCTCAATTCCAAACAGAAGTTAAAAACTTAACAACTAATCTTTCTCAATTGAATAAGGTATATGGTAATATGCTTTCTGCAATGAAAGGTTAATTTGTTTTTAAAGCTTAAACTATAAATCTATATGGCTGGAGGAAAAGAAACCCCAAGACAGAAGATGATCGGCATGATGTACTTAGTACTGACTGCCCTTTTGGCGCTTAACGTTAGTGTTACGGTACTCGACAAATTCATCGACATTAATAACTCTTTGGAAGTGTCTGTAGATGCTGCTAAAGAGCAAAACGGTAATACTCTGCGTAGAATTGAAAATGCAGTGGAAGAATCTGGCAGTCGTCCAGATGATGTGAAGATTTTGGATAAAGCAAAAGTGATCAGGGAAAAAACTCGTGACATGATTGCTGAACTGAAAACTTACAAAGACACCTTTATTGATATTACAGGAGGTTACAATGAGGACGGTGAAATGGTTGGTAAAACCGATTACGATATGGTTGGTAACTATATGATGCCTGAAAATGAAAATAATGGGATCAAACTCCAGAAGTCTCTGAACGAGTATGCAAACTTTGTAGATGAGACTGTTGCTGATTCTGCTGTAAGTTTTGATCCATTAGCTTTAGATGCAAACGAAAACCCTAGATTTCAAGATGATCCAAATCAAAATGGTAAGGACTGGGCAACTTTAGAGTTTATGGGCGCACCAACACCAGCTGCCTTGGCTACCATTAGTGATTATCAGAACAAAGTGATGGCCTATGAAGCACGAGCATTAGATTTACTAGCGAGGAGAGTGGGGGCCGGTGACTTAAAATTTGATTTAATCCAATTAGTAGCTTTACCTGAATCTAAGGTGGTAGCTGCCGGTGCGAAGTATAAAGCTGATTTGATTGTAGCTGCTTCGTCTTCTGCTGAAGACCCAGAGATGACTTTTAATGGTAAAGAAATAGATGTAGAAAGTGGATCAGGTAAAATTGAATTTACTGCGACTCCTGCTAGTTCATATGGTGAAGAGGGAACTGCACGAAAAACATATGAGGCTACAGCAAAGCTGAAAGATAGTGTTTACAGACAAGAAATTGAATACTTTGTAGCTGAACCAATTATACAAGTGCAATCAGCTGCTTTAAGTCAATTGTATCTAAATTGTGGAAACGAGCTAGATGTATTAGTGCCTGCTTTAGGAACTGCTTACAATCCATCATTTTCTGTGCAGGGTGGTAGTTCTATTGAAGGACAGGAAAGAGGACGAGTTACCATTATTCCAAATGCTCCTAAAGTAACGTTGGGTGTTAGTTCAAATGGTAATAAAATCGGAAATAAAGAGTTTAGTGTTCGAAGAATACCGAAACCTGATGTGGAAGTTTATAATGGTTCAAAACCGGTAAACTTGAAGCAAGGTGAAAAAGCAACTGCAATGAGAGTACTTAGAGTTCAAGCGATTGCTGATGAAAACTTTAAGGCACAGTTACCGAAAGATGCGCAGTATAAAGTGACAAGATGGACAATTACTTTAGCAAGGGGACCTAGACCTGTAGGCCAACCTATTAAAGCTACAAGTGAGACTGTAAATATTAGTCAACTAATGTCGAATGCTCGTCCTGGTGATCGATTGGTTGTGCAAGTAGATCAGGTCTTAAGAAGAAATTTTAGAGGAAATACGGAAGAAGTAGCTTTAGGTGAGTTAGTTTATCCTATTACTCTAAATTAAAAGTGTTAAAATTAGATGTTATGAAAAAGTTTGTGTTGTTAACAGTAGGTTTAGCTTTAATGGTTTTTATTCAGCCACTAAAAGCTCAAGAATCTAGCAATGATGGATATAATCCTAATTCGGTTTATCCTATTCATGAAGATGATATTATGTTCAAGAAGAGGGTATGGAGAAGAATGGACTTACGTGAGAAGCAGAATGAACCATTTTTTGCCTCAAATAATGAGATTACTAAGCATATCGTGAATGCTGCTAAAGCTGGAATTATTCCTATTTACCAAGGCGATTCTATGGTTAATAGATTAACTAAAGAAGAGTTTTTAGAGAAATTAGAAAACCCTGCATTGCAAGATATGAATATGGGTGGAGCTGATGACGGCTGGGGTGATACTGGTGGAGATTCATGGGGCAATGATGACGGTTGGGGTGATACTGCAGCTGATGAGTCAGCTGGAGAAGAAGAAGAGAGTGCACCGGCAAATGAGGTTTCTACACAATTTTTAGTTAGAGAAATGTCAACTTTAGAGATTGTAGAGGATATGATCTTTGATAAGAAAAGATCTGTTACTAATTGGGACATTCAGGCTATCAAAATTATTATTCCTGCTGAGAATTTTACATCCGGAGTTGAAAGAACAGTTGGTGTTTTCAAATACAAAGACTTAGTCGATTTGTTCAGAAGCAATCCAGAGCAGATGATTTGGTTCAATCCACAGAATAGCGCTGAACACAAAAACTTAGCAGATGCTTTTGCTTTAAGATTATTTAATGGTAGAATTGTGAAAGTTGCTAATCCTGACGATAATATGATCATAGATATATATGACGAATCTCCTAGACAAGGTATTATGGCTTCTCAGTGGCTTGAATATGAGTTAATGGAGAAAGAGCACGAATTGTGGTCGTACTAATTTAATATCAAATAATATTTTGAAAGAGGGGGAGGCTTAAAGGTCTTCCCCTTTTTGTTTGAAGGCTTTTAGTAGTTGTTCTGCTTTACTGCTGCCCACTATTTTACTCAAGTCTTCGTAACTTCCTTCTTTGATCTTCTTTACTGATTTGAAATGAGAAAGCAGTTGATCTATTGTTTTTTCTCCAATTCCTTGAATTCCTTCTAATTCAGTTGTAAAGCTATTTTTGCTTCTTATTTGTCTGTGAAAAGTAATAGCGAATCTGTGTGCTTCGTCTCTCAACCGTTGTAAAAGTTTAAGGGCTTCACTTTTTTTACTAATATGAACTGGATAGGGGTCGTCTGGAAAGTATATTTCTTCTAGTCGCTTAGCAATGCCAATAATCGGAATTTGCCCATATAGATCAAGTTGGTTTAGAGCCTTAACTGCTGCGCTTAACTGCCCTTTTCCACCATCTATAACGATCAGGTTGGGAAGGTCTTGTTGTTCATCTACTAACCTTTTATAGCGTCTACCAACAATTTCTGTCATAGAAGCAAAGTCATCAGGGCCAATTACTGTTTTCACATGATAATGTCTGTATTCACTCTTTTTAGGGCGACCATTTTTAAAGTGAACCATAGAGGCTGTCGGATTGGTGCCTTGCATATTGGAGTTGTCAAAGCATTCTATTTTAATGGGAAGTTCTTTGAGTCGCAAATCAGATTGCAGTTGCTTCAAGACTCTTAATTCCTTTATTTTGCTAGATTCATTTTGGTTAAGCTTTTCTTTCTTAAAGTAAAGAGCATTTTTCAAGCTCATTTCTACTAACTTCTTCTTGTCTCCAATTTGTGGTTTTATAAAATGAAATTTTTCGGGTAGATTTTCAATATCAATGTTGGTTAATATTTCTTCGGTGGTACTTTCATACTGCTTTCGTAGGTCGATAAGAGCGAGGAGAAAGAGCTCTTGATCAGTTTCATCTAATTTTTTCTTTAATTCAATCGTTTTGGTAACATTTATACTTCCATTATTCACTCTCATATAGTTTACGAAAGCATACTTATCCTCAGATATAATGCTGCATACATCAATATTGGTAAGTTTAGGATTCACTACCAGGGACTTACTATGGAATTTTTCTAATAGGTCAAATTTGTCTTTGTAGTTTTGAGCCTTTTCAAAGTCAAGATTTTCGGCTGCAATTTGCATGTGTTCCCGAAAATGTTGTTTTGGTATATTTAGATTTCCTTTAAGAATTTCAGCTGCTTGTTCTATGTCCTTCTGATAGTTATCATGTTGTTGAAGACCTTCGCATGGGCCTTTGCAATTGCCAATATGGTATTCTAAACATACCTTGAATTTACCAGCTTTTATATTTTGGTCAGTAAGATTTAATTTGCATGTTCGGATTGTATACAGTTTGCGAATTAATTCTAATACATTATTCATGGCTCTGACACTAGCATAAGGGCCGAAATAGGTGCCATTTCTTGCTATTCTCTTGCGAGTGGAAATGATCCTTGGAAATGGTTCATTTGTAATACATAGATAAGGAAAGGATTTATCGTCCTTCAGTAGGATATTGTATTTGGGTTGCAGCTCCTTAATCAAGGAGTTTTCGAGTAGAAGGGCATCAAATTCGGAATTTACAATTGCAATTTCAATTTTTTCTATTTCCCTTACTAATCGAATGGTTTTCCTGTTGTGTTGAGTTGACTTATTGAAGTAGCTCGTTACTCTGTTTTTGAGATTTTTTGCTTTCCCAACGTAAATAATGTCTCCAGATGAGCTATGAAATTTATAGACACCTGGTAGTTTCGGGAGCTCATTAATATCCTGTGGCTTTAAGAAAACCGCATCGTACATTTTACAATTGTTTATTGTATGCCTTCAACATCCAGTTTTTGAATTTGTTCTGTCGAGTCAGTAACATTGTTCTGCTGCATCATGTATTGTTCGCAGTCTAGCTCCATTGATAGATTGGAAGGTCTTTTGAATGGTCCTTTTGAGATAGCAAGTTCTTCATCCGCATAAACCTTCATCATAAATTTTTCCCAAATGGGCATAGCCATTCTTGCACCCTGGCCCAATGAAATATTTCTAAAGTGGATGCTTCGTTCATCTCCTCCTACCCATGTACCCGCTGCTAAATCTTTGGTGACGCCTACAAACCATCCATCCGAATAGTTTTGAGTAGTTCCAGTTTTAGCTCCTATTTCGTTGTCTACTCTTAATTCTCGGTCGAGTCCTAATGCAGTTCCTCCCGATATTTCAGTAGATCCTTTTAGCATATGTAACATAGCGTATGCGGTTTCAGAACTAAGTGCTTCTCCTGTTTTTGGTACAAATTGTTTCAAAACCTTTCCATTTTTATCTTCAATTCTTTCAATATAGAACGGTTTTGTATAGAATCCTTCATTCACAAAGGTACTATAGGCTCCGATTAGTTCATAAATTGATACATCTGAAGTTCCCAAACATAATGAGGGTACAGCTGCCAGTGGACTTTCTACACCAAGTCTTTTGGCATAGTCAACTACTGTTTGTGGACCGATTTTACTCATTACATAAGCAGTACCTGAATTTAATGATCGTGCCATAGCTTGCCTCAAAGTCATGGTTTCTCCAGAGAATTTCCCATCAGAGTTTGAAGGAGTCCAAGTCGGTGGGTCTCCAGGGACTTCAAAGGTAACAGGCACATCTTCAATTTGATAGCAAGGCGAATAACCATTATCGATAGCAGCAGCATAAACTAGTGGTTTGAATGTAGAACCTGGTTGTCTTCTACCCTGCTTAACATGATCATACTTAAAGTATTTGTAGTTGATTCCTCCAACCCAAGCTTTTATATGACCATTATTAGGATTCATGGCCATGAAGCCAGCATGCAGAAATTGCTTGAAATATCGGATAGAGTCCATTGTACTTAATACTGTATCAATTTCTCCGTCCCAACTGAAGACCTTCATATTTTTAGGTTCTCGCAGTTTGTCGAATATTTTTTCTTCATCATCTCCAAACTTCTTTTCCCATTGGTCATAAGCTTTTGTTTTCCTCGCTTCGTTTTTTACAAAATCTTTTATAACTCTTCCAGATTCATCTCGCCAAGGGGCTTTACCCTCCCAATGTTCATCAAAAAGCTCCTGCTGGTACTTCATGTGTTCCTCTACAGCTTCTTCCGCATACTTTTGCATTCTACTATCAATGGTTGTGTATATTCTCAAGCCATCCTCGTACAGGTCATAACCATTTGCTTTTGACCAAGCCAGAAGATCCCATAAAATAACGCCTCTAAAGTAAGTGGCGAGACCATCATTATGATTTTCTACATCATAATCTAGTTCAATTGGTTTTGAAGCTAATGAATCATAAGCTTCATCATCGATATAACCATATTTCCTCATTTGATTCATGACCGTATTTCTTCTTTGGAAAGAGTTTTCAGGTTCATATACAGGGCTGTAGAGATTCGGGTTTTTGCAAAGTCCGACTAATACAGAGGCTTCTGGAATCGTGAGTTTGTCTGGTGTTGTATTGAAAAACGTCTGTGAGGCGGTTTTTATACCAAATGCATTACTACCAAATTCAAATGTATTAAGATACATGGCAATAATTTCTTTTTTAGTGTAAGATCGTTCTAGCTTCACTGCCACCAACCATTCTTTCATTTTGGCAATTACCAAACCTAGAACAGGAATGTCATTCCAAGTTCCATTAGATAAGTCACTTCTAGTCCGAAATAATATTTTTGCTAATTGCTGAGAAATTGTACTGCCGCCACCAGCACTTTTATCAAACATCAGAATGGATTTAAAAAAGACTCTTCCGAGTCCGTAAAGATCAATTCCTGAATGTTCTGTAAAGCGAATGTCCTCTGTTGCTATCAAAGCATTGACCACATTGGGAGACAGCTCATCAAAAGTTACTTGGCTCCTGTTGTAGCGATAGTATTTCCCCATCTCCACATTATCGGCAAAGTACAGAACCGAAGATAGATCGCTTTTAGGGTTTTCTAATGATTTTAAACCAGGTAGTTCCCCATACCATCCATTTAGGTTGATACTGATGCTATAGATAAATAATGAAAAACTAATGATGGCTATTATGAAGATAGCCCATAGTGCAATTATTGCTTTATGTATTTTTGATTTTTTCATATTCGGTATACTCATAAATTGAAGATCAAATCTTCTCTCTCTATTAGGGCGTTACTTGGTAATTTGAGTTAAAGAATTCCGTATAGCTATCAACCACCTTCGCCTGATAGTAGATTTGAAAGTTATCTTTTGAGATTATAAAATTACTAAAATTTAAGCTACTGAAGTTTTTTAGAGGAGATAAATCACTATTAAATTTTTTGTAAAAGGCTTCTGCGGCATTTTTTTGATTAAACTCACTTAAAAGGACCATTGAATATTCATCATTGAAAACGAGATTCCCTGCATTTAAATTTTGGTCTGGGAAGAATTTTTCTCCAAAGGCCTCTATTTCTTCAGGTAGTACTCCTGATAATGCTTTATTCTTTTCATATACTACCACAAAATAATGAGCTTGCTCGAAAAAAGGGATATATTTTATTTGTTCTTTCTGTTGCTGTTTTTTGTCCAGTTGATCTATGGCTGCTAAAAGTGATTTTGCAAAATCATATACATCGCTCTCTGGATAGTCTTCTAAGAAGGTCTGGAGCTTAAACCTGTAAGCATTTTTTCCATCAAGCACGCCTGTTATTAAAGCTTCTAGAAGTTTGAGATTATCTTCATAATCGTTTTCAGGATAGTTGTTTAGACCATCATTTATTTCTTTTAAGGCTTCTTTGTAATACTCATTTTGATAGAGTCGATACGCTTTTTCGTAAATGACTTTGACTTTTGCGCTAGCCTGGTTGCTTTCTTCCTGATAATTGGGGTTTTTTATCAATTTTGCAAAAATGGTGTCTGGAAATTTCTGGACCAGTTCATCTGCAAAGGTTGAAGCTTTATCTAGTTCTTTTTCCTGATAGTATATGTATAATAAATACAAAATCTCAGCTCTATAGTCCGTATCAGGATATCTTTCTAAAAGAGTTTCGTAGGTTTTGACAGCATCTTGTTTTTCTTGTATGTCGAAGTTGTAGATATTCCCTAATTTATAATAGGCAACTTCCATTTCCTCATGCAACTGCTGTTGTTCCTCCGTGTCAAATGGTATGGAATTAAAAAACTCAGATCTTTCATCTGCAATGAGTTCTTCCTCCGATTTTTCGACAGCCTTGTTTTGTCCTGCCATTGCCAATTCGTTTTCATTTTCAATTGCATTATTTTCCTCGTACAGCTGGTTCCTTTTCGTTCTCCAATCATCTTGTAATGATCGATCTCCCCAAGTTCTTTTAAAGGTATTTCTCCCCTGAGCAACTGTAGAGGGGTCATAGAAATAAAAACCACCACCGGGGGCTGTATTGGTTTGTAAAGAAGGACCTTCTTCAAAGGCACTTTGCTTCGTGTTTGCTGCTTGATTTCTTTCTGCTCTTTTTTGCTTTTTCTCTTCTTCCTCTTGTTTAGCAATTCTATCATTTCGTAATGTCAAGAACATGGTATTTAAAGCACTGCTGTCCATTTTTGCAAGATTCAATAAGGAGTCATTCTCGTGAATGGTGTTAAATTGCTTTATGAAATCTGACAAGACATCATGACGTGTCTCAACCTGAGGATAGATGCTTTCATCTTTAGGCATGATATTATATGCACTATCATAATAAGCTTTTGCCAGAGGATATTTCTTTAATTTATCAAAGTAAATAAGACCTAGTTTATGGTAGGAAAAAGACTTTTGTCTGAGATTATCTATGCTTTCTTGTATGGAAGACTCATAAAAAGGAATAGCTTCAGTGATGTTATCTTGCTTTAATTCAAACTCAGCCATTTCGTAATAGATCTTATCTTTAAATTCCGTGTTTTTACCATCTTTAAGCAGTTGTTCAAAGTATTTCCTAATCTTTTTGACATCTTCACCTTTTGACAACTCCGTTACTTGAGCCATATTTAAACGAGCATAGAAAGATAATTCATAGGGAGGTCTATTGCTTAATACTTCATTGTAATTGTCATAAGCAACAGCATCAAGTTTTGATTTTTGATACAGCTGACCTAAAATGAAATGCATTTTTGCTTTTTCAGGCCCTTTGGGCATTAGTTTAATAGCTTCGCTTAGGTATCTAATTAGATTATTGGGATTATTTGTAATCTGATAGTAATTGGCGGCATTTAAATACAAGGCTCGTTTATTGGATTTTGAAAGCTTTTGCCGATTGAGATAATCAATAACCGCAAGTGCATTATTCAATTCTCCATATTCAGTGAACGTCCGAATCAAATGAGTAAGGGCTAAATATTTCGTTTGTTCATCTTTACTATTAACATTAACATATTTTAGGGTTTCTATGGATTCCTCAAATTCTTGGTTTAGCATTCGAGCAATTCCAACTAAAATATAGCTATCATCAACCCACTTGCTCACCTTGTGCCTTTGTATTGCAATTGAAGCTTTTTTAATAACATCTTCAACTTTTTCCGTGTTAGCGTTTACGATATTAGTATCGATTGGAGCTTTTACCATTAATACCCGATTGAAATTATTTTTATGGGCTTCTTCAATTTCTAATAATACCTCTTGCAATTTTTCGTTTGCGATGAAATAAGCATTGTATTTGGCTGTAACATTGTGATAACTGTAGCCTACTATTCCAGAATTTTCTGGTGAGCAGGCGCCAAGAATCAATAATAAGCTCAGTATTAGATTTCGATATTTCTTAATATTTATACTCACTGCGAATTTGAAACGACTAAAATAAGCGATTCATATAAGAAAAGTATTGAGAGTCGTTGATAATATGTATTTTTGCATTAAATAATTAAAAAACAAAGTTGCGAATAAGAAAGACAATGTCCAATTGGCTTACCACTAGATATCAAATGGTGGTAAGAAACGAAGAAAACTTAGCTGAAGTATCTACCATTAACTTTACTTATGCTAAAGTAGCAGTTATTGGTCTTTTAACTTTTGTTATCATTTTTATTAGTGCCTTATATTTATCTCAGTCGTTACTGTCTCAATGGTTTGATCCACGACATACGACCATGGAATATAATCAAAAGTTATTATCATTGACAATGGAGATGGACTCTTTGAAATCAAGGTTGAGAGCTCAGGATCGTTTCATTACGAATGTTCAAACAATCTTGGAAGGAGATGTTCCAGATGGAGAATTATACAGAAGGCCTGATCAAGTTAATACGGATGATTTGAACAGAGATATGAACCCACAGCAAATGAATGTAGGTGACTCTATCATACGACAAGAATTTGAAGAACAAGATTTTAGTCTGACGAGTTATTCAAGCAATAATTATGCAGAGGAATTGAAAGATATTTTCTTTTTCCCACCACTGCAAGGGATAGTAAGTTCTCCTTATGATTTGAGCATAGATCATTATGGGATAGATATTGTAGCGAAAACTAACGAACCAGTAAAATCTATTGCAGACGGAACCGTTATATTATCGTCATGGACACAGGATGGAGGATATGTAATAGCCATTCAGCATAGGGCTAATTTAATATCGGTAATTCGACATAATTCTGCAATATTAAAAAAAGTTGGTAATTTTGTAAATGCAGGCGAGGTAATATCCATAATTGGTAATTCTGGGGAACTTACTACAGGGCCACATGTTCATTTAGAAATATGGTATAATGGAAATCCGGTAGACCCGGAAGAGTTTATTACTTTTTAAGAAATAGGAAACGGAAACGGAAATGTTTAATAACAAGCAAGAAAAAATACAAATGGCACAAGATATCACAAGTTCCAGCAATACAATAGGAAAGGGAACTACTATTAACGGAGATATAGAGACTTTCGGAAATATTAGAATTGATGGAAAAGTAATCGGAAATATTAAAACTAAATCTAAATTGGTTTTAGGCACTACTTCCCATATTGAAGGAAACGTGTTGTCTCAAAATGCAGAGATTGAAGGAGAAGTGAAAGGCGTTGTCGAAATAACAGAGCTATTAATTTTGAAACCTTCTGCTGTTGTTCACGGAGATATTGTAGCCAATAAATTGATTGTGGAGTCAGGCGCAACATTCAATGGAGAATGTAAGATGGGTGTTTCGAACAAAACTATTCAAATAGGAGAGGAAAAAGCGAACGGAAATTCAAACCCGAAAATTGAAAAAGCCAAAGCAGTTTAATAACTATTTTAAATTCTCAGGTTTAGCCATTCAGATGGCTGTTACAATCTACTTGGGAAATTTGTTCGGAAAATATATCGACAAAATTGCTGAAAGTGGTTCTGATATTTATACAAAAATCATTACGCTTTTGGCAGTTTTTCTATCAATTTTTGTGGTCATACGCGAAGTGATCAAAGCACAAGAGTAGAATCAATGTTCAAAAGACTTATAATCTTCACGCTTCTTTCTGTCGGGTTAGCCTCCGCTATTCTTTTTATTCAAAAATGGTATATTAGTAGCATTGACGAAACGCTGACCTACTCAATTAATTCGATATATCTATTTCATTTTATCGCATTCATCATAATTGTATTGTCTGTTGAACTTCTCAGTCAAAGACTACCAGATCAAGTTGGTTATTTTTATTTAGCCAGTGTTTTTGTTAAAATTGGGCTGTTTGTTTTAGTCTTTAAAGACACTATTTTTGCCAGTTCCCCTTTGAACTTTTTGGAGAGAATATCTATTATCATTCCTTTCTTCATGTTTTTAGTTTTAGAAGCCATCTATAGTGGAAGGCTCATGAATGCGGCTAATAATGAATCAGATTCTAAGGGCTAAAAAACTTAATAAAAAAATTATCTTTAATAAGAAATTGATTACCTTTGCCCCAAAATTAAGGCTATCGTAAAAAGTAGAATGATCAATCCAACTATAATGAGAAACGCATTGTTGTTATTACTTTTAATATCGCTGATTAACGTTAATTCGTTATTTGCGGTTGCAGGAGGTTCAGAAGAAGGTGGGCAAATAGACACCAAAGAGGAGATTAACGAATATATTCAGCACCACTTGCAGGATTCTCATGATTTTACTTTCTGGACCAATGGTAAGACAGGGACTCACATCGGTTTCCCCTTGCCTGTAATTTTATGGTCTGATGGTTTACATGTTTTTTCTTCCTCAGAATTTGATCATGGACATGAAGTGGCGGAATCGAAAGATAAATATTTTGCACTCTATCATAGCAAAGTTTATGAAACAAATGCGGAAGGTGAAATTAAATTAGATGATGAAGGTCATACTGTAAATGCTAAACCTTTGGATTTTTCAATTACAAAAAATGTGGTTGGTATGCTATTAACTTCTTTATTGATGTTCATTGGCTTCAGATCATTAGCAAAGGGTTATGGTAAAACAGCTATTCCTAAAGGAGTGGGAAGAATTCTCGAACCTTTAGTAGTGTACGTTCGAGATGAAATTGCAAGACCCAATATTGGTCCTAAGTATGAAAAATTTATTCCGTATTTACTTACAGTGTTCTTCTATATCTGGATTTTAAACTTGTTAGGTTTAACACCATTAGGTTTCAATGTAACTGGGAATATCGCAGTAACTGTAGGTTTAGCCTTAATTACTTTCTTTTTAACTCAATTTAGTGGGAATAAAGAGTATTGGAAGCATATATTCTGGATGCCCGGTGTTCCGATTCCAATGAAAATAATTTTAATGCCAATTGAGGTGTTGGGAATGTTCACTAAGCCTTTTGCTTTACTAATTCGTTTGTTTGCAAACATTACGGCTGGTCACGTAGTAGTTATGAGTCTGATTGCTTTAATTATTACAATGCGTTCGCAATTTGGTATTGTTGCTTCTTCAAGTATATCATTTGGATTGGCATTTTTTATTACGTTAATAGAGTTATTAGTCGCTTTTCTTCAAGCTTATATCTTTACAATGCTATCGGCTTTGTTCATAGGTATGGCAGTAGAGGAGCATCATTAAAAGAGTATTTTTGTTTAATTTAATATAAATCAACTATCATGTACAATTTAATTGGAGCAGGATTAATCGTAATCGGTGCTGGTATCGGACTAGGTCAAATTGGTGGAAAAGCAATGGAAGGTATTGCTAGACAACCTGAGGCTTCTGGAAAAATTCAGACCGCTATGATTATCATCGGTGCATTATTAGAAGGATTAGCATTTGGTGCTTTGATCCTTGCTGGATGATTTGATCCGAAAAAAAACAACGCTATTTGTGTGCGCTAGGCCGCAAATAGCGTTTTCATAAACTTAAATTATTCAAATAAAGAAATGGAACAATTAATAAATGATTTTTCTCCGGGCTTGTTTTTCATGCAGCTCCTCATTTTCCTTGTTCTCTTGGGATTATTATCAAAGTTCGCTTGGAAGCCGATTCTAAACTCTTTGAAAGCAAGAGAAGGTAGTATTGCAGATGCATTGCAGTCAGCAGAAAATGCGAAAGAAGAGATGGCAAAATTGCAGGCTGATAATCAAAAATTATTGCAAGAGGCAAGGTTGGAGAGAGATAAGCTTTTAAAAGAAGCAACTGACATCGCTAATAAAATTAAAGAAGAAGCTAAATCTGATGCCGCCAAGCAAGCTGATAGAATGATTTCTGATGCTAAGAATGCTATTGAGGTAGAGAAAAAAGCTGCCTTGAAAGAGGTGACAACTAAAGTTGCTGAGCTTTCATTAGAAATTGCAGAAAAGCTTATTCGTAAAAACTTATCTGATGATAAAGCTCAAAAAGCTTTAGCTGAAGATTTTATGAAAGATTTAAAACTCAATTAATCTGATCAAATGTCAGAATATAGAATTGCATCCCGGTATTCCAAATCTTTAATAGACCTTGCAGTTGAAAAAAATCAACTGGAGGACATTAAGGAGGATATGGAACTTTTATCTAAAGTCTGCAAGGAGAATAGAGAATTTGTACTTATGTTGAATAACCCGATTTTGGAGAGCGTTAAAAAAGCTGCTGTCATTCGGGCCGTCTTCAAAGGCAAAGTACAAGAAATGACTTCTTTGTTTTTTGATATTGTTTCAAGAAAACACAGAGAGTCTGTTTTGCCTGAAATGGCAAAAGTTTTCAAGCAGCTTTATAATGAGCATAAAGGGATTATCACTGCTGATGTTAGTACTACATTCAAATTGGATGATAGTTTACGTTCAGAGGTGATTAGAATTGTAAAGGAGATTTCCGGTAAGGAAGTTGAATTGAACGAAAAAGTAGATAAGGCTTTGATTGGTGGCTTTTTAATCCGGGTGGGAGATAAGCAGATTGATGAAACTATTCAAAGCAAATTAAATGATTTGAGACGGGAATTAACCCAAAATCAATATATCAAGCAGATTTAAAAAATTAATTAACCTATAATAACAGAATAATGGCAGAGGTTAGACCAGACGAGGTTTCAGCAATATTAAGAGAACAACTTTCAAGCTTCAAAACAGAAGCAGAATTAGAAGAAGTTGGTACAGTCCTTCAAGTTGGTGATGGTGTTGCACGTATTTACGGCTTGACACAGGCACAATCAGGTGAGTTGTTAGAATTTGAAAACGGCTTACAGGCATTAGTTTTGAACTTGGAAGAGGATAATGTTGGTGCTGTATTGTTCGGTAGCTCACAAGGAATTAAAGAGGGCGATGCTGTGAAAAGAACAGGGAAAATCGCTTCCATTAAAGTAGGTGATGGTATCGCAGGAAGAGTTGTAGATACGCTAGGTCAACCTATTGATGGGAAGGGCCCAATTGAAGGCGAACTATTTGATATGCCGTTGGAGCGTAAGGCACCGGGTGTTATTTTCCGTGAGCCGGTAAGTGAGCCTTTGCAAACAGGTATTAAGTCTATTGATGCTATGATTCCTGTTGGGAGAGGTCAGCGTGAGTTAATTATTGGTGACCGTCAGACGGGTAAAACTGCGGTGGCTATTGATGCCATTATCAACCAAAAAGAATTTTATGATGCTGGTAATCCAGTTTATTGTATCTACGTTGCGATTGGACAGAAAGCATCTACAGTAGCTCAAATTGTATCTGAGTTAGAAAAAGCGGGTGCGATGGCTTATACTACTATCGTGTCGGCCTCTGCTGCTGATCCTGCTCCATTGCAGTTCTTTGCTCCGTTCGCAGGTGCTGCTATCGGTGAGTATTTTAGAGATACAGGTCGTCCTGGCTTGGTTGTTTTTGATGATTTATCAAAGCAAGCAGTTGCTTATCGTGAGGTGTCCTTGTTATTAAGAAGACCTCCGGGACGTGAAGCATACCCTGGTGATGTTTTCTACTTACACTCTCGTTTATTAGAGAGAGCTGCAAAAGTAATCAATGATGATACTATTGCTAAAGACATGAATGATTTACCTCCTTCATTAAAAGACAAAGTGAAAGGTGGTGGGTCATTAACAGCACTTCCAATAATTGAGACACAAGCAGGTGACGTTTCAGCGTATATTCCAACTAACGTGATTTCTATTACGGATGGTCAAATATTCTTGGAAACTAACCTATTTAATGCCGGTATCAGACCTGCTATTAACGTAGGGATCTCTGTATCACGAGTAGGTGGTAACGCTCAGATCAAATCAATGAAGAAGGTTTCAGGAACTCTGAAATTAGATCAAGCGCAGTTTCGTGAATTAGAGGCGTTCTCGAAGTTTGGTTCTGATCTAGACCCTGCTACGAAAAGAATTATTGAAAGAGGAAAGCGTAACCAAGAAATTTTGAAGCAAGGACAGTATTCACCGGTTGCAGTTGAGCAGCAGGTAGCGATTATCATTGCTTCTACTAAAGGGTTCTTAGATAAAGTTCCAGTTGAAAAAGTGAGAGCTTTTGAGAAGGAATTTGCCTTGATAATGGAAAACCAAGAGAGAGAAGCACTTGATGCTTTCAAATCTGGTAAAATTAGTGACGAGCTTATCGCAGTAGTGAAGAAAGTAGCTGACGATTTATCATCAAAATATTAATAGATAATAGGAGCTTGAAATAGCAGCTCCTGATTTCATTTTTAAGATTAACTTTTTCCTTTAATATATAAAGGTCAAAATAGACATAAGGCTGTATGGCAAATCTGAAGGAAGTAAAAAATAGGATTAGTTCAGTTGTTTCAACACAACAGATCACTAAAGCCATGAAAATGGTGGCAGCTGCAAAGTTGAAGCGAGCACAGGATAGGATCACCATGATGCGTCCATATTCCCAAAAACTATCTGCTATTTTACAAAACGTAAGTGGTAGTGGAGAGGAAATGAATAATCCTTATGCGAAAGAAAGAACAGTGGAGAGCGTCTTATTAATTCTGGTCACTTCTGATAAAGGGCTTTGCGGTGCCTTTAACAGTACGGTAACTAGAAGAGTGAAGAGCTTAATGGAAGGTGAGTATGAGTCAATTGCAGAGAAAGGTAATTTACATTTCATGACTATCGGAAAAAAAGCTGCCGACTTCTTGAAAAGAAATAAGCTTTCTAATAATGCTGATTACATTGATTTATTCAACAGATTGAATTACGAAGAGGTGAGTGAAGCAGCTCAATTTGTGATGGATGAATTTGAGAAAGGTACTTATGACAAAGTTGAAATCATTTACAATGAATTCAAAAATGCTGCAACGCAATTACTTAATCAAGAGCAATTTCTTCCAATTGCTAAGGCTGATGATACAGGAGGCAAGGCTACCGATCACGATTATTCTTATGAGCCATCAAGGGATTATATTGAAAAGGAATTAATTCCAACTTCTCTAAAAACGCAATTGTTCAAGGCACTTTTAGATTCTAATGCTTCAGAGCATGGGGCTAGAATGACAGCTATGGATAAGGCTACAGAGAATGCTGGAGACCTGTTGAAGGAGTTGAGATTGACTTATAACAGAACTCGTCAAGCAGCTATTACTACAGAAATATTAGAAATTACGGCTGGAGCCGAAGCTTTAGCGGCAGAGTAATTTGAAAATAATCAATATATGTACAAAGCCGAAAATCTAAGTTTTCGGCTTTTTTAATGTTTCCAGTTCACTTCTTGGCTATCTCTTACTGCACGCATGATATCGCGTTGACTAATTTGACCAATTAATTTACCTTCCCTTATCACAGGAAATCTTCTAAAACGCATTCTTAGAAACATATTGGCTGCCTCAAAAATATTAGTCTCGGGTGCAATATGAATTACATTTGTTGCCATATAGTCTTTCACCAATCCAGGCAGTTTTGGTGAATTGTTATATTTCCCTTTGACAATTTCTTTAAGACAGTCACCTTCTGAAATTACACCGATTAAGTTATTTTCTTCATCTACTACCGGGCCACCTGAGATTTTCTTTTTCATGAGTATATCCATCGCTTCGTAAATGGTTTGATGCTCATTGAAAGTAATAAGTTTTTTAGCCATATAGTCTTCTACTGATATGCTTTGCTGCTCTTCCTGCTTAGATTCTTTTTTAATGAATGCTCCTTGATAGCTTTTTACCATGATTGAAAAATAATTTAGTGTTGTATAATATACACCTTTAAAAGATCAAATCAAACATAAGAGGCTAAAAATCAGTATTTTGATTAGAGGCTTAAGGTGGTAAGCCGTTCTTCAAATTCTAGTGATTTGAATAGAAATGATTTCTTTATCCAATCAAAAGTAAATTGATGATAGAAGAAAACATGAGTCATGTCATTTTTATAATACCAGGAATCGAATGGCGTCTTTTCGCTAAAAAGATTGGTCATAATGTACAGTTTTCCACCGGGCTTTAGCAAAGAACGGAGTCTTTGAAATTCTAAGTCTGGGGTATGAAAATGCTCAACTACCTCGCAACAAGCGATGAAATCATAGGTTTCCTTAAGAACTTCAGGCCGATTGTCAAAAAACGGATCATAAGTTTCTAGTGTATATCCCTTCTCTTTTAGCACCTTCGTAATGACAGGTCCAGTTCCCGAACCAAAATCTAAACCCTTTTGGTCTTTACTGAAGTTTTTATCTATAGCATCGGTTATTGGTGAAACAAACTTCTGATAGTTGGGGTCGGTTACATCATTATTGTGTGCTTTATAGCGATCAGCCTCAATGGCATCATTAGGTAAGAATGACTTAGCCATAAATATACCATGGCAGCGTGGACACGTGAAGTAATACCTATTTGCACTAATGGTAAACACAGGACTTAGAGTTTTGCATAATCTGCAATTTTCTAGTTCATGTATCATTATTTAAGCTGTTTTAATTAATCATTTCTCTTTGCGAATTGAACTACTCTTTCCATCAGTTCTTCTTTGTCGTTCCAAAAATTTCGACTTTTGATTTGGATATAGGGCCAATTCATTTTCGACAATAAAAAAGGGGTGTAGGCAAAGATGTCTTTTACAGATGGATTGTCATAAAATAGATTGTCATCTGAAAGCAAGAGACCTTTGTACTGATTATTGCTTTTAAAGCTTAGATCTGCAAAAGGCAGTTCTTCTTCGGCTTTGATACTTTTAACAGTACCTTCTAGTTCTTCTCTAACTTTTGTTTTTAAGAACCAACTACTTTGAAAGCTAATGGAAGGTTTTGGTTTTGGTTTAAAGTTTCCTTTTGATACATCTAATGCATAGTGCAAGTAAGCTTTTAGAAGCTTTGGACCATTGTTTTTCGCATCATCAACTTTTAATTGATCAGGATAGAGACTACTTACGATGACTACCTTTTCTCGAGCTCGAGTAATCGCTACATTCAATCGGTTTTCACCTTTTGGAGCATTGATGCTTCCAAATTGCATCCGTAGTCTGCCAGCCTTGTCTGCAGCATATCCAGTACTAAAAATGATGATGTCTTTCTCATCACCTTGAACATTCTCAATGTTTTTAACAAAAAATTTGTCAGGCAAGGTGATGTTCCCTAGAGCGATTTGATCTTCCAATATATCCCATATGAGGCCTTGTTGTGGGGCATTGAAAGTAACTACCCCAATTTCCTTTTCTGGATCATTTTTTAGGTATTCTTTAATGAGATCTACAACATTCAGCGCTTCTACTTCATTGGCATTTTGCTCCCAAATCCCGTCTACTTTTATATAATCAATTCCTGGATCTGCATTATTGATATAATGAAAATCAGGTAATAATCTTAAACGATCTTTGTAAAAATGATGATTCGAAAATTCTATCAGATCTAAAGACTTACTTCTGTAATGCCCTGAAAGCTGAAGGTTCATCACATATTTATTGGCTAAATCAAGTAACGAATCGATTTCCAAATCAGGATGATCCACTTCCTCTTCTTCCCAGCGGACCTTATATAAATCGTTCGGACTTAGTTGTTTATCGTCACCAGCTACAACAACTTGTTTTCCTCTGTACATGGCGGGTATTCCCTTTTCTACGAAACACTGAGAAGCTTCATCAAAAATGACTAAATCAAATATTTCTTCCATCGGGAAAATAGCAGAAACAGATTCAGGACTCGCCATCCAGCAGGGAATTAGATCAAACAGTTCATCTTGAAATTCTTGTATGACTTTTCTAATAGGCCAAATTTGTCGTTTTTTGGTTACTTGATGGCTAAGGTCTCTGTAGGTGATTCTATTACTTAAGCGATTGTATTCTACATTGCTAAATGTTCTTTCGCGAACCTTTAGGTTTAAAATTTCAGTACTTAATTGTAATTTATTTTCAATTGCATACTGTAAATCATCTGTTTGTTTATCGAATTTTCGAGTAGAAACTTCTCTTAATATTGGATGTTTAGTTTCGATATGATCGATCCATTCCAAGTAGATGCTGTTAAGGAAGGTGGACTTAATATTTTTATGGTCAATGGTTATGTCACTTTCATTAAGGAGCTTCACAACCTCTTTCTCATAATCTTCTAAGCTTTCATAAAGTTGATCGAAATGAACCAATTCATCAAAATATCTTTGAAAGGTTTTAATGTAACTTGAGGGTAATCGTTCTTGCTCTAGCTGGTCAATTTGTGTTCTAGTTAGGTATTTCTTCCATTTGTTTTTTTCTTCAACAGTAGCTCGAGATAGTTCAATAATGGCGCTGATTTTATCTAAGAATTCAGCCAAAGTTTTCCCTTCAATTAAGGAGAAAGCTTTAAAATTGGTGAAGGATCCGATAATTTCTTTGGCTTTAATGGCCTGTGTTTGTTCTTGAAACCAGTGATTTAATTCAATTTGGTTTTTTGTCTCCGGAATTTCTTTTAACCATGTTTGCTTCTTAAGCTTGGTCATATTATGCTCAAAATTCAGTCGATTATCGAGTCGTTTTTCTAATTCTTTTATACCGGCATTATTGACAGTTAAATTGTTAGCGACCAGCACCTTTTTTAGAAAGAATTTTTCTTTAGCAAATAGCAGCCAATGGATCCATTTTGTGGGTCTTTTTCGAGATTGTCGTCTTAACTGGATGGTTTTTTGAAGTGTTCCTAAATCTTTAGATGCTAAACTACTTTCAATTCCCCCATCTTTGAAACAGTCATTTATTACTCTTTGCACATTGCTCAACCATAAAGCATTGGTATTGTCGTCAGGGTAGTTGAACATATAAATTAAATACGGATAGGAGGTAGTATTCAACAGCTCTCCTAAGTTATTTAACTTTTCCTGATGCTCCACTACATCTTCGAATTCTTTTAAACTCATAGATGAGCCCACCAGATTCTTTGATTTTTCAGTTGTATCTTGAAAGTAGGCAGGAATCCTCTCTAATAAATGAACAATCTCAGTTTTATCCTGTAATCCGAAATCCTTGAAATTTACTCGGTCCTGCCAGATGAAATCGTCCTTACTAAAGTCATCCACATAAGTCTGAAAATTCACTAGCGTATTGGCAAACTCCTCAATCTTCTTTTTATGAAAATGTCTGTGAATTTGTTTTAGGTTGATTTTTGTTTCGTTGAAATCACAATTCAGGTACAATTCTTTGGCGGAAATACCACATTCTGATTCATCAAATAGTGCCAATCGATATTCTTCTTTTTCTTCTACGATTTGATCTATTATTCTGCTAGATTTTAAAAATTCTCTTTGAATTTGAACAGAGTCTAAACCATTATTTTTTGATTCGTATTCTTCAATTCTATCAATTTGGTTTTGTATCTGCTCAAAAATTGCTTTGCGATCATTTTTAAAATCGTGAACTAAAGCCATAAATGGTTGCATATCTATACTCTTCATCCGATCGTAGATCACATCTAATGCGGCCCTTTTTTGACATACTACCAAAACACGTTTTCCCCGTGCAATAAAGTCAGTCACTAGGTTACTGATGAGTTGAGATTTCCCAGTGCCGGGAGGCCCTTGTACCACCAAGGAGTTTCCTTTTTTCACAGCCTTTAAAGCATTCTCTTGATAGGCGTCCATTGGGAATACCGAGAAGGTTTCTTCTTCCTTGACGCTTTCGATAAAGCGATAGCGCTGGGAATAGTCTGAGGGGTCATCTGCTTGCTTGTCAGGATTTCTACTTAAAAAGAACTCTTCGATATCTTGAACTTCTTGCTCTTTATCGAGCATATAAGAATAATCTGGTACTAAGTAGGAACCACTTTGTGGAAAAATGCCAATTGCTGCTTCTGGAAAGAGCTTTAATTCGCCTTCTTTTTCAGTTTCTTCAAAATCAGTTTTCTTGAAATTTTTAAATGGATGTAAAACATCCATGAAATTATCTTGATTGAAATTTAATTCAACTGCACTTTCTTTGAAGATTTGATATAAGTCAGTTCTAAATACGCGGCTATCCTGATCGTATATCTCAAATACTTTTTCGATTAATTCATCACTTATTTTTATACCATGAAAATGAGCATAGGCCAGTAGGAAAGATTTGTTGAAAGTGATATTGACATCCTCTCGTAATTCCATCACCCATTGATCATTTACGATCTTAATTTCTATAGGAAAAAAGATAAGCGGGCAGCGAACAGATGTTCCGCCATGGAATTTACCTCTGACAAATGGCCAACCAACATAGAGGTCCTTTGCACCTCTTTCATCATAGATGAATTTTTCAATTCTTTTTAGCTTCTTTAGTTTCTGGCTCATGATATTGTTGAGCTCAAGACGAGAATCTGATACTGCGGCTAATGGTATATGTTTCTTTCTGGCAATTAAATCTTCAATTAATGAAAAGGAACTTTTATTAAGTAGAAAATCGAAATCATGTAGGTCTAAGGTTTGATCAGAAATTAATCTTAAAAGCAGTAATGACCGGTTGGTTCCGGAAAGATTTGTGAGTCGCTTTAAATAGTGCCTTAGTATGTCGTGCATGTAATAAAAATTAGCAAGGAATCAATTTAAGAAATAATTGTCTTAATTGTAAGTAATTAGTAATTGCTTATTCAAAAGAGATATAGGGTTTGACTTTATTAACCCATGAACTGTCTAAAATTTTGATAGATAACAAATCGGATACGGATTTAAATTTTCCATGTTGTTTCCTGTAATTGACTAATATGTTTGCTTTTTTATAAGAGATATAGGGATGTTTCACTAAGCTGTCGGTACTTAATTGATTAATATTTAGTTGTTTTAGGTGTAATTCCTTTGTTGACAGATGTACGTGTTTTTTGAGTGAATCAAGATTTTGTTTCTGTAGACCATATACTTCATCCAGTTGCTGAATAGAGTGAAAGCCTCCTAAATATTCTCTGTATTTGATGATCCTGCTAGAAAATGCTGGACCTATTCCGTGAATTTCTTGCAACTGTAAACTATCTGCTTTATTAATATCAATTTGAATCTGAATTAATTTTTCATTTGTTAATTTGGGAATTTTATCGAGCTGATATTGACTGGGTTTGGAGTTTTCTTCCGGTAATTCAAAATGAGACTCCGAAGGCACTTTAGTAACGCTCATATAGGGATAGATTTTAGCATAGAAGGAGCTATCGATACCATAAATTTTCAAAAGCTCTTCCTTCGATTCGAAAGGGCTTACTTTGTTTCTATATTTCACAATTCTTTCTGCCAGGTACTCTGGAAAGCCAGCTTTGATCAAATGTGGAACCTTCGATTTATTGAGGTCGAAATGTTTAAAGTTTTCTTCATTACCTATTTCCTTTTTTATAATAGTGGCATCTTCAAGCTCTGAGAGTAATGAATCTAGAAGGGCTTTATCCTGTTGTGTTGGAAGGGGGTGTGCATAAAAGGAGTATAAACTTTTTGAAATAAAAGGGATCGCTAATATTATAATCATCAGCAAGATGAGAATAATAAAGCCGTTTGTTTCGGTTCTTGAAAAGCCAAAGAAATTACGAAGCCAAATTCTAATCTTATGCTTCATTGCTTTAGTAAGGTTTCAGTTCAATACTAAAGTAATAAAGCGGAATATAATCTCCAATTTTAGAGACCCTCTAATTTTAATTCTTTAAAAATATCCCATGATTTTCCATTATGTTTAAATATTACGACAGAACGGGCAGTAAAAACTTCTCTGAATTCTCTGTTTTTTACTTCATCCCAAATATTATAGAAAGTCTGTTTTTTCAGATCACGAAATGCAACAGTTATATGAGGATTGAATCCGTTATTCTTGTGTGTACCATTGAAAACCTGAAACCCTTTCATAAAACGCTCCACTGATTCCTGGAGAGCATTCAAAGCAGTATTCTCTTGCACATTTATGTAAATTACACGGGGTTCAAAATTGCCAAAATCATCTAGTTGTACATCGAATGCTTTTTGATTTCTCAAATATGCCATCAAATCCTTCAAAAAATCTTCTTGTCGCTTAATCGGTAAATTAAAGGGCATTTGTAGTGTAATATGTGCTTTTGACCGAAATGCGCCTTGGATTCCATATTTTTGACGAAGCTCCTCTTTTATCCTATGAATCTCCTGTTCAAGCAGATGAGGAGGGCAAATACCGATAAAAAAAGAAGACTTCTCCATATATTTTAAGTTCTATATATTATAGTTATCGTTCAATTTTAAGTAGATTTGTACAAAATTAATTAATATGAAGCGAATTTCCGGAAAATCAATTTTCTATTTAGCTTTTATGGTAGTAATATCATTTGGGGGTTGCTATTCGGAATTGTCTGATATAAAATTTGAAAACTTGAAGTGGAGTCCAGAATTAGGAGTTCCGTTGGTAGATTCCAAATTTACTCTAATTGAGCTCTTGGAAGCTAATGCCGATGATATTGATTACACTACAGATTCCAACAATACAATTGTTTTATCCATCTCAGATGATAGTTTGTTCAGTCAATCCGCTTCAGATTATTACTCATTAAGCGATCAAGCTTTAGATGTTCCTCCAATATTTTTGACACAAGATGAAATTGAGGAGTTTAATTCTACAGGTCAAGTTACTGTTTCAAGAGATATATTGGTAGATTATCCTAATCAAGGCAATTTAGATGAGATTATCATAGATCAAGGTAGAGTTGAGACTCAAGTGGAAGAGAATTTTCCAGCTATAGTAGACTTGTCCTTTTCCCTAGAAGATCCAAGCAATACAGCCTTCCTAGACTACAATAATGAGTTTAACTATAGTGCTGGGAACGATCCTGTTTCGACTGATGAGTATGCTGATCAAATTAACAATATTGGCTTCAGATTTGATGGTGATCCACGTCTACGGCAAATTATGTTTTCATTTCAGATTTCATTAACTAAAGTAGATCAAAACTTGGTGTTTGGTGGAAATAGTATTGATTTGGAAGTTGGATTTCAGGATTTAGAATTTGAAGGGCTTTACGGTGATCTAAGTTCTCAAGATATCAGCACTGAAACTAATACGATTAGAACTGACTTTCTTAATGATAATGAGCTGATAAATGATATTGATTATTATTTTGAGAATCCTCAGTTTCGAATGATTTTTACTAATTCGATGGGAGTGCCTATTCGTTTTGATGTAAATAATTTCACTACCTATAAGAATGGGCAACAAACTGAACAACCTATCAATAATTCCATTGAATTAGAATCAGCCTTGGAAGGCTCAGCGACACGAACAGAAACTAATTTTGATGCTAATTTTAAGAACATCATCAACAATACTCCAGATTCCGTTTCCTTGCAAATAGATGGGGTACTGGATCCCGAAGATGTCTCTAATAATTATGTCACTAAAGATTCTGAGATAAGGGTAGGGTATGAAATCAATCTCCCATTAGAATTTAGTTTAAGTGGTTTAGAAATTAATGAAACGGTTTCTCTGGAAGGAATTGATCCGCAAGAGTTGCAGTATGCTTTATTTAAATTCACATCAGAAAATTCATTACCCATTGATTTAAATTTCAGAGCTGATTTATTGGATGAAGATAGCGCTTTAGTAATGAATTTATTTGATGGTAAGTTCTTGGCAGGCGGAACAGAAAGCCAGCCAGCAACTATTTCAGATATTATTAGATTGGAGGATAATCCAGATACAAATTCTAATGAATTAGATGAGCTGAAAGGGGTTACTAGAATTGGTATAAGAGCAACTGTTTCAACTACCAATAATGGAAGCAGTGTGGTGAGAATTACTTCGGATGCTTCGGTGCAATTCAATTTAGCGGTGCAAGCAAAATATAACGTGAATTTATGATAGAGAAGAGTATAAGAAAATTTGTTTTCGGTATCATACTTATCATTTCCTTTTTAGGTAACGAAGGATTATTGGCGCAATCAGATATGATTTCATATGGGCTAAACAAGACATTACCTCAGGCCAATAATTTGAATCCAGCGATTTTGCCAGATTATAAATTTTCATTTGGGCTTCCAGGCTTATCTGGTTTTCATATTAATACAGCTCAGAATTTTACAAACTTAGAGCTGCTCAGCTCGAAAGATGAAAATGGAAATATCAATACCGGCAGGATTATAGACAACCTTCGAAGAAATAATAGAATTAGTTCCAATAGTTCTATAAATATATTGCACTTGGGAATTCGTGGTGCTACTAGTTACACCGCATTTAGTGTCACTAACAGAATCAATGCTAGAATAAGCTTCCCAAGGGAATTCATTCAATTTATCGCCCTCGGAAACGCATCTGATCAACTAGAGGATGGGCTCCTTGATATGGGAAGATTTTCAACAAAAACAACTGCGTATACGGAAGTTGGGCTATCGCACGGGCGGGAAATTCTTAATGGAAAAATGACAGTTGGAGTTCGTGTCAAGTATTTGATAGGGCATGCTTATGCAGATATCAAATCATTTGATGCGCGACTGCAGACTTTCGGTAATGCAGACTTTCGAGGTGATTCACTCGCAATGAATGTCAATGAATTTGATATTAGAAGTGCTGGAATAGCAGGAGCATTATTCGATGAAGATTTTCAGGATGAGGATATTCGGAAGTCGGTGCTATCTAATCGGGGTTTTGGGCTAGATTTGGGAGCAACTTATGAATTTAGTAAAAAGATCAAATTTTTTGCAAGTGTGAATGACTTAGGTTTTATACGTTGGAATCAACAATATGCAAATCAACAAACTATTCCAGCTTTCCAATATGAATTTAGTGGAGTGGATGTTGTAGAACTGATAAATGGTGAAGATCTTTCAGTAATTAATGATTTTGATAGTGTTATCAACAATTTGGAAATAGCAGAGACTACCGGAGAAGCATTCTCCACTTCTTTAATAGGAAGATTGTATGCAGGAGCATCGTACCAATTAACAAGAAGACAAGCTGCTTCGGCTATTTTATATTCTGAGTTTTACAGAGGCGCCTTAATTCCTGCTTTAACAGGTATGTACAATTTTCAAGCAGGAACTTTCTTTAATTTTGCTTTTTCAGCAACCATGATGAATGGCAGAGTCAATAATTTTGGCACTGGGCTCACTTTAAACCTGATGCCATTCCAAATTGTATTGGCAACTAACGATTTATTATCCCTTGTCAACCCTATGAAAGCACGGGCTGTTGACTTTAGATTTGGAATAAATCATACTTTTGGTAATGTCGGAAATGCTAAATCAAGAGCTAAAAAGGATAGTAAGAATACAATTGAGACAATTGATTTAGGAATTGACTGATTTTTCAAAAAAAATCCCCTAATTTGGAAGAAATTAGAAACGTATTTTATAGAGATAAAAAAATCTAATTATTGATGATAGATAACATAAATGAAAATAAGATGGATTTAAATGTAAATTTCATCAAATCAGTACTAAGTCTGTTTTCTGAAATGCAGGGAAATGGAATATCACTAGTCTATTTGGGAGAATTCAATCACGAGATAACAAAAATGTTTACCTCCATGGCGGAATCCGATATGGAGCGTAAAAAGGAAGATAGATACGTAAAGAAGAGAGTATATCATGTAATGGTAGAAACTCTTCAGAACATGAACAAACATTCCGATGAGATTACGGATGCTCAAATTGGGAATGGTTTATTTGTGATCGGTAATAAAGAAGATATCTATTATGTTATTACTAGCAATAAAGTGGCAAGAGATAAAGTTGATGATTTAAGATCTGCTATTGATGAGGTTAATGCTGCGACTGCTGATGAATTAAAGCAGATGTACATGCAGCAGATTAAACACGGAAAGCTTTCCGACAAAGGGGGAGCGGGTCTTGGTTTAATCGATATTGCTAGAAAAACCGGTGAGAAGCTAGTATACAAGTTTTTACCGATTGATGAAGAGTTTGACTTATTCATCTTGAAAGTGGAAATCAATGCTGATAAAATTAAAGATGTAAAAAGTAAGTAATTTCTGTTTTAAGTAATTTATTGAAGCCTTTTCAGAAACGAAAAGGCTTTTTTTATGACCATCAATATTGAATTCCCATAATTCTCGTCCAATAAATAGTATATTTGCCTATTGTTTAATTAAGTTTTACTCATGAGTTTTAATACAGATTTAGTAGTTGGAGTTTTAGGAGGAGGTCAACTTGGGAGAATGTTGTTGCAAAGTGCGATCAATATCAACGTTGACCTAAAGATGATGGATCCTGACCCAAATGCTCCTTGTTCCACATTAGTTTCTGATTTCAAGGTTGGTGATTTGGAGGATTATGATGCGGTTTACGAATTTGGTAAACAATGTGATATATTGACAATCGAAATCGAGAAGGTAAATATTGATGCAATGAAAAAGCTTCAATCTGAAGGGGTGAAGGTTTTTCCGCAGCCTGAAATCATTGAAATGATTCAGGACAAGAGAGTTCAAAAGCAATTTTACAAAGATAATAATATACCAACTGCCGAATTTGTATTAACAGATACTAGAGTTGATCTAGAGAAGTTGATCAGTAAATTTCCTGCAGTTCATAAGATCGGAAAAGGAGGATATGATGGCAGGGGAGTCCAAGTTATAAAATCCAAAGAGGATATAGAAAAGGGTTTTGATGCTCCCGCCTTGTTAGAAGATTTTGTTCCTTTTAAAAAGGAATTGGCTGTAATAGTGAGCAGAAATGAGGAGGGAGAAGTAAGCTCTTTCCCGGTGGTAGAAATGGTTTTTCATCCAGAACATAATTTGGTAGAGTACCTGCTTTCCCCTGCAATTATTGATAAATCGGAGGAGGAAAAAGCGAAACAAGTTGCAACAGATATTATCAAGAAACTTGAGCTTGTAGGAATATTAGCAGTTGAAATGTTTCTTACAAAAGACAATGAAATTTTGGTAAATGAAATAGCGCCACGTCCGCATAATAGTGGTCACCAGAGTATTGAAGGTAATTTTGTTTCGCAGTATGATCAACATTTGAGAGCCATTTTGAATCTTCCTTTAGGAGATACGAGGACCAAAATTAGTTCGGCAATGGTAAATATTTTAGGCGAAGATGGTTTCACAGGTGATGCGAAATATGAAGGAATGGATGAGGTGATGAAAATTTCTGGTGCCTCCGTTCATTTGTATGGGAAAAAACTAACAAAACCTTTCAGGAAAATGGGGCACGTCACCATTACTGATCCTAGTTTAACCTCATTAAAAAAGAAAATTGAGGTAGTTAAGTCCACTTTAAAAGTAAAAGCATGAGTAAGGGTAAGATCGCAATCATAATGGGTAGTCAGTCTGATTTAAGAGTGATGAGTGAGGCAGCTAAGGTTCTAGAAGAGCTAGAAGTTCAATTCGAATTATCAATAGTTTCAGCCCATAGAACTCCTGAGAGAATGATGGACTTTGCCAAATCAGCAAGAAAAAATGGTTTCCATGCTATTATCGCAGGGGCTGGAGGAGCAGCGCATCTTCCAGGTATGGTAGCAGCTTATACTACTCTTCCAGTTATAGGCGTGCCTGTAAAGTCAAGCAACTCAATAGATGGCTGGGACTCAGTTTTATCAATTCTACAAATGCCTAGTGGGGTTCCAGTTGCCACGGTGGCATTAGACGGAGCAAAAAATGCGGGGATCTTAGCAGCACAAATTATTGCTAATTTTGACGATGATGCAGCAAAAAAATTAGACAATTATAAAAGTGAAATGCGTGAGAAGGTTTTGAAATCAGCGGAAGTAGTCGAAACTAATGGGTGGAAGTCTGGCAAAGTGGGATTCTGATTATTCTTCTAGGAAAGGGAAGTATAAAGTGAATTCGCTGTACTTCCCTAGTTCAGTTTGCAAATCAATTTTACCCTCGAGTCGATCCATTAAAGTTTTGACAATTGCTAAGCCTAAACCATTCGAACTTTCCCCTCCTGTGGGTTTAGCGGTTAACTTTTTAAATTTTTTGAACAAATTATTCTTATCTTCTTCTGTAAACCCTGGTCCAAAATCTTTTACACTAATCCAGAAATTATT
Organism: Marivirga sericea; assembly: GCF_900177665.1. GTDB lineage: Bacteria > Bacteroidota > Bacteroidia > Cytophagales > Cyclobacteriaceae > Marivirga > Marivirga sericea. The sequence goes on from NZ_FXAW01000002.1 coordinate 129,192, forward strand.
TTTATTAACCCCTGCTCTTAAGATGACTTCTGATTCTAGATACGAAAATTTGATAGCATTTGATACTAAATTTTCAAGTATTCTATTTACATAGTTCAGGTCCGTTCTGACCAAAAGGTTAGGCTCACATTCAATTTTACATTCAATCTGCTTATTTGTTAATTCAATGACAAAATTGGAGGCAGTGTTCTCCAACAGCTGTTTAAGCTCAATTCTCTCAGATTTCAACTCTTCTTTTTCAGTTGCCATTGAATTCACGTCCAATAAATCGTTGATTAGGTAAGCACCATGTTTTGCATTATTTCTAATCATAGACACATACTGATTTTGCTCTTCTCTTAAACCTGATAATCGCAATAGCTCTGTTAGACCTGTGATTCTGTGAAAGGGTGCCTTCATATCGTGAGCAACTAAGCTCAACAAAGAATCTTTTTCGTTATTCAAATCATCTAACTCTTTGTTTCTAATTAGGAGCTCATCATTTTGACCTTTAATTTCTTTGTTCTGAAGTGTGATCTTCTCTTGTTGATCTTGAATCTTATTATTTTTGAGCTGTAATATTTTATTGTGTTTCCTTCTTCTATTTGCTGTTATCCAGATGATCACCAATAGTATGAAAGCAAGCAAGATAGTGGCTGTAAGCGCGATATTGAATGCTTTTTGTTTCTGTATTACTTGCTTGTAAGTATCTTCATTTTGTTTCAAGAGGTTATTTTCTTTTTCCTTAGCTTCAAGTAATAATCTACCCTCCAGCCTTTCAATCTCACGTGCTGCATTTACATTTTCAGTTTTTTCTTTTAAAACGGAGTACATTTTGAAGTAATCAAAGGCCTCTTGAACATTAGCTTGTTTTTCAAATATCTTAGATAGGTATAGATAAGCATCACGTTCGAAAGTGACATCATTATTACTCGCTAGATCATTTACCTTCAAGAAATAGTTTCGTGCTTGATCATACTCATTCCGGTAAAAGTGAATCTCACCTAGTAAAGAGTAGATCTGAATAATTAGATTAACATTTTTTGCCTGAGAAGCAAAACCTAGAGCCTCATTAGCATTCGTCAAGGCAATTTTCAATTGACCTCTTTTTGCGTTCATACTCGCAATAGATAATTTTATAATTGCTAAATTTGCCTCGTCATTAATCTTAGCGGCAACTTCATAAGCTTCAGTGAAATATTTAAGGCTATTATTATAGTTTTCCATCTGGCCATAAATATCAGCTATTTCTAAGTAGATAGAGATAATACCAGAGGGGTCGTCAAATGATTGCCGTATTTCGGCGGTTTTTAAAGACATTTCTAGGGCTTTTTGTAAATTATCCTGCGATTGATAAAGCTCAGCCAAGCTTTTATAGCCGTAGCTTATAGAAACATCGTCTCCGATTCCTTTGAATATCTCTAAGGCTTTGAAAAAGTTATCGTAGGCTGCCACATAGTTTCCTTGATTAAAATATAGACGACCTATATTATTAAGTGAATAACCGTATTGCAAGGAATCGCCATAAATCAAAGCGGAATCTTTTGCTTGCTGATAGTAATCAAAGGCGATGATATTTTCACCTCCATAGAAATGTCCAACCCCTTTGAAGTTTAATGATTTAACGACTTTTTCATTCAACTCAACACTTTCTGAAGCTATTTCAATTGCTTTTTGACTAAAAATAACCGTGCTGTCGGGAAATGATTTTCGATACTCCCAAGCCAGTTGATTATAGGTGTCAATTTTTTCTGAAGGTCCTGCACCTTCTAGCGTATTTTTTAAACTGTCAATCACTGCTTGGTTTTGCCCCTTTAAACTATAGGGTAGCGCAGTAATTATGAAAAAAAATATGACAGAATTTTTGAATTTCACTTTAAACAATTGTTTATGCAATTTAATGTATTTCCGCTGTATTTTTACAAATTCGTGTTACCTTATTAGTAAATTTAATTTAAATATTGTCAAGAAGTAATTAATATGTCATCTCATCATATTATAAGGGACGAGCAAGAGCCTCCGGTGCTCGTTTTTCAACTACATCAGAATTGGGGGCAATTGTCAGAGTTATTGGGTTGGTCTCCTATAGTGCTGGTTAAACCTGAGTTGGCAGATTTTTTTCATTCTAAGCAAACTAAGATTGATGGTTATTTGCTGAAAGAGGAATTATATACTGATACCCAGTATAATGACTTTGTGTACTCAGATCAACAATTAACAAACGCTTTACTAATTTGGATCAGAAGTAAGAAATATACAGCAGTTAACATTTTTTGCGATCATAAATTGATGTTGGAGCTGTTTCATGATCTAAAAGGTGAACAATTAGCTGTTCCTCTGATTTTCTTTACTGAATCAGGTAAGTGTATTTTGAAGTCAGCTTCAAATTTTAAGAAATGGTACCCTTCTCAATTTAGAATTGAAATTCTAAGTGAAGGTGTTAGAGATTTCAGAAACCTGAGAAAAGAAGGAGATATTTATAGTGTAGAAAAGGAAGGCTTTGTATATGTCGAAGTTGAAAGCGACTTGTTATTGATAAATGAGAAAGATGTTGAGTCTTGTGATTTGTAAGATTATTCGACTGGGTTAGAATTTTCTCATGACTTTATTGTTGATATTATTGGAAAGCAAGTACTTTAGCAGTTGAATGAAAATCCTTTACATCCATCAGTATTTTAAGACTCCAGATGAGGGCGGTGCAAATCGTTCTTATTTCATGGTTCAGGCTCTAAAAGCGCAAGGACATGAGGTAGAAATGCTAACTGCGCATAATGAAAAAGGTCGCATCTCTAAAAGTGTTGACGGAGTAAAAGTGCACTATTTACCTGTACTTTATGAAAATCATTTTGGTTTTTTCAGAAGAATAAGAGCCTTTCTTCTCTTTATAGTTCTTTGCAAAAGCTTCATTGTTAAGCGAAATAATTTTGATAAAATAATTGCAACAAGTACGCCTCTCACGGTTGGGTTTATTGCCTTATGGGCAAATAAAAGATTCCAAATTCCGTACGTTTTCGAAGTGCGTGATTTATGGCCAGAGGCTCCCATCCAAATGGGGGCAATTAAAAATCCGCTATTAAAAAGCTGGCTCAAACAACAAGAGTTGAAATTTTATAAGAATGCAGAAAGAGTGATTGCATTATCTCCAGGAATGCGAAATCATATTGAAAAAAGAGCACCTGAAGTAAAAGTAGAACTTATTCCAAATGTTGCGGATTGTGAATTCTTTGAGAGGGTGGAAAAAAAAGATGAAGATTTAGTGTTGCAGTATGGTGTTAAGAATAAATTTGTCGTTAGTTACTTCGGTGCTGTGGGTCCTGTTAATGATTTAATGAGCCTAATTAAATGTGCTGAATTAAGCGCAGATTTGCCAATCCGCTTTTTGATTATGGGAGAAGGGGCAAGTTTGGGAGGCATAAAAGAATATGTTGCAAAAAATCAGTTGAAAAATATCTTCTTTATTCCTTATGGAACAAAACAAGAAGTACGAAATGTGATGAATGTAACAGATGCGTGTTATGTATCTTTTTTACATAAGCCGATTCTCCGAACCAATTCACCTAATAAGTTTTTTGACGCCATTGCCTCAGGTAAATTAATTATTACCAATATACAAGGATGGATCCGAGGGTTGGTAGAAAAACGGCATATCGGATTTTTTGCTGATTCTGATTTTCCAGCTGAATTTGGAGAGAAAATTAAGCCATTTATTGAGTCAACTGAGCTATTGCAGAAGTATCAAAGAGCCTCTAGAAGTACAGCAGAGCAATTTTTCAGCAGAAAGGAGCTAAGTCATCATTTTGTACAGGCGATTGAGGGTAAAAATTACCAACATGAGGCTGAAATACGATCGATTTTTAGTCTTAGCGCTTGATTAATACTGCTCAAGACTTTCAATGATTAAGTCATGCAATCCGTCAAAAGCTTCGAGGCTTAAATCTGCTCCATTGTCATAAATATCGTGATAGGCTTTCTTACCACCCAAGGTATAAATAAATACAGCTGGAACACCAATTTGATCGAATAGACAATGGTCACTATTGCATGCTTCTCCTCTTGCTTTTATTTGGACTGTTCTCTCATTGTTTAGATTTTTGAGTAAGTCAAAATAGCGTTGATGTTTAATGGCATTTACTACAGTAATTCCTTCATCCCCGGTGCCAACCATATCTAGATTAATTAGCATCTTTACCTTACTTAGATCTAGTACTGGATTTTCTAAGAAAAAGTAACTTCCTAATAAGCCCACTTCCTCAGCTGTTGTAAAGAGAAAGTAAGTATCGAAGGGCGGTTTATTTTCGCCATAGTACTTTGCTAAAGCGAGGAGCATTGCTACTCCCGAAGCATTATCATTTGCACCTCGAAAGATTGCATTACCCATTTGTCCTAAATGGTCATAATGAGCCGAAAGCATTATCACAGAATCACTTCTTTCGCCCTCTACCTTACCGATTATATTGGAAGATTCAAAATCCGATACAAATTCAGATTCAGTTTTGGCAGCAACTAGTGCATTCTTGAATAGTTGATCTTTCACATATAAAACAGTGTTTTCAGATTGCTTTGAGGATGGAAACCAACTCCATTTACTACTGTCCTGAATAATTAATAAATTCTCTTTGGTCGTGGATTCAAATAAAAATGATTGTATTAGTTCCTCTATAGCCTTTGTGTTGTGCTTATTTTTTTCAGTATAAAAAATCTGATTTTTAGCTTTTTTAGGGAATTCAAAATCAGCTGAGATCTTTTGGATTTGCCCTTGAATATCTGTCGGTGCTGAGGCTGAGTGGAAGAGAAAGTCTTTTCCAGCAGCAAAAATTTTTACCGTCTTTTGATTTGTAATAGAAAATTGAACGCTTCCTGGAAATGTGTTAACGGAATAAGAAAGCTTTTGCTTGAATCCATTGCTGCCATTAGCCTTCACTTGGAAGCGCTTGAGTTCTTTAATGATAAAGTCTGCTGCCTTCTCCTGCCCATTTTCAGTGAATCCTCTTCCTGCTAGTGAATCTGAAGTTAATACTTCAATGTGGTGTTGGGCTAGATTGTGTTGACTTGAACAAATCGAGATATTCAGGAGGAAAAAAAGAATAAAAAGTGGGCGCATTTAATTACAGCTTAATTCGAAATTCAATTGAAGGCGAATATCCATCTTTTCTGCCTTTTTTAAAATAGTACAGGCTGCCTTTTTATTACCTAGTTTATAATAGCATTCTATTAGATATTGATAACCTATTCGTTTTTCAGGATTGAAAAAAATAACCCATTCAAGGAGTTTTGATGCTTCGATATAATTGGCATTCTTGAAATAAATATCAGCCGAATTGAAGTAGATAGACTTATAGCTTTCGGGGGTTCTTTCGGCAGAAACCAATAGTCTATAGGCATTGCCATAGATACTTTTAAATTCTGCGAGAATACTGTTTAATCCCATTTGATAATATTGCATGGCTACCTCCTGATCTTTTAATTCTTTCTTATATATTTCTGCAATGAGGGCAATCATTCTCATGCGTTTGTAGTCATTATTCATCAGACTATTGAGAATGTAAACAGCTTTGTGAGGATTATTCAGATTTCTGTAGCAAACAGCCAATCTGTACTGCATGTCTGGATTTTGGCTTTGACTATATTCCATAAAAAACAAATATCCCCATAATGCATCTTGAAATGCTTTATTTTTATAGTCAATGTCCGCTTGTTCCCGGCGGAATCGTAGATAATCTATTTCATATCGCTTAATGGCTTGGTATTCTTTGTTTGATGATTTTATGTTATCAATAAAATTTAAAGCTGCTTGGACTTTTCCAGAATAGTAAAGACTATCAGCATACTGAACTTGTTGATCGAATTGGCTAATTTTATTTTCCAATTTTCTTTCTTGAAAGTAATCTAGCAAGGATACGCCAACATACAATAGGATAGCTACTGCGGCTACAATTCCTACTGCATAAAAAGTAGCTTTTCTTTCCGCGCCTGCATCTGCAGCAGGTTTATAGACTGGTGGTTTATAAGTATAATTCCGATAAGGGTCTCGATATGCGTTTTGTTTTTGTTCCTGTGCACGAATGCTGGCTCTTTTCGCGTTTAAACGTATTTGCGCTAATTTTAGATCATATTTCTGCCTTGATTCAGTTTTGCTTAAAACTGCGTATGCTGTCGAAATTTGTTTGAATTTTTCTTCCGCAGCGGCAGATGAATTAATATCAGGATGATATGCTTTTGCTAATCTTTTGTAAGCAGACTTTATCTCTGACAAAGTAGCCATCTCACTTAATCCTAATATTTGATAATAATTTTCCATTGAAGAGAAAATAGTTTAACAATCTTTAAACAAACATAACAATTATTTATTGCTATTTTAGTTCCAATTAAAAGAGAAACTATGGCGTATTTTAGTAATGACTTCAAGAATTTTTTTGAAGAGCTAGAAAAGAATAATCATAAAGAGTGGTTTGATGAGAATAGGAAAAGATATGAGAAAGAAATTAAGAACCCTTTCAAGTCTTTTGTAGACGACTTAATTTTGGCTATTCAGAAATTTGATCCGGAAATTATGATTAAGCCAAAAGATGCCATTTTCCGCATCAATAGGGATGTGCGTTTCTCGAAAAATAAGCAACCCTACAAAAATAATGTTGCCGCTTTTATCTCAAGAGTTTCTAAGAAAGAGCAATTTCCAGGATACTATGTACACTTAGATAAGGAAGGGATTTGGTTAGGAGGGGGCCTTTACGATCTTTCAACAGAAAACATTTATAAAGTAAGACAAGAAATTCTATATAATGAATCAGGCTTAGAAAAGGCTTTGAGCATTAACGGGTTTGAAAAAGAATTTGGAGCAATTCAAGGAAAGAGAAATAAGATATTAAAACCGCCCTTCAAAGAATTCGGAGAGAGTATTCCCATTCTATTTCAAAAGCAGTTTTATTTTATGAAACAGTATCCTAATAGCAAAATAAATTCTGATCAATTGGTGGAGTTTTGTGCTGAGAAATTTCAAAAAGCGTATCCAGTAAATCAGTATTTGCGGTTAGCAATAGATCATGTAGAATAAAAAAAGGGAACCTCATTGAGGTTCCCTTTTCAACTAATTGTAACTAAAAAATTGAATTAGGCTGATGCTTTAGCTCTTTTAGTTTCGCTCATTGCAATACCATAAACTACTAAACCGAATCCGATTTTGTTGATGGCATCACCAATATTGTAAATTAAATCTAGACTTGATGGTTGTAATAATCCTAAACCGTCTTGTCCAAGCCATCCACCAGGCATTGCCATGTAACCAATTGGATAAATTGCCCAACCTACTAATACAAACCACGCTAATGCTTTGATACCTTTCTGAACTGCTTCGTTACCACTAGCTTTTGCTAATTGTGCTGCTTCTCCTGCCCATGCAGAATACAAAATGTAAACATAACCTACAGTAGAAATAACTCCCCAAAGAACTGAATGGAACATTGTACCGTCAGTGAAGGCTTCACCAATATAACCTGCAACTAGCATAACAACTGAAGCGAAGATTAACTTCCACATAAAACTTTGTTTTGCGCCTGCTGGTCTTAGCAATAAATAAAATTCCACACACATCAACGGAACTGTTAGAGTCCAATCAATATAACGTAGAACAGTTGGGTTCATTCCTGTTGCTGCGTAGTAATCGCGCATGTAATAGTAATGAACTGCCGCAATCATGGTAATTAAACCTGATACTAAAAGTGAAGTTTTCCACTTACCATCAACTTGTTGTCTTTCGAAAAAGAAGAAGACAGAAGCTGCGAACATTGCCATGTAGCCCGTAAAGAACGTAAATGCTACTGGATCGTCTGCTTTGATGTCCATGACATCTGCTAGAAATAGTGTTTCCATAGTGTTTAAAAATTAGTTATAAATGCTAAACACGATAACCTCTAAAAGGTTTTAATAACCGTATAATGTTTAAGAAAAAGTTTTATATGTTTAACAAAAATTCTTAAATACTCGAAAAAGTTAAACAAATATTTGGTTTTCAGTTAATTAGGGTATAAAATTTATTACAAGATAATCTGAGAAAATATACCCTTTAAAAAGCTTATATTTTTTACTTTTGTGATCAGATGGAAAACAGCATGGATCAATTAAAACATATCGCTATAGCCGGAAATATTGGTGCCGGTAAAACTACATTAGCTAATAAATTATCACATCATTACGGATGGAATACAGAATTTGAAGCGGTTGAGGATAATCCTTATTTAGTTGATTTTTATGATGATATGAAGAAATGGGCTTTTCATTTACAAGTTTATTTTTTAAATAGTCGATTGAAGCAGGTCAAAAGAATAAGGGAAAGCGAACATACTGTAGTTCAAGATCGATCCATCTACGAGGATTGTTATGTTTTTGCTAAAAATTTACATGAATCAGGTAATATGTCTGATCGAGATTATGCTAATTATTTAGAATTATTTGATTCTATGTCCTCTGTTATCACACCTCCAGATTTACTCATTTATTTACGAGCAGATATTCCGAAGTTAGTAGGTCAGATTGAAAAGAGAGGTAGAAATTATGAAGAGACAATCAGGATTGATTATTTGAAAAATTTGAATAAGCATTATGAGGCATGGGTGAAGCAATATGATATTGGAAAATTGGTAATTATTGATGTAAACCAGCTAGATTACCTGAATCATGTTGAAGATTTTGCTTTAATCGTGAGTAAAATCGATACTGAAGTTCATGGTCTTTTTTCTAATCAATAAGCTTCTAAATTAATGTTGCCTCCACTATTTTTAATACCTTTAGGACTTAATGGAAGTGTAGTCATTACATTTATTTTATGTTGAAAATAGGAATTATCAGAGAGGACAAGGTACCCGTTGATATGCGCTCCCCCTTAACCCCAGCGCAATGTCAAAAAGTGGCTACAGATTTTAATGTGGAAGTTAAAGTTCAAAAAAGTGATGTAAGGGTCTTCAAAACCGAAGAATTCTCCCAACATCTTATCCAAACGGTGGACGATATTAGCAATGCTGATATTTTGTTTGGCGTAAAAGAAGTCCCTGTTGACAAGTTGATCTCAGAAAAAACTTACTTCTTCTTTTCTCATACCATTAAGGAGCAAGAGTATAATAGAGAGTTGCTTCAGGCGATTATTAGAAAGAAAATCCGATTAGTAGACTATGAATGTTTAATTGATCCTGAAACAAGTCAGAGGATTGTAGCTTTTGGGCGTTTTGCTGGAATAGTTGGGGCATACAATACGATTTGGACCTTTGGTCAACGGTATAACTTGTTCAATATCAGAAGAGCACATGAATGCTATGATTTAGCTGATATGAAAACAGAATTTGCAAAAGTTGAATTACCAGCTATCAAAATTGCTATAACAGGTGGCGGAAGAGTAGCAAAAGGGGCTATGGAGGTGATGTATGGAATGGATATCTTGCAAGTTTCACCTCATGAGTTCTTAAATGAAAGATTTGATAGGCCTGTTTTTACACAACTGAGTAGTCATACCTATCATAAGAAAAAAGACGGGAGTCAATTTAATAGAAGTGAATTCTATGAGAATCCTGGCCTTTATCAGGGTGATTTCTTGAAGTATACCAAAGTTGCCGATGTTTTAATTGCAGGAGCTTTCTGGGATCCAAGAGCTCCAGTTCTTTTTACGAAAGATGATGCTATGAGTCCAGAATTTAAAACGAGAATTATTGGTGATATTACTTGTGATATTGAAGGCTCAATTCCGAGTACTAAAAAGCCTGCTACAGTTCACGAGCCAGTTTATGACTATGATCCCACTACTGATAGCATTCAGCCAGAATTTAGTGAAGAAAGTAATATTACTGTCATGGCAGTAGATAATTTACCTTGCGAGCTTCCTAGGGATGCTTCTGAAAGCTTCGGTAATGAGCTAATCAGTAATGTATTGCCCCATTTATTAGGTGATGACAAGGAGGATGTAATTAAAAATGCCACCATTGCCGAAAATGGAAGTCTAACGGAAAAATTTAGTTACTTGCAAGGATATTTGGAAGGAGAGTAGAAGCTAGTTAAAGTCATTACTCTTCTTTTATGATTGTTGAAGTTTTATGAATTTTACCAGTAGAAATACACTCGATGCAGCAATAATTGTTCTCTTCCCAGCGAATTTCTTTTACATCTTCTTGAAAGGCAGTTGCATCGGTGATACTGAACTCAGTGATCAAAGATTCTTTACTTTCTGATTCCACTGTTTTGGAAGAACTGTCATTAAATATTATAGTAAATTTCGGCATAAGCATTTGGATACTAATTGATATGAAAAAAATGCTTTGTGTAATCTTATTGTTTCGTGTTAATAGAATTATATGGTAATTATTCCATAAAACATAATAATATTTCGATTGATAAAGATTATTGAGGGGTTAATTTTGTGTTTGTAAAATCAGCTCACTATCTAAAATTGGGAGATGGAAGTATAGTGACAATCATTAATATAAGCGAATAAGCTATTCCATTTGATTTGCTAGAGCCTTAATTCCCTCTTCAAATGTATTAGGTTTGTAACCTAGTTCTCTTTTAGCTTTATCTAAAACAAAGCCTGTTTTTGGTGGCCTTTTGGCAGTTTGTGTAAATTTTGTGCTATCTGATTTTGTCATGGTCGTTTGAGGTAAATTGAAAAATTCAGCAGTTTTAACAGCCATTTCATAAGGTGTCAATAAATCATCACCTGAGATATTATAAATACCTTTTGCTTTCTTTTCGGCAATTAAAAAGCAACCCATCGCAAGATCTTCAGCAAGTGTAGGAGTTCTCCACTGATCATCTACAACCTCAATATCTTTACCTTCTTCCAAGGATTTTTTGACCCACAGAATAATATTTGAGCGACTCATATCATGGGCAATACCATATACTAACACGGTGCGAGCGATCGCCCACTGAATCTTACTTTCTGTTATGAGATTCTCTGCAGCTAATTTACTTTCCCCATAATAGCTGATGGGGTTGGCTTCTGCCTCTTCCGAGTAAGGTCCATTTTCCCCATCAAATATAAAATCGGTGGAAAGCTGTATCAAAAACGCGTTATGTTTCTCAGAAGCTTTAATGAGATGTTTTACAGCCGTTACGTTTAATTTCCAACAGTCTTGCTGCTCAAGTTCGCATTGATCAACATTGGTCATGGCAGCGGTATTAATGATAACCTCTGGCTTGTGTTTTTCAACAGTGGCCATAACTTGATGCTCATTTGTAATGTCTAGACTTTCAAAAGTATATCCTTCTTTAAATGGCAAACGGTTTTCGTTTCTGGCGGTCGCAATTAGATCATGATTGCTTTGCGCGGTTATTAACTGGACTAACTTTTGTCCTAATAGACCATTGGAACCTGTGACTAGAATTTTCATTTTTCTTCTTGTGGGTATTCGTATCCGTATTGCTCAGTAATTTTCTTTTTTGACATTTTTTCAATTTCTGCAGTCAAGAAAATATCCTTCACTGGCTTATCAGCCCCAGCAGTCCTAACTGTTGCAATTGAATCTACTACATTTAATCCTTCAACTACTCTCCCAAAAACAGTATATTCTCCGTCCAGATGCGGAGCACCCCCAATATTTTTATAGTCTTCTATCTGCGCCTCAGAAAATTCATAAACCTCTAGTTTTCCAAATTCTTTTTCAACTATAGAATCTGCTGTTGTCTCCATAAAGTTTTGCAGTCCTTCCATATCTTTGGCTTTTTGCATTTCAATTACTTCATTTCTGAGGTTTGCATATTTCTTCATACCCAAACATTCACGTAATTTCATTTGCTTCTGCTGGTAAACTCTCCCTTCTGCCATTTGCAATAGATCAGTTTTTTCAAATTTTTGTCCATGAATAATATAGAATTGTGAACCGCTTGATTTTCTTTCGGGATTAACATTGTCTCCTTGTCTAGCCGCTGCCAAAGAGCCTTTCACATGCCAAAAATCGGGATGAATTTCAGCATCAATAGTATAATTTACCTTATCTTCCTCTTCTAAACCCTCTTTTTGATTGACATCTCCACCTTGCACCATAAAGTTTTCTATTACTCTATGGAAAATAGTGCTGTCATATTTTCCTGATTCTACTAATTCAAGAAAATTTGCTTTGTGCTTAGGGGTTTCTTCATAAAGAATGGCAGTCATATCACCGTATTGAGTGTGAAATACTACTACAGAATCCTTTGATGTTTGGCAAGAAGCCAAAATCACTAATAAAGAAGCTGCTAAAATTAATGTACTCTTGTTTATCATTGCTTTATTCTTCTGAAAGTTGTTCTCTAATTTCTTTTAATATTCTGTCTCCTCCCTTTTTTAATATTTGGCGAGCAATAAGTGTCCCCAATTCTTCTGCTCGAGAGGTCTCATCTGTCAATTTCATGGAAATTCTCTCTTGACCGTCTAAGCTAATAATTCCTGCTTCCATTTCAATAGAGTTAGTGTTCAGATTAGCCAATCCGAAAACCGGAATGCTACACCCTCCTTGAAGATAGCGCAAGTAGGCTCTTTCTGCTAATAAGCAATATTCCGTATTTCTGTGGTTAAGTGCAAATCGTAGCATTTGCTTTTTCTCCTCGCCTATATTTTTATGTACCTCTATTGCAACGGAACCTTGGCCTACCGCAGGAATGAATTCTTTTGTAGAAAGTTCTAATTTTATTTTTTCATCATATTCCATTCTATGGACGCCTGCATATGCAAGCAATATAGCGTCACATAATCCTTCCTCCATCTTCCTTATACGCGTTTGCAGATTACCGCGGATATCTACTGTTTTGATATGTGGGTAAAAATGTTTTAAAGTAGCAATCCTGCGAGTAGAAGAGGTGCCAATAATTAATGGGTTGTCCTTGTTGTGAATGTCAACAGATTCTTTGTGGGAAACTAATACGTCATTTACTTTTTCTCTTTCGGTAAAAGCGATCAAATCGAAGCCTTCCGGTAATTCTGATTGCATATCTTTGGCACTGTGAACTGCAATGTCGATATTTCCTTCAGCAAGTTGAGCTTCGATTTCTTCAGTAAAAACGCCTTTACTACCAATTTTCGAAATGGCTACATCTAAAATCTTATCTCCTTTTGTCTGAATAATGTTGATCTCTGCAGTGTGACCCGCCTTTACGATTTTATCTTTTACGTACTCTGCCTGCCATAATGCTAGTTTGCTGCCTCGAGTGCCTATTCTAATGTTCATCTTAGCTTTTCTGTTATTTTTGATGGTATTCAAAAGAAAGGTTTTCTTCTGTTACATCGACCACAAATCTACCACTCAATAATTTTCTACCCAATAAAATGGGGTTTTTCATGTGGCTGCGGTCGGAAAGGGAGAACTCAGTATTATAGATTTTATTAAAAATTTTAATTTTTGTTTTTATCACATAGCGTTCTTGAACTTGACCATTAGAACTTTTAATTCGTTTTAATTTAAATTCAGAGGTTTTGAATTTTTTAGCTTTCATGCCCTGACCTAGTCGTTTCCCGCTTATGGTATAAACCAAAAAACCTGTTCCTTCCTTAGTCTTTTCTATATGAATTTTAGAACAATGGATGGCAGATGTATAGGCTCCTGTATCAATTTTAGCCTGAACTTTGGATAAACCCAATTCAGGTAAATCTAGTTTATCAATTCTACCGATGATTTTCTTACTCTTCAAATCTGAGTCTTACTTTAGCTAAATATTAAATTAAAAAAGCGCAGAAGTACTGCGCCTTTAAATATATTAAAATTTATTAGATCAATGAATCAATACCCACCACGATATTTATAAGTCTGTGCTACTTTATCGATTGCTACGATATAAGCTGCAATTCTCATAGGTACATTATATTCTTGAGAAGTTTTATAAACTGCTTCAAAAGCATCTTTCATAATCCTATCAGAACGTCTATTCACTCGCTCTCGAGTCCATTTGTATCCCAATCGGTTTTGTACCCATTCAAAATAAGAAACAGTAACCCCTCCAGCATTTGCCAAAATATCTGGTGCTACCATAATTCCCTTTTCATTTATAATATTATCGGCCTTCGCTGAGGTAGGACCATTTGCTCCTTCCACTATCAGTTTAGCTTGAATTTTACTGGCGTTATCATGTGTAATAACATCTTCTTTTGCAGCAGGAATTAAAACATCCACTTCTAAAGTCAATAAATCATTACCATCGATTTTTTCAGCACCTTCGAAACCTTCTAAGGTTCCATTATTATTGTTCCGATATTCAATAGCTTTCTTAATATCAATTCCACTATCATTAAAATATGCGCCAGAAATATCAGAAATTGATTTAATGGTTGCACCTCTTTCTTCCAATAGCAAAGCGGCAAAAGAACCTACGTTACCGAATCCCTGAACAGCCATAGTAGCCTTATAAGGATTGATTTTCAATTTTTCCATAGCAGCTAAAGCTGATACCATCACACCGCGACCCGTAGCTTCAGTCCTGCCTAGTGATCCACCTAAAACCAATGGTTTACCAGTAACTACGGCATTTACCGTCATACCTTTGGATCTAGAATAAGCATCCATCATCCAAGCCATTTCTCTCGGTCCAGTTCCCATGTCTGGTGCTGGAATATCTCTGTCTTCGCCAAAAACATCTACCATCGATTCTGTATAGGAACGAGTCAATCTTTCAATTTCTCCGGCAGACATTGCTCTTGGATTACATTTAATACCTCCTTTTGCACCGCCATAAGGAATATCAACAACTGCACATTTCCATGTCATCCAGGCTGCTAAAGCTTTAACTTCGTCAATATTCACCCCCATATCATAACGAACACCACCTTTGGATGGTCCTAAAATAGTAGAATGAATAACGCGATAGCCTTCAAAAACCTGAATGGAGCCGTCATCCATCGTGATGGGAAGATTGACAATAACCTGACGAGCAGGTGATTTCAATACATTGTAAATTTCATCGTCTAAACCTAAGTGTTGAGCTGCGATGTGAAATCGCGACATCATAGACTCAAAAGGATTTTCTAAGTCTTTAATTGGAGCCGGTTCGATATAACCCATAGTAGTATTTGTTTTTTTTAAAAACTTTGCGGTAAAATTAAGTATTTGTTAACTGATTTTTACTTTTTATGATGCTAATGTTGTAAAAATCATTCAAAAAGCATCAAAAAAGCAGAAATAAATGGTGCGGATAACAAAAGTCCATCAAATCTATCTAAAAAACCTCCATGACCAGGAATTATCGAGCCTGAATCTTTTACTTCAATGCTTCTTTTGAAAAGTGATTCGACTAAATCACCGTAAGTTCCAGCAATTACAATTATCCCTGCAATACAAAGCCATTGCCAATCTGCAATTTCATCAAAATTTGCTGCCATGATAATAGCAAAAACAAAAGCTAAAATAGTTCCGCCTAATGCTCCTTCCCAGGTTTTCTTCGGAGATATTCTTTCAAATAATTTGCGCTTTCCAAATTTCACTCCGGCAAAATATGCGCCTGTATCACTTGCCCACTGAATAAACAGGGCTCCAATTATGATTTGGAAGCTATAGGTGTCATTGTAGAAAACGGCAATATGCAAAAGAGCAAAAGGAACTGCCACGTAAATAATACCTAAAAAAGTGTAGGCAATATTGGTGAAAGGCTTTTTGTCGTTCTTTTTATAGAGTTTCACAAAATAAACAGTGGAGGCTATAGGGGCTATTGCAAAGTAAATGCGAGGATCCAAGTGCTCGGCATGAACTAAGAAGGTGATGCTATAGATGGATAAGCCAGTAATTGTACCCCAGAATTTCAGGGGCAACATTCCATCCATACCGACCAACTTATAAAACTCTAATTGTGTCATTGCACATAAGATGAAAAATACAGCGAAATAGGTCCATTCACTGTAAATGATAGCTGAAAGAATAATTGCTACTCCTAATAAAGCAGCTATTATCCTTTGTGTTAAATTATTGTATTTACTCAAATTTGATCTCATCTTCAATTAGTTTAATCGCACGCATCACTTCCTCCACAGTAACCACGATTTCGTAAAACCCTAGCTGATAAGCAGAATCCTTCTTATCTACAATAATGGCATGGAATTCCTTGTCCTGCAAATAATCTTTTACGATTTGTGCTTGATAAAGCTTTTCTGTTTTAAAGACTGTTTTCCAGTTTTTCATTCCTCAGCAGCTCCTTTCATTAATCTCATAAAGTAACGGAAAAATATTAAGCAGCTAAAAAGTCCAATGATAGATACATAGATAGGGACGGCCGTATCTACCTCAGAAGCATCAAAATCGTCTATATACTTCGGACCAACATACATTACTACAACCGCTAGACCATTATTTACAAAATGCGCTAAGATTGGATACCAAATATTGCCTGAATAAAGATAAATGTAGCCAAATAGAGCACCTAATAGAATTCTTGGAACTACTCCAAAAAACTGCATGTGGAATGCACCAAAAATAATGGCACTTATCCAGATGGCAAGATGCGCATTCTTTGTAGCTGTTTGTAATTTGGTTTGTAATAAACCTCTGAAAACGAGTTCTTCACCGACTGCAGGCAGAATACCGATAATGAATAAGGCAATCAACATTTCCCCAAAGCTTCCGTACGAGCTAAAAAGTTCTGTCAATTCCATTAATCGATCTTCCATATTTCTTGCCCATTCTCCGAAGCCTCTTAGAAACTCTGGAAATTCTACATTCATATTCCATTCAATGATAATAGAATTAAAAATCATAAAGGAGAATGTGCTCAATACAATTAATATTGAAGGTTGAACTGCAAGATTTTTCTTGTTGATATATGATTTCCAGCTCATTCGATCAATCGTTTTAATAAAAAACAGTGTGAATAAGGTGAATCCAAGGAAATGACTTAGACCTTGAGCCACATACATAAATATTTTACTTTTTGGGCTAAAGGGAGGTTCTAAGAGTTTTTGACTTTCCATAAAATCAACTCCTGTAGCCAACACAGCTATACCTGTGCCAATTAATTGACTGAAAAGATTCCATGCTAAAAACAGCAATACGAGGTAAAAAATTGAAGTCCAGGGATTTTTATGGAGAATTTGTGGGTTGTTATGCTTTAAAGAATTCATATAGTGCGTAAATTTACACCAAAATTAAGATTATCAAATTGGTAAAGATAGGAAACATATCATTAGGCGAATTTCCATTGCTTTTAGCACCCATGGAAGATGTAAGTGACCCGCCTTTCAGAGCAGTATGCAAAGAAAATGGTGCGGACTTAATGTACACTGAATTTATTTCTTCGGAAGGTTTAATTCGGGACGCCATTAAAAGCAGGCAGAAACTAGATATTTTTGATTACGAAAAACCGATCGGCATTCAAATTTTTGGTGGTGATGAGGAGGCGATGGCTATGGCAACCAGTATTGTTAATGTAACACAACCTGATTTGGTCGACATCAATTTTGGGTGTCCTGTCAAAAAAGTAGTGACCAAAGGAGCAGGCGCTGGAGTTTTGAAAGACATTGATTTAATGGTCAGGCTCACTGAATCTGTTGTAAGATCTACCGATTTGCCGGTTACGGTCAAAACGCGTTTGGGATGGGATGAAAGTTCGAAAAATATAGAGGAAGTAGCTGAAAGATTGCAAGATGTGGGAATAAAAGCCTTGTCTATTCACGGTAGAACTCGCCAGCAAATGTACAAAGGGGAGGCCGATTGGTCGTTGATTGCAAAGGTGAAAAACAATCCAAGAATTAATATTCCTATATTCGGAAATGGAGATATTGATTCTCCTCAAAAAGCATTAGAATACAGAAACAGATATGGTGTTGATGGGCTGATGATTGGACGTGCAGCCATCGGATATCCTTGGATTTTCAATGAGATTAAGCACTATTTTGAAACGGGTAAAGTATTACCTCCACCCAATTTGGATGACAGAGTAGAGACAGCTAAAAAACATCTTAAGTTTTCAGTGGAATGGAAAGGGGAAAAGTTAGGAATCTTTGAAATGAGAAGACATTATACCAACTATTTTAGAGGTATTCCTCATTTTAAACCGTATAGAACCCGTTTAGTAGAAGGTGAAAATTATCAAGCAGTATTAGATACTTTAGATGAAATAAACGAAGTTTTTGCCGATCAAATGATGGAACGGATATGAGCGAAAAAGAATCTGTAAGTCCTTTTTTAGTTTATGGCTTACTGTTTTTATTGGCACTGATTTGGGGGAGTTCATTTATCTTGATTAAGAAAGGATTACTGGTTTTTTCAGCCGGAGAAGTTGGCGCTATCCGAATATTTTCTGCTGCTTTAGTATTAACACCACTCTCTTTACCGAAGCTCAAAAGCCTAAATAGACGCCAATGGAAATGGTTATTTATTTCAGGGATGGTAGGGAGCTTTGGTCCAGCCTTTTTGTTTGCCTATGCTCAAACGCAGTTAGAAAGCGGGATTACTGGGGTGCTCAATGCTTTAACCCCTATTTTTGCGCTTTTAGTCGGAGTGTTATTTTTCAAAGGCAGTTTAAAGCTAAGAGATAGTCTTGGAATAGCCTTGGGATTTGGCGGAACAATCGTATTGATAATAGCAGGTTCAGGAGGGGAACTTGGAAACTTTAACTTTTATGCGATTTTCGTGATTTTGGCAACGCTTTGTTATGGTTTTAACTTGAATATTCTAAAAACACAATTCAGTGTTTTAACCCCGAAAATAATTACCAGTATTTCTTTGGTTCTAATAGCACCTTTAGCGGGTGGCTATTTATTTGGCTCCAGTGATTTTGTGCAAAAAATGCAATATGAGGAAGGTGCTTGGTTAGCACTGCTATATATTAGCATCTTAGGTGTAATAGGAACAGCCTTCGCTTTAATTCTTTTTAACCGACTTGTCAAACTAACTTCACCCGTTTTTACCAGTTTTGTTACTTATATAATTCCGATCGTTGCTATTATTTGGGGTTTATTGGACGGAGAAATCTTAGTTTTTGGTCATTATATCGGAATTGTATTAATTATATTAGGGGTTGCTTTTGCTAATCGTCCTAAAAAATAATATTTGGACGATTCTAATATTAAGAAAATATTCCATCGATTTAAATATAATTAACATTGAGAAAACACTTTATTTATTTAATAAATAGTTTTTGTTTTCAGTTAAAGCATTTATTTTTGCCGCAAATAAACTAATCTAGAAGTGTTATGAGTGATAATGAGAAAACCCGATACAGTGCTGATGAGTTAAAAGAATTTGAAGATTTAATCACTAGCAAAGTAGATAAAGCAAAAGAGGAGCTAAAATATATTAAATCCACCATTACTCGATCTGGAGATTCTGGTACGGACGGAACATCAGGAAATGTCAAAGTCTTGGAGGATGGAGCCGACACAATGGAAAAAGAGAGCATGAACCAGTTGGCAGCTCGCCAACAAAAATTTATCATTAATTTGGAGAATGCCTTAGTTAGAATAAAAAATGGCACCTATGGTATCTGTTCTGTGACTGGGAAGTTAATCTCAAAAGAAAGATTAAGGGCAGTTCCGCATACTACTCAGTCCATTGAAGCAAAGCTAGCTCAAGATAATTAATGGATTTTTTACTCAACCATATTGAGGCATTGATTTTCTGTGCCACTTCACCCTTGAAGATCCAGGAAATCCAAAAGTGCTTGTCAGAGATGTTTGAGGTAGATGTACCGAAAGAAGATATAGAAGGTGCTCTGGAGAAAATTCTCAAAAAATATGAATCAGATGAATATTCCTTTCAAGTAGAGCATATTGGAGGCGGGTATCAGTTTATGACCAAACCCGCCTATCAAGCCAGTATAGGTATTATGCTAAAGCAGCAGTCTAAAAAGAGATTGTCGACCTCAGCACTTGAAACGCTGTCTATCATTGCCTACAAGCAACCGATCACCAAAGGTGAAATGGAGCAGATAAGAGGAGTCAACTGCGATTATACTGTTCAGAAACTCCTAGAGAAAGAATTGGTAGAAATTAAAGGGAAGGCAGATGCTATTGGAAGACCTATTCTATATGGGACTAGCCAAAATTTCATGGAATATTTTGGGATCAATGATCTAAAGGATTTACCAACCCCTAAGGACTTTTCGCAAGAAGAAAATCAAATAGGAAAAGAAAACGAGGATTAGTCAGAATAGAAGCGTAGTTTTGTAATTGAAATAGTGATTGACCTTTGTTAATCGCTCAAAAATTTCAAGGCTATGCGTAATAAAAAGTTCCCTAAGGATCAGAAACCCAAAAAATCTCATCAAATAAAAAAGTTTTCAAATCAGAAGAAAGCAGAAACTCCTCAGTATGATATAAGTAAACTTAAATCAGCGGAGGTAAAAGAAAAGGAACTTAAAGAAGGTATACGTTTAAACAAATACATCGCTAATGCAGGTATTTGTTCCAGACGAGAAGCTGATCAGCACATTGCAGATGGTAAAGTTAAAGTCAATAACAAAGTAGTTAAAGAACTTGGCTTTAAAGTGAAGCCAATGGACGATGTCGCTTTTGAAGGCAAACCTATAAAAAGAGAAAAACTCGTTTATGTTTTGCTGAACAAACCAAAGGGGTTTATCACCACCATGGATGACCCTAAAGGAAGAAAGACTGTCATGGATTTAGTTTCTGCTGCTGGCGATGAACGTATTTATCCTGTCGGTAGGTTGGATCGAAATACCACAGGACTTTTACTTTTTACAAACGATGGAGAATTAGCTAAAAAGCTAACCCATCCTAAACATAAGATAAAGAAAATTTATCAAGCGGAATTAGACAAACCCATAACAGAAGAAGATTTTCTTAGAATTGAAGCTGGCATCACCTTAGAAGATGGAGAGGTGAAAGTAGATAACATTGCTATTCTAACGCCAGATGCCCGAAGTATAGGTATGGAAATCAAAATGGGCAGAAACCGAATTGTAAGAAGGACATTTGAGCATTTAGGTTACGAAGTAGTCAAATTAGACAGAACCACCTTTGCTGGATTGACCAAAAAAGACCTAGCAAGAGGTAAATGGAGATTTTTAAAAGAAAAAGAAGTCATTAATTTGAAGCATTTGAGGTGAGATTTAGCAATACTTTTTTGTAGAGAAAAGCTGTATTAAATAAATAACAAATAAGACTTTTGTAAGTGTGTCTTCCCCGCTCGCTGGCGGGTTAGGGGGCTAATCATCCAATTTCACCCCAGCATTTTCAATGATCACTTTAAAAATACTGCCTTTTCCCAACTCTGAAACTAAAGTGATACGAGCATTGATTTTTTCCAATGCTTGTTGTACTATAAATAGACCAAGACCAGAGCCTTCAGCCTCACTTGTAGCCCTGTAGAACATATCAAATACTTTATGCTGGCTTTCTGGAGCAATTCCGATTCCATTGTCTTCTACAGAAATGTGCACATTCCTATCTACTTTTTCAAACCGAATCGCTATAAATTGATCAGGTTTTTTCGAGTCATGATATTTTACTGCATTAGAAATCAAATTTCCCAATACTACTTTGAGTTGGTAGTAATCAGTTCGTAAAATATGGTGAATATGTTCGTCATAATCCAATCGAATACTGTCGGCACCCTGATTGAATTTTACATCAGTAATCACATCTTCTACTATTTCACCTAATCTGAAAGTTTTAAGGTGTATTTCTGTTTTGATATTCCGTGAATAATTGAGAATATCACCAAAAATTTGGTCCAGTTTTTTCACTCTTTCTTCCATCATTTTCACATACTTTTGACCTGATTCATCTTTAATATCATGTTTGGCTATGTTAATTAAGCCCAATAAAGATGCTACAGGGGCACGTAGATCATGAGAAGTACTGTACAGAAAGCTATCTAATTCCCTGTTAGTTTTTTCTAGAGCTGAACGTTCTTCCTCCAGCAACCAAATAATCATTCCAATGCCTATAAAAGATAGTAATAGAAAATCGATTACGCCTAAAGTGTTATCAATTTCCAAAATGAAACTGTCATCGAAGATCATATATATCCCTCCTAATGCGAAATTAAGATTTTCAAAGCCGTAGAGTAAAAAGGCAATCCATAATAACTTCTTACCAACTGCAGTGTCCCGTCTCCCTATTCTCATAATCTGAATACCAGCATAGATGAAGGCAGCACCCACTATTAATGATTTGATAGTAAAAGGTATAACCAAGGAGTAAATATATCCTCCATCATGCTCAAACATGAAAAACAAAGAGCTCAAGAGTGCTATAATTACGACTAGAGTGTATTGGATATACTCTTGCTTTAAGCTTAATGACTTTTTATGGATTAAATGGTTAGCTCCTTGCAGAAGCCAAACCACCTGCATCAAACCTGCTATCTGGAAAAGAAAAGTGAAAATATTTTGCCAAAAAGAACCCGCTACTTCGCTTTGAGCGATGAAAAGAGTTAAAAGAGATAAGAAGATATAAGAAGCGAAAGCAATCCAACTGAACGACCAGAGCTTCAGATGCTTTCTTTGATATAAGTTAAAGAAATACCATAAAATCAAAGCAAGAGTTAGTCCCCAAACTGCTTGACCTGAATAACTTATGAGAATACTTTCAAAATATTGATTGAAGGTAGATTGATTAATCAATGTTTAAATGGTTTATATTTACTAATGTAGTAACTAAAAGCTTATAAGTAAATAAAAGCTTATCTGTATTGATTTTAAATTGTAACAAAAATAGTATGTATGCATACTATTTTTATACTCAACTATTATTTTTAAATTTCTTGTGTAGTATATTTATATTCTAAAGTCACAAGTCATTTATATAAATCTGCTTATTCGTTGCTTGTCCTGAATACTACTGGGACCAAGTCTTCTGAATTTAAATTTAGGTCAGGTTTTGGAAGAAAATTGATAGAAAAATGGGAGTAAATAAAAATCACATATTAAACATAAAAAAAGCCTTGCTTTTGAAGGCAAGGCTTGTGGTGCTGAGTGGATTCGAACCACCGACTCACGGATTTTCAGTCCGATGCTCTACCAACTGAGCTACAGCACCGTGATTGAGTGGTGCAAAAGTAGGTGAAATATTTATCCTGCAAAAGGATTTTGAAAAAAAATGATAAAAAATTTTTAACGATTAAAGAACAACTATGGAATACATCTCACAAATAGCTTTCTTACTGGTACTTGCAGTTGCAAGTTACTTTCTAGCGCAAAGGATAGGAAGCATTAAGAAAAATATCAATCTCGGGAAAGATGTTGATAGAAGTGACAACAAAGGGCAAAGATGGAAAAACACTATGCTGATTGCTTTTGGACAAAAGAAAATGTTCAAAAAATTTATACCCGCTATTTTACACCTGATGATTTATGTAGGCTTCTTGGTCATCAACTTAGAAGTTTTGGAGTTCATCATTGACGGAATAGCAGGAACACATAGAATTTTTGCTCCAGTGTTAGGTGATGCTTACAGTGTAGCAATCAATATTTTCGAGTTTTTAGCAGTAGCAGTACTTGTTTCATGTGTGGCATTTTTATGGAGAAGAAATGTTGTGCCGGTAAAAAGATTAAAAACACTAAGTGGCTGGCCCAAATTGGATGGTAATTTAATATTAGTGATTGAAGTTATCTTAATGTTTGCCATTTTGACCATGAATGCTACTGATCAGCTTTTACAAGGAAAAGATGACCATTATGTTCAAACAGGAAGCTTCTTCTTTAGCAGTTTTTTAATGCCACTTTTCGAAGGGATGAGCGTGGATGCCCTAGTGTTTACTGAGCGTTTCGCATGGTGGTTCCATATCATAGGAATCTTAGCATTTGCAGTTTACGTAACCTATTCCAAACATTTACATATTTTCATGGCGTTCCCAAATACTTATTTTGCACGAATTACTCCTCAAGGGCAAATGAACAATATGGACGAAGTAACCACTGAAGTGAAAAGCATGTTGGGTATGGATGCTGGCAATCCGCCTGCAGAGGTAGCTAGATTGGGAGCAAAAGACGCCAATGACTTAACTTGGGTGAATCTAATGAATTCTTACGCTTGTACTGAATGCGGAAGATGTACTGCTGAATGTCCTGCCAACTTAACTGGTAAAAAACTCTCTCCTCGTAAAATCATGATGGATACCAGAGATCGAATTACTGAAATTGGAGAAAATATTAAAGCGGGCAAAGAAGCCGAAGAAGGTAGTGCATTATTCAGTGAAGATTACATTTCCGCTGAAGAACTAAATGCTTGTACGAGCTGTAATGCATGCGTAGAAGCTTGTCCTATCAATATCAACCCATTGGATATCATTTTGCAAGGACGAAGATATATGGCCATGGAAGAAAGTAGTTCTCCGCAGTCATGGAACGCCATGTTCCAAAATGTAGAGACCAGCTTTGCGCCTTGGAAATTTCCTCCAACTGACCGTTTCAAATGGGCAGATAAATTAAAAGAAGAAGAGAAATAAATTTTAGGAAACGAAAAATTATAAATCAAGATATTATGAGTGATTCAACATATAAAGTCCCAACCATGCAAGAAATGAGTGCCAAAGGAGAAGCTCCTGAGGTGTTATTTTGGGTGGGTTGTGCCGGTTCTTTCGATGACCGATATAAAGCAGTAACTATTGCTTTCACCAAGATTTTGAATAAAGTAGGAATCAATTTCGCAGTTTTAGGTCCTGAGGAAAGTTGCACTGGAGATCCTGCCAGAAGAGCCGGAAATGAATTCCTGTTCCAAATGCAAGCCATGAGCAATATCCAAGTACTGGATGGCTACAACATTAAAAAAATTGTTACGGCTTGTCCTCATTGCTTCAACACCATTAAAAACGAATATCCTGAGTTAGGGGGAAATTATGATGTAGTGCATCATTCCCAATTCTTACAAGGATTGATTAATGAAGGAAAAGTCACTTTAAAAGATGGAGGCGAATTCAAAGGAAGAAAGATCACTTTCCATGATTCATGCTATCTGGGCCGCGCCAATGGAGTGTATGAGGCGCCTAGAGACGTGATCAAAGCATTGGATGCCGAATTAGTGGAAATGAAAAGATGCAAAACCAAAGGCTTATGTTGTGGAGCCGGTGGAGCGCAGATGTTCAAAGATGCTGAGAAAGGCAATAAAGAAATTAATATTGAAAGAACCGAAGAAGCCTTAGATACAGGAGCTGAAGTAATAGCAGCAGGCTGTCCATTTTGCATGACCATGATGACGGATGGTGTGAAAAACAAGGAAAGAGAGCATAATGTAAAGGTCTTTGATTTAGCAGAGTTAATTGCTAAAAATGAAGGACTTTGATTAGTTATAGGCTTTAAGTTATAGGTAATGAGACATCAGGGCTGCACTAGCTTTGATGTCTTTTTTTTTACACGAGCCAACTTGATAACTTGTCAACATGAAAACCTCTTCACCTAGAAACTTAATCACCTAAACACTTTCTACTCCATCTCATTAATCCACTGCTTTACCAAAGCCAACCCCTCTTTATGCACCATTTTCCTGCCTAATTCAGGCATCATAATTCCAGGATCAGTAGATTCCATTCGATAAGCTAGAATAGATTGCTCAGGATGGCCTGGAACTATATCGTATTTGAGTCCCCCTGAACCTTTTCCTGCGGCTATTGGTGTTTTACCCACTCCCCAGGCGGCAGGATTATCCACTGAAGCCATTAAGTGCAAGGCAGAGTTTTTAGCAGGGCCTTCAGGACGATGACAATGCCCGCAATTGATTTCCAAATAGGCCCTGGCTCGATCTGCTAAAGCTTCAGAATCGTTTTCATAATTCACTAATTTTGGCAAGTTTTCTATCGGCAAATTCGACAATAATCCATGAGCTTGCCAATACTTCAATTGATTCATTTCACCTTTGTCTGCATAATCAAAATCTCCGTTGAGCTGTCGGGTTGATGGACCTATCGGCATTATTTTACCATCTTTTAAATGGCAGCTTCTGCATTGGTTCATATTGGGGATGCTATAATTTATTTTTTGCGTATTGCCCTCCACATCTCTCCAGCTTACGCTTTTGGTAGCTCCGGCTACTTCTAGAAATGCTTCTGTTTGTTCTTGATTCCAAACGTACGGCAAAGCTTTCCAACCTTCTTCTTCATGAATCAATAATCTGGTTTCCAAAATTCTTCTTTCACCATCTGGTTTTGAAAAATCATTCGGGTAATAGAAATTCTTAATTAAAACACTACCTATAGGGAACTCCATTACTTCTGTTGGGTGATAATCTGCAATTTTTCCTTCGGGAATTTGTACGAAGCGAGCTTTATGAGCGTAGTCTGAAAAAAGCGCTGAATTTAATTTATAGGGATGAACATCTTCTTTGGGAGATAAATCTGCTAGTTCACCTTTGAAAAAGCCATATTCTGAAAGCTTTTCCTTACCTAATGATTGACTGGAAGTAAAACTAAATGAAGATGGAGTGCTTTCCTGAGTTTCTTGTTTTTGATTTTCCTTACTTCCGCAAGACAGCAAAAAGACAACACCTATTCTAATGAGTAAAGAGTCTTTCATTTTAATCACAAACAAATTCATCTAAGTTTTCATTCATATTCTCTAAATCGTTGGGTGCATCCAAGTTCACAAAATGCACATCCTTTTGGTCAATGCATAGAACATCTTTTGGCGTTTTACCTTCCGCTATAAATCCATCGAAGATGATATCCGGAGGATTGAAAGGGTAAGTATAGTTGAATAGCAATCCAAAATCATGTTGAAAAGTAGCAAACCACTTATTGTTTTTGATCACATTGCTATGAATGCTGATTTGCCATGGAAAAGGATTGTAGTTTTCATCTAAATCATAATTACTATTGACTCTCTGAGCAGATCCTGCCTGCTCTTCATTGGCCTCTTCCGTTTCTTCCTCACTTATTGCAGCGACTAGTTCATAACTGATAATAGCTACTCCTGCGGAGCGATTATCTATTATTTCATTTTCGTAAATATCGACATTACGAGTGGCTAAGATCATTATTCCTGTGCCCGGGGGGACAACACCAACTATATTGCCTTCAGGGGCAAAATTCCTGTAATTGTTTTCGCGAACCTCATTATTATAAACTTTGATATTTTCTCCGTACTGTGTCAGTCCAGGTAAATCAAAAACCAAGATTCCACCTGTATTATTAATTGCTTTATTTCTATAGATTTCTACAAAATTGGAATTTTCGCTTTCAATACCTGCTACGTTTTGATAGGCTTCATTATTTCGGATAATCACCGAATCAGATTGACCAACATAAATGCCTGCATCCGAAGAACCGATGGCAATGCAATTCTCGATCAGCACATTTTTACAAAGCACCGGGTAAAGTGCGTAAGCACCATTCTTCTCACTTACTTTACCAGTCCATTGAGCCTTCACTTTTCTAAAAGTGATGCCGTCTGTATCGGTCACTTTAATATTATCTCCTGCAGCATCCTCAACAGTGAACCCTTCCAATAAAATATTATTACAATCTGCTATTTTCAAACCTTCGGCTCCCTCCTGTTGATTTTTAAAGGACAAAACAGTCTTATCTATTCCAGCACCTTTGAATACAATATTGGATTTTTCATCCAACAATAAGCTTTTGGTAAATTTGAAGTAGCCTTCTGGTATATTGATGGTATCTCCGTCATTTGCCATAATCAAAGCCGTTTGCAAATCTTTTTCGATGTTTTGCCAATTGGCATTACTTCTGTCTGCCACCTCAGATTCGAAGTTACAAGCTGCTAAAAGCAGAATAGGTAAAAAGTAAATTAGTCGTTGCATATCAAAAAATTTCCATCAATATACTAAATCTTGCGGATAGTGTATAAACTTTCTAAATTGAGCAGATATTTTAATGCAAAAACATGAAAAATCTAATTTTTAGCGCAATTCTGATATTCACTTTTCATTTGTCTCAAGCACAGGTTAAATTAAACCACATAGCAGTTTATGTGGAAGATTTGGCTGACAGTAAATCCTTCTATTCGGACATTATTGGACTCGAAGAAATTGAAGAGCCATTTAAAGATGGCTTGCACATCTGGTATAAACTAGGCAGTTCACAATTGCACCTGATTGAAGGAGAATGGGAAGAACCCACCATCAATAAAAACAACCATTTGTGTTTTAGCATAGAAGACATGGAGGGTTTTATAGAAAATTTAAAAGCTGAAAAAGTGCCTTTTGAAAATTGGCCTGGTGAAAGTGGGAAAATTACTAATAGAGTAGATGGAGTTCAACAAATCTACTTTCAAGACCCTAATGGTTATTGGGTGGAAGTAAATGATGACTATTAAAAAACTATACAATTATGAAAACTTTAATTTTAGGAATAAGCGTTTTTTTATTAACCGCCTTTAGCTATCAAAAATCGAATATTTTAAGGGGAGGTTGGGAGACTAAAACAGATGAAGGACTGATTGGGCAATGGATAATGGCCGAAAACCATTTTGCCGTTACCTTTTATAACGGTAATGAATTTAAATACACTTATGGAGGAAATTGGAATCTCACCGATAATAATCAAATCCAACTTCATTACGAATTTCATTCTGATGACAAAGACAAAGTAGGTCAAACAGCAAAGTTGGATTACGCTTTAAAAGGGAAGAAGCTTGAAATTGGAGGTCGAACTTGGAAAAGAACAGATAACAATAAACCAGGAGATTTGGCAGGTGCTTGGGTTATTACCGGAAGAGAACGTAACGGAGAAATGAATACCATGACTCCAGGAGCCCGCAAAACTATGAAAATCTTATCTGGCACTTATTTTCAATGGATAGCTTACAATAGTGAAACAGGGGACTTTATGGGGACAGGTGGTGGAAACTACACCACCAAAGATGGTCAATACACGGAAATCATTAAATTCTTTTCCAGAGATAGCAGCAGAGTAGGTGCTGAGCTAGTTTTTAGTTATGAATTGAAAGATGGCGAATGGCACCACAGCGGGAAAAGCAGTAAAGGTGATCCTATTTATGAGATATGGAGTGACAGGGTTGATTTGGGGATTTAACATCAACAAGAATATAAACAAAGTGCGCACATCTGTATAGTGACCCCGGCAGGAATCGAACCTGCATCTAAAGTTTAGGAAACTCCAATTCTATCCATTGAACTACGGGGTCATTTACTAGCTATCAATAAAAAACAAAGCTATATCAGTAATAAGTGTTTTTCAAATAA
Source organism: Marivirga sericea (assembly GCF_900177665.1). Taxonomy (GTDB): domain Bacteria; phylum Bacteroidota; class Bacteroidia; order Cytophagales; family Cyclobacteriaceae; genus Marivirga; species Marivirga sericea. The sequence goes on from NZ_FXAW01000002.1 coordinate 158,218, forward strand.
TTAGGAAAGATTGTGAAATGTTTAGCTTCTACCAATTTTCTTAATTTGGCTTTAAGCTCTTCAATATTATCCTTATTGGTAGCCGAAATGAAAACTACATCATTTTGCTCTTTATTCCAATAAGTGTTTTTCAAGTTTTTAATTTTCTCATCTACACTTAATTCTTCTTCATCTTCTAATAGATCCACTTTATTGAAAACCAATAGGGTCGGCTTATCGCTTGCATCTATATCTGTTAAGGTTTGATTCACTACACTAATATGATCTTCCAGAGTTTGGTGACTGACATCCACCACATGAATCAATATATCGGCCTCTCTTATTTCATCTAAAGTAGATTTAAAAGATTCGATCAAGTGGGTAGGTAATTTTCGTATAAAACCTACCGTATCGGATAAAAGAAAAGGGATATCCTCAAAATTGACTTTACGAACAGTAGAATCTACAGTAGCAAATAATTTATTCTCAGCCAAAATATCTGATTTTGAAAGACGAGTCATCAAAGTGGATTTCCCGACATTGGTATAGCCTACTATAGCTACTCTCACAATTTTACCACGAGACTTCCTTTGCGTCCTGCTTTGCTTTTCAATTTTTGTAAGCTTTTCCTTTAACTTGGTGATGGTATTTCGGATCATCCTTTTATCAGTCTCAATCTCTTTTTCACCAGCACCACCACGTGTTGCGGTTCCACCTCGTTGTCTTTCTAAGTGTGTCCACATTCTAGTTAATCGTGGCAATAAATATTGATTTCTAGCTAATTCCACCTGAGTTTTGGCCTGAGCAGTTTGCGCACGACTTAAGAAAATATCTAAGATCAGTAAACTTCTATCGTAAATTTTAACATCCAACTCTTTCTCTAAATTCCTAAGTTGTGAAGGTGTTAAATCATCATCAAAAACGACCCAATCTGCATTTTCAGCTTTAACATAAGCGCTAATTTCCTCTAATTTACCTTTACCTATAAAACTTCTAACATCAGGCTTTTCCAGTCTTTGAGTAAATCTTTTTATAGTTTTCGCACCTAAAGTAGAGGTCAAAAAAGCCAATTCATCTAAATATTCATTGACTTTTACCTCGTTTTGATTTTGAGTAATGATAGCCACTAAAACGGCTCTCTTCTCATTATTTTCTTCTGCAGAATTATTTTGCATATTTTATTTTAATTCTTCCAAATAAAGGGCCACAGCTTCTATCTCTGTTTCTGAAAGTTCATTTTCATAAGCAGGCATAACTCCCTTTCCTTTCTTTATCCACGCTACTCTTTCTGAAAGGTTTAATTTGCTTTGAGTTAAATCAGGTGATTTGAATAAACCTTTTTTGCCATCCTTACCATGACATTTTTTACATTCAGCCAAATAAACTTCTTTTCCGGTTTTCAATAAATCAGCAGTACTCCCTTCAATCACTACCTGTTCAGCACCCTGAACTGGATTATTATCAGAATCAGCCACTGATTGATTTTTTGAGAAGGTAAGACTTCCAGCTTCAGAGGCGCCATAAATGTAAAAGGTTAACAATAATGCGATAATAGCCATAGCTTTGTTTTCTTTTTTAAAAGCAATAATTCCAATCGGAATTATGATCAATACTAGAACCAATTTTACCCACAAATAAGTAGGGGCGTCAGATCCATATAAAGACAATAAGTATCCGCCAGTTGCGAGCATTAACACGCCCAATATTGGATCAACCATTTTAAGTTTAGTCTTAACTTTGGTAAGTAGTTCTTTTTTATTGACCACCAATAAAACGGTTTTGAATAATAAAAATAGTAAAAATAAAGTAACCACTAATACGTGGGAGTGCAGCATTCCGATTTCCATAACTAATTGTTTTTTGTACAAAAATAATAAAGGCAATGGGAAATATTTCATATTGTCCATTATATTTGAATTTTATAGGTATTTCGAAGTAAATTAAATTAAACTAGTCCTTATTAAACTAATTCCCATCGAAATTTCCCCACCAAAAAGAACCATAAGTTTTATTATTTGTAGATTTGTTATCACAATAAGATATGAGAATACATTTTATTCATCTTTGAATGGGATCCTATTTTATTGTTTTTGAAAAAACAGTTAGAAAAACATGAAGGTTGCTATTACTTTAAATACTTCTTGGAACATCTATAACTTTAGGATGTCACTTATTCAGGCTTTGATAAAAGATGGCCATGAAGTAGTGGCTATTGCTCCTCATGATGAATTTACTGTAAAACTTATTGAAGCAGGATGTGATTTTGAAGATGTGACTATGGATAGCAGAGGTGCTAGTCCTATTCGTGATACAGGGCTGACTTTTGAATTGTATAATATTTATAGTAGGGTCAGGCCGGATGTTATTTTGCATTACACAATTAAACCTAATATCTACGGAACCTTAGCAGCTGCTATATTAGGCATCCCTGTAATTAACAATGTGAGTGGTTTGGGTACTATTTTTCTAAATGAGGATTGGATTTCAAAAATAGCCTTAAGCCTCTATAGATTTTCTTTTAGATTTCCGAAAAAAGTATTTTTCCAGAACCAAGAAGATTACCAGCTCTTCATGGATAAAAACTTAATTCAACGAAATATTTGCGAGGTAATTCCAGGGTCAGGTATCGATTTGGATCAATTTACTCCCCAACCTTTCAGAGAAAAAAAAGAGGGGGAAGCTTTTGAGTTCTTAATGATTTCCAGATTGATTATTGATAAAGGGATTCGTGAATATGTTGCTGCTGCTGCTATTTTGCAGGAAAGAGGAATGAATGCAAAATTTAATTTATTAGGTAAGTTGGATGAATTACATTCTAGAGGGATTTCTTCCGAAGAATTGAATGACTGGATAAAAGAAGGGTACATCAACTATTTAGGGAGTACAGACGATGTCCGTCCATTTATCAATAAAGTTGATTGCGTGGTTTTACCAAGCTATAGGGAAGGAACACCAAGAACATTGTTGGAAGCCGCTGCAAGCGCCAAGCCAATAGTGGCATCAAATGTTCCTGGGTGCAATAATATTGTAGATCACAGATTGAATGGTATTCTTTGCAAGGTTAAGGATGAAGATGATCTAGCTTTGAAAATGAAGGAGATGTATTATATGGCTCCAGATTTACGAAAAGAAATGGGTCTGAGAGGTAGAGAAATCGTTGAAAGGAGATTTGATCATAATCTAGTAATTGAAAGATATTTAAAAGCTATTGATCAAAACGGTAACTTAAAACCGAAATTCAAGCCCGTTTACGTAAATAATTCGTAAGCATTTCCAATAAACTATGGTCTTTTGCTTAATTGGTTATATTTTTACAAGTAGTGAATAAAGCTATCAAAAATTTCTACCTATATTCTATTATTTTTCTTGCCCTTGCAATCACCATGAGTAGTTGTAAAGTGTACAGGCAGAATATTATTCTTCAAACAGAATCAGATATTAATTCCGATAATTTTAAAGAAGAAGTATCGAAGATTGAAGGGGCTTATAAAATTCAGTCAGGGGATAAGCTGAATATAGAAGTTTATACGAATAAAGGGGAAAGAGTACTTGATCCTAACCTAGAGCTCAATGCTATTACAGGTGGAGGCGGACCTGGTGGTGGTCAATTTATGCCGGATAAAGAATTTGAAGTACTGCCCAACGGAACCTCCATTTTACCCCTTTTAGGAGAAACCAAAGTTGCAGGCTACTCCATTGCAGGTTTGCAGGATATGTTGAAAGAACAATATTCAGAGTACTACATCCAACCTTACATTCGGGTTCGTCATTTAAACAGAAGAGTAGTAGTTTTGGGAGCCTTGGGTGGTCAGGTTATTCCACTTGAAAACGAGAAAATGACTGTTTTAGAGGTTTTGGCATTGTCAGGTGGCTTAAATAGAGACTCTAAGGGTAGGAACATTCGCTTAATCAGAGGGCCGTTGGATGAGCCCTCGGTACAAGTGATCAACTTGGCCACAATTGAAGGAATGCAAAAGGCTAATCTGCAGGTTTTGCCCAATGATATTATTTATGTAGAACCAATCCGCAGAATATTTAATGAATCGATTAGGGACGCTGCACCTATCATAGGCATAGTATCAAATTTAATTACTGTATATATCGTGATTGACAATATCAGAAGAAGTAATTCTGATGATAACCAATAAGCATGAGCAATCAGCAAACACGATATCAAAGAAATCTTGAGGGGAATAATTCCCACAGGCCTCAAAACCAAGAAACTGAAGTAGTTGATTTTTTTAAGTTAAAAACCATTCTTAAAAAGAATTTACCTTGGGCCATATTGTTAATTATTATTGCTGTTTTTGTTGCTTTTCTTTATGTGAGATATACGAACGTTAAGTTTCAATCATATGCAGAATTGAAGCTAAATAAAAGAAGCGAGGCTAGCGTTTTTGGCTTTAATCCGTTAAGTGAAGAAAGTTCTAACTTGAATACACTTTCTGGTGAGGTCGAATTAATTCGATCAAAGCTTTTCTTAAAACAAGTGATAAATAAACTGCCCTTAGATGTTACTTATCATGTAATAGGACGGTTTAAAGATGATGAGCGCTACAGATTCACTCCTTTTACAGTTAGCTATGATAAATCTTGTGCTGCCTATGGAGAGAAATTCTTTGTAGACATAATCGATAAAACAAATTTTAAAATCTCAACTAATCAAGATGGAGAAGAATGGGTGTCACAGAAATTTGGACAAGAATTTATAGTTGACGGATGTAAGTATAAATTAGAAATTACTCCACATTTCTTTAATACTGAGAGCTTGACTTTTACTATTTCTACTCCGGAAAGCTTAATGAGCTATGTGGAATCAAATCTTTCAGTAGCTCCTGAAAATCTAAATGCCAATACCATAAAGATTACTTTTGAAGATTATAATCCTTACAAAGTCCAGGAAATTGTAGAAACAGTGAGTGAACTCTACACTGAATACAGTAAAGAGCAGAAGAATAAAGCAAATCAACTTAAGATTCAGTTTTTGAATAAGCAGTTGAAGCAAACTGAAAGTGAGCTTGCGAATTACGAGACTTATATCGAGGATTTTACGATAGAGAATAAAACGATTAATCCTTCGGATGATGTAAGCAGGTTAATAGCTGAAATGGTTAAAATGGATTCTATTCTTTACGGCATTAATTATCAGCTTGGAGAGATAGAAAATATTCAAAAGCAGCTTGAAAAAGATACTCTCAGCTTTGATAAAATAAATTATTTAGTACTTCCTTCCAATATGCAACCTCTGTTTGAGGAATTTTCTGAACTCAAAGAAGAGTATCAATTGTCTAAAACACGTTACAAGAAAGAAAGTCAAGTTTTACTTCAAAGAAAAATAGAGATCAATGTTTTAAAGGATCGAATTAATAATTATTTGAGCAGTAAAGTAAGTATTCTTAAAGATAGAAAAGTAACTGCCTTAGCTCGAAAGCGAAAAATCGAAAGTAATTTTAATCAGTTGCCAGCCAAAACAAATGAGCTAAATCAAAAAATGAGATTTTATTCTTTGTATGAGGAGCTCTATTTATCTCTGATGCAAAAGAAAACAGAATTTGAGATAGCTCAGGCAGGAACATTATCTGAAGTGGACATCTTAACGCCCGCTAATTTGCCGAAAAATCCAATTGGTCCCTCGACTAATCTGATATACATAGGCTCTTTTGCAGTTGGCTTTATATTAAGTTTCATATTCATAAGTTTCAGGTATCTACTTTATGATGAAATAAATAGTATTCATGAGCTAGAAAGATTAACTACTATCCCAATTATTGCAAAAATTAGTCGCCTGAGCAGGTATGTTGCTAAGAAAAGCGGTGTGATTGTTTCCGAAAAGCCAAGATCTCAGATAAGTGAAGCATTCCGGACTCTAAGAACAAGCTTGGACTTCATTGGAATTAAAGAGGGTAAGAAAGTGCTTTCTATAAGCTCTACCACTAGTGGCGAAGGGAAAACCTTTGTTTCTGTGAATCTAGCAGCTATACTGGCGATGTCTAATAAGAAAGTGATTATCCTTGATTTAGATATGAGAAAGCCAAGAGCCCAATACGCTTTTAATTTGGATCAAAATGAAATGGGTGTTAGCTCCATTTTAAGTGGGGGTATTCACTGGAAAGAATGTATCAATAATACAAAAACTGAAAATTTACATTTTATTCCTTCAGGTATTATTCCGCCTAATCCGGCCGAATTATTGGAAGGCGAGTACTTTGATCATCTGTTAAAAGAATTGAAGGAGGAATACGATATCATATTGCTAGATACTCCACCAATAGGGTTAGTCTCTGACGGAATTATTGCCTTAAAAAAGGCCGATCATTCTTTGTTCGTTGTAAGAGCAGACTATTCAAAAAGATCATTTATAGATGATTTACATAGAAGTTTGAATTTGAACAAAATTCAGAATATTTCCATCATATTTAACGCTGTTAGAAAGGAAAACAAAGGCTATGGTTACTATCAAGATTATTATAATGATAATAACAGCAAATCTATTTCTACGCTAAAAAGACTCTTCAATATTTGATTTGATGCATATTAAAACGGTTCTAGTTACTGGAGCTACAGGTCTTTTAGGAACGCAGATTTTACAAACGTTAATTGCCCAGCACTTTAAAATTTATGCCACTAAAAGAGTTCATTCCAAAATTCCTTTTGATTCGGGAGGTATAAACTGGGTGGAGATAAGCTCAGCTGAAGATAATATAGTGGAGGTTGTTCCTGAAACACTGGACTATGTAATCCATGCTGGAGCTTTAGTTTCCTATAAAAAATCTGATAAGGAGAAAATTTTCAATGTCAACACAGTTTGGACTACCAAACTAGCGGAAGATGCCCTGGAAGCAGGAGTAAAGAAATTTATTTTTATTAGCAGTATATCTGCTTTAGGTAAAAAATCATTAGATAGATTTATTGATGAAAGCACTCCCAAATCACATGATGAATTTCTGACCAACTATGGGAAAAGCAAAAGGAAAGCGGAAGAGATGCTTTGGGAAATGTCGAGCAAGGGCTTGCCGATTGTGATTTTTAATCCTTCCGTTATCCTTGGACCAGCAACTCGGTACCAAAGTAGTGCACAACTATTTGGGTATGTGGGTGACCAAAAACCCTTTTACACAAAAGGATTAATCAATTATATTGACGTGAGGGATGTGGCAGAAATAGTTGTGAGGAGTTTAGAGAATAAAATCCAAAATGAGCAGTTTATTTTAAATAGCGGAAGTACTAGTTATCGTGAATTTTTCGCTGCTATTGCCAAAGAGCTTCAGAAAAAGCCTCCTTCGATTGAAGTTCCAAAATTCATGGTAATGTTAGGAGCGGTAATCGAAAATGTAATAAGCAAATGCAGTAGAAATCCCGCTACGCTCACAATGGAAACCGCAAAAATGGCAGGAAACAGGTATACTTACGTAGCTGCAAAGGCAAATTCAGCTTTCAATCACTCCTACAAAACATTGGAACAATCAATTGAATGGACGGTGAGCGAAATGAAGAAAACAAGTGAATTATAAACTTTAAAAATTAATTCAACGTTCCTTGATTTTTACCTTTTAATAGGTAAATTTAATTAACACAATGTACTAAGGTTTAAGAGTAGTTGCGCCAATGTTCTTAAGCACGACCGGAGGCCATCAAATTTATTTAACTTAGTAGGGCAAACCACTTATTCAGTATTTATGAGCGAATTTTTCAGAAACAGGAAAGACGAAGAAAAAGAGTTGATTAAGAAATTCGAGAATCATATCCAGGGCAGAGATTTCCACTTTTTTGATGTGGAGGAATTGGAAAAAGTGGTTGAATTGTACTTAGATAATGACAAATTCATGAAGGCTCTTAAAGCCAGTGAATTTTCAGTTGAGCAATTCCCGTTTTCAGTTGAGCTTTTGATTCTTAACGCGCACGTTTTAGCCAGTAATAATAAATATGACAGTGCTCTTCAAATATTAGATAGAGCCGAAAATATTCAGCCTAATGATGTTGATTTATTATTAACGAAAGCAAATGTGCTCACCATTTCAAATCGAAACAAAGAAGCAATAGAGTGCTTAGAAAAAGCTTTGACCTTTGCAGAAGATAAAGACGAAGTGCTTTTCCAAATGGGGATGGCTTACCAACAATTGGGTAATTATGAAGAAGCCATTAAAAACTACAAAGCAGTTTTAGAAGAAAACATTGACCACGAAAGTGCGATTTATGAATTGGCTTACTGTCTAGATGTTACAGATCAATTAGAAGGAAGCATTGCGTATTATGAAAAATTTATTGATGCTGATCCATATTCCTACCATGCTTGGTATAATTTAGGAGTGGTGCTCCACAAGCTAGGGAAATATGAAAAAGCGATAGAGGCTTATGAATATGCTGTTGCAATTGATGAGAATTTCGCTTCCGCTTATTTTAATATGGGAAATACATTTTCTGCCTTAGAAAAGAACAATAAATCTTTAGATGCCTTTTCTCAGACTTTAAGAATTGAAGGTCCCAGTGCTGAGGTGTTTTGCCGAATGGCAGAAACTTATGATAAATTAGATCAAGCAGATTTAGCAGTAAAGTATTTTCAAAAAGCTGTAAAATTTGATTCGCTTTATGATGAGGCTTATTTTGGGATGTCGCTTTGCCTTATCCAGCAAGAAAAATGGATAGAAGCAGTGCACTTTTCCAAAAAAGCAATAAAAATTAATAAACATGAATCAAAGTATTGGCAAGCTTTGGCCAATTCCGAATATCAATTAGGGAATCATAATGCAGCTATCGATGCCTACGAAGAAGCAGTAGCGCTTGACCCTGAAGAAGTTAGCTTGTTTTTGGACTGGTCATTTATATACTATGAATCAGGCGATTTAGAAGTAGCCATCAATATTATAAAGGAGGGGATGGAAGATAATCCTGATGCTGCAGAGCTTTATTATCGAATGACGGCTTACTTAATTGAATACGGTAAATACAAAGAAGCCTTTATCTTTCTGGAAAATGCATTAGTTTTGGACTTTGAAATGCATACAGTGCTTTATGAATTCTTTCCAAGAGTGGAAACACAGAAGGCATTGTTTAAAATTGTAGACCAATTCAGAAAAGATAACCAGTAAAACATGAACTACGAATTAAAAGACATCCCTGAAAGACCAGCCAAACCGAGAGATGTAGGATTCACCATGGTAATGGACAAAGGACTTAGCCTTAGAGAGGTGGAGGACTTTATCGATAGCAACGGTGAGTACACTGATATAGTAAAATTAGGATGGGCGACATCCTATGTGACAACTAATTTAAAAGATAAATTAGCACTTTACAGAGAAGCAGGAATTCCTACATACTTTGGAGGAACCTTATTTGAGGCTTTTGTAATCCGCGATCAGTTCGAGGACTACCGAAAGCTTTTAGATAAGTATGATATGCCATTTGCTGAAGTTTCGGACGGCTCTATTGAGTTACCACATGATTTGAAATGTGAATACATAAGCAAACTTTCTGATCAAGTGACTGTACTTTCGGAGGTGGGTTCAAAAGATGCAGAGAAGATTATCCCTCCATACCAGTGGATAGAGCTTATGCAAACAGAACTAGATGCTGGAGCCTGGAAAGTAATAGGAGAATCAAGAGAAGCAGGTAATGTGGGGTTATTCCGTGCCAGTGGGGAAGTTCGTTCGGGTTTGGTACAGGAAATCTTAACCAAAATCCCTTTTGAAAAAATCATTTGGGAAGCACCACAAAAAGCTCAACAGGTTTATTTTATCAAATTAGTAGGCGCTAATGTAAATCTTGGGAATATTGCTCCGAATGAAGTAATTCCTTTGGAAACTATTCGTTTGGGTTTAAGAGGAGATACATTTCACCATTTTTTAAATAATAAGGATTTACTTTAAAATCAGATAATTAGTGCGTTCAATTAAAGAGTATTTTGCACTGCTATTAAAAGGTATAGCAATGGGGAGTGCCGATGTAGTGCCAGGGGTTTCAGGTGGTACCATCGCATTTATTACAGGAATTTATGATGAATTGCTGAATAGCATCAAATTAGTTGATGCGACCGCCTTTAGATTATTATTCAAATTCAAGCTTAAAGAATTCTGGAGCCATATCAATGGCTCCTTTCTTTTAACTCTTGTTCTAGGGATAGGAATTAGCGTACTGAGTTTAGCTAAGCTCATAAGTTTTCTTTTAACTACATATCCTGTATTGGTTTGGTCATTTTTCTTTGGTTTAATCATTATTTCGGCTGTTTTAGTGGCAAGAGATATAGAACATAAAGATTGGAAAGCGGTATTGGCAGGTCTGGCAGGTATTTTTATTGCATATTTTATAACATCAGCTTCTCCTGCTCAAACTCCAGAAGCTTGGTGGTTTGTCCTGATCTCGGGTGCTATAGCAATTTGTGCTATGATTTTACCAGGGATTTCGGGCGCCTTTATCCTTTTAATCTTAGGGAAATATAAATACATTATTGAAGCAGTTGAAACAGTAGACTTTGGAACATTAGCCATATTCGCAGTAGGTTGCTTAATCGGATTATTAAGTTTTGCAAGATTGATTTCTTGGTTTCTGAGGAATTATCAATCCATCACAGTTGCAGTATTAGCAGGCTTTATGGTTGGTTCACTCAATAAAGTTTGGCCTTGGAAAGTGGTGGATAGCTTCAGAATTAACAGCGATGGGGAACAGGTGCCCTTATTTGACCATAATGTTTTACCGCAAGAATTTCTAAGTGAAACTGGGCAAGACCCCCAATTAATGCAAGCTATTATGATGGCTAGTTTAGGTATTTTTATTGTAGTAGCCATTGAAAAAATTGCAGCGGTGCTTAATGTAAAGAAAGAAAGTAAATGAAAACATACGGTTTAATCGGTTATCCGCTTGAGCATTCTTTTTCCGCTAAATATTTTGCGGAAAAATTTGAAAAGGAAAATATTCCAGATTGCGAATACCGATTATTTCCACTTGAAAAAATTGGGGCGTTTGAAGAATTAAAAGAAAAGAATATTGAGGGGCTAAACGTTACAATCCCGTACAAAGAACAAATCATTCCTTTTTTAGATGAATTAGATGAGCATGCTCAAACTATTGGTGCAGTCAATGTGATTCAATTTAAGGCTGGAAAAACCAAAGGTTACAATTCAGATTACTTTGGTTTTAAAGAGTCACTTTTAAACTTCTTGCCAAAAAATTTTAATTCAAAAGCGCTGATCTTAGGAACCGGCGGAGCTTCCAAAGCCATTAAACAAGTTTTAATGGATTTATCGATCTCGTACAGAGTCGTTTCAAGAAAGGAAGGTTTTGGATTTACTTATGAGGAACTAAATTCCCAACGGGAAATTCTTCAAGAATATCATTTGCTCATTAATTCAACTCCATTAGGTACCTTTCCTAAAGTGGAGGAAAAGCCAGAGATACCTTATGAAGCCTTAGGCCAAAATCACTATTTATACGATTTGGTGTATAATCCTTCAGAAACGGCTTTCCTGAAAGCAGGGAAAAAGCAAGAAGCCAAGACTCTCAACGGATTGGAAATGCTGATAGGTCAGGCAGAGAAGTCTTGGGAGATATGGACTAAAAATTAAGACAATGAACGGCAAAGAATACCTAAACAAAAAATTTAGCTATATTAAAAAGCTAAGTATAATAGTTATTGTAAGTAACCTAGTATATTTTTACTTCAAATTTGCGATTTCTGAACCGGTTATTGATATTGAAACGATTTATATCTTTTCACTGGGAATCAATGTGCTTTGTGCAAGTTTTGTTTTAAATCATGTGAAGGATTTGATTAAATCTGTGAAATAAAGAAAAGCAAAAGTCTTATTGCATACCTAACAATTCAACACACAGCTGATTTGGGCCAGGGTATAATTCAATGAAGATCGAATCAGTAGTTATATTTTGGTTCTCTGCATATAACTTTAATTCTTCTAGCATATCTTCAGGAGTGGGCATCGCTAAAACGTTGGCCTCAATACATCCTCTTATCGAGGAGCTTCTTTTAAAAGTCTTGATTTCCCAATTTTTAGGCATCTGGTGAATGGGTTCATCACCTACTATTACGCCTATGAAGTTTTGTACTGCTCCTGTTTTTTGATGAGCTTCACCATAATATACTATTGCAATTGAGGATGCAGTTTCTTCTGACTCTACTAAATCTTTAGACTGCATAAATAATGTTTGCAAACTGTCAGAGCCCACTTTACCTAGATAATTTGTCCCAGCGATGTGGATTAAAGGATTCATCTCCACAGATTTTTCAATAGATTTAAAACCACCTAAAATGGCGTAAATAATGAGTGAAAGTACAATGATGGGTATTAGAATTAGTAGTGCCTTTTTCATATTTGGTTATTTCACATTTGAGACTCAAAATTAACATAATTCTAGTTGAAGATTGAGAAGTATTCCACTATTCTAGACGAAAATTTGTAATTGATATAAGTAGGGTATACTTATTTAGTAGATAAAATCATTTAGTATTATCCTTTAATGGTTCTCATTTTTCCACTCATGGAAAAGAATGGATAATTTTAAACTTAATAATCCTGTATTGTTAGATTAGCAGGAAATTAAATGTACATACAATGAAAAAAATAATACTAAGTCTTGCTTTGATGGGGTTTATTGGGCTTTCTGCTCAAGAAAGCCATGCCCAATTATTTGGTAAAAAGAAGAAGGACGAGAAAAAAGAGAAGAGTAGCTCCGATACAAGCTATAAAGGGTACTCGAAAGTAATCACCTCAAAAGCAGAATCTGATGAGGGCTTGTTTACTTTTCATAAAGTGGACGATAAGTACTATTTTGAAATTCCTGAAGATCTATTGGAAAGAGAAATTTTGATTGTATCAAGAATATCTGGACATGTTAAGGGATTGAATTTTGGTGGAGCTGGAATGAAATCACGACCACAGCAGGTGATCAGATTCCAAAAGAAAGATAATCAATTATTATTGCGTTCTGTTTCTTATAATTCAGTAGCGGATGAAGAGGATCCTATTTACGAGTCTGTTAAGAACAATAACTTTGAGCCAATAATCCATACTTTTAAGATTGAAGCTTTGGGTAAAGACTCCGCTTCTTATGTGATCGATGTAGAGGACTTTTTTACATCAGATGTTCCGATGATTGGTGCTTTATATGACTATCAAAGAAAAGCATTTAAGATTTCTACTGTAGACAAAAGTAGATCTGTAATTGTTCGTGGAAAAGCATTTCCAGAGAATGTTGAAATCAGACATATCTTAACATATAAAGGCAGTGAAATACCTGATAATCAGTTAACAGGAGCACTATCAATTGAAATGAATCAATCGATGATATTACTTCCTGAAGATCCAATTGTTCCCAGAAATTATGATGATAGAGTAGGATACTTTTCAATTCGCCAATTAGATTATTCTAAAGATTCCCATAAAGCTGATGATAATCGTTTCATCACTAGATGGAGATTAGAACCTTCAGATTGGGAAGCATATAATAAAGGGGAATTGGTAGAACCAGTGAAGCCAATTGAATATTATATTGATCCTGCTACCCCTCTAGAATGGAGAAAATTTATCAAAAAAGGAATTGAAGATTGGCAACCTGCTTTTGAAGCGGCTGGTTTTAAAAATGCTATTGTAGCGAAAGATGCCCCCACTAAGGAAGAAGATCCAGATTGGAGCCCTGAAGATGTGCGTTACTCAGTAATAAGATATATAGCAACTGACATCCAAAATGCTCAAGGCCCACATGTGCACGATCCTAGAACAGGTGAGATACTTGAAAGTGATATTTTATGGTATCATAATGTGATGAACCTTTTAAGAAACTGGTATTTCATCCAAACGGCTGCAGTTAATCCAGAAGCTCAAAAAGTGAAATTTGAAGAAGAATTAATGGGCGAATTAATCAGATTCGTAGCCGCACATGAAGTAGGACATACTTTAGGATTACCTCATAATATGGGTTCAAGTGTTGCCTACCCAATCGATTCATTGCGTTCTGCTGAATTCATGAAAACACATGGTGTAGCTCCTTCAATTATGGATTATGCACGTTTCAATTATGTTGCTCAACCTGAGGATAATGTTGAAAACTTCTTTCCTATGGTAGGCGAATACGATAAGTGGGCTATTGAATACGGCTATAGAGCCATTCCGAACATAGATACAGCTGAAGAAGAAGAGTCCATACTGAATGGATGGATTTTAGAAAAGGCAGATGAGCCTGTGTATAGATATGGTCGTCAGCAGCGAGGTGTTGTTGATCATACTGCTCAAACAGAAGATATAGGTGATGATTCAATGATTGCTTCTGCATTAGGGATCAAGAATTTAAAAAGAATTGCGGAAAGGCTAATAGAATGGAGTTCTGAGGAGGGAGAAAATTACGATGAACTAGCTGAATTATACGGGAATGTATTAGGTCAATACAATCGTTATATGGGCCATGTTACAGGTAATGTTGGAGGAATCAGTGAATATTACAAAACCTCTGATCAAGAAGGAGCTATTTATACACACGCTTCTTTAGATAAGCAAAAAAGAGCGATTGCGTTTTTAAATGAACAATTATTCGAAACCCCAGAATGGTTAATTGACACTGAAATTTTAGGTAGAATTCAATCTGCTGGTATCATTGACAGAATCAAAGCTTTACAAACCAGAACACTGAGTAGTTTGTTTAGCGGTTCTAGAGTGAAAAGAGTTTTAGAAAACGAAGCATTGAATGGCAATGATGCTTACAAAGCGACTCAAATGATGAGTGATTTGCGGACAGGAATTTTCTCTGAACTGAGAACTGGCAGAACTATTGACACTTATAGAAGAAACTTACAAAAAGCTTTTGTTGAGCAATTAGGTGCTTTAGTTAACATTGAAGATGAGGATATTCGTACAACTGATATTCCTTCCCTTTCAAGAGGAAACTTGGTAACTTTAAGAACGGAAATCAACAGAGGCTTAGCAAGACAAAGTGACCAGATGTCTCGTTTCCACTTACAAGATTTAGTGAGTAGAATTGATCAAATTTTAGACCCAAGAGGATAAGTTTTAATTTAGTGTACTCTTCAAAGCCTTTCGGAAGAAATTTCGAAAGGCTTTTTTGTTAATACTTTCTTAGTTTAGAGACAGTCTGCGAGATTCTACTTCAAAATTTACTAAGAAATTCTGCTCCAATTCACATTTTTCTTTTTCTGTTGTTCTACCTGAATTTTGATGAGTCTATTTTCTTCTAAAGTTAATTCTGGATCTTTTGACATGACGGATTGAGCACTTTGTCTGGCAATAGAAAGAATGGGCTCATCTTCTCGCAAATCACCTATCATTAAATCAAGTTGCCCACTTTGTTGAGTTCCCATCATATCACCGGGTCCTCTCAAATCCATATCTACCTGCGCAATTTCAAACCCATCGGTTGTGCGAACCATGGTCTCAATTCTAGTTCGTGCCTCTTTACTTAATTTGTAACTTGAGACCAAAACGCAATAGGATTGTTCGGCTCCTCTACCTACTCTTCCTCTTAACTGATGTAATTGGGCAAGGCCGAATCTTTCAGCATTCTCAATCACCATAACAGAAGCATTCGGAACATTGACCCCAACTTCAATCACAGTGGTTGCTACCATTATTTTCGTTTCTCCCTTGACAAATCTTGCCATTTCAAAATCCTTATCAGCAGCTTTCATTTTCCCATGCACTATGCTAATGGGGAATTCAGGAAAGGCTCGTGCTATGCTTTCATAGCCATCCATTAAGTCCTTTAAATCTAGCTTTTCGGATTCTTCAATTAAGGGATAAACTACATAGACCTGTCTTCCCTTTTCGATTTCCTTCCTTAGAAAGCCATTTAATTTCAATCGATTTGCATCATACTGATGAATCGTTTTAATCGCTTTCCTTCCTGCAGGTAACTCGTCAATCACTGAAATATCCAGATCTCCATAAACTGACATGGATAAAGTTCTGGGAATTGGAGTAGCTGTCATGATCAACACATGTGGCACAAAATTTTCATTTTTCTTCCAAAGTCTAGCCCGCTGTGCCACTCCATATCGGTGCTGTTCGTCTACAATGGCCAGTCCTAAATTTTGAAATTGAACCACTTCTTCTAAAAGCGCATGTGTGCCAACTAGAATCTTCAGTTCACCTGACTTTAATTCTTCATGGATAATTCTTCTAGCTTTTGTTTTGGTTGAACCGGTCAACAAAGCTATACTCACCCCAATTTTGTCTGCAAATTCTTTTAGGCCATCATAATGTTGGTTAGCCAATATTTGGGTAGGTGCCATCAAAGCTACTTGTGTACCGCTATCAATTGCAATAAGAGAGGAGATAAACGCTACTATTGTTTTTCCGCTGCCCACATCACCTTGCAAAAGCCGGTTCATTTGCTTTCCACTCTTGAAATCCGCAAATACTTCTTTTATCACTTTTTTCTGCGCTCCGGTTAAATCGAAAGGAAGATGTGCTTCATAGAATTGAGTTAATAAATCTGTTTTTTGAAGAACTTGTCCTCTGAACTTTTCCAGTCTTACTTTCTTTTGTAAGAGTAGGCGTAGTTGCATAAAAAAGAACTCATCAAATTTCATTCTGAAACGAGCTTTTTGCAGTAATTGCTGGTTTTTCGGCACATGAATTTGAGCTACGGCATCTTTTTTTGATAGAAATGCATATTGCTTGATGAGGTGTTCCGGAAGTGTTTCTGGTATTCTGTTATAGGCTTCCTTTAAAAGAATTTTCTGAAGCTTGAAAAAAGCTTTACTGTCCAGAAATTTTCTCCTAAGAGTTTCCGTAGTGGAATAAACAGGTTGAAGAAATTCTTGCTGAGCCATGGCAGGAGTTAGAGGCTCTATTTCGGGGTGTGCTATGCTAAATTTACTACCATAGCGATTGGGTTGGCCAAAAACCACATAATTAATGCCTGTTTTTAATTTTGGGCTTATCCAATTAATACCACTAAACCATACGAGTTCCATTGTACCGCTATCATCTGCAAATTGTACAGTTAATCGTTGTTTTCTTCCAACCCCTACTAACTGTTTAGAAATGATTTGTCCTTTTATTTGAACATTGGACATTTGCTGATGAAGTTCACGAACTTTATAAAATTTGGTGCGATCTTCGTATCGGAAAGGGTAATGCTGTAATAAATCAGCATAAGTGAATATACCTAATTCTTTATTGAGAAGACTAGCTTTCTGCGGTCCAACTCCTTTAAGAAATTCTATTGGGGTTTTAAAGAATGAAGCCATCCGTTTTCCACTCAAGCGTATTTAAACTGTGGATAATATCTTTCTTAACGTACTCGATAACCGGTGCTAAGGAATCATTTGCTGTGGCCGTTCTGAAGTAAAGCGCTCCTCTTAAGAAATGAGTGGTTGAGTCGGTAGTGTAAAACTGAAACTGACTCGGCACATCACCTTCCAATTCTGCAATGGAAACTTTCTTACCGCTTGGAGTTAATAAAATAGTTTCTTGTATTGAACTTGCCTTAATTTGATGTTTTGTAGTCAATTTATAAGCGTCATCTATATTGGCTCTTAGTGAATCACGGTTATTTCTCAAAGGTTTGTACGTAATATGCACTTCAGCAACAAATTCTGGGTAAAACAAGGCAAACCAATATCTTTCTCTTATATAGGAAGAATCAGGTAGAATTTTTGCGTGCACGGAATGTTCAAAACTAAAGGGGAAAGAATCAGGTAATACTTGATATTGGTGAGCAGGTAAGTCAATCCTGTTATATCCGTTAGGTTTAGGATAATAATCTGACTCGCAAGCCATCACTAAGATTGAAACCATAATAAATAGTCCTGAAATTTTGAGAAAATTCATATTACAAAGTTAAGAGCTTAAGTTAATGAAGCTTTCAGAATTAAAAAAAGTTTTCAAGATGTTGTAAATTGGATTTTGATTTGAGTCAATTAAACTTCTTTACCGTATATTGATTTATAAACCAGAAGTGCTCAGTAAATGAGTCAGTAGTTGAAATATGGAGTACGTAATTGTAGATAGTGAATTATTATGATTAATAGCTTAAAGATAGAAAATACCCCTATAAATACACAGAAAGCGATTTTTAAAGCGCAAAGGGATTTTTTCGATAGCCAGAAAACAAAAGATTATCAGTTTAGAAAAGCTCAATTACAAAAGCTTAAGTCCTTAATAAAAGACAAGGAGGAAAAAATAATGGAGGCCTTAGCTAAAGATTTTGGAAAGCCTCCATTTGAAAGTTATGTAACTGAGATTGGATTTTTATATGATGAGATTAATTTCACTTTGAAGAATCTTAAAAAATGGATGAATCCGAAAAAAGTAGGGACTTCTTTTGTTCATTTTCCGTCAAAAAGTAAAATTATTTATGAGCCTAAGGGAGTCACATTAATTATAGGCCCATGGAATTATCCATTTCAATTACTTTTAGCTCCGGTGATCGCGGCTATTTCAGCTGGAAATACTTGTATAATAAAACCCCCGGAAGAAACGCCAAATATTTCTCATTTAGTGCAGGACTTAATTAGTAAAAATTTTGCTGAGGAATTTTTAGCAGTCGTGATGGGGGAAGGTAGAGTTGTAGTGCCAGAGTTAATGGAAAATAATCAATTTGATCATGTTTTCTTCACAGGAAGTGTGCCAGTGGGGAAAATAATTGCGCAATTAGCCGCTCCGAAATTGGTGCCTGTCACTTTAGAGTTAGGTGGTAAATCCCCCGCAGTTATTGATGAGAAAACCAATCTGACAGTAGCAGCCAGAAGAGTTTCTTTTGGAAAACTAATCAATTCAGGTCAAACTTGCGTAGCCCCTGACTACTTATTGGTACATGAAAATATAAAAGAGGATTTCTTAGATGAGCTAAGAGCCACCATAATGGAGTTTTATGGAATTTCTCCAACCGAAAGCAATGATTTAACCCAAATTGTGAATCAAAAAAGGTATGATATTTTAAAATCATATTTAAAAGAAGGTAAGATTGTTTTTGGTGGTGCATTTGATGATGAGAAAAGAAAAATTGAACCGACTCTCATTGAAGGCATTACTGAAAATGATAAATTATTTAGGGAAGAGATATTTGGGCCGATCTTGCCAATTTTCAGTTACAAAACAAATGATGAAGCATTGGCAATAATTAGAAAAAACCCTGATCCATTAGCATTTTATCTTTTCACTTCTCAATCTTCGACTGAAAACTTCTTTCTAGAGAGAGTCCGGTTTGGAGGAGGAGCTATTAATAATACAATAGTGCACTTAGCAAACCCGGAATTACCCTTCGGAGGAGTAGGAAGTAGTGGCAGTGGAAACTATCACGGAAAATCTGGCTTTTTGACTTTTTCTCATGAAAAATCAGTGCTTAAATCAGGAACTTGGTTTGATTTACGCAAAAAATATCCTCCTTTTGATAAAAATAGCATGAAAGTCATAAAATTCTTAATGAAGTAAATTGCAAGCAGTCACAAATTATATCAAGATTTTGAGGATTTCACTAAAATCATTTTCTATTCTTTTATGATTTATATGTCATATCGTTTAAATTGAGTGTCAAACTATTAAACAATGGCAAAAACTATCATAGTATCGAATCGACTTCCGATCAGAATTGAAAAAGTAGATGGGAAAAAAGTATACAAAACTAGTGAAGGAGGTTTAGCCACCGGCTTAGGTTCCATTTACAAGGAAGGGAACAATATTTGGATCGGCTGGCCGGGTATTTCCTTGACTCAGGAGGAAGAAGAGGAAGTTGAAAAAGAGTTGATAGACCGCAACATGCGCCCTGTTTTTTTAACGGAACATGATGTAGAGGAATTTTATTTGGGCTTTAGTAATCAAACCCTTTGGCCTGCTTTTCACTATTTTATTCATCATATGCGATTTAAAGATGAAGAGTGGGAAGCCTATTATAATGCCAATCGTAAATTTGCGGATGCTATTTCGAAATGGTTAGAGCCGGATGATATCATATGGGTTCATGATTATCAATTAATGTTGGTTCCTAATATGTTAAGAAAACAATTCCCTAATGTAACAATTGGATTTTTTCAACATATTCCTTTTCCTTCTTATGAGGTTTTTAGAATGATTCCTTGGAGGAAAAAATTGTTGAATGGCGTTCTAGGAGCAGATTATATTGGATTTCATACCTATGATGACATGAGACATTTCTTAAGTAGTTGCCATCGATTGGCAGGTTATAGCTATGAAAGAAATCAAATTCTAGTTAAGAATCGATTGGTTGAAGCTGATTCCCTTCCAATGGGAATTGATTATGATAAATATTTAGAGTCAGCTACCAGTCAGTTAGCCAAAGCAAAGGAGATTTCATATCGAGATTCTCTAGGAAAACAGGAATTAATTTTGTCAATGGATAGGCTCGATTATTCTAAAGGGATTCCTGGTAGACTAAAAGCATTTAGCAGATTTCTTGAAAAATATCCCGAGTATCAAGGAAGGGTCTCCTTGTTCCTTATTGTAGTGCCCTCTCGAGATCAAGTGGCAAGTTACAAAGCACTTAAAGAAAAGGTGGAATTTTTGGTAGGCCATGTGAATGGTAAATATGGTACTATAAATTATGTGCCTGTTCATTTCTACTACAGAAGTTTTCCTTTGGATGATTTATCGGCTTTCTATCGCATGTGTAAAATCGCTATGATAACACCAAAGCGAGATGGGATGAATTTGGTATGTAAAGAGTTTATTGCCAGTCGTGAAAATGAAGATGGTGTATTAATCTTAAGTGAAATGGCAGGTGCCTCTAAAGAGCTTTCTGATGCTATCTTGGTTAATCCAAATGATGAAAATGAGATGGTAGAGGCCATCAAAAGAGCTTTGGAAATGCCCTTGGCAGAGCAAAAGCGAAGGATGAAAATAATGCAGGGTACTGTTAAGAAATATACCATCTTCCAATGGGTAGATTTGTTTATGAATAACCTAAAAGATCTTAAAGAAAGACAGCAGTCTATGGCCACAAAAAGACTTGATGATGATTTAAAAGCTTCAATAACTAAGCAGTTTAAGAAAGCAAAGAATCCTATTATATTTTTAGACTATGATGGCACACTAATGCCATTTCATGAAAACCCTGATGAATGTGATCCAGATGCAGAGCTATCACAAATTCTTCATCAGTTAGCTGTAAAAGCCAAATTAGTTGTTATAAGTGGTCGGAAAGCAGCTACTCTAGAGGAGTGGTTAGATGAGTTCAATATTGATTTAATAGCTGAACACGGCATTAAAACTAAAAGAGCCGGAGCCAAATGGGAAGTGAACGGAGATTTGCAAGATGATGGCTGGAAAAAGGAGGCCAGAGACATATTAGAGTTTTATATTCAAAGAACTCCAGGATCCTTCTTAGAAGAAAAGGAACATACCTTGGTTTGGCATTATAGAAAAGTGGAAAAAGGTCTGGGTGATTTGCGGTCGAGTGAATTATCAAGTCACTTGAAGCACTTCATGACTAACAAAGGGCTAGATGTAATCGAAGGAGATCATGTCGTAGAAGTAAAGCCATCCGTCATTAATAAGGGAAAAGCTGCTATTGAAAGATTGAAAGGTGAGAAAACTGATTTTATCATGGCTTTTGGGGATGACAGAACGGATGAGGATACTTTTGAAGCATTACCTAAAGATGCTTTGACCGTAAAAGTTGGAAGTGGATTTTCATATGCAAAATTTGCGGTAGAGAATAATGAGGAAGTTAGAGCTTTGTTACAGGATTTTGTGAATGAGTAGTAATTCAACGTTTTAATTTCTAAAGTGGAAGTGCGTAAATGAAGGAATTTATGCAGTATCTACTTTTTAGAAGAGTTGGAGATTGAATTTCCCGTATTAATTGACTGATATTTCAGTGAAGCTTGTAATTTTGCAGTATGAACTATTTGCTCATAGAACAAGCCGATTTTAGAAATCAACTTAAACCTTTCACTTTCACTCGCCCTATTGCGGAGATTCGCGTGGGAATTTTAACCATCAGGGAGAAGTGGGAAAAGTATCTAGAAACTGAATTGTCACATATAGCATCTCCTCAACTGAGTGCTAAATATCCTGCAAAAAAAGAAGAAAGGAATATATTAATTAATAGTTCAGTGTGCCCAAATCCTGAACTAGCTAAAGCAATTCAATTGGGTGCAAGCTTGAAAAAAGATGGTGTTTTAATTTCATCGGCTGTAACAGAGGAAGAAATAGGATTTTTTGACCCCATGCAGAAATTGGAAGAAGCTGCTGAATATGATGGTGACATCACCATGATCACGCAGAGCTGGCACATCTTTCAGAAAAATGCAGCAGAGATCAGAAGTGATTTTGAATTGATCACTTCAGGGAGAAATTCGCAGCATGTCAACGACCCACACACTTCAGTTTATGGAGAGCAAAATATTTTTATTGAAGAAGGGGCCTCAATTAAAGCTTCCATTTTGAATGCAGAGAACGGACCTATCTATATTGGTAAAAATGCCCAAGTTCATGAAGGAGCCATCATCAAAGGCCCTTTTGCTATGTTAGACAATTCTCATGTAAATATGGGAGCTAAGATTAAGGGTGATTCTACCATTGGTCCATTTTGTAAAGTAGGTGGCGAAGTGAGTAATTCTGTTTTCTTTGGCTATTCAAGCAAAGGTCATGACGGTTTTATTGGGAATTCTGTAGTAGGAGAATGGTGTAATTTGGGAGCGGACACCAATACTTCCAATTTGAAAAATAACTATGCCAATGTTAAGCTTTGGGATTATGCCAAAGGAGGATTTAAAGACACAGGCTTGCAATTCTGTGGACTAATGATGGGAGATCATTCCAAATGTGGAATCAACACCATGTTTAATACAGGAACTGTAGTGGGTGTTAGTGCTAATGTTTTCGGAAGCGGATTTCCAAGAAATTTCATTCCGTCCTTTTCCTGGGGAGGGGCTGCAGGATTTAGCACTTTCCAATTGAAAAAAGCTTTTGATGTAGCGGATAAAGTGATGCAAAGAAGAGATAAAGCATTGGATGAAGTGGAACAAAAACTCTTGACTGAGCATTTTGAGGAAAGCAAAGCAGATAGGATTTGGGAGAAAAATTAAATAGTGATTAAAGATCAGACCTAACTGGTCCTGCATAAACATTTAAAACTTACTAAAAACAAGATGAAATTAGCAATAGGTGGCGATCATGCCGGATTTGAATACAAAAAACAATTAGTTGAATTCCTTAAGAAAGAAGGACATGAAGTAAAAGATTTTGGCCCGGATACAGATGCCTCTGTTGATTATCCTGATCATGTACATCCTTTATCAGAAGCTGTTGAAAAAGGAGAGTATGAATTAGGAATATTAATTTGCGGAAGTGCGAATGGAGTCGCAATGACTGCAAATAAGCATCAGGGAATTCGAGCAGGTATTGCTTGGGAAGATGAACTAGCTGCACTTACTCGTCAGCATAATAATGCAAATATCATTTGTATCCCAGCTCGTTTTATTGATTATGATAAAACGCAATCGATTGTCAATACCTTTTTAAATACAGAGTTTGAAGGTGGCAGACATGGAAGAAGAGTGGATAAGATTAGTTGCTAAACATGTATAGAGTCTAACTTAATCCAAATGTTAGACTCTATTTCATCACCTCTTCAAGGAAGCCTTATTAAAAATATAATCTGGAATTTCTGGATTAAACTGAATATCAAGCACGATAAAGTCAGTGCCTTCTCCGCTCATTAACATATCTTTATAATTGATTTTTGTGGGGTACCATCGCCCATCGATTTCTTTTACATCCTCCAACCTAATTCTTTTTAATAATTGCCCACTTTTGGCAAAGAGATCTTCTTTTAGTGGTACAAAGCGTTCAGTATCTACCCAGGTTTTTCTTGTTTGATAGCTAACATCTTCTACAATCGCATTTAGTTCAAGCACATAGCAAGTGCGATCACCAATTTTTTCTTCTCCAATAATTGTCGCCTCATATATTTCCTTCAATTCTCTGTCTTCCATCATATCTTCATAAGATAGATCAGACCCCATCACAGATTGTCTTAACATATGCCCAGACAATTGAATAGTCCTGTCTGTAGATGGATTATAAATCCATAATTTATCCTCTAATTTTAGCATTTTTGTGCCTTTTTCTCTTTCAGGAGAGAGGTACTCAGTAAATGATTTCTCATTTCCTTCCGCATATCCTTTTGATACAATTTCTCTGGTATTCCGCTTTCCTCTAATGACCATTTTAGATTCAGTAATAGTGGAGTTAGCGTTCATATTGTCTTTAACTTTATCCAATACTTGATCTGCCGTAATTTGAGCTTGGGTAAAGAAGCTAAGCAAAATTAAAAATCCAATCAGTGATATTTTTAGCAAGGTTTTCATACTTCCAATTCTTTAAATAAGTGAGCGGTTTCTCTTTTGTAAATTCCCATGCCAGATAGCATATTGCCTAAAACCATAGCTACTAAACCAGGAATAAAGCCAATATATAATTGACTTGGAATAATTTTAGCCCGTATGGTAGACGGCATGATCATACTGGACTGATTTAATAAATCACTGATGTCAAGACCAACTTCCTGCATATAATAAGTAGCGATCAGACCAAAAAGGGTTCCAATGATGCTTCCGATTGCTCCTATCAAAATGGCTTCAATGATCGATTTTCTGTAGATACTACCTTTAGATTCTCCTAATGCGAGGCGTATTCCATATTCCTTATATCTTCTGAGTCCACCTAATAAACCGGTATTCCATAGCACTACCGACATTGCTAAAATCAGCACTGTTACAATGATTTGTGACATATAATTACTGTATGCCAAGATCTCACCTAATCCATTTTGATCCTCTAAACTTTGCATTTCAGGAGCAAATTCATCCCCACTTTTTTCATATTGAGCATTAAAATTTTTGACGATGTCTTCAGCACTTTCACTTTGATACTGCTCATTATTGAAAAAGCCTAATATTTCAGTAGCCCCATTTTCCATATTGAGGATTTGCTGCGCATCTGATATATCCATGATAACTGCACCCCTGTCAAAACCAATGTTCCCGAATTTCACGGTTCCGGAAATGGTGTAATTCTGAAATGCCATGCTACCATACATAGTACCGCCAACATAGGTGATTTCGTCTCCGATATCTATTTCTAATTTATCTGCAAAATCATTTGAAATCAGCACCTCTCCATTTTTGGTGGGTATAGTTCCTTTTATAATTGAGTTCCTGATATTTAATCGGTCTAATTCCTGACTATTTTCTGAAAGAAGAGAAACAGCCATCACCGCAGCGGGGCCTTGACTTCTACTATTGCCATCATCATCAGGAACATCTAACAGACCGCCAAACTTTATCCTTTGAACCCACCGCATATTGGGATATTCAGCCTGTAACTCATCCTTTAGTTTGTCCGTTTCCAAAAGAGCCAAATCTATTGGTAACTGATCCTTATTTTGCGCATAGGCTTTGCTCATTATTTTGACATGGCCAGTTTCAAATCGGGCGTTTTGCTGAATTACATCTTGAAAAACGCCTCCTAAATAACCGCTTAAAAATACCGTTAAAGTAACCCCTAATGCCACAATGATTATGGGTAAAAGGCTTCTGTTCTTATCTCTTACTATTCCTTTTAAAATAAACTGTATCATTGGACTTTTCCTTTAAGTGCATCAACAGGATCCATTTTTGCTATATTCCTCGATGGAATGAAACTAACAATTGTTGCGGATAATACCACCAGTGCGATAGTACCCATGATAAGCCCGATAGTGAAGGCAGGGTATATGCGCTGCGCGATTGTAACCCCCATATCTTGCTGTGTAACATAATCAGGCATCCCTATGCCATAGGTTGAAAAATACCAAAATATTGGAATGCCAATTATTGTACCTACTATGCTAGCCAAAATGCTATACATACTTCCTTCCACTGTAAATAACTGAACGACTTGCCAGCGTGTCATCCCCAATGCAATATAGGTTCCTATTTCTTTTTGCCTTCTAAAAATCGATAGCACTTGAGTATCAAAAATAGCGAGCAAGGCTATTCCTAAGAGTAGAAAGTACAGGATGGAACTACTAGCGCTTTTCATTTCAATAATTTCCTGTAACTGCTTTAACAATTCTGCTTGTGATTTATAATACCACTTGTCCACAGGCGAATGAGAATATTTTTCACTTGCTATAAAGTAGGTAGCCTCTCCCTTTAACCCGGTCATGTTCCACAGCCTCTCAATAGGTATCCAAATCTGACCTGCATCAACAGAAGTTACATCGGTTTCAAAAATTTCAATGATTGTAATTTCTGTGGCATCAAAGGTTCCATTTTTATCTCGCCACCTTAACAGAAGTTGATCTCCAACTTCCAGTTTATTGGATGAGGCCATTCGTTTTCCGATCAAAGCAGGAATGTTGGCATCGGACTTGGCGAATGCTTCAGTTGGCAATTCTAATATTTTCTGATCTGAATCTATACCTTTCATCAAAATAGAA
The DNA here is from genome assembly GCF_900177665.1 of Marivirga sericea. Lineage (GTDB taxonomy): Bacteria > Bacteroidota > Bacteroidia > Cytophagales > Cyclobacteriaceae > Marivirga > Marivirga sericea. The sequence continues at coordinate 184,603 of NZ_FXAW01000002.1, forward strand.
ACCATTCTTCCTTCAGGATAAAGTGAAGCTTGCTGGATCAAAACAGCTGTTAAATTTTCACTTAGGGGAGTATTTAATTTTCCATGTGCTTCGTTTATGGAAAAGGGGTCAAGCGGATCGTAATCTTGATGCCGTAATTGACCATGGCCATATTCCCATTTTATACTTTCTCTCTGTGCTTGTAAATTCCAGCCATCGAGGTAAGCATTGAAAAATATAATAACAATAAAAGTGAAAGCCAGAATTCCAACATTTAACCAGCTGCGCAAACCCGCACCGACTAAATTCTTATATGCTAATTGAAATGCAAGTTTCATGTGTATAGTGTTTGTTTTTAAAATGTCACATGGAATTCCCATAAATCTATTCATCCCTCGGTTGGTAAATTAGGGAATCTAGATTTATGCTCATTTCATGACTTTGGATTTTGAGCGGTTATGATTTCATCTTTTTCAACCTCACCACCTTTCAAGTGAATGATCCTATTCAAATATTGCATTACCTTTTCATCATGAGTGGAAAACAAAAAAGTAGTACCCAGTTCCTCGTTGAGCTTCTTCATGGTCTGAATGATTGCGTGCGCATTGGTGGCATCCAAATTGGCCGTGGGTTCATCTGCCAAAACAATTTTAGGTTCTTTCACCATAGCTCTGGCAATAGCGACTCTTTGCCCTTCTCCACCTGAAAGTTTTGAGGGTTTTTTATTAGGAATATTTTCCAGACCCACCCATTCCAATGCTTGCATCACTGCTTTTCTTCTCTCTTCCTTGCTTTTGTTTTGCAAGAGTAAAGCGAATTCTACATTCTCAAATACCGTATAGACCGGCAATAAATTATAGACCTGAAAAATAAAACCTAAATGCAGATTTCTCAATTGAGCCGATTCTTTATGACTTAATTCTGCTACGTTTTTATCCATCACCCAGGCATTTCCACTACTTGGCTGATCTAAAGAACCAATGATATTCAGCAGTGTGGTTTTACCAGAACCACTAGGACCAACTATACCACTAAATTCTCCTTCTTGAAATTCAAGATTAATGTTTTTAAGTGCAACAAATTCCCCTTCTCCTTCAGGAAATTTCTTGGTGACATTTTCAATTTTGATGATAGGTTCCATAAGCGTTTATTTAGAATCTAATAATTAATTTCAAAAAAAATTATTATTTGGTACTGAATATGAAATAGCTAAAAAATTATCTCATGTAATTGCCTAATAGGCTCTATTTAATTTAGTGATTATAGACCAGCATAATGCGAATACCTGGCCCTGAAAAGTTATTGACTAATTCATTTTGTTGAATCCCCTGAAATCCAGATGGATTATAATATGTCATTAAATAGCCTATGATTTTCTTGAATTGATGCTGATAATTTAGAAAGAAGGTAGTGCTTTCCGTTTCCCAGCTGTAATAGGCTAATCCGCTTAAGCTATCAAAAAATCCTAAAGGATAACTTAAACTGGTAGCCGTGATATTAGCATAGTTATCAGAAAAGCCACTATCACTATTCCCAATTAATAGATGCTCAGTAATGACTGTGAGTCCATTACCTAAGCCTAATGTATAATCAGCTCCGAGATTTATCAGATTTTGATTTGTCAATGCCCCTATGTTTTGCGCTTTACGAATATAAGTAGATTCCAACCAAAGTCCGACTACCCAATCTAATTTGACATCTACTGCCCATCTGTTTTCAGCAATATTGTTGAACGAATTATCATTTAAAAAATCACTAGCATCGGCTTTTCTATGGTGATAAGTAAAGCCGATTTCTCCAGTGAGCAGTGGGAGTTGAACACGCCCTCCAAATTCAGGTGCTTTTTCATTTGTAGCAACAGCATCAAAACCCCTTCTCTTGTTGTTTCCATAAAGGCCCCATAGCCAGATATTGGCGTTATTCGGAAAATAATAATTGCCCATAATGCCATACACTCCGTTGGTCAAAGCGAGAGGATCCCGTGGGTCAATTTGGTTGAACCACTGTAATGGTCTGAGCAAAGTGGCCACCCCAAAGTCTAGCTTCTGCAAACCCACCCTCACCTGATAATTTTGGCCAGCATAGCGAGCCCAGAGTCGGTAAGGGGTTAAATTTCCATCAGTTATATTATCATCAAATGGATTAGTCAGAATAGATCCACTAATATTAGCAGAAGCAAGGAAATCAAAACTCCTTCCCGAATCTAATGCATGAGAATAGTTAATTTCGGGAATATAACGTCCGCCAAGAAAAATTGAATATTCATTGTCGGGACTGTAATTACCAAATGCTGAAATCTGACCATCCCAAGAAATCTGACTTTTCAGTAGAAAGGGAAAGAGAATCAGCAATATGATAATGGTGCACTTCATTTTTCATCTTTTGACAAAAATCCCATAGAAAAAGAAATTACTCAATTCCATTATGGCTTCATCCATGCTCTTGAACATTTTTAGGAAATTTTCATCCTGCATTTTGGACTTAATTACTTCCATCATTTCAATAATAAATTCAGGTTTCAGATCGGCTCTAACCCAACCCTCTTTTTTTGCTTTCTCAAAATCCGCGATCAACGCTTTGTACGATTTTAAGGTATGCTTCTGAATGAGTTCACTAAGTGCTGATCCGTCTTCCTTAAAGATTTCGTTAATGAAATCTTTGCTTATATTTTTGGACTCTTGGTGTTTGAGATATAAAATCTCACTAATTTTTTCAGGAAATCCTTTGTTCTGACTCATCACGGCTGAATATCGCCTCAAATTATCTTCTAAAATGGCCTCCAAAATCTCCTCTGCAGCATGCTCTTTATTCACGAATCGCCTGTAGAAGGTCATTTTACTTACCCCTGCCTGCTCGCAAATTTCCTCAACTGTTACCTTTTTTAGACCATGCTTCCAAAATAAAGATTTGGCACTTTCTAATATTGCTTTTTGGCTTTTCGTCATCTATAATGTTACTATTTATTAATTATGTTGCGATAATAGTAACAATTTACGAATTAGTAACGCTATTGGTTCTGCATTTTGACTTGTTTTTTTACAGCGAACTGATGACCCTTCGTACCATAGGTTTTCTGATGCCTTTTTTGGATTCAAAGTATTCTTCTAATTCGGAATTGCTTAGCTGATGAGATTTTATTAATCCCTTCATTATTGTTTTTAGATAGTGCTCATTAGGTGGGTTAAGCTCATCAAGTAGGAATCCTTTATTCGTAAAGTTTAAGATGGGGGCACGATTTTCTTCACCTAAACAGAGCAGATTACCGTACCAGCTATTCTCTTTTGCCATCAAGGATTTTTGATTGCGTACTTTTTCAAAATCGATTTTGATGGTTTCATCAGTGGCATTTTCTTGTTGCACTACTTCTAAGAATTGTTCTCGAGTGATTAAGTACATATTACCAAAGGTTTTTACTTTATCATCTCTATCTGGATTAATAAAACAAACTCCTCCACCGTTCCATGCTGATGCACTTTTGGCGAAATACATTTCATGCGGGATTTGTATAGGTTTTTGATCTAAAGGGAGAGTTGTATCGTTACACCCAAGATAAGTGCGAGTAGCGCCTTCCGGCTTCCCACCTTGAATGTAGCACAGAAATCTTTCTTCAGAAATATTAGAGCCGTAACTGGCATACCAAATATAATCTTTCATCTCAGACATTTTAATTATTATAAAAGCAAAAACAGAAGCATTACAAGTAACATAGAAGTCACAGAAAGCAACATAGTACTAATACTAAAAGTTTTAAGAGCTTGTTTCACACTCATGCCACTAAACTCTTTTACCACCCAAAAATAGGAATCATTGCTGTGACTTACCATCATGGCACCGGAGCCAATGGCTAGTACTAAGAGAGAAGTGCCCATCACAGTATCTAAAGAGGAGCCTGGAATTAGTGGCGCCACGATGGCACTCACAATAATCATGGCCGAGGTGCTGGAACCTTGGGCGGTTTTGATAAAAAATGCCATTAGGTAGGCGATAATCAAAATCATGAAAGGACCTTGCGTTTGAAAATTAATGTTTTCAATCAACAGATCTGAAAATGCGCTTTCTTTAATTACTTGTCCATAAGAGCCACCCAATCCCGTTATTACTAATATTGGGCCTGCTTGCAGAATAGCTTTTTTGATCAATTCTGATTTTGGATCTTCAGATTGCTTTTTTAGTAAGATTAGACCAATCAAAACTCCTATTGCCAAAGCGATGATAGGGTTGCCTATTACTTCTATACTATTGAGAATAATATTATCGGATTTGACTATCCCCAAAATGCTACTGATAGCAATTAGGATTATGGGGATAATTAAAGGCAAGATTATAACAGTGGGAAGCGCATTCGCAGGATGATTAAATTGCGCTGTTTCCGTGTCACTGCTCAGTGTATTTCGAGAAACGAATCGTGCATAAAGGCTCAATATCAGAATAAGAAAAATACTAATCCCAATTCCTAGTAAAAAGATCAGTCCGAGCTGGTCGGCTACTCCAAAGTTCCCCATTACGGCTAGTGGACCAGGAGTAGGGGGTATTAAATTATGGGCAATGTATAATGAGGAGGCGATGGTTACTGATGTGGAAACACGGCTGACTTTAGCCTGACTAGCTAGTGTCTTGCTGAAATCAGAAAGGATAATATAGGCTACATCACAGAAAACGGGGATTCCAATTAGGCCACCTAAAGAGCTCAAGAGCAAAAAAGGTCTGTTTAAGCCGAAAATTTTTATAAATAAAGTAGATAAATACTTTATAGACTGCAGTTCTTCTAAAATTACTGCTAAAACACATCCCAGCAGAATCAGGATACCAATGTTAGACAACATATTGCCGAAACCAAGCGCAACTATCTCTACAGATTGTGTCACTTGAAATCCTAATCCTACAGCAGTGAAAAGCGCTACGGTGAATAAGACTAATGCTGGATGCATTTTGAAACGCGCAGTTCCTAGGATAATCAAAGTGATCGAAAGCACAATCCAGAAAATAATCGTGTAAAAGTCAGCCATGTTTCTTAAATTGAATAGTACCAATTAGGCAATTAGACGTATTGATCATTTGTATTTACTTGAAAATGAGCACCAAGTCACAATACTATTTTTAATGTAATTTTAGATTTTGATTCGATGAAGATAAAGAATAATTTACACTTCCTATGAAAATTTTGATCGCTCCAGATAAGTTTAAGCACAGTTTAACTGCAGAGGAAGTCTGTGAAATCATCTCAGAGACATTGTTGGAGCATTCTCCTAAGCTAGAGATAGAGTGTCTGCCCATGGCAGATGGTGGTGAAGGATCAGCTGAAATTTTGGCTTTGCAGCAAAAAGCAGAGCCTGTTGAAATTGAAGTTCATGACCCGCTGATGCGGAAAATTAAAGCCCATTATTTCATTACAGGTAAAACTGCCTATATTGAAATGGCGGTTGCTTCCGGTTTGCAACTACTGAAAGCAGAAGAGCAAAATGTTTTACAAACCACTTCTTTTGGGACAGGGGAATTGATTAAGGATGCAATTAAAGAAGGGTGCCTAAATATTGTCCTCTGTATTGGTGGTAGTGCCACAAGCGATGGTGGAGTCGGAATGGCAAATGCGCTAGGCTTTCGATTTCTTGATGAGAATGGCGATGCATTTCTACCTACGGCTTACAGCTTGGATAAGATTACATCTATTGAACCGCCAGAAAATAATATTTTGAAAGGAATTAACTTCTCTGTCTTAACTGATGTGAATAATCCATTAACAGGTAAAAATGGAGCTACTTATCAGTATGCCATTCAGAAAGGAGCTACGGAAAGGGATTTACCTATTTTAGATGATGGCATGAAGCATTTGAAGAACCTGATTAAAGAGCAGCATTCTTTTAATATTGATCAGTTTCCAGGGGCAGGGGCATCCGGTGGAATGGGAGGAGGCTCAACCTTCTTCCTTCATGCAGCTTTACATTCTGGTATCAGCTATATAGCAGAAGCTCTTAATTTAGATGATAAGGTAAAAAATGCTGATTACATTATTTCCGGAGAAGGAAAACTTGACGAACAATCCTTTAAGGGAAAAGTGGTTTCTGGGGTACTCAGTTTTTGCCAAAAGCACGGAAAACCGCTGTTTTTAATTATAGGATGCAAAGCCTTTGATTCCACACTGCCGGAACAGATTCACAAAGCGATCAGCTTGACTGATTTAGCAAATAGTCAAGAGGACTCCATGAAAAGAGCAGATCATTGGTTGAGAAAGGCTTCTGAAAAAATATATGCTCATTTTACCGAACCACGCGCCTAATCGCTTTTCTATATTCTGATGGGCTTTTCTCAGTAATTTCTTTGAATTGCCTATTGAAATGAGAGATATTGTTAAATCCACAGGCATAGCAGATATCTGTTATATTTAAATTCCCTTCGGAGAGTAATTTTGAAGCATGCACTATCCTATGTTCATTTACAAAATGAGTGAAAGTCTTATTGGAGATTCTTTTAAAATATCGGCAGAAGGCAGGAACAGTCATTGCTGCTTCAGCTGAAATTTCTTCCAGAGAAATATTTCTCTTGAAATTATCTCGCACAAAATCATATATTAAATTGACTCTTTGTTGGTCCACTGCTTTAGCTTCAATCGAAACTGCCTCAGAATTTAATAAGTAGTAGTCCTTGATTTCTGATAATTCTTTTAGAATGTTAATTAACCCTAATAATCTGTCAAAAGGTTGCTTTTCGACCAGATCTTCGATTTTATCTCCAATTCTCTTTTTTGCATCCCCAGTGAAAACTATTCCCAACTTTGCATTTTCTATTAGCTGTTTTATAGGTTGTATTTCAGGTAGATTTAGAAATACGGGTCCTGGAAAGTCGGCTTTCATTTGAATAATAGTTTCAGATTCATTTTCTGTAAGTCTATCAGTGAAACCATAATGGGGTAAATTAGAGCCGATCAACATTAAATCCCCATCTTGATAATAGGAGATATGGTTTCCTATATGCCTTTTGCCGTTCCCACCTCTGACGAATACCAATTCAATTTCAGGGTGAAAATGCCAAAAAGGCTCTTTATTTGGTCTTGATTGTTCAAATTTCTTAATTAATACTGAACTACCGAAGGTGGGCTCAATTTGTTCGAGTGTAGGCTTGTAAAACTGCATAATGATCATTTAAACGCTAATACCTGTATTATGTTGTTTAATTTTACCTCTTAATAATAATTAGGTAACATAGTGCGGTTAATATAGTATTGATATTGGAAAATCTTAACATAGTTGCTTGCAAAAAAGTGCCCTACATTTGTATTGTACTTAAAACAAAAAGCTTATGAAAAATTCAAAAATTCAAAAAACGGTATTTGCCATAGCATTAGTGGTATTACCATTAATGAGCTTTGCAGATGGTTTTCCATTTGTAAAATTAACAAGCAAAGAGAATAAAATGATCACCTTAAGAGTGGGATCAGCTCAGTCTGAAGTGACTAATATAAGGTTAAAAAATCAATTTGGTCAGGTAGTTTACAGTGAAACTGTAGAAAATGTAAATGGTATCTTGAAGAATTTTGATCTGAAACATTTAGAATCTGGTCACTATAAAATAGAGCTTGAGAATGCTTTAAATATTGAAGTAATGCCGATTACAATCACTTGGGATTCTGTGAGAGTTGCTCATGACCAATTTACCACTGTTCATAAACCGTTTATATCTTTAAAAGAGAATGGGACAGTAGATTTCAATTTCTTGAACTTAAGCACCAAATCAACTTCAGTTATGATTACCAATGAGAAAGGTAATGTTATTTATAAAGAAGATTTGGGTACTAGCTCAGATATAGAAAAGCGATATGATCTTTCTTCTTTGGAAAAAGGAACATATCAAATGATAGTTCAAAGTGGCGATAGGAACTTTAAACAAAGCATCGCTTTATAAATTTAGTATTCAATTAGTCGTTTCCATAGTAGGGCTCGCCATCGGAGGATGGCGGGCTTTTTTTATTCTGAACTATTTTAGATGAGCAGAAATCTTTACTTTTCTATTGGTTTAAGCAGTTTCTTTTGGCTTTGATTGCTCAAGCTTTATTCTTTTGACTCCCCCGTAAATAAAAACTGTAGCAACCGCCATCATAATGTGGCTTAACGACAAGTAGTTAAACCAGCGGTGAATACTAAATTCTGTTGCAAATGCTAAAGCGGATAGGGCTGCAAACCCAATACCTGCCATGATATATTTTGTAGCTTCGTTTTTAGTTTTGAGCAATAATAAGGTTTCAATTGTAAAAACTACAAACATTAACCCATATCCAGAATGGAGCTGAACATAAAAGAAATCTAGTGTAAATAGCACGAGTCCTAAAAAGATTAAAAACTCCACTATGTTGACAATCCCCAATATCTTTACATACTTTTTATTTAGGACAATTCTAGTATGTTCAATTGCACCTCTTTCAATTAGCATAATGGCGAACATACTGATGATCCATCCGATTAGTTTCCAGGTTTTGGTAAATTCGTAATAAAAGGCATGTCCAATAATACCCCCGAAAGTGGTAGCCAGACCCATAATTAGAAAGTAATATTTGAAATAAGTGAACACTTTTCCTTGCTTACTAGATACGGTCATTTTATAGAAATATAAGAAGCAAAGAAAGCTTACTACTAAATCGGTGAGTGTCACTATTGGCTCATCTATACGAACACCAAATAATTCAATTTGCACAATATTATCCATACTTTATCTATCGAAAAAGTTTAAAAAGGGTTACTAAAAGAATTTTATCCTAACTTTCAACGTTTTAAATTCAATTTTAGCCTAAAGTAATAATGGGGAAGTTTTACCTTATCCATTAAACTTTATAATTTGCCGCAAAAATAGTAATGGTAAACCATTCTGAAAATCCTTTCATGGGCAGTGCTTCTTCCATTTACCAAAGTAAAGCTGCTTTGAAATGGATAGCATTAGCATTTTCACTAATCATTGGTATTGCCTCTGTTCTCTATACCAACAGTATTGTGGAAGAGCTAAAGGAAAGAGAAGAACGTTCTATTGAGCTTTGGGCAAAGACTTTAGAGTATACCAGTGATCCGGACAATAGTGAGAATTTAATCTTCATTTTTCAAGAGATTGTGACTCCCAATAATTCTATTCCGGTAATTGTAACAGATGCGAATGGTAACCCTAGCATTTTTAGAAATATTAAGGTGGATAGCAGCAAAAATGACGAAGCTGCTATGCGGAAGATACTTAAGAATGAGTTAGAAATTATGGAGCAAGAGTATGAACCTATACTAATTACAGGTGCAGAATCTAATGACTCTAGTGACAATCAATACATTTACTATCGAAACTCCGATTTAATTTACCGATTGAAGTATTATCCCTATATCCAGCTTTCTGTAATTGCAGCATTTGTCTTTTTTGGTTACGTTTCATTTTCTTATTCTCGTAAAGCAGAGCAAAATCAAGTTTGGGTAGGGTTGGCTAAAGAAACGGCCCATCAGTTAGGTACTCCACTTTCATCTTTAATGGCTTGGCTGGAAATCATGAAAATGGATGATGATATGAAAGACAAGGAGGTTACTAAAGAACTTGAAAAAGACATTAGCAAACTGGAATTAATAACCTCGCGGTTTTCAAGTATAGGCTCTGTTCCAGTTCTAAGAGATGAAAATATATCTAAGATTATTCAATCTACTGTTAGTTATTTGCAAAAGAGGACATCAAAGAAAGTGATAATAAACTTCATCTCTAAGGATGATTTAGTAACTGCAGATATCAATAAGCCACTTTTTGATTGGGTGATAGAAAATTTATGTAAGAATGCTATTGATGCCATGAGTGGCGAAGGTGAAATCACCATAACGTTAAAAGAAGGGAAATATGGTGATGCATTAATTGATATTAAAGATACAGGAAAAGGAATTCCTTCCAGTAAAATTAAAGAAATCTTTCAGCCTGGATTTTCAACGAAGAAAAGGGGATGGGGGCTTGGCTTGACATTAGCCAAAAGGATAATTGAAAACTACCATAATGGGAAAATTACAGTGAAGGAATCAGTAGTCAACTTAGGAACTACTTTCAGGATCATTTTAAAGAGATAATATTGATCGGGTCTAGCGAATATTCTCAATTCATCTTCATTTGAAATAATTATATTGAGTTTCCTTAAATTTAATTACATTTGCATCCCTAAGAATGAAAAGAAAAAATAACATACAATCTATTAAGCAGACGGGCAGTCTAATATTTGGGCTTGCCATGGCTATGTTATTGTTTTTTCAGCAGCCTTATGCCAATAAGAATCTTGATAAGGCTGAGAAAACCGAACAAAGTGATAAGGAAGAGCCGCAATCGGAATACCGCATTATGGCTTATGATGTGCTATTGCCTGTTATGCAATTCAATCTGTTCCATTCATTTGACTTATTATTAGAAATACCTAATCCCCATAAAGAAGATTTCACACTCTTTGAAAGCGTTGAAAGAGCGTATCATAATTACTTTCAGACCTTATTTAGGCTTATTATTTCTCCTAATGCGCCCTAATATTAGGGTATAATATCTTGAAGATGTGGGCTCCTCACATCATTAATAAACCAAATCAATTTATAATTAATCAAATCATGACATCTTGATTGTATCAATCAGGGTTTTGTGAAATCAATTCAAATAATAATCAAAATGAAGAACAAAGGATTTATAGTGTTTATGACAGCAGTAGTTACATTATTATGTATCTATTATTTGTCATTTACATTCGTTTCGAATGGCATTAAAGAAGATGCTACTGCACAAGCTACCGATGAAGCTGGGAATATCGATTATACAAAAAGACAAAACTACTTAGATTCAGTATACAATGTGCCTGTTTATAACCTTTTAGGAGTTGAGTTCACCTACAAGGAAGTTCAGGATATGGAATTGAATTTAGGGCTAGATTTGCAAGGTGGTATGCACGTGACTTTAGAGGTGTCTCCAGTAGATATCATTAAAGGACTTAGCGGCAACAATGAAGATGAAGCACTAATCACTGCTTTAGAAACTGCCAGAGAAAGACAAAAAACGAGTCAAGGGACATTTGTCGATTTGTTTTATCAGGCATTTAAAGAGGCCAATCCTGATAAAAAATTAAGTGAATTTTTTGCTACTTCTGCCAATAGAGATAGAATTAGTTTTCAAACAGATGATAGCGAAGTCTTAAGAATCATCCGCTCAGAAGTAGATGATGCGATCGATCGTTCTTTCAATATTTTGAGAACAAGGATTGACCGATTTGGTACTTCTCAGCCAAATATTCAAAAGCTAGAGAATACTGGCAGAATTCAAATTGAATTACCAGGTGTTGATAATCCTGAAAGAGTTAGAAAACTATTACAAGGTGTTGCCAAGTTGGAATTTTTACAAGTAGTGGAACTCAATGAGGTTTCTGACGCACTTACTGCGGCAAATCAACTGATAGTAGCAGAGCAAAAAGCAAATCAGAAAAATGAATTAGGTTCTGGTGATTCAACTGAAACATCTGAAGAAGAAAGTGGAAATCTAGCTGACCTTTTACAAGATGAAGATGCAGATTCTACAGTTACTGAAGGACAAGCAGCTGATTCTGCAGATTCTAATTTAGACTCTCTGGAAAATGCTCAAAACGTATCCCCGCTTTTTAGTTTAACCAAAAGCCAACGTGATTTGGTTTACGAAGTCAAGGATACTGCTAAAATCAATGATATCGTTCAAAGAGAGGATATCCAAGCTTTATTCCCACGAAATACAAGACTTTTATGGGATGTAAAGCCTCGAAAATTGGATGATGGAACTGAGCTATTGGAGCTTTATGTAGTGAGAACCCAAAGAGGAAACCAAGCGCTATTAACAGGAGAGGTAGTGAATGATGCGAGACAAACATTTGATGATGTTGGTCAGCCAGCTGTTGATATGAGCATGGATCCAACTGGAGCGAGAAAGTGGGCTAAAATCACTAGAGAAAATATCAACAATCAAATAGCAATTGTGCTAGATAACTATGTGTATTCTGCCCCAGTTGTAAATCAAGAAATCCCTAATGGTAAATCTGTTATATCAGGTAATTTCACCATGGAAGAAGCTAAAGATTTAGCTAATATTCTAAAAGCAGGTTCATTGCCAGCACCGACAAGAATTGTGGAAGAAGCGATCATTGGCCCAACTTTAGGGAAAGAAGCGAGAGCACAAGGTATAATCTCTATTGTAGCTGGTTTAGGAATGGTTTTAATCTTCATGATCGCTTATTATGCTAAGGGAGGTTTGATTGCAAACATTGCTTTGGTATTTAACATCTTCTTTATCTTAGGAATTTTAGCCCAATTAAATGCGGCACTAACCTTACCGGGTATTGCGGGTATTGTACTGACCATCGGTATGTCGATTGATGCCAACGTACTGATTTTTGAGCGTATTCGAGAAGAAATGAGAGCAGGCTCTCCTTTATTAAAGGCAATCACAGCGGGTTATTCAAAAGCGTACAGCTCTATTGTGGATGCTAACGTAACGACTTTCCTAACAGGAGCTATTTTATATTGGTTAGGTCAAGGTCCGGTAAAAGGTTTTGCAATTACGCTGATGATCGGTATCGCATGTTCATTTTTCTCTGCTGTATTCATTACAAGAGTACTTGTGAGCTGGTTGAGTAAGAAAGGTGACGAAAGTAAAATTTCATTTGCGACTCCATTTTCTAAAAACTTATTGAATAACATCTCTTTTAACTTTATGAGCAAAAGGAAAATGGCTTATATCGGTTCAGGGATAGTGATTGTAATCGGTATTGTATTAATGGTGACTAAGGGATTGACCTTAGGTGTTGATTTCACTGGTGGTCGTTCGTATGTAGTGAGATTTGCTGAACAAGTAGAAACTACTAGCCTTAAAGTAGCATTAGATGGTACATTAGAAGATGCTGGAACTGAAGTGAAAACTTACGGAGCTAACAATATTTTAAAAGTGACTACTTCCTACTTGGTAAATGAAGAATCTACGGAAGCAGATAACACAGTGAAAACAAAGATTATTGAAGGGATTGCTTCAGCAACTGGAATGAGCTATGTGGAAACAGAAACGGCAATGGGGGATAATAACTTCACTATTAGTGGATCTTCTAAAGTAGGAGCAACTATTGCAGATGATATAAGGAATTCATCTCAAGAGTCTGTGATCTTTGCACTGATTGCAATCTTTATCTATATTTTAATCCGATTTAGAAGATGGCAGTTTGGTTTGGGTGCTGTAGTAGCCTTGTTCCATGATACATTATTTGTATTATCGGCTTTTGCCATTGCAAAGCTACTTGGATTCTCATTCGAGATTGATCAAGTATTTATAGCAGCTATTTTGACTGTCATTGGTTATTCCATTAACGATACTGTGGTTGTATTTGATAGAATTAGAGAAACTTTGGGGATACAATCTAAGGCTTCTAATGAAGAAACTTTCAATACTGCAATCAATAATACCATCAGCAGAACATTGATGACTTCAATAACCACTTTATTGGTAATCTTGATTCTATTCATATTTGGTGGTGAAGTTTTAAGAGGCTTCTCTTTTGCTTTATTGGTGGGTATCTTAGTAGGTACTTATTCTTCTATCTTTATCGCAACGCCTGTAGTGCTGGATTTAGCGAAGAAAAATAAGAAAGCAGTTGAGGCTTAATTAACTATTAATAATTTTTGAATAACGGATTGGGCTATTGCTCAATCCGTTTTTTTTTGGCTACTGATAATTCTACATAAATAAGTATTCCAACTATTGCTATTTCCCCTATAAAGTAGATTAAACCCAAAAGCGTGAGTTCCTGCCTAAATAATGCAATTAGAATTGAAGTACAAATGCAATATAGAAAGTTTGCTACTGCAATAGCTATAAGAAATGGCCTCCAATTGCGTTTTAAAAATAAATAACAGCTAAAAGAGTAGATACAAAATATCAATGCAGTGATGGCCAATGGCCTCAAAATTTCTTTTGGCATTCCGAAATAGTGCTGAAAATTAGACAGTACCACTCCTAAAAGGAAAGCAGTAAAAAAGGCTCCGAGAGCATCAATAAGGAATAACTTTGGTGTGAATTGAAGTGTTTTTCGTAAAAGCATAAGACAGTAGTTAATTGTTAAGGTTGCATAATCGATTTCTCAATTTAAGCCAGAATCATGCTTAAACTAGCAATGTGCATCGTCTAAAACGGAAACTGTAGAGGAAAGACGTATAATAGTCTTGTCTTGTTTAAATTTCACAGGGCTCCATACTGTATTATTGCTGGAGAATAGCAGATTTTGAAGGGGTGTTCATTTGCTAAGCTTTTAAAAAAGGGAGAGCCTCACTAAGAAATAATTGCTAACTTGATCCAAAACAATGTATAATGGCCAAAGAGCATCATTATGGACTAAGCAGTAGTACGGGGAAATGGACATTAGGCGCTTGCATCATTGCCAGCTCCATGGCATTTATCGATACCTCGGCACTTAATGTGGTGCTCCCTTCACTTCAAGAGGATTTGAATGCTACTGGCACTGATTTATTCTGGGTATTGAATAGTTACCTCGTGATGCTATCGTCACTCATTATTGTGGGGGGAAGTTTAGGAGATAAGTTGGGTCGAGTAAAGATATTTCAATGGGGTATTATTCTTTTTACAGTATCATCAATATTGTGTGGAATCTCTACCTCTATTGATCAACTTATTTGGTTTAGGATATTGCAAGGTACTGGTGGAGCTTTTATGATTCCGGGCAGCTTGGCTATTATCTCTGCCACATTTTCTGATCAGGAAAAGGGCAAAGCAATTGGTACTTGGTCAGCAGCCACTGTTTTAGTTACCATGGGAGGACCCATTTTAGGAGGGGCATTGGCGGATATAGGGCTTTGGCGCTTGATATTTTTTATAAATGTCCCACTTGGCGTTATTTGCGCTATCGTTTTATATCTCAAGGTGCCCGAAAGTAAAGCACCAGAAAACAAACATCGAATCGATTGGAAAGGAGCCTTTTTCTTGGCTTTTAGCTTGGCAACCTTCACATTTGGATTTCTCAATATACCTGAACTAGGGATTTCAGATGTGAAGTCATTCATTCCACTAATAATTGGTGTTATTTCATTCCTGTTATTTCTCTACGTAGAAAAAAGAGTGAATGCTCCCATGATGCCGCTGGGAATCTTCAAAAATATGACTTTCTCTGGAGTGAATCTTCTTACCTTCTTTTTGTATGCAGGACTTAGTGCCGTTATGCTTTTTCTATCCCTAAATATGATTCAGATACAAGGCTACACTCAAATGCAAGCTGGCTTGACATTTTTACCTTTTACCATTTTAATGGCATTGATTGCAAGAAGGGTAGGTTCACTATCAGATAAATGGGGAGCCCGGAATTTTTTGATTGGTGGCCCCATCGTAACTGCAGTTGGCTTTTTGGCGTTGGGTCTTGTAGGAAAAACCTCTGGCATTGAGGAGTTCTGGGGCACTTTTTTTCCTGGTATATTGCTGTTTGGCTTAGGGATGTCTTTAACAGTTGTTCCCCTGACTTCCACCGTCATGCAGTCCATCGGCAATGACCGGGCTGGAATTGCTTCTGGTGTTAATAATAGTATTACTAGAATTTCAGGAACCTTTATTAATGCGGTTTTGGGTGCAGGAGCCGTCTACTTTTTTAGTTTGTTGGTAAGCAATGAGATAGAAACTCTTCAAGTTTCAAAGCAAATAGCCAATAGTATTATTGAAGAATCTATAAATTTTGGAGAAGCTAAAGTTCCTTCTGATGTAGCATCAAATAACATTGGAGCAGTAGAGCAAATCTACACTAGCAGCTTCATTACTGCTTACAGATGGGTATGCTATATTTCGGCAGTTATGGCATTTCTTGCCTCAGGGTTTGCTTTTTTCATGGTAAAAGAACCTTCAAAGAAGTAAGTTTTTGTTTTGTGAAACAGATATTACTATCAGTAGCGAGTGAAAGGGAACTCATTTAACTGTTATGCTGCTTTTTATTTTCTTAGTAAATAGCGGGCCAAAGCGTATATTTTTTCTGATTTACTTCAAAAGGGAAATCCTCTGTACTGATAACAATTGAACTAATCGTAAACTCTTGATTATCCTCTGTTTTAATTTTGATGTAAGAGTAATTCGACCAAGGGGTCAGTATTCTGAATTTACCATCTTCATTTCGTTTTTTGGAGAGGGCTAAATGCTCGGTGAATTCTAGTGATTCTAAATTATATTGATATGTTTGGTCTTGATCAATAGTGATTTTTCCAGCCTCATCATCTATAAATACCCTTAAGTCTTTGCTGTTCCAATAGTGTGAAATATGAATAATCAAGGTAGGGAGACATCCTAAAACGACAAACATACCTATATTAAAAAGCGGCCCTACTATGAAAGATTCCTCCCAGCTGTAGCCCTTAAGATAATAGGCAATGGGAATAGAGATGAGCATAAAAATAGGCATCAGAAACAGGTTCCTCTTTAAATATTTCAGGGAGTGAAGGATTTGGGCTGTATTGCTTTGGTATGATTTGCTCAATTCATCGGTGATTAGACAGCAGGAATTAGATTGAAGTGCAAATGTAAGTCTGCTAAGTCAAAATAAAATTTAAAAATGACGGCTTTTGGTACTACTTACGAGAATTCTTATTGTTTAGATCATTGCAGACTTTAAGGGCCTAATAACTCAAAATAGTTAAGAACATCATGCCGATCAATGCTAAGAGAACATAAAGTGGCCACATGAATTTCAGGAATTTTTCATAGCCAATTTTTACCATCCCCAATGAAGCTAAAACCAACCCTGTTGGACTCACGCTATTGAATAAACCGTTTCCTAATTGATAGGCATTCACAATTACTTCTCTTCCGATATTTACATTATCGGCCAGTGGAGAAAGTATAGGCATGGTTAAAACTGCCATTCCTGAGCTAGAAGGTATGAAAAAGGTCAAGCCTTGATAAATAAAGAAAAGTACATTGATAAAAAGTCCTTTATGCATTCCTGTGGTAAATTCACTGGCATAGAATAAAATACTATCACTGATTAGGCCATCATTCATTAAAATTGTAATTCCTCTTGCTAAGCCGATGATAAAAGCTACTCCAAGTAGATCGCCAGCACCTTGCATGAAAGATTGAATAAAATCAGTTTCTTTCATTTTACCTATAAAGCCGATTACAATGGCCCCCGCAAAGAATACTGCCGTCATTTCTACAAACCACCAATCCCATTGAGAAACGCCCATTATCATCACCACAAAACATGTGGTGAAAATCAATAAAATAATACGCAAGCGTCCAGTCAAAGTCACATGTGAATCTGAAGTAGCCTGCTTTAGATAATTTAAAGATTGAGTTACTGAATGATCCGTTAACGATTTCCCAGGATTTCTTTTGACCTTACGAGCATAAATCAGGATATACGCAATGGTAACTACCATACAAACTACAAAAATCAGTATTCGACCGTCTAATCCACTAGTCCAGCTTATACCTGCTGCGTCAGAAGCAATGATGGTGGCAAAAGGATTTACCGTGCTGCACATTACACCTATGGCAGAGCCCAGAAAAATACTAGCTAACCCTACCATGGAATCATAACCTGCTGCCAGAAAGATGGGAATTAGAATGGGGTAGAAAGCGAGGGTTTCCTCTGCTAGGCCAAATGTGGTACCACCTAAGGAAATGAGTAGAGTGGTAAAAATGATCAATAAAAATTCTTTGCCTTTTAGTGCCTTCGATAACCAAGCCATTCCGGCATTGAAAGCACCAGTTGTATTCATGATGCCGATCATACCTCCAATTATCAGTACCAGGAAGATAATATCTGCTGCTTCTATTATTCCTTTGATGGGTGCTGTTAAGAAGTCAAAGAATCCTTGCGGTTTAGGTTCTAATTGTTGGTAAGTGTTGGGTATGCTAATGGGTTTGTAGATGGCCCCGCTGGTAAATTTTTCAAGTGGAATTTTAATATCTAATTGAGAGAGGCTTTCCTGCTTGGCCGGCAAGGTATAACTGGAATCCTGAGCTTGTATATCGAATGATTCTGTTGATTCAGTATAACTTAAGCTATTGTAGCTTCCAGCAGGGATTAGCCAAGTTAATAATGTGACAAAACCAGCAATGATTAAAAGAATGGTTTGAGCAGCAGGAAATTTCATACAGCTATCAAGTTTTTAATTCTGGTAAATATAAGAGTTTATATACTATTGTTTAAAAGAAGTTGCTTAGTTCCAATAATTATGCATATATTTTTAGTATGAATGCTCAACTTTTCTTATTTCGATCCCGAGTTTTATTAATTTCCACCATTTTCTTAATTGCAAGCTGCGACAAAGGAGGAGAAGATCCAAGACCCCTGTCCTGTCCAGAATCAGATGCACTAAATTTCACTGAAAGTGATGGATTAGTAATCGTAGAATTTGAGGCAGTGCCAGACAGGTCTGCGATTGGAGATTGGGATTTCAGGAATGATTTTGCCGCATATGAAGGAGAGGGATTTCTTTACTGGGCAGGAGAGGATCATTTTTCTCAGCCGGGTAACTCTACTCTAGGATATGAGATAGAAATTTCCAATCCTGGGACCTATCGTTTCATTTACAGCGGATATATTGCCCTCGGGGAAAGTACAACTGAATCAAACGACCTCTGGCTTCGGTTCGCAGATGCGTCTGATTTTTATGGATTTAGAGAAAATGATGATTCTTACGTTTATCCAAAGGGCACAGATAAGTCCCCAAACCCTGAAGGTGCAAGTAGAGACGGTTGGTTAAAAGTCTATATGAATCAATTGAACGAATGGACTTATACAGCTAAAACGAGTGACAACGATGCGCATGATATTTATGTTGAATTTGACAATCCAGGCACTTATCTGATGGAAATTTCTGGAAGGTCAGAAGGTTTTGCAATAGATCGTGCGGTGATTTATAAAGAGGAGGGCAATTTCGCAGATTTAGGGAATAGAGCGAAAAGAAAAGAGGCTTTTGAAGTGCTAGATGGTAGTGATGCAACTTGTCCTTAAGTAAAGCGATAAACTACCTATTTCATAGCTTAAGGGGTTGTAAAATTTAACTAATCAAAAGAGGGGTTTGAGTATGTTTAAATCTAACTTAGTGTTGTTTTTAGCGAATTGATCCAGTTAATTTGATTGATGAGTAAGGTTCAAAAGAGGAAAGAAGTAGCTTGATTTCATTTTCTCGATGGAGCAAATGAAATCAAGCAACATCAAGCTTTTTCTCATTGTAGTTTTGGAAAGTGCTGGAAGAAAACCGTGTATTTTATACTAGGTCAAAGGCCCAGAGTCATCAAGTCTTTAACCTTATGATAGATTAGCGCTGTTTTGATGCATTCTTTTAATTCTACAACTGGAATGTCTTGCTTCATGTCAAACACTACTGCACGGTTTCCTTCAAAATTAAATTTATCTTCAAATACTATCCTAAAGGTCTCAACTAAGCGACTTGAACATTGGAAGTAAATAGCATATTGATGAGGTGCTTTCTTTTTCCAATCCATTCGCAGCGTACTTCCATTTTTATTCACAAAACTTGGCTCATTCCATTTCAGCGTTTCTTCCAGCTGATCAACGCCTTCTGTTTCTTCAGCTGTCTCAATCACTAACTTTCGCAAAAATTGCATCTTGCCACGCACAGCATCTGGATAGTTGTTAAAGACCTGATCTACTTGTGGGTTTCTTTTTAGCAGCAATTTTCCCATTTCCTATTCCTTTAGCGCTAAGTAAAACTCGACTTCAGCATCCATTGGATTTTGTGCTTTTTCACCATATACTTCGAAATCTGCTGTATAAGCTCGTTCTATTTCTGTATTCCATATTTTTTTCCAATGGTCTATAACGATGCCTTTTTTCAAATTACCTCTTACCGAAGATTTTAGATAGTATCCACTTTCAAAGGTCCTTGCTTCTAATCCCTCGGGAATATTGCCAAAGTCACTGACTTCACATCCTAGCATGGTTGTATAGGGCTTTGTATAATCACCCTCATAATCCATGTAGACTGAGTAAACAGTACTGTCCAGCTTGTTGCTAATTTTTTCCATTATTCCTTCTCCCATAAAACGTTGCCACAGTTCTGGGATGTCTGTTGCTGCCTGATTGTTTTCATTTGTAGTTCTGACAGTAATGCCAATTAATTTGATTGGGTTGATTCTAGTCTTTTGCATATTTCAAGTTTTTTGATTTTCAGCAAAGGTAGAAGGGGCTGGTGACAGAGGTATGTCAGGGGTATCTAGACATTTTTTTCGGCAAGCTTCAAAGTATTGATCGAGGGTTAATTTGTGAGCTTCAAAATGTTCTTGAGTAAGATTGATTTGTTGAATACAATCCAGTCGAAAAGATCGGAAGTCATTTCTTTTTCGACAAAATGCAATTAGAATCCAGTTATCATTGGTTGTATACAATGCAAAAGGCTCAATTTCTCTTTTTGTTTGCTCTTTGTTTAAAGAAAGGTATTCAATTCTTAGCAGCTGAAAATTGGCTATATGAGATTGAAGCTGAATCAAGTAATGACTTGTTTTCTCATTATTCTCATTATTTCTGATATGAATTCGGCTTGATAGGAACTCTATGTTTTCTTTTTGTTTCAGACGAAGCACTGATTTGATTTTTGAAATCGCATTCTGATATTGTTCAATAAAAGAGCGATCCTTATTCTTTAAGACCAAATGCTCAGCGGTTATTAAAGCATTTGCTTCCTCCTCATTAAACATGACAGGCGGCAATCGGTATCCTTCCATTAAAGTATAGCCTTTCCCTTCTTCCGTTACAATGGGAACTCCAGACATTTCTAACGTCTTGATATCCCGATAAACGGTTCTGATGCTAATATGATGATGCTCAGCAATATCTCTTGCTGTTAGCATTCGCTTAGCTTGCAGTTGAGTCAGGATTGAAGTCAAGCGCGCAAGTCTGGGTTTATCTTCTGCCATGCTAATTTCCTGCTTTTTTTAGTGAAGTAAAATGTCCTTTAGATAGCTCGAATTGTAACAAACGCTCTGCTTACCAATTCATTAAACTCTTCAATATAAGGATTTTAAGAGAAATGTATAGAGCATTAAGCGTTTTTAGCTCGTGCCTTCTCTCGCACCCATTCTATGTAATCCGTCTGCGGAATTTCGTTTATCCCCAACTGTCGCAGCATCATTACAACTTGTCCTCGGTGGTAGGTTCCGTGGTTAAAAACCGTATGCGCTATTTCTTTGAAGGGAATGGAGAATTTTTCTCCTTTATGTTCAAACTTAAGTTCCTGTTCTAAATCTGCTTTTTCCACAAAATCTTTAAATTGCTCGGAGGTTTTTTTCCATTCCTTCATGAGCCCTGCAGTAGAGCCGTAAAAATCCTTCACCTGTGAGGTATCCCAACCATCGCCTTTCAAGCGAGATAGCCAGCCCAGTTCAGCCATCCAAAGATGGGCAAGAGTAGCTTTTATATTAGGGAAACTGGATATGATAGGTTCTTCCAACAGTTTTTCATCTAACTTTAATAGGCACTGGACTATCCTTTTATTGGCCCAGATATTGTAATTTGCGTAGTCGATATGAGTTGATAACATCGTAAAAGTTTTTTATAATTAGATTGTTAAAAATTACAGTATAGCGGAAGACATAAAATTACTTCCATTTAATACTTCCGGGGTGATATTTTACTTTCAAATTTTCTTCTACCTCATCTTCGGTAAAATAAACATCCTTTAGTTTTCCTTGAGCATACAATTCAGCCTGGTCATCGTAATGATCGGATTCAGGATGATCACTTTCGCCATAAGGGATAATAGATCTAGCTTTTACCTGCTCTCCAAATTCTACTATCGCAACATACGCATCGCCTCCTTGCGCTCTAATATCTAAGCCTTTCAAACCAATATCAGGTAAATAACCTTCGAATTTACCTGAAGATGCAAACATAATTCCAGTAATTGAAATACCTCCATCTATTGGGTAGCTAGTTTCAAGCTTTTCAAAATTATATTGTTCAGGATTCAGCACACGTTGATGCCTGTATATATCTCCCCATTTTACTTTCCAAGAACCCTTTTCATTTTCAAGCTTATCAATGGCTTGTTCAAATGCTACCAAATTAGGATACTCTGTTCCAATTCTTCGTTGGTGATAACTTTTGAAGGTCCAGATATAGTATAAAGAAGTTTCCACGGATTCACTACTACTGTACTTATCCCACGACTGCAGTAATTTTAATGGTTCTTCAATCTGGGCAATCCTGTCGGGGTCTGTACGATTAACTTCTATCACTTCTTTCATTAAGTCTTGCAGATTTTCATTTGCATTATGAACGTAGGTGTCAAATTTAGCAGTCTCCATGGACCTCATTGTTACC
The DNA here is from genome assembly GCF_900177665.1 of Marivirga sericea. Taxonomy (GTDB): domain Bacteria; phylum Bacteroidota; class Bacteroidia; order Cytophagales; family Cyclobacteriaceae; genus Marivirga; species Marivirga sericea. The sequence goes on from NZ_FXAW01000002.1 coordinate 206,900, forward strand.
TCTTGTAAAGTATCTAACATGACGAGAGCCCTTCTCCCTCTATTAGTATTACCCTGATTATAGGTCATATAGTCTGGATAATCCTCAGGATTAGGATTTTCATTAGTGGTGGTATTAAATGGCCTATTATTGCAGTTTTGGACATATCCACAATCTGGATTCAAGAGCTGCGGTAGCTCTTCTAAAGTATGATATCCCTGCCATTCACTCTTTTTCAAGCTACCGTCCACTGGAGTTTGCCAATTTAAAGTAGTATCTCGTTTGGGAATAATGCCATTGTACAAATAAAGGATATTGCCCTGATCATCTGCATAAGTGATATTATGGATAATCAAAGAGTTAAGTCTCAAAGCATCCTTGAATGAGGCAAGGTCTTTCGATAAAGCCATTTGATAAAGCTGATTGAGCATACCGCCTTTTTCTAATCCAGCTATCTTTACGCTAATAGGTTTTCCTGTTTTTGATTTCGCCAAAATAGGGCCGTGAATCGTTTTTCGATAGCTAACTTTCTGCTGTATAAAACCTGAATCTGTTTTAATTTTTATACTATCCTGATAAGTTTCCACTGGTAAATACTCTTCACCAAAGCGATATAAGGATGAATCATCCGGGTGGTCAAATTGAACTTCATAGGTATCTGATACGTCAGGGCCATTAACGGTCCAGGACCAGCCTAAGTGTTCATTATGGCCCATTACGGGAAGTATTCCTCCGCCCTTGCCTACCATTCCATAAAAATTCAAACCTTCAGCACTGCTTAGCTGGACTTCATATGGTCCATCATAACTGTAATGAGGATTAATAACCAAGATCGCGTTATTCGATTTTGTTTTTTTTCCGCTTAAGGCAAAAGCATTGGAACCAATACTTTTAATATCATCCATCAGGTATTCAACTATCATTTCGTCATTAAGAGGCCCCAATGCAGGAAACGAATTTCTTTTGTATTCTGCCAAAATATACCAAGGTTCAATATGAGTAAGTAATTGCGGGCTTACTTCTGGATTATTTTCAAGGTAGTAATTTAACCCCATGGCATATGCATCACACAATTTTTTAACTTTCGGATTCAAAGTTTTGTATTCTTCCTTTGAAAGTCGTTCAACTTCGAATGCCTTTACTCTGACGTCATTGCTTTTGCCCTCTTCACCTTTCACTTCGGCTAATCTTCCAATAGACTCAATGAGTCTGCTTTCAATTTTCTCAAAACGATCTTCAGCGCGAGCATAAGCAAAACCGAAGATGGTACTTTCGTCTGTCTCACCTTTTATGTGCGGAATGCCGTAGGTATCTCGAGAAATCGTGACAGAATTAGCAAGTTTTGCGGCTGCAGTGTAGTTTTTCTCAGGCTCGTTGCACCCAAAAAATGATCCTATCATTAAAAAAAGTAAGAGGTATTTAGTTTTTGTATTCATAGTTTTTTAGTTGTGTTATCTTTTCTTCATTAAGATTGACAATGATAAAATCAGAATTATAATCCTCTTCCCGCGAGCTAAGGTGCATACTGCTTTCGCTAAATGCTACAAAAATCATTTGCCCTAGCACCACTATTCTTTCTTTTGTTATTGGTATTCTCGCTTGTTAAGCTAGCGTCATTACTAATAAACGGCTTGAATAAAGGTAGAAAAAAGCAATTAAATTTCTAACTCCTTTTATAGAATGACCTTTAAAAATCAACTTTTTCAATTTTTGATCAGGAGCGCGTTCATCAATGGATAACGAAGTTCAATGTATTTATCACTATTCGAGAGGAATACAACTAAAACATCATCCTCTACTCCCCTCATTATTTGAGACTTAAATCCACCTGCCCCTCCTGTGTGACTGGCCAAGAGATGCTTTACACCATTGATTTCAGGATCATTTAAGTACCAGCCTAAACCGTAGCGAACGGAATCACTGAAAGGAGTGAAAACCTGTTTAAAGTCATCTTCCGAAAGTAGTTTTTCATTTCTGATGGCTTGATCCCATTTGTGTAAGTCTTCAACAGTGGAAAAAATGCCTGCTGCCGATAAAGAGAAGGACATATCTACAGGCGGTGCATTAGAGAAATTGCCTTCATTCTGAAGTGAGCCCGTGGCTAAGTTTTTAGGACTAGAGGCTGGGTTATATGTGCCCGTATTGGTCAAGTTTAGCGGCTTGAGTATTTTTTCCTCGAGAAGTTGGCTAAATTCTTTGGAGCTGACTTTCTCAATAATCTCTCCCAGCAAATAGTATCCAATTATGTTGGAGTATTTAAACTGGGTCCCAGGCGCGAACTCCAGATTTGCTTGGCAGTACCTCTTCTCAAATTCTTCCTTTGTCAAGGCGCTAAAGTTCGCTGAATCGCTTGCGTTAGGAATACCATGCGTGTGAGTTAAGAGGTGGCGTATTGTGATTTTTTCTCCAGTATCTTCTCTGTAATTTGGTAAATAATTGATGATAGGAGCATCAAGCGCTAGCTTACCAGCCTCAAGCTGTTGCATTACTAACAAGGCCGTAAACTGCTTTGTCAATGAACCGATAAAGAATTTTGTATCAATATTATTTGGGGTGTTAGTAGTTTGATTAGCAAAACCGTAGGTGTTTTCGTAGATTATTTGTCCCTCCTGAGCGACCAGTACTACTCCACTCAAATTCTCTTGGGCATCAATTTCTTCTAGTATTTTTGAAATCTCAATCGATTGGCCATTGGCAGAAACGACTACAAATAGGAATAGTAGGTTAAGAAACAGTTTCATGGAGTTTTCCGAGGGTTTAAGATTTAGAACGTCCGCATATGAGGAGAAGAGAATTGAATGAACTAAATGTCTCAACTGCTCAAAGTCACATATCTTAGTAAAGATATTAATTGTAGAGGACTTTCCAATTCGAAGGGGAGTATCCTGCCCAATAAACAGCGTTTATTCATTGAAGCCAACCTAGGCAATATGTTTGGTTGCTAGCTATGAAAAGCAAACATAAATTACGGGCTATTTAGCAGTCTCTTAGCTACAAAGTGGTTTGCAAATGGGGTTTTATACCATGTTACAGGTAGTTTGTTGTTACTTATAAGCAGTTATTTAATCATCAAACGGAGTAGTCCGAAGTGTTTCGTCAATTTCCTTCTGTGTCTGTTTAGCCCAGTCAGAGTTGATTATGCGCATGAGTTCAACCTGCTTCGAAAAGAGTTGTCGCCTGAAGTCTTCGTTCGACTTCCTGTTTTTACGTTCGTGTTCAACTGCCATAATGAAGGTCGTGTCTTTAAAAGCCACGAACATCAAGTGTTCCAAGTCAAAAGCTGAGATACTAAAAAGTTGTTCGCCCGGCTCGTATGCTTCGTAATATAATATTCCATTAGATGAGAATGCAATATTTGGTCTAGCAAAGTCTTGATTGTCGTCTACAGATGGAAGTTGATTCGGTTGCGCTCCGATAAGTTCAGCCAGCCTATGAAGTTCTGATTCTATTTCTGATTTTTTTGTCCGCACCATGAAAAGTCATTACCTGTAACGACTTGATAAAATGAGTGCGCCCAACTTCTCAAAAAGCTCTAAAATATATCTTCGATTTCATGCTTTCTACGAAGAGTAAAGGCGCATGCATTTTTATCTATTGTTACATGCTTTATCTTGTCTGTAAGAAATAATGAAGTGGCGCAAGTTTTTCGTCAAAGCTTTTCTTATTCCATTCTTCTGCTAATTCTAGTTCTGATTTGGAGGCAATTCTTCCCCCAGATGAATTTTCTTCGACATTCAAATATAGTATAGGTCTATATTCTTCTATTGGTTCTAAATGAGTATCAAAACAGATCAGACCATCTTGATCGAGTTCTAATGATATTACTATACCCTTATTATTTTGTTCATTAGCAATCCATTGTGAGGCAGCTCTTCTACTTAGTCTTAGTGGAATCCACGAACCCAAGTAACTTATCCCACCATTGAAATAAAATCTATCATCAAAAGTGCCATAGGTTAATTCACTTTGGCTGTTATCGGTAAATGATCCTGCTGAAGGCCATAAATCTGTTAGATTCGCTTTAAGCCAAGTAGCATCTTCATCAAAACTTGGAATTGTTGAATCAAAAACATCAAAAGTTCCAACAGCCAATGAATTTGGATTGTTACCAATGCAGCTAGTATGAACATAAAGGATTGCTTCGTTAAGATAAACTGTGTTAGTTCCAAAATCATCCGCAATCTGCGTTGATAAACCGGTGAATTTTAATAACGACCTTGCTGTGTCTTGATCTTGAGTATCTATTGAACAAATAGCATAAGTGTTAGAGAAATTTGGTTGATCTGATGAAATTCCGATACTTATTGTGCCTTCATATCCTTTCCATCCTTCTTGAAAATAATAATCTACTTGATCTAGAATATTTTCTCCATTACATATGTATTGACTGTTAGTTACTTCATCAGTGTCTAGAATTCCGTTTCCGTTACTGTCGGTACCTGTCTCATGCAAATACCCACCATTAACACAATTTACACCAGGGGGCTCGACAGTCAATTTAGTTAAACTATTTGCTCCATCTTGACCATCAGCTCCATCCTGACCGTTAATTCCATCCTGACCGTCAATTCCATCAGGGCCTATCGGCCCTTCAGGTCCTTCACAACTCATTAAAGATACTAGTAGGAATACTAGTAGCAAGTAAGGTTTTTTCATCATAATATTCTTTTAGTTTATAATTTTGCATGTAACAAGTGAATATAGTCACCAGAGGGGGACTATATATAAATATAATCACCCCCTGGTGACTATATATCTATTATGCCGTTAATCTAAGGAAATCTTAGTAGATAAAAAAGCGCCTATATGGCGCTCAAAAACTGTAAAAGACAATAGCTGTAGAATTAAACGTTTAAATATACAGTTTCGGTTCGACTGTATTTTTTGCTTGATTGGATTATTTTAAAACCAAAATAACTTATTTCAGAAATTCTTGTAAATCGGAAATTTTAATATTTCCTTCATAGTAGGCTTTACCAAAAATTACTGCGAAAACGCCCATATCATTTAGCTTGCGGATATCATCTACATTGCGTACTCCACCACTGGCCAATACACAAATATCAGGGAATTCATTCAAAATGCTTTGGTACAAATCAAATGCTGGGCCGGATAAAGAACCCTCTTTGCTAATATCGGTTGTTTTTACATACTTCAGTCCTCTATCGTAAAAGTATCTGATATGCTCAATAATGTCAATATCAGTATTTTGCTTCCAGCCTTTGTAGGCAATTTTTCCATTAAGGGCATCCGCACCCAAGGTAATTTTTTCTCTTCCGTATGACACAATCCAGGAGGCAAAAAGCTCTTTTCTTTCTACTGCTATGCTGGCTGCAGTGATATAATCAGCACCATATTCATAGGCTTTACTTATGTCACCATCGGTATTAATACCACCTGTGAAATCAAGTTCCAGGTCAGTATAGCCATGTATGGCTTCCAGTATATGATAATTAACTGGAGAACCTCTATGAGCCCCATCCAAATCTACAATATGTACTACTTTTATTCCACTATCTTCCAGTTTTCTTGCGACATCAATAGGGGAGTCATCATACACTTTTGCTCCAGCAATATCTGCGCCTTCAACTCTAATAATTTTACCGTCTTTGATGGCGATGGATGGAATAATTTGAATCATAGTTGTAATGGTTTTATAAGAGTACGATGATATAAAAAAATGGCGGTTTTACAAGCCTGAACCCCATTGTTATTGCGTTAAGCTTTAAAGGGCTTTGAAATTACACCTTAAAATGGAAATTACAAAAGAAATGACAGGGGAAATATTTGAAATTGCTAAATTGAAATCATGCTTTAAGGAGATTAAAAGCTATTTTTATGAGATTTTCTGCTTAATTTTGACTGCTTTATGACGCATTACGAAAAACAAATATATCATAGAATAAGCCGTTTTGTGCCGGAAAACTCTGTGCATTTAGCTTTTGCTTTATGGAAGGAGAGCCCTTTTCGATTTGTGATAGCCAAAGCAAGAAATAGCAAACTTGGGGATTTCAGAAAGAAGCCAGGCGAAGATTGGGCAATCATAACGGTGAATGAAAACTTAAATCCTTATTCATTCCTGCTAACTTACGTACATGAAGTTGCTCATCATCGGACCTATGAGAAACATAAAGGAAGGGTTTCTCCCCACGGGAAAGAATGGAAAAATACTTTTATAGACTTGATGCTACCTTTCCAAACAGCTGAAATTTTTCCGGAAGACGTTCTGAAAGCGTTAAATAGGTATATGCAAAATCCCAAAGCGGCATCGCTTTCGGATATCCAATTGGCAAAGGCGCTTAAGGGATATGACCCTGCAAATCCTGATGAGATTAGTCTGTTAGAACTCCGGCAAGGACAGCAATTTACGCTAGAAAACAGGATTTTCGAAAAACACGAAACACGGAGAACTAGAGTTAGATGTAAAGAAGTAAGATCTGGGAAATTTTATTTGGTCCATAAAATGGCGATGATTATTCCTGAATAATACAGCCTAATGCTGTGGAATTATTCTCGTCAAGACGCTAAGCCGCAAAGCTTTCCGCAATGATAAAATAAAATTATTAGAGAAAAATTTATTGTTCAAAAATGATGTCACAATATAATGACCTCTTTTTTATCCTCTCTGCGAGGTCGATGTGGCTTAGCGTCTTTGCGAGAGTCCCCTTTTGGCTTTAGTCAAAGAACCTTTCAGCTTGATTCTTCATGAGAAGGAACATCATATTGACTAAAAGACATTAGAAATCCAATCGCCTCATTACATGTTCTTCTACTCTTTCGCAGAAGACTTGTGGCTTTAATGTTCTCCAATTTAAGTGTTCAAATTGCCCTCCGCAGTTAATATAAGTATCTACATTGAACTGTGACCATTCTTCTAGCACAAAGTCACGAAAGTTGACACCCACTATCCATCCCTCTTCCACTTCTTCAAACCATTCTTCATAATACTCATCATCCGAACCATGAAAATTCAGAATATTTTCACCTATTAAGATGTATTTGTTGATCCCTTGTAAAATCATATGTTCAATGATATTTCTTTTCAGGTGCATGATGTCATTATGCAAAGTATCATTCCATTCGCCTATCATCTCAATTACAGCAATACCTTGATCGTAGTTGGCATATAAAATTTTGATATAGAGCGTTTCCGATCCTATCGCATCCCAAGCAGGGTCAATGTAATAGCCGTAAATCGTGTCAGTATATAATTCATAATTATATTCTTTCCCATGAAAGGGGGAAAGCTCATCAGATGAGGAGTCATAGTACTTTAGCCAGTTGTAGTAAGGCTCGATGTGATGCATTTTAGGTATTAAGTTATAAGTGATAATCGATGAGAAGTAAGAATGCGATTTGTCCGGAAAAAGTTTAAGAAAATCAGTAATTATTCTTTAAAGCGAGGAACTTCAGAGCGGTACTACTCATTTTCCTCCACTTTCAACAGCTTTCCTAACAGAACCATGTTTTAGTAATAATTTTTTAGCCCCTTCATAATCTATATCCAGCTCCTGCATGATCATTTTTGTTCCTCTGTCAACCAGTTTTTCATTGCTTAATTGCATATCGACCATCCGATTACCTTTTACGTGGCCTAATTGAATCATGGCGGTCGTGGATATCATATTCAGCACCATTTTTTGGGCAGTTCCTGCTTTCATTCTTGTGCTGCCTGTGACAAATTCTGGACCTACCGGGACTTCAATGGGAAAATCCGAAACCTCCACCACTTCTGATCGCGGATTGCAAGTAATGCAAGCGGAACTTATGCCATGCTGTTTGGCTATCTGTAAGCCGCCAATCACATAAGGAGTAGTTCCGGATGCCGCAATCCCTATCAAAAAATCCTGTTTAGTGATCGCATATCCTTGCAAATCCTTCCAAGCTTGTACTTTATCATCTTCAGCAAATTCCACTGCTTTTCGAATGGCATCGTCACCTCCGGCTATTAAGCCAATGATTTTGTCATGCCCCACACCAAAAGTGGGAGGACATTCAGATGCATCTAAAATACCTAATCTTCCACTAGTACCCGCTCCAATGTAGAAAAGACGGCCGCCCGATTGCATTTTCTCAACAATTATTTCTAGTGCTTTCTCTATTTGCGGTAAAGCGTTTTGAACAGATATTGCCACCGACTGATCTTCCTGATTGATTCCATTTAGTAATTCATTAATCGAAAGATTCTCCAGATTACTAAAGTTTGATTCTGATTCTGTAATGCTCATTGATGCTGATTTTTATGATAAAGTGTTAAACCTGCTATTGGGGTTTCCATAAAATTACCCGCAGTTAAGTTATTTTTTGTTAAGACCATGCGCATAATAGTATTGGCATGAAAAGCCACTCCTCCCACAAAGTGGACCGGTAAATGGGGATGCTGCTCAAATTTCAAAACGGACTTGTTGAGAAATGTTTGAAATGCATCCGCGATCATATCAAAGAAGAGTTTTTCTTTTCGATGCATGAAAGCAAACTGAAAAAATTGAGCAAAAAAGCGGTTAGGATAGGGCTTTTGATAGATTTGTTCTAAGGCATACTCAAGTGTTACAGCTGGGAATTCACGAGAGAACTCCTTGAGCAGTTTTTCGGGCATGTCATTTTCCAAATAAGCTTTCAGTGTTTCTTTTCCAATGTAGGCACCACTTCCTTCGTCTCCGAGAGCGTATCCTAGAGAAATCATACTATTGGTAATACGATGACCATCGTAGTGACAGGCATTTGCACCGGTACCCAGAATGCATATTATTCCTTCTTTATTTCCACAACTGGCTCTTGCAGCGGCAAGCATATCATCTTCCACAGAAATATGTTGACATTTAAAAAAATCGGAAAAAACTGATTTTATTTTTTCTTTATTTTTCTGCTGACCGCAACCTGCACCGTAAAAATGAATTTCATGTACGTTTTGAAGTGGTCTATCTTTAAAATCACTCTCTAGACTCTCTAAAAGCTGTTTATTTGAAATCAAATAGGGGTTTATCCCGCTTGTTTTTAATTGTTCAATGGTATTATCGTCTTTTAAAAGTCGCCAATCTGTCTTACTGGAACCACTATCTGCTATAAGATGCATTAATCTTTATAATTATTTTACCGTGTAAATTTAACATCACCTGAAATTTATATAACTTAGGAATCAATTAATAGGTAAAGTTGTGAAAAAAAGTAAACTGTTAGGGCTTTTGGGACTAGATAAAATTATAGAATCGTTACAAAATTTGCTAGAAGTACGAATAGCAATGATTAGAGAGGAAGTGGAGGAAACAGTAGCGGAGAAATTAGCGAAAGTTTTACCCCTCCTTTTGGTGGTGGCAGCTTCTACTTTGCTGATTATATTTGCTAGTTTGACTTTAGCGTTTTATCTAACCGAAGTATTGGGTAGCTATGTTTATGGATTTGGCTCTGTGGCCTTGGTTTACTTAGTGATGACCATTATCTTATTTCTATTGAAAGATAGTAAAGCGCTAAAAAAAGTATTTAAGGATTCCATGAGTAAACCCACTAAAGAAGATTAATTTCAATTTTTAAATTCAAGAAGCATGAGTAATCAAGAACAGCTATTGGAGAAAAGTAAACGATACGAACAAGATTTGTCAGAGCACTTACGAGAATATTCAGGGAAAGCTGAGAAATTCGGTAAAAATGCTTTAATGATTGCAGGAGGTGTTTTTTTAGCTTATCAGGCTGTAAAATTATTAACAGGGAGTAAGAAAAGTCGAAAATCTCAAGTTTATAAAGAGGTAGATGAAGACGAAAGAGACTATGATGATTCACCACGTTTGATTATCAAAAGAGAGGAAAGTAGTACTGGTATAATGGATGCGCTCAAAGCTGAGGTAGGAGGGATCCTAGTAGCTATCGCAAGAGATAAAATTCTTGAATTTTTAAGTCAATTAGAAAATAAGGGGTCGGATGACAGAGAAAAAGAAGCTTAATCAGCTAATAGCTCGAAAAGAGAACGGGAGAAAATTTTTTGCGCTGCTGATTGACCCTGATAAAGTACATGATAGAGCCTCTTTGCAACGCTTGGTCAATATGGCCATTGAAAATGAAGTAGATTTTTTCTTTGTGGGAGGTAGTTTGATTGTCTCTGATTCTCTAAGCAGTTGTATCTCCGATATTAAATCGGCAACAGATATACCGATCATTTTATTTCCTGGAAATAACCAATATATTGATTTGCAATCGGATGCTATTCTTTATCTGTCACTTATTTCAGGTCGTAATCCTGATTTATTGATTGGCCAGCACGTTTTGTCTGCACCGATATTGAAAAGAAGTAAAATGGAAGTTTGGCCAACAGGCTATATGCTCATTGATGGAGGTAATAAAACTTCTGTATCTTATATGAGCAATACTAATCCCATTCCTCATGATAAAAGTGATATAGCCGTCAGCACTGCCATTGCAGGTGAGCTCTTAGGGCTTCAATTGATCTATATGGATGCTGGAAGTGGCGCTGACAAAATGGTTAGTGAGAAAATGATTGCTTCGGTAAAACGAGCTATTGACATCCCCCTAATCATTGGAGGGGGTATTGATTCTGTAGGTAAAGCAAAAAGCGCCTGGAAGTCAGGCGCTGATGTAGTAGTTGTGGGTAATGCTATAGAGCAAAACCCACAATTATTGATAGAAATGACGGAAGCAAAAATATTGCTCAATCAACAATTATATAGAATCTAGCATTTAACTTGGTAAATGTTGATTACGGAATATTTATGATTAAATAGCTTTTAATCGTGCTCAAGTAGTTACCTAAGTACCTGCTTAAACGTTCATTAAAGATTCTCTTCTTCTCATTTTCCCAGCAGGGATTCCGAACATCATTTTGAATCTTCGGCAGAAGTATGCAGTATCTTTATATCCCACTTCATGCCCTATATCACGAATACTCTTTTTGGAAGTTCTAAGCAAAGTAACGGCTTCTTCCATCCGTTGATATTCAATATAGTCTTGAGGATTTATTCCTGTTAGCATTTTAAAGTACTGACCCACATAATCTTCTGAGACATTAGCTACTTCAGCCAATTTTTTATTGGATAAATCACCTCCTAAATGTTCATTGATGTAATTAAAAATATCAATTAAGCGTGGATCTTTGAAATAGGTACTGTTGGTCGCTAATTGTTCAACGAATAATTTGTTACGAACAATATGTCTAAATAATTCTACTAATAAATATTCTGTTAGAACTTTTACCATTCTATCAGCACCTGGCTCATCGGTATCAAGTTCTTCAAAAATTTTATCATTCAGCGATTTTATAACATCATTGCTAAAAATAAATGGTGGTATATCAAGCGAAGCAAAAAAGTTTACAGAATCAAAAACTTTAGCTTCAAAAGAAATATAACTAAAGCTATCTCCGCCCTCTGTTAATAACTCATCATGGGAGATTGAATTGAAATATTCCGCTTTACCAGTTATGAATTTATCATTGGTAATAGACTCTATTTGGCTTCCTCTTCCATAGGTGATTTGATGTGCTTTTCCTCCGGGAATAAAAGCAAAATCACCTTCTTTTGCTAAAAGTTTCTCTTCACCAAGAAGGACTTCACCCTTATTGACCCAAATTACTTTATTCTCTACTTCATAGAGATTATTTACAGTTACGGGTTTTTGAATTTTAATATTCTTTGCTTTAACGAATTTTACGCCTAAAGACTCAATGATTTTGTTGTAATCTTCCATTTTCTTGTTTTATGAATGGATTAACTATAAAAAGTAAAAATATTGTTTTGAATAATTGTATAAATCTAATGAATAATAGCTTTATATCAAAAAAAATAAAAAACGCACAACCTCTATTTATATGTAAGGTTGTGCGTAGTAACGAAGTTTTTATTGAATTATTTTAAGAATTTGAGATTGAAGATTTAGTCTCTTCACACAAATTTTTATCCTATTTCAGAATATTTCTCGAGATCACAATTTTTTGGATTTCAGATGTACCCTCATAAATCTGAGTTATTTTAGCATCTCTCATTAAACGCTCTACGTGATACTCTTTTACAAAACCGTAGCCACCATGAACCTGCACTGCTTCAACAGTAGTATCCATCGCCACTTGCGAAGCATATAATTTAGCCATAGCACTTGCTTGAGAGAAATCTTGTTTCTGATCTTTCAACCATGCTGCTTTCAAGCAAAGCAAACGAGCAGTTTCAATTTGAGTAGCCATGTCCGCTAATTTAAATGCAATTGCTTGATGTTGGCTAATTTCCTTACCAAATGCTTTTCTTTCTTTAGAGTATTTCAAGGCTAATTCATATGCACCTGAAGCAATACCTAAGGCTTGTGCGGCAATACCAATTCTACCACCGTTCAGCGTAGCCATGGCAAAATTGAATCCAAAACCGTCCTCGCCAATTCTGTTCTCTTTTGGAACTTTCATGTCTTGGAACATTAAAGAGTGCGTATCAGAACCTCTGATTCCTAATTTCTCTTCTTTTTTACCCACTACAAAGCCTTCTGTTTCTCTTTCAACGATTAAGGCATTGATTCCTTTGTGGCCTTTTTCTTTATCTGTTTGAGCAATTACCAAATAGACAGAGGCACTATTACCATTCGTAATCCAATTTTTGGTACCATTGACTAAGTAATGATCTCCTTTGTCTTCAGCAGTGGTTCTCTGCGAAGTGGCATCGGAGCCTGCTTCTGGCTCTGATAGACAAAATGCTCCAATAATTTCACCAGTAGCTAATCTTTTTAAGTATTTCTCCTTTTGTTCTTCTGTTCCAAATTTTTCTATTCCCCAGCAGACCAAAGAATTGTTAACTGACATGGCAACTGAAGCGGAACTGTCAATTTTAGAAATCTCTTCCATAGCTAAAACATAGGAAACAGTGTCCATACCACCACCATTATACTTTGGATCCACCATCATTCCCATGAAGCCAAGTTCTCCCATTTTTTTAATCTGCTCAGCAGGAAATTTTTCGTGAGTATCTCTTTCAATTACTCCAGGTAATAAATCGTTTTGTGCAAAATCTCTGGCAGCCGCTTGAACCGCTAGCTGCTCTTCAGTGAGTTGAAAATCCATCTATAAATTATTTTTTTGTCGTTTCGTTGCAAAAACATTCTGTTCATGCAAAAGTTTTGCAAATATAGGAAAAATCCATTTAATCCCGACTGCCTAGAAACATCATGACATAGTAGAGCAATGTTACAAGTGAGCCTATTGCTGCTACTAAATAAGTTCTAGCTGCCCATTTTAATGAATCTTTAGCCATATCATGCTCTTGTGGGGTAGTAACACCAGAAGTGGTCATCCATGCTAAGCCTCTTTTGCTGGCATCATATTCTACTGGTAAGGTAATAAATGCAAATAATGTGAAAATCGTATAACATCCAATTATCACCATCAAGGCCAATTCATAACTGATAATCCCTTGTAAAAAGATCGCTCCAAAAAATAAAGCCATAAAAGCGAAATTGATGATTTTTGCACTAACATTTTGGATCGGAACCAATGCAGAACGCAATTCCAAAAATGCATAAGCTTTTGCATGCTGAACAGCATGTCCGACTTCATGAGCTGCTACTGCTACTGCAGCTGCAGATCTATGATTGTATACTTCAGAGCTTAAATTCACGGTTTTATTGGCTGGATTGTAATGATCTGTCAGTTGTCCTTCTACTGACATTACTTTAACATCATATATTCCGTTATCCTTTAACATTTTTTCAGCAGCCTCTCGGCCCGAGATACCAGAGCTCAAAGTAATTTTGGAATACTTTTTAAACTTACTTTTTAAGCGGGATTGCACAGCATAACTCATGATGCCAAATCCAATTACAATTACAATTAGGAACATTTTATTATTGGGTTATTTTATTAATAATATTAGTGGTGGAATAGCCCTCTACTAATTCTATGGTTTCCACTTTTCCACCGTTTGCCATAACGACATCTGCCCCTACAATGTTGCTAATATTGTAGTCGCTCCCTTTCACTAAAACATCGGGTTTAAGCTGTTTTATCAAGGTTAAAGGAGTATCATCAGAGAAAAATGTCACCGCATCCACAAAGGATAGAGCGGCTATTACTCTCGCCCTTGCATTTTCATTATTAATTGGGCGATTTGGTCCTTTTAATTTGCTTACAGAGGCATCGGTATTTATGGCCACAATTAATTTATCACCTTTGGAAGCTGCTTTTTCTAAATAATCTACATGGCCAAGATGCAAGATATCAAAACAGCCATTAGTAAAGACTATTTTATAATCATTCCAATCTTGTCGTTTGCTTACGAGTTCATTTAATGAAAATATTTTCTCAGCTGTCGCCATATATTTCATCTGCTTTTCTTTTGGGTATAATCATACTGATAAATAAGGAGGCAGTTCCTACTACCATTATTGCAATGGAGTTGCTGCTGTGAAGCAGAAAAGCGAAGGTTATCCCTTCTTTTTCTGATATGCCATACAATAGAAGTCCTGCACTTACCAAATAATGGAAAGCACCTATTCCTCCTTGAACTGGTGTAGCCATTCCTAATCCGCCCAATACTAAAATTATAAAACCCGCTGAAATACCCAAGTCTGCAGTTGAGTTCATGCTGAAAAACATAACGTAGGTCATCAAGAAATAACAAACCCAAATCCCTATTGTAGCCACCCAAAATGAGGATTGGCTTTTTAATTTTTTTACAGAGGTAATTCCCTCAACAAGCTGTCTTAAAAACGCGGTAAGCTTATTATAATATTTATTTTTTCGTAAAAAAGTCTGGTTTTTTTTCAAAAAGAAGAAGATGACAATGGCCACTATGAGAAAAGTAATACCTATAGCTAAGAGAGTGAAGAAATTTTCTTCCAACCCAGTTGCCTTATCCAAGAATAAATTCAAAAAGAATTCATTTAGTCTTTTGAACTCAAGAATTAACGTAATGCCTATGATAATAAGTAGACAAATCAAATCAAAAACTCTCTCTGTGACCACACTTCCGAAGCCTCTGCTGACCGATACGTTGTCTGTCTTTTTTAAAATGCCACAGCGAGAAACTTCGCCCATTCTCGGCACTACAAAGTTGGCAAGGTAGCCCACCATTACTGCTAAAAAAGTTCTTGAGCTTTTAAGTTTATAACCCAATGGTTCTAATAACATATTCCATCTCCAGGCTCTCAAGAGATGGCTAAACATGGCCAAGGCAATGGACAGATAAACCCAGGTGAAGTTAGCTTTTCGAAATTTGGCTAACATGTCTTTGAAATCTACATCCTTGTAGAGATACCAAAAAAGAAATACGGCTATCGCGAGAGAGAGCGTATATTTTAGAAATGATAGCAGCCCCTTTCTCACTGATTAACTGAGTTTATTGTTAGCATCAGGAAAAATAAGAGATGGTTTGAACGATTTTGCTTCTTCAAAATCCATTTGGGCATACCCAATTATAATCACAATGTCACCTACTTGTACCTTTCTTGCAGCAGGTCCATTTAAGCATACCATTCCTGAGCCTCTTTCGCCTTTAATAACATAGGTCTCCAATCGCTCACCATTGTTGATGTTCACAATTTGGACTTTTTCATTTTCTATCAAGTTAGAGGCTTCCATCAAATCTTCATCAATGGTGATGCTTCCAACATAGTGTAATTCTGCTTGAGTTACTTTTACTCTGTGAATTTTAGATTTACAAACTTCAATTAACATACTATACGCTTCAAATTGGGGTGCAAAGTTATGAAATTAAATACAGCCTATTAGGCAATTGCAAGAGATAAATTTATATCAATGCTTTATTAAGTGCCTAATGGTACTTTATTAACTGTAATTAATTGATGTCATTTACATAAAGGTTATCTATTAGTCTAACATTGCCTATAAACCCTGCAATGCAGAGAACGGTATCTGTGGCCAAGTAGTTCTCTGTTTTGGGAAGTAAATCTTTATCACTTACGATTTCAAAATACTCTAAATTTGCTATATGATCTTCAAAAAGGGATTTTACTTTTTCTTTTGCTTTATTAGCCGAATGATACTCCTTTATAATTGATTTGGCTTCAAGCAATGCATTATAGAATATTTTAGCCTCTTCTCTTTCTGTTTTGCTCAAGCGCTCATTTCTTGAGGACATGGCTAAACCATGTGTTTCTCTTTTGATAGGGACAGTTACTATTTCCAGATTAAAAAATAATTCCTCAACAAGTTTCTTAATGATGGTCAATTGTTGTAAATCTTTTTGCCCAAAAAAAGCAAAATCTGGAAGTACAATGTTAAAAAGCTTAGAAACTATTAATGCAACTCCACTGAAATGCCCTGGTCGAAACTGTCCCTCCATCACATTATCCAAATCTCCGAATTCAAAAGTGATGGTGTTTCTTCCTGCATACATTACTTCATCTGATGGTAAGAAAAGTATATTACAGCCGTTTTTTTCTAATAAGTCTTTATCAGCTTCAATATTCCTGGGATACTTTTTAAGGTCATCTGGGTTATTAAATTGGGTAGGATTTACATATATACTACAAACAATGATATCGACTTTTTCTTTAGCTGTAGCTACTAAGCTCAAATGCCCTTGGTGCAGCGCACCCATTGTGGGAACAAAACCTATTTTTTTACCCTCTGACTTGAATTCCGAGATAAGATCTTGTATTTCAGCTATTGAGCCTGTAGATATCATAAAAAAGCGCTAAATTATAAAGTTTCGGAACAAATCTAGCTGTTTAATCAAAAAAATAATGGAAAGTGAGTATTTTTTTGTATTTTTGTGCTTCGTTTATGAATTAATCAAATCCAATAAGCATATGTCAAAGCTTCGAATTCTTTACGTAGCCAATGAAATCAATCCATTTTTAAAAACATCAGAAGTAGCAGAATTTGTACGAAAACTCCCTCAAGCCATGCAGGAAAGAGGTATGGAGATTCGTATTCTAGTGCCTCGCTTCGGACTAATTAACGAGCGGAAGAACAGATTACATGAGGTGGTACGCCTTTCAGGTATAAACATCTCAGTAGGAGAGGAAGAGAAACCTTTAATCATAAAGGTGGCATCTATTCCAAACGCAAAACTTCAGGTGTATTTTATTGACAATGAAGATTATTTCCAGCGTAAATTTGTATTCCATGACAAAGAGAATAATTTTTACCCTGACAATGACGAAAGAGCAATATTTTTCTGCAAGGGAGCGTTGGAAACAGTTAAGAAACTAGGTTGGGCGCCTGATGTAGTGCATTGTAATGACTGGATGACCAGCTTGATTCCAATGTATTTAAAGACCACTTACAAAAATGACCCAATATTTAAAGATGCAAAATCTGTATTTACTGTGTATAATACAGAATTCTCTCATAAATTTGGGACTGATTTGGTGGATAAAGTAAAAATGCTCGATATAGAAGACAGCATGTTGTCCAATCTAGAATCAGCCGATTATGAAGGGTTCATAAAAATCGGTGCAGAATATGCAGATGCAGTTATTAAAGCAGGTGATGAGTTTAAAGAAAACCTTGATGAATTATTTTCAACATTCGACAAAGAAAAGAAAGTTGACACCATTGAAAAAGGAGAGGATTTTGAAGAATCCTATTTTAACCTTTATACAGAATTGGCAGGTTAATAACGCTGCCTCAATGATTACAGGGCCAGCTATCCTGCTGGCCTTTTTTTTCGCCTCATGTGAAGAGTCAATAGAAATAGAAGGTGATTTGGTGCCGGGGGGAAACAATACTGAGATCCGGTATTTGGAAATCCCGCTAGATATGAATCATACTGCCTATGATTCGCTGCTAATTAGTACCAATGTAGCACAAGGAGCTAGTGGGCAAATTTTTGTTGGGCATCAGAATAGTTCTGAAATAGGAGAAGTTTCAGCAGAAGCATATTTTGGAGCACTATTAAATACTGACTTTGTTAGAGACAGTCTTCCACAAAACGCAACAGTGGTCCAGACTAGATTGAAATTAGGTTTGAATTATTATCACGGTGATGGTTTTGACAAACCTCAGAATTTCATAGTCAGCCAATTGGATGATACCTTAGCTATCAGCGGAAGGCTATATACCATATATGATGAGATTGCTGCAGGGAACCGGATTTCATTGGATGAGGAGATTTCTGTAAATCCAACAGATACAATACCTGATTACGTGCAATTAAGCAATATTTTTGGAAGAAACTTATTAAATCTGGTCAAGAATGAGGATCTCAGCCCTGTAGAAATCTATAACACCTTAAGAGGTTTTAAGATTGAAACCGAAGCAGAAAACAATAATTTACAGGCCATTAGTTTGGCTAGTGGTGAATCGTTTATTGAAATAATCTATGAATCACCTCTGCTTGATTCATTGAAGAGTGTAACCTTTAATATTTCAGGGTCAAGTTTCACAAATGTGGACTACACACCAAGTGCATTAGTACCGTCAGATTATTCAGGTAAGAAATCATTTGATTTGTCTGATCCATCAAAGGCTTATTATAATGGCCTGATAGGAATATCACCACGAATTGACCTGCAAAATTATTTGAACTTTATTGATACAGTGCAATTTCTACAGATCAATAAAGCGGAATTAGTGATCGGTAGTGAAGCTTTTGCTGTAACTGAAAATGCAAGTACTCAACTAAGACCTGCAAATAGTATAATTCCTTACATTCTAACAGATGATGGAAATGTAGCAAAGCAGGGGGAAGATTTTTGGGCACTTCAAGCAAACTTTAATCCGAATGGTGCACCAGCAAATCCCACTCAAGCTACTTCTCCTATCAGTTTAGCATATGATAATAATAAAAAGGAAATCAAGGGAGATATCAGCTTTTTCTTGCAAGAGATTTATAATAACCCTGATCTCTGGGAAGAGGAGTATGATTTTATGTTCACAGGCCAGTTCATTAGAAGAAATGAAACTCCTTTTAATGAAATTCCGAAAATTAACATTGGAAATTTTGATAACTTCTTAGTTGATAAAGAAAATATTAAGTTAAAGATTTATTACACTACTTTTAAATAATTTACAATATGTGTGGAATTGTAGCATATGTAGGTCATCAGAATGCATCTGAGATTATCATAAAAGGATTAAAAAGATTAGAATATAGAGGCTACGACAGTGCTGGAATTGCATTAATGAACGATGGCCTTAAGGTTTATAAAAAACAAGGAAAAGTATCTGAATTAGAAGGTTTTTTAAAGGACAAAGATACCAAGAGCACAATTGGTATGGGGCATACTCGATGGGCTACTCACGGTGCACCCAATGATGAAAATGCACATCCTCATTACTCTCAAAGCGGTGATTTGGCTATCATTCATAATGGGATAATTGAAAATTATTCCTCTCTTAAAACAGATCTAGAGAATAAGGGCTATAAATTTAAGAGTGAGACTGATTCTGAAGTTTTCATTAACTTTATTGAGGATATTTATAAGAATAATGAGGGCACATTGGAGGAGGCTGTTCGTTTGGCCTTGACCAAAGTAGTTGGAGCTTATGCTATTGTGATCATGTCCACCAATCATCCTAATCAATTAATTGCTGCCAGAAAGGGGAGCCCGTTGGTAATTGGAGTTGGAAAAGATGAATTTTTCTTAGCCTCAGACGCTACGCCTATTGTTGAATATACAAATGAAGTGATCTATGTAAATGATTATGAAATTGCCCTGATTAAGGATAATAAAATAAGTATTCGCGACACCAAAGATGTGAAAATGACTCCATATATACAGAAAGTAGATATGGAATTAGAGGCTATAGAGAAAGGAGGTTTCGAACATTTTATGCTAAAAGAGATCTTTGAGCAGCCAAAATCGATTAGGGACTGTTTCAGAGGTAGATTAATTGCAAATGAGTCTAAATTAGTGCTTGGTGGCATCAGAGATTATTCTAATGCACTTATTAATGCAGAAAGAATAGTAATTGTAGCATGTGGTACTTCATGGCATGCAGGTTTAGTTGCTGAGTATATTTTTGAAGAATTTTGTCGAATTCCTGTTGAGGTAGAATATGCTTCTGAATTTCGATATAGAAATCCAGTGATTCGAGAGGGGGATATTGTATTTGCTATTTCTCAATCTGGAGAAACTGCCGATACTTTGGCCGCCATGGAACTGGCGAAATCGAAGGGAGCTATTGTGTTAGGGGTCTGTAATGTTGTAGGGTCTTCTATATCCAGAGTGTCTCATGAAGGTGTTTATACCCATGCGGGGCCTGAAATAGGTGTGGCCAGTACTAAGGCATTTACGGCTCAGTTAACTGTGCTGACTATGATCGCCTTAAAAACTGCTTTATTAAAAGGAACTATTGCAGAACAGCGTTATAGAGAAATATTGGTTGATTTGGAGAATATACCTGCAAAAGTGGAAAGAGCTCTAAAAACTGATGATCAGGTCAAGAAAATTGCAGGTATTTATAAAGACGCTCGTAATTTCTTGTATTTGGGTCGAGGCTATAACTTCCCTGTCGCTCTGGAAGGAGCTTTAAAATTGAAAGAGATATCATATATTCATGCGGAAGGCTATCCAGCTGCAGAAATGAAGCATGGGCCTATTGCATTGATCGATGAGGAGATGCCTGTAGTTGTGATTGCGACTAGGGACAGTTCTTATGATAAGATTGTTTCCAATATTCAGGAAGTAAAAGCCAGAAAAGGTAAGGTGATAGCAATTGTGTCAGAAGGAGATTCCCTAATCCCGGGCATGGTTGATCACACGATTGAAGTACCAGGTACGCACGAAGTATTAATGCCGATGGTGTCAACTATTCCATTGCAGTTATTGTCCTATCATATTGCAGTTATGAGAGGTTGCAATGTAGATCAGCCAAGGAATTTGGCTAAGTCGGTGACGGTCGAATAGCATATAAAATGCTAAATAAGAATAGGTGGGGTTCGATATTAAAGTTTGAACAAGTTTAATAAACTTTGAACATTTTTGTTAAAGTTTGAACAATGATTTTAGATAAAAGAGGCCTTAAATGGCCTTTTTTTATGTCCTCTTTAAATGGATGAGTTTTTTGAATCAAAAGTTTGAAATCAGCATCTTTTCAAGATACTTTTTGTTTAAAATAGTTTGATATTTTGTTTAATATAGTTTGAACATCAGTACAAAATGTTAACTTTAAAAAAAAATTATCAAAATGGGAGCTCCTAAAAAATATAAAACTAAAATTAAAGACGGACAAGGTGTTGGTGAAGGTATTGATTATAAGCCGTGGTATGAAGCCACAGAATATGTTCCAAAAACTGGCATCTACACTTCTCCAGGAGAGCGAAATAAGAAACTAGGAAACAATACTAGAAAAAAGGGGATAACTATACCTCGAATTCACCATCTACTTTCCAGTTATGAAATCTTCCTATTTACAGTTTTTGATTTAAACCCTAATATTATTGACATAAGGGAACAATTTCCTTTATTGAAATTAGACGAAGTGAGTGATATTTTTAAGTATTTTAATATAAAGCAAATACAGTCAGACGAACCACATGTATTAACCACGGATTTTTTAATTAGGTTAAAGGACAAGTCGGAACTTGCAGTGACTTTTAAGCCTACTGAATTCCTTAGTAAAAGGCAAATGCAATTATTTCAAGTAGAAAAAGAATACTGGCAAAGAAATGGTGTTGAATGGAAATTGTGCACTGAAAAGGAATTACCTCAATCAAAAACGTATTTAAAAAATATTAATGAACTACATAATAACTTGAAGACCTTTAAAGATGAATCCATTTCATTCTATACTGTTAATGCCATTTATTCATTTGTAAACGAATGTTCAAATAACTTAAAAAATCATTCCTTATTAGAAGTGGCGCAAATAATTGATGAAGATTTATCCATCGATACAGGTACATCAATTACGGTTTTTAAAGTCTTGATTGCGAAAGGAATTTTTCAATTAGATTTAAACCAAAATTTCTTTTCAGAAAATATTCACATCAGTCAAATCAAAATCTTAAAAAATGGAGCTCTTAGTAAATCAGATATTGCAGCATAATTCCAATTTCTATAGAGTTCTATACTTAAATGTCAAATTAGATATTTGCGTACTAATCAATTTAAGTGAAGAACAAAATCAACTGGAACATCTGGATATAGATTCGCTTACAAAACACAATTATATAGATCCAACTAACCCACCCTCAAATTTTAATACAACCATCCTAAATGAAGTAATTTTAGAATTAAAAGATAAAACCTTGGAAAGGTGGGAAAAATCATGGGAGCAAATAAAAGATCTTGTCATAGATGAACCTAATATTTTTGAAATTTCCTATTTGAATAAAAAGTGCAAAGAGGTTTCAGAGAAGTATGATGTTTCTAGGCATACTGTTAAGAGAAACATTTTCAATTATTGGAGAAATGGCAAGACGAAGTATGCAATTTTACCGAAGTACTACCTTTCTGGTGGAAAAGGAAAAGAGAGACAATTAGAACAAAATAACGCATTTACAATAACAGATAAGATAAAGGAGGAAATTCAAGCTGCCTATAAAGCAAATCGACCAGAAGGTAAAGATGGTACCTTGAGAGGAGCTTATATAAACTACATTAGATTAAAATATAAAAAAGAGTTTGATAATAAGGAGACTAAAAAATACCCAAGTTTAACTCAGTTCTATTATTGGGGTACCAAAAATTTATCAAGCAGTGATAAATTGGCAATAAAAAAAGGGGTTTTATCAAGGGATAAAGACCATAGATTGGTACCTGGATCTTCTTATAACAGCGTTTTCGGACCTGGTATTTTTCAGATAGACTCCACCCCCTCTGACGTGGAAATTATATCCGAAATTGACTTAAGTGAACCAATTGGATGCCCTACAGTATATTTCGTTGCAGATATATTTAGTGGATTATGTACTGGAATTTATGTCACTTTAGAAAATCCATCTTACCACGAGGCTAGCACTGCTTTGTATTATAGTTTTAAAGGATTTTCAATGTTTGCTAATGATATGCTACTCGGTACTTTAAACAAGTTTAATGTTGATGCAACTAGTGCGTTTTATCCTAGTACTTTTCTTCCACATCAAATTGTTACAGATAATGGAAAAGAATTAGTTAGCCGTAATTCTAATAATATTATAACTGATTTGGGTATTGATATTGAGAACAAAGAAGCTTACCGAGCCGATTTAAAAGGTTTAGTTGAAAATTTTTTTAAAATCTATCACAAAGATCTAAAATGTTTCCCAAAAGAAATAGGACATAAAAATATGGCCGAGGGTAGAAGAGGTATTAAAAAGGCAAGAAAAAATGCCACTTACACTTTAAAGCAATATACTGCAATGATTGCAGTAGCAATGGCTAATTACAATCATAAGTGTTCATTGAAAAAATATCCGTTAGCTCCTGAAATGATAAAGGATGGGCTAGTAGATCCATCGCCAATTGAAGTTTGGAATTGGGGAATGAAAAATAGAACAGGATTACTTAGGTCAAGTGAGATTTCAAATCTCAAAGAGTTAATGCTACCAAGAGCTGTAGGGAAACTAAATAAGCATGATCTTGAGTTTGAAAAAATCAAGTATGAAACGCCTCTTCATAAAGATTTGCGAAATATACAGCAACAAACAGGAGAAGTCAAATTAAAATATGATATTTCATATAATCCGAATAATATGAATACCATTAATCTTTTCTTCAATAATGAAATTATAAAATGTAGCATTAATGAACAGAAAAACCCGGGACTAATTAATAAAAGTTTAAAAGAAATAAGGGCCTTTAACAAAGTTCGAAAGAATGTAAAAAAAGAAAAAGAGCATGATAGAGATTCTGGAACTATGGATATTTTAGATATGGCCGATTCATTTAAAAAAGAAAATGATAAGAAAAGAAAATCTAAAGGACAAAAAAGTACTAATAAGGCCAAGGTGAGCTACAACAGGGAAAGAGAAAAAGAATACGAAAGACAACAAAAAGAATTTAAATCCACAGAAGAGCCTAATTCAGATACAAAAATCATTGATATCAATACATCAAAAGAGAACAAAAGAATAGAAGGTGATATAGGTGATATCTTAGATGATATCTATAAAAATATGGACAATGAATAAATTACATGAAGCAGTTTATGTAAAGTCAGATAACCCTGATCATGAGGGTAATCCTTTGATTGAAGCTTTACCTAGGTTGAATAACATTAAAGATTACTTCCGATATTGTGCAACAAACTCCATACACACCAGAGAGGAAGCAATTGAAAAGCCTTATCATATACGAAGGGATTATTTAAACCAGTTACAAAAAGATTTTGTATTGCCCAATTATGGAATTTGGGACGTATACCAGATGATTGTCAATGCACTTTTCACAAGCTATTCTTCTCGAAACCCTATTAAGGAAAACACCACAGAAAAAGTAATAAAGGATTATAGAGATTTATTACAAATAAGGGATCTGACAACAAAAGTTGCAGTAAGTAACAGTTGTTCTTTGTTCGGAATAAGTGGAATAGGAAAAACAACCGCTGTAAATCTGGCCACTAGCACTTTTCCTAAAGCAATATTGCATAAGAATTTAGATTGTGAAAATTTTATTCAGATTCCGATTGTAAAGGTAGAATGTCCGAAGGATGGTAGTATAAAAGACCTATGTCGATTTTTTTTTATAGAGCTTGATAAAATTTTGGGCGATTCCACATATGAAGATGATTACTGCAAAAAAAATGATTCTGAAAGTGATCGAGTTAACGCTTTATCTAAATTAGTTCTCAAACATCATATAGGAATTATAATAGTAGATGAAATACAACATTTGGATGCACAAAAAAGTGGTGGTGAAAAAAGAATGCTTCGCTTCTTTTTAAATTTAGATAATACATTAGGTATCCCTATCATGCTTGTAGGGACTAGAGACGGCATCGCAATATTCAAAGATGATGACAAACTAATTAGGAGATTTACTGCATCTGGGTTCTTGGAATGGAACCCTAAGCCAGAAGATGGGGAGTGGAAAAGATTTATTCAACGCCTCTTTAATTATCAGTATACAGATGAGAAAGCTGATGACAATATCGACTGGCCACGATTGTTTTATCATTATTCTCAAGGTATCTACTCTCGCGCATTCCAAATCTTTAAAATTGCGCATCATTTGGCCTTTGATTATAATAAAGAGAAATTTACCGTCTCCTTAATCAATCAAGTAATTAGGGAAAGGCTTTATATCGATGAGCCTCTATTTGAAATAAAGCGGAAAGATAAAATAAAGGAACGTAATTATAATTTCCCATTAGAAGAAATTGACTACACTGATTACAGATCAATAGAAGTAAAAAATAAATTAGTCGAAAAAAAGATTTCATCAAATATTTTCAAAGGCAAGGTAACAAAAACGCTAGAAAGAAATAAGGAATTAAGTGCACAAGAAATAGCAGATAAAATAATCTTAGATCTCACATCAAAACCTGAAAAAACTAAAACTGTAAGTAAAAAGAAGGATATTAATGAGGAAGAGGAAGTACTGGCTGCAAATACCTTTGCTAATCTATTTTGTGAAGATAAAGACGAGACCTATCAAAAGGTAAAGGAATTTGGGGATATTTTCGAATTCGAAAAATTTAGATTGTAAAAACATGCTTTATTATTGGCCTCATACATATCCTGATGAAATTCTATACAGTGTGATTGCCAGATATTTAAAAATTTCCGGAAGCCGAGGCCCCAAGCATTTATTAAATAATCTTTTTGACAGAAAAACTATTAGTGCAACGCTTGATCTACCTAGCGGATTAAAAGATTTAATACATAACCTAGAAATGTTTGATAAGGATGTTGAAATGATTTTGGCCGATAACACCCTCTTCCCGTATTATCAGCCATTTTTAACTCCAACAAAAGCTGGGAAAGTTAGACACTCCATGTTAAATAAATCAGGAGATATTCATACGCTGATCGGTATTAACGCTGGCATTTTCCCCGCTGGAAAATCACCAAAATATTGCCCCATGTGCGTAAAAGAAGATAAATCTGAAAATATATCGCCCTACTTGAGAAGAACCCATCAAATCCCATCAATACAAATTTGTACTCAACACAATATATATTTATTAGAATTAAATAAGAGTAGAGTTAATTTTAACAAACATGAGTTTTTATTTCTTGAAGATCACTTAGATCAATTTAGCTTAATTGAACAAAATGAATCTACTGAATACCTCAATATTTGTAAGGATATTGAAAAACTGTTGAAAGGAAAGCAAAATCCTTTTGATGCTGATGACCCCTTCTTCTATCGGAAGGAATTATTTAAACATGGCTTAGTTAAAAACGCAAATCAACTAAGTACTCAGGGGTTATATGAAAACTTTACTGACTTATATAACGACACTCTATTGGCTAAATTTAAGTCATCAGTAAATTTGGATAACCCTTCTTGTTGGTTAAAAGGAATATTTAGAAAACACAGAAAAGGCTTCGACCCCTGTCGGCATGTTATAATAGACAATTTTTTGAAATATTTAGAAACAAAAAATGAAAGCCTAGAAGTCATTGAAATTGAAAATATAAAGTATCCTTGTTTAAATAAAGTGTGTGAGCATTACAATCAGTCAATCCAAACTACATTTTCAAGACACATTGACCATAAATCCAAACGGCAAATTACTTTGGTTGAATGTAATTGCGGACATAAATATACTCATAGCTATATAACTAGTAAGCAAAACTATTTTACTAGAATAAAAGAATATGGACCCGTATGGCATTCTAAACTAAATCAACTTTTGGTAGAGAAAAAAATGAGTATAAGAGCTATTGCCCGAATGTTAGGATGTGACTCCAAGACGATCAATAAATTTAAATCAATAAAAGTAGTAGGCGATTCCACACCTAAAACTGAATTGAAGGAGAAGCAGGAAATTTGGCAACAGCATATTAGGAAAAATCCTAAATCTGGGATTACTGAACTAAGAAAAAAGATGCCTGCCCTGTTTGCATTTTTATATCGGAATTGTAAAGAATGGTTACAAAAACAGCAATACCATAAATCTAAGCCAAATTCGAAATTAAGGATTAATTGGAAAGCAAGGGATCTTGAAATTCTCGAAGAATTAAAGATAGCAAGATCAAATGCTCTGAAAGAAAATCCAAAAAAAAGGATTACAAAAAGCTTACTTCTCATAATGGTGAAAAAAGAAAAAATGTTTTATAACAATCAAGAAAAGCTTAAAAATTGTGAAGAATACTTATCTAAAACTCATGAGTCGAAGTATTTTCATAGAAAAAAAAGACTTGTTCTTTCTGCTTTAGAAATGAAAGACGAAAAAGCAGAAATTTCTTACTGGACACTCTTAAGAAAAGCAGGCATAAGAAAAGAATACCTTAACTATGAATTAATTCAAATTGCTAAAGGGATTGTAAATGGGACTTTTGAATTATCAAGACAAGCATTCATTAAAACTGCATAATTATGGCATTTGAAGTTATCTCAGTACCAAATGCCGTCTTTTCAGATGATCAATGGCAGTTGGAAACCGAAGTTAAAAAATTAGGCATAAAGCCTTATTATCAAAAAGAATACTTTCCAGTTGACAGGACGCCTAACATTTTAATTGGAGGGGAAATTGAAAATTTTGAACAATTAAACCCTGATGCCCTTCCAAAGGAAGATTTACATTTTCAAGATTTTGGAAAAGGTTATTGCATTAATTTCAAGGATTTAAAGACTGGAGATTTTGATTTTTATAATCCTAGAATATTATATGATGAATCAATGATATATCGAATAGAGCATAATGGGGAATATTATGTTTTCTTTTGTTACGATCTATTTCGGGTATTACTATTTATCACCAGTGAAATAGGTTCGTTCATTTTTAAAAATGAATTTTTAGACATTGCCTTGGATCATCGCGAAATAATAAAAGAGGATTCTAAAAAAAAATTAATATTACAGTTTAATGATTTTCTTCCTATTAATTTATTGAAAAATCAAACTTTTATTTTCAATGTTGCTTACCTTTTATTTTGCAAACCAATAAAAAAATATTGGGATGATATTAAATTCAGTCCAACCATATCAAAAAGGGACTTTTCGTTCAGCCAATTAAATTTAAAAGATGTAAAGATGAATATGTGCGTCAAAAAATACGCAAATTTCAATTTAGTGCTTCAAATAAATGATATTGATATAAATGAGACATTACCATTTGAAGTAATAAAAGTAATCCTCCCCGAATTGACCGAGACTCAATCTACCAAAGACGCTTCTGATAAAAAGAAAAAAGCATTGGACAATGAATTTCCTATCGTCCCAGATGTTAGTAAAAAAGGTCATAATCAGCAAAAAAGAAGATCTAAAATACCCATAAGCATTGGTAATAACTTTGTAAAAAAACGACCAGAAATTGTTTATAAAAGAAGCACAAGTAATAATAGGAAGGTAAGGAAATCAAATACCTACAATAAAGACATTCCTAACAAAGAATTGAGATTTAGTTTTGGAGGGAGATCATTTGATGTTAACAATATTAAAGCCAAGCTTGAATCAAACTTAAAGTTTAAAGAATTTGATTACTCTAAAATCCCTAATGGTTTATTCACCTTTTGTAAGGCTTTTGAAATTACTGCAAATGGCTTTGGTCTATCTTTCGAGTATGTCATAAGAGATGTTCCTGAACACCTTGTATTTTCTAACATAAATGGACAGAAACGAAAAATTTTAATTATTGAAGTAACGGATCCTGATCCATTTTTCTTGTTAGAAGTGGATTCTTCAGACGGTAAATATATCTCAACTTTGGTTTTTGAAGATGTTGAAAATATTGAAAAGGGAGAGTTTTTAGAAAAAACCATTTTAAAAATGAGTGCAAATGGAGGCGTTTGGCCAGCTCAATACTTGGCAGAGTACAGTAGGCATTGGAGAATAAGACATCCACGAGGTCTTAAATCAACAAAACCGGAGGATCAGGAAATGTACGAGAAAGTACAGAATAAATTAGTTGATAATTTAATAGAATTTTTTGCTGCATAGCTTTCTACTTAAGGAAAAATATGACTGATGATCTTAAGGTATCAAATTTGACTAATGTCAAAATCTTCATCAGATTCATCGAATAATACGGTCATCCTATGTGATTCTAGGAAATTTTACCTTAATTTAAGTCATTATTATATCAATTAAATCCATAAATGACTGCAACAGCCAACCAAAACCCTGAGCAAATTGCTAGAGACCGCATTGATCAAATGCTGTTAGATGCTGGGTGGTTGGTGCAAGATAAATCCAAAGTAAACTTATCGGCAGGATTAGGAATAGCAGTTCGAGAATACCAAACTGACATTGGACCCGCTGATTATGTGCTATTTGTCAATCGTAAACCAGTTGGAGTAATTGAAGCTAAAAGAGAAGAATCAGGTGAAAAACTCACAGTAGTAGAAGACCAATCTACACAATATGCTAATGCCTCTTTAAAATATAACCTGAATAAAGAACCACTTCCTTTTGTTTATGAAAGTACGGGGGTAATTACTCGATTTACTGATTACCGTGATCCCAAACCAAGGTCAAAACCTGTTTTTCATTTCCATCTGCCGCAAACTTTATTGGACTGGTTTGACAAAAGTGAAACATTAAGGGCAAGGCTCAGGAAAATGCCAGCCTTACCCAAAACCGGCTTACGACCTGCTCAGATCAAAGCCATTAATAATCTTGAAAATTCATTTAAGGAAAATCGCCCAAAAGCTTTGATTCAAATGGCTACCGGTGCAGGAAAAACCTTTACGGCCTGTACTTTTGCTTACAGATTATTAAAGAATGTGGATGCCAAAAGGATTTTATTCTTGGTAGATACCAAAAACCTAGGAGAGCAAGCCGAACAAGAGTTTTTAAAGTATCAGCCCGTTGACGATAACCGGAAATTTACAGAGCTATATAATGTACAAAGGCTAAGCTCAAGCTATATAGCTACAGATAGTCAGGTATGTATTTCTACCATTCAAAGACTCTACTCCATATTGAAAGGGCAAGAACTGGATGAGGATATTGAAAAAGAAAACCCTAACGAGAAAGGCTGGAATTGGCAGAAGAAAGAACCACTCCCGGTAGAGTATACCAGTAAAAACCCCATTGAGCAGTTTGATTTTATTATCATAGATGAAGCCCATCGATCTATTTATAATTTATGGAAACAAGTACTCGACTATTTCGATGCTTTTTTAATTGGTTTGACTGCTACTCCTGACAAAAGGACTTTTGGTTTTTTTAATCAAAATGTGGTTAGTGAATACACTTATGAAGATTCCGTTTCCGATGGAGTAAATGTTCCTTATGATGTATTTACCATAGAAACAGAAATCAGCAAGAAAGGCAGTAAAATTGAAGCCAAAACAGAACAGTTTATCGAAAAAAGAGATAAGCAGAGCAGAAAGCAACGCTGGGAAAGATTGGATGAAGATTATGAATACACTACCAATAAACTGGATAAAGATGTTGTAAATCCCAATCAAATCAGGACTATCATTCAGGCTTTTAAAAAAGCACTCCCTACAATCTTCCCAGACCGATTTGATGAAAAGGGTGAGTTTGAAGTGCCTAAAACATTGATTTTTGCCAAAACAGACAGCCATTCGGATGATATTATCAATATCGTAAGAGAAGAATTTGGCGAGGGAAATGACTTTTGTAAAAAGCTGACCTATAAAATTGAAGAAGATCCAAAATCGGTATTGAATCGCTTTCGTAATTCATGGGCACCACGAATTGCGGTTACCGTGGATATGATTGCTACTGGTACTGATGTAAAGCCATTGGAAGTACTACTCTTTATGCGAGATGTGAAAAGCATCAATTATTTTGAACAAATGAAAGGAAGGGGTACACGCACCATTAATTTTGATGATTTGCAAAAAGTAACCCGTACCGCTAAACACACCAAAACCCATTTTGTGATAGTGGATGCCGTTGGTGCTACCAAATCCAAGAAAACGGATAGCAGACCGCTAGAGCGTAAGCCTGGAACTGCGCTTAAAGATTTATTGGGTGCAGTGGCAATGGGTGCTCAGGATGAGGATTTGTTTACTTCACTTGCCAATCGTTTGATACGATTAGACAAACAACTTACCGAAAGCGAAAAAACAGAACTTTTAAAACTTACCAATGGGAAAGCCTTAAATACGATTAGCAAAGAACTACTGGAGGCTTATGACCCTGACACCACCTCTCAAATTGAAGGAGATACTCAGAGAGGATATGCTGGTTCTTCTCCTGATGATATTGGGAAAGCAATAAATAAGGCTTTGGAGCAAAAGCGCAATGAAGCCACTAAAGTATTTACGGGGGAGTTAAATGAATATATTGAAAATGTACGCAAAGTACACGATCAAGTAATTGACACCATCAATCAAGATAAAGTCATCAGTGCGGAATGGGATAGTTTTACTACGGATAAAGCTAAAGATGTGGTGAAGGAATTCTCCACTTACATTGCAGAACATAAAGACGAAATTACTGCTTTAAGTATTTTTTACGATCAAGCTTATAACCGAAGAGCCCTTAGTTATCAGATGATAAAAGAGCTGATGGAAAAGCTCAAAAGAGAAAAGCCATTACTTGCACCTCATTATGTATGGGAAGCTTACAACCAATTGGAAAATGTAAAGGAGAATAGCCCTAAAAATGAATTGGTTGCCTTAGTTTCTTTAATTAGGAAAGTGAGTGGGATTGATAAAGAACTCATCCCCTATCATAAAACGGTAGATAAAAATTTTCAGGATTGGGTATTTAAACAAAATGCTGGGCAGCACAATAAATTCACCACTGATCAAATGGAATGGTTACGCATGATGAAAGACCATATTGCCAATAGTTTTCATGTCGAAGCAGATGATTTGGACTATACGCCTTTTGATGCAAAAGGAGGAAGAGGAAAAATGTGGGCTCTATTTGGTGAGGAAATGGATAATGTAATTATAGAACTTAATCAAAACCTAACAGCTTAAAGAAAACATGGAAGTAACACGAATAATAATTCACCAAATATCTAAGGAACAAGGAGTAATAGAAGCTCATTTAGACTTATCTGAAAATTTAATTCCTATTGAGAACGAAGTTACATTTTTGACAGAAAAGTTATCCAAATCATTTAATAAGGATGAGAGAGTAATAAAAATTAATTTTTTAGAGGATCAAGATGTATTTCAAAAATCCCTAAATATTTTTTTAAATAATGATACGGATGATGACTTTAAAGAATTCTCTGTTAAATCTATTAATAGACTTAAAGATATTTTACTAGGGGTTATATTCGCGACAGGTGGTTATGTAATATTTATTGAATATGAAATAAATGGGACTGAATTTGTATCTGTTTTCATAGTTAGAGATTCAAAAGAAGTGACATTAGAGAAATCAGACTCAAATAATGAATTTATTGTTCAATTAACTAAGATTATTAAGACAGAAAACCTTGCAATGGCTGTTCGAATAGAAACAGCTAAATTATTGAATGGAGATGATAGATATTTACATTTTACCCATGTTAAAGGAAATACATCCGAATATTTCATAAAATGGATTGAAGCAGATATTGTAAACAAAAGCAAAGAAGACACAAGAACATTTATTGGGATGTTAAATCACGTTGATGTGCCAATAGATAACTTGACAGGAGAAAAAATGGAGGAGAGTACCTTTCGAAAAAGAGTACATGATTACATCAATACTGCAGGAGGTGTAATAAATTTAAATGACATAAGTAAACATTTTTGGGGTGATGAGCAAAAATTATCTAACTACGCAGAAGAAAATAATATCACCATTGATATGGAATTCAGAAGTACTAAGAAGGTTCTAGATCAACTTAATAAATATACCATTGAATCAGGCAAATTAAAGCTCTCTTTCACAAGAAAAGATTATAATCAAGGTATCGTTAAACTTGGAGACAATAATCAAGTCATAATAGAAGACGAACATCTCTATTCAAAATTTGATGAATTAGATTTAGAATGAAAAACATTTCATTAATAGAATATATTATCTCAAAAGAGGGTGGCTGGAAATATAATTATGAGGATAAAATTATTGAATTCCCTGAGGATGATGAATTAATCAGCCTTTTAAGTGCAAACAATATTCAGCCTGATAATAGAAGGTCCAGTGTATATGTAGAAAAGCATTCTTTACCATTTAGTTTATTTTTTGATCTTGATGAATACTACAGTGAGGTTAAAGAAAAAGATTTTGAAAAAGATATAATATTATTTGTATCTGAGAACCAATATATATTATATAAATCTGAAAAAACGCTTAATTCTGAAAACGAAGAAATTGAAGATTTTATTTTTACTAATACTTTAGTCTACTTTGATGCACTGAAATTTTTGAAAGGCAAAGCCAATAATTTAATAGACTCTCAGGATTTAATTGATTTCTTTTCAGATACCACGAACAAATTGATTATTAGCTCCTTTGATAAACAAAAACTTATTGTAAGATTTCCACGGAGTGGAGCAATTGAATTAGATAGAAATATTGATTATGGAGAGGATTGGGAATCTTTTAAAAAATCATTTACTAAAGAAAATAAAAACTTTCCTGTTTTTATTAAGAATTCAATCCTACATATTTTTTCTCACCAAAGAGAAATTTCTTTTAAAGAATTCATCATAAATTTGAAAAAGATCATTCATGATGCTAATCGTAATTTCTCGATTTTTATCAATGACTTATCAATAGAAAAACTGAAAGCTGATTATAAAGAGTATAAAAGTTCCTATTTTGAAAAATTAAATTCTCTTTTATCCAAATTAGTAAATCAAGTTATAGCATTACCATTGACTTTTCTTGCTATAGCATTTGCTATTGATAAAATTGACAACAATTTTATAAGTGTAATTATTATGATTGCATTAGTAGGTATTACAATTTTTGCTGTTGCCATTTCACGTCATTATCAACAAGATTTAAATTTTATTAAAATTAACTTTGATAGCGATTTCAAAAGTATTGAGAACAGTAAATTTTTCAACGAATATCCAGAGGAGAAAACTGACTTTACTGAAGTTAAAACTAGATTTCAAGCTAAATATAAAACTATTTCTTCCTATTTAACCAGTTACCTTATATTAACGATTGTAATTAATTTATCCTTGATAGGTTTTATTTTATTATCTCTAATGTTGGATTTGAAGCTAATCATTTTCACTTTAAGCATAATCTTGATTTCCTTATTTACACTTATCTGGTTTTTATTTAAATAATATTTATGAAATCAACTTGGTTATATAGGGAACTAGGAGAAATAATTAAAACTACATCAGGTGGTACCCCATTGAGGTCAAATTCAGATTTTTATAACGGAAATATCCCTTGGATTAAATCAGGTGAATTAAAACATAATATAATTTTCAACGCGGAGGAACATATTTCCGAAGAAGCTATTAGAAAGTCTAGCGCTAAACTTTTCCCTGCGGGCACTATACTTATTGCATTATATGGAGCAACTATCGGTAAACTTGCGATCCTCGGTATTCCTGCATCAACTAATCAAGCTGTATGTGGAATTTATAAGAATGACATTTTTGAGACAAAATTTCTCTTTAACTATCTATTCCATAAAAAACAGAAACTTATTGATCAAGGAGCAGGTGGTGCACAGCCGAATATTAGCCAGACTATCTTAAAAAAACTTTCAGTACCAGTTGTCCCCCTCCCAGAACAAAGATCAATAGTATCTAAAATAGAACAACTTTTTAGTGAATTAGATAATGGAATAGTTAATCTAAAATCTGCTAAGGAAAAACTAGAAGTTTATAGACAGGCTGTACTGAAAAGAGCTTTTGAGGGGGAATTGACGAAGGAATGGAGATTTCAACAGGATTTGCCCAATGCTGCAGAACCTATTCCTATTTATGTAAAAAATGAAAATATCAAAAATGAACTTCCAAAAGATTGGGAATGGGTTAAATTGGGAAGTGTCTTATTGCATTCAAAAGAAAAATATAAACCGGAAACTATTCAAAAGCAATTTTATATTGGATTAGAACACATATTAAAAGATAAAGGTGAATTAAGTAATAATGTTTGTGAAGAAGTTATAAAAACTGTTAAAAATAAATTTAAAAAAGGTCAAATTCTATATGGTAAACTTAGGCCTTATCTTAATAAAGCGTATTTGGCAAAAGAATCTGGTGTTTGTTCTACAGATATTTTAGTGTTTGATTTATCAAAAAACATTTTGGGCGAATTTGCCATCAACTACATTCTTAGCAGAAGATTTGTAAATGATATGTCGGAAAATACCAGTGGAGTGAACTTACCTAGGGTTTCAACAAAATACATTAACAATTACCTTGTCCCTTTACCACACGTTTCCGAGCAAAAACAAATAGTCCAAGAAATTGAATCTCGACTTTCGGTTTCCGATAAATTAGCTGAAAGCATCAATGAAAGTTTAGAAAAATCAGAAGCTTTAAGGCAAAGTATATTGAAAAAGGCTTTTTCAGGTGAATTATTAACCGAAAAAGAATTGGATGCATGCAAGCAAGAAGCAGATTGGGAGCCTGCTGAGAAGTTATTAGAGAGAATCAAAAAATCAAAGTAAATGAATATAATACCCAAAGACCAAACAATACATGGATTGCTTAATAATCCTATGGAGCAATTAATTATTCCTGCATACCAAAGAAGATATGCGTGGAGTTACAATCAAACATTTGCATTGTTTGAAGATATTGATATGCTACAACCAAATGACGGACATCTCTTTGGAATGCTAATTTTACATACTGGATATCATCAAGGCGGAATAAATGAAATAGATGTAGTTGATGGTCAACAAAGACTAACTACTATAACTTTATTATTACATGCTTTAAAAACCAAATTTAGTGAAGTAGGCAGGGAACATATTAACCATCAAATACAAACCATGTTGTATTGTGGGAATGATTCTAGTAAGCCTAAAATTATTCTTGGAGAACTCGATAATAAGGATTTTAAAAAAATATTAAAAGGTGAGCAAGAAGGTATAAAAAATCTGAATCTAATTAATGCTTTAAATTATTTCAATGAATTAATATCAAATAGGATAAATGAAGAAGGTGAAGAATGGCTGGATAAATTTTATAATAAATTAACGCATACTGCAAAAATAATTCGCTTAGATGTGCAGCAGGCACAAGATGCTTACAAGTTATTCGAAACTATTAATAACAGAGGATTGAGGTTATCAGCAACCGACATACTCAAAAATTTTATACTAGGCCATGCCGCTAAAATAGGTAAGCAAAAACTTGAAGAGGTGAAAGAACAATGGAGTTCTTTAATTACTACCTTAGACGGTATTCCTACTGATGATTTTTTCCGACAATATATAAGTAGTATCTATACTAGGCGAGTTACAAAATCAAAACTGATTGAATACTTTAAAGAGGACTACTTGAATAAAGTAGATAATGTGGATTTGATTGGAGAATATGCATATTATTCAGATTATTATAATGGTGCCGAGGAGTCAAATGACCCGGAAGATGAAGTGGAAGAAGCCCCTGAAGATCAGCCAAAAAGCAAAAAAGTCAAAAATAGCCATTCTAGAATCGATATAACAAACTACATACAGCAAATTTTGAGTTGTGCAGAGGTATATTCAAATATCTGGAACAAGACTTTTGATGAAGAGAAATTAAATAAAAAACTTAGAGACTTAAGTGATATTAAATCATTTCCAACTTATATCTTCCTAATGCACTTTTTACAAAGAGGTAAAACGCTTAATGAAAAGCTAGAAGTATTGGATATGATTAGTGCCTTAATGTTAAGAAGGCATGTTTGCGCAAGAAGAACCAGCGAAAATGATATTATATTTTCAAGAGTTCTACGTATTGAGGATGATGAAAACTTTATTGATAATTTTAAGGAAGAATTAATACTTGATTATCCTAATGATGAAGAATTCGAGGACAGATTCCCAAATCACGAATTGAAGTCTAGTCTGCATAATAGAGCAAAATATATATTAAGGGAAATTGAATATACGCTAACTGGTGGTACAGGAGAAATTACTATAAATGCGGGAAATGATGTACATCTTGAACATATAATTCCACAAAAGATAAAGTCCCAAAAATCAAAAGAGGAATTTGGAGATTGGGAAAGTTATTTAGGTGAAAAATCACTCACTAAACATCCTAGATATGTAAACCGAATTGGAAATATGACTTTGATAGCGGGTGATCTTAATATCTCTGTTTCCAACAATCCATTTGTGAGTAAAAGAAAGGCATATAATAAATCAAACATTAAATTGACGAAAGAGATTGGAGAAAATTATACAGGCTTCAAATTCAAAGATATTGAAGAAAGAGGAAAGGAATTAGCAAAAACTGCACTTGAAATCTGGAGAATTGAAGGTTAAATAAATTTAATATTACAAATGAATAATTTAAATATTCATAAATATGAAGATATCTGGAAGCCCTTAATACCAAATATCATCGAATCTGTCAGAGAAGGAAAATCTCTAGAGTTAAATATGAATAACAAAGATTTTAAGGCTGTTGGGAAAAGGAAGAATTATAGTTTTCGACTGGAAATTGAAAATAATACTGTTAAAAATAATATTGATGGAAGTGCTGTAGCTAGAGATTTAGCCAGAATATTAACTAGTAATTCTAATTTTTTACAAGCTTTAAATAAAAGAACCGTACTTCTGCGACTAGATAAAAACTTTACTTTTAAAATGGAAATCATTTAATCATGACCGAATCATCCCTAATATCAAAAGTCTGGAATTTTGCCAATGTATTGCGTGATGATGGCGTAGGCTATGGTGATTATTTAGAGCAAATCACCTATCTGCTTTTTCTTAAAATGGCAGATGAGCTCACTCGCCCGCCTTATAATAAAAAGATGGATTTTCCTCGAATTAAGGATTTGGAGGGCAATGAAATTGAAGATGGTGATTTTTGCAATTGGGAAACATTAAGTAAAAAACGTGGTGCAGAGTTGGAAGCTTATTATAGCCAAATGCTGCGATCTTTAGGCACAGAAAAAGGAATTTTAGGTCAAATCTTCACTAAATCTCAAAATAAAATTCAAGATCCTTCTAAATTGCTCAGGGTAATTGATATGATTGGCAAAGAGCAATGGACTATGGTGGGTGCTGATGTAAAAGGAGATATTTACGAAGGTTTATTAGAGAAAAATGCTTCGGATACCAAAAGTGGAGCCGGTCAATATTTTACACCTCGTTCCTTAATTCAAGCTATGGTGGCTTGTGTGGCACCAGAGCCGATGAAAAGCATACATGACCCAAGCTGTGGCACGGGCGGGTTTTTCTTGGCAGCTTATGATTATATTATCAAAAACCATGAGCTAAATAAAGAGCAAAAAGCTTTTCTGAAGAACAATACCTTTTCTGGTAATGAAATAGTAGCCGGTACTCGTAGGCTTTGCTTGATGAATATGTTCTTGCATAACATAGGTGAAATAGATGGAGATACTTTCATCTCACCTAATGATGCATTAATTGCTGATGAAGGAAATCGTGTGGATTACGTCTTAGCCAACCCACCTTTTGGTAAGAAAAGCAGCATGACGATCACCAATGAAGAAGGTGAGCAGGAAAAGCAAGAACTAAGCTATAACAGGCAAGATTTCTGGGCTACCTCAAGCAATAAGCAGTTAAATTTTCTGCAGCATATCCGATCTTTATTAAAGATAAATGGAGAAGCAGCAGTTGTTTTGCCTGATAATGTCCTTTTCGAAGGAGGATCAGGAGAAACGGTTAGGAAAGAGTTGATGAAAACCACGGAGCTCCATACCATTTTAAGGTTGCCAACTGGTATTTTCTATGCCCATGGTGTAAAAGCCAATGTTCTGTTCTTTGATAACAAGCCAGCATCCAAAGAAGCCTGGACACAAGATGTCTGGATATATGATTACAGAACCAATGTCCATCATACCTTGAAGAAGAACACCATGAAGTTGGAGGACTTGAAAGACTTCATCAAGTGTTACAATCCATCCAATCGGAATGATAGGAAAGAAACTTGGTCAGAAGAAACTCCTGATGGCAGATGGAGAAAATATTCCTATGATGAAATCATTGCCCGAGACAAGACCAACCTAGATATCTTCTGGCTAAAAGACAAAAGCCTGGCAGACCTTGACAACCTCCCAGACCCTGATGTTTTAGCAAGCGAAATTATTGAGAATATTGAAGCTGGATTGGAGAGTTTTAGAGTGATACAAAAGGAATTGGATAGGTGATGCTATTTATCTTCTATAATTTAATAAACTGATAAATACTAAATTGAGCATTAATTGGAATAACATACGAGCGATTGAAGGGCAAAGAGAAGGCTTTGAGGAACTAATATGCCAATTGGCAGGTCAAGAAAAAATAAATGACCAGATGAAGTTCTTCAGAATTGGAAAACCAGATGCAGGAAAGGAATGTTACTGGGAATTAAACAATGGGAATATCCACTGCTGGCAAGCAAAGTATTTTACTAATAGCTTATCTGATAGTCAGTGGACACAAATAGATAAGTCAGTTAGAACAGCTATAGATCACCACCCAACTTTAATAAAATATTATGTAGCCATCCCAGTTGACCGTCCAGACGGGAAAAGCCGTGGGAAATCAATGCTCCAAAAATGGAAGGATCACGTTACCCTATGGAAAAAATACGCTTCCTCAAAAAAGATGGAAGTTAACTTTGAATATTGGGGAAAACATGAATTAGAAACTCGACTTAGAAAGCCCGAAAATGAAGGTTTGATTTATTATTTTTTTAATGAACGAGAATTATCGGATAGTTGGTTTGACTTAAAAAATCAGGAAAGTATCGATGCCCTAGGTGGCAGATACACACCGGAAATAAATTTCAGTTTACCATTTTTGAATTTCCATAATGGCTTTACCAGAGACCAAAAGTTCACTTTTCAAATCAATGGTTATTATGAGACAATTCTGGAAAAACATAGAAGAATACACTTAAGAAGCAAAAAAGAGGATCTTGAAAAAGAAATTACTCTAATAGATTCTGCTGTTAGTACTTTTAGAAATGTCTATGAAAGAACTTCATTTTCTGGGATAAGTAATATTCCTTATGAAGATCTTAAAATCGAACTAGACAATATCAAAGAATTAGTTTATGAAATATCGGAAAAGCTTTATGGTTGGCAAAAAGAGGTTGAGGATGATAAGGAAAGAAAAGGAGAGAAAATCGATTACAATGCTCGTGCTTTCAGTGGTGAACTTCACGAATTACACAAACTATCAATAGCACTAGATGACTTTCATGATTTTTTGGGTTCGGAAGTATGTATACTTGCAAATAAACCTTTTTTAGTATTAGTTGGTCCAGCTGGTATCGGAAAATCGCATGCCCTAGCTGATATAGTCACGGAGAGACAAAGAAATAGTATGACAAGTCTCTTCCTTCTAGGCGAAAACTTTTCAACAAATGAAATGCCTTGGACGCAAATTTTAAGAAATCAATTGCGTTTTGTAGGTAATGAAGATGCTTTTTTAGGTGCAGTGAATGCGAAAGCCGAAAGTCAGCAAAGTAGAATCTTATTCATTATTGATGCTCTTAACGAAGGAAATGGTAGATACATCTGGCCAAAGAAACTCAAATCATTCATTCGAACTTTTGAAAAATATCCATGGCTTGGACTTATAGTTAGTATTCGGGATTCATTTGAAGATTTAGTAGCTCCAGAAAAAGACCTTGATTCAGTTGCCACTCGTTTATACCATCCAGGTTTTGAAAGTCTTGAATATGAAGCTTCAATACACTTTTTCAAACATTTTCAAATCACTCCACCTGGCTCCCCCTTACTTCGGCCCGAATTCCAGAACCCTCTTTTCTTAAAGCTTTTTTGTGAAGGATTATACAGAAAAGGTTTAAATCAAATACCTGACGGATATCAGGGTATTACTGCAATTATAGATAATTACATTGAAGGTGTTGAAGAAAAATTAGCTCAACCAGATCAATTACACTATGATATTAAATTAAAATTACTTCAAAAAGCAATCAAAGAGATTTTGCTGAGGATGATTGAAGAAGAAAATGACCATATATCATACCTTATTGGAGACGAAATAGTAAGCAAAGTTTTTGAAGGCAAATGTAGTAGTATTGATAAACAATATCTAAAATGCTTGATTTCTGAGGGTATAATCAATGAAGATTTGTACTGGAAAAATCAACATCATTATGAGGGGATTCACTTTGCTTATCAACGATTCCAAGATCATCTCATTATTTCAGCATTATTAGATAAATATTTTGATAGTAATTATCCCGAAAAATCATTTGAATCCGGACCTTTAAGAGCATTACTCAAAGATGAAAATGAAGTGATTTTTAACCGACATTTTCTTGAAGCTCTTTCAATCCAGATACCTGAACGTATAAATAAGGAACTATATGAGGTGGTACCAGATTTAGCTTATTATAATGCAACAGCTATTGCTTTTATTAATAGTTTGATCTGGAGACGAAAAGATACTATTGGCGATAATTCTTTAAAATATGTCAATGAAGTCATTGTAAAAAATGAAACCCTATTTCATAGATTTTTGGATATGTCGATTTCCATGGCATTAAAACCAGATTTTTATTTCAATGCCGATAGACTTCATCATAATCTATATAATAAATCATTGGCTGAACGAGATGCATTTTGGACAACTTGGCTACAAAATAAATATGGAGAGAATTCTAGTCATAATTCAGTGAAGCGATTAATCGACTGGGCATGGAGCGAATATCCTAAAGAAGAAATCGATGAAGAATCCATAAGGTTAGCAGCAATTATGCTAGCTTGGTTTCTTTCTAGTTCAAATAGATATTTAAGAGATGCTTCTACTAAAGCATTGGTTAGTCTTTTGCAAAATAGAATCTCCGTATTACAAAAAGTATTGCAACAATTCGAGAATATAAATGATCCATACATCTACGAAAGATTGTATGCTGTGGCATACGGATGTACTTTAGGAACTAAGAATCATCATTCTATAATTTCACTTAGCAAGTATATTTATAAAATTGTATTTGATGAGAAATATGTCTATCCACATATTTTGCTTCGTGACTATGCTAGAGGTGTGATTGAATATGCAATTAGCCTTAATTTAAAACTTTCTATAAATATTAATAAAATTCGTCCGCCATATAAAAGTAAGTTACCCAGTAATTTACCAACTATTGAAGAAATAGATTCTAAGTACAAACCAGAAGACAATGATGGCATCTATGGGGGAATTAAATGGGGTGCCACAGCAATCCTGCACTCCATGACGACTGAATATGGCCGAGGGGGAGGATATGGTGATTTCGGAAGATATGTCTTTCAATCTGCATTGAGCAACTGGGATGTCAATTATGATGCTTTAAGTAATTATGCAATTCAGAGGATATTTGAACTAGGCTATGATCCAGAAATTTTTACCAATTTTGATCTACAACAAGGATCTGGTAGAAGTAGTGGAAACTTGGAGCGAATTGGTAAGAAATATCAGTGGTTAGCTTTTTATGAAATTCTTGCCGTAGTTTCCGACAATTGCAATTTGATTGACGAAAGTAGCAATCCATGGAGTAAAAACAAACAGTTTTCTGAATATGAAGGTCCGTGGAATCCTTATGTACGAGACATTGATCCTACTATATTACTTAAGTCAATAAGTAGCAATAATTATATTAATAAAATAGAAAAAGAGCCTTGGTGGGTAAACCAAAATTATAAAAGCTGGGAAGGTGATTTTGAATCTTGGAAGAAAAAATCTAGTGACTTTCCGGAGATAATTGACTTATTAACGGTAAAAGATTCGAATGAGGTTGAATGGATAAATCTCGCTGAGACTATAGAATGGGAGGAACCAAAAAAAGTAGGTGAAGATAAATTTAGTGCAAAAGGTAAAAGAATTTGGTACGATATTGGAAGTTGGTTGGTGACTAAAAAAGAACTTTCAAAAATACTTAGAGAAAAAGAAGCTGAAAATAGCTGGAAATATTGGTTCCCTTCTGTTCCGACTCGCTATCAGGTGTTTAGTAGAGAGTTCTATTGGTCACCTGCTTCAATCTTCTTCCAAGCCAATCAATATGCAGGTGGTGATTCTATGCCTAGGCAATTAGAGAATAGAAAATCTGGAAAAATTATAGCAGAAGCTTTTCATACCGCATTAAACTTTCATTGGGAAGAGGAATATGATTGCTCAAAAGTTTCTAATATTAGTTATTTTAAACCTTCGGTTTTTATCGCCCTACGTCTTAAGCAATCAGATAGAGAAGGCGAATACCTTAATGTCAAAAATGAGTTAGTTTGCTTTGATCCTTCTGTTTATGAAGAAGGACCATCCTGCCTTTTAATTAGGAAAGATCATTTGATAAATTTTCTAAAAGAATCCGAATTAAATTTAATTTGGATTGTACGGGGTGAAAAACAAATTTTAACTAATGATTTTAAAAATGCACCAAATTTTGATAATCAAATAGCAGGACTTTATTATTTAGATCAAAAAGGTGAAATTCAGGGAGAAAGTCAGATTTTTTTTACTAACTACGATAAGGAACAATAAATACTTGATTATGAAAACCGAACCAATTGACATAAAATACCTAAACATCCCAAACATCTGCTTTTCCCTTACAGAAAAG
The DNA here is from genome assembly GCF_900177665.1 of Marivirga sericea. GTDB lineage: Bacteria > Bacteroidota > Bacteroidia > Cytophagales > Cyclobacteriaceae > Marivirga > Marivirga sericea. The sequence goes on from NZ_FXAW01000002.1 coordinate 250,441, forward strand.
GATGACGAGAGGGAAGAGAAGTTCATAAAGCAAAGAATTGAACGAGGTTTTGATGACAGTGAAACATGGGGATTAGATCACACTATTGCCAGTTTTATTGTTCCCCGATTAGAAAGATACCAGGAACTAGCCAATGAAAGATTAGCTAGAGATATAGAACAAGTTCAAGATGTCGATACGCTTTTAGAAGCTATGAAACTGATTGAAAGAGACGGAGGAATCCATGATTGGAATAAAGAGGAAGAAGAAACGGTAATGAATGGCCTTGAACTTTTCCCCAAAGTGTTTTTAAAGTTGTGGTGGTGATTTGGTAAAATAATGTTGTATATATACAACATTTCATCTATTTTTCGTTAATTTGTTGTATATATACAACAAAAATAATTATGTCAAAAGCATACAAGCTCTATTCAAATACAGAAATTCTTCAAAGAATTGGCAAAGCACTTAAAGACAGAAGAAAATTCAAGGGCATTACGCAGGAAGAACTCTCCTTTCAAACCGGCTATGATAGAGGAACAATAGTCCGCTTAGAATCAACTGGTAAAGTTTCCCTAGTGGTTTTAATTGAGGTTTCAAGATATTTAGATATACTGGATGGTGTAGTTGATGCGATTGTGGGGGAAGAACTTCCTTTAAAGGGGATTAAAGAAATGAATAAATTATTTGGGAAGAAAAGATAAATTAGTTTTCTCCAAAAATAATTGTCTAATCAATATTGGAAATCAGATTGAATTGATTTTCCGGTTGAAGGAAAGGATAAGATTTTGGATGAATAGGTTTTAGTTACTAACTTATCGGTTAGTATTTAGTAGATTATCTCTAAAGAAGGTGAATTGTGTGGTATCCTATATTAATTCTCATTTAATTGTAAGTACTATTAAACCTCCAGTTATTAATTTTTATCCAATTGATGAAAAACGACCTTGTATCTTTAATTGACGAAAAGACTGAATTAATAGAAAGAATAAGCTTATTTGATAATGTAGTAATAATTGCGCCTTACAATTTCGAGAAAGAATCTTTAATCAACTACTCAATTCAAAAAGCATCAGTTGAAAAGAAAATCGTGTCCATTTCTTTAAATATGCTTTTTTCAGTCTCAGAAGATGAATTTCTATGCAAATATGCTTCTGAAATCCTAAATAGCCTAAAAGCAATTTCTAAAGATTCTTTAGAGTCTTATTTGCGGACAATGTCATCTTTGGAAATATTCTATAACATTGAAGCCACAGAAAATGCTAGTTATAAAATTTCAGTATCAGCCTGCACTGCACCATTTAGTACCTTACAAAAGGAAGAAATTTTAAATTTGCCAGAAAAGATAGCAAAGGAGAAAAAAATTGATTTACTGATATGCTTATCTGAATTTCAAAGTGTACTGTCATGGAACAAGATCAAACCGTCATTTTTAGACTTATTCCATGAGATTGCTAAAAGACAGAATCATGTTAGATACTGCATCTCCGGATCTCATATCTACCAAATGAACAAGCTATTTGGAAATAAGAACAGCCTTTTATACAAATTTGGTCATATTACATATTTAGAGCCAATTGCAAAAGAGCAATTTTCGGATTACATTTCTAAAAGTTTTAAAAAGGTCGATAAGGTTATTGAAAGAGATTTGATTAGTAAAATTCTGAATGTAACTGAACGTAATCCGCGCTACACTGAATTCCTATTTTCAGAAGTCTTAAAATGTAATAACAAGATTATTTCCCATGAATGGGTAGAAAATTGTATTGAAATACTACTTAGGAGATATATTGCTAGCTACAAATCGAAATTGAGCCAATATAATGTAAATCAAAGGCTCTTTTTAATTGCGCTCTCAAAATCGAACGGTAAAAAAATATATTCCTTAGACTTTATTCGGAAAAGTGGGCTGGAATATTCAGCCAAACTTGATAAAGTCAAAAATTCACTACTTAAGGAAGGCACCATTTATACGATTTCAGATAAAACTATCAAATTTACAGATCCACTGTTCAAATATTGGCTAGCGGAAAATTTTGATTAAATTGGAATTATATAAATTATACGTAAGTAAATATTAAAAAATCAACCGCTCCCTGTTAAAACCTTCATGTTCTTGCAGATCAATATATCCTAATTGATTGGTCATAAGTTGAGTCGCTCCAATTGGAAAATCTCTTATTTTAGCATGATGGTGTCCGTAAATCCAATAATCAGGTTTAAATTCCATTATAAGATCTTCCAATTCAACTGCAAAAGCTTCGTTCAATATGCTGCCGCTGTATTTGAATGGGTAATTTATTTTAGTAGGAACGTGATGAGTTATTACGATTGATTTTTCATCTTCATTACAATCTTTTAGTTCTTTCTGAATAAATGAAAGGCAATCCTTATGTAATTGATTATATTTTTTTGGTCTAAGACTTAATCCATCGTCTTTAATCACCCTAAAATCATTCATACCATGCTTTATTTCATTTGCATATTGAGTTCCGATATAAGTCCAAAGTGTACTAAATATGAATCTGTAATTTCCTATTTGAATGGATTTATTATTTAGCAAAATAACATTATCTCGTATTTTCTCCTGAAATGAACCGCTTCTATCATTTATATCGGATTGGTAATATTCATGATTGCCAGGAATCCAATAGGTCATTTCAAAATTATCCGAAACATAATCAAAAAAGTTATCTGCAACATGCATTATGTTGAAAGGAATAATGTCACCTGCTAATATCAAAATATCACCTACAGCTTGCAAGGGATATTTCTCAATAAAGGCTTTGTTCATTATGAATTCTAAATGGAGATCGGAGGCAAATTGGATTTTCATTGGTTCAATAAATAAAATTGATTGATTCTCTAGGTTTAAAATTAAAATCCGTGTTCAATATAATGACTACTGATCTTATTAATTCTTCCGCTTACTATATCTGGATTATTCTCATTAATACCATTTAGTTCTATAAAAGCTCCGTCAATCAATTTAGAATGTTGTTTAATTTGTTGCAGTTTTAATTCTGATGCTGAACGAAACTTCTTGATTTTCTTATTTGATTCTTCAAAGTTCATTTCTTATCGAATTTTTTATCATTTGTAGATTTGAGTATTTCTGAGTCAGAAATACTTTTAGCTAAAGAGGCCAATCCGTCTTTAAAATCCTTTTTTAGTAATTTGACATCCTTGCTCAGATCTTCTAAACCATTCTCAATCTTCGATAAATAACCCTGTCTTTGATTAAGGATTTCCATGATTCTTAGCCGTTTTTCGTTGTACTTATCCATAGTAAAGTTAATTTATGAATACTTTTTGGTATTACCCACTAAGCCAAAATGATATAGGATCAAGGATTGTTCCCCAAATCTAGATTAGATACTATCGCTCAGGTCTATCTAAAAACTTTACACTTCTTAATTCAATTAATTCGAGATCGCCAGAATCTAATTCGATTAAAGCTTTGGTAACAGTCTCATCTCTATTTGACATATAAACATATCGATGAAAATATCCTTTGTCGTTAAATCGGGGGCCATATTTTATCAGTACTCTTCTTAAGTGACTCATTTTACAAATAGCTCTATTTCGGTTTAAATATAAGCATAAATCTTTAAATCCGCACAAATAGTCTGTGTTCTGGATTTTCTTTTCAATCTACTTTTACAAAGTGGATATCAATATAAAAATAGGAGAACAACTAGCGCAGTTAAGAAAACAAAAAGGCTATACCCAAGAGCACTTAGCTTCTATTTTGGAATTACATGAAGACTATATTGGTAAAATAGAAAGAGGACAAAGGAACCCTTCCGTTAAAACTTTACTATTGATACTCGATAATTTAAAGATAAAGTATTCTGATTTTTTTGCTCTATTAGAGGATGCTTGATTTAAATAAAGGCTCTTTGTAAAAGTTGTGACTTAATTATTTATTCCATAATTACTAATTTTATTATTGGTAAGCTTTATATAACACAAAGTTTATATCCCTACTCACAAGGTTGATTTACCTTCGCTTTTTTCAATTTTGTCGTCTGACAATAAATACCGTATTTTGCATCTGAATGCAGCCATTTAAACACATATCAGCATATTTCTTTCTGAGCATATTCAGTGTGCTTTTGCTGCATCAGGCATTGCCTCATAATCATCATCAGCATGAACTAAATGATGCCATAGAGACTTCCGGACATCACCATTCTCATGCTCATAGCCATGATCACGACAAAGAAGAAAATAAAGATCCCGATGATCTTTCCGGATTATTGGGTTTTCTATTGGGCAGTCATGCACATACGTATCATTCCAATGATTTTCAGGTAAGAAATGAGGTTAAACCACAAATTCAGGTTTTACTCACATTCGTTTTACCGCAACTGGAACTTTTCTCATTTGATCACCACAGCAGTACACTAGAGCCTGTTCCCCGTTTCACGACAGGCTATCAACATCTCTATTTATCTATTCCCTCACTTAGAGGCCCTCCTGTATTAGGTTAATCTTTTGGTGTAAATCATACTGCTTCATATAAGCAGGTGGCTTACCATTTACATTCAGGTTTAACCTAAAATAATAATACATGTTAAAAAAAATCGTATTCGCTCTTGGCGGATGCCTGTTTGCTTTGGGTGGTTTTGCTCAATCCACTCAAATTGATCAGGTACTTCAGGAAATAGAGCAAAACAATAAAGAACTAAAAGCTTTCCAATCGCTCATGGAAAGTAGAGAGCTTGACTTGAAATCCGGAAATAATTTAGCCGACCCGCAGGTTGCGGCATTTTACCTTCCATTTGGTGAACATAACACGGGAGACTATTCGGAATTTCAGGTTTCTCAATCATTTGAATTTCCTACGGTATATGCCGCGCGTTCCAAATGGATTGATAAGCAAACCGATCAGCTACAACTGGAATATAACCAGCGAAGACAGGATATTTTACTGCCTGCTAAAAAATTCTGCTTGGAGCTGATTTCACTAACCAAGCGTAAGGAGGTGGAACTACTTCGAGTAGAGCAGGCCCGACAGGTCTTTGACCAGGTGCAAGAGCTATTTGAAAAAGAACAGGTTGGCATTTTGGAGCTTAATAAAGCCAAAATTGCCTGGATGCAGGAGCAATTTCAGATAGAACAAATTGAGAATGAAATCCAAAATGTGCAGCTTTCGCTCCAAAAGCTGAATGGAGGCGAACTCATACGTTTTGAACAGTCTGAATTTTCCGATGAACTGACTGTTGCACCTTCTGATAGTATCTGGCAACAAATAAAATCCATTGATCCTGTCATTAAAGCATTAAAAGGAGGTGAAGCAGTTGCCATGCAACAAGTACAGGTGCAGAAAAACCAATTACTGCCTAATCTTACTGCCGGCTTCAATCATCAGGGGGTAATGGGAAATAACTATTCCGGTGTGTACGGTGGAATATCCATCCCCCTTTGGAATAGCAGGAATAAAGTAAAGGCAGCAAAAGCACAATACCAATATCGGCAGTCCAATACCGAAGCAGTTACTACTGAACGTCATTCAAATTTCATGGAGCAATACAATCAGTATGATTTGATGCTTCGGAAATACCGGGAGTATACAACTACATTGGAAGGTTTGAATAGTGAAAACCTGTTGTTGGAAGCTTACCAGCTAGGACAAATTTCCTTTATGGACTATTACGTGGAACTACAATTTTACCGGCAGGCTTATGATAAAATGCTGGAGATAGAAAAAGAGTTGCATCAGCTAAAGGCTGAAATTATGAGTTTTGAATTATGAGTTTTGAATTTAAGAATCACCCATCAAAAAATTAACTACTAGAAATATGAAAACGAGAAATATAGTATTCGCATTACTAATCCTTTTTACCATTTCATGCACCTCAAAGTCTTCAAAAGAAGAGCATGGGCATGAACACGAAACCGAAGAGGCACACGGTCACGCCCATGATGAGGAATCTGATCATCAGCATGAGGATGAAGAGCATCATGAACAGGAAGAGTTTAACGTAGATCAGGACTCTACTCACACACATGACGATGGCAGTGAACATCATGATCATTAAAAATCAGATAAAGAAATGCGATACATAATCATATTAATTGCGTTGCTGGCAGCTTCCTGTCAGTCAACAGAAGAGCATGGCCATGCCCACGATGCGGCAGGAGGCCATATAGATGAGGCAGGCGAAATACCAAGGGTAGATTATACCCGCTGGACAGATAAAACGGAGTTATTCGTAGAATTTCCAGTGTTGGTGGTTGGGAAAACCAGTCGATTTGCGGCTCACTTTACTGTTTTGAAAAATCACAAACCCGTAAGGGAAGGTAGTGTAACGGTGAGTTTGGTTAAGGAGGGAAAAGGAATCAGACATACTGTAGAAGCACCTTCTTCTCCGGGAATTTTCTCACCCTCCTTACAGCCAAAGACTACCGGGAGCTATCAACTGATGTTTGATATTAAAACACCTCAGTATCAGGATAGAATTGTAATTAATGATATCCGGGTGTTTGCGGATGCTGAAGAAGCCATTAGTGCAGTTGGAAATGAAGAAGATGGAGGTGCTATCAGCTTTCTCAAAGAGCAAGCCTGGAAGATTGATTTCCAGACGGCTCCTGTAGTTTCCGGTGAAATTTATGATGTCATTAAAACATCAGGCGTATGGAAGGCCGCTCCGGGAGCCATACGCTCTCTTTCAGCCAATGCTTCAGGGGTGGTAAGCTTTGCCATGGACAATCTGACCGAGGGTACAGAAATAAAGCAAGGACAGGTGTTGATGACCATAAGCAGTAAAGGGCTTACTTCTAACAATCTACAAACAGAGATTGAGCAAGCGAGGGCAAATTTTGAACAGGCTAAGGCAGAATACGAGCGTAAAAAGCAGCTTTATGAGTCCAAAATTGTACCTAAAGCTGAGCTGGAACAGGTGGAAAGCAAATACAAGGTGGCCAAATCAAATTATGAAACCTTAAAAGCCGGTTATTCGGCAGGTGGAAAACAGGTCACAGCTCCATTTGATGGGTATGTAAAATCCATTTCAATAAGTAATGGTGATTTTGTCAGCCAAGGAGCTCAACTGTTAACCATTGGCTCTCATCGCACAAGCTTATTGGAGACCCAGGTCAGTGCCTCTTATGCTTCTGTTTTGCAAAACATCCAAAACGTATTCTATCAGAAGGAAAATGGACAGTGGTCAAGCATCCAAGCCTCAGGAGGATCAGTTCTTTCTGTTGGAAAAGAAGTGGAAAGTACAAAACCTCTGCTTTCAGTCTATGCCCAGATCACTGAGGAAATCAAGATGCCTGAAGGCAGCTTTACCGAAGTTGAGATAGCTTATGGTGAACCCAAACAAGCTGTAGTTATTCCTGAGGCAGCTCTATTGGAAGATTATGGTAGTTACTCTGTAATAGTTCAGCTCTCTGGAGAAAGTTTTGAACGGAGACCAGTTATGATCGGTCGGAGCAATGGAGAATTTACTGAGATTACTGAAGGGCTTGAAACTGGTGAAGTGGTAGTAGCCAGAGGTGCTTATCAGGTAAAAATGGCTTCTATGTCCGGAACTACGCCAGCTCATGGCCATGAACATTAAAAAGGAAATGATATGCTAAATAAAATATTATCAATATCACTCCAAAACAGGCTGCTGGTTTTATTGGGTGCAGTTATGCTAAGTGTGGCCGGTCTTTATTTGGCACGAACAATGAACGTGGATGTATTCCCTGATCTAACAGCACCAACAGTCACCATTTTGACAGAAGCCCATGGTTTGGAGTCTGAAGAAGTAGAGAAACTGGTGACCTATCAGTTAGAAACTGCCATGAACGGTTCTCCTAATGTGCGAAGGATACGCTCCTCTTCAGCCACAGGTATTTCTATTGTTTGGGTTGAGTTTGACTGGGGTACCGATATCTATCGCGCCCGGCAAATTGTGAGCGAACGCATACCAATGGTACGTGAAAATTTACCCAGTGGTATAGGTGCACCGACTATGGCACCTATTTCATCCATCATGGGGGAAATTATGCTTCTGGGTGTAACCTCAGATAGCTTGTCACCTATGGAATTAAGAACGCTTTCTGATTGGACGATCAGGCCACGTTTAAAAGCCATAGGTGGCATTGCCAATGTTATCGTTATTGGCGGGGATTACAAACAATACCAGGTGTTTGCCCATCCCGAAAAGCTTAAATACTATGATGTAAGTCTTCGTGAGTTGGTGGAAAAAGTAAAAGAAGCCAATGTAAATGCTCCGGGAGGTTTTTTCAATCAACATGGCAACCAGTACATCATAAAAGGTAGTGGACGAGCCTACGCTGTTGAGGAATTGGAAGAGGCCGTGGTAAAGCAGGTTAATGGGCAAAGCATTAAGATTAGGGATATGGCCACTGTCCAAATAGGTGCAGCGGACAAAATAGGAGACGGTTCCCTGAATGCTTCTCCTGCTGTGATCCTTACCATATCCAAACAACCGGATGTGAACACACTGGACTTGACAGAGCGGCTGAATGAAGCAATTGCAGAGCTGGGACAAACTTTACCGAAAAGTGTTGAGATCAAAAGCCAGATTTTCCGGCAATCTAATTTTATAGAGGCTTCCATTAGTAATTTGAATCAAACATTGTTGGAAGGTGCTTTTTTTGTAGTGATCGTGCTGTTTATTTTCCTAATGAACTGGAGAACCACATTGATTTCTTTGCTGGCCATCCCTATTTCATTATTGGTTTCAATCATTGTTCTTAAGCTATTAGGCTATACCATTAATACCATGAGTCTGGGCGGAATGGCCATTGCCATTGGTGCGCTGGTGGATGATGCCATTATTGACGTGGAAAATGTGTACAAGCGGTTGCGAGAGAACATCCGAAAGCCAAAGAATGAACGTCAGCCTATTCTCACGGTAGTAAAAGATGCTTCCATAGAAATCAGGAGTTCTATAATAATAGCCACCCTGATTATCATTGTTTCGTTTGTGCCCTTATTCTTTTTGAGTGGTATGGAGGGGCGACTGCTGCAACCTCTGGGTATTGCTTTTGTTACTTCTGTGCTCACCTCATTAGTGGTAGCCGTGACCGTAACACCGGTATTGTGCTCCTATTTGCTCAAAAGTGAAAAGCAATTGAGTAAAAGTGCTGAAGGCACCAAGGTGGAGCGATGGCTGCAAAAACGATATGCTAGTGTGCTTGGTGGAGCCATGCGTTTTCCTAAAACGATAATTGGGGTTACAGTTATTGCTTTTATACTGAGCATTGGATTGTTAACTCAATTAGGTAGAAGCTTTTTACCAGAATTTAACGAAGGCTCACTTGTAATAAGTGTAGTAGGCCCTCCTGGCATGTCACTGGAAGAAAGCAATAAGGTGGGCAAACTGGTAGAGCAACAATTATTGGAAATGCCTGAAGTTGATGTGGTGACGCGTAGAACAGGACGTGCAGAGCTGGATGAGCATGCCCAAGGTGTAAATGCTGCTGAAATTGATGTTCCGTTTACGCTGGAAGATAAATCTAAGGAGGAGTTTTTTGAAGAGGTACGAACAAAACTCAGTATTGTGCCGGGTGTAAACATCACCCTGGGCCAACCTATAGCTCACCGAATTGATCACATGCTTTCTGGAACACGTGCCAATATTGCCATTAAAATTTTTGGCCCTGATTTGCAACGCTTGTATGAAGTAGGTAAGGATGTGGAGCAGGCTATCAAACCCATACCAGGCTTGGCCGATGTGGCCGTTGCTCAACAGATTGAAGTGCCTCAGATTCGTATCAAACCGAAACGTCAAATGCTTTCTGCTTTTGGTATGACGGTTGGTGATTTTATGGAGCAGGTAGACATCGCCTTTGCAGGAGAGGAAGCTGGTGAAATCTATGAAGGGCAAAAATACTTTGATATTGTAGTGCGCTATCAGGATGATTTTAGGAATAAGATAGAACGCATTAAAACTGCCCTCGTAAGCCTGCCCAATGGTGGTCAAACGAGCATAGATCAACTAGCAACTGTATCATCAGTAAGCAGTCCAAATACTATCAGCCGTGAAGATGTACAGAGAAAGATCGTAGTTGCATCCAACGTGCAGGGGCGTGATTTGCGGAGTGCGGTCAATGAGATACAGCAAACCATAAGCAGTAGCGTTGATATACCAGAAGGTTATCGGGTGGAGTTTGGTGGGCAATTTGAAAGTGAAGCCAAAGCCTCCCAATTATTGTTGCTTACTGCTATCATAGCTATTCTTATCATATATCTGCTGCTTTACTTTGAGTTTAAAGATGTGAAACTGGCTTTTGTGGTGCTGATCAATCTGCCATTGGCGTTGATTGGGGGCATTCTAATTGTCTATTTCACTTCGGGTATCATCAGCATTGCAGCTACCATTGGCTTTATCAGTTTATTTGGTATCGCTACGCGAAATGGGATTTTGCTTGTTTCCAGGTACGAAGACTTGCGCAGGGAAGGCAAACAAGGCGTTGCGTTGATCAAAGAAGGTGCTTTGGACAGGCTCAATCCTATTTTGATGACCGCATTTACTACAGGCCTGGCCTTGATCCCATTAGCCCTAAAAGGCGGTGAGCCAGGGAGTGAGATTCAAAGTCCAATGGCTGTGGTGATTTTGGGTGGATTGCTATCAGCTACCATTTTGAATTTGGTGGTGATACCTTGTGTTTATCAGTTGGTTACAGACCGAAATAAATAAAGCGTAAATTTAAGCCAGGCCGAAGGACTGCTTCGGCCTGACTTAATTAATCCATTCCTTTGCTTCTTCTTTTTCTTCCAAATCAAAGTAACGGATTTCCGCATTGGTAAGTGGTTTCATAAACTGGGTGATCCATTCCTGCCATTTCTTTTCGCCTACCATGGCTATCTTTTCATAATCATCAGCATGCGACAAATCCATTTTTAAATCCTTCCAGAAAGCATTGAACTTCCATCCGGAAAAATTCTCCATCTCAAAGTACCACCGTACTTTTTGCCCACGGTTCACAATGTTGTGAATCAAGGGATGTATTTTCTGAATATCTGTTTCAGTCAGGTTATCCTCAGCCCTGGTGGCTATTATATTATTTTTGGTGAATTCAAGTATCTGTAGCATAGTGGTCTATAGTCAAGTTATAAATTTCTTTTTTCATTTCAGCTTTCGCAATCGCCCGGTCTATGGCTTCTGCCTTTGTGCATTTATCATGGACGTAGAATTCTTCTGCATATTTTAAAACCAGTATCCTGACATCCTTATCCAGGGCGTTGAGACGGTGCTTATAGTCTTTGAATAAATACTCTTCCATAAGATTAAAAAAGTTTTAAGACGAAAAACGCCATGATCAATAAATAGGCAACATAAGCTGCATCAAACACAAATATTTGCCATTTGCTGAATCCATGGAGCTGCTTGCTTTGATGGACAAAAACCGAATAAAGCAATGGCATCAATCCTACAAAAGCCAGGTTGACCCAATACAATTGAAAATCCTCCACTGGCGTGGTTACCAGGGCTAAAGGGAAAAATGCCACTGTCATGGTGATGGCATTGTCGGCTATCACGCTGGTGGTACCTGCGGTAACCTCTCCACCTTTTACCACACTCCAGGTCTTAAATACTTCAGGGGCAGTGGTCATAATACCGGTGATGAATAGTCCTCCTACAATCTCTGATATACCCAAAGCCGAAACAATGTTCTCAGTGGCTTTCACAATGAAAAATGCCCCGGCCGCTATGGTAAATGCTCCGGCAATGGAAAGCCATATTTTCTTTTGTGTCCATTCTATTTTTTCTCCTTCTTTTCTTCCTTTGACAATAGCGTGGGTTAAAAAAGCGGCATAGCCCCGAGCATGATCCATCCGTCAATCGGTTGCAAGCCTCGCCAGGCTTCCGGTAAGGTTAGTAAAGCTACCAATGCGATTATACCCAAATAGGGCAGTGACAAAACGGATACGGAACGCTTGTTTAAAGCCAACAGGTTAGCTTCCAAATGTTCCTGATGTTTGGGGTTGTTTTTGAATTGTTTGCGTGAAGCAAAATAGGCTATCGTAACCATGAGGGGAATGGAGATGATATTAGAACCCAGTAAGTTTCCTAAGCCTATATTTGATACACCCCGGGCAGCACTGGTGATGTTAACTGCTACTTCGGGGCTTGCCGTTACAATCGCCAAAAAGCAGCTCCTGCCGAAGCGGTGAGTCCCCATTGTTTCCGCAACATTTTGAGCGGTGTAAGCAATTGGTCAGCTCCCCAATGTGCAGCCCATGCGGCTATTACTAAAACTCCTACCCATAACCATGCATTCATATCTTCTATTTTTATCGGTCAATTATTTATTTAGCTATTTTCAATATCCTTACAGCCCCTCGCATTACGAAGGTGAAAACAATTGCCCCAATGGCCAAATCGGGCCATTTGCTATCAAGAAAATAAACTAACACACCGGCCAGGATCACTCCGCCATTTACAATAATGTCATTGGAAGTGAATATGGCACTAGCCTGCATGTGAGCTTCATCACTTTTAGCTTTATTGATCAGCCAGAGCGAAACCAGATTGCCGATGAGGGCCAGTACTGATATGATAATCATCCATTGAAACAGAGGTGTTTCGCTTTCTCTGAAAAACCTGCGCAATACTTCTGAAAATCCTAATAGCGCCAGTACCATTTGAAAATAACCACTGATTTTGGCTACTTTTTTCTTGCGAGACATTGCTGCACCTACAGCAAATAAGCTCAGGCCATAGACGATGGAATCTGCCAGCATGTCAAGTGAGTCAGCTACTAACCCCATGGAACGGGATATCCATCCGGTAGTCATCTCTACCACAAAGAATCCGAAATTGATACCCAGTACCCACCAAAGTATTTTCCGCTGTTCGGAGTCGTCAGCAGCCAACGGCAACTCAGCTTCATCTTCCGTACTTTCTAACCGGTCATTGAGTTTAAGTTCAGTAATGGCCTGATGGATCTTGTCCACTTCGTCTGTGTGATATACTTCCAGTCTGCGATTGGGTATATCAAATGAAAGTTGCTTTACCTCATTATAAGGCTCCAGCTTCATGCGGATCATTTGCTCCTCTGAGGGGCAGTCCATTTTACTGATATGGAAGGTGGTTTTCTTCATAACTTTTTTAGCAACAACTCCTGTCTTGCTGAATTGGTGGACATTGTTCTGTACCATAGCTACAAAATACACAACAGTCTCCTTGTTTTGGTTTCAGTACTGCTTTGCAGCTTTGACATTCATAAAAGAACTGACAAGCGTCAGTTGGCATTTCTTCTTCTTTTTGATATCCGCAGTTTGGACAGTTAACAATTGATTTATTCGTTATTTCCATCTCTTTATTGCTCTTTTCATAAGTCTTGCGTCTCAGGTAACTGCAAATGATCAAATCAAAAAACTGCCTTTTTATACTTTTAAATAACACGAAAACCTCAGAGATTTTTTCTACCTCTGAGGTTTATTTTAAATTGATTGCAATTATTCTGCACTACACTGCCTCAGCCTTAAAACCCGCTTTCTGTACCGTTTTCTTTACTTCTTCTTCAGTCAGATCAGAAGTTTCTACAGTAAGTATGCGGTCATCACTTTCAAGGTTGACATCCCATTTTTTTATGTTCTTTTCCTCGTTCAAGAAGGGAGTCACTTTTGAAAGGCATCCGCCACAATTGATATTGGTTTTGAATTTTAAAGTGTTCATTATTTAGTCTATTTAAAGTTTATAATTTGATTCTTAAATTTTTGCTGCTTTCAACCGCAGACTATTGGCTACTACCGATACCGAACTGAAGGCCATCGCCATGCCCGCAATCATCGGATCAAGTAAAAAGCCGTTTACCGGGTATAAAAGCCCGGCTGCTATCGGGATACCGATAATGTTGTAAATGAATGCCCAAAAGAGGTTCTGACGAATACCCAATACGGTTTTCTTAGATAGCTTAAGTGCTTTGGGTATGGACTGCAGGTCTGAAGTTATCAACGTCATCTTCGCCACATCCATTGCTATGTCAGAACCTTTGCCCATCGCAATACTCACATCGGCTTGTGCCAGAGCGTGTGAGTCGTTGATGCCATCTCCAACCATCGCCACAATTTTTCCTTTGACTTGTAGCCCTTTTACAAAATCTGCTTTGTCGGAAGGCAATACTTCTGCTTTAAACTCCTTAAGGCCTACCTGTTCGGCAACTGCATGGGCTGTTTGCTGATTATCACCGGTGAGCATGTACACGTTAATGTTTCTTTCCTGAAGGGTTTCAATAGCTTTTTTAGATGTTTCCTTAATCTTATCGGCAATTGCCAGCACAGCTAAAGCCTGATCTTGATTGGCAAAAAAGATGACTGTTTTAGCTTCCTCCCGAAGTGTTTTGGCTTTTTTGTCAAGTTGATTACTCACACTGATATTATGTTCGGCAAGCAATCTTTGGTTACCGATATAGAAGCTCGTGCCATTTTTATACTTTGCTTCAACCCCCCGCCCCGTAATGCTGTTAAACTGTGAAATGGTTGCAGATTTAATGCCTTCCTCTTTTAGCTTTTGAACCACCGCTTCTGCCAAAGGATGTTCCGATTGCGACTCCATGGCCAGTACCATGGGCTTGAGCTTTTCGGATTGCTCCTCATCTTCCCAAAAGATATCCGTAACGACCGGCTTCCCTTCGGTGATGGTGCCCGTTTTGTCTAAAACAACAGCATTTACCTGATATCCTAATTCCAGGCTTTCAGCGTCTTTGATCAGAATATTGTTTTCAGCGCCCTTTCCGACACCAACCATAATAGCCGTTGGGGTAGCTAGCCCCAAAGCACAGGGGCAGGCGATCACCAATACAGCTACCGAGGTAAGCAATGCATGCGTGAAGGCATCATCTCCACCTACCAACATCCAGGTAATAAAAGTCACGATGGAAATAACCATTACTATCGGCACGAATATTCCGGCTATCTTATCCACCAGCTTTTGAACCGGGGCTTTACTCCCCTGGGCTTCTTGCACCATTTTGATTATTTGGGCAAGTAAGGTCTCCCCGGCTACTTTCTCAGCCGTAAAGCGAAAGCTACCTTTCTGGTTGACCGTCCCTGCAAACACTTTTTCACCTTTGCTTTTCTCCACCGGTATGGGTTCTCCTGTAATCATGCTTTCATCCACAAAAGAATTTCCCTCGGCCACTTCACCATCTACAGGTATCTTCTCCCCCGGACGAACCAAAATGGTATAACCCACCTCAACCGAGGCAATGGGCATTTCCACTTCCTCTCCATCCACAATCACTCTCAATGTTTTCGGCTGTAAACCCATTAGTTTTTTGATGGCAGAAGAGGTATTGGATTTCGCTTTTTCCTCCAATACTTTTCCCAGTGAGATGAAAGTGATGATTACGGTAGCCGCTTCATAATACACATGTGGATGTATGCCCCTATTGTGCCAAAACTCAGGAAATAAGGTATTGAACAAGCTGAAAATGAATGCAATCCCCGTACTCAGGGCCACCAACGTATCCATGTTGGCCTTCCCGTGCCTGGCTTGTTTATAGGCATTAATGAAAAAACTTCTGCCAAACCAGAATAAAACCGGAATGGTAAATGCCAGAGAAATCCATCTGCCCGGCACCCAGTCCATGTAGAACATGCCCAGAATGAATACCGGTAGCGTTAAGATAGCAGACCAAATGGTTCGTCTTTTTACTTCCTGATAATGCTTTTCCTGAAGCTCCTGCTGCGCTTCTGATGGGTTTTCAGCGTCAACAATCAAATCATAACCAACTGACTGTAGCGCCTTACGCAAATCCTCTGAGGTGAGTGAATCGTTATATTCTACTAATACCGAACTATTAGCGAAATTGACACTTGCCTTGGCCACACCTTCAGTATGGGTAAGGATGGACTCCACGCTGGAGGCACATGAGGCGCAAGTCATCCCCGTTACAGGAAAGGATTTTTTTAGTGTCTTGTCCATCTTTTGAGATGGTCTTCTTTTTGGTTCAATAATATCTATGGCTTCCATATATCATTTTTAATCTATATGTTCTGAGATGAACAATACAAAATTCGGAAGTGCAGAAGGAATAAGTACTATAGGATTTGCTGAAGGTTTTACAAAATTGTCAGTATGCCGAGCACACGGGATTTCAATATTGAATAATTATATGTTTATATGTTATCCAATGTGTTTCTTTTTCTATCAATAGTACTTTTAAACTGAGAAGGTGTCATACCAGTGACTTTTTTAAATTGACTACTTAAATGTGCCGAACTGCTGTATCCTAACTGAAAGGCTATTTGGCTCAGTGTAAGTTCATCATAGATCAGCAATTCTTTGATGCGCTCAATTTTCTGGCGGATGATATATTGCTCAAGGGTAATGCTTTCTACGGATGAAAAAAGCATGCCGAGATATTTATAGTCATAGTTGAGTTGGTCAGCGATCAAATCAGCCCACTTCACATCTAAAACCTCCTGTGAATGATGAATCTTTTGAACAATCAAATTTTTCATCTGCTCTATCAGTCTGCTTTTGCGATCATCTATAAGCGAAAAACCCACTGTTTCCAGCCCTTCATTTAACCTGCTTTTTTCTTCATCCCCTAATCCTTTTTTGAGTTCAATCTTACCCAGTTCCACATTTTGAAAGGGTATCTCTAATTCTTCCATGAGTTGCTTAACCGCTGTTATACAGCGCGGGCAAACCATATTTTTAATATGTAGAATTTTACTGTCTGTCATTTAGATATGGCATTTATCATCATTTAAATAAACACTTTTTAGTGCGTTATGATTTATAAAATTCGGTGTTTGATGTACGAAATTATTGGCTTATACGGTTTGATGGTTCACTATTTTTATTCAATGAAAATACTACGAAAAAACAATTTTACGAGCGCATATAAAACTCAGTATTGGATTGACTATAATAGCCAGGAATGGTGACAGTCCTATATCTAAGAAAGGTACAACAGGCATTCTTTCATTGTAGCTCCAAAAGTCTAGTTCTACAGCCACCCACTCTGCTGTTAACGAGACTAAGCTGGCCATTATGAGGACGATTAGCAATATTTTAAAATTAAAATTTCTAATCCAGTACTTGTCTTTGAGGACAACAGCAACAAGGCCGTATATGATGAATGTGAGTACAACATCTCCAATCGTGCATCCGAGGAAGTAGATGCTTTTCATAAAGAGATTGTACTCATTATATAAACCGGCATGAAGGTTTTCCCAGATAAAGTTCAGAACGAAAGCTATCAGCGCCATCCATGTTAATAAACTTTTAGCTTTAATTGTCTTAGACTCCTCCATGTTTAAAGTTCAGGAATGGCTTTAATGCAATACCATTCCTGCTATTCTGATTTTACAGTGATTTCACCTCAAAAGAAACCTTCAGCTTTTCCCATACGATAGTTACTTCTGCTGTTGAATTGCCCGTTTCATTCACCGCATAGGTAAGCGCTTCCTGGTTTTCTGATAGTTTCTCAGGGTTCACTTTTATTCTTACTACATCAAGGGATGGATCATAGTCATCACTCATGTGCTGATCCCAGTTTTTATTGATGATCAACGTCCATTCCTTTTCACCCGGAATAGTGAAAAAACCATATTTACCGGCAGGAACTTTGGTACTATTGATCTCTACATCTTCAGAAAAGTTGATGGCTGTTGCTCTGTGCGCGCCCGTGGCCCACACTTTATCGTATTCTACCAGACCTCCCCAGATTGTTCTCCCTCGCACACTTGGGGAAGAATAATCAATATGTATATGTGTATTTCCTGCATTTCCCATAGCTGCCGTCTTTGGACTCTTGGGTTTAGGCTTATCATCATTTACAGCACCATGTGCAGCATGATCAGTTGCGACCTTCTTACAGCCTCTGGAAAACTGTAAGTGAACGATCTTCCACATATCACCTTCTACTTGCATGGAAAGGGTCACCAATCCGGCAGAATTGATCTGTTGGCCTTGCATTTCGCCCTTAATCAAATAATTGCCTCGCAATAGCGCCATTTCTTTGTTAACCAAGGATTCAGCTATTTCGATATCGAAGGTCATGTTTGCCATTTCTTCAATTTCTTTTCCCAAATGACCGTCTCTATAGTGCTCCCAGGAATCATCAACCGATCCCTGTTCGTATATTTTTGCTTTTGGAGAGAAAACTGCATTCAACGGCTCTAAATTTTTATCATTTACTGAACTGACAAATAAGTCCAGCACTTCGTTGGCTGTATTTTGGGGTTTGACTGAATCATTGCAGGAAAACATTAATCCTGATAAAGCCAAAATAGTGGTGGTAAATAATTTTTTCATCATAGTTACTGGTTTAGTTATAAATAGTTAAGCAATAGTAATTTCTTTATCAAGGTAAACCTGCTGGATCAAATTAAGCAGTTCAATACCTTCCTTTCTGGGTCTTTGGAATGCTTTTCTACCCGAGATAAGGCCCATTCCCCCGGCTCGTTTATTAATTACAGCTGTTTTTACGGCTTCAGCATAGTCCGAATCACCGGATGATGCCCCTCCCGAGTTGATCAGGCCTATCTTGCCCATGTAGCAGTTGGCTACCTGGTACCTGCAGAGATCAATGGGATGATCAGAAGTATACTTCTCATACATTTCTTTAGAAGTCTTACCAAAATCCAAAGCCTTGAAACCACCATTTGTTTCAGGCAGCTTTTGTTTGATAATATCTGCCTGAATGGTCACTCCCAGATGGTTGGCCTGGCCTGTGAGGTCAGCGGCTGTATGGTAATCCTTGTCCTTGGTTTTGAAGGCTTCATTTCGGGTATAACACCACAAGATAGTGGCCATCCCTAATTCATGGGCATAAGCAAAGGCTTCTGAAATTTCACGGATCTGCCGGTTTGACTCTGCCGACCCAAAGTATACGGTAGCCCCAATGGCGCAAGCTCCCATGTTCCAGGCATCCTTTACTGTTCCAAATAAGATCTGGTCATGCTTGTTGGGATAGGTTAGCAGCTCATTATGGTTGATTTTTACGATATAAGGAATTTTATGCGCATACTTTCGGGCGGTAAGCCCTAATACACCAAAGGTAGAGGCTACCCCGTTACAACCTGCTTCCAAACCAAGCTGTACAATATTCTCAGGATCAAAGTAGTCCGGATTGGGGCCAAAAGCACTCCCAGCGGAATGTTCAATGCCCTGATCTACCGGAAGAATTGACAAGTAGCCCGTGCCTGCCAGGTTACCACTATTATACAATCTTGATAGTGAATTAAGCACCTGCGGATTTCTGTTTGTATTCAGAAAAACCTGATCCAGATAATCCGGTCCGGGTATGGTAAGCCTTGTTTTGTCAATGGTTTTACAAGTATGTTGCAGCAGATATTCTGCCTGATCTCCTAAGTATTCCGTTATTTCTTTCATCTCTGTTGTATTTAATGGTAAGCTAAGATTTATTGAGTTTTAGTCCCGGCATAATCAAAATAGTCACCAACAGCAGGGTTATCCCGATAATCAAAAATGGCCATGAGTTACCAAAAGAATAAATCCACATACCCAACAATGGCCCCAGCACCTGACCGATGCTATTGGTAGAGGTTTGGGTGGATAAATAAGTCCCTGTATTATTTTCATCAATGAACGAGATCGAGGCTATGAGGTTTGGTGTTACCATTGCACCGCCTGTTGCAAAAATTATGATCATTGAGAATACATAGTAGTCAGCTTTAATCAATGTGAACAACCCCATCGATAAGGCAGCCAATAAAAAACCGATAATCAGTTGCAATTTCATGGGTAGTATATTTTCATCAAAACTGGCAAATAAAGGTTGCAAAATGGCCATTATCAAGCCACAAAGCATAAACCCAAGACCTACCTGTGTGGCATCAAAGATGAGTATATCTTTGGCGTACACGGAAAAAACAGTTTCAAATAGCGTAACAGCTAATTGTATTACTAATGATAGTAACAAGAGCTTTAAGAAGACAGTATTAGCCAACATCCCTGTTGTTTTGAGTTTCCCTTGCTGCTTATTTGTGTGCTGTTTCTTTGGTTTTTTGAGCCACAGCATAACGACTACCAAAGCGACTATTCCTAACAAAGCGATGGCCAAAAAAGGTACACTGAACCTGTTCAAGAGGAAGTGGCCTATTGCTGTATTGAAATGAAGGTTGGTTTGTGCCAGGTACCCACCAATCATTGGCCCGGCAATGACACCCGCGCTGACAGCCACTCCTGACCAGGCTAGTATTTTTCTTCGTTGTTTACTATTTGTAAGGTCACTTAGGTAAGCATTACTCGCGGGTATAACAGCAGATGAGAATATTCCTCCAAGGATTCTTGCTACATATAGGATGGTCAAAGAATTTGCCAGCCCCGTCATAATCTGCATCAAGGCAAAGCCAGCCAGACCCATAACGATGAGCACTTTCCGACCGAAACGGTCGGATAGCTTACCCCAAACTACAGCAAATAGCAGTTGAAAAAATGGGTAAATACTGGTAAGGATGCCTATGTGATAGTTGATATTTTCGTCAGATACCACTCCGGACTTTAGAGCAAGTCGTTCCGTATAGTAGGGCAAAACGGGCAGCAGTACGCCATACCCACTCATTACTACAAAAATACTTAATAGGACTATAATTATCCCGCCAAGCATTTCACGATTACCCATTATCTATTACCTATTTTCTTCTTCAACAGCTGCGCATTGATAGCCACTATAATGGTACTCAAACTCATAAATACTGCCCCAACCGCAGGTCCTAATACAAAACCAGAGGAATAAAGGACCCCTGCCGCGAGTGGAATCGCAATTACATTGTAGCCAGTAGCCCATATCAGGTTTTGTATCATCTTACTGTAAGTGGCTTTGCCAAATAAAATCAGATTGGCAATATCCTGTGGGTTGCTATTGACCAGAATAATATCTGCCGTTTCGGCTGCTACATCTGTCCCTGACCCTACTGCAATACCTACGTTGGCTTGTGCCAAGGCTGGGGCATCATTAACCCCGTCACCAGTCATGGCCACAAACTCACCTTTGCCTTGGAGTTCTTTTACGATTTCCACTTTCTGATGAGGAAGCACTTCAGAATAGTAGCCATCCAATCCTAATTTATCACTTACTGCTTTGGCTGTCTTTTCATTATCGCCTGTTGCCATTAACACTTTAATGTTGTTCTTCTTAAATACTTCGATGGCTTCAGCAGATTCTGCCCTTATTTCGTCTGCCAGTGCAATATAGCCTGCCAATGATCCATCGATTAAAACGAATACTACCGTTTCTGCGGCATCACTGTAAGCATCTTCAGGAATAGTTATTTTTTCATCTCGTAAGTATCCTGGACTAACCACTTTTATGTTTTTTCCTTCCACTTTTGCTTCCACACCTTTGCCAGTGATGGCATTGAAATTTTCTGGTTGAGGAATGGCCGTTTTACCTTCTTTTACCTTTTTCACAATACCGACCGCAATAGGATGTTCGGAACTTTGTTCTAACGCACTCGCCAGTCGTAAGACTTCATCCGAAGAGTATTGCTTATCAACTGATTCAACTCGTGTGACTCCAAAATCACCTTTGGTCAATGTCCCTGTTTTATCAAAGAGTAAAGTGGAAATCTTTCGGGATTCTTCAAAAGCTGTTCTGTTCCTGATCAGCAAACCATTTTGTGCAGAAACTGCTGTGGATATGGCAACCACCAATGGGATGGCCAAACCGAGCGCATGAGGACAGGCAATAACCATTACGGTAACCATCCTCTCCAAGGCATATACAAAAGGAAATCCTAAGAACAACCAAGTGGCCAATGTTCCGAATCCTATTGCCAAGGCAATATAGGTAAGCCACTTAGCAGCACGATCTGAAAGGTTCTGCATTTTGGACTTGGACTTTTGTGCTTCCTGGACCAGTGTGATCACTTTATTGAGGTAGCTGTCTTTGCCTGTATGTTCTACTTTTACTTTCAGTGAACCGTTTCCATTGAGTGAGCCACCAATCACTTTGTTTTCCAATCCTTTTTTAACAGGTTTGGATTCGCCCGTCAGCATGGACTCGTTCAGGTAGCTTTCGCCTTCTACAATAATTCCATCGGCAGGCACTTTTTCTCCCGGTTTGATCAGGATTATATCATCTTTTTGCAGGTCTTCTAATTTTACCTCTTCAATACTATCACCTTTCACTCTATGTGCTTCTGAAGGCATCATACTCACGAGTAGTTGCAAGGCTTTTGAAGCGCCAAGCACGGATTTCATCTCCAGCCAGTGGCCGACAAGCATGATATCAATTAAAGTGGCGAGCTCCCAGAAAAAATCCTCCCCTTCAAGGCCGAAAACTGTTGCAGAACTATAAAAATACGCAACACTAATGGCCATGGATATTAAAGTCATCATGCCCGGGGCACCTTCTTTCAACTCATCCTTCAATCCTTTTAGAAAAGGCCAGCCTCCGTAAAAATAAACTATGGTAGAGAGTCCGAACAGAATATAAGAATTGCCCGGCAACAGCCAATCGTAACCTAAAAATCTCTGGATCATCGGAGAAAAAGTAAGTATTGGAATGGTAAGTACCAGGGATATCCAAAACCGCTTTTTGAAATCTTCTATCATCATTTTGTGATGATCGTGTCCCATATCACCATGTCCGGGATTGTGGTCAGAATGACCAACATGGTCATGACCTTCATGTCCGGAATGATTTTCATGCTTTTTACTTTCTTCGTGCTTATGGTGTTTGTGATTATGCTCTTTATGATTTTCCATAACGTCTATATTTTATTTGTCGGGGTACTCTAAATTAAGTTTTTCAAGCTGTTCGGCTAAAATTTTGGCAGCTGTATAATTACGAAACCAGCGCTTGTCTGCAGGGATGATATGCCAGGGCAAGTGATCACAGGCATTAAGTACTGTATGGTATACTTTCCTAAAATCATCCCATTGTTTGGGTATCAGTTCATCTTCCTTCGCGTACTTCCAGCGTTTGTGTGGTTTCGTTTTACGTTCTTCAATACGCTCTATCTGCTCATCAGCAGATATATGCAGGTAAAATTTTAATATCAATGTATTATTGGCCAGCAGGTGATGTTCCAGTTCGTTGATCAAATTGATACGGTGCTCCAATACTTCAACTGACAGGCTTTTATTGACGGTAGGCACCAAAATGTCTTCATAGTATGAGCGATTAAAGACCTTGATCATTCCTTTTTCTGGAAAGTGGGGATATACACGCCATAAGAAATCATGCTTGACTTCATCTGCGGTAGGTTTCTTAAAAGATTTAACCTGCACTCCTTGCGGGTTCATACCGCTAAAGGCATGACGGATTGTACCGTCTTTACCTGAAGTATCAAGACCTTGTAAGACGATAAGCATGCTGTACCTGCCATCAGCGTAGAATTTATTCTGCAACTGAAAAAGCTCTTTTTGAAGTTTTTTCAGTGTTTTTTTAGTTTCCGCTTTATCAGCATGCTCAGGTGGAAGGGTGGATATGTGATCTAGCTCAATCATCTATCGGTCATTTTAAGTCTTTGAACCATTGCTTCATTTAGGCTACTACTGTATAACCCATAAGCATCAACCAATACACCCTTCATACCATTCTTACCGCTTATGGCAAACACAATGCTATTGTCATCAGGGTTACTCATGCCTTCGAACCGATAAAAAGCATCCACTTCAAAATCTTCCGGATGTAATTGTAGTTTGGAAGTGAGGCATTCCAAACATTCAGGCTTTAGATTGAAGTCTTCTGTATAACCTTCTTTTCTCAAGGCGTTAGTAGCTTCGCTCAGTGTGTCGTAAGATGTATTGCTATTTGCTTTGGTCATGATTTTTAAATTTTTAGTCCTTCTCATTTGTTTCCCATTGTAAAAACCACCTTTCTCCAACAAATACTAAAAACATTAGTACGATGGAAACCACTATTACCAAAGGATCACTGGAGGCCTTTATCCAGAGAAATGCACTCAAAACAATCAGATCAAGTAGAATGGCGATCATGACAATTGCTACGTTGACATTTACTTCTTTTCTAAGATTTTTTAAAACGCCCCACTGGAGTATTATATCCATGGTTAAGTAAAAAATAGCTCCAAGGGAAGCAATACGAGACAGGTCGAAAAATGCCGTGAGCAAAATGGCAATTATTACAGTATAAACTAACAGGTGCTTTTGCAACCCACCGGGCATTCCAAAATGTTTATGTGGGATTAGATTTATTTCCGTAAGCATAGCGGTCATCCTTGAAACGGCAAATATACTGGCAATCACCCCTGAAATAGTAGCTACTATGGCGATACCTACGGTAAACCACAAACCATACTTTCCAAATGCAGGTTTAGAAGCTTCTGCTAGTGAAAAATCTTTTGCAGCAATAATCTCTGGGATTGACAAATTAGCTGAAACTGCCAAAGCCACAAGTAAATACACCAGAGTGCAAATAAAGAGTGAAATCATAATGGCACGCCCCACGTTTTTATTAGGGTTCACGATTTCACCACCACTGTTTGTGATAGTAGTAAAGCCCTTAAAAGCCAGAATGGTGAACGCCAAAGCTCCTATGTAACTTGTTAACGTATAATCACCAGAAATGGAGGAAGGTAGGGCTTCACTAAATGAAAAACCTGCTGCCCACAGGCCTCCAATAGCGAAGATGGCTAAGCCTCCTATTTTGATAACTGCCATCATCAGGGAAGACCGTCCAATCACCTTATTGCCAGAAATATTTACTAAAAAAGCAACTACTAATAATAAAACCCCCAAAATAGGTATCCAAATACTATTTTCTTGTACATCAAAAAGCTGTAAGGTATAGGATCCAAATGTGCGTGCCACTAAGCTTTCACCAATCACCATTGAAAAAGCCATTAAAAGAGATCCTGCGGCAGTGATAGTACCTGGCCCATACGCTTTTTTCAGGTACATGGCAATGCCCCCGGCTGATGGATAAGTATTGGATAATTTTATGTAGGTATAAGCACTAAAGCCAGAGATAATGGCACCTACCAAAAAAGCCAGGGGAAACAAATCTCCTGAAAGATCCGCCACCTGACCAAGTAAGGCAAAAATACCTGCACCTATCATCACTCCAGTACCTAGAGCCACAGCTCCAGTTAGACTTAAGCTATTCTTTTTGTAATTTTCCATACTTTTCGTTCAACTATTTAGACACTAATAGCTATCGTCATATTCCATCGTAAAATAAGTTCCATCGTCCTGTATGAATTTCTGACGTTGCAATACAAAATTTTCAGTCAGATATTCTTCAACTGAATAGTTGATGGTTTTAATTTTCAATCCCATCATGTACGCTTCTATCACTGCTTTACTCCTGATAACCAAATTACCATTTTCTGTCCTCTTATCTCTATCTTTTATTGTAATTAGGCTCTTAGAACCGAAAAAACTTAATATTCCTGACTCTATGCTCATCTTCAAATGGATATCCCTCAATTCAGGACTACGTTGCAAATCATACAACTGTTTAAAATCTTTCGAAGTGACATCCACTGTTATCTTTGCATCACGAGGATCGGCAAACGGAAATACATTCAACAGCACATCAAACTCATTGGGATTGCACTGATATGTGGTCGTGTACTTTTCCGTAAGTCGGCCGCTTTCGTCATAAAGCTCTATTATTACCTTTATCCGATAAGTTTTGCCCTCCTGCTCTAACTCTCCCGTTAAAAATATCTGCTTGCTCTGCAGATCTCCATTTTGATCAAAGTTTTCACGTACTATTCTTTTTTGCGCTATTTGCTCAATGAACATTTCTTTCTCCTGACCATACAAAATTGCAGGAACAATTTGCAGACATGCTATGATGGTGAGTAGCGCACTACGCATGATGCTTCATCAGTTGGCTAATCTCTTTTGCCAGAACATCTGAAAGGTCAATCTGATTACTTTCATGCCGGATGGTGTTGCACGTTACGACCTGTTGTACCCCTGCATTTTTTAGATCCGCATAGGCTGAGCCAGCAAATACGGCATGTACCCCAACACAAACCGGTGGGTGCATTCCGGCTTTTTTTAAATGGCCGACTGTCTCTATCATCGTTCTGGCGGTGGAAATTATATCATCCACCAGTACCGGGGTGTAGTCTTTGTATTTTGCTACATCGGGGACGGACACTTCCACATCCCGGTCACCGTGCCTCACTTTCTCTAACACGGTAAAAGGCGCTCCTGCTTCTTCTGCTACCTGGGAAACCCATTGCTCACTTTCACTATCCGGACCGATAAATATCGGCTTTTCAATATTATTGCTCACCCATTTTGAAATGTGTGATGCCGCATGGATCAGTTTATTAGGTACGGTGTAAATTTCACTTAACGAACTTCTGCGGTGCAGGTGAGGATCAACGGTGGTCAATGTTTCAGCAAAGCCTGATATCAGTTGGGCAAAATAAGTTGATGTAATACCTTCTCCCGGATTAAACTGTTTATCCTGACGCATGTAGGCAAGATAAGGTGCTACCAGGCAAGTACAGACAGCACCGAGTTCTTTGGCGGTCTTACTTAAAAAGTAGAGAGGCAGCAATTTGGCATCTGGCTCGTGTAATGTGCATACCATTACCACGCATTTATCTTTAACCTCAGAGTGAATCTGCACATAGCTTTCCCCATCGGGAAACTGCCGGATGGTTACCTCTCCCTTTTCAGCCTTGAGGTGTCCGGCTATTTTTTTAGTAAGGTCTTCGTTGCCCGGTAAGGCAAAAACTATCATTTCCATATTTTTAAGTCTCTTTGATTTTAATAATTTGTTTTTGTGTATCCAGGTAAGAAAGGGCGTATTCAAGCTCTCCTTGTGACTCAGCATGGATTTCAAACAGAGTATCGTTCTCTTCCACATGAGTACCCAATGGCGCAAGCAGCAAAATACCTGCTGTCATTGCACCAGGAGCACCGGCCAGCTTGGCTACTTTGGCCAGTCTACGATTATCAATTTCTGAAACTACTCCACTTACTGCGGATCTAATCTTATGCTTATGGGGCGCTAACTCAGGTTCCCTGAAAAAACCTTGTGCCTCGCAGATAGCGGTGAATTTTTTGTAGCCGTCTCCACTTTTCAAAATTCTCAAGGCTTCAAGAGCACCTGATCCTTCGGCTGCTTTTCCTCCCATTTCAAGTAATCTGCCTGCCAGTTTTACCGCTCTTTCACGCAGGTCATTCGGAGCATTTTCCTCGTTTCGCAAGACAGACAAAACATCCCTTGCCTCCAGTGCAGGACCAATACCCCGCCCCACAGGTTGTGACCCATCGGTTAATACAATATCAATATTCAGCCCAATGGCTTTGCCTACGGCAACCATCTTTTCTGACAGATGCTCAGCAGCCTCCTGCGAACGCACTTTAGCCGTAGAGCCAACGGGAATATCAATCACCACATCAGTAGAACCTGCTGCCGCCTTTTTAGAAAGTACGGAAGCGATCATCTGCCCTTCGCTATCAATATCCAAAGCTTTTTCTACACGGATGAGTATATCATCTGCCGGACTTAGCTGTACAGATCCGCCCCAGGCCAGGCAACCACCTTCCTGCTCTACTGCTTTTTTCATTTGCCAGGTTGTGAGATTTACATTGGTGACTACCTCCATGGTGTCTGCTGTACCGGCTGGTGAAGTAATGGCACGGGAAGAAGTTTTAGGAATGGTCAACCCTGCTGCGGCAACAATAGACACTATCAAAGGAGTCGTTCTGTTACCGGGCAAGCCACCTATGCAGTG
Source organism: Marivirga sericea (assembly GCF_900177665.1). GTDB lineage: Bacteria > Bacteroidota > Bacteroidia > Cytophagales > Cyclobacteriaceae > Marivirga > Marivirga sericea. The sequence goes on from NZ_FXAW01000002.1 coordinate 278,051, forward strand.
TTTATCATAAACTTTATCCTTGCCCCAGTCCAGTTTAAAACCCACGTTAATCATGGAACGGGTCAGGGCAATCACTTCGTCCTGATTTAATGAGTTCCCGGTGCTGGAAGCCAGAAAGGCGGATAGTTGGATATTGGATAGATTCCGATTGACAATATCTCCGATTATCCTGTCAAACTCTTCCTGGTTCAAGCGGTGACCATAAATTTTCTTACGGACATCACTCATGGAATCCAGGGCATCTAAATGGCTCAGCTTAAGTAGATCACCTTCTTTAGTATCCAGGGCTTCAATGGCGGCATCAGAAAGGCCCAATTGATCGTGACTTAATTGTGACTCATCATCCCAAACGATAAGAGATGCTACAATGGTTTTTTCTCCTTTTGTAACTTTTATACGATTTAAAGCCTCAAACCCTTCCGATATACAAACCGGGCAGTCCTTACGCATAAATACCATATATTCATTGCGGGCATCTATGCCTAGTCTTACTAGTTTTAATACGTTATGTCGGGTATCCTTTGCTTCCATCACAATTCTACCTTTTGATTAAGTTGAGGGATCTCACTGTCCCATTGGTATACTTCTTTGATGTGCTGCTGAAGGGCACTGGCTTGCTCTGCTTCCCCATGAATAATAAACACCTTTTCGGGTTGTTTTTTAATTTCAGAGAGCCAATCAATCAAATCGTTTTGATCAGTATGGGCACTCAGTCCTTCAATGTGTTCCATCTGCATGTTGAATGGCAGCCATTTGCCATAAACTTTAATTTCTGTTGCACCTTCAAGTAGTTTTCTTCCTCTTGTTCCTTCTGCCTGATAACCTACAAAAAGTAAGGTGTCGTTACTATTGCCTGATCTTGTTTCCATGTAGTTGAGTATTCGTCCGCCCGTCATCATACCGCTACCGGCAATGACGATCTTGGATTTATTGTCTTCCCGCAGTGCCAGGGTTTCCCGATAGTTGCTCACTACCTGAAAATGAGAACACATTTCATCACATTCTTCCGGCTTTAGCTTGTGCCAGTCCCTGGAAGCATGAAATAGATGGAGTACATTAGCACCCATAGGACTATCCATGATCATGGGTATTTTCGGAATCTTTTTCTCTTTCAAAAGCCTCCAAAGCATTAGCATCATGAGCTGAGTGCGCTCTACGGCAAAACTGGGAATGAACAAGCTTCCTCCACGCTCTACCGTTTCGTTGACTATACGTTCCAGTTCTGGGATAATACTTTCTTCTTCAGGATGAATCCTTCCTCCATAGGTGGATTCAATAAGCAGGACATCCGCTTTTTCAGGCTTTTTTGGCGTATACAAAAGTAAATCTTTTTTTCTGCCAATATCACCTGAAAACACCAGACGGCTATCGTTGGTCTCTACTTCAATAAAAGTTGATCCGATGATATGGCCATTGTATTGCCACCTAACTTTAAAGTCGTTTTCGATCACATGCCATTTCCCTTCAGCAACAGGATGGAATAGAGGAATTGTATTTTCCACGTCCTTTAAGTCATAGAATGCCTCTGCGGGGCTGTGCTTACTATAGCCCTCCTTGTTAGCTCGGGCAGCTTCTTCTTCCTGAATTTTAGCACTGTCCTTTAGAATAATTTCAGCAATTTTTAGGGTAGGTGCACTTCCGTATATTTTCCCCTTGAAACCGAGCTTTACCAAACGAGCCAGATAGCCTGTATGATCGAGATGGCCGTGCGTAAGCACCACTGCATCAATGGTTGTTGGATCATATTCAGGTTGTTTCCAATTGAGTAAACGTAATTCTTTCAATCCCTGAAATACACCGCAATCCACCATCAGTTTTTTATTTCCGGATTCGAGTAAATATTTGGAACCTGTAACCGTACCTGCGGCTCCTAAAAATTTTATGGTCATTTTTTCATTCATTTGTTCAATACAATACATTAGTTGTGTGACGTACTACTTGAGCAGATTTCTTCTCCTTCTTTTATGATTCTTTTGACTCGTGTATGAGAAATTCCCATTTCTTCAAGTACTTCGGGTTTGTCGCATAGCTCCTTACAAAGCACGATCATCTTATCAATTAGCTTTTGCTTCTCAGCTTTTGTAAGGCTGGTAAGGCATGTAACAGGGTGCAGTCCAGACAAATTTATGCGGTCACGAATGCTCCCTTGCTGCGGATAATCCCAGCCTATCAATTTCAAACCTGAACATTTACCATATTGGATGGCATCTTCGGTAAACCGGGTATTGGTCACCACCCAGCCTTCGTGAAATTTTGACTCGTTATCTTTGCGCTTTTCCCATTCCTTTTTCACATCCTCAAACCGGGATTTGATATAGAGTGGGATTTTAACATCGCACTTATAACCCTGACGATTATGGAATTTACATTCCACCATAAAGTGCTGGTTGTCTTTCTCAGCCTCTACATCTATTTCGTGAGAGACACAATGCCCTTGAATGATTACCGCAACCTTGGTACGGTATCCTTGACGTTTCAAAATTTCGCCTACAAATTTTTCAAAGGGATAGCCTGAGGGTCCCAGCTCCAGAATCGCCTGCTTGATTTTATATCTGCCTGCAACCGGCTTTGAGTGCTTTCGTAGCATGGAGAATGCCTGACTATAGATTTTCTTCGTTGACATACCGTCAACAAGCTGCGCTTCGATCCCACTCACAACTTGATCAATAACGTCAGAACCGGCTCCTGCCTTTTCAAGGGATTGCCTGAGTTTGATTGATGAAAATGGAGCTCTTTCCCCGGAAGCCTTGGTTATTAAAACGGTCTTTTCTGGCATTCAATCTACTTTAACAATCGAATGTTAAAGTTAGAATTTTACACTCGGAGGTATTTATGATATCTCACTTTCGATGTACGAAATTATGCTATTCAAAGTCAGTCTCTGATCACTAGTTGAACACCTAAAATCAAGCCTCAAATAAGTCTTGATTTATTAGTTTCACCTATAGTATCTGATAAGATCGTCCTGATAAATCCAGAAAAATTTACTTATATCAAAGTAATTCAAAGGAGCCAAGTTGTGCTTTGATTTCATCTCTTTAACTACGGCACCATACTCTAAATAATCATCGGGAGAAAAACAACTTTGAGAAAAAGCTTCAGCAATTTTCAAAGAATGACTGTTCCATAGTGGAAAGTAAGTAGGGTGATGAACTGCACAATATCTTGAGGCAAATTCTATGTTTTCATAATCGATAGTGTCGTTCCCGTTTTGAGCCACTCTAACTGCAATTAATAGCTCACCTTGACCTAAAGGACTATCAATTTGCAATTTTTTGATATGATTTTGGAAACCGCACTTTATGAAATAATCAGCTCTATCAAGGTTGGCCACTGCCATCACCTTTTCTTTGATCACATCAATATCCTGATTGCCAGGGCGGAACCTGATGAAATTGATGAGTTTCCTATCAGTAAGAAAGTAGCCTCGAATATCTTTAATATGGTTGATATGTTTCTCTATCATCTTATCCATCTTCATTATCAGCTATTGAGGTTTTAGGAGTCATCTTGTTTTTGGTAATGCTACCATACCATTGATTAAAAACCACACAAGCTGTCAGGTCTCCCGTTACATTTACTGCCGTTCGGAACATGCCCAACAAGCGCTCCACCCCAATAATGATGATGATTCCCTCTGCAGGAATACCCGCACTGCCCAGTACAGAAGCCAGGATTACAACCCCACCTCCAGGAATGGCTGGCGTGCCTATTGAAGCTGCAACAATGGTTACTATTACCACAATAATGTTCAACAAACTCATCTCCAGCCCATACGCCTGGGCGATAAATAAGGTGGTTATGGTTTGGTAAAGTGCTGTACCATCCATGTTGACCGTTGCGCCTATAGGGATAATAAAGTTGCTGATTGCGGGATCAACTTTCAGTTTTTCTTCTGCTGTTTGCAATGAGAGTGGCATAACGGCTGCTGAACTGGTCGTAGAAAAAGCCAACAATTGTGCATCCCTGATTTTTCCTAGAAATTTTAGTGGATTCCTTTTGCCGAGCAAGCTCACTATTAACAAATAGATACCCACAAGAATAAGTAATCCGGCTAGTACAACGGCCACATAATAACTCAGTCCGGCAAGAGAACTTAAGCCTACACTGGAAGTGAGTTGAGCCATAAGCCCAAAAACAGCCACAGGCACTAAAAGCATGGCCCACTTGACTACTGTCATACAAATTTCCTGTATTGCACTCAGCAACAACCTCACAGGTCTTAACAAGTCTGAGGGTAGTGACAGCACTGCCACCCCAATGATAATGGTGAAAATGACAATACTCAACATTTCTCCGCTGACCATGGAAGCCAGAGGGTTTTCGGGGAGCAGATCGGTGATGATAGTTGGCACATCGTTTATCCCAAATGACAATTCTGCACTTTGAGCTCCTTTTGCCAAGGCCTCTTCATGTTCAGCTGCTGCCTGCTGGTGCAAATAGCGACCCGGTTTGAAAAGTGTGGCCAAGACAGTTCCAATGCTAACAGAAATAATGGTTGTTGCCACAAAATATAAGAGTACTCCTCCTCCAAGTTTTTTGAGGTTGTCTTTGTCATTGCTGGCAATGCCCGTAATGATAGATGCCACAATCAATGGAATCATGATCATCTGCACCAGCTTAAGAAATAGCATGCCGGGCAGGGCCAACCAATTGCCTAAAACATCTGCAGTAGCTTTACTAACCCATCCATTTTGTGGACTTAAAAGTAGACCAAAACCTACTCCTAGAAAAAGTGCAATGAGTACCTTTAACCAGAGCTTATCTGCTACCAGTTTTTGAAGATAGGTATTTAGTGATTTAAGAGATTTTATTTCTGTATCAAACATTTTCTAATCAGGCCTTTCGGCCACATTTGTTCTTTTACCGTATGTGTGAATTTTATTAAGTAAATAGGTTAAAGGCCCTCTAATTTCATATTGTCCATCTCCAGTATAATTTTGTTTGGCATATTTATCCACAGTTGGGAGAGCCAGAGAAACATCATCATCAGGCAATTTCATTTGAAGTATTTGCTGTTTGAAATCTTCAAGTCTTTTGAATCCCATTACCGTAACGGCTTCTAACCATACAGTATCCTCCTCTAAAGTGATTTCAATGTGCTTGTTATCAAATGATTTTCCTTTTTCGATGGTATATATTTTCTCAACATGCTGAACTGTTGAAAAAATAATGGTATCCTGCTTTTTCATGCTTATACTGAACTCACCGTTCTTGTCTGTCAACGTTCCTTTTTTGGTATTTTTATTAAATACATGTACGGCACTCAGCGGCTCATTCAGACTGTTGTCACATGAAATTATTCCTGACAAAGTGATTTCACTTTTTTGAGCTTTGGTGACCAAGGTTATTACTACAAAGAGAAATAACGTTATTATCATTCTACCTTTCATAATTGCCCTCCATTATTAATACCCAGACTTTTGTTCGTTTTTTTTATGGATTTCTCAGCACTTTCTTCCATTCCCGTCAATGCCCTTATAGCATCAATGGTTTCAGGTATAACAATAGCCTGGTTATCGACCACATATGCGTAATAGAGTTCATCTCCCTCGACTTTAAGCATATCTTGCCAAAGGGCTACTTCATACATATCGCCCCAGGGTCGTCCCATATCCAGGTACTTTTCTTTGATCGTATTATTGGAAACCAGACCATCGCTGTAGTTGATCAAGGTGATTCGCGTAGATGTCTGAAATGCTTCTATCACCTCTTTTTTATCAGCTTTCCGAGTAAGGCGGACATTCCAATAATGCAGGTGGCTAAGGGTTTGAGGTACTTTCACAGCCATGGTTACTATATCCAGTTCAGAGTCCACGCTCTGAGCGTCCGGCCCTTGGTGGCTGGGAATATCTTTCTCCGGAACGAGCGTATTCATGATGCCACCTAAATGGCTTTCCCAGGGATCTGTAGCCCTGCGTAGCAGAGTACCACGAGCACTCTGCAGCAGCCCTGCTTTTTTAAGAGCGGTAAGTGTACGCAAAATGGAGGTAGTGTTGCAAGAGACTACTCGGGTACTGTCCCGGTTCAGGGCAGATGCATAGTTGTTTTCTGCGCTAAAAGAATGGCCGGTGGTTTCATGTTTTTCTCCACCTTGCAGGATAAATTTTATTCCCCGCTCTTTATAAATTTCTACATTTTGTGCAGCTATCTTCTTTGGTGTACAATCTACCACCAGGTGAGCAACCCCTAATAGGTCTGCCATATTACCAGCCAGGGAAATACCGGCCTTTTGCATACTATCTTGGGCATCTTCAGTAGCTGCATATACGGAGTACCCTTTCTTTACTGCAGTTTGTATCCGCCAGTCGCTGATCACATCACATACCCCGGCTAATTCCATATCGTCTTGTCGCGCGATTGCATCGGCTACTCTTTTGCCAATTACGCCATATCCTATAAGTGCTATTTTCTTTTTCATCATGTTATTGATTTCTAATTGTAGTATGAATGTTATTTATGTTGGACAGTCCGAATACGATCAGCACAAAGCTTTGACCGATCTCCATCATCACTAAAATTTTGGCAGGGGTAGTTATTGGCACAACATCTCCATAACCGATGGCAGCAAATGTTACCACACTGAAATAAAATGTCTCGAATAAATACTCGAAGTAATTGAAGCTTTCAAATAGTTTAAACCCCAGAAAAGAAGATCGATTGGCAGCGACCAAACAAGTGAAATCTGCCGCATAGGAGAAAATAATGAGCATGACGAGCAGTCCGAAAATCCAGAGAAGTTGCCCAAAAGAATGACAATGTTTAATGGACTTATTGACCTGCCTGAAGGTAAAAAAGGTAAAGTACCCAGTCTTGATAAAGGCCAGAAAAATAACAAGATAAGGCACCCAGCTTAGGGCATGATCTACAAACTGCATAAGATAGACATACACAAGTGCTACAGTTGCGACCAAAACGAGTGCGGAGCGCATCTGTTTAATAAGTTGTTTTAAAAAATTACTTCTGGTTATTTTATAAGTCATCATGTATCGTCAGTTAATTACCTTTTGTTTTTTGATAATAGCTACTTTCCGGGATTGTCGAAGAATACTTACACCTATCACTCCGGCAAGCACCGAAGCAAATAAAATGGTTAGCTTGGCAATGAAGGTATACTCCTCATTCTGGAAGGCCAACTCCGTGACAAACAACGACATGGTAAAACCTATCCCCGCTATCATAGCTACTCCTGAAATATGTGTCCAGGAAATTCCCTGCTGCAGCTCTGCCAGCTTAAGCTTAACTAAAAGCCAACTGGCTCCTAAAATGCCAGTGAATTTCCCTACTAATAGTCCAAAAGTTATCCCCAGACTTACCGGGTGGCTCAAAATTTCAACTATATCCCCATGGATATGAATTCCGGTATTGACCAGGGCAAATATTGGAAGAATGAAAAATCCTACTACGGGTGCCAGATGATGCTCTATCTTTTGCAAAGGAGTTTCCGCATCATCTGATTTTTGTTTAATCTCTTCCAAAATTCCAAGTTGTTCTTCTGAGATAAAATTGCCCTTGATAGCTTTGGATTCCAAAAATTTTAAATGAAGTTTTTGGAGGTTTTTCAGATAATCCACTTCTTTGATTTTGACCTTTCCAGGAATAGTAAAAGCGGTGAGAATACCTGCAATGGTAGGATGGACTCCTGAGAAGAAAAATGCCAACCATACGCCTCCAATCCCAACAAGAGCATAAAACCAAGCTTTACGAACTCCAACAGAATTAGCGATTATCAATACCATTACAAACAAGATACCGTGAAGCAAATCCATATAAGAAATCCCAGCAGTATAGAAAACAGCTATGACGATTACGGCACCAAGATCATCAACTATGGCTAGTGCTACCAAAAACACTTTGAGCCCAGCCGGCACACGATTCCCCAACAAAGAAAGTACTCCAATTGCAAATGCAATGTCAGTTGCCATTGGGATACCCCAACCATGTTCTGTTGGAGAATTTAAATTAAAAATGAGATAAATGAGTGCTGGAACGAGCATGCCCCCAACAGCTGCCCCAATAGGTAAAATAGCTTTCCTAAACGAAGATAATTTACCTCCGATGATTTCTCTTTTCAACTCCAGGCCTACCTGTAGAAAGAAAATCGCCATTAAGCCATCATTTACCCATAACAATAAAGACTCAGAAATAGAGAATTGATCAATCCCGATTGATATTTCAGTATGAATAAAATTCTGATATACATCTTGAAAGGGTGAATTAGCCCATATCATAGCTATCAAGACTGCCAAAAACACTGCAATGCCAGAAGCAGATTGATTATTGAAAAGGTTATTTAGCGTGTCATTAATTTTTGCTATCATAGCAGTCTCCATTCATTGACCTAACAATTAAAATTATACTTAGTAAGCATAATTTTTGTGACTTTCATCCAGAATAGGTATTCAAATAGTCCTAATCGAATTATGCCAAAATTGAATTTAAGCCAATCCTTTTCAAACCACATATTTATCCCAAAGTCCGTATTTTTCTTTGATTTTTCCTTTGGGAATAGAAAGCATTGTTATAATAAGTCCAGCCACACTGGTGCTAATCACCATTGCTAGATTACTATTACCCATGAACCAAGGCAGCACTGCCAGTACTAGACCTAACAATGTGTTAAAATAACGAAAACTTCTGAGCACCTCGGCCATCGCCACAACCGCAAATACAATTGCAAGTGCCCCACCCAAATGATTTAAATCGGCAAATGGAGTTTCTATCCCAACCCCGAAAACCGTGGGAGAGACCATCAACCAAATCCCTAAAACTGTTGATATCGTCAACATCCAGGGGAAGCTCATTCCCCAGATTGAAGATTTAAATACCTTCCAAGGACTGTCATTAAATTCTGCCATTTCAGGGGAGCGTTGATCCTTTTCAGTAGAAAGTGCATCACCGCCTTTCCAAAATACTTTCCATAACGAATCCCCTTTTTGTTTTCGTTGCACCATATGCTGCCACATGGCAATCACTTCATCAATTTGTAATGGGATCATTGGAAGCATTACAATAGCTGAAAACAGGCATACCGAACACCAAGCCCCTACTGAAAGCGGCTGTGAAACGATTAAAAAAATGCTCACAAACCCAAGCGGGATTACCAAAATCCCAAAAAGCGTAACCATCCACGGCATGGTACGCCAACGGGAGGTTCCACCCATATATCCCATCAGAAATTCCAAAGTGTATGCAAGTGTTCCTAATGCAGCATCCGATATTGGAAAGGAGTGGGACATATCGGAATCTAAAACGGTCATAGTGCCGTCACCAAAAAAAGGATCCCAGGCATAGTCTATATACCCTAACTGAAAAGCTCCCAAATACCGGGATGCCAGCCACCCGATAAATGCCAGGCCAATCATAATAGAGCGCTGTGGCCAGCTTGAAGGGTTATAGCTCCAACCCGTAGGTACGTCACCGCCCATTTTCATAAACATGATCATGTTGGGCATACCAGGAATAAGAATCGACAAGGCAATAATTAAGGCCCCAACCATAGTGCTGTTATAATAAGCTACGGCTGTTGGTGCCCAGAAAATAAAGGGAGCCATACTGATCCATATCCCGATAAAACAAAGGATCCAAACGCTATAGGGGCGGTTTGGCTTGAGGGAACGCCATCCAAAAATCACCAGCAATATTCCGCTGATAATATCGCTCCAGCGCATTGCGGCAATACGATCACTAAGGGAAAGCCACACATCTCTTCCGCCACTAGGCTCGACCACATTCTTTCCATAATCAAAAGTGAGAGGGGAAGTAATCATCCAAAAACCAAGCAATACGATCGTCCAGTAAACCCAGAGCGTTTGCTTATGGTGGTCTTGGAGCATCGTAAGGCGGTCATCAGTAGACATTTTCATACCGCCCATGTCCATGTGTCCATGACCGCCATGCTCTTCCGTATGCATCATAGGACGTGTGATGCCTCTTGAGCCCATACCTTCCATTTTGTGGCCTGACATTTCGGTTTTTGCTTCGTCCTTTTTCACTAAGGTCATTCCGCATTTCGGGCACTTGCCTGGTTGATCAGTAACGACCTCAGGGTGCATAGAACAAGTGTATTGTATCTTTTTAGAAGATTTATCCCCATCATCCTGATGGGACATTGAGGAGTGGTCGTGGCTTTTCATACTATGACATAATTAAGTGTTTGGGAATCTATTTATAGCTACTTTTTCAGGTTATTCTCTTGATAAAATTTCTTGGGATTAGCCTTTAAGTTTTCAATCATCTTGGGCAATGTCTCTCGTAAACCGTGTTTAGGCTTCCAACCCAGAATCATTTTAGCTCTGGAACTGTCCATTTCAAAATGATCATTAGCAAGATCGATCATCCAAGGTTTAATAAAAGCTTTGCCAAATAAGTTCTGCATAAATGCCCCCATTTTGGCAAACCACTTTGGAATAGCGATGATGGGCATTTTTTCACCATGGATTTCTGTACTGATGATGTCTTGCAACTCCTTGTACGATAAAGTTTCTTCATCTCCAATATTGATAATTGTTTCTGACGGGAGTTCTTTCCTTTGGTCTACGGCCAAAGCTATTGCATCGATGACATCATCTCTGTGTACATAGGTGCTGCCATGGGCTGTATTGGCCGGATAGAGTCGTGCTGCAATTTGTTTTTCGTAAATACGCTGAACTTGATTGGTGATAGGTATTGAACTACCATCTTCGCTGTATACGCCTGCTATGCGCATCATCACTACAGGAATTTCGCCTCGTTTTTCATGCATTACTTTTTCGGTCGTTACTTTCGATTTTGGATAATCCCATTTAGGTTCCAATGGTGAATCTTCTGTAATGAGCACCCCCGGAGACGAAGGTTTGTAAACCAGCATGCTACTTGAGAAAATGAATTGCTCCACTTCAAAATCCTGTAGGAATTTTAACAGTCGTTCTGTGCCTTTGACGGTCACTTTATCGTACAGATCGGAGGGTTCCCCTAAAAAATCATAATAGGCGGCAAGGTGCACTACCGCAGCTATTTTGTTGCCATAGGCATAGCGAACTCTTTTGAAAGCAAAATCCATTCGATCATCGCTCGTAAGATCCACACATACACATTCAGCTTCTATAGGCGGAAAAGGATAGCCATCTTGGTCAAATCCAACTACGTGGTATTTTTCAGCCAGCTTATGAATCAAGGTCGACCCTATCATTCCACTGCTTCCTGTCACAATTACTACTTCGGTTTTGTTTTTCATTTTGCTTGATTTTTTTATTTTCTCATTTCCAGATATTCAACTGTTTCTTTTACTGTAAGGGGGCATGTAGCATTTCCGTTACGGGTAAAAAACACCGTGTTTTCTCCTTTCGACAAATAAGCTGGTTCAGGAGAGTTTTCTATATCTACAACACATACTTTCTCTCCTTGTATTTGATGAAAAGACACATGGTTTTTAAATGAATATTGCTGACCAATATTATTGGCTATGATCTCAAAAATCTTTCTCTCATAGCCATCTGTATTTTTATGTCGCAAGGTTTTAAAATCACTTTCTAACCCTAATATTTCACCTGTGTCATCCACACCTATGATAAGCTTTCCTCCCCTTGAATTCATGAAGCCTACTATAGTTTTTGCAATGACAAGCTCCAAGTCGCGGCTGGGTGTTTTCTTATTATAATCATAGCGAATGGAAGACTTAAATTCCACCCGCTCGTTTTCTCCCATTTCTATGATTTTATTGATGTCGCGCTGAAGAAGTCGCTCCTGCTTATCAATCAAAAGCCTCTTTTCTCTAATTTTTCGCCAGAGCATACCATATCCTCCACCGAGTATTGTTCCGAAAACAGTAAGGGTCGTATTCATACCCATCATGCGAAATGAAAATGATTGCCAGAGTTGATCTTTTAGTACATCTCCAATTAAAGAAAATGAGAAGGGTTGATGACTAAATTCGAATCCATAAAGTACCATCGTAAGTGGGTGAACCAGAAAATAGAACAAAGCTGCTCCTATGAGCGCATGAATTAAAATTATACTGAAGTCATTCCTCACATTTTTAATTTCCACCTCTATCTATCACTTTTATATTTATTTATTTCGATAACCTTTATTGAAGGAAGCGTTGTAAACAGAAGCTATCAAAGCCCCAAACAGCCACCCGAGTATAAACATTTCCACCAGTCCGATCAATGCTTCTGTCCAAGGGACGTCCATTCTGATCAGCGAAGTTGTGTCTAGCCCGTGTAGCAAACTGTTAAAAAACAGAATGGTGCCTTCACGGCCTACGGTGGACATGAGTATAATGCAGCCCAAGTAGAATACCACACCTGCTACTCCCCATGATAATGCGAATTTCTTAATGTTGATGTGTTGCATGATCCTTTTCGTTTTTTGATTGTTTTTCTTCTCTATTGTTGTGCCCAGTATGTCCTCCATGTCCTCCATGCCTACCCATCATAAAGAGGTGAGCTACGAAAAATATGATGATGAATATAAAAAGTGAATTGGATCCGTTGAACCCAAAAACGGGTAGCAGGAATAGTAAAAGGAATATCCCCAGACATCCTATTAACATCCATAGCATGTGATTTTTCATAGTTTTGGTGTTTTAGTGATGGCCAGTGTGTTTTTCTGCCCCAATCTTTTCTTTGTTCTTCATCATTGTTTCTTTATCCATCATGCCTTCTTTATGCATCATTTCCATCATCTGTCCCATCATGTTGGGTTTATCTTTCATCATGGTCATCATGTGGGTGCACATGGACGAATCCGCCTCAGCGATGTTCATCATTTTGTTCATCATATCAGGCTTATCTTTCATCAAAGCCATCATTTGGTCATTGTCTGACATCATCATACCCATCATCTGCTCATTGCCTTTCATCATCATTTGGGTATGATCATCTTCCATCATTTTGGTCATCAATTGTTCAGCTAATTCATGATCTGAAATGATGGTATTAAATATCTCATTTCGGGTATCGTCATTTTCTAACATTGTGCTTACATCCTTCTGTTGCTGGCAGGCAGATAATGCTGCAATCAATAAAGTGAGTGTTACCACTGTTTTCAAAGTATTTTTCATATCGTTATCTTTTAAGGTTAATACTTAGTATAGGTATATCGGCATGGTTTGCCAGGTTTTCGGTAATGCTCTTTCCTATCAGGTTAAAGAAGCCGGATCTCCCATGTGTAGTTAATCCAATAAGGTCAGCATTTACAGATTCGGAAAACTTCAGAATGCCGCGTTCTTCATTTAGCGAATTGTAGATGTTGGTGGTGCAGGTTCCTCCTCGAGGACAGGTTTCGTGAAAAGCATGCATTTTCTCAAGGCTCCTGTCCGTCTCCTCAAATGAAAATGGGACATTGACATAAAGAAGATGCATATTGGATTCGTTGAGATCAGCGAACTTCACCACCGTTTTGAAGGGTTCTTTGACATCTTCTTCAAAATTGGATGCAAAAACCACATTTTTAACGGGCCACTTAGACTTTTCTTTGATGATCAACACGGGTACAGTAGCATCTCTGAGGACCTTTTGCGCATTGGATCCGATAAACATTTCTTTTGCACCCGATGCACCATGTGAACCCATTACTACAAAATCATGGTTATGATGTGGAATATGCTTCAGTATTTCTTCTCTTCCAACATCAAATACCAGAAACTGTTGTGCCTTCAGGCCCTTTGTTTCTGCTTTTTTTACTAATTTATTAAGCTCGTTTTTGGCATGCCCTATCTCTTTTAGGGTTTCGGGAAACCGTACTTCCTTCTCTTTATCTAGTTTGACCCAAGGCACGGGCGTTATCTTTAAATGCAAAAAATGAATTTCCGCACCTGATTTTTCTGCTATAGCTATGGCTATATCAGCCGCCCGGTTAGCAGTTGAGGAAAAGTCGGTAGGTACTAAAATATTTTTCATAGATATATTCAAATTTTATCGACTACTTTGCTTAAGGTGATCCCTTAAAAGAAACCCAAAAAATTTCTTTAAATATCACTGTAGGATCAATCCTTGTTATGTAAGTCGGGTTTTAAAGTTTTTACTTTGACCATATCACTAACCTCTGTGATATAAATAATGCCGTCCCCTGAGTGGGCTGTTTTTCCATTTTGATGTATAATCTGTAGTGCTGTCTTCACTTCCTTATCAGGTAAAACAACTTCCAGTTTTGCTATTTTAGCATGTGAAAATGGGTGCCGCAAAGACGGAAAATCCTTCCGTTCATCCGTGTAGTGCCCAGTTCCCTCTCCTTCAAAGACGGTTAGGCAACAAATTCCTTCTTCACGCAAATGATTTACAATATCAGGTAATCGATTCGGCCTGACGAAAGCTTTAATTTCCTTCATTTTAACAAGGTCTTTTTTATATCTTCATATTCTTCTTTGCTGATCTCTCCTTTAGCGTATCTCTTTTTCAAAAGATCCAATGGAGTTTCCTTTTTCGTCTTTTGTCCGGGGATATCCCAAGGCGTGGCAAAAATCCAAATCATAAAAATCACCCAAATCACCCACCAGATGATGTGCATGCCGCCATAATGTCCTTCAAACCAATGCATAATATCTATTTTTAAATTTTACTAACTTTTAAAATTCCAGTATCAAGCCACTACAGACTCGCACTTACTCAAATTTAGCATATTGTCCCGCACTGTATTTTTGATATCTTGTCTTTGATGTATGATATTTTGCAAACATCAGTCGATTTATTTTTATTCAGCTTCTATTTTACGCTGATGCGTTTGAAATATCTTCTTTAATGGTGTAATGTCCTGCTTTTTTTAGCTCGGCTTGTAATTCCTCAAGAGTAATGGGTTTGTTGAGGGTAATAACTGCACCCGGTGGACGCAATTGTATTTCCACATTTGAAACATCGGGGACTTGAAGCAATGCCTTCTTTACACTGTTCACGCAACCGCCACAACTCATTCCTTGTAATTCATATCTCTTTTTCATGCTATTTGATTTTAGATTTTACTGTTTTTATTATTGCCTTTTTTGCCTTTACTACTGAATCTCTTTTCTGCGTGTTTTTCTGATTTTCTAGCGCTACTTTATGCAAATACCCCTCCATCTAATCCCAATTGAGTGCCGTTGCAATACCTCGAATCGGCAGATGCTAGATAGATGAAAGCTTTCGCCACTTCTTCTGGAGTGCACAGGCGTTTCATAGGTGTAGCGTCTACCCATTGTTTGCGTATTTTCTCAGGGGCTGCACTGAGCAAGGGTGTTTCAACATAATAGGATCACAGCGCATTTGCGCGAATATTCTGAGTCGCATATTGAATGGCTATATTTTTTGTAGTGCCAAGCACACCATGTTTTGCAGCAGTATAGGGTACCAATCCAGGTTCTGCTTTTAGGCCACCTAAAGAAGACATATTGACAATTACTCCTCCTCCTTGTTTAAGGAATTGCTGCAGTTCATATTTTAGACAGTAGAATTGCCCTGTGAGGTTCACACTGATTATTTTATCCCAAACATCTTCTGGCATATCATGAATGCCGGAATAAGGGCTTCCAATACCTGCGTTATTAAAAGCTATATCAAGCCTTCCACATTTTTCAACCGTTAAATTAATAGCCTTCTTTACACTATTAACATCTGATACATCAATGGGTACGAAAAAGCATTTAGCACCCAATGCCCTAATTTCATTTAAGGTTTGTTCATGATCATTTCCAGGAAGATCTGCCACAACTACTGTGGCGCCTTCCCTTGCGGCTTCTAGTCCGGTGGCTTTTCCAATTCCAGAATTGGCTTCATTAAATAAACTTTCTGCTAATATTTTTAGGTCATACAATTTTATGTCTAAAGAAAAGAAAGCCTTTTCAATCGGAATTTTACAAGCAAAAATTTTAAAGTCTGATTTTGATTTGTTCTTCCAGTGGTTTAATTATTCTTATTAGTTGGCTGATTTTAAAAATTCCAAAACTTTTTCTGCTTCCACTTTGGTTAGCTGTGCCCTTATCTCCATATGTTTGATTGCTACATCCCATTCTGTATCACTAAAAGTTGCTGGAGATGCCGTATTATGACATCTGATACAGGACTCTGCCCAGAGCTGGGCGCCACTTTTTTGCAAGACATATTCTGGTACTCCTTTGGCAAAACTCGTACTTTCAGTGCTTGTGGCATTTTGCTGCGTGGCGCATTTCGTAAAAATTATTGTCACAAAAACAACAACAGTAACTAATAATATTATTTTATTGATTTTTTTCATGATTTTAAGTTTTAAAAGCCTAAGGTCCATTGAATATAAAAGGTATTTATATCCAGCGCTACGGATGTCTCAGCGTCTTCAACATGCCCCCCGATTACGTTGTCTATCTGGTAAGCAAACTTGATAGCCGTTCTCCAATCAATCCAATAGTTGAGCCCTATTGCCAATTGCGTACTTTCAGATTCCCAGGGGGCTTCTTCTGGTGTATTTAAAGTGGAATAGCGTCCTACAAGCTCCAAATTTTTGACAAATTGGCTTGACCCAAAAGTGGGACGATAACCAAGCTGGAAGAAAGTTGAGTTGGACTGGTTGTCGAAAGTGTAGGATTCCATCACGCTATCTTCTTCAACTTCATAAGTTTGGTCATCGATATTAATGAAGTTGAGCTGGCCTTTAAGGTCAATCACCCCGCCCAGAATGGATACTTTTCTTACGTAAGTCCAGTCAAAAGCATACAACAAGGCGCCAATATCTTCCAAATCAGAGTCGCGGTCACCGAGCTTGGCTGATTGAGCAGAAAAACCGATTTCCAACGACTGATCTCTGAAAGGGAACAGGCCTAATCGGCCACCTAATGCCTTGTTATTGTTGTTGTCCTCTTGACCTTCGTGCACGATCATTCCTACTTCGTCCGCTTCTTCTTCTCCATCCTCTATGCGAGGGCCGTTCATTACGTAAACTGAATAATTGAACTTCATCCCTGCCAGGTAAGATGCGCCCCTTAATTCCACCCCTAAATCTGAGGTTGGGAGAATTCCATCATGACCATAGCCAAGTGGCACCGTAGGTAAGCGATTAATCCAAGACGGATGTAACCTATCGAAAAATATTCCAAAGGGAATTAAAATTTTACCTACTCTGATGTTTAGGTTGGGAGCGAGACTATAATTGAAGTTTGCATATTCTAACGCTACGTCAATCTCCCCATCCTCAACTGCAAATTCTAGTTCCGCCTCAAAAAACAGTTTGTCTGACTGTTTATATAAGAACAAAGGTACAAATCGTGCATTACCAAAGGTAGTTTCTTCGTCATTAGACATGAAGGTTGCATCTGAATAGCCACGCATCAAAAATCGACTGTTACCTGGTTTGGGATCGAATAATTTCTGTTGATTTTGTGCCTTTGATTCAAATAACACAATTATAATCAACATGGAACTTAAAAACCATCTATACTTCATAAGTCAAACGTTTTATTTTTTCAGTGTTCTTAAATAGTTAACCAATTGCCACCTATTCTCTTCAGAAAGTGTGGCTTTGTAGGATGCCATCGGTGCTCGGCCTTCTGTAATTTTCCAAAAAATGGCTCCGTCACTTTGGTCGTTGAAGGTCTTTGTGGTCAAGTTGGTTGGTTTTGGATTGAGCGCTGCACCAGCTACACCATCTCCTCTACCTTTATCACCATGACAAATGGTGCACATATTGGCAAAAATCTTTTTGCCAGCTTTGATGTCCTCAGAGCCTCCTTTATAAGGGTTTTTTAATGCATCAGCCTCTTTTGGAGCCTTCCATTCTACTGTTTGCTGAATACGTATAAATCCTACTATTAAAACAGTGGCTACGGTCAAAATTGAAACTTTCAAAAACTTAAACTCAAAATTGGTATGATTCATAGTATTGCTTTTTATATTAATGAATGTAAGTGAAAAAAAGGAGGTTCCTTTTTCGAAATCTTGTCTTTATTGTACGAGATTTAGATCATTTCTTTCAATCCCTTTTTTCATTAGGCTCATCTTTTAACTTATCAGAAAGCCTCCTTAAAAACTCCCTGTTTTGAAGATTGCTATTGTCAATAAGTAGTCCTTTCAAGCCATCTTTTGTTTCTATACCATAAATGACAGACTTACCTGCTGCATCTTCATTTTCATCAAACCGGTAGAACTCTGAAATATTCAATTCCTCAATCTGAAAACTGGCGCACAAATCCTTGCATTCCACACAATCATCCTTTCTGTTGAAGTTATAGGTATAGCCCTTTTCTCTTAAATTGCCTAGGGCATCAGATAAGTTCTTGTAGTATCGGTTCTCGCTTCTCATTACTTCTTTATAATCAGTTACAGAAAAACCAGTAACGCGCTTAAATTGGCTGGATAGGTAATGAACAGAACTGTATCCGAGCTTAAAAGCAATCTCACTTAAGTTAAGTTCATCATACTTTATAAGCTCTTTTACCCTATCCACTCTTTTGTTTATGTAGTAGGCCTCTATTGTAAGTCCTTCAATCTTTGAAAAGAGCTTGCTTAGAAAATTGTAATTTTTACCTATTTCGTGTGCCAGAAAATCAGACAACATGATCTCTTTGGTAGATTTTTCCAGCATTTCTATATAATGTTGAATTCCAAGCTTAATCTGTTCCATCAGGATTTCTTCTTTGTCTTCAAGAAGTTCAAAGCCATAAGTATCTAATCTGGACGCAATTTTATCTTTGGTCAGGGTCTCAGGCACTTGTATTGTAGCATGGCCAAGCTGAATTGTTGAAATAAATGCTCCGAGTTCCTCTAATTCATTTCGTACAACCAGAATGCATCTCGGGCACACCATATTTTTAATATTCAGATTTAATGTTTTCATCTGTTATAGGGGTTAAACTTTTTCTGATCCTGGATTAAATCCAGTGAAGGAGTATCGACCGGTTAAAATCTTTGCTTATTGCCAAATGAATTATTTCAACAATAATTTTTGGCCGGCAATACATTGCCCTCGCAGAAAAAGTGATTAAGAATTATTGAAAAGAATAGAATAAGGCTGATAAGCTTGCGGAGTAGAACATGGCAA
This sequence comes from Marivirga sericea, assembly GCF_900177665.1. Taxonomy (GTDB): domain Bacteria; phylum Bacteroidota; class Bacteroidia; order Cytophagales; family Cyclobacteriaceae; genus Marivirga; species Marivirga sericea. The sequence goes on from NZ_FXAW01000002.1 coordinate 297,011, forward strand.
ACTTCATGATCAGCCTAACAGATGAATGCTAATTGAGGAAGGATTGAATAAAAATACGAATATGGTTACCACTAACGGGTGGTGGCAAATTGGTATATAAAAACGGGAGTAATTGTTTATTAAAGATATCTGCTTCAACATCTAAATTATAAATACGATAAAGCATTTGAAAGGCTGGAGCCTCAACTGGTGTTTGCTTCAACTCATATTTGATTAATGAGGCATACAGGTTATTCACTACTTCGTCACAGCACTCCTCCTCGTCAGCATCATGGCTATGCTTATCATCGTGATGATGATCTTTAGGGGCATTGTGATGATCATCAAGGTCATATACTTTTATTGAATGATGAACCATCTCATTAGTACTAGTTGGGTAATTGCCCCAAGAAATCACTCCAAAATTACAAAAAGCATCACAAACAAATACACTAATAAAACCTGTGAGGAGCAAGGTTACTATGTATTGTTTTATGTTGTGCAATTTTATCATCATACCAATAGAAGTGATAACTACTGCATAAATGTCGGTAAAAATCAGGTATAAATCAAATGATAAATGTTAAGTAAAAACATGATATAAGTCACTATATTGACAAAAAATTTCAATGAGCATGTCCTTCTGTAGATTCAAGGAATTTGCCTTGCGGTCCTACCGCTTCTATATGTACCAGTTGTGCCCCGTAATGACCGGTGCGCGACACCGCATAGCCGGAAGCAATAAGTAACAAGGCAACCACTGCTACAGCCCAACGTTTCTGTCTAAAAATAAATTGACTGACCGCCTGAGCCACAAAGCCGGCAATGCTCAAGTATATAGTCCAGTCGGCCCATAGATCATGCTGCGCAAGCACCTGTTTCGCATGCTCCGTTAAATCATGTGTGTGTGGGTGGAACGTTCTCCCTGAAAGATAAGCACCCAACGCACCTACTAAAACCATTCCCGTGATGACCCAATCTACTTCTTTTTTTAGGAGAATCACGTTAACAATAGCTAAGACAGCTCCAATCAATAACAATACGATTGGGAAGTGAACCATAAGCGGATGCAGATTAGGGAAATCGTCCAGGTCTGCTGTGACTTTCTTAGTCTCATGCTCATCGTGTTCATGCTCCTGTTGTGCTTGTATATGAGAATAATCCACTTGGGGCTGCTCCAAATGTGTGGAATCTTCTTTTGTGCTTTTTTCATGTTTCTCCCCTTCATGAGCAGAGAGCACAATGCATGACAACATGAAGTATAATAGTAGTCCTAATTTTTTCATAGCCCTTCAATAATTAAGAAAATTTAAAGCTATGCCCTTTGCCTGGAAACTTCAGTACAAAATCTCAACTTAGATGTATAATATTCTTCAGCCGACTAGCGATTAACAACCAATTTATTGATCATTGCTTCACTCAACGCTTCGGAATAAACACCATAGGCATCTACTAATACGCCTTTAAGTCCATCGGTAGATTTAATGGCGTAAAGAATGGAGTTATCATCCGGGTTGCTCATGCCTTCAAACCGATATACTTCTTTTACTTCAAACTGCTCAGGATGTAGCTCGAGCTTATCGGCCGGGCATTCAATACAATGCGGTTTGAGATTAAAATCGTTGGAATATCCTCTTTCTTTCAGGTCTTTTAATGCTTCAGATAGTGTTTCGTAGGTTTTCATTTTTTTCTTTTTGAAATTCATCCCAGTTACCAGGCCATTCAACGGATTATAAAAGGAATATTACCAAGCCAATGCCCACAATCAGTACGAAAGCATATACAACAACTCTTTTGAAAGAAATACCTCCACCTCCGTGATCATGATCATGGCCTCCATCAGTTTCCTTGTTTTTTGTCCTGAAATTGAAGTATAGCATGAGTGCAGTAAATGCAGCGAAAACGATGTTAAAATAGAAAGTGTAATCAATCTTGAATTGTGTCACTTCTTTTACTTTCCGGCTGCCTTCGGGTAATACGCCTAATAGATCAAAGCTATAATTGAGGATCAATGCCGTAATGACGATGCTGACGTACATCACCCCTGCAATGTAAAGGGCTATGCGGGTACCATAATATTTTCTATTCATATTGACCAGCGGTGGCACCATTAAGTCAGAGTAAATAAAGCCCATCAATCCGGCAAACAGAATGCCGTTCTCGTTGAGCACAGTCGCCAGCGGTATGTTTCCCATGGATCCAATGAATGTAGCTGCCGCTACAAATGGGGCTACCAGCGCGTTTTCCAGCCGGATCACAAAATCAGGTAATTCCCCCTGCATACCATTTAAAAAAATTGCTTCCCAAAAAGACTGAGGGACTAATACAGAAACGAACCCCGCGATGGTAAAGCCAATAAGAATATCCTCCCAGGCCATTTTCCATTCCATCACAAATTTCTTTCCCACTAAAAACCAGCCCTCTTTCGACTTAATCCTTTCCTTCCAATCAAAATCCTCCTCTTCGGCAGATTCATCCTCAACTTTCTCTCTGGCAGCTTTAATCCATTTTTTAGGGTACGTAAGCTTGATGATAAGTCCACTAATAGTTATCAAAATTAGTCCTCCTATTACTTCAGCTACTATAAACTGCCACCCTAAGAAAATGAATATAAGGATACCAAGCTCAATGACTAGATTGGTGGAAGCAAACATAAATGCGACCGTACTTATGAAATGTGCTCCTTTTTGAAAAAGAGACCTCGCTGCTGCTAAGGCAGCAAATGAGCAGGAAGAAGAAATGGAACCAAACAAAGTAGAGAGTGAAATACTTTTAACATTTCCTTTACCCATTTGCTGAGTCAATTTCTTCTTTGGAACAAAGGCCTGAATCATTGAGCTTATTATATATCCTAACACAAAAGCCCAGCCTGATTTCCAGAAAAACCCAATTGCAGTTTTTGAGGATTCTCCCCACAGATCTAATATATCATTCATAATTCCCATGATTTGATTGTCTTTATTGAAATTTTATAAAATAGCTTTAGGCCACAATAATTTCATTATTCAGGTAAACTTTTTGAATCAAACGAAGCACTTCAATCCCTTCCTTTTGGCCTTTTTTTCGAGCTATGATCTCGTATTTTTCATAACATTAAATGGTTAAACGGATGATTATTCGAAATTAGCTTACCGGTAAAAATTTTCTTATTTACCTTCATTTTTGTAATGCTTATAATTCTCAAATCCTTTGAAAACTTTAAAACACCCGACAGCAGATAGAGCTAAAGCAACGATATGGTAGATAAACATTTCAATTTTACCTAAATACATAAGTGTTTCAATTAATCCAGCTAAAAAAAACCACATCATGGCATAGCCAATTTGTCCTTTTACTTTATTTAATTTTGCTTGTCTTTCGTGCTTCATAATTAAAAGTCTAAAATAGTAGTATACTACCCCATTCATATTTTTCTTCTGCTTATGAGAAATATGATCAACGGTAAAATAGAAAATTGTAGGACTGGTGAAAGGCCAACTTCTATGAGAGGAAGCATTGGCATCGTATCAGCATATGACCAATCTCCTCGCCATGTATGCCAAAACTCACCTAAAATAGCCCCTAGAAACCCTACAAGTACTAATAGTAAAGTTCTGGTAAATTTTAAACGTCTGATCCAATAAACGTTGTTGTATATAAGTCCGAATAAGAAGAGTAAAACCAGAACCATGAGCACATCCGCTATTGAGGCCAATGCACAAAAAGAAACGTGTTCAAGATCGTATTGAAAATTTTCATACAAAAATCCGTGAGCTACCTCCCAGCCAAAATTTAGCACAAAAGCTACAACAGATGTTCTAGCTACGAAATACTGATAATTACGCTTATCTGCTGCCTTCCTGAAAAAATGGATATATAACATTATAATCAACGTTAACGTAATAATCGGCACAACAAAAATACCAAAGCTTAGATTATCCATTACTTACACTATTTTAAAATTTCGCATCATTCCCATGTCCTCATGCTCCAGATTGTGGCAGTGGTATACAAACAAGCCTTTAAAATCTTTGAACTGCATGATAACTTTGGCACTCATCCCTGGCATCAACAAAACGGTATCGTGCCAGCCTTCATCTACAAAACCATCTTTTACGGCATCCCATAATTGGGGATCTACATCAGTGACATTTCTTTCTAAAATATTGAACTGCACCTGGTGAATATGGATCGGGTGGGGCATCTGCATCATATTGCCCATCATTCCTCCCCCGCTCATCATACCATCGTCACCTCTCATCATGCCCCCATTACCCATCATGCCGTGACCATCCATCATGCCGCCACCATCGTCATCATTGTCCATCATACCTCCGCCATTGATCAGTTCCCAAACTTCAGTGCTTCCAAGCTTGACGATTTCTTCATCAGCTACTTCAGTCGTTTCCCAGGTACGTCCGTTAATCGTCCATTCCATGTGGCCCATCGCGAAGGTAAATTGCCGCGGGGCGTTTAGATTTCCAGCAGTTGAGGGGTCAATGTAATCCGGCTGAGCTAATTGCCGCGGTAAGGTATAATCATTACTCCCCGAAGCATTGGCAAGCACGGTAAACACAGGATATTCGCTACCTTGTGGCAGGACACTTTTAGCACCTTCCATCATTCCTCCATTGCCCATCATTCCACCAGACATTAACTCAAGAGGGAAAGATGTATTTTTCATGGTCAATTCAGTGCCTTCGGGTTTGTTGGTCAAGTCCAGCCAAACGTCCGCCCTTTTTGCAGGGCCGAGCATGAGATAGGATAATTCTTTGGGTGCACTTAACAAGCTTCCGTCCATGCCAAAAACAGTCACTGGACTTCCATCTTCCCAGGCCAGTTTGTAGATCCTTGAGTTTGACCCGTTCAGTAACCTCAACCTGTATTTGCAACCTGCTTTCAGGTTTAACCTTTGTTCAGGTCTGCCATTAATCAGTATCCGGTTTCCTAAAAAACCAGTCATGCGGCCCATCTGGCCATTTTCAAGATAGACCAGTTGATTATTATCATCAAAAGTTCGGTCTTGGATCACTACCGGAAGATCAAACTCCCCTTGCGGTAAGTTGAGTTGCTGTTCTTCCTCATCGGTGACCAGTAGAAGGCCTGCCAGACCATTATACACCTGTGGACCGGTGCGTCCATGTGGATGGGGATGAAACCAATAGGTGCCTGCCCGGTTCATTACTTCATATTCGTAGATGTATGTTTCTCCACTATCAATTACATCTTGCGGGTGACCATCGTACCGTTCCGGCACATGCATGCCATGCCAGTGAACAATACTCTCTTCCGGCAGATCATTTTGGAAGCGAATACGGACTTTCTGTCCTTTACTTACTTTGATGACCGGCCCCACATAACTCCCTTCTAGGATTTGAAGCGCCTCTTTGTTGCCCTTAATTAATTTCCCCTCATACACCCACACCTTTGTTTTTGGCCCAGATAAAATGGATAAGTCACGCTGTACCGCTTTCAGTTCCAAATCAATATCGGGCTGAAAATCCTTGCCGAGTTCAGGCTTTGCTGTAGTAGAAGATTGACTGTCGCAGGAAGAAAAGAAAGGCCATACCATGGTTACCGCAGCGCCTGCTCCAGCCTTTGCCAAAAATTTTCTTCTGTTTATTCTGAAAGGTTCTTTCATATCTCTTTAGGTTTAAATTATTTCCGTATCTGCTTTACTAACCAGACAATCAATAGAACCAGCACTACCAGCAAAAGAGCCAAATCCAGCCTACACCGTGCATACCATAATTTGTTTCCTGATCCATCATGATTTTCTGTTTTAGTTATTACTTGATTCCTCTTTAAATTTCCTCATTTTCAAAAACCACTTTTCACCTGAGATAATCAGAGTTAGCAAAACTGTCGATACTATAATCAGTAGCATGTCACTCTGTGCTTTCATCCAAATGAAGGCTATTAAAACAACTACGTCAAGCACAATAGTAGCTAAAAGTATCGCTCCATTAGCCTTTATTTCTTTCCGTAAATGTTTAAAAACACCCCATTGTATAATAATATCCATAATAAGGTAAAAAATTGCTCCTAAAGATGCAATTCTGCTGAGATCAAAAAATATGGTCAAGGTGATGGCGATGACTATGGTATAAGTCAACATATGCTGTTGCAGGTTACCCGGCATTCCAAAATGCTTATGAGGTATCAGCTTCATTTCGGTAAGCATCGTTGTCATCCTGGAAATAGCAAATACATTGGCCAAAACACTGGATACGGTTGCAATGATGGCGATACCTACGGTGAACCATAAGCCATATTTTCCGAAAGCCGGTCTGGCCGCTTCAGCCAGGGAGTAGTCTTGTGCTTCTATAATCTTGGGAACAGAAAGATTGACTGATACCGCAAATGCGACCAGCAGATAGACAATGGTACAGATAATTAGTGATATCCATATCGCTCTTCCTACGTTCTTGTGAGGCTTGACAATTTCTTCACCGCTATTGGTGATAGTGGTAAATCCTGCATACGCCAGAATAGCAAGCGCGAGGGCACCTAAATAACTCCCTACGGAATAGTCGCCTGAGATTTCTGAAGGGATAGCTTCTCCAAATGAAAAACCAGCAGCCCAAAGTCCTCCAATGGCAAAAATGGCTATACCCCCAACCTTGACAATTGCCATGATGAAAGAAACCCTGTCAATGACTTTATTACCGGCAATGTTGATCAAAAAAGTAATGACCAATAAAATCACTCCCAGCAGGGGTATCCAGAAATCGTTCTGATTTCCATCAAATAATTGCATGGTATATGATCCGAATGTACGTGCTACTAAACTCTGGTTAATGATCATGGCGAAAGCCATCAATAGCGCAGCTACAGCCGTTATGATACCTTTACCATAAGCTTTCTTTAAGTACATGGCAATACCTCCGGCAGACGGGTAAGCATTCGACATTTTTATGTAGGCATATGCACTAAACCCGGCTATAATTGCCCCGACCAAAAAGGCTATCGGAAACAATGAACCGGATAATTCAGCCACCTGTCCCAGCAAGGCAAAAATAGCTGCACCAATCATTACCCCGGTTCCCAAAGAGATAGCTCCTGTGAGTGAAAGGCTGTTCTTCTTATATTTACCCATTGTCTATTTGGTCTTTTTCAGTTCTGCTTTTCTTTCTTCAAACTCCGCTTTGTCAATTTCTCCTTTGGCGTAGCGGTTTTTTAGCGTCTCCATCGCTGAGCTTTTACTGGTGGATGGACTGGCTCCTTTATGAAAGATACCACCTCTACCCAGCGCAACAATCAGAACGAAGATGAGTATTACCCCTATAATCCATCCATACATCATAATTTGAGTGGTTTTAAGTCTAGATTATTATTTCTCAAAATCTTTCAACTACTGATTTAAGCTTTGATCGGATTTCTTCAGCTATTTTGACTAAGTCTTTATTCCCTACGGCCTGCATAGAGGCTACAGGATCCACTGCTGCTATCTCTACGCCATCATCACTTTGTTGAACGATTACATTGCAAGGCAGCATTGCACCAATTTTATCTTCGGCTAATAATGCCTTGTGTGCGAAGGGCGGATTGCATGCACCGAGTATCTTGTAAGGACGAAAATCTTCATCCAGCTTTTCCTTCAGGGTTTCTTTTACATCAATTTCGGTAAGGATACCGAACCCTTCCTCTTTCAGTGCCTCTGTTACTTTTTGAATGGCTTCTTCGAAGCTTACGTTTGTCAATGTTTTCTCGTGATAGTATTTCATCTGTATATTTTTTACTGTTCTAAAATTTTTTTACGATTATTTAAAATCACTTATTGCTTTACTTAGATCATAAACTGCGACATCAGCAAACTCAGTTGCCAGGATACTCGAGCCTGCTGCCGATCGATACCCACCGGCACAATGTACGACTACTGGCCTTTGATCAGGAACTTCAGTAATACGTTCTCTTAGTTCGGGTAAGGGTACATGGATGGCTTTCTCGAAAATCTTGCCATCAGCTATTTCAGGTTCATTTCTTATGTCGAGTATGGTATAATCATCAGGGTTTTGTTTGAAATCCTGTAGGTCTATCTGCTGATCAGCATACAGGTCGTATTGCTCTAACTGATAGGTCATACCGGTAATATGACTTTCATAAGCTATTTTGGCTGTACGTCTAACCGCCTTTTCTAACATTGCCTGATCTTCAGCAACGAGATTGAAACTCTCATCAGGGCCTACTATTGAACCCAACCAGGTCTCAAATTTGGAACTGTCATCACCTAATTGAATATTAATAGACTGTTTCAGATGCCCTTTTTTAAACTTTTCCTGGTCTCTGACATCTATGATTAATGCCTTCTCATCAATTGTTTTAGCATCAAATATTTTATGAATATCTTCCTCTGCCGAGTCTATACCTTTTCGGTTTACCTTAACCTCGTAGGGGAAGTATATTGGAATGAAAGCCTGACCATCCAAAAAATCCGTTACAAACTGATCCTTGTCTTGGATTTGAAAGGCCCAGTTATTACTTCTTTCCTTTCCTATTGTGGTCTCTAATTCTTTACCCATGTTTTTCCCGCACAGCGAGCCTGGGCCGTGGGCAGGATAGACGATTGTATCATCATCTAAGTTGCTGAAAACCTTATTGATCGTATCGTACATCATGCCGGCCAGTTCCTTTTTGCTAACCTGCATGTTGCCGACACCCTCTCTGAGGTCGGGCCTTCCAACATCTCCAACAAATAAGGCGTCACCCGAAAAAACTGCTTTTTCAGTACCATTTTCAAGTAATAAATAGGCATTATGGTCAGGAGAATGACCGGGGGTAAATAAAGCGCGAAAGATTAAATCTCCAATTTGGACTTCTTCATTGTGTCCCAGTTCGGTGGCATCATAATAGACCCCAGCTTTTGAATTAATGTAGACAGGGACATTAAATCTTTTCGATATTTCCAGGTGACTACTAGCAAAATCCGCATGCGGATGTGTCTCAAGTACTGCCACAATTTCCCCATCGTGTTGTTTTGCAAAATCCAGATAAGGTTGAATATCCCTTGCCGGATCTACCAAGACTATTTGCCCCTGGCTTTCGATGGCGTAAGACAGTTGAGAAAGTGCTTTATCATAAAATTGTTTTATTTCCATAATTTCTTTTTGTTTTGTATTCAACAAATTTTACTCATGCTGACAGACAAAGTTCGTAACATGTGTTACACAACTTTGAGCTAAAGATCAATCTGTTATTCAGTAAGATTTCGTGTTTCTTAATCTAACTTACCTTCAAACTCAGGTAAAGGCCTGCTTTCCTTTTCCTCTTCTGTCTCCACTACACCATTTTCTTTGATGTCATTGATCAACATTGCATATCCATAATCTTCCCACGCTGGCCTTTAATAATTTCGTCAGCGAGTTTTCATACCCTTACATCCTTTATTTGAGCACGCTCACTCTTTAAAATAGCTATAGAATGATGTAGGATCATATCTTCCATGTAGTCAATACCCTTGACGGTGACCTGACTTCTCACCAATCATATACCACCGGCAATCAATACGATACACAGACCGATAATTGCTATTTGTGTCCCTCGAATTATTGCCGTGTTTTTGTTCGTTTTGCATTTTTATAAGTTTTAAAGTTTATTTGTTTTATAGTTTAATAGATTGATTAAAATCTTATGGATAAGCCTCCACCTGCACCAAAGCGATTGTCATAGCTGCCCATTATAGAAAAGTTTTTAGATAGGAGAAACTCCGCACCTGCGTTCCACACAATTTCCTGAATATAGCCCACATTGCTCTCAAGATCATTTACCCAACCGGCATCTAGCTGATATTCATAATAGCCAAAAACAATAAATCTTGGGAAAAGCATTACAGATCGGCCAATACCTACTCTTGGTCTCAATTCGTTATCAATTCGCAAGTCCACATTAAACATATAAGGGGTGAACAATCGAATACCGGCCACTGCCGTGGTTTTTATATCATCCAGACTATTTCGTGTGGTATTTTCAACATTTACACCCCCAAATACACGCACATAATCGTAGAGATAATATTCATAAGAAAATTCGGTTTCTACATTTTTATTCCAGCCATATTCCAGCGAAAAATTGAACTGGTTTCGGATGTTGGATGAAACCACATTAAGTGCACCAGCGTGAGAGGCAATATCAGCCATTCCCCAGGTATAAAACTGATTGGTTTCATGCACAAGTTTGGACACGGGATAGGGCTCCATTCGTGGATCTCTTGGCGTATCATAGCTTACTACACGTGCCATTCCACCCATCAAATGATAGAGAATGTGACAATGGAAGAACCAGTCACCGTATTCATTTCCATAAAACTCAATCGTTACCTTTTGCATCGGTGGCACATTCACGGTATGCTTTAATGGTGAATAATCTCCATTCTCATTGATTACCCTGAAAAAATGACCATGTAAGTGCATTGGGTGGTGCATCATGGTGAGGTTGTTGAAAGTAATCCTTGTTACTTCTCCTTCATTGATTTTAATCTTATCGGTTTCAGCCAATGGTATGCCATTCATACTCCAGATATAGCGGCTCATATTACCTGTAAGGTTTAAGAGAATTTCTTTTACGTGAACATCCTCCGAGTAGGTTGTATTTTCTGTAGACTTGAGATAATCATAGTTATATTCAGAAAACATATTCATTCCGCCCATTTCTGCAGATTCCATATTGGTTGATGGTGGTGAGGTTTGCATCATTTTATCATCACCCATTCCGCTCATTTTAGTTTCTTCAGGATCTTCCTTTTCCATATCCATCCCCTGATGCATTGGCATGTCATTTTTTGCGTTGTCCATGTTCATACCGCTCATTCCATCCTTCATCTGCATTCCCCAGTTTCGCATCATTTTTTCAGGGTCAACTTTTTTTGGACGGAATTTCAGTGCTGGGGCTCCCATACGCATATCCATTTTGGACATTTGCTTCATCATTGCAATTTTATCTGGCCGGGGCACCGCAGGTGCTGGTAGCATTTCACCTTGCCCCAGAAATGCGGATGCGGTACCAGATCCATCTTGCGCAGTGATTTTAAACTCCATTTTGCCTTCTTCTGGAATAGTCACAACAAAATCATACGTTTCGGCTATAGCGATAAAGGTCTTGTTGTGGGCAACAGGCACCACATTAAGACCATCGGCAGAAACAATAGTGGGATTTCCACCACCAAAGGTCATCCAAAACTGCGTTGAAGCTGCGCCATTGATAATCCGTAACCTTACTTTTTCACATGGTTTGAAGTCAGGGTATTCTTGCTTTTGCTCGCCATTCACCAAAAAAGCCGGGTAATAAATATCTGCTATGTCGGCACTTTCCATTCTCTGCCTCCAAAAATTAAGTTGTGCACCCAGTGCTCCACGAGCGATTACCTGGTTCAGTGGCGTGGCCGTTCCTTTTCGCCAGTTATACCATTCTGTCCCCCTTTTTAGAAAACGAAGAACGCTCATTGGATTTTCATTGGTCCAGTCTGAAAGCACCATCACCAACTCTTTATCATACTCAAGGCTCTCTTCCTTTGGTTGAATGACAATAGAGCCGTAAACTCCGCTTTGTTCCTGAAGCATGGTATGCGAATGGTACCAGTAGGTACCGGATTGCTTTAAAGGGAATTCATATTTTTGGGTATGGCCCGGCTCTATGGGCGGAGTGGTCAAATAGGGTACCCCATCATAAAAATTAGGTAAAAGTAGTCCATGCCAATGAACTGAGGTTTCCACGTCCATTTCGTTTTTTACGTAGATGACCGCATACTCTCCTTCAGTGAACCGGAGGGTAGGCCCGGGAATGCTGCCATTAACAGTCATTCCTTTAACATCTTTGCCGGCCTTGTTGACCATTTCCTGTTTAAGCGTGATCGTGTGTTCCCTAACCGGAAGGTTATCCACATTTCCTTCACCTGACTTTTCTGTAAGGTTTTGAGCCTGCACTGAAAACACACTTGTCAACAGGATGCATATTAGAAGTGTAATTTTTGAATTTTTCATAATGTTCGAATTTATTGTTAATTATTTCACTGATCTTGATGAGCTATGGGTTTTGATAATTTTCCATTCATCGTCCATCTTTTTCAAAATTGATGTGGCCGTTGCTTTACGCTCGACCTTGCGGCCATCTTCCTTCAAGACAATATTGTAGATATAGGACTCAGTCGTGAATGCATACGGCATATCCAACACTACCGATATCTCATATTCACTAAAAGTGAATGACTCAAAATGACCAAGTTCCGGCCCGATGTGATTGGCGATATAGTCTCGATATGTTCCTTCTATTTTTCCTTGTTCCAGTACCTCCGAATCCTCGATGAACAATGCGTAGGAATCTGTCACATCCAGACTTTCCAGGGTTTCTTTGTAAGTCTTCATGACTTTTTTAACTGCATTCACTTCTGAAACTAAATCAATAACTTCTTCCTGTTTCATCTCAGTTTTCTGATTTTTGTCCGAGGTGGGCGAATTACAAGAGGAAGCCAGTATTAACGCTGTGAGTAGACATAGAAAATTCTTCATGGTGTTGGTTCTTTTAGTTATTGAGGATTTAGTTTTTCCAAATATTCAATTAATTGTTCCTTTTCCTCCTTGGTCATCTCTGCTTCCGGATGCATCCAGAGGTATTCTTTCAGGGGCATCTCACCATCACTGATTTGTGAAATCATAGAACGAATTTTTTCACGCTGCATGCGCCCGGAATATTCCTGAAAGGTGGAGAAGTTAAGTTCGTCCTTGCCCTCATCAATGTGCTGCTGCAGCAACCAGGCAAATGGCCGAACCCTGCCGTACCACGGATAGTTGGTATTGTTGCTATGGCAGTCATAGCAAGAGGCTTTTATCATATTCTGAATCGGAATTGTTGCCTCCATGGTTTGTAAAAAATCTGCTTCTGATACCTTTTCAGTCTGATTTTTGGGCACAGGAATAAATTGTATTCCTATGCCCAAAATCAAAATAATTATAGCTGCCTTTTTCATAACAGTTATTACAGGCTGATAATTTCCTGTACTTTACCACACTTCATCATCTTAGCACCAAATAGTGGGTTTTTGATTTCCTCACTAGTGCTAAGCCACATACCGCCTTTGTTGTCGTTGTACATTGGGCAATACTGGTGGTATAAGGTTCTGTCTGTACCGACAATAGCAGTCAGGTCTTTTATATCCTGACTCATGGCCTCAAAATGCTCTCTTTGATGCTCAATTTCGCTCTTTGAGATATGCTCACCATGATTTTTAGCTACTTCCACAATCTCCTGCAGTTCAGTTTGCTTGTCGACATCAAATTGAGATATATCCAGACTTGCCAGAGCTGTAGCCAGTGTAGCTCCCGATTTGGCAGCTTCCTCTTGATTGTCATTCACAAGGGCATTCTTCACTGCCAGGTAAGCATCAATAATCGGTGTTATAGCTTTTCCACCTTCTTGATCACTAGCAGCCGTATTCTCTGCTTTGGCTGTCGTTTCATTCGTGGTTTCAGCTGCTCTTTTTTCTGTTTTTGAGTTGTTGCATGAGATAATTGTCAATGCTAATCCGATTGTTAATAGTGTCGTTTTCATTTTTCTGATTGTTTAGTGTCCAAGGACAAAACGCAAACTCATATTTTTCGATAATTTGCGTCACGCCTTAAGCTATTTATTTAATTGTTTTATTTACTTGATTGTTTCTTTTACACTTCCGCACTTCAGCATTCTCTCACCGAAATATGGGTTTTTGATTTCCTTTTGATTGGATAGCCAATAGGCCCCTGCATTGTTATTTGCCATTGGGCAATACTCCAGGTACACTTCACCCATAGAAAGTTCACCACTTTTTACTAAAGAAGCCATCTCATTACTCAACAAATCGAAAGCTTTACGCTGACCATCCAAAGTAGTAGCCGAAACCACCTTTGCCGCCTCTGCCTTAGCTTTCTGGTTTTTGTCTACTTCTCCTAAAGATGCTTCCAGTTTGGTTGCAGCTTTTGTTGCCTCATTCATCTGTGAAGCAACCAGGGTTTCTTTCAGGTGGATATAATGGTCGTAAGCCACACCCAAATCTTTGTCTTTGAACATAGGCTCCATTTTTTGGTCCATTTCCTTTTTGTCATCATGATTACCATGATCGTGTTGCGCAAATGCTCCAAAGCTTACTAAAGCCAGGGTCATTATTAAAACTGTTTTTTTTCTCATTACATTTCTCATTTTATTGTTATTTAATTTAAACATTTGCATAAGGGCTATCCCAATCACGAGGAGAATTACTACACCCCAGATGATACGTCCAGCCCATTTTTTTAATTTTGAAGGGGCTTTTTCATCCCCTGTTTTGCAACATTCTTTCATACAATAATACCTATCAAGCCTTTTTCTTAATTCTCTTTTTATTGGTCACAAAGAATAGAGTAAAGCCAGAGAGTACGGTTAGCAAACCAAAAACAGAAAATATTCTCAACAGCCAATTATTGAAATCATCTCTGCTTTCATAATCCATAGTATGGCCCATCCATAAAAAATCAAACCACCTCCAGGCTCGATGCCTTACTCTTTGAAAACTTCCGTCTCTTTGAGACACATAGGCAGTCAGGTTTTCAGGACTGTCAAACTTTACCGCCCATACAGGTAAAGGCCTGCCCCTATACTCGTGATGTGGTCCTACTTCGGTAAGCATCTCACTTGATTTGATCTCATATTGTTCAATAACGTGTTTTCTTGCTATCGACTCTGCCTCCTTCTTTGTGACACCATTCTTCTTCAAGCCAGTTTGAGTGTGTATAAGCAGTGAGTCATTAATAAAGAAGTATGACTGCTCACCTATGAACCTCAGGGAAATTTCATTGATCTGAACGGTGCTATCTAGTACGGGTAGTATACCTATAGCTGCGCTATGATTGCGATGTTCTTCAATAAAATGATCACCGTGGATCTCATCTATATCGGTCCAACTAAAGTAAAGTCCGCTCACAGTCCAAAAAAGAAATTGCACTCCAATGATTACGCCTAACCACCGGTGCGTTTTTCTTACATAATATTTATTGTTCTTTCTCATTGAGCGTTATTAACTTCAAAAGAGATTTGCCTGTCAGCCCAACTTAAGGATATTCTGGCTGTGTTTTTTTCTAATACTTCAAGGTTATAGGTCAAAGACTCAACGGATTCTTCCAGCTGTTGGGGAATAGTGGCAAATCGTAAAATGTCTTTTTGCTGGTTATAATCATCAGCCAAATGCATGTCCCAAACTTCATTTAATATGATGGTCCATTTCTCTTTTCCCGGTATAGTAAAAAAACCATATTTGCCTGCCGAAATGAGCTTTTTATTAATGATTACATCCTCCTGAATAGTAATGTTAGTTGCCTTGTGCGCACCTGCTACCCATACTTCATCATAAGCCACCAAGCCACCAAATATTTGGCGATTTCTTACACTCGGAGAACTATATTCAATGTGAATATGATTGTCACCTAAATTTGCCATAGCCGTCTGCTTAGGGCTTTTAGGCTTATTTTTATTGTCTTGCGATACCTCTTCAGTATGGTCTGAATGATTATTTTCATTAGATTTATGGTCTGATGTACCACAGCTCCAGAAAATTGTTACGAGTGTTATTAATATAAATTGTTTCATTTAAATATGGGGTTATAGATTATTTTAATATGTTTTCAACCTCTCCGCAAGTGAGCATAGATTCTCCGAAGTACGGATTGCGGATCTCCTCTTCGGTACTCAACCAATTCGCTCCTTTATTATCATCTGCCATAGGGCAATACTGGACATAGAGTCTTTTCTCCAATGGATTAAAAGCTTTGGTCAATTTAATCATTCCTTCAGATACCTGCTGAAATGTAGTCCGGAGTTCAGCTATCGTTTTAAGGTGCTGAACATGTTGCAGTGCATTTTTTAAATCGCTACTATAGCTCATCCATACATTATGAGATTCTCCGGTAAAAATTGACATATTCACTGCATCTAGTTTGGCTTTTAAATCACTAGCCGTGCTCTGAGCCTCAGCTAAATTGTCAGAAACCAGCGCATCCTTGAAATTAAGGTATTCCGCAAAAAGAGGCTTTAAAGCATCTTTAGCATTTTTGTTAATTGATACAGGTTTTACTTCCTCTTTGTTCGTAGGTACTGAAGTTGAAGGAGAGGCCGACATCTCCATATCCCCGTGGTTATGCCCCGTCATGGCCGGACCGCCTTCCGGATTCATCATGCTTGGCTTACCAGCCAACTGTGCTGCCGCATCAATACTGAAGGTACCATTGACTGCTATCTCTTCACCAGCTGTCAATCCACTTTCTACAATGAAGCTGTCTCCAAGGGCAGGTCCTAAAACTACATTGCGCATCATGAAACTTACTCCACTAGCGGTAGTATTTTTCACATAAACTACCGAACGCGTGCCTGTCCACATTACGGCTGTTTTCGGAACAATTACATTGTCAGACTTTTTCGGTAATGTAGCTTCTACCGTACCGGAGGCAAACATCTCCGGTTTAAGAGTTTGCCCTCTGTTGGAAACCTCAACCCTTGCTTTAGCTACTCTTGTCTTAGGATCAATAACAGGATCCAGGAAAGTTATCTTACCTTCAAATGTCTCTCCCGGTAGAGAGGCCACTGTAAAGTTTACCTTATCATCTTTTTTGATCCAGGGCATTTCCGACTCATAAACATCAAACAATACCCATACCTTTGAAAGATCTGCTATTTCATAAATGGCCTCTCCTTTTCGGATATAATCTCCCAGATTTACCATTTTCTCCGTTACATAACCTGAAACATCAGCTTGAACAGCAAATTCCTCTTTCGGTGTCCCCGCTTTGAGAATTTGCTCTACCTGAGTGTCAGTAAGTTTCCAGTTTTTGAGCTTTTCTTTGGCGGAATTAAACAATTGCGGCTGTGTATCTTTAATTTTTTGAGCTTCAAATAATTCCTCCTGTGCAGTAACCAAATCCGGAGAGTATATATAAGCAATGGCCTGTCCTTTCCTTACGAACTCACCTGTGAAATTGACCATCAGCTTTTCTATCCTGCCCGGTATATGGGAAGACTGAGAAAAAACCAGTCGCTCATCCTCCTGTACCTTTCCGTTCAGCCTAACCGACTTAACCGGATCCATGGTTCCTACAATAG
Source organism: Marivirga sericea (assembly GCF_900177665.1). Taxonomy (GTDB): domain Bacteria; phylum Bacteroidota; class Bacteroidia; order Cytophagales; family Cyclobacteriaceae; genus Marivirga; species Marivirga sericea. The sequence goes on from NZ_FXAW01000002.1 coordinate 314,060, forward strand.
CCGTTCTGATATCAGCCAGTTGCATGGCCGTGGGCGACATACTAACAGCCATCGGGTCTAGCTCCTCACCATCATCATTATCCAATGGGATCAAATCCATGCCACAGATAGGGCAGTCTCCGGGTTCACCCTGACGGATCTGAGGATGCATGGAGCAGGTCCATACGGTCTCTCCGGCTATTTCTGTAGTGTGCTGGTGCTCATCATCCATTTTACTTTCGGATGATGAACCACCAAAAATCAACCAACCCAGCAATAAACCTATTGCCAGCGTTGACAGTGCTATGATTACTATTTTTTTATTCGTGTTCATCTTAATATGTTTTTGCAGTTAAGTAATTGAGTTTGGCCAGGGCAATTTGGTACTGCGTTGCGGCCGTTGCCTTCATCTTTTCATATTTTAAGAGTTGTTGCTGCATACGCAGTACCTCTTCAAATTCATTTCCTGAATTACTGTAAGCCGTAAATAATAGATTTAAAGCCTGATTGGATTCCTGAATTTGTTGATCGTATAGCTCAATCAATTCTTGCTGTTGCTGAATTTCAAACCAGGCCATTTCGTAGTTTGACGTTAGGGTATTGGCAAAATCCTTTTTTTGGAGTGAATAGCTTTCCTGCATGAGTTGTGCTTCTTTAACAGCCGCTTTGTATTTACTCCTGAAAATGGGAATGCTGACAGAAACCATAGGCATTAGAATGTCCTGACCATTGTCGGGAAGTTCCACTTCGGGTCTGTTTCCCACAATAGCATAATCCAATCCTACACCTAATTTTGGAAGTCCTTGTTTGTAAGCGACCTCTTCACTTGCCTCACTGGAGGCTATTTTTAAGTCCAGTTCTTCCAGGACAGGGTTTTTAGCCAACAAGGAGTCCTTTCTGAAATTATCAGGCAAGGTTTGAGCAAGGAGTGAATCCTCTACGGTTACCCATGCGTTTTCCTCTCTGTTGAGCAGTTTATTAAACCAGGTCAGCAGAGGAGCTTCCTTATCATTTAGAATGGAAAGGTTGGTAGAGGCATCTTTCAACATAATATCCACACGCAAGAAGTCAACCATGGTACCCACTCCATTTTCAAACTTCTTATTGGCAATGGTTTTATAAGACTCCAGTATTTCAATATTCTCCCGCTCAATCTCTATCCATTGATTAAGTTCATAAAGCGGGTAATAGGCTGCTGCCACTTGGTAGTACAACCTGTTCCGAGCGTCTAAGAAGGCTTGATATTTTGCCTCCGCCATTAAGGTTGCGGCATCACCTTGTGCGCGTAAAGTACCGAACCAGGGAAACATCTGCGTTAGGGAAAACCTTGCCCTTTGCGGCCCTACCCTTGTTTCTACAGGAGATATAAAATACCCGAAGGAAAATGAAGGATCAGGCAGTGTACTCACCTGTGGCACCCGTTGCAATGCCGCTTCAAATTCACGGTATTTGGCCTGTAATCCTGGATTGTTTTCTGCTGCTTTTTTAAAATAGTCATCCAGCGTCTGCGCCTGACTCAGGCTGGTTCCGAGAAAAACAAGTACTATAATATTTATAACGATTTTCATGACTGTATTTTTTTAAGTTTTCTTTCCTCTCTCATAGCGTATAAAACCGGTACTATAAAGTAGGTGACTGCAGCGAAGATCATACCTCCAAAGGCTGGAATAGCCATAGGGATCATAATGTCTGCTCCGCGACCCGTTGAGGTAAGTATGGGTAACAAGGCAATGATGGTGGTGGCAGAGGTCATCACGGCAGGTTTTATTCTTCGTTGCCCGGCTTCCACTGTTGCTGCTCTTATTCCTTTCAGATTGTCTGTTTTATTACGATTAAAACTTTGGTCTAAATAAGTAGCCATTAATACCCCATCATCCGTGGCTATACCAAACAAAGCAATGAAACCAACCCACACAGCCACACTTAGATTAATCGTTTGTATTTGGAAAAGGTCACGGAAATTAGTCCCGAAAAGGGAGAAGTCAGCAAACCAGGTTTGTCCATACAACCATAGCATGATAAAACCACCACTAAATGCCATGGCAATACCTGTAAATACCATTAATGAAGTGGCTACTGATTTAAACTGGAAGTAGAGTATCAGAAAGACAATCCCCAGAACCAATGGAACGATAATAGCAAGCCTCTTTTCAGCCCTTACCTGATTCTCATAACTGCCGGAGAACTTGTAGCTGATCCCGGCAGGAACAATTAAATCCCCAGCATCTATCTTGGCCTCGATAGCCGCCTGTGCGTCATTGACCACTCCCACTTCTGAGTATCCGTCCCTTTTGTCAAATAGTACATAACCTACCAAAAAAGTCTCCTCACTTTTGATCGCCTGTGGCCCCCTCTCATACTCAAAGTCCACCACCTGTCTGATTGGTATCTGTGCGCCCGTAGGCGTGGGCAATAATATTTTGCCCAGTGCTTCAGGATCGTCCCTAAGTTCGCGCGGGTAGCGTACCCTCACTGGAAAACGCTCACGTCCCTCCACAGTAGAAGTAATTTTCATTCCTCCAATGGCTGTTTCAATAGTCTGCTGTACGTCTTCCACATTGAGCCCATAGCGAGAAATTTCATCTCGGTTGATATTCAAATGAAGATAGGGCTTACCCACAATCCGATCAGCAAACACAGCTTCCTTCTTTACTGAAGGGACATTTTTGAGTATTTCCTCCAGTTGAAGCCCGAAATTTTCTATCGTTTTCAGGTCTGGGCCGTACACTTTAATCCCCATAGGGGCACGCATACCTGTTTGGAGCATGACCAGCCGGGTTTCAATAGGCTGCAGCTTAGGTGCTGAAGTTACTCCCGGTATTTTGGTGACCTTCACGATTTCATTCCAGATATCATCCGGGGATTTTATCTGCGTCCGCCAGTTGCGGAAATAATTCCCGTTATCATCAGGGATGAGTTCCTCCAAAACAACCCCTCGATTAATGGCTTCTTCGTTAGAAAGGCTATCACCGCTATTGAGTATGAAGCGATCTTCCTTGTCAACCTTAAACCTTACCCGGTGCCCTTTTTCATTGAGCATGTACTCCGTTTTATAGTTGATGATATTTTCATACATGGAAACAGGTGCCGGATCTAAGGCGGATTCTACTCTTCCAAGCTTACCTACCACCATTTCTACTTCGGGTATATTATTAATCAGCATGTCCAGTTGGCCTAATACCTTGCGATTGTATTCAACACCAGAATGCGGCATAGAAGTTGGCATGAGCAAGAAACTTCCTTCATCCAGAGATGGCATAAATTCTTTCCCCACACCTGGGAAAGTATGGGTTAGGCCTGACCAAACTGTAGTGGTCCGAATGTCCCAGCCGAGCTTATCAATCGTTTTAGGTATAAATCCAAAAATGGAGTTAAAGCCCAACCAAACATTGGCACCAAGCAAAATCAAGAAGGTAGGTATTAATAGAAACTTAACTTTATTATCGAGGCACCATTTTAATATCGATTTATAGTAATATTCTAAAAACCTAAATGACCCAAGGATAAAACCTACCAATAAGCTCACAAAAATAAAGTTGAGTAATAGAGACTTTGAAGCTCCTAGTGGTAGCCAATATTTAGCTAAAAGCCAGGTTACGCCAATAAGAACAATGATCAGCTCGGCATAATTGAAGAGAAATAGTACAGGCTTGGAAAAATTTTCCTTTTTAGTGTCAAAAACATTCTTGACAATTCCTATGGCACCAAACAGTAGTAGCAAAACACCACCCCAAATTTGACTGGTAAAGAGCCCTATAATTCCAAATAGTACTAATGCATAGCCACCATATTTCTTAAGAAACTTATTATTGATTTTGAACCCAAAAAACCAATGTGCCAAGGTCGGCATGATCAATAGACTCACCAACAGCGCAGCTATCAGGGCAAAGGTCTTGGTGAATGCCAAAGGTCCAAAGAGCTTTCCTTCAGCAGCCTGCATGGTAAATACCGGAATGAAGCTGACAATGGTGGTAGAAACAGCAGTGAGAATAGCAGTACCCACTTCCGATGCTCCATTGTAAATAGTTTCTATCAGTTTTTGACCGGGAGGAGCTTCATCTATATGCTTAATAATATTTTCGGAAAGTATAACGCCCAAGTCCACCATGGTACCGATGGCAATGGCAATTCCAGACAAGGCCACTATATTGGCATCCACACTAAAATAGCGCATGGCGATAAACACCATCAATACTGCAATGGGCAGGATACTTGAAATGAGAAATGAAGCTCTGAGATTATACACCATCACGATCACTACCAAAATGGTAATGAGCACCTGAAGCGAAATGGCTTCTTCCAGGGTTCCCAAAGTTTCATAAATAAGCTCGGAGCGGTCATAAAACGGAACGATGGTCAACTGGCTTTCCCTTCCATCTGCCAACATTTTTTTAGGCAGTCCTGGGGCTATTTCTTTGATCTTGTCCTTGACATTGTTAATGACCTGCAAAGGATTGGCCCCATAACGTGCAACAACCACTCCACCTACTACTTCGGCTCCACCTTTATCCAGCAAGCCTCTGCGGGTTGAGGGGCCCAAAGATACTACCCCAATATCTTTAATACGAACGGGAACATTTTCCTGAACAGCAACTACTGCCTTTTCAATGTCCTCTACTTTTTTGATGTAACCCAAACCACGTACCAGGTATTCTGCCTGGTTGATCTCAATGGTTTTAGCCCCTACGTCTTTGTTTGATTTTCGTACCGCCTGCATTACTTTATGCAAGGGGATATCATAGGCTTTAAGGGCATCAGGGTTAACATCAATCTGATACTCCTGTACAAAACCACCAATGGAAGCGACCTCTGAAACGCCTGCTGTTGCGTTTAATCCATATTTGACATAGAAGTCTTGTACAGTACGGATTTCGTGCAAATCCCATCCACCGGTAGGGTTTCCATCCTTATCTCTGCCTTCAATGGTATACCAATACACCTGACCCAGTGCGGTGGCATCAGGCCCGAGTGCGGGTTGAACTCCTTCCGGTAATAAGTCGGAAGGCAAGGAACTTAGTTTCTCAAGGATACGGGATCGAGACCAGTAAAACTCTACATCTTCACTGAAAATGATGAAGATACTGGAGAAGCCAAATATAGAAGAACTCCGTATAGATTTTACGCCCGGAATACCTAATAAATAGGTAGTCAGCGGATAGGAAATTTGGTCTTCTATGTCCTGTGGTGATCGGCCCTGCCACTGGGTAAAAACAATCTGTTGGTTTTCTCCAATATCCGGTATGGCATCTACCGGAACGGGATCAGAAGGTAATGCGCCTATCTGCCAGCCGAAAGGGGCGGTCACAATACCCCAGGCAATGAAGCCAATTAAGATGAGAACGGTAACTAATTTATTCTCAAGAAAGTATTTAATAATTTTATTTAGCATATTCTTAATATTCAAATTTGAACGGATTTACAAGGCATATTAATCAGGCATATCAATAATGCCTAAGGGCTTAACGAACTAAGCCTTGACTGCAATCAAGTGAATGGAATGCTTAAATAAGGAACGACTGAACGAGCACAGGTATATCACGTTCAATCAGCGGGGGAGCATAATTTGTAAACTCTGCTTTATGCTTCGTAGAAAGAAATGACCTGCCTGTAAAAGTAACGACAAAAGTAGAGATGAATTCTAAGTTCAAAGAACTACCAAATACTTGATGCTGAAATTCATCTGCCATCTCAAGAGATTGATACTCATTTTCACAGCAAGGTTTTTTCTTGATTTGCTTTTCTTCGGAAGAACCGTTTTCACAAATCTTATCCATATCGGACATTCCACAATTTAATTCGGCATGACCGAGAACAAATTGCGATTCCACGGCCGATCCTCCACAATAGTGAGTAGCTACTGCCAGACCGGAATTACCGATAAGCAAGATAAATAGTAGCGTTATGGAGATTGTTTTTTTCAAAAAGTTGATTTTCGTCCTGTTAATAGTTTCTGAAACGTAAAATTAAGAATAAATGATTCCAGATTCTGTTTAATATCATGTTTTAAATGTATGAAATTTCGCTCCGACATACCTTCCTCTCAAAGGTAATACCGCTATTTAAGCAATTCATTCAACTGACACTTTTACTATAATTTTTGCAATTAACCACCTTTAATCGGTCTTTCCGTTACCTGATGACTTGCGTGAATTATTCTCAAACCTTTCATTATACCATTGATCTAGTAGATCGGCTTTCTCATCAGAAAGAGATTTCAAGGCTTTTTCATACTCCTTCGTTAAAAGCGTTTTATCAAAACTCACTTTTTTAAGAATATCTTTACAGTATTCAAGCTTGTCCATTTTGTAAATCAGTATTCAGAAAAGTGCCGGAAATAGTATCCGGCACATCTTCCCCTGTTTAAAAGCTAATTACTGCCTCAATGTTGATACCATCAAATTCGCCCCCATTATATTTGGTGCCTGTCCAGCCTTCACCTTCATACTTTTGATTTACATATTCCAGTTTGGCCATTACGTTTTTGGTCATATACCAGCCACCTCCTATATTCAGCCGATTTATTTCTTGCGTTAAAGCACTTTCTACCATTTCTCCGGAAACAGTGTTGTATCGTCCTCCCAGATAAAACTGTTCCGTACTTCCAAAACGATAAAGAAGTTCTCCTGCTAACTGTGTAAAAGCTCCTCCGCCTTGATCGTCACTGTTTGAGGCTACCTCGTATATGCCAAAAAATTCCAAACCTTTATATTTGATAAACGGGTTGATCTGAATAGCAGTTAATTCTCTGAATCTTGGGTTAAATCGTCCTTCAAAAGGCCCTCCATCACCATCTAAGGTCTCCATTACGTTATAATATCTGCTCCCTGCACGGTCTCCACCATAGATCCAGGTTCCTGTAGTGGTTCCTTTGTTAATATACCAGGAGCTTGTCAAACGCAATCTGAAATCATCACTCAACTGGTTATCATAACCCAGTTTTCCGAAAAAGGAAGCTTTGTTGTCAGAGTTGTCATTGACTACTACATTTTGATTCAATTTACCATTTGTTATTCCAATGACTCCCAAAAAACCATTTTTCATAATAGTAAGCTCACCGAAAGCCTCGGTAGAAAAAGCATCCATGATATAATTGCCTACAAATGGGTTAAAAATGGCCCGTGCATTATCACTTCTTCTGAAGTGGGCATCTCCATAATTGAACTCGTCCAAGCCAATGGTTATACGGGCTACATCCATAAAACCTTGTAGAAAACCCGGTTTTATAAAGTCTAATTTGTCAATTTGAAGATAACCTCCTTTTACCCATGCCTCCTGGTGATTTTTGGATGATAAATAAGTTCTCAAATGCATTCTCAATCCATCATATAGCTGGACATCAATGTTAAGATTGGCTGTAGGGAGGTTGAAATTTGTACCCAAATCTACCAGACTATCCAATGAGTTGGTTTGGTTTATACTTTGGAACTGCATGGCAAAATCACCTCCGATTCGTACTCTCACTCTATCAAACTCCACGGTGTCTTGCTTGGAAGGTTCAAATACATTAAGCCCGGCTTTATTATTAGGCCGGAAATGCTGTAGGGCAGGCTGCTGCGCATATGCTACACCTGTTGTAAGAAGCACCATTGAAAGTATGGTGGTTCTATACCAATTGTTGCTCGTTTTCATCATTATCTGAATTTTAATTTATTAACTTAAATGTTATTTTAAAGGAAATTTCTAGTTCATCATCGGCTTTGATTGTTCCAAATACAGCTTTTGGAGAATCAATTTTATATTGCGTGAAAGTAATGGGAAATCCCTTGTTAACGGAATCGCCCATTCCGAAACCTTGTACTTAATTTGAAGTGGTATCATGCAGGTGCTGGTTACTGCAAGAGTGATTTCACCTTCTCTCTTAAATCCCTGATTTGGGGCAAGTACAAGGGTTTGTTGTGCTATTGACTGCCTGCCCGACATCAACCAAACAACCAGCACAAGAATCCAAATGTATTTTCTAGTGCGTCTCATTAGTTATTTTAGTTTCGTAATCATATCCTATAGGTATATATGAGAAAAAATGCATGATTATTATCTTTTTAGAAATCCCCTTCAAATGTATTTAGATATGCTTGAGTAAGCTGTATAGTATTGTGTCTATTATGTATGAATTCTTGTTTTGACAGGGCTGAATGAAAAATATTGATTTGCCCTGCCTGCTAAGGTGACTCCGGACGAATGCCAATATCAGGAATGGAAGGTGTGAAAGAAGAAGGGCAGGTACAATGGTATAAATTGTATTTGCGGAATTACTGATTAGTATTTAATCTCAGAAGCTAAAAAGGAAATTGCAATTAAGAACATATAGTTGATTTCAGATTTTACGTTTTGATTTCAACACCTTTTTTAAACCATAGATCCGATATCAGATGCCATAGACGGATAGGAATAGACCATGTCCCTGATGTCCGAGACCTTAAGCTTTGCCTTAATTGTCATAGCAAAAAGGTTGATCATTTCTTCAGCATGAGGGCCAATGATGTGGGCTCCTAAAATGTACCCTTCTTTATCGGAAATGATTTTATAAGCATAAGTTGATTCATTGATCCGTTTGGCATTGTACCAACTTGATGCTGAGCTGGCTTTTACCTGATATTCTAAACCTGCCTTCTTTGCCTGTGCTTCCGTCATGCCAACCGCGGCAAGTGTGGGCAAGGTAAAGACTGAACTGGGCATTTCCGTGTAGTCAGGCTTTTTGGAGTTACCCCGTATAATATTGGTTGCCACTGCATGGCCTTCCATAACTGCAACAGGTGTGAGATTGAGACCTTTGCTATCAGCCGCATCACCTGCTGCATATACCCGTTCATTGGTTAAACTTTGTAGGTATTCATTTACGTCAATCCCTTTCTTGCCGTAGGAAATGTTTGCCTTTTCCAGGTTCATGCCATCCAACTCCGGTACTCTACCTGCTGCATTCACCACCAAATTCGTTTGAATAGTTTTTTCACCCCCTTTTGATTCTGCCTTTACGGTATAGCCACTATCCTTTTTTTCAACTGCAACCACATCCCACTCAAGGTGAAGTTCAATCCCCAATTCCTCAGTAGCTTTGACCAAGTGCTTCACGATATCAGACTCAAAGCTTTCTAAAGGCATTTTGCCTCGGTGGAATATGGTCACTTTACTTCCGGCCCTGACAGCCAGGTGGGCAAACTCCATCGCTATATATCCGCCTCCAATAAAGGTGATGTGCTCAGGGAGTTTTCCCAGATTTAGAAAATCTGTGCTGTCAATTGGTAAATTACCCCCTGGAATATCAAGAACAACAGGTCGGACACCTGTAGCTATCACTATTTTATCAGCTTCCAGTAGGTCGTCTCCGATGCGCACCGTGTTTTCAGATTCAAAGCTGGCTGTTCCATGATACATTTCTACACCTGACTTTTCATAGCCTTTCTCCACATTTTTAGGCATTTTGGAAACTAACTCATTTTTGTAAGCCATCAAATCCTGCCAATTGATGGAGATATGTCCTTGAATACCGATTCCCTTCATTTTATTGGCCCGGTCTATAATTTCAGCAGCTCCGACTAATATTTTCTTAGGATCACAACCGCGTAGTGCGCACGTTCCACCATACGGTCTGGAATCTGTAACGGCAGTCTTTAGTCCTTTTTTAGCACATTTATTGGCAATGGTCATTCCTCCCATGCCTGATCCGATTACAATTACATCGTATTTTTTCATCAGCAGCAATTGTTTTTACCACCTTCCTGAATGGGAGGACAGGCATTTGTTCCATAGCTGCAATACACGCAGCAATCACCTTGTTTTGGCTTTAATACTTCTTGGCAGTTTTCACATTCGTAAAAGTATTGGCATGCATCCGTAGGCATGATTTCTTCTTTTTGATGTCCACAGTTTGGACAGGTAATGGTGGATTGTAATACGATCTCTTTTTCCATTATTAATCGATTTTAGGTTTTAGTACTTCTGCTTTATAGGTTGTTTTTTCTTCAATTGCTGCAATAAGCTGTTCAGGTTGGGTTTGTTTGGGGTCATAATCCACTACAGCTATATCTCCGGGATATTGCACTGAGTTGTCAATCACCCCTTTTGTTTCTTTCAAAACCTTGTAGAGATGACTGGCACAACCGGCACAGGTGAGCCCGGTGACTTTGAGCTTAACTGTCTCACTTTTCTGAATAGTTTTGACTGTTTTTTGAGGATCAGCAGATTGTGCCATTCCATGTCCTGCAAGCAAGAAGATGAATGCTAGGCTGAAAATTATGGGTTTCATTTTTCTATTAATTTAAGGTTTCTTCTTTTATAATTTTCTTGCCAGTGACTTTATAGCCAGTGGCTTCCTCCACCGCAGTTGCCAATTGCTCAACAGATACTTTTGATTGATCAAACTTTACCAATGCAATACCGTTTTCGTAGGAAGAAGAAGCTTCGAGAACGCCTTCGCTATTATTAAGTGCTGCATTCACGCTATGCTCACAACCGGTGCAGGTCATGCCTTTGATACTAAGCTCAGCATTCAGAATATCATTTTCACTTACCACGATAACATTGGATGTATTGCTATTGTCAGAGAAAAAGATGCCGGAATAAGTCGGAAAAGCAAGCATCAATACAGCAAAGACGGTAACGATTCCAAGAAACTTCTTAGACTGCCAAAAAGTGGGCTGTTCATCGTCCTCGCAAGCGCATTCAATTTCTTCCTGTGTCCTTGGCTTTAATTTCTGGTACCAGGCAAACCCTAACACCAAAACTGTAAGACCTATTAAATAAGGCCTGAATGGCTCCATCCATGAAAAGGACGATGCAATGCCTCCTATGCCTGCGAGTGTCGCAAAAACAGGGGTGACACAGCATAGTGAAGAAGTGAATGCCACTAACAATCCGGCTCCAATGTTTTTTGATGAGGTATTTGATTGGTTTGAACTACTCATGATATTGGTTCTTTCTTATTGTCAATAAACAAGCTCTCTAATACATGTCTTATGATCTGGATACTACCTTCTACCAAAAAGTAGAACACGGTTTGCCCCACCTTCTCACTTGTTACAAGCCCACCTTCTCTCAATTTCTTCAAATGTTGGGAAATGGCAGGTACGGTCATTTCCAAAATGTCGCTCAGGTCACAGGGACAAAGTCTGGTTTCTTTGTTAAGCAGGTACAGAATTTTTAATCGGACTTCATTGCCCGACAGTCTCAATGCCTTAGCTGCCGTAGTTATTGATGGTGCGACTCTGTTAATTTCTTCTTTGCCCTGTTTGATCTGTTCAACATCTGCAAAAACTCTGATACACGATTTACTCATACTTCTAGTTATTTAAGCAACTACTTAAATAACGAAGATAAGAAAATAAAGGTTTAAGCAAATGCTTAAATAAAGTGAATTTCAAAAAAAATAACTTTAATGCAACTTCGTATGCCAGTTCAATGCCTTTTGAGAGTGTAAGCCTCTGCCACATTGCAAACATTTGAAATGTCTATCTTGCCCGTTTACAGTGTGGCTTTTAGGTTTGTAAACGGGTTTTCTTCTAGCTGATAGCAGATTTTCTGCCACTTTTCCAACAAATAGCTCGGCATAGTTATAGCAGGTCACCGCCAGTACTCCGGATAAAAATACTTTGGTGAAAGCAGTGATTAATTATGGTTCGAGGAATGAAAAAGGATTGTTGTAGGAGCAGCTGATTACGGATTCCTATTTTGAGCGTTACCTGCTTCATTTACTACTGCCGGATTTTTTTGAAACCATTGCGATCATTGATGGGATGAAACTAGGGGTGGGGTTTGGGTATCCGGTGATAGGGGCTTCTCGTCAGCCAACGAGCCACTGTGTTGATTCTGCTAAATGCTGTTCCTTGGTAATTGAGCCACTCTTTTTCTGTGCCATTCCTTTGAATCCTGCCGTAAGTCTTCTCCCAGACCAGTTTGAGGATTTATCGTTCTTCCGGCTCTGAAAACACTAAATCTAGATAAAGCACTTTTCGGGCATACTCCCAGAACTGCAGGATGAGTGAAAGTAAGAAAATACGCCCCGCCTCTAGCTTTTGTTTCTGTTTTTCGGCATTATAATGTCTAACTTGCCTTTTTAAGGTAGCTTTAGCATTTCTTAGAATTTAATGCTTCAAAAGCACCTCAAAAAAATTGGGTTTAAATAGTAATTGGAAAGGATTTTAAATCGTGATTTTATTTAGGGATAAATATTTCGCAAGTATTTATTAGCTTTGAAATGTTAATGTTTGAAAAAATCTTATTATAAGTCTAAATTAGTAACTAATACCTTTGATTCATTTCCTATAGTTAAGATTTTTTGTTCAAACTTTTTTAAACAAAGTCTAAAAATTATGTTCAAACCTTTTTAAACAAGTGTTCAAACTTTATTGTTGAGCCCTATAGGGCTTTGAAGCCCTATTTTTTTTGATGAATTTTTATATAAAGCTATTGCTGTCAAAAAAAATAGTAATTAGAAACTATAAGAAAGAACTTAGTCTCTTCTAAAGTTCTTTACTACTTCCTTTTTCTTCCTTTTGATGCTTGTTTTTAAAATTTGATCCAGCATCAGACTTAATAGGATGCACAATACTATTATTATAGGGACTAAAATATTATCACCTAAGAAATCTAATGATAAAGCAATACATATAATTGCAATATTTGTAGCAATCATAATTAAGGTAGTGCCGGAATGGCTAAAGCCTAGTCTCATTAAGATATGATGCAGATGCGTTTTATCGGGAGAGAATGGAGATTTCTTCTTCATTGCTCGAGATATAAAAACTCGGAGAGTATCAAATAATGGTATTATTATTACTGAAATACCGACAGCAACAGAAGAACTAAGTTTGAAAGGAGTTTCTTCCGGTAAGTAATGATTATAATCAATAAATTTGATTGTGACTACTGCCAAAGCAAATCCAATTAATAAGGCACCAGTATCACCCATAAAAATCCGAGACGGTTCCCAGTTGAAATTAAGAAATGCTATTAAAGCACCTATGAAAGCAAAGCAAACCATCGAATAGTAGGTTTGTCCTACTAAAAAGAAATAGATTCCAAAAAAGAAAAATGCAATTATGCCGATGCTACTCGCTAAACCATCCAGACCGTCTATTAGGTTATAAGAATTTGTAATGACAATTAAAGTAGATAGTGAGATAAAAAAACTGATTAAGAACGGTAGTTCCTGTACAGTGAAAATGCTATATAATGAATTTAATTTAATGTCCATTAAGAAAATCACCATGCATGATGACAGAAGCTGGGCGGCTAGTTTGACGGTCGGCCTCACAGGCACTAAGTCGTCCCTTAAACCAACAATAAACATAATACCCATAGCACCATATAAGAACTTAAAGCGTTGTAAACCTGGTAATGGCATCCAAATCAATAATGCAATGATCATCCCAATAAAAATTGCTATTCCTCCCATACTTGGGGTGTCACCAGTATGGATTTTCCTTCCCCCAGGTTTATCCATAATATTTCGCTTTCTAAAAAAACCAATTACTAGAGGCGTAACCAAGAAGGTTAGAATAAAAGATGTTATTAAACTAGCTAGGGTTTGGGGCATCACAAAAATTAATGGTACAAAAATATACAAAATATAATAAAGCGCATAAAATCCAGTTCTTCTTTGTTAGAAGAAATTGTAGTATAGTTTTATTGTTTCACAAACAGTTAGTGAATTACTTTATATACAAGACCCCTAAGCTTTTGAGGAGCTAATCTTACGATTGATCGTAATAGTAGGTTGCGGTAGTATTCATAAACAGTTAAGAAACCCATATTTTTTAAATATTTTAAATAGTAATTTTCGATTCGTTGGTAAGACAAGCCCCCTCTTCTACTTAGCAAAGATTTGCCAGTTCTGGCATTTACTAAGACTTGTGGTATATTAGCAAAATTAAGGCCTTTGTGCAAGAGGGTAGCCCAAAGTACATAATCCTCAATGTTTGTTTTTGGATCAACAGAAGGATAACCACCATGGGAAATCACTGCATCTCTTCGAAAAAAAACTGTCATATGATTGATAGGACATCGTAATTTAGCGAACCTATAAATCTCCTTGTGGTTTGTAGGTACTTTTCGAAGGCCAACTTTATTTTGCATCTTTTCATCGTATTCCATTATCCAACTACCTAAAACATCAATTGAAGGATTATCCTCAATAAATTTTATTTGCTTTTCAAATCTATCTCTCAATGCAATATCGTCTGTATCCATTCTCGCAACCCAATCATGTTTGCATATCTGTAGGCCAGCATTTAGAGCTGTGGCTAACCCGACATTTTGTTTAAGGGGTAGAATATCAAGCTGGTCATTCTTTTTCTCCTTCCATTTCGCTAAAATATCTTCCAAATCAGATGTTAATATGCCATCCTTGACGACCACAACCTGATTGGCATGAACAGTTTGGTTAAAAACACTAGCCAATGCTTCATCTAGAAAAGAAGGTTTTTCTCCTTTATATAATGAGAATAATACTGAAAATCTTAATTTTTGCGCTTCCATTTATATGCCATAAATAAAAAGGTAGAATATGCCATCAAACCCTTTTGTGTGTTTAACAAGTTTTCCGTCCAAAAGCCAATGAGAAAGATTAGTAGAATTGCTAAATATAATTTATTATTCGCAAGTATACCAAATCTAGCCAACCCTATAATAGCTATTACCAATATGCCAAGTCCAATGAAACCATAAGTGATAGCATAAAACAAGTATTGATTATGGGTGTTGTAATAACTACCTAGGCCATCTTCTCTGTATTTGCTTAGTAATGCCTCTTTTTGACCTAATACTCCATAACCAAGTAAAGGCTTTTCTTTGATTAGCTCAATCGCCGTATGCCAGATATAAAGTCGGTGCTTAATTCCGTTGGTCACAAGTTCACCTTCAGTCTTAAAATCAGTTGTATCTTGAAATTGATGGATTAAATCAGAAAATTTGTTAAATCTATATGTAGTACCTGGAAGTTGAAAAAAAAGTAATATAATAGAAAGACCTACAAACAACACTTTAATTTTATTTTTTAAGGGCGCCTTTAAATCAAATAATGACTTTATTATGAATAAAAATATTAGGCTTAAAGTAATAAGTACCAATAGGCGGGAGGCACAGAATAAGATTAGTAATATATTTATTGCAACTATGATGTAAAGCTTAAAGTCATTCTTTTTATTGGATAACTTTATAGTGAAAAAAATCGTAAATAGAGAAAATATCGATATATATGTTGGATGTGCCTGAAGGGCTCTAACAAATTCTTTATAAGTAAATAAATTCCAGTTTATAAAAGAATCCCCCCAAACTTGATTAAATTTCTGCGAGTCAACGGTTCCCCAATTAGTGAAGGTAACATTTGATTCTATCCAAAAATTCCTAATTAATGCTACAACTACAAGTAAAAGAAAGATAAAAACACTTGAAGAAGTGATTGCTTTGCTAAATAATTTTACGTGTGAATGATTTAGACCAGATAGTTTTAGTAAAAATGGAATCAAGATGAGGCCGCTGCTACGTATTACAAAATTTAGCGATTGTCCATTATGTATTAAATATGATAATAAAAGTATTAAAAAGGGTGCCCCGATTAAAAATACTATTAAGTCTGGTGTCAATGACCTTTTTTCCTGTTTTACTATAAATAATCTAATAACTGTCACTCCAATAAAGAAGAAGAGACCAATATTAAATAACTTGATAGGCATTGGTATTAAAAAAGCAAAAAGAAAAAATGAAAGATCCCTTAGCTTATTTATATAGTATTCATTGTTAATCATTTTTAAAAACCTTTAAATAATCAAGAGCCATCTTTTTTGCAGAATATTCATTGTTAATTTTCATTCTTATTTTCTCTCCATAATATTCTCTTTTGGTCCTTGTTTCTTCAATTGCCTTTACTAATGACTCGGCACTATTTAACTGAAAAAATATTATTTCTTCAGGGAATAATTCTCTAAATATTTCTAAGTCAGATGCAATTACTGGAATCTTGAATTGGCCAGCCTCAAGCATTGAAAGCGGAAACCCTTCTGAAAAAGAAGAACAAACATAAACATCTATAAGTGGATAATAGCTAAATGGTTCTTGTTCGAAACCCAAGAATAGAATTTTTTCTGTCACGCCTTTAGAAGTCGCTAAATTTTTTAAGTTCGATAGTTCTGGGCCATCACCAATAATTAGCAGTTTAACGTTTTCCAAGTATTCAAGAATTTCAATAATTTGATGTATTCCTTTGCGCCTAATAAGCTGAGCAACAACGCCTAGTAACATAGAATCCTGCTTGAAGTCCTGAACGGTTTGTAATTTATCCTTATCGGACACTACGGTCTTGGAAATTGTCCGCCCATTATAGATTACTTTTAATTTAGATTGATTGATGAATTTGGAATAATAATTTTTCATAAGCTGAGATAGACAGACAATATAGTCGTGACCTTTTAGAATATATATCCACAACAATTGTATCAGTTTACCATTGAACTTTCCATATACAGAACCTAAATCTTGACTGATGTAGTTATGCATTGTGCTAACTTTAACTCCATCAATTCTTTTCCTATTTAGATAAACGAAAAAATCAGGCCTGATACCATGAGAGTGAACTACGTCAAATTTCTCGAAATTCAGTCTATCGAATATTTTAATTTTTTCAACTTTACCAGGGAAATCTATTTCAACTTTCTCATCAAAATAGTACACATGAATTTGTACATTGTATTTAAATAATGCGTCAGCCAATTCCTTTGCAACAAGAATAGGGCCCTTTTTGGCAAGTGATGGTAAAATGATTGCTATTTGCATTTATGCCTATTCAATTTTGATTGTTCTATGAGATAGATTAGTCCTACCGTACCATAAAGATACGGGACAAAAGTGGTTATTGCCGAGAAAGAGGTAACTAAATACGGAATCAAAACCCATAGTGCTTTTTTTCTAGTGTAGTATACAAAAGATGAGAATAGCATTAAGATAAATGTTAGACCAATAATTCCAGATTCTAAAAGAAAAACTATAAAAATATTATGGCCATATATGCCTAATACTTCCTCTGACTTAAAAAAACCAACACCAAAGATTAAATTCATGATATCAGCGCTTTTCAGATAATCATATGTGGTTTCTAATATGTATAATTTAGACAAGAAGCTTATGTCACCAGATATTTTTGAGTATCCTATTCCTAAAAAAGCAACTATAATACCAGAGGTACTCATAAAAATTATAAATCGTTTGAAATATTTACCTTTAAACCCGTAAATATATATCAGACCAATTATTGCACCAAGCCACGCAGCTCGGGAAAATGTAAAAATCAATAAAATAATAAGACCCCATCGAATAAATAAGAATTTTTTCTCTCTTTCTCTAGCCCAATATAAGATAAAAAAGAATAAGCAGATTATATGAAGTCCAGTGGCATTACTATCCGTATACATGATACCATCAAATTTGTACATGTAAATCCAGCGGCTATCGACACCTTTAAATTGAGCATACTTCATCTCTGGATCAATTAACCTTGAAATACCTTCACTAACTAGGATAATAAAACTGAAAATAATGAAGAAATTAATTACTTTTTCAAGTTCTTGTGTTTTTAGTTTGCTACCAAAGTATACTACAGGAACAATGTAGAGAAATGAGCAAAGCAAGCCAAAGACTCTATGAAGACTGGGAAAAAAAAAAGGCTGAGTAGTGAGTAAATAAATTATAAAAAGAATCGGTATGAATAGAATGTTATGATATTCAATTCTTGGTTTATTAATTAACGTCAAGGTTAAAAAAAACATTGATATTAAAAATAAAAAAATGGTTGGCGGAATGCTCAGTAAAGTATGACTGATAAGACTCATGAAGCCCGATACCAGCCAAAAACCGAGATAATTAATATTTGCCACTTGCTTATGCATTACTTATTTTTATTGTTAAGCTAGTATTTGATAAGGTCATTGGCTCATTAATTCAAAAGTTAATTTTGTTAAATTAAGTAAGTATGCCAAAATCTGTAGAGAATTAAATACCAATGAATTTAGAATTAATTCGTATTTACTGTACCTCGTCAATTTTGCTTTGAATAAAGTTAAACCTTTTTTCCCATGTGTTATCTTGAGCAAAAGATATTAAATCCTTTCGAAAAATCACCTTCTTTTGAGACAGGTCTTTTATGTAGTTAATCATTTCTTCAGAAGTCTTATAAATTTTCAAAAATGGTTTTTCATATTGCAGTATATCTGGCAATGCGGAGCTTATTATGGGTACTTCACAAGCAGCATACTCGAATAATTTCGTAGGGAAAACGCCAGAGGTGAATGGAGTCAGTTCATAGGGGATAAGGCCTACATCAAAGATGTGATAATAGTTGACAAGTTCTCTTTTATCCTTTCGACCTAAAAAAAGGACATTGTCAAAATGAGTTAATATACTTGATTTTTTATCAACTATATTTCCGACAAACAGAAAAATATAATCAGGTAATGCTTGAATTACCGTCCTCAAAAGCTCATAGTTTATAGAAGCATGAAGTGCTCCACAATACCCAACAATTTTTTTACCTTCTTTTTTAAATTTTATTAAATAATCAATAGGTTCCGGTTTTGTGAACATTTCAATTCCCACACCTTGCGGAACATAGTATATTTGATTATTTAGATCTTTATAATCTAAATAGGTATTGTAGTTATCCACAAAGACAATATTTGCATTTTCTACGGCAATTCTTTCAGTTTCTTTAGCTCTTTTACTAATCAAATTCATTACTTGTCTCCTTGCGGCCAAATCTATAACACTGAAAGAATTCTTAGAAATCAGTTTTATAGTAAATCCATTCACATAAGTAAACCAATAGAAAACTTTTGTATTTCGTTTAATCTTTAATTTCATCTTTAAGAAAAAGAAATTAACTAAGTCGATAGATTTTATAAAATGGAACGGAATGTAATTTAATTGTCCGAAAACCATGTTATTTAATTTAGGGTTTTCACTATTTTCAAAAGTTGATCTTTCTTTTAGTTTTATAAATATCTTACCTACAATATTCCAGAGACTGTAATTAATTAATCCAAGAGGTTGCATGATCAGAACTTTTCTTTGTACAGATGCAGTTATTCTGTATATAAGTTCATGCTGCCGCTCCCAATTATGAGACCAATATACAGACGGGAAAAAAATTATTTTATCATATTTTTTAAAAGACATTAGCTATGTTAATTCGAAAGAAGTAGATGATTTAATACTTTATTATCTTGAATGGTTTCAAGAAAGGTAAATGTATAAATTCCTTAATTGAAATAAGTGGTTTTGATTTAAAAGATCGAACAAAAATTTTAAACCACATTCTTAATAGTATATAATTAAATATTTTTGAGGAAAAAATTCTTGTTTTATTATTTTGAGCGTGTATTTTTTTCAACCAACTTCTTCCCGTTTTGAAAAAATCTTTTGAGCCTTCAAACGTACTATTAGCAATATTATAGTGAAGTTCAATTTCGCTTGCAGTGGCATCGATTCTCAACCATTTCAATTGTTCTCTGTAATTATTTTTTATTCCGTTAATTTGAATATCTCTATTTGTATGTGAAATGCTGCTAGAGTGTACTCTGTATTTTATTAATGGCTTTTGCAAAGAATATATACTATATTCTTTCGCTATTCGTACCCACAGATCATAGTCTTCTGCAGGAGGAAATTCAGGTCGGTATCCAAACTTCTGTATTATCTTCCTCTTACAAATTATTGATGACTGAATAATATAGTTGTTAAATAACATTATGGAGGGGTATGCAGCGGAAGGCGCTTTTTGAATGTATACTTCACCTGTCTCGAATCCGTTTTCATCTATAATTATCGCACTACTTCCCAATAGTGCTATATCCGGATTTTTTTCTAGAAAATCTATTTGATATTGAAATTTTCCTTGAATTGCAATATCATCTGAATCTAACATAGCAATATATTTGCCTTCTGATAATGATAGTCCTCGATTTCTGGTAAAAAATAATCCCTCGTTTTTTTTGTTCTTGTAATACTTAATCCTTTCGTCATTAATTGACATTATAATTTTGTGAGTTTCATCCGTTGACCCATCATTTATTATAATTAACTCGAAATGTCTGAATGATTGATTTAAGACACTGTCTATAGCATCTTTAATATAGGCCCCAGCATTATAGGCAGGCATGACAATTGATAAGATTGGAGAAGAATTTTCCATTTCTAATTTCTCAATTTCTTTAAAGAAAAATAAATTTTTGATAGTATTCTCCAAGGCAATTTTGGCACTACTTTTTTTCCTTTGAAAAATGCCCTGTCTACTCCAATCTGTTTGGTATATTTAAACTCCTCCCCAAACTCCCTTTGCCAATTCCCAACCTTTATGGCATTAAGTTTTGGTTTTGGTGCTAAGTCTTTTTCAATCAATTCAATCACTTGAGAGTGAGAATCGGGATTGTAGCTACAATCAAGATTTTCATATAAAGCTCTTCCAATAACGATAGTCGGTTTGTTCCAAAATGTAGCCTCAAGCCCTATTGTTGAGTTAAAAACTATTACCTTGTAACAAATATCAAGTAAAGAATAACTGTCAATATTGTCTTCTGCAGGTATTATGTTTAAATGTGTATGCTTTTGCCTAAGGTTATTAATGCTTTCAATTTGAGAATTTTCCAAGTTTGATAGGTTTGGATGAACCCTTAGGAATAATTGATAATCGTCCTTGCCTTTCATGGAAGTGGCAATTTTATCTATAGCGTCATATTCGGAGTTATAAAGAGTTTCCAGCCAACCATCAACTGATTCAAATTCGTCTCTAGAAGAATTAAAAATACAAACAAGTTTCTTATTGGGATTGTATGCATCTGGAATTTTACCTTTTTCTTGTTTTTCAGAATGAACAAACCAAGACTGTATTACTTTGTCTCTTCTTTCTTTAAAAAAAAGCTCCCCTCGTCTTTTAGACTCAATTGGGTCTTTTTGCCATAACTGTTCAATTTCAAGTTCAGCTTGACTGCGAGAGTGAGGAGTTTCATTTATTCGAGCCATGTACGTACCAAAATTCCCCCCTCTTTCGTGTATTAAAAAGTCTAATTGAGTTGTTTTACAATACTCTACAATCGGGTGATATGATGCAAACCTTCCATTAAAAATAATAATTAAATCAGGTAATGTTGCTTCAATTATTCTTTTGCACTCGTTCAAAAGATGCTTCGTATTATTTAATTCTTTATTTATTTCGTCCTTTCTTGTTCCTAAATTGATTTTTGGTTCGCGATATCTTGAAATCACGCTGGATGCTACTCCTTTTCCTATATTGATATTGTTTTCCGTGATACTCTTTAGTTCTTCAATCGAAGAGAACTTGTAGTTAATACTATTCTTGGAATTGATTGGTGCAATTGGGATAATATTTGGTTCAGATCCACCTATTAATTTCAAACCCTCCTTCCTTTTGGATATACAAATATTGCAAAGTAGGTTATTATGATTCGGATTGAAAAGACAAGTTTCAATACTTTTATCGCAAAAAGCTATATTAAGATCTGAACCTCTATCAGAATATAATTGCAGTAGTTCTAATTCGGTTTCAAAATGCGGGGTCTCTGGGTATATTGAGAATAATAGTATTTTCATTTATTTTGATAAATATTTTTTAATTTTTCTTTTATTTTGGCGGAAATGGATTTGTTTAACCCAAATATTTCTGGAAAAATAAAGATTAAAATTAGACATATACATGTATATAAAAAACCCTTTGTAATAAATTCAAAATAAATGGAATTAAATGGGAGAAAATCAATAGAGTAAATAAGGCTAGAAATTCCATAGAAGATTATGATTATTATGGAAATTTTTAATATGAAATTTTTAAGTGAAAATTTCAAGTATCGAGAATTCAGAAGTAATATAATTACAACACTCAAGGATTCAATAGAAACCTGTTTTATTGCTAAGCCAGTTGCGCCAAGGCCGTATCCAAAATCTTTGCTGATTAAAAGCACTAATAATAATATATGAATAGGGCCAAATATCAATATTAGGTTTCTAAAAATTTTAGTTCTATTTGTAGTATAAATAACAGTACCGCTCATATTTGAAAATGTAGAAACCAAAGGGTAGAAAAACATTATTTTAATAGTCTGCTCAGCACCTAAGTAACCTTCATCTGCAAATATCAAAATCAAATCTTCGCTAAAAACTGAGCAAAAACAACAAATGAATGCTACAAATGTGAAAATTATAGGTGTATATAATAAGAATACATCTTTCATTTTAGATTTGTTTCCATTTTGTGTAGAAAGCTCCTTTGTGTAAAGTGGTAATAATGACGTAAGAAAAATAAGTATGATATTCGACAATAAAAATGCGAAACCATAGTATCCTTGCTCTATACTACCACCTATTTTTTGAAGGAACCATCGATCAAAAATAGCAATAAAAGTACCAACTAGCAGATATATAAATAGTGGGCTGATATAATCAAATTGCTTTTCAAAGAAATATCTAAATCTTAAACTCGAGTACTTTAATACTTTTCTTAGGTTCGGTTTTAAGAATACATAAGCTGATAGTATAGAAATGAATACTACAGATATAGAATAAAAGAAATATGTAAACAGATTAAGGTTCGTAGTAAAGAAAAGTGATAATAGAAGGATAAGGCCTACTATCCGACCTATTATTTTAAATATTTCTACTTTTTTAGTCTCACCTATTGCATCCATTAATTTAGTAAATATGTCTTGAAACCAAAAAAAAAGAACATATAGTAAGCCTACTAGAATTATTTTTAAGGAGATATTTTCAAATATTAGATCACCGATTGGAGTTATTTTGATCAGTATAATGACCAATGTAAATAGTGAGCTTATAGAAATCGCATATAAAAAATAGAAGCTTAAAAAATATTTATCTCTTGTGTTTTGTGAATATTTAATATAAAAATAGGTCGATGACCTTAAATCAAATAAAGCAAAAATCTTGGTTAGAACATCGGTCAGATAACTAAAAATTCCGTAATTACTAGCTCCTAGGGTCTTGGGTACTATTGCAGTTGTTATAAATCCTATAATAACTGTTAGGAGGTTGGAAATTAATTTAAACCCATAATTGATAAGGAAGTTATTTTGCTTATTTCTCATTATTAGTGATCACAATTTCATATCGGCCTATGCCTGTCACGTAATCATTATTGTTTGTTATGGGCGAGTCATGATTTTTTTCTGTACCTGAATAGTATAAGAAATAAGTAGAATCATTATCAGATTTTACTAAAGAAGGAGAGGCATAAATGGCTTTATTGTCCCAAGAGTTCTGCGATTGCTTCCAGTCAATTTTATTATTGTACTTATAAAATGTATTGCCATTTCTACTGTAAGCTAAGCCAAGATAGATATCGCCTTTTGATTTATTGAATATTGACGTTAAACAAAGAATTAAATTGTCATATTTAATTGCGCCATTAGTGTAAACATCTTCTTCGAAATTGTTTCTATAAGCTAATTCTGCTTGTTCAAAGAATAATGAGGAGAATCGATTTATTCTAGAAATCCCAACTGCTCTTTCGCCTGTGGAAATTTCGCCTATCCATTTTCTTACAAATAATTTTTTCTGATCATTGAAGTTCAATAAGACATTTTGTGTGTCCGAATAGCCATCGTATATTTTTGAAAATTTGCTCCAATTTACTCCATTTTCTGAGTATGCTACTGCAATTGAATATTTTGGAGAATCATTGTCAACTATAATTTGATTTACAATTAAGTGATAGATGCCATTCTCTTTATAGATGAAGGGTCCATGAATTCCATTGGTTTCTTGGCCGGAAAGAATAATATTATTCTCAGAACTACCCTCGAAATTTACTAAGCCTAGTTTTGGCTTTTCCCAATTGATTCCATTTTTTGATGTAGCGTAGCATAAGTAAGACTTATAGTCATCGTTTGCAGTAGGCGCAAAACTTTCGTACCACATCTGCCAAAAATTCTCATCACTTTTAAGTACCATGCAGTATCCTATCAGGCCATTTTCCCAAGGGTTTGAAGCACTAATCAGTGGTGCATTGGTTTTGTTTAATACTCTAAAATCAATTGGTGCTTGCTCTTCAGTTTTTAATCGGATATCCTCTAATTCATTTTTACAGCTTAACAATGAAATTAGTATTAGAATTAGTATAAGTCTATGCTTCATTGGAATCAATAATTTCAGCCTTTTGTATATTGTAAAGATAGTACAAACTTTATATTTTTCCTTAAGAGGTATCGATTCCGTATGATTTTAGGATATCAATTTCTTTTCTATTTAATCTATAGCCTTTATTAAAGTCTTGAGACTTAGTTTAGTGGATATCTAGGTCCAACTTACTGATTGTTTAATATTGCTAATATCTGGCTAACTTTGTTTTATTTCTCCTTATCTTTCTTTAAGGTAAGCAGACATAGTTGAATAGGTTAAGGTATCTGCCATCTTATTAAAGAGAATATTAATTGAAGAAGGGTTTCCACTTCCTAAATTGAAAACTTAACACTTTAAATCACTTTCAGCTGCTTGAATTAAGCAATCTGCTACATCTGAAACATAAATTAATACCCTGATTTATTCAACGTCTTCATATACTTCAATTGGAAAATCATGAATCATTTTGTCACAGTATTTGTCGTTGTTTGTTTATAAGATGATACCCTATGAATCCTGCTTCACTGCGAACACTGTTGTTTTTTTATATAATTTGTCTTCATGATGTTAATTTGTAGTTAATGTTACTTTAAGACTAACTAACTTGCTGATTAAAGCCTACACGTCCAAGTTTTAATATCTGTCTTCAGAATAGATTAAGCTCTCGTTATTAAGATCTAGAGTGAATGTTTTGGGGTCGATATTTTTGTCAGTTTTGCTTTGAGTTAGGCCAAAGGCCAATTAAAGTATAAAGTTATATACTATAACTTTATCCAGAAACGTTTTTCCAACTCAATTTTCAGTATTTTCCCAATTAAATCTTTGCTAACATATCTTTAGAATATCTGATATTTTCTAAATTAGTAATATAATCTTTTCAAAAAGTAAAGTGCTTTTTTGCAATCATTTTTGTAATCTATTATGGTTATCTGCTTTGTAATTGTTTTAAAGGAGAGTTATTATATCATAGATTATTAGTGAGTTTTAATGTGTCTAGTTTGTTTTTGGGAATATACAATAATGTATAATTCATACTATCTATGGCATTTCTTGCTGAGTCCAAATTGAGTCCTTTATAATGATGAACCGTCATTTCACCGGTTTTGTAATATTGATCTTTGTAAGTAGGGTAGCCATAAGTTCTGTAATAGTTATCATCCAAATATTTAGGGAGTGCACCAATAGTTTTTATACCTGTTAGAGCGGGAATGGACAAACCACTTAACCTGTCATTATTAAAAAGCGACCAAAGCAGGTTTTGCTTCGGAACATATATGAAAGATTTTGATTTTAGATTCACATCAAAAGAGTTCACGGAATCCAAAAGACTAAATAGCTTGTAGTTAGGAGTTATTTTAAGCCCTTTAAATGGGACATTGATCATTTCATCCACCTTTTTATCTAAATCACTGAATTTCCCAGAAGTGTACTGAAGAATGTCTGGTTGTGCACCTTTTATAAACTCAGTGCTATCATTTGCATCTTTATAGTAATTAGCCATTTTTATTCGACTGCTAAGATTATTATTAAAAGCAGTCTCAACTTTAATGAAAATATTGTTTAATGAAAATATGATCAGCAATGGCACAATTAGTAATATTCGTCTTAGTAGTGTAGAGAATTTATATGAATTCATATAATTTTCTAAGACAAACAATAGAACTAGAGAGATACTAACTCTTGCTTGAATATCCGTAAAGTAATAAGCACTTCCACCGTCAATTCTAAGTAAGGAGGTGGGAATGAGACCCATAATGGATATAACAATCAGTATTTCAACATCCAACAATTTTCTTTCAAAGAGTAATTTTTTGAAATTTGTAAAATTAACATGAAGGTTTTTGAACTTTAGGTATATATATATAAATGTAAAGAAGTAATGAAAGTAATAAAAGAATCCTTTCCAACCGTCTTGAGTCCATCTTTTAATAAAATGGAATAAATAGAAATTGTCATTTTCAACATCCCCTAAATAATTTGTTGCTTTAAAAATTATGTATCCAAGAATAATACTTATAGCAAGAGCAAGACTGCTAACCCAATTAATATATAACTTTAGCCGTAAAAATAGATAGCAACATGTGGCTAATAAAATAATTAACAGTGATATTTTTAATAGTCCAATTAATGGTAATAGGATACTTAGTGCTAACGCATATAATGCAAAAATCTTTGCATTTTCAATTTTAGTGTAAGCTCTAATAATTACGCTTGATAAAAGAAAGAAATAAAGTAGGCCGACCAAGTAAGATTCAGATCCTACCCAGGAATCCCATATAGCCCACTTGCTAGTGAAGGTATAGGGTAAAAACCCTACTATCAAAAGCAAGAAAGCTAACCAAAAAATAACTCCAGTTTTGTATTTGGAAGTATTATTGTTTCTGAGGTCAAAGAGATCTTTTGAAAAGATAAGTACGCTTTTAAGGAAAATAGGAATTAATAAGCAAGGATATAGAAGATTATACGACAGCGTAGAACTGATATTCACCAAGATACTTAATCGGGCCAATAACCAATGGCTTCCCCAATGATAGGGTAAATAGGGAGTGTCATTTAGACCAGTACTAGGAATACCATTGGTTTTGATCATTTCTAAAATAGAAGAATGAAAAATGGTGTCTTGAGAGATTATTCCAATAGAAAAGTTTTCGAAAGCTAATGGGCTGTGATATCCGCTGTATACTCTTCCAAATAGCCATAATCCAATAAGAACCCCAAAGAGAATCATTGAAGTGGCATACAGAAGGGGCTTGGCCTTAAAAAAGTATATTAAATGCAAGAGGAATAAGAGATAGCCTATGTAAATGGAAGACAAGAAAAAGATATTAGAAATAGTCTTCGGCAGGAAGGAAATCAATATCAAAGTTAGAAATAAGAGTAAAGTTATTAATGCTGAAAGTCCTATGGTACTATTAGATATTTTGTTTATTCTGATGTAGTAGCCGGGCAAGCATAAAATAAAAAAACCTAAGCCTACAATCTGATGAATCTCATATAAGTATGATTCAAATCCAGCCCTCGAGAAGTGAAAAAATACTAAAACTGTCGTTAATATAATTGAAGTGAAAACTGAAACTTCAATCTCGAATCTGTTATGCTTTTTTAAGACAATGGATTCTTGCAAAGATAAATTTAGATGTGTTATTGATTTCATCATATGAGCCAGATCAATTGATTTGAGTAGCCAAAGGGTAATTCTGTTACAAGTGTAGAGTGCTCACGATAGTAAACCCTGGACAAGATTTTTAGTAGAAATTCTCCTTCTAAGCATGAAAAATATTGAAACAGTAATCTATTTTTTATAATAGGCATATTCAAAGTCGTAAAAGTAATAAAAAATGAACATAAAGAGTGTTTTTAATACTAAATACTACAAGGTTTCTTCCTGTTAAGAGGTATGAAAAAAGGTTGTTTAATTCGGGAAATGCCTAGAAAGAAAAGAAATTTATGATACTATACTTATCACTTGTTAATTAACTCAAGTGAAAGACGAGTCCCTGCTTCTAAATCTGTAGTAAAAGTCTTTCCTAAAATTGAACTTAAGTATTTGGGATGAAGACCGAAACCAGGACGAACACTACGCACATTCTCTTCAGTTATTGTTTCACCTTTTTTAACATCAGTCGCGATGTAAAGAGATCGTGAAAAATCTTTGCCTTTTCTTTGTTTTTCCGTCAATCTGTAATCTACTATTCCAACAGCTTTTTCAGCCTCTCGTACTGCTTTTACCATGTCACTAAACTCCTGCTCGTCCATTGAGAATGATGCATCCGGCCCCCCTACTGATTTGTCTAAAATAAAATGTTTCTCAATGATTTTCGCACCTAGAGATGTAGCCACAATTGGAACTGTGCTCCCTAAGGTGTGATCTGAAAGCCCGGAAATGACTCCATAACGTTTAGCTAGATCTTTGACCATTATCATATTAGCTTCTTCAATCGGAGCAGGATAACTTGAGGTACATTTTAATAATCCGATAGCATTATTTCCCATTCTGTTACAGGCGTCTAGTGCCAATTCTATGTCTTCTTTTTCAGCAATACCGGTCGAAATAATAACGGGCTTACCCTTTGAGGCTGTATATTCAATTAAAGGGATATCGGTGATCTCAAAGGAAGCAATTTTATAAGCAGGTGTATTTAATGTCTCTAAAAAATCGACTGCTGTTTTGTCGAAAGGTGAGGAAAAGCATACTAGTCCTTCTGCTGCCGCTGCTTTGAATAATGTTTCATGCCACTCCCAGGGAGTAAAGGCCTCTTTATATAAATCGTAAAGATTTTTTCCTTGCCAAATAGTCCCTTTGATCATAAAGTCATCTAGCTTTGAATTAAGAGTTATGGTATCTGCGGTATATGTTTGTAATTTAATGCAGTCTGCCCCAGCTCTTTTGGCGGCTTTTATAGTGGCCAAGGCAGTCTCTAAGCTACCGTTATGATTGGCGGAAAGTTCAGCGATTATAAAAACAGGCTTATTCGGTCCTATATAATGATTTTTGATTCTCATGCTATTGTTTTTTCAAATTTGATCTCTCTATCGTTCTGGTAACTGATACTGAATTTAAGCTTTTCAAATATTCGAATAGAGGCAATATTTTCTTTTATAACAAACCCATAAACGTGGTCTATGTTCGGTTTTGTCTGAACTAGCTTTTTTATTCCATTTTCCAGCAAATAAGTTCCGTAACCTCTGCCAGTACATCTAGGATCTACAAGATAACTTATCATGGCACTACTTCCCATATCGTCAATATCAAAACGAATTGAACCAGCAATCTTATTCTTATTCTCTTCAAGAATATAATATTTACAGTTATTGGAACTGAGCTTACTTAAAAACCATTCAGAGTGTTCTTCTTTTTCAATGCGTTTTTGATTATAGGCAAATGTTCTAACAAGTTTATCATTTGCCCAGGTGTAGGTGGTTTCCAAGTCATCACTTGCAGCTTCCCTCAAAATCATAGTAAGCTTAATTTTTGAATGAATTAAAACATCAACAAATTTTCCCTCAAATAAGCAATGCTCATTTAATGTAGCTTCTTTCCTAAATTCTCTATTTGCAAGTGCAATGTACAATCTTGGTCTTAAATCGAATGCATAAGTGTAAATTTTATGAAAGTTCAATTGCTCAAATGCAACTTCCTCTATAAGTTCCAAATACTTACTCCAATGATATTCAAAATACTCTTCCTCTAGTGATGTATCCATTATAAAGGAGATTTCCGCATTTTTATCTTTCCAATTGATGTGAACTAATCCACCGTAACCGATACATTTATCATTTTTCAGATATGAAAATAGAATTTGATTTGGACTTTCCTGCGGAAATAATTTTGAAACTACATCTGTGAAGTATTGATCCTGCTTTTCTTTTGTTAATAGCTCATCTTGACGTAAATGATAGATTTGTTCATTTCGCCATTGCATAATCGAATACCTATCTTCATGTCTAATAGGAACTAAGGAATAATTTCCGGAACTAAAAGTCTGCTTCTTAAAAACTCTATATCGGTCCAATTTTGTTAGTTTAAACGTTTAAAACCAGCATGGCAAACAGGTCCTTCCAGTAAATGATCTATTGTTTTATCCCCCTTTTCACAATCTGAGATCGTCTTATAAATATCAGATAGAGCTTCAAAGTACTTTTCAAAGTCATTCTCAGAATGTGCAATTGATGCATAAAAAATAGTACTTGCTAAAAATCCCTTCTTCAACATCTCCTGTGTAATGTAAGTTTTATACTTTAAATGATTCTCACTGTCAAATGAGTAAGAGGAAAGCGAAGGAATCCCTGCAATTTTAATATTTAAATTAAATTCATTAGCAAGTCTCTGCCAACCTTCCCTCATTAATTGACCCTTTTCTGTAATGATTTCCCATGATTTAATTTTATCCATTACTTCTAGGGTTTTTAAAGCTGCAGTTGGGCCTATTCTTTCCGTCCAAAAAGTACTACTTATAAAAGTTTTCTGAGCAGCTTCCATTACACTTTTTTTCCCTACTACTGCCGTTAATGCGTAACCATTGCCTATAGTTTTCCCAAACATTGCCATATCTGGCTCGACTCCATATTTTTTGTAGATACCACCGAATGTCTCTCTAAAACCAGAAGTACATTCATCGAAAATTAGTACAATATTATTTTCAGTAGCTAAATCCCGCACCTTTTGCAAGAAATTATTATCAGGACCAAAATTCCGGACGACTTCCATTTTTATGACACCAATATCTCCCTTTGAAACTATTTCTTTTAATCCTTCAAAATCATTGTAATTAAATGGAACAGTGGTATTTTTCAATTCTTTGGGTACACCTGTTGGATCAAGTCCAGGTAATAGATGATTACCTAAGCCATCTCCTGAGCCTAAATTAGTTGATATATACCAATCGTGCCATCCATGGTACCCACAAATTGCAACTTTATCTTTTCCAGATGCAGCTCTTGCTATCCGAATTGCAATTGCATTTGCTTCTCCACCACTTCGGGCGAATCTTACCATTTCAGCCCAAGGATTAATTTCTATTAATTTTTCTGCTAAATGTACTTCTTCTGGGCAACATAAGGTACTCATATTGCCTTTTTTGACAGTCTCGATAACGGCTGAATCAACTTCTTCATTTCCGTAGCCAAGAGTGTTCGTACCTATGCCCATAATACTCATATCAGTAAGTTCGGTTCCATCTAAGTCCCAAACCTTACATCCTTTGGCTTTTGAAAAGTAGGAGGGCCAATGTTCAGGCAAAAACATCTCAGGTCTTTTAGAAAGCAACATAGTGCCACCAGGAATGATTTGTTTTGCTTTTTTATATAATTCTTGTCCTTTTCCCATATTAGTAACTGTTGTTATCCTTTTTAAGTGACTTTAGATATCCTTCGTTTCGAATAATTTTTTGATTATTGAACATATCCTGATTAGTAAGTATGAAATCACTATAATCTAACCAGGATTTTTCTGAACCAAGTTCTTTAATTAAAGTCTGAATTGTCTTAAGATCATCTGGCTCATCAACTGTCATTCTGATATCTGAAAATTGTGAATCAACTGAAAGGTTTTGAGCTTTAAAGAGATGACCACCATTATAATCTGAATTTTTTCTAATGTAGGGTGTAACATGTTCTCTGTCAGAAGCTATTTTTGCATCTTTCCAAGCTTTTTCTAAAGACTTCCACCTGATTACCTCTATATCTTGTCCGTCAGGGAAATCTTCCTTTAATACATTAGAAGCATAATCAAGATCATTCTGAATAGCAAGCGAAATTACTTGATCTATCAAATCAGCATCAATCAATGGACAATCTGAAGTTACTCTTACTATATAATCAGGCTGATGATTTTTCGCAGCTTGATAAAACCTATCCAAAACATCAATAGTAGAACCTTTAAAAGATAGGACTCCTTCAGATTTAGCTATCATTTCTATCTTTTCTGCCTTTTCTTCAAAGGTAGTAGCTACAATTATTTCACTATATAATCGAGAATGTTTCAGTCGCTGCAAATGTAAAGCCAGCATTGACAATCCCGAATCCACCTCATGCAACACTTTTTCAGGAAACCGACTACTTCCTACTCTTGCTTGAGTGATAAATACGATTTTTAAATTTTCCATTTTGAAGGGTTCAGCAAAAAATTGTCAATTACATTTATTTCATCAATAGCATTTATAAGATCTTCAGGAAGTTGTGGATTTATGTTTGCCATATTTTGATTCAATTGGCTTACATTATCTACTCCAAAAAGTACACCATCAATATATTTTTTATTCAATACATAATTTAAGGATAATTCTTGTACACTAATATCGTATTGATTGCATAACTTTTTAATTTCATCTAAAAATGGAATCAGCGGACTTAATCCTTTTGGTATAACTTCCTTGTTCATAAAAAAAAGTCCCTGCAAAAAAGATGATCTAGTATGTACAATTTTCCCTTTGCTTTGTAATTCCTTAAATAGATGACCTCTTTGAGTTTTATTATCCAAAAGATTGAACGGTGCTTGAATAACATCAATTAAGTCATTATCTAATAGTTCAATGATTTCATTATTATCATATATTGAAACTCCAATTTTTTCAAATAAATTTCCTTTATGCTTGTTAATGCTATTTCTATGCTTATTAATATTTTTTTTAAAATCAGTAAATGAATGGAATAGAATTGTATTAACAGAATCAATTTTAAGATTTGTTAAACTCGCTGTTAAAGATTTTTCAAAATCCACGCTATCATCAGTCTTAATTTTTGTGATTATTTTAAAACCCATTTCAGGATTACTTTGCAAAAAGTCTCCAATAAGCTTTTCGGAGTTACCATATGCGGCAGCAGTATCTAATGTTCTAATACCATGTTCGTATGCTTTTTTTAAAATAGTAAAAATTTCTTGCTTAGATGGTTGACCCACAAGGTTATTTACTCCATAAGGAATTCCAAATTGAACTGTACCTAAAATGAGCTTTTTTTCAGTCATATCGATAATTTGGGTTAAATAAGGCCATTCTTATAACATCGCAGTACTTGCCATTGTGGAATGCATGTTTTAGAAAGCGTCCCTCTTCTTCAAATCCTAATTTTTCATATAGTTTCACAGCTGCAATATTATCTTTTAGAACTCCTAGTGTTATTTTTCTTAAATTCAATCCTTCAAAAAAGCAAAATCTAATCACTCTATTAGAAGCTTCGGCAGCGTACCCTTTTCCCCATTCTAATTTGTCACCCATCATTATACCATATTCTCCCACACTATGTTTACTATTAATTGGATCAATTTTAATGTTGCCAATATGTTTCTGATTTTCTTTTAAATGTATGGCCCAAAAATAAATATTGCTATTTTGAACTTCATGCAGATAATCATTTAACATTTCCTTAGTATAATTACCACCAGTTTCGAGAAATTGATAAATGACATAATCATTTAGCCAATTCACATATTGATCTGTGCAATAGTTTAGGTTTAAAGGTTTGTAAGACAAACGTTCAGATTCAAATTCTTTAGCTTTCACCATTTTAAGCTATTATTTCAATAAATCTTTCAAAAATCAATTCGTAGTTTCATCTGATAGATGGATTAATTTACTTAAAAGATATGGATCAATCATTCAAAGAATATTCTAATAGTTTCTAAAATAAATTCCTGGTCTTCGTCAGACAAGGTTGGAAACATAGGTAAGCTAATACAATGCTTATAATAAGTCTCGGCATGGGGCATGTCACCTTCTTTCCAACCAAACTGTCTATAATACGGCATTAAGTGGGTAGGGATGTAATGAATTTGAGCAAATATTTTGTTTTCTCTTAGATGGTTGTACAATCCTAACCTGTCCTCAACTTCAATTACGTACAAATGATAGGCATGACCTTCAATTACTCCAGATTGACCTTTGATAAATTTCTGATTTTTAAACGCATTAAAATATTTTTCTGCAATTTTTCTTCTTTTTCCTAATCCTTCATCAGCTCTTTTTAATTGACTTAATCCTAAAGCTGCCTGAAAATCAGTCAACCTATAGTTATAACCCAAGTCCTGCATTTCCATGTACCAGGCAGGGTAATCAATTTCACCGCCTGCAAATTCAACCGAATTTTCGTACAAATCTTCATCCTTTGTAATACCGTGAGTTCTCAGCTTCATTAACTTTTCGTAGAGACCTTTATCATTTGTGGTGATCATCCCACCCTCTCCAGCTGCAATATGCTTTACAGGATGAAATGAGAAAATAGCTAAATCTGCATACTTACCATTTCCACAGTTTTGTTTTTGAGCTGTGCTGTCTATGAAATATCCACCAGGAGAGTGGCAAGAATCTTCAATAATCCATAGTCCGTACTCATATGCCAGTTTCCTAAAAGCTTCTAAATCTACTGCTCTACCAGCGAAATCTACTGGTATTATGCCTTTGTAGGTTCCTTTTGAGGAAGCCTCTAAAAGCTCTCGTACTTTTTCTATATCTAATAAATAGGTTTCTGGATCAATGTCAGCAAATACTACCTCTCCACCACAATACCTGATGCAGTTGGCCGATGCAGCGAAAGTGATGGGTGTTGTGATTACCTTATCACCAGGCTTCACATTCAAAGCAAGGCAGTTCAAGTGTAATGCGGCTGTGCCATTCGCAACGGCAATAGCATATTTAGCGCCGACGTAATCAGCAAAAGCTTCCTCAAATTCCTTAATTTTAGGCCCTTGAGTGAGATAATCTGATTGTAGTGTTTCTACTACTGCTTGAATGTCTGCTTCTGTTATATCTTGCTTTCCGTATGGAATTACTTTTTCATTCATACCTCAAATTCTGGGTCAACATGTTCTTTAATCAACTTTCGTAAGCTTTCTACGCTTTCCCATTCAGTATTTTCTGCAGAATTATATTGAAAACCTTCTTTTACTTTGGTTGCGTTAAAATGAGCTATAAAATCCTTTAAATCCCATTTATGTGTTGCTGGAAGTATAGTGTAATATTTGCCCAAGTCATAAGTATAATAAGAATCAGATGAAGTAATCATTTCTTCATGAATTTTTTCACCAGGCCTAATTCCTATTATTGGTTTAGCTGCCTGAGGACTTACTGCTTCGGCCACGTCAGTAACCTTATAAGATGGTATTTTTGGTATAAATATTTCTCCACCCCACGCTTGCTCCATAGCATGCATAACCATGTCTACACCTCCTTGCAAGGAAATATTGAAACGAGTCATTGTTGGGTCGGTAATAGGTAGTATCCCTTCATTTTTTTTTCTTAGGAAAAAAGGAATAACAGAACCATTAGACCCCATTACATTACCATAGCGAACTACAGAGAATTTAATAGGATTCCATCCAGTAATATTATTAGCTGCTATAAAAAGCTTATCAGATGCTAATTTTGTCGCTCCATATAAATTTATTGGTGCGCAAGCTTTGTCTGTTGATAATGCAACAACTCGTCCAACGCCAGTTTCCAAGCATGCATTAATCACATTTTGCGCTCCATTCACATTTGTTTTGACGCACTCCTCTGGGTTATATTCTGCCAAATGGACATGTTTCATAGCTGCAGCATGTATTACATAGTCTACATCCTTACATGCCCGAACTAACCTATCCTTATCTCTTACATCCCCAATTAAGAAGCGTAATTTAGGATAACTATTTTGAGGGAACTCTTGGGCCATCTGAAACTGCTTTTGCTCATCTCGTGAAAAAATTACAAGCTTTCTTATTTCAGAATGATTTGTTAATATATGTTTTGTTAGAGCTTTTCCTAACGAACCCGTGCCCCCAGTGATTAATATAGTTTTATCTTTATAAATACTCATTTAATAATATATTTGTCAAAATCCTTATGCTCTTTTTCAAAGAGCTTTCCCTTATCCAATGATTTAAAATAGTCATAGGTAATCTTCAAACCTACTTGCCTACTGACCCTTGGTCGCCAGCCCAATAGTTCTTTTGCCTTCGTGATATCCGGCTGTCTCTTTTTTGGGTCGTCTTTAGGCAAATCTTTGTATACCACCTTTTGGGTGGTGCCGGTCAATTTAATGATTTCTTCTGCAAATTCCGAAATCGTGATCTCATCCGGGTTCCCTACATTTACGGGATGACTATGGTCACTCAACAACAGCCTATAGATCCCTTCCACCAAGTCATCCACATAGCAAAAGGATCGGGTTTGGGAACCATCACCAAAAATAGTGAGGTCTTCTCCTCTCAAGGCCTGGCCAATAAAGGCAGGCAACACCCTTCCATCATTGAGCCTCATCCGGGGGCCGTAAGTGTTGAAAATCCTGATTATGCGGGTTTCCAGTTGATGGTAAGTGTGGTAGGCCATCGTGATGGATTCCATAAAGCGCTTGGCTTCATCATAGACTCCTCTTGGGCCGATCGGGTTCACATTTCCGTAATACCCTTCCGTCTGCGGATGCACTAGAGGGTCCCCATATACTTCGGAAGTGGAGGCCACCAAAATCCGGGCTTTTTTATCTTTTGCAAGACCCAATAGATTATGGGTGCCATGTGCACCGACCTTCAAGGTCTGGATGGGGATCTTTAAATAGTCTATCGGGCTGGCAGGAGAAGCAAAATGCAATATATATTTCAAATCACCGGGAACATGCACATATTTGCTCACATCATGATGGTAGAATTCAAAATCCTCTTTACCCATCAGATGGGCAATATTGTCCATGGAGCCCGTGATCAGATTGTCCATTCCGATCACATCGTACCCCTCTTTTATGAAGCGGTCACATAAATGTGAACCTAAAAATCCTGCTGCCCCTGTTATTAAAACTCGCTCTTTCGCCATAGCCCTTATCTTCCTATACTGAAATAAGTGAAGCCAAGTTCTTTCATCTGCTCCACTTCATATAAATTCCTTCCGTCCAAAATCAACGGCTCTTTCAATTCCTTTTTGACCACATTAAAATCAGGTGTCCTGAAGACTGGCCATTCGGTCATGATCATGAGCGCATCCGCGCCTTTCAGTGCTTCATAAGCAGTATCGGCATAGACAATCTCATCACCCAATTGACCTTTTACGTTCTCCATTGCCTCAGGATCGAAGGCTTGGATCTTTGCACCTGCAGCTATCAATGCCTCAATGTTATACAATGCCGGTGCTTCCCTGATGTCGTCAGTATTTGGTTTAAAGGCCAGGCCCCACATCGCAATGCTCTTGCCCTTTAGGTCATTCTTGAAATAACCGTTCAAGTTGTCCATCAAGCGGGTCTTCTGCGTGGTGTTCACCTCCATCACGGCATTCAGTATCTTGAAATCATAATTGGCATCCTTGGCCGATTTGGCCAATGCCTGCACATCTTTTGGAAAACAGCTGCCTCCATACCCGATGCCAGCAAAGAGAAACCGTTTGCCGATCCTTGTATCGGTCCCGATCCCTTTGCGGACCATGTCCACATTGGCCCCCAAGCGCTCGCACAGATTGGCGATCTCGTTCATGAAGGTAATCTTTGTGGCCAAGAAGGAGTTGGCCGCATACTTGGTCAGCTCGGCTGATTTCTCGTCCATAAAGATGACAGGGTTGCCCTGGCGCACCAATGGGGTATATAAGCGCTCCATTATTTTGGTGGCCCTTTCAGATTGTGTCCCGATCACGACTCTATCTGGCTTCATGAAATCGTCCACGGCCACCCCCTCCCGCAAAAACTCGGGATTGGAGACCACGTCAAACTCCACTTTTGCATTTTTGGCAATCGCGGAATGTACTTTGTCGGCAGTGCCCACGGGCACGGTACTCTTGTCCACTACCACTACATATTCCTCAAGGATATGTCCCAAATCGTCTGCCACCTTCAATACATATTGCAAATCCGCGGCACCATCCCCACCTGGCGGGGTAGGCAATGCCAGGAAGATGACTTCTGCATCTTTTATGCCTTCTTCCAAATTGGTGGTGAAATCCAGCCTTTTTTGCTTGACATTCCGTTCGAAGATTACTTCAAGACCAGGCTCGTATATGGTCACCTTGCCGGATTGTAATTTCTGTACTTTGACTTCATCTATATCCACACAGGTCACATGATTGCCGGTCTCCGCAAAACATGTGCCCGTTACCAATCCTACATATCCTGTGCCTACTACTGCTATTTTCATTTCTTATGTTATTTGCAAATTATCTTTTAAAAATTTTAAACCCTCGTGTAAGTTAGTGGTAGCTTTAATGTCAAATGAGTTTTTAAGTTTCTGGATGTCCGCAACGCTTTCGACTATATCTCCAGATCTCACCTCTTTGTATGATGGTGACTTGTTGTAGTTAAACAAAGATGCCATAGTATTAAAAAGTTCATTTATACTGGTAGATTTCCCTGTACCTAGATTGAAAATCTCAGAGGTGTTTTTTAATTCAATACTTGATATTAAAATTTTAACCAAGTCTTCAATAAACACAAAGTCCCTGGTTTGCTCACCGTCACCAAAGATACTAATTTCACCATTTTGTATCATTTTTTCTCTGAAAATAGAAATAACGCCAGAATAGGGTGAATCGCTTTTTTGACCTTTTCCATAAACATTGAAAAATCTAAACCCATTCGAATCTATATCAAAAAACTCTTTGTATGTTTTAGCATAAATTTCATTGATTGATTTACTAAATCCATATGGCGAGGTTGGTTTTATAATTGCATCTTCTGAAATTGGAGTTTTTGTGGGATTCCCATAGACAGCTGAAGAAGACGCGTATATTATTTTTTTAGCTTGATGACGTTTAGCGTATTCTAAAATATTCTGAAAGCCAAC
Organism: Marivirga sericea; assembly: GCF_900177665.1. GTDB lineage: Bacteria > Bacteroidota > Bacteroidia > Cytophagales > Cyclobacteriaceae > Marivirga > Marivirga sericea. The sequence continues at coordinate 352,395 of NZ_FXAW01000002.1, forward strand.
AATATTGATATTGTTATTTTTAGCACTTTCTGAAAAGGAAAGTGGAACGCTTACCAACGCTGCCAAATTGAATATGTAATCGACAGCCGGTAGATTTTCGACTTTATTAAAATCACTAATGTCAATTTCTATTAATTCTAATCTGCTGTCTTTTGAAAATGGCGTCAAATTTGATTTTAGTCCTGTGGATAGATCGTCAGCTACGTAAATTTTTTTAATCTTATATTTTAACAATTCAGACACTAAGTGATGCCCAATAAAACCAGCTCCACCCGTAACTAGTACCTTAGCGTTTTCTAGCAATTTCATTACAACCTTTTATTTACTAATTCTCTCTCAAAAAACCCTTTAATGTCGTAAGTGACTCCATTTTCATTCAAATGGTTGGATAAATTGAAATCTTTAAATTCTTTATGAGATACCGCTAAAACAATTGCGTTATAATCTGAGCCGGGTTTTTCAATTAAGTCAACTCCGTACTCATGTTTCACTTCTTCTTTATTGGCTTGAGGATCATAAATTTCTACATTTATGCCGTAAGAACCCAGTTCTTTAATGACATCAATTACTTTGCTGTTACGGATATCTGGACAATTTTCTTTGAAAGTTATCCCCAAGACCAAAGCTTTTGAGCCTTTGATCACAGAGCCTTTTTGTGCCATTAGCTTCACAACTGAGCTGGAAACGTGAGCACCCATGTTGTCATTAATCCTTCTTCCTGCTAAAATGACTTGAGGATGATAACCCAAAGCCTCAGCTTTATGGGTTAGATAGTAAGGATCAACGCCTATACAATGTCCACCGACTAACCCTGGTTTAAATGGCAAGAAATTCCATTTAGTACCCGCAGCTTCTAATACATCTGCAGTGTCAATTCCCATTTTATCAAAAATTAAGGCCAGCTCATTTACGAAAGCGATGTTCAAATCTCTTTGAGAGTTTTCAATTACTTTAGCTGCTTCTGCCACTTTAATAGTAGCGGCTTTATGAGTTCCTGCCGTAATAATTGTTTTGTAGAGTTGATCGACTTCCTCCGCTATTTCAGGAGTGCTTCCTGAAGTCACTTTTGTAATTGTGGGCAAACAATGCTCTTTATCTCCTGGATTAATTCTTTCGGGAGAATAACCGCAGAAGAAGTCTTGATTGAATTTTAAACCACTTTCTTTTTGCAAGATGGGAACACAGTCGTCTTCTGTGCAACCGGGATAAACAGTAGATTCATAAATTACAATATCCCCTTTTCTCAAGGTCTTGCCAACTGTGGACGAAGCCATCATAAGTGGAGTTAAATCTGGTTGTTTATATTCGTTAATAGGAGTAGGAACTGTTACTATATAAATCTGAGCTTCTGCTAAATCACTTGAGTCAAAAGTGTAAGATAAGTGAATAGCTTCTTTTAACTCATCTGATTCTACTTCTAAAGTCCGGTCAAATCCCTGAGAAAGCTCATCAATACGTTTTTGATTAATATCAAAGCCTATAACAGCTCCTTTCTTCCCGAATTCTACGGCTAGAGGTAATCCCACATAACCCAAACCAATAACTGCTATTTTTTTCATATAATAATCCAAATGAAGTGTAAAATTAGTCATTTTCTACTACTTAGAAAGTGAATGTAATTTTAATATCAAATGAACTACTGATTTGTTGGTGCGTGTCGGCTAGCAGTAGGGTTGGCGCTGTCACATAGGATTCTGTTAAACCAATAAAAAAATAAGTACATTATAAATGTGGTTCAATGCAAAGTTCTTTAATTTTCGTTCGATTCCATTCGAATAGTGGATCTTTATGATCAAAAAGACCTACTTTTTGTTTTTGTTGCTCTCATAATTTTAGTGACAACAACTATTCAATCATTAGAGACAACTAATTATTAGAAAAGTAGGGTTGGTGATTTTCCTTAAAAAAGTGCTAGCATTTGTATTTTCACTTCTAGTAAGAAACGATTGTCTTGAATCAAAATTTTTAGTGTGTCTTAGAAACTATTCGTGACACATGACCATTTATAAATAATGGTTCTAAGCTTATTTTACACTTTGTCAAAGTCGCGCTATACGCTTTTCATAAAAGTACTATAAACTTTTAAGAGTCTCAATAATATCCTTTATTGGCAACTCATAAAAAAGAGGCAATCTTACTAAACAATCAGAATAATGATCAGTGTTTGGTAAATCTCTTCCGTCATGTTTATTTTGATAGAAAGGACTGTCATGTAGAGATAAGTAATGAAAAACAGCCAATATACCTTTTTCTTTTAATTCTGTGATAAAACGATTTCTTCTTTCCAACGAATCCGTTACAACATAGTACATATGTGCATTATTTGTAGCATAGGCTGGCATTGAAGGCAATTTGAGCCATGGGATGGCCATTTCTTTAAAAAGCTCATTATAAGTTTGCCATAATTCTTTTCTTCGATTTTGGATGTCCTGCAGATTTTCTAACTGTGCCCATAAAAATGCTGCTATTACCTCCGATGGTAAAAAAGAACTTCCAACGTCTACCCAGCCATACTTATCAACCTCACCTCTAAAAAATGCACTTCTGTTTGTTCCCTTTTCCCAAATGATTTCTGCTCTGGCCTCAAATTGTTCATCGTTTATAACTAGCATTCCGCCTTCCCCAGAAATTACATTTTTTGTTTCATGGAATGAAAAGGCCGCTAAATGTCCGATGCTTCCCAAAGGGTTTCCTTTATAAAAGCTATCAATAGCTTGAGCAGCATCCTCAACCACCCATAGATTATGGCGCTTTGCGATGTTCATAATCGCATCCATGTCACAAGCAACACCAGCATAATGAACAACTACAATGGCTTTAGTTTTTGGTGTGATTAAATTCTCTATGGACTTTTCATTTATCCCAGGATGATCTACTCTCGAGTCAGCAAAAACCAATTTTGCACCTCTGAGAACAAATGCATTAGCAGTTGAAACGAAGGTGTAGGAAGGCATAATTATTTCATCACCTTCTTCAATATTCAAGAGAATAGCAGCCATTTCCAGTGCATCAGTACAAGAAGTGGTGAGCAAACATTTCTTAAATCCATAATGCTTCTCAAAAAACTGATGACATTTTTTGGTGAACATTCCATTTCCTGAAATCTTTCCTGATTGAACTGCTTCTGTAATGTACTCGGTCTCTCTTCCGGTTAAATATGGTTTATTGAAAGGGATATTCATATACGTTTTAGATTCTTAATTTTACTTAGTTTATTTTTCCAAATTTACTTATTGTATTTACAGATTATCAAATCTTTAGTTTTTAAAGTTGAGGAATCAAAAGTAGGACTTAAAATAAAGAATCTTAAACAAATAGAAAAACCCACTAGCAGTATGTAAAAAAACAACAAATAATAGAAAGGAATTACGCCATTTGCTTGCTCCATATAGCTGGATTTTCTCATATAATAAAGTTAAAGTTACGAGAAAAAGAATGTAATTTGACATGACGATTTGCCAAGTTAGATTCCCATGATCTGCTCTTTTTCCAGTTTCCGTAAAAACTATCCCTATGAATAATGAAAATAAAAACAAAAAAATACTATACTTCAATTTATAGCTTTTAAGGATATCTGAAGGATAAAGCAAGCAATAACTTAAAGGTAAAGCTAGGCTTACAAATGCATCAACAACTATATTTTTACTGTATAAGTTAAAAAAATAAAAGGGAGAAACGACAATACCGCCTTCTTCATCTTTACTGAGGGAATTATAAACATCAAGCTCATAGATAAGATAGTATTCATATATTATACCTATTCCAAGAATCAAAGAAATGGAAAAAGCAATTAATACTTTTTTATTTATTTTCTTTGTCTTAAGTAATACTACAAGTGGAAAAATAGGTATTAAAGCGAACAGAAAACTTGGTTTGATTAAAATTAACGTACCCCCAAATATTAGTACTTTGACAATTAGATTTTTTGACGGTTGAGAATGCTTAATAAATTCTAGAGAATCCCGAAATATTAAAATTACAAATGGCATCGCTAAAATAGTAGTAGAATTGTGCCAGACATTAGTTGCAAGCTTTCCTAAATACATTCCCTTCGTGACAATATCATAAAAAATGGGTGCTGAAAAAATGAGAGATAAACTTAAAATAAGTATAATTGAATTGTTACTTTTTTTTGTATCGTACTGAAGGTTATTTAAACTAAAGTAATAGGATAATATGAATTTGTAGGTGACGGAAGCACTTAAAACTAATACTGCAGCTAAGTTTAACGCGCCGAGATTTGTTGAAAACCCCGAGATAAAAAAAATCAAAGCATAATACAAAGGAGGTACTGGGAAACTACCTGCTTCTAGTAAAGAAACGATCATTTTACTATGCGACTGAATATCTGTACTTATATTTGATTTAATAATGAAAGAAAATATCAAAAAACTAGAAAATAGGATTAATATGAAAGATGTTTTTTCTTTTTTTTTCATCGACTACAAAATTGAGTTAAAAATTATTATTGCAATGAACGGGAATAGTGAGGCCTAAGCAGTTATTCCTTTGGATAAACATTTTATGTGAAAAATTGTCCTTGACCGGACCTTTTTTGTAATATTGCTTATTTCAACGCACCACAAATAGCTTGTTGTAAAGTTAGCATTTTTGGTATTATTGCCAGTAATGATAAATATATTTTTTTTCAACAACCTCGAAATCATTTTTGTAATAAAGTTTTACCGCACCTAAATTGGCTTCTTGAGTAGATACATTTAAAAATTGACCGTCATTGATTTTTTCCTCACAGGCCCTAATTAATTTTGAAGCTATTTTTCTTCCTTGCGACTCAGGGTCTACCGCTATTAAGCCAATTTGGCCAGTACCGTAATTATCTATTCTTAATGTCACAAAGCCAATAATTCTTGTTTTATATTGAGCAACCAAAATATAATCTGCTATATTCTTATTAATGCTCTCATCCAACCACTTCTTATACAGTTTTCTAAAATTATTCTCTCCAAACTTTTCATCTAACTTATATCGTGAAAATTCACCACTGAGATAGGCTAAATTTTCAATTTCATCGTAGGAATCAGTTTTTAGATTAAAGCTTGAAAATGAAATCTCACCTAAATTATTAAAAACAGATTCTTCTCTATGAATAACTTTTTTTTGAAATATCAATTTGGTATCAACATGCTTAAGGCCTGGCCAGTCCAAAGCATAATCAGAGAAAAAGTATATCAGTTTGAATTCCTTAGCTAACTCTTCGACATTATGCAGAGACCTGTCAGCATTAACATCAATTCTTCCAATAGGAAAGCCAAAAAAGTCTGAATCCCAATCTAATTTCTTAACCACGTTTTATCTTCTTTTCAATGATATATATTGGCCTTTGCTTAACGCCTTCAAAGGTTTTTCCTATATACAAGCCTACTAAACCTAAAGTTGCCATAGTTAGTCCTGACAGCAGCCATATCGATATTATTAAGCTTGTGTAACCCAGTATCACAACATGGCCCGCAAGATATTTCGCTAAGTAAACGATGGAAATAACTAGAGACATAGCTGAAATTAATAATCCCAGCTTCACAGCTAAACGAATAGGCTTATCAGAAAATGCCAATATGATATCAAGGGCAAGATTTAAAAGCTTCTTCATATTGTAACTTGTTTCGCCTTCTGATCTTTTGTTATGCTTAACTTTAAGTTTGGTAGATTTGAAGCCTACCCATTTCACCATAGTTGGGAAATATCTGATTGATTCCCGCATACTTTTCACAGCATCAATAACTTTTTTACTATAAATACCAAAATTAGCTATGCTTTCATCTTGCTTTGAACCCGTTAAATATCCTAGGACTCTATAAAAAGCAGCGGAAAAAAATCTTTTAAAAAAGCTGTCTCTTCTCTGATGACGCTGAGCTAGCACAATGTCATAACCCTTCAAAGCTTCGGAATAGAGGTTTGGTATCTCTTCGGGCTGGTCTTGCAAATCGCAATCCATTACCACAACCCAATCTCCGTTAGAAGCATCTAAACCAGCAGTAATGGCATAATGCTGCCCAAAATTTCTACTTAGCTTAATACCAATAATGGTTTCATCATTTTGGGCCAAGTTTTCAATCACCTGCCATGAATCATCAGGGCCATTATCTTCCACTAGAATAATTTCATAATCCATAGTGATATTTTCTACACTTTCTTTTATGCGAGAAATAAGTTCTGGTATTATTTTTTCTGCTCTATAAACAGGGCTAACTACAGATATTTTAGGCATTATTGCACAGGGATTAGCGATTGTAAACTACAAATTTATAATAAATTTTATACTCTTCATATTTTGAGAATAAATCAATTACACAATTTGTTATTATATACAATGCTTGAAATTCGGAAAAACATTATTGTTAGTTTTAGTCATTCGATTCTCGGTAGATCATTTTGATTTGAATAGAGGTTTAGAACTTATATTGATTCTTAGTTACTTAGGGAATTGGAGATGCCCTGTTTTTGGTTCTCAATCTATTTTTGCATCTGCGAAATCCTACTCTCATAGATTTAAGATTGAAAATAATTAAGCTTTTATTTTTTAGAAATCATTATTCCTTCTTACCTTTGTCAGCTCAAATGGTGGATGTAGCTCAGCTGGTTAGAGTATCGGTTTGTGGTACCGAGGGTCGTGGGTTCGAGCCCCATCTTCCACCCATCTTTTGTTAGCCTGATTCTTTACAGATTCAGGCTTTTTTTTATTCTTAAGTTTCAAGTTATCTTTTCTAACTAGTAATTCAAAGGATCAAGCAAAACGGAGGAATCAGCAGTAAATCTTGAGATTACAATCAGAAAGGATTAACAGAGCGGGTTAATAATATTTTGTCATAATTTTAGTTATTCCTCCCTAGTAGCAAATTTTCTAATTGAAGATTCGTATTTTGCGCTTAAATTGAATTTATGCATTTTTACATGTGCTTAGGGAGCATTATTTATGGCAAAGAACACTTATAAGTCTAATACTTTTAAAAAAGGAGAGAAAGAGAAGAAATCTGCTAAAATTAACTTGCAATGGAATTTTCTGAAAGATAGGAGACTCCATTTGGCTTTTGGTTTCTTTTTATTGACCGCTTCTATTTTTCTATTTACTGCATTTATTTCTTATTTATTTACAGGCAAAGCCGATATGAGCATTTTGCAGTCAGTTTCAGAAACAGGTGTGAAAGCTTCTGGAGCTGAAATGGATAATTGGCTTGGGCTGTTAGGTGCACAGTCTGCTTATTATTTCATTTTTAAATGGTTTGGCTTAGCCGCATTTTTAATTCCCCCATTTCTATTTTTAGCTGGTTATCGCATTACTTTCAATAAGGTAATCTTCTCCATAAAAAGTGCTTTCACTTTTATGTTGTTTTTCCTTTTTTGGTTCAGTTTACTTCTGGGCTTTATGGTTTTTGAATCAGGTAAAATTACAGCATTCTCTTTCTTGTGTGGTGGGATAGGCTATGAATTAGCAGTGCTTTTCAATAGCCTTTTTGGCTGGGGCACCTATCTTGTTTTAATTCTTTCCCTTCTCATATTTACCGTTTTCTATTTTAATGTCACCTCACTACTCTTTTTTAGTTCCAAAACAGCTGGTGATGTCCCATTAGCAGATGAAACCGTAAGCTTTTCAGATGAAAAAATTACTTCGGAAACTGAGAAAGATGAAATCACAAGCGAAAAGCAAGATGAAGTTGTAGAAGAAGAGTCTTTCGATGATGCTAGTACATGGACAGTGGCCGAACAAAAGCCCAAAAAAGCCCCTCCGCAAGAAGAATTAAAAATGGAGGTGGAAAATACACTGGAAAATAAGGTAGTTCAGGAAGAACCCCCAAAAGAAGAAAAGCAGGAAATGGAGGTAGAAGAGTCTTCGTTTGACGAGGCTTTAGGTAAAAAAGTAGAAAATTATGACCCGACTTTAGATTTATCCTCTTATAAATATCCGACTTTAGATTTATTAGCAGATCATGATTCAGGGAAAGTAAAAGTGACTCAAGAAGAGCTAGAGGCTAATAAAGATAAGATTTTGGAAACTTTGACCAATTTCAAAATCAAGATTCAGAGTATAAAAGCCACTATTGGTCCAACGGTGACGCTTTATGAGATTGTACCAGAAGCAGGCGTGAAAATTTCAAAAATCAAGAACTTGGAAGATGATATTGCTTTAAGTTTGGCAGCTTTGGGTATTAGGATAATTGCCCCCATACCTGGAAAAGGAACTATCGGTATTGAGGTTCCGAATAAAAACCGTGAGATGGTGAGTATGAAGTCGGTTTTAGCTACCGATAAGTTCCTAAAAAGTGATAAGGAATTGCCAATCATAATGGGTAAAACTATTAGTAATGATGTGTATATTGCAGATTTGGCTAAAATGCCTCATTTGCTCATGGCAGGAGCAACTGGTCAAGGTAAATCAGTTGGATTGAATGTGATGCTAGCTTCTTTGATTTACAAAAAGCATCCATCCCAACTTAAATTTGTATTGGTTGATCCTAAAAAGGTAGAATTAACACTTTTTAATAAATTGGAAAGGCACTTTTTAGCCATGTTGCCAGGAACGGAAGAGCCAATCATTACAGATACAAAAAAGGTTGTAAACACATTGAATTCACTCTGCATAGAAATGGATAATCGTTATGATTTACTGAAAGATGCAGGCTGTAGAAATCTAAAAGAATACAATGCGAAATTTGTAAGCAGGAAATTAAATCCGGAAAAGGGCCATAAATTTTTACCATACATAGTTTTAGTAATAGATGAGTTAGCGGATTTGATGATGACAGCTGGTAAGGAAGTCGAAACACCTATTGCTCGACTTGCACAGCTAGCAAGAGCCATAGGTATTCATTTAATCATTGCAACTCAGCGTCCTTCAGTTAATGTTATTACAGGTATCATTAAAGCTAACTTCCCAGCTAGACTATCATTTAGAGTAACTTCAAAAATTGATTCTAGAACCATTTTGGACACAGGGGGATCTGAGCAGTTAGTAGGTATGGGAGATATGTTACTTTCTCAAGGTTCTGACCTGATCCGATTGCAATGCCCATTTATTGATACACCAGAGATTGATGAAGTAGTGGAGTATATAGGGAATCAAAGAGGCTATGAAAGAGCATATCAGTTACCTGAGTTCGCAGGAGATGATGATGATAGCAAAGTAGGGGAGGTAGATTTATCGGAAAGAGATGCCTTATTTGACGAAGCCGCTAAATTAATTGTATTGCATCAGCAAGGAAGTACTTCCTTAATCCAAAGAAAATTGAAATTAGGTTACAATAGAGCGGGTAGATTAATTGACCAGTTGGAGGCTGCTGGAATAGTAGGATCCTTTGAAGGAAGTAAAGCGCGGGAAGTATTAATTCCTGATGAATATAGTTTGGAACAATTATTGAACAATATCGATAACAATCATTAGAACAGAAAAAAATAAAGGAATGAGAAAATTCACATTGATAATGATGCTGTGCGTTTATAGCATCACATCGTTTGCACAAAACGATCCCAAAGCAAAAGAAATTTTGGATAAAATGAGTGCCAAGTACAGTAACATCCAAGGATTTACAGCCACTTTTACTCAAACACTGGAAAATAAGATGGAAGATATCACAGATACTTTCAAAGGAGAAATTGTGGTAAGTGGTGATAAATTTAAAGCGGATGTGGCTGGGCAATTGATCGTCAATAATAACGAAACTGTTTGGACCTATTTGAGAGATGCTAACGAAGTGACTATTAATAATTATGATGAAGAGGCTGGGGAGATGAATCCAAGTAAAATCTATAAAGCATATCAAAAAGGCTATAAGTACTTATATATGGCTGGAGAAGGTAGTGCTCAATATCATGTAATTGATTTGGTTCCTGAGGATAAAGATGAATCGTTTTATAAGATTAGATTGAAAATAGACAAAAAAACTAATTTGCTGGATAAATGGACGATTTTCGATAGAGCAGGAAATATTTTTAATTATGAAGTTACCAACTTCAAAGTTGATGATTCTTTAAATGCGGATGATTTTGTATTTAATCCATCAGATTACCCAGATATTGAGGTGTTGGATTTTAGATAATTCACTCATTAATTATATTTAAACCTGTCAGGTCCCGTAGCTTTTTAAAGCTATAGTGAGAGCAAATCAATACAGTGTGTGATTACTAAAAACCAGACAGGTTTATTTAGCCAACCTACTTGAAACCATGAAGTACCAACAGCTTTCTGACCAAATTAGATCCAAATCCAGCTATCTTTGTGTAGGACTGGATACTGATATCAATAAAATTCCAAAGCATCTACTGAAGGAAAAAGATCCAATCTTTGAATTTAATAAGCAGATTATTGATGCTACGATTGATTATGCAGTGGCCTACAAGCCCAATATTGCTTTTTATGAAGCATTAGGTATCAAGGGCTGGGAAAGTTTACAAAAGACGATAGAATATCTACCCAAAGATGTTTTTACCATAGCCGATGCGAAAAGAGGAGATATTGGCAATACATCCAAAATGTACGCAAAAGCATTTTTTGAACAAATGAAATTTGACTCTATCACTGTAGCACCCTATATGGGAAGCGATTCCGTTGAGCCTTTTCTTGAATTTGAAGATAAATGGGTGATATTGTTGGCACTTACATCTAATGAAGGCGGAAAGGATTTTCAGTTTGAGGAATTAAAATCTGGAGAGAAGGTCTATCAAAAAGTTTTGGAAGTTTCTAAGAAATGGGGTACTCAAGAGAATTTGATGTATGTAGTGGGGGCCACCCGTTCCGAAGAGTTTCAGCAAATAAGAAAAGCAGTTCCTTACCATTTTTTACTGGTACCTGGAGTGGGGGCGCAAGGAGGTAATTTAAAAGAGCTCTCTAAATACGGGTTGAATAAAAATGGGGGTTTATTAGTTAATTCTTCCAGAGGAATTATTTACGCCTCAAAAGGCGAAGATTTTGCTAAAGTAGCGAGAGAAAAAGCCCAAACCATTCAACAGGAAATGAAAGGATATCTAGAGCAATTTAGTGAAGTGTAAAACAAAGCTCAGACTTAAATTCTTAAATCTGAGCTTTTGCAGTATGATACTGTTTATTCGTAGGTAATGGTATAGCCTCTAATTCCATGCTCATGGCTATCCAATCCTTGTTCTTCATGTTTTCTGGACACTCTCAATCCAATGGTCTTTTTCAATAATAAGAACAAGATTAAAGCCGAACCAAAAGCTGCTGCGCCACAGACTGCTACTCCGATTAATTGATTCAGAAATTGGTCCCAGCCTGCTTTTTCGCCAAAAAATCCGACAGCTAGGGTTCCAAAAATCCCACAAGTTAAGTGAACAGAAACTGCGCCTACTGCATCGTCTAATTTCAATTTATCTAATCCGATGGCGGAAAGCACCACTAAATTACCAGCTATAAATCCGATTAGAAGGGATAAGCCGGGTGTCATGAGGTCTGCACCTGCAGTAATTCCGACTAAGCCTGCTAAAGTCCCGTTCAGCACCATTCCCAGATCTAATCGCTTGAATGTGAAATAGCCCATTACAAAACCACCTAATGCACCAGCTGCTGCTGCAAGAGAGGTATTCATAATCACTAAGGAAGTTGCTCTAGGCTCTGCTGAAAGTACTGACCCTCCATTAAACCCAAACCAACCAAACCAAAGCAAGAACACTCCGATTGTTGCTAAAGGAACACTTGATCCTTCTTTATCGATCACTTTTCCATTCACATATTTTCCAATTCTAGGACCTAATACAATGATACCTGCAAGAGCTCCCCAGCCTCCTACTGAATGAACCATGGTAGAGCCTGCAAAATCATAAAAGCCCATTGCGGCTAAAGCACCGCCTCCCCATTGCCAACTTCCGATGGCAGGATATACGAAACCAACGAAAACAATGGTAAATATGAAATATGCAGAAATCTTTATTCGCTCAGCAACAGCACCAGAAACAATGGTTGCAGCTGTAGCAGCAAACATGGCCTGAAAAAGAAAGTCAGTCCAGTATGTGTAATTTTGATTGTAATTAAGACCAGCGAAATCATCCAAGAAAAAACCGTTGAAATCAAACCAGCCTGGTCCATTTGCAAATTCAGGATACATGAGATTAAATCCAATAATGGTATAGGAAACTAAACCTATTGCAGGGGTTAGTGTATTCTTGAAAAGAATGTTTACTGTATTTTTAGATTGTGTGAAACCCGCTTCCACGCAAGCAAACCCTAAATGCATAATGAAAACCAATGCAATACAGAGCATCATCCATAAATTATTTACTGTAAGGATTTCTATATTGATTTCTGATGCTATGGCAGTATTTTCAAGATTTGATGCCAGTAGGGGTTTAATTAATCCCTGAAATGACTGTAGAAATGATAATTCCATAAAAATAGGTTTGATTTATCATCAAATTTATGAAAATATACAGATATGAAAATATAATTGGTTAAAAAGTTAACCTGATTTATTAAATATGATGTTAAATAATAAATTTCAGGCCTTTTTATAGGGAAGATAGTGTTGTTTTGCAAAATTGGATGGACATTAGGGGTAAATTTTCAGCTTATTAGAGCTTTTTTGCCTTTTCCCAATAAATATCCATTTCTTCCAAACTCATTTCTGAAATTTGCTTGCCATCTTTCTTGCTTTCGGCTTCTAAATAATTGAACCGTGTAATGAATTTTCTATTGGTTTTCTCAAGGGCTTCTTCTGGATTTATACCTGCGAATCGTGCATAGTTAATGAGGCTAAACATTAAGTCTCCAAACTCTTCAGTGGCTTTTTCTTGATCACCAGATTCTTCTTCTTGTTTAAATTCTTGCATTTCTTCCTCTACCTTTCCCCAAACCTGCTCCTTTTTATCCCAGTCAAAGCCTACACCTCGTGCTTTTTCTTGAATTCGGATAGACTTTATTAAAGCAGGCAAGGATTTTGGAACTCCGCCTAAAACTGATTTATTCCCTTTTTCTTTCAGTTTAATTTTTTCCCAGTTTTCTTTTACCGCTTGCTCGTCATTAGCTTCTACATCTGCATAAATATGAGGATGACGGTTTATTAGTTTATCGCAAATTCCGTTTAGAACGTCAGCCATGTCAAAAGCTTTTTGCTCATCCGCCATTCTAGCGTAGAATACCATATGAAGCATAATATCGCCCAGCTCTTTTCTGATTTCTTCTAAATCATGATCTAAAATTGCATCGGATAATTCGAAGGTTTCTTCTATGGTTAAATGACGGATACTTTCAATGGTTTGCTTCTTATCCCAAGGGCAAAGGTTTCTGAGCTGATCCATTATGGTTAACAGTCTGTCAAAAGCTTGCAGTTTTACTTCTCTTCTTGCGTCAGGGTATTTTTGTACTTCCTTCATTTGTTTTTATAGCTATTAGGGAAAAGTGCAATTTAAGAAACTTTGCTTTCTTAGTAGGCGTTATGAAATTAGAATGTTAAATTTGCGGATCGATCAACAGGATGAATTAAAGTCCTAAACATTAATATTATGACTACTTTTTTATTAGCAATTGGATTAATAGGTGCGTTTTTTATTTTAATGTCAGTAAGGCTGATTTTTATAAAAAATGGTGAGTTTAAAGGTACATGTGCATCGCAGAGCCCTTTTCTGAATAAGGATGGTGAAGCTTGTAGCTTCTGTGGGAAGCAACCTGGTGAGCAATGTGCAAACCCTGATTCAGAAGTGAATAAAGTGTTGAATAAATTCTAATTAAGTAATAGATAGATTTATAAAAGCACAGCAAAAGCAACTTGCTGTGCTTTTTTTATGTCTAATGGTTTGAGTTATCGGTACAGGAACAAAATACTTTACCCCCTATGCAACCAATTAAATTTATATGCATCTTTACTAAGAAACTAACCCATACACACATGAAAAATTTAGTACTAGTATTTGTCCTTGCTCTTTTTGCATGTCAGGCGCAATCTCAAGAATCTGAAACACGTTCATTATCTGATTTTACTTCGGTATCTTCCTCTCAAAGCATCAGAGTTATTTTGAAAAAGGGAAGTGATGCAAAAGTAGATGTTAGCACTACTGGTGAATTAGAAGATGTTATCACTGAAGTAAAAGGTGGTGATTTGAAAATTGAAATGGAATCAAATAAAATTTTCCGAAATGTTGAGGTCGAGGTAATAGTCTATTTCCAAGAACTTGAAAGCTTGAAAGCTAGTAGTTCTTCAAGGATGATGTCAGAAGATTTGATTGAAGCAAGTAATCTAGATATAAAAGGTTCGAGCTCCGCTAGAATGGATTTAAATGTGAAAGCAACTAATATAGAAGTATCCGGATCAAGCTCCGCTAGAATCTCTTTACAAGCTGAAGCTAAAAATATCGAATCGCAAGTTAGCAGTTCTTGTCGATTTAGCTTATCTGGAAATGCTGAGAATATGGAGGCACAAGTGAGCAGCTCGGGAAGAATTGATGCTTCTGAATTTACTTGCGATAATGCTGATTTAGCGGCCAGTTCATCCGGTAGAATCGAATTAAATGTAGAAGAGAAATTAATTGCTAAGGCCTCTTCGTCAGGAAGAATTTCTTATGGTGGTAAGCCTTCTATTGTTGATGCTGATTCCGGCTCAGGTGGACGAGTCTCTAAAATGTAATTTTATATGATTGGAGTAAAAAAGGCTGCCTAAAATCAAATTAGACAGCCTTTTTTCTTTTGCTAGAATATATACTATTTCTTGAAAGTTTCATCATATAGCTTAATACTGTCATTAATGACATTCATAGCTTCCTTTTTATCAAAGAAATCTTCTACCACTACTTTCTTGTTTTCTAACTGCTTGTAATCTTCAAAGAATCTTTGCATTTCCTTGGAAGTATGCGGAGGTAAGTCATTAATGTCATTCATATGATTTACTGACATGTCATTAGCGGCAACTGCAATGATTTTATCATCTGCTTCCCCCTGATCCATCATTTTCATAACACCTAATACTTTTGCTTTTACCATGCAGAGAGGAGGTAATTCAATCGAAGTAATCACCATTATGTCCAAGGGATCTTTATCATCACAGTAAGTTTGCGGAATAAAGCCATAATTTGCTGGGTAATGAACAGAACTAAATAGCACTCTGTCCAACATTAAATAACCTGTTTCTTTGTCCAACTCAAATTTACCCTTGCTACCTTTAGAAATTTCAATCACAGCATTTACATACTCAGGCACCTCATCTCCGTAATGGATATCGTGCCAAGGGTTTCTTTTCTTATCTATCATCTTTAATTTGTAAAATATTTTTACAAAAATAAGGGATGAAGCTGAGAGCACCTACTTATAGTGTTATTAGATTGTTATAACTTTGTCATATGAATAAAGCGAAGAAAAAATCCATTACCCCCACCATAAATTTAGAGCGAAAGAAAAGAATCTGGTTTGTCGTAAAAGCTTTGATTTTTATTGCTGCGCTTTTTGCTATCGATACCTACAAATCACAGCTAGTGGATATTGGCATTCCAGAGCATTATATCAAAGCGCTGAGGCTTTATTTATATGCCGACTTGTGGATTTCATTTATAAGGTTGGCGGTGGTTCTTTATTACCAGCAAAAGCATAAATTATCGAAGGGTGTTAAAAGTAATTTTATTTTAGGGATTAATCACATTGCGAATATCCTGCACACATTTGTTCTAATTGGCGCAATTCTTCTCTTATTTAATATTGATCCCATCAATCTAATCACCTCTCTAAGTATAGTGGCAGCAGCTATTGCCATACTTTCGAAAGATTATATAGCCAATATGATCAATGGAATGTTAATTATGTTCTCAGAAGAAGTGATGATAGGGGATGAAATAAAAATTGGTGAGGTAAAGGGGAAAGTTGCTGATATAACCTTAGTGAATATGCATATTGTGAATGATGATGAAGATCTGATCTACATTCCGAATTCTATGGTATTCACCTCGCAGATTTTCAATTATACCAAGAGAGCAATTCGAAAAGTAAGTTTTGATTTTGATTTAAAAAATGAACTTGCATCTGATGTTTCCTCAGTTGAGAAGCATATTGTTGACGTATTAGGAGAATATCATCAGTATATAAATAGTGAAAGTTACGTACTGCGCATAATTAAAATTAATGAAAATTTTACTTCTCTAAAATTCCAATTTGTATTGCACCGACATTCGGAAGTTCGTGAAAAGGATATAAGGAAAGCAGCATTAAGGGAAGTTTTGAAGTATATAGGAGAAGCTAATAGAAAATAGGTAGCTTATCCAGCTGAAAAAAATGAAACACTTGCGATTGCGATCAGTTTTGTATCTTTATATAAACCAACACAAAAAAAGACTATGAAAAGTACAGTATTCGTATTAGGTCTTGCATTGCTAATATTTGCATGCCAGCCCGCTAAAAAAGAGAATCAAGAAGAAGAAACACAAGAAAAGGAGGTAGTGGAAAAATCAGCCGATCCAAAATTGGTCAAATTGTGGGAAACGGATAGCATAATGACTACCTGTGAGTCAGTTTTATTTGATGGTGAAGGAAGTCGATTATTTGTTTCTAATATCAACGGACAGCCATTGGATAAAAATGGTGAAGGATTTATTTCTATTCTAAATCTAGATGGAAGTGTTCAAGATTTGAAATGGGCTACTGGATTGAATGCTCCTAAAGGGATGGGCATCTTTGATGGTCATCTATATGTGACGGATATCGATAGAGTAGTTGCTATTGATTTGGAAACTGGTGAAGTAGCTAAAGAATTCACTCCAGAGAAAGCAGAGTTCTTAAATGACATCACTTCCTCATCAACAGCAGTTTATATTTCTGATATGGGCTTAGGATTAATTCATAAAATTGAAAACGGAGAACTATCAACCATAGCTGAAGGGGTTGAAGGTGTAAATGGCTTATTAAGCAAAGGAGATCATTTAATGACGTTGGACAAAAAGGGATTGAGGGCTTATGATTTAAGCAAAAATAAATTCTCTATGGTGAATGATTCCGTAACAGGTGGAGACGGTTTAACCATGCTAAATGATGAAACTTATATTGCCAGCAGATGGCAGGGTGAAATTTATCATGTGGCTGGTAATAAAGCTACTTTGTTATTAGACACTAAAGCAGAAGAATCTCAAACTGCCGATATCGGTTTAAATGCTGAGAAGATGATCGTTTACGTGCCTACTTTTTTTAAGAATAAGGTGGTAGCTTATCAGTTGGAGAAATAATAAAGAGATAGTGTATTTCAATAAAAACCCGCAAGATCCAGATTGGCCTTGCGGGTTTTTGTTTTATCTTAATGAAAAAAAGCTTCCGAGTTGCCTCAGAAGCTTTTTTATAATTAAATAAGTCAACCTAAACTTAAAATCTTCTTGAATATTTAATCCGGAAAGATCTGCCAGGGTTTCTGCTGAATTCAATTTGATCTTCAGCATTGAAGGAACTAAAAACTCTTTCCTGAACGTCTCCTAAAATATTATCTACCCTAACTCCAATTTTGTTCTTACCATCGATACCAAAGGCTTTACTTACATTGAAGTTCAAGCTATGGAATGGAACTGTATAGGTACTTGGCGTTCTGTTAACGCCAACGATTGCTAGAGTAGGTCCCTGCACATTATATGCTAAACTTGATTCAAAACCAGACTCAAAATCTACATAATCTATTCCTACATTGGCAATATAAGGAGGTTGTCCCAAGAAATCTCTTCTATCAGAATATTCTTCTCCAGTTCTTAAACCATTTTTGGTGCCTTCTGCCTCCGTTTCGTTCCTTTCGATAAATGAATTTGCATAAGTAAAATTACCTTTGAATAAGAAATTTTGTAAAGCTGGTGTAATAAAAGCTAAGTTCTTTCTTAGTTCAAATTCTGCACCCATTATTTGACCATCACCTACATTTTGAGGTCTGACGTTGTCAGATTGAATATCGTCTCTAACCAGTTCAATAGGATTCACAAATCTCTTATAGAATACCCCTACTGAAACGGTTTGCCCTCTACTCATAAACATTTCGTATCTCAAGTCTAAATTATCAATATCTGTTTCGATAAGGTCTATATTACCTATGAAAGTTAAACCTGTTAATACATCAGGAATTTCTAAAGTAGATTTTTCTTTAAATGATGGTCTTGCTACTGTTTTGGAATATGACGCTCTTAAATTTGTATTTTCGAATGGTGAGTAAGTCAAGTTTAAAGATGGAAAAAGCTTCAATGATGATAAAACGTTCTCGTCTTCAAAAACTCTTGAGCCATTTTGGTTTTGACCAGTAAAGAACTGATCGTATTTCTCTGATCTAACTCCGACTATCGCTTTAATCTCATCAGTAAAAACTAGTTCGCTGCTCACATATGCACCAATAATATTAATACTTCCGTTGAATGCATTACTCGGTGTAAATCTCGTTCCAACATAGGTGCCAAATCGAGAGTCATCTATTCCTTCTTCTTCACCAATTATATTCCCAGGTAAAAATATTCTGTCTGCATCTCCATCAAGTTCCAGTAGGTTTTGGCTACCAAAGAAATCAACGCCAAAATCTTGAATTTCGTAATCTCTTTGTTTAAAGTCTTCACTAAAACCAAAATTGAATTTAGATTCATTACCATTGATATCGAAACCTTTTTTGAAATCGACTCTTCCACTGTAGTTTTGCTCATCAAGTAAACGCCAGATTCTTTGTGATTCTCCACCTTCTTGTGATTGGATAGCTAGGTTTCCTTCATCATCAGCTACTGTGAAAGGAGTGATTCTTACGTCTTTGTCTTCAACAGTTGAAAAAGTAGAAGCTAAAATCCAATCGATTTCGAAATTTCCTCTGTTAAAGCTATGAGTACCGTTTAAGGTCGCATTATTCATGATCCTCTCTGTATACTCTAAGTTGTCTAAAAAGGCAGTATATGAATTTGTTAAAGAAGCTGTCCTTGTCCTTTGCCCCGCTCTTGAAATACCGTTTTGTATTCTTAATACTTTAAGAGAGTATTTTGAGGCATCAGTTTTTAATGATAAGCCTGCCAAACCGCTTAATCTTGTATCTCTTGCGCTCAAAGGCCCCTCGTAAATATTATCCGATATCAATTCAAACTCATCTGCATCTTGAGGTCTTAAGTAATATCCGTCAATCGCATTTTGATAGTGACTTGTACTTTTATTGTAATTTATAGCTACATTATAGCCTAATTTATAGGTGTTGATGTCAAATTGATTCCCCCTTGAGTATGAAGCACTCATATCGGGTAGATTGTTACCATAGACATCTGCAGCCATGTTTGAATCGAATCTTCTGGTTACGTCACTTAAAAAGCGGATACTTTGTTCATCAGTCGGAATTGTACTTTGCAATTTCCCACCATCTAATTTAGCATTATAAGGTAGATCCCTTGTTCCGTCATCAATTCCTAAAAAATCTAAACCTCCACCTTGATAACTTCTAAAGTCTGATTGAAAATGCATTGAAGGATTATAGGTAGTACTAAATGAAAAACTAGAAGTCTTTTCTGATGGGAAATCTTTTAATTCTATATCAACTGTTCCTCCAACGAAATCAGCGTTTAATTCCGGAGTAAATGACTTATAGACAATTATATTATTAATTAAGCTAGTAGGAAAAATATCCATTTGAACAGCATTTTTATCAGGATCAAGTCCTGGTATATTCATTCTGTTTAAAGTGGTCTTAGTATATCTGTCCCCTAAACCTCTAACAAAAACATATTGTCCATCTTGGATAGATACTCCAGAAACACGTTTTACAGCTGTGGCAGCGTGGGAGTCACCGATTAATTTGAATGTTTCAGAAGATATGCCGTCCATGATATTTGCGGATTTCTTTTTAACAGTTAGTAATGCAGCCTCAGTTTCTCTTATGGCTTTAGCCTTTACTACAACTTCTTGCATTTGTTCGACAGATTCACCTAATCTAATCGTTCCTAATGCAGTAACTTCATCAGGTTTTACTTCGATACCTTTGATTATTTTTGTCTCAAATGAAATAAAAGAAATTTTAAGATCGTAGGTTCCTGGATCTGCATTAAAGGAGAAAGCTCCCTCAAGATCTGTAGCTGCACCATTGGCCGTTCCATCAATAACCACGGAAACGCCAATCATTTCTTCACCTGTTTTGTTATCAATAACCTTACCTCTGATCGTTCCTTTTTGAGCCATCAGCAAGCTTGAGACAAATACAAGTGCGATAGTAAAAACTCCTAGTTTGATATTCATGATTTACTCTTATTAAATTTATAATGCAAAAGTAGCTAGAATTAAACTAGAGTAGTTTACCAGATAATTGTCTGTATGTTAATAATTTGTTAACCGAAATATTCTGTTAATATAGATACAAAAAAAAATAGCCCTCAATTCTGAGAGCTATTTCCTTTATTAATATGATTTTCTTGCTTAGAAAGAGTCTAACTGCCCTTGTGCTGCCGCATAAGACCAAGCTAATACACTTACATCTGCACCTACGGTTGGCTCTGATACAACTGCATTATTGCTAATGAATTTAGCGTTGTTTGCTGTGATTTGAGCAGCAAATTCAGTTTCAGTTCTATCATTAGCTGCTGCAGCTGCAGCTGCATCTAATTGATCAACAAAAATATCACCTATCGCATTTGTTGTATTAAATTCAAGTCCGATAAATTTGGTAATATCATTAGCGTAATTATCTGAACCTCTTGGATCATCATCATTATCATCAGCATCAATCTCAATATCTGAACCTTCCGCAAAATCGAAGAAATACGTATTTTGGATATCATATTTAGCACCGTCTCTTAGATCAGCATAATCACTAGAAGATAGGCCTCTTAAAGAACCGTTGATAAATTTACCAACCAAATTAGTTGATCCATCATCTCCTTCTGAACCATCTAACTCCATACCATGGTCTCCATCCCATGCGTAACCATTTGCTTCATCAGCTCCAATATATACAAAGTTGTCAATAGTTCCACTCCATCCTTGATCAGTATCGTATCCATCATCATCTTGAGCCCAAACTATAAAGTTTGAAATATTAACTGTTCCGCCAAATATTTCAACACCGTCATCTGAGCTATTAATTGACTCAACATGGTTGATTGTAGTACCTGAACCTACACCACCTAAGGTTAACCCTTGTAATTCATTTCCAGGGCCTAATTCAGCACCAGTAAATCTAATTGATACATATTCAAATACACCTGAGTTGTCATCAGCAGCATCGCCACCGTATAGTCCTTCAGTTACTGTAACAGGAATTCCTTCAATTTGCGCTTCAGCAGCTTCAGCTGAAATAGGGGCGTTACCTAATATTAAAACTCCACCCCATAAACCTCTTTGGGTAGTTAAATCAAGAGAACTTTCAAATTCACCCACTCCAATTTCATCAGCGGTTGAAGTAAAAACTATTGGAGCCTCAGCTGTTCCATTTGCTTGAATATCACCACCTCTAGCAACTATCAATACAGAAGCTGCTGCAGCGTCACCTGGACGTCCCTTTATTATAGTACCAGGTTCAATTGTTAATGTGTTGCCTGCAGTTACAATTACTCGTCCTGCTAGTTCCCATATTCTGTCACTAGTCAGCGTAAGATCTTCTTGGATTAAACCTGAAAGCACTTCATTAGGTAACTGAGCTGGAGCTTCTCCAACTGAAAGCACATGCGTAACTGTTTCTGAATCACCATCAGCATCAGTAGCTGTAAATTCAAATACAATGTTTTGATCTGCATCAGCTTCAGTTGCAGTATAAGAGAATTCGATTGATAACGAAGTTGCATTAGCTTCAAATTCTGGCTCTAAATAAGTGTCACCGTCTTTTGTTACTGTTACACTCGCTAATCCATCTTCTGCAGTAATAGTTGCATTTACTGGTCCTAAGGTCCCTAAATTTTCAATCTCAGCAGTAGCTGGGATTCCTTCAATTGTTACTAGGTTGTTTGGCTCTGGATCATCATCACATGCAGTGAATATGAATCCCGAAATCAATGCTAGCAACGCTAATAAATTAATTTTCTTCATCTTGAGTAATTTTAATTAAGTTTAAATTTCTTTGAGACAAAGGTGGGTTTTAATTGTTAACTCAAGTTGTCACGCTTTTTAGCAAATTGTTATCAAATTCTGCCTGTATTAATTTTGTGTTAAAATAAAAAAGTAGCCCAATAGGAATGCGTTTATATGTGTATTAATATATTTGTGTTTCAATTACGAACCTTATGAAAATATTACAAGTAACCTTAGCTTTTATTCTTTTTGTAATTTTTGCTCAATCATGTAAGTCGACAAAAAACTCATTAAGCAAAGTGGAGAAATTATCTAATCTGCTTTTTGTTGCTCAAAATGATAAGGAATCAAAAGTCAACAAACTGGACGAAACAGTTGAGCTAGATAGGCAGGAGTTCTCTTTGAGATTTTATAATAAACCCTACAAGCCGGAATCAAACGAATTTTATTCAGCTCAAATTGCCGCTTTCTTAAAAAAAGAGGAACTAGATAAAATTAATTTAGGAATTCAAAAAGCAGATTTGAAATGTTTTGAACCAGGCTCTGGTATGGCTCCTAATAGAAGCGGGAGATATGAAAGCCTAATATTTAAAGATAATGGACATCACTACACTATATATGAGAATTCGGACAGTAAACGGCTTAATTTAATCAGTGAATCCGATGAAATCTTAAAGTTAGAATTTGAGATTAATCAATTATATTATGAAGGCAAGCAAATTAAACTTAAAGATACTGATTTAGACAAATTTTATATTGCAGTCTTAATCGACCGAAACCTAAATGGAGTAATTGATGAAGGGGAATTAAATAAGTTGACTATTCTAGTAAAATAAGATCTGAATGATGTTTAGATCAAAATAATAGAACTTATTTGCCCTAAAATAACAAGGGGCGATTAGATTTAATCGCCCCTTGTTCATCTTCTAATAGATAAAATTAACCAATTGGTACTTGCTTTAATATTTTCTCTATAATGTCCTTGGTAGTAACACCATCTGCTTCAGCTTCATAGTTGAGCAAAATTCTATGGTTCATAACATCATAGGCCACTTCTTTTATATCTTCTGGTAAAACGTAATCTCTGCCTTCCATATAAGCAACGGCCTTGGCACTTAAGTTTAAGTTGATACTGGCTCGTGGAGATACTCCATACTGGATATACTCAGCCTCTTGTTTCAATCCGTAGTCCAATGGAGACCGAGTAGCATAAACCAATTCGATTATATATCGCTCTAATGATTCAGAAATCTCTACTTGGTTGACTTGATCTCTAATACTGAAGATTTCTTCTTTAGTAAGGATGGTATTCACTTCTTTATTAAATGTCATATTTGACATTCTTCTCATCACTTCCAATTCTTGAGATTTGGTTGGATAATCCACTGTTACTTTCAGCATAAATCTGTCAACTTGTGCTTCCGGTAATGGATAAGTCCCCTCTTGATCTACTGGGTTTTGAGTCGCTAATACTAAAAAAGGTCTATCTAAAGGGAAGGTAGTTTCTCCAATAGTTACTTGTTTTTCCTGCATGGCTTCTAAAAGAGCAGACTGAACCTTTGCAGGAGAACGATTAACCTCATCAGCTAAAACCAAATTAGAGAAGATAGGACCTTTTTTAACTTCAAAGTTCCCTTGTTTTTGATTATAGATCATGGTTCCGATCAAGTCCGATGGCATTAAATCAGGAGTAAACTGTATACGCTGAAAATCTAAATGCAAGACATTTGCCAAAGTATTAACCGTTAAAGTTTTCGCAAGACCTGGGACACCTTCTAACAGTACGTGGCCATTGGTGAATAATCCAATAAGCAAACGATTGACCATATACTCTTGTCCAACAACTACTTTAGCTACTTCAGACATTACATCCTTTACTTTCTGTTGCAACGCGCTTTTATTATCTATCTGTGCTTCTTCCATGATTGCTTTATAATTCTCTTTTTATAAAATACTTAAATTAATTATAGAAAAGTTTTCAATTTGATCCTGAATATTAAACACATACTAACATAGTTGATGTAAATGCTTCATAGACATTATTTGAATTTCAAATATATTAATAAGTAACGATACTGTAAACCGCTTCATTTTCTAAAGTCAGTTTTTTTTTGCCTTCCAAAAAACCTAACTCTATCAAGAAGGTAAAGTTGCCTACTTTTCCACCTAATTCTTTTACTAATTGGGCAGCAGCAAATGCAGTTCCTCCTGTGGCCAGCAAATCATCATGTATCATCACTTTTTGCCCTTTTTTGATAGCGTCCTTGTGAATTTCCATAGTAGCGCTACCATATTCCAAATCATATGAGTAATTAATCGTTTCGTAAGGTAATTTACCTTCTTTTCTAACCGGGACAAATGGCACTCCTAATTTTTCTGCAATTAGCATTCCAAAAAGGAATCCTCTTGATTCCACTCCTACAATGACATCAATTTCATCCCTTCTTGCTTTTTCTACAAACCAATCTACGATTTCCGTTACTAATTTAGGGTGAGAGAGTATTGGTGTAATATCTTTAAAAATAATCCCTGGTTTTGGGAAATCAGCTATGTCTCGTATTTGAGCATTAATTTTTTCTGTTAGCGTCATAGTAGTCGGGACTAGGTTAAATTATTTTAGATTGATTTAAGTTTTTTAATCAGGTCTGTTAACATATCATCATCAAAATCCAGATGAGTTACAAATCTTACATCATGTTTTCCAAAAGTGACTGCCAATATTCCGATTTGCTTCAACTTATCTACAAAATCAGTTGCTAATACTTTATTGGCTAGTTTGAAAATGACAATATTGGTTTCAACGGGCATTACCGAATCTACAAAAGTTAATCCATCTATTGTTTCAGCTATAGCTTTGGCTCGTTTATGATCTTCTTCTAATCGGTTGATATTATTATCTAAAGCGTATATACCTGCAGCCGCTAAAAGGCCAGCTTGCCGCATGCCGCCACCTAGCACTTTCCGTACTCTCCTAGCTTTTTTTATGTTCACTGCATCTCCCACTAGCAAAGAACCTACCGGGCATCCTAGCCCTTTTGAAAGGCAAATTGAAATGGTGTCAAAATGTTTTCCGTATTTTTTTGAATCATCCTTTGTGGCCACTAATGCATTAAATAGTCTAGCACCATCTAGATGAAGTTTTAAGTTTTTATTTTTACAAATTGCGCTAATTTTCTCAATTTCTTTGAAATCGTAAACACACCCACCGCCTTTGTTCATCGTGTTTTCTAATGAAACTAATGTTGAAATAGGCGCATGCACATCATCAGGATTGTTGATATTGTCTTGCACCATTTCTGCAGTTATCCGTCCCCTATCTCCATGCAATAAGCGAACTGACGCAAAGGAATTATAGGCGATTCCACCGCCCTCATATAAATAAATATGAGATTTTTCGTCACAGATAACTTCTGTGTGTGGTGCGGTATGAACTCGAATAGCTATTTGATTAGTCATGGTTCCGCTCGGACAAAAAATTGCAGACTCCATTCCAAAGTAATTAGCTGCTTTTTGTTCTAGAGCGTTTATAGTAGGATCTTCTCCAAATACGTCATCACCAACGGGAGCCTCCATCATGGCTTCCTTCATTCCTGATGTTGGTCGGGTTATAGTGTCACTTCTTAAATCAATCATTTTATTCATATTCAGTTTCACTTTCTATTCCTTAAAAGCCGTCAGTTTTGTGACTAAATCAATGATACAATTTATTTCTATTTCCTCATCAATTGTTTTCATAGAATATGACAGGTTTTTAATCAAAAAGCTCAGGAAACTTTTTCGAACCAGTGTGGTAGCTTCACTTGATCAGTATAAAATTTTTTGCGACTGTGATTACTGTCAAAAGGAACAATTTTTTCAATTCTGTCAGTTTTTGGATGGTAAAAGGCTTCCACGTAAAAGCCATTCAGTAAAAAGAGGTTTACTTTATAACGATAATATCTGATAGAAGTCACAAATTCTCCCTCAACATATAAAGTCTTAATCTTTTTGAATAAACTTAAACTTACAAATTCTTCTACTTTCACTAATTTATTTCTTTTTTAGTGTATATAAATCTTTTCTTCGGTCCTTCAAATTACGCACGCTTCCGTAAGTATGCAATTCTTTTAGCAAATTAACATCTACGTCTGCAATTACCGTCATTTCCGTATTGGGTGTAGCCTCTGTTTTTACTCCATTGGTCGGAAATGCAAAATCAGAAGGGGTAAAAACACCTGATTGGGCAAACTGAATATCCATATTGTTCACTTTTGGCAAATTACCCACACTTCCTGCAATGGCAACATAGCATTCATTTTCGATAGCTCTTGCTTGAGAGCATAAGCGAACCCGCATGTATCCATTTTGAGTATCAGTCAAAAATGGGACAAATAGAATTTTTACGCCTTCATCTGCTAATAGCCTTCCCATTTCAGGAAATTCAACGTCATAGCATATATTAATTCCGATTTTACCGCAATCTGTATCAAAAGCTTGTATCTTTTTTCCTCCGCTCATTCCCCATGCACTAACCTCCGCTGGAGTCATGTGAATTTTCTCGTAAGTTTCGTTGGTACCATCTCTTCGACATAAAAAGCCTTTGTTATAAAGTTTTCCTCTGCTCATCACAGGCATACTTCCCGTGATGATATTCACATTATAATTGATCGCATATTCCTGAAATATTTCTTTTAATGGCTCTGTGTACTTCGCTAATTCTCGTATTGCAGTGGCTTCATCTAAATGATTGAATTCCGCCATAAGTGGAGCATTAAAAAGCTCGGGAAATAATATGAAATCACATTGATAGCCACTTACTACATCAATAAAGAACTCAATTTGTTCTTGCATGGCTTTTAAAGAAGGTGTTGGACGCATTTGCCATTGCACTAATCCCAAACGAATAACTGTTTTAGGAATGTGAACATATTCTTCAGAAGGTTCATAATAAATATTATTCCACTCAATTAAAGCTGCAAATTCTACTGATTGCTTATCGCCCGGTAAATATCCTTTTAATACTTTTTTTACGTGAAAGTCATTTGACAATTGAAATGATAAGGTTTTATCATAGATTTCCTTAGCAATTACTTTTTGGATGTATTGCTTTGGTGTCATCTTCTCTGCAAATTTTGAATAGCCTGGAAGTCTGCCACCTGCCACAATTGAGTGAAGATTTAATTGCTCTACTAAATCTTTTCGGGCATCATACATCCTTCTTCCAACCCTCATTCCTCTAAAATCAGGATGCACAAATACATCTATTCCATAAAGTACATCTCCATCAGGATTGTGTGTGTCAAAAGATTCATTACCAGTAATCTGCGGATAAGTGTGATTATCGCCAAATTCAGAATAATCCACAATTATGGATAAAGCACAGCCCGCAACCTGTCCATTAACTAAAACGCATAATTGCCCTTCTGGAAATTTATCAATAAGCGTTTTGATATGTTCTACTTCCCATAGGTCATCCCATCCCGCATAAGCTTTTTTCATTGATTTTAATAAGCTGCGGTAATCCTTTAACTTCAGATTCTCCAGGGTAACAATAAAATTATCTTGCATAGGTATTCAAAGTTGGCTTTTTAAATCAGCCTTCATAAAAATGATAAAAGCTTTTCAACATTTTTTTAGAAAGCTCAAAAAGTAAAAACCACAGCAATATAAGTGAGATTCACTAAATGCTGTGGTTTGAAATGATTAAATTTTAACCACAAATATTTATTATTAGGCAGAATATTTTATCATAGTGATTTGTCTCCTCAATAATAAGTCAGTCTTTGACCGTTAAATCGGAACGTTTACGTGTCTTTCCGCATGGTATGAAGAACGTACTAGAGGCCCTGATTCAACATATTTCAGTCCTCTTTTCAATCCTTCTTCTCTGTACATATCAAAAACTTCAGGATGTACATATTCGATTACATCATGATGTCTTTTGGTTGGTTGTAGATATTGACCAACAGTTAAAATATCGCAACCATGTGCTACTAGATCATCCATAGCTGCAAACATCTCATCTTGTGTTTCGCCCAATCCAACCATGATGCCTGTTTTTGTTCTTTTTCCGTATTCTTTGGTAAGCTTAATTTGGTCTAAACTTCTTTGATATTTAGCCTGAGGTCTCACTCTTCTGTATAGACTAGGAACCGTTTCCACATTATGCGAAACCACTTCTTGGCCAGCTTCTATCATTCTATAAAGTGCATCCCATTTTCCTTTTACATCAGGAATTAAAGTTTCTATAGTAGTTTCAGGAGAAAGTTCTTTAGTTTTTACAACTGTCTGATACCAAATTTCCGCTCCTCTATCTTTCAACTCGTCTCTATTTACTGAAGTTAAAACAGCATGTTTTACCCCCATTTTTTTGATGGCTTCGGCAACTCTTTGAGGTTCCTGCTCATCATATTCTGGTGGACGGCCAGTAGCCACCGCACAGAATGAACAGCTTCTTGTACAAACATTTCCCAAGATCATAAAAGTAGCAGTTCCTGCTCCCCAGCATTCCCCCATGTTGGGGCAATTCCCGCTTTCACAAATAGTATGCAGTTTATTTTCATCCACAATTTTTCGGACGTTAGCATACTCTTTACCTACTGGTAATTTGACTCTTAACCAATCCGGTTTTTTATTTTTCTTTTTTTCTTCTTGGCTTACTACCGGTAAATCTATCATATCAATTAATTAATCGATTCTTAATCTATTTTCTTGACCCAAACAGTATACTAACAAAGGCTGCTGGATAAAAATTGTAATTTTTTGTACCTAAAGGCACTAGTTCTATTTGTCTACTAAATATTTCGCCTAAAAAACCGACCTCAAAACCTGTTACTTTACTTTTAAAGGTTCCGAATTCGAATAATAAAGAGGCTCTTATGTGAGCTCCCAAGACCACTTCCATCTGATCTATTCCTGAGAAATAACCCGCTGGACCTATAATAGAAGAACCATTCAAGTATTGAGAATATGTCACTAAACCGCCACCCTCGCTTCTTAGTAGATAGGGTGATACAAGGCCTAATGTCGGACCTCCTATCAAAACCCCGTTTATTTGTACGCCTTTTTGTTCCGCTTTCTTAAATAATAAAAGATCGTATCCATACATCAATCGTGTACTAATCAGATATTTTTCTTTACCTTCATAAAAGGAAGACGAGCTGAAAAAAGTTGGGCTTGGGACCCTTCGTTCCTGCGGATGTCTAACGTTTGCAATTTCAAGACCAAAAGTTTGAAATATTCGATCCGATTTTTTTGCACTGTAGCGGAAGAAGCCACCAGAGAAAAGACCTCCATTTGTTGCTTTTGTTATTCCAAATAAGAATTCCTGTCCATATTCAAATGGATCATCTTCTTGGCCTTTAAGCTCGAAGAGTAAAGAAGAGATAAAAATAAAAGTTAAAAATACTATTTTCATTTTATAGGAATAACATTACAAATTTAAAGCTTTAGTTTCGGAAACTAAATATTTTTCAATCCTTTCACTAAAAACTCTTTGTAAAAAAAATGACAGTGTATTAAATCATTCAATATTGTTAACTTGCGTTAGAAAAATAACGACAAAAGCACAATATAGTTTATGACCACTTCATCAATTAAATATAGCCACCCTTTAAAAACACATGCAATACATAATCGTTCAGGAAACTCTTTAAATACTGATGCCCCGATAGATAATAATGGAAAAGGCGAGTTTTTTTCGCCAACAGATTTAACAGTTACCTCTTTAGCAAGCTGTATGTTTACCATGATGGGAATCTATGCTGATAAGAATGAACTAGACCTGGGAGAATTATCCTGTGACTTAGAAAAAGAGATGGCAGCAAATCCTAGAAGAATTAGAGCTATAACTGTTGACATAAAATGGAAAACCAGCCTAGGGCAAAAAGAAATTGAAACTTTAAAGAAAATCGCCTTCAATTGTCCAGTTGCAAAAAGTTTGCATCCTGAAATTGAGCAAAATATTACTTTTACTATGCAGTAACTAAACTGCGACTCCTGATTTCAAGCTTTGATAATTGATGCCCATGTGCGAGTCGTCATAAACGCATGTTCCGTTTTTAATCAACAAAATTTGTGGTGATTGATGCATTATACCGAATTTTTCAGCTACAGCATTGGAAATATCGCGATAAGAAATCAGATCTAGGTAGTAAGCCTTTACTTCACTCATTTCGTTATCATTCCAGCTTCTTTCTAGTCTGTTTAACGCCATAGAGCTAATAGAACAGCTGGTACTGTGCTTAAATATTACCACAGCTTGTTGTTGAGATTCTTCAATGATTCTATCTAAACTTTCTTGATTGTCTAATCTATTCCACTTCATAAATTTAATTTTCTTGTTGACCTGATTCAGCTTCTGGCTTTTTCCATTCATCTGGATGTACAGAATTATCCCAAATCATTCCTTCTTTTTTATCTCGTCTCTCTTTAGGTTTTTTGCGATTCACGTAATTTGGTTGCTTGTCGTCTTTCCAGATACTGGTGAAAAACGAGGATACAGATTGAAAAGTTCTGGCAAGGATTGGAACTTGGGTATTTTCAGCTGCGAGTATTTTTGTACCTGGATGTGATTCATTGCTCACATAAATATGCTTTTTGGTATCACCATCAAATTTAGAAATGTCCTTGCTTGTCTCTTTCATTTCATCAATTGGTTTCCTCCTGTCAATCACCGTCAGAAGCCGATCGTCATGCAGTTCCTGCTTCTTAGGTTTAGTAAAGGTGGCGGTCATCAACTTATCATCATCAAAAGGCTTTCTTTCTCTGTCTCCATGCAAAGCCGTCATTAATTTGCTGTCATCATAGGCTTTTCGTTCTCTATTTGCAGGCTCCGATACCATAAGTTTGTCATAATTGTACTTATTTCTTTTTTCATCCTTAAGCGTTTCTGTCATCAATTTATCATTATCAAATGCTTTAGGCCTTTTGTTAGAAGCATCAATTGTTAATAATTTGTCTCCATCGGGTTTATTAGATTTATAGTCTGGTTGCTCGGATACCATTAGTTTATCGTTGTTCATTTTTGCGAAGTCATTTTTCTGCTTTTTGAACATGATTTTATCTTCATCCATTTTGGGATCTAAATCAGGAGCTGACGCAGTTTCCAATTTATTATTGTCAAATGCTTTGCGGTCTTTATCATTTCTACTACTGTAAAGCTTTTTGCCATCTACCTTACTTTTTCGCTCTTTTTTGGGAGCTTTCGATAGGGTTTCAGAAGGATCGTTCAAGTTAATTAACTTTGGAGAATCTTGAGGGCCACCCTTTTGTAAATTAACATTTTTTGGTTTTCGCTTTTTACGTAGATTTTTACCTTCCCCTGCTATTCTGCTATCGTATGGGATTAACGGTTTTCCTAACTCAGAAGGATTAGTTATTGCTTTTCGATCGGCTGATTTATAATTTGGTTCGTTGTCGTAAGTTTTTCTTTTTGTTCTTTTTTTCGGATTATAGTCTTTTGTTTCGTAGTCACTTTTCCGAGCTTTAAACCACATTACTTTATCCCAATCCCATTTGAACGGGTTGATAACAATTACCTTATTGCTTCCTCTGTTGGGATTTCCTTTTCCTTTTCTTCTTTTCGAGGTCCTTATTTTTTTATTGTCCATTTTAGTTGGACTATTTTTTCCAGAAACCTCCAATTTCTCACCTCCTGTCTCTTGAGAATATACATTCGCAGGAGAATAGAAAAGGCTTACCAAACTAATAGCAAGCGTTATTATAAAAGTTCTATATGGTATTTTGTTAATCAATTTTTAAGTTCTAAACCTACAATGTAAAGCCTATTTTCCAGAAAACGAATTTTTGTTGAAGCCCAAGGCCAATTTTTCAATACGCTATTAGTTTTTTTAGTTTTGATTTAATTCTCTCTTTCGGTAAAAAATTTTGCTCTAAATCTGCATTAAAAGGAACCGGAGTATCCAAACTTCCTTCTCTCATTATCGGAGCATCTAATGCTTCGAAGCAATTTTCGCTGATCCAAGCAGCGATTTCCCCACTGATACTTCCCGTTAAGCAGTCTTCATTGCAAATCAATACTTTTCCAGTCTTCAAGACACTTTTTTCTACTGTTTCAGTATCCCAAGGCAGTAAAGTTCTTAAATCAATCAGCTCAACAGATAAATCAGAAAAATCATTCATTGCTTCTTTCGACCAATGAACACCCATCCCATATGTGATGATGGTAATATCCGTTCCTTCCTTCACAATATTAGCTTTTCCGATTTCACAAGTGTAATAATCCTCCGGGATATCTTCTGTTATGGATCGGTAAAGTGCTTTATGTTCAAAGTACATAACAGGGTTAGGATCCTCTATGGCAGCTGCTAATAATCCTTTTGCTTCATACGGATTTGAAGGAAATACAATTTTTAAGCCTGGTGTATGAAAAAACCAAGCTTCATTTGATTGGGAGTGAAATGGCCCAGCCGCTACCCCTGCTCCAGTAGGCATTCTAACGACTACGTCAGCATTTTGTCCCCAGCGATAGTGAGATTTTGCTAAGTTATTTACAATTTGGTTAAACCCACATGTCACAAAATCAGCAAATTGCATCTCAATAACCGATTTTTGTTTTTTGATGCTCATACCCAATCCAATACCAATAATAGCAGATTCGCAAAGCGGTGTATTTCTGATTCTGTCTTTACCAAACTGATCAATAAATCCTTCTGTGATTTTAAAAACACCTCCATAATCGGCAACATCTTGTCCCATTATCACTAACTCAGGATATTTTTCAAATGACTGCCTTAACCCATCCGAGATAGCATCTATATATCTTTTGCTACTTTTCTTTTCGGATTTTGGGCTAATCGGTTTTGAATGACCTTGTAAAAACAAATCAGCGATTTGCTGGTCAGTATTAACTTCAGGATATATATCTTGATTTGCCAGCTTTAAACCCTCATTAATATCTGCTTTAATGGCAGCTCTTAAATTATCTATCTCACCCTGTGAGATTATTTCTTCTTTTACAAGAAATTCTTCATACCTGTCTACAGGGTCTTTTTTAGCCCATTGGTCAAAGAGCTCTTGAGGGACGTATTTAGTGCCAGATGCTTCCTCATGTCCTCTCATTCTGAAAGTCATAGCTTCTATTAAAATAGGTTTTGGATTTTTCCGTATTTTCTTAGCAGCTTTGTCCACCGCGTGGTAAACTTCCAAAATATTATTCCCATCAACTTTGATGGCCTCCATACCATATCCAGGTCCTTTATCTACAAAGTTCTTGAATTTGAATTGTTCATTGCTTGGAGTGGACAGTCCATATCCATTATTTTCAATCATAAAAATAACGGGCAAATCCCAAACAGCTGCAACATTCAAGGCTTCATGAAAATCACCTTCAGAACTGCCTCCGTCACCACTAAATACGAGAGTCGCTTTCTGTTCTTTTTGTAATTTATTGGCTAAGGCTATTCCATCAGCTACACCCAATTGCGGACCTAAGTGAGAAATCATGCCTACAATATGAAATTCATTGGTGCCGAAATGAAAGGAGCGGTCTCTACCCTTAGTAAAACCATCCATTTTACCTTGAAATTGTGAAAATAACCGATTTAATGGGATTTCACGACTAGTAAAAACCCCTAGATTCCGATGCATGGGTAAAATATATTCATCCTCTTGCAATGCTGCGGTAGCTCCTACAGAAATAGCTTCTTGTCCAATGCCTGAAAACCATTTACTAATTTTGTTTTGACGCAGTAATATCAACATTTTCTCCTCTATCATACGGGGCAACAAAATTTGTTTGTAGAGGTTAATCAGTTTACTATTGGATAATTTATTTTTATCGAATTGCATAAAAAAATA
Source organism: Marivirga sericea (assembly GCF_900177665.1). Classification (GTDB taxonomy): domain Bacteria; phylum Bacteroidota; class Bacteroidia; order Cytophagales; family Cyclobacteriaceae; genus Marivirga; species Marivirga sericea. The sequence goes on from NZ_FXAW01000002.1 coordinate 386,107, forward strand.
CCTAAAAGAAAGGCTTTAAAGGTTTAAGTTTAGTTTTTAAATTACTGTTTCTATCTTTGGGTTTCCTAAAAAAAATCGGGAATAACTTCCCGGCAAATTTAAAGTAATGGTCTTATCTGCAAAAGCCATTATATTTTTTATTTTTGATTCACACATTAGCTTATGATAAAATATAATTCGTTTACGCTTGATAATGGGTTGAATGTATATGTCCACGAAGACAAAAATACACCTTTGGTGGTTGTTAACCTACTTTATGACGTAGGTTCTAGAGATGAAAAAGCGGACAAGACAGGTTTTGCTCATCTTTTTGAACATTTGATGTTTGGCGGATCAAAGAATATTCCTAATTACGATGAACCACTTCAAAGAGTAGGCGGGGAAAATAATGCCTTTACGAGCCCTGACGTGACTAATTATTATGTTACGCTTCCCGCACAAAATATTGAAACTGCATTTTGGTTAGAATCTGATCGAATGCTTTCGCTTTCTTTTGATCCTAAAGTTTTGGAAGTGCAAAGAAGTGTAGTAATTGAAGAATTTAAGCAACGCTATTTAAATCAACCATATGGGGATATGTGGTTGAAGATGCGCCCTTTAGCATATGAAAAACATCCTTATCAGTGGGCAACAATAGGTAAAGAGATTGAACATATTGAAAATGCTACTATGGATGATGTTAAAGATTTTTTCTTTACTCACTACAGACCGAATAATGCGTACTTAGTAGTGGCAGGGAATGTAGACACTGAAGAAATAAAGGGGTTGGCGGATAAATGGTTCGGTGAGATTCCATCTGGAGAAAATAATGATAGAAAGCTGCCCGTAGAGCCTAAACAAGAAAAAGCAAAGTTTTTGGAAATGGAAGCTGATGTGCCAGTAGATGCATTGTACAAAGCTTATCACATGCCAGCCAAAACAGATAAAAGCTACTATGCTGTAGATTTGATGAGTGATATTTTAGGGAGAGGAAAATCGAGCAGACTATACAAGAAATTAGTAAAAGAAGAGGGAGTATTTTCAAACTTAGCGGCTTACGTCACGGGTTCTGTTGATCCTGGTTTATTGGTGATAAGCGGACAAGTTTCTGCAGGAATAAGTTTAGAAAACGCTGATCTGGCAGTACATCAGATTATTAAAGAACTACAAGCAGAGGAAGTAGCCAATAAGGAATTAGAAAAAGTGAAAAATCAGGCAATCTCTACTACGGTTTATGGAGAAGTTGATATCTTAAACCGAGCAATGTCTATTGCTTTTGGAGCTGCTATGGGAAATCCAAATCTCGTAAATGAAGAAATCGATTTTGTTAAGGCAGTAAGTACTAAAGATATTAAAGATGCCTCCAATGAAATATTGAGAGATGAGAATTGTTCTACCATTTATTATAAATCAAAGAAATGAACTTGAGAATAGGATATGGCTATGACGTTCACCGCCTGGCTGAAGGGGAAGAGTTTTGGCTGGGAGGTATTAAACTTGACTATCACAAAGGTGGGGTTGGACATTCTGATGCAGATGTCTTAATACATGTGATATGTGATGCTTTATTAGGAGCAGCAAATTTAAGAGATATTGGATTCCACTTTTCTGATCAAGATCCGCAGTATAAAGGAATAGATAGTAAGATTCTTTTAGAAAGAACCGTTGATCTGCTAAGAAAAAAAGGGTATGAAATCGGGAATCTGGATGTTACAGTCGGTTTGCAAAAACCTAAAATCAACCCTTTAGTTCCAGAAATGGTATCTGTTTTAGCCAAAGTAATGAAAATTAGCGAAGGAGATTTATCTTTAAAGGCAACTACCACTGAAAAACTAGGGTTTGTAGGGCGAGAAGAAGGAGTGGATGCCCATGCTGTAGCATTGATTTACAAGGTTGATCAGCAAGTTGATTTAGAAAAATAGTCATGGACAACATTAAAATTATTACTACCGAAGACGGTTCTCATTCTCTTTATCATGAGGGCCTGAAAGAGACTTATCACTCATTTCATGGTGCTTTGCAGGAGTCAGTCCATGTTTTTATTGAAAAAGGGGTACGTTTCTGGAGAACCAAATCAGGATTACCCAAGCAGGTAGATATTTTTGAAGTGGGTTTTGGTACAGGTTTGAACGCCCTTTTAGCTGCTCAATTTGCCATGGAAAATGAATTGAAAATCAATTTCACTACTATTGAGCCTTTCCCATTGGATATGGGAATTATTAATCAACTGAATTATGCTACATCCATTGGTCAGGATGATTTAAAAGATGTTTTTGAACAGTTGCACACGAGCGAATGGGAAAATACCATTGATATCAATAAGTATTTTTCGCTTCATAAATGCAAAACTAAGCTTGAAGATTTTGATACTTCCAAGAGATTCGATGTACTCTTTTTTGATGCATTTGCACCCAACAAACAAGCAGAATTATGGACAGTGGATCTAATGCTGAAATGTTTTAATTTACTGAGAGATGGTGCCGTATTCACTACCTACAGCGCCAAAGGGCAATTAAAAAGAGATTTGAAATCAGTAGGATTTGAAGTAGAAACGCTGCCTGGCCCTCCAGGAAAAAAGGAAATGGTAAGGGGAATAGTAAATTAGATAAAACCAAAATTAGAGGGTGGAAGCTGGGATGATAGAAATAATTAAATGTAATCCTGTTTCGCTTTACTCTAATTTAAGTTTTAGACTTTTCAGGAGTCTCTATGAAATAATTGGTCGAGTGCTTAGCCTAAACAGATTTTGAAATCATTTTCCTCAAAATTAATGTCCATCAAATTATTGTTATTAAATTCATGCCATGGATTTAAGACTTTTCTTCAGCCCAGTTCCCGAGGATATTTTTTCCGACATCAAAAAACAGGGGAGCTTATACAAAAATATTAAGATTTATCAGGAGAAATTCCCCGACTATAAAAGCGCTGATATTGCTTTAATTGGTATATCTGATAAAGGAAAGAATGAAGAAAATGCTGGTACTGTGGGAAGTGCCGATGCTTTAAGAAAAAAACTTTACAGATTAACAAAAGGCACTGGTGCCTATAATATTGTGGATTTAGGGAATATTTCCGAAGCTATCGATACTGAGCAGACTTTCGGAAGAGTGCAAGAGGTTTGCCATGCTTGTATTGAGAATAATGTGTTACCCATTCTCATTGGGGGGTCCCAAGATATGGGTTTTGCGCAATACTTAGCGTACGAGGAAATGGAAAAGTTGATTAGTGTTTTAAACGTTGATGCTTTTTTGGATATGGAAGATAAAGATGCTCCAGCCAATCAGCAGCATGTACAAAAAATGCTGATGCACCAACCTAATTATTTGTTTAATTATAGCCATTTGGCTTATCAGACCTATCTTGTAAATCCTCAGGCAATTGCAACACTTGAAAAATTGTACTTTGAGGCGCATAGAATTGGGGCTTTACGCCATGACATAAAAGAGATGGAGCCTGTTATCCGACAAGCAGATATAATGAGTTTTGATCTTTCTTCTATAAAATCATCTGATTTTCCAGCTTCGGTTCATGCTCAACCTTTTGGATTAACGGGAGAGGAGGCTTGTCAATTATGCTGGTATGCAGGCATCAATGAAAAATTGAGTGCTGTTGGGTTTTATGAGTTTGATGTCACGAGGGATGATCAGTCATGTAAGTCTGCTGCAGTTTTAGCAACTATGATCTGGTATTTTATTGAAGGATTCTACCACAGGAAAGAATCAAGAGATTTTCGTTCTAATGATTATATGAAATATGTTGTATCCATGCCAGTCGAGCCCGAAATCCTTACCTTCTACAAAAGTAATTTTATCGATAAATGGTGGATGGAAGTTCCTAATCCATCAGGGGATAATCGTTTTAATCGTAATTCAATAGTTCCTTGCAGTTATTCAGACTATCAGCAGGCATTAAAAGGTGAATTACCTGAAAGATGGATAGTAATGCATTCCAAACTATTTTAAAATTGAAGCGTACTCTTGTTCTATGAGAAATATTTTTGGGCTAATACTTATAACAGTAGTCACAGTTTCGTGTAATCCTAGCGAGCAGTCTACAGAAAAACTTATTCAAAATGTTATTGAGTACCACGGGGGTGATGCCTATGATTCATTAAATCTTCAATTTAAATTTCGGGGTAAGCTGTATGGTTTACAGCATTTAGGCGGGAAATTTCAGTATGAAAGGATTTTTCAAGATTCAAGTGGTAGGAAAATCACTGACGTTTTAGATAATAATGGTTTTAAAAGATTGATAAATGGTAAGAGGGTTGGACTATCAGCAACTGACTCGGCTGCCTATGCAAATTCTGTAAATTCCGTTCATTATTTTGCTTTGCTTCCGTATAATTTGCAGGATGAGGCTGTCCAAGCGCATAATAAAGATGATGTGTTAATAAATGGAAGGCCTTATAAAAGTATCGAAGTCAAATTCCAGCAAGAAGGAGGGGGAGCGGATTATGAAGATGTATTCATGTTCTGGTTCAACGCCAATACGTACGAGATGGATTATTTTGCGTATTCCTACCATACAGAAGGTGGCGGGATTCGGTTTAGAGAATCTATTAATAGAGAAACAGTTGAGGGTGTGATTTTTCAAGATTATAATAATTTCAAAGCGGAGAAGGGGACTGATTTAAGCAACTTACCTTCAATGTTTGAAAGCAAAGAATTAGAATTGCTCTCTAAAATTGATTTAGAATTTGTAAGTAAGGGCTTATGATTATTTCAAAACCTCGATATAATACCGTTTTTGCTTTAAGTATTTTTTTAGTTCTGATATTTGGTTCCTTTTTTTTATTGTTAGATAGTTTACTAACGAGCGAATCCTTTTTTATATTAAAGCTAGTGCTGACCCCGATAGTGTTAGTAATAGGGTTATTAGTTTTAGGGAAATTATTGTCTGCTATAAAAATTGTTAAAGCTGGTAACAATAGATTGAATATCTTTTTCCCTATTAGTAGAAGCAGAATTGATTTACCATTGGAAGCGATCAGGGGATGGAGGGAAGATGTTGTAAAGACTAAACAAGGAGAATTCAAAGAAACAAAAATTCTTTACGGCAAGAAAAAAGTAATTAAACTATCTAATAAAGAGAATACGGAATACGATAGACTAGTGAAGTATCTCAATCAAAAGGCCAGAAAGCAAAAAGCAGGTTAAGATTGCGCAACACATTCTACCCGTCTTAGAATACCTCCATTAAATCACCACAGATTTTAAAAATCACGGCTATTTCCTTTATAGCCCTTAAATGAATCTGCCCATATCTTTGACAAAGTCATATGTTTAGCTAAATTCGGCTTGTTTTAAAAACCAAATAAGGCATTTATGGCGGAAAAAGTTGAAGAATTTAGTAGTAGGTGGAGTATAATTCTGGCTTCATTAGGGATGGCGATTGGTGCAGGAAACCTATGGCGTTTTCCTCGAATTGCTGGTGAATATGGAGGCACATTTATTATACTCTGGATGTTATTTCTTTTAGTTTGGTCAATACCACTTTTAATGGCTGAATTAGCATTGGGTAAACATTATCAAAAGGGAACCTTAGGCTCTTTAGGTAATTTAGCTGGAAAGAAATTTAATTGGATGGGTGTTTTTATCACCATCGTTACGCTAGGGATCGCATTTTATTATTCGGTAGTCACGGGCTGGTCTCTTCGATATTTTATATTAAATACCGAAGTGCTCATCGGGTATCTTTTTGGATCTGGTGAACTAAATACCCAAATCGGTGAAACCGATTTTATGAATACCTTCTGGGCTAACCTTTCGAATTCAAGTTGGGTGGCAGTAGTTTGCTATATGGTGACTATTTTGGCGGCAATATGGGTTTTAAGTAAGGGGATCAAAAACGGATTGGAGAAAGTTAATAAAATATTGATTCCTACCTTATTCATTTTATTAATGGTAGTATCCGCATTTGCCTTGAATATGGAAGGCGGATACCAAGGTTTAGAGTATCTATTTACGATCGATGTTGATAAATTCTCTAACCCTACTATTTGGATTGAAGCTATAACAGATTCTGCCTGGAGTACTGGTGCCGGCTGGGGATTGATGATCACTATTGGTTCCTTCTCTAACAAAAGGGAAGATGTTACCTTAAATACATTCTTAGGCGCCTTTGGTAATAATACCGCTGCGCTCTTGGCTGCTATGGCAATTTTACCAGCGGTTTTTGCGATGTCTGCGACTGCAGAAGGGGCGATGGATTATTTGCACTCAGGTAGTCAAGCATTGACGTTCACCGTGATTCCGCAGCTTTTTGCTCAAATGCCTGGTGGACCTATATTGTCTTTTATTTTCTTTGGAGCATTTTTAATGGCAGCTTTTAGTTCTCTACTACCCATGATGCAGCTACTGATAAAGAATCTTACGGACTATACGCTCACTAGAAAACAAGCTGCATTTGTCGCTGGAGCTTGCTGTTTTATAATTGGATTTCCATCTGCTTATTCTTTAGATGTATTTAAGAATCAAGATTGGGTTTGGGGACTTGGATTACTTGTGAGTGGGATCTTTATCGCCTTCTTAGTTATTCGATACGGACCTAGCAAATACAAAAAAGACTTTATTGATGAAAGCTCTGATTTTACTGTTGCAAATTGGTACTTCAAACTGATGGTTTATGCTATCTTCTTTTTCGGTTTATTCTTAGTGTACTGGTGGATGAGTCAAGGCTATAGTGATTATCCATGGTTTGACGCAGAAGGAAACTGGAATGTGATGGATGTCTATAGTAATGCCAGTATCGTAACTCAGTGGGGCATTGCTTTAGTTATTGCGATAGTATTTAATGGATGGTTTTACAAAAAATTTGTTAGAAAATGATGAGTACAGAAGCAATAATCGGGATGGTAGTTTGTCTGACGATAACTTTGGGAGGTTTTATAGGTTTAGTGATTAAAGCACTTTCAATGGATAAGAAAAAAGAAGAAGAATAGATCTTCGCTAAAATATAATTTTATTAAAAAGGGGGGGGCTTAGAGGTGCCCCTTTTTACTTTTTCTTCTTTAAAAACTCTTCTACAATTTTTTTTGGTAATACGTGGTATCCGTTTTTTGGCTCTAGCTTTTCCTTTTTATCAGTTGGGGTTAAATAAACATGGTAACCATTGAGATGATCAATAGCTATCATATCATCTACTTCATATAAGTCGTCTTTGTGAACCTGATCAAATCCATTTAATAATTTTTCTTTGGCTCTTTTTTTAATCTCTGTCGCTAATCTACCCACCAAAAAAGTGTTGGCATGATGCTCCATAAAATCACCTTCTTTATAGGCACCTAAGTTGATAAAGAATAACTTTTTATCTTGATCCAAATTTTTCTTTTTGTCGAGACTGACTTCATAACCATCCACAATGTCTAATTCCATATAAGAATCAATATGCATTTTATGAGGTAGCCCAAACCACTTATCTAGTAATTGAAAGTAGCAATCTTCTATAGTTGCACCTACTGCAAATACAACATCATGCAGTTCCGTATTGGATTTTTCTGCTGCTCCGCCTAAAACGACTGCGTATAATTTAAGTGGATTCATTTAATTAATTGTTAATGGAAATAGGGTAACTATTCACCCCGATTCAAGTTTAACAAAGATAAACTAAATTAAAAAGATAATTATGGCAGAAGTAACATTAGGGGGAAACCCATCAAATACAGTAGCAGATTTACCAGCTGAAGGGCAGACAGCTCCTAATTTCAAGTTGGTAAAAACTGATATGTCAGAAGTTTCACTTTCGGATTTTAAAGGGAAGAGTGTGATATTAAATATCTTCCCAAGCGTTGATACGGAGGTATGTGCCATGTCAGTTAGGGAATTCAATGAAAAGGCTGCTTCATTGGATAATACAGTGGTCTTATGCATATCAAAGGATTTGCCTTTTGCACAAGCAAGGTTTTGTGGAGCAGAAGGAATAGAAAATGCGATTCCGGTTTCTAATTTTAGAAATGATAGCTTTGGCAAAGAATACGGAGTAGAATTAGCAGATGGCGGATTTAAAGGATTAAATGCAAGAGCAGTAGTAGTGGTTAATCCAGAAGGAAAGGTGGTTTATAATCAGTTAGTTCCTGAAATAGGAAATGAACCTGATTATGAAAAGGCGTTCAAGGCTTTGAAAGATACTCAATAGGTTTAAAAATTTGTCTTAAAAACCCTTAAACTTATTTCAGGACTAGACAGACACTCAAATAAAAAAGCCCAAAAACATATGTCTTTGGGCTTTTTCAATTCTTTTGTATTGTAGAAAATTTTTTGACTTAAATTTCAACTTTATTCACTTTCCTGCACTTTTACTTCAATAGTAATTGTTCCATTTCCATTAGTATCATCAATAGAAACGACTTTAATTAAACCTAGATAACTTCCTCTATCTTCATCTAATTTAAATGCGATTACGCTACCTTCTGACAATTGTGTAGCAGAAGAATTAGTTGTAACCTCAGATTCTGCATTAGCAACTAGTTCAGAATTAGTTTCAATGTTATCGAAATCTTCCGGACTTAGGTCTGTGATTAAGAATCTGGTCGAATTCCTAGTTCCGAAGTTGTCCTCTATTGATAAGTCTGGATTAGTTGCTTCGTAAACAGCATTCAGTCCTGCATCATCAATTGAAGCAATAGTATTTCTGTTACTGTTACCATAGTAGTAAGCGAAATCAATAGTAGAGTTATTAAGACCTGAAGCATCTCTGGCTTCGCCATAAGTTGCTGTTTCACCTGATAATGCATTTACAAATCCAGGGTTAGTATTTCCTTGCGCTCCTAATAATATTGCGCTAAAGGAGGCAATTGGTTCATCTGCTTCACCCACTTCAACATCTAAAGAACCTTCTCCAATTCTTCCTTCTCCATCTTCCATTTCTATTGTAAAAGTTAAAGTTTGGTTAGCAAACTCATTTGGGATTTGAATACCGCTTAAAGTAAAACTACCTTCGGTACTTGAAGCGACATCAAATTCATTCAAATCAATAACATTGTTTGATATTCCAGTTGCATCAAAAGTCAATATAAACTCTTCAGTTTCTGCATTAATAGTTGCGCCTACCACAGGATCATCAGCTGTAAAATCAACTACTAAGTCAATTACGTCCCCTGGTAAATATTCATCTTGTTCATTCTCAACTGTCACGGTTACGTTTGGTGCGCTTCCAATAGGGGTTTCGTCCTCTGCTGGATCACAGGCCGTGAAAACCAATAGTCCGGCTGCTGCAAACAATAGTCCACTTTTCAAAAATTTCATCATAGTTTAACTCCTTTAATAATATAAAAATAAAATAGTAAAATTATATCCGATTTTTCGTACCCGGATAATTTAAAGACCCAATTTACCGGCATAAGGTTGTCCTTATTTTAAAAAATATTTGTCCAAGTAAAAATATTCTTGATTCCCGCGTTTTTTTTTGTACTTTCGAAGCGCTAAAGAGTCGGACGTAAGTGTTTAGAGATTAGTCTATTAGTGGGTGGAAGTTTGAGTTATAGCTTAACTACATTTAATAAAAAAAATTATTTTTAGGTATTTCAATTAATTTATATAACTTTATTGATAGAATTTTAAGGAATTAATTTTAACTTGCTTAAAGTTTCATTGTATTTTTACAAAGAATTAGTAATATTTCGCATTAGAAAACTAAATTTACCATCACTAAAAAACTGAATTATGAGCATCTTTGACATGATAAACCAATACGGACCGTACGTTGGTATGGGCATCATTGGGGTAGCCGTCTTACTTGTTTTACTCTATTACTTGAGGTTAGGAACTTTTAGGTGAATTTAAACAAAAGTATGACTACATCAATAAAAACGAAATTGATGTTTTATGGCGATCTTCCGTAATTATATTAATTGGTGCAGTCGTTTGGGTTAATTCCCTTTTCGGTGAAACTGAATTTTTATGGTTAGCTGTTAAAGTATTTGTTTCGGGTATGTTGGCGCTCATCATTGGTGTAATTGTCCAAAATGTACTTAGATTTTACTTTCCTTTTTACATCGAGAAAAGACTTAAAAAATTACGTTATACGCCAAGGGTGTCTCCAAAGACCGGCAAACCAATGAAATTGTTAAGTGAGGAAGAAGAAGATGTTTACCTAGACGAAGGTATGCAGGCAGAAGAAGATATTTTTTCAGTGGATTATGACGTTTGGGTTGATGAAGAAACCGGGTACACGAAAATTGAGAAATACTCTGGTCACTTACACGCATTACAATGCTCTGAATGTAATTACCAAACGCTGAAAGTAGTAAAGGAAGAAATTATAAAGTCCCCAACTATTACAGAAGATGGAGAATTAATGAAATACTTCAAATGTTCTTATTGTGGACATAAGGCAAGAAAGACTTTCCATATAGCGAAGTTAAAGGAGCCAACTCCTGAAACATCGACTAGCGACAGTACTTCGGCATCTGCTTAAAGGATTTTTAGATAAATGATACCAAAAGCCGATCAGTTAACTCTGATTGGCTTTTTTTTTGAATTGGACTGAAAAATTTATGGGGTTCTAGTACTTTTTAATATCGTATTGTTTCTTATCGGCAGTAACTTAAAATGGGCATGTTGAACGTAAACTAAAAGACTATAATCTTGCGTTTAGTACTGGAGACAAATATTTTTCGGCTCAGTAAAGAATCTTAATGCTTCTAAACCGCCTTCTCTTCCTAAACCACTGTTCTTCATGCCGCCAAATGGAGTTCTTAAATCACGATTCATCCAGCAGTTAATCCATACGATTCCCGTTTCAATTTGATTAGCAATTCTATGCGCTTTTGATAGATCGTTTGTCCACAGGCTGGAGGCTAGCCCATATTCACTTTCATTGGCCAGTGAAAGACCTTCTTCCTCACTTCTAAAACGATTTAAACTTACAACAGGGCCGAAAATCTCTTCCTGATTTGTTCTACACTGGTTTGTCAAGTTTTCAAAAACATGTGGTCTTAGGAAATAGCCATTTTTGATCTCTTCTCCTAGTTCTAGGGGTTCATCTCCACATAGTAATACTCCACCTTCTGCTTTAGCTAATTCTACATAGCTCTTTACTTTTGCTAAGTGCTGTTTAGAAACCAATGACCCCATGTTGTTTGAGTGATCTGATGGATCTCCTACTTCTAGTAATTTCACCTCTTTAACAAATTTGGTTTTGAATGCTTCATATAGCGAATCTTCAATATAAATTCTTGATGCACAAAGACAGATTTCTCCTTGATTCGAAAAGGAGGCGCGCACCAATTCTTTGACAGTTTTCTCCAAATCACAATCAGCAAAAACTAAAGCAGGATTTTTACCGCCAAGCTCTAAAGAAATTTTGCGGAACATCGGAGCAGAAGTCGCTGCTATTTTCCTTCCGGTTGCAGTTCCGCCAGTAAATGAAATGGCCTTTATTTTTTTACTTTGCACTATTGCATCTCCGATTTCAGATCCAGCACCGTGCAGGATATTCAAAACGCCTTTTGGAAGACCAGCCTCAATACAAATTTTACTAAATAGATATGCGGTATAAGGTGTGATTTCGGACGGTTTGGCAATCACGCAGTTGCCAGCTGCAAGTGCTGGTGCTATTTTCCATGTAAACAAATATAGTGGCAAATTCCATGGAGAAATACAAGCAACTACTCCAATGGGTTTTCTAAGGGTGTAATTGATAACATTTTGGCTAGCATGAGATTCGCTGCTAAATTGAGTGATCGCATGAGCAAAAAATTCCAAGTTTGCACTTGCCCTAGGGATATCAACTGTTTTGGCTAACTGAATGGGTTTGCCAGTATCTTTGCTTTCGGCTACAGCTAATTCGTCCAAATTATCGTTGATTAGTTCAGCTATTTTTATCAGGTAGTTTGCTCTTTGTTTGGCTGTTATGCTGCTCCATTGGGGAAAAGCTTTTTCGGCAGAATCTACTGCGGTTTTAAGATCCTCTTCTTTGGAAAGTGGAATTCTAGCAAATATTTGAGCTGTTGCGGGATTAACATCATCTAAATAATTGCCTGTTATGGGATTTCTTAATTCTCCATTGATGTAATTGGCTATTGTTTCCATATCAAATACAATCTAATCTTCCTCCATCTACTGGTAAATTTACTCCATTAATGTAGGAAGCTTTTTCAGATGCTAGAAACAAGACTGCGTGTGCGATTTCATCAGGTTCAGCAAACCTTCCTGTGGGGATTTTCGATTGCATTTCTTTACTGACTTCATTCAGGTTTTTGCCGCTTGATTTACTTTTACTTTGAATTAATCCTTCTAATCTACCCGTCATGGTGGCACCAGGTAATACATTATTTACTGTGATCCCAAAAGGGCCTAATTCATTGGAAATCGTTTTCGACCAACTTGCAACTGCTCCTCTTACCGTATTAGAAATCCCTAAGTTTGGGATGGGTTGTCGCACAGAAGTAGATATAATATTGATAATTCTGCCATATTCTTTTTTCTTCATTTTAGGGATAACGGCTTGCGCTAAATACTGATTGCAAATCAGGTGTTGTTGAAATGCAATGATGTAATCCTTTCCTAGTGCTTCATGCGCTTGCCCAGGGCTTGGCCCGCCAGTATTATTAATTAAAATATCAACTTGATGTTTGGCGCAATATTCTAGGGCGATTTCGCGTAAAGATTCAGGATGACAATAGTCTGCCACTAAAATATGGTGTTCTTGATTTGTACTTGGCAGTTCATTCTGTACTGCTTCTAGTTTTGTCTTGTCTCTTGCAATAAGCGTAACATGAGCACCTTCTTTAGCAAATTCATGAGCTATTGCTTTCCCAATACCTGCTGTACTACCGCCTACCAAAACTCTTTTTCCTGAAAAATTCAAATCCATTTTAATTATTTTTTAGATTCCATCCCGATGAATACGGGACAAGTTGGGACCGTTGTTAATAAACTTATACACATGAATATCATCATATGTTAATATTGTATTTCTGATTTTAAACTCCGTCTTAATTTCACTAAATTTAAAAGATTAACAAAATCAATTTACAGATAAGACAGGATTAGGCTTTATAAAATTGAGAAAAGATGGCAATACAGAAACCTTTTAATTTAACAAAGTGGGTTGAGGAAAACAGAGATCTGTTAAAACCCCCTGTAGGAAATAAGAATCTATATAAAGAAGCGGGAGATTATATTGTGATGATTGTTGGCGGTCCCAATGCACGCAAAGATTACCATTATAATGAGACCGAAGAACTTTTCTACCAATTAGAAGGTGAGATTTCAGTAAAAGTTCAGGAGGAAGGCAAAGCAGTAACTATGAAATTGGGACCAGGTGACATGTTTTTGTGCCCTGCAAAAACTCCTCATAGCCCGATCCGAAACGAAGGATCAATAGGGTTGGTGGTAGAAAGAGTAAGAAAGGGTACTGATATGAAAGACGGTTTATTATGGTTTTGCGATAATTGCAATCATAAATTGCATGAAACCTATTTTCCTCTTGTGGACATAGAAAAGGATTTTCAACCTCGATTCAAAGAGTTTTACGCTTCTGAGGATTTGCGTACCTGCGATAATTGTGGACATGTAATGGAGACAGATCCAAGATTTGTATAATGGAAAAAGTAGCTGATATAGCATCAAAAAGACCACTGAAGGTTGATATACATACTCATATTTTGCCTAAAAACTGGCCAGATTTACGAGAGCGGTATGGCTATGGTGGCTTCATCCGTTTGGAGCATCATAAACCATGTTGCGCCCGAATGATGATGGATGATAAGTTTTTTAGGGAAGTTGAAGATAATTGTTGGGATCCTAAAACTCGAATGCATGACTGTGATCATCATAATGTAGATGTTCAGGTACTATCGACAGTTCCTGTGATGTTCAGTTATTGGGCAAAAGCGGTAGATGCACTTGACTTATCAATGATGCTCAATGATCATATTGCAGGAATTGTTGAGAGGTATCCAGATCGATTTATAGGGTTAGGAACACTTCCTATGCAAGCGCCAGATTTGGCGATTAAGGAATTGGAGCGATGCGTTAATGAATTAGGTTTAGCAGGAGTTCAAATAGGCTCACATATCAATGACTGGAATTTAGAAGCGCCTGAAATATTTGCGGTATTTGAAGCTGCCCAAGATTTAGGAGCGTCAATTTTTGTACATCCATGGGACATGATGGGGAAAGATCAAATGCCGAAGTATTGGTTGCCCTGGCTAGTAGGTATGCCAGCAGAAACTTCCAGAGCTATTTGTTCTATGATATTTGGAGGTGTTTTTGAGAAACTTCCTGATTTGAAAGTAGCTTTTGCCCATGGAGGCGGTTCTTTTCCTGCTACAATTGGACGAATCGGTCACGGTTTTGATGTGCGTCCTGATTTATGTGCAATTGATAATCCGCACCACCCTAGTAAGTATTTGAAGAAGTTTTATGTGGATTCCTTAGTGCATGATCCATCCACTTTGGAATATTTAATCAAAACCATGGGAGAAGATTTTATTGCATTAGGAACAGACTATCCTTTTCCCTTGGGAGAGTTGCAACCTGGTAAAATTATAGAAGATAGTCCTTTCACCGATGAATTGAAGTCAAAACTTCTAGGACAAAATGCTTTGAAATGGTTGGGCTTACATCAAGAAGAATATGCATGGCATTGAGCAAGATTTTTTTATAGATACTAAAATAGGGAGGCTACTAATTGGTGTTTCTCAAAACAAGATTGTAAAGATTTCATTTAACCAACCTAACAACAGCCTGAAGGGGATCAAACCAAAAGTAGTGGCAGGTTTAGAGAATCAGTTTTTGGAATATTTCAATGGACATAGGAAAACATTTCAGGTAGATTTTTCTTTAGTAGGTACCGATTTTCAAAAAGAAGTGTGGCAAAAATTGCTTGATATACCATACGGAAAAACGATTAGCTATGGTAAATTAGCAGCTCAATTAGGTGACGTGAAAAAAATCAGGGCTGTAGCTAATGCAGTGGGTAAAAATCCAATTCCAATTGTGATTCCATGTCATCGTGTAGTAGGGATGCACGGTAAGTTAACAGGCTATATTGGCGGATTACAAAATAAAAAGTTTTTAATAGAATTAGAATCAAATAGGCAATTAGGCTTATTCTAGGGTCTGATTATTTGTAGAAGAACTCAGATTCAGAATCTAGATTTATCAATATACATTAATTCAAAGAATGGCAGAAAATTATCAGAATACGCTTGAGTACGCAAAGAGAATGGATCAAGAGGATCCTTTAAAGAAATATAGGAATGAATTTCATATGCCTATTATAGATGGCCAGCAAGTCATTTATTATACGGGTAACTCATTGGGTTTGCAGCCCAAAAGAACTCGCTCTTTTATTGAAAAGGAGATGAAAGATTGGGAGCTTTTCGGTGTGGAAGGTCATTTCAATAAAAAGAAAGATAATATTTGGTACAAATACCATGAGTATGGAAAAGAAGCAATAGCTGAGATAGTAGGTGCGAAACCAATAGAGGTGGTACCGATGAATAATCTTACAGTAAATCTTCATTTACTACTGGTCTCCTTTTATAGACCTACCACAAAAAAATTTAAGATTATCGTAGAAAAAGGAGCTTTCCCTTCAGATCAGTATGTTTTTGAATCTCAACTTAACTTTCATGCAAATCACGGAGGGCAGAAACTGTTTAATCCTGAGGAAGCGTTAGTTGAAATTGCACCGAGAGAAGGAGAGGATACATTAAGGACAGAAGATATCATTTCTACTATTGAAGAGCACCAAAATGAGCTTTGCCTGGTGATGATGGGCGGTTTACAATATTATACAGGTCAATTTTTTGATTTGGAGAAAATTACCATGGCGGCACATAATGTTGGAGCTTATGCTGGTTTTGATCTTGCCCATGCTGCCGGAAATATTGAATTAAAACTTCATGAGTGGGATGTCGATTTTGCCACTTGGTGTACTTATAAATATTTGAACTCCGGTCCGGGAAATGTTTCAGGAGTTTATGTACATGAGAGATTTGCACATGATAAGGACTTGCCTCGTTTAGCCGGATGGTGGGGTCATGATGAAGAAGAGCGTTTTAAAATGAAAAAAGGCTTTATCCCAATGGAAGGGGCTGATGGCTGGCAGTTGAGCAATACAAATGTTCTAGGACATGCAGCTCATTATGCATCCTTAGAAGTATTTAAGGAGGTAGGAATGAAAGCTTTAAGAAAGAAAAGCATTTTGCTAACTGGCTATCTTGAATATTTAATCAATGAATTCAATAAAGAGGATAAAATATTTGAAATCCTTACTCCCAAGGAGCCTGAAAGTAGAGGATGTCAATTATCCTTATATTTATTAAAATATGGAAAGCCTCTCTTTGATGAGCTTATGAAAAGGGGTGTACTGGGAGACTGGAGAGAGCCAGATGTTATTCGGTTAGCTCCTGTGCCTTTATATAACACCTTTGAGGAGCAATACCAATTTATTGAAAAGCTGAGAGACGCAGTTAATGCCGTAAAATAGACTGATTTTGAAGAAAGAGATAAAACATATCGGAATTCTAGGTGCAGGTTTAGTAGGAGCACTGTTAAGTATTTACTTAAGAAAAAGAGGCTATAAAGTAAGCCTTTATGAGAAAAGAGACGATATGCGGAAATCTTCTTCAGATTCAGGGCGCTCAATCAATTTGGCCTTAAGCAGAAGAGGAATAAAGGCATTAGAAGATATTGGCATTATTGAGGAAGTAGAGAAGATCATGTTGCCCATGGAAGGTAGGATGATGCATAGCCAGCATGGAGAACTCACTTTCCAGCCTTACGGAAAGGAAGGTCAATATATCAATTCCGTTTCTAGAGGAAATCTGAATAAAATATTATTGAGTAAAGCAGAGGCTGAGGGAGTTGAAATCAAATTTGAACATGCTTGTAAATCCGTAGATTTGGAAGGGACCAGCGTTACGTTCGAAACGCAAAATTCTGAAAAGACCATGCAATTTGATCTGCTTTTCGGTTCTGATGGAGCTTTTTCTAAGATGCGTCAAGCAATGGTTAAAACTGACCGCTTTAATTATGAACAGTACTACATTCCCCATGGATATAAAGAATTAAGCATTCCAGCAACTGAAGAGGGTGATTTTGCAATAGCACCCAATGCCTTACATATTTGGCCACGAGGACAATACATGCTAATAGCTTTGCCAAATTTAGATAAGAGTTTTACCTGTACACTGTTTTTTCCATTCGAAGGTCAGCCTTCTTTTGAAAGCTTACAAACCCCTCAGCAAGTATTACACTTTTTTAAGAATACCTTTCCTGATAGCTTACCACACTTGAAGAATATCCAGGAAGAATATTTCCAAAATCCCACTTCTTCATTGGTGACTGTAAAATGCGAGCCATGGGTTAGAAATAACTGTGTCTTGATCGGTGACGCAGCGCATGCAATCGTCCCTTTTTACGGTCAGGGTATGAATGCAGGATTTGAAGATTGTTGGGAGCTAAATTCTTTATTGAACAAACACAAAGACGATTGGGAAAAGACCTTGGCGGATTATCAGGAGATCCGTAAAAAAGATGGAGATGCGATAGCAGATTTAGCCTTGCATAATTTTGTGGAGATGAGAGATCTAGTAGCAGATGAAAAATTCCTTATTCAGAAAAAGATTGAGGCCAAGCTTCATGAGAAGTTTCCTGAGCAGTGGATCCCTTTATATTCCATGGTTACCTTTAGCGATCTTAGATATTCAGAAGCTTATAGAATTGGAAAAAAGCAACAGGCCATTATGGATGATGTAATGCAAGAAGCGGATATTTTGGAAAATTGGGAAGATATTGATTTAGAGGCCATTGTCAGAAAGTTGAATGAATAGCTTGCTATATTCCTAAACAAATTTTATTGAATTCGTTTCTATTAAGGAATCAAAAGTTGATAGAAATGGGATATACCGTAAAAATCACTGATGTGTTGTCTTTAACGCATAATGTGAAGCAAATTACAACAGAGAAACCTAAAGATTATCACTTCAAACCAGGGCAAGCCACTGAGGTAGCCATTAACAAAAAAGGCTGGACAGAAGAAAAAAGGCCATTTACCTTTACCTCTTTACCCGAAGACGAGCACCTTGAATTTGTAATTAAAACATACCATAATCATGAAGGTGTTACTCATGAAATTGATAGTTTAGAAGAAGGAGATGAAGTGATAATTGATGATGCTTGGGGAGCTATAGAATATAAAGGAACAGGAACCTTTATTGCAGGTGGGGCTGGAGTTACTCCTTTTATCGCTATTTTTAAAAGTCTTGAAAAGAATAATAAGATTGGAGAAAATCAATTGATTTTTTCTAACAAAACTGGAGATGATGTAATTCTGGAGTCTTATTTTAACGATATTTTAGGGGATAATTTCATTTCTACGCTCACTCATCAAAATATTGAAGGGCATGAGAATAAAATAGTTGATATGGATTTTTTGAAATCTCACTTGGAAAATTTCACTCAAAATTTTTATGTATGCGGGCCTGATGCCATGGTGAAAGATGTGAGTAAACATTTAGAAATGCTTGGAGCAAGTCCTGAAGGTATAACATTTGAAAAATAAATTGAAATAGATTATGAATATAGTAGTAAGTGGTGCAGACGGAAATTTAGGGAGCGCAGTAATTGATAATTTAAAGTCGGAAGGGCATAAGATCTTTGGTCTTTTTGGATTTGAAAAAAACACCCAAAATCCTGAAGATGATTTTCAAAAAGTAGCGATCGACTTAATGGATCCAAAAGCTGCAAAAAATGCGGTTAATAAAGCCCATGACAAATACGGGGAGATTAATGGAGCAGTTCTAACAGTCGGAGGTTATGCTGGAGGAGGCATCAAGGATGTGAGCATTGAGGATATTCACAAACAAATCAAGCTTAATTTTGATACGGCCTTCAATTTGGTGAAACCTCTATTGGAAAAAATGCCGAAAGGAAGTCAAATATTTTTAATAGGAGCTAAACCTGTTTTATCTCCTTCTGATTTGAAGAATGTAGTTTCATATGGTTTGGCAAAACAGTTAATCTTTAGCTTGGCAGATATTATAAACGCTGATTTTTCAGAACATCAAATAAGTGCTCATGTGGTAGTACCAAGTATTATTGATACACCACCGAATAGAGAAGCTATGCCTGATATGAATTTTGATAATTGGGTAAAGCCTGAGCAAATAGCACAGACAATTATGCATTATTTCAACCATCCTGAATTGAGAGGTGGAGTGATAAAGGCATTCGGAAATATGTAAAACGGAGGTCTCAAAGGAATTAAGATTCTTTTGAGACCATATTTTTATTACGATTTTAGTAAGT
Organism: Marivirga sericea; assembly: GCF_900177665.1. GTDB lineage: Bacteria > Bacteroidota > Bacteroidia > Cytophagales > Cyclobacteriaceae > Marivirga > Marivirga sericea. The sequence continues at coordinate 405,351 of NZ_FXAW01000002.1, forward strand.
TTCGAACTCCTAACAATGCAATAATACTTCCTGCTACTAAGGAAGTATAATACCAAGCTTCACTCATTCTATAGGCATCTTCTTTCAATAGATCGTTAACTTTTTCTCCTATAGAAGCGTTCGGGCTATGATCCATTGCCCAGTAGATAGTAAATGCTCCTATTGCAATTAATATGATACCACTTAAAAGTCCTTTTTTCATAGGGTTAAAAAAAATTGGTTTATGCAATTTAATGAAATTTCATAGAATCCTTACGGGCAAATATTGAACTGTTTTTTATTGTAATCAAAATTTGTGTTATATTTATGTAAACAGACCGCGACTAATTTTTTGAGCGTACTATAAGTTTTTTAGAAATGTCTAAGAAAGTAAAAAATATACCCTGTGAATTATGCCTTAGTAGGCGTAAATCAATGTTTAACGGAGTTCCAGAAGATGCATTGTGCACCCTGAGTGATCATAAGAGCACTTTAGCGCACAATAAGGGACAAGTATTGTTCTTAGAAGGTACTCAACCAATGGGGCTCTTTTGCATTAGTGAAGGTAAAGTGAAGATTTACAAAACTGATGATTCTGGTAGGGAGCAAATCGTTCGATTGGCTCAAGAAGGTGATTTCTTGGGATATAGAGCCTTGCTTTCAGGTGAAAATTATAATTCTTCAGCTACAATATTAGAAAATGCTAAAGTCTGCTTTATCCCAAAAAGTAGTTTCACTGATCTTGTTTCCAAAGACCAACAGTTTCAAAATAAATTAATGCAAGCCGTTTGTCATGACTTGGGTGTGATGGAGCAAAAAATGGCAGATATGGCCAATAAAACCGTTAGGCAGCGTTTAGCTACTACTTTATTGATGCTTAAAAGCTCTTATGGTATAGATGGTGATCATAAAACGGAAATTGATATTGCTTTGACTCGTGAAGATTTAGCGAAAATTGTTGGAACTGCCACAGAGACTTTGATTCGTCTTTTATCTGACTTTAAAAAAGAAGGGTTAATCGATTTAAATGGAAAGAAAATAAGTGTTTTGGATGAGAGAGGGATCGCCAAAGAAATTGATTTATTCGCTTAATGTTACAATTCTCCTAGAATTCCTGAACTAATGTTACTTCATTAGGCTTATGTCTGCTGATTATTGTAATTTTGTATCATGCAAGAGAAAGCAGTCCATATCGAGAAAGAAGTAATTGAGGTTAATCTTAGCAAAAAGGACATCCGGAAAATGTCAATTGATGCTATAGCAAAAGATTTAACCGAATCTGGAGAAAAAGCTTTTAGAGCCAAACAAATTTATGAATGGCTTTGGGTGAAATCTGCCTCAGCATTTGAAGAGATGACCAATCTTTCTAAAAATTTGAGAGAATGGCTAGACGAAAACTATTGCATCAATAGAATCACAATTGCTTCTAAGCAATTAAGCTCTGACAGAACCATAAAAGTAGCTTTTCGCTTGCATGACGGGAATGAGGTAGAAGGTGTGTTAATTCCTACCGAGAACAGAATGACCGCTTGTGTTTCTTCTCAAGTCGGCTGTTCCCTAAGTTGTAAGTTTTGCGCAACGGGCTATCTTAAAAGAATGCGTAATTTGGAAGCTGCTGAGATCTATGATCAAGTGGTCATGATCAAGGAGTTAGCTGAAACACATTATGATATGCCACTTTCTAACATCGTTTATATGGGAATGGGCGAGCCGCTCCTGAACTATAAAAATATGATGGAGTCCATTGAGCATATCACTTCCGAACAAGGCTTATTCATGTCTCCAAAGCGAATAACAGTTTCTACGGCAGGGATTTCCAAAATGATTAAGAAATTAGCCGATGATGATGCTAAATTTAATTTAGCTCTTTCTTTACATGCTGCCAATGATGAAAAGCGTAGCACTATTATGTCCATTAATGACAGTAATAATTTGCCTGTTTTAAGGGAAGCACTAGAATACTACTATAACAAAACGAAAAATAGAGTCACTTTTGAATATTGTGTATTCAATAATTTTAACGATAGTTTAGAAGACGCAAAGGAGCTGTGGCAATTCACCAAATATGTTCCTGCTAAAGTTAATTTAATTGAGTACAATCCAATAGAACAAGCAGACTTTACCAACACAGAAGAAGATAAGTTAGATCAGTTTGCGGCCTTCTTGGAAGATCGTGGCGTAATTGTCAACGTGAGGAGAAGTCGTGGCAAAGATATAGATGCGGCTTGTGGGCAATTGGCTAACAAGCATTGAAAATGTTCTAATAAGCCATACTTAATGCAATTTTCTTGCGTTATAGTGTCAGGTGTATGAATAATCATGTTGAACTCTAAATGATTATTCACTATGGAACATTTCAAAAATGCTACTCGAAAATTGTATGCTAAACGTCCTTTGTTTTTCAATATTGGATTAGTTATAGCAATTAGTCTATGCTTTATTGCTTTCGAATTTAAGGTTTTTATCCATGAAGAGGATAAAGTTGATTTGCCAGATGAAGAGCCTTATGTATTCCTGAATGAGGATGTGCTCCGGACCTCACAACCACCCAAGCCCAAGCCCCCAAAATTGCCACAACCTACAGCCGAGGTGAATATTGTGGAAGTAAAGGAGTTGGCAAAGCAAGCAGAACAAAAGGAAAAGCGTGATATAAAAGATTTACTAGATCTCGGTGAAGATTTCAAAATGCCTGAGGAAAAGGTAGAAGATAACAGTATTCATGGGACCTTTGGATTAGAAGTAAATCCGAAATTCCAAGGAGGCATGGATGCTTTTTATGAATATATTGGCAACGCTATTGAGTACCCCGCTGCTGAACAAAGAAGAAACATTGAAGGACGCGTGGTTTTATCCTTCGTAATCGAAAAGGATGGCTCCTTGACGGAGGTAGAAATCTTAAAGGGCGTTTCCGAAGGAATTGATAGAGAAGCTACCCGCGTGATTGAAAATGCTCCGAAATGGGAGGCTGGCAGACAAAGAGGTCAAGCCGTTAGGGTGAAAATGAATATTCCCATTTACTTTAAATTGAATTAAGATAAAAATAGAAAGAAAGCTTTATTTTAAAGCTTTCTTTCTATCCTTCAAAGCCTACTTTTTGATGACTGCCATCACAAAAAGGCTTATTGCTTGATGCACCGCATCTGCAAAAAGCGGTTACTTTCTCTTTTATTTCACTGTTGCCATCCGAGTGTTTTATTTCAATAGTTCCTTTCACCATCAAAGGTCCATTTTTACTCACTTCAACTTTTGTGGAGGCTGTTTTAGTCTCCGATTCTTGCTTTTGATTTTTCCAATAACCTGAAAGAGCACCTGACGGACAAGATTTCAACTGCTCCATAATCCTTTGATCATCTGCACCATCAGTTTTTACCCATGGTTTTTCGTCCTTCCTAAATACTTCTGGGAGACCTCTCCAGCATTTTTCGCTATGAATGCACAGTGAAGGTTGCCAATCGACTACTAATTCATCGGATTCGTATGATTTTTTTGTTGGTTTTACTTTCATTTTCCTAAGCTTCTAGATTTGATATTTAAGTTAATGATTTATTTTAATTAATCCTCAAATCTGATTGCTATCAAGCGTCCTACAAAGTCTAAGCTCTACAACGACCATTTATGGAAGAGTATTTAGTATCACTGAGGAATCAGACAAAAATCATTAAATTTACATATTATGATTTTGTCAACGTGAAAAAGCAGTTTATTCTCATATCATTTCTTTTTTGCCTCATAGCGCCCGCCATGGTGACTTATGTTTATTTGAGCCATCAAAAGAAGCAGCTCAAAAGAGAAGTGAAGTGGGAAATTATTGACGGTATTGATAAATCTGAATTGGTAATGATCCATCTAAGTAAAGTTGAGGCTAAGGAAAGACTAGAGTGGGAGCATTCTAAAGAGTTTGAATTTCAAGAAGAGATGTATGATGTGGTCGAATATGAAGAAACTGCTGATAGTGTTAAATATTGGTGCTGGTGGGATCACGAAGAGACAGCATTAAATAAAAATTTGACTGAAGTGGTCAATAATTTATTAGGAAATCATCCTGATAAAAAAGAAAAGGAACAAAAGCTGATTTCTTTTTATCAAACTTTATTTTCAGAAAAAAGCTTTCAATGGAAAGCACTGAAATTTACTCAAATTTCAAATCCGATAACTGATTATCGATTTATTTCCAAAATACATATTAATCCTATACCTACTCCACCTCCTCAAAAAATAGTTTAGATATTTCTTTTGCTTTACTGATTAAATTGGATTGTTATCATCCTCTGCTCAGCAAAGCCTTCTATTTTTTAAACTATTTATAAACTAAAAATTTATAATGAGGAATATTTTATTGCTCTGTTTGTTTTTGGGTAGTTCTACTATTGCCTATTCTCAAACTATTACGATTAAAGATGCCAATACTTCTGAGCCTATTGAAATGGTAACCATTGTCAGTGAAGAAACAAACGAATTCATTAGCACTGATAAAGAAGGGAAGGCCGATATTTCAACTTTTAGTGGCGCACAAAAAATTCAGATTCAACGACTGGGATACCAGTTGAAGGTCCTAAGTTATGAGGAAATAAAGGTTTCTGATTTTATTATTAAGCTCAAAGCCAATAATTTCAATCTGAATGAGGTTATTGTTTCTGCAACTCGCTGGAGACAGAATACTGGAGATATACCTTCAAAAGTAACGACTATTTCACCAGAGGAAGTAGAACTACAAAACCCTCAAACCGCAGCCGATTTATTAGCGGTTTCTGGCAAGGTCTATATTCAAAAAAGTCAACAAGGTGGTGGAAGTCCTATGATCAGAGGTTTTGCCACCAATCGTTTGCTGTATACAGTAGATGGAGTAAGAATGAATAATGCTATTTTCCGTGGCGGGAATATTCAAAATGTCATCAGTTTAGATCCGTTTGCTACTGAGAATACAGAAGTTGTGTTTGGGCCAGGTTCTGTGATTTACGGAAGTGATGCAGTTGGAGGTGTTATGAGTTTTCAAACCTTAAGTCCGAAATTTTCGGATTCTGGTGAAGTTTTAATCTCCGGAAAAATGAATACCCGGTTTTCTTCAGCTAATAATGAGAAAACTCTACATGCAGATGTAAAATATGGCTGGAAAAAGTGGGCTTTTGTGACCAGTGCCAGTAGATGGGATTACGACCATTTAAGGCAAGGCAGGAATGGTCCAGATGATTATCTTAAAACTTATCATGTAGAAAGAATTGAAGGAGAAGACAGGCTGGTGGAACAAGAGGATCCTTTAATTCAAAATCCTACTGCTTACACTCAAAAGAATTTCATGCAAAGAGCCAGATTTCAGCCTAATGAAAGCTGGGATTTTCAATATGGATTTCATTATTCTGAGACTTCGGATTATGGTCGATATGACCGACTTAATAGGGTAATGAATGGTGAGCCACGTTATGCAGAATGGAAATATGGACCTCAAAAATGGATGATGAATAATTTGAATATAACACATTCAAAAGAGACCAAAACCTTTGACCAATTATCAATTCGCTTAGCCCAGCAGCAGTTTGAAGAAAGCAGAATTGACCGGAATTTTCAAAGTGAGATTAGAAGAATCAGAGCAGAAAAAGTAGATGCTTATTCAGCCAATATTGATTTTATTAAAAAGTTAGGAGAGAAAAGTACGGTTTTCTATGGTGCAGAGTATATTTTGAATAATGTTGAATCAAATGGTAAACAAGAAAATATCTTAATAGGAGATTTTGCTAGTTCACCTTCGAGATACCCTCAATCTAATTGGAGTTCGATGGCGGTTTATACAAACTATGAATTTAAGCCATCGGATGATTTCACATTGCAAGGCGGGATAAGATATAATCACTTTTTATTGGATGCTGAATTTGACACCACATTTTATTCATTCCCTTTTACGAAAGCCAATATTAATAATGGGGCTTTAACGGGAAGTTTGGGCATGGTTTATCATCCAGGAGATTCCTGGTCGGTCAATGCTAATTTTGCTACTGCCTTTAGAGCGCCCAATGTAGATGATGTGGGGAAAATATTCGATTCAGAGCCTGGAGCAGTAGTTATTCCTAACCCGAATTTAACTGCAGAATATGCTTACAATTGGGATGTTGGAATAGCAAAAGTGTTCAATGATTTTTTGAAAGTGGATTTCACGGCTTATTATACCATACTTAACAACGCTATGGTTCGAAGGAATTCTCAGTTGAATGGGCAAGATAGTATCATTTTTGATGGGGAAAGAAGTCAAGTACAGTCCATTCAAAATGCAGCTATTGCTAATGTTTACGGGCTTCAAGCGGGAATGGAGATGAAATTTCCTGGAGGAATAAATCTATCTTCAGATTTAAATTATCAAATAGGAGAGGAGGAATTGGATGATGGCTCTGTCAGTCCATCTAGGCATGCACCGCCCTTGTTTGGAACAACTCGCTTGAATTTTAAATCCGGGGATTGGAATGTACAACTTTATGCCAATTATCAGGCGGAGAGACCGCATTCAGAAATGGCTGTGGAAGAAAGAAGAAAAACGGAGATTTACGCTTTAGATGAAAATGGTAATACGTATGCTCCTGCTTGGTACACACTAAATTTTAAAATGAGCTATCAGTTATTAGAAGATTTCGGCTTAAATGTGGGGGTAGAGAATTTAACGGATCAACGCTATAGGCCTTATAGTTCAGGCATGTCGGCTCCGGGGCGGAATTTTATCTTATCCTTGAATTTCAAATTTTAATATGAGATAGATTCAAGGGGTTTTCCAATGTCAATTCTTTGAATCTTTTTCTTTCATTTGGCTTTTCCATTCTAATTGCCAATCATTATTTGTAATTTTGCATTCTCATTGAGAAATCCATATGAACAAGTTAGAACAAGAGATTAGCAAGCGAAGAACTTTTGGCATCATTGCCCACCCAGATGCAGGTAAAACCACCTTAACAGAAAAACTTTTACTTTTCGGGGGTGCTATTAATAAAGCAGGGGCGGTGAAGTCGAATAAGATTGATACCGCTACTAAATCCGATTGGATGGAAATTGAAAAGCAGAGAGGTATATCTGTGGCTACTTCCGTAATGGGTTTTGAATACAAGGATTTGAAAATCAACTTGCTTGATACGCCAGGTCACCAAGATTTTGCAGAAGACACCTACCGAACTTTAACAGCAGTAGATAGTGTGGTAATGGTGATTGATTGCGTAAAAGGGGTGGAGCAACAAACGGAAAAACTGATGGAAGTTTGCCGTATGCGGAATACTCCTGTGATTTGCTTCATCAATAAATTAGATAGAGAAGGAAGAGATCCTTATGATTTACTCGATGAAATAGAAGAGAAATTAGACATCCAGGTTCGTCCATTGACTTGGCCAATCGGAATGGGCAAAACCTTCAAAGGAGTTTATAATCTATTCAGCAAAAATTTATTACTTTTTAAGCCAAGTAAGCAGCAGCTAACAGCAGAGGGTATTGAAATCAAGGATTTGAGCGATGAAAGATTAAATGCAAATATTGGAGAGTCATTATCCGATCAATTGAGGGAAGATGTTGAACTTATCGAGGGGGTCTATCCTGAATTAGATAAGGAAGAGTATTTGTCAGGTAAAGTGGCACCAGTATTTTTCGGTTCAGCTATCAATAGCTTTGGTGTGAAAGAAATGCTGGATACTTTCATCAATATTTCGCCACAACCAAAGGAAAGAGCCACGGAGGAACGTATCGTTAAGCCGAATGAAGATAAATTTTCTGGTTTTGTATTTAAGATTCATGCCAATATGGATCCAAAGCATAGGAACCGGATAGCTTTCGTGCGAATTTGCTCGGGAAAATTCCAAAGAGGAAGTAGTTATTTGAATGTGCGACATGATAAAAAATTTAGGTTTTCCAATGCTACAGCCTTTATGGCTCAGGACAAAGAAACAGTAGATGAAGCATATCCAGGAGATATTGTCGGTTTATTTGATACTGGAAATTTAAAAATTGGAGATACTCTATCTGAAGGAGAAAAAGGTATTTATAAAGGAATTCCATCTTTCTCACCTGAAATTTTCAGAGAAGTAATTAATAAAGACGCTATGAAAACCAAGCAATTGGATAAAGGTCTTACGCAGTTAATGGATGAAGGTGTAGCGCAGCTATTTACTTTTGAAATGGGAGCCAGAAAGGTAGTGGGGGTAGTAGGGAATCTCCAATTTGAAGTAATTCAACATCGATTGAAGAATGAATACGGTGCTTCCTGCGATTTTGCACCCATGAATCTGTATAAAGCTTGTTGGTTCAGCAGTACCGATAAAAAGAAATTAGATGAATTTGTGAAGTCAAAATACCGTCATATCGCTAGAGATAAGGATGGGAAAATGGTTTTTATGGCCGAGACCAAGTCATGGCTTCAAATGGTTCAGGATAATTTTCCTGAGGTTGAATTTCACTTTCAATCTGAATTTTAAGGCAAATATTAGCACCTAGTTTCGAGAATCTAGGTGCTAGCTTTCCTATTACCTCACTTCACGAGCATCAATCTACTTCAAACTTTCCTTCATTGACAATATGTTATATACCCAAATTTTCCGACTTTTGTCCTTATGAATTATCAAGAGTTTTTACAGATAGTAATGTATGAAGATAATCACCTGCTGGTGGTAAATAAACCTTCTGGTATGTTAGTGCAAGGCGATCAGACGGGAGATACGCCTATTTCCGAACATGCTAAAGAATATATAGCTAAAAAATATAGTAAGCAAGGGAAGGTGTTTTGTGGAACCCCCCACAGGATCGACAGGCCAGTAAGTGGGACACTGGTGTTAGCCAGAACTTCAAAAGCGTTAGAAAGAGTTTCTAAATTGTTTCATGATGGTAAGGTAGATAAGACATATTGGGCCATAACCGAAAAAAGGCCACCGAAAACCGAGGATACTATTACCCATTGGCTCAAAAAGGACACTACTAAAAACTTAACTCATGCGCACATGAGCGATAAAAAAGGAGGGCTGAAGTCGACACTTTCTTACCGATTGGTTCGTGCCCTGGGGGATAGAAACCTGATAGAAGTAAAGCCACATACCGGTCGTCCTCATCAAATCCGAGTGCAATTGGCAAGGATAGGATGTCCTATTATAGGAGATGTAAAGTATGGTTTTCCAAAACCCACCAAAGATGGATCCATAGCACTGCATGCAAGAGCAATTAGTTTTGAACATCCAGTGAAAAAAGAGCCTTTTAATGTAGTGAGCCCCATTCCAAAAGCTTTTGTGTGGTCATTTTTCGAAGATGTAATTTGATATAGAACACCGAAGTTTTACCACTTGTGTAAATACTATTGTATTGATCTAACTATTTTCTGAATTTCCATTTGAATCTATAAATATGAAGTCAATTGCATTAGTAGTCGCGCTTACTTATTCATTTTCTTTTTCTGGTTTTTCTCAGGATTTTCAAGCGGATTCTGCTGAAATAGTAAGGATTATCCAAGACGTCTTTGACGGCATGCGTGAATCCGATACTTCGAAAATGGCACCCTATATGCACCCAGATGTAAGAATGCAAAGCTTGAATGTGAGCGAAAACGGTAATAATGTGACTCAACTAAATGGAGCTTCCGGTTGGCTAAATGCGGTTGCTCAAAATACAGGACAAGTTTGGAATGAAGAGGTAAGCAATATACGAATCCTCTCTGACGGATCTGTGGCTACAGCCTGGATGGAATATAAGTTCTATTTAGGAAATGAACTCAGCCACTGTGGAATCAATTCATTTCAGTTTATCAAAATTGATGAAAATTGGAAAATAATTTATATTATTGATTCCAGAAACAAGAATAATTGTCAGTAACATAAACTATAACCTAAATTGAATTAAAATGGAAAATGAAGAAATAGAAGTAAATAATACTCAGCATGGCTTAAAGTGGGGAGCAATCTTTGGACTGATACTAATCATTATAACTTTACTTATTTACATTATTGATATCACTATCATAGTGAGTCAATATATTTCTGTTTTATGGTTGGCTATTTTTATTGGGTTTGGAATTTTTGCAGGGAGAGATTTAAGAAGTAAGCTTGGGGGATATTTGAGCTTTAAAAGTGCCTTTCTGCATGCTTTAGTCATTTTTGCGATTGGAGGATTCATAGGTACAGTATTCGATTTTGTACTGTATAATTATATTGACCCTGAAATAATACCTATTTTGGTAGATATTCAAATGGAAACTACAATGAAGGCCATGGAAACTTTTGGTGGAGGAAGTAATGAAATGATGGATAATATGGCCGATGGAATTCAAAAAGGCTATACCTTACAAGCTCAAGCATTAGGGTTTTTATGGAAAATAGTCCTGTATGCACTTGGAGCATTAATTGTTGGCGCCATTAATAAAAAGAAGAATAAAGAGGAAGAATTTTAATAGGATAAAATCATGTTTGAAAGCCATTCAATAGTCTATTGAATGGCTTTTTTATTTTGTATTAATAGATGGAACTAAACTATTTCTCTATTTTTCAGTACTTTATATAGAATATAGATTATCCAATAAAATTGCAGTTCAGTCGAAAAAGCTTCGGCTCCTTATACGCTGAGATATATATTGGTTATATTCACAACCTTAAACTAAAGATATGATGAAAATATTCAACAAGTCTTTTTATGTCATTCTGATTGTAATACTTGGCTCTACGTGGGCTTGTTCAACTAAAACAGACACGCAATCGCAGGATTTGTCTTACGCCATCGAACCAGTAGATTTTGATTTTGCGAAAATTAAAGAAAGAGGATATCTAATAGCCGTAGTAGACAATAGCGCCACTAGCTACTTTATCTATAAAGGGCAGCCTATGGGTTATGAATTTGAAATGCTCAATTGGTTAGCTAGTGATTTAGATGTTGAATTGAAAATTATTAAAGATAATAGTATTTCATCTGCTTTAGAAAAGGTTAATAGAGGAGAGGCAGATATTGCTGCTTTCAATCTAACAGTAACAAAGGAAAGAAAGCAATTCGTAGATTTCACTAATCCATTGTATTTTGTCAGGCAAGTATTGGTACAGAGAAAGCCCGAAAATTGGAGAGAGATGAAGATACATGAAATAGAGAATGAACTACTACGTGACCCTATACAATTGACCGGAAAAGAGATTCATGTGCGGAAGAGCTCGGCCTTTTCAACGCGCTTAGCAAATCTCTCAGATGAAATTGGAGGTGACATCGTGATTATTGAAGATAGTAGTAGTTTAGAGGTTGAGACCTTGGTTAAAATGGTAGCTGATGGTGAGATAGAATATACCGTGGCCGATGAAGATGTTGCAATGCTGAACGCTACTTACCATCCTATTTTAGATGTTAAAACACCAATTAGTTTTTCTCAACAGATTGCGTGGGCATTGAGGTCGAATGCAGATACTTTGGAGACTAAGATCAACGCCTGGTTAGAGGACAGGCAAAAGGAAACTGATTATTATGTGATCTACAATAAGTATTTTAAGAACTTGAAGCGATCTGCAAATCGGTCATACTCCGAATTTTCATCTGTGGGCGGTGATAAGCTTTCGCCTTTCGATGAAGAGATTAAAGCAACTGCCGAAAAAATTGGATGGGACTGGAAATTGTTGGCGGCTTTAATTTATCAGGAAAGTAAGTTCGACCCTAATGTGAAGTCATGGGCGGGTGCTGTGGGACTGATGCAAATGATGGAGCCGACTGCAGAGGAATTTGGAGCTACAAACTTATATGACCCTAATCAAAGCTTAGAAGCAGGTGGAAAGTATATTAATTGGTTGCAGAAATCATTTAAAAAACATGTAGCGGATAGTGTTGAGAGACAAAAATATGTTTTGGCTGCCTATAATGTTGGTATTGGCCATATGCAAGATGCTATTCGCTTAACCAAGAAATACGGTGGAAACCCAGCCAAATGGGATGAGAATGTTGAAAAGTACTTATTGTTAAAATCTCAAAAGAAGTATTATACAGATCCAGTGGTCAAGTATGGTTATTGTAGAGGAGAGGAGCCAGTGAATTATGTTAAAGAGATTTTGGAAAGGTACGATCAGTATGTTTTATTATTAAATCCCCCAGATGTTGAGGACGACTCAAGAGCACCAATTATGTAAGCTTAATTTTTTATTCATAAAATGTCAAAAATAGATCAACTTTTTAAAGAGTATACGCAAGAGCGTTTCATTAAATTAAACAAAGAGCAATTCGTTTATATTGTAAATCTTTTTCCAGCGCTCAGGGTAGTGATGTCGGATGGAATTGTTGATCAAGACGAATGGGTGACTGTAAAAAGGCTGGCTAAAATTCTTGGAGATGAATTTGCCTCTGAGGACTTGGGAGAGGAGAAAGAGGAAAATCTAATGCTTATTTATAGATCGGAGTTCCGACATTTAGTTAAGAATTTAGATAAGTGGCAGACTAAGTTTCTAGATGCCTTGAAGGATTATTTTAAGGAAAATGAAACTTCGAAGGAGTTTGTTGTGGAGACTATGTATCTTTTCGCCAGTGCTTCAGATGGTGTTTCGGAAGAGGAGAATGAAGTAATTGAATTCTTAACCCAAGAACTGGGATTAGAAGATATTGAGCTTTGAAATCAAATTTTCGGAAAGTTAATATGATATTTAACAGCTAAGAGGCGTGCTGACATTATGAATGAAGCTGTAACAATAAAGTTAATGTCCCTATCGAGTTGAAAATAATTTAATAGCGTATACAGCATTCCACCTAATAGACATGCACTTGCATAAATTTCTTTTCTAAAAATAACTGGAGTTTCATTAACTAAAGTATCGCGAATAACCCCACCAAAAACAGCTGAAAACATGCCCATTATGGCGGCTATTTCCCACCTGAGTCCCATTGATAAAGCTTTTTCTACTCCAGCAACTGTGAAAAGTGCAATTCCCATTGAATCAAAAAGGCTCAGCGTTTTTCGTAAATTTTGTAAAAATTTGTTAAAAAAGCTTGTCAGCAATACTCCAAATAGAATGGTATAGATAATATTCATGTCTCCGACCCAAGATAGGGGGTAGCTACCCAGCATGATATCACGTAAAGTTCCGCCACCGATGGCAGTCACAAATCCTGTAAATCCTGCGCCAAACCAATCTTCAGATTTGTCTTTTACTGCCAACGCACCTGAAATTGCAAAAACTAGTGTCCCAAGAAGTTCAAGTGCATATTGTATTTGCATAGCTGACTTTTGATTTAGGGACGAATTTTTTCAATTTTGGAATGTGTTTCCAAATATACTGACAGAGCAGCTGAGCCATACCAATTATAAATATCGTAAGCCAGAAGATCTGCTTTGATGGCAGGATCTGTCTGTAAGAGTTCTGCTACTTTGGCCTTATCTTGCACGTCAAAAATGAATATACCTCGGTAATTCCTATCGTTTTTTTCTACTGGCCCGGCTACAATAATTTTCCCTTCTTTGGCTAATCGACCAATATTATCTAAATGCCCTCTAAATAGGCTGTCAACCTTTGATTTGTCTTCAATATTTCCACCACCTGATTTCAGCATAACTAAGCTGTAGGATTTCATTCCATAATCATCGGCACCTAATGAGTCCGCCAATGATTTATCATAATTTGGATTTTGAGAGAAACCCAAAAATGGAATAATTAGAAAAATGCAATGTAAAAGGGTAGTTTTCATAGCAATAAAATCAAAATTGTAAAGATTATTTATCTTAAAAAGTCTTCAACCAAGCTGAGAAACTCTTCTGGTTTTTCAGCATGAATCCAATGTCCTGCACCTTCCACCATTTTAATCCTAGCATTTGGGAAGAAATTGTTGATAGCAATATGGTCTTCAGATTTAATGTAATTAGAATTTTTACCTCCTATAAATAACACATCTTTTTCAGTGGATAATCTTTTTTCTAAACCTTTCCCAACTACCTCAATATTTTTTTCTAAAATGGCTAGATTAATTTTCCATTCAAATTCTTTATCATCATTCCTAGTCAAGTTTTTCAATAGGAATTGCCTAACTCCTTTTTCTGGAACATATTCTGATAATTTTTTATCTGCATCACCTCTAGATTCAAGCTCATCTAATTTAAGGCTACAAAGACCTTCCAAAATAGTGTCGTGATGGACGGGGTATGCTTTGGGAGCAATGTCTACCACTATTAACTTATCATATAAGTCAGGATGCTCGACTGCAAAATACATAGCTGTTTTTCCTCCCATAGAATGTCCAATTATATGAGGATTTTCAATCTTATTAGAGTCAATAAATTCTTCCAAATCAGCAGCCATTACCTCGTAGTTGTGAACATCATCATGTGGTGAGTCACCATGATTCCGCTGATCTACTAAATAAACATGAAATTTCTCTGCTAACTTTCGTCCAATGGTCATCCAATTATCTGAAGAACCGAAAAGCCCATGTAAAATAATCAATGGCTGTCCGCCATCACCCAATTCTTTATAATTCAATTTCATATTTCATATTTTTACAGTCTAGATTCAAGAATCAAGACAGTTTTATTTACATCGATTTCATCCTTCACCGCACACCCAAGTTCCAACTTTCAAGGCTTCCTTTGGGAATTTCCGGTCTGACCTTCGGTAATGACCTAAGTGCTTCTTGCACTTCATCCTACACCCCACTTCCAACTTCGAGCTGCCAACTTCTAACTTCCCTCTTCTCTGAGTTCTCGAAGGTAGAGTTGAATTGTATTTTCAAGTCCATAGTAAAGTGCATCGCAAATTAAAGCATGTCCGATACTTACCTCATCAATAAATGGAATTTTTTCTTTTAAATATCTTAAGTTTTCTAAACTCAGATCGTGGCCTGCATTAATTCCCAGATTTAATTCTTTCGCCTTTCTGGCAGCCATAACAAAGGGCTCTATTGCCCCTTCTTTATGCTTAGCGTAATTAGCAGCATAAGGTTCGGTATAAAGCTCGATTCTGTCAGTTCCTATTTTAGCAGCCGCCTCAATTAGATGAATGTCCGTTCCAATAAAAATGGAAGTTCGAACTCCCATACTTTTCAATTGAGAAATTATATCAGTTAAGAAGTCATTGTGTTTGATTGTATCCCAGCCAGCATTAGAAGTTAGCACACCAGGAGGGTCCGGAACTAAAGTAGCTTGAGCAGGGGTATTCTTTTCAACTAATTCTAAAAATCTATCATCAGGATAACCTTCAATGTTGAATTCAGTAGTCACAATTGGAGCTAAATCATATACATCTTTTGTGGTGATATGCCGTTCATCCGGCCTTGGATGAATGGTAATTCCTTGCGCACCAAATCGTTCGCAATCCTTAGCAACATTTACTACATTAGGGTTTTCACCGCCTCTTGCATTACGCAAAGTGGCAATCTTATTGATATTGACGCTTAAGCTTGTCATAATTTTATTTTTATATGATAACTTTGTCGGCAAGTTAATGATTTTAAAAATTTACTATGAGCTTAAAACAACAAATTGATTCGGATATTAAAAATGCAATGAAGGCTAAGAATAAAGAAGAGCTTCAAGCATTGCGTTCTATAAAGTCTATGATTTTAATGGCTGAATCTGAAAAGGGTGCAGAAGATAATCTTTCTGAAGATGCAGAAATGAAATTACTAATGAAGGCTGCTAAGCAAAGAAAGGAATCTGCAGAAACCTACAAAGAGAATGGTAGAGATGAACTGGCAGAGGCGGAACTTTTGGAGTTGAAAGTAATCGAAAAATATTTGCCAAAGCAAATGTCGGAAGAGGAATTGAAATCAGAATTACAAGGAATAATTACTAAGATAGGTGCTGCAGGTCCTCAGGATATGGGTAAGGTTATGGGGATAGCCACAAAGGAATTAGCTGGTAAAGCTGATGGAAAAATGATTTCTCAGTTAGTAAAACAAATCCTCACTTCTTGAAAACTCTGGATATCGTTTTACTGATACCATTATTTTTTGGAGCATATTTGGGCTTTAAAAAAGGACTTCTTTTAGAGATAGTTTCTTTATTAGCACTGGTTTTAGCTATAATCGGTGCTTTTAAACTTTTAGATTTTGGAATGGAAGTTTTGCAACCCTATTTCGAAAATTGGGAGCAAGCACTACCCATTATATCTTTTGTTTTACTTTTTATAGCTATTTTATTAATAGTAAACCTGATAGGGAAGATCGTCAAAAAGATTTTGGATATGACTCTTTTAGGAGGCTTGGATAATTTCGCTGGTGCAGTAATCGGCTTGTTGAAGTGGGCTTTTGGAGTTAGTTTAGTGCTATGGTTGGGAGAATCAATTGATATTAGTATTTCAGCTGAAATGGCTGAAGGAACATATATCTATCCTGTAGTAGCATCAATAGCGCCATTTGTTGTAGATTTAATTTCAACCTATTTGCCTTTTATTCAAGATGTATTTGACCAATTAAAATCTCAATTTTTATTTGAACAGTCATGATTTTAATGGTGGATAATTTTGACTCTTTTACCTATAATTTGGTTGACTACTTCAATCAACTGGGATTGGAGTGTCAGATTGTGCGAAATGATGTATCTCCAGATCAGTTAGACAAGAATAAATATTCTGCTGTGGTCTTGTCTCCTGGGCCGGGTAAGCCGGAGGAGGCTGGTTTTTTAATGGACTATATTGAGTTTTTTGAAAATGAGATTCCAATTCTTGGGATTTGTCTTGGACATCAGGCAATTGCTAAGTTTTTTGGAGCGAATGTTGTGAAAGCTATCAAACCAATGCATGGTAAGATTTCAAAGATTCATGTAGAGAAAGAGGATAGTTTGTTCGAAGGGATTCATGATGATTTTGAGGTTGTGAGATATCATTCTTTAGTGGTGAAAAATATAGAAGAAACAATGCTCGTTTCTTTAGCTAAGACCAAAGAAGGGGAAAACATGATTTTTAAACATAAATATCTTCCAATTTATGGAATTCAATATCACCCTGAAGCAGCATTAAGTAACTTCGGATTGAAAATTCTTTCCAATTGGAAAGTGATAGTCGACCACAAAAAAGAGGCAATAATGAATAAATTGTAGTATTTTAAAGGAAATTGATATATTTAACCATAAGTTATATTCTAGCGTTTGTTGAATAATGAAACGCAGATATTGCTAAGGCATTATTCTTTTAGTTGAAGAGTATATTTTTATTGAATTAAATTAGATTATGAAAATACATAAAGAAGGAGAGTATAGTTATATAGATGAAGGTGCAGGAGAACCCTTAGTCCTTTTACATGGTTTATTTGGTGCATTAAGCAATTGGGAAGCAGTTGTAAGTAAGTTTTCTCAAGAATATCGTGTCTTAATTCCATTATTGCCGATATATGATATGCCAATCAAGCAGGCGGGCTTAGGAGCATTAACAGATTTCGTAGAAGGATTTGTTGAGCAGCAAGGATTGGAAAAGATGACCTTAATTGGGAATTCACTAGGAGGCCATGTCGCCTTAATTTATACATTACGACATCCTGATCAGATTAGTCGCCTCGTTTTAACGGGAAGTTCAGGTCTTTTTGAAAATACAATGGGAGGTTCATTCCCAAAAAGAGGAAGTTATGATTACATCCAAGAAAGAGTAGCCTACACTTTCTACGATCCAAAAACCGCCACAAAAGAATTGGTATATGAAGTTTTTGAGACGACTAAGAGTATTCCAAAATGCATGCGTATAGTTGCCATAGCAAAATCCGCTCAGCGACACAACATGCGAGAGGAGATAAAAAAAATAACAGCACCGACTTTATTGGTTTGGGGCTTAAATGATACCATTACTCCGCCCATGGTAGCACACGAATTTGACAAGTTGATTCCAAATACAACTTTGAAATTTATAGATAAATGTTGTCACGCGCCAATGATGGAACACCCTGAGATCTTTAACAATTATTTGGATGATTGGTTGAAAAGTACAGAACTTGTAACAACAGCATGACGATAGATTTAATAAATGATATGATTCCACCTCTTAAGGTGACAGATGATGCAGCTAAAGCCTTGGTTTGGATGGAAGAGTTGCGGCTTCATGCATTGCCAGTCATTAAGGATAAAAAATTCCTAGGATTCTTGACTGAAGATATGATCATTGATCAAAATAATGTTGATGCCAAAGCGGGTGACTTCATGTTGAAAGGAGAAGACTGTTTTATTTTTGATTATCAGCACACTTATGAGGCAGTAAAGAAAGCTACAGATTTTGATTTTGAATGTGCAGTTGTCCTCAATGAAGAGGAGGAATATTTGGGAGTAATTGTACTCTCAGATGCGCTCTCGATATTTTCACAATCAGCCTCTATTCAAAGTGAAGGCGGTGTGATAGTCTTATCAATGAATCAAGCAGATTATTCTTTGAGTGAAATTAGTCGTTTGATTGAGTCAAATGAAGCACAAGTAATGGGCTCGAGCTTGAATATTGAAAAGAATGAGCCCACTAAATTTCGATTGACACTAAAAATCAATAAAGTAGATCTAACTCATATAATTGCTACATTGGAACGCTTTGGTTTCAAAGTGATAGCCAAGTATCAAGAAGTGAAAACAGTATCCAACGAAAAGGAAAGGTTGGATATGCTAATGAGATATTTAGATGCTTAATTCAGTAAAGATTGCACTTCATGGTAAAGTATTTAATGATGAGGTCAAGCCCCACATTAAAAGAGTAGTAGATATTTTGATTGGCTCTCACGTGGAGCTGATTGTGTCCCAATTGTTCGCCAAGAAGTTCACAGAGGCCTTTCCAGAGTATGCAGATTTTGAAATTTTCAGAAAATTAGATGCTGACGATAATGTTGATTACCTCATTAGTTTAGGCGGAGATGGTACCTTATTAGAGGCTGTGAATTATGTAGGTAAACTAGAAATACCAATCTTAGGGATCAATACAGGCCGATTAGGCTTTTTAGCAACGACACCTAAAGATAAAATTGATAAAGCACTTTCAGACTTACTGAAAAAAAATTTTAAAATTGACAGTCGGGCTTTGATTTATTTAGAAACAGATTCAAAAGTATTTGGAAAGAAACCTTTTGCTTTGAATGAATTTGCAATTCTGAAAACAGATTCGTCATCCATGATTACGGTTCATACTTATGTCGATGGAGAGTATTTAAACTCGTACTGGGCAGATGGATTAATAGTAGCTACTCCTACTGGCTCAACGGGCTATTCATTGAGCTGTGGTGGTCCAATCATATTACCACACTCAAACAATTTTGTGATTACCCCAGTAAGCGCTCATAACCTAAATGTTAGGCCCTTAATCGTTTCAGATCAGAGTGTTATCACTTTCAAAATTGAGGGACGTAGCAACAAATTCCTGGTATCCCTCGACTCAAAATCGCATTCTGTCGATTCTTCGATCAAAATGTCAGTTAGAAAAGGAGAATTTAAAGCAAATTTGATTACGTTTGACCAATTGAATTATTTTGATACGTTACGGCAAAAATTGAATTGGGGATTAGATTTAAGGAATTGAGTGCCATATATTTAAATTATTTCCCTTATTTTTGCTCTTTAAGTCAAGAACCTGTACAGATATGAAGAAACTAATACTAAGCTTTTCTATTTTAATGTCGGCTTTAATGATCATGCCAGAAGCATCTGATGCTCAAATTTTTGGTGGGAAAAACAAAAGAAGAAAAAGTAGTCGAAAAATAGGTTCCTTTTCAGGATCTAAGAAGCTTGTTAATCCTGAGATTTCATATTTTGCAATAGGAGGAGGGATAAATGCCCTGAACTACTTTGGTGAAATAGCACCAAGACCTAATACTTTAAGCACTGATATCTCATTTACTAGACCAGGAGTAAATCTGTTTATAAAGCAAAAATTTGGGGATAGGTATAGCTGGAAAGTGAATTTTATGTGGGGAAGGCTTCAGTCCTCTGATCGAGAAACAGTATCACCAGAAGGAAATAATTTTGTTCAAGAAAATGCTAATCGTTACCTAAGGAATTTATCATTTCGAAATGATATTTATGAACTTACTGTTCAAGGACAATTCGATCTTTTTAAGCATGGAGGAAGATTTTCTTCCCGTCCTCCTTTGAACGTGTATGTTACTTTTGGAGCAGGACTATTTTATCATAATCCAAAAGGACTAGCTCCTGATAATTTTTACACTGGTGCTTTTCAAGGTCAAGGAGAAACTATCTCTTTAGGTACAAATGCTGGTCAATGGGTGTCCCTTAGAGATTTAGGGACTGAAGGGCAATTTTTTGATGCTGAGACTAGGGAAGCTTACAGAGAAGCATACAGCAAAGATGTCCCGAATCCTTATAGTCGACTTCAGATAGTTTTGCCGTTAGGAATAGGGGCTCGATACAAACTAACAAACAACTTGGATATTGCTTTGGAGCTAGGATATCGACATACGTTTACTGATTATTTGGATGACGTAAGCGGAGAATATGTTGATTTGGGAGCATTCGGTTCACTAGCAGATGCTCAAGGAGACGAGAATATCGCTCTAGCGATGGCAATGTCAGATTTGTCTAATCAGTTTTCTCAAGAAGATTTCAATAATATTCAAGAATTTGTTTACGTCCCTGGAACCGATACTTATTCTTCCGAATTTTCGGATTTACTATGGTCTAGAGCTAAAGGATATGGAGGTGCAGCTGGTATTGGGAATGATGATGTTAGACGTAACATTAGAGGAAATCGAAATGATAATGACATTTATATTACTACAAATATCTCTTTGACATACATTTTGGGCGGTGGGCTCGTTAGAGGTGCAAAGTTTAGGTAATTTATGTTGAGAATTTCATTCATAAAATTTAGGGTACTTAAGATCACCTTTTTATCATTCGCCTTTCTTCTTGGATTGAGCGAAGCGGAAGCACAATCTAAGGAATTTGGTGTCGGAGTAGCTAGTTTCAATTATACTGGTGACTTAATTCGTACCTATGATATTCAAAACCAATCACTTGGAGTGAATTTGTTTTACGTGAAAAATTATGATGACGGATGGGCAGCCAAATTGAATTTTGAAGCCGGCAGAATAAAAGGAAGCGACCAAAATCCAATAGATCCACAAGCTCAAGTCAGGAGCGCCTCTTTCCAAGACTTCATTACAGAAATTTCAGGTCAAGCTACTTATGAGTTTTTAGATTTCCGAACTGATAGAGCATTAGTGAAATTCACGCCTTATTTGACAGTAGGAGCAGGGTTTTTCCTGATAAATAGAGCAGAGAAAAATGCTGATTACAGTGACATTCAGCTAATGATCCCATTTGGAGGTGGTATCAAATATAGTTTAGGACCTCTATGGACGTTAAATTTTGAGTTTTCAGCTAGAAAATTGTTCTACGATTATTTAGATAATATATCTCTGCAAGAAGTGACGGATAAAAGAAATTCCGATTTCCAATTTGGCGATTGGAATGATAATGATTGGTATTATTCCACCACTATTTCTATAAGTTATACTTTTTGGGAAGTGGATTGTCCCGTTCCATTGAAAAAATAAAAGTAGAAACTCTTCACAAGTTTATTAATAGTAATGATTTTTGTACCTTGCGCCTTTATTTGGAGCAGGTGATTGAACATGGAAAAAAGTTTGGATAAAAACAATTTACCAAAACATGTAGCCGTTATTATGGACGGTAATGGGAGATGGGCCAAAAAGCAAGGTGCTGCTAGGGTTTTTGGTCATAAAAATGCTATTAAGGCTGTTCGGGATACTGTGGAAGGATCCGCAGAATTAGGTATATCTCATTTAAGCTTGTATGCTTTTTCAACTGAAAACTGGGCTAGACCTAAAATGGAAGTAGATGCTTTGATGCAATTACTAGTTTCTACGATAAAAAGTGAGATGAAAACACTAATGGAAAATGATGTTAGGCTTTCATCGATAGGAGATATAGAAAAATTACCAAATAAATGTTATAAAGAATTGCAATCTGCTAAAGAGCAAACTGCAGGTAATAAAGGATTGAATTTAATTTTAGCCTTGAATTATAGTGGGAAATGGGACATAGTTCAAGCTTGTAGAAAAGCAATGGACGATACAAAAGCGGCTGGATTAAATTCTGATGATCTTACCGACCTGAGATTTGAAAATTATTTGTCAACAGCAGGGATTCCTGATCCTGAACTTTTGATTAGAACTAGTGGAGAGTTTAGAATTAGCAATTTTATGCTTTGGCAATTAGCTTATACTGAAATATTTATCACAGATGTTCTTTGGCCTGATTTTAGGAAAGAGCATTTAACGGAAGCATTATTAAACTACCAGTCTCGAGAAAGAAGATTTGGAAAAGTATTAAGTGAATGAAACGACATTTATTAATTATAATTAGCATTTTATTTAGCGCTTACACTTTATCAGCGCAAATCAATCCATCCTTGGATTATAGCAAACCACGAAAATATGAGATTGTGGAAGTGGTGGCTAATGGATTAGAATACCTGGATGAAGGAGCTGTAATTGCGATTACAGGAATCTCCAAAGGAGATAGGATCGATATTCCTGGTGACGACATTTCTTTTGCTATCAAAAAGATGTGGAGACAGGGCCTCTTTGCAGATGTTACAATTAAATACGAAGTAGTAGAAGAGGGTAAAATTAAGTTGATACTAGAACTTACTGAGCGACCTCGATTGACTAAATACACTTTTCAGGGAATCAAAAAATCAAAAATCTCTGAAGTATCGGATGAATTGAGTTTAGTAAAGGGTAGGATATTAACAGATGCATCTGTAAAAAATGCAGAATTAAACATTATCAAATATTTTAAAGGGAAAGGTTACCTTAATGTAGAAGTGAAGTCAACCCAGAAACCAGATAATCTCGTAGGGAATGGGGTGGAATTGATATTTGATATTGATAAAAAGAATAAAGTAAAGGTAGCTGATATATACATTGTTGGTAATGAGGCTTTTGGTGACAGAAGATTGAAAGGTAGATTGAAGAATACCAATGAAAGATTGAGATTTTCCTTATTCGAAGATTTGGTGAGCCGTGCTATACATTCTAAACCGAAGCACTGGTTTCAATTATTTGCTCAACAAGATTCTGTTGGTTTAAATCGAGCTTTAGACTACTTTGGTGAACATGTTAATGTAAACTTCTTTAAGTCATCAAAGTTGGTGAAGGCAGATTATGAAGAAGATAAAAATACACTAATTGATTTTTATAACAGCAGAGGATATAGGGATGCCGAGATATCTTACGATAGTATTTTTACGGAAGGTCAGGATATATCCATCGAAATTGGAGTAGATGAGGGGCAAAAGTACTATTTCCGAGATATTAAGTGGACGGGTAATTTTAAATATAATGATGAAGTTCTAAGTGCCGTACTTAATATTGATAAGGGCGATGTCTACAACTTAGAGAAAATCAATAGAAAACTAAACTATGATCCAACAGGAAATGATATCAGTTCTATTTACATGGATAATGGGTATCTGTTTTTTAATGTTACGCCTGTTGAAGTTAATGTGGAACAAGACTCCATTGATTTGGAGTTAAGAGTTTACGAAGGTGCGCAAGCTACTATTAATAAAGTGACCATTAATGGAAATACCAGGACGAACGATCATGTCGTGCTACGAGAGCTGAGAACTATTCCTGGAGAGAAATTTAGCCGCAAAAAGCTTATCAGAACCCAAAGAGAATTGTCGCAGTTAGGATATTTCAATCCTGAAACCGTAGATCCAACGCCGGTGCCAAATCCAAGTGACGGTACAGTTGATATTAATTGGGAATTAGAGGAAGTGTCAAATGACCAAATCCAATTATCAGGTGGATGGGGTGGTTTTATTGGTTTTGTGGGAAGTTTAGGGGTGACCTTTAATAACTTTTCATTGAATAATTTCCTTGATTTTGGGAATTGGGATCCACTTCCAGTGGGTGATGGCCAAGTACTTTCTCTTCAATTCCAAGCAAATGGAAGACAGTTTCAGAGCTATAATTTTTCTTTTACTGAACCATGGTTGGGAGGTAAAAAGCCTAATGCATTAACAGTTGGTGGTAGTTATTCTTACCAAGGAGACTTTGTTAATTTCAGAGACCCAAGATCGGGGATTTCAGGTTCATTTAGAATTTTTAGAGGATTTGTGAGTTTATCGAGACGATTGAAATGGCCAGATAACTATTTCACTTTAGCCAATTCAATAGAGTATTCTAGATATACATTAAATAATTCACAGAGAATAGGATTTCAATTAGGGTGTACTACTTGTGAATCTAATAATATTAACTTTAAAACGACCATTGCACGAAATAGTGTCGATAATCCTATTTATCCGAGAAGTGGGTCGAATATAAGCCTAGCGGTTTCTTTAACCCCTCCTTATAGTTTGTTGAATAATAGAAATTATGATGAGCTGTCCTTCGAAGAGAGCATAAACTTCTTAGAATTCAACAAATGGATGTTTGATGCTTCATTCTTCAATCAGGTTGTAGGTGATTTGGTTGTGAATACAAGAGCTAACTTCGGAATTATCTCTAGTTATGGAGATAAAGTAGGTGTTGGGCCATTTGAAAGATTTATACTGGGTGGTTCTGGACTTGCTGGGCAAGGATTTATATTGGGTAGTGACATTATAGCGTTAAGGGGTTATGAAGATAATTCTTTAAGGCCAACTGAAACCGTAAGTAGTTTCGAAAATGGATCAGTTAATAATCGTCAAATAAGTGGAGGAACTATCTACAATAAATTTGTAATGGAGTTAAGATATCCTATTTCACTTAATCCTTCTGCAACAATTTTTGTATTAGGCTTCGGAGAGGCTGGAAATACATGGACTGATTTCAGTGAGTACAATCCATATGATTTGAAGCGTTCGGCTGGTGTTGGTGCTAGGATATTTATGCCAGCTTTTGGTACTATTGGTATCGATTGGGGTTATGGATTTGACAACGCACCAGGCACAAACAGAGCAAGTGGTGGACAAATTCACTTTACAATTGGTAATCAGCAAAGATAAATTGGTATGAGATTTGTTAAAGTCCTAATAACAATTGTAATTTTAAGTCTGAGTTCGCAAATGGCGAGCGCACAGAAATTTGGATATGTTGATTCTAAATTTATTCTGAGTAAAATGCCTGAGTATAGTGAGGCAAAACAAGAGATAGATGCTTTAACTTCTGCATGGCAAAATGAAATCAAGCAGATGCGAAAAGAAATAGAATCAAAGTATGCTGAATTGAAGGCAGAAGAAGTACTGCTTACAAAGCAACTTAAAGAAGAAAGATTAGCAGAGATTGAGAAAAAAGAAAAAGAGGTTGAAGAATATCAAAACAAAGTGTTTGGTTTTAATGGCTTACTTTTTTTAAAAAAGAAAGAATTGGTGAAACCAGTTCAAGACCAAGTGTTTGAAGCGGTGGAAATTGTAGCAAAGAAGGAGCGGTTACAAATAGTGTTTGATAAAGCTGGTGAATTGATCATGATATATACAGATCCTGTTCATGATTATACAGACTTGGTTCTAGAAGAGTTAGGATTGATTGACGAAAATGATTTAAATAAAAATTAATAAAGTGTAAATAATAATGATGAAACTGAAGTTGCTTAAATAATCACTAGCGGTTTAGCCTCAAAAGCTTATTTTCGCAGTCCAAAGTTTTATCAAATCATTAAAATTTAAAATAAACAGATGAAAAAGGGATTAATATTAGTTTTAGCGTTGGGCTTATTTTATACAGCAAGTGCCCAAGATACAAAAATAGGATTTACTAATGCTGATTATGTTTTGAGTTTAATGCCTGAATCTAAGGAGGTACAATCTCAAGTAGAGGCTTACGAAAAGCAATTTTCAAATTCAATTCAGCAGAAGTATCAAGATTTTCAAGCACAAGTTGCGGAGTATCAGCAAAATGCTCCCACTATGACTGAGCAAGTGAGAGCTGAAAAAGAGCAAGAATTGCAAGGTTTACAGCAGTCTTTGCAAAAGTTCCAACAAGATGCTGAGCAATCAATTGCTCGTAAGCAGCAGGAATTATACCAACCACTATATGAGAAAATCCAAAATGCGATCGACAAAGTGGCTGAGGAAAATGGTTATAGTCACGTGCTAAGAGCGGAAGCTTTATTGTTTATTGCTGATGAAGATTCAGGTGATATCTCTGAATTAGTTTTAAATAAATTAGGTGTAGAGGCTCCAGCAGCATCTGCAACAGACGAGTAGAAAGTATCGAAAATATATTAATTTCTATTTAATAGAAATTTGTTGAAATTAGCCCTGAATTTATTCAGGGCTTTTTTTATTTCTAATGTTATGAGCAATTATCCATCTTTTCTTAGTAAAAATGATTTAATCTTAGTAATCAGCCCTTCAGGTGTTGTGGATAAAGAAGAGGTGTTAAAAGGGGCTAGGCTTTTAGAGAAGGCAGGCTTTAAAGTTGAATTTAGCCTCAATGCATTTAATGCTCATTTTAAATTTGGAGCTAAACATCAAGAAAGACTTGCTGATTTGCAATTTGCACTGGATCATAAAATAGCCAAAGCCATTTATTGTGCAAGAGGAGGTTTCGGTATTACCCATATCATTGATGAATTAAACTGGAGTCAATTTAAGCAAAATCCTAAGTGGATTATTGGCTTTAGCGATATCACAGCGCTTTTGCATACCACTTACCTAAATGGTTTCCCTTCTTTACATGCCAGTGTACTGCAAGGGTTACCAAGATTGTCAGGAGATTATCAGAACAAATTAATTGAATCTTTATCTGGTAATATTAGCGGCTTAAATGCTACAAGCACTTTTAATAAATCAGGAAAAGCAAGTGGGCAGTTAATAGGTGGGAACTTATCCTTATTGGTTCATCAAATCGGAACCCAAACGGAATTAGATTATAGGAATAAGATTCTTTTCATTGAGGAAGTAGCAGAACCTCTGTATCATATTGACCGAATGATGTTGCAATTAAAAAGAGCAGGTAAATTAGAAAACTTGGTTGGTTTAGTGGTTGGACAGTTTTCTAATCTTACTGAAGATAAATCTATTTATGGGCAGTCAGTGGAGGAGGTTATTTTAGCTCACTGTGAAGGTTATGATTTCCCCATTGGCTTTAATTTTCATATTGGGCATGGGGAGGTTAATGTGGCTTTGTTTCATGGGGCTGAGGTTGAATTGGTAGTGGAGAATGGTGTGGCTAAGTTGACATATGGGTAGTGGATACTTAGTTCAATTTTAAAGTAGAGCCATTAAATCAATATGAAACTCAAAAAGTAAGTGAGAAAAAAGACTTCATTGGCAGAGTAAATACTTTTCTCAAACTTTTTTATATAGTCTCAAAAAAGGAGACTGGTAGATCCTACTTTAGCATTATGAGGTAATAAAAGGTGCACTAATAGTTACCAAGCCCGGGATGCTGAAGACGGTACAGAGCAGGTTAATAGTAAATTAAAAATTATGGAAAATTTATCAAAAAGCGAATTAAAAAATATTAGTGGAGGAGATTTGCTGGCTTATTACGAGGCACTTGGTGATGCAATTAATGCAATGAATAATGCAACTCCTGGCTCAACATCATGGAATGATTCACTGTGGTTAAGAAACACCTTGTTGGTGGAGATTTAAAACCTTTATGGGTAAAAATATTTAAGTCAAAATTTGAATATATATAATTAATACATAGGTAAATTAGGTTTTATTATAATAAGATCTAATTTTCAATATTCTAACCTAATGATGCGTTTTTTAAGAATTCTTTTTTTACTTATACTGCTTACAAGTAAGCTAAATGCTCAAAGCAGTGAAGAGTATTTACGAAGTGCTATTAAGAATGTAATTGGATCAATAGATCCTGATAACAAATTAAACGGATTGATATCAATCTATTATAAAGGTGAATTAATAAATGCTGATACATCCAAAATTGAGATTTTTAAATTGTTTCCTGACAGTTTTAAAAGTCATGTATATAAGGAAAGTGATAGTCTGACCTCTATAGTTAGCAAAAATGGCTACTATCAATATAGAAATGGAGATAAGTTGAAAACTGAAAAATCTGAATTTGACCAAGACATTTATTATGATTTAGTTAAATTCAATCTGTATTTTGCGTTGAATAATACCTATAAAAATGCTGAAATTGAATTATTGGAAGAAACTAAATCCTTTATTATTTTCAAATATGAATTTAAAGCAGGCCAGCTCTATACTTTTAAATTGAATAAAGAAAATATGAGAATAGTTGAGTACTCTTGTGATTGTTTAAAGGTAAATTATCATAGTGGATATGTAAGACTTAAAAACTATTAATCCTTTGATAATTTATTATTTCCAAGTAGGATTGAATTTTGGACAGAATCTAAATTAGAAGAAGTTTTTCAATATGATTCAATTTCTATCAATGATCTTTCGGAAATCGAATTTAGTTTTGATTAGGGAGTTATAATATAAAATTCAGAGATATTTAAGGCGTTTATTCAATCATCCCGATAAATTAATAAGCTAAAAATTCAGTCATTATCAAATAAGGAGCAATGATTAGACTTATACAAAACCTGCCTTAGATAGATTTAATTCCTTTTTTCATTTTTACCGTATTTAAACCACCCCTTTTTTGGTAAAATTATACCCTTAAATGGATATAAAAACCACCCCTTTTTTAGTTTGAAACACCCCTATGATAAGCTTGGTCAAATAATAAATTGACATTAGTTTTGCGGTCGAACTAATTATCAACCTTAAAATTATGCCCAATAGTCCTAAGTCTATCTTCCCAAAGGAAGTTATAGGCTTTAGTGTGGAAGCTTTGCTCAATAAGCATTCTACACGAAGCCTCATCATTTATCAAATCATTTTACTCGTCCTCATAATTGCATGTGCTCTTTTACCTTTTATTACGGTCGATGTAAATCTTAACGGATCAGGTGTTGTTCAATCCAAACAGCTGCAGTCGAAGATAGTAGCCGGTGCAACTGGAAGGATAGTAGAGAATAATATCAAGGTTAATCAATTTGTGGAATCCGGGGATACCTTGTTTATTTTGGATCAGACATTCATAAACAATCAGAAAGTAGATATTCAAAAGAGACGGGATATAAAAGAAGATGAGTTGACTGATTTGAATTCTTTAGTATCGTCAAATATTCAGGATAATTTAGATTTGAAGTCTTTAAAATATATTCAATCCTATAATTACCTCAAAAAATCAATAAGCGATTTAGACCAACAAATCAAAATCAAAAGGAATGCTTACCAAAGAGAGAAAGCTTTATTTGAAGGAAATGCCTCATTTAAAGCTAAGCTTGAGGAGGTGAAATTGGCAATGGATGTTCTTCTTAATCAAAAGAGTTTAGAAATAGAGAAATTCAAGGCACAGTGGAATTCTGATTTACAGAGAGCATTATTGGATTTATCAGAATTGGAAAACAGGCTAAACCAGATCAATACCGAATTGGAACAATATACAATAGTAGCTCCGATAGCAGGTTATATCCAAAATTTGGAAGGTATATCCGAGAATGGTTTTATCTATCCAAATCAACAACTCTGCGTGATTTCACCCAATGAGAATCTTCTTTTGGATTGTTATATAAAGCCGACAGATATTGGATTGATTAAACAGAATCAAAAGGTGAAAATCCGAGTAGATGCTTTTAATTACCAGCAGTGGGGAATGTTGGAAGCGGAAGTTGTGGAAATTTTTAATGATGTTAGTCTTCTTAATAATCAAGAACCAGTATTTACCGTGCGATGCAAACCCAACCAGCAATATCTGCAACTTGAAAATGGCTATAAAGGTGAGTTGAGAAAAGGAATGAGTTTTCAGGCGAATTTCTTAATTGCTGAAAGAAGTTTGTTTGATTTATTATTTGATAAAGTTGAGGACTGGTTAGCTCCTAGCGCCAATAAAAAGACATCGATATGAATAAGAATGTGCTGATTAAGCAAAGGGATATCACCGATTGTGGAGCTGCATGTTTAGCTTCTATAGCAGCCAACTATAATTTAAAACTACCTGTTTCTAAGATTCGGCAAATTGCCTCAACTGATCAAAAGGGCACGAATGTTTTAGGGATGATCGAGGCAGCTGATAAAATGGGCTTTTCCGCAAAAGGAGTTAAAGGTCCTATTGAGAGTTTGCCTAAAATTCCAACTCCTGCTATCGCCCATGTAATTATAAAAGAGCGCCTACACCATTATGTAGTGATTTATAAAGCTACGAGTGAGCAAATTACTGTCATGGATCCGGCAAGAGGTAAATTGGAAAAATATACCACTGCGGAATTTAAAGAGATTTGGTCAGGGGTATTGATTTTACTTTCGCCCAATGAGTCCTTTAAAGCAAAAGATGATAAAGTTTCTATTACTTCTCGTTTATGGTTTCTATTAAATCCCCATAAGGGTTTATTACTACAGATTTTAGTGGGTGCTGTAATCTATACTATTTTAGGACTAAGTACCTCAATTTATGTCCAAAAAATAGTTGATCAAGTGATTGTCAATGGGAATAATAACCTATTAAATCTATTGAGCACGGTCATGATTGGGTTATTGGTGATTCAAATCCTGATTAATGTCCTTAAATCCATTTTTATGTTAAGAACCGGGCAACAAATTGATGCTAGGCTTATCCTTGGATATTATAAGCATTTGATGCAGTTGCCCCAACGTTTTTTTGATACCATGAGAGTTGGGGAAATCATTTCCCGAATCAGTGATGCCGTAAAAATCCGTTCTTTTATTAATGAGGTGGGGATTAATATGATGGTAAACGTATTGGTGATCATTTTTTCTTTCGGATTGATGTTCACCTATTACTGGAAACTTGCATTGATTGTATTGATTGTAATTCCGCTTTACTCTATCATTTATACTATTACCAATAGGTTTAATAAAAAGACCGAAAGGAAAATAATGGAAAACGCTGCAGAATTGGAATCACAGTTGGTCGAGTCCATTACGTCTATGAGGACGGTAAAAAGTTTTGGTATGGAAGATATTGCCAATATGAAAACTGAAACCCGTTTTGTTAATATGTTGAATAGTATTTACAGCTCAGGCCGAAATGCTATTGTTTCCACTAGCTCCACCGAGTTTGTGTCTCGTTTATTTACAATTATATTACTTTGGTTGGGTGCAGGCTATGTATTGCAAACTGAAATTACACCTGGGGAACTCTTATCCTTTTATGCTTTGATAGGTTATTTTACAGGGCCTGCCAATAGTTTAATTGGAGCCAATAAAACCATTCAAAATGCTATGATTGCTTCTGATAGGTTATTTGAAATAATGGATTTGGAAGCGGATAAAGATGATGGGCAAATAAACCTTGAAGATAATCAGTTACCAGGTGATATCTTTTTTAAGAATGTTTCTTTTAGGTATGGAAGCCGAGCGCAAGTATTTGAAAACTTAGATTTAAGAATTAAAAAAGGCCAAATAACTGCTGTGTTAGGTGAAAGTGGTTCAGGTAAGACCACTATAATGGCCATTTTGCAAAGGTTGTACCCGATACAAGAAGGAAAAGTGCTTTTCGATAATTATGATATCAATTACATTTCTAAAGATAGCCTTAATCATTTGGTGGGGATTGTTCCCCAAAAAGTAGATTTATTTGCAGGAAATGTGATAGATAATATCGCGGTGGGTGATTTTAATCCTGATTTTCAAAAGATTATTAGGATCTGCCAACAATTGGATATGATGAGGTTTATTGAAAACCTGCCTAATAATTTTCAAACCTATTTGGGAGAAAACGGAGCTAGTTTATCTGGTGGGCAAAAGCAAAGAATTGCAATTGCCAGGGCTTTGTACCGAGATCCTGATTTGATTATTATGGATGAAGCCACCTCAGCATTGGATACCACCTCTGAGGATTATGTTCTGAATACCATAAGAGATTTAAAAAATCAAGGGAAAACCATCATCATGATTACGCACCGTTTGGCTTCGGCTTCTCATGCGGATCATATTCTATTACTTGAAAATGGAAAATTAATAGAAGAGGGAAGTTATCCCGAATTAATGAAAAGCAAAGGTCATTATTATAAGTTATGGCAGAACCAATTGCCTAAAGAAGTATTAGAAGATTAAAAAATTATTTAACCATTAAACCTTAGTATAATGAAGCTTGAATATTATTTACAAAAGCTGGAAGCTATTGACCAGAAAATCAGATTAAAGGCTACAGGCGGACCAGAAGAATTTGCAGAAAGTTTAGAGATGTCCAAAGCATCGCTTTATAGATATATTGATTTTTTAAAAGATTATGGAGCACCCATCTATTATGATGTCAGCAATAAAAGTTTTTGTTATGAACATGATATCAATATCGAATTCAGTTTTAAAGTGGAACCATTAGACCAATATGAAGCTCAAAAAGTAAGTGGAGGTAAAGCACTTAATTGGCAGAGTAATAAATTTTCTCAAATTTTTTATAGTAGTCTCAAAAAATGAGACTAGTCAAACCTACATTTACATCGTGAGGTAATAAAAGGTGCACTAAGAGTTACTAAGCCCGGGATGCTGAAAACGGTATAGAGTAGGTTAATAAAAAATCTATATTAAAATGGAAAATTTTGAAAGCTCAAATTTCTCAGAATTAAGTGATGCTGAATTATCCCAAACCTTTGGAGGAGGTTTTTGGGAAAAAGCATTAGGTGTTGTTATTGGAGTTGCAATAGGAATACTATTAGAATCAATTGATGGTAATTAAAATTAAATAAAATGAAAAAGGAAAACAATATTTTAGGATTTACAACTTTAAATAAAGAAGAACTTCTTGAAATTGAAGGTGGAGGTAAAGTTTGGGATTTTATTAAAGAAAATTGGGCAGCGATTTTAGTAGGCGTGGCGATTGGCGGTGTTATTGGCTCTCAAATTGATTAAAATTTTAAAATAGGGGGGGTATCCCCCCCCTATTTAATATCATATATTAATAGAAAAACATGAAATATTTATTTTTTATTATTTTTATAATAGTGAATGTTCAATTCGTACATTCTCAAAATGATAAAAATTATCAGATAGTGACTAATGATTACGAGTCCTTTATGTACAATGGTATGGAGTATGAATTTAAGGGCTTAGAAAATATCATTAAATCAAATCAATCTGCATATTCTAGTTATAAAAAGTCTAAATTAAATGGTGCAATAACAAAAATCACTGCACTTTTGGGTGGGGCTTTGATTGGATATTCGACTGTAAGTTTAATAAGAGATTATAAAAAAACAGACATTTTATTCATGGCTTCAGGAGCAAGTTTAATTGGTGTGTCATATGTCTTTCATATCAGGAAAAATAAAAAAATCAAACAATCGGTATCAAGATTCAATAAATCGGAATAATGTATATATTTTTATGAGGCAAACTTTTATTATAAAATTTATTCTTTTTTGAGTGCTTTGACTTAATTATTAATCCAAGTAGTTATTCAAAATAAAAGTTAACAAACCATCTAAATCAACTTCATTGAAACCAATTTCAACAATACTAATTCTAAGCTTTTCATTTATTGCTCAATATGCTTTCAGTCAAAATAAAGAATTTGTCTTATGGGATAAAGAAGATAGTCAACCTATTGAAAGCGCATTAATTCTAAATCAAACACAATCCAAAGAAAGTGCCATAAGTAACAGTAATGGATTATTTGAAATACCACAATCATGGCAAAAAAATGACTCTCTATTTGTCCATCATGTGAATTATGAAACCACAGCTTTTACTATCTCCAAAGATTTAAAAGATACGGTATATATCAAGCCACAAGATTTTGTGTTAGATGAGGTGGTGGTCTATGCAGAAACGACCTTAGAACAATTTTTAAAAGATATTGTGGTCAATACAGAACGGAAATTAAAGTTGCCTGTCAAATATGATGCTTACTATAAGGAGTTTACGTTAGAGAATGACAAGTATATTTCATTTGCAGATGGTTCTATGCAGTTTTATCTGGAGGAGAAAAGGGGTGATTTAAATATAGAAGCAAGCTTACTGGAAAGTAGAGCTGTAAATTTAGAAACGAGTGAAGAAATTGATTTATCTCTAGTAGCACCTATAGGTTTTGAAAGTGCACTTTCTTATACTGATCCTAGCAGGGTTAGTCGTTTTCTAAACGTAAATAACTTTGACAACTATAATTATTCCATTAAAGATGGGGAGTCTTTTATTACTATTCTGGCTAGCCCAAAGAAACCCGAGAGTGACACTTATAGTAATGGTAAAATTTTAGTGAATAAGGGTGATTCCACGATTTCTTACCTTCAGTTTCAGTTGCATCCTATTTCCATAGAAAATATGAAGGTTGTTAATGCTGTAATTATGAAATCAAAAATAAAGGATTATCGAGTTACAGTAAAATATAGTGCGATTGAGGATAATTTAATGTTGGATTATGTGAGGATGAATGTCGAAATGAGGCTTTTTAATGATAAGAAAATAGATCAAACCAATACTTTTATCAATGACCTAAGTATCCTAAAACCATCCGAAAATCAAGAGAGCATTAGCTGGGGCGATCAATATCGTAAAAAATCAATTGCCAAGAATGGCACCAATTATCAAACAGAGTTCTGGAAAAATGCTTCTCATGTTTCCCTTAGTGCCGAAGAATTGGAATTGATTAATAGTGATAGTATTGATTTCGAAGCAAATTAAGTTTTGAAACTACTTAAGCAAATAATTAAACTGCAACCGATTAATGCAGAAGATAGTAAAATAAAATTATCTCTAAGAATATATTGACTTTCAAAAAAAATGGAGCCCCCATCTATTTCGATATGAGAAATAAAGGTTTTTGTTGCGAGCATGATATCAATATCAAGTTTGGCTTTAAAGTAGAACCTTTAAATCAATATGAAACTCAAAAAGTAAGTGGAGGAAAAAGACTTCATTGGCAGAGCAAAAATTTTTCTCAAAATTATTTTTACAGTCTCAAAAAATGAGACTGGTAAATTCTACTTTAGCATTGTTAGGTAATAAAAGGTGCACTAAGAGTTACCAAGCCCGGGATGCCGAAAACGGTACAGAGTAGGTTAACAATTAATTAGTAGAAATCATGGAGAATTTATCGTTTGAAGAATTAAATGAGACGAATGGCGGTAGTATTGCTGGCTTAGTTGCTGCTGGCATTACAATTGTAGGTGCTGCGATTTATGTTTATAACAATGCAGCTGATATGGCACAAGGTTTTGAAGACGGTGTTAATGGAAATTATAATCCACCAAGCGACTGTAATTAATTAATTAAAAAAAAACAGAAAAAATGGAAAATTTAGAATTAAATAATTTAGATAGTAATGAAATTCTTTGCATATCAGGTGGTGACAAAGCATCATACGATTTTTTTTATGCATTAGGATCCGCATGGGATAGTGTTTCTGAATGGGCTGCTAACGTAGATGCTGGCTTCTCGCCAGATTCACCAATTCATGGGACTAATCCTAGTCACTTTATGTAATAATTTTTATATTTGTTAGCAACAAATTTTATTGTTGCTAACATTTTTATGCTTTAATTAATAATTTTCTTATGAAAGCCAATACTAAAAATGAATATAAAGTAGGTTTTTTTATATTGTTAATATATTCAATAATAACGACATTAATTATGATTTATAATAATATTTGAATACTTAAATATTTTTTTAAAATCTGTACAATAAGTACTTGCAAGAATGCTTCTCTTAGTGTTGAAGAATTGGCTTTGATCAATAGTAATAGTGTTGATTTGGAAGCTAAGTAAGTCTTGAAATCACTTAAACAAATAGTTAAACTACAGCCCATTTATCTTGAAGATAATGAAATTAAATTATCTCTAAAAATATATGGATTAGGTTTATTAGTATTGGCCATTTTTACCATTTTTAAAATGGTTGCAGCTAATATGGATTATATGAAAACTATGTTCATCCTGTAGGAGTTAATTTGGGAATGATGATTCAGGGTTTAAAATTTTATCAATATTATTATTGACTATAATTTTACATCCTTTCGTAGAAGAATCATCATTTAGGTTGTGGTTAGGTCAAAATCGTATAAGATTTCTATTCGGAATAAGTTTTTGTTGTGTGCTTTTTGGATTGGTCTTGTCTGATTTCCATAAGCGATTTCCAATTTCAACTGAATTATCATTTTATTTGATGTTTTTTATTTTTGGAATAGGCTTAGCCTACATTTTATTAAAATTATTATCTAAAAGTATTAAGATACCCTCTACCTTATTTCTAATTATTATTTCGGCTATTTTATTTTCCTTATTGCACTTAAATGTAATTGGAAAGCAGGATAATTTTTTAGCTTATTTGATTATATTGATTCCTTATTTTATAAAGGGTTATTTTTATGGTTATATCAATTACAGACTAGGTTTTAGATATGCTTTTTATGCACATGCTTTACATAATTTAACATTGGCCTCTATGAATTTAATGATGAGATAAATCAATATAGGTCTTCTTATTAGCTTGATTTCTAAATAGAAACAAAAAGTTCTGATTATTCACCCCAACAAAAACCCAGCAACCAACCCAATCAAAACCACATAAGGAGCTGGAATCTTCGTAAAAAGCAAAATGGCGACAGTACCAATAATCAAACTAAAATTGAGCATGGTATTCTGTACCGGTTCAAATAGTAAGAATATAGCAGCTACCACCATTCCAGAACTGACCGCTGTAATTCCTTCCAAGGAGGCTTTGATAATTCTGAATTTCTTGAGTTGATCCCAGAAACGGATTAAGAAAATCATCATTAAGGTACCTGGGACAAATATTCCAACTGCCGCCAAAAAACCACCTAATATTTCACCCCAAACACCATATTCCCGCATGGAAAGTGCCCCAATATAACTGGCAAAAGAAAAAGTAGGGCCGGGAATAGCCTGCGCTATAGCAAAACCACTCAAGAATTCTGAGGAAGAGAGGTAATCTTTAAAATCGACAAACTCAGTATAGAGAAATGGAATAAGTACCTGACCTCCCCCAAATATTAAGCTTCCGTTCCTATAGAAGTTTTCTAATAAACGAATAGGTAAAGATTGCGTAAATAAACCGATCAGGGCAATTAAAACTAAGACGCTTATCCAGATGATTAAGGCGGTCCATCTGATTTTGATTTTCTCCTTCGCTTCAATAGGCTGATCTTTGTATTTAAAGGCAGTAATAAACCCACCAGCCAAAATTAATGCAGGAAATAAGTAAGGGGAGTTTATCCAGACTGATATTGCTGCTGATATAATTAGTAAAACAACACTAGTCTTAGTGTGAATCACTTTTTTGACTATTCGATAAGCTGCTGCAGCCACGAAGCCCACCGCGATGGGTTGTACAAAAGTCAGAAAGTGAGTAGATAGTTCATTCTCATCTATGTTTGACATTAAAATTCCAAAGCCCGTCATTAATGCTACTCCTGGCAGTACCCACACGAAAAGCGTTAGAAACGCAAAGGGAGCGCCTCCTATTTTGGTCGCAAGTCCTGTTAGAATTTGAGTTGAAGAAGGCCCCGGCAACATTTGACACAGGGCATTCATTTCTATCAATTCTTTTTCAGTCAAATAACCTCTTTTGTAAACCAAATGATCTAAAAAGAAGGCAAAATGGGCAGTAGCACCTCCAAAGGTGGTGAGAGACAGGATAAAAATATCCTTCAAATATATGAGATATCGGATATTTCGAACCACTAATTATTTCTTCAGCAATCCTATTTCAGCTAACCTTTCTTGTAAAAATTCTCCTGCTGTCATATCATCATATTTTTTAGGATTATCGGTATCCACACAGCTATCCAAGCAGGTCAAATCCATGCTCGATTTAGGATGCATGAAAAACGGGATGCTATAGCGAGACTTTTTCATCTGATCTTTAGGAGGATTAACTACTCTATGAATAGTAGATTTTAATTTATCATTGGTCAATCTGGCCAACATGTCGCCTACATTGACCACCAATTGATTAGGCAATGCTGTAATCGGAATCCATTCACCATCTCTTCTTAAAACTTGCAAACCATCAGCACTCGCTCCCATTAGCAAGGTGATCAAATTAATATCGCCATGTTGGGCTGCACGCACAGCATCTGCCGGTAAATCTTCTGGATTTTCAATGGGTGGATAATGGATGGCGCGTAAAATACTGTTTCCATAAGTTACTTCCGAATCAAAGTAACTTTCATCTAGGCCTAAGTAAAGTGCTATGGCTTTCAACATTTCAAAACCGGTTTTCTCCAGTTTTTGGTAAGCCTCTGTAGCTAATTCGGCCAATTCGGGCACCTCTGAAGGCCATAAATTGTCGGGATACTCTTTCTTCAATTCATGATCTTCGGGAACGAATTGCCCAACTTGATAAAATTCTTTTAAATCAGGGACCTTATGGCCTTTTGCCTGTTCCTTGCCTTTGCTGGTGTAGCCTCTTTGTCCTGCCAGCTCTTCCTTTTCGTACCCTTTTTTCTGTTCAGTGGTTAAGTTAAAAAAGTCTTCCACTGCTTTGTATAGCTTTTGGCTTAAGTCATCACTCAAATAATGGCCTTTTATGGCAACAAAGCCAATACTGTTGTAAGCTTCTCCTAGGTTCTTAACAAATTGCGCTTTGGTTTCTTCATTTCCGCTGGTGAAATCCTCTAAATTTAGAGAGGGAATTTCTTCATATAATTTTTTACTCATAACAGTATCGGGGTTAATTGAGTTGATTGTGTAACATATTCACACTACCTTAGTACACTTTAGTAGAGTAAATTAAATCAAAAAACATAAAACCATGAAAAAAGCCACTATAAGATTTAGTATTTTATTTGCGATGGCTACAATTTTTGCTTGTAGCACCGGAAATAGAGAAGAAAAAGCCGAAACTGAAGAGAGTAATTCAACAACAGTGGAGTCTAATGAAATGAGTTCTTCCATTAAGTTGACACCTGTTGAATCGCCCCAGTTTGATGATTCTATGTTGGAGATGTTGAGTCCGATGGAAAACGAAACGAAATTAGAGGAGAACTCAGTAAAGTTTTCTTACAATGTTAAAAACTATACATTAGCTACTCAGACCATAGATGCAGATGTAAAGAATTGCGCAAATTCTGCTAAAGGTCAGCATATTCACTTGATTTTAAATAATCAGCCCTATACTGCACATTATGAAGCCGAATTCACTAAAGATTTAGAGGAAGGACACTATGTTGCACTATCGTTTTTGTCACGCTCGTATCATGAGAGTGTAAAAAGCTATGGGGCTGCGAACATACGTCAGTTTACGGTAGGAAGAGAGCCAAAAGAGGAGGAAATAGCTGATTTGTCGGATCCTCATATGTTTTACAGCCGTCCAAAAGGAACGTATACCGGTGAAGATGCAAAAAAAGTATTATTAGATTTTTATCTGTTGAACACCGATCTGGCTTTGGATGGTAATTCAGTACGTGCGACCATCAACGGGCAGGAATTTATGCTTGATAAATGGCAACCTTTTTTCATCGAAGGACATGAAATGGGTGAAATGACTATTAAACTCGAATTGCTTGATGCAAAGGGAGAATTAGTGCCTAGTCCATTCAACCCTGTTGAAAGGACTGTAACTCTGAAAGAAGGAGACGCTTCTTAATTTTATTTGAATTAGAATTCAAACCCGCAGGTTTTTTGAAAAGCATGCGGGTTTTTTAATGTCCAACAGGCTAATATCTTAAATCTTTTATCTATTGTCTATTTTTTTATTAGCACATCATTGGCTAATTACTTAATTTTAGCGCTGTATTGGGAATGGCTTTTTTGTGCCAATAGAAGAAAAATTAAAAAATAAATGCAAATGAATTATCCGGTAAGCGAACGCATCAAAAATATGTCCGAATCCGCAACTTTAGCTATGGCAGCTAAAGCGCGGGAATTGAAATCTCAGGGGATTGATATTATTAGTTTAAGTTTGGGGGAACCGGACTTTAAAACTCCAAAGCATATTCAAGAAGCGGCTAAGAAGGCAATTGATAGCGAAAAGTATTTTGCTTACCCACCAGTTTCTGGTTATCAGGATTTACGTGAGGCGATTGCCAATAAATTGGAAAAAGAAAACGGTATTCCTAGTTCACCAGATCAAATTGTGGTTTCCAATGGCGCCAAGCAATCTATAGCTAATTTGATGCTGTCTTTGTTTAATCCTGGTGATGAAGTAATAGTTTTTGCCCCATTTTGGGTGAGCTATGCAGAATTAGTAAAATTAGCAGGAGCAACCCCTGTTTATGTAACTGGAACTCTTGAAAATGATTTTAAGCCTACGGCAGGACAATTGAAAGATGCCATAACTGACAATACAAAGGCCGTTTTGTATTCGTCCCCTTGCAACCCAACAGGAAGCGTTTTCTCCAAAGAAGAATTAGAGAAGTTAGCTATGGTGATAAGGCAGTATGATAATATAGTTGTCATGTCTGATGAGATATATGAGCATATTAATTTTGGAACTGAAGGGCATGTAAGCATGGCTTCCTTGCCGGGCATGGCGGAGAGAACCATCACTATAAATGGTTTTTCAAAAGGCTTTGCCATGACCGGCTGGAGAGTTGGATATATATCTGCTCCTTTACCGATAGCAAAGGCAGCCACAAAAATTCAAGGGCAAATTACATCCGGTAATTCATCTATCGCACAAAGAGCAGCATTGGCAGCTATTACGGAAGATTTAAAACCTACGATGGATATGACTAAAACATATCATAAGCGCAGGGACATGATGCTGGAATTACTAAAAGAAATGCCTGGAGTGGTGACCAATGTGCCAACAGGTGCCTTTTATATCTTCCCTGACATTAGCAGTTTCTTCGGGAAATCTGATGGTGAAACTAAAGTGAACAATGCAGATGAATTGGCGATCTACATTTTAAAGAAAGCCAATGTATCAGTAGTAACAGGATCTGCTTTTGGAGCGCCAAATTGTATACGAATTTCCTATGCAGCTTCTGATGATGAACTGACGGAAGCGATGGCTCGGTTGAAAAAAGTATTGGCAGAACTAAAATAATTAAGCTTATTTTATCAAAATCTGTCAAGCTTAAATGGTGAAAGCTTTCAATATCGGAATATTAAATAGCATAAGCCTGACGGGTTTCTTTATCAATATAGATTAAGCGAAAGTGAAATAATTTTATATAGAATTTATACAAATGGTCATTAAGGGTATTCCTGATCTTTTTAAAGCATTTCAAAAACTAAAAGTATTAGTCATCGGTGATGTAATGATTGATGCCTATATCTGGGGCACAGTTTCCAGAATTTCCCCGGAAGCACCAGTTCCTGTTGTAAATGTAAAACATCGAGAAAAGAGGATGGGCGGGGCAGCCAATGTTGCTCTTAATTTACTGTCATTAGGTGCTGAACCGATTTTATGTGCCGTTTTAGGGGATGATGAGGAAGCTGATATTTTTGAAAGTTTACTGGACAAAAGAAAAATCACCTCTAAAGGGATCATTAGAAGTAAAGATAGAATTACGACTATTAAAGAAAGAGTACTTTCTGGTTCGCAGCATTTGCTAAGGGTTGACTCCGAAAGTCTGGATCCCTTAAACAAGGTAGAAGAGAGTCTTTTGCAAGAGAAAATATCTGAATTGATCCCAGAAGTGGATGTCATTATTTTTGAGGATTATGATAAGGGCACTATTACTTCTACTATAATAAAGCATACCGTTAAAGCAGCTAAACTGGCAAAGAAACCTATAGTTGTGGATCCTAAAAAGAATAATTTCTTTGAATATGAGGGTGTTGATTTATTTAAGCCCAATTTAAAAGAATTGAAGGAAGGGATGAATGTTAATTTTGATCATTCTGATCAGGCAATTCTAAAGACACAAACCCAATTGTTAAGGGAGCGATTATCTTCCAAAATGGTGATGACCACCTTATCTGAAAAAGGAGTTTACATACAATCGGAAAATGAAGACTTCTTAATCCCCGCATATAAAAGAAGTATTTCGGATGTGTCAGGTGCAGGAGATACGGTCATCAGCATTGCAGCGCTT
Source organism: Marivirga sericea (assembly GCF_900177665.1). GTDB lineage: Bacteria > Bacteroidota > Bacteroidia > Cytophagales > Cyclobacteriaceae > Marivirga > Marivirga sericea. Next base: position 447,159 of record NZ_FXAW01000002.1, read on the forward strand.
TGTATGGCTTTGAATTTAAAAACTGATTTTGTAGCAACTTTATCAAATTTGGGTGGTGGCATCGTCTGTGAAGAATTGGGGGTGGTCCCAATTGATGCCAAAAAGTTGGAAGTAGAAGCAATAAAGCATAATTTACAATTATAAATAAAGGCAAGTAAATCTAAAGCCACGCGTTTCTAACAGAATGAAATTTTCAAAACTCAAAAATGCTGTAACAGAATGGTTAAATAATGCCATTTACAATAGTAGAAGCGCAGTTCTAAATACACTGGTTTCATTAAAGGCTTTTATCTGGTTAACTGCGGCAGTTTTGTTGTTTTTTGTTTTTGGTTTTGAAACAGAATCGAATGAGTTGGAGCAAGTGTTTTTAGGGCTTGATGTGGTCTTGATTATCTATTTCTTCTCATTCTTAATTCGTTTACTCTATGAGTTCCGTAGGACTGAGTTTCTAAAATCTAATAAACTGGAGGCCTTTTTAGTTTTTATAATTATTCTGAATACTGTCAGTAATTACTACTTTGACAATCAGTTAATAAAATATTTAGCGGAAACGCTAGGTTTCAAAAACTACCAAGATGCTTATCTCACTTTTATTACGTTCTATTTCTTAATATTAATAGTCTATGAATTTATAAAAGCTAGCACGGTCTTGTCTAAATTGAAAACAAAACCTGCCAGAACTTTTATTTATAGTTTTTTACTTTTGATAGCATTTGGAACTGGAATTTTGATGCTGCCAGCAATGAGTGTAAAAGAAGGGTCAATGCCTTTCATGGATGCACTTTTTACGTCTGTAAGTGCGAGCTGCGTTACGGGGCTTATAGTGGTTGATACTGCTACATATTTTACCATGAAAGGCCAGTTTGTTATCATGATATTATTCCAATTGGGCGGTTTGGGGATCATTTCATTTACCTCTTTTTTTGCCACTTTTTTGAAAAGCGGAGTAGGTATTAAGCAACAATTAATGCTGCAAGATTTTCTGGTAAGTGAATCTTTATTTTCTGCCAAAGGATTATTGAGGAAAATTATCGGGATCACTTTAGTCATAGAGATTATATCATTCCTTCTAATATTTTTTAGCTGGGGTGAGAATGTAGTATTTAATTCCATGGGTCAGAAAATATTCTTTTCGGCTTTTCATGCAGTCAGTGCATTTTGTAATGCTGGATTCAGCTTGTTTACTAATGGACTTTTCGAGGATGGTGTAGCAAACGGATATATTTTACATATCATAATTGCATTAACTCTGATCTTGGGAGGACTAGGTTTTTCTTCCATAAAGGATTTATTCTCAAGAAAAAATTTAAAAGATCGATTCCAAAATCCTTGGAAGGACTGGAATTTGAGCACAAAAATAGCCGTTTATACATCTTTGGTGCTTTTAGTTTCAGGAACTGTGGTTTTTTATCTTTTGGAAAGGGGGAATACCTTAAGTGAACAGAATTTTATAGAATCTTTGATCACCAGTTTCTTTCAATCAGCCACTGCCCGTACAGCCGGCTTTAATACGGTCGATATAGGAGCCTTGCGTACTCCAACGTTAATTGTAATCGCTTTTTTGATGTTTATTGGAGCTTCATCTGGGTCTGTAGGGGGTGGTATTAAGACCTCAACATTTTATTTGTTAATAGTTTCAGTTTTTGCAACGCTGAGAGGAAGATTGAAAATTGAAATTGACCGAAAGTTTATACCAAAAGAATTATTGTTCAAAGCCTTGTCGATTTTTTTCTTTGCAGCTTCTCTAAACCTGATCGGTATTTTTATTCTTACCATCACAGACAGTGATTTTACATTAATGCAATTGATCTTCGAAGAAGTATCAGCTTTCGGAACTGTAGGGTTAAGCACAGGGATTACAGCTGACCTTTCCTTTGCAGGTCGAACTGTAATTATTCTCTCTATGTTTATCGGTCGTGTAGGAACCCTTACTTTTGCCTTAGCTCTAAGTAGTAGGAAGTCAAGTAAAAGCTACAAATATCCTAAGGCTCATTTGATGGTAGGCTAATCTCTTATAAATTCAAAGTGCCATTCTGGCATAAGAAATTCTTTGGTGTTATTTTCGCTTAATGGAGCATATGGCAAGTATTGAATTTTATAAATACCAAGGGACTGGAAATGATTTTGTTGTGGTAGATAATCGCTCCCAAAAATTATATAGAAACGATAAATCCATCGCTCAAAAGCTTTGCGATCGTAAATTTGGGGTAGGTTCTGATGGGTTGATTTTAATTGAAGACCATGAGGAATATGATTTTGAAATGATATTCTTTAATCCTGACGGCTCACAAAGCATGTGTGGGAATGGTAGTCGTTGTGCCGTTAAATTCGCTCAATTTTTAGGCATCATTGGTAATCAGACTACATTTTTATCTACTGATGGAGTGCATGAAGCTTCTATAGATGGAGATATTGTAAGATTAAGCATGCAGGATGTGGCTCAAGGAAAAATCAATACTTTTCCGGAGCATTTTACGATTAATACAGGTTCGCCTCATTATGTTATTTTTGCCAGTAACATAAAAGACAAAAATGTAAAAGAAGAAGGTGCATCCATTCGTTATAGTGAGGAATTTGCAGTGGATGGAATCAATGTTAATTTTGTAGAGAAGCAATCTGAAAATAAGATTTCAGTGAGGACTTATGAACGTGGCGTTGAAGATGAGACTTTATCGTGTGGAACAGGAGTCACGGCATGTGCAATAGCCCATGTATTACACGGAGGAGCTTCACCGGTGCAAATAGAAACTTTAGGAGGTCAATTAAGTGTTGAATTTGAGTTGGAAAAGAGTAGTGCAAAAAGGGTCTGGTTAACAGGACCAGCAAAGAATGTTTTTAAAGGTGAAATCGAACTTTAAAAATTAAATAAATCATAAAAAACCGTGTAAATTAGCACATATTTTAAATTATTACAGCAAATAAGTATGCTTGACTTTATAGCCAAAGGATTAACAAAAGTTTTCGGAACGAAATCTGACAGAGATATAAAAGAGGTACTTCCTCTAGTAGAGCAAATCAATGGTGAATTTGCCAAATTAAAGGATTTATCACATGATGAATTAAGAGCTAAAACTGGTGATGTTTTAGAAAGAATCAATCAGTATTTGAAAGATATTGATGATGAAATTGCTGCGCTTCACACTAAAGTGGACGAAAATCCGGATATGGATTTGCATGCTAAAGAAGAAGTCTTTAATGAAATTGATGCATTAGAGGAGAAAAGAAATGAAAAGCTGGAAGAGATACTTTTAGAAGTACTTCCTGAAACTTTTGCAATTGTAAAAGATACTGCCCGGAGATTTCTAGAAAATGAGCAATTAGAAGTGACGGCTTCTATGTTCGATAAAGAAATGTCTGGTAAGGCGGAACACGTGAATTTAAAAGGAGATAAAGCCGTTTGGAATAATTCATGGAAAGCTGCAGGAAATGAAGTGACATGGAATATGATGCACTATGATGTGCAGTTGATCGGTGGTATTGTGCTTCATAAAGGAAAAATTGCAGAGATGGCAACCGGTGAGGGTAAAACCTTGGTGGCTACTTTACCGGCTTTCTTAAATGCCCTAGCTAGGAGAGGGGTTCATATTGTAACAGTAAATGATTACTTGGCAAAACGTGATGCTGAGTGGATGGCACCAATTTTCCAATTCCATGGAATTTCTGTTGATTGTATTGATAATTTCAAACCAAATTCAGAAGAAAGAAGAAAAGCTTATCAGTCTGATATCGTGTACGGAACCAATAATGAGTTTGGCTTTGATTATTTGCGTGACAATATGACGCGCGAAACGAAGGAATTGGTGCAAGGGAAGCATCATTTCGCTATGATTGATGAGGTGGATTCTGTTTTAATTGATGAAGCTAGAACTCCGTTGATTATTTCTGGTCCTGTGCCGAAGGGGGATGTACATGAATTTGATTCTTTAAAGCCTAGAATTGAAAAATTAGTGCAAGAGCAAAGAAAATTAACCGCTGACTTCCTACTAGAAGCTAAAAAACTCATTAAAGAAGGAAAAGAGGATGAAGGTGGATTAGCATTATTTAGAGCTTTCCGAGGCCTACCAAAACACAAGCCTCTCATTAAATTCTTGAGTGAGCAGGGAATGCGGCAGATTTTGCAAAAAACGGAGAATATCTACTTAGCAGATAATTCTAAATTAATGCCAGAGGCTGATGAGCCTTTATTGTTCACCATTGAAGAGAAAAATAATAATATTGACCTTACGGAAAAAGGAATTGACTTAATCACCAGAGATGATGAAGATGCAGGTTTCTTTATTTTACCGGATATAGGTGTAGAAATTTCTGAATTGGAAAAAGATGAGTCTTTAGCCGATGAAGAAATCTTGGAGAAAAAGGATGAATTAATTAGAGATTATGCTGTGAAAGCGGAGCGTATTCACTCTGTCAATCAATTATTGAAAGCGTATACACTTTTTGAAAAAGATACTGAATACATTCTAGTAGATGGTAAGGTAAAAATTGTTGATGAGCAGACGGGTCGTGTGATGGAAGGAAGGAGATATTCAGATGGTCTCCACCAAGCGATTGAAGCTAAGGAAAACGTGAAGGTGGAAGATGCCACGCAAACTTATGCGACTATCACCTTGCAGAACTATTTCAGAATGTACCATAAATTGGCCGGTATGACGGGTACTGCCGAAACAGAAGCTGGTGAATTCTGGGATATTTACGAATTGGATGTTGTGGTAATTCCTACTAACAAGCCGATCGTAAGAGATGACCGTCAAGATAAGGTTTACAAAACGGTTCGTGAAAAATTTAATGCGGTTGCGGCTGAAATTGAAGAAATGAGTAAAGAAGGAAGGCCTGTGCTAGTGGGTACTACTTCCGTTGAAATTTCAGAAATTTTGAGTCGAATGTTAAATATGCGTAAAATCAAGCATCAAGTCTTGAACGCAAAGCAGCACGCCAGAGAAGCGGATGTAGTAGCTGAAGCTGGTAAACCGGGAACAGTGACTATCGCCACTAACATGGCGGGTCGTGGTACGGATATTAAATTGGCTAAAGAGTCTAAAGAAGCAGGAGGTTTAGCTATTATTGGTACTGAAAGACATGAATCACGAAGGGTTGACAGACAATTAAGAGGTCGTGCCGGTCGTCAAGGAGATCCTGGTTCATCACAATTCTTCGTGTCCTTAGAGGATAACCTAATGAGGATGTTTGGTTCTGATAGGATTGCTAAATTGATGGATAGAATGGGATTAGAAGAGGGGGAAGTTATTCAACACTCCATGATTTCTAAATCTATTGAAAGAGCACAGAAGAAAGTAGAGGAAAATAACTTTGGCACTCGTAAGCGATTGTTGGAGTATGATGATGTAATGAACTCTCAAAGGGAGGTGATTTATAAAAGAAGAAAAAATGCGCTTTATGGTGAGCGATTGCAGTTGGATATCATGAATATGTTATTCGATACCTGTGAAGATATCGTGAACAATTCCAAGGCAGCGGATGCTTTCGATGACTTTAGGTTAAGCATATTGAGCACTTTCGGTATTGATTTCGAAATTAACAAAGAGGATTATGAAGTTTCAAAACCTAATGAGCTCACAGAAAAATTATATAATCATGTCTATTCTGCCTATAAAGCCAAAAATGACAAGATAAGAGAGAAAGCATTCCCTATTTTGAAAGATATTTCTAAAACTAAGGGAGCTACAGTAAAAGAAGTGATGGTGCCTTTCACGGACGGTAAAAAGCAAATTGGTGTGGTGACAGATCTGGAGAAAAATCTTAACACCGAGGGCCAAGAACTGATCCTTTCCATGGAGAAAATATCAACACTCGCTATTATCGATGAAAATTGGAAAGAGCATTTGAGAGAAATGGATGACTTGAAGCAATCAGTTCAAAATGCTGTTTATGAGCAGAAAGATCCCTTATTGATTTATAAATTTGAAGGGTTTGAATTATTCAAGAGATTTATTGGTAAATTAAATGAAGACACTAGTTCCTTCATGATGAAGCTGGATTTACCAGTTCAGGATAGTTCTCAGGTACAAGCAGCAGCTCAAAGAAAGCAACAGCAAAATTATAAAGAAAGCAAGGAGGAATCTGGTTCTGTACTAAGCGGAGGTCAAAATAAAAATAGGCCACCGGTTGAAAAACAGATGCCTGTTAAATCTGAAAAGATAGTGGGTAGAAATGATAGAGTATCTGTTCAATATCAGGATGGAAGCGTCAAGAAAGATGTGAAGTTTAAGACTGTCGAAGAAGATGTTAAAAGCAATAAATGTGTTTTGTTAGATGAATAAATTTGGAAACAGCATAGCGTTTTTATTATTTGGGTTTTTTATAATCGGCTGTGTGAGCACGCAGCAAACTTCCACGGCCAGTAAAACTTACAGTGAAGATCTTAGTGAGTATCGCCCTAAAGTCGATACTGCCTTTGAAATGGAGAATCAGAAGAGTGGTTTCAGAAAGACTAGCAAAGATTTTAGAGCTGAGGCAGATGTAACAACGCTTTTAAATAGAAAGCTAGATACATTAGCTGAAAGCAATAAAGAGATTCGCTATATAAATGGTTATTCTATTCAGGTTTATAGCGGTAGCAGCAGCTCTGATGCTTATGCAGCAAGAGATACTGCTAGAGTAGTACTGCCCGAGATCAGAACTGATGTTGAATATAAACAGCCGATTTATAAAGTAAGAGTAGGTAGGTTTACTGAAAGATTAGAGGTTCAAAGGACCTTATTAAAATTAAAGCCTAAGTTTCCAAGTGCTATTTCCGTGCCTCAAAAAATCTATATTAATTAGAAACGCTTGAAATCTCGCAGCTTTGATACTTATCAGCGAGATACAAGATTTCGGATACCTCAATATTTTTGAAAAATGGAACTCGGTAGGCACTTACTTCTCTTATAATAGATAAAGAAATATTATGGATTTAAAATCAGAGATTCAATCACTTGCAAAGTCGCAATTTGAAGAGATAAAGAACATTCGAGAGCATTTGCATCGTAATCCTGAATTATCTTTTGAAGAGTTTGAAACTGCTAAATTCATCAGTAAAACCTTAACGGACTGGGGGATTAAGCACCAAACAGGAGTGGCTGAAACGGGTACAGTGGTTTTAATCAAAGGTAAAAATCCAGATAAAAAAGTAACTGCGCTTCGGGCAGATATCGATGCCCTTCCTATTACGGAACAGAATGATGTTCCTTATAAAAGCCAGAATGTTGGAGTAATGCATGCTTGTGGGCATGATGTACATACTTCCTCTATGCTTGGCGCAGTGAAAATCCTGAACCAATTGAAAGAAAATTTCGAAGGAACCATTAAAGTGATTTTCCAGCCTGGTGAAGAAAGAGTCCCTGGTGGAGCTTCCAAAATGATCAAAGAAGGGGTCTTGAAAAAGCCCGATGTTGATAATATCATTGGACAGCATGTTATGCCTTTAATCGATGCCGGTAAAGTAGGATTCCGAAGCGGCATGTATATGGCCAGCACAGATGAACTCTATATGAAAATTATCGGAAAAGGAGGGCATGGTGCTATGCCTGAATACAACGTGGACCCGGTAATTATCACGGCAAATATTTTGGTAGCCCTTCAGCAGCTTGTAAGTCGTTATTCAAGTCCTAAAATCCCAACCGTTTTGTCTTTTGGTAAGATTATCGCAGAGGGCGCCACGAATGTTATTCCAAACGAAGTATACCTAGAGGGAACTTTTCGTACCATGGACGAGGAGTGGAGGGCTGTTGCACATCAGAAGTTAAGGAAAATGGCAGAAGGAATGGCCGAAAGCATGGGAGCCAAGTGCGAATTAGAAATCCGAAAAGGATATCCTTTCCTAGTGAATGAACCGGAGCTAACTGACAGAGCAAAAGCCAATGCCATAGAATTCCTAGGCGAAGAGAATGTGGAGGATCTGGATTTGTGGATGGCTGCCGAAGATTTTGCTTATTTCTCTCAAGCTACTGATGCTTGTTTTTATCGCTTAGGCGTTCGAAATGAAGCCAAAGGGATTAATTCATCTGTACATACCCCGACTTTCGATATTGATCCTGTCGCTTTAGAAACCGGAATGGGGTTAATGGCTTGGTTGGCTATTAAAGAGTTGGGAAGCTAGCTAGAATAGAGATTAATTAAAATAAGAAAGCCCGCATTCAAAATTTGAATGCGGGCTTTCTTATTTATTATTCTTTTAGTAATGCTTTTAAAACAAATTCATAAATTCATTTACAATCTGATCTTGGAATTTTTTGTTTACACCAATGGCAAGAAGAACGGATAAAACTAAGCCGATGGTAGCATAAAGAAAATCTCTTCCTACAATTTTACTTGCTCTTCTAATATTTTTAATTCTCTTTTTATAACGCTTTTTGCTGATGGCAATCGCTACTTCTCTACCACCTAATAATCCGATAAATACCCAAGTTGTACTAATTGGGACGGTACTGATGACTTTGAAGTAATAGAGCAGGATAGCATATACAAAATCGACTATTGTAGCCGCTCTGACATCAGTAACCCCTGCTTTTTCATTGACAATACTTTGAATTTTATCTCCTTTAAGGAAAAACAAAAGCCCCATTCCGATAAATATAAAACCGGCAAAAGCAATGAATTGATAAATATCTAAACTTCTCGGAAGAAATACTGCAATGTTTGCAGCATCTTGAGAAACCCATACTGACCATAAAGCCCCACTAATAATCCACTGAACAGGGGTCCAAAATTTCGCAGGTTTTTTACTTTTGAAGTACTTTGAAACAAACTTTGAAACAATGAACCAAACAAAAATAGCAGTTACAAAAGCTAAAAGATAGCCTGTCAAACTTTTCCCTAGCATTGCACCAATAGAGGATGCTTGAGTTGAAAAGGCACTTAATAGCAAAAAGGTTGTAGAAACCGGCATCCTAAACCGGGTCAAAATCAAAAGTAGGATGGGTGCTGCTAATTGTAAGAAACTAAAGGAAGTTGGAGCCTTATCAAAACCTTTAGTAAGTAGTCGTTGGCTTGTCACATCGCCATCAAAAACCACCCAACTGTACCCAACTGTAGCTAGGAAAATCAAGCCCATGAATAACCATAGAATCCACCAGGGTTTTTTGCTGTTGGAAGCTATAAATGTTCCGATAGTTTGAATACTGTCATTGGCAATAGCTGAATAAGCAGCTAATCCAAAACCAACCCACATCGCTATTTGAGGATATGGACTTATAATTCCACAGATGAAAGTGAAAATAGCAATCATGGTGATGAAAGCTTTTTCCTTTTTAGCTATCTCAAAGGTTTTGTAAGTAACTTCAGAAACTGTATTTCTGTTGTACTTAAGGAATGGTTTTTTAGCCATAAAAAAATTGATTCAATATTGTCGTTTGACAAAATTATGTTTCAGGGACAAAGCTAAGTATTCTTAGTGAAAGAATGAGTTAAAAAATTGTTAACAATATTACCCGTATGTTAACTGTAGTCAGAACACTTATTTTTTTGGTCTAATAACTAGAAACAATGTTAAGTTTAAGTTAACTGCTGTCATATTTAATTCTTAACAATTGCTTTACTTTGTAAACGCTATTACTAATAAAATTGCAGTTAATTTTGCATTTTACTTTACTCTAAAGAAATACTAAGTCATCAATAATCCAGTGCTACATAATGATCCCAAATGGCAATCAACCTTCAAGAGGTTTATATTGATTGCATCCACTATCTTTTTGTTTCTTTTAGCAATAGATTTTATAGGGTATTCATTTAGGTTACTGAACAAGGATATCGCTAATTCCATCATAAACCTTACAGCTAATCCTTTTATAAGTCTTTTTATTGGTTTACTGATAACAGCTATAATTCAGAGCAGCAGTACCAGTACTTCCATGATTGTGGCGATTGTAGCATCGGGCTCACTTGAATTTTCTGATGCGATTCCAATGATAATGGGAGCAAATATTGGAACCACCTTGACCAGTACCTTAGTTTCTCTAAGCTTTATTACAAATCGTGATGAATTTAGAAAAGCGATTGGAGCAGGTGTAGTTCATGATTTTTTTAATATTCTTGTTGTAGCTATATTGTTTCCCCTAGAATATAATTATGGCGTATTAACTAATCTTTCTTCGGAAGCCTCTAATTTTATATTGGGAGCAGATTATGTGGCGCAGAATACCGAGTTTAGATACTTTCTCTTCACTAAGCCCATTGTTCTCTTTATTGGCGATTTAATCCCTTATCCTGTTATTTTGGCTATTGCATCTTTTGTAATGTTAGCCATAGCAGTAAAATTTTTATCTAAGACCCTATATAAATCAATAACAGGTGGTTCTAGAGAGTTTCTTCAGAGGTATTTTTTCGGAAGTCCATACCGTTCTTTTTTCTGGGGAATTATATTTACAGCAGGTGTGCAGAGCAGCTCCGTTACAACTTCTGTAATCGTACCATTTGTGGCGACAAGAAAGATCAGTTTGAAGCAGAGTTTTACTTTTATTTTGGGGGCCAATATCGGTACTACTATAACTGCACTGATTGCAGCACTTTTTAAATCAGAAGCAGCTGTGAGTATTGCATTGGTCCATCTGTTTTTTAATTTAATCGGAGTATTAATCTTCTTGCCCTTTCCTTTCATTAGGAGTATTCCGGTGAGAATGGCTAAATCTTTTGGTCGATTAGCAATGAAATTCAGGATTGCTGGTTTCGTTTATATAATACTGACATTCTTTCTTATACCTTTTATTTTGATTTCTTTTAGTAGAGAAGGAGAGGAAAGTGCAAAACCAGAAATTGAAATGGAAAAGGAGTTGCGTGAACCTGATAGTCCTGCTGACTCATTCAACTAGTTTTCCTATAGCCTTAAGCCTAGAAAATACCTTTTCAGTATGCGGAGCATCTTTTAGCTCATCGGTTAGGTCTTGGCCTGACCAATGTTCATAGTGTGTTCCATTTTTCCAAAGTTTCGAATTAGTGGCGTCATAAATAATCCCCTTGTAAGCTACCCAGATTTCATCACGATCTTGACCATTACGTAAGGCCAGCTGTTGTGCGCTGTATTCTTTCATTAACTCTTTTTTTAAAATTAAAATTAATCAATACAATATTTTATTACATAGCATTTCAGGGAAACATTCAGAATAAAAATTTGAATTTATATGATTTAAAGAAATGATATAGCTTATCCTTGGCTAGTAAAGTGTAATTGCTTTTAAGCTTAGTTGATCAACAGGCTAGTTTTATTGAAAATAGTAAAAAGGACTACTTCTGTAACTTTAGTTATCAGCTAACTAAAACTCTGGAAAAAGAGTCAGCTACTTTTGCATTGTATAAAAAATTATAGGAATATGTCAATTTTAGTCTCTCAATCAGAAAAAGCAACCATAGAAGAAGAACTTGATGTTCAAGCAGCCATGATTACTTTTCATGGAAGTTTGAAAAGTGAGGAATATCGTGCAGCAATGTTAGCAAATTACGATTTATGTAAAAAGCCCCAAATTAAAAACTGGCTGCAAAATAATATTGACGCAGGTATTCTATCATTAGAAGATCAAAAATGGGTTTCTGAGTCACTGATTCCTAAAGCTGCTCAAGAGGTAGATAAAATTGCAGTGGTTGTTTCAAAAGATGTATTTAGAAAATTTGCAGCCAAAAATATTTTGGATAAGCAAAAGGGAAAATTAAATTTTCAATATTTTAACAGCTTGGAAGAGGCTAAAGATTGGTTGAAATCTTAAGAATATTAGTATGTAATAAATAGTGTTTAGTTTAGGTTAACAAAAAAGGCAGGGGTGGTTCCCTGCCTTTATTTTTTAGCTATTTTTTGCTTTTATTTATTCCTGCTCATTTCGTTATCTGCAGGAGATTGACCTCTTGGTGTAGAATTCCTTCTTTGATATAATTCAAATTTATTAGGAATGTTTCGCGGCGGCCAGTAGTTGTTTTCTTCATCTACATCCGCAGTCTCTCTTTTAGGGTCCACTTGAAATTGTACAATCTCTTTTTGACTAATGATTACTTTAGTGGCGGTATTTTCTCTTTTCCTCCAGATTTCCGCAGGATATTTAAAAGTTTCTTTACTTCCGTCAGAGTAGGTCGCCTCAATAATAATTGGCATTACCAATCCTCCTTTGTTTTCGTACTGAACTTCATAGAAGTTATAGCCACCATCTAGTAGGGCTTCTTCTTTTTCAGTCAGAGAGGCTCTAAAGGTTTTGTAAGCTTTTCTGTCATCGCCATCCACTTCATAAGGGTCGTAACTGTTGTAGAAATCTTTCAGCTCAGGATGTTTTTCAACCACAGTTTTGATTCCCTCTTCTTTGTTTTTATCAGGCGTTACGTGGTAGCTTTCTTCTTCTGCTCTCTCACTTTTGATCTTATTTTCAACATCAGGATTTTGAGAATGTAATTTGTACCACTCTACATCTTCAATAGCGATGTCAACATGGTTTACAGAATAGAACCAGCCTCTCCAGAACCAGTCTAAATCCACTGCAGAAGCATCTTCCATAGTTCTGAAGAAATCAGTAGGAGTAGGGTGTTTGAATGCCCATCTTTCGGAAAAAGTTTTAAATGCTTTATCAAAAAGCTCTCTGCCCATTACAGTTTCCCTTAGGATATTTAGTGCTGTTGCTGGTTTTCCGTAAGCATTATTACCAAACTGAATGATATTTTCAGAATTGGTCATAATTGGTCTAATATTGCTTTTATCTCCTTTCATGTAAGAAACAATATTTCCAGCTGGACCTCTTCTACTTGGGTAGTTAGGTTCCCATTCTTGTTCTGCCACAAACTGTACAAAACTATTCAGTCCCTCATCCATCCAAGTCCACTGCCGCTCATCAGAGTTTACAATCATAGGAAAGAAGTTATGTCCTACTTCATGAATGATTACGCCAATCATCCCGTATTTAGTTCTGGCTGAATAAGTACCATCTGGAGCGGGTCTTCCGTAGTTGAAGCAGATCATTGGGTATTCCATTCCGTTGGCTGCTTCTACTGAAATAGCTACCGGATAAGGATAAGGAATGGTCATTCTGGAATAAACTTCTAAGGTGTGAGCAACTACTTTAGTGGAATATTTATCCCATAGTCCCCAAGCTTCCTTTGGGTAATAAGACATGGCCATTACGGTTTTGCCTTCGATATCAACACCCATCGCATCCCAAATGAACTTGCGAGAAGAACCAAAGGCAAAGTCACGAACGTTTTCAGCATGGTACGTCCATGTTTTCGTTCCTTTTGCTTTATTTTTCTCTGCTTTTTCAGCTTCTTTTTTAGTGACAATTAAAACAGGATCATCAGCAGTTTTTGACTTTTCCCATCTTTCTAATTGATCAGCTGTTAACACTGCATCTGCATTTTGTAATTCACCTGTTGACGCTACTATATGATCGTCAGGAACGGTTATGTTGACTTCATAATCTCCAAAAGGCAAAGCAAACTCACCGCTACCTATGAATTGCTTGTTTTGCCATCCTTCGAAATCATTATAAACAGCCATTCTGGGAAACCATTGCGTAATGGTGAAGACGGTATTTTCATCCTCTTCAAAATAATCAAATCCACCACGACCTCCCATTCTAGCTCTGTCGTTTATGTTATAAAACCAGTCAATAGAGAAAGATATTTCTTCTCCGGCCTTCAAGGGTTTTTCTAGATCAATCCGCATCATAGTATTGTTGATGATATATTTCATATCATTGCCTTCAGCATCTACCAGCTTTTGTATTTTATGTCCACCATCATAGTCAGGATAACCCATCATACGATCGATTTGTCCTTCACTCGCTCTGTCTGGAACACTATTTTCGTCTACATCATAAGACATGCTGTTTTTTGCACGCATATTTTGATCTAACTGCACCCACAAATAAGTTAGCTCATCGGGTGAATTGTTAGTATAAGTAATGGTTTCTGATCCAATAATTTGATTTTTTCCTTCGTCTAAGGTAACATCAATTTTATAATCGGCTTTTTGTTGCCAATACATATGGCCGGGTGCACCAGAGGCTGTCCTATAAACATTCGGTGACCTCAACATATAATCTAATTGCTCGAATTTGCCTTGGTTTTGATACTCTTGCGCTGTTGCTGCAAAAGCAAAAAATGCCAAAAAGGCTGTAAATATTCTTTTCATATCTAGTTTAATTTATTGTACTACTTACCAAAATTTTGTTTCCATCATTATTGTTACAGCTATTCCTGCAATGGCACTGGAAACAATCAGCACCCAATCTCTTCTTTTCATCCCGAATAGGTCTATAAAGATAAAAGATAAAATTAAAAAGCATACGACAATGATGATTTGCCCTATTTCCAGACCTACGTTAAAGGCTAATAACTCCATTACAATTGAACTGTTTTTACCTAGGATGGCTTTGAGATAATTGCTGAACCCCAATCCATGGATAAGTCCAAAAAGCAAGGCAAATATGTAGTTTAATTGCATGCTTCCTGTGCTTTTCAAATCCCGTTCTTTTTTGAACAGATTTGCAAATGCTGTAATGAAAATGGTGACAGGAATTAAAAACTCTATTAGCTCTGGTTTAATCACTACATAATTTAGTGTGGAAAGGGCTAGCGTAATAGAGTGGCCAATTGTAAAGGCAGTTATTAAAATCAAAACCTTTCTCCAGTCTCGTATCAAATATATTGCAGCAAGTGCCAACACGAATAAAATATGATCATATCCGTTAATATCCAGTATATGGTCAAGTCCTTCTAGAAAGTAGGCTTTAAAAGTTGACATATTCTTTTATGTAAAATTTAGAATTTTATAGTAACAAACCATAATATTACCATAATTTTGCAAAACAGTCACTAGACTTTTAGAAATGTTATATAGCAATTTTATTATCGGTTTTTTATGGGTGTTTAGCGGAATGCTTCATCCCTTTTACGTTTCCATCACTGATCTGGTGTATAAGGAAGATACTAAATCCGTTCAGATTATGCATAAAGTATTTGTGGACGATTTTGAGCAAACGTTGAACAAACATTATAAAGTAAATCTGGATATTCTAGCTATGGAAAGCACTGCTGAAATTGATGAGATGGTGAAGGACTACTTCTCAAAGCGCTTTGCTGTAGAAATTGATGGAAAACAAGAAGAAATTATTTATATCGGAAGCGAATTGGAAGAAAACGTACTATGGATATATCAGGAGATCTATAAAGTGAGAAAACCCAAGAGTTTCAAAATCACAAATACGGTTCTATTTGATGAATTTGATACGCAATCTAATTTGGTTCATACCGATCTAGGTGGGAAAATCAAGACTTTGAGACTGACAGAAGGTGATGGTACGCAGCTGGTGGAGTTCGAGGTCTACTGAAAATGGAAATTGGTAAGAAGAAGTATACGACTCTTCTTCTTACCAAAAAATCCCTTATAGGACATTCAATGTCTGCTCCTTAATTTTCTCTAGTTCTTCCTTCATTTGAATAACCTGCTCCTGCAAATCAGAATCATTGGCTTTAGAACCTAAAGTGTTGATTTCTCTCCCTATCTCTTGGCTGATAAAGCCTAGTTTTTTACCGTGCGACTCGGCTTTGCTTTTTAATGTATCTAAGAAATATTTTAGATGAATTGATAATCGCTCCACTTCTTCATTTACATCTAATTTTTCTGAATAGTAGATTAACTCCTGCTCCAATCTTTCCTGGTCATAATCTACAGATTGAGTCAGTTCTTTAATATTATTTTGCAGTCGTAATCGAATTTTTTCCATTCTCTTTGGTTCGATTTCCTTGGCTTTTTCCAGTTTATCAGAAATAGCAGTAATGTAGCCGGCTAAAATATCGCTCACTGTCTTGCCTTCCGCTTCTCTAAACTCACTGCAACTATCTAAGGCATCTTTCAGGGTATTAATTATCAATATTTGATCTTCCTCCTTTAGTTGATCATCTTCATATTTAACGATTTCTGGTGCTTCTAATGACATTTTCATAATGTCATGGAATTTTCTGCCATTCATTTCCTCTAACTCGGAAAGTTTTTCCAAATAAGCGGAGAAAAGCTCCTGATCTATATTCGGTAGCGCCAACTGTTTGTTTTTCTCAGAGACTTTAAGAGACACTGATGCTTTTCCTCTTATCAGCTTTGTGGTAATTAGGTTTCTGACCTCAATTTCTTTTGCATTTAAAACCTTTGGAAGTTTTAAGGATAAGTCTAAAAATTTTGAATTGAGTGTTTTGACTTCTACCTCAACTGAAATGTTATCGTTTTGTGCTTCAGCAATGCCAAAGCCAGTCATTGATTTGATCATGAAATTCTAATGTGTGTTTTTATATTTTCACCTAAAAATGTATGTATTGATTACCAGTCTAGTCTATTATGTTTCCTGAATAAATTCTTTTAAAAATCATATCCAATACTTAGACTTAATTTGGGGTCCTGAACAATGTAATCTTCTATAGGATATGCGTAATCAAGTCTAACATAATAGCCTAAGATAGTGGTGCGTAAACCTAAGCCAAGCGAAGATAGCCAAGGGTTTTTGTAATTTCTAATGACAGCCTTAAAATTATCAGTTTCTATGTTCTGGCGGTTGATGCTATTGTCTTGATCCCAGGGGCTTCCTCCTAACCAAGCTGTCCCTATATCATAGAATCCGATCAGTTGAAAATTTCTAGCAAAGTTTGAACTCATTGCATTATTACTCAATACTCTGAAGATTGGGAATCTTAATTCATTACTTAATAGGACTACGTTTTTACCACTAAATTCATTTAGTTGAAAGCCTCTTAGGCCCGTAACAAATTCATGAAAAAGAATATTAGAATTAGTTATTGGACTTTCTGCAGATGTTAATGCCAGGGGATTTTCCTCAGGTGTAAGTTCAGCGCCAGGCGCAGGGTCGTTCACTCTTCTAAACACCCAATTATCAACTCCGCCCAACATATAGTAAGGAGAGTTTTGGCCAAAAAAGCCACCTGCATAAAGTCTACTGGCAAACGTGATCTCACGAAATACTTTTTGATAATTCCTTATATCAACATACAGTTTGCTAAAAGATTCACCGGCATTAAAACCCCCTGTGTAGTTCTCGAACGCAATTTTACCCCTTAGCCCCTGTCTCATATTTAAACCTAGTGGCTCAGAGTTATCATAGATATATTCTATTTTACCACCAAATAACCAGTCATTTTGAAGTGGGTTTTTAGCTAAGTTATTGCTTTGCGTTAGAACGTTAAAACTACTCTCTACATATTGTTGATAGATAATATGGGGCTTTACACTGATTCTGCTGTTGTTCGAGAATGGAAAAGCACCTCCAAAACTAAAATTATTAAGTGCATAAGTTTGATCCGTAAATCTATCGTCTAACTTCGTAGCGTATACTTCTCTTTCAAATCTAACACTATAATCCACCAATCGCTCAAGATATTGATACTCTCCAAAAATGGAACCACTCTTGAAATCTTGCAAAGAAACATCGAACCCACCATAGAATTTATTGTTTTCTCTGAGATCATTCATTTGGTATCTTGAATACATTGAAAGCCCAATTAGTGGATCTATTTTCCAAGATGCTGTAACATTATTAGTGGTGAAAGCAGGTTCATAATCAAAAGGACCCATAAGACTAGCCGTGTTTCGAAGTTTGCTTAAGTTCTTAAGAAGGGAGCTTTCTTCTTTTTCTTGAGCAAATTGTTGCTCTTCAAATTCAAAATTATCAGCATCGAGTTTTGTGGTTGATAGATCCTCTTCATTTAATTTCTTTTGAAGACTAGAGATCGAAGAATCTTGTTTGAAATTCTTATTCGGATTATCTAGGTCAACTTGATTACTTCTACCCGTACTCTGTTTCTTAATGGGTGCAATATTATTTAGTTTTCTACTAAGCTGTACTTGTTTCCTAAGCGTTGAAGGCAAAAATTTAGCCTCATTTGCATCAAAATCCTTTCTGAAGTAAAAATTTTGATCTCCATTTTGGTCTAATACTACTGAAAAGTAATTCAATTCAGGTCTAATATCAAAATTGTGAATTCCACTACCGTAGGAAGTAATTTGCTTTGACGTCTTCTTTTGAAGGTCAAAACGGTAGAGGTTGAAAATCCCAGACTTATCACTCACATAAAATATTGTTGTGCTATCAGGAATTACAAGCTTAGAGCTATGTCCAAAATCTTTGGTTAATTGATTTAGTATATCTGGTTGATCAATATCAAGCTCAAAGAGATTGAAATTCTTAGCTATATCTTCGTAGGTATATTCGGTGGATATGCTATCCTGGTTTCTATTGGAGGAAAATACAATTCGCTTAGTTTCTGGGATGAATGCAGGATGTAGGTCATCAAAAACATCATTTGTTAAGCGCCTGATATTGGGTCTTCCAGTACTAATTAAAAACAAATCAGATTGGGCGTTAATATTGGCACTAACTACAGCAGTTTTACCGTTTGGGTAGATGTCTATTTGATTTACTTGATCAAATCTTCTTAAATCTCTTTTTTGAAATTTATTAGTGTAAGGATCATATAAATATAGAAAATTGACGCCTCGCTCATAGCTTACAATTCCCAAAGTAGTACTATCTCCCCAGTCCATGGCAGGGGCAAAAGTGTCTTCAAATTCTTCTAGACGCCTTTGGCCGCCTTTAAAGATAGTCTTTTCTTTTCCAGTGCTAATTTCACGTAGCTTTATTTTAAACCTCCCTCTATTATTGATAGAGTATGCTAGAAAATCACCGTTCGGACTTATCTTGGAAAAATAATCTAATCCGCTTTGCCAAGGCTTTGATAACTGATTTTTCTTAGAAGGTTCCTCTGTCTTCATATCAGTGTAATCATTGATATAAAAATATCTGTACTCACTTAGAAAAGCTTTAAAAGGAATTCCCAGCGTGTTGGTGATACTTTTTTCCTCGTTTCGAATAATCCTTGTCAAATTCAAGGTGTTGGATATATTTATACGACCGTATTTTTCGGATATAAAATTCCAGATAGATTGCCCTGCTAATTCGGCTTCTTTTCCTTCAAGCTTATCAATGTTTTTTGCAGTATTGTCTACTAAGAAATTCCTAACGAAATCATCCATTTCAGCACTCCATCCATAAGCAATGTAGGCTGCCACTCCACTGATAAACCAATCAGGAACTGTGAATAAAGAGTTGGATTGAAAAACTTCAGACACCAAACCTCCACCAAAAAGCATGTCTTTAACGTAGAGCTTAGATATTTTGTAAATTAGTTCTTCTTTGAAATCTTGATATGACCCAGAGAATGCCAATTCTACATGAGTTTTGAGGAAATTTGTTTGACCACTAATGTCAAATTGAGCCTCGTTTAGGCCAACATTACTTTGGTTATAGTCAATATTACTATTAAACAAAAAGACTTTCGTCTTATTATATGGGGCATAACCCATTATGTCCGTGATGCGCAGGAAGTCTTCCTCTATGTTTTCGGCGAGCTGTTTCGCTAATTTTTGACCACCATAGTAATAATAGATATCAAAATGTGGTGTGCTATAATATTTCCACTCAAAATAGCGGTATTGAATTCTACTTTTACCGTAATTTTCCTCACTATTTTGAGCAAATGTCGAGTAAGGCGTAATCATAAAGATTATACCTGCAATAACTACAAGGCTTTTGAAAAACTTCCAATTCATACTAATTTGAATATAATGGATAATAACGATTTATGTTTACTTCATCGTTCAATTTTTTTGAATTAATTATATATTCAACGAATTGTAAAGCAAAATATGGGGCTAATGATACTCCTTTGGTGCCTAAACCATTGAAAATAAATACGTTCTTCCATTCAGGATGTTTTCCTATTAGAGGTCTTCTATCCTTTGAAGCAGGTCTAATGCCTGCCACTTGATCAATAATCTGATATTTTACCTGAAGCAGTTCATCTAATTTTTCCGTTAATTGTTGTTTCGCTTTTTCTGTGGGTTGGTAATCTAGATTTTTCCATTCGTAGGTGGCTCCTACTCTATAATACTCTTGTTGTGGATTTTTCACAATAAAAACTCCCCTATTAAATATAATATCGTCAGGAAGTGGTTTTTCAGTTTTGATATGAAGAATTTCTCCCTTAACCGGTGCAGTTGGTAGCCAATCGAAAAATGGATTCTGACTTAACGGGCCATCGCAAAATATAATGTTTTCGCTTTCAACATCCCCATAAAGAACGTGGCTGTCATTCCGAACTAATTTTTCATAGTTAAAGTCTTCAATAATAAATTGATTTTTTTCGATCAATTTGTTTTTATGATGATGAAGCATCTCTTTCACATCCAAGAAACCACTTTTATCAAGTAGAATTCCACCAAAGTCATCATTAATGAATGCTTTGAAATTAGTATTTGTGAATGTCTCTTTGATAAACATTTTGTTTTTGTGCTCTCTTATCATCCAATCATTTTGATCTTCTAAAGATAAGAAAGGCCTATAGATTGATTTTTTATACAAAAAAGTAGCATTCAAATTTTTTTCTAAATCACTATAGAATGCTTCTAGATAACTAAAAAGGTGTTCAGCCATCCATGTTTGCTTCATTTTCCTGCCGGTAATGGGATTATATAATCCTGCAGCTACCTTAGAACTTGAATTCGGATTTTCATTTGAAAAAACGATAAATGATTTATTGAATCTTCTTAAATGTTCAGTGACTGCAACTGATGCCAAACCATGGCCAACTATGATAAAATCAACTTTCATAAGTCCTTTCGATTCCTAATGTAAATAATGCTGTAATCATAAGTGATGATGACTTGTTGTTTTGAATCAATAATTATGTGGTATTCACCTTAGATTACGTATTTAGTAATCCTTATTTTAGGCAAACAGTTTTAATTTCAGCAAATTTGCATCAAACTTTAATGATATGATAAACATAAAGCAATTTGTTTTTAATCCATTTATGGAAAACTCTTATGTGGTTTATGATGATGATAAAAATGCTGCCATAATTGATCCTGGATGTTATGAAGGTTATGAGCAAGACGAGCTAGTGAAATTTATTAAAGCTGAAGGCTTAAATGTTCAGCAATTGATAAATACGCACTGTCACATTGATCATGTTTTAGGCAATGCTTTTGTGAAGGATACATTCGGTGTTGAATTATATATGCACGAAAAGGATTTACCCATTTTGGAAGCAGTTCCAAGCTATTCTTCTGCCTATGGTTTTGCTAATTATCAGCCGACACAGCCGAATCATTTTATAAAGGAGGGAGATATTCATAAAATAGGAAATATTGAATTTGAGGTGCTGTTCTTGCCAGGGCATGCTCCAGGCCATATCGGATTTATGAATGAAGACGAAAGGATTTTTATCGGTGGCGATGTTTTGTTTGATGGTAGTATTGGTAGGACCGATCTTCCTGGGGGTGATCATGATACTCTTATTAGCAGCATTCAAAATAAGCTCTTTAAATATCATGACGATGTAAAAGTCTATTGTGGTCATGGGCCAGAAACTACATTAGGTAAAGAAAAGGCAAGCAATCCATTTTGCGCTATAAAATAAGGGAGGTATGATCAAAAAGAACATTCCAAATATCATTACTGCTGCGAATCTTTTCACTGGTGCAGTGGGTGTTTATTTTGCTAGTCAATTCAATTTTGAAGCCGTAGCAATCTGTATTGTGCTAGCGGCTTTTTTCGACTTTTTAGATGGAATGCTCGCACGGCTATTAAAAGTCCATTCAGAAATTGGAAAGCAGCTCGATTCTTTGGCTGATATGGTGACTTTTGGCTTTTTACCTTCTTATATACTTTTCCAACTTCTGGAAATGAATGACGCAGGTGTTTTAAGTTTTGTAGCCTTTTTAATTGCAGTTTTTTCAGCTTTTAGGCTGGCGAAATTTAATATTGATACTCGCCAATCAGAGGAATTTATAGGATTGCCAACACCTGCTAATGCCTTATTTATAGGTTTTTTATTCTCCCTAGAAGAAATTGAAATGCTAAGTTTTTTATTTTCAACTCCAACTTTACTAATTATTTCAATAGTGTTTTCTTTATTGCTGGTTGCTGAATTGCCCATGATTGCTTTAAAGTTCAAGAATTTCAATTTTAAGGAAAATCTTTTCAGATACTTAACAATTATAATGGCTATCATTTTAATTAGTATATTTCAATTTTCTGCAGTACCAGTCGTTATCCTCCTTTACTTATTATTGTCGATGATTAAATTTGCGTTTTTCTCAAAAAATGAAGTCCAAGTTTAGTCCATATATGTTGTATAAAGCCCAAGAGGATGGTAATAAACTAGCTAAATGGAAATCAGTGATAAATAATATTTATTAAACTATACTCGTAATTAGAAATTAATTTGAATAAAAAGCTGTTAGGTCAGTTATCTATATTATTTAATGAAGTACTTCCTTAGTATTATATTGTCCATTTTTGCTTATCATTTCCTCTACAGTCAATCTATTTTTGAAAATGGGGGAATTTTCAAGGTAGCGACTGTCCATGAGGGAGTACATAAGATCGATTTATCTTTAATAGAATCCATCGGTCTTAATGCCCAAAATATCAATCCTAATCAAATTCAGGTTTACGGAATAGCAGGTGGTCACATCCCTCAAACTAATGCCATTGATTACCCTTATGATCCTAGCCCCATTCCAGTAAAAATAGATGCAAATCAAAACAATAGTTTTGAAGCTGGAGAATCTGTTTTTTTTTACGCTGATGCTGTCCAAAATATTGATTTTAATTTTGAAGATGAAGCGTATCAATACAGCAATAATCTGTACAGTGATTCTTTATATTTCTTTATTGATTTTAATGCAGCAAGCGTAAAACCGATAGTACCTATAGCTTCAAATCAAAACCAAGCTGATAGAGTAATTGATTACTTTGAGGCAGTTTTTTCCCATGAAATTGATGAAACTAATCTCCTTCGTTCAGGTCGGGAGTGGTATGGAGAGTCATTTAGTATCAATAAATCGCAAACCTTTGGGTTCGAACTTACTGGTGAATTAGCACAGTCAAGAGAGATTTCTCTATCGACTCGATACATGGCGCAAACTTATGATCCAGCCAACTTGCATATTGCATTAAATGATTTTGATTTAGCTTCTGAAGAATTAAAAACGGTATCTGATTTCACCATTTTTCCATACAGGCAAAAAGGGGAGATTCTAAAAAATCGGTCAACAATTTCAACTTCACTTTTAACAAGTAGAAGTCTTGATATTCGAATCAGTCACGAAGCATTGGGTGCTGGTCGCTCTGACGGGTATTTGGATTATCTTTTTCTCACTGTTCCGCATTCTCTGAAGTTATCAAATGAACAAATTGTAATTAGAAATTCGGAGTTCCAAACTGCTGGGAATTATCAATTGAAACTAGAGGGACTGAAGGCTTCTCATAACCTATGGGATGTGAGTGATTTATTGGACTACAAAGAGGTAATCTTACAAGATCAAACCTATAATTTCTCCCAGTTAGAGGATTTAGGGGAGCGAAAGTTTGTGGTTTTTGAAGCGTCCACAGCTCATGAAGTTTTTTTTATGAATGAGGTTCAGCCCCAAGTCGTTAAAAGGAATAATAGTCCTGATTACCTGATCATAGCCTACGATGATTTTTACCAAGTAGCCAATCAATTAGCTGATTTTAGAAGAAATCATAACGGATATCAAGTTGAAGTAGCTCGAATAAGTGAACTTTTTAATGAGTTCGGTTCCGGTCGCAGGGACGTATCAGCAATTCGCAATTATATAAAATACTATTATGAAAAAAATCCCGATAAATTAAAATATGTTTTGCTGTTAGGAGCTTCATCCTATGACTACAAAGACCGTGTAGCCAATAATACTAATTTAGTTCCTGTTTATCAGTCCAGAAATTCATTACATCCTGTGTTTACCTATGCTTCTGATGACTTTTTCGGTTTCATGGATGAATCTGAAGGTGTGTGGGAGGAGGAGTTTAGCAATATTGATGATGTTGACATTGGTATTGGAAGGATTCCGGCAAGAACCGTCAAACAGGCAAAGGACGCTGTTGACAAAATTATTCATTACGAAAGTAGTCCTCAGGTTTTCAATAAATGGAGGAATGATTTGTACTTTATAGCAGATGATGAGGATGGCAATTTGCACCATCGAGATTCAGAAGTATTAAGTAAATATGTGATTGATAATTTTGGTTTCTATAACATCAATAAGCTTTATCTCGGAGCCTTTGAACAAGAGGTATTTGCAAGTACGCAGCGATCGCCAAAGATGCGGGATGCATTAAATGAAATGGTTGAAAAAGGGGCCCTAATTGTGAACTATGTTGGACATGGTTCAGAAAATAGTTGGACTAATGAAGCTATTCTTACCAAAAGTATGGTAGATGAATGGAATAATTTAGATCGATTGCCGTTGTTTGTTACCGCCACTTGCGAATATGGAAGATTTGATAACCCAAACCTGGTATCAGGAGCTCAGGAAATGTTGTTGAATCCAAATGGCGGAGCTATAGCTTTATTGACTACCTCTCGTCCTGTAGAGTCAAGCTCGAATGCTACGCTCAACCGTTCGTTTTTTGAACATGTGTTTAAACCAGAGGGTGGAAGTCCTCAAAAATTAGGAGATATTATCAAGAACACTAAGAATTCGGGTATAGTGGGAGTGAAGAATAGAAATTTTATTCTCTTGGGTGATCCAGCAGTCACTTTGGCGGAGCCTAGAAATAGTTTAAGAATAGAGGAGGTGGTAAATGAAAATGGTGATACAGATACTGTGAACAGTATGTCAAAAATTACAGTAAGCGGGATAGTGGAGAGTCCTTTCGGACAGAAACTAAATGATTTTAGTGGAGAATTAACGGCCGAGTTTTATGATAAGGCAGTAGAGAGTGGGACAATCGACCCTGCTGAAAATACCTTTAACTTTTTGACTTATGATCAGATCATTTATAGAGGTAAGTCTTCGATCAACAAAGGAGAGTTTAGTTTTACTTTTTATGTCCCTAAAGAAATTGATTATAGAATGGACAATGGGAAATTCAGCTTATATGGAAGTAGGGACAAAAGACTTAGTGATGCAAGCGGATTTAATAATAGTTTTGTGATTGGAGGCAGTAGCGAATTAAGTAGTCAAGATAATGTGGGGCCTGATATTACAATATTTTTGAATGATCGCAGTTTCGAAGCAGGTGATAGAACTGGAAGTAATATCGAATTAATTGTAGATCTTTTTGATGAACATGGCATCAGCATTTCAAATAGTAATGTGAACCCGGGAGTTACATTTTCCCTTGATGGCCAAGAGTCAGTTAAGTTGAATGATTTTTTCTATTACAACTTAGATTCCTACCAGGAAGGTTCAATTAGCTATGATATAGCTAATTTAGACGAGGGGCGACATTATCTTACTATTACTGCTTTTGATGTGTTCAATAATAAATCAACATCTACTTTAGAATTTGAAGTAGTAGGAGAAGAGAAATTATCTATTTTAGATTTTGTAATGTTTCCTAATCCTGCAAATTCAGAAGTACATTTTAGGTTACGGCAAAACAGAAAAAATGAAGTGATGGAATTTAGTTATCATGTACTCAATAACCAAGGCCAAACGATTTACACTCACAGCTATCAGTCGCAGGAAGACTTCCGAGAAGACGTTTGGAATTTAAGAGATAAAAACGGAAGAAAACTTTCTCCTGGAATATATTTTGTCAGGGTTTTCCTTCGTTCTGTAGAAGATAATGCAAAAACTAGCCAATTTGAAAAGCTAATTGTAATCAATTAAGTATATTTGAAGTAAACCAAGATAAAATGCGAGCAGCAAGATTAATATTTATTACCGCTATAACATTTTTTTCAAGTGCGGCTATTGGACAAATCACTGGTCCTCCGTCTACAGTTTCAGGACAGGACGCTGAAAGAAATGTAATTACAACCGCAATGCCTTTTCTTTTAATTTCCCCTGATTCGCGATCAGCAGGAATGGGTGATGTCGGGGTAGCGCTTTCACCAGATGCCAATGCCATGCAGTGGAATGCAGCACGTTTGGCATTTGTAGAAAATGAAATAGGTGCTTCTATTTCATACTCTCCATGGCTAATGAGTATTGGAGTGACAGACATGTCCATATCCTACTTAAGTGGTTATTATCGATTAGATAAACAGCAGGTGGTGGGAATTTCCATGAAGTATTTCGATCTAGGAAATATCTTTTTCACTGATGATGGAAGTTCCGGCACTGATTTTTCTCCAAAGGATTTTTCAATTTCGGCCGCTTATTCAAGAAAACTGAGCGATAACCTTAGTGCTTCGTTAACTGGTAAATTTGCGAGATCAAATTTATTTGGAAACTATACCAATAATAATCAATCAAACCCCAGCCCAGCTACTGCTCTGGGGGTCGATTTAGGTTTATTTTACACAAAAGAGTTGCTTTTTAATGGGAAAGAATCCGATTTTTCATCAGGACTGCAAATCGCAAATATCTCAAATAAAGTTTCATATAGCGGTGATGACAATGAGCAGTTTTTACCTATTAATCTGAAGGTAGGATCAGCTTTTACAACAAATTTAGATCCTTATAACAAACTAACAGTCTCTCTTGATTTCAATAAACTAATGGTGCCAACACCTAGTGAAGGCGACAGTATTCCGGCAACTTTGCTTGAAGGTATGTTTGGTTCTTTTGGTGACGCCCCTGGCGGTTTTCAAGAAGAAATTAGAGAAATCACAATTTCTTCTGGTGTAGAGTATTGGTATAATAACGTATTTGCTGTACGTACCGGTTACTTTTATGAGCATTTAACGAAAGGTGGTCGTCAATACTTTACTGCAGGTTTAGGCTTTCGCTATCAAATACTCGGCTTAGATTTTTCTTATTTAATTCCTACAAAACGAAACAATCCGTTAGCAGAAACACTTAGATTCACGGCTGTTTTTAAGTTTGAAAGCCTTGGGCTAGCCAAAGCTTCTGTAGCAGAATAAATAATACTAAATCTTTTAATTTTTTAATTTTTTACCAACATATGCCAAATAGACAAGTAGCTCCTGATTCTTTTATGTTAAAAGATTTGTCCTTGACAAAACCGAAAGTAAAAGAATTGTCAAATGGATTGTCTGTCCATATTCTTCAGGATGATACCAATCCGGTGCTGAAAATTGATGTGCTATTCCCTTCTGGTAAGGTGAATGACGAGAAATCAGGTCAGTCCTTGATTTGTGCAAAAGTAATGGTAGAAGGAACAAGAAGTTATCCTGGTAGTGAATTGCAAGAGCTATTAGATCATTATGGTGCTCATTTAGATGTTTCTGTAGATTATGATCATTCTACTGTAAGTTTATTGTGTTTGAAGGAGCACATTCATTCTTTATTACCTGTTTTAAAAAGTGCTATTACAGAGCCTTTGTTTGACGAGAAAGATTTTGAAAAAATCAAGCTGCAGCAGCTCCAGAAAATCCAAGTAAATAACCAGAAGAATGCATTAATAGCAACAAAGAATTTAAGGAAGAATCTTTTAAACGGCACTCCTTATGCTAATACTTTAGAGGAGGAGTACATTAAACAAATTAGTATAGAAGATGTGAAATCCTATTTCCATCAATTTTTCACAGTGGCTCCTGACTTTATCGTGGCTGGCGATTTTGATGATGGAATTTTTGACTTTTTTGAAGAGCATTTTGGAATGCTTGAATATTCTGTACTTAATGAGGATTACAAGAGCGAATTGTCTCCTATAATCGATGATAATCTGATAAAAAGAGAAGGGTCGGTACAAGCCTCAGTGAGAATGGGCTGTATTTCTATTCCGCGAACCCATCCGGATTATTTTGATCTATCCATTACAAATGAGATTTTTGGAGGTTATTTTGGTTCTCGATTGATGAAAAATATCCGAGAGGACAAAGGCTATACGTATGGTATTTATTCGGTTTTGATTAACTATAAGCATTTAGACTACCAAATTATAGGGGCGGATGTTAAAATTGATCACGTTGAAGATACAGTTCGTGAAGTTTATAGGGAAATGGAGGAATTAAAAGTAAATCCTGTTCCTGAAGCAGAAATTGAAACCATCAAAAACTATATGCTAGGTAAAATTGCAAGTAGTCTTGATACAGTTTTTCACCAATCGGAAAATTATAAATCTAAGCTAGTTGAAGGAGCTGACTATTTAGATTATTTTGACGATTATATAAATAGTATTCGAAGTATAACAGCGCAGCGAGTTCTGGAAATAAGTAATAAGTACTTTTCTGAAAGCTATTGTGTAGTGAAAGTAGCTTAGGTTAGGCGTATTGATTATGTTAAAAATTATTATTGCAGAATTGAAATCAGTGATGGGTATTCCAGCTACATTTGTAGCAGAAATATGACAATCAAACAGAAGGTTCTGGCAGTTGAAAAATTATTCAAAGGCTTAGATGATGAGATTACTGAATTCAGGAAAGAGTCAGGTATATATTGCTTTACTGGTTGTGGCAAATGCTGCAATAAACCAGATATTGAAGCTTCCCCTCTCGAGTTTTTACCATTAGCTTATCACTGGTTTTCCCAAGGAAGGGCAGAAGCAATGTATCTGAAATTAGAAACAAATTCGTCTCTCAATTGCCTAGTTTACCAACCACTTTCTGTAAATGACAAGAATCATGGACATTGCAGTGAATATGAACATCGAGGCCTGATTTGCAGGTTATTTGGATATGGCGCTGGTAAAGATAAATATGGTCAGCTTAGAATGGTCACCTGTAAGTTGATAAAAGAGCAGCAAGTCGACAATTACGAAAAAGCAGTGGAAATGCTTAAATCTAAATCGACCGTTCCGGTTTTTGCTGATTATTATCAAAAATTAATGCAAATTGATTTTAGGTTGGCAAAGGATATGTTGCCTATTAATGAAGCTATTCAAGCTGCCTTAGAAGCAGTAATGCAGTATTATTCTTATAGACCTTTTCCAGTTGTTAAAGGGGCAGCATAATTTGAGCTTGCTGATAATAAAAAAAGCCCGAAAGGGTCAGCTTTCGGGCTATGTATTATAATTGAGTTACTTTTCTATTTGATTACATGTGAATAGGTCTATTATCCGTAGCTGCTAAACATGCTTCTTTAACAGCTTCCATATAAGTAGGATGAGCATGAGACATTCTCGAAACATCCTCTGCAGAGGCGCGGTATTCCATAGCAGTAACACCAGCAGCAATCATATCAGCTGCTCTTGCACCGATAATATGAATGCCTAGGATCTCGTCCGTCTTTTTATCAGCAATTACTTTTACTAGCCCTTCAAGATCACCACTTGCTCTAGCTCTACCTAAGGCTTTGTAAGGGAAGGAACCGGTTTTTATTTCTTTACCCTGTTCTTTAAGCTCTTCCTCAGTGTGTCCTACTCCTGCAACTTCCGGCCATGTGTATACTACATTTGGAATGAGTTTATAGTGGATATGAGGTTTCTGACCTGCCATAGTCTCAGCAACAAAAGTACCTTCCTCTTCCGCTTTATGAGCTAACATTGCACCTCTCACTACATCACCTATAGCATAAATACTGTCAACTTCTGTCTGTAAATGTTCATTAACATCAACTTTACCTTTGTCATCAGTTTTTAAGCCTGCGGCTTCGAGATTTAAGCCCTCCGTATAAGGTTTTCTGCCGACAGCAACTAAGCAATAATCTCCGGTGATAGTTTCTTCTTTACCTTTGTCGGTTTCAAAGGTAACTTCTACTTCTTTTCCCTTATTTTCGACTTTCGTTACTTTATGTTTTAGTTTAACATCCATTCCGAGCTTTTTCATGCTCTTTTTCATTTCTTTGCCCATAGAGCCATCCATTGTTGGGATAAGGCTGTCAGCAAATTCTAAGACAGTAACTTTAGCACCTATTCTTTTATAGACAGATCCCAATTCGAGTCCAATAACACCACCACCAATCAAAATCATGTGTTTTGGTACTTCCTTTAATTCTAAAGCTTCAGTACTACTGATAATTCTTTTCTTATCAAATTTTGCAAATGGTAATTCAATAGGTTTTGAGCCAGTTGCAATAATCACTTTATCAGTATTTAGTTCTTCCTTCTTGCCGTCAGACTTCGTTACAACTACCGTATTTTTGTCTTTGAATGACCCAACTCCAGTATGTACATCAATCTTGTTTTTCTTCATTAGAAAAGCTATGCCATCTACGTTTTGCTTTACTACATCTGACTTTCTAGTGATCATCTGCTTGATATCTACTTTTAAGTTGCTTAGGTTAATACCATGCTCTTTAAAAGTAGTTTCTGCATTATGGTAATGTTCAGAAGAATCTAACAAGGCTTTTGAAGGGATACATCCAACATTTAGACAAGTGCCACCTAATGTGTCATATTTTTCAATGATGGCTGTTTTCATACCTAATTGCGCACATCTAATTGCAGCAACATATCCGCCAGGCCCCGAACCAATCACCGTTACATCGTATTTGCTCATTTTTTTATTTTTTATTTTTCAATACTGACTCAATCAGTGCATACTCTTAATTTAAAAAGTAATTTCAATTAAATGCCCAAAAGAAGTCTGGTAGGATCTTCAAGTAGTTCTTTTACTCTAACCAAGAAGCTTACAGACTCTTTTCCGTCAATTATTCTGTGGTCATAGCTAAGGGCAACATACATTATAGGTCTGATTTGTACTTCGCCATTGATCGCTACTGGGCGCTCCACTATATTATGCATGCCTAAAATGGCAGATTGTGGAGCGTTGATAATTGGAGTAGAAAGCATAGAGCCAAATATCCCGCCATTTGTGATAGTGAAAGTTCCTCCACTCATTTCATCAATGCTCAGTTTACCATCTCTTGCCTTCTTCGCCAGCCTAATAACTTCCGATTCAACTTCGTTGAATGAGAGCTTTTCAGCATTTCTAATTACTGGTACAACCAATCCTTTTGGAGAAGATACGGCAATAGACATGTCCACATAGTCGCTGTATACCATCTGATTTTCATCAATTTGAGCGTTCACAGCTGGGAATTCCTTTAAAGCCATGGTACATGCTTTTGTAAAGAATGACATAAATCCTAATCCAACTTCATATTTCTCTTTGAATTGCTCCTTATATTTTTTTCGTAAATCCATGATAGGCTTCATGTCCACTTCATTGAAAGTGGTCAACATTGCCGTTTCGTTTTTCACGCTTACCAGCCTTCTTGCTACTGTTTTCCTCAAGCTGGACATTTTTTCTTTGCGCTGCTCACGATCGTTGCTAGGTGCAGGGATTGATTTAGTTTCTATACCAGAATCCGATGGTTTGCTTTCTTGCTCTGCCGATTTAGAAGATTGTTGCTTCTCAGCCTTTTCAGCATCTTCTTTGGTGATTCTGCCATCCTTACCGCTTCCTTTTACATTGGAAGCGTCAATTCCTTTTTCTTTCAAAATTTTGGCTGCAGCCGGAGAAGCATGACCCGTTGCATAAGTTTCTTTGTCTTCATTCTGAGATTCAGAGCTAGATTTACTTTCTGATGAACTTTTCTCTGATGAGGATTCAGAAGGTGCACCACCTTCAGTAACTTCAATTTTACAGATAGTAGCGCCAATTTCTATTGTATCATCTTCCTGCGCAATGATTTGTAGGAATCCGTTCGCTTCTGCTGGTAATTCAAAAGTAGCTTTATCAGATTCAACCTCTGCTATAACTTCATCCATTTCCACATAGTCGCCATCAGATTTCAACCAAGAGCTAATGGTCACTTCGGTAATAGATTCGCCAACGGTAGGAACCACCATTTCATGAATTTCACCTGTCTTTTTTGGGCCACTGTTGGAGGAAGATTCTTCTTTCTTTTCGGTTTTTGGTTCAGAAGATTCTTCTTTCTTTTGTTCTGATTTCTCCTCTGCTTTAGAATTACCACTTTTGGCATCTTCATCTATCTCACAAATGACTGCACCAACTTCAATAGTTTCGTCTTCTTGAGCTCTTATTTTTAATACACCGGAAGCCTCTGCAGGCAATTCAAATGTTGCTTTGTCTGATTCCAGTTCTGCGATTATTTCATCTTGTTCTACAAAATCGCCATCTTTTTTTAACCATGAGGCTATGGTCACTTCAGTAATTGATTCGCCTACTTCCGGTACTTTTATTTCTAAACTCATGTTTCTCTGAATTCTGTCTTAAAAAATTTTATTTCTTGGTGTCAAAAGCTTTTTCTACTAAAGCTTCTTGTTCTGCTTTATGTACTTTGGCATAACCCGTAGCTGGCGAAGCGCTTGATTTTCTTGAAATCAATTGCAATCCTGCTTTATTGGCGATAGTCCTCAGCATAAAGGTCCAGTAACCCATGTTTGATGGCTCTTCTTGTACCCAAAATATTTCCGGGTCTTTAAATTTCTTCAAAGCCTCATCTACCTGCGTCATCGGGAAAGGATGTAATTGTTCGATTCTTATGATGGCAACATCTTTTCTTTTGTCAGCTTGCTGCTTTTCCAGTAAATCGTAGAATACTTTTCCAGTACACATTAAGACTCTTTTCACGTTTTTATTTGTCACGTAATCATCTTCGTATATTTCTTTGAATTTGCCTTCGGTAAAATCTTTTACAGGGGAAATTACCTTCGGGTGGCGAAGTAATGATTTAGGGGCAAACTGCACTAGTGGCTTTCTGAATTCCCATTTCACTTGTCTTCTAAACATATGGAATAGATTCGCCGGTGTAGTAATATTAGTTACAACTAAATTTTCTTCTGCAGCCAACTGTAAAAATCTTTCTGGTCTCGCATTGGAGTGTTCTGGGCCTTGGCCTTCATATCCATGAGGAAGTAACATTACAAGTCCATTCATTCTTTGCCACTTACTTTCTGCCGAAGTTATAAACTGATCAATCATAACTTGAGCTCCGTTGGCGAAGTCACCAAATTGTGCTTCCCAAACAACTAATGCATTTGGAGTTGCCATGGCGTAACCATATTCAAAACCCAAAACTCCAAATTCCGATAAAAGTGAGTTGAAAATTCTAAATCTCTCTTTTTGACCGTCTTCAATGTGATCCAGATTGCAATAAGGCTCATTTGTCTCTGCATCAAATAAATATGAGTGTCGGTGGGAGAAAGTCCCTCGCTTCACATCTTGGCCTGACATTCTAACAATATTACCGTCATACAGTAGAGATCCGTAAGCTAATAACTCGGCATCTGCCCAATTAAGCATTTTTTCATCAAAGAAATTCTTCTTTCGTTCTTTAAGAAGTTTATCAATTTGCTTAAGTGGCTTAAACCCTTTCGGAAGAGTTATTAACGCTTCCCCAACTTTCTCAACCAAATTTTGTGATATTGAAGTGTCAGGCGAAGCAATAAAGTCTTCTGATTTTGCTCTTCTTAACTGTTCCCACTCCTCTTCAATTTTTTGTGGTTTATAGGGAAGAGGCTTTTGCTTGACTTCATTCAATCTGTCTTGAAGCTGTTTTTTGAAATCTTTCTCTAATTTTTTGACTGAGTCGTTATCTAAATCACCCCTTTCGGTCAATTTTTTGACATAAACTTCTCTAGGGTTAGCGTGTTTAGCGATTTTGTTGTAAAGCTTAGGCTGGGTGAATTTTGGTTCATCACTCTCATTATGACCATGTCTTCTGTAGCATAATAAATCTATGAAGATATCTTTTTGGAATTTGCTCCTGTATTCTACTGCTAAATTAGCAGCGAAATTAACAGCTTCCGCATCATCGCCATTAACATGTAAAACAGGAGCGTCAATCATTTTGGCGATATCAGTACAATAGATTGATGATCTAGCATCATCGTAATCGGTAGTAAAACCAACCTGATTATTAATTACAAAATGAATGGTTCCACCTGTAGAATAGCCTTCAAGCAGTGACATTTGGGTTGTTTCATAAACAATGCCTTGGCCTGCAACAGCTGCGTCACCATGGATTAAAATCGGTAGTGCAGCATTGACATCTTCATCGTATTCATCATCTATTTGAGCGCGAGCGTAGCCTAAAACCACTGAATTTACAGCTTCTAAGTGAGAAGGGTTAGGCGTTAATTTTACATAAGATTTTTTATCGTTTGAAGTTTCGATGTAACTAGAATATCCCATATGATATTTTACATCACCATCACCCATGGTTAAATCCGGGTCAGTACTGCCTTCAAACTCGGAGAAAATTTGCTCATATGTTTTATTCATAATGTTGGCGAGCACATTTAGTCGTCCACGGTGGGCCATTCCTATGATTACTTCTTTTGTGCCAAGTTCTGATGAGCGATTGATTACTTTGTCCAAAAATGGAATCGTATTTTCTCCTCCTTCAAGGGAAAATCTTTTCTGTCCTAAAAATTTAGTGTGAAGAAAGTTTTCAAATACGACAGCTTCGTTAAGTTTTGAGAGGATTCGCTTTTTCTCGTCTAATTTAGGTTGATAATCGCCTTTTGCGCTTTCGGCTTTATCAATAAACCAATCGACTATTTTTGGGTCACGAATATGCATATATTCAAAGCCGATGGATCCAACGTAAATTTTATCTAAAGCCTCAATAATGTTCTTTAGAGTTGTTTTGCCTAATCCAATATCTTGACCGATAGAAAATTCTTCTTTTAAATCTTCTTGCTTCAGACCAAACTCCTCTAGACTTATCCTTGCATCATGAGGTCTTCTTTCTCTAACGGGATTGGTTTTTGATTTTAAGTGGCCCCGCATTCTGTAGGCTTGAATTAGATTTCGAACCTGTGTCTCTTTCGAAGATACTCTAGTATCAGCTGCTTGACCATTTCCACCAAAATCTTTTTGAGAAAATTCAAAACCTTCAAAGAATTTTTGCCAAGAATCATCTACCGATTGAGGATCGTTCTTGTAAGCTTGGTAAAGCTCCTCAATGTAGTTGCCATGGGCATTGGCTATATATGTGTATTTATCCATTATGGAATTGTTTTATTTTCCGATTAGCAAATATAAACACTTATCAAATACTATGAAAATTGCATATGCGATTAAACAATTTGTAAAGATTATCAATGCTTTAAGTGTTCAGTAACGACTTTAAATTTGATTAGTTGACTATCTTTGGTATTTCATTTTAATATGAATTGAATTCTTCTTTCGTCATTAAATTGACAATCTTTTCGTCCCTTAATTAGATTGAGGTGGCGTGTTTGTGCCAACTATCATTTGTTTTTTAGTGTTCTGATGAAAAAATTAATGCTAATTTACAATTACAATCTTTTTTCACTACCTTTGCAGACTAATTAAAGGAGGGACGTGATCCCTCGTGATTGCTAAAATTAAAATAAAAAATGGCAGTAAAAATCAGATTGGCCCGAAGAGGTCGAAAAAAAATGGCAATGTACGATGTAGTCGTAGCGGATGCCCGTGCACCACGAGATGGTCGCTTTATTGAAAAAATTGGTACTTACAACCCGAATACGCCCGTTGCAGCTATTGAGATGGACAATGAAAAAGCGTTTCAATGGTTAATGAACGGTGCGCAGCCAACCGATACGGTTTGCGCGATGTTGTCATACCGAGGATTGCTTTACAAGAAGCATTTACAAATTGGTGTGATTAAAGGTGCAATGACGCAAGAAGAGGCGGATAAGAAATTAGAAGCTTGGATGAAAGACAAAGAGGCTACTATTGAAGGAAAAGAGAAGTCATTGGCAGATAAGGCAGCAGCTGAGAAGAAAGCTAGATTAGAAGCTGAAACAAAAGTGAACGAAGCTAGAGCAGAAGCTATTAAAAAGCGTCAGGAAGAAGCTGAGGCTGCAGCAAAAGCAGCAGAGGCACCTGCTGAAGAAGAAGCTCCTGCAGAGGAAGCGTCTACAGATGAGGCTCCAAAAGCAGATGCAACTGAAGAGGCTCCTAAAGAGGAAGCTTCAGAAGAAAAATCTGAAGAAGACAAAAAAGAAGATTAATTTCCTTCAATCATGAAGCTTGACCAATGCTTTCAATTAGGTATGGTATTAAAGCCTCATGGGTTAAAAGGAGAGTTATATATTTCTTTGGATACTGACTATCCAGAGGATTATAAAGAAATGGAATCAGTATTCTTGTTGCAAAAAGGAAAACTGGTTCCTTTTTTTATTGAATATATCCAGGTTAAGCATAAAGAGGCTTTACTTAAATTTGAAGATGTTGATGACAAAGATGCAGCTTTAAATTTGCGAGGAGCGTCTTTACATTTACCCTTAACTGAACTTCCAGAATTAAGCGGAAGTCAATTTTATTTTCATGAGATTAGCGGTTTTCAGATAGAAGACAAAAAAAATGGAAAGCTAGGAGTAGTGAAGGAAGTGTTTGAAGCTGGTCATCAAGATTTGATTGGGATGGATTATAAAGGGAGAGAAGTATTGATTCCAATTAATGATGAGGTGATATTGAATGTCGACAGAGCTAAAGCGCTCATCAAGGTCAGTTTGCCAGAGGGTTTATTGGAATTGTATATGGAAGAGGATGAAGGTGATGAGGATTGACATTATTACATGTTTACCTAAACTTTTAGAGGGACCCTTTTCGGATAGTATTTTGAAAAGAGCAAAAGATAAGGGACTGGTTGAGATTCACGTTCATGACTTGAGATTATATTCTACTAATAAGCAAAAAAGTATTGATGATTATGCTTATGGTGGAGGTGCTGGGATGGTCTTGCAGATTGAACCTATCGCTAGTGCTATTGATGACTTAAAGTCAAAAAGGTCTTACGATGAGATCGTTTACATGAGTCCTGATGGTGAACAATTGACACAGGCTTTGGCTAATCAACTTGCATTAAAGGGTAATTTATTGATTCTTTGCGGTCATTATAAAGGTGTTGATGAAAGAGTTCGTCAACATTATATTACGAAAGAGATTAGTATAGGTGATTTTGTGATTTCAGGAGGCGAGTTAGCCGCAGCAGTAGTTACAGATGCTATCGTGAGGTTGTTGCCAGGAGTCTTATCAGATGAAACTTCTGCCCTGACAGATTCTTATCAAGATGGATTATTGGCGCCACCTGTGTATAGTCGTCCAGCAGATTTTAAGGGTTTAAAAGTACCTGATGTATTATTATCTGGACATGCAGCTAATATAGATAAGTGGAGATTTGAACAAGCTGTGAAAAGAACAGAAGAGCGAAGACCTGATTTATTGAAAAAAGATTAAAAAAATATAGTTTAGGGATGCAAAGAATAAAATTATCCTTATATTTGCACTCCATTTTTCGGGCATAGGACCGAAACCATTATCGGAAAAAAGAAAGAGCCATGAGCGATTTGATCAAAGAAATTGAAAAAGAATATCACGAAGCAGTAAGTAAATTTCCTGATTTTAAGGCAGGTGATACTGTGAATGTTCACGTAAGAATTAAAGAAGGAAATAAAGAACGTATCCAGCAATATCAAGGTGCTGTAATCCAAAAAAGGGGTTCTGGTAACTCTGTTACTTTTACTGTAAGAAAAGTTTCCAGTGGAATTGCTGTTGAAAGAATTTTTCCATTAATCTCTCCTGCTATCGATAAAATTGAAGTAGTGAGAAAAGGGTCTGTAAGAAGAGCAAAACTATACTACTTGAGAGGTAGAAAAGGAAAGTCTGCTAGAATAAAAGAGAAAATCTAATTACATAGCTTTTATAAAGCATTGAAGGCGATTATGGGAACATAATCGCCTTTTTTTTTCGATCAAATGTAGATTTAACTCGATAAAATGAATAAATTCTTAGATTTGTTCTACTTTTATATTGATGTTTACTAAGATTTACCAATACATACGAGCCTTCAGTTTGGATGTGGTGGCAGGTGCTGTCATTAGTGCCCGCTGGATCGGTAACTATTTTAATGCAGATATTCCTAGTCAGGCTATTCTAGCTTTGGGTTTAACAGTGTGGTTGATTTATACAATTGACCATTTATTGGATGCTAGAAAAATTAAATCAAAAGATGCCTTGTTCAGGCATATGATTCATTATAAGAATGCCCCTTATATTTTTGGCTTAATTGCATTAGTCGCAATGATTTTAATATTTGTACTTCAAAGTCTCGAGCCATATCTGATTGGTTATGGGATGGTGTTAGGTTTTGCGGTTTTTTGTTATCTTATTTTTGTTCATTTCGTAAGGAAGAAGGTCTACTGGGGAAAAGAATGGTTCATTGCATTAGTTTATGCTATGGGTATTTGCCTGCCAACAGTGGGCTATATTCAGAATGTACCTCCCATCCTAATTTACTTCTGGCTGCAATTGTTTTTGCTTGCTAGCATAAATTTGATTTTGTTCAATATGATAGAGTATAAAGTGGATAAAGCGCAGGGATTTAATTCTTTTGCTACCGTAAAAGGAGTCGACTTTTCTCGAAAGGTTATTTTATTTCTTCTGTTTTGTTTTGTTATTACTTGGTCATCCTCTTTCTTGTTTTTCAAGGCAGAGGAATTACTTGATTATCAAGCTATCTTTATATTGATGGGCTCTGTTTTGGCCATGGTGCTCAGTAAAGAGGTAGTTTTAAGACAGGAAGAGTGGTATCGAGTAATTGGAGATATTGTTTTTGTCCTGCCCGTAATAGAGGTTATATTTATTGATGGCTAATTTTAATAGACTTGCAGGATTTTATGATTTTTTGAAAGGTTTGGTCTTTGGAAATGAACTTCATCAAGCAATTACTTATTTCTTGAGCCATACTCCATTGAATAGTGAAGTTCTCATCATTGGCGGAGGTACGGGTCAACTTTTAGCTAACTTCAAGCCAACGCACAAGATTACATATTTGGAGCTGTCAGAAGCCATGATTATTCGGGCAAGAAAAGTCAGATCAGGAGCAGAAGTAAATTTTGTCCAAGCTGATATTTTGGAATGGAAGTCAGAGGTAGAATTTGATTTAGTTATTACACCCTTTGTTTTGGATTGTTTCAAAGAGAAACAGTTGAATTTAATTTATCCGAAATTGAAAAATTTGTTGAAAAAGCGAGGAAAATGGATTCAAACTGATTTTTATCCGAAGAACAGAGTTCAAAAGTTATTGATCAAAATCATGTATTCTTTTTTTAGATTATCTGCTGGACTAGAAACGAAGCAACTACCAGATTTTAATAAGCTTTTCGATAAGCATAATTTTATTTGCACTGGAAAGGCCTGTTTCTACCATTCTATGGTAGAAAGCAAAATTTATCAAAACATTGAATGACGAACTCCTTTCGATTTCGGAATTATCGTCTTAATTTTGCCCAATTTATTTAGCCCCGAAACAAATAAAAAGCTCATGCCTAAAGACACAAGTATTAAGTCAGTACTCATCATCGGTTCAGGTCCAATTATTATAGGACAAGCCTGCGAATTTGATTATTCAGGTTCTCAAGCCTCTCGCTCTTTGAGAGAAGAAGGAATTGAAGTAACACTCATCAATTCCAACCCTGCTACCATTATGACAGACGAGGTAACAGCTGACAATATTTATTTGAAGCCGCTGACTAAAAAATCAATTATTGAGATTTTAGAGAAGCACGATATCGATGCTGTTTTGCCTACTATGGGTGGTCAAACAGCGTTGAACCTTGCTATTGAATGCGATAAAGCAGGAGTTTGGGATAAGTACAAAGTGAAAATGCTCGGTGTTGATGTAGATGCTATTGATACTACGGAAAATAGAGAACTATTTCGATTGAAAATGAAGGAGTTAGGTGTAGGTGTTTGTGAAGGCGAAACGGCTACTTCTTTTTTACAAGGTAAAGAAATTGCTCAAAGAATCGGTTTTCCTTTAGTAATTCGCTCTTCTTTTACTTTAGGAGGGCTAGGAGGGTCTATAGTAAAAGATCCTGCAGAATTTGACAACGCTTTGAAAGATGGTTTGCACTCTTCTCCAATTCATGAGGTGTTGATTGAACAAAGTATCTTGGGTTGGAAAGAATATGAGCTTGAAATCCTTCGAGATAATATAGGGAATGTAATTGTCATCTGTTCAGTAGAGAATTTTGATCCCATGGGAGTTCATACCGGGGACTCCATTACAGTGGCACCCGCTCAGACACTACCTGATACGGTGTATCAGGAAATGAGAAACCTAGCCATAAAAATGATAAAAGGCATAGGTAATTTTGCTGGAGGATGTAATGTGCAGTTTGCCGTTAATCCGGAAAATGATGATATCATTGGTATTGAGATTAATCCAAGAGTATCTCGTTCTTCTGCATTAGCTTCTAAAGCAACGGGTTATCCAATTGCAAAAATTGCTGCTAAATTAGCAATTGGTTATGATTTACATGAGCTGAAAAATCAAATTACCAAAACCACTTCTGCTTACTTTGAACCTTCTTTAGATTACGTAATCGTTAAAATCCCTCGTTGGAATTTTGATAAATTTCCTGGTTCCGATAGAAGGCTAGGCTTTTCTATGAAATCAGTGGGTGAAGCAATGGGTATCGGACGCAATTTTCAAGAAGCGCTGCAAAAGGCCTGTCAATCTTTGGAGATCAAGAGGAACGGGCTGGGCGCAGATGGAAAAGAACTTAGGAAGCAAGATGAATTATTATACAGCTTAGAAAATCCCAGCTGGAACAGATTATTCCATATATATGATGCATTTAAATTAGGGATTCCTTTCAAAACGATTCAGAAGCTCACCAAAATAGACAAATGGTTCTTGGAGCAAATTGAAGAACTCTTGGTGTTGGAGAAAGAAGTGGAGAAGTATTCCATTGACACTATTCCTAAAGAATTAATGATGGAAGTAAAGCAGAAGGGATATGCCGACAGACAAATTGCGCATTTAGTGAGATGCTTAGAAAGTGAGGTTTATAAAAAACGTCACGAAATGAATATCAAGAGAGTCTATAAGTTGGTTGATACCTGTGCAGCCGAATTTGAAGCCCAAACGCCTTATTACTATTCAACTTTCCAAGAGGAAAACGAGTCTGTAGAAAGTGGTAAAAAGAAAGTAATTATTTTAGGTTCGGGACCTAACCGAATCGGACAGGGAATTGAATTTGATTATTCTTGCGTACATGGTGTGCTAGCTGCAAAAGAATGTGGTTATGAAACCATCATGATAAATTGTAATCCTGAGACCGTTTCAACTGATTTTGATACGGCTGACAAATTATATTTTGAACCTGTTTTCTGGGAACATATTT
Source organism: Marivirga sericea (assembly GCF_900177665.1). GTDB lineage: Bacteria > Bacteroidota > Bacteroidia > Cytophagales > Cyclobacteriaceae > Marivirga > Marivirga sericea. Next base: position 488,099 of record NZ_FXAW01000002.1, read on the forward strand.
ATGATATCATATTACATGAAAAGCCAGAAGGTGTAATAGTACAGCTAGGTGGACAAACCGCTTTAAAATTAGCCGAGAAATTAAACCGCTATGGCATTAAAATCATAGGAACATCTTATGAAGCCTTAGATTTGGCTGAAGACAGAGGTTCATTCTCTAAACTGTTGGCTGATAATGATATTCCTTATCCGAAATTTACAGTAGTGGAAGATGCTGATAATGCTTTGGAGATGTCGAAGGATATTGGGTTTCCAATGTTGGTAAGACCTTCTTATGTGTTAGGTGGGCAGGGAATGAAAATTGTAATTAACGAAAGAGAATTGGAGGAGCATGTAGTGGATGTCTTGAGAGATATTCCTGGCAACAAAGTTTTGCTTGACCACTTTCTAGATGGTGCTATAGAAGCCGAAGCGGATGCTATTTGTGATGGGGAAGATGTTTATATAATCGGTGTGATGCAGCACGTAGAGCCTGCGGGTATTCACTCTGGAGATTCTTATGCGGTTCTGCCACCTTATAATTTAGGAGATTTCGTACTGACTCAAATCGAAACTTATACCAAAAAGATTGCCTTAGCTCTTGAGACTAAGGGATTGATCAATATTCAGTTTGCGATTAAAAATGATATAGTATACATCATAGAAGCAAACCCAAGAGCTTCCAGAACAGTGCCTTTTATTTGTAAGGCTTATAACGAGCCCTATGTAAATTATGCCACTAAAGTGATGTTAGGTGAAAAGAAAGTGAAAGACTTTAATTTCAATCCCACCCGAAAAGGTTATGCGATTAAAGAGCCAGTTTTCTCTTTCAATAAATTCCCAAATGTCAATAAGGAGTTAGGGCCTGAAATGAAATCAACAGGAGAGTCTATTTATTTTATTGATGATTTGATGGATGATTATTTCCTTAAAATAGTTTCAGAACGAAACCTTTACTTGAGTAGATGATGAAAAGACTATTAATAATTATATGTTGCCTTTATTCGTTTTCTGGGTGTAAAGAAGATGAAGTTATGCTTCCAAGTTCAATTGATATTGTTGAAATTGGTAATATTACTAGTACCAGCGCAATAGTATTTACCTATATTGAAAGTAATGAACCATTATCAGAAGCCAAACTTATTTTGTCAAATAATAATGATGTAGATACTGTTAATATAAAGAGTGATAGATCATTCACTGTAAGTAATTTAAAGCCTGGGGAGGATTATATTGTTAGCGCATTTATAAAAACTAAAAACGATGTTACCTATAGCAGCAATGACAAGACCTTTACAACCGAAGATTTCAATGTTGAATTTGAGAGTGATAGCGTCCTACTGGGAAATGTATTTGGTTATGAATTATTATTAAATAATCCTCCGGAGAAGGAGGAGGAATTTAATATTACGGTAGGTGGACTTGATGTACCATTTGAATTAAAAGCAGATAATCGAATAATTCTTCATTTTAAACTTGCAACTGAACCAGGGATGCAGCCTTTAGCTGTGGCGGTAAATGGAAAAGAGATATTTAGAAAGGATATTTACGTACCCCCTTTTGGTAGGGCTGATCATCCCGGATACCCTCCTTTTGCATTCAGAGTAGGTGGGATACTTGCATTTGATGATGCAATTTTTAATGTCATGAGTGTATATGTCGATAATATTAATGTGGACGGCGGTGAAGTTCATACAAATGATGTTTGGAAATTTGATTTGGAAAAAGAACGATGGACTCGTTTGTCAGGAGAGTTTCCTAATGAGAGAAGAAATTATCCTTTATCAGTCACTGTGAACGGGAAAGGATATCTGGGATTTGGATCTTCTGATGGTGAATTTTTCCAAGATTTTTGGGAATTCGATCCTTCATCTCAAAGTTGGACTCAACTTCCATCACCACCAGTTAATATTGACGATCATCCAAGATATGTAGTTAAAGATAATCTAATATATATCCATGATCAAAATGATAATTTTATTTCTTATAATGTTGAATCTTCTGAGTGGGAAGTCTTGAAATATAAGGAGTTAACTCCTGTCAACCTAAAGCCAAGGTATCAGAGTTACAATCTCCAGTTTGTATTTGACAACAATCTATATTTTTTAACTGAAAATTTAACTTTATCAATATTTAATCCTGCTACAAAGGAATGGATAGCGGAAACGATTTATGACGATAGTTTAAGGTTAACGGGGTATTCAAGTACTAGCAAAAGATTTTTCCACTATGTGATTGGGACAGACCTCTATGTTGGATACGATTATGATCGTAGCAAAAAGGTAAGTACATTATATAAATTAAATTTGGAAACAGGTCTATCCAGTACGAATGTGTATGAATTCAACAGATCAGGAAGCGGAGGAAACTTTGGTGCCACTCAAAATGAAGAAAATGTATTTTTAAATTTTGGAACTTCTTGCTTAATAATCAAGAAGGTTGCGTACTAACCCGTTTCAAATGAAACTGAATAGTGTGATTTAATCAATCTATTTATGGATGATTACTTCCTAAAAATTGTTTCAGAACGAAACCTTTATTTAAGTAGATAGTAAAACTACTATAGCAAATTCCTTTGGTTCGTTAGGAAACTTTCGCCAGAGGAATTTGTTGTTTTTATAGACTAAAAGTAATTTTGGCTTAAGCCATAAGAGATCAGTATTATGTTTAAATTCTTATTAATTCTATTTTTGATAGGATATCTATTCTTCAAGATAGGAGGATTTCTTTTCAGATTATTCTTGGGAAGAACTGCAAAAGCAGCTCAAGAAAGACAGTATCAGCAGAATAACAAAGGTAGAAAAACAAAAGACGGAATCCATATAGACCATGTTCCTAACCAAAAAGGAAAAAGAACTGGCGGGAACTTCAAAGGTGGAGAGTATGTAGACTATGAGGATGTTTAAAAACGCTAAGCAAACACTTTCCTACCTGACCAGACAAAAGCGATAATTAATCCGGCAACAATATGCCAGATTCCCCACCATCCAGCGATTATTGCCATTCCACCAATTCCGTCAAAAAAGTTGAAAATAAGCACTAAGCCTAAGCCAGAATTTTGAATTCCAGTTTCAATTGAGATAGCTTTCCTTTCACTCTCTTCTAAACCGGCAAGTTTAGCCATCCAATAGCCACTTAAGAATGCTAATCCATTATGGAATAGCACAACAACAAAAATAAGGTGAATGTATTCAATGAAGTAGTCAGCATTTTTCATGAAAGCAATAACTACAAAGGCTGCAAAAATCACTATAGACAGAATATTGACAGGTTTTCTGATTTTTTGAGCGATGACTGGTTTATAATGTGCAAAAGTGAGTCCAAATATGACAGGAATTACAATCAAATATATAATCGTTGAGAACATGTCCCAAATATTTAATGAGATACTACTCTTTAGACCTTGAGCTCCTTCAATAAAGGAAGACCAAAAAGCAAAGCTAAATGGTGTCATGAAAATGGCTGCTGAGGTAGTCAAAGCTGTTAAACTTACAGAAAGAGCAGCATTTCCTCCGGCTAATTTACTGATGAAGTTACTAATGTTTCCTCCTGGGCAGCAGGCAACTAGGATCATCCCTAGGGCCATGCTAGGCCTAGGTTCAAAAATAAAAATTAAAACCAGGGTGATGATAGGTAAAATTACCCATTGAGATATCAATCCAATAATGGAAGCTTTCGGATTGAGTAGAACCCTTCTGAAATCCTCTACTTTCAAGTCTAGCGCTACGCCAAACATGATAAAGCCCAACAAAAAATTTAATAGCAATAAACTTTCACTATTGAAGTTAAGCGTTACTTCATCCATATTCATACGTCCAATATATAAAAAAATATGCTTCGCATTTAAAAAAGTTATGGTTTGAATTAGATCTCGTTAACGTCAGCTTCATTTTTTTCCTTCCTATTTCACCATCAGGTCTTTTTTCAAGATTGTAATTCTGCTTTTAGGAATTCACCGGTATAACTATTATCAAGCTTAACAATTTTTTCTGGGGTTCCTGTGAATACAATATTTCCGCCACCAGTTCCCCCTTCAGGTCCCAAATCAATTAGGTAGTCTGCTACTTTGATTACATCCATATTATGTTCGATTACAAGCACTGTGTTTCCTTTATCAACCAATTTCTGCAATACTTCTAACAGGTGTTCAATATCTTGAAAATGAAGACCTGTGGTGGGTTCATCCAAAATGTAGAAGGTATTTCCAGTATCCTTTTTAGATAATTCGGTAGCTAATTTTACCCTCTGTGCTTCACCACCTGATAAAGTAGTAGCATGTTGACCTAAAGTGATGTATCCTAGGCCTACTTCGGACAGCGTCTGGATTTTCCGTAATATCTTAGGTTGATTGGTGAAAAATTCAACCGCTTGCTCTACGGTCATATCCAAAACATCTGAAATTGATTTTCCTTTAAATCGAACCTCCAATGTTTCTCGATTATATCTTTTGCCTTTACATGTCTCACAGGGAACGTGTACATCAGGCAGGAAGTCCATTTCAATTAATTTCATACCTGCACCTTCGCAAGTTTCACATCTTCCGCCTTTCACATTGAATGAGAATCTGCCTGGCTTGTAGCCTCTTATTTTGGCTTCTGGTAAATTGCAAAATAGCGCACGAATGTCAGTGAAAACTCCAGTATAAGTGGCTGGATTTGATCTTGGTGTTCTTCCAATAGGAGATTGATCCACTTCAATCACTTTATCTAAATGCTCCAATCCTTTGATGGATTGATGATCCATAGGTTCTTTTTTGGAGCGATAGAATTTCTGATTAAGTATAGGGTAAAGTGTATCATGAATTAATGTAGACTTCCCACTTCCGGAAACCCCAGTCACACACATCATCGTACCTAAAGGGAAATCTACATTCACATTTTGTAAGTTATTGCCTTTAGCTCCCTTCAATTGTAGTTTTTTGCCGTTGCCCTTTCTTCTTTCTTTTGGGATTTCAATATTTAGCTCTCCCTTTAAATACTTAGCGGTTTTACTTCCCTGCTTCAGAAATTCTTCTGGAGTTCCTGCCGCTACAATTTTGCCGCCATGTCTGCCTGCTCCTGGTCCAATATCTAGAATAAAATCGGAAGCCAGCATCATATCCTTATCATGCTCCACCACCATGACGGTATTGCCTAGGTCTCTTAAGTCTTGCAGAGCAGCGATCAGTTTTGTATTATCTCTTTGATGTAATCCAATACTGGGCTCATCCAAAATATAGAGAACACCCACTAATTGAGTTCCTATTTGCGTAGCCAATCGGATTCTTTGGGCTTCTCCTCCGGAAAGCGTTTTTAATGGTCTGTCTAGCGATAAATAATCCAAGCCCACATCCAACATAAAGCCTACACGCTTTCGGATTTCCTTTAGAACCTCAGCTCCGATCAGGTTTTGTTTTTCAGATAGTCTGTCTTCAATATTTTTAAACCATTCTCCCAAACTGCTAATACTCATTAAAGCAAGTTCAGAAATGTTTTTGCCATCAATTAAGAAATGAAGGGACTCTTTTTTTAGTCGCTGCCCATTACAATCCGGGCATTTTTGGATTACGGTATATTCCTCAAGCCAATCCCGCATTTTGTCTGTACCGCTTTCCTGCTGTTTCTGCAAGAACTTGATAATACCTTCGAAACTAGTACTCCAATTGGTACCTGGATATTTTTTGGAACTCACTTCTACCTTCATTTTGCTTCCATAGAGCAAAATATTGAGAACTTCCTCTGGAAATTTTTCTATTGGAGTACTGAGATTAACATCAGTGTTTTTTAATAAGGCATCTATTTTTTTGAAAATCCAGATGTCTCGGTATTCACCTAAAGGTGCAATTCCACCACGACTGATACTCAATTTTGGATTAGGAATAACTGTTTCTTTGGTAATGTTCTCCAATTCCCCTAAGCCTTTACAAGTTGGGCACGCACCATAGGGCGAATTAAATGAAAAGCTATTGGGAGCTGGTTCATCATAAGCTAATCCTGTTTCAGGATCCATCAAATTCTGTGAAAAGTGTTGGATATTGCCATCCGTATCTCGCACCATCATAATCCCATTGCCATGTTTTAGTGCAGTCTTTACAGATTGGGTAATACGGTATTTATCTTTTTCGTTAACTACAATCCTATCTACAACTATCTCAATATCGTGAGTTTTGTATCGGTCAACCTGCATGCGAGCATCAATTTCCAAAATTACTCCATCTACTCTAGCTTTTGTAAAGCCCATTTTCCTGATTTGCTGGAAAAGCTCACGGTAATGTCCTTTTCGACCTTTTACAACAGGCGCTAAGATGCTTAATTTGGCATCCGGAAATTCGGTTATTAAATGCCCTATTATCTGGTCTTCAGTTTGACGCTGCATTTTCTTGCCCGTTTTGTAAGAAATGGCTTCACCAGCACGAGCATAAAGCACTCTTAGAAAGTCGTATATTTCTGTGAGGGTACCAACTGTTGAGCGAGGGTTTTTAGAGGTGGTTTTTTGTTCAATCGAAATGACAGGAGATAGCCCATTTATTTTATCTACATCTGGACGTTCCATATTACCTATAAAGGATCTGGCATAAGCGGAAAAACTCTCCATATAACGTCTTTGGCCTTCGGCATAAATGGTGTCAAAAGCCAAACTTGATTTACCACTCCCACTAATTCCAGTCACCACAACTAGCTTATCCCGTGGTATTGAAATATCGATATTTTTTAGATTATGCTCTCTAGCGCCAATTACCTCGATATATTCCTCCTGGCTTGCTGTGGTTGTATTTTTGACTTTTTTTCCTGCTTCCTTCGTTAAACTCATCCTCTAAATTTATAACTTGCTAATTTACAAAATAGCATAGAGGATTGTTTGGTTTTGGGAAAGATAATTTTTGAAATAGAAGATATTAACTATCAGTTCTATCAGCGATAAGCATAGTTTTAAGCTTGGCTCAAAAGTAGAATGAAGTCAAACTGTTTTAATGATTTTATTACAAAAGTTGGTATTTGAAGTAAGAGTTAATTTTTTCTCTTTACCCCAACCAAAATTAATACCCAACCGATAATAAAGTAAGGGATACTCAACCACTGCCCCATATTTAAAACCATATCCGCTTCGAAAGCAGTTTGGTCAGCTTTTACGAATTCTATGAAAAAGCGAGCAGTAAATAGTAAAACCAACATAGCGCCAAGTATGAATCCTTTGCCAAGCTTTTGCTTTTTATCTAGCCAAAATAGAATTCCGAAAATTAGCAGATAGGAGAGGGCTTCATATAATTGAGTCGGATGTCTCGGAATATTATCGATACTTTGAAAAATAAATGCCCAGCTTACATTAGTAGGACTGCCAATGATTTCGGAATTCATCAAATTACCTAAACGGATAGAAGCTGCAGCCAAAGGAATAACTAAAGCTATCGTATCCAAAATCCACATCTTAGAGATTTTCTCAACCCTTGCAAAAATAAGGAGTGCGATGATTACTCCAACTCCGCCACCATGACTTGCCAGTCCTCTATAACCAATAAACTCAAAAGAGGGCGAAAAGCTAAAGGGTAATAGTATTTCAAGTAAATGGTTTTGGTAGTAATCCCAGTCATAGAAGATGCAATGTCCCAATCTTGCCCCTATGATGGTTCCTACTACCAAATAAACTGCAAGATTGTCCAGTAATTTTACATTTACCTCATCCCTTTTGAAACGCCATTTTACAAACTGATAGCCCAATACGAACCCTAAACCGAACAGGATTGAATACCACCTTAATTGATAAAAACCAAAATCTATTAAAATTCCATCGGGGTTCCAGATGATGTAGTTGAGCATGATATCTATGTTAAATCGTAAAGATGCTAATTATTTGGTTTTAAGAGTGCGTCTAGTTGAGATTTTACCTTTGGTGCTTTGTTGGCGTAGTTGACTTTCATGATATTACCTTTTCCTAAGATAACGTAATGTGGAAGACCAGTAATCCCAAATTTTGTTTTTATTTGTTCGTGCTTTTCTCCTTTTGGACTAAATAGATTTAACCCTTGTAAATTGAATTTTTCAACGCTTTCTTTCCACTTTTCTTCCTCACTTTTTATGGCTAAGTTGATAAATACAATATTTTCATTTTGGTGATAATCCTTTATTGTTGCATTCAACTGTGGGATATTGGCAATACATGGTTTGCACCATGGTGCCCAGAAGTTTAGGTAAATTATTTTATCTTCAAAATCTCGTATATGAATTTTTTCCCCATTTGGGCTGTACATTTCAAAATCATCGACTTTGGTGTCTTCCTCATAGACTTCTTTAGAAAGAGCTTTTTGGTCTATTATTTCTGTTACTAGCTCTTTATTGATACTAATCTCCCATTTTGTGGCAATGGAGTCTAGTTTAGTTTTGTCATATAACCTTATGATATCAGTTAAATGATGGGCAAGAAAATAGTCTTTGATTTCATTATTTAAATATCTATTCGCATCATCTACTAGATGATTTTTTAGGTAGTTGATTCTTTCTTTACCTTGAAGTTGTTTTAATTTACTCTGGTCGACATCCTTCCAAAAATAGTTAGTTAAAAAGCTGAAATAAGAAACTGAAGAGATAGCTTGCGTATTATTCAGTTCCAATTCATCCACAAAATCGTAAAAGCTACCGGGTAATGGACTTTCTATGATCTGCATGGCTTGATTGAACAATGGGAACTGGACTTTCAGGATTGCAGCATTATAGATCATATGTATTTCTTCCATTTTCCTAAACGCAACAGGTAATTCCTCTTTGTAGTTTTTCAAACAGTTCATTTGTATTTCGGCAAGAGAGTCTACTGCATCTTTTAATTCATTGTAGTTATCAAAGGTTCTCAGCATTTGGTTGACAGGTTCTTTTATACTTAGATATCCAGTGGCTTTTTTCTTAGCCATGAAGTACTCATTTTCGCTGACAAATTTTCCAGAGAAGTTTTTGGGTTTTCCTGTCGGAGATAAATGAATAGCTACTGTATCATCCGGGCTTACCCAAATATTTTGAGCGAAACCATTTATATGGACTGTGGCTCTGGAAGGTCTGTCAACTGGAACATGTAGAAAATTTGCGTTTTGGTTTAGCACATATTGCGCTTTAAAATAATCATCGGGTATGATCGAAACATGACTGATGGATACTTCAATAGAGTCATTTGTATGCCCAGCTTGTTTGACTTTTATAGTTGCGTAGGCTTTTGTTTTAAAATCTAATTTTTTTGCTTCTTTCGAACAGGCACTAAAAATAAGCCATAAGATTAACAGGGAGTAATTTCTCATAAAATGGGACTTTTACTTTTTTCGGTCCAGTTGAACTTGTCTGTTTATACTTTCCTCCAAAGATATAAAAGTCTCTGTTCTTTCAATTCCTTCTATTGGCTGAATGTAGTCGTGAAGAATATTTTTTAAGTGATTAGTGTCTCTACAGACAATCTTAACAAACATAGAATAGGCGCCAGTAGTGTAATGACAGTCCACTATTTCAGGGATCGCTTTTAAAGCTGTCACCACATCATCATACAGAGAGCTTTTTTGAAGGTAAACTCCCAGAAAAGCAGTGACATCTAATCCTAGTTTGGATAAATCTACTTGCAATTGTGAATTCTTTATCAAGCCTAATTTTTCCATTTTCCGCATTCTAACATGCACAGTTCCAGGAGAAACAAATACTTCCTCGGCTACTTCTGTATAAGGCCTGCGTGCATCCTGCATGAGGATATTTAATATGGCTAAATCAGTATTATCAAGTTGATAATTTTCCATGCTTTTTAATAGTTTAAATTATTAATAGTGTAATTTAATATTTATAAAATTATGATATATGTATTTATTAACAAATATAATTGTATAATAGTTAATATATTGATGTTTTTATTACCTTTGAAATATCAGAGAGGCAAAAAGTGCAAAGCTGATTTAATTTTGTAAGGTGATGGAATTGGCAAACATGCCCTCCTGTCTCGGGGGTGGAGAATTGGGATAAAGCGCAGCGCTTTCACGATAATTTGTAAAGCAGTTTATCGTGAGAACTGTAGCCTAACTGCTTCTTGGAGGTTCGAATCCTCCCCTTACAGCAACAAAACCTGATTAAATACTTGGGTGACTATTATTATTCAAACAAGAGGTTTGAGAAGATGACCAACCTACGCTAAAGCTAGGGTGAAGTACCTTGTAAGGTGATGGAATTGGCAAACATGCCCTCCTGTCTCGGGGGTGGGGAATTGGGATAAAGCGCAGGACTTTCACGATAATTTGTAAAGCAGTTTATCGTGAGAACTGTAGCCTAACTGCTCCTTGGAGGTTCGAATCCTCCCCTTACAGCAACAAAAACTGGATAAATACTTTGGGTGACTATTATTATTCAAACAAGAGGTTTGAGAAGATGACTAACTTACGCTAAAGCTAAGGTGGAGTACCTTGTAAGGTGATGGAATTGGCAAACATGCCCTCCTGTCTCGGGGGTGGAGGATTGGGATAAAGCGCAGGACTTTCACGATAATTTGTAAAGCAGTTTATCGTGAGAACTGTAGCCTAACTGCTTCTTGGAGGTTCGAATCCTCCCCTTACAGCTATTTATCGATATAGGTAAATCCCATTAAAATTTGACTTACTCATATTACAAGTCTGAACACCTTGCGCAATAAAATGAAACAATATTTCTTTTGCCTCATCGATTGGACACTTTTGATAATAAATTTCTTCCTTTACTCCTAGAAGAGAAGCTCTTTCTAGAGACGCAATGCCAATTTTCCACTCACGGGCAGAAGCTCCACTTAATTCAATTGTTTGGGTGAATTTATCTATAACGCTGGTTTTTTCCACTGTTGCAATATGCATGATTTTTAGATTTATTGTAATGTAAATATCGCTTCTTTCCACTATATTTCAAATTAATTCAATACTTTATCGTTTAAGTGCAATGTTTTGGCTATCAATTTGATTTATGATAGGACAGGTAAGGTAATTTACAGATGTAAGTTTTACTGAGTCAATCAGGATAATGCATTAGCACATTTAAAGCTGGGGTTGTAAAAATATTCCCGCACTTTGAGATGCAGTAGGAAACAATTTGTAGGTAGATGCTGTATAGACAATATGTATTTCAGATTGAGATTTTATAGAGCTATGATGAAGTAAATTGCTTTAGCTTAATTGAATGAACCAAAATGTATTTGCTTAGCTTTTCCTAATCTTTTTAGATGAAGTTTCCGCCACTAGTGCCTATTTAAAAGGGCAAAAAAAAGAGGCTGATTAATCAGCCTCTTTTTTATTTTCTTGATTGGTATCTTCTTTATCTTGGTCTTTCTTTCCTTTCTTATCTTCCTTTTTCTTTTTCTTAGACTTAATAAAGAGCTTCTCACTCTTACCATCATGATCCGCTATAATAGAATCGCCAATCTTTATATTTTCATTTAAGATTTCTTCTGCTACTAAATCTTCTAGATATTTTTGGATAGCTCTATTCAACGGCCTTGCTCCATACTGCTGGTCGTAACCCTTTTTGGATAAGAAATCCTTAGCTGCATCAGTTAAATCTATATCATACCCTAAAGACAACATTCTATCAAAGACTTTCTTTAATGAAATATCAATGATTTTATGTAGATGTTCTCTTTCCAAGTGATTAAATACTATGACGTCATCCAGTCTGTTCAAGAATTCAGGACTAAATGCCTTCTTCAAAGCATTTTGAATTGTAGACTTCATTACCTCGTTTGAGTTATCGGCTTTTGCACTATTTGAAAACCCGATTCCAGCTCCGAAATCCTTTAAATCACGTACACCAATGTTGGAAGTCATGATGATAATAGTATTTCTGAAATCAACTCTTCTTCCTAAACCATCTGTTAAGATTCCATCATCCAGCACTTGCAGTAATAAATTGAAAACATCCGGATGCGCTTTTTCGATCTCATCTAATAGAACTACAGAATAAGGCTTTCTTCTTACTTTTTCAGTAAGTTGACCGCCTTCTTCATATCCGACATATCCCGGAGGCGCTCCAACCAATCGTGAGACGGAGAATTTTTCCATATACTCACTCATGTCAATTCTGATAAGAGCATCTTCTTTATCAAATAAATAAGTAGAAAGTACTTTTGCCAACTCAGTTTTACCTACACCCGTTGGGCCTAAGAAAACAAAGGAACCTATCGGCTTTTTAGGGTCTTTCAATCCAATCCTAGTTCTTTGAATGGCTTTTGATAATTTACCAATAGCTTCATCTTGTCCAATTACTTGTGTTTGAAGATCATCTCCCATTCCTTTAAGCTTCGCACTTTCATTTTGCGCTACTCGCTTCGTAGGAACTCCAGTCATCATAGCGATAACCTCTGCAACATTTTCTTCCTTAACAGTGTATCTCTTGGCTTTTGTATCTTCCTCCCATTTCCTTTTCTCTGTTTCTAACTCATCGATAAGTTTTTTCTCAGTGTCTCGTAAACGAGCGGCCTCTTCATATTTCTGACTTCGAACTACTTGATTTTTTTCCTTCTTAATGTCTTCAATAGAAGCTTCTAACTTAACAATTGCATCAGGAACATGAATATTGTTCAAGTGCACTCTTGCTCCAGCCTCATCCATCACATCAATCGCTTTATCAGGCAAGAATCTGTCCGAAATATAGCGATCACTTAATTTTACGCATGATTCAATTGCTTCATCAGTAAAATTAACATTATGATGCTCCTCATACTTATCTTTAATATTCATTAAGATTTCCCTAGTTTCTTCAGGAGTAGTTGCATCTACCATTACCATTTGGAAACGTCTGGCTAAGGCACCATCTTTTTCGATATATTGACGATACTCATCTAATGTTGTAGCCCCAATACATTGTATTTCACCCCTAGCTAATGCTGGTTTAAACATATTGCTGGCATCTAAAGAACCTGAAGCACCACCTGCACCTACTATAGTGTGCAACTCATCAATGAACAAAATCACATTAGGAGATTTCTCTAGCTCATTCATGACGGCTTTCATTCTTTCTTCGAATTGACCTCTATATTTCGTTCCGGCTACTAAAGAAGCTAAGTCTAACGTCACTACCCTTTTTCCAAAAAGAACTCTTGATACTTTTCTTTGAACAATTCTTAATGCTAATCCTTCAGCGATGGCAGTTTTACCAACACCTGGTTCACCTATCAAAATAGGGTTGTTTTTTTTTCTTCTGGATAAAATCTGAGCTACTCTTTCAATTTCTTTTTCACGGCCCACGATAGGATCTAACTTATCATCTTCCGCCATTTTGGTCAAATCTCGACCAAAATTATCCAGCACGGGTGTTTTTGATTTTTCACTCGTTTTAGATCCTCCAGAACCTGAGCTTGTTTCTCTTGCTCCGCTTCCAAATATTTTTCCAGAATCCTCATCACCATCTTCTGTATCAGATGAAGCCATAGGATTCTGCGTTTGATATTCCAAAAGCTCTTTGATTACATCGTAGTTCACATCAAATTTCTCCATCACTTGAGAAGCGATATTATCTTCATCTCTTAATATGGATAATAATAAATGTTCTGTACCGATTAATTGGCTTTTAAAAATCTTTGCTTCCAAATAAGTGATTTTTAACACTTTTTCGGACTGCTTTGTCAGCGGTATATTGGCAAGGTTCTTTACGTTATTTGTTGCGGTCCCTCTTGTACTTCGTTCTAATTCCCCTCGAAGTTCATCGAGCGAAACACCAAGTTTTTTCAAAAGACTGATCGCCACTCCTTCACCTTCTCTTACCATTCCTAATAGTAAGTGTTCTGTACCAATATAGTCATGGCCTAATCTGAGAGCCTCTTCACGGCTCAAAGAAATAACCTCTTTAACTCTGTTTGAAAATTTTGCTTCCATATGCTTACTGCTCGATATTCTAACTACATGCCTTTAGGCATATTTAAATGTAACTATTATAAAAACTAAATAAAAAAACTAAGGTTTAATTTATTTCAAAATTGACCTCTGAATGATAGTTTTTGCATTCGGTCCTTCATTCATTAACAAATCTATAATACTTAAGTTCGGTTCAAAAGTGTTGCCAAAACTTTGACTATAGATTGCAGGTTGATAAAATTTAGTTAAAAAAGCTGCTTTTTTAGGGTGTATTAACGACCTAGCATCCATAACGTTTCCAGAAACTTGTTTTTCATAGCTGCCGCTTTCGGTAATTTTGATTTTCTGGGCTGTGATTTTAAGACAGATTGTCAGTAAATCTAGATTTAAGTCCCATAAATAATTATAATTCCTTTTAAAGCATGGATTAAATTCATCTGCAAAGAATTCAAAGAAAGGTGATTTCCCATAACAAGTTTGAATGCTTCGCCAATGTTTCTTATACCAACTTTGGCTGTTGTCTATTTTAATATCCCTTGTTTTGATTTTTTTATTGGCGCCTTGCAGCGGAACTGTTAAAATCTCTATTTGTTGAGAAGATAATAGATGACATCTATTCCTATAAGTTTGCTTCTCAAAAAATTCATTCGCTTCTAGCATTAATTCTTCTTGACCTTTTAGGCTTGTGAAAAATGCTATCGAGGGCAGATATTGTAGTTCTATTAAAATGGAGTTATGCATTCAAAACTTAATTCCTTCTCACAAAATAATTTCTCCTAATCCTTCTCGTATGATCTCTGCAGGTTCTTTCGTACAATCTATAACAGTGGAAGGGTTATTGTTGCCATAACCGCCATCAATAACCACGTCTACTAGATTCTTGAAAGACTCATAAATCTCTTCTGGGTCAGTAGGATATTCCACTATGTCGTCATCTTCCTTTATGGAAGTTGTGATTAGTGGATTTCCTAAGGCCTTTACTATTGCTGTTGGAATATTATTGTTAGGGATACGAATTCCAACTGTTTTCTTATTCGCATTTACTATTTTGGGGACATTACTGTTTGCAGGCAATATGAATGTAAAAGGTCCGGGTAAATTTTTCTTCATCAACTTAAAAGTTGGCGTAGATAGATTTTTAACATAATCGGAAATATGGCTCATATCCTCACAAATAAATGAAAGGTTAATTTTGCCTGGTTTTATGCCTTTAACCCAGCAAAGTTTGTCTATCGCTTTTCTATTGGTAAGGTCACAGCCCAAACCATAGATAGTGTCAGTAGGATAAATAATTACACCTCCATCTTTCAGGATGTCAACTATCTGTTGGATTTTCCTTGGGTCAGGATTTTCTTCGAATAATTTTATAAATTCAGCTGCCATACACAATATTAATCAATTTGAAATTAATTAGAATAGTTCAAGCCCAAACAAAATCCTTAAATTTGCATTTTAAATTAAGTCAAACACAAGTATATGAACAGAAATAAATTTTTAATCGGGTTTGTAGTCGTTTTCTCGATCCTGATCACTTCTTTCGTTTTCTATTTTTATCAAGTTTTTTTCTCCGAAAATATTTTGGTTGAAAAAGGAGATGAAGTGATTTTGATAGAAGAAGCTATGGATTTTCAAGATTTACAGGATATTGTCTACGACAGAGGAATCGTTAATGATATGCTTTCCTTCAGTTTTGTAGCTAAGCTTTTGGATTATCAAGAAAACATGAAGCCTGGTTTGTACCTAATGAAAAAGGATATGACCAATTTGCAGGCAGTTAGAATGCTAAGAGCTGGAGAACAAATCCCAACCACCACTACTTTCAATAATGTTCGTTTGAAGCCTGATTTGGCTGGCAAAATCACTGATAATTTACAGGCTGATTCAGTGACTTTTCTAAAACTCTTAAATAGCGATTCATTAATAAACTCTTATGGTTTTACGCAAGATAATATTTTGAGTATGTTTATTCCAAACACCTATGAGGTGTATTATACCATTTCAGAACAGGCTCTGTTTGATAAAATGTATGCGGAATATCAGAGGTTCTGGAATGCGGAACGGAAAAGTAAGGCAGAAGCGCTTGGACTTTCACCAACAGAAGTGAGTGCGCTAGCTGCCATAGTGCAGGCTGAAAGTGTACAATCAGATGAGCGCCCTAAAATAGCGGAAGTGTACTTGAATAGATTAGAAAGGAATATGAGATTGCAAGCAGATCCCGCCTTGGTTTATGCGGTAGGTGACTTTACCATCAAAAGAGTTTTAAATGTGCATAAAGAAGTAGATTCCCCCTACAATTTATACAAATACAATGGGCTGCCGCCAGGGCCTATTAACTTGCCAGAAATTGAATCGATAGATGCTGTTTTAAATCCTGATGAACACAATTTCATCTATTTTTGTGCAAAGCCTGATTTTTCAGGCTATCATGCTTTTGCAACTAATTTGAGGCAACATAATATTAATGCAAGAGACTATCAAAATGCATTGAACCGCTCAAATATTTACAAGTAATTATGTATCATTTCGAACACAAATTGAGGGTGCGTTATGCTGAAACTGACCAAATGGGCTATGTGTACTATGGGAACTATGCTACTTATTTTGAAGTAGCTAGGGCAGAATCTATTCGTGGATTAGGTCTATCTTACAGAGAAATAGAGGAGGAAGGAGTTATTATGCCAGTTTTGGAAAATTATTCCAAGTATTTGAGACCGGCCCGATATGATGATGAATTGACTATTAAATTATCTATTCCTAAATTCCCCGAAACGAGGATTCGATATGAATACGAAGTATACAAAGAAGAAAAATTAATCCATAAAGGTTATACGGTACTGGTTTTTGTTGATAGAAATACAGGGAAACCTTGTCAAATGCCCAATGTTTTAAGTAAAATTATGGAACCTTATTTCAAATGAAGTTTAAATATTTACGCATCATAATGTCCATTGGCTTTTTTAGAAGTATTATTCACTTCTTGAAAAGAAAGCGTCTGAAAAGGAGTGGAGTCTCATATTTTACCCTAATCAAAATTTTTATAGATGAACTCGGTGATCATAATTTGATTGAAAGAGCCAATAATGTAGCCTTTCAATTTACGTTGGCAATATTTCCTGCTATTATCTTTCTGTTCACGCTTATACCCTACTTGCCTATAGATAATTTACAGCAAGAGGTCATGAGTTTGTTAGAAGAAACTATGCCTGAATCAGTATACGAAGTGGCGCAGTCAACTATCGTTGATATTTTATCGAAGTCACGGGGAGACTTACTTTCTGTGGGTTTCATCTTTGCGCTTTATTTTGCTACTAATGGAACAAGCGCATTGATGACTGCATTTAATCAGACCTATCGAACAAAAGATAGCAGAGGATTTATCAAAGCTAAAGCCATTGCTATAGGTCTAACTTTTCTGTTAGCTTTTGTACTCGTTGCGTCCATTCTTTTATTGATTGTTGCACAGCAGCTGATTTATTTCTTGGAAGATTTTGGGATAATTAATGATACCCTTGAGGTGTATATCTTTGTTGGTTTAAGATTTTTGGTGATATTCTTCCTTTTTCAAATAGCTATTTCAGTAATCTACTACTGGGCTCCAGCTATACATAAGAAATGGCACTTTTTCAATCCTGGTTCCATTTTAGCAACTTTTTTATGTTTAGCGGTTTCATTTGGGTTTTCTATTTACATCAATAATTTCGGGACCTATAATAAGCTTTATGGTTCAATCGGAGCATTGATAGCCATCATGATATGGTTTTCGTTCTTGTCTCTATTCTTAATCATAGGATTAGAGTTAAATGTTAGTTTGGAGAAGGCAAAAGAAAATAAATTGCATCGTCTGTAATATTTTTTAAAATTCAGCTTGTACGAAAAATATTTTCGCATACCTTTGCAATCCAATTCGGGAATAGGATTCCCAAAAAACGAATAGAGGCGTGGCAGAGTGGTCGATCGCGTTGGTCTTGAAAACCAATGTACCGCGAGGTACCGGGGGTTCGAATCCCTCCGCCTCTGCAGAAAATTAAACCCTGATAGTGAACACACTGTCAGGGTTTTTTTGTGTCCTTTTTTGCGGAAAATCTCCCATTTTTGTAAAGTAAAATAAATTTAATTTAAATTCGCACAACCATTTATTATACCTATATTTGCAATATATATGCAAATTTTAATATAACTTATGAAGCTCCAAGAGTTTAGTTTTGGTAATTTCAGGTCTTTCAAAGATGTTAACACTTTGAATATGTCTGCTGCAAAAATCAAATCAAAAAATAAAGATGTTGATAAAACTAATATCATCCACGGACGAAATATAGAGAAGGTTTCTTTCTTGAAATCTAAAGCCATTTATGGTGCTAATGCTAGTGGTAAAAGTAATGTAGTAAAAGCCTTCATCACCTTTATCCGAATTATTGAGCACTCTGTAAAAGATGAAAGAGTTTTAAATATGGTAGATTCATTTAAATTGTCTAGTGAATCTGACCTTGAACCCAGTTTCTTTCAGATTATTTTTTGGGAGAATGATGTTCGATATAGATACGGCTTTGAATTGGATAATAATGAAATCCTATCTGAATGGCTATATGGAAAGCCGGGGGAGAGAGAGTTGATTTACTTTATCAGAGAGGGTAGGAATGTAGACCATGTTGATAAAAAGAATTTTGGCGAGGCTAACATGTTAAAATCACTATTAGTTATTGAAGATGATTCAGATGAAAATGATATCTTCCGTGATAATTCACTGCTATTATCAACTCTAGCAAGTTTTGGCTTTGGAAAAACATCAAAACAACTTGTCAAGTGTTTTAAGTCAATTTATGTAATTAGTGGCCTAGGCGATAAAGGTATGTTTGAGTATGCAGGTGAATCTTTAGAGGATGAAGCAATGAAGGAATACATTCTGAAGTTTCTAAAATTTGGAGATATTGGCATTGAAGACTTAAATCCAATGGAAATTTCACGAGAAGATTTGCCTAAGGATATAGACGAGGATACCAAGAGAGCCTTTGAAAGTCTCAAGGAAAGGAAATATTTACTCTCTATGAGGAAAGTGTATGACAAGAATAAAAAGTTTGTTGGGAATCAAGAGCTATCATTTCAGTTACATGAATCAGAGGGAACACAAAAACTTTTTGAATTAAGTCCATTCATTTATGAGGCTTTGAAAGAAGAGAGGATTATCATTATCGATGAATTCGATGCCAGATTCCACCCATTGTTAACAAAAAAGATTTTAGAATTATTTAACTCCAATGAAAATACGGGGTCGCAATTTATATTCACAACACATGATACAAACCTTTTGTCATCTGACCTTTTAAGACGAGACCAAATTGATTTTACAGAAAAAGATAAATTTGGTTCAAGTCATTTATATTCCTTAGTCCAATTTAAAGGGATTAGAAATAATGCATCTTTTGAAAAAGATTATATTGATGGAAAGTATGGAGCTATTCCTTTCTTAGGAGATTTCAGTAAGATTTTACAATAAAATTAGAGAAATGCCGAAACCTACCAAGTCAATAAAAAAAACAGACCAGTCAAAAGCGTGGAATAGAAAGAAGAGAGCATCTAGTTATCAAATAGAGACTAGGGAGGTAAACAAAGTAATCCTTATTGTCACAGAGGGCCAAACTGAACAGTTATATTTTAAATCCTTCCCAGTTTTAACTCTTACAGTCGAGGCTATTGACCTTGGTGGTCAGAGTAAAACAAAACTGATACAGGTTACGGAGGATATTGTTGAAAATAGTGCTACAAAATATGATGAGATTTGGTGCGTTTTTGATATGGACATTAAACATGGGGCCCAAGAGTTTTCAGATTTTGATAACGGAATTACATCTGGCAAGGCAAAAGGATATAATATAGCGTATTCAAATGACTGCTTTGATTTATGGTTTTACCTCCACTATCATTACAGTGAGCAAAGTAATCATAGAGAATTTTATTACGATTTCTTAAGTAACGCTTGGGGATGTAATTATGTAAAAGAAGGGAAAAAATATAATTTTTGCAACGAGGTTTTTAACTTATTAGAAAAAGATGAAGATGCTTCTCAATTCGAGGCTATAAATAGAGCAAGGAAA
Organism: Marivirga sericea; assembly: GCF_900177665.1. GTDB lineage: Bacteria > Bacteroidota > Bacteroidia > Cytophagales > Cyclobacteriaceae > Marivirga > Marivirga sericea. The sequence goes on from NZ_FXAW01000002.1 coordinate 507,967, forward strand.
CTATTTGAGAAGACTGCACATTTGCCTTACCATGATCAAAATCCTGTAACTATGGTTTATGAATTGGTGGAGTTATTAAATGAGAATTGTCGTAAATAACAATTTGTAATTAAAGGGATAAAATGGGCTCCTAAAAAACAATTATAAGTAAAAAAAATCTCTCCGCCTTTGCAGAAAATCAAACCCTGATAGTGAAAACTGTCGGGGTTTTTTTATGGTAAAAAATTCAAGTCTCTTTCGGGAGTAGGAATGATTATTTTCTCATGAAATCAGAAGTATACTGACTGTTGAAAAGAAAATGCATCAGTATGAAATGTATGAGAGAACTCACAGCTCTGATTCCAACTTATTTTTTCTAATATTTTCCTGCCTAGGTATTTATTAATCTACATTAGAACCTGATTTTATAACCTTTTTCTTTAAAAGGCTGTTACAATATGTATTGCGAACAGTTACTGGACTTTAAACTTTAAATGTTGCACTATCTTATAAAAGGCATATTCTTGTCATTATTTTTTATCCAATATTGCCACCAAGGCAAATCTCAAAGAATCGAAATTGAAAGGATGTTTTTCAAAGATTCAAAAGTACATGTGCTTTACAATCTTTTAGATGATTCATTGGGTAGAGCTTATCAAGTACGGTTGTATTGCTCAAAAAACAATTATGCTTCCCCTTTAAAAGAAGTAAAAGGAGCGGTGGGTATAGATTTATATCCGGGCGGTAACAAAGAACTAATCTGGGATCCATTTGCCGAGTATGGTGTAAATTTTAATGACAAAATTGCTCTAGAAGTTAGAGGAAGAGTTTACATTCCTTTTGTGAGGTTGGATGATTTTAATTATGAAAGTCTTAAGAGAGGGAAAGAATATTTATTAAGGTGGTCAGGCGGATCTTCCAGTACTATACTGGATATCGATTTATATAAAGGAGATGTTAAAATAGAAACCTTTCCAGATGTAGCCAATGTAGGCAGCTATGATTTGATATTGCCCAAGAATACCAAACCAGGGGAAGGTTACAGGTTAAGGATCTCAGATCAAGAAAATATTGATGACATTGTTTTTTCCCGGGTATTTGAGGTCAAACGCAAGATTCCCTTAATCTTTCAGATTGCTCCTTTGGCAATTGCTGGTGGTGGTGTGTATTTTTTAATTACCCAGTTTACAAGTTCTTCAGGTGGAGGCCCGGATGAGGTGCAACCAATAGAAGACCCTGTCAATCCGCCCAATTAAATAATATTATTTATGTATAAATTGTACAGATATTTTATAGTATTTATGCTGTTAATCCCTGAATTTGCCTTTTCTCAGTACGAGGGTGGGTTTGTGGATAATATGAGTTCAGATATGATATCGAGGTTATCGATTAAAGATATGCCCATTTCAGATATAATCGAGTATAATGATGGTTTGATCACCTATACTGATGACTCCTTATTTTTTTACAATGTGCTGCAAGAGGAGGCTCAGGCCTTAATTAAGATAGGGTATGCTGAAGCAGAATTTGTAGATCTCAAGATTAACGCAAGCGGCTCGTACCTTTTTTTCAATACTTTCGATGCTTCCGGTAATTTTCAAACTGCACAGACTTATAATTTAACAGACAACACTTTAAGCGATTTAGGGTCAGTAATTTTAGAGGATGTATTTCTTGTTGCCGATGAGATTTACTTAATTGGTAAAGAGTCTCCATTAGGCGACTATGGATTATATTATCAGAGTTCCTCCGGTAAAATTGCTGGTCTCACATTTCAAGAGAATTACCAACTCGAAATAAGTTCTGATGGGAAATTATGGATACTTGCAAATAATCTTTCACAATCAGATATTATTCTCTACTATATCGATACTCAAACAGAACCCGCCAAGCTAAACAACTTCTCTCAGCCGAATGATGTATCATTTACACTTATCAATGACCAGGTTTATTACAGCTCGCAGGATAAGGTAATTAAGGTGGCTCCAGATCTCAATAAAACAGAGGCAGTTACTTTAAGAGGCGAAAGTTTTTTCAAATTAGGGGCTGGTTATATTGGGTTTTATGTTTCCGCAAGCAACAATGTTGAAATCGTAGATACTAATGGTAATATATCTTCATTAAGTGATTTTGTCAATTTAGGCGCATTTTTAGACAGTAACCTTCAAAACGTTTTACAATTGTCCAATGACTATGTCGCCTTGGTCAATGGAAATAATGAGGTGATGATTATTAATTCTTTAGTGGAATTTGTGAATCAGGGAAACTTGTTTTCTTTTACAAATACTCCTTTTTACGGTAAAATTTCCAATCAACGTTATTTAAGTCTATACTCCTCTGAAACTTTGATTCAAAAATCAGATGAGCTTTTGTATTACGATCTTGATGCAAATGAAATCTTAGTGGATAAAGATTTTGCAGATTATGAAGAAGTTGGATATAATTTCAGGCCTGAGTTTGCTACCACTGCTGATAATAATTTTGTGGTAGCGTATACGCCCGCAAATGGCTTTGAACTGAATCTTTTGTCAGAGACTGACGGCTTTCAAGTCGCAGAAGAAGTCACAAATGATGACTTTTCTCAGCAATTCTTGATAAATAAAGGAGTGGGCGAAGTATTAGAAGAGTATTCTACCTACCCTAAAAGACTTATTTCTCTGAATAACACTTTGTATTATTTAGCTCATTTAGCTTCAGGTACTTATGATGGTTACTATTTTTTGTATAAGGTAAATGAGTATCCAACTAACATTGATTTTTCAAATAATACTGTAAGTGAGGCCATAAATTCTGAAATTGTAGTTGCTACTATTTCTTCCACTGATTTTGATGATAGCGAATTCAGCTATAGTTTAATAAGTGGTGAGGGTGATGCAGATAATAATCTTTTCAGTATTTCCCAAGATGAATTGATTACATCAGGAGGATTTGATTATGAAAGTAAGGCAAGCCTAAGCATTAGAATTCAGACAACAGACCCACACGGCCTTACCTATGAAGAGGTCATGAGTATTTCTGTAACAGATGCTAATGATAGCCCTGCAGATATAAAGCTAAGCAATACTTCTATTTTGGAAGGTGAGGCAGAGGAGACCAAAGTTGCAGATTTAAGTGCAGATGATCAGGATACCAATGATACATTTAATTATACACTGATTTCTGGCGATGGCAGTGAAGATAATGGAAGCTTTTTAATTGATAATTCTGTTGATCCATCTGTTTTAAGAACTACTGCTGTTTTAGATTACGAAGTACAGAATTTACTTAATATCAGAATACAAGTTGAAGATGAGACAGGGGCTACATTTAGTAAGAGTTTAGGTATTAACGTAACCGATGCCAATGATCCTCCGGATTCCCTGGCACTCAAGCTCGAAGCCAATGAATTTGCACCAAAAGTAGCAGAAGAGATTATTACTGAAATATTGATTAGAGACCAGGATTTAGATACAAATCTTACAGACACCTATAATAGTGATTATAGTATTTCATTTTCAGAAATCCTCGGCAATAACGGAGCTGAGAATTTCTATATCTCCTATACAGGCGAGGCATACGTTTTAAGAGCGCTCAATGACATTGAATACGATCCAGATAATCAAGAAAATAATATGTTTACGTTTCAGCTGTATCTAGAAGATGCTAATCATTCCTCCGGTAAAATTACCAATTATACACAAGATTTTAGTCTGGAAGTTTATGGGGAAAATAGTCCAACTGCTCCGAAAGGAATAATATTGACCAATAACAGCATGAATGAAAATATAGAGGAGAATCCTAACGGGTTAATTATTGGGGAGTTAAGCACAACTGACCAGAATAATGGGTCTCATTCATACTCAATTGTTGATACCCAAAATGGAGATAGTAAGGATAATTCACTTTTTGAAATTATAGATTCCAATCAGCTTGCATTTAAAAGCTTTGAAAACATAAATCATGAAAAAGATTCAATCTATCAAATCAATCTAAAAACTACGAATAATGAGACAGGGCTTTCGACAGAGGAGCTGTTTGATATTATTATTGAAGAGTATTTAGATGCAGAACAACCCAAAATAGAACCATTCTTTCCTGAAAACAATATTATTTCTGTCTCGGAAGATGGAAACATTGAACTGGATATTAAAATCACTGATTGGGAATTGGATACTGTGAAGGTTCTTTATGGGGGCATTATACAAGAAAATTTTAATAAGGAAGCAGGTGTTTCCTATCAAGAAGTACAGGAAAAAATAGAATTTCCTCTTCCTGATGATCAATTCGATGCATTTGGGTTAAAAGTACAATTTATAGCGGAAGATAAAAGCGATAATGTTGATTCCAGTGATGTTTTTTATTTTTATCGAGAACTACTGGATAACAATCCATATAGTAATTTGCCCGCCGAAAATCTTGGAACAGGCAGATTATCCACAGATTATAAGATGCTTTCCATTCCTTATGATTTAAATAATAATGAAATAAAATCTTTTCTGGAACAACAGCTTGGAGTGGTTTATTCTATCAATGATTTTAGGATATTGCACTGGAATCCTCAGAATGAAGAGTATGAGGGTATTCCTCGCTTAGTAAATTTTAAGCCGGGAGAAAGTTACTGGTTTACTACTACAGTGGAAAATCCGGAGATAACTTTTGGCTCAGGTAAACTCTATCAATATAAAGAAAATAATGCTTTTGTTTGGCAATTAGAAAAAGGATGGAATCAGATTGGTAATCCTTACCCTATAGCTTTGGATTGGGGTAAGATTACAGAGGGTACTGCCCTTGAAGGATCCACACTACACAAATATGACTCAGTTTATGAGGCATCCGAAACGCTTGAGCCTTACGAAGGAGCTTTTGTTTTGGTGGAGGAGGACCTACAACTGAAAGCTTCAATTAATAGCAATAGCAATGAAAGCGATGTAAATGAAGTACCCTTTTCCTGGAAGTTGGATTTTGAAGTGGAGCAAAATGAATTTATTAATACAGGCAGAATTGGAATGCATTCCGATGCATCCGTCAGTTTGGATAAATTTGATTTAGCCAACCCACCGCATTTTTCGAAGTATCTGGAGATAAATTTAAATAAAGAGGAACGATTTTATTCAAATTATAAAAATGATGTAGTAAATAATCAAAGAGAGTATGATTGGGATTTGACAATTAATAGTCATCAGCATGATTCTCCGACTACATTAAGCTGGAATTCGGCAGGAATATTACCCAATCAGCTTTTTCTGGTAGAAATGAATTCTTTAATGATGCTAGACATGGCCTTGCAAAATGAATATTATTTCACCTCCGAGAGGAAGCCGAAATTTAAAATTATCTATCGTAAGTATAATTCGAAGCCTATCAATTTAGGAGCTCTTCAGGTGGGGCAGCCTTATCCAAACCCAATGACAGATTTTGCCATTATAGGAATGAACTTGCCTGATTCTAAAAAACGATATAGAATTTCAGCTGAGATCACAGATTTGAGTGGTAAAATAGTAAAACAGCTAAGAAACAATACGGCTTATAAAAGTGGTTTCCATCGATTGAAATGGGATGGCGTTAATGATGATGGTAATGAAGCTGCTTCAGGAATTTATCTGTATCGTCTATCTATAACTGGGGATAAAAAAGATGTTTTTACAGGTAGAATAATGAAATTGAATTAAAATGATACAGCTTTTTATGTACAGAATAAAAGAATTCTTTTTTTTAGTATTATTCATAGTCCTTTCTTCGATTGGAACAGGACAAATAATTTCAACAAAATCAGTCCATTTTCAGGTAGATAGCTCCATGAAATCAGGAGAGCTGATTGAATTGCCACAAATAGTCTGGATTAATCCAGCCTTAGAATACAGCAACAGCACGAAAAATGATGTTACTTTAAAAGCTGAAGTTAGCGCTACGAGCGATCTCGAAGAGGTGGAAATTCAATTAGTTGAAAAAAGCAATAAACAAATAATAGGCACGAAGATTTACGAGCTAAGAGAAGGCAAAAGAGGGCTGACCATAGAAAAGAATTTTTTTCTACCAGATGGAGATATACTTATTAGCTTAAAAGCTAAAACAAAAAAGGGCGGAACAGTTTTAAGCACACGTTCTATACTTGTGGGTATGGATGCAATGAAAAATGCAGTGTCTATAGATAGAAAAGATTATGCATTAATCTTTGCCACCAACAAATACGATAACTGGAGTGATTTAGTAAATCCGATTTATGATGGGAATTCAATCGCAAAGGAACTGAGGGAGACGTATGGGTTTGAGGTGGAAGTTGTTGAAAATACAACTAAAAAAGAGGTTTTTAGAAAAATTCTAGAATATAATAGAAAGGCTTATAAGCCACAGGATCAGCTAATGATCTTTTTTGCGGGCCATGGCCAGTTTGATGAAGATTTTGGTGAAGGATACGTTGTGGCCAAAAACTCCGTGGCTATCGATAAAAGTAAAACAAGTTACATTTCCCACTCTCGTTTAAAGACTGTCATTAACAATATTCCATGTAAACATATTTTTCTCACCATGGATGTGTGCTTTGGCGGAACTCTTGATCCGGAAATAGCTGCAAGTAGGGGAGGTCCTGATATTACGGATCCTGATAAGGATTTTTTAGCTAAAAAGTTATCCCATACCACCAGAAGATATTTGACCTCCGGAGGTAAAGAATACGTTTCAGATGGAATTCCAGGGGAGCATTCACCATTCGCCCAAAAATTTATTGAAGCACTGAGGACTTACGGTGGTTCCGACAGGATCTTGACTCTCTCGGAAATTAAAACGGAACTAGAGAAATTGGAACCGACACCCAGGATGGGTGAATTCGGCAAAAATGAAGATTTAAGTGATTTTCTTTTTATCAAGAGGGCATTTCAAAAAGACGCCTTAAAAGATGACGAAAAATAATATCTAGTGCAGTATTGGTGTATTTTGTATGGTAGGAGATAGAAATTAGCCAGAATTAGAAAGAAATCAAATGTTCTTCAATGTGGTCTTTTGGTTCAAATCACACTGTGACAGACCCTTCGTTTCATCTTGTTGATATTAAAATATTGTTATACAATCAGTTATGAGTTATTAAAGCAACTGCTTTGTATCTGCAAAAAGTTAAACCCTGATAGTGGAAACTGTCAGGGTTTTTGTAGGGTTTCAATCAGCTATTTTTGTTTCAATACAAAACGAATTGGAATTACTTTCCTTGATCTAACAGCTCGTCCTCTTTGTTTACCAGGAATCCATTTTGGAGAATTTTCGACAACGCGAACGGCTAATTCGTCACATCCTCCACCAATTCCTTTAACAGCCTGAACCTGCGTAATGCTTCCGTCTTTTTCGATTACAAATTGGATGTATACCACCCCTTCTATATTCATTCTAGAAGCGGCAGCTGGATAATTATCTCTCAATTGATCGCCAACATAAGCATAGAATGCTCTTACCCCTCCAACAGGTTCTGCAGCTTGTTCAACAATCATAAAAATTTCATCTGCTTTCTCCTCATCGGGAGCGTCAGTTTCTAAATTATCATCAAAAGCTATCTCTGTAATTCTTGTCTCTTGATTCATTTCAATATCCACATTTATTTCTAGGTCATCAATTATTAATTCCTCGTTTGCAACTTCAATTATTTCAGGTAATTGAATTTTTGGGGGTGGAGGAGGTGGTTGTATGGTCGGTGGTATATCTAGAACTTCATGTGTATGGTCTTTAACATCTCCCAAATCAACTAGTGCACTACTGTCAAAAGTTTTGTATTGAAATACAGCAAAGACTAAAGAAATAGAAACTGCTAATCCGAAGTTAAAAAAAACGTTCTTAAATCGGTAAATGTCAACATTTGGGTTTTTCTTGAGTTCCATGATTTCTAACTTTAAAGGTTTGAAATAATCTACCAGTATATTGTATGCTGTTTAACTAAAATACGATTTACTTTCCTTTAAAATAATTTAAACAACTGGTTTTTAGGTGTTTAGGTATAGAATCAGGATTTAGTATGATCTAAGTCATGTAATATGTACTATGTCCTATAGAAATATTCTCAGTAGTAGTCAGTTGTTGTCTTGATAGGAGCTGCTGAGATTATGTAAAAAACTAGTTTGTAGCAAATAGTCAACTACTAAAATGAATGCAGCGGATTTAAGGAGGGAATAATTGAAGGATACAGTTTGTTGTTTATAAAAAAAGCCCTGATCATTTCTGAAAAGGGCTATCGGGTATAGTGATTCTTTTTTTATTACTTCGCATAGGAAACAGATCTCATTTCACGAATTACCGTTACTTTAATTTGCCCTGGATATTGCATATCCTTTTCGATTTTTTGAGATATATCAAATGACAGCTGTCCTGCTTTTTGATCGGATACATTTTCAGCATCCACCATCACTCGTAATTCACGGCCTGCTTGTATAGCATAACATTTATTTACACCATCAAAGTTTAATGCAAGCTCTTCAAGCTCTTTTAACCTTTTGATGTAACTATCCATGATTTCTCTCCTTGCACCTGGCCTTGCGCCTGAAATTGCGTCACAAGCTTGAACTATGGGAGAGATCAAAGTAGTCATCTCAATCTCATCGTGGTGAGCACCAATTGCATTTAAAACTTCAGGATGCTCCTTGAATTTCTTAGCGAACTCCATACCGATAATAGCATGTGGTTGTTCTGGTTCTTCAGGCCAAACTTTTCCTATATCATGCAGCAATCCCGCTCTTTTGGCCAGTTTAGGATTCAATCCTAATTCTGACGCCATGGTGGCACACATATTCGCAACTTCTCTTGAGTGTTGCAGTAGATTCTGTCCATACGAAGAACGGAATCGTAATCTTCCTACCATTTTAATAAGCTCAGGGTGTAATCCATGAATACCGAGATCGATCACTGTTCTTTCACCGATTTCGACTATTTCTTCGTCAATGTTTTTGGTTGTTTTATTGACGATCTCTTCTATTCTTGCAGGGTGAATCCTACCATCCTGTACCAAGCGGTGTAGAGATAATCTTGCAATTTCTCTTCTGACCGGATCAAAACCGGAAATTATGATGGCTTCTGGAGTATCATCAACAATGATCTCAACGCCAGTTGCAGCTTCTAGGGCACGGATATTTCGCCCTTCTCTACCAATAATTTTACCTTTAATATCATCACTTTCAATATTGAAGATCGATACGCAATTTTCAACGGCATGCTCTGTGGCAGTTCTTTGAATAGTAGAGATGACTATTTTCTTAGCTTCTTTGGTGGCTGAAAGTTTCGCTTCTTCCATGATGTCCTTAATTAAAGAAGATGCTTTTGTTTCAGCTTCATCTTTTAAAGTCTCAATTAGTTGCTCACGAGCTTCATCTGCAGTCAAATTAGCCGCCTTCTCTAAAATATTGACCTGCTGCTCTTTTACTTTTTCCAGCTCTTCCTTTCGTTTAGAAATGACTTCCAATTGAGCGTGGAGGTTTTCTTGTATTTTTTGAGTTTCGTGCTCTTTTCGTTTGAACTGCTCAATCTCTTTGGATAGGTTCTGTTCTTTTTGTTTCAGCTTATTCTCATTCGCAGACATTTGGCTTTTGCGCTGCCCAACCTCATCTTCAAATTCTGATTTCTTTTTAAGATAATGCTCTTTTGCTTCAAGCATCTTATCCTTTTTGGTATTTTCTGCATTTACCTCAGCTTCACGAATAATCAAAGCTGCTTTGTCTTGAGCCTCTTTTTCTAGCTTACTTAGTAGGCTTTTTTGAGCAATTTTGCTTAGAAAAAAACCCAAAAGTAGCCCTACTACTCCGGAAATGATTATGTATATAGTTCCCATTTTTATTTATCATTTAATGGGAAGTGGTGATATTTGTCCTGAATGGAAAGGTTTTAGATTGATTGATTAATTAAATGTTCAATAGATTTTATTTTATTCAAAACCGATTCATCATTGCTTTGCAAATTATCTTCAATGCCAAATCTATCAACGATTGCGTCAAAAGCTACCATCGAAAGTAAGTCCTGCTTATCATCAATACCAAATTTTTCTCTATAAGATTTCAATCTTTCATTGATTAATTTCCCGGCTCTTCTCACTCTTTCTTCTTCCTCCGCCTGCACTGTCATAGGATATTCCCTGTCGGCAATTTTAATCTTGATTGAAAGTTCTCTCATAAACCGGTTATTATCTATCTTGTCAAGTGCAATATGCACTTATCAATCTCTTTAATGTAATCGTCAATTTTACCCTTCATCTCAGAAGCCTCAGCTTCACTCTTCCCAATACTTCCTACAATTTTACTAATTTTATCTTGATTTTGAAAGTTGTTAATTTTCTCGTCTTTTTGTTTTAAAGCAGTCTTTAACTCTTCGTTTTCTGCCCTTAAGCCATTCAATTCATTCTTTGCATTTTGAAATTCACTCAAAAGCAATTGAACTTTTCGCTCTAGGGCATTCAATTCATTATGTGTTGCTGCTTGATTCATTTTTATTTTCTGATTATTGCCCCAATTTCGTTTTCAAAAGCTTTCATCAGTTTTTCCATTGTTTTATCTATAATTTTATCTGTCAATGTTTTTGTCTTGTCTTGCAAGGTAAAGGATAAAGCATACGCTTTTTTTCCTTTTTCAATTTTATCTCCTTGATAAACATCAAAAACATCTATATTACTGATTAAGTATTGTGCTTGTTTCATACTGATCTTCTTAATTTCTTCGTATGAAACATTGTCATCTATCACTAAAGATAAATCCCTTTTTACTTCAGGGAATTTGCTTACTGGCTCAAATTGGATGTTTGTATTGACTAACTTCAATACTGCATTCCAATTAATGTTAGCATAGAAAACATCTTGTTTTAAAGCACTCAATTTCAGGGTTTTTTTACTTAATTTCCCCAGTTCAGCTACTTCAATTTGCTTGATTTTTAACTTCAAGCCATAGTCGAAGCAATCATCTTGAAATTCTTCATTTTCAATACTTTCCGCATTAAATTTATTGAAAATTTTTAGAACTGCCGAATAGAGATCATGAAATTTTACAGATTCATTTTTTCGAATCCAATTTTCTGTCTCGTTTTTCCCAGTCAGATAAATCCCAAGGCGTATTTCCTCCTTATATTTTGAATTTATTTTTTTATAAACTTTTCCGAATTCGTAGAATTTTAGATCGGTTTGTCTCCGATTTATGTTATAGGCTAATACATCTAGGGCAGTAAAAAGTAAATCTTGACGCATAACGCCCAAGTCCTCACTTAATTTATTGAGCATTTCAACATTTTCAGCTTCAACGAAACCATCCAATTGTTTACTAAATAGAGGTTTTGTCAATGAATTAGTCATGATCTCCTGAAACCCATTGGCAGTCAGTAGCAACCCGGCTTCTTTTCTCATTTTAGTAGGGTCCACTTCAGGAAAACTAGCCATGTAGCTACTAGAAAGTGTTTCCGGTAAGTCAATATTGTTGAACCCATAAATTCGAATAATTTCCTCTATTACATCCGCTTCTCTTGTTACATCCACTCGGTAGGGTGGAACTATAGCTGTAAATCCTGTTTCTATTCTATCAATGGTTTCAATATCCAATCGATTGAGAATGGTATGAATTTCATCCTGTGCTAGCTTTTTTCCAATTAATCGGTCGATGTTTTTATATTTCATCACCACTTCTCTGTCCGCAATCTTTTCAGGATAGGCATCTTGAATTTCACTCGTGATTTTACCTCCAGCTACTTCTTGAATTAATAAAGCTGCTCTTTTGAGTGCATAAACTGTTATGTTGGGATCAGTTCCTCTTTCATATCGGAAGGAAGCATCCGTTTTTAATTGATGTTGCTGAGAGGTTTTTCTCACGCTATCGGCTGAGAAATAAGCGGATTCCAAAAATAGTTTTGTGGTATCATCCTTCACACCTGAATCCACTCCGCCAAAAACGCCAGCTATGCAAAGTGGATTGGAGTTTCCATCACAAATCATGAGATCTTTAGCAGAAAGTTTTCTTTCTTTTTCATCTAGCGTAACGAATTTACTGCCTTCAGCTAAGTTTTTTACTTTAATGGTATTCCCTGAAATCTTGTCCGCATTGAAAGCATGCAATGGTTGTCCTAGTTCATGCATTACAAAGTTGGTCACATCTACCACGTTATTGATAGGCTGTAGCCCAATGCTTTTTAAAGCATTCTGTAACCAATCAGGGCTTGCTCCAACCTTAATATCAGATATACTTACCCCACTATAACGAGGACAAGCCACTATATTTTCAACCTCTACTTTGATGGGTAGATTTTGGTTATCTACTTTGAAATCAAGTATAGAGGGAAATCTTACTTCTTCACCTGTTACTGCTTTGATGTCTCTGGCAGCACCAATATGTCCCATTGCATCTGCTCGATTTGGCGTAAGGCCTATTTCATAGACGATATCAGATTCAACATTGAAATATTCAGCAGCAGGAGTTCCGTTAGGCTTGTCAGTATCCAATACAAGGATACCGTCATGGCTCGCGCCTATTCCAATTTCATCTTCAGCACAAATCATTCCCATGCTAACCTCACCACGGATTTTCGATTTCTTGATTTTGAAAGGCTCATCAGGATTTGGATATAGTATGGAATTAACCGTTGCCACTACTACTTTTTGTCCAGCTGCTACATTTGGAGCTCCACAAACAATTTGAACGGGCTCCTCTTCTCCTATATTTACTGTAGTAATGCTTAATTTATCTGCGTTAGGGTGTTTTTGGCAAGTTATAACTTCACCTATCACTAAACCTTTTAATCCTCCCGGCACAGTTTCAACTTCTTCCATTCCTTCCACTTCCAGACCGGTATTGGTCAAGGTTTCCGAAAGTTCTTCAGGCGTTTGTGTTATGTTTATATAATTCTTTAACCAGTTTAAAGCTATCTTCATTTCTGTTAATTTATCTTATACAATAAAAAAGAGAGTGTTTTGAAGCTCGTTTTTATTTTCTAAAAACAAAATTAAAGAAATGATTGATAAGGAGAATGATTAATTGCGCTTATTCGTAATTTTTCCTGTTTTATTTCGCTGGAAAAGCCTAAGGCTTTCATTTCGGTTTACAAGCCAAAGGCTTGAGGTGACTCTCGCAAAGACGCAATGACCTCGCAACGTAAAAAAAGAGAGAAATTACCATTTTAAGACAAAAAGCTATGTTTCCCTTTGCGTAAACTTTGCGCCTTAGCGGCTCTGCGAGATTTTTTTTGCGTCAAAGACGCCTGCGCAGTTTTTGTTATAAAATAAGAAACAAGAAAAGACTGACTATTTTCACTTATTCATAATTCTTCTCTCCGGCATTAATCGAAATAGAGATGTTATTCTCTGGTGGAGGTACGGGACAACTGTAGCCTTCAGTATAGGCGCAGTAAGGGTTATAAGCTTTATTGAAATCCAGAACGACTTGCGGTTGCCCTTTTTTATAATCCACTTCCAAATATCGTCCTGCACCATAGGTAGTGATAGCTGATGTTTCATCATAAAATGGCAAAAAGAAATGCCCATCTTCAGCCGATTGCAATAAGGTTAAATCTTGATGGGAGCCAACTATATCAAAATGTAAAATAGCGACTGCTTGAAAAGTTTTGATCTTATCATCGCTTGTTTGTAGCTCATAAATTTTCCCATCCGAAATGGCTTCAACCGATGCCTTTACTTTAAAGCTTTCAGCCACATCGAAATAATTCAACCCATTGAAGGCCACATTTTGTTCAATAAAAGGAGATTTTTCATCATTTCGCATAAAGCTGTCCTTTTGATGACGGAAAGCTTTCATTTCTTCAATGTAATTGCTTTCTACTTCCGGACTTTCGCCTGCATCAAACAAACTAAAAACAGCAATCAAAATGACTGCTGCTATTACGATATAAGTTAAGACTTTAGTGGGCTTCATTATTAGAAAATTACTTTCCAGATATCATTGAAAATGGCAAAAGCCATCAAGCTCAATAATAAAACCATACCTACCTTTTGAGCATTCTCAAGGAATTTATCAGAAGGCTTTCTGCCAGAAATGATTTCATAGCTTAAGAATACTACATGTCCTCCATCCAATGCAGGAATTGGTAAGAAGTTCATAAAAGCCAAGACCATAGAAAGAAGTCCAGTTATTCCCCAGAATTTTTGCCATACCCATTCTCCACCAAAAATTTGAGCAATGCCAATTGGTCCTGACAATGATTCTGAAGCCGAAACTTCGCCTCTGAAAATTTTACCAAAACCTTTAATATTTAACCAAATTACATTGAACGCTTTTTTCGTACCTGTAGGAATAGATTCAGCAAAGCTGAATTCTTCGTGTTCCAATTCGGCATTCATTTTAGGTCTAAAACCTAATAAGCCATCATCTCCAACTCTAGCTTGAAGGGTTTCTATTTTTTCATTTCTTTTAATGGTCAAGCGAATTTCTTCACCTTTATTACTTTCAAGCACTTCTCTAAAGAATTGGAAATATCTTACTTCCTTACCATTAACAGCAATTACCTTGTCTCCTGGCATCAAACCAGCCATATCAGCATTGCTTTGAGGTGTTATACTTTCCACTTCAAATTCATACAAGGGCTGAATGAATGGGACTCGCTGATTGTCTTCGGAGATTCTTTCAATCATATCATTTGGAATAGGGACAATGATTTCTTCCCCATTTCTCAATACTGTATAGTAACTGTCAGATTCTAACAGAACGTCAGAACTAGTTAGGTCGCTAACTTTTTCATACTCTTTTCCATTTACATTTATGATGATGTCACCAGTCTGTAATCCAATTTCTTTGGCGGGCTCATACGCATAGAGGCCGTTTTCAGTTATATTTTCTTTCGACTCATAAGTTTCTCCATATCCATACTGTAGAAATATAAATATGATAATACCGGTGATAACGTTTACAATAATGCCACCCATCATCACAATCAATCTTTGCCATGCGGGTTTCGCCCTAAATTCATAAGGCTCGGGCTCTTTGTCTAGGTTTTTTGTATCCAGAGATTCATCGATCATACCTGAAATTTTTACAAAACCACCTAAAGGGATAGCGCTAAGTGCGTATTCAGTTTCACCGTATTTAAAACTGAAAATTTTGGGAGGGAATCCTATTGAAAATTGTTCCACCCTCATACCAAATGCTTTTGCTGCCAAAAGGTGACCAAACTCGTGCAATCCTACTAAAATAGATAAGCCCAATATTAGTTGGGCGATCATGATAACTGTTTCCATTAATTTATAAACTCTAAAGCTTTAATTCTAGTTTCTTTATCTGTTGAAATATAATCTTCCAAGCTTGGTGTTTTGACATAAGCTACTTTTGCCAAGCAATTTTCTATGACTTCTGACATTCCTAAGAAGGAAATTTTATCTTCAAGAAAGGCCGAAACTACTACTTCGTTCGCTGCATTCAAAATACAAGCTGCATTTCCTTCTCTTCCAAGTGCATGAAAGGCTAAGGCTAGATTACGGAATGTATCGCTATCGGGTTGCTCAAATGTGAGTTGCGGATAATCCATGAAATTAAACCGTGGAAAATCAGATTTCAAACGGTCAGGGTAGCTTAAAGCGAACATAATCGGCACCCGCATGTCTGGAAGTCCCATTTGTGCTTTTATTGAGCTATCTTCAAACTGCACCATACTATGGATGATAGATTGCGGGTGCACAACAACATCTACTTGATCCTCCCGAAGATTGAATAGCCATTTGGCTTCAATTACTTCCAAACCTTTATTCATCAAACTAGCAGAGTCAATGGTTATTTTTGCTCCCATATCCCAATTGGGGTGTTTTAGAGCTTGTTCTTTTTTAACGGACTCCAAAAATTTCCTGTTTCTGCCTCTAAAAGGACCACCAGATGCAGTGAGAATTATTTTTTCTATAGGATTATGAAATTCCCCAACTAGGCACTGGAAAATTGCGGAATGCTCAGAATCTACAGGGTAAATATTTACGCCTTTTTCCTTAGCCAAAGAAGTGACTAATTCTCCTGCAACTACCAAGGTTTCTTTATTCGCCAAGGCGATATGTTTTCCAGCTTCGATGGCTTTTATGGTAGGTACTAAGCCTGCGTAGCCTACTAATGCAGTCAATACTACATCAATGCTGTCCATTTGAACCACACTAGCCAAGGATTTTTCGCCTGAGTAAACTTTTATTCCTAAAGGATCAAGTACGTTGAATATTTGATCATAGAAAGCTTCGTTTCCAATTACCACTGCATTGGGTCTGTATTGAATAGATTGCTGAATAAGGAGATCAGCATTATGTTGTGCAGTTAGCACTTCAACTTGAAAATGATCAGGATGTGATTTGATAACCTCTAAAGCTTGAGTTCCAATTGAACCTGTAGAGCCTAAGATGGCTATCGATTTTTTGTTAGACATAAGTCAATTAATATAAATAAATGTTAATGTGTATACTTTTCCAAAGCCTCGACTAATTTTCGATCATTTGAAAGTCGAGGTACTTTATTTTGTCCGCCCAGTTTTCCCTCAGAGCGCATATAGTTTATAAACGAGGCTTTTTTAAGCGTCCTAATTTTTAAAGTTCTTAGAATGCTTCCCGTAATCAGATCATCATAATAACTATTTCGCTTTCTCAAATTGATATCCAATTCTTGAGAAAAGGCTTCTAAGTCAATCGGTGGGTTGTCAAATTCCACGAACCATTCATGATGTGGAAGCCCATCTTTTGGTGTCACCTGTGGGGCAACTGTGAATTCGGTTATTTTAACATTTTCAAATTTTTCTAATGTTGCTCTCATTGCATTTTCAACCTCTTCACCTATCACATGCTCACCAAATGCCGAAATAAAATGCTTAATCCTTCCTGAAACCACTACTCTGTAAGGACTAGTAGAAACAAATTTTACTGTATCTCCAATCGAATAACCCCACAATCCTGCATTACTATTGATGATTAAAGCATAGTTTTTGTCCAATTCCACCTGGTCTATCATAAGCCGAGTTGGATTTTCATCAAAATATTCTTCAACTGGAATAAACTCAAAAAATATCCCACTGTTTAATAAAAGTAAAAGTCCTCCTTCGGTCTGAGTATCTTGATAAGCTATAAATCCCTCAGAAGCTGGATATGTTTCAATGGAATCTACTTTTTTACCAATACTTTCATAGAGTTTATTTTTGTAGGGTTCAAAGTTCACACCGCCATATACAAACATTTCGAAATTTGGAAATATGTCTTTGATCGGTTTTTCAACTCGCGCCTGAATTCTATCAAAATACATTTGCACCCAGGGTGGAATTCCTGAAATCAGGCTCATATCTTGGTCCAAAGTCTCATCAATAATACGTTCTAATTTTTCTTCCCATTCTTCTATACAATTAGTATCATAAGATGGAAGTTGATTGGTTCTTAAATAATTTGGAACATGATGATTCACAATTCCTGATAAACGTCCCGTGTTAATGCCTGCTTTCTTTTCTAAAGTTGGAGCGCCTGATAAGAAAATTAATTTTCCATCAAGAAATTGAGATTTACCTGTTTCATGCACATAGCTTAGCAAAGCATTTTTAGCACTATTGATGTGGTTTGGAATAGAGTCTTTAGTAATCGGAATATATTTTGTGCCTGAAGTTGTACCACTAGTTTTGGCAAAATAAGCGGGTTTTCCAGGCCAGAGCACATCTGACTCTCCTTTTAATATTTTATCGACATAAGGTTTTAGCCCCTCATAATCCCGAATAGGGACTTGCTTTTTAAAATTTTCATAAGTTTGAATGCTATCAAAGCCATGATCTTTCCCAAAAGCTGTATTTTTGGCTTTCTGAATAATGTTCTTAAATATTTTGACTTGGGACAGTGCCGGATGAGCTGCCCACTTTTTTTGTTGGTTGACTACAATAGCCGCCAATGGTTTACTTAGTACTGCACGTATTCCCATAAGCCCAAAATTAAGAAAATTATTATGAACCCTTTTTGATAATGAATGCTTTTATAAGATTATACTTTTAAAAGGTAGTGTTGTGAATGCTCAGATAGTATTTAAAAAGTAGATTGAGTTATTCTGATGAGTGGTTTAGTAGCTTACATAAGTTACATTAAAATAAAAACACCTCATTATTATATCTCAGCCTTATTACGTACTTTTGCACTTCGATTATGAAGACGAACGGTCTAAGACCGACTTATTATTGAGGTTCAATAGAGCAATGGTCAATTTGACTGCCAAGTCACAATAGTCGAGCAAAGTTATACAGATGAAGAATATTAGAAATTTTTGCATTATTGCGCATATTGACCATGGTAAAAGTACTTTGGCAGACAGACTTTTGGATTCAACCCAAACAGTGAATGAGCGTGAGAAAATGGAACAGTTGTTGGATAATATGGATTTGGAGCGTGAGCGAGGTATCACCATCAAATCACATGCAATCCAAATGGAATATAAATTGAACGGGGAGGAGTATACTTATAACCTAATTGATACGCCTGGGCACGTGGATTTTTCTTACGAAGTATCTCGTTCTATTGCAGCCTGTGAAGGCGCGCTTTTGATTGTCGATGCTGCGCAAGGAATTCAGGCTCAAACTATCTCCAACCTCTATTTGGCTATTGAACATGATTTGGAAATCATTCCAGTGCTTAATAAAATTGATCTACCTGGAGCCATGGTGGAAGAGGTATCGGACCAGATTATTGAATTAATTGGTTGTAAAAAGGAGGATATTTTACATGCTAGTGCAAAAGAAGGAATAGGAATTGCAGAAATTCTTGAAGCCATTGCACATAGAATCCCAGCGCCAACCGGAGATCCGAATGCGCCTTTACAAGCTATGGTTTTTGATTCTGTGTTTAATCCGTACCGAGGGATAGAGGTGTATTTTAGGGTTTTTAATGGCGAAATCTCGAAAGGTGATAAGATTAAATTCATTAATACCGGTAAGACTTACGAGGCAGATGAAATCGGAATTCTAAAATTAACTCAGCAACCTAAGCAAACCATAAGCACAGGTAATGTGGGTTATTTAATTAGCGGAATTAAAGTGGCTAAAGAAGTTAAAGTGGGTGATACTGTCACTCATGTTGATAATCCAGGGAAAGCGGTTCAAGGTTTTGAAAATGTAAAACCTATGGTTTATGCGGGTATTTACCCAGTAGAAACCTCGGAATTTGAGGAACTTAGAGCATCCATGGAGAAATTACAATTAAATGATGCCTCATTAGTTTGGGAGCCCGAAACATCCGCAGCCTTAGGCTTTGGATTTAGGTGTGGGTTCTTAGGGATGTTGCACATGGAAATAGTGCAGGAGAGATTAGAACGTGAATTTGATATGACTGTGATTACCACAGTTCCTTCTGTGCAGTTTCATGCATTTAAGAAAGATGGAGAAATGGTGAAAGTAAGTGCACCTTCTGAATTACCCGATTTGGGAAGTATTGACTACTTGGAAGAGCCGTACATCAGAGCGCAGATCATAACTAAAGAGGATTTTGTTGGACCTGTTATTTCACTTTGTATGGACAAGAGAGGAGAAATCAAAAATCAAGTTTATTTAACACAGAGCAGAGTTGAATTAACTTTTCATTTGCCATTGGCGGAAATCGTATTTGATTTCTTTGATAAACTGAAAACTATTTCAAAAGGCTATGCTTCTTTAGATTACGAATTGGTAGGTTATCACACTAGTAATTTAGTAAAATTGGATATTCTGTTAAATGGAGATAAAGTGGATGCACTTTCTGCCATTGTTCATAGGGATAAAGCTTATGAATGGGGTAAAAAATTGTGCGAAAAATTAAAAGAGTTGATCCCTAGACAGCAATTTGAGATAGCAGTTCAGGCTGCTATAGGAACTAAAGTTATTGCCAGAGAATCTGTAAAAGCTCTACGTAAAAACGTCCTGGCAAAATGTTATGGTGGAGATATTTCTAGAAAAAGAAAGCTTTTAGAAAAACAAAAGAAAGGTAAAAAAAGGATGCGACAAGTTGGGAATGTTGAAATCCCACAAGAAGCATTTATGGCGGTTCTTAAATTGGACTAAACTTCACTTAGCAAATAAATTAGTAATCACTATACCAGCATACTACCATGGCTATGTTATTAGATGGGAAGAAAATTTCTTCTCAAATAAAGGAAGAATTAAAAGGAAAAGTTGAAGCATTAAAGAAGGAAGGTGGGAAAGTTCCTCATCTTTCTGCAATCTTGGTTGGGAACGATGGTGCAAGCCAAACTTATGTAGAAGCTAAAGTTAAGGATTGCCAAGAGATTGGATTTGAATCATCAAAATTGCTTTTTGATGATTCTATTTCAGAAGCTGAGCTTTTACAAGAGGTAGATAAGCTCAATAATGATGAAAGAGTCGATGGCTTCATCGTTCAGCTACCATTGCCAAAGCATATTGATGTTGATAAAGTATTAAATGCCATCAAACCAGAAAAAGATGTGGACGGTTTTCATCCAGTAAATTACGGAAGAATGGCTTCTAATTTACCTGCTTATGTTCCGGCAACTCCCTTTGGAGTGATGGAATTATTAAAAAGGTATGATATTTTAACAAGGGGCAAACATTGCGTAGTGGTTGGGAGAAGTCATATTGTAGGTTCACCGGTCTCGATTTTGATGGGTAGTGCGAATTATCCTGGGGATGCCACAGTAACTTTAACTCATAGGCATACTGTAGACTTAGCAAAATATACGAAACAAGCTGATATTTTAATTGTTGCCGTTGGGAAGCCAGGTCTGATTACTGCTGATATGGTGAAGAACGATGTGGTGGTGATTGATGTTGGTACAACGCGCGTTCCTGACGCAAGTAAAAAATCAGGTTTTGCCTTAAAGGGCGATGTTTTATTTGATGAAGTATCGAAGAAAGCAACCCACATAACACCTGTTCCTGGTGGAGTAGGGCCCATGACAAGAGCAGGCTTACTAATGAATACATGGCTTGCTTCTCAAAAAGAAATTTATGGACAAGAACTCGTTTGATCCCAATATAGAGCTTCCAATAATGGAAGCATTTTACACCATCCAAGGAGAGGGGTTCCATAATGGAAAGCCAGCTTATTTTATTCGATTGGGTGGTTGTGATGTGGGCTGTGTATGGTGTGATGTAAAAGATAGTTGGGATGCAGATAAATGGCCACTGAAAAAAATTGATGATATAGTAGATGATGCCTATCAATATGAATCTCGTCTGGCTGTCATCACAGGAGGCGAACCTTTTATGTATGATATGCATGGCTTAACCAAACGTTTATTACAAAAAGGTTTTCATGTTAATGTAGAAACTTCAGGTGCTCATCCCTTTTCGGGCATGGTAGATTGGGTTTGTCTTTCTCCGAAGAAATTCAAAGCACCATTAGATCATTGGTATGAAAGAGCTGATGAATTGAAAATTATTGTTTTTAATAAATCTGATTTTAAATGGGCAGAAGAGCATGCGGAAAAAGTGGGGACTGATTGCAAGCTATTACTACAGCCGGAATGGGGGAAACGAGAAGAAATGATGCCTTTGATTGTAGATTACGTAAAAGCAAACCCGAAGTGGGCTATATCTTTACAGACTCATAAATACTTGCAAATCCCATAAAAGATAATTTCCTTTTGAAATTCTTCCTTATCTACTAAATTGGAGTATGAATTTCAAAAAAATATCGCTCTTAATTTTATTTTCATCTTTTTTCATTGACGCCATTTGTCAAGACTACAAATGGAGGACAGAAAGGCTGCTTGAAAAATCGAAGGAAGCACTTTACCAAAGAAATTGGGAAGGAGCAGTTCAGTACATGGAGGAGGCTATTGAAATTGAACCTGCAAACCATCATCTCTATTTAGAAAAGGCCACTTTGTTTTACGGGATCAATGATTTAAATAAAGTCGTGGGGTCTCTTGAAAAAGCATTTTCATTAGAGGAAGAATGGCCTGCCAAATATACAGATTTCTACTTTTTATTAGGTAAAGAATCTTTTGATCGCGGAAAATATCAATTAGCTAAAAAGCCTATTCAAATATACTTACAGAAAGGTTATAAAGAAGATTACATTAATATGGCCGAAGTTATCAGCAAATCAATTGAATTTGCTTCGAAAGAGCTAAATGGTAGTCCAGCAAATAATCAGGATATTAAATCCATTGAGTCAGAGAAAATCTTCAGAAGTATTTATTTCCCATTTTTCACTCTCTACCCCTCTGAATTTCTGTACTTCACGGGGCAACGAACAGGTAGTTTAGCAGAAGGAATATATAGAGCAAAACTGTCCGGAAATCAATTTCAGAATGTAGAAGAGGTTCCAGTTATTAATACAAAAGAAAATGAAGGAGCGGCCGCTATTTCAGCAGATGGAAGAGTGATGGTCTTTACTAGCTGTAATAAGCGTGATGGATTCGGAAGTTGTGATTTATATATTTCTTATTTTGAAGGAGATGACTGGCAGAAACCGGAAAATTTGGGTGTAAAAATTAATTCCAGTGCATGGGAGTCACAACCTTTTCTTTCCTCTGATGGGAGATTTTTGTTGTTTAGTTCTAATAGAAAAGGTGGTTTGGGTAAAAGAGATCTATATTATGCTAAAAAAGTAAATGGAGAATGGTCTAAAGCAGTAAACCTAGGTGATAAGGTGAATACTTTTGCAGATGAAATTTCCCCTTTCTTAAGTTTGTCAAATGAAGAATTATTTTTCAGTTCTAATGGAAGAGTTGGGATGGGTGGCTTTGATATCTACAAAATAGATTGGCCCATTTCTGATAAAGAAGTAGAGAATATTGGATTGCCTATCAATACATTTAACAATGAACTTTCTTATCATCAAACATTTAGTGGAGACAGGTATTGGGCGAGAGAGTTACAATCTGAGGAAAAATACCCGCCTTCAAAGATCTTTTATGAAGACGTAGAGAAGGCGACTAAAATTAATTTAGTATACGGTAAAGTGATCGATGCTATCGATAGCTCTAATTTAAGAGCAAAAATTCAAATTTATGATTTAGCAATGGATAGCTTGGTGCAGGAAACGTACAGTAATTTTAAAACAGGAGAATATAAAGTTGTTATACCTAAACCTTCCGATTATTCATTTTATGTAGAATCGGCAGGATATCTATTCTTATCGAAGAAATTGGAGATCAGTGAAAGCAAAACACAGTTGAATTTTAGCTTAAAACCGATCCGGAAGGATGAAATCGTTGTATTAAACAACATCTATTTTGAATTTGATAGTTATGAGCTATCTAATAAATCCGGCAATGAAATAAGTAAAATTGCTGACTTCCTTATTCAAAATCCAGATATAAGAATTGAAATTGGTGGATATACAGATGAGGTAGGTTCTGCTGCTTATAATAAGGAGTTATCAAAGAAAAGAGCTACTGCCGTTTACAATCAGTTAGTTAAAAGGGCAGGAGTTGATAAAGAAAATGTGCAGGTTGTAGGCTATGGTGCAAAAAAGTTACCCTCTGGAGAGTATTTAAAGACTGTTGTATTTAAAATAATCTAGTTCAAAAAAATATAGAAATAATTATATTTAAACATATTCTTAAACGGCTGGTTGTTTTCGATTATATTGTATTATAATGTCACATGTCTACAATTGACTCTATCAGTGCAAAATATATATTTTTTATTTGGCAATTAATTTTCAAGAAAAATTTATATTTTGTTAGGTATTTTCAGTTAATGTTATGTACATTTAACTTTTAATTATTGTTAACCTAAACTAAAATAAGTATGAAGAAGATTCTACTAACATGTTTCATGTTGGTGTTCGTGCTACACGCATGGGCACAGGATCGCACTGTAAGCGGTACAGTCACTGATGACGAGACTGGCGAGTCCTTACCGGGTGTGAACGTTTTATTAAAAGGTACTGGTACAGGTATTACCACTGATTTAGATGGTAATTACAAAATATCAGTTCCTTCTGAGGGAGGTACATTAGTTTTTACATTTATTGGTATGGTGAAGCAGGAAGTTGCTATTGGAGCTCGTTCTGTAATCGATATCCAAATGGCTACTGATGTGCAACAATTATCAGAAGTTGTTGTAACTGGATACGGTTCTCAATTGAAAAGAGAAATCACGGGTTCAATTTCTTCTGTTAAGGGTGATGTGATCGAAGATTTGCCAATGCAATCTTTTGATAGAGCTATTCAAGGACGAGTTGCAGGTACGCAAATTTCTGCTGCCAGTGGTGCTCCAGGTGGTGCAATGAATATCAGAATTAGAGGGGTGGGTTCCATCAACTCTAGTAATGATCCGTTGATCATCATAGATGGTGTACAAGTTGGAACTCAAGGTGGTGGATCTACTCAAGGTTCTTCAAACCCTTTGAATTCTATCAATCCTAATGATATTGAGTCCATAGATATATTAAAAGATGCTTCTGCATCAGCGATATATGGTGCTCAGGCAGCTAATGGTGTTGTAATCGTAACGACTAAAACTGGTTCTAGAAAAGGAAAAACGCAAGTTAACTTGAGCGTTCAAGAAGGTGTTGTACAGCCGTTCAATTTATATGAAGTATTGGGTGCTGAAGACTTTACAAGATTTCAGGCTCAGCAGCAAATAAACGTAGGAATTGATCCTGCTACTCCTGGTACTGGAGCATTTGCATTATATGGTAATCCAGAAGATCCGTCTTCTTATGAGGAGTATGACTGGGTAGACAATATGTTCCAAGATGCAAGATTTAGAACGTATGACCTATCAATGTCAGGTGGAGATGAGAAAACTCAATTCTACTTTGGTGGATCATATAACAAGCAAGAAGGTCAGGTAATCATGTCAGACTTCGAAAGGTTCACAGGACGTTTGAACTTAAATCATCAGGCTACTGATAAATTAACAGTTGGAGCAAAATTATCTTTGGCACACAATAGACAATTCGGTTCAATTGCAAATGGTAACTTTGTGAATGGACCTTGGGTAGCAAGTTTCGAAGCAATCCCTACTTCACCTGCAACTGATGCAAACGGTGATTACAATCTTTATCCTACTAATGGCTTATCTCATTTGTTTGGATATAATATCTTACAAGGCGTAAACGAAGAAGTAAGACTAGGTAGAACATTGCAAACGGTATCAAGCGCAAATGCAACCTATCAAATCTTACCTAGTTTATCTGCGACAGGGTTCGTTGGAATAGACTTTTCTATGAACAGAGATGATAACCAGAGGCCTTCGACTATTCCAGTTTTTAGAGCTGCAGGTGGTTCGATCTTTGTTAATAACAGAAGAACTATTAATTTTAATACCAACTATAACTTGAATTACAGTAAGATATTTGCTGATGTTCACAGAGTGAAAGCTATTGTAGGTTACGAGTATAAATTTGAAGAAAGAGAAGGTGCAAGTTTAGGTGCTAACTCTTTTGCAAATCCATTCTTTAGATTGCCAGGAGATGGTCAACCAACATCGGTTGGAGGATTCTTCCAAGAATATAAAAGATTAGGTGTATTTGGAAAAGTGGATTACGACTACGATGATAGATATTTAGCGAGTGTGACTGTAAGACGTGATGGACACTCTAGATTCGGATCTGAATCTAAGTATGGTACATTCTATGCAGGGTCTCTTGGATGGAGATTATCTGACGAAGTGTTCTTACAAGATGTTAGTTTTGTAGATGACTTAAAATTGAAAGCGAGTTATGGTGTATTAGGTAATGCTGAATTAAGAAGTCCAATCGACGGAACTCCAGCTAACTATGTGCCTTTAACTAACTGGGGAGGTGCTACTGGACAATACTTAGGAGGTTCCACTGTAACGGTTACTCAATTAGGTAATGACTTTGTAAGTTGGGAAGAAGAAGAAGCCATCAACATTGGTATTGACTACTCATTATTGAATAATAGATTATTTGGTAATATTGATTTTTGGAGAACCAATAACAGAGATTTATTATTTGCGGTTCCATTCTTCCAAAATGCAGGTGTAACTAACAACTCTATATTTGATAACGTAGGAGCTTTGAGAAATCAAGGTATTGATATCGAAATTGGTGGTATCGTAGTAGATCAAGGCGGTTTCAGATTTGACTCAAGATTTAATATTTCATTCTTGCAGAATGAAGTAACAGAACTAACTGGCGGTCAAGATACTATTTTTGATGCTGATACTGGTATTCCAGAATTAATCGTAGGTGAGCCTGCAGATTTCTTTTACTTTGCTGAATCAGCTGGTGTGAATCCTGCTAACGGTCGTCAAATGTTTATAAACAAAGATGGTAACCTTTCTTACACTGAAAACTTTGAAGATGGTTATGTTGCAGGAAGTGCTATTCCGACTCATTTTGGTGGGTGGAGTAATACATTCTCTTATAAAGGATTGTCATTAGACGTATTTTTCCAATACCAGTACGGTAATATGGCCTACAATGGTGATTTATACAACCTTCTAGGTCCTGGTGGAGTTGGAAATAAAAGACAGGATATCTTAAATAGCTGGGAACAACCAGGTGATTTAACCAACTATCCTCAGGTAACGCCAAATCAAACGATAGCAGGTGTAGCCCAAACTAGTAATAATTTGGTAACCGATAGATTCTTGTCTGATGCTTCTTACATTAGATTAAAGACTTTAACCTTGTCATATGATATTCCAAAATCAATTTTGGAAAGAGCTAATATGAGGCAAGCTAGAGTATTTGTGCAGGGAGTGAATCTTCTAACTTGGACCGAATATGATGGTATTGATCCTGAAGTAGTGGCCAATAACAATGGTACTGGGGTTTCTTCTTTCGGAGCTTATCCTTTAGGAAGACAGTTCTCTGCAGGTATTAACATCGGATTATAATTTTTAAACAAGAGATAATCATGAAGAAATTATTATATATATTT
This sequence comes from Marivirga sericea, assembly GCF_900177665.1. Lineage (GTDB taxonomy): Bacteria > Bacteroidota > Bacteroidia > Cytophagales > Cyclobacteriaceae > Marivirga > Marivirga sericea. Next base: position 534,675 of record NZ_FXAW01000002.1, read on the forward strand.
TTAATGGGAGGCATCCTTTTCACATCTTGTACAGACTTAGATGTAGAAAACAAGGCTGCACTTCCTCAAGAAGTGGTTTTAGGCGACTTAGGTGGCTTTGAGGCAGTATTATTTTCTGCTTACGAAAGTGTTAACGATTTTGGGTATTATGGTCAAACCATGATGATAGGGCCTGAAATTTTAGCTGATAATATGGAGCTTGTACAGTTTACTGGTAGATACGAAGGTGACTATGTAAACGCAGTGAATTCGGGTATCAATATTTGGTTTAATCGTTATGTGGGTATTAACGAATGTAATATCGTTATTAACCTGATTGATGGAGAGGAAGTTGCTGGAGATCAGGCTGCGAAAAATGTGTTGAAGGCTGAAGCAAAGTTTTTACGTGCTTTATTCTATCACGATTTAGCTAGGGTATTAGGCTATGAGCCAGGTCAGGAAGTGAATGGTTTTAACTTATCTGCTATATTAAGAACTGAACCTACTGTTGGTTCTGCAAACGCGGATGATAGACCTAGAGCGACCAATGAGCAGGTATATGAGCAAATAGAGCAAGATTTATTGGAAGCAATAGCTGACTTACCTGAAGCTGGTGCTGGAACGTCTGCAGTAGCTAGAGCTAATAAAACAGCAGCTAGACTTTTGTTAGCAAGAGTATATTTATACTGGGGTAGAAATGGTGACGCAGCTAACTTCGCTCAGCAAGCGATTGCTGGAGATGGATCTGACCTAGTGGCAGCTGCTGATTATGTAGCTTCATGGGATGATGCTAATTTCGTATTTCATCCAGAAGCAGTGTTTTCATCAGATTTAGGTGTTGCTGATTGGAATGGAGTTGACGGTGCCAATAACAGTTTGCATTCATTGCTAATGAATGATACAGGAGGTAGCCAATTCATTATTACAGCTAGTGACGAGCTTATTGCAGCTATTGAGTCTCAAGCAGGTGATGTGAGAAGC